>NZ_AP043883.1:0-4215634 GCF_055392695.1 Gracilibacillus sp. JCM 18966 | reverse complement strand
CAAGATGCAGTAAGACCTCTAATCGAAGAAAAATTAACCTCTGAGAAGGCAAAGGAAATCTATGAAAAAATGCAAAAGCTAGAGTAATAAATGAGGTGATGAAATGGATGCAGTAAAAAAACGACTGGATCAAGCGCTTTCCGCTATTTGTATTACTTTGTTTGCCTTTCTCGTATTACTTGTGACATGGCAGGTGATAACTAGGTTTATTTTAAATAACCCAAGTGTCGTCTCTGAGGAATTAGCAAAATATTGCTTCGTCTGGCTTGTGATGTTTGGATCAGCCATTGTATTCGGGGAGAAAGGACATATGGCAGTGGAAGTGGTGAAGGATAAATTCCCACAAGGATTGAAAGCTGTAAATGAAATAGTGATTGAGGCACTGAATATGGTATTTGCCTTATTTGTGCTACTTATCGGTGGGTTTATTGCTGCAGAGCTTGCTTGGACACAGATGAATGCTTCCTTACAAATTCCAATTGGCTATCTTTATGCTGTCATGCCAGTGAGTGGCTTGTGTATTTTATTCTATTGCACGTATAACATCTATCAAACAGTCCAAACACGAAAAAAGGTTAAAACAGAATAATCATGGAGGCAAGGAGGGGTTTGCATGGATATAGCAGTAGTAGTTGGCTTGATCTTAGCAATAGGGATTTTGTTTTGTCTGATCATAGGGGTACCTATTAGTATTAGTGTTGGAATCGCATCACTGATTTCCATGCTCTATATTCTATTTTTTCAGGATGCAGTTTTGTCCTCTGCCCAGCGGATGTTCACTGGAATGAATTCCTTCACCCTGTTAGCAATTCCCTTTTTTATCCTCGCAGGTGTGATCATGAATAATGGCGGGATTGCTTCAAGGCTGATTCATTGTGCACGAGTCCTCGCAGGAAAAATGCCAGGCTCATTGGCGCACACGAATACCATTGCGAATATGCTTTTCGGTTCGATCAGCGGCTCTGCAGTAGCTGCAGCCGCTGCGGTTGGTACCACCATGACACCAATGCAAAAAAAAGAAGGATATAGTACCGAATTCAGTGCATCTGTTAATATATCATCAGCACCTACAGGGATGCTTATTCCACCGAGTAATATTATGATCGTTTATTCCTTAGCTAGTGGTGGTACGTCGATCGCCGCCTTATTTTTGGCAGGATATATCCCTGGGATTCTCTGGGGACTTGGTTGTATGCTTGTCGCCTTTTTCATTGCAAGGCATCGCAAATATACTTCCCATTTATCACTAGGATTAAAAGAGAAGCTGTTCGTGATTCTCGATGCGATACCGAGCCTACTTCTCATCGTCATCGTAATTGGCGGGATTGTTGGCGGTATTTTTACCGCAACAGAAGGATCTGCCATTGCCGTTGTCTATTCCTTTATTCTATCTTTTATTTATAAAGCAATTAAAATCAAAGATTTACCCCGAATTTTGCTAGAGGCAACAAAAATTACCTCGATTGTCGTTTTCCTAATAGGGGTTTCTAGCATTATGGCATGGGTGATGTCTTTTACGAATATACCTGGACTCATCTCTGATTTGTTATTATCCATTTCAGATAATACGATCATCATACTGTTAATTATGAATCTTATCCTACTCATAATTGGCGCATTAATGGATCCGACCCCCGCTGTATTAATCTTCACTCCAATCTTTCTCCCAATCGCCATGGAATTAGGTATGGATCCTGTTCATTTTGGGGTAATGATGGTATTAAATGTGAGTATCGGGACGATCACCCCACCAGTCGGACCTGTTCTGTTTATTGGAGTAAGAGTCGCCAAACTAAAAATCGAAAGCGTGGTAAAGCCAATCATGCCTTTCTTTTTCGTCATTGTAGGTGTTTTATTAATCGTCACCTTTGTTCCCGCCGTGTCCTTATGGCTACCTGAATTATTTGGATTAGTTTCAGGGAATTGATAGAGTGGTTGCTTTCCTCTCTCATTGAATGATAAAAATCTGCTAGTCTTTGAGCTTATATCTTGGTTATCTCGAAGGATGCTTGCGAGATAACCAAGATATATTTTTTTATTTTGGTTTTCGTACGGAGAGCTGGTGAAATAACCAAGATAAATAGTTATATCGAGGTAATCTCTCGATCCGCACATGAGATCACCAAGATACCTATCCTAACTATTCCCAATAAAATTAATGAAAACACTACCAAAATCCTGCCGAAATATGTTATAACTATTAGTAGTTTTACATAATTTTTACATATTTTTAATGATTAGTTAATAGTGGATTTCTACAATGATGGGAGAAGTCCTAGCGTATTCTATTAATCTAATCTAAAAGGAGGTAGCCAATTGAGATTTTCATTCAAGCTCTTAACTATTATTCTACTCACGAGTTCTTTAATTTTACCAACTAGTATCCTTGCAGCAGAAGGCGATAATGAGAATTTTTCGCTAACGATCATGCATATGAATGATACACATGCACATGTAGAGCCGTTACCAAGAATGCTTACAGCTATTAACGAGGTGCGTGCAGAGGAACCAGAGGCACTTTTATTTCATGGTGGAGATGTATTTTCAGGAACACTATACTTTAATCAGTATAAAGGAAAGGCCGATTTAGCTTTATTAAATATGATGGGCTTTGACGCCATGGTATTTGGAAATCATGAGTTTGACCTCGGTTCAAGCGAGGATGGTCATCAATCCTTAGAGGAATTTGTCCAAGCTGCTAATTTCCCATTACTAGGCACAAATGTTGATTTTTCAAATGATCCATATATGTCTGGGATCGTCAATGATGGATTTATAGAATCTGCCGAAAGTGGAATGGTCTATGATGGAATCATTAAGGAAGTCGATGGCGAAAAAGTCGGTATATTTGGACTTACCACAGAGGATACAGCGAATATTTCCAGTCCAGTCAATGTAGAATTTTTATCCTATATAGAAGAAGCACAGCGAGCAGTGGATCAATTTAGTGAATTGGGTATTGATAAAATTATTGCAGTGAACCATATTGGTTATGATAGTAACCCCGACATGGGAAATGACTTGCAATTGTCAAAATATGTCGATGGGATTGATGTAATTGTCGGTGGACATTCCCATTCAAAATTAGAAGAACCGGTAGTTGTCGAAAAGGATGAAAATGGAGCGGACAAGGACCCAACGGTTATCGTGCAAGCATATCAATATGCTCAACTCTTAGGAAGACTCGATGTGCAGTTTAATGAAAATGGGGTTGTAACTGAAAGTGCAGGCCAATTAATCGATGTCACGGAAAAAGAACCAAATGAGGATGCCAGCAAAATTCTAGCCCCATACAAAAAGGAAATAGACAAAATCATTGATCAAGAGACAGGTGCCGTTGCAGCAAAACCTTTGTTAAATCCACGTCTTAGTGATAGTGAAGTTAGTGTTCGTGCCAATGAAACAGAATTAGGAAATTTAATTACAGATGCGATGCTAGCAAAGGCGAAAGAAAAGGATCCAAGTGTTGTCATTGCCATGCAAAATGGTGGGGGAATTCGAGCAGCTATTGATAAAGGCCCTATTACAGTTGGGGAAGTAATGGCGGTCCTCCCCTTCGGAAACGACCCTGTCGTAGCACAGTTAACTGGTCAAGAAATAAAACAAATACTCGAACATAGTGTAAGTCAAGCACCAAAAGAGAGCGGTGGATTTTTACAAATTGCAGGTATGAGGTTCACTTATGACAGTGGGGAGACTGAGGGATCTCGTGTCATTTCAATGGAAATAGCAAGAAACGGAGAATATCAAAAAATAGCCGAAGATCAGATCTACTCTGTCACTACGAATAATTTTACAGGAAAAGGTGGAGACGGCTTTGAGGTATTCGCCAAAGCATATGAGGAAGGTCGAGTAAAAGATATTGGCGAAATCGACTGGGAGCAACTACGCGACTATATGGTCGAGGATCTAAATGGGCAGGTTGACCCTGTGATAGAAGGTCGAATTATTGATCTTCAAGGAGAAGAACCAGAGCAACCGGAGTTACCAAAAGAACCGGAGGAGGATCCAAATAAAGAGGAGCCTAATAACGAACAGGACGGAGATTCTAGTGATGAACAAAAGGAAGAAGTACCTGAGAAAGATGGAAATGACGGGAATGACAATCAATCAACTAATAATCCCTCTAATGAAAAAGAGTCAGAAAAGCTAGAAAATGACCAAAGCGAAAAGGAACAGAAAATAGAGGATCATCATCAGAATCAAAACGAAGGAAATTCACTTCCCAATACAGCAACCAATCTGTTCACCTTTCTTCTAATAGGTGGCCTGTTGTTATTTATAGGGATATGTGTGTTATTATTTAAGAAATTCAAGATCGTGAATTAATAGAAAAAAGCGAAGGGCTAAAGTGATATGCTCCCTTCGTTTTTTATTAGTTGCAAAAAAAGTCGCTCCACTCGCAAAAATAAAGCAGCAACTGCAAAAAAAGTCGCTCTACTCGCAAAAATAAAGCAGCAGTTGCGCAAAAAAAGTCGCTCTACTCGCAAAAATAAAGCAGCAGCTGCAAAAAAATCCACTCCACTCGCAAAAATAAAGCAGCAGTTGCAAAAAAGTCGCTCTACTCGCAAAAATAAAGCAGCAGTTGCAAAAAAAGTCGCTCTACTCGCAAAAATAAAGTAGCAGCTGCAAAAAATCCACACCGCTCGCAAAAATAAACAATAGCTCCAAAAGCTCGCCCACTCCCAAAATCTCCAACCACCTTCATCTCTCCATTAGGATAAACACAACAAATATGCTACAATCTTTAAAAATATCTTTTAAAGAACGGAGGGACAATATCTTGGAAGAGATCGTAGGCGAATGCTTGGCATGTGGAGAGACGGTATATTGTAGGGATGGATTTTTAGATGGAACCAATGAAAATAATAAGCTCCTCTGTCCATCCTGTAGTGAAGAATTACTGGAAAATTAAAAAGGGGGCACGCTTGATGCGATATGTCATTATTGGTGGAGTTGCTGCAGGGATGAGTGCTGCAATGGAAATCACGCGGACAGATTCGAAAGCTAAGATTACGGTATTAGAACGTGGGCAGGATTATTCGTATGGGCAATGTGGACTGCCATATGTTATTAATGGCGTCGTACCAGATATAGATAAGGTGATTGCAAGAACTGTGGAAACCTTTAGAGAGAAATATGGGATAGATGCTAGAACTTTTACAGAAGTAACCCATGTTGATGAAAAAAAGAAAAAAGTATATGGAGTTCAATTAAAGACAGGCACGGCTCTTGAAATAGACTATGATCGTTTACTGATTGCGACAGGATCTGATCCCGTTCTCCCTAATTGGAAGGGAATAGAGCTTGATGGAATACATCCATTAAAGACATTAATAGACACAAAAGCCATACTCCAAGATTTAAATAACAAAATTAAGAATGTAACTATCGTTGGAGGAGGGTATGTCGGTTTAGAAATGGCAGAAAGCTTTCATTCGCTTGGTAAGAACGTGACACTCATCCAACGTAGCGATCAGCTAGCAACAATCTTTGATCTGGATATGGCAACGATTATCCATCAAGAGGCAGAAAAGCACCAAATTTCCTTAATACTAGGTGAGGAAGTAGAAGGCTTTTCTGGAGACAAAAGAGTGAATACCGTCATTACCAATAAAGGGAGCTATTCCACTGACTTAGTGCTCTTAAGCGTTGGTGTGAAACCAAATACCGATTTTTTACAAAATTCTGCCATTCAGATGAACACACAAGGGGCGATTCATGTAAATGCCTATATGCAGACCTCCATCCCTCATATATATGCAGCGGGCGATTGTGCTACACAGTATCATCGCGTGAAGCAATTAGATGACCACATTCCGCTTGGAACAACTGCTAATAAGCAAGGACGAATTGCTGGTGCAAATATGGCCGGAAATCCGTTGACATTTAAAGGAATTGTCGGAACATCCATCATAAAGTTTTTTGACCTGACTCTAGGCCGCACAGGATTAACAGAAAAAGAAGCAAACCATTTAAAGCTTCCCTTTGCTGTGGAAGTGTCAGAGGCAAACAATCAAGCAGGATATTACCCTGATGGGGAAACCCTACATATCAAGCTAATCTATGATAAAAACAGCTATGCCTTACTTGGTGGACAAGTGATTGGTAAAAAAGGTGTCGATAAACGCATTGATGTTTTAGCAACAGCTTTATATAATAAAATGACAGTCAAACAGCTACTCGATCTAGATCTTGCCTATGCACCACCTTATAATGGTGTGTGGGATCCATTACAGCAAATGGCAAGAAAAATATAACAGGCTTTGAGTTTAAGTGGAGGCTTTAAAAATGAGACGAAAAGATGCCGACAAGGAAAAGCACATACTAATCACAGCAAGGAAGCTTTTTTCAACGAAAAACTATCATCGAATCTCGATGCAGGAAGTGGCGGATGTTTGTGGTGTGTCAAAGGGTAGCTTATATGTGTACTTTAAATCAAAAGAAGACCTGCTATTGAACATCCTTCAGCATTATTTCCAAAGTATCGAGGATGAAATTGCTCAGGTCGAATTAGATGCGACGCTCACGACCACTGAAAAATTCAGGAAGGAGCTCGAAATAAAAATCAAACACTATATGAACCATCATGAGTTTTATCGGTTACAAAGTCGAGATCTTTTTGAATTAGCATCTAATAAAATTTCTCCATATTTACATCGTCAAAATATCGCTCAAATTAAATGGACAGAACAGTATTTATTGAGAATATATGGGGACAAAATCCAACCATTTGTATCAGATGGTGCCTTTTTATTAATGGGAATGATAAGACAGTATATCGAGTTAATCTATTGGAAGCATTTCCCGTTGGATGTTCATAAAATCGTTCATAAACTTTTTACACAAATCGATTATATTCTCAAGGGCATGCTGGCAAATAACGATGAACCGCTCATCAACGAGAATTTATGGTCCTTATATTTACAAGAAAATGTAGAAGAAAAAGAACACCCGCTTCATTTGATCAAACAATTAAAGCAAGAATTGAACAGCTTAGCCATATCAAGCGAAAAGCGAGCCGAAGCAATCGAAACCTTAGCCATTATGGAACAAGAATTAATTAGTATGCAGCCAAGGCCGGTTATCTTAAGAGGCATGCTACATAACCTTGGTGATATTACGGAAATCGAAGCTACGAGATTAAAGCTAGAAGAAAACCTACAATTAGAGAAAAGAGCCAAATAAATATTTGGCCCTTCCCATCTAATTTATGAATATATCCTAGCAGGTAAATATAGTAAAGATTGTCCCGTTGCGGAATCTGTTAAATTTTTCTCTAGGTCAAAGGTCGGAATCGCTTCGATCCGACTAAATGCCTGTAAAAAGGTCGTTAATGCAATTTTTGCTTCTAATCGAGCAAGTGGTGCACCTAAACAGAAATGGGGACCCTTACCAAAGGTTAGATGCTTTACATTGTTCGGTCTGTGAATATCTAATGTAAAAGGATTTTCAAATACATCTCCATCCAAATTCGCTGCACTCATCCATGCAACGACAACATCTCCTTTTTTTAAATCATGACCTAATAAATGATTGTCCTTCTTTACTGTACGATCTCTTTTGGAAGAGTGAAAACGATATCGGAGCATTTCTTCAACTGCCTTCGGAACAAGATCCAGGTTCTCTCTTAATTCCTGATAAACAGAAGTATCATCATAAAGTAGCGAGTAGAAGGTATTGGCAAGTAAATGGCTCGTTGTTTCTACACCTGCCCCTAAAAGCAACATGGTGGTTCTAATAATCTCATCATCTGTAAACCTTTCTCCGTCAACTTCTGCTCTGATCAGATCAGAGATTATATCATCAGCTAAATTTTCTCTTTTGCTGACGACAATAGGATAAAGGTATTGATAATATGCTTTTGCTGCTTCTTGCTTCTTCCATTCACTTTCCGCTTTTTTGGTTGTATCAATTGGCTGAAAAAGGATGTCGACCCATTCTTTAAATTGCATTCTATCATGAATGGGAATACCGAATAAATCAGTGATGACGATGCTAGGTAAAGGAGCAGCCAGGTCATTAACCAAATCAACAGTAGACTTTGTTTTCATCTGATCGACTAGCTCATCTGTAATTTGTTGGATTTGAGGTTCCCAATTTTTTAAACTTCTTGGTGTCAATGCAGCAGATAATAAGGAGCGTCTTTTTCGATGATCAGGTGGGTCAACGAAATTGATATTTGTTTTTTCTGGTAGTGAACCTTCTTTGTTATCCGCACCAACAGGAATCGTCGTTCTCGTACCGACACTTGAAAAATACTCATAATTCGTAAGTACCTCTAATACATCCTTGTGCTTAAAAACATGCCAGGTGTTTGTTGCCTCATCATAATAAACAGGGGAATTTTCTAGCATTTCTTGGTACCATTTGATTGGAAAAAACTCCTCCGCACGTGATTGGAATTTGGTGATTTCCTTTAATGAAATGACTTCCACTGCCATATAAGGTAACTCCCTTCTATTTTTGATTAAATGGTAGCTCGGACAACTTTACAGAATCTGTTGGGCATAACCCTGTAGCTTCGATTAGATCCTCCATATGATCGGTTGGAATCTGCTTTTTGCCTTGGTTGTTGTCAAGCTTAACAAATGCTAATCCCTCATCGTCAAAATCAAATACATCTGGAGCTATTCCTTCACAATTTCCACAGCCAATACAAGTCTCCTTATCCACCACTGCATATGTTGGCAATTTAAAACCTCCCATCAACTAAAGTGACCAATTAGTTTTATGTAGAACTCAGTGGTCATTTTTAGATTAACATATCATTTCAAAGGAAACATGAGCATTCTGAATCGTTTTTTGCTTTTTGGTACAAATTACCTAAATAAAACGAGAAAAGGCAGTGCCTTTTCTCGTTATTGCATCGTCATATTTTCCTTCATCATCGCCTTCTCGGTTAAAGAACGTCTATGTTCTAGCTCCACATCCATTTCTGCTCGCTTATGATCCAAATGATAGAAGTACATGACACCTATAATGAGTAAGCAAATGACGATAGGTGTCCATATAAAGCTAATTTCAATATATTGAAGGGCGATAGTGGTTTGTTCCACGTTAGGAACATAGCCACCCATGCTTAATAATAATCCAATGAACGCACTGGCAAGCCCCATACTTCCTTTAACGAAAAAGCCTTGAAATGCTGCAATCATACCAGCAATACTACGGTTTTTCTTATATTCAGAGTAGTCAATTACATCTGGCTGAATTGCGAAGGTACTACCAAAGATTCCATAGATCCCGAGACCAGTTATGGCTAGACCAACAATTAATAGACTAGGAGATGGCTTTCCGAGAAAGATTAGTAAATCGCCAATGATGTAGATGACAGCACTTAATATGAGCACACTTTTCTTAGACATTTTCTTCTGGAGCCATGGTAGGACAAATAGCATAGGTAAGCCAGATAGAATTCCGAATAGCCCAACAAATGTTAACCATTCTGTCCGACCAAGGTTATAGGTAAAATAATAGATAACGGTCGTATTTCGAATAACAAACAAACCGAAATACAGGAAATTGATCACTAAAAAAATAATCGTTTGGCCAGTTAATCCCTTTAAGTCTTGTAAAATAGACGATTTTCCTGGTGTCACGGAAGGAGGGACTACCTCTTTTGTATTAGCAAATGTATACACAAATAACAGCATCGCAATCAATCCATACATACTCATGGTGATTAAGAACCCTTTTTGCATATTACCTTGACCGAATAATCCGACTAGTGGCATTGTAATCGACATCACTAAAGCGGTTCCAATAAGCGCGAAAATCATCCGAGAGGTCACCAACACATTTCTTTCATGATTATCAGAGGTTAATCTAGGAACAATCGTATTTAACGGAATATTGACCACCGTATAAGCAGTACTTAACAGGCAATAGGTAACATATGCCCAGATGATTTTTCCGGTCATATTAAAATCAGGTACAATAAAAGTTAAAACCGTAAAGATGGCAAACGGAAGGGCGCCGATTAAGAAATATGGTCTGCCCTGTCCCCATCGTGTTTTTGTCCTATCTACAATGAGCCCCATGCCAGTATCTGTTAAGGCATCGATTATTTTGGTAACGAGCATTAATGTACCAGCAGCTGCTGCGGTAATCCCGAAAACATCTGTGTAAAAAAACATTAAGTAAGATGCCATCGTACTAAAAACGAGATTACAGCCTAAATCCCCTACACCATATCCGATTCTTTTGTTCCATTTCCCCATTTCCTCACATCCTTATCGAATATTATCTAAGCTTAAATGCTTGTAAAACCACCATCTACGACAAAATCCGATCCTGTTGTAAAGCTACTAGTATCTCCCGCAAGATAAACACAGATGGATTGTAATTCCTCAGGTTTTCCCATCCTCTTCGTTGGCGTCATTTCATTCCACTGTTTAATTAATGGCTGTAGACTGGGGGAGTTTAGAGTAAGCTCTGTTCCCATATATCCTGGACTTATCGAATTCACTCGTACATTTCTAGTAGCCCATTCCACCGCAAGTGATTTGGTTAGTTGAATCACACCTGCTTTAGACGCATTGTAGGCACATTGAGGTTGTGGATGGTTCACGATATGAGCAGACATCGATGCTGTATTAATAATAGAGCCACCACCTTGTTCGAGCATGATCTTGCCAGCAGCCTGGGCGTTGAGAAATACCCCTGTTAGATTAATATCGATTACCTTTTTCCACTGTTCAAAGCTCATATCCTCTGCAGGGGCATTGATACAAATTCCAGCATTACAAAAAGCAACGTCCAAGCGCCCGAATGCTTGAAGAAACTGATCCATCATGTGGTTAACATCATCAGGCTTGGTAACATCGGCTTCGATTGCAATGGCCCTTGTTCCATTAGTTGTACTAATTTCTTCCGCTGTCTTTGTTGCTTCCTTGATATCTAAATCTACAATGGCAATATCCGCCCCTGCCTCGGCAAAAGCAGTTGCAACACTTTTGCCAATTCCACGAGCTCCCCCTGTTACAAAGATCTTTTTACCATCCAGTCGCATTTTTTCGATAATTCCCATGTGTAAAACCTCTCTTTTATTAATGTATTTTGTAAAATAGTTTTATAAAATATATTTATATAATAAAACGCAATAATGAAAACGTCAACATTAAATTTTTCCTTCTATTAGCAAATTTTTGAGCTAGTCATGATTCGTGTGCTATATTTAAAGAAAATTATTTTATAAAATATATTGATTTAATGAGGTTATGTATATGGTCACATTCAAAGATATTAAAAACAGTAATTATTCCGCCATTTTTCATTTGATCTATCATAATGAAAAGCTTTCGAAGCAAGAAATTGCTCATCAGTTACAATTAAGCTTACCTACAATCACACAAAATCTCGTGAAGCTAGAAAAGGAGCAATTGATTGAAAAAAGTGGACAATTTCAATCTTCTGTTGGACGTAGAGCTACGGCTTATGCACTCCGACCAGGGGCACGTATTAGCATAGGGGTAGAAATTCAACGAAACTCCATTAGAATGCTAGCGGTCAACTTACTAGGTCATGTTTTTCAAGAAACCGAGTTTTCTCTCCGTTTTGCTCAAGAGGATCATTATTTCCGCACTTTATGTAATAAAGTAAAAGCCTTTATCGATTCATTAGAAGTTTCAAAAGAGCAGGTACTAGGCATTGGCTTTGCGGTACAGGCATTGACTACTAAAGATGGTAAGGAAATTATTTATGGAAAGATTTTGGATTGTACTGGTTTAAGAATCGAAAGGTTTTCTACTTATTTAGATTACCCTTGTAGATTTTTGCATGACGCCAAATGTGCTGCAACAACAGAGCTATGGATCAGGAACGATATTGGTGATGCCATTTATTTATCTATCGGCATGCATCTTGGTGGGGCTATTATTATTCATAACCAGATTGAAATGGGTAATGAAGGCTATAGTGGCACGGTAGAGCATATGACCATTGACCCTAATGGTCCGCCTTGCTATTGTGGTAAAAAAGGTTGTATGGAAACCTTTTGTTCAGTCAGTGCGCTTTTGCGAGAAGAGGAAACCCTAGACAGCTTTTTCTCGGAGCTGCGTGAAGGGGTGACAAGCTATGTGTTAAGATGGGATGACTTTTTAAAGCATCTAGCTTTCTCGATTGGTAATGTTCATCAAGTCATTGATCGAGAAGTTATTCTCGGTGGCCATCTTTCTCCATATTTAATCGAACAAGATATTGACATCCTTCATGACAAAATAAGAAAACAGGCAGCATTTCCAAGCAAAGAATCATTTGTTCATCTAAGCCGTTCCCCCAAAAATGGAGTTCCAGTTGGTGCGGCATTGCCATTCATCATGGATTTTATTTATTCCGTTTGATGGGATGATCGATCCAGTTGTCTGGCTTCATCTCGAACTGCTTCCGTTAGTGGCTGCGGTCACAATCTTTCATTTTATTGTTTAGCTTTCCAAAAAAGGGGAAAATATAGACAAACAAAATGTTTTTTGGAGGGTGAACGATGTCTAGTGAAGAGATAAACATGCCAAAGGAAAAAGGCATTGATCATACATTGCAATTACTGAAGGAAGGCTATACCTTTATCCAAAATCGTAAGAACAAGTACGAATCAAGAATTTTTGAAACAAAGCTCTTAGGCGAAAAGGTCATTTGTATGGTTGGAAAAGAACAAGCAAAATTATTTTATGACAATGAGAAATTTGAACGCAAAGGGGCAGCACCGAAAAGATTGCAAAAAACATTGCTTGGCGAGGGTGGTGTGCAAGGGTTAGATGAAAATCGGCATCATCATCGAAAAGCTATGTTCATGTCACTAATGACAAGAGAGATGCTAAAGGAAATCCAAGAGCTTACAGAAGCGGAATGGAGTCAAGAAATTTCTCGTCATTCAGCAGAACAGGTCACCGTTTATGATATGGCTAAACATGTTCTAACAAGGGTTGCTATGCAATGGACAGGCATTCCACTAGATAGACAGGAATCAGAAAAATGGGTAGATGAACTGAGTGCCATGTTTGAAAATGCGTCAAACGTAGGACCAAAGCATTGGAAAGCAAGAAGGTCAAGATCCAAAGCAGAGAAATGGCTAAAGCAATTAATCGAGGACATTCGTAAGGAAAAAATAAAAGTAGCCAAGTCAAGTCCCATTTATCAGTTTGCTTGGCACCAAGGGCTAGATGGCAACTTGTTAGATAAACAAACTGCAGCTGTGGAAGTACTAAATCTCCTTAGACCAATTGTCGCTATATCTGTTTACGTGGATTTCACTATATTAGCAGTGCATCAGTATCCAGAACAGGTCGATAAATTGCATCAAAAGGAATTTAGCTACGAGAATTTTATTCAAGAGGTTAGACGTTATTACCCATTCTTCCCGTTTGCTACAGCAAGAGTAAAACAGGATTTTATTTGGAACGACTATCCCTTTAAAAAAGGAACCCTTACCTTATTAGATTTATATGGAACTAATCATGATCCAAGCTTATGGGAAGCTCCAGACCAATTTAATCCTAGTCGATTTAAAGAGTGGGAGGGAAGTCCATTTGATTTTATTCCACAGGGTGGTGGGGAATACGATATAGGTCATCGTTGTGCAGGAGAATTTATTACGCTAGCCATTTTAAAAGTGACCCTGAAATTTTTCCTGCATGATGTTTCCTATCATTTTCCTAAGCAGGACTTAGATTACAGCATGAGTGAGATCCCGAGTCTTCCAGAAAGCAAAGTCACCATCATCATTGCTTAATATAAGGAGGGTGAAGAGAATGGAAAGGAAGTCAAACGACGATAAAAGAAGAGAGCCACAGCATGTCGACGAAATCCCGCTAAGAGATCTAGAAATAGATTTAAAAAATGAAAAGGATAAGAAAAAAAGCCAAAACACTTCACAATCAGAAGAGGATAAATAATAATAATTTAGGGAGTTAGCACCTGCTAGCTCCCTAAAATTCTTCATAAACAGCTGGATCCTGATCATTAATACGACCATCAGGCCTTGTAAGGTTCGCTATTTTATCCATATCCTCCTGACCCAAAGAAAAATCAAAGATGGAGATGTTCTCTAATTGACGCTCAGGGGAAGAAGATTTCGGAATCGAAACAGCCCCAAGCTGATAGTGCCAACGTAGGATGATTTGCGTAACCGATTTGTGATGCTTATGCGCAAGCTCTTGAAGGACTTCCTGATGAAGTATTTCACTCGTTCGGAATAAAGGGCTCCACGACTCGGTGACAATCCCATGCTGTTCATGCCATTTTCTTTGTTCCTCTTGGTTAAAGAATGGATGAAGCTCAATTTGGTTAATGCTCGGTAACACACCAGTTTCTTCTTCTAATCTTTTAAGATGTTCTGGTAAAAAGTTACTGACACCTATCGAGTGAATGAGTCCCCATTTCTTTGCATCGATTAATGCTTGCCATGCTTCCACATATTGATCCTGCTTAGGGTTTGGCCAATGAATCAGGTACAAATCATAATAATCCAAATTCGCACGGTAAAGGGACTCCTGTATGGCAGTTACTGCCTCTTGATAGGAATGATATCGACCCGGGAGTTTTGAGGAAATCCGTAAATCCTCCCGCTTTACTGAGCTTCTTCGAATGGCAGCCCCAACTGTGCCTTCATTTTCATAATTATAGGCAGTATCTATTAAGCGATAACCGCCATCCAGCGCAGATGTAATAGCACGGACACCATCACTTCCTTTCACTTTAGCGGTTCCTAAACCAATCATTGGTATACGAATGCCATCATTCAATGTTACTTCAGGTATTGTCATTATTCCACTCCTTATTTTGTGTTATATTATATTTATTACCACATTAGTGGTGGGTATGAAACTAATTTTACTGAATAAAAGACCTGCGGTAATATGTCAAGATACAAAATAAAAAAGATTTAGATATCAAGGTGCAATTTTGTTAAAAAAGGCAATAGGAAACTAGACCATTAATCAAATGTAAATTAATGGTAATTACACAAGGGTTGTAGAAGCTACTTTCTAAGCTTCATGTTTCACGCTCCCTTGTGGCGTGTAGATTTGATGGTTGCGTAGTAGCGCATCCACCAAACGCACTAATTTTCTAGCGGTTAAGACGAGTGCTCTTTTATGTTGGTGTTTCGGTACTTCACGGTATTTCTTCTCGTAATAAGCTTGGTATTCAGGTAGATGCCTTCTCACCGAGTTGGCGGCTTCAACAAGGTAATAACGCAAATACTGATTCCCGTTACGAGATAAGGAAGTATCATCTGCCGTAAACCTGCCTGATTGGTGTTTTCGCCAGTATAGTCCTGCATATTTGGCTATTTTGGCCTCTGCTTCAAATCGTTCAATCTGACCGATTTCTGCGATGATACCAGCAGCGAATACAGGTCCAATTCCGGGTGTGGATTGCAGGGTATTGGGTAAGCCAGCCATGATTTTAGTGATCGCTTTATCGATTTGCTTGATTTGTGCCTTCATGGTGCGAATCAGCTCAATAATAGTGCCCAAGATGAGATCAATCGAGTCTTCCACTACCTTATCCAAACGATAGGAAGAACGTACTGCTTTTTGAATGGACTTGGCCACTTTTTCAGGGTCGTGAAAACCATTTTTACCTTTGGTTTGGAGGTAATCAGCTAGGTCTTCGATCGACATCTGAGCGAGTTCTTCCAGGCTATATTTTTCAAAGAATAAGTCCATCATAGCTTGTCCAAACACGGAAGATTCGACGTTTTCTTGAAACGTATTACACTTATAACTCAAGTGTTGAAGAAAATGTTGCTTTTCTTTGGTCATCTGATGTACGAGTTGGTAGCGAGAGCGTGTCAACTGTTGTAGGGCAACGTATTGACTCTCTTTGACCACCGACATCGATAAACGACCAAATCGTAAATAATCGGCAATCACAAATGCATCAATCTCGTCGGTCTTGTCCATGTCTGGATAACTCTTTTTGAAGTTGGCAATCTGTTTTGGATTCATCACAAATACTTGTGCACCAAGCTTACGGAGCTCTTCATCCTGATGAAAAAACATCGCTGGATGAAAACTGTACACGGAAGTGGATTCTAAGCCAATCTTTAATACTTCCACAGATTGTCCATCCATGGTACGAAAAATAGCTTCACGTAAAGCAGTAGCACCAGGTAAATCATTCGACACGGTGAAGGAAGATAACTTTACACCTTCACTATCTAACAAACAAACCTTGATATCAAAAGAACTAACATCTAATCCGACAAATAATCGCATGGGGAATTCCCCTCCTTTCTAAATTAGAATCATTGGAACCTATCTTGGACGCCTCGGGATATCCCTAGTGTGAACGCCGATCAACAACCTCGTGTATCAGTACTATCTCTGTATCGAAAGCCGCCTTGGAGCTACTATCATCCAAGTTCGAGGGACAGAGTGCACAGCCTGCGAGTAGGAAGGTCTGCACGTACACTGGGAAACAGTCTTTAAATGTGGTTAGCCACAGGAGATGACAGAATTGTCCCAAATGATCCTTAAGACCATTATCTAGGAACATCACAAGACGTCCAAGTGTTTTTTGAAATTTATTGCAGGTCAAATGAGGAAAATAGTGAGTCCAACAGATGGGCTTAAATATAATATACGAGGAGATATTGTCATGAAGCTTTCCGTAGTAATCATATCTGGACCATGTGGTGTGGGAAAATCAACGATCACAAAGGCGTTAGTCAACAACATAGAAAAAACGATGCTCGTTGAAGGAGACCTACTCTTTCATATGATATCTGATCAAACGATGAACTGGGAACAAAAATTAGCGATTACATGGCAAAATATATTGTCTGTGACAAATAATGCACTACAATCTAATTTGAATGTTGTTATTGATTATGTAGTAGAGGATGAACTAGATTGGTTTATTAGCCAATTAACGAATGAAAACGTCGAAGTCTATTATATTGTATTAATCGCCAATGATGAAGCCATCAGAGATAGAATAGAAAAAAGAGGAGATATCGAATTACTTCACAGATCCTCTCAATTATTACAAGAATTATCGACAAAGCAAGCCAATATCCCTTTTTTATATGATACTACGAATAAATCCATCACTGAAATCGTCCAAGATTTGGAGAAAAAAGTGAAGCATTTCCGCTATAAAACAATGGAGTAATTTTTACCAATGAAATCTTCTTGCCATCCATTGAACAGCTTGCTTTACCTTATGCTCATATGTCATTCCTATGGCGAGCTGTTCTAAAGACGCAGACACACTTTCGAGTAAGAAATGGCGAGGTTCATCCTCTTGTATCTCCTTTAATAAGAACGATAAGTATTGTCTCTCTTTCTCTTCTTTTACGACCTGCTGGAGTGCTACTAGTCGATTTTTTAGGATGTGCTCCTGTTCCTGCTTTTCTTTCACATCTGTTTGTACAAACCAATCCTTCGGAAAAAATAGATCCTTTTGGCTGATTTGCTCGTCTAGCATGGACCTCAATCTTCTCATCGCATAACGAATGATCGTTTCTGTCGTAATATGCTCATCAACGCCAAGTCTTGCTGCGTATAGCATGGGATGGGTGATTCCGATCAACATAATAGCATGATCTAGTGTATAGGGATGGCCTTCTGATGGATATAAGTCCTCTAATCGTTTAGCAATCCACCTAATTTCTCCTTGATGGGCATCGGTTATATGCTCTTTTAATTCCTTGTCCTCCGAAAAAGATACCGTCTCAAATACCGTCATTAGATGATGTTGACGATTCATATTAATTCGAATGGCAATTTGTTGAATGAAGACTTCTTCATCTGCTTTGTCCTTCCCAAAAGCCAATTCTCTTCTTTTATCGATAATTTCTTCCCTAACAACCGAGATGATAGCGATTAAACAATCATTTTTAGATTGGAAATAATTATAAAATGTCCCTTTGGAAATCCCAGCTTTATCTAAAATATCCTGAATAGAAGTAGTATCAAAACCTTTTTGAATAAATAATTGATGGGCGGCCTCTATGATTTTGGTTCTTGTTTTTTTACTCATTTTTTCACCCTTTTATAACGTAAGTATACTTGTATAAACCTTATTATATCAATATTTATTACTTGAAACAAATTTTATTATTGAAAAAATTGAACTATAGGTATAAAATAATGAAGTACTAAAACAAATTAATGGAAAGAAGGAAACAAAATACATGACTAACGAAACATCGATGCATGCAAAGCCTCCTTATGGCATGATTGCTATTTTGTTTATTGGAGCTTTTGTAGCACTTTTGAATGAAACCTTATTAAATGTTGCCTTACCGTCTATTATGGCAGACTTTGCTGTGGATGAAACAGATGTGCAATGGCTATCAACTGGGTATATGTTGATAAATGGAATATTAATTCCAGCCAGTGCTTTTTTTATTCAACGTTTTTCTGACAAGAAATTATTCATTACTGCCATGTCTTTATTTACACTTGGTACTTTTCTAGCAAGTGTTGCACCAGAATTTTGGGTATTATTACTCGCTAGAATGATTCAAGCATCAGGCTCTGCGATTATGATGCCATTATTAATGAACGTAATGCTCGCAGCCTTTCCAGTAGAAAAAAGAGGAGCAGCAATGGGATCATTCGGTATTGTCATGATCACAGCACCTGCTATTGGACCAACATTATCAGGCTGGTTAGTGGAGCATTATAGCTGGAGGATGCTGTTTGATGTCGTCTTACCAATTGCCCTCTTAACCTTAGTCATCTCTATCTTTAAACTGAAGGATGTTACGGGCCAACGCTCTATTAAGCTCGATATTTTATCATTGATTTTATCCAGTATCGGTTTTGGCGGATTGCTCTATGGTTTTAGTAATGCTGGGGATAGAGGCTGGGATGATCCTGTTGTATATGGAACAATCATAGCAGGAGCTATTGGACTTATCTTATTTATCATCCGCCAATTGAAAATGGATGAACCAATGCTAGAGTTTCGTATCTATAAATATCCCATGTTCGCATTGTCTTCTGCTATCGCGATTGTCATTGCAGTTGCGATGTTTTCAGCGATGATCTTAATGCCGATCTATGTACAAACAATAAGAGGTATTTCTCCAATTGACTCAGGCTTATTAATGCTACCAGGAGCAATTGTGATGGGAATTATGTCACCAATTACCGGACGACTTTTTGATAAATACGGTGCAAGAGCATTGGCAGTAATCGGTCTAACGATTACCGTCGTCACCTCCTACTTCTTTAGTAAAATTAGTATGGATACAGCCTATTCTACACTAGTGTTATTGTATACCTTTCGAATGTTCGGTATGTCTATGGTGATGATGCCTGTCATGACAAATGGTTTGAATCAATTACCAGCTATCAATAACCCGCATGGTACAGCAATGAATAATACCTTACAGCAAGTATCAGGTGCGATTGGATCAGCATTGTTAGTATCTGTGATGAACAATCGAAGAGATGACAAAATTGAAGACTTACTAGCTAATGGTGCAGGAAATGTAGAGACAGGTGCACAGCAAGCTGGTTCGATCCCATTAGATGTGCTGCATGAAGGAATGCTTGCGGGAATTAATTTTAGCTTTTTTGTCTCTACCTTAATTGCATGTCTCGCGCTGATTTTAGCATTATTTATTAAACGCGTGAAGCCACCACATCAGCAAGACGCAGAAACGAAAGTCGAAGCTAAAAAAATAGCTGTAGAGTAAAAAGCAAAATCAGACCGATTTTGCTTTTTTCTTTTAAGCGAGCTAATGGCGGTATCACTTATAATAGTGGCGGGAAAAATCCATAATATACTATTCCTACAAAAAATTAATAGCTCAAATGATCCGCTATTCTTGATATAATAGAATAAGCAGCTTAGAAAGGGGATCATCTTGAGGAGAAAAACTTGGATAAAGCTTAGTTTTGCACTTATTAGTATTCTATTAATCATAGACTTAATTGCAGGTAATTTCTTTTATGATTTAGCCATTAAAAGAGAGAAGAAGGAGTTTCTGCAAGGAAATGAGGATTTAACTGTCTCCACTGCAGCGATGGATGTTTTTTTAAAGGGAGATTGGCGTAGTTGGGTAGCGAATCAGGATTTTGAACAATGGCAACTAGAATCCTATGACGGACTCCATCTTAATGGTTATTTTTTAGAAGCAAAAAAGCCGACAAATAAGACAGTAATCTTAGCACATGGATATTTAGGCGATGCGATGGATATGGGATTATATGGCCAATATTATTATGAAGAGCTAGGCTATAATATTTTTACAGCAGACTTAAGAGGCCATGGGGGGAGTGAAGGAGATTACATTGGCTTTGGTTGGCATGATCGCCTTGACTATTTAGATTGGACCGACAAAGTAATCAATCGCGTCGGAAAAGATGCAGAAATTGTCGTTCATGGACTTTCGATGGGAGCCTCAACAGTATTAATGATGAGTGGCGAGCGCCTACCAGAAAATATTAAGGCCATTATCTCTGATAGCGCATACACAAGTGTGTACGACCTCTTTAAATATCAGATGAATCGAATGTATCATCTACCTGCATTCCCCATTCTACCGACAACAAGTCTGATCACAAGCATAAGAGCAGATTACTCCTTGAAAGAAGCCTCTGCGCTTGAACAGGTAAAGAAAGCAAATGTTCCAATCTTATATTTTCATGGTAAAAATGATGATTTTGTTCCAACTAAAATGGCGAGTAAGCTTTACCAGAACACGGAAAAAGCAGAGATCATGCTATTTGCTGAAGCAAGTCACGGAGAGGCATATGCCATTTATCGAGAGCAATATCAGACGAAGCTAACCGAATTTTTAACCAAATACATGAGATAAAGGAACCTAAAAAGCCATTTCACGATGGCTTTTTTCTATATGGAATAACTTCAAGAAGAATGGAAAAGATAGGGAAAGCCAATCAAAGAGGAGGTCGTTTCAATGGAATGGGATTTAGTTTGGAAAGCAATCCTTATTGTACTAGCAGGTACATTGTTACTAAGATTTGCCGGAAGAAAAACGATATCACAAATGACACTAGCTGAAACGATTATCATGATTTCAATCGGAACCTTGCTTATTCAGCCAGTGTCGGGAAAAAATATATGGACAACCTTAATCGTTGGGGCCTTGTTAGTTATCACGCTCATTACAATGGAATACCTACAAATGAAATCAGATAGTATTGAAAAATTAATCACAGGAAAATCCAAAATATTGATAGAGAATGGAACAATAAATGAACAAAATTTAAAAAAATTGCGTTTAACCGTCGACCAGCTAGAAATGATGCTAAGACAGAGTAATGTGGCGAATATAAAGGATGTGGAGTTTGCCACATTGGAACCAAATGGTCAGATAGGGTATACCTTAAAACAAGAGGCTCAACCAGTAACCAAAAAAGAATTTCAACAATTGATGCAAATCCTAACTACCTCTCAGCCAAATCCTTCCACCAATAATCTATTTACGGAAGTGAGCAAGCAATCTCATGATCAAGATCCGCCGAAGCATTTGCAGTAGGTTTTGTGATCGTAGAAAAGGGAAAAGGGAGGAAAAGTCGGTAAAGGGTGAATAAGCTTGTATTGGAAAAAGTGGATACCGAAAGATTCTTCTAAAATGGCGTTAATCATTTTGATCATAGGATTTGCCTTTATCATTGGTTCAACCTTTCTTTTTATTGAGATTGCCGATGATATTTTAGAGGATGAAAAGTTTTATATAGATCAGGTTGTCCAAGATGTAATGGAATCTGCACGAGATACATGGTTCCATTCCTTGATGGAAACCATAACCGAGTTAGGCTCTGTCCCAATACTAACGATCGCAACAATCGTGTTGGTCAGCTACTTATTTCTTTTTAAGAAAAGGAAATGGGAAGCGATCTTTTTTGGGATTAACATGGTTGGAATCAGCCTGCTTACCAAAGGCTTGAAGCTAATATTTCAACGAGATCGGCCAGAAATTCTGATGCAATATGATGGCACGGGCTTCAGTTTTCCAAGTGGTCACTCCACAGGATCAATCGCCTTTTACGGTTTTTGCATCTACCTTGTTGCAAGAAGTCGTTGGAAAAGCAGGACAAAATGGCTCTGTAACAGTGTGTTAAGTCTGCTCATTGTACTGATACCGTTAAGTAGGACAGTTTTAAGTGTTCACTATTTTACAGATGTATTGGCAGGTGTCTCTTTAGGTTTAGCCTGGCTTTTAGTTTGTATTTTTGGATTGCAAATATTATTATGGAGACGTAGACACCATCACTTTAATTGAAAAATCGAATATGATTTAGTTGTGTCTTCATTCTATCTAATTTTTTTCTGAACTTATTTCTATTATCAGGTAATAAGTCAATACGAGATTGTGATGCAATTAATTCTGCTACATTTTCAATCGTCCTATTTTCCGTATTTATCCGCTGTTGAAATATATCATTTGATAATCCTTGTAAACATCTATCTATTTGTTTTGCTGACCAGGAATTGTTTCTTTCACCTCTCTTCCGTAATCTCTTTTGTATCGTTTCTTTGGAGGCCCATAATACAAAGTGATTAACGATCATTTTTTCCTTTCTAAGCCTGCCAATAATTTCATCAAAATACAGAGGGTTGACTATGGTCATTGGCACAATGATAACTCCATCATATTCGCTTTCGATATACTTCAAAAGGGTATAGTTGAACTCACGCCAGATGACATAATCTTGGAAATCTCCATTACCAATTTCTTTCGGTATATTCTTATCAATAAAAAATCCAATGTTTTCCGGGTCATACACAAAGGAATTAGGAATTCTTCTATGTAATTCAAAAGAAGTCTGTGTTTTCCCGGAACCAAAAGCTCCATTAACCCAAATAATCAATTAAATCACCTACTTTTCTAATAACAGCCTTAAGACCAATGAGCAGGGTGGCGTAAATGTAAAGGTAGTTTTGTCTCGCTATCTCCCTTTGCTGCATTTAACTGTGCTTGTGTCAGAAAAATACACTCTCTTAAATCAGCGCCACTTAAATTCGCATCACGCAGATCCGCACCGAGAAAATCAGCACCTCTTAAATCGGTATTGTTAAAATCTGTTGCAATAAGTAAGGCACCGCGAAGAGGAACTCCTTGTATTGCTTTATTACTTAGATTTGCTCCTATTAATTCTTTAGGTAATTTTCGATGTTTTCGAGTGTGTTTTGCCCGAATCACTTCACTTGTTTGGACGAGTAGTGGATTAATTTGGGAGCGATGATGCTGAATATCTAATTCTAATAAAGCCGCTGGGGAAAGATACGTCAAATCCTCTATGCTGTGAAAGGCTTTTTCTATATCAGCATGGAAGGAAGCCGTTTCTTCTCTATCCATCGCTTCATTCAAATAATAGAGTATTTCATGCAGCTGTTGCATAATGGGAAAAACCTCGAACATTTCCTGGGCAATATCTTCATGGTCCCGCCAGTTTTTGTTGGAATATGTTTGCTTGGCCACTTTTTGTCCAGCCCCAAAGCATTCATAGACTGAACAGCCACGGAAGCCTTTGGTTCTTAGTTCTTTATGTATGCTGCATCGAAAATCATCTTCTAGGTTTCGACAAGGCACACCTGCAGCTTTTTGAAAGGCAAAGTCACTTGATTTTGCATAGGGTAATGCCACACAGCATAGGCCAAAGCATTGCTCACAATCTGCCTGTAAATCTTTATCTGAAATGAGTTTCATAGCAACCTCCACTTGCATGTTATAGGTTCATTCTATCATAGCATGGATTGTCCGTAACCCCTATTAATAAAAATAGAATGCAATAAAAAATCCCCTCAGTAAAATAACTGAGGGAAATCGCCTAACATAAAGATGGAGGAATATGAAAATTCGTGTTAAATGTATAGGGAGGAGCTGCAGATAATTTAGGAGCAGATCCATAGGCAGGTGGGTTTTGAACATAACAGAAGGTAGAACATCCATCCATGCTTGGACCATGTGCCCATCTACCTTGTGCCGATTCCTCGCCTCGAGAGAAATTATAAAAATCATAGGCAACCTGTTGTTTTTCTAATTGGCGAGGGAAGGTAGAAGGAACGACTACCCCTTCTTTTTGCTCAAGTTCTTCAATTGCTGCAAGCCACATATTTTGATGCATCGTATCCCTTGCAATTAAAAAGGATAGCATATCTTTCACACCACGGTCAGAGGTTATTTCGTACAGTCTAGCAACCTGAAGTCTTCCTTGGGATTCTGCATTTAAATTTGCTCTAAAATCAGCTAATAAATTCCCACTAGAAATAATATAATCGGCAGTCCACCTGTTACCTACACTGTCAGCAGGCATGGCACCTAATCCAGAAACAATAGCGTGCTGCGGATTCATCCCACCAATAATAGCAGCCATTACAGGATCCTTTGCTGCCTCTTCAAGGTCCCCGACAGGAGCATCATCTAACAGACGTGCTATCATAGTAGCGAGCATTTCAATATGTGCTAACTCTTCTGTTCCTACATCCATTAACAAGTCTTTATATTTTCCATCCATTCGAACATTAAAGCCTTGGAATAAATATTGCATAGCCACAGAGATTTCGCCAAACTGTCCACCTAACACCTCTTGTAATTTCTTTGCGAATAGAGGATCCGGCCTATCTGGTTTGGCAGGATACTGCAATTCTTTTATATGATAAAACATAGATTCACTTCCTTTTCCTAAGATAGGTATCTGTACTTATTCTATGCTTTAGCCTAATATTTGTGATCATTTTACCGTGAGTTCAATTAAGTGAATGTTTGGCAAAATCTTGGTATACTATCCATCGAAGTTATTTTCTAAAGGGGGAAAACAAGTTGGATACATTATTTAGCCCATTTAACATAAAAAATTTAGCGTTAAAAAATCGAGTGGTAATGCCACCGATGTGTCAATATTCCGTTTCAAAAAAAGACGGAACACCAAATGATTGGCATTATACCCATTATGTCAGTCGAGCAATAGGTGGTACGGGTCTGGTGATTGTGGAAATGACAAATGTGGAGCCAGATGGACGGATTTCGAATCATTGCTTAGGCCTTTGGTCTGATGATCAAATTCCAGCCTATCAACGGATTGTGGATGCGGTCCATGAGAATGGTGCTAAGATCGGTATTCAAATCGCTCACGCAGGACGTAAAGCGGAGGATGCAGATCTGCCTGTCGCACCATCTGCAATTCGTTTTGATGGGAACTACAAAACTCCACGAGCGTTAACAACAGGAGAAGTCAAGGAAATGGTGGAAAAATTCCGCTTATCGGTACGAAGAGCAGTCAAAGCGGGATTTGATACCATTGAGCTCCACGGTGCCCATGGTTATTTAATTCATCAATTTCATTCCCATCTAACCAATAAGCGGGAGGATGAATATGCGGATCTCACCAAATTTGGTGTAGAAGTAATCAAAGCAGCTAAAAGTGAGATGCCTGCAGATATGCCATTAATTATGCGAATCTCTGCAACAGAATTTGCCGAAAATGGCTATGAGCTACAGGATGGTGTCAAACTCGCCCAAGTGTATAAGGATGCAGGAGTAGATATGATTCATGTCAGTGCTGGAGGAGAAGGAGCAATAGCCCCATCTCGTAATCCAGGAGGACATGCGGGATATATGATACCATTTGCACAAGAAATGCGTAATGCATTGCAAGCTCCTGTTATTGCGGTAGGACGCTTAGAAGACCCAGCACTAGCTGATGCTATTATCGGAAATAAAGCGTCCGATCTCGTGGCAGTCGGACGTGGCATGCTAAGAGATCCATACTGGGCCATTCATGCTGCCCGCCAATTACACCAGGAAATCGAAATACCTGTCCAATACGAGCGAGGATTTTAAAAATACTAACGAAATGCCCTGCACCCCAATTTGTGAACAAATAGGGTGCAGTTTTTTTATTGTAAGAATAGTAATCCCCTCTGCGATCAGGCCAATAATATTATCTGTGATATTGGATATTTATGTTAATATAAGATGGAGTCTGGTGATAAAATGGCAAAAAGATTATTAGGAGTTGAGAAAATGGAACACACCATGCGCCTAAATGAAACACCTTTCTATTCAATGAAATCTGGGAGAAAAAAAGTAGAGGTCAGATTAAATGATGAGAAAAGAAGAAGAGTAAAAGTAGGAGATACAATAACATTCACAAAAATCCCTGAAGGCAACGAAACATTAACAGTCGAGGTTATCGGTCTAAAGCAGTATTCGTCTTTCAAAGATATGTATGAAAATATCCCAGCAAGTGATTTTGATGCAGTTGGTAGTTCGATCGGAGAAATGGTCGAACAAACCTATCAAATATATTCTCCAGAGAAGGAAAAGGAATGGGGTACACTCGCGATTATTATTCGATTAATGGATGGAAAAAGTCACAAGTACTAGGATAGTAAATGGGGAGTAATATTAGGGAAAGGAATGATTATTGTTGAAATTATTAAAAGTTATTTTAGCAGTTTTCGTTGTTTGTTTGTCAGGATATGCTTTAGTTACTGGGAGTTTTAGTATAATTCCATATGCACAATTAATCTTAGGATTCATGCTCTTGGCTATGGGAATTAATGAACTTCAAGCAAAACGCAAAGGATATGCCATTATTTCTTTTCTCACGGCTGCATTTGTTATATTCGCCAGTATATTTAGTATTAAGTTAATTCCTTAGGATTCGAATTGTTTTTTTACAAGCTATAAGAGGTGGGATAGGTTTATGATAACAGAATTGAATAAAACCCAATTTAGTAAATGTAGAAAATTACTAAATGAAAATGGTCAATTAGAAGCTATAGCAGTCGTTGAGAATATAAATCCAGGTCGTATTTTTTGTGGATGATTTGGATAACTCAACCTCGGGGCTTATTTGGTTAGGGAATAATGATGGATTTATATTCTTTGGAAGTGAGCAAAACGAGGAATTTAATAAGGAACTAAACGATTTTATTGACAATGTCATTCAGCAAGAAGCAAAAAAAGCCCAACTCAAATGGTTTGAAGGAATCGGCAACCACGAAAAATGGAATAGTGCCATAGAAAGCGTTTTTAAACATCGAAAACTAGGGAGCTGGAATCAGAGAGTTTATACCTTACAGCGGTCCGATTACAAAGATAATGATGAACCTATACTAGGGCAAGAATATCAAGTGGTAAAAATTAGACCTACTATCCTTGACAATAACTCAATAAAAAACATTGAATTTCTACGTTCAAAAATATTAGAGTTTTGGTCCTCTTTTAATCACTTCTTTCACCATGGGATTGGTTATTGTATAATCTACAAAAATGAAATCATTAGTGTTTGTTTTTCAGGATTTGTTGCAGGTAACATACATTGCATAGAAATTGAAACATTAGAAGCTCATCAGGGAAAGAAATTAGCTCAAAAGCTTGCTCATTGTTTTATTAAAGATTGTTTAGAGAATGATATCGTTCCATATTGGGATTGCATGGAGATGAACCAGCCTTCGGTCACAGTGGCAGAGAAGCTAGGCTTCAAAAATATATTTAACTATGTTGGATATGATTTCCCACTATAATAAAATTTTCACAAAATAGGAGCATTCCTGTTATAAGAAAATTTGAGGGATAATCACTGAATTTGAGAAATGCATAAAAAAAGCCCCCCTGGTACGATAGAGAGTGTCATGCATGACCTCGAATTAAGTACCGAAGGAGGACTTCTAGTATGGATTTTACACAAAATAAGCGAATTGCGCAAATCAATGAAGAAACATTAATTATTGGAGTAGATGTAGCGAAACGCAAACATGTCGCTCGGGCGATAGATGATCGTGGACGAGATCTGGTGAAACGGCTTGTCTTCACGAATTCCTATCAAGGTTTCTCCGAGCTGATAGATTGGGCCAAAAACTTGTCAGAAGAACATGGTCGACCAAACCTCATGATTGGGATGGAACCAACTGGTCACTATTGGCTTAATTTAGCCTATTATTTGAAAGCACAAGCAGTATCCGTGGTGGTTGTGAATCCGATGAAGGTAAAGCGATTCAAGGAAATGGACGACGACTCCCCAACAAAGAATGACACAAAGGATGCGAAAGTAATTGCACAAATCATGCGTGACGGTCGTTATCATGAGCCTACTTTACCCGAGGACGTGTACGCAGAATTGCGGGAAGGCATGAAGCTGTATGACATCATTCAAGAGGATGTAGCGTCCATTAAAGCGCAAATGCAAAATGCACTCGATCGATATTTCCCAGAATTTCTGACCGTCTTTAAAGACTGGACGGGAAAAGCTGCCCTCCATTTATTAGATAAGGGCTATTTGCCAGAAGATATTCGAAAAACATCCGAAGAAGCATTGCTTTCCGAGGTGAAACAGGCTGCGACACGAGCAGTTGGCATCAAACGTGTCCAAGCTTTAAAAGAAGCAGCTGAGAATAGTATTGGCCTGAAGGTAGGTTTAAGCATGGCACGCCAAGAAATTCGGTATCTTCTTGATCAGTATAGGATGTTGGAAGAACGATTAATCGCTCTGGAAGCACAACTGGAAGAACTCGTTCTCCATCTTCCTGGTGCTGATCAAATGTTAGCAATTAAAGGGGTAAGTGTCATCACTGTCGCTGGATTTTACGCAGAAGTTGGTGATTTATCTAATTATCAAGATCCACGCCAAATCATAAAATTAGCGGGATTGAACTTAAAGATGAATCAATCAGGTTTATTCAAAGGACAGACAACCATCACCAAACGTGGACGCAAAAGATTGCGGAATTTATTGTATCAAGTGGCAAGACCCTTATCGTTACACAATGAAGGTTTTAAACAGCTGCACCAATACTATCGCTATCGATCGAATAATCCGTTGTCAGGTAAACAATCGTTTATCGCATTAAGCAGGAAACTAATTAAGATATTTTTCACGATAGGAACACGCCAATGCGCATTCAGTGAAGAACGAATGCTTCGGGATATCCCAATGATTTCGAACAAACAGAAAGTCGCTTAATAGAAAGTAGAACATCGTTTACAAAAAACATTCTTGACAATTGAAGCACGGAGTAGCCGGTCGTTATTTTATCCATTAGGGCATAGACCCACTATAGGAGCATTTCCGGCCTCCACCATGGTCAGGTCGAACGAAGGAATTTACGCGCAAAGACGCCGAGAGACGTGGGAGGGTTCACCGCCATGTGCAAGTGGAGATCCATTGTGCGATCATACACCAATAACCATTTAATGGAAAATAAATCCGATACCTTGTTAGAAGTATGACGATTGAATTCCATATTTATCATGATTTATAAATAATAGTAAAGTGGCCTATCATGGACTTCAAGTAATCAAGAGATATTGGAAGGAAAACGATGAAATTCTAAGAATATATTAATTTATTGAGGGAGGGAGGAACCAATATGCTTGCAGCCTTTTTTATTGTAGTAGCCATCATTTTACTATTCGATATGGAAAATATAAGAAGACAGAATAAAGAGATCCTTTCTATTTTGGAAAAAATACAAAACAAATAAAAATTAATATTGTACTTGAACCTTACGTAAGGGAATGATTTATAGTAGGTTAAGACATTACGTAAGGAAAGGAAACTTTAGATGAAAAATAACATAATAAAGGCATTAATCTTTGATAAACAACTACGTTTGTATTTTGTTGACAATACTCCACTCATTAATGAAATTATTCGTAGAAACCATCAACACAATCGAATCACAAATGTAGCTCTAGGAAAAACCTTATCTGGAATTAGCCTCCTATCTGCAACATTGAAGGAGAAGCAGAGGCTTAGTGCTACACTAATCATGAGTAATCCTAAATACAAAATCTTCGCAGACACAGATGCCAGTGGAAATGTACGGGGTTATGCTAATCAAAATTTTGTGAATGAAAATAATAGCTTACAAAACTTAATTGGTAATAATGCTTCCATTCGAATGATTAAAGGAACAGAAATGCATCAATTTACGGGAATTACGGACATGCCTTACCGAGATATTGATAAAGATCTGTCGTATTATTTTAGACAAAGTGAGCAATTGGAAACATATCTGGAAACAAATTTAGCTATAGACGAAGACAATGCTGTTCTCTACAGCTATGCCCTCTATGCTCAACTACTTCCTGGTGCTCCACAACAGCTTTTGACGCTATTGAAGGAAAAAATAAATACGAACACAAGCTTTTTCCATAAATGTAAGTGGTCAAATGGTAATCAGCTTCAAGAAGAGCTGAGAGCTAACTATATCAATGATCTCGAGATTATCGATCAGGTGCCCGTTCAATTTTCGTGTGGTTGCTCAAAAGAGATGTTTTATGGTTTGCTTTATCAATTGAAAGAAAATGAGTTGTTGGAATATATTCAGGCTAACAAACCAATCGAATCAGCTTGTCATATCTGTGGAAAGGTTTATCATTTTTATCCTTCTGAGCTTAAAAACTTATTAAAGAAAGAGGATTAACATGACAATTTATTGGAAAGTCGGCGAACTAGCGAGATTAACTGGCCTGTCGATTCGCACTTTAAGATACTATGACCAAATCAAATTATTCTCCCCTTCTGATTATACAGCATCAGGTCATCGTCGTTATAGCCAGGCTGATCTGCAAAAATTGCACAAGATACTTGTCTTAAAGCAGATGGGGCTATCATTAGAGGAAATCAAGGAAATTACGGAAAATGAAGATTATCATTCCGCAATAGAGACGGTTGATAAACAAATAGACCGTATTCGAGAGGATATAAAAATTCAACAACAATTACTTTCTCAATTAGAACAAACGAAAAAAGAGCTTGCAAATAATAAAGATATTTCGATTAAAGAACTGACAACATTATTCGAGCTTATGAAAATGAACCGTTCAAAGTATTTTTCAAACTCACAATTAGAAGAAATGAAAATGTATTATGATCAAGTGGATACCAATACCTTAAAAGATGTAGAGAAGGAATTCGAATGGCTCCTAAGGAATTTACGTTTAGAAAAAGAGAGAGGATCATCCCCTAAATCAAAAACAGTAATAGAGTTAGCAGTAAGATGGAAAAATATTACCTATTCCTTTTCGAAAAATAACCCAGAAATCGAGAAAAACGCCGAGGCATTTTATGCCGATAATCCAGAAGCTGCATTACAATTTGGATTGGATACTGGCTTATATCTTTATATACAGGAAGCATTAAAGACCTCAGATGATTGAAATGATATTAGGTACAGGTAATGCGCAATCATTATGTAGAGATTGCGTTTCTTTATGTTTGGGTTATATTGTATAGTAACTATCATTCTTTGAATTGGATATTTATATTAAAACAGAGTGGTGTTGGTAAAATAGTAATTTCGGTTAAGAAGTCATTTGTTAAAATTACCACACAATTCGAGGAGGAGTTTTTAACTGCAACAATTTGAATACAGTGTAGAAGACATTCAATTCCAATTAAAATCCGAACTTGATTTCAAGACTGCAATGACTAAAAAGTTAAATTCCCTTGGTAATGAGGGTTGGGAGCTGTCGGGGGTTAACGGAACAGTTTTTTATTTTAAGAGAGAGTACAGGGAATGAGATTAATTGTTAGAACACATTTTTAAATCGGAGGGGATATTATGAATAAAAACTCATCTCATATATACTTAATTTTGTAATAGGAATACTTGTTGGTTTATTCTAAAGAAGTTTATGAAGTTTATTTAGTATATTTTTAAAAAAACAGTAGAAGAGGAGATCAGAAAAAGTGAAGGAATCTGACTAATAGGGGGAATTTCCTATCAATTATAAATACGTAATTTTCCTAGTAGGCTCATATTGCTTAGCCTTTACAGTAAATCTATTACCAGCTATAAAACATCCAGATATGAGCATAAATGTTATCCATTTATTAGCAACTTTATTTTTTATGTTCGTATTAATCATATCCTCTAAGGAAGGCAGTAAAAACTTAAAGGTATTCGCATTATTAGGAGTAATATCAGGTGTATTCATTTTTGTTATCTCATCTTTTAAACAAGCCATGCTTGATCATAGTATATTAGATTTGATTACCTCCTTACAGTATCCATTTTATTTCATTTTTATCGCTCCACTATTCGGCGGCAATATCCTATTGGACTTAAGTTATGGTTCATATTCTTTGATAATGACTCTCTTTTATGGATTAGTTTATGGATTAACAGTTTATTTGAAAATTAGAAGGCTAAATGAGGTGTAACATGTCAATTGTAATGACTAAAGATCTTGCCCAAAGAATAGAACAATCAGAGTTACAGGCTTTAGAGTCTAGACTTTTAGCTATTAAAGAAATAAAAGGTAACCCGATGGATATAGAGATAAAAAAGTTTGGTAATGCTACTGCGTTTTCAGCCAAAAATATACCTGGACCTTCCTTTAATACGATTAAGGGTATTAGTGTAAAGGAAATTGAATTTATTGATTGTATCTTAGATTTCTATCATAAGAGAGAGGTCCCTGCTAGATTTGAAATAACACCTGCTCATTCTTCAACCGATTTGTTCAAGTCCCTTTCTAAGAAAGGTTACAGTCAATGCGGGTTTCACACGGTTCTCTGCGGTTCACCATCTTATGATTTCATTTCAAACAAAAAAATGGACACATCTATTTCTATCCGCGAACTGAAGGAACATGAGTTTGATATCTTCGGAGATTTATATATAAAAGGCTTTAATATGCCTTCTTTCATAAAGGATCATATTGCGCAAAATAATAAAGTATTACATCGTGATAAGCACTGGACTTTCTATTTGGCGAGTTATCAGGGAGAATCTGCTGGAATTGGAGTCTTATTCGAATATGATGGAATAGGGACACTTGCTGCATCAGCTACGATACCAAAATTAAGAAATAAAGGTATACACAGTGCTCTAATATTAAAACGGTTACATGAAGTCAAACGACGCCATTGTCATTTGATTGTTGGTCAAGCGTCATATGGAAGTATAAGTCAAAAAAATATGGAAAGAGCAGGAATGAAGATTGCTTATACAAAAGCGATTTGGACAAAATTTTAAACTTCCCTGTAATCATGAAAAATGCGTTTTTATTAAAATAATGTTCGGTCAAATGGAGGTTCTTGATGAAAAAGGGAGTAGTTCGACCACTAGTAATTTGTCTTTTTCGTAACAAGGAATCCATTCTTGTTGCAGAAGGATACGACAACATTAGCAAAGAATATTATTATCGCCCAATCGGTGGAGAAATTGAATTTGGGGAAATGAGCTCCGATGCATTAAAGAGAGAAATTCAAGAAGAAATAAAGGCAAGCATCACTAATATAGAGTACTTAGGAACGTTAGAGAACATCTTTTCATACAACGGTGAGATTGGACATGAGATCGTATTGGTATATGATGTTACATTTGTTGATACATCATTATATAAGAAAAGTTATTTTGAGGGTATAGAAGACAATGGAAAGATCATCAAGTTGTTCTGGCAGCCCTTGAGCGAGTTCCAAAATGGTAAGCTACGTCTAGTTCCTGAAAATTTATTAGCGCTTATAAATGATTGAGGAAGGTGGCATAATGATACATTATCTAGGAACACCCAAGATAGAAACCACTCGATTGATCCTAAGAAGGATGGCGTTGTCTGATGCTCAAAAGGTATTTAATCACTGGCTTTCTGATGAACGCGTATCGGATAATCGAGTTAGTGCGGCGCATAAAACTGTTATCGAAACAATGGAGAGGGTAGAAAAGATAGTCAAGAATTATGACAGAAAGGAATTTTGTTGGTGGGCTATTGAGCGAAAAGTCAATGGCGAATTAATTGGTGAAATCGACTTGTATGATTTTGATAACCATACAGGAAACTGTGAGTAAGTTACTCGATAGGACACACATGGTGGAATCAAGGGTATGCGACCGAAGCCTTAAAAGCAGTAGTGGAATTTGGTTTCCGATATATGAACATACATAAAATTGCGGCAGCCCATAACACCGATAATCCGGCTTCTGGAAAGGTAATGGTTAAAGCTGGACTGGTTCAAGAAGGAGTTATTAGACATATGATTCGTAATGCCAAAAACCAATATAAAGACTGTGCGGTTTATGGAATAATTCAAGAAGAAGATTACCTTAATACCGACAGTGCTTTTATTGTAGGGATGGAGGACATAAGTAAAAACTGAAAGAAGTACACAACTAAATCCCCCAATCTAGATGTTTTTTTCTCAAAAATGATTTAGAATGAAAGGAAGAAACAAGAAGAAAGGTACGTGATCGCTTTGGACTTTAGACCCTGTATTGATTTGCATCAAGGAAAAGTAAAGCAAATCGTTGGAGATACGTTAAACGAAGTGGGAAAGCCTGTTGTCGAAAATTACATATCAACCTATAAAAGTAATCACTATGCGGAAATGTTTCAACGAGATGGGCTGAAAGGTGGGCATGTTATTATGCTAGGAGATGGAAATCAAGAAGCAGCCTTAGAAGCTTTAAATGCCTATCCAAACGGACTGCAAATTGGTGGGGGGATGAATGCAGATAATGCATCGTTTTATCTTGAAAATGGTGCCTCTCACGTTATTGTCACCTCCTATATTTTTCAAAATGGTGAGTTGAATAAAGAACGATTAGAGAAATTGCTTGATACCATTGGAAAAGACAAGCTTGTGATTGATTTGAGCTGTAAGCAAAAGGATGGAAAATGGTTTGTCGTCACAGATAAATGGACAAAGTTCAGCCAGATTGAAATCAATCAAGAGACGATTCGAGAATTTGAGCAATACTGCGATGAGTTCCTGATTCACGCAGCAGATGTGGAAGGGAAGAGAAGTGGATTTGAAGCAAATTTAGTGGAAAAGCTCGCAGATTGGGTATTGATTCCAACAACCTATGCTGGTGGGATTCGTTCGATGGAGGATCTAGACCATTTTCGCGAGCTATCGAAAGGTAAGCTTGATATTACTATTGGAAGTGCCTTAGATATTTTCGGTGGGGAGTTATCTTACCAGGAAGTAGTAGCATATTGTCATCATAAATAGGAAAAGGGCCGCTTCGTTTAAAAAGAAGTGGCCCTCCTAATTTTAATAAGGATCTGAAGGCTTGGACATTTCCTCTGCCATATCAACCGCTTTTTCCATTTTCTCTTCACGACTGCTTGTCGCATTCTTCAGTCCATCCTCTAATCGTTTACCATAGTCTTGATCACATTGATAGCACATCTCCACCATCTTTTGCTGAATTTCCTCGTGACAACTAGCCAAGGCATTCACAAGGTTTGCGATTAAATCATCCTTCTCCCAATCCGCTAAACGACGGTAGGTTTCTCCCGCTTGACCAAAATTGTTCTCGCGAGAAATAGCTTTACGTTGGAGATTTCCTTCCACATGTGGCTCATGCTCAACGCCTGGATTTTTCGCTTCCTTTAACCCGCCAAGTAAGGATGGCTCATAATCAATATGAGGATTCTTATGTTCCCCATAGTCCTCTCTGAAATCCATTTGTCCACCCGTTTGATTTGTCACAACCTTTTTATGTGGACGGTTGATTGGCAACTGAAGATAATTCGCACCTACACGGTAGCGCTGTGTATCAGAGTAGGAATAGGTTCTCCCTTGCAAAAGCTTATCATCGGAAAAATCAAGCCCATCGACTAGCACCCCTGTACCGAATGCCGATTGCTCTACTTCCGCATGGAAATTATCAGGATTTTTATTTAACACCATTTTTCCAACCTTATGCCATGGATAATCTTCCTTATACCAAATCTTTGTCGGATCTAACGGATCATAATCTAGTTCCGGATGCTCTCCGTCCTCCATAATCTGTACATAAAGCTCCCATTCAGGGTAATTGCCTTCCTCAATGGCTTCGTAGAGATCTTGAGTAGCATGGTTGAAGTTCTGTCCTTGAATTTTATTGGCTTCCTGCTGTGTCAAGTTTCTAATTCCTTGCACAGGCTCCCAATGATATTTCACTAAAACAGCCTTACCTTCCGCATTGATCCATTTGTACGTATGTACTCCAGAGCCTTGCATATGGCGATAAGTCGCTGGAATCCCCCAAGGAGAATAGACAAATGTAATCATATGCATCGCCTCTGGGGACCTGCTGACAAAGTCAAACATACGCTCAAGGTTTTGGTAGTTCGTCACTGGATCAGGGCGGAATGCGTGGATCATATCAGGGAATTTTAATGGATCACGGATAAAGAATATTTTCAAATTATTCCCGACTAAATCCCAGTTGCCATCCTCTGTGTAAAATTTAATCGCAAAGCCACGAGGGTCACGCAACGTTTCTGGAGAGTGCTTGCCGTGAACAACAGTAGAAAATCGCACGAATACCGGTGTTTGTACCTCTGTATTGGTAAACACCTTTGCTCGGGTATATTTGGAGATAGGCTCCCCGTTTACTGTTCCATATGACTGGAAATAACCATGCGCCCCTGTACCACGGGCGTGAACAATACGCTCAGGGATTTTTTCACGATCAAAATGACTTATTTTCTCCAAAAAATCGTAATTCTCCAATGTCATTGGACCACGATTGCCAACGGTTCGAACATTTTGATTGTCTGTCACGTCATGGCCTTGGTGGTTTGTCAAAATTTCCTTTTCCTTCTTATTTTTGTCCATTTGGATGCCTCCTTGATAACTAGTCATCTCCATTATTCCCTAATGATGGCACGTTATGCGGAAAGAGGCATCTAGTCAGTTACTATAGTTGAAAACAAAAGTAGCCATATGCCTGTACACTAATTTTTGCTTGATCTTGAAAGGTTACCTGTCTGTTTGTGAACAATTCCTTTGCACTGAGATTAGCTAATTCATCTAATATAATGTCCTGTTGTTTATCCTCATTATTCAATACAAAAATTAGCCTGTTCGTGTTTGTTCTTTTTTCATAAACAATGACATTTCCTTGCCTTTTTAAAAACTGGAATTCCCCCGAATTGCCGAAGCCTTTAATTTCCTTTCTCCACTGGATTAACTGTTGAACAAATGAAAACAAGGATTGGTCTTGATTCTCGTCTTCCCATTCCATACATGCACGACATCCTGGATCTTCTCCGCCAGATAAGCCAATTTCATCCCCATAATACAAGCATGGGGAACCGAGGAAGGATAACTGAAATAGATACAGTAGTCGTGCCCTTCTCTTGTCGTTATCTGCTAAGGTTAGTATCCTAGCTGTATCGTGACTATCCAATAAATTAAAGGCGACCTCATTCACGTTTTGTGGATACATATGCAGTACATTCGTGATGCTATCCACAAATGTTTGACTATCCATCCTTTGTCTCGCAAAAAATTCTATCGCACCATTGGTGAAAGGATAATTCATCACAGCATCAAATTGATCTCCTTCGAGCCATGGTAAGGAATCATGCCAAATTTCACCGAGGATATAAGCATCAGGCTTGACTTTTTTGACTACCTGTCGAAACTCACGCCAAAAGGAATGGTCAATCTCATTGGCAACATCTAGTCGCCATCCGTCAATATCAAATTCCTTGACCCAATATTCCGCTACATCTAGCAAATATTTTTTCACTTCCGAATTCGCCGTATTTAATTTAGGCATGGTCGAAACAAATCCAAAGGCATCATAATTAGGCTTCGGCTCTGTTTCTATCGGAAAATCCCAAATGTGAAACCAATCCTTGTATCGTGAATCTTCCTGGTTTTCTAATACATCCTGGAATGGTTCGAAATAAAAGCCACTATGGTTAAAAACAGCATCAAGCATGACTTTTATGCCACGTGCATGACATTCCTTCACAAGCCGGCGGAAGGTTTCCTTATCTCCAAATTGGGGATCAATTTCAAAATAATCAATCGTATCGTATTTATGATTAGAATAAGCCTTAAAGATAGGGGTGAGGTAAATGCCGTTTATCCCTAAATTCACTAGGTAGTCAAGGTGATCGATGATTCCTTGAAAATCCCCGCCAAAAAAATTTGTTGGTGTCGGATCAGTGCTGCCCCATGGTAAGGTTCCTTCTGGATTAAGAGAGGGATCCCCATTAGCAAATCGCTCAGGAAAAATTTGATACCATACCGTATCCTTTACCCATTTAGGGGCACGAAAATTATCGGCCTCGTGAAGGTATGGAAAACAATAAAAATTGCCAATTTCCTTAGGTATTTCCTCAAAATAACCTCGCTCTGTTACGATGATCGTTTTATTTTGCGCGGTGGTACAGCGAAAGCCATATCGTAATCTTCGATAGGGTGGTTTTATTTGGATTTTCCAATAATCGATATCTCTAGTGGAACCAGTTCGCTTCATTTCACTGAGCTGATATTGCCAATCCTTTTCTTTAAAATGATAAGGGTCGGCATAGATTAGCTCCACTTTTTTTATGAATTCTTTTTTTGTTTCTAGCATAATTTCTACAGTTTCTTTATCCTTGCCATATACATATGGAAGAATTGCTCGATGACGAATATCTGTTAGCATTGTTCAAAACTCCTTTTATATATAGTAAACAACCCCATTAATTTAATGGGGTTGTTATCAAAAGCATTGCCCGCTTCAATAGGTTAATTTCTCCAGTTAAATTGGATGGTGTCTGTTCCTGTGGTAGGGGTTGAATAGGTTCTATTCGTGCCACTTTCCCAGGTGACATTTCCTTGACTATCTTTTTTAATAAATTTAAATTCGATTTCCTGTCCTGCTGGTACACCTATGTCATAATACCAAGAAGGATATTGATACATAACTTGATTAAAAAATGGACCAATCGCTTTATCTACATCCCAATTACCAAGCTCCTGTGTATTTCCAACTAGATAAATAGAAGTACCATAATCTGTTTCTGCGTTATCGACAACAAAACGAACGGGGACGAGTTGGTTTGTCAAAATTTCAAATCCCTCGTAATTATTGCTTGATACTTGCGACGAAGTCTCCACCGTAACCGCATATTTTCCAGCAGCAAGGGCAGGGATCGTCACAACAATTTCTGAGTCACTCCAGCTTTTTACTTCTGCTGTTTCGTTACCGAAGAACACGTTTCCGTTGGAGCTTCCAAACCCTTCACCAGTTATCGTTATGTCATTCCCTTGTTGACCTACCATTGGACCAACATGTCCGATAGATGGCCCATTGCTCTCTGCTGTATACTGCCATACCGCTACCTCATTTGGAACCAATTCAAAGCTGTTAACTTGTTGATCCTGGTTCACCGTGATGGAATTTCCATTTAATAATCCAGCAAGTACATCGTTATAGCTTCCGCTTGGTAATGCTGTTTGCATGTTTGAGATATTGTATGCGGTGTCTCCACTATTTACAGCAGTTACGACAACATGGTCTCCAAATTTTCTTTCATAAATATAAACATCTTGATTGATCCAACGCTCTGTTGTATTTCCAAAGCCTAGTGCTGGATTGGCTTGTCTTAAGGCTGATAGCTTACTGATCAGTTGATACGCTTTCGTATTTTGATCAAAGCCTGGCATTGGTTTTCTGTTTTCCGGATCTCCTTCTCCTGTTAGATATTGCTCTGTGCCATAATAAATCGTAGGGACACCTCGGGAGGTGAGAAGCACGGCTAATGCCATTTCCGTGTCGGTTTTTGAAGTAGTAGAGGATGTAAATCTACTCATATCATGGTTATCAATAAAGGTAACCTGATCATTTACTTCGTCATAGCTAGCAGATGTATGCTCAATCATTTCATGAAAGTCAGTCCACGTAGCATCTTCATCCTTTAATACAGAGCGGAGCGCTTGACCATAACGAAAATCTAATAAACTCATACCACTTTCATTTGCGAAATCATGATTTTTCGGATCAATTTCTCCTTTTCCTAAAAACCATTCCCCAAATGTAAAAACAGGCTGATGAGTGTAAATATGATTGACTAGTGTTTCCTGCCACCCTCGGGACATATGCTTGACCGCATCGACGCGAATGCCGTCAATCCCAAGATCTAACCAATGCTTGATCGATTCTTTCAAATATTGATCAATTGTTTCGTTTTGGAGATTATAGTCAGCGAGATCATAGAGGTTTCGATAAATCCCATCCTCCAATGAGGAGAAATCAGTTCCCCCATTATGGTGGAATAAGCCTTGATCATCATTAGAATAATTACCGAGTAACGTACCATTATCATAAATCGCACCATTTTCTACATAATTAGGATCTGTCTCAAGAGCGGGAGAAGAATGATTTGGAGTAAAATCAATAATAATCTTCATCCTTTTTTCATGAGCCACCTCTACTAATTGCTGAAAATCCGCTAAGTCTCCGTAAAATGGGTTGGTTTTCTTATAGTCCTTTGCCCAATACCCATGATAAGAAGTATAACCCTCAGGGTGAACAGCATACACATTTTCAACTGGCTGAGAAATCCATAAAGCGGTTACACCTAAATCCGTTAAGTAGCCATTTTCAATCTTTTCGATAATTCCTTGCCAATCTCCGCCTAAATATTTATGCAGATTACTGGCATCTGGGCTATAAAGCTCACCTGTAGGGTTATTCGTTGGATCACCGTCATAGAATCTGTCTGTTACAATTTGATAAATGACATCTTGGGAATAATCGACTTTTGACGAAGCCTCGATTTCCGAGCTAAATTGTTGGAAAACGAGCAAACAAAGCAACATAAATGCAAACGATTTCGCAAAATTTGCTAAAAATTTCACTATTTATCCTCATCCTTTCCAGCTAAATTTGGACTTTTCACCAGAGCCTCCTTTCTAAAAAAACAACCCCGACTTCTCGATTGGAAGCCGGGGTTGTTGGTAAAATCCAAAGCATTGCCCTCAAATTATGATCGAAGATAAATCTTGTTGTTATATATATTATTACAAGAAAGTATAAAATAAGTCAATATAAAATATGTTTTAAAATTTTATTAAAAAGGTTATTTAATGAAGGAAAAATTTAAAATACAAAAATAAAAAGAAAACGCTTGCGCGAAATAAGTGGCGGATGTATAATGTAAACAATTAAGTGCAAGCGATTGCGCAAATTAAATAAAAAGGGGAGTTAGAAATGAAAAAGAAAACATTTTTATTCTCAATTGGGGTTCTATTGATTGCCCTTCTAGCATTAGTAGGATGTGCACCAGACCGAGAAGAGGCAAGTAATAGTGAAGGTAGTGAAGAATCAACAAATGAAGCTTCTGATAATAAGCCTGAAGAACTGACGATTTGGGCAAATGACGAAGAAGAGCAATTACAGGCTATTGAAGAAATCGCTGCCAAATATGAGGAAGAAGAAGGAATTAAGGTGAACGTTGTGGCGAAATCGATGCTAGAACAACTAGATGAGTTGGCACTAGCTGGACCAGAAGGAAGAGGTCCCGATCTATACTTTCAACCACATGATCGTATAGGTGATATTGTCGCTCAAGGACTCGCTCAACCATTAGAAATAGAAGAATCAGATCAAGCCTCCTATAGCCAAGTTTCATTGGATGCGGTTACTTATGAGTATGATGGTCAGACAGATTTATATGGTGTACCTGCTGTTATTGAAACATATGGGATTTTTTATAATAAAGATATTATAACGGAAGAGCCTAGTACAATCGAAGATTTGAAAGTAGCCTTGGAACAACATACCGATGCATCACAGGATAAATACGGATTTTTAATGAAGCCTAATGACTTATATTTTGCTTATCCATTCTTTAAGAACTATGGTGCGTATATCTTTGGTGGTGATGTAGGGGAATATGATATCACGGATGTAGGCTTAGCTAATGAAGGAGCGATTCAAGGTGGAGAGTTATACCAATCTTTCTTTGGTGATGGGATGATTCCAGCATCTACTACTACGGATGTGATTGATGGATTGTTTACAGAAGGAAAAATCGGTGCTGTAATTAATGGACCTTGGAGTATACCTAGCTACCAAAAAGCGCTGGGGGATAAGCTTGGTTTTGTACCTTTCCCTGAAATTAATGGTAAACCTGCGTCTACACTGGTTGGTGTGAAATCATGGATGGTTTCTTATTTCTCAGAAAATACGGAATGGGCAACAGATCTAGCGTTATTTATTACAAATGAAGTGAACCAACAAAAGTATTTTGAAGTGGCAGGGGAGCTTCCAACCAATACCAATGCTTTAGCATCGATTGAAGACCCGATTTATGCTGCGTTTAGTGGACAAATCGAAAATGGTGTGCCAATGCCAAGTACCCCACAAATGTCACAAGTGTGGGAACCAATGAACAATGCTCTACAATTTTTAGCGGAAGGGGAAGATCCTGAATCAGTGTTAACAGAGGCAGTGGAATATATTCATTCCAATATTGAAGCAAGCGGTGGAGCTCAGTAAGAACTTTTTAGAGGAGTTGGGTGTCTGATACCCGCTCCTCTAAGTATGACAAAAAAGCTTCCTATTGTGGTGAGGTAAAGAGCTTTGGGCGTTTGCTATACCATAATGTGAGTTGAATCCTATAATGGTGAGCCCGACTTAATAAAATGTGCCAAGAGCAAAGTAACGTAGCACTTATACATGGATGTATTTTTCATCAATGAACGGGGGTAATTCTGTTGAAAAAAGAAATAAGTAACCATCCTTTTAAAAATCATAACCCAACGATAGCAACGCTTTTATCGATTATTTTTGCAGGGCTTGGTCAATTATATAATCGACGATTTTTAAAAGGATTTATCTTCATCTTATTAGAAGTAGCGTTTCTCTTAACACTACTTGATTCCATCAATTTTGGATTATGGGGACTAAGGACACTTGGAACGATACCGGGTACAGATCATTCGGTTCGATTACTCGTGTTTGGTGTGTTGTCCTTAATTGCCACGGTTTTTCTACTTGTGTTGTATATCTTTAATATTATTGATGCAAGAAAACAAGCGAAAAAGCTGAAGGAAGGCTGGAAGCCAAAGGGATTCAAGGACACGATTATCGATTTTTATGATAGTGCCTTTCCTTATTTGATGACTTTTCCTGGCCTTTTGCTAATGATATTTGTCGTTATTTTTCCATTATTATTTTCCGTATTACTAGCTTTTACGAACTACAATCTTTATAATTCTCCACCTCGTAATCTAGTAGATTGGGTCGGCTTTACCAATTTTACAGAATTAGTGACCGTTCCTATTTGGCAGGAAACCTTTGTCAGTGTACTGGCATGGACGATTGTATGGACAGTTATTGCTACCACCTTACAAATTGCGGTTGGGCTAGTGTTAGCCTTAATCGTGAATGATCCGAGAATACGGTTTAAAAAATTAATTCGAACCATTTTTATCCTACCATGGGCGGTTCCTGCATTTGTGACCATTCTCATTTTTTCTGCCATGTTCAATGACGATTTTGGAGCGATTAACCGAGATATCATTATTCCACTTATCGGTGGAGATGGTATCCCATGGCTAAGTGAACCGATTTATGCCCGTACGGCGGTTATCTTGATTCAAACATGGCTAGGCTTCCCATTTATCTTTGCATTGTTTACAGGGGTTCTACAAAGTATTTCGAAGGATTGGTACGAGGCAGCTGACGTAGATGGAGGAACTCGTTTTCAGAAATTCCGATACATTACCTTTCCTCACGTGATGTTTGCAACAGCGCCACTACTGATCATGCAATATGCACAGAATTTTAATAACTTTAATATTATTTACCTGTTTAATGAAGGTGGACCTCCAGTGCGAAACCAAAACGCAGGTGGGACGGATATCCTCATATCTTGGGTCTATAAGCTAACCTTTGATACGAATAATTATGCCATGGCAGCTGTTATTTCCTTGATCATGGGATTGATTATTTCTGGATTTGCATTCTACCAATTTAGACAAACGAAATCATTTAAAGAAGAAGGTGAAATTTAATGAATCAGAAGCAAAAATCGATTGTAGAACTAACCTTTATGTATCTCGTTATCATCCTAACATCGATCATTATTTTTTATCCATTGATTTGGACAATTGGCATGTCACTAAATCAAGGGAATAGCTTATATTCTTCTTCTTTAATACCAGAAAATTTCTCGTTTGAGCATTACAAATGGCTTTTTAGTGAACAAAGTGACTATTTAATTTGGTATAAAAATTCGATGATTGTATCGATATCCGTTGCTTTGGGGAGTGTTGTCTTAACTTCCTTAGTAGCTTATGCATTTTCCCGATATAAGTTTGTCGGTCGAAAAAATGGGCTGTATGTGTTCCTTTTACTACAAATGTTCCCGGTAATGATGGCAATGGTTGCCCTTTATATTTTTCTAAACATGATAGGGCTACTCGATACGTTAACCGGATTAATTTTTGTTTATTTAGGTGGACAAATTCCATTTAATGCTTGGTTAGTGAAAGGGTATTTTGATACGATACCAAGAGAGCTAGATGAGGCTGCTAGAATTGATGGTGCTGGACATCTCCGTGTTTTCTGGAGTGTGATGCTCCCACTTGCGAAGCCTATCTTAGCTGTTGTTGCCTTGTTTAACTTTATGATGCCATTGTTTGACTTCTTATTGCCATCCATTGTTTTGTCTAGTCAGGAAAATTACACATTGGCTGTAGGCCTCTATAATTTTATTAATGATCAATTTGCCAATAACTTTACACGATTTGCAGCAGGCTCGATTCTTATCGCCGTACCTGTCGCAGCAATCTATTTATTCTTGCAGCGCTACCTCATATCGGGGCTAACAGCTGGTGGTACAAAAGGGTAGGGTGTCCCAGATAAGCAAAATAGATTATAATAGGGGAGACTTGATATTTGCTAATATGAAGAAAGCTTCACAAATGATAAGAATAGATTGGTAGAAGGTGTCGTTTATGGGAGTTACAATAAAAGATGTGGCAAAAAAGGCTGGAGTAGCACCATCCACCGTTTCTAGAGTGATTGCAGATAATCCAAGGATCAGTTTAGAAACAAAAAAACGTGTGCGAAAAGCAATGAAGGATTTGGGGTACCATCCAAATTTTAATGCGCGGAATTTAGCGGTTAGGTCGTCTCAAGCAATCGGTGTCATTATGCCATCCTCTGCCGATAAAGCGCTCCAAAATCCTTTTTTTCCAGAGGTATTACGAGGAATTGGCGCCTATGCGCATAAGACAGAATATTCCTTGTATGTATCGACAGGAGGAAATGAAGAAGAGGTATTTGAAGAGGTAAAGCGGATGGTGAATGGGAACCGAGTAGATGGAATTATCCTGCTCTATTCTCGCATTGCTGATCCTGTTCAACAATTTTTAATCGAGAAAGGTTTCCCTTTTGTCATTGTTGGTAAACCGCAAGAACAAGAAAATGAAATTACTTATGTCGATAATGATAACGTAAAGGCTAGTAAGGAACTAACCAACCACTTAATCGATTTAGGACATGAACATATTGCCTTTATTGGTGGAGCACCTGAGCTCACGGTAACGATTGACCGTCTGAATGGCTATAAAACGGCAATTAAAGAAGCAAATTTAGAGCTACCTGCGGAATATTTTGCCCATGCTGAATTTCTGAAATCAGGGGGACGCGACGCGGTAGAGCAATTATTCGCATTGGATATACCGCCAACTGGATTAGTCGTAGCGGATGATTTAATGTCCTTTGGGGTGATTAGTACATTAGAAGAGCTAGGTTTAAGTTGTCCGGAGGATGTTTCGATTACATCCTTTAACAATCTTTATTTATCAGAGATTACTACACCTCCATTAACTACTGTGGATATTCAAATCTATATGCTAGGATTTCAATCCGCACGTTGTTTAATTGAAAGAACGAAAAATAAAGAAGAGCCAGTAAAGCGTATTATTGTTCCATACGAAATTCAATATAGGCAGTCGACAAAAGAATTAGACGGGAAGAACCGATGAGTTAAAGCTTATCGGTTTTTCTATATTTCTTTATTTGGTCGAATGATTTACAATAGAAAGAAAATCATTAGTAGGTGTGATTGGATGAAGTATGCCTTATATCAAATGAATGTCCATGTGGCAAACCCAGAAAAAAATCGCGAGAAGATTGCTAGTTGGATAGAAAAGCAAATGATGGAGACAAAGCCAGATACCATTGTCCTACCAGAAATGTGGAACACAGGCTATGCCCTAGACCAATTAGAACCAATAGCTGATCAAAATGGCAAAGCGACGATTCCATTTTTAAGTAATTTAGCGAAAGAATTTTCCGTTAATATAGTGGGCGGCTCTGTCGCCAATAAAAAAGAGGACGGGATCTATAATTCTAGCTTTGTGTTGAATCGAGAAGGAGAGGTCATTCATCGATATGACAAAATTCATTTAGTTCCTATGCTCGATGAACCTAAGTACTTAGAAGGTGGTCGAAATAAAGCAGGTCATTTTGAATTAGATGGGGTGAAGATGGGAGTAGTCATCTGCTATGATCTCCGATTTCCTGAGCTATTACGACCATTAGCATTAAATGGTGCAAAGGTAATCCATATTGTAGCCCAATGGCCAAGCGCGAGGATTGAGCATTGGAAGTATCTGTTGCATGCTCGTGCGATTGAAAATCAATGCTACATCATTGCAGTGAATAGCTCTGGCAGTTGTAAGGAAACACAATTCGCTGGCGAATCACTTGTGATTGATCCTGCAGGTAAGCTTGTTACAAGTGGTCCGAGTGAAAAAGAAGCGAGCCTCCATGTGACACTACAGCTAGAAAAAGTGACAGAAACACGTAAAAGCATTCCGATATTTACAAGTCGTGTCCCACATTTATATGAATCAGTGAAGGGAGATTTCCATGCATAAATTTGACGTCTCAGACACTTTAAAAAGATTACCAGAGCAGTTTTTTGCAAATCTCGTTAAAAAGGTGCAAACCTTAGTAGTAAAGGGGCATGATGTTATTAATTTAGGGCAAGGGAATCCTGATCTCCCGACACCTAAATTTATTGTGAAGGCATTACAAGAAGCAAGTGAAAATCCAAAATTTCACAAATATCCGCCCTTTCAAGGCTATTCCTTTTTAAAGGAGGCAGTGGCGGAATTTTATCTGAGAGAGTATGGCGTCAATCTTGATCCAAACAAAGAAGTAGCGATTTTATTTGGTGCGAAGACAGGTCTAGTAGAAATCAGCCAATGTCTCCTCAATCCTGGTGATCGGGTGCTTGTTCCAGACCCAGGCTATCCGGATTATATGTCTGGAATCGCTATAGCCAATGCGCAAGCAGTTTATATGCCTTTGTTAAAGGAAAATGATTTTTTACCTGACTATGGTTTAATGGATAAAGAGGATTTGGATCGTGCTAAATTAATGTTTTTAAATTATCCCAATAACCCTACAGCAGCCACGGCAACACTGGAATTTTTTGAAGAAACTGTCACAGTTGCCAAAGAGCATCATATTTGTGTCGTCCATGATTTTGCTTATGGAGCAATCGGCTTTGAGGATAGGAAGCCACCAAGCTTCTTACAGGCAGAAGGGGCAAAGGATATTGGGGTGGAAATGTATACCCTCTCGAAAACCTTTAATATGGCTGGCTGGAGAATCGGCTTTGCTGTAGGAAATGCCTCCGTAATTGAGAGCATAGAACGAATGCAGGATCATTTCTATGTGAGCATATTTGGTGCGATTCAATATGCAGCAAAGGAAGCCTTACTTCACGGTGAAAAAGCAATGCAAACAAATAACCAAGTGTATGAAGGTAGACGAGCGACTTTTCTGAAGGCTGCTGCGCAAATAGGCTGGCATGGAGGAGTGGCAAAAGGGTCTTTCTTTGTTTGGATGCCAGTCGCAGAAGGCTATACTTCAGAGCAATTCTCGGAGCTTTTATTAGAAAAGGCACATGTCGTTACTGCACCAGGAATTGGCTTTGGACAAGCGGGAGAGGGCTATGTAAGGATTGGTCTGTTGGATAAGGAAGAGCGTCTAGTGGCCGCAGTGGCACGAATTGGGCAATTGAATTTGTTTTAGAATGATGAGGAAATCTCTAACTACTAAAAAAAGGTGTTGAGAAAGATTGGAAAAAGAATCAAAAAAAACAAATCGCAAAAATGAAATATTATCTGCTGCTATCGAAGTATTCGCAGAAATTGGATATTATCGTGCTACAACAGCAAAAGTAGCAGAGCGAGCAAGTATTTCCCAACCGTACATTTTTAAATTCTTTTCTTCAAAGGAAGAGCTATTGCTAAATGCACTTCAATTATCTTGGGAAAGAATTATCAAAAGCTTTCGAAAAACGGTAGAGATAACTTCAGCAGACAAATTAGAATGGGAGCTAATCGAGGCCTATGAAAAGATTTTACGATCCTATAAAAGTGAAATTCTCTTGCAAATGCAGTCCCAAACCATTCCTGATGACTCCATTCGTACAGAAATGCAAAGGGGATTTCGAGAGGTGAATTCATTGGTTGTAAATGCTTTTAAAGAAGCAAATATAGAAAATTCAGAGGAGCGGGCTTTTCTCTTTTTGGCAAGAGGAATGCTCTGTAATGTATCCATGGCATTAGACATGCCTGAACTACTTCATAAAAAAAGGGGATAAGTGATTTATACGCTTATCTTCTTTTTATTATAAAAAAGTGATTGATTAATCACTAACTATATATTATACTTGGATTCAGTTAGTGATTAATCAATCACTAAAAAGAAGGAGGAAGAACAAATGGAAGTAGCAATGGTTCTAGGCGCAACTGGCGGTGTAGGGGCTGCTATTACAAATGAATTAGACATTAGAGGAGTGAAGTCTATCCTTTTTGGCCGTTCAAAGGAAAAATTGGAACAATTAAAATCGAAACTCCATCATCCACATTTGTTCACATTGGCAGTTGGGGATGCAATGAAGACAACAGATCTCGAAAAAGCAGGGATAAATGCAGATGTTATTTTCCATTGTGCAAATGTTCCCTATCACAAAATGGAGGAGCAGTTACTAGACCTTGGGGAAAGTGTGATGACATTCGCTCATCGGTTCCAAAAGAAAGTAATTGTTGCAGATGGAATATATCCTTATGGAAAAAGAACAATGGCACCGGCAACAGAAGCTCATCCGAAAAATCCGCATACAAGAAAAGGGAAGGTAAGATTAGATTATGAAAATTTAGTCTTCGATAATCGCTTTGCTAATGCAATGCCAATGATAGTAAGATTGCCAGATTACTATGGTCCAACAGCTAATGATGCTTCTTATTTAGGAATGACGATGAAGGATATCGCAAGAAATAAATCCACTTTTTTCCTTGGAAATATGAGGATACCCCGGGAATTTGTCTATTTACCAGACGCTGCAAAAATGATTCTAGAACTTGCTTATCATGACGATGCTTATCGCCAAAACTGGCATATTCCTGGACCCGGGCTCATTTCAGGAAGGGACATTGTTAAAATTGCACAACAAGTGAATGGATCGAACAAAATAGTTTTACCACTTGGAAAATTTAGTCTTTCTATCTTGGGGTTGTTTCAGCCTGTCATGAAGGAAGTAGTGGAAATGCTCTATTTAACAGAAGAACCTTTTGTACTAAACGGAGAAAAGACAAAGAATAAATTGGGTAGCATCCCTCAAACCCCATTTGAACAAGGCATTAGTGAGACAATTTATGCATTAAAGAGAGGTAGAATTCACCCTTAGTAATTGATCAATCAATAACTGCCCTTATTTACTAATTGTCATCATGAAGTGGAATCTGCTATGATTAGAGTAGAAACGAAAAGTAGTAAAAATATACTAGAAAAAGGGGGCTGGTGACATTGAAAAAGAAAATATTATCTTTATTTTTACTATTATTTGTATTAGTTGCCTGTACACAAAATGAAGAGGAACAAGTAGGGAAGGCGCAGGAAGAAACCGATTCAGAGAATAAAGTAGAGCAAACTACAGACGATCCCAAACAAAATCAAGATCCAACTGATCAAGAAGAGCAACAACTAGAGGAAGATGGAGTAAGTGTGCCGTCAAATGAAGAACAAGCAGGTGAAAATACAGATGGCTCTGAAAAACCTTCTGATAAAGAAGAAAATACAGAAATAACAGAGGACGTCGCCATAAATAAAGTGAAAGAACACTTGCAAATTGGAGCAAATAGCGAAATTAATGTCGTTGTCGACCATTTGGACGAGAATGGAAATTATGTGATCCAAGTGTACGAATCCGTATCCAATGGAGACGTTAGTCATACAGCTACAATGGGCTGGTATATTGTGAATAAAGAAAATGGAAGTATAGAAGAAATGATGTAATCAATCTGGAGGCATCGCTACTAAGCGATTGCCTTTTTTAATGTACATTTGATCACTACTTAAATTTTTGAAAAGGCACCATTGTATCTCGCTAAAATTCGCTTTTCTCCCAATAAAAAATATCAAAATTTGTACAGATAACTTTGTCCGGCCATTTCACTACTTTACATGTGAAGTGGTATTTTTTAATCTATGATCCTATGAATATAGGTCTTTTTATTCGTACGTACATTTTTATTTTTTTGTTGAAAATAGCGATAACTTGTTGTATCCTATTGTTAATCTATGAATATATTTTTATACATAAATAGTTTATGAACTTAACAATTAAGTAAACTATAAAAAGGTATTTTCTGAATATATAAAATTCAATTAATTAATAAATTAATCATACATATTATGTAAGCGAATTCAATCTTATTTTTACTATTTGAAAGGGGGGATGCAATACTTCAGTAATTAGTAATGGTAAGACCTGTAAGATCTAAACTATGGAAAGGAGTGGAAATGTGAAATCACTTTTCTCTAAGGCTTTTTTATTATTTCTTGCAATGATCATTATTCCGTCAACAGTAGGTGCTAGTATGAAGGATAAAAATAGTAATAAACCAGAACAATCCTTGAAAGGTCCTCCAGCAAATTTTGAAGATGTATCTGTACATGACCCTTCGATCATTAAGGAGGGGGATACGTATTATGTATTTGGGACGCATATTGAAGCGGCGAAGTCAAAGGATTTGATGAGCTGGGAGAGATTCACTAATGGTTATACAACACCGAATAATGCACTTTATGGAGACCTTTCAGAAAACTTGGCAGGATCCTTCGAGTGGGCAGGGGAGGATGATGCCGATAGTGCAGGTGGATTTGCCGTATGGGCGCCTGATATTTTTTACAATAAGGATTACGTCAATGAGGATGGCTCCAAAGGGGCTTATATGATTTATTATAGTGCATCCTCAACGTATATACGCTCTGCGATCGGTTACGCTGTATCAAAGGAGATTGAGGGTCCGTATGAATATGTGGATACAGTCGTTTATTCTGGATTTACTGAGCATGAGGCATATGATAACAATAGTGATGTAAATAAACAGTGGGAAAACACGAATATTCAACCTATGATTGAGGAAGGAACATTAACAGCAGAAAATCAAAATTGGTTTAATAGTGATGGTTCCTATAATAATGCGATGTATCCGAATGCTATTGATGCCAACTTATTCTATGACGAGAATGGCAAGCTATGGATGACGTATGGCTCATGGTCTGGAGGTATTTTCTTACTAGAGGTTGATAAAGAAACGGGTCAATTGATTCATCCTGGAGAAGATGGACAAACAAAGGATGGTAGAATGATTGATCGCTATTTCGGCACGAAAATAGCTGGGGGTTATACTAAATCTGGAGAAGGACCATACATTGTCTATAACCAAGAAACAGGCTACTACTACCTATACGTAACGTATGGATGGTTAGGCGCTGATGGGGGCTATAATATGCGTGTATTCCGCTCCGAAAATCCAGATGGGCCTTATCTAGATGCAAAGGGACAAGATGCGGTACTACCAGGTAATGTATCTAATCATACTTATGGAAATAAAATAATGGGGAATTTCTTATTTGATCAAAAAGTAGGCGACCCTGGAGAAGGAGAGGGCTTCGGCTATAAATCTCCTGGTCATAATTCGGTTTATGTAGATGAAGAAACAAACGAGCAACTTTTAGTCTTCCATACCCGTTTTCCTAATCAAGGGGAAGCACATGAAGTAAGGATTCACTCCATTTTCATGAATGAAGAGGGATGGCCAGTTGTTTCACCTTTCCGCTATACTGGTAAGCAATTAGAAAAGGTGAATAGAAAAGACATTGCTGGAATCTATAAATATATCAACCATGGTAATGAATATTCTGGCGAGATAGTAAAATCAGAGTATATAACCTTGCACAAAAATAACAAAGTAACAGGTGCCGTAGAAGGTAGCTGGAAAAAAACAAGCCACAATCAAGCGGAATTAACACTGGATGGTCAAACATATAAAGGGGTATTCGCTCCACAGTGGGATCCAGCAGCTGAAAAATATGTGATGACCTTTACTGCATTATCTGATGAAGGAATAACCGTTTGGGGTAGTAAACAAGAAAACAGATCTGATGAAGAGGTAGTTCAAGCAATTGTGGAGGATCTAGATCTTGGGAACACATCAGAGGTGGTTAGTCATTTAGTGCTTCCAACCGAGGGCACGACAGGGGCTGTCATTGAATGGCAAACATCCGATGAATCGGTGATTACGAATACAGGTGAGATTCATCGACCATCTGCAGATGAAGGGCCATCTACAGCAACATTAACAGCTACGATCACAAAAGGAAGTGAGTCAGCAACAAAGTCATTTGATATTACGGTATTGCCATATCAGGATGCATCGATGACGAGCCATTTTTCTTTTGATGGTAGTTTAACAGATCAGCATGGTGATTTTGGTAGTGGGACGGTCACTGGTGATCGACTCACGAATACTGGTGGATCTATCTCCTACGAGCAAGGGGTAGCTGGAGAGGCTGTCTATTTTGATGGGGAATCTGGTATTTTATTACCTGATGATCTTATTACAAGTCATGAGTACTCCGTTTCCTTTTGGGTGAAACCAGAACAGCTGACCACTTATACGACCACCTTCTTTGGTGGAACAGCCGATAGTTGGCTTAGTTTAGTTCCGAAAGGACCAACTGGTGATAATACAATGCTTTGGTCTGGGGAAGCTTGGTATGATGCACCTGCTAGCTATCAAATCAAAACAAATGAGTGGACACATGTCGCATTTACGGTTAGCAATGGAACGGTTAAGCTCTATCTAAATGGAAAAGAGGAATTTTTAGGAGCTAATTTCCCTGATATTTTCACCAATGCTGAGGCAGATTTTGGTCTAGCAGTGAATCATTGGGATTCACCATTTAAAGGTGCTATCGATGATTTACGTATTTATCAAGGAGAACTATCGCCAAATCAACTAGACGAGCTTAGTCAATCATAAAAACAAAGGATCGATGGAGCCCCCATCGATCCTTTTGCTTATTTTTGTTTTTTTAATTCTTCTCCATTTTTGCCTTGGTAACGTAGTCCCCAGCCAGTAAGTGCCGCGACAAGCATGACAATAACGAGGAACCATCCTTGAAAGACGAAGGGGAATACGGAAGTAGGTGCAACGATAGGCAACCACTCATACGTATCCTTCATCATCGTAATCGTAGACCAGCCGAGTAAAACTGGCGCTCCCCAAGGAAAAATATAACCTAATGCAGAAGTGACCGCATCTAGCATATTTGCCCGTCGATAGCGATGGATATGGTATTTTTCTCCGATTTCTTTAACGAAAGGTGCTGCAGCAATTTCAGCAGCAGTATTAATCGTAATCGCACTGTTGAGTAATGCGACAATACTCCAGATGGCAAGTTCTGCTCTTCTTACAGAGTTTTTAATCCATTTTACTAAGGTTTTAGTTATAACCTCCATTGTCCCACCAAGCTTAAGAAGATGGGCAGCAGCGACGATTAATAGAATAAGGATGGCCATATTAATATAACCACTAATACCGTCTATTAAGGCGCCTTCGACAATGCTATCAGAATCAGGATTAAAGCTTAGAATATCACCAATAGAACCAATTGGGAACAGAGCAATCGTCCCGACTGCTACTAGAATCCCCCAGGTCAGTGATGTAATAATATGATGTCCTGAAAGAGCTAAGATTAAAACAATCGCAAATGGAATCAGCATTACTAAGCCAGTAGGACTTGTTGTAGATTCAATACTCGCCTGATTTTCTATGGTGCCTCCACCACCAAAAATGATGAATAAAAGGAGTGTCGGGATAGCGGCAGCAATTGCATATTTGAATCGACTACGAACAACACCCGGGACATCTGCATCTTGTGTAGTAGCAGAAACAATTGTCGTGTCGGAAACAGGTGCTAAGTTATCACCAAAAACCGCTCCTGCCAATATCGCAGCAAATAGAATCGTTGGGTCAGCTCCCGTTGCAACCCCTGCTGGATACATTAAAGTACAGAAAGCAACTGTAGTACCATACCCTGTTCCGACTGCGGTAGAAAAAACCGCTGCAAGCACAAATGTCATGCCAACAAATAATCCACCAGTAAATCCAGTAATCGATCCAATCCATACTAAGCCCTCTACTAAACCACCTACCTGCAGGACTTGTGCAAACATCCCTGCATAGAACCATGCAACCATTGCTACAACTCCAATTGGTTGCGCAAGTCCGTCAAATAACCCCTGTGCATAATCAGCCCATTTACTTTTACAGAAAAATAATCCTAGTGTAATACCGAATACAGCTCCAAGCACTAAGCCGATTTCAGATGATAATTGAAGAACACTTGTTGTGATGGCCCAAATAACAAAAAACAATAAAGGAATGGCAGCACCCAATGGGCCAAGACGAAAGGTTAGCTGATTTATTTTTCGATCACCTGTTGTGCGTGCCAAATTTTCTTGTGACATGTATTTCCCTCCTTATAACCAAACCTGCTCTATATTATTCTATCTTAGAAGAAACTATTAAAAAAACAGATAACGTGTAACATTGTACCATAATCAGCTTTAAAGATAAAAACAGAATAGAATGCTAGTTTTTGGTTCTATTATTCGGGAATCTAGCATATAATCGTAATGATTACGTTTTAATAAAAAAATGGAAGGAGAAGCTATGAAAAGAAACCTGTCCTCTCTTACGATTGATAGTTGTCTCTTGTTATTATTTGCGGCTGTTGTTTGTCTTGTTAGTCTTAATCCAAACAACAGCGTTTTTCAAATACCTGATTCCTTTTATCAAATGAATACGATCTTTCTTAGTATATTAATTGAGGCGCTGCCATTTGTTTTAATAGGTGTGTTGATTGCTGGTTTTATTCAAATGTTTATTACGGAAAATCAATTGAAGCGATGGATACCAAAAAACAAATATGCTGCGATTTTAATGAGCTGTGTCGTTGGGGCATTATTTCCAGCGTGTGAATGTGGAATTGTTCCTATTGTTCGTAGATTAATTGCTAAAGGTGTACCACTTTTTGCGGGGATTGGTTTTCTTCTTACAGGTCCTTTGATCAATCCGATCGTCATTTTTTCTACCTATATGGCATTCGGAAATGACCTAGAAATTGCTTTACTACGTATGGGAATTGGTTTTATTGTAGCACTTATTATCGCATTTATCATCAGCCTTCTCTATCGAACCAATCAATTAAAACAAGAAGCTGTCCATACAACCACTCAGACTAATTATGAGACAAGCCTTCTAACCAAAGCAAGAAAAACATTGCTTCATGCGGTAGATGAATTTTTTGATATGGGCAAATATTTAATTATTGGAGCATTTCTCGCCGCTTTTGTTCAAGTATATGTATCCACCAAGCTACTTGTCTCGATTGGGGACGGGCCGTTCACTTCCTTATTCGTTATGATGGGATTAGCCTATTTCCTTTCCCTATGCTCGGAGGCGGATGCTTTTATCGGTTCCTCGTTCAGCAATATTTTTCCGAAGGGTGCCATACTCGGTTTTCTTGTCTATGGACCGATGATTGATCTAAAAAATACGTTCATGATGCTAAGTGTGTTCAAAGCACGATTTGTCTTTGCTTTTGTCATGATCGTAACAGTCATTGTATTTATCAGCATCAGCTGCTGGCAACTCTTATTTTAATGGAGGGGAGGTAGATGAAAATAAATGTCCAGCAATTAGTACGAGCGATCATCCTTTTCTTGTTTGCATTTTTTATTTATCGATTACATCATAGTGGGGAAATACTACAGCTCATCAATCCGAAGTACGAGACGCTAAGTATGATAGGGGCTACCATTTTCTTCGTTCTGTCTTTCGTGCAGCTTTTTCGCATTTTCTCAGTATCAAGTAACCATATCCATTGTGAGCATACAGATCATCGACACGATCATGGTGACAAGCCGATAAATATCAAAAAAGTAATCAGCTATCTCATCATCCTTTTTCCATTAGCAACGGGCTTCCTTCTACCATTTGCAACATTAGATGCTTCCATTGCTAAGAATAAGGGGGCAACACTTTCCTTAAGGAACCAAGGAGAAAGAGAGGTTGAATCTGCGCCTCTACCTACGAATGATCCAAATCAAATAGATCCAAATGTTTATAAGAATAAGGTTTCAAAAGAGGAGTATGAGTGGATACAACAGGATTTGTTCCATCAACCCCATCTGAAAATGGAAGATACCCTGTATGCCCTCATCTACCAAGAGGTCACACAAAATATAAATATGTTCAATGGGAGAAAAATCACCTTAAATGGTTTTGTTTATCGAGAGCAAGACTTTGCATCCAATCAGCTAGTTATTGGTAGATTTTTGATCACACATTGTATAGCAGATGCAGGCTTGATCGGCTTTTTAGCAGAATTTGATCAGGAAATGACGGTGAGTGAGGATACGTGGATGGAGGTGACAGGAACAATTCGTCTAACGGAATACCAGGGCACGTCCATCCCTTTACTAGAAATAGAGGAATACCAGACAATCGATCAACCAGAGCAGCCCTATGTCTATCCACTAAATATACAAGTTCTAGGAGGAGGGTAGGGGACTTGTCTTAAAATGGCTTCAGTATCATCATTATAATAATAAACAGTAGCAACGTGTTTTCCACATATTCTGTACGTAGTAGCTTTTGAACATGATCGGCATAAGATTCTGGTACATCGTCTCCCTTATGTGTTTTCAGCATCTCATTAATCGGTGCTGCATATTTTTTTAATAACGTTGGTCCAAGTCCAATTGCAATAAAATAGAGCGTTAAGCTTGTCAAATACCAGCCTTGTTTAAATAAAATTGGATGGATGAACCCCATCAGCAGCCCTGTGACTAACAGTAGAATGCCACCTGTCATGACGAATACATGAATTCTCTTTTTTAACCTAAAAGCATAACGAATTTCATCCATCGTTTTCGCCGACTTAATTATTTTTGTTAATACAAAGCCAGGCCCGATGCCAACAATCGCAGATATGATATGAATCAGTACTAGTATTGGATAGATGGATTCCATCTTGATCACCCTCTTAATAAATTGCCAGAGTTGCAAAAATAATTGGGAACTCGCAAAAAAGTAGCTGAAGTTGCAAAAATAATTGGGAACTCGCAAAAAAGTAGCCGAAGTTGCAAAAATAATTGGGAACTCGCAAAAAAGTAGCCGAAGCTGCAAAAATACTCGGGAACTTGCAAAAAAGTAGCCGAAGTTGCAAAAATAATCCAGAATCTCGCAAAATAGCAGTGGAGCTCGAATATGTAAAAATCGCAAACAAAATATTTTGCTTGCGATCTTGAAATAAGATTATCGATTTTTTAGATAGATGTCAAATAGTTAAGCCATTCTTATGCATAGACGAGCTCGCGTGCTAGACGATCACAGAATTTTTCACAGCGCAAATAGTCATCATTTTGTGGAGTAAGTTCGACCTTTAAGGTGACAGCAAGATTTGTTTGCACATAAAGCATGTCACGGAAAATATCAACAGCACCACAGAAATATGGATAGAAGCTATCACCGGTTCCGAACACACCTGTGGTCACATGTTTCATATCTTCCTGTTCAAATGCTTCAAAAAGGTCTTCCATTTCAAGCGGTAATTCTCCATTATCCCACGAGTATGTTCCCACTGCTATCATGTCGTATTCTTTCAGTGTACTAAAATCACATTCATCCACTAGTAGGAGATCTGTTTCGATATCACGTGCTTCCATTTTTTCATGAATGATTTCAGCTAGGGTAGATGTATTTCCTGTTACAGATGTATAGATAATGGCTGCTTTCATTGGTGAAACCTCCTTGTTATAAAATGATCGCCTAGATAAAAAATCCCTTATAGTTCATCAAAACCATTAGATGAGGAAACCTTTGTATACGTACGAGATTTTTGCTCGAAGAAATCTGATTTGGTTTCATTCATCATTTCATCACTAAAAACATGAATCCATGCCATCGGATTTTCGCGGTCTGGATAATAATTATCAAGTCCAATTTGGCGGAAACGTTTGTTAGCCAAATATTCTACATAGCCATGGAATTCTTCCAGATTAATTCCATCGATGTCCTTTAAAATATAGTCTGCCCATTCCTTCTCTAATTGAACAGCATGATCGATTGTTTTGTAAACAAAATCAATATTTTCTTTTGTATTTAACTCCGGATTTTCCGTAAGTAGAATGCGCACAAATTGTGAAACGAAATAAGCATGCTGCATTTCGTCACGTTGGATATAGCTAATCATTGTACTTGTTTTTAACATTTTTTGTTGACGAGCTAAATGATAGAAGAAGGCAAATCCTGCATAGAAATAAATACCTTCTAAGTTAATGGAGTTAATCGCTAGCTCAAAAAGACGCTGAGGTGTTGGATTATCTCGGAAAGCATCATAGCTATCTAAAATGAGTTGATTTCTTTTTCGAACAATTGGGTCATCCTTCGCTTGGTTAAAGCGATCGTTTTGCTCTCGTAATGGTACAAGTGAGCTAAGGATATAAGAATAGGATTCATTGTGTACAGCCTCTTGTTGGGCAATAACGGCAAAAATTGATTTGAAGCTAGAGTCTGTTACATAGTCCATTACATGTGTCATTGTCGGTGTTTGTAGGCTGTCGAGTGATGCCAATTGTGTATTAATACGTAGGAAAACATCTTTTTCCGTTTCACTTAAATGATCCCATTGTTTAATATCATCCTGCATATTAATTTCTTGTGCCTTCCAAAAATTAGACAATAATGTTTGATACAAATCATACATTTGTGGATAAGCAATATCGTTCCAGTTTAATAGTCCTGATGATTCCCCATTAATGATCCCTGTTGCTTTATTCGGATATGTCGGATTAAGTAGCTTTATTTTCGTTAAAGTTTCGTCTGTTTTTGCCATGATGATAGTGCCTCCTTTTTCATATCAATCAGTAGAAAAGCGAAGCCATAACAATTAGCTATGGCATGCTTCACATTCTTCTATCTCTGTTTGTGATGTACTACGAACATAATAGGTTGTTTTTAATTTATTTTCCCATGCACTAATGTGTAGGTTGAGTAAATCCTTTGCCTTTATATCGTGGCGCACATAGAAGTTAAAGCTAATCGCTTGGTCGATATGGCGTTGTCTCTTAGCGTTTTGTTTAATACTCCATACTTGATCAAGCTCATGGCGTGCGCGGCGGTAATAGTTATACGTGACGTGGTCTAAATCAGGTGCAGTTACTTTAAATTTAAAGTTTTTCTTTTCCTCTGCATACTCTACTGCATATAATGGATCAATTCCATCTGTTGATCCGCCGATTTTTGCAGTGGAGGAGTTTGGTGCTACAGCCATCAACCAGCCATTGCGTATCCCATTTTCGGCAACTTCTTCACGTAGTTGCTTCCAGCGATCAGAGTGATAATCTCTACGATCAAAATAAACACCTGATTGCCATTCAGAACCTTCAAATTCAGAATAAGCTCCTTTTTCTTTCGCTAATTCCATGGATGCTTTAATCGTATAATAAGCAATATCTTCATATACTTTATCAGCATAGTCTACCGCTTCCTCAGATTCCCAATGGATGCTTTCTAATGCTAATAGATGATGCCAGCCAAAAGTTCCTAAACCAACTGCACGATATTTTTTATTCGTTGCCTGTGCTTGCCCAACCGAAATAGTATTCAAGTCAATAACATTATCTAACATTCTGACCTGGATGCTGATGAGACGCTCTAATACTTTCTCGCGCACCGCATTTGGTAAGTTAATAGAGGATAAATTACACACAACGAAATCACCAGGCTTACGGACAATCACAATATTGCCATCTTCATCTTGGTATTCTTTTGAAATAGTAGTTGGTGACATGTTTTGCGCAATTTCCGTACATAGGTTACTACAATAAATAGACGTTTTACCGATTCCGCGCTTATGCTTGTTTGGATTTTGACGGTTTACCTCATCACGGTAGAACATATATGGTGTACCTGTTTCTAATTGTGCTACCATAATACGTGCCATAATATCCATCGCACGATACGTTTTTCTAGGAAGTAGTGGATGATTCACGGCCTCCCAATATTTCTCGGTAAAATATTTATGATCTTTTTCATCATAGAAATCTTCTAACCCAAGCGGGTTACCAGCTTCGTCCTTCCAGCCCATTATTTGCTTCACTTGGTGTGGACAGAAGGTATGCCATTCCCCAATACTTTTTCCATTCGCATCTTTTTCTTGTAGTTGCTCCATAAATAAGTCAGGAATCGCAACACCTGTAAAAATATCATGTGCCTTACGGCGTTCATCCCCATTATTTGTTTTCAGATCTAAAAATCCATTCATAATATCCTTATGGAAAACGTCTAGGTAAATAGCGACAGCACCTTGACGTTGACCCAGCTGATCAACACTCACTGCCGTATCGTTAATCAGACGAATCCAAGGAACAACACCAGAGGAATTCCCTTTGAATTTTTTAATATCTGATCCTAGTGCACGAACCTTGCCATAATAGATACCAATTCCTCCACCATCCTTACTCAGGCGGGCGATATCCCAGTTATTAAGATAGATACCATCTAAGGAATCATCTACTGTATCAATAAAGCAGGAAGATAGCTGGCCATAGCTTTTCCCGGCATTAGATAATGTTGGAGTAGCTACTGTCATATAGAGATGGCTTAGAGCCCAGTATGCTTCCTTAACGAAGTCAATACGTTTTTCTTTTGGTTCGTTTTTCATTAATGTCATCGCAATAATCATGAAGCGCTCTTGTGGTAGCTCGTATAAATTACGGTCATGATCACGTGCCAAATATCGATCAGCCAAAAGGAAGAGTCCAATATAATTGAATAATTTATCTCTGTCTGGCACAATGGCTTTATGTAATTCGTCCATTTCCTCTTTAGAATAGCTAGCTAATAATTCAGGATTGTAAATACCTTTATCGGTTAATGCTTGGATAAGGGAATAGAAATCACCATATTTTTCTGTTTCAGAAAAGCTTCGATTTTTAGCTGCTTCCTGGTATAATTGAGTTAAATGTAAGTGTGCCGCTAGAAACGTCCAGTTTGGTTGATCCATGGAGATTCTGTTCAAAGAATAGAATAGTGCTTCCTGTGTTAATTCATCATGAGATTTCATGGATTCGTTAATTTTACTTTGAATATCCTTTGTGTCTAGACCATATTTTTCTGTCGCCTCTTCCAGTGCTTTTGAAACACTTTGCTTCATTGATTGAACTTCTGTTGTCATAAGAAAACCTCCATATACATAATAAAAGCGCCCATATCAGAGCGAAAATATCATTATCTTTTTAAAAGAAAGAATTATAAATAATACAATATATTGATGAATTTCTTTGTTTTTTAACTATATATTGTATTCTATCTTAAAATGTTCTTTTTTACAATAGAAAAAACTCGGGAAAATATTAAGCTTAATAGAAAAGATAGTGCTAATAGTTGATATAGAGATATTTATCTCCATAACAGGACTTTTTTCCTGTTTTTTATAGTGATAAAATAAGGAATTTTATGTGTTTTAATGAACGATAAAAATAATTATAAGCCCCAATAGAGTATATCGTCCAATTAAAAAAGTTGTTTAATTATGATATTTTTAATAGATAGAAATTGATAGGAGTGATAGCATGGCGACATTTGATGATTTTATGAAACTGGATCTACGAATAGGAACAATTCTGGAGGCAGAGCCATTTACGGAAGCAAGAAAACCAGCCATCAAACTAAAAATTGATTTTGGGGAACAATTAGGGATCAAACAATCATCTGCTCAAATTACCAAACGCTATACCCCTGAAAGATTAATCGGTAGACAAATAGCTGCTGTAGTCAATTTTCCATCAATGAGAATAGCAGGGTATAAGTCAGAGGTTCTCGTATTAGGTGGAGTGCCAAATGATACAGATGTTGTTCTTCTGCATCCTGATGAGGAAGTAGAGAATGGAACAAAAATTTCATAAAATCCGATAGCGAAGGGACTCCTTTTATAGAAAAGGAGTCTTTTTGTTTGGTTTATTATTCTTAAAGGCAAATATATATTGCAAAATGTAATGTGTTGAATTATAATAAAAGAAAAACATGGAGGAATGAAGATGCTATTTCGCAAAAAACGTTATCAAGATGAGCGAGTAACAGCGGAACAAAATAGGATTTATCGAGAAATTTATTTATTAATATATGTAATTTGTTTTTTATCTATTGTTTATAAGTTCATTATGAATGGGGAGATTTCATTAAATCTTGTAGGAACGGAGATGTTAATCGTATTAGTTAGCGGAATTTATTATGCGATACGATCAGCTAAGCTTGGACTTTTTTCAGCTGAGGTGGAAATTCACGATCAGAAAAACAAATGGAGCTACCAGTCAAAAACGATTTTCTCAGGAATTGGAATTGGCGTATTGCTTGGTATTATTTTCGGAGTAAATAGTGCCTATCAATATGCAGACAGTCAAATGCAAGCCTATTATTATTTCTTTCTAGTTTTTATCGTCACTCTGATCATTTATATGCCAATTCTATTATTGTTAATGCTTGGAAGCTATTCTGCAGCAAAGAAAAAGAGTGACAAAGTCATAGAGAAGCAGCTAGAGGAATAGGTGAGAGGATGAAAAATTTAAAGCTAAAGATGGCCAGAGCAGAACATGATCTATCACAAGCAGAACTAGCCAAATTAGTCGGCGTCACTCGACAAACGATCGGGCTAATTGAACTAGGTAAGTACAATCCTAGCCTACAATTATGTATAGCGATTTGTCGTACATTAAATAAAACGTTAGATGATTTGTTTTGGGAGGAAGATGGATGAGAGGAAGGGGGGAATCCAAACCATAGGATTGTGACCGCTAGTTAGAAGATGGTTCGGATTTCCAATCTTCCTCGCTTAATTTTCTAAATTTGCTTGATTGTATTCCATGATTACATCATCTCCACCAGCTGCTTTCCAATCCGCAATTGCTTGATCAAAGCCTTCTTCGTCTATTTCGCCTAAGATATAATTGAAGGTTGCATCTGTTATCATCGTATTTAGTTCCTCGCTTTTTAAATCAAAGGTTGCTGAGTCTAACGTAACGGTCGGATTTTTTATAATATATTTTTCATTGTCTTTAAACAACGCTTCTGCTTTTTCTCTTGCTTCTAATGGAAAGGCGCCTTCATAGCGTCCGTTTGTATCAGACTCGCCAATTTCAAGTGTTTGATAGGGGATAACTTCTCGCTCAAGCTTCCCGCTATCCTCGATAGCAAGTGCTCTCCCGTTCTCTAACGTGTAATGCTCCCCCTCTATTCCCCAATAAACGATATTCGCAACCTCAGGCTCCATCATCTTGTCAAAAAAGGCCAAAATTGTTTTTAATTCCTCCTCTGTTTCGACAGAAGACTTTGGAAAGAAATAGGGATGATTGTATCCTGGAATACTCCATATTTGATATTCTCCATGAGGTCCTTTTATTTGGTTATGGACATCCAGCTCCATTTCCGGATTTATCGCTACACCGTCACTGTATAAAGCACTAACATCACACATACAGCCGATATAAGCTCCAGCTTTCCCCGATTTAATCATATCCTGCTGATCCGGTTTACTCGTAACCGGGAAGTCTTGATTAATATAGCCTTTCTCATGTAATTGCCTCATAAATTGTAGTGTTTCCTTATATGCTGGGAACATAAATGCGGGAAGTAGCTCCCCATCTTTTTCTCCCCATTCATTCGGTGTATTAAACCAAGAGGCGATCGTGTTAAAGGAACCATATGCTAGATCACCGCGATCAGCCAAACCGATTGTATCATCTTTGCCGTTGCCATCAGGGTCATTCTCGGTAAATTGCTTCAGCATATTAAAAAATTCTTCGGTAGTTTGTGGTGTGGATAACCCTAGATTATCTGCCCAATCCTTTCGGTAGATAATGCCTTGTCGAGACAATGGGCGCCCTTGATAGAGAGCATACAGCTTTCCATCCACTCTTGTATTATCTAAAATTTCCTTCTTTAGCTTCTTTAAATTTTCAAATTCATCAAGGTAGGGCTCAATCTCCCAAAACTGTCCATCCCTTATTGCTTCTTTAAAGTTCCCTTCGATAGGTATGTTCGCAACCTCTGGCATATTGCCGGTTGCAAAGGCTGTACTCATACGATCTTGATAATTACTAGCAGGCACATACTGAAGGTCTAATTGAACGCTTGTTAATTCTTCTATTTTTTCTTCGATTTTGGGATCGGGTGTTTCGGCTGTATGGAGTGGTGTTAATATTGTAATTTCTGAGTCTTCTTTTGACTCCTCCTGTGTAGTGCGATCATTTTGGTTACACCCAATTAACATCATTCCGAGAAGAATAAAATAAATAAAAATCCTCACCTTACATTTCATCAAAACAGCCCCTTTTAAAAAAATACTCCCTAAATATATATGTTTGGTAGAATCTTTTTATCCTTGCTAGCACACAGCCCCCTCGATGGCAAAAAAAAGAAAGAAGACAAATCTAGTCCTCTTTCTGTTCATACTGAATCGCATGTAGTCTTGCAAAAACACCATCTCGAGCTAATAATTCTTGATACGTGCCTTCTTCTGCAATGCCGTCCTTCGTTACAACAACTACACGATCGGCATCCCGAATGGTAGCAAGTCTATGAGCAATGACAAGTGTTGTACGGTTTTCTGCCAGTTGATCTAAGGATTGTTGAATTAATCTTTCTGTCTCCGTATCTAGGGCAGAAGTCGCCTCATCTAAAATGAGAATCGGTGGGTTTTTAAGAAATGTTCGCGCAATGGCTAAACGCTGCTTCTGACCACCAGAAAGCTTCAAGCCGCGCTCACCAATTTGAGTATCATATCCTTCAGGTAGACTGGCAATAACCTCATCTAAGTGTGCCTTTTTAGCGGCTTCAATAATTTCTTCCTCTGTCGCCTCTTTCTTGCCATACGCGATGTTTTCCCGTACAGTACCGGTAAATAGAAAGACATCCTGTTGAACAATTCCAATTTGATCACGCAATGACTTTTTAGTCATCTTCCGAATGTCGATTCCATCAATGGTGATTGATCCACTATCCACATCATAAAATCTAGGAATAAGGGAACAAATCGTCGTTTTTCCTGCACCAGATGGCCCCACAAATGCAACGGTCTCACCAGGGTTAACCTTTAAGCTAATATCCTTTAAGACACGCTGATACTGATCATAGGAAAAATCGACATGTTGGAATTGAATATTACCAGATAAACTAGCTACATCAACGGCATCAGGAGCGTCGACAATTTCCGGATCCTTGGCAAGAAGCTCACGGAAACGACGGAACCCTGCCATGCCCTTTGGATAGAGCTCTAACAATGCACTGATTTTATCAACTGGTTTAATCAAAACATTAGTGTAAAGCACAAAGCTAACTAACTCGCCATAGGAGAGCTTGTTATGAAGACTTAACCATGCACCAACAACTAGGACGATTAAAGTAAGAAATCTTGTCATCATATAAATGCTGGAATGCGTTCCTGCCATTACCTTGTATGCTTTAATCTTTGCTTTACGGAACAGGCCATTGTCTTTTTTGAAACGATTAATTTCAAACTCCTCGTTAGTAAAGGATTGAACGACACGAACACCAGAAACGGCATCCTCCACTCGTCCATTAACATCCGCGATTTTGCCATACATTTGATGCCATGCCTTATTCATTGCCATATTACAATAGGTAACTAATACAACAAGCAGTGGAACAATGACTAGTGCGATGACAGCAAGTGTCGGATTAATCGTAAACATAATTCCAAAAGCCCCAGCGAATGTCATTACTGCAATAAAGGCATCCTCTGGTCCATGATGCGCAAGCTCGCCGATATCGAATAAATCATTCGTGATCCGACTCATAATATGTCCTGTTTTTGTATTATCAAAAAAACGAAAGGACTGACGTTGTACATGAACAAATAATTCCTCACGCATATCTGTTTCAATATTTATTCCAAGCTTATGTCCAAGATAGCTCACAATAAATTGAAGGAAGGTACTCAATAAATAAACAGCAAACAGGAGAATACAGACAGTCAGAATGACGTTCCAGCTACCCTCTAACAACAAATCATCGATCAGCCATTGTACAGCAAGCGGGAATGCAAGCTCTAGAATAGCTACAATGATTGCACTCGTAAAATCAATCATAAATAGCCGTTTATGTGGTTTATAGTAAGAAAAAAATTGCTTTAACATGTGAATGTGTACTCCTTTATAGATATTTGGCTTCACATATTATAGCAGAAAATACCGAAATATGATGGGAAAAGGGTTCGATGTAATCTAAAAAAGAAAATTTCTTTTCCGTCCAAGCTTTCCGCCTTTTGTGTATTTTTGTGGAATGACTTCAATCTGATCCATCTGAAGGGTATAATCATAGTCAACCGCCATGAACAATCGATAAAGTATCCAGAAACCAAACAGTATTTGCCCAATGAACAAAATGACAAAAAGGAGACCATCCGTAAATCCAGCCATAATCAGATATATAACCTGAAGTAAAAGCAATGGCCAATGCTTTAATAAAACAATCATACTACCAGTTAAAATCCCGATAATCATAAACATCTCCATATCCATTCTCTTTTCACCACCTTTTATGCTTACTATCCCCAAAATAGCTTTTATTTTGCATAGAGATCCCGTTTTTTACAATGATTCTTACGTGATGGAGTAGCAATACAGCAATATAGAAGAAACGAAGAATAACAACAGATGGTAGAGTAAAGATAAAAGGAGGTTGTCTGTTTGAACAAACCAAAGGGAGAATTCAAAGGTGGAAATAACATTGCACTAAAAATTCCTAAATATCAATACAGCGAGACAGTCCATTTTTATAAAGAAGTCATCAAGCTACCCTATTTGGGCAATATGGCCGGATCACATGCCTTTCAATTTGGTGATGTCACACTATGGTTGGATTGTATGGACAATTATTCTAAACAGGATGTATGGCTGGAGCTCCAGACAGACAATGTGAAGGTAGCGGCAGACTATTTGCGTGAGAATCATATTAATAGAAGAGACGAAGTAGAGGTTCACGAGAATTCAGAGGGCTATTGGATTTCAGATCCCTGTGGAACGATTCTTAGAGTTAACCCACAAAAGAAAAATTCTTTGTAGGACGCGCCTATCAATAAGTACGTCCTTTTGAAATAGACAAAGGTTAGCACCCTAAAAGAGGAAAATTTAATCATTTGTCGAATCTAACTAGAAGAACATCGTAAGACCTACTAATGGTAGTAGTCATATCTTATCTAGGAGTTGATGCCTAATATGAACAGAATTAATCTTATTACTTTAGGTGTAAAGGATATTGGGGAATCGCTGAAGTTTTACCGAGACATAGGTTTTGAAGCATCTGTGACGGGTGACGAGGAAAAGCCTGTTATTGTGTTCTTTAAAAATGAGGGATCAAAGTTAGAGTTATTTCCAATCGAGGAATTGGCAAAGGATATCAACGAAAATCATCCTCCAGAATTGTCAAAAGGGGGATTCTCGGGTATCACGCTTGCTTATAATGCAAAATCTGAAATCGAGGTGAATCATATTTTTCAATTAGTCAAAAAAGTCGGTGCCCAAGTAGTCAAAGAGCCGCAAAATTTATCATGGGGTGGATACGGAGGGTATTTCATTGACCCTGATGGTTATTACTGGGAGGTAGCCTATGGCTCAGTCTGGGAATTCGATGACTCTAACATGTTGATCATTAAAAATTAAAGGCATTCAGCATAAATCCTTATGCAATATAAAAAGGAGAGAATAATGGATAAAATAATAGATGACATAGCTAATTTTATAAATAGTAAAGATCAACAAGTAATCATAGGAATCTCCGGTCATGGTGCTTCTGGGAAAACCACCTTTGCCAATAAACTTATCCATTATCTAGGAGATAAAGCGCTAAATTTCATGAATACAGACCCATATATTATCGGCTCGGATCTGCGTAAGTACACCGTATTGAATTATGAATATAACCATGAAGAACATCATTATAAAATGACCGCATGTCATCCTACAGCCCATCATTTGTCCGCATTAGAAAGAGATATTCACATGATTAGAAAAGGTTTAGATTTTTATACAATTGGCACACATTTTAAAGAAAGCACGTTTATTTCTTCCGCAAAAAAAGTAACTATTATAGAGGGAATGAGTATGGCTTTTTTGAGTCAACAATTATTTGATTTGACGGTCTATTTATATACGGACGGAGAAACGGAGTTCAAGAGAAGAGAAATTCGAGATATATCTGAAAGAGGGACAGATATTCAATACCTAAGAGATTCTCATCAAGAGCGCAGAATACAATATGAATTATTCATGCATCCATATCATCAGCATTTTGATGTAGTGATAAAAAACAATAATCAGGGGTTCATCGTGGAAAAATATGAACTTATCTATTGACATCCATTCGCGAAGAAAAGAGTGAACAGCATCTCCCAACTTAGACTTTCTGATGCCTTCTTTCTAAGAATGACTTTTCCTAGAAGATAGAATGCGATAGAATAAGGGGAAATAGGTTGTGTAAGGAGATAAGTAATGACAACAATTAACGATATCGCGAAGATGGCAGGAGTTTCTCGATCTACCGTCTCTCGATTTTTAAACAAAAATGGTTATGTGAGTGAGGAGGCTGCCAAAAGAATCCAAGACGTCATCCATGATACCGGCTATATGCCGAGCCAGTCTGCTCAATCATTACGAACGAAAAAGTCAGGTGTGATTGGTGTGATTTTACCAAAGATCAGCACAGAAACCGCCAGTCGAGTAGTCAGCGGGATTAATCAGTTCTTGCAAAAGAATCACTATCAGGTGCTGTTAGCCGATACGTCCCTAAATCATGAAAAAGAAATTGAGTTTATCCGCTTACTTCAATCGCGTAATGTCGATGGAATTATCTTATTAGGTACACATATTTCAACAGAATTAATGAGGGCCATTCAGGAAAGTCGCGTTCCGATTGTCGTCATTGGACAAGATATGCCTGAGACTACTTCGGTTATCTATCCAGATTATCTAGCTACCGTTGAAATGATCGAATATATGCTAGAAAGAAAGTATCGCCAAATTGCTTATATCGGTGTTGGGGAGGAAGATCCGGCTATCGGAATAGAGAGAAAAAGAGCATATGTCGATACATTGAAAAAATATCATCTTACCGTCAGAGAGCAATGGATTCAGCTAGGGGATTTTAGTATTGAATCAGGATATCAAGCGATGAGGCGATTGATGGAAACCTCGTCATCTAGACCTGATGCTGTGTTTGTCGTCACAGATCGAATGGCAATTGGTGCTATTCAATATTTGAAGGATCATCAGTACCGTATACCAGAGAATGTCGCGATTGGAGCAACGGGTGCGTCGACTTTATCGAAATATTTAGAGCCGAGTCTAACAACCATTGATTTTCAAAATGAGGAAGCGGGTACGTTAGCGGCACAATTAATGATGAAAGCATTAGAGGGAGAAGATGAAGTAGAAAAAAAGGTTATTCACAGCTATAGACTTTTAAAACGAGATAGTGTATGATGAAAACGTGAACAATATGAGATCGATACCATATTGTTCTTTTTAATAAAGAATATGGGAACGATTCCTTGTTAGGTGTGAAGTAGAAGCAATCCTATTTTAAAATTTTTTTAGCTCGTTGTGGAATCGATACCATGTATGGAGGAGGATATTTATGAGTAGCAATCAGGACATTGCCAAACAAGTCGTAGAAGCAATAGGTGGACCGGAAAACGTTCAATCTGTGGCGCATTGTGCGACAAGACTTAGAATTATGGTTCATGACAAAGACAAAATTAATGAAAAAAAAGTAGAAGAGATTGATAAGGTGAAAGGGGCCTTCTTTAACTCAGGACAATATCAAATTATTTTTGGTACAGGGACAGTCAACCGTATTTATGAAGAAGTCAACAATCTAGGAGTTTCAGGAACGACAAAGTCCGAAATGAAACAGGAAGCGGCAAAACAAGGAACAGCCTTTCAACGAGCGATTCGTACATTTGGTGACGTTTTTGTTCCTATTATACCTGTTCTTGTTGCCACAGGTTTGTTTATGGGACTCCGCGGATTATTGACACAGGAACAGGTCTTATCTCTTTTTGGACTGACACCCGATAGTATATCCGATAACTTTCTATTATTTACTGAGGTGCTAACAGATACAGCCTTTGTGTTTTTACCAGCACTTGTAGCATGGTCGACCTTTAGAGTATTTGGTGGAACTCCTATCATTGGATTCGTACTTGGGTTAATGTTGGTTTCCCCAGCACTTCCGAATGCTTGGGCAGTAGCAGAAGGCAATGCAGATCCATTATATTTTCTTGGCTTTATCCCAGTTATTGGTTATCAGGGCTCTGTCTTACCGGCATTCTTTGCAGGTCTGATTGGTGCTAAAGTAGAAAGGTTTTTCCGTAAACGGGTGCCAGAGGCATTGGATCTAATCGTTACACCATTTATTGTATTGCTTATTATGATTACTTTGTCTCTATTCGTGTTAGGGCCAATTCTCCACCTAGTAGAAAATGGCATTTTCGATGGAGTGATAGCCGTATTAGATCTACCGTTTGGATTGGCTGGATTAATTATAGGCTTTTTCAATCAAATTATTGTAATAACGGGTGTTCATCATATTTTTAATTTCTTGGAGATCCAATTATTAGAGAATCTAGGGTTTAACCCATTTAATCCAATTGTTACTGCTGCCATTGCCGCACAAGGTGGGGCTGCATTAGCGGTTGCCGTGAAAACAAAATCAAAAAAATTAAAAGCACTAGCTTATCCATCCTCCCTGTCGGCATTTCTAGGTATTACAGAGCCAGCAATATTTGGTGTGAACCTACGCTACGGGAAACCATTCATCATGGGGTTAATTGGTGGGGCGATTGGAGGATTTCTTGCAGATATTTTACGTTTACAAGCAACTGGTATGGCGATTACTGTCATTCCAGGAACGTTATTATATCTAAATGAGCAAATCTTCCTCTATTTAATCGTAAATATTGTTGGTATTGCTGTTGCCTTTGTACTTACGTATCTGTTCGGTTACAAGGATGAATAAAAAAAGAAATAAAATCTATTAAGGGATGTTAAACATGAATCAAGATAAACAACTGAAAGAACTTGCATACAAACGAATAGAACAATTTCAAGGAAAAGCAAAGCAGGATCCTTATTTTCCTAGCTATCATATCGCACCACCAACAGGACTAATAAATGATCCAAATGGCTGGATCGAGTGGAAAGGCACTTACCATCTGTTTTATCAATGGATGCCATTTGAGACAGGACATGGTGCAAAATATTGGGGACATGTTAGCTCAAGTAATTTGATTGATTGGAAGGATGAACCAATTGCCTTAGCCCCGAGTTCATGGTATGACAAGGATGGCTGTTATTCAGGGAGTGCAATTGCAATCGAAAATAAATTACAGCTTTATTATACTGGGAATGTGAAAATTAATGGGCAGCGTCAATCGTACCAATGCCTAGCAGTTTCTACGGATGGAAGGAAATTTGACAAGAAAGGGGTCGTGCTCGATGTCCCAGAAGGATATACAGCCCATTACCGTGATCCAAAAGTTTGGAAAGAAGCGGAGCACTACTATATGGTGCTAGGTGCACAGACAATAGAGGAAGAAGGCTGTGTAGTTTTATATTCTTCCAAAGATTTAGAAGAATGGCAATTTCATGGACAGCTTGCAGGGGGCTTTGGCTATATGTGGGAATGTCCCGATTTCTTTCGATTAGGCGAAAAGGATGTCTTGCTATTTTCCCCACAAGGAATCGAAGCAGATGGCATTCATTATCAGAATACTTTTCAATCAGGCTATATGATTGGAAATTGGCAGCAGGGTACCACTGACTTTACGCATGGACCTTTCTTTGAGCTTGATCATGGCTTTGATTTTTATGCTCCACAGACAACCTTAGATAAGAAAGGCAGACGCATTTTAATTGCTTGGATGGGGATGGCAGATGAAAATGAGCCATTTCATCCAACGATCGAAAATGATTGGATTCACCAGCTTACGCTCCCAAGAGAATTAGTTATGCATCAGGATCGAATCTATCAAAAGCCTGTCAAAGAATTGCAAGCATTGCGCAAACATCAACTAGTAGATACACAGGTAAAGATAAATTGGACAGGTGATGTTCCTGCTGTTAGTGAATTTATTATCACGCCAGAAAATAGAGAAAACCTTCACATAGACTTGTTTGGTTATGCTACAATAGATTTTGATCCAACAACAAAACAAGTCAAATTAACAAGACCAAAACTGAGTAGTCATCAACGAGAGGAACGAGTGGCTGTTGTGGCCGATCATTTATTGGAGATCCGGTGCTATCTTGATCGCTCGTCTCTAGAAATTTTTGTGAACCATGGAGAATTGGTGTTTACAGCAAGAATTTTTCCACAAAAACAGAATAGAAGCCTCTCCATTACAGGAGAAGGTAATCTAAAGGTTTGGTCATTACAATAGGGAGGTCGTAAGGTTGCAGTTAGGCGCAATTGAAGCAGGAGGAACCAAATTTGTACTAGGAATTGGCAATGAGCAAGGGGAAATTTTAGAAAAAATCATCATTCCAACGGAGCATCCAGACATAACCGTTCCTAAAGTCATCGAGTTTTTTCAAGATAAAGGAATAGAACGTCTCGGTTTAGGAGGCTTTGGTCCAATCGATATCAATGAAACGAGTCCAACATATGGTCAACTCCAGCGAACACCAAAAACGGACTGGGTGAACTATCCATTAGGAGCTAAATTAAAGGAAGCATTAGGCGTACCAGTCATTATCGATACAGATGTAAACGTAGCAGCAATGTCTGAGGCGAAATGGGGCAATGCGACAGATGTGGATAGCTGCTTATATATTACGGTTGGGACAGGCATTGGTGCAGGTGCCTACTTCCATGGTCAAACATTGAAGGGACTGTCTCATTCAGAAATGGGTCATATTAAGGTAAGAAGACATCCAGATGACACGTATAGTGGCACATGCCCATACCATGGTGATTGTCTGGAAGGAATCGCCGCAGGTCCATCCTTGGAAAGACGTTGGGGTAAGAAGGGCCATGAGCTAGCAGATGACCAGAAGGTTTGGAAAATGGAAGCATATTATTTAGCCCAAGCATTAACAAGCTATATTTATATTCTGTCTCCTGAACGAATTATTATGGGTGGTGGTGTAATGAAGCAAGAACAGCTTTTCCCACTCATTCGCAAAAATGTACTAGAAATGCTAAATGGTTATGTGAGTTCTCCTTATCTTACAGAAAAAGAAATTGATCAATACATCGTGCCACCAGGTCTAACCGACGAGGCTGGCGTAAAAGGTGCACTATACTTAGCAATGCAATAAATAGATCTCCGAGACAATTCTCGGGGATTTTTTAGTAGTATAAGAAAAGCTAACGCGAGCTCCTCTAAAAAATGGATTCGATAATTAGATGTAAGCTACCCCAAACATATGAACCAAACGTAAATTAATTTACATCCTTTCCTTTCCAATACCTATAAAATCATACTTTTCCAAGGAATTCTGTTTTCCTTCCCTTTACATTTCCTTCACAAACTTTAGACATTCTGTTTAATCGTAATTAAAACTTGCCTAGTAGAATGATAGATACAGACAACTAGAAGTGAGGTGAGTGATGATAATCGATTTGCATATACATTCCACTTTTTCCGATGGAGAGCTAACCCCTGAGCAAATTGTGGCCACAGCAGTGAGAAAAGAGATCACGATAATATCGATCACAGATCATGATGAAATGGCTGGTTATGTTAAGGCAAGAAAAAATGCGCCAGCTAATTTACATGTGATTCCCGGAATAGAGCTTAATACAGACGGGGAAGATGGCGAATTACATATACTCGGCTATTATATAAACCCTGACTGTGAGGCATTAATAAGACATATTGCTTGGCGTAAAGAGGAACGGAAGCAATGGGCTCAAGATATTATCGAAAAATTAAATCAGTTAGGCTATGCTGTTTCCTTAAAGGAATGTCTTCAGAAAGCAACTGGAGATATTATCGTACGGACACATATAGCAGATGTTTTAGTCGAAAAAAGCTATTTTCACACAAGTAAGCAAGCCCATGAAAAACTGTTAAAAAAAGGCGCAGATGCATTTGTGCCGAGAGCTCCGTTCACAGCAATACAAGCAATTGACTTGATTCATGAAGCTTGTGGACAAGCTTTTTTAGCACATCCAGGTATTTATCCTGAAATCCCTCCTATAAAAAAATTGATGGAGAATGGCCTTGATGGAATAGAGGTCTATCATCCAAAGCATTCTGTAAGTGACACGCAATATTGGAAGGGAATCGCCATAAAATATAGCTGCCGTCAATCTGGAGGAAGTGATCATCATGGACCAAGCTCCCGAAATCCTTATCCGATTGGAAGTGTTTTGGTTGAATCGGACTGTATCGACCAATGGAAACAGGAGGTGTAGCTGATGTACTTATATCTGTCTTCAACCCTTTGTTGGAACTACCCAATACCTGATGTGCTGCAAATAGCAGAAGCATTTCATTTAGATGGAGTAGAGGTTTGGATAGACCAGATACATTTTCATCAATCCACTCTTGAAGAGATCATAGAAGCTAAAAAGTATACGAATCAATCCTTAACAATTCATGCATCAAGCTGGGATCTAAATCCTTGTGCATTAAACCCGGAAGTACAAAGAAGTTCATTAAAGGAAATCGAGTATGCGATGGAAGTAGGAGATAGGCTGGATGCAAGGAATATAACAATTCATCCAGGGAAAATGACGATCGAGCATGTGGATCGAAAGCATTATATAAAGGTCTTAAGACAGAATTTGCTCAGACTAGCTGAAAAAGCAAATCAATACAATGTCCACCTATCCGTAGAGTTAATGGAGGAGAAGCAAAAGGAGCTTATCACCACTCCGAATGATATGAACGAGCTATTGGAGGGGCTACCTGATCGCATTCGGGTAACCTTTGATGTGGCACATGTTCCATTAGATGTAGAGCCGAACAATTACTATGAAAAACTGAATCGCATTAATAAGATCCATCTTAGTGATACTTCAAAGGAAGCCTACCATATTGCATTAGGTGATGGGGATAGCAAATTAGATAGAATCATTACCGAATTAAAGGATAGTCATTTACCTATTGTTTTGGAAGGATTCGATCAAAATCCATCATTCCCCTTATTAAAAAAGCATCTTCAGTATGTAGAGCAAAAGGCAGTCTTAGGGAGGGAAGCGCTTGAGAATTTTAGTTACAAATGATGATGGCATCTTTCATCCAGGTATAGAAGCAATGGTGAATGTTCTTGGCCACTTTGGAGAGGTATATGTCGTAAGTCCAGATAAGGAAAGAAGTGCTATCAGTCATTCCATAACATTACGCCATCCAATTAAAGCGATCGAAAATAAGCTTTTTACGACAGCAATCCAATCATGGATGGTGAATGGCACACCAGCAGATTGTGTGAACATGGGGATCAATGTATTAATGAAAGAACCCCCAGATATCGTTTTTTCAGGGATTAATATTGGGCCTAATTTAGGAAGAGATATTTTTTATTCGGGTACGATCGCAGGAGCAATGGAAGCTACGTTACATAACATCCCTGCTGTTGCTGTTTCGTTAGCATCGTTTGACAGTCAATATGTGAATTACGAGCAGGTCAAAATTTTATTTTATCGATTGGCGGAGGTGATTTTTCAATATACATTACCTAAGGAAATACTGCTAAATGTGAACTTACCATACACCTCAAAGGAATTGTGCCGTGGTGTTAAAGTGGTGGATGTAGATATGCAGGTACAACGTTATCGCTATGTTGGACTGAACGATCCACATGGTCAAATCTATTATTGGTTAAAGGACGAATACCAGCAGCTAGATAAACTGAGGGAAAATAAAGATTTTAGTAGCCTGCGAGAAGGATATATTACGATTTCGCCTGTTGAGCTAAGAGCAAGTAATAAAAGAAAAAAAGAACAACTGAATCGATGGTTTTCCCACAGCGTTAACCGTCCGTAAGCTTCCGTAGAATTTTAATTTAAGGAGGAATTATGTTATGTTTCGTTGGAAAAATATGATTTTATTCATTGGTCTTATCACCGTTTTAGCAGCATGTTCTACCTCCGAAACTTCTGGGAAGGGAAGCTCAGATGTTTCAGGAGAATTATCCTTTTATACCTCTCAACCAGATGTGGATGCAGAACAATTAGTTCAAGCATTTAACGAAAAATATCCGGATGTAAATGTCTCTATCTATCGATCTGGAACAGAAGAAGTGATGAGTAAGGTGCAAGCTGAAAAACAAGCGGGAGAAGTGCAAGCAGACGTTCTCTTAGTTGCAGATTCGGTAACATTTGAAAGCTTAAAGGAACAAAAGATGCTAAAAGCATATGAATCCCCTGAAATGGAATCCATTCCGGAGCCATTCGTCGATCCAGATCATATGTATGCAGGCACGAAGGTTATGTCGACGGCAATGGTAGTGAATACCGATAATGTAAAGGAGCCCCCAGCATCATGGAATGTTTTAACAGAACAAAGTGGTAATGTAGCGATGCCAAGCCCATTATATTCCGGAGCAGCTGCTTACAATCTAGGAGTTTTCACACGCACTGATGGATTTGGATGGGAATTTTACGAAGCTATACAAGCAGGTAATCCGACAATCACCCAAGGTAATGGCGCCGTTTTAAAAGCTGTTGCTGCAGGAGAGGTGGACTATGGTATGGTTGTCGATTTTGTCGTGGCACGTGCTGAAGCAGAAGGTTCTCCCGTGACACTCGTCTATCCGGAAGAAGGAGTACCAGTCATCACGGAGCCGATTGGAATTATGAAAGATACACAAAATGAAGCTGCCGCTAAGGCATTTGTCGATTTTGTTTTATCAGAAGAAGGACAAGAGCTTGCATCAGAAATAGGCTACACGCCGATTCGGGAAGGTGTAGAAGCACCTAAAGGTCTAAAAACGATTGAGGAAATGAAAGTCTTAGAAGCGGATACTAAAGAATTATTTAAAGCACGAGAGGAAGACAAGCAAAGATTTAATCAACTCTTTGGAGAATAGGTGAAAACATGCAAATTTCCACAAAAGAAAACAGGGGGATAATGCCAAAACGTGCATTATCTTCTCTCTTTACCTGGCAAAAAATTTTAATGGGTCTAGCTTTAGTTATGATTGCAATTATTTTCTTACTTCCAATTTATCGATTAATAGCCTTAAGCATTCAGGTTGATGGATCCTTTAGCCTTGCGAATTATACGACGATTTTACAGGATAGTAAGACATGGTCAGTTATGGGAGATACGATTCTCATTGTGCTCGGATCTACTACTATTTCTGTAACGCTAGGCATTGTTTTTGCTTGGCTTGTAGCATATACCGATATTCGGGGAAAGCGACTAATGCAACTATTTATCATTTTGCCCTTTGTTATACCCTCTTATATTACGACATTGGCATGGACACAATTTTTCGGAGCAAATGGTTTATACGAAAAGTTAGCAGAACTTTTTCCCTTTTCATTAGGATCGGTTAATTTATATAGTATGGGTGGCATCATTTTTGTACTTGGATTTTCTCATTATCCACTCGTTTATTTACTTTCCATTAGTGTTTTTCGAAAAATACCACGTGAAGTAGAACATGCATCGCGCGTGTCGGGTGCCAGTAGCTGGCAAACCTTTCGACGAGTGACCTTACCACTAGCATTACCTGGGATAGCAAGTGGTGGTTTTCTAGCGTTTCTAGCCAATTTAGATAATTTCGGAATTCCAGCTTTTCTAGGAATTCCAGCAAAAATTGATGTGCTCAGCACCTATATTTATCAACAGGTTGTCGGTTTTGGTCCCACTGCTTTTGAACGTGCTTCCACACTATCCGTTTTGTTAGGTGTAATTGCCTTAATGGGGACGTTCCTGCAATGGCTTTTACTCAGAAAATCAAAGCGAATCGAAACAACGGTAGAGGATGAGAAGGCTAGATTTTTTTTAAGAAAATCAAAGGTCATCGTTGAAATCATATTATGGAGTTTTTTACTACTGACTAGCTTAGTTCCACTTTTGGCGATGGGGATGACCTCTTTACTTCCTGCTTATGGGGTAGATTTTACTTGGGATCATATCAGCCTGAAAAACTATCAATTTGTACTAGAAACGAGTCCAAAAGCGAAAAGAGCGATTGGCAATAGTGTTCAGCTAGCTGTCGTCATCACGATTATCGGTGTAATGATTGGAACAATGTTTGCCTATTTCCGTGTGCGTAAACCAAATAGGTGGAATCAATTATCGGAAATCGCGATAAGCCTACCATATGCATTGCCTGGAACGGTAATGGCATTATCCATGATTTTTGCTTGGATGGAGCCAATCCCTGGCTGGAATCCTGGAATCTATGGATCTGTGCTTATCTTATTTATTGCCTATTTTACAAGATTCCTCATTTTACAAGTAAGAGGGAGCATTACGGCAGTGTTACAGGTTGATTATACGATGGAAGAGGCAGCGATTGTTAGTGGTTCTAACAGTTGGGTGAAATGGAGGAAGATCTTATTACCATTATTGTTACCAAGTATATTAAGTGGTGCTTTTCTAGTTTTTTTGACAGCTTTAACTGAATTAACGGTTTCCTCTCTTCTTTGGTCTAGTAATTCAGAAACAATAGGTGTTGTCATTTTTGGATTTGAACAGGCTGGCTATACTACTTATTCGACGGCATTTTCTAGTCTGATCATTATTTTCATATTACTCGGCTTTTTTCTATTGTATATCACACAATTCTTATGGAATCGAAAGGTGGCTCGAGCAAGATGACTATAAAGGTGCAAAGGCTAAGTAAAAGATTTTCTAGCTTTGAAGCATTACGTCACATAGATTTTTCTATAGAGAAGGGTGAATTCATTGCAATTCTTGGACCATCTGGCTGTGGAAAAACAACGCTACTACGGCTATTGGCAGGATTTTTATCACCAACAGAAGGAACGATTACCATTGGGGATCAGGAGGTTGGCAATCCAACGAAAACCTTACCACCTGAAAAAAGGAATATTGGAATGGTTTTTCAGTCCTTTGCTCTATGGCCACATTTAAATGTGGCAGAACATATTCGATTTCCTTTACAGCATCATCGATTTGTATCAGAGGAAATAAAGCAAAATCAGAAGAAACGCATGGAGGACGTGCTGAAAATAGTGGAATTAGAATCCTTCCGTACCAGGATGCCAAGTGAATTATCTGGTGGTCAGAAACAGCGTGTCGCTTTAGCAAGAGCCATTGCTCCAAAGCCTGAACTGCTACTAATGGATGAGCCCTTAAGTAATTTAGATGCAGAGCTCAGAATGGAGATGAGAAGTGAAATTCAATCATTGCATCGATTGACGAATGCAACCATTCTATACGTTACGCATGACCAGAGTGAGGCATTAGCAATGGCAGATCGAATCATCGTTATGAATAATGGACAAATAGAACAAATTGATACACCTACAGAGATTTATCATCATCCTAGGACGCCATTTGTTGCGAAATTCGTAGGGAAGGCAAACTTAATGAAAGGGAAGTGGACGAAGGATCGTTTTACACCAGATTTGATCCCAAGTATTCAGTGGCCAGATATTGGAATAGAGCCAGATATGAAGCAATTAGGTTACTATCCGATTCGTCCAGAACAGCTGATCCTAACTAAGGAGCAGTCCTCCAATCAAGCTGTTCCAGCAGTGATTACATCGATACAATTTCAAGGAAAAGAAATGCATTACAATGTGCAGGTTTTAGGGGAGGAGTGGCAGATTCAAACAGGTCTAGGGGATCCATTCGATTTAGGTGAGCAGGTTTTTCTAGAGATAAAGCAGGAGGTTTTATTAAGTAGTACTCCAACACATATGCATTACGTCTATTAGAGCTAATTAATCGCTTTCAAAGTTAGGGTATGATAAACTAATGCTACCTTGTGGAGAGGAGAGGATCAGAGATGAAAAAAATAGAATTAGGAAAAAGTGGTTTGCATGCTAGTGAAATCTCATTAGGCTGTATGCGGATCGATCAGCTTTCGATACAGGAAGCAAGTCGTGTTATTGAGAATGCACTGGATCTAGGTATTGATTTCTTTGATCATGCAGATATATATGGTGGTGGAAAGTCGGAGGAAATATTTGCAGATGCGATTCAAATGAATCCACAAACGCGTGAAAAAATCGTTATTCAAACAAAATGTGGCATTCGAAAAGGATTTTTTGATTTTTCTAAGGAACATATTATAAGCTCTGTCGATGGTAGCTTAAAAAGATTAAAAACAGATTACATAGATGTTTTATTACTCCATCGCCCAGATGCATTAGTAGAACCAGAAGAGGTTGCAGAGGCATTTCATGAATTGAAGCAAAGCGGGAAGGTGCGCCATTTCGGTGTGAGTAACCATAATCCCATGCAAATTGAATTGTTGAAAAAATATGTAGAACAGGACTTAATTGCGAATCAGCTCCAATTAAGCTTAATGTTTACACCAATGATAGATGCAGGACTTAACGTTAATATGGAAGATGATCCAGCCATTGTTCGTGATGGTGCTATTTTAGATTACAGCCGTCTTCATGATATGACGATACAGCCATGGTCACCATTCCAGCATGGTTTCTTTGGTGGAGTTTTCGTGGACAATGATCAATTTCCCGAATTAAACAAAAAGTTAGCAGAAATAGGTGAAGCAAAAGGTGTATCGAAAACAACGATTGCTATTGCATGGATATTGCGACATCCTGCTCATATGCAACCAATCGTCGGTACTATGAACACAGAAAGATTGAAGGAAATTGCGAAAGCCTCCGATGTCTCGTTAACGCGAGAAGAATGGTATGAGTTGTATCGAACAGCAGGCAATCGTCTACCATAAAAGCAGTCTAAATGAGAAAAACCTATGTTATGGAAGTAATCATAGGTTTTTCTTTATACCTTTGGAAAGTATAAAATTTCTGCAGAAATAATGCGACGAAGCGAAAATTCAAAGGATAAGAAAAGCTAACACATTCGATTAAGGAGGAGCGAATGCGAGTTTTTCTAATGTTTTTAATGATCTTTTGTTTCTGCAATAATGGATAGTATCTCAGGTGGAAATACGACCTGATCGTCATCCCTATGTTGGTCAAGAGTGTCAGCTGCTTTTATTTTGTTGACTTCCTTATGAATTCGCTCCATCTTCTCGTCTAACTCATTAGCAGATAGAGCTGCATCCTTCAATTCCTTCTGTAAGGGTTCTGGAATGACCTTATTATATTTATAATAAATTTTGTGTTCTAGACTTGCCCAAAAATCCATCGCAATCGTTCTAATTTGAATTTCTGTAAACACATTTTCCACTCTATCTGACATAAAAATAGGTATTTGGATAATTAAGTGCAGGCTTTTATAGCCATTAGGCTTAGGATTTTTAATATAATCCTTCTTCTGAATAACGGTAATATCCTTTTGCTGTTCAAGCATATCAGCAATACGATATATGTCGGATACAAAAGAGCAATTAATACGAATTCCTGCAATGTCATGAATATGTTCTCTAATCGTAGCAAGATCAAATGGTAGGTCTTTCTTTTGTACCTTTTTCATAATACTTTCGGGTGATTTCACCCGTGATTTGACATGTTCAATTGGATTGTAATCATGCATATACTGAAATTCCTGCTGAAGTATATTAATTTTCGTATTAACCTCTTCTAGTGCAAATTTATATGCCATCATAAAACGAGTTAATTCAACTTTTAGCTTTTTGATATTGCTGTAATCTAGGGGTGTATCCATTTAGTTAGTAGAACTCCTCTCAAATGACTGGTATCTATTACTATTATTACTAGCATGTGAATGAAAGTCAAAGGTTAGCTTCATTTACGGTTATATTGTTGGTTCCTAATAAAGAGAGCTGAGGTAGTCCCATAAATCGCTGAATACCTATGGCACATGCACCTACAACACCAGCTTTTCCACCAAGCTCAGAAACGGCTATCTTATGGTAATTCGATACAGAAGAAACCAAATGTTTATCTAGTTCTTCTAACGCATGTGGATAGAAATTTAAAATAGGACTGTTTAAGACAATCATTTCAGGATTATAAATATTAATAATATTATTTAAACCAATACTTACATCTGCTAACCAATCGTTGATTACTTTTATCGCGTCTTTATCTCGATTATCGACTAATTTCTCCAAATCTGCATGGGATGAAATGTTCACTGGAAGGACATGCTTTGCACGGTTCAACAGTGCTGGTTCAGAGGCATATCGCTCCCAGCAGCCCTCATTGCCGCAACGACAAGGCCTTCCTTTCGGATAAACAATCATATGCCCGATTTCGCCGGCATGTCCATTGTATCCCTTTTGTAAATTTCCATTAATAATAATTCCAGCACCAATTCCTGTAGATAATGTAATATTTAATAAATGATTGCTTTGATGGTAGTAAAAAACTTTTTCAGCATAAGCAGAAAGGTTTGCATTATTTTCTATATAGACGTTTTTTATACCTCTAGCCATCAGATCCTTCTTTAAATCCTTCTCTCGCCATTGATATTTTGGAATAAAATAAATCGTTTCATCTGTAGAAACAGTTCCATGAATACCAATCGTTACTTGTGCTAAACCATAGGTTGAATCAGCGAAAATTGTTTTATATTGGGAAATTTTATTTGCTAAAAGCTCAACTATCTCCTCATAAATATCGGAAAATAAATCGACTTTCTCAAAAAGGACTGTATCTCCTTTAAGATTCATCACATTAAATAGAATGTTTTCATAATCTAAATCGATCCCTAAAAAATACGCACTTTCTTCATTGATAGATAGTAAAATAGGTCTTCTACCTAAACCACTATGTTTTTCCTGTGTCTCAAAGATAAAATGGTCCTTGATTAAATCTCCAACCTGACTAGATATAGTTGCTTTATTTAAGCCTGTCTTCTTTGATAGATTCGCTCTTGAGATTTTTTTCTGAGTAAATATTTCCTGCAGGATCAGATCACGATTCATTTTTTTTATATAGGTTCCATCTCCTATCACGATTCTCCCCCTTTTTCAAATAGTTATTTGTTTAACGGATAAATTATAGATGTAAACTTATATTAAATGGAATTATAACAAATCAATGTAAAACTGGCTATAAATTCACAAGAAAGATGATAATTTGTTTACTAGATAGATTTAATAGAATTAAAATGATGAGCTTAACCGATTCGTTAATATAGAAAAAACAAAGGAAATAAGGTAATCTTAAAAAAATATTGAAATATAAAACGTTTTCATTTATAATGATCTCAACTAATTAATTTACCCAATAAACTAATGTGGGAGTTAGTTAATTTTAACAGATTGGAGAGGACAACATGAAGAGAAAGATATTTCTTATGTTTATTGTTATGGTAAGCGCTATCATGTTATTAGCATCCTGTAGTAATTCATCTGATAACAAGGAAGGAAGTAGTGGCGATAGTAGTGGGGAAACTATTACATTAAAGCTTGCTGAAAATCAACCAGAGGATTACCCAACAACTGTTGGAGATAAAGAATTTGCAAGATTAGTAGAGGAAAAAACAGATGGTCGTTATAAAATTGACGTATACGCTGGTGGACAGCTAGGGGATGAAGTGAGTGTTATCGAGCAGGTACAATTAGGTTCCATCGATCTCGCTCGGGTAAATGCCACACCCCTAACACAGTTTAATGATAAGATTGGTGTTCTATCCATGCCATTTCTATTTGAGAGTGAAGAGGAGAAATGGGAGAAATTAAATGGAGACATTGGAGAAGAACTACTTCAAACATTTGAAGGTACGAGCTTAGTTGGGTTAGCTTACTATGACTCTGGTGAACGAGCTTTTTATAACTCGAAACGTCCGATTGAGAAGCCAGAGGATCTAGAAGGATTAAAATTACGTGTTCAACAATCTGATTTAGCAATTTCTGTTGTAGAGGCATTAGGAGCATCTGCCACACCAATGGCCTATGAGGAAGTTTACTCTTCATTACAAACAGGAGTCATTGATGGAGCGGAAAATAACTTCCCAAGCTATTACACGAGTAACCACTATGAGGTAGCTAAATATTATACGGTTAATGGTTATTCTGGAACACCAGAGATTGTTATTGGCTCTCAAAAGTTGTGGGATAGCTTAAGTGAAGAGGATAAACAAGCCTTCAAGGAAGCTGCAAAAGAATCGGTAGCTGTCCAACGAGAGGCGTGGACTGAATTAGTGGAAGAGTCCAAGCAAGCTGTAGAGGAAGCAGGAAGTGAATTAACAGAAATAGAAGATATCGCAGTATGGAGAGAGGCAGTTCAGCCAGTTTACGATGAATATGAATCGCAATATGGAGATTGGATTGAGAAGCTAACGAAATAGTTTTGTTAGCTAGAAGGAGGAAGATTTTATGAATCTTTTTAAAAAAATCGTTTCTCTACTAAACAAGATGCTAATTGGAATTGTTCTAACAATGCTTGGATCTATGGCGATTGTCATTATTATTCAAGTCTTTTCTCGGCAATTTTTCGATTACACTCCATCTTGGTCTGAGGAACTTTCTCGATTACTGTTAGTATGGATTAGCTTTTTAGGAATTGCTTATGGTGTAAAGGCAAGATTGCATATAGCCCTAGGTCTTGTTATCAATAAGCTACCTAAGTCGATTCAGCATCTATTTGATTATTTTTCGAAGATATTAATTATTGGCTTTGGGATCATGATGATCTATTATGGCTATCAGTTTGTTGTTCTAATGGGAGCGTCCACGATGCCTGGTACAGGATTACCGAGTAGTTTCCTATATGCAAGTATACCTGTGTCCGGCTTTTTCCTTACATTATATGGCGTGGAATTGTTATTTACTAAAGGGCTACACCAAGATTTAACAGAAGAGATAAGTGAGGTGTAAGAAGGATGGAAGTCGCTATATTAATAGGAAGCTTTATTATTTTATTATTATGTAGAGTCCCAATAGCACTTACGCTGATCTTGTCTTCCTTAATAACAGGAATGTATATGGATATAGATTTAGCCGCTATTTTACAACGTATGGTAAGTGGCGTGAATTCCTTTTCTTTATTAGCTATTCCATTTTTTATATTAGCTGGTGAGATTATGAATGAAGGAGGAATTTCTCGTCGATTGATCAATTTTGCGAATGTTATCATTGGAAAAATTAGAGGCGGTCTTGCTATGGTGAATGTATTGGCAAGTACTTTCTTTGGTGGTATTTCTGGATCAGCATTAGCAGATACCTCCTCTCTCGGTTCTGTTTTAATACCGATGATGAAGAAAAATGGTTATGATTCTGATTATTCGGTATCTGTCACGATTTCTAGTGCTGCACAAGGTGTATTAATCCCACCAAGTCATAATATGATTATCTATTCAACGGCAGCAGGTGGTGTTTCTGTCGGAGCCCTATTTATGGGAGGACTTGGTCCAGGATTACTTCTTGGGATTGCCTTGATGGTTTTAACTTATGTCATCGCAGTTAAACGAAACTATCCAAAAGGAGAAGTCATTGATCGTAAGGAGATCCCTCGTATTATGTGGGAAGGTTTACTAGGCTTATTAACGGTTGTTATTATTATGGGAGGAATTCTTAGTGGGTTCTTCACTGCTACGGAATCTTCCGCTATCGGAGTATTATACGCATTCATTATTACATTCTTTGTCTATCGGGAAATACCGTTAGCAAGAATGGGGGTTATCCTATACCGAACGTTTAAAACACTTTCAATGGTTATGTTTCTTATTGCTGCCTCTTCTGCATTTGGCTGGTTATTAGCATTACTTCAGGTGCCAGCAATGGTATCTGATTTCTTAATCGGTATCTCTCCAAATGATGCCATCACCGTTCTGTTTATAGTGATTATCTTACTTTTATTAGGTATGGTAATGGATATGGCACCATTGATTTTAATTACAACACCTATCCTACTTCCAGTGGCAACAACTGTAGGTATTGATCCTATCCATTTCGGAGTTCTGCTTATCATCTGTTTAGCAGTAGGTTTAGTGACACCTCCAGTTGGCTCTGTGCTGTTTGTAGGATCGGCAATCGGAAAAATTCCTATCGAAAAAGCATCCAAGGGAATGATCCCATTTTATGCGGCAATGATTGTCGTGGTCTTACTTGTCGCTTATGTACCTGAGATTTCACTATACTTGCCATCGATCTTTGAACCTTAATACAAGAAAAACTTTATCGATAGATCATAAAGAAAAAAACATACTAGAAAGACGAATGATAAAGATATTGTTGTCAAAATACGCAGACTCCTGCGGGAAAGTGAAGTATTTTGACAAAGCGGTGATGGAAACTCGTTTTAAAAGGCAAATAAAACGAACGATTTTAAAGGATCGTTCGTTTTTTTGCTTACTTTAATTACTTTTTTGTAGCCATGTTCATCATAAGAGCACTCTCAGTCAAAAAAACGGAAAAATAAAGCAATAGTAGTTATTTTTTTATCTAATCGTATACAATAGAATCAAAAGTATAATAGGTTAGGTGATGTTCATTGAAAAACTTTAAAGTGAACTATCGATTAGAAGGAGAAGCTGGCAAAATTAAGGCCCATTCCCATATTGAATATGAAATATATTTATTTCATAAAGGAACCTGTCGTTATTTGATCCATAATCAGATATACGATTTACAGCCAGGCGATATTTTATTAATGGACGGATTGGCACTACATAAACCGAATGTACCGATAAACAGTGAGTACATACGAAGCCATGTTCATTTTGCACCACATTCCATCGAAACATTACTTTCATCCTTAAATGCTTCTAGTTTATTAGACGTTTTTCACAAGCTTGGGCATTGCTTAATAAGGACAACAAACAAGCAAGAAGTGAATAAATTAGCTGGACTGATTAAACAAATGAGTGAAATTAATCATGAGCCTATGTCTAAACAAGAGCAAGAGTGGGAACTGAAGGCATTGCTTGTACAGGTGCTGATCATCGTCAATCGGCTTGGGAATACATCGTCCATTAAAGTGATATCAAAGAAATTGGATAAAACATGGCAGGCAGAAAGGATTGCAACATATATCCAACAGCATTTTCACGAAAAGCTCTCGATTGATAAAATCGCCACACAGCTAAACCTTAGTAAATCATATGTCTCGCACGTATTTAAGGAAATGACGGGTTTTACCGTGATGGAATATGTGATGGCATGTCGACTGAAGCAAGTTCAATACCTATTAGAAGTAGAAGAAAGAAAGACATTACAGCAAATTGCTGATGAGAGTGGATTTGAAAGCGTTTCACATCTAAGTCGATTTTTTAAGAAACAGATGGGCATCACTGCAAAAACGTATCGAATGGAACGATTAAAAATCTTTAAGGAGTGAGTCAAATGGCAAAGGTAAAATTAGGTGTTATCGGTCTAGGACAGCAAGGTAATGCGTACGCAAACTTTCTTCAAGAAGGTAAAATCTCCAATATGGAGCTTGGGGCTATTTGTGACCATGATCCACAGAAGAGGAAGCTGGCAGAGGAGCGCTACCCTGAAACCCCATTTTATGAAAATTATTTGGACATGTTAGAAAGTAAAAATGTCAATGCTATCGTAACCTGTGTCCCACACTATTTACACCCAGAGATGGGGATAGAAGCATTAAAGCGTGATATCCATGCATTATTAGAAAAACCAGCAGGTGTGTATACAAAACAGGTAAGAGAAATCAATGAATTTGCGAAGCAGAAGCCACATTTAACCTATGCAATCATGTTTAACCAGCGAACAAACAAATTGTATCAAAAAGTAAAAGAAATTATCGATAATGGAGAGATTGGCAAGATTCGACGGACAAATTGGATCATTACCACATGGTGGCGTCCACAGGGCTATTATGATCAAGGAACTTGGCGAGCAACATGGGATGGCGAAGGTGGCGGAGTTCTCGTTAATCAAGCCCCACACCAAATTGACTTAATCCAGTGGATTTGTGGCATGCCAAAAAAAGTGTATACAAAAGCTCAGTATGGATTCCAGCGTGATATACCAGTGGAGGATGATGTGACGACCATTTTTGATTATGGTAATGGCGCAACCGGTGTATTTATTACATGTACACATGATGTCATGGGCACTGATCGATTAGAAATCCTTGGGGACAAGGGGAAAATCGTCGTAGATAATAGTAAAAAAGTAAACATTAAGCGACTTTTGAAACCAGAAAGTGAAATGAGTGCTACGATGTCGATGCATGAGGTTTCCGAGATATTACGTGGAGACGGCCCTGGAGCAATTTATGAGGAAGAAATGATCGAGTTTGACAGTATGTGGGGTGGACAGCACCAAGCTGTATTAGAAAACTTTGCCGCAAACATTTTAGATGGAACGCCACTAATCGCTCCTGGTAGTGATGGAATTCATGGTGTAGAGCTAGCAAACGCCATGCACTTGTCAAGCTGGTTAAATCAGGAAGTAAGTATACCAATTGATGAGGATCTATACTTAGAGGAATTAACGAAACGACGCGAAGCAGAGAGAAAGTAGGTGCACCTATGCTTAATGTAGGGATAATCGGACTTGGGGATATCTCTTCTATTCATTTAAAGTCTATCCAAGCAATGGAGGATGCTCGGTTAGCTGCCGTTTGTGATTTAGATCTATCACAGAAGGAAAGGTTTGATGGAATACCGTTTTATTCGGATTTCGCTAAAATGCTAACAGAACAACCATTAGACTGTGTTCACATTTGCTTACCACATCACCTTCATTATTTGGCTACAAAAACAGCTGTAGAAGCTGGTGTGCATGTTTTGTTAGAAAAGCCATTAGCCCACTCCATCCAGGATGCCAGAGCTATCGTTGAACTGGAAGAAAATCATCCAAATATCAAAATTGGTGTCTGTCTACAAAATCGTTTAAACGAAACGGTAAAAGCATTACAACAAATGGTTTCGAGTAAAAAATATGGGCAAATCATTGGATTAAAAGGACTGGTGACATGGCATCGGCCTAAGGCTTATTATGATGCCAAACCATGGCGCGGTTTTCTTAAAACAGCTGGTGGTGGTGTAATGATTAATCAAGCGATCCATACGTTAGATTTAATACAGTTAGTTGGCGGGGAGATCGAATCCATTCGCGGTTCCATTGATCAACTATTAGATTATGAATATGATATTGAAGACACAGCTACTGCCTATATAAAATTTAACAATGGTGCTACAGGGTTATTCTTTGCCACTGTTTCCAATGCACAAAATTCATCGATTGAATTTCAAGTAATGTTAGAAAAGGCTATATTAACGATAAAAGATAGTATACTAACCATCACGACAGAAGATGGGCAGAAAAAAAGGGTGACAGAAGACACAAAGCTACCTGGCTCTAAGTTTTATTATGGAGCTAGTCATGCCAAATTAATTGCCCATTTTTATCAGGAAATTCTTGGCGGTACATGTGATTACATACATGTTAGAGATGCTTTCGTTTCGATGGAAATGATTCAATTAATTCGTAATTCATCAGAAGCGAAAAAACCTATTACAATGGAGGTATTCCAATGAAAAAAGGGAAAATCGGTGTTCAAATGATGATGTTAAAAGGCAAGGTGGCTGAGAACGGAGCCTATCAAACAATGAAAAAGCTCCACGAGCTTGGCTTTCATTCTGTAGAGGTATCTCAAATACCGATGACACCAGAAAATGTAGAGGAAATGAGAAGAGCAAGTAAGGATTTTTCGATAACCATTACGTCTATAACAGCCCCTCTTGATGGAGATAACGAAAACCTAGAAGATAATTTTGAAAAGATTGTTGCCGATTGTAAAAAACTAGATTGTCAGTTTATTCGTATTGGAATGCTTCCTGTAACGATTATGGGAGATAAGGATAAAATAATGGATTATATCTCTCGTGCTGAGAAAATGGCACAGAGGCTTCATTCAGAGGGAATCTCTCTCTATTATCATACCCATCATATCGAGTTTGAGCGCTATGACGGAAAGTTTTTGCTCGATATCATGAAGGAAAATACGTCTTTATTAGGTTTTGAGTTGGATGTTCATTGGATTCATCGAGCTGGCGTAGATCCTGTTCAGCTTATACGGGAGTATAAAGGACGTGTTGCTCTTATTCATTTAAAGGATTATCGGATCGGAAATTTAGGTTTGACAGCAGAAGATTTACAGGACCGAAGCAAATTTCATAATAAATTTATCAATCTAATAGAATTCGCAGAGGTTGGTGAAGGAAATCTGAACATGCCAGCCATTATCGAAGCAAGTCTAGAAGCGGGTGCAGAGCATTTTCTTATTGAACAAGATGATACCTATGGACGGGACCCGTTTGATTGTTTACATGATTCAGCAGAGAATCTACGAAAAATGGGTTATGCCGATTGGTTTTAATAGTAAAATTCAGTGAAAACACTTACAATGGTAGATAAAGAATCAGTAGAAGGAGAGTGTACAAATGAGTAAAGCGGATGGGATGAACTATGCTCCGAAGGGGAAACCAAATCCAGTGGTCAAGGAGGGAGAATTTGTTTTTGCCGCTGTTGCCTTAGACCATGGCCATATTTTTGGTCAATGCAATGGTCTAGTAGAAGCAGGCGCAACATTAAAATGGGTATATGATCCTGATGACGATAAGGTAGCTCATTTTATAGAAAAATTCCCACAGGCAAAAAAAGCAGATTCTCTTGATCAAATCTTAGAAGATGAAGAAGTAAAGCTAGTTACTGCTGCTGCAATTCCATCAGAACGAAGCACATTAGGAAATCGTGTCATGCGTGCAGGAAAGGATTATTTTACAGATAAAGGTCCTTTTACGACACTAGCTCAATTGGAAGAAACGAAGAAAGTTGTGGAAGAAACAGGACAGAAATATATGGTGTATTATAGTGAACGTATTCATGTGGAAAGTGCCGTCTTTGCAGGAGAGCTTGTCAAACAAGGGGCTATCGGTAAGGTTATTCAAGTAACAGGCTTTGGCCCACATCGTTTAAATGCACCGAGCAGACCTGATTGGTTTTTTGAGAAAGCAAAATATGGTGGGATCCTTTGTGATATTGGTAGTCACCAAATAGAGCAATTCCTATTTTATGCAGGCTGTGAGGATGGGGAGGTGTTACATAGTAAAATTGGCAATTACGACCATCCTGAGTATCCAGGGCTTGAGGATTATGGTGATGCCACATTAAGAGGAAATAATGGGGCAACTCAATTCTTCCGTGTCGATTGGTTCACTTCGGATGGATTAAGCACTTGGGGAGATGGTCGAACATTTATCGTTGGGACGGAAGGAACGATCGAGGTACGGAAATACGTAGATTTGGCTCGTGACACTGGCGGTAATCAGGTGTACCTTGTTAATAAGGATGGTGAGCAGCATTTCGATGTAACTGGAAAAGTGGGCTATCCATTCTTTGGTGAGCTAATTAAGGATTGTATCAATCGTACCGAAAATGCAATGACGCAAAAGCATGCCTTCAAAGCAGCGGAACTATGTCTACAAGCACAAGAGAAAGCGATCGATGTGACAAAATAATAGATACAAAAGCTGTTTTTCAGAGAAAGTCTGGAAAACAGCTTTTGTTGTGAAGGTCCATCGTAGAATAACAAGGATAAATGGCGGGAAAAAAGAAAAAGTGGCGAGAAAACTCTTAGAAGTGGCGGAAACACTATAGATAGTGGCGGAATTATCGGAAAACCTTAAGCGAAAGTTTGAGTTTCCATTTATAAGAATATGTGATAATATAAGTATAACAACGTTGTTATTTTGTTAGCTAGAAGAAGGGGAGGAATTACATGGAGCAATTTTTCGTGATTTTTAAAGACATCATTCTCCCTGTTTTTATCCTAATGGCGATAGGCTTTTATTTGCATTTGAAATTCAAATTAGATCTTTCCACATTGGCGAAGCTTAACATTTATTTTCTTGTACCTGGATTTATATTTGTGAAGCTGTATAGTGCAACATTTGGATTAGCATTGTTTATCAAGGTTCTCTTGTTTTTTATCCTGCTCGTTGTATTACTAAACTTTGTTGCTCTCATTGTAGCTAAGGTGATGAATATAACAGGTGGAAAGAAGACGACATTTGCTAATAGTGTTATGTTCTTTAATTCTGGTAACTACGGAGTACCTGTTAATGATCTTGTTTTTCGTAGTGATCCATTCGCGATGTCGATCCAAGTGATTATGCTGACATTACAAAATATCTTTCTTTTTTCCTATGGGATCTTTTCGTTAAGGGCAGCAAAAGAAGGAAAATTAAAAGCAGCACTTGGTTATTTTAAAATGCCCGTCCTTTATGCAATGCTTTCAGGTGTACTATTAAATGCATGGAATGTAGCTATTCCCGAACCGATCTGGGTATCTGCCAATTACATAGCAGATGCTATGATTGCAATCGCTTTACTTACGTTAGGGGCACAGGTAGCCAAGATGGAATTTAAAAAAGGATTAATCTCTGTCTATGTTAGTGTTTTTATTAGATTAATAGGTGGACCTATCGTTGCTCTTATGATTATCACTGTATTCCGCTTAGAAGGAGTGATGGCACAAGCATTATTTATTGCATCCGCAATGCCTACATCTGTTAATAGTGCTGTGATTGCAGAGGAATACAAAAGTCATCCAGATTTTGCCGCACAGACGGTTTTATTCTCAACGGTTGCCAGTATGCTTACTGTTACAGTGATTATATACCTTTCTCGTGTTCTATTTTAAAATTGATAAGGAGTGATTAGGTTGAGTATATTACATGAGCTTGTACAAGATATTCCGATTCCTAAAATGGTCAAGGTAAAACAGTCCTTTGATGATAAAAAGATTGATAACCTGAGCAATGTCTTATTAGAACAATTTGATCAAAAGCAATTAGCACAACAGGTCAAGCCAGGAATGGAAATTGCGGTTGCAGTAGGTAGTCGTGGTTTAGATCGTCTAGTAGAAATGACCAAAACTACGATCGACTTTTTAAAAAAGCATGGCGCAAAGCCATTTATCGTTCCATGCATGGGGAGTCATGGCGGCGCTACCGGACCTGGGCAAAAAGCGGTTTTAGAGCATTTAGGTGTAAAAGAAGAAATAGTAGGTGCTGAGATTCGTTCCTCCATGGAAGTGATCAAAATTGATGAACTAGAAAATGGTCTACCAATCTATGTCGATAAAATCGCTTCAGAAGCTGATGGTATTGTCGTCATTAATCGAGTGAAACCGCATACGGCATTTCGTGGTCCTGTTGAAAGTGGAATTATGAAAATGATCAGTATAGGGCTCGGCAAACAAAAGGGTGCAGAGGCTTGTCACCAATTAGGCTTTAAGCATATGGCTGAGCATGTGCCAGCTATGGCTAAAATTATTATCGATAAAATGCCGATCCTATTTGCAGTGGCCACAGTCGAAAATGCATTTGATAAGGTAGCAAAACTAGAGGTTTTATTACCTGAAGAAATCGAAGAAAAGGAACCAGATTTACAGAGGCTTGCTAAGGCGTCCTTACCAAAGCTTTTCTTCGATCAAATCGATGTGTTAGTCATTGATGAAATCGGTAAGAACATTAGTGGGGATGGCATGGACCCAAATATTACAGGGCGTTATCCGACTCCTTATGCTTATGGCGGGCCAGAGGTGACCAAAATGGTTGTGCTAGATTTAACGAAACAGACAGAAGGAAATGCCAATGGGGTTGGTACAGCAGACTTCACCACCCAAAAGCTTGTCGATAAGATGGATCGGGAAACTACCTATGCTAATGGCCTAACATCAACAGTAGTTGGTCCAACTCATATCTCAACGGCCATGCCATCTGATAAAACTGCTATCCAAGCAGCGATCAAAACATGTAATATTCTGAATTTTACAAAAGCCAGGGTAGTTCGAATTAAGAATACGCTGGAGATTGGTGAAATTGAAGTATCAGAAAATATGCTATCAGATGTGGAAGCACATGAGAACCTAGAAAAAATAACGGATCTTTATGAATTAGCTTTTGATAAAGACGGAAATTTCTTATAAAGGAGTAGGAGCATGAGTAGATTATTCGATTTAACAGGGAAAGTTGCTGTAGCACTTGGGGGAAATAGTACACTAGGTAGCTCGATTGCCGAAGGGCTGGCTGAGCATGGAGCAAAGCTCGCAATAGTCGGTCGAAATAGGGAGACTTCAGAGGAGGTCGCCCAAAAAATAAATGCTAATGGTGGGGAGGCAAAGGCCTTTCAAGCGGATGTAAGTGATTTAGCAACCGTAGAAAATGTTGCCACAGAAATTGAGGCATGGACAGGTGGCTGGGACATTCTCCTCAACGCACCTGGTATGAATAGTACAACACCATTTCTAGATCTAGCAACAGAAGAATGGGATAAGATTATGGATGTCAATTTAAGAGGAGTCGTATTTGCAACTCAAATTTTTGCTAAAAAAATGATGGAACAAAAACGTGGGGGTAGTATTATTAATATTTCTTCTGTATCCTCCACTACACCATTATCCAAAGTGTTTACTTATTCTGCTTCGAAGGCTGCGATGAATAGTGTGACACAATTTTTAGCACGCGAATTTGCACCACACGATATTCGAGTGAATGCTATTATTCCTGGGTTCTTTCCAGCAGAACAAAACCGTAAAATATTAAGTGAAGAAAGAGTTCAATCCATTATGAACCATACCCCGATGAATCGTTTTGGCGAACCTGAAGAGCTTCAAGGAGCTGCTGTATATTTAGCATCTGATAAAGCAAGTGGATTTGTGACAGGGACCTTTTTACGAGTGGATGGTGGATTTGGCAGTATGACTATTTAATTTTTGGGGAGGAGAGATAGTATGGAAATCGAATCAAAATACCAAGCGTTGACATCTATTCTCCAAGAAATGAAAAGAGTAGTAGTCGCATTTTCAGGAGGTGTGGACAGTACCTTTTTATTAAAGACTGCTGTCGATACACTTGGTGTGGACAATGTCTTAGCAGTTACTGCGGATTCAGAGACATATCCAACTAGTGAACTAGAAGAAGCAAAAAGTCTTGCAGCTTTAATAGGAGCTAATCATCAAATTATCCAAACAAGTGAATTGGCGATACCAGGCTATACAGAAAATGATAAAAATAGATGTTATTTTTGCAAAAATAGCTTATTTGATCATCTAGTTCCTATTATGCAACAAAAAAAATACCAAAATATAATTTATGGTGTGATTGCAGATGATGTAAGTGAGTATCGTCCAGGAATGCGTGCAGCGAAGGAACAAGGGGTTCGTGGTCCCTTACAAGAGGCCAATCTTTTTAAGGAAGAAATTCGTCAGCTATCAAAGGAAATGGGGCTACCAACGTGGGATAAGCCATCGTTTGCTTGTCTTTCATCGAGAATCGCTTATGGAGAAAAAATCACCCAGGCGAAATTAACGAAGGTGGATAAATCAGAAGCCTTTTTAAAAACACTCGGTTTGCGACAGGTTCGTGTTCGTACACATAATGATATCGCTCGGATTGAGGTTGAACCCCAAGATATGCAAAAACTACTAGCAAATCATCAGCGTGTTACTGAAAAACTGCAAAGCTATGGTTATAAATTTGTAACAATGGACCTAGTAGGTTATAAAAGTGGTAGTATGAATACCACCTTATCCCATGTTAATCGTTCATAATAGAAATTGGGGAAAGCTTTGGAAGTATGTCCAAAGCTTTTGGTTTCACTAAAAATAACGGAGGAGAGTCTTATGCAGGAAGTTGTCATTGGTTTAGATATAGGTACAACTAGTGTTAAAGCCATTGCTTTTGATCTAGAAGGGAAGGTATTGGCGGAGTCGGAACAGTTTATTGAAACAATTTACCCGGAAATAGCTTATGTGGAGCAAAACCCTGATCAAATAGAAAAAAGCACCAAAAATGTTCTAGCAGAAATCTTCTCCTTAACCAAAAAGAATCGTGTTATAACGATTGGGATCTCTTGTGCTATGCATTCCTTGATTTGTGTCGATGAAAAAGGAATGGCACTGTCCAATATGCTGATCTGGTCAGATGGCCGCAGCAGTGAGCTTGTGCAAAGAATGGATCCAGCGACGAAGAAGCGTGTATACACAAAAACAGGAACACCTATCCATCCTATGTCACCATTACTGAAGTTAATGTGGATGAAGGAAACGGATTACTCCCCATACAAACAAGCAAGTTATTTTATGTCCATGAAAGAATACATTCTTTTCAAATGGTTTGGCAAAAGAATAACGGATTATTCGATGGCATCTGCAACCGGATTAATGAATATACAATCATTAGATTGGGACGAAGAAGCGCTAAAAATTGCCGGAGTAGAACGTGACCAGTTATCAGAAATTGTTCCTCCTACTGAAATAATTAGTAGTATAAAGGAAAGTATTGCACAGGAATTAGACTGGCCAATAGATGTAAAGCTTGTGATTGGGGCTGCTGATGGCCAATTAGCCAACCTTGGAAATGGTGCAATAAAACCTGGGGAGGTTGCGATTTCTGTTGGAACAAGTGGAGCTATTCGTCAGCTTATTTCAGGTCAGCATGTAAATGACAATCAAGAAACCTTTAGCTATGCTTTTACAGAGAATACGTCTATTATCGGTGGACCAACAAATAATGGTGGAATTGCCCTTCAATGGTTAAAAGATATGCTAGAATATAAAGGAACCCATGAAGAATTTTTAAAAGATGCGGACAATATCGGCATTGGTGCCGATGGACTATTATTTATTCCATATATAAATGGGGAGCGTGCACCAGTCTGGAATCAAAATGCGCGTGGTAACTTTTTTGGGCTTAGTGTAACACATAAAAGACCACACCTAGTGAGAGCAGTTTTAGAAGGTATTGTCTTTAATCTATATCAAATTAGTCAATCATTAGAAGAAATTGCAGGATCACCAACTAGCATCTCTGTAAATGGTGGGCTTTCCAAGTCTCCATTGTGGGTGCAAATTCTAGCAGATGTCTTTGGAAAAGAAATTCAGCTAGCAGATACTCATCATGGTGCAGCATGGGGAGCAGGGTGGACAGCGCTTGTTGCTATTGGAAAAGTAGATTCGTTTGAAGCGATTAAACAAAACATCCCCATTAACCAAGTTGTACAGCCGAATAAGAGTAATCATCAGCAATATCAGAAGGTCTTTATCCGTTATCAGCTGTTAGCAAAGGATATACAAAAATACTTCGAATAAAAATAGGTTGTGAAATAATGTTAGAGGATATTTTAAAACAGGTAGAAAAAGGCTTATTAACAGCAGAAGAAGCAAAGAAAAGGCTCGCTACCTTTGAAAATTTAGGCTTTGCAAAAGTAGACCATCATCGAACAAAGCGCCAAGGATTTCCTGAAGTGATTTTTGGGGAAGGAAAAGAGCCTGCACATATTATCGATATTTCCCGGGCAATGATGGCGAAAAATGAGAATATATTAGTTACTAGAGTCGAATTAGAAAAAGCACAGATTATTTTGGAGCATTTACCGAATTTTAGCTATGATCCAACAGCTCGGATATTGTTGATGAAAAATCATGAGGAAAGTGTTCATTATCAGGGATATATCTCGATAGTCTGTGCAGGAACATCCGATCTTCCCGTTGCAGAAGAGGCTGCTAAAACAGCTGAAGCATATGGAGTAGAAGTAAGACGCTTCTATGATGTTGGTGTCGCTGGTATTCATCGATTACTTGCACATATTGATGAGATAAGGAAGGCAACTGTTACGGTTGTAATAGCAGGCATGGAAGGAGCTCTACCTAGTGTTGTAGGTGGACTTGTTTCCCATCCAGTTATAGCAGTTCCAACTAGTATTGGATATGGGGCAAGCTTTAATGGGCTTTCCGCTCTCTTAACGATGCTAAATTCTTGTGCATCAGGAATAAGTGTTGTCAACATTGATAATGGATTTGGCGGAGCTTATAATGCGGTGATGATTCATCGGATAGCGAATCAAAATAACATTTAGATTCATCATAATGACAGATAGAGTGGGGATTATATGAGAAGCTTTCGTTTCATTTCAATTTTTTTAGTGATCATTTGTATGCTAGCAGCTTGCAGTCAAAAAGAAACGGCCCAGTCTAAGGAGGAACAACATAATCCAGAGACTTTAACATTAGCCATTGGCGGAGAACCTGAGGCAGGATTTGATCCAACAACTGGCTGGGGACGATATGGATCACCATTGTTCCAAAGCACGCTCTTAAAGCGAGATCAAGACCTTGAAATCACAACAGACCTAGCTAAAGATTATCAAGTATCAGGGGATGGCTTGCATTGGACGGTGCAGTTAAGAGAGGATGTCGTATTCTCTGATGGAGAAGAGCTTACAGCAGAGGATGTATCCTTTACATATGAAACAGCAATGCAGGCACAATCTGTGGTTGACTTGAGCAATCTAAAGAAGATTGAAGTAAAAAGCGAAGATGAAGTCGTTTTTCATCTAGAAAAACCTCAATCTACTTTTATCACAACATTACTAACACTCGGGATTGTCCCAAAGCATGCATATGGGAATGACTATGCTGAAAACCCTATCGGTACAGGACCTTACCAAATGGTGGAATGGCGCAAAGGCGAACAACTTATTGTTGAAAAAAATCCAAACTATTATGGGGAAGAACCAGAGTTTAAGAGGCTAACCTTTTTATTTATAGAAGAAGATCAAGCGCTTGCTGCAGCAAAAACAGGTATAGTTGATGTATTATCCGTCCCTGCAACTTTAGCTGAACAAAATATATCAGGAATGAACCGCCTTTCCTTTAAAAGTGTGGATAATCGAGGTGTGATGCTACCTATACCAGAGCCGTATGAGAACGAGGCAGGCGAAAGAGTAGGAAACGAGGTGACGAGTGATCTCTATATTCGTCAAGCGATGAACTATGCAGTCGATCGACAAGCAATCGTTGACGGTGTTTTAAATGGAGAAGGAACAAAATCCTTTTCCAGTGTGGATGGACTGCCTTGGGGTAATGAGGATGCAGTAGTGGAGTATGATGTAGAAAAAGCAAAACAGCTCATGCAAGAAGGTGGCTGGAAAAAGGGTACAGACGGAATCTATCAGAAAGACGAAATAAAAGCATCGTTTACCTTATACTATCCAACAGGTGATCAACTCAGACAGTCTCTTTCATTAGTATTTGCAGAAATGATGAACGAATTCGGTATCGAGGTTAAGACCGAAGGAAAGAGCTGGAATGATTTAGAAAAGGTGATGCATGCCAATCCAGTTATGATGGGCTGGGGAAGTCATGATCCTGTTGAATTGTATTATTTATTTAGCTCAAAAATGCAAGGAGTCGAATATTATAATAGCAATTATTATGCTAATCAAACGATTGATCAATATTTTCAAAAAGCGATTCAGGAAACCTCCCAAGAAAAGGCTAATGAATATTGGAAAAAAATACAATGGGATGGAAAAACGGGGGTAAGTGCTAAAGGTGATGCACCATGGGTATGGCTCGTCAATATTCATCACATCTATTATGTGAAGGAAGGATTGGATATTGGAGATCAAAAGGTACAACCACATGGACACGGCTGGCCAATCACAGATTTTATTACAGAATGGAAATGGAAGAATTGACTAGAAATCTATCAATTTTTGTCGTAAAAAAAATAATTAGATTACTATTGCTACTTCTAGCTGTTAGTTTTATCACCTATCTACTCATTCGTCTATCGCCTATCGATCCAGTCCAAGCATATATTGGGGCAGATATGATGAAGGTTAGTCCAGAACAAAGAGCTGCTATTGAGGAATACTGGGGATTAAATGAATCGTTTATTAGCCAATATGTGCATTGGTTAGCTAGCGTGATAACTGGAGATTTTGGGACATCTTTCATTTATCGTACTCCTGTCCTTGATGTGATTGCTGACCGTTTTATTTCCTCTATCCTACTCCTGGCAGTTGCTTGGCTTTTGTCAGGGGTGATAGGATTATTGCTAGGGGCTGTTGCGGCTATGAAGCAAGGAAGTAAAACGGATCACTTCATAAGGGGTTATTGTTATTTACTTCTCTCAACTCCTAGTTTCTGGCTCGGGCTACTATTGCTGATGATCTTTTCCGTATGGCTTGACTGGTTCCCGATTGGGCTAAGTGCCCCAGTTGGTATAACGACAAGTGAAATAACTATAATGGATAGACTCTATCATGCTATATTACCAGCGATCACCTTAAGTATTATCGGTATTGCAAATGTTTGCTTACATACAAGGGAAAAAATGATCGATGTGTTAAAGCAACCTTACATACTTCAAGCACGAGCAAATGGCCTTAGTGGACTAGCTTTGTTCAAGCGACATGGTTTACGCAATATGATCCTACCAGCGATTTCAGTCCATTTTGCTTCATTTGGCGAGCTATTTGGGGGAGCTGTGTTACTAGAGCAGGTTTTTAGTTATCCAGGTTTAGGGAAAGCGATCGTGGATGCTGGATTAAATGGGGATGTTCCATTATTGCTAGGAATAGTTGTGATAAGTGCTTGTTTTGTCTTTTTAGGGAATTTTTTGGCGGATATGTTTTATTCTCTGGTTGACCCTAGAATTCGTCGCGAAAAGGGGGAAGCTGGATTATGACTAGGAAATTTTGGGTACCTGCTATCATATTACTCCTATTTTTCCTTTTCCCTTTTTTGATCTCGGGGGAGAGGTTGTCGATTCATTTAATGGAGAAAAACCAAGCGCCAAGCTTTTCCCATTTGTTTGGAACTGACTGGCTTGGGCGTGATATGTTTTTTCGTACATGGAAGGCATTACAATTAAGTATTGGCATAGGGCTTTTAACGGCAATACTGTCAACAATTTGTAGTTTTTTTATGAGTACTCTCGCCATGCTTAATCAACCAATGGATCGAATAATTAGCTGGTTAGTAGACTTGTTTTTGAGTCTACCACATCTCGTTACATTGCTTCTCATCTCCTTTACACTTGGTGGGGGGATGAAAGGAGTAGTGATAGGGTTAGTTCTTACCCATTGGCCGAGCCTTACAAGGATCCTTCGCGCGGAAATGTTACAGCTTCAGCAAACCACCTATGTTCAAATGTCAAAAAAACTAGGAAAAGGCTTCTGGTGGAGAGCATGGCATCATTTTGTTCCACATATATTACCTCAAATGCTTGTAGGAATTACGGTGATTTTTCCTCATGCGATATTGCACGAAGCTTCTATTACGTTTCTTGGATTTGGACTATCAGCAGAACAACCAGCTATTGGCATTATCCTTTCAGAATCGATGCAATACTTATCCTCTGGGATGTGGTGGCTCGCCTTTTTCCCTGGATTCGTATTATTAATAGTTATCGTGTTGTTTCAATTAACAGCTAAAGGTTTAAGAAATTCACTGGAAAAGGATTATAGCTATGGACAAATTACTAGAAATTAGGCAATTATCGATATTACACAAACCATCTAGTACAAGCTTATTACACCCTCTTCATTTGACGGTACATAAGGGGGAGTCGATTGCACTAGTAGGTGCAAGCGGATCTGGAAAAAGCTTGATCGCTCAAAGTATTTTTCGTTTACTACCAGAAAACCTGAAGCAAAACGGGGAAATTTTTCTAGATGGTCTAGCGATTACCGACCAAACGGTTAGAAAAATGAGAGGGAATAAAATGATGTTGATCCCTCAATCGATTGATGCTTTGGATCCATTAATGAAGATAGGGAAACAACTAACCACATTAATGAATAAAGAAAAAAATGCTCAAAAGCTGGATACAATATTAGAATATTTAAATCTGAACCATACCGTATTAAATCGATACCCATTTGAAATATCTGGTGGTCAAAGAAGGAGAGTGCTAATCGCCATAGCTCTAATAAAAAGTGCTCCTCTATTGGTGGCAGATGAGCCAACACCAGGATTAGATGTAGACGCTCGTGAGGATATGCTAAGCTTGTTACAATCCTTAAAAACGAAAAATAATGGCATGCTAATCATTACACATGACTTCGATGCTGCATTGAAGATCGCCGATAAAATAGCGATTTTACGTGAGGGACAAATGGTTGAAATAGCTCCAATTCACGCCTTCTGTGGTAAAGGAGAGAAACTAAATCATTCCTATTCACGTCAATTATGGAATGCATTACCTGAAAATAGTTTTTGGGGGTATTCTCATGATTAGAACGAAGAATGTCTCCTATCAAACAAAAGCTGGAACACGGATACTTGATCATACAAATTGGGAATGGAAGTATGGCCAAAAGATTGGTTTAATGGGGAAAAGCGGTGCAGGAAAAACAACCCTTGCAAAAATTTTAGCTGGTTTTCTTCTACCATCTAGTGGTGAAGTGATTCCTCCAAAGGAAAGGGATGGAGTAGCTTCCATCCAATTAATTTGGCAACATCCAGAGCAAGCCGTTAATCCGAAGTGGCGTGTGAGAAAAATATTAGAGGAAGCAGGAGAGATCGATCAAGGATTACTCCAGCAGTTTAACATTCCAAGCGAATGGCTACAAAGATTTCCACAACAATTATCGGGTGGAGAGCTCCAACGAATATGTATTGTGCGATGTTTAATGGTTAATCCTTCCTATATTATCGCGGATGAAATGACATCCATGCTTGACCCGGTTTCACAAGCAGAAATTTGGAAACAATTCATGCATATTGTGGAAGCGAACAATACAGGATTGCTCGTTATTAGTCATGAAAGAAAGCTTCTCGAACGAATAACAGATCACATTCTAGATATAGAGGAATTACAAGGTTAATAGAAATAAAGTAGGATATTTTCAAATAACTTGAAACTATTTTTGTGTTTTATTCGTAAATAACTATTAATTGGTGGAATCAACTACCATTTTACCTTGATTATTTTCTATATCCAGCTATAATGAAAATAGCTATATTGTAAAACAAGATAGCGGGGAAGTTGTGTAGGAGGGAGTACTTTAATGAGAAATGAACCAAAAGAACGTATTGCGCTAGATGCGATGAAAGCATGGAAAATAACAGCACACCTTGTTACAGTGATTGCCATATTATTTGCCATTGCAGCACTTGTAATAGCTTATTATGTTGAGTTTATTCCTTATTGGATTGGAATCATATTGCTTGTTGCTTCGATTATTTTGTGGGTTGTTTCGGCATGGATTATTCCGAAATTGAGATGGAGAAGATGGCGTTATGAAATCTTTGATCAAGAGATTTATATTCAACATGGTATTTTAATTGTAACTAGAACGATAGTTCCAATGCTTCGTGTTCAGCATGTGGATACAAAGCAGGGCCCCATTTTAAAGAAATATGGGTTGTCTACCTTGCAAATTTCGACAGCTGCTACGACACATGAAATTCCGGCACTTCTTGAAGAAGAAGCGTCTGATCTGAGAGATCAAATTTCTGAATTAGCAAGGGTGGAACAAGATGATGTCTAATCCGAAGCGTCTTCATCCTGCTGCCATGATCTTTTCTGTTATTCATTCCATCAAAACATCTATTTTTAGTTTGTTACCTATTGTCATTTTGGCAATTGGGGAAGCGAAATGGATTTATGTTGTCATTGCAGCAGGCGCACTTGTAACTATCATTATTATTTCTAGTATTTTGTCTTGGTTGCGCTATACTTATCAATTAGAAGAAGATCAAATTAGAATCGAACAAGGTGTCCTAATAAGAAAAAAACGTACGATATCCAAGCATCGAATTCAATCGATTGATTTATCACAAAATATTATTCATCGTATATTTGGACTAACGAAGGTGCAAATCGAAACAGCTGGTAATGATCATAAGATCGATGCAACACTTCATGCCGTAACAATGGATGAAGGGAAAATGGTTCACGACCAGTTGAAGTATAATCAGGTACCGAAGGACATAGAGGTAGACACGAACGAACATCCAGAGGATGAAAAAAAGCATCCATCTCGAAAAATAACGCCAAAGGCACTGATTATTGCAGGCTCTACATCTGGTAGCTTTGGAGTGATTTTAGGGTTAATAGGTTTAGGATTTTCAGAGATTGAAAGCATTATTCCAGATCGTTATTATAATCATGCGACAGACTGGGTGTTCTCACAAGCGATCCAAATATTGATTTTGTTAGCTATTGTGGCATTGATTATTTTATGGTTACTGGGAATTTTAGTAACATTGATCCAATACTGGGATTTTACGATTACTCGCTATGAAAAAGAACTGTTTATAACAAGAGGACTTCTCGAAAAGAAACAATCAACCATCCCATTGAAAAGAATTCAAGCAGTGGGTGTAGTTGAAACGATCATTCATCAACCACTTGGCCTTGCAAAAATATATGTAGATATAGCAAGTGGAGAGATGGGTTCAGACTCAGAGATGCATACTGTGTTATTTCCACTTATAAGAAAAAGTGAAGTGCAGAACTTTTTACGAGAGCTCTTACCAGAATATGAGTACAATATCGAACAATGGATTTCTTTACCTAAGCGTGCATTCCCGTATTATTTATTCCGTTTGGCTATCCTTCCACTCATTGTAACGATTGTCTTTTATTTTACTTTAACGGACTGGGCTTATATTCCATTGATTGTGACGATATTGGCATGTTTGCTTGCCTATTTTCAATATAAAACAATTGGTTACGAGATTAAGGGAGAGCACTTATTTATTCGAAATCGAGACCTAAGTAAGGATACGATCATAGTCAAACATAGAAGATTACAAGCAATGAAGAAAAAACAACATTTTATTCAAAAAAAGCAAAACCTTGCATCACTAGATACAGCCATTCTAAACAAATTTTTAGGTAGGCATTTTATTGTCCGAGATCTAGAACAAGAAGATGTCGACAAAATATCAGATTGGTATTCTTACCAAAAAAATCGCTCTAACCTCTAGAGCGATTTTTTTCATGTTAAGGATGACAGTAATATTCCTTTATGTAGCTTGTAAAATATAATGAGGAGTATTTAAATATTGACTGTTTTTTAGATTAAGAGTAACATGTTTCGTGCGAGAAACATTTTGTGATTTAGGCATATATTAGGATTAGTTGACTACATTTTATGTTGAAAGGGTGTTTAGCTGTCATGGGTGAAGTGGATGGTTTTATGTTTGCGTTTGGTCTAACATTATTTGCTGGTTTGGCAACAGGTGTTGGTAGTTTATTAGCTTTTTTCACATCTAATACGAATACCAAATTTTTGTCGTGGGCGTTAGGATTTTCAGCAGGTGTCATGATTTATGTTTCCATGATAGAAATCTTCTTTAAAGCACAGGATGCCTTGATTAATGCAAGTGGTGATGTAATGGGCCATTGGCTAACCGTTATCGGTTTTTTCGGTGGAATGATTCTTATTGCGTTAATTGATAAATTTATTCCTTCCCATGGAAATCCTCATAATATTAAAAAAGTAGAGGAGATGGATAAAAAAAGTTCGGCTAATGGGGATGGAGCCTTATTAAAAATGGGGACTTTCACAGCTTTAGCCATTGCCATTCATAACTTTCCAGAGGGAATTGCCACATTTACTGCAGCTTTACAAGACCCGGGCTTGGGGATAGCGATCGCTATCGCCATTGCGATTCATAATATACCAGAAGGGATCGCTGTCGCTGTACCGATCTATTTTTCAACAGGTGATAGGAAGAAAGCTTTTAAATTATCTTTTTTATCAGGACTTGCAGAACCAATCGGAGCAATAGTGGCATTTCTATTCCTTATGCCATTCTTAAATGATATGATGTTTGGTTTAATATTCGCTGGTGTTGCTGGGATAATGGTGTTTATTTCGTTAGATGAATTGCTTCCTGCTGCCAAAAAATATGATGAAGCTCATAAATCCATTTATGGTTTAATCTCAGGGATGGCCGTTATGGCATTAAGCCTATTATTATTTATATAAGAAATAAACGGGGAGTTTTCCCCGTTTATCGCACTAACCATCGGATTATTTTCTAATCATTTTAACAATGAATACGATTAATGCTATGACCAGTAGTATATGAATGAGACCACCAGCAAATTCAAAGAGAAAACCAAGTAGCCACACAAGTAATAGAATACCAATAATTGTCCAAATCATGGTGTTCACTCCTTTGGTTTATTTGTTAACAATATGTTACCCTACATCAGGTGATTTAAACTTTTTCTAAAAAAATATTGCAATCTAATAGACTGATTGCTATAATAATAAGCGTGGTTTTGTTAAGAAAACGTAAAAATTTGTTGAAATTAACGTAAATCTTGTAGTTTTTGTAAATAATGCGGGTGTAGTTTAGTGGTAAAACCTCAGCCACGAGCAAAAGCATCCACCGAGTACGCTACGAGTTGCTCCGAAGCATCCATCCTCACCGAATAAGCTAGAAGATGCAGGAGCATGGTGTGCGTAATACATAAATTGATATTATTTTTATAAAATGCGGGTGTAGTTTAGTGGTAAAACCTCAGCCACGAGCAAATGCATCCACCGAGTACGCTACGAGTTGCTCCGAAGCATCCATCCTCACCGAATAAGCTAGAAGATGCAGGAGCATGGTGTGCGTAATACATAAATTGATATTATTTTTATTAAATGCGGGTGTAGTTTAGTGGTAAAACCTCAGCCACGAGCAGATGCATCCACCGAGTACGCTGCGAGTTGCTCCGAAGCATCCATCCTCATCGAATAAGCTAGAAGATGCAGGAGCATGGTGGGCGTAATACATAAATTGATATTATTTTTATAAAATGCGGGTGTAGTTTAGTGGTAAAACCTCAGCCTTCCAAGCTGATGTCGAGGGTTCGATTCCCTTCACCCGCTCCATACATAGGTGTGAACGTAGTGTTTCGTTTTAAATGAAGCATTACGTTTTTTATTTTATACGTTAGGAAAAGATAAAATTTCTACATAGTAGAGTTTCGACGTAGCTGAAATTTTAAGGTACCAAGTATAAGCAAAACTAGGCATTCGCCAAAGGACGAGCGAATGCGAGTTTTTCTCTAATAGGAAACTCTTATTCAAATAGCCGTATCATTTGCTCTAATTGTCTTGATGAATGTATCCTTAGAAAGAAAGTATCATAAAGGAGTTTCGGAATTTATGAAACAATTACAATCATTACTTCATCATATCGATGGGAAAGGCTATAAAGCATATAAATCGATACAAGGAAAATATGAATTTTCGAAATACCAGCTATCGATAGACTATGTACAGGGAGATCCATTTGCCTCACCATCTAAGATTCGCATCATTGTACCCAATCATATCCGTAGTATAAAACAACAGTGGAAAGAGTCTAAACAACGCAAAGTATATACCGAGGATTGTATTGCGCGAGCTGTTGGTGAAGCTATAAATAAAGAAAGTAATCAATCAAGAGGTTCAGGTAAAAGTGGACTTATTTACATTGATCAACCTGGACAAGAAATATTAGAGAGAACCGCTGTTCAATTGAACCAAAATAGCACCATCATATGTCTATCGCTTGGTCTTCCAGCAAACGGAAGAAGAATTAATGGGAGAGAGGCAAAAAAGTTGTTTTTGACCATTCTTCCTTCCATTATCAATAACTCGATCCTAGCCATAAAGGATGAAAAAATAGATGCAAGTGTACAATTGGCAGACCAACACAAGGTTATTCGTGAGAAAATGAAGGAAAATGGTTGGATTGCTTTTGTTGCAGATGGAGCAGTTTTGCCACGTGCAAGCGGGATTAGTAATAAACCTCTAAAAAAAGCTGTAACCTTCCAGAGTCCTGAAGAGAACCGTGTAGAAATTGAAGTGCCTCACCGAGTAGAACCACTCACTGGGATGGCTTTAAGAAAAGGAATTAATTTAATTGTTGGTGGCGGATATCACGGGAAAAGTACACTACTCGAAGCATTAGAGAGAGGGGTATATCATCATATGAAAGGAGATGGCAGAGAATATGTCTTAACAGACCCTGATGCCGTCAAGATTAGAGCAGAAGATGGTAGACAAGTCAATTCCGTTAATATTTCCATGTTTATCAATGACCTGCCTCAAGGACAAGACACGAAGCAATTTACTACAGAAAATGCAAGTGGGAGCACCTCACAAGCAACGAATGTTGTCGAAGCAATGGAGATAGGAGCAAGCACGCTATTGATTGATGAAGATACTAGTGCAACGAATTTTATGATAAGAGATAGACGAATGAAGGCATTAGTTCATACAAAAAAGGAACCTATTACCCCGTTTATTGATCGAATTCAACAGCTTCGAGATGATTTAAGCGTATCGACTATAATGGTAATGGGAGGTTCAGGCGATTATTTTGATGTGGCAGATGAAGTGATTATGATGGATCAATATTTGCCATACAATGTTACGAAACAAGCCCATGATATTGCAAAAGATTATCCGATAGAAAGACAAAAAGAGAGCGAAGTGCTTAGCACGCAATCGAATCAACGAGCTTTTCTTTCCAAAAGCTTGCAGGTGAAGAAAGGAAAGAAAAAGAAGATACAGGCAAAAGGGCGACAAAACATACTAGTCGGAAATGGAACCATTGTTTTGGATCATGTCGAACAGCTAGTGGATCCATCCCAAACCAGAGCGATTGCGGAAATCATTCGTCATGCGGAAGAACAGGATATGATGACGCAGGAATTAACGCTATCTCACTTTTTATATTTAGTAGAAAAAATGATAGAGGAGGAAGGATTACAAGCTTTTGCTCCATATAAAAACCAACACCCTGGTGACTTAGCGAGACCAAGACGCTTTGAATTGGCAGCAGCATTCAATCGAATGCGTGGCGTGAAGGTCGTCAATAAATAGAGGAGGTGAGTGTAATGGCATATAACCAATTGAAACAACAGTTAATCGAATATAGTAAAGAGATAGGTATCGATAAAATCGGATTTACGAGTGCATCACCTTTTTCGGAATTGAAATCTCGTTTGAAGGAACAACAAGATCTTGGCTATGCTTCAGGTTTTGAAAAAGGTACGATAGAGGAAAGAACAGAACCACAAAAGCTGATGCAAGGCGCAGAATCGATCATTGCCATTGCACTAGCCTATCCGACAAAAATTCCGAATGCACCTAGAAGCAAGAAGGGTGAACGTAGAGGAATGTTCTGTCGAGCATCTTGGGGAACGGATTATCATATTGTCCTTCAGGAAAAGCTTCAAAAGCTTGCAGACTTTTTAGGAGAAAGAATCGCTAATTTCCAATATAGTTCGATGGTGGATACAGGAGAACTGTCTGATCGGGCTGTCGCCGAACGCGCGGGTATTGGTTTTAGTGGGAAAAATACTTTATTAATTTCACCAGAGCTAGGCTCCTATATTTATCTCGGTGAAATGATTACAAATATTCCATTTACACCTGATCAGCCTTTATCTGACGGCTGCGGCACATGTACAAAATGTCTTGATGCATGTCCAACCGGTGCTTTAGTTGAACCAGGAAGGCTAAATGCACAGCAATGTCTCGCTTTTCTCACTCAAACAAAAGGATATATGCCAGAGGAGCATAGAGACAAGCTTGGCAACTTCATCTATGGCTTCGAGACATGTCAGGTCGTTTGTCCTTATAACTATCGCGTTGATTTTCATCATCACCCAGAATTTGAGCCCGATCCCGATCTTGTTAAACCAAAACTAGTAGATTTATTATCCATTTCTAACCGTGATTTCAAGAAGAAATTCGGTAAAATGGCAGGTTCTTGGAGAGGAAAGAAGCCATTACAACGAAATGCAATTTTGGCCCTTGCCCATTATCAGAAAAAGGACGCGATAGAGAAACTAATCCAATTAATGAATGAGGACCCTCGTCCTGTTATTCGAGGAACAGCAGCTTGGGCAATTGGGAAAATTGGAACATTAGAAGGTTATCAAGCCATTGAAAAGGCTATGGAAGAAGAAAACGATCAAGAAGTGTTAATCGAAATGAAAAAAGGTCTTAACTTTCGAGATGAAAAGAAAAGGGGGATTAGCAAATGAGCATGCTGGCATATGAGGAGTGGCAGTCACCAATCGGTATGATTACGATAGTAGCAGACAATGAAAAGCTCTATTCCTTTCAATATGGAAGCTTTAAGCAAAACGAAACAGAGCTTATTCAATGGTGTAAAAAATACCAATTGCCAACCTCTTTTATCCATCAATCTCCTGTTATTGATGAAGCTATTAAACAACTAACCGAGTATTTTAATGGAGAAAGAAAGCAATTTTCTGTTGATTATGTCTTGCATGGAACCTCTTTCCAGAAAAAAGTCTGGCATGCATTGTCGGAAATTCCATATGGTAAAACTTGCTCATACCAAGATATCGCAAGGAAAATAGGCACAGAAAAAGCAGTAAGAGCGGTAGGGGGAGCGAATAATAAAAATCCAATATCTATCATCATCCCATGTCACCGAGTCATCGGCAAAAATGGTAAAATGGTCGGCTATGGTGGTGGGTTAGATAAAAAAGAATATCTACTAAAGCTAGAAGAATTAAAAGGGTAAGGTTAGAGGTTAACCTTACCCGCTATATTTATTTATTCTGCTGATTCTTCTTCTGTTGTTTCTTCCGTTGTTTCTTCTGTTTGATCTTCTGTTTCCCCATCATCTTCAGCACAAGCTGTAAGTACACCTACTGAAAAGATAGCTGCAGCGAAAATAGATAACCATTTCTTTTTCATCCTTATCCCCCCTTTCTATCTCTTCTAACTATTAATACCATAAATTCAAATAAAAAATGCGGTTTTTTACAATCTTTACCTATTTTTTACATCTGATTAATATTCCTGTGCAGTAAACTCGCATTCCCTCGTCCTTTAGCGGGCGCGTTAGCTTTTCTTATCCTTTGGACTTCAACATTTTCGCTTCGTCACATTACTTCCTGCTAACATATTAGAAAAACTAGGCATTCGCTCGTTCTTTGGCGAATGCCTAGTTTTACTTATACTTGGTTCCTTAAAATTTCAGCTACGTCGAAACGCTACTGTGTAGAAATTTTATACTTTCCTAACGTACAAAGAAAAGGATAAGCGATACCCGCTTATCCTTTAGATGTATATTGTCACGGCGTTAACCGTTACTCGCATTATTGACTTTCTTCTGTTTCACCAGTACCTAAATTCCCTTCCGCATCGCTACCGTCTTCTGCTGCTCCATTTTCTTCCATCATTCCATCTTCTGCTGCGGGATCCTCTTCCCCAGCTGGAGCATCTTCTCCTGTTGCAGGATCTTCTTCCCCAACGGCAGGATCATCTCCTGTTGCTGGTGCATCCTCACCTGTTGTTGGAGCCTCGTCTTCAGTCGCTGGTGCCTCTTCTGTTGGGGTATCGTTTTCGTCTGCTGGTGCTTCCTCATCACTACCACATGCTGCTAACATTCCTACAGATAGTACAGATACTCCTAATAACGATAATAATTTTTTTGTTTTCATTTTCAAACTACCTCCTTAAAATATCAATCACTTCATGCATACCCAGCTAAAAAATAGATTAATCCTAAAATGCTAACATTTTATATATCTTTAACATTCTTTAAATAATAGTAAAAGTTTTGCAATGTTTTAGATATAATGTGTTCACTTTGTCATTTTCTTCTTTTTCAATCATCTGTTGAATATACATAAACAGGGGGTGGAGAAGTTGAATGAGATGAATGTGATTAAACAATACTGGATGGATAATTACCGAAATGGAGCCTATCCACTACGCCAAAAAATGAGGATTCATCAGAAATATAATAAAAAAGTAAAACAAATTACCGTTTCTGGAAAGCAAATGATCCATTACGCTGATCAACAAAAGGAGAAAGTAGTATATGAGCTCCACACCAAATATCTTATCGAGGATCACGATAATTTATATCATGAGGAAGAAAGTGATCGCCGTGTGGCATTGCTTAAAGATAATGAATTATTGGAGGATCAACGTATGGAAAATGGTCCTAGCATAACTGTTGTTCAATCTTCACGTTATGCCAATGATCAGGACATAAGGTTTTCATATGACAGAAGAGCTGCAGTTCAATATGCTGAACGTTGGTGGAATAGTGCCAATCCTCAATATCGTTACTTTGAAAGTAATGATTGTACGAATTATATCTCTCAGTGCTTGAGGGCTGGGGGCATGCCTATGCATGGAATGCCAAATCGCTCAAAAGGCTGGTGGTATACAGGAGAAAATTGGAGCTATAGCTGGTCGGTTGCTAATGCTTTAAGATGGTATTTGAGTGGTTCAAGTAATACAAAAACGCTAGCTGAACCTGTCGAGCTCTTACCAGGTGATGTGATCTGTTATGATTTCCAAGGTGATGGAAGGTGGGATCATAATACGATTGTCGTAGCAAAGGACAGCCAAAATATGCCTCTTGTTAATGCACATACGAATAACAGTAGACATCGTTATTGGACATATGAGGATTCTGCTGCATGGACACCTAATTGTCAGTATCGGTTTTTTAAGATTGGCTCAGAATAAAGTGCAATATGAAGAAATTATGGTATAATAACTAAGCATGAAGCATGTTTAGAGGTGAAAATAAATTGGCAGTCCATGTAGTATTATTTCAACCAGAGATTCCGGCAAATACCGGTAATATTGCGAGAACATGTCTCGCGACAAATGTACAATTACATTTAATACGTCCATTAGGATTTTCAACAGATGATAAAATGCTAAGACGTGCAGGCCTAGATTATTGGCATGATGTTACGATTCATTATTATGATGCATTACAGGAACTATATGAAGCTTATCCTGACGGCGAATTTTATTATATCGAAAATTTTGGCTCCAAATATTATTCAGATTTTGACTTTAGTGATTCATCTAAGGACTTATTTTTCGTATTTGGTAGAGAAACAAATGGGATTCCGAAGGAGCTACTAGTCGGAAAAGAGGACTACTGTCTACGAATTCATATGACAGATAAGGTGCGTTCCTTGAATTTATCCAATACGGCAGCAATTATTGTGTATGATGTTATGAAGCAGCAAGGATTTCCAGGATTAACCTAAAGGCTGAAATATATCGAAATAGGAAGGTGAGAATCCGAAAATCTTCGGATTTTTCCTTTTTACAAAAGAAAAACTACTAATGAGAGTTTCATTAGTAGCACCATTTCTAATCATTACGTCCTGTTATAATAATGTTTTTCATCATCTCTTTATTAGGATACTGTACTTTTTCGTATTGCTGGCATACCCTCTCTGTATCATATGGGACCCGGACATGACTAGTGGAGAATGCACCTTGATGAAGCTCTACGATGGCATATGAAGCCTGTGATATTCCATCAAAAGGCAGGCCAACACTTCCCAAATTAAGGATGGTTTTTCCATCAGCCACTCGCTTATATGCTTTATGAATATGCCCGTATAAGTAAAGATCGGCTGGTTTTATTTTAGTTAGTTTTTCAACTAACTGCTGATCAGTGGCCTCAGGTAATACCACTTCAAATAAACTTGTTGGTGTTGCATGAAAGGCGTGTATAGTAACAAGCTCCACCTCAAGGAATAAATCTGTAGGTAGGTGTCTTAAATAATCCATATCCTCTTCATCTAACTGTCCTACCGTCCATTTTTGCTCCTCTTGCATGATAGAAAGCGCTTGGTCTGGTACCTCTCCTTTTTCTACACCTCTAAGGATCCATTCATCGGCATTTCCTTTTATTACTTTTGTATCTAGAGAGCGGATCATTTCTAGTGCGCGCTTTGGCTCAGGACCACGATAAGCAATGTCACCAAGTACAATAATTTCGTCAACCTTTTGTTGGTGAATATTCTCTAAAACTGCTTCGAGTGCAACCGCATTCCCGTGAATATCGGAGATAAATGCTATTTTCATAAGTATCACCTCAACTCCATCATAATTCAAAGCAAACGTAGTTCCAAGTATAAGCAACGATTTTGACTAGAATTCGAAAAAAGAATTATAATGAGAATAGGAAAACTATGAATTTAGGTTTTACAATCTGATAAAAAGGGTATAATTTTATAGATGAGAGGGAGGTATGGAAATGTTCTCATTTATGACAAGTGAAATACCATCTTTTATTAAAATCGAATTAGAAAAATTATTCCATAAATTAAGTCCTCTAATGAAGAAAAATACGAAATACATGATGTTTGCAATGCCTTTATTATTTATTTCTGTGTTTAATTTGATTTTCTTTCTATTTTTCGGTGGATTCGAAAGTGGTATGACGGCCATTATATTAGTGTATGCATTAATGGCAGCAGTAGGAATGGCACTATATAAAGAAACTAAGTATATCAAGAAAAAAATCCTTGCACTAGAGGTAGAACATATTGTTACAAGAATTGAAAAAAGCGAAGTAATGAATGATTATAAGAAGAAGGATTATATTTCGCTTATAAAAAACCAACCAAAGATTGGTATCCAGACATTTATGAACTTCTTAACAGAGGAACATGAAAGAAGAAAAATGATGCAAGAATAAAAGTCACTTTCGAAGTGGCTTTTTTATTTGCTTGATGAAAGGTTTTAATAGGGTGAATTTCCTATTTTGTACAAGTTTAGGTTGACATAAAAGGTAAATCATGAGAATATATACATGCGTTCTTTATAAAGAATGAAGTGTTCATTATAATAATTAACAAAAAACAGAGAAGCACAATGGACTAAGAGAAAGTCTTTTGCGGAGAGGGGGATTTTAGTGGAGAGTGCATTAAGAATATTACATGTTGTTGAGGAAATGAAAAATGGAGAAAAAGAAGCTTTCCTAATGAATGTGTATCGAAAAATAAACAGAAAGAAAATTCAGTTTGACTTTTTGACAACTGGGGATGGGGAATTTGATAACGAGATTAGACAATTAGGTGGACACATTTACCGAATACCAAGTCTATCGGAAGGATATTTAGCCCATAAACGATCATTGAGACAGTTCTTTAAGAAGCATCGGTTCTACATAGTTGTACATAGTCATTTAGATCAATGGAGTACCTTTGCTCTAAGAGAAGCAAGACGTGTAGGTATTCCGGTTAGAGTAGCACACAGCTATCAGAATGCAAATGATGGCTCTTGGAGTCTAAAAATGCGGAAGAATATTGTCGGTTTATTTATTTTATTTCTGGCGACCGATTACTTTGCATGTTCGACAGATGCTGCTAAATGGTTGTTTAAATGGAAAGCTGAAAAGGCTGTGCTGATGAGAAATGCGATCGATCTAGAAAGGTTCTGTTATTCGAAATCAACGAGAGAGGAAATGCGCGAGCACCTATTGTTAACAGAACGAGAGTTTGTAATTGGTCATGTTGGTGAGATGACAAAGCAAAAAAACCATTCTTATCTATTGGATTTATTCATTGCATTCAGAAGAAGAATTCCACAAGCAAGATTAGTGCTTGTCGGAGATGGTCCATTACAAAGAGAGATCGAAGAAAAGATAGATCAATATAAAATAAAAGAATATGTCCATATTTTAAACAACGAAGAAAATCAATGGCAATGGATTCAAGCATTTGATGTGTTTGTTTATCCTTCCCTCTACGATGGTTTTTCAACATCACTGATAGAAGCACAAGGTACTGGAGTTCCGATTCTAGCGTCTGATACGGTTACAAAAGAAGTAGATATGGGCTATCAATTAATTGATTATATTTCCATTGAGGAAAAATTATTATGGCTAGAGAAAATCGAAAGGATATACAGCGAAAGAAAGCGAATCCAGGTAAACCAAGCAACATTATTAGAAAGTGGATTTGAGCTTAAAAATCTTGCACATGAAACTGAACAAAGATATTTAGAGCTACGTGATGAACGAATATAAGGTGAAAAGATCATTAGAACAGAGGTACTAAAAATGAAGATTGGTAGGAATATAAGTGACATTCGCAAGAAAAAGAACATGACATTATCAGAATTAGCCGAAAGAGCGAATATATCAAAATCTTATTTAAGTAATCTAGAAAGAAGTTCAAATGGTAACCCGTCGATACATATTGTTGAAAAAATAGCAGAAGTATTACATGTCGATGTTTCTACATTACTAGGGGAAGAAAAAGAATCTCTCGTTGCGGAAAAGGAATGGAATGATTTTGTTTATGAATTGAAAAAGCTTGGAATTGATCGACCGAAATTGGAAGAATATAAAGTCCTATTTGAGTTTATTCGTTGGAAAAATAAGCAATCCTGTCAAGATGTTGGCGATTATGATGGCATTGCCAATCAAATACAAGGAATGGAGTCAAACGATGAAAAAAATTTTAATGGTGATTGATCCGTATGATCCTATTCTCTCTATCCAACAGATAAAGTCCATGTTTCATTATCATTATAAGGAAAAAGATCAAGTATATGTTCAAATGATGGAATACCATCGTGGTCTTTACGAATATTTAAAAGATTATGCGAGTGTCTTACCTCCTCTTAACTTAAGAAAAAGTAATAAAAAGGATGAATCTAATAACCAGCATTATTGGCAGTTTAGCTTTGTCCCATTGACAATTCCAAGGAACATTCGTATCGCAAGCTACAATTACCCGAGTATTACAGCTGTTTTTTGGAATCATTTAAGTCCGTTGATTCAGCTGGATAGAAGAGTGTATGATCATGTCCTGGTTTTTTCACAAGGAGTATCCGTTTTTTATGTAAAAGAAAAAATAGAAACAGCGAAAGTTACTTATTATCTTCATGTGATATCTCCATTGATAGACCTGAGAGAAGAGTTGCCAAATTGGCGATATATCACCAATTCATTTTCTTTCTATCATTGGCAAAAGACTTCGGGTGTCAATGTATTGTATCAGAGAGATAACCATCAGCTGGAAATGGTGCTAGCGGCAGCAAAAATTGGCGAAGGTTTTTCAGATAGAGGTGGGATGAGAATTCTTTCACCTGGTAACTGGTCCACTCCACAACAGCTGGATGAATTTATTCACATTTGTCGGGTAATCAAGAAGAAAAAGTTATCTGTTAGATGGTATTTATATGGCAACACCCCGTTCATCTATCAGATCATAGAGGAGATCCATAAATATCAATTACAGAATCAAATCGTCTTGTTAGGGGAAAAGCATAATCTTTATCAATATTTAAAGCAAGCAGATTTTTATATGGAATGGGAAGAGGGACAACATTCCCTGTTGTCAGAAGCCATTCTTCTCGATAAACCAGTATTATCCTTGGGTTTAGTTAATCCGTGCGTTCGTTATTTAGAAGAAAAAGTACTCTCATATGAATTATTACAAGTAGTCACTATGTTTCGACAACATATACAAAAATAGACAAAAAAACAAAAAGTTTGACTTAATGTTCTTTTAAAAGAACGAAAATGCTTTATAATATAAAAACATTAGGAAAAATAGTCATACATGAGGGAATGTGAATCATACTAATGTAAAAAGGAATAATAATAGTATGAAATGAGTAAATGAAAAACTGGAGGAAGTCAAGATGGTAAAACATACAGTAGTAGTTGCAGAAGCACAAACGCTATTCAGAGATATGATAACAAGCTTTGTTGAGGATATGGAGGAATTTAGCGTCATTGGAAAGTTAACTAATGGCCAAGAGGTGATAGACTTTATTAAGCAAAAGGAAGTACGCCCATTTCTTTGCTTGTTGGATATACATATGCCTATCATGGATGGTATGGAATGTGCAAAAAAGTTAAAGGAAATTTATCCAAACATTAAAATTGTCCTATTATCTGCCTATGAAGATGAAGAATCGATTGAGCGGGTTTTGTCAGTTTGTGCGGATGGGTATATTTTAAAGAGCTCTAGTTTAGACGAATTTAAAGAAACGTTACGATTTATTATCGATGGAAAATTTGTTGCTCCACAAAAAATGGTCCATCATTTTGCCAAAAGGTTAGATAGCTTATTAAAGATGGAACGTGAAAGCTCACTTCACTATATAAAAGAGCATTTTAATCATCGAAAAGACTTTAATAAGAGAGAATGGCAAATCATTCAATTAATGAAAAAAGGCTGGACAAACCGAATGATTGCGGAGCATTTAGGAATAAGTGAAGGTACCGTAAAGAACTATTTATCGATTATTTACAAAAAATTAAATATCAAAAGTCGCGTAGAGCTTTTAAAAATATTATCTGAAATGACCGGATAGATGCCTACATTTTTTCTCGATAGGCTCTAGGTGAGATGTTATATTGCTTCTTAAATACTCGATGGAAGTAGGAATAGGAACCAAATCCACAGTTTAGCGCAATATTTTCTAGTGTCATCGTCGTGTATTTCATTTGGTTAATGGCAGTAGATATTCGAATAGATTGAGCATATTCAATAATTGTCGTTTGCAGATGTTCTTTAAATAAGTGAACACACCTCGATACACTTAGATGACAATGGTCAGCTACATCTTGCACCTTAAATCCTTGTTTTGTTGCATGCTCTTCGATATATCTCATCATTCTTGTGATGATATATGGGCGATGAATATCACTAACTTTTCGATCAATAGACCTTTCTAAGGAAACACACAATGCACTTAGCAAATACTGGTTAAGTTCACTGTTTCTTTCTTTAAGAGGTCTTCTTTCCTCAATAATTAGATGGTGCCATAAATCCAGCAGTGTATCATCTAAGTGTATCTTTGAGAGGGTTGGTGCATGCCTGAAACGTTGATCGATCCATTCCCCCTCACAATATAAGTGAAAATCTCCACTTTTTTGTTGTTCTCCAACATAAAGCTCATATGTTTCATTTGGTTTTACGATCAATAGATCCCCTTTTTCGATTGGGTGTTCTTTTCCTCCAACCTTCACTTGTGCGGTACCATCAATCTGTAATCGAAATAAATAGGATACATACCGAGATTGATGAGAAGTATTGTACGCATAATTGTGATAAGAATATCCACAAAAACCTATTTTCATTTTTTTCATCCTTTTCAACCATTGATTTTAGCAAAATAGTTCATGTATTCATTATATCATTTATGTTCAAGGCGACAATAATCTACTAGTATATAATCAAATAAGAAAGGTGAGGAGGAAGAATAGTGAAAGTATTAGTATGGAACGAAAATCGACACGAAAAACAAAACGAAGAGGTTGCCAAAATCTACCCTGAAGGTATTCATGGTGCGATTAAGCAGTTTCTCGAAGCAGATGATGTGGAGGTAAATACGGCAACTTTAGATGAACCAGATCATGGCATAACAGAAGAAAAGCTGTCAGAAACAGATGTTTTAGTATGGTGGGGACATATGGCTCATCATGAGGTGAAAGATGAAATCGTTAACAAAATCCATGAACACGTATTAAATGGAATGGGACTTGTCGTATTACACTCTGGTCACTTTTCGAAAATCTTCAAAAAGCTTATGGGAACAAGCTGTGATCTAAAATGGCGCGAAGCAGATGACAAGGAGCGTATGTGGGTAGTAGATCCGACTCACCCAATTGTGGACGGAATTGGTGAATTTATTGAAATCGATAAGGAAGAAATGTATGGCGAGCATTTCGACATCCCTGCCCCAGATGAGCTAGTATTGGTGAGTTGGTTTGAAGGTGGAGAGGTATTCCGCTCAGGATGTACGTATCGCAGAGGGAATGGCCGTATATTTTATTTTCGACCAGGTCATGAAACTTATCCTACTTATTACCATAAAGATGTGCAAAAAGTAATTCAAAATGCGGTTAGATGGGCAAAGCCTGTTGGTAGAGAGTATCCAACATACGGTAATGCAAAACCATTAGAAAAAATCGAACCAAAATCATAAGTTGAGGAGAGGATAAATATGAGTTTATTAAAGGTTGCTGTTATTGGATGTGGAAGTATTGCCATTCATCGTCATTTACCAGAATACAATGCGAATCCAAATGTTGAGATTGTTGCGGTTTGTGATGTGATTGAGGAAAGAGCGCAGGAAGCAGCGGAAAAATACCAAGCAAAGGCGTACACGGATTATAAGCAGGCAATTACAGAAAGTGATGCCGATTTAGTCAGTGTTTGTTTACCAAATTACCTACATGCCCCTGTTTCCATTTTTGCTGCTGAAAATGGTAAACATGTGCTTTGCGAAAAGCCAATGGCGACATCTGATGAAGAGGCAAAGCAAATGATTGCTGCAAGTGAGAAAGCTGGCAAAAAACTAATGATTGCCCATAATCAGCGTTTTGTAGCTAGTCATCAAAAAGCACGAGAAATCATCGCGAATGGCGACCTAGGTAAAATTTATAGCTTCCGCACGACATTTGGCCATGGTGGACCAGAAGGATGGAGTATTGACGGAGCAGATAGCTGGTTCTTCCGTAAAGAGGAAGCGTTTATTGGTGCGCTAGGGGATCTAGGTGTTCATAAAGCAGATGTTATTCGTTACATCCTTGATACAGAGTTTGTGGAAGTAGCATCCATGATTGAATCATCGGCAAAGGAAAATAGCGATGTAGACGATCAGGCTGTTACGATTTTGCGTAGTGAAAAAGGCATTATCGGAACATTGACGGCAAGCTGGGCTTATAAAGATGGGGAGGATAACTCCACAGTGATTTATGGGGAAAAAGGAAATCTTCGATTGGAAGATGATCCAACATATAGCCTTATCGCACGTTTTACAGATGGTACAAAGGTAAATTATGATCTAGGTCAAATCCAAACAAATGATAGTGGTGGGCAAACATCATCAGGTGTGGTAGATCATTTTGTTCATAGTGTATTAAATGATACAAAACCACTTATCGATGGAGAAGAAGGCTACAAATCATTGAAAATCATTTTAGCAGCATTAGAGGCAAATGAATCGAAGAAGAATATCTCATTATAAGAAAGGAGCATTCTGATGAAATTAGGTGTGTTTACCGTGCTTTTTGCAGAAAAAAGCTTTGAAGAAATGCTAGATCATGTGAAGGCAAATGGGTTGGACGCTGTGGAAATTGGAACAGGTGGATATCCAGGAGATGCTCATTGCAAAATAGATGAGCTTTTAGCAGATGAAAAGAAACGAGCAGCTTACTCCGAAGCAGTGAAGGATCGCGGCTTAACGATAAGTGCCTTTAGCTGTCACGGAAATCCGTTAACACCAGATCAAGCATTTGCTAAGGAAAGTGATATAGTTTTAAGAAAAACCATTGAGCTAGCTGGTTTGATGGGGGTGCCTGTTGTCAATACGTTTTCTGGTACTCCTGGAGATCACGAAAATGCGAAAGCACCAAACTGGCCAGTAGCCCCATGGCCAACAGAGTATGCAGATGTTTTGGAATGGCAATGGGAGGAAAAACTCATCCCTTATTGGAAAGAAATTGGGGAATTAGCAGAAAAGCACCAGGTCAAAATTGGGATTGAATTACACGCAGGATTCTTAGTACATACCCCTTATACAATGTTGAAACTAAGGGAAAAAACAAGCCCTGCAATTGGTGCAAACCTTGACCCGAGTCACTTATGGTGGCAAGGAATTGATCCAGTTGCTGCTATCAAAATTTTGGCGAAGGAAAATGCGATTCATCATTTCCATGCAAAGGATACGTATATTGATCAAGACAATGTAAACATGTATGGTTTAACAGATATGCAGCCATATGGTAATATCCAAACAAGAGCTTGGAATTTCCGCTCTGTGGGGTGTGGGCACAGTCTCCAAGACTGGTCTAATATGATAAGTGCCCTAAGAACATTTGGCTATGATTATGTGATTAGTATCGAACATGAAGATCCAATTATGTCCGTTGATGAAGGATTCACTCGAGCTGTCCAAAACTTAAAGGCAGTCAATATTACCGAAAGCCCCACAGATATGTGGTGGGCATAAGAAAGGGATGAAGAGAATGGGAAAATTACGAGTAGGCTTAATCGGAGCAGGTGGAATTGCAACAAGTGTACATCTTCCAGCTTATCATAGTGTATCGGATCAAGTAGAGGTTGTAGCGATTGCTGATGTGGCTTATGAGAGAGCGAAGCAAGTTGCTGAAGAGAAAGGTATCCCACATGCCTTTGATCAATATGAAAAAATGTTAAAGGAAGTAGAGCTAGACGCGGTGAGTGTATGTGTTCCTAACAAATTTCACAAGGATGCGACCATCGCAGCCCTTCAGGCTGATTGCCATGTTCTATGTGAAAAGCCTCCTGCTATGAACCAGCAAGAAGCAAAAGAAATGGAGGATGCTCAAGCTGCTTCAGGAAAATTATTAATGTACGGCTTCCATTATCGTTATCAAGCGGAAACACAAGCAGCGAAACGTTTTATTGATGCAGGTGAACTTGGTGAAATTTATGCAGGACGTGTTCATGCCATTAGACGACGTGGAATCCCTGGATGGGGAGTGTTTACAAATAAGGAATTACAAGGTGGTGGCCCACTAATCGATATTGGTGTCCATATGCTTGATACAGCATTATACTTAATGGGGTATCCTGAACCTTCCGTTGTCTTAGGCCAAACCCATCAACAGTTAGGTACGAAGAAAGGTGTCGGATTATTAGGAGCATGGGATTACGAGAATTTCACAGTAGAAGACATGGCGATCGGAATGATCACTTTTAAAAACGGTGCGTCACTCGTGTTAGAATCAGCCTTTGCTGCGAATGTGGAAAAAAATGATCTGATGCAAGTTTCCTTAATGGGTAATCAGGGTGGTGCCGATATCTTTCCATTAAAGATGTACCAGGAGAAGCATGAGACGCTACTTGATATTACACCAGCTTATTTGCCAAAGGTAAATGCTCATGAAACAGAAATTCATGTTTTTGTAGCGGACTGTCTAGCTGGAAATGTCACAGGCGAGTATGCGAAGCAAGGGACGAATATCCAAAAAATCATTGACGGACTTTATCAATCAGCAGAAACAGGTAAGGCTGTCAATCTATAAAAAGGAGAGATCAACACATGGGGAAAATTGCTATTCAATTATATTCTGTTCGAGAACATACAAGTAATGATTTTTTAGGTACGTTAAGAAAACTGGGAGAGATGGGATATGAAGCGGTCCAATTTGCTGGATTTTTCGATACACCTGCAGAAAAGTTAAAACAAGTAATGGATGAAGCAGGGCTTGTAGCTGCTGGCAGTCACATGCCATTTGATTCCTTAGTCGGAGATCAGTTAGAGGCATCGCTTGAGTATAACCGTACGATTGGTAATGAGCTAATTATATGTCCGATTTTACCAGATGAGTATCGTAGTGATGAGGCTGCTTATTATCGAGCTGCTGAGGAATTGGATGAAATTGGTCGTAAATGTAGAGAAGCAGGCTTTACGTTTGCTTATCATAATCATAATATGGAATTCTTTGATCTAGGAAATGGTAAGCGAGGCTTTGATATCATTTTTGAAGAAACAAACCAAGAAAATGTGAAGGTAGAGCTGGATTGTTACTGGGCAACACATGCAGGAAATGATCCACTACAAGTAATCGATGCATATAAAGGACAGATCGTCTCCCTGCATATTAAGGATATGACGGTGGAGAATGGTGAAAAACGAAGCATCGAAATTGGGAAAGGATCATTAGATATTGCTACATTATGGCAAACAGGGGAAAAAGCAGGAGTCAATTGGTACGTTATTGAGCAAGAAAAATTTGATGGCGACCCATTGGATAGTGCTAGAGTCAATGTAAGTAAATTAAAAGAAGTCATCGCTAATACTCGATCTTAATGATCGAGTATTTTTACTAGTTAATGTTTTATTATTCTAAATTAGGGTATAAGTAATTATAATGGTAAATTGCCGGGGGTGTTTTAAATGTTGAAAAACTTGTTCAAGAAAAAAGCAGAGAATACAGAATTGGTTGCACCAATAACAGGGAAGGTGATTGCTTTAGAGCAGGTGCCTGACCAAGTCTTTTCTCAGAAAATGATGGGGGATGGAGTGGCTATAGAACCATCTAGTAATGAAGTAGTATCACCAATCGACGGTGAAATAGTAGATGTGTTTAAAACAAAGCATGCCATTAGTTTGAAAGCAAATAATGGTGCTGAGATTTTAATACATATGGGCTTAGAGACGGTGGAGCTAGATGGTGAAGGGTTTGAAGTAAAAGTGAGCAATGGTGATAAAGTCGAGAAAGGTGATCCAATTGCTGTATTCCATACAGACATTATCGCGGGAAAAAATTACCAAACAGTTACACCAATTATTCTGTTAAATGGTGATGAGTATACAGCGGATCAAAAAATTTCGGACGAAGATGCGAAGGCTGGAGAAACCATATTATTCGAACTAAAGAAGAACTAAAAAATAGACTCTCCTCTATTAAAAAGAAAGAGTGATAGCTATCCCTGCTCTTTCTTTCTTAACCTCAAAAAAGTTTCCATTCCGAAAAAATAGTAATGTTTGTTTTAATAGTCCTTATTTTCCAATAAATTCAAAAACAGCATACTTTTTTCAAATGAAACATTTATACCATTTTTACATTCATTGGTATGTATAGAATGTAAGCAGTAACAAAAATTACTCAATCATTCGGGTGATCATTTTTGACCATTTGATGTTTCGTTTTCATGATAAAACTAGGACTTATTTACGTTGATAAAACAGGCGAGATTTCCTATATCATTTTTCAATAATTATGGTTTAATTGGATATAGTTAACTTTACCTATAAATGTCTGGAAATGTTTGAATTCAAGGTATTTTAGCGTTTTTTGGATGAAGTTTTATATCATGATCATTTTTAGGTAGATAGTCGAAGTTCATTTTTTTGCATGTAAGTTTTATTAATTAACGGGGGAATCATTGCTGTGAATCTTCATATGAAAATAATTATTATACTAGGGGTTCTATCGCTAGTCTTTATAAGTGGTGGATTGTTAAAACTAATGATGTAATCAGAGGGGGGTGTCACCATGAAGAAGCTGCGATTGGTCCTATTTGATCAAGAAATAGAATACATAGAATTGTTTGCAAACTATATAAGAAGTTCTGATTATGCGCAACGGTTTGATGTGAAATTATTTTCACAAGAAGAGCATTTTCAACAATACATAAACAATGGGGAACCAACTGATATATTGCTCGTATCAAACGATCAATCCATTCAAGAGTATCCTCAAATTGAGTCTATTCTATATTTGGTGGAAGATATGGTGGACGAAAGTGACGTAGGGCAGCTTTTTAAATATCAACCATTAAGTCAGCTGCTTTCCAATGTACTTACCTATCATTATGAACGAAATGGAAAGCGCGAGAAGAAAAAGATCCAAAAGACAGATGGTGAAACGAAAATTATTTCCGTCTTCTCGGCAACAGGAGGTACTGGAAAAACCACCACTGCCTTTCACTTAGCAAAACAGATGAAAGAAGAAGGGTTAGAGGTATTCTATTTGAATCTAGAATTAGTGAATAGTATTGCATTGCTTTTTGATGTGGAGGACAAACCATCCTCATCACCACTTTTATATTATTTGAAGACAAATGCTGATCAATTACAATCCAAGCTTAAAGATTTGATTGTAGTGGATAGAGATACATCCGTTCCTTTCTTTTATTTTCACCCTAGTGCGGAAGAAATGCTTGATTTGAGTGAGCAGGAAATTAATCTTTTACTAGATACATTAACACAGCTCGAAACCTATCATTATATTGTGATCGATTTGGAAAGCGCCCTTGATCCAATTGAACTTGCTGCATTAAAGAAAAGTGATCAAGTATTATGGTTACTCTCCAATGATATGTATAGCTTTCACAAAACTAGCTATCTATTAGAGGAATTACACGGGCTTTTAAATGATGGTGCATTTAGTGATCGAGTGCAGCTTGTGTTAAATCGATATACAGGAATGATTGATCCTAAATTAGCCGATTCAGGTATCGAGATTGATGGCTATCTTCCATATATTCCGGAATGGAAACAATTAATTACTAAAGAACAATTAGAAAATCCTGTATTTAGTGAATATGTGGACAAATTGATTCGCTCCTTCTCAAGGGTAGGTGTGTAAGGTGGATCTAGATGAAAAGTTAGTGAATTCAACGATTGAGCATGTCCGCGATGTCTTAAATGAAAGGCAATCCATGAAGGACGAAGAGCTACAAGAATATATTGAATCTTACGTCTTTGTGAAGGCAGATGAGAATCGATTAACCTCGAAGCAAATGAAATGGTTAATCGAACGCACATACAATGCTTTTCGTGGATTAGATGTGTTGCAGCCATTGATTGATGATCCTGCAATAACGGAGATTATGATCAATAACCATGATGAAATTTTTATTGAAAAAAACGGGGAAATATATGAGAGTAAGGTGCAATTTGAAAGTTCGGAAAAGCTAGAGGATATTATTCAGATGATTGTTGGTAAAGTGAATCGTACCGTTAATGCTTCTTCTCCTATTGTAGATGCTCGACTCCAGGATGGTTCTCGTGTCAATGTGGTCCTACCACCAATTGCACTAAAAGGACCAACGATGACGATCCGTAAATTCCCTGAAAGACCACTCACCATTGAAGACTTAATTCAGAAAAACTCGATCACAGAAGATGTTGCGGAGTTTCTAAAACAGCTAGTTCAAGCAAGATACAATATTTTTATTAGTGGAGGAACCGGCTCAGGGAAAACAACCTTTTTGAATGTATTGTCTAATTTCATTCCGAAGGATGAGAGAATTATAACGATAGAGGATTCTGCCGAACTACAAATCAAGAGTGTGCCAAACCTCGTAAGTCTTGAAACAAGAAATGCGAATACAGAAGGTAAAGGTGAAATTACCATCCGAGATCTAATCAAATCCTCACTGAGAATGCGGCCTGACCGTATTGTAGTTGGTGAGGTTCGTGGTGTGGAGGCATTAGACATGCTACAAGCGATGAATACAGGTCATGATGGCTCCCTATCAACAGGACACGCCAATTCAACGATTGATATGTTAAGTCGTCTAGAGACAATGGTGTTAAGTGGTGCTCATTTTCCAATTCCTGTTATAAGACAACAAATAGGCTCTGCTATTGATGTGATGGTTCATTTATCGAGATTACGTGATCATTCAAGAAAAGTTGTAGCTATCAGTGAAATAACAGGTATTGGAGATGGACAAATTCAACTTACACCTTTATATGAATTTAAAGAAGAAGGCGAAGGTGCCCATGGCAAAATTATTGGTGCACTTCAGCCGACTGGAGAAACATTACAAAATAAACTGAAGCTAGAAATGGCTGGTATGAAAGTTTAATAAAGGGGTGATTCCAATCGAAATTTTTATTATAGCCATCATAGCGTGTATTGTTACTGTCGTTATCTTATTTATACTCGATAAGAAAAAACGTGGTAGTAAAAGTGCTGAGTCAAAGAAAGAAAAAAAGAAAAAATCCTTCACTTTCGCAAAAGCAGTGAAAGAAGAACCAACTACAGAAAACGGTATGTTGGATTACAATGTGTATACCTTTAAATGGCATGAATATCTGCTCATTGCCCTTACAGCTGGTGCCGTACTATTTGTGATTGGATTTATATTCTATCAAAATGTCATTTTAGCATTATTATTCTCTTTCATTGGTTTCTATTATCCAAAAATAAGAAAGAAGAAATTAATTAAAAAACGTAAGGCTGAATTAAGCCGTCAATTCCAACAAGCGCTTTTTTCCTTATCCTCTTCTTTAGTAGCTGGTAGATCGATTGAGAATGCCTTTCGAGAGGTTACAAACGATTTATATTTACTTTACCCTGGTAAGGAAACGCTAATCATAAGGGAATTTGAACAGATTAATAAACTACTGGAAAACAGAGAAACAATTGAAAGTGCTCTAGAGGATTTTAGTAGAAGAGCAGGTGTAGAGGATATTTCGAATTTTACTGATGTTTTCGTTACGTGTAAAAGAACGGGTGGCGATCTTGTCGAGGTAATTCGAAGAACGGCCAATATGATTAATGAGAAGTTTGAAATTCAACAAGAAATTTCCGTAATGGTTGCCCAAAAGCGATTTGAGTCCAATGCATTAGCGGTAGCACCTATCGGAATCGTTGCACTATTAACCTACTCCTCAAAAGATTACATGGAGCCGATGTATCAATGGTCAGAATTCGGACCTATCATTATGACGATTTGTTTAGGCATTCTAGTATTCTCTTTCTGGATTTGCCAACGAATAATGGATATCGAGGTGTAATAAAGAATGGTAATAAGTGCTATATTTTGCTGCCTATCTGTCGGTCTTGTATTAATATTTTTTATCCTAGCAGGTAGTCAATATAAATTGTTTATCGAAGAAAATAAAGCAGATTTCCAATTTTTATTTCTAGCCCCTGCTTCCTTATGCTTGATCGATCGGTTCAAATTAATGGAACGACTGTCATCGAAGATTGCCAATGTACAACAAAGGGTAGCGATTCTTTATTCGGCAGGCAAGAAAGTACCACAATATACAAAGATGTTCATTGCCCAAATTGTCTCCGTCATTATGTTGTGCCTAGCAGGTGGAAGTATTTTTGCTGTATTAAACGGTGGTGACAAGCGCTTTGTCGTCTTCGCTATTGTATTAGCGATCCTTATCCCTATTGTCTCGATTAAAAAGCTTGAAGAAAAGATGGATAAACGTAAGCAAGATATCATTATGGAACTACCTGAGTTTGCGAGCAAAATTGCATTACTTGTCAATGCTGGCGAAACCGTCCAACAGGCAATTGTTCGCTGTACGATGATGAAAGCAGACGTCAAACACCCTCTATATACGGAATTGACAGATGCTGTGACGAAAATAAAAAATGGTGACTCGTTTAATGGAGTAATGGAGGATTTCAGTAAGCGATGTGGTGTGCAGGAAGTATCTGTTTTCACTACTACTGTGTTATTAAATTACAAGCGTGGTGGGAATCAACTTGCATTGTCTCTAAGAGAATTATCTCGTGATCTATGGGAAAAGCGAAAAGCCATCTCTAGAAAACGTGGTGAGGAAGCTTCCTCTAAGCTTATCTTCCCGATGGTATTGATTTTTATCGCTGTACTTATTATTGTCGCATATCCGGCTTTGCGGATATTTTAATAGACAAACCATCCCTTTAAAGGAGGTGAGATTCGATGAATAAACTTCTAATGAAATTATGGACTGAAGAAGAAGGTTTAGGAACTTTGGAGTTATTATTAATTGTTGCTGTACTTGTAGGAGTTGCTATTTTGTTTGGTAACACGATTGTTGAGTGGGTACAAGATATTATCGAAGGCATTAACCCAACACCACCTTCTGTACCAAGTGGATCTTAATATTTAAATTTTTTATGAAGAAGGGGTACTATTTATGTTCCTTTCCTTTCACAAACATTGGAAGAGTTTTAAGAAAAGCGAAAAAGGGATGTTTACAATTGAGGCATCCCTCATCTTCCCAACGATCTTTATCGTAACACTTGCATTAATACTATTTAGTTTAGTCGTGTATGAAAAGGTAGTTGTTTATGAAAAAGCCCATTTAATTGCAGAGAGGACCTCTTTTACATGGGATAACAGTAAAAAAGATTTTGAAACAGGAGAATTTGCTGAGAATCAATATACAACCATGTCAGGTGGAGATGGATTATATTGGCGAACTAACTACATTGGGCAGCAAATAATTCAGAAATTCCTGAAAACTGGTGGTTTAGGTGGAGCGGCTGGTGCCAAAATGGAACGAGCACGAACAAACGGTAGCGCTATGTTTGCCAGTGGGGATGTTGAAATAGAGGAGCCTAGTAGTGTAGGCTTTGACCGAAGAATCAGAGTTACAGTATCTGGTAATCTAAAGCTGCCGGATTTTGTTGACTTTATTGCAGATGAGGATTTTGCTGTTACGGTTACAGCATCAGTGAAAGATCCAGTAGAACTAATCCGGACAACAGATTTTGTCATTTATTATGGAAAAGAAATTATGGGGTATATTGGAAGTCGATGATTGGTTAGCTTGCTAGGAGGTGGAGAGATGAGAAGATTTTTGTACAAATTAAAACATGATACAAAGGGTGCTGTAACAATCTTTTTTGTATTAATCGTAGCAGCTGTATTCTTCTTTCATGCAGTACTGATTGATTATGCTCGCATCCTAGCAGCTGAACAACAATCAGAATATGCTGTACAAAGTGCAGCTCGATCAGCATTAGCTGGTTATGATAATGACCTTCGAGAATACGGATTATTCGGTATCGATGGGGCAGCCTATGAGTCTGAATTTGAGGATATTGTAAAAACAAATCTAGAACCAACTTCCAATGATGAGGCTTTTACCTTTATTGATCCTAAGCTAGAGAGTGCTAGTGTAGAATTCTCCAGACCTCTGGCAGATCCTGATATATTAGAGCATCAGATCTTAGAAGAAATGAAATATAAAGCACCAGTTGAGGTAGTAAAAAAATTAATTGAAAAGTTTACCTTTGTTACAAAAGCGATGAAGGAAACGTCAGCTTTTATCGATACAGCTGAGAAAATTCAAGAGGATTTTGAAGAAAGAGAAGAGCATTTAGATAAGGTTGAAAGCATTTTTGAGAAATTGAAATCAGATGTAGCAACCTTCAAAAAGAATTTGACTCATACTCAGTTCAGTACATATCCTAACGTAAACTATTTCACGGATGTGATTCATCATTATAATACATATAGTGGTTCTGCTGATAGAATAGCAGATTTACAAACTGAAATAGATAATAGTAATACGAATAAAAGTACATTGGAAACCAAATTGAAAAATAAGAAAAAAGAATTAATAGAGCTAGAAGACGATCTAGAGAAGCTAGAAGATGGTAAAAAGCTTGATCCTCCTAAAACGAAAAAGGAGTTAGAGGAAGAAATCGAAGAACTGGAAAAAGAAATTGAAGATATGGAGAAGAGTATTAAATCTAGCGGAGAAACAGTTACTGATAATAAAGAAAAAATAAAAGAAGAAGAAAAAGACAGCAAGACATTTAAAGAGCAAGCAGAAAACAAAGCATCAGAAATGCATACACTTGCAACTCGAATCATAAGTAATCTAGAGGATATTAGTAGTCGAATACAAAAAGCAAAAGATCTTAATGAGGATATTCAAAATACTATTGATGAAGCAAATGCAGATGCGTCTAATGACTATGGAAATGCAGAGGATATTGCTGAAGGACCTCCAGATGGAGCGAGCTCTGTAGATAATTTAGAAGAAGCTATTAGAGAAAATAGTGCAAAATTAGAGGAATATCCTTACGATTCTGCGTTTTTTAATTCTATAAAAGAACCGATTGATAAAGCTATTACACGAATGAAGGACGTTCCAGGTTTATTTGAAGCAATTGAAACAGATATAGATTTATCGAGTAAATCTGCCTTGCAGCAAATAAAAAAAGATGCTTTAGCTGCACTTAATCCAAGTATTGAGGACATTGATTCAGGCTCTGGAACATTAGAAGATGATCGAAAAGAATTTAAAGAAACAGACGAGGCCGTAACAGATCAACAAGAACAACAGGCGGAGGATAGTAATAATCAAGCAGAAGATATGCTGAATGATCTTGCATCAATAGCAGACGATCAGCAAATTTATGAAGAATTAAAGCAATTTGTTAACCAATATAATGCCTATGCCCAAGGATCCGAAGGCGAGATTCAAGAAATTGAAATTGGTGATAATGCAGGAGATAGTGCGGGTAATGCCATGGATATTGTCGATAGTATATTTTCGGGAATTGGAAGTATTTTAAAAAACGCAAGAGATAGAGTGTATGTTAATGAATATATATTATTGCATTTTGAAAGTGCGGTGCCAACAGGTATTCAGAATAAGGCTGATTACTTATTTGAGAATAGGGAAGTAGAGTACATTTTATATGGGCAACACGCTTCAGGAGCCAATTATTCTTTGGCCTTAGGTCAATTATTTGCTATTAGATTCGCATTACGATTTATTGCAGCCTTTGCTGAACCACTTGTACGTGCTGCTGGTCATCCATTAGCTGTTTTCATTGCTGCTTTATCATATGCAATGAAAGAAGCTGTTTCTGACACTAATTCCTTAGCTTCAGGAAAAGAGAAACCTCTTTTAAGTGAAAAATTAACGAGCGTTAAGGCATTACCTATAATATATCATGATTATTTACGATTATTTCTTTTTATGAATCCAAGTGGAGATACACGTTTAAGAAGGATAATGGCCGTAATCGAGAAAAACACTGGGGTAAACCTAGTGGAGCGTCAAACTTATGTTAAAGGAACGGCAGAGACCTCTGCAAATTTAATATTTGTACCACAAATTGCAGATACGCTGAATATAGTAGGTGCACTTGATGGGCAGTCAGAAGATGGAAGATTTGTATTTAAAAGTGAAGCACATTTCTCATATTAATAAAATTTGTTTTACTGATTAATTGTAAAGCAAATTTTGAAATATAAAACACAATAATTAGATTAAAAAGGAGAATTGTTATGTCAAAATTTAAATTAATTACCATTGCATTATTGCTAGGTATTCTATTAATTGGCTGTAATTCAGATAATAATGAACAGCAGCCTCAAGAAGATGAGCAGCCTACTACAGAGGCGAATAATGACGTTTCTGAAGAAGAAAATGGCAATGGTGAAGAGAATGAGGAATCAGATTCTGATAGTAAGGAGACTTCCTCAGACAATAGTAGTGGTGTATTGAGTTTAGGGGAAACAGGAACAGTTGAAAGTACAATAGGAGACTATGAGATTACTTTCAACTCCTTTCAGTTATTAGATGAGATAGAAGGAGAGAGTGCTGAAAGTGATGAAGTATTCGTATTAGTAGATGCGAAAGTAACAAATACTGGAGAAGATTCGCTAAATGGAAAAGATTTATATACAGCATCAATATTTAGTGATGATGGATTAAGTGCTGAAAACACTTTTTATTATGAATCTATAAATTTGTTTGAGGGTACTATTGAACCAGGTGCCTCTATGGAAGGTCAATTTTTATTTATTTCTTCGGCGTCAGATACCTATGAGTTAGTTTACAATAACTCTTTAGGAGCATTAGCTACCGTTTTAACTTGGGAATTCAGTGCAGACGAAGCATCAAATTAATTTTAATGGAGTGGTGGATGAATCAAATTCCATCACTCCAATATCCATATTTTATTTTTATTTTTATTTTTGATTATTTCGATATGAAGTAATTAAAACTGAAAATAAAAGATAGTATCTTTTACACCTTTTTAAAATTAATAGAGAAGGAGAGAAGTGAAGATGAAGAACTTAAGATTAATCATGATAGCTTTACTAATAGCTGTAGTATTAGTTGGATGCAACTCTGATGAAGGAACAGAACAAACAGCTAATGAGAATGAGCAAGAAAATAATGAGCCTGTTGAAGAAGTGAATGAAGAGCCAGAGGAAAACGAGAATACAGGTGATATGGAAGAAAATTCGGAAAAAGAAGAGAGTGATGAAGAGTTTTCTCAAGAGTCAAAAGATGGCGTATTGGAGCGTTATCCCGATGATTTAGGAGTAGGCGATACTACAGAATTTGAAAGAAATGATATAACACATGATCACGTAAAACTAACTGTGAATTCATTTGAATTTGTAGAAGAACTAAATGGAGTTAAACCAGAAAACGATAGATTCCTATTAGTCAATATTACTATTGAAAATTTAATAGATGAATATAATTATGAAGCAATGTTTATACAATCACACCTTGAGGATAGTGAAGGTGATTCCGTCCAAAACGAAAGGGAAGAACTAGAGTTAGAATTAACACCAAAAGAAGGTGGAATAAGTACAGGAGATATTGTTTATGATGTAAACGAATCTGATTACTATAGAGTTCATTTCTTTGATGACTATTTCCTACTCTTTAAAGATGAACAATCGAGCGCTGAGTAATATTGGAGGGAGTGATGACTAACGATTTATCATCACTCTGATCCTTTTATTTTCACGTTAAATGACTTCCTCTTATCACTAGTGACTTAACGTAAAAATAAAAGGAAGTCTAATATAGAAACCTTTATTTTATCATGATTTAATCAAGCTTATTAGTATAAGGATATCCTATACTCAGCCGGGAGGTGACAGAATGAAGCGATTTTTACGAAAAGAGGATGGAAGTATAACATTGGAAGCAGCAATTGTGATGCCATTCTTTATCCTTTTCTTAGTATTTCTTATTTATATGATCAAATTCGCTTTAGTAGACATTGCAATTAATCGAGCAACATCGGAAACAGCAAAACAAATCGCTACACAATTGTATCCTGCACAGGTTCTAGTAGATGAGGTGCATACACTGGCACAAGGAAATGAAATATATAGGGAACTTGAAGCTGGTGTTTCAGAGAACTTAGATTTGATTGAGCAGTCCGTAAAAGATAGTCTTGGCGAAGGCACCTATAATAGCATCAAAGAAAAAGTAGGACAAACTCTCGATTCAGCAAGTGCAGCTGTACTTAATCCGATTGTTAAGCACTATCTCCAGACCGAGGATGAGATGAACATTGTAGAAGCAGATAATGTCAAGGTTACTACAGCAAAGCTACCAAATGTGTTTGCGAGTGGTGGAGACAAATATGTCGAATTAACCACTCAATATGAGTTAGATTTACCAATTCCCTTTATTGAGAAAACATTCATTATAGAAAAACATGCGAAAGAAAAAGCATGGATCGGATCATAGAAAGGAAATTATCTATATGTCATTACAGTTTTATCTATTAATTCTTTATATTTTGATTGCTTTCATTATGGATGTTCGCTTCAATAAAATTCCTAATTGGTTAACCGTTTCAGGGGTAATTGTCGGGTTGGCTTATCATGTTATTACAGGATTAATTGGTGGTTTGCTTTTCTCATTACTTGGCTTAGTGGTAAGCGTCTTAGTCTTATTATTATTATACCTCTTTAAGGCATTAGCCGCAGGTGATGTCAAACTATTTGCTGGTGTTGGAGCAATTATGGGAATGGAATTTTCTTTATATGGAATTCTTTATTCTATCATTTTTGCCGGGCTAATAAGTCTAATTATTATCATTTTATTCAAGTTTAGAGTAATAAAGAAGTTTATTTTCTATATTTATCGATGGGTGTTAACAACATTTAAGAAGGAACCAAAGCTTTCCATGGAAGCTTTTCTAGAGCTGAAAATTAAACAATATCCCTTTATGTATGCTGTTGTACCAGGGATATTGTTGACAATGTATTATTTTTAAAAAAGTATACAAATTGGCTAAACTAGAAATGGAGGAATTTGAATGTCAAAGTTAAAGTGGATTATTACAGCAATCATAGTAGCAGGATTATTAGTAGGGTGTAGTTCGGATGACGAGGGGGCCAATGTAGATAATACAAAAGAAGTATCATCAGAAAAAAAGAATAACGAAGATTCAAGTACATCTTCAACTGATCAAGAGGATTCCTTATCTACTAGTAATGAAGATATTCTCAAAATAGGGGAGACGGGAAAAGTAGAAAGTAATTTTGGCGATTATGAGATGCCCTTACATTCCTTTAAGTTACTAGAGGATTTTCATGGAGAAAAATTAATGAATGATGTTTTTATAGTCGTTGATTTTAGTGTCAAAAACGTAGGAGAGGAACCTTTAAGAGGTGAAGATGTTTATTGGGCCGATCTTTTTGATGACCAAGACCTTTTGCAAGGCAATGAATTTTTCGATTCTGTAAAACAATTACCTGATGAGATTGCTCCTGGAGACACAGCTGAAGGAGAATTCGTATTTGATATACAAGTGAATCAGAATTTTATCGGTTAGTCCTTAACTACGGTGCATTAGACAATTTGGCTACTTCCGTAACGTGGGAATTCACCCCTGACGAGGCAAATTAATAGGCAAGAGAAAAAGAAACTTTCTACAAGTAAGAGAGAGGAGATAATAAATGAATGAAACGATATATGGCTTAACATGTGACTTTGAACAACAAAATGGCCATTTTATGACAATCCATCGAGAAGATCCTTCGATACAAAGTGATGAGCTAGCCAAAATTCAAGTGAACATGATGAGTTCTAATACGATAGATCATGTGTTGCCACTTGAGGTGCAGGAGATAGACTTTAATGTGAAGTTTTATTATGATATTTCCTCGAAAAAAATGCTCTCCCAATATGTAAGAGAAAGATCGTTAACGATGAGTGAACTATATGAGTTGCTTTATCGAATTGGCTCCACTATAGAAGCCAGTAAAGAGTTTATGCTCAACGAACAGCATTTTGTATTAAAAGATAGCTTTATTTTTGTGGAGAATGATGTAAAAGAAGTTTACTTAGCCTATATTCCTTTAAAGCAACTAGATCAGAAGCCTGATTTACATGCAGAATTTAGAGAATTATTTTTCCAATTGGTCGGATATGTGAAATCATTGTCTGGGGATGGGGTTCAACAACTTACGAGCTATTTTAATGGATCCGATTTCCAATTAAAGGATCTCTTGAATAAATTGAATATATTGAGAAAAAACAGTAAACAACTAGTAACACCAGCTCCGACACCTGTCGCAGCTCAACCAAGTGAAATAAAGAAAATTCAATATTCTTCTCCACAAACACCTCGCCAAGAGAAAATAGAGAAAAAACCTGAACCGAAAGAAGAGCCTATTCAGAAAAAACCAACCAAGAAAACGCCGGTGAAAAAAGCGGCAGCCAAACAAAAGGAAAAGAAACCAGTAAAAAATCAACAGGAAGAGAAAGAAGGACCAAGTCTCATTGTTATTCTCTGTCTTGGATTCCTTGCTTTCGCTATTATATGGAAGCTTTATACAAGTATACCTAGTGAGGGAATGCTATATATTTGTTCTGGTTTATCCATTGCGGTAGTTGCAGCTGGATATTATTTCTTGGCGGTATATGGAAAAGGGAGTAATGAAGCTGAAGATATAGAAGAAGAAATGGATACAAAGCCCAAACAATCAAAACGTAAGCAAGGTTTTAGTCCAAGAAAAATCGACGAACAGGAACTAGAAGCACCGAAGCCGATGGAACAGCCAATGGCAAGAGCGGTAAATAGTGAAAATTATTTTCAAAATTTACATCAAGAAACTACGCTATTGTCACAACCAGAGGCAACAGCAATGCTAGAAGATCAAGATGAGCAAGTAAGCACTTTAGCCTATTTGGAGATCTCTCGTAATGGGCAAACGGAAAGAATTAACATCACAGGAGATTCATTTATCATCGGTAGAAATCAATCCTCCGTGAGCTATTTTGAAGATACGGTTGGCGTTTCCAGAACACATATTGAAATCAACACAGATGGTACTTCATTTGCAGTAAAGGACCTTGGATCGAAAAATGGAACAAAGTTAAATGGGGAGAAACTAGTAGCCTATAAACCTTATTCCTTAAATGATGGAGATACAATTAAACTTGCAAAAATCTCGTACACCTTCCACAAAGGATAATGCTTATGAGAAAAAGGAAACAAAATTGGTTTTATGGTATCTCCACACATACAGGTTCAGTCCGACAATCAAATGAAGATAATGTCTATATCAACACCATTAGGGATCGTAAAGGAAATGAAATGCTAGTTACCGTTGTAGCAGATGGTATGGGCGGATATGACGCGGGTGATGTCGCTAGTGAAACCATTGTGACAATGATTGATAAATGGTTTCGAAAAAAAGTACCTCCAATGCTAGCATTGCCTTATCCTTTTACGAAAATAGCAAGCGAAATAGACAAATTGTTGCAGAAAGCGAATGCGACGCTTATTTCTGAAGGTGAGAAGCTAGGCAACAAAATGGGAACAACCGCATCTATCCTGTTCTTGTATAAGAATCAATACTTTATCACCCATATTGGGGATAGCAGAATTTATCAAATCTCAGAAAACCCTGAGCAAGAGCAGGAAGAAAACTATCAATTAGTCCAATTAACAGAGGATCATTCTTGGGTAATGGATCAGGTTAAAAAGAATCTCTTAACAGAAGAAGAAGCAGAAAAGCATCCTAAGAAAAACCTATTACTCCAATGTTTGGGAATAACAGAGGATTTTTCTCCTTTTATGACGGAAGGAAGTTTTTCCAAACAGGATACATTCTTTTTATGTAGTGATGGCTTTTATAATATTTATCCGAAACAGGCATTATTAGAAGGCTTTAGGGCTTTGCAAGGATCTGATCAAACCTTTCAGTCATTTGCTGATTGTCTGGTTAAGGATGCGGATCAAAGAGGGGCTACAGATAATATCACGGTATCCATTGTAACGCCAAAATATTAAAAGGAAAGGATGGCGAATTGGTGCCTTTTATTACAGCATACAAAACGGAACAAGGTTTAGCGAAACAGGCAAATCAAGATGCCTTAATGATAAAAACAGCAAGAACAAAAAATGGTCAGGTTGGTTTATTTGTCGTTTGTGATGGTATGGGCGGACTTAGTGAAGGGGAAATAGCAAGTAAAATGCTAGTCGAGGGATTAGCGAACTGGTTCGAACAAACCCTTCCCATTTTACTGCAATCCGATCAGGAGGACATTCCGCTTCACCTAACGAATAAAATTGAACACCTCAATCAGCAGTTAATACAATATGGCGAACAGCACCAGCTAAAAATGGGCTCCACGTTAACGGCAATTTTCATTATTAATCAAAGCTATTATACCTTTCAAGTTGGTGACAGTAGGGCCTATTTATTAAGTGATGATATTTATCAGCTTACAAAGGATCAAACGTTAGTTGCACGAGAAGTGGAACGAGGCATGATTACCTTGGAAGAGGCAAAGTCACATCCGAAGAAGCATGTACTACTTCAGTGTATAGGTATTCAATCAACAATAGAAGTTATTAAAACGAGTGGCCTGCTGACAGGTGGCGAGCTTCTGCTACTCTGTACAGATGGTTTCTATCAAAAACTAACAGAACGAGAGATAAAGGATAGAATAACTACTTATTCTACGTTTTCGAAGGAAAATATGGAGTCTGCCATCATGTCTCTTGTGCAAAATTTGAGAGATCGGGAAGAAACAGATGATATAACAGCAGTTCTTGTCAAAATTGTGTGAAAGGAGGGAGAAATTTGTTACAGATAGGCTCAATCGTGGATGGACGTTACGAGATATTAAAGGAAATTGGCCGTGGTGGAATGAGTATCGTCTATTTGGCAATGGATAGTCGATTGAAGAAATCGTTAGTAGTCAAGGATATCCGAAAGAGAAGTAACAGCAATCATGAAATTTTAATCAACAGTCTTGTCATTGAGGCCAATATGTTAAAAAAGTTAGAGCATCCAGCCTTACCGCGAATATATGACATTATTGAGACCAAAAACGGTATTTATGTTGTGATGGATTACATCGAAGGCGAGTCCTTAAAAGAAAAGATAGAGCGGGAACATCGCGTATCTGCCGAGGAAGTGGTGGAGTGGGCGAAGCAATTAAGTGATGTATTAGCCTATTTACATAACCGAAAACCCAATCCGATCATTTATCGTGATATGAAGCCAGACAATATTATGCTTACCCCGGATGGAAAGGTGAAACTGATCGATTTCGGGATCGCCAGAGAGTATAAGTCAGAAAGTTCCACAGATACGACGAATTTGGGAACAAAAGCATATGCTGCTCCCGAGCAAATTGCTGGTAAGCAAACAGATAACCGCACCGATATCTACAGTTTAGGTGTTACCCTCTATCATTTAGTGACTGGTAAGAGTTTAAGCGAGCCTCCTTTTGAAATCAGACCAATCCGAACATGGGATTCCACCCTGCCAGAAGGATTGGAATACATTATACAGCGATGTACTCAGGTGGAGCCAGAAGAAAGATATCAGCAAGTAGAGCAATTATATGCCGACTTAATGAATATAGACAAGCTTACCCAAGGCTATAAAAAGCTTTTAGTAAAAAGACTCTCTTATTTTCTAGCACCTGCTGTTTTGTTTTTTGTTTTTACAGGAACTGCCGTTTTTGGCTACTCTGGCATGAAGACAGAACAGTATCAGGATTACATTAGTTTAATAGATAAAGCGAACACAGCTATTATTAACGAAGAAGACGAAGAGGCTAAATCTCTACTAAAAGATGCAATAGATTTAGATAAGAATAGGGCTGATGCCTATGTTCGATTATTAAATTTTTATGTTAATAGTGATAATACGGAGACAGGACTTGCGAACATTGAAAGCTATATCGAAGAAGGCTATGGCGGTATCGATAAAAATGATGAAGTATTGTTTCAGGTCGGAATGACATATTTTGATAATTTAAGAGATTACAAGAAAGCGGAGCAATATTTTACAAAAATTGATCAGGAAGAATTACCAGATGCTAAGTATTATGAGATATTAGCAAAAACAATGGGGCAGCTCAATATTGATTATGGAGTGTTTGCCGAAGAATTGGAAAGCTTTGAACAATATAATGACTCCCAAGCTAATAATACGAGAAAAATCGAAAATTATAATGTGCTCGCCAATATTTATCTCTCCTACAAAGGACAGATTGAGGATGCCAATACAAAAGCGATTGACATATTAGAAAAGGCGCAATCAATTGTCGAAATATTAGGCAATCCAGATATTACAACAAGATTCGCGCAAGACTTTGAGCGTAAACTTGCTCAAGCCTTCTATAGTAGAGGTTTATTGTCTAGCAATACAGCGAATGCCCGCGAGGATTTTACAAAAGCAATGGATGCGTATGAAGAGCTCTTGTTGGAAGGCGTGCCAGATCAAGAAGATATCATGATAACGATTGGGAATATTTATGATGATATGGGTGAGGACTCGCTCGCTATTACGCAATATCAAGATACGATTAAGGAATATCCACAATCTGATCATGCCTATTTAAAGCTTATTAATTTATTGATAGATATAGAACAAGGAAAGTCAGAAGGAAAAAGAAATTTCAAGCAGGTAAAACAATACTATCAGCAATTAACGAAGATTGAAAACGTTCGTGATGATAAGGGTCTTGAAAAGCTAAAACGTAGACTTCAAAACATTTCAGTCATTTAGGAGGGGTGATATGGAACTAACGTATCAAATCATGCTATATGGAGGAATTATTGGTGCACTCATCACCCTTCCTATCGCAATTTGGTTATTTATCAAGCTTGATATCCGACATGTAATAGAAGATTTAATAGGAGTTCGTTTTAGTAGAAAAAAACGAAAACTCGATAACGCAACCTTTCAAATTGGTGATGGAAAGGGCCATACCTCTAGTAGCATCCGCTTAAAAAAGCTTAATCATACAAGTGGAAGTAGTAAAGAAATGAAGGTAGAGCCTCAACAACAGCAGCAACATGCCCACACACAAACGGAATTATTAGAGGATGCTGATCAAGAAACTGCTCTGTTGGAGGAAACGACTCTATTAAACGAAACAGCGTTATTAAACGAAACAGCGTTATTAAATGAAACAGAACTAATGGATGAAGAGAAAGATCCATTTTTTGAGATGGATGAAGACATAGTCGTTGTCCATCAAGCATCCGAACATAAGGAGGGAAAAAGGTGAGAAGTAGCAAAAGGAAGAGTAATAGTAAGTGGTATCTTTTATTTTCTATTTTAACACTATCTGTCTTAACTGCATTTATCTTTACTTCTAGTGTCTTTTCTTCGAGTGAATTGAATATGAAAATAGTCTTTGGAAGTGAAACATGGGATTTAAGTGAAGAAAGTTCTTTTGATAAGGAATGGGTAACAAATGACAGTATTTCTTTTAAGGTAGATTTAAGCTCCTATTATAGTAAGCTAGCTGATGGTGAGACGGGTGAACAACCGTTTGATGTACAGTCAAGTTATAAAAAAGAAGCCATAACTGTTCAAAAAGCTGAAGATGACTCAGGAGTATTTAACGGGATATACAACGTGTCTATTGATACAAATGCCATGACAGATGGTGAAGTTGATTTTCAATTGAATATTAATGGGACAAACAATTGGGAGATCCCAGCAGATAAAAATCCAATTGAATTTTCTGTGAAAAAGGATACGACTGAACCAGTGATTCATTATTCTGGTATTGATGATCAAGCAGTATACCATGCTTCAAAAACTTTATCTGTCAATATTGTCGAGCAAAACATAGCTAGTAAAAGCATTACATGGAAACATAATGGACAAGCAGTGGAACCATCTATCAATTGGGATGGGAATAAGGCAAAGGTTAGCTTTAAGGAAGATGGAGACTATAGCCTTATCATTAATGCAAAGGATAAAGCAGGTCTCTCTGCCGAAGAAACACTTACCTTTCATATTCATCAGGAAGAACCAGAGTGGAGTGTGAAAACTTCAAGTGGTGACACGGTGAAAAGTGGCTCCGTTCTTCATGCAAGAGAATTTAATTTTACTGTCAAAAATGGTATAGCTATTGATTCTGCTAATTTAGTGATTAAAAAAGCTGGTACTACCATTGACGAAAAGGATATGACAGTAAGTGGTAAAACAGCAACTGTTATTCACACCTTTACCGAAAATGGCCGTTACACCATCGAAGCAAAATTAACGGACAAGCTTGGTGGTAAAGAGCATGCATTACAGACATTTAATGTAACAGTGGACGATGCGAATCCTGAAGTAACGATTACAAATGATGACGGTCAAGATATAGAGGATGATAAAGTCTATCAACAACCATTTTCTGTTTTACTTACCGTACTAGAGCCAAACTTGGATGTGGCGGCAAGTACCATTACAGTTAAGCATGTTTATTTTGACAATGAGGTAAGTATTGATGTGCCATTATCCTACAAAAACGGGAAAGCTACAGCAACCTATAAGGTAGAGGATGAAGGTGAATATACACTATCTGGAACGCTTGTTGATAAAGCAGGAAATGAAATTAAGATAAACAAGACGTTTACACTATTAACAAGTAGTAATCTAGTAAACATAACCGATAAAACCAACCATGGGAGTTTACAAGCCTATTATCAAAACGATATACTTCTTGGCATAAATTTTTGGGATTTTAAACTGGGCGGAGAGTTTTTTACTGTCACGAAAACAGACCCATTAACGGGAGAACAAGAAATCTATTTAAATAGTGATGATTTAAAAGGCGTTGGTTGGTTCTTCTGGATTAATGAGGAATTTGGTGAAGGTCAATATGATTTAAATATTGAAACTCAACATATTAACGGAACGAAGGAAATAATAAATCGTAAGTTTATTATCGATAAAACGGATCCAAAAGTAGTTTTAAATACATCAAATCAAGATATGAAGATTGGCGAAAATCAACATGTTAAATCATCATTTGTGACAAAGCATGGGATTGCAAATATTTTCCCTATAAGTGTTTCGGATGCATACTTAGATGATTATCACGTACAAGTTCAATTTGCTGATAATAACGGTAAGGAAAAGTCATGGGTGTATGATAAACCTAGCGATTGGGAGACTAAAGAAAAAGCAAAGCATTTTACATTAGAGAATAAGCTGTTTGAAAAAGAAGGAAAGTATACGATTTCTGTAAGGGCAACAGATGATGCTGGCCGCTCAACTGAAAAGAGTCGTACTTTTACAATCGATGATACTGCACCTGTAATCAAGCTTTCAGATGTAGATCGTTACAATGACGAAGCATTCACCCAGGAAGTCACGGTAGAGGAACATAATTATCAAGACAACAATGTTAAGATTACGGTGGAAAGAGAAGATAGTGAAGGTGAATATCACCCTTATAAGTCTGATAAATTTGATGAATGGGAAAATACTGGTGTAACATCAAATGCTAAATTCCCTATCGAAGAGGATGGAACTTATCGACTCAGAGTATCTGCAACTGATAAAGCGGGTAACAAAGCGAAAGAAGTGGAAGCTATTTTTACATTAGACTCTGAGCAGCCATACTCAATGATTAGTGGTATCGAAGATGATCACCATTATAGCGATTCTATGCCAGTTACAGTAAGCGTTAAAGACAACAATATTGATGAAGATCTTACCAATCTAGAAGTGAATAAATGGAGTGAAGAATCTGATCAATTTGAAGCTTTAGGAATTGATACTGAGTTAGTTTTTGATAAGAAAGAAGCGGAATGGAAGTATAAGTTTGAAGAAGAAGGAACTTATCAGATCATTTTAGAAGCAACTGATTTAGCTGGACGTAAAGCGAAAACTCAAGAGGTTGTTTTTACGATTGATGAAACACCACCAGTTGTTTCGGTTGATAGCCTGAAGAATCAGGAGTATTATTCCAAAGCACAAAAGGTAACCTTCAGTGTGGATGAATTGAACTATCAGGAAAATAGCGTAGAATTTGAAGTGTTAAAAGATGGAAAAGACTTCACCGATCAAGTAGAAGGTGATAATGGTTCTAAATGGCGAAACAAAGGGAAGCAATCAAGTCTAATTTATAATTTCGATCAAGATGGTGATTATCAGGTTACGTTTAGTGCGACTGATAAAGCAGGTAATAAGTCTAAAAAGATTCATAAGATCTTTACCATTGACGAGACATTACCTAGTGTTTCGATAAATGGTATTGACAATGGAACACATTACACGGTCAATAAAGAAGTTACACTTGCTGTTAATGATACGAATATCACTGAATATGACTTGAATATAACAAAGGATAGTAAGACTTTAGACGATCTCAGCAAAACTGGATCAGAAAACTTTAATGATAGCATTACCTTTAGTGACGAAGGGGATTATGTTATCACCTTAATAGCTAGTGATGAAGCAAAGAATGAGGCAGTTATGGAAAAAAGTTTCACAATCGACAAAACAAGTCCAGTAATTTCTATCGATCATTCGATGCCTTCATTTGTAAAATGGAGTGATATTAAAGATAAAGACATCACAAAACTAATACCAATTAAATTAACAGAGAAGAATGTGAAGAATAAATCAATAACGATTACAGTAGTGGACAACAATGGTAAGAAAAAAACTTACAATGATAACGAGTCTGGTACGTGGAAAGAAAAACCCGAAGGACATTACCAATATATTTTGAAGAAAGATTTATTTAAGGACGATGGTGACTACACTATCGAAGTTGTAGCTAAAGATAAAGCAAAACAAGAAACAAAAGAAAGTATTTCTTTCACAGTAGACAATACTAAACCTGTTATTACACTAACGGATTTGGCACCATTTAATAAAGAGCACAAAACAGAGGTAGTTACAGTTAACGAACATAATTATTTTAACAATGACGTAACTATCAAAATTTACCGAGAAAATGCACAAGGTAATTTTGTCCCATATAATGATGGATTTGATAATTGGAAGAATAATGGTGAAACTAGCAAGTTAGCATTCCGTTTTGAAAAAGATGGAAAATACAAAGTAGAGGTATCAGCAACAGACAAAGCTGGTAACGAAGCAGATGCTAAAGTCGATATCTTTACAATTGATACGGTGAAGCCTCAGATTTCCATTACCGGTGTTACAGATAATCAGCATTATCGCACTAGCAAAAAAGTAAAAGTAGATGTTGATGATGCCAATGTTAGTCAAAAAAAGACAGAGCTAAAAATCTATAAATTAAATCATTCAACCGGAAAAATGGAAGCCTATAACACTGGAAAAGCACCGATCTTCTCAAGACGTACGATGGATTGGGAGTATAACTTTACTAGTGAAGGCACGTATCGAGTTCAGATTAAATCAACCGATATGGCGGGGAACGAAGGAGAAACCCAAACGAAAGATTTCACGGTCGATAAAACTGCACCAGCCCTTGCGATTAATAATGTGAAGGATGGCCAATATTACAACAATGGAAGAAGCGCTGAATTTACAATTGAAGAAACTAATTTTGCAAGAAATACTGTTCAGTTCCAAGTAACGAAGGATGGACAAGATATCACTAATGCAGTCGAAGGAAATAGAGGAGCATCATGGCGAACTAGTAATTTCTTATCGAAGTTGCGTTATAGCTTCAGCCAAGATGGTGCCTATCATGTGAGAATGAATGCAACAGATGATGCTGGTAATAAAGCAAGAACCGCACAAAAAGGTTTTGTTATTGATACGAAAAAACCAGTGATTGATATTACAGGGGTAGAGGATGGCGAATATTACAATACAGATGTACCAGTAGGTGTAACGATAAAAGATGTGAACTTTGACTTGAACACAATTCGTGTAACAAGAAATGGACAAAACTATCCGGTAGGTGGTTTTGCGATTACAAATAATCGTTACCAAAATTCCATCGCTAGCTTTGCACATCGTTTCACTCAAGAAGGAGATTACGAGATTTTTGTGGAATCAGTAGATAAAGCAAATAATGGCGATACGGCAACACTCTCCTTTACTATTGATAAAACAAAACCAGTCATCACACCAATGATGGGTGGAGACAATAAGGAATTGGTCGATGGATCTTATATAAATCATGTGTTCCAGCCTATTTTCCAACTGGATAACGAGGAAGATAAGATTGTATCTGTTCGTTTGAATAATGGAGGTAATATTGCTGGTAATGTGCCACTAGCTTCTAAAGAAATGAAATACGGTTATGAAGTGATCGCACAGGATAAAGCCGGAAATGAAACAACATTAAATGTAGGCTTTACTCTTGATACGACGAAGCCTAAATTAAGTATTACAGGTATTATTGAAGGCTTTTTCAATAAAGATATTAGACCACAGGTTGAATACTCAGATAAGCATTTAGATGAGAAGAGAACTTCTGTCACATTAAACGGAGCTGCCTTTAAAAATGGTTTACAGCTAACGGAAGAAAGAGATTATGTGCTTAAAGCAGTGATCACCGATTTAGCGGATAATGTTTCCGAAAGAACGATCGTATTTACGATCGATAAGACAGCACCAAAGATCGTTTTTAATGAAGAAATTTCTGGTAAATATCTAAATGATGTCGTCATTCCTGAGTTGCTGATTGATGATATGACTGCATATGATATTATTGCTCTTACTCTAAACGGAGAGCCTTATGAATTAGGTGATCCAATTGAATCCGAAGGAAAACATGTTCTCTACTTCGAGGTAAGAGATCAAGCTGGTAATATTCAGCAATTAACAATTGAATTTATCATTGATCAAACAGAGCCTGAGGTCATATTTGATGGAGCTGAAGAAAACAAAGAATATGTAGAAGCAGTTGATTTATCTATTCAATTAGATAATCCACAAGATAAAATAAAATCCATTACCGTAAATGGTGAAGCATATGATGGAGATGTTAGTGAACAAGATGGTAACGAAGTCGTCCAATACCATTTCTCAGAAATTAATAAATATAATGTAGAAGTTACTGCATACGACGAAGCAGGTAATGAAGTAACGCGAAGCTTACCTTTTGAAATAACAGAAAAAAGTGTATTAACAAAATTCTATGAAAATAAACCACTATTTTCTGTTAGTATCGCAGGAGTCGCTGCATTATTATTAGCAATTCTATTTGCTCTGGTTCGATCTAGAAAAGGAAAAAAAGCAGCAGAGGAATAACGAGAAAAAAGATTGTAGAGTATTGATGCTCTACAATCTTTTGTTTTTGTATAATTAGAAAATATCTAGGCAAAGTTGCTCAAGTCGAGCGAGATAACCAAGATAAAGGTATATATCTTGAAAAAGACTCACTATTCTAACAACATACAAAACACGCATTACTTTAAAAATTACTAGTTACCATCTCTTCACAAGTAATTCCCGTATTGCCTGACTAATTTTTTCTATGCCAATTGGGATATCTTTGTCTTTAACCTGTGATACACTTAGTCGAATACGGTTTTCTTGACGATATTTTGGTAGATACATAGTTGTGGCATCTTGGACGAGTACATGTTTATGAAAAAGGTGGTCAACAAGTTGTTTGCCTTTTATACGTTTTGGTAGCTCAATTGTTGAATAAAAACCTGAATCTCCGCTAGTAAAGCTTGTCTCATTAGGAAGGTATTTTTCATAAGCATCTCTTAGGAGGGTGCCTTTATGTTTATATTGTTGTCTGAGTTTTTCAATGTGTGCTTGGTACATCCCACTTTGTAAATATATTTCTAGCGCACCTTGAGTAATGACAGGGGTATGTACATCTGCTGCAAATTTAGCATTGGCAAAGCTATCGAGTAGTGCCTCGGATAACACAGCAACACCGAGTCTTAATCCAGGCAATAGCACTTTGGAAAAGCTTTTTGTATAAATAACTCTCCCAGACGGATCATAGGCATACATCGGATCAGCTTTTCTTGATGTGTCAAGATCTCCCATATAATCGTCCTCGATAATGTAGACATCATATTTTTGTGCTAGCTCCACGATTTTTCTCTTTTCATGATTAGTGTAAGAATATCCGGTAGGATTTTGGAATCTCGACACGGTGTAGAATAACTTGATTTCCTTCTCATGGAAAATCCTCTCTAAATGATTCAAATCAATTCCATTATTCGTCATTTCAATCCCATTGACTTGAAGATTACGATTGGTGAGAGATTGGATAAAGCTGGGATGAGTGGGTTGCTCTGTACAAATCTCTTCTTTCCCATTTGGAAAAGGAAAAGAAAGCAGAAGATCTAATGCTTGCTGAGAGCCAGATACGACACAAATACGTTCCGGTGGTGCAAAAACCTGAGCATACTGTAGTTGTTTGGAAAGCTGTTTACGCAAGGAAGCAAGTCCTAGTGGTTCTGAATAATGAAACATCTCCTCTTTATACCGTTCAATTGCCTGGTTCATGCAATGTTGAAAATCTCGATAAGGCATTTGACTCGGGTCAGGACCGGCAGCAGAAAAGTCTATTCTTTCAGAGAAGAAGGAATTTTTGGATTGCTGGCTACCCACCATAAAATAACCACTTTTCGGTACGGAATAGATCCTGTGCATCTTTTCCAACTCATCATAGGCCTTTATAACGGTATTCACGCTGCATTGTAGCTCCTTGGATAATTGACGGATGGAAGGTAGACGATCTCCAGGCTTGAGCAGTCCTTCCTCCATTCTTTTCTCGATTTCATGAATCGTCTCTTTATATTTCCTTTCCACTTCTTTATCCTCCTCGATTGTATGGGTACAGATGAAAAAAATATGGGTTTCTAATCTCATATGTGATGATTATAGTATAAGTTAGCAACAATGCTTTTTCTATCATTAAATTAATTTTTAAAGGAGGAATAACATGAGAAAGTTTCGTATTGGATTTATAGTCTTACTCGCACTTCTGCTTGTATTCACGATGGGGCAAACGGGAGCAGAGGCAAAAGAGCACAAAGAGAAGGAACTGCACGATGTTGAGAAGCTACTAAAGGGAAAAGATGGGACTATCATTTTGAGAAATCTAAAGGGTAAAACCTTCGTTTACAATCAAGAGAGAAGCAAAGAAAGATTCACACCAGAATCAACCTTTAAAGTACCGAACGCCTTAATTGGGCTTCAAACTTCAACCATCCGAGATGAATATGAGGTAAAGCGCTGGGATGGAACTATTAGAGAATTTGAGAATTGGAATCGCGATCATACCCTTGCTTCAGGGATGAAACATTCTGTTATCTGGTATTATCAAGATATGGCTCGCGATATCGGTAAAAAACAAATGCAACATTATATGAACCTCTTAGACTACGGAAATCAAGATATCTCTGGAGGAATCGATACATTTTGGCTGGACAGTAGTTTGGAGATTACGGCAAGAGAGCAAATAGATTTTATCGAAAAATTAGTTAAGGAACAGCTTCCCTTTGCAGAAAAATATCAAAAGACGGTTAAACGAATGATGATAGAGGATGAGCAAGATGAGTATACCCTTTACGGCAAAACAGGAACAAGGCTTTCCGATTTAGGTTTAGGCTGGTATATTGGATTTATTACAACAACTAAGGAGAAATGGGTGTTTGCCACAAATATTGATGGAACTGGATCAGAGGCTAAGAATGTTATTTTAGCTGTTCTGAAACAGAAGGACATCATTCGAGAATAAAAATTTTTGAGAAGGAAGATGAAGTTGAAGAGATATATACTAAGTCTTGTCTTATTTGTCATGATAGGAGCGTTTACCATTTTAAGAGCCATGGGAGTCTATGTATTTTTAGGATATGTAATGGGAGTTACGATCTTACATATCGGAATCTATAAAAAGAAAATCCTACTGGTTTTATTAGGGATGATCATCGCAGTCCTATCCTATCTCGTTCCCAATTTTCTTGGTGCCTTATTTAGATTTACGGTATAAAAAAAACTAGAGTGGTTAAGAAAAGGCACAGTTTTGAAAAGGAGAGATTGTGCCTCTTCTTTGGTTACTTTGAGTTAATTGGCATAACAAGACGTGTCATAAATTTGCGCCCTGCCTCCATCGGTCCATGCTTATAAAATTTGAGCCAAAGAATAACAAATAATACTTGAACAACACTCACTAGGCATAAAATGAGTAGTATGATGAATGAGTCTTCTAAAGGAGCTACGCCTAAGCCCCATCCATAAAAAATAATCGAACAGAGAATGTTCTGCATTACATAACAGCTTAGCGAAGCTTTTCCAACCTTTTCGAGAATTCCCCATACATGTAGCGATTCCTTTTTTTCTACCATAAATGCGATAAGACCCATATACCCAATGGAAAGGATCGGTGCAAATAAATAGCGAACAGGAAAATCAAATAATCCTCCAGGTACAAAAAGCAACAAGTTTAAAGGTAAACCGACACATAAGCCAATCTGGAGCATTTTCCTGCGGATATATCTACCTTTTGCATCATTGGCGAAAGCTCCTTTCCTCATGAGAAGAACCCCAGTTAAAAACAAAAACACATTTAATGGAATAGTAAATATTGCCTCCCCTCTCAAAGAGAGAAAGTTCGATAATCTGTATTGAATCTGATCTAGCCATGATTTGTTTTCATATAGATAGGTAGTCTCCTGCATATCCCCTAAGAAATTTCCTGATATTTGTTGAGTAAGCCCTGCTAAAAAGAGGAGTAAAATGAACAGTAAATGAATAACTCCGATAAGGATCATGGATCTCTTGATGTATTTCATACCAGCCTTAACAATGAATGCGACAATTATTGCTGCAATGGCATAGGCCATCAAAATATCGTATTCCATCACAAATGTAAAATGAAGAAAGCCTTCGATCAACAAGAATAAAGAGGTCCATAAATATACACCTGGCCACGGACGCCCCTTTCGTAATGACTGCTGATACTTTAACTCTAGACCAATGCCAAACATGATGGCTAATAATCCCAGAAGCTTCCCATTGACGAGAGAAAGTGACAAGATACGAATAAAGTGATCGATAGAACTCCACCATTCATAATGATCAAATGTAAATATATAGCTTATATCGCCTAAATAGGCAAAAATCCAAATATTTGTCCCCAACGTACCTAATATGGCAATACCTCGAAAAATATCTAATAGACGTATTCGCTTTTGGTGATGATAACTCATTCTACTTGCTCCTCTCTAATCATACGTTATTCTTTCTGTTTTATCTGTGTATGGAAAAATTCCTTTATTTCTGGATGGTCCTTATACAAGGTTAAGCTATATAGTATAGAAGAGGCAGCAATTGTAGACCAAATTAGCCAATCACCTGACTGGGATACTAAATAAAATATATCGTTTTTAAACTGCTCTCCTCCCGATTGAATTGCACTCATGAAATCAGTAAAGTGAAAGGCAAATAATATAATTATTCTTCCAATAAGCATGACAATCCAAAGAACAATATAATGGATTCCTCCAACAGTACTTAATTTGTCATAATGGTAAACAACCTTTGTTTTCTTTGCTTGATAGATTCCGATAATGGCCGCCCATATAAGTAGACAAATTAATTCTGCTAATATTTCAGCATTTAATGTACTGGGTAAACTGGAGTAGGTTTTATACAATCCTAATATTGGCAAGCCAATAAAATCAAAACGATTGACTTCCTTTGGAATAAACTGACGGAAGATTAGGATACCAATAAGCAATGGGATGATTAGAGAAAATTTATCCATTTGCATTATTCTCCATTTTTTCTTGTAAATAATGCTCAATCAATTGATCAATTTTTTCATTTGTATATTGTTTAGGGGCCTGAACGGCATGAATGACAAGACCATCTATAAAAGCGTAGAGAAATTCAAGTTCCAAGTCTTGATTATGCTGATGATCAAGGTATCCTAGCTCTGTCATAAGTTCTAAAATGACCGTTATTAATTTTCGAGAATAGCGGTCCATTTTTTCCTTTAATTCAAGAAGTTTAGGATCGTTAAAGGAATTACCTAAAAAGGCAATCCATACCCTTGCTTCCATCATTTCCTCATGACTGGTCGGTATAAGAAATTTCATTAATCTCCTTAGCTTATCTTCTTTTGTTCCAGCAAAGGCATTTGAACGGTCCATTGCACGTTGTTCCATTCGATCTAATACTAATCTCATCGCATAATGAATTAGCTGAGCTTTGGATGAAAAATTATGCTGAATAAGTCCAACCGACATGTTTGCTTCAGCTGCAATATTCTGAATCGAAGCTTTATCTATCCCTTTTTTCAATATTACTTGCCAAGTAGCTTGCGCAATCTGATTTCTTCTCTCAACTATATCCACTTTTTTAGGCATAAGAAAACCTCCTTTTTACAATATGATTATATTATAAAAATTATTCTTTTACAATATGAATATATTATAAAAACAGTTGGTTACTTTTCATGACATATATTAAAAGGGGAGTAAGAATGAGCATGGAACAAAGAAGGATTAGCTCTGTTATTTACAGGAGATTTTTTATACTGCTCTAATTAATATTTTTATGACTACATTATAGAGAAATTGGGGAGGGTTTAATAAATAGGTAAGAATAACAAAGGATCTAGCCAAAAAAAGCTAGATCCTTCCATTTTATAAAGCCTTTAACATAAACAACCTAGCCTGATAATCTCCTGGATGTTCGCGACTCCAGTAATCACTTGCTCGATCAATATAATTTCCAGCAAGAATAATCCCGATATTCATCAATTCATCACCATAATAGCTTTTTTCGTTATTTACTTGATAAAGCTGGTTCGGGTCAAGCCCTGTTAGCTTAATGCGCTGATACGGCTCATTTGGCTTAGCTAAAACTTTATAGTACCCGACCAATGCTTCTGTTTTATCCTCACTCACTACCATCCAAGCCGTAATGTTATCATCAAATGGACTCAGTAAACGATGGAATTCCCCATTTCTTATTAGCTTTCGATTCTCTTTAAAAAAGGCAACTTGCTCTCGTACTTGACCTTTTTCTTGATCGGATAGCTTGGTAATATCTAATTCATAGCCAAAGGTACCAAAATAGGCAACAGCTGCTCTAGTATCGATTGGGGTCATTCTTCCGACTTGATGATTAGGGATGTCCGAAACATGGCTACCTATGGAGCTTAAAGGATAAATCATCGAAGTACCGTATTGAATCTTTAACCGTTCCACTGCATCCGTATCATCACTTGTCCATGTTTGTGGAGCATAGTACAGCATTCCAGGGTCAAAACGTGCACCACCACCAGCACAAGATTCAAATAATATTTCAGGATATTTTTCTATTAATCTTTCATATAAATCATACACACCTAGAATATAACGATGGTATACTTCCCCTTGTTGATCAGTAGGAAGTGCCTGAGAAAATGCTTCGGTTATATGGCGATTCATATCCCACTTAATATAAGAGATTTTCGATTTCGAAATGATTTGATCCATTAAATTAAAAAGATGATCCACTACCTCACACCGAGAAAAATCAAGCACAAATTGATTTCTACCATGGGACACCCTTCTGTTAGGTGTTGCGATAATCCAATCAGGATGTTCTTCAAATAGTCTAGTATCCTTACATACCATTTCTGGTTCAAACCAAAGACCAAAGCGCATGTCTAACTCTTCTACTTTTTCAGCTAGTCCTTCGATACCATTCGGTAATTTTTCTTCATATTCAAACCAATCCCCAAGTGAGCTTGAATCATCATCACGCTTACCAAACCAGCCATCATCTAGAACGAATAGCTCTATCCCTAAATCCTTAGCTGTTTTGGCAATTTGTAATACTTTGTCTTCATTGAAATCAAAATAGGTAGCCTCCCAGTTATTGATTAAAATAGGGCGAGTCTTGTCACGCCAGTATCCTCTTGCTAAACGATCGCGATAAAGCTTATGAAAGGTCTGGCTCATCCCATTTAAACCATGATCGGAGTAGACCATAATACATTCAGGAGTCTGAAAGCTCTCACCTGCAGCTAGCTTCCATTTGAATTGAAAAGGATTAATCCCCATTGTTACTCTGCTGACATTATAAGTATCCACCTCTACCTGTGCCAGAAAATTCCCACTATATACAAGACTAAAGCCATATACCTCCCCTTTCTGTTCATCCGTCTGGAATCTCTTAAGTGCTAGAAAAGGATTAAAGACATGGCTGCTTGCACCACGATTACTATAAATGGATTGAATCCCTTTGGATAATCTTTTCTTTTCGAGATGGCCTTCTCTTGCCCACGCCCCTTGTAAATGAATCATTTCGAATTGATCATCTGGTAGATCGAGACTCATGCTCATCGCTTGATCGAGGAAGTAGTCCTCTTTGCCGATATTTACAAATCTAGCATGTCTACTAATCACATTTCGATCCTGATAGATCGTATAGGTTAGCGTTAATTGGCATTGTAATACCTTATCAAACAAATCGATCTCTAGGGTATCTGCTTCTGTCTCTTGTTCCACATAAGTGGCAGGTAGGTGATCAATACTTTTTTTACCCTTTATAACACGATAATCCTGATAGACAAAATTAGTAATATGACTTCCATCTTCTCTCATGATCACATGAGCGGGAAAGCGAAAATCTGTAGATCCAAAGCTAGGATATTCCTGTTTAATATGTTCCATGGAAGAAGTATGATCACCTTCAAACATGTTACAGGAAGGACGTATTTCACGCTCAATTAAATGCTCAAAAGAATCTCGATGATGAATTCGCTTACCATAATATAAATGCTCCAGCTGATGGCTTTTTTCTAATACGCGAAAAATATAACTAATTTGATCATTGTAAAGGTGAAATTCTAAATGACTTTCATTAATAGTTATTGACAATTTAATCCCCCTTAAAGGTTAACGTTTACTTATTAATATATTAGATAAAATCCGTGATGTCAAAGGTTAAAGAATTAATAGCATTTTATATTAGACAAATAAATAAAAAAAGTTTTAATATATTACTTAATGGATTAGGTTATATGTCGATAATAGTGATTAGGAGGGATAGTGTGTCAAAGGATAATGGGATTGCCTTGGATTTTGAAAAAAGATTTGAAGAACAAGCAGATATAAAAGGGAAGTTATTTCGTACTTTACATGCGTTATATAGAGGTCACTATAAAAAGTTATTTCTCTCTTTTTTATTTTTTTTGCTAAAACATTCACCAGTTTGGATTCTACCTATTGTTACAGCAAATTTAATTAATTTTGCCGCAGCGCCCGAGGACTCTAACATAAGAACACTTTGGATTAATATTATTATTTTAACGGTCGTTATTATGCAAAATCTACCGAGCCAAATACTTCATATTAGTTTTATGAGTAAAGCAATCCGCCATGTAGAGGCAGGACTTAGAAGTACATTGATTCGCAAATTACAGCATCTGTCTATTTCTTTTCATGGTGACTTGCGTTCGGGAAAGCTGCAGGCGAAGGTATTAAGAGATGTCGAAATGATTGAAATCATGTCCAAGCAGATCATGCTCGGTGTCTTACCTGCATTTATGAATGTTATCGTTGCCATTATTGTAACTGCCAATAGAAGCTGGACTGTCACATCGTTCTTTCTTATTGCCATCCCAATTTCGATTGTCATTGTTTACTTTTTTCGAGGGAAGTTAAATAAAAGAAACAGGGAATTCCGCGAACAGGTAGAAGAAATGTCTGGCCAAGTAGCTGAGACGGTAGAAATGATCCCAGTGACAAGAGCGCATGGATTGGAAAAAGTCGAAATAAATAAAATGGATACATTACTTCAACATGTCAGAGGTAAAGGCTATAAACTTGATATAACGGAAGCGATTTTTGGTGCTAGTAACTGGGTTGCTTTTCAGTTATTTCAGGTATTATCCCTATTATTCACCGTTTATCTAGCATATCAAGGGAGAATACCAATTGGAGATGTGGTACTTTATCAAACCTACTTTACACAAATATTGATGTCCATTTCCGGTGTTATCAATATTTATCCACAGCTAGCGAAAGGGTTTGAATCAGTGCATTCCATTTCTGAAATCCTTTTTGCTAAGGAAACACAAGAATATCAAGGAAAAACTAAGTTAAAATCTTTAGAAGGCAATGTGCAATTTGATCACGTTTACTTTAAGTACCGGGATTCTGAACGACATGTATTAAATGATTTTCAATTATCCGTAAAACCAGGGGAAATGATCGCTTTCGTTGGAGAGTCAGGAGCAGGAAAATCTACTATTTTAAATCTAGTAACAGGTTTTTATCGGCCAACCTCTGGGATAATAAAAATTGATGGTATCCCGATGGATGAGATTCATATGAGGAGGTTTCGTAAAAAAATTGCCGTTGTGCCTCAAAACACGATTCTCTTCTCCGGTACGATCAGAGAAAATATAACATATGGACTAGCGGATGTATCGGAACAAGAAGTTCATCTTGCGGTAAAAATGGCCAACTTAAGTGATATTATTGAGGAATTACCAGAAGGATTAGAAACAAAAATAGGAGAACATGGTGACAGGTTATCTGGAGGCCAACGTCAAAGAATTGCAATAGCGCGTGCATTTATTCGAAATCCTCAAATGATTATCCTAGATGAAGCAACCTCAGCATTAGACAATGTATCTGAGAAACTAGTTCAGGAGGCGATGAAGGAATTAACGAAAGGGAAAACAACTTTTATTGTTGCTCATCGTCTCTCAACTATTCAGGATGCGGATCGAATTGTTGTTATGAAAAATGGAAAATGTGTGGAAACGGGGAGTTATGAGCAGCTTTTGCAAAAGAAAGGGGAGTTTTTTATGATGAAAACAGCCTCTGAGGAAGCTAGCAGCTCTTAGTAAAATCATTAGGGGGTCCAAATGAGAAAGCTAATAAATAGGTTACGCATACCGAAAATGAAATGGAACACTACAATATGGAAGGATAAAAAAATCTCACAAAAATATACGATTCTCTTTAGCTTAGTCTTAGCATTATTTATCCTCTCTTCTGTTATTACGATTGTTTCCGTTAATAGTGTTTTAAAGGAAGCAGACAAAGTGAATGAGAAAAGTGATGCATCGATAGATATTGTCGAAATGGCATCTATTTTTAAGCAAAAATCTATTATTATTTCAGATATATTAACAGAACAGCATCCAACTACTACGGTGGAAGATTATCAAAAAGAAAATGATTCGTTCCTTACATTAATCGATTCAACAGAAAAAGAGCTAGAGACAGACGAAGAAAAGGAAATCTTTGTGAAAGTAAGTGATTATAACCAACAAATGGATGAACTTTTCTTTGAGGAAATCATTCCAAAGACAGCCGAGTACCGTGATAAAGGGGAACGTGTCGATATTTTTGTTCAGACAGATTTACATAATAAAGCGACTACACTAAGAAACTATACGATTCAAGAATTGATGACATTAAAGGAATTAATGTTAAACAATCGAAGTGATTTACAAAAGGATATGGAGAGTAAGTCTACTATTACGATGATTCTAGTCATGCTAATTGTTGTTCTGGTCGTTTTGAGTTCCGTTGTCATTCTTCATATAGTGAATAAAAGAATGTCTTCACGTTTTCGAGATTTAGAGATATTTGCAACAAGGTTAGGAGATGGAGATCTAACAGCAGAGCAAATAACAGTAGAGGGGAAAGATGAGATCGCTACCATCCAGAATACGCTATATCGTATGGCTGATCATCTTCATGGTTCTATCGTACGTCTGTTACAAACAACCGAAACAGTAACACAGATGTCGAATACATTACGCAAAAATGCTGAGGAGACAGCTCAAGTAAATACACAAATAACTTCAAATATGGTAGATGTAGCAAATGGATCTGATGATCAGTTGCAATCCATGAATGAGACGACTATGATCACGGACAATATGAAACAGTCTTGGCAAGAGCTGACAGTTTCAATGGATCATGCTATGGATTTAAGTGAGGAAACGAAGGAAGAAGTAGAAAATGGCGCTGCAAATGTGGAAGATACGATCAAGCAGATGAACCAAGTAAAAGGTCAAGTTGATAAAATAGGAGAAATTATACAATCTTTAAGTGAACATTCTGCGAAAATTAGTAGTATTGTAGAAATGATTCATTCGATATCCTCGCAAACCAATTTATTAGCATTAAATGCATCTATTGAGGCTGCTCGTGCTGGCGAGCATGGTAAAGGCTTTGCTGTAGTAGCAGAAGAGGTAAGAAAACTAGCGGAACAAACGGCCAGTGCAACAGAAAATATCCAGCATTTAATTACGAACTCAACCGTGGATACAGATAAAGCAGTAGAAGTAATGGGTGACAGCATAAAATCAGTGGATGAAGGAGTAATGAAGGTTACAAGGTTTGAATCTGTATTTCGTAGAATGCTCCAATCGATTCACACCCTTATCTCGCATAATCAACAAGTGAGTGATACCATTACCAATACAAATGAAAAGGTAGGAAATGTAAGTAGTGCTGCTAGAAAGGTGCAAAAAATCTCAGAGGCCTCTGCCGAAAGTATGGAAAAAATCGCTGCAGGGTCAGAGCAACAAAATGCTGCGATGCAACAATTATCAGCATCTTCTCAGGAGCTTGCCGCTATGGCGAATGAGTTAGAAGCAGCATTTTCTAAATTTAAAGTATAAAAAACAAGACCTGAAAAGTTAGAATATGAAGCTAACTTTTCGGGTGTTTTTTATGTTCAGTTAAACATTGTAAAAGAATATCTAGAAGGATCGAGTTAGTAGTTGAGGTCACAATTCGGAAGGTTGAACTCACAATAATGAACTTGAAGATCACAAACTTGTCTGTTAAGCACGCAATAAATCTATCCAATTCACAAGGGAAGTAATGAGAGTACAATTCATTCATAGTTGTGAATTCATGCTATCTATTGTGAGGTCAATCACATTAAATGCAATCTTACCTCAATTATTAAGTAGTCAACCTTATTCATTGTGAGATTAACTATTATGATTGTGATTTGATGCTGTTTATTGAGTGGTAAAACCCAACGATTATGATCTCTTGCTTTTAGAAAACAATGCTAGTCCATAGGAACTATTATGGAATAATAAATTGACAAGTTATTATTAGTTAACTATTATTGAATTATTAGGTTATCGATAAAGGAAAGAGAGGTATTGCAACTTGCAACAAATCAAAGCCGAAATTCAACAACACTTGGAAAGTAAAATTCTCCCTTTTTGGATGAATTTAAAGGATGAAGAGCATGGGGGCTTTTATGGAGTAATAGATTATTCCTTAATGGTTGATAGAAAAGCGGATAAAGGTGGTATTGCTACTGCTCGTTTTTTATGGACATTTTCAAGTGCTTATCGTGTAACAAAAAACAAAAAATATCTCCACATTGCGGATCATCTCTATGCTTTTTTACGTGACAAGTTATACGATTATTCCAATAAGGGGATTTATTGGTTAGTAGATTATAAAGGAGAACCGAAGGATACGAGGAAGCATGTGTATGCACAGTCTTTTGCAATATATGCCTTAAGTGAATATTACCGTGCAACGAAATCAGAGGAAGCTTTAAAGCTTGCATTGGAAATCTATGAACTAATCGAAGATAAGGGCTTTGATCCTATCCATAATGCTTATATGGAAGAATTTGATCGCTATTGGAACCCAGTTCAAAACGAAATGCTCAGCGAGAATGGGGTTATCGCGGAAATTACGATGAACACACATATTCATGTCTTGGAGGCGTATACCAATCTATATAAGGCAAAACCGACAGAAGAGTTAAAGCAACGTCTTCTGAATCTGTTGGAGGTACATTACGATAAAATCTATGATCAAGATTCTAAATTTCTCAAAGTATTTTTTGATAAAAAATGGAACGCATTACTTTCGATAAAATCATTTGGTCATGATATTGAAGCAAGTTGGTTAATGGATGAAGCGATAAAAGTTTTGCATTTGGATAATTCAGATTACAAGCAAATGGTACTAGACATTGCTTATAATATAGCGAATTATGCCATGCAAGAAGATGGCTCTCTCATTAATGAACAAATAGAAAAAACCTATGACAAAACAAGAATTTGGTGGGTTCAAGCGGAAGCGATGGTTGGATTTTTGAATGCTTATCAACATACGAAAGATCCAACATTCGAAAAACTGATTAGAGGCTTATGGGGATACACAAAGGAATTTATCGTAGATCAGCGTGAAAAAGGGGAATGGTATTGGTCAGTCGATGAACATGGTACTCCAACGGAAAGGGCAATCGGTGAACCATGGAAAACCTCTTATCATAACGGAAGATTTTGTTTAGAATTTATCGAAAGGATGTCGGAGAATGATTCATGAAAAATATGATGAACTATTAGCGAAACAAAAGAAATTACTGGAAAGTAGAAATGAAATCGATCAGGAGTTTTACAATGGGGTTTATAACCGATATAAATATCCTGTTCTGACTCGTCATCATGTACCATTACATTGGCGATTTGATTTGGATAAAGATACGAATCCTTTTTTTATCGAACGTCTCGGCGTTAATGCGACGTTTAATCCTGGTGCGATTTATTTCGAGGGAAAATATTATATGGTGGTGAGGTTAGAAGGTGTCGATCGTAAATCTATCTTCGCCCTTGCTGTTAGTGATAACGGGATAGATCAATTCCAATTCATCGATACACCATTAGTATGGGATGATGTGGATAAAGAGGAAACCAATATTTATGATATGCGATTGGTAAAGCATGAAGATGGATGGATATATGGTATTTATTGCTCTGAAAGTAAAGATCCGTCTGCTGATGAATTTGATACATCAAGCGCTGTTGCTCAAGCAGGCTTAGTTCGAACGAAAGATTTGAAGGAATGGGAAAGGCTACCTAATGTTCAAACACCTTCCCCTCAGCAACGTAATGTCGTCTTACACCCTGAATACGTCGATGGACAATATGCGTTTTATACGAGACCACAGGACGGTTTTATTTCAACAGGATCTGGTGGTGGGATTGCTTTTGGATTGACGAAGGATATTACCAACCCAGTAATTGAAAAGGAAAAAATTATTCATAGCAAAAAATATCACACTATCTATGAAGTGAAAAATGGTCAGGGTCCTGCCCCTATTAAAACAGACAAAGGCTGGATTCATATTGCTCATGGTGTTCGTAATACTGCCGCAGGATTGCGCTATGTTTTATATACTTTTGCTACTAGTCTAAAGAATCCTACTGAAGTGATCGCCCTTCCTGGTGGACACTTTGTAGCCCCATATGATGATGAGCGAACGGGTGATGTGTCCAACGTTATTTTTTGTAATGGTGCAATCGTGAATGAGAACGAGGAAGTATTTATTTATTATGCTTCTAGTGATACGAGAATTCATGTAGCGACTACTACAATGGACCGATTAATAGACTATACGTTTAACACACCGGAGGATGCTTATCGTTCTTTAGAGAATGCACAGCAGAGAAAAGACTTAATCTTAAAAAATGAAGTGCTACTGAACAAGTAATGATGTAACCTAACAGCTGGGTCTGGATGCCTATCCAAATCCAGCTCATTTTATCACAGTTTTATTTGACAGGCCCCTACTTTCAAATTCAAATATAAAGAAGATTGCCGCTTTGAGGAGATAATTTATATAGAAATAAGTCCAGGTACTTTACTGTCAAACCAAAATAAGTAATAATTAAGTAAAATAATTAAGTAATGAGGCTGGATCAATGGTAAGATAATTCTTACAAGGGGATTGTTCAGTTTGAATGATAAGGTTGGGGTGGATAAATTGAAGACAAATGTGACAATGAAGGATATTGCAGAAAAACTAAATGTAAGCAGTGTTACCGTTTCAAAGGCGTTAAATGATAAAGACGGGGTAAGTGATGAATTAAAAGAAAAGATTAAAGCCTTAGCAGACAAAATGGGTTATCGCTATAATACAATGGCAAAATCAATGAAGGACGGGAAATCCTATAACGTATGTGTGATCATTCCGGAACGTTTTACTGGTATGACACAATCCTTTTACTTAAAAGTTTATCAGTCGATTGCACAAATATTAGAAGAAAGAGGCTATTATGGCATTATTCATATTTTGCCATCTGACGATGAAGAAGGTTTAAAGCTTCCAAGGATATATCATGAAAGGAGAGTGGATGGTTTTATTCTACTCGGTCAACCTTCTAAGGAATATATTGAGTTGATGCAGAGTGTTGATATGCCACTCGTGTTTTTAGATTTTTATGATGAAAATGCTGACGTAGACGCCGTAATTACCGATAACTTTTATGGTGCCTATGAATTGACGAACTATTTGATTCAGGCAGGGCATCGCGAAATTGCTTATGTCGGTAATTTGTTCTCCACAAGCAGCATTCAAGATCGTTTTCTCGGTTATTATAAATCGTTATTAGAACACAAAATTCACTTGAAACAAGAATATGTAATAAGTGATCGTGATGACCGTGGAAGCTTTATTGAATTCGATTTACCAGAAGCATTACCAACTGCGTTCGTTTGTAACTGTGATCAGGTTGCCCATTTGTTAATGGAAAGACTACAAAAAAATGGCTTTAAAATTCCTGAGGATTGTTCGGTTGTCGGATTTGATAATGATATTTATGCGACATTAACATCACCTAACTTAACAACAGTGGAAGTAGATATTGATGAAATGGCGAAAAATGCGGTGAAATTTATTTGCGAGAAGATGGATGATGAAACGGCAGCATTCGGAAGAGTTGCAGTAAAAGGTAAAATTATTTATCGAGATTCTGTCCAAAGACTAGGCAAATAAAAAATGTATATTTACCGGTAATGGACCAAGGTTGAAGCCTTGGTCTTTTTTCCACGTTAGGAAAAACATAAAATTTTTGCAAGAAGTAATGCGACGAAGCGAAAATTTTGAAGTCCAAAGTATAAGAAAAACTAACGCACCCGCTAAAGGACGAGCGAATGCGAGTTTTTTCTAACATATCGAATCGCTATCGATAAATATATCGGCGCCTTTTATATTCAACAAGAAGAGAAGAGAGGGGAGTATTGTGGGAGATTCTATTATTCGACTTTTTCAGTTTATTTATAAATGGATACTTATTAGTTTTTATTATTGGATTTACTTGCTAAAGGGTGGAATTATCTATAGCTTTATTCCAGCAACAGCCTCCTTGTGGATGGCAAGTCAACAGATGATAACAAATAAGGAGATGGAAATAAAGGATTTATTTAAAGAGAATTATGCGAACTACAGTCAATCACCTCTTATTTCTTTTATTGCGGTTTTTCTGAACATTTTAGTTAGTATTGCGTTATTTTTTATTAATCGTTCACATCATATGTTTAGTTTGGCAATGGTGATTATTTGTGTTTATTTGCTTGTTCTAATTAACTTAAATATTGTTTACACAATCTATTATTTGATATTTGAAAAGCAAACGATCCGATACTCTTTAGCACTTGCTTTTGTGACAGCAATAAAGCATCCAATCCGTTCCTTAGGTATTTTACTTATTTTCCTCTGTCTGTCGCTTTTAGCATGGTGGAATTTAATCGCCTTTTTGGCATTTGGACCAAGTCTATTTGGGATCAGTATTCATCTTCTGTTCCAATTGAAAAAGCTATAGCCTAAAAACCTCGGTTTCATTAACCGGGGTTTTTTATAATGTATAAAGTAAGAGATTAAGTAAATAATTTTTTAAAAACTATTGACTAGTAACCGTTTGCACGTTATTATTAAGTTATTGTTAACTTAAACGTTAACTTAAATAAAAGGGAAAGGGGTCAAAAAACATGAGTAAGAAATTAGTAATGTTTTTTGCGACACTGTTAGTTGTACTTATCGTTGCTGGCTGTTCCTCAGATAAAGAAGAGGAAGCTTCTGGTGACAACTCCTCAGGTGATCCATTATACGAGACATGGAAAGAAAAAGATCCTGAAGAGATTGAAGGGGATTTAACAGTTATTACACATAGAACGGACATTGTGGATACCGTTTACCAAGATTATGCGAAGAAATTTAATGAAAAGTATCCAAATGTAAATGTAAGCTTTGAAGCACTAACGGATTACGGTGGAGAAATAATGCCACGTATGAATACAGAGGATTACGGAGATGTTCAATATTTACCAGTACAGGTTCCGATTGAAGATATTCCGAAATTCTTCGAGCCTATGGGTACGTTAGAGGAAATGAATGAAAAATATTTAGGTGTTGAGGAACGTCAAGTGGATGGAACCGTATATGGTATACCAATCGCCTTGACTTATACTGGAGTCGTTTATAACAAAGCGGTATTTGAAGAAGCAGGAGTTACAGAATTACCAAAAACCCAAGATGAATTTATTGCTGCGTTAGAAAAGGTAAAAGAGAACACAGATGCCATACCATTGTATACAAATTATGCTGCAGGTTGGCCGTTAACACAATGGGAAGGAGCGGTAACAACAACAGCAGGAAATGTAGATTATTATAATGTGGAAATGCTTGAAGATCCTACTCCGTTTGATAAAGGAGATCCACACTACGAGCATTATAATCTCATGTATGAAGTAGCAGAAAAAGGCTTAATTGAAGAGGATCCACTTACAACGGATTGGGAAGCATCTAAGGTTAGAATGAATAATGGTGAGATCGCGACAATGGTATTAGGCTCTTGGGCTATTGAGCAAATCAAGGGTGCAGGAGACAATGGTGATAATATTGCCATGATGCCATTTCCGACAGATGCAGAAAATACAATTTTCTCATTAGGTGCAGATTTAAACATTTCCATTAACAAGCATAGTGAAAATAAAGAAGCCGCTTTCGCATGGGTAGACTGGTTTATTCATGAGTCTGGATACTCTGTAGAACAAGCTGGTGGAATTAGTGCCTCTAAGGATGTACCTTTACCAGATGAACTGAAAGAAGCAGAGGAAGCAGGAGCGCAATTCTCTATGTTAACTCCAGCACCTGAGGGTAAAGAAGGATTACTAGACGAAATAGATAAAGAATCAGAAGTTGGTTTGTGGTTAGAGCCAAACAAAAAAATCCTTATTGAAGCAGCAATCGGTAACAGAGATGAATCCTACGATGATGTCATGAAGAGCTGGAATGAAGACTGGTCCAAGGCGTATGAAAAAATAGTAGGGGAGTAAGAAAATAAATCAAGCGCACTGTTCACCAGTAGTGGTGAATGGTGTGCTTTCTCTAAAGACAGAAGAATGAAAATCCTAGAAAGACATAAAAGTGAAAATTAAATGAAATGAGGAAATATTGCTTCCAATTTCCTTTAGTTTTTACTAGGAGGTGCGACAATTTATTATGTTCTCTAAATTAAATTATAAAAAACAACGCATGGTCATTATTGTAACATTCCTCATTGTACCATTAACCCTATTAGGTACTTTTTCTTTTTTACCTGTTGCCAACATGTTTTGGTATAGTTTTACAGATTGGAATGGATTTAGTGAGAAGAATTTTATTGGGCTAGAAAATTATATTACCGTTTTTACGGATCCAGAATACTTCCAAGTATTTACCGTTAGTTTATACTATTTTGTTGCTACTTTTGCGCAAATGGGATTAGCCTTATATTTTGCAACGATTTTGAGCTTTAAAGTACGAATGAAAAATTTCTTTAAAGGGGTTATCTTTTTCCCATATCTATTAAATGGTGTTGCGATTGGCTTTATGTTTCTATTATTCTTCCAACCAGATGGAGGATTAGATACGGTGCTTACATTTATCGGATTAGGAGATCTTACAGCACACTGGCTCGGGAATCCAGATATTATTAATATTTCCTTAGCAGGTACTTCTGTATGGAGATATATGGGATTCAACTTCATTATTTTTCTTGGCGCGATCTCGTCTATCCCGAACGAAATCTACGAAGCAGCTGAGATTGATGGGGCAAACCGTTGGCACCAATTTCGGTATATTATTTTACCAAGTATTAAGATAATCGTTTCTTTAAACTTAATTTTGGCAATTAGTGGAGCATTAAGTGCATTTGAAATTCCTTATATAATGACTGGTGGCTCAAATGGAAGTGCAACATTTGTTATCCAAACAGTGGACACTGCCTTTAAGTATGGAAAAATTGGATTAGCTTCAGCGATGGCGGTTATTTTACTCTTTATTGTCGTTATCGTAACCGCAGTACAACGAAAATTCTTCTCGGAGGAGGATTAAGATGAAAGCGAAAAGTGTTGCAGGAAGTGTTTTTAAATATGGGTCTTTAATTATTGGGGCAATTGTAGCGATATTACCAATATTAATTGTATTATTTGCCGCATTTAAAACAGGCACGGAATATACAAGTACTGGGCCCTTAACACCTCCAAAAGATTGGACGAATTTTGATAATTTCACACGAGCTTTTACAGAAGGTAATATGCTGACAGGGTTCAAAAACACGGTCATTATCCTACTTGTTTCAATCGTTGGGACAACTTTAATTGGATCAATGGTGGCCTTTGTTCTGAATCGATTTAAATTTAAAGGAAGTAAGCTAATTTTAGGCGCATTTTTACTTGCCACTTTAATACCAGGTGTTACGACACAAGTAGCTACCTTTCAAATTGTAAATGGATTAGGCTTATTTAATACAATGTGGGCAGCAATTGTGTTGTATCTTGGGACAGATATCATTGCCATTTATATTTTCTTGCAATTTATGAATTCGATATCGGTTTCGTTAGATGAATCAGCAATGCTTGATGGAGCGTCTTACTTTACGATTTACCGGAAAATTATTTTACCACTTTTAACACCAGCAATCGTGACTGTCATTATTGTAAAGGGGATTAATGTATACAACGATTTTTATACCCCATTTCTTTATATGCCAAAGTCAGAGCTGCATGTGATCTCTACAGCTTTGTTTAAATTTAAAGGACCATATGGTTCGGAATGGGAAGTTATTTGTGCTGGTATTATGTTAGCTATTATCCCAACCTTTATTGCATTTATTTCTTTGCAAAAGTACATCTATAATGGCTTAACATCAGGTTCTGTTAAATAAAGGAGAGAGAAAAATAATGGAATATATAAAAGGCTTTACGTTTGGCTGGGGGGCAAAGCGTGGCGATTTTAACAAGGAAGAGGCAAGGCAATCTTTAAAGCTAATGAAGGAGCGCACTGCTAGCAATTATGTAATCTTCGCGCTAGCAGCTACTCAAGAGACCGCTTTTTCAACAAAAGTCATTTACCGGGGACAGCATATGGTAACTGATCAAGAATTAGAGGAGATGATTGACTATGCTCGAACACTTGATTTAAAAGTAATGCTCAAACCGACTGTCAATCCAGCGGATGGTATCTGGCGCGCGCACATTAATTTCTTTGATATCGATGTGCCTTGTGAGCCTAAATGGAGTGAATGGTTTAGAAGTTATACAGACTATCAATTACATTATGCTAGGATTGCCGAAAGGAAAAAAGCAGAAATGTTGATTGTTGGTTGTGAAATGGTACAGACAGAGCGTAGAGACGAGGAGTGGCGTCAATTAATTCAGGATGTGCGAAGAGAGTATTCAGGTCTTATCACCTATAATACGGATAAATATCAAGAAGGTAACGTAGAATGGTGGGATGCCGTTGATGTTATTTCTTCCAGTGGCTATTATCCATTAGGAGATTGGGAACATCAGCTTGACAGGATTGAACAAATAATCAAACCATATAATAAACCGTTCTTTTTTGCAGAGGCTGGCTGTCCTAGTAGAAAAGGTTCGGCTAAAGTTCCTAATGACTGGTCATTAGATGGGGCGATAAATGAAGAGGAACAAAAATTATTTTATCAGGATATGTTTGAAAAAACACGAAAAAGAGATTGGGTAAGAGGTTTTGGATTATGGGATTGGAAAGCTATTCTTTATCCAGAATCAGAAGCAAGCAAGGACTCGGATTATGCAGTTTTTGGGAAGTCAGCAGAAAAAATAATCAAGGAATTCTATCAATCGATATAAGAATATTAGAATGGGGTTCTCACTGTCTGTTAGATGGTAGGACTTCCTTTTATATATTATAAAAAATGTATAGGTAGAGGTGAACCATGAAAACGATTAATTTCAATCAGAATTGGAGAATGAAGGGATTAGAAGAGAAAAGCTCGTACTCGATCGACTTACCAGCATCGGTGATGAACACATTGTTAGATAAAGGAGTAATTGATGATCCTTTTTATCGAGATAATGAGGAACAAGCAATCGAAATAGCTAAAAAAGATTATGTATTCGAAAAGGATTTTGAAATAAAGGAAGACCTGTTAAACTATGAAAATATCTCTCTCTATTTTCATGGAATAGATACTGTTGCAGACATTTTCTTAAATGGTCATAAGCTCCTTCACACTGAAAACATGCATCGAATTTATCGATTAGAGGTGAAACATTTTCTAAAAAAAGGACGCAATACAATAGAAGTTATGCTCTATTCACCTACTCATTATATTGAGAAGAAACAGCAAGAAGATCCATTAGTAGGTGTAGACCATGCTCTAGAAGGCTATCCTCACTTAAGAAAAGCACATAGTATGTTCGGATGGGACTGGGGACCAAAGATTCCTGACCTTGGAATTTGGCGTGATGTTGAAATGGTTATGTGGAATGAGAACAGAATAGAGGATGTATATATTGAACAAGAGCACCATGAAAAGTATGTGCAGGTAGATGTAGTAACTGAAATCCAAGAAAAAGTCGATCCAGATCTGTCCCTAATCGCTAAAATTACTTCTCCAGATGGTAATCAGTCAGAGCAAGTAGTCCACAATCTTACAAGGAAAGAGAAACTTTCTTTTACGCTTGAAAATCCACAGCTATGGTGGCCTGCTGGATATGGAGAACAGCCATTATATCAAGTAGAAATCATTCTTAAAAAACAAAGTGAACAATTAGATAGAAGAAAATACTCCATTGGTCTAAGAACCATAACCGTAAGGCATGAAGAAGATCAATGGGGTAAATCCTTTGAGTTTGTTGTCAACGGCTATCCAATTTTTATGAAGGGAGCAAACTACATACCAGAGGATAATTTGTTACCAAGAACCTCCAAAGAAAGAACTGAACAGCTAATAAAGGATAGCGTTGCAGCGAACTTTAATATGATACGTGTTTGGGGTGGGGGACACTATCCAGAAGATTATTTTTATGATTTATGTGACAAGTATGGACTGATTGTTTGGCAGGATTTTATGTATGCATGCAGTGTTTATCGACTAACAGAGGAATTTGAACAAAACATTCGCGAGGAAGCGATCGATCAAATAAAACGAATTCGTCATCATGCTTCTCTTGGAATTTGGTGTGGCAATAATGAGGTTGAAGAAGCAATGGAATTTTGGGGTTGGCCAAAACGATCGGATTGGCGCAGAGATTATATTAAGCTATTTGAAATCATCTTACCTGATATTGTGAAAGAGCATGACCCGCAAACCTTTTATTGGTCCTCTTCACCATCATCTGGTGGAGGCTTTGACAATCCGAAGAATCCAGATGTTGGAGATGTACACTATTGGGAAGTCTGGCATGGCGAGAAGCCATTTACCGAGTATCGCAAGTACCATTTCCGTTTTTGCTCTGAATTTGGTTTTCAATCATTCCCTTCAATAAAAACAGTGGAAGCATTTACAGAGGCAGAAGATCGTAATATTTTTTCAAGGGTAATGGAAAAGCATCAAAAAAATGATGCGGCAAATGGGAAGATTTTATTTTATCTATCAGAAAATTTCCTTTATCCGAAAGATTTTGATGCTTTGCTTTATACTTCCCAGCTGTTACAGGCAGAAGCCATTAAATATGGAGTAGAGCATTGGCGCCGAAATCTAGGACGATGTATGGGATCTTTATATTGGCAGTTAAATGACTGCTGGCCAGTTGCTTCATGGTCTAGTATGGATTATTACGGAAGATGGAAGGCACTCCATTACTTCGCCAAAAAATTCTATGATCCGATTTTATTATCATTAGAAGAGGGCGGCGAGGATGTAAAAATTTATGTGACGAATGATCAATTACAGCCAATTCATTGCCGTATTAGCTGGAGACTTCGTGATCATCAATCACAGATTTTACAAGAAGGAAGTGTGACTGAACGAATAGACGCATTAACAGCCAAATCGTGTCAATCACTCGATTTTTCGGAAATATTGACAGAGGAGCGAAAGCGAGATTGCTATCTGGAAGCCATTCTATATATAGATGATACCTATTATAGTGATGCTTCTGTTATTTTTACAAAGCCAAAGCATTTTGAGTTTTTGAATCCAGAGCTTGAAGTAAAGGTTTCCGAAAATGAAGAACAATTCGTGATGGAAGTAAATGCGAGTGCTTACACCAAATATGTCGAGCTTTTATTAGAGCAGGATGGCCCTCTTTCTGACAATTATTTCGATTTATCCGCAAATGAGCCAAAAACGGTAACCATTGATAAACATTCAATGTCAGCGCCTGCAACAGTTGAGCAGATCACGAAAGGTCTCAAAGTTCGAAGTATTTACCATATCACACAAGACTAGTAGTAGAATGGCGGTAATAATATGAAAGAATTGTTTGTTAAGGGAATGACCTATGGCTGGAACACCTCACGTGGCGCTTATAGGACAAAGGAAGCTATCGACTCTTTACAAAAATTAAAAGAAACAGGTAGTGAATGGATTGCTTTATCCTTCTTTGCATTACAGGATACGTACTGTTCAACGGATATTCAGTTTGATTATAGTCATACGATGACAGACAGAGATATTCAATTTGCAGTCGAGCAAGCCAAAAAACTAGGATTGAAGGTTTGTCTGAAGCCAGTAGTCAATTGTCGTGATGGCATCTGGAGAGCAAGAATTGGATTTCCAGAGGAAGCGACAGATAAATGGGAAAAATGGTTCCGATCGTATCAGAGTTTTCTAATCCACTACGCCGAATTAGCAACAGAGCTAGAATGTGAGATGTTCTGCATTGGTTGTGAGATGATTCAAACAGAAGGACAAACAGCTTTTTGGCGGCAGCTGATTGAACAAATTCGTGCAATTTATCATGGCCCCATTATTTATAACGCCAACCACGGGAAGGAAGATGGCGTGGAGTGGTTTGATGCAGTAGATATCATCGGAACGAGTGCCTATTACCCCGTTGCGAAAACGCCTGGTGATCCTGTAGGAAATATGGTCCAGGAATGGAAAAAGATAGCGATTAAATTAGAAAAGCTGCATCAAACCTTTCATAAACCAATTTTATTTATGGAAATAGGCTGTCGAAGTGCATTCGGTTGTGCTACAATGCCTTGGGATTTTGAACATAAGGATCTGCCCTTTAGCGAAGAGGAGCAGGCAAATTTCTATGAATCTGTCTTTCAAGTATTTTGGAATAAGCCTTGGTTTGCAGGCTTCTTCTGGTGGGATTGGAAAGCAAAGCTTTACCCAAAAGAGGAGGCAAAAAAAGATCTCGATTTTGATATATATGGGAAAAAGGCAGAAAATATGGTGAAAAAGTGGTATAGTAAACACAATATAACAACCCATCAGTAGTTTATTACTGGTGGGAATCTTATCTTGATGAAGAAGGGGCTTTGATTGAACCTAGGTGGGAGAATCATTTTGATAGGGGATAGTATTACTGAGTGGGGAAGGCACGAGGATCCAGAGGGGATAGGTAAGGGATATGTTCGTGTGATCCATGATTATTTTAAAATAACTAAGCCTGATAGTAAGATAGAGATAGTGAATCGGGGAGTTGGTGGAAACCGAATCAATGATTTAAAGAGTCGTTGGGATCAGGATATATTGGAGCTGAATCCAGATACTGTATCCATCTCCATTGGAATTAACGATGTTTGGCGTCAGCTCGATCATCCAGAATTAGAACAGATTTATCCAGACAGGTTTGAAGCTATTTATCGTCATCTATTAAAACAAGTAAAGAATCATACAAACGCATCACTGATCTTAATGGAACCAACTATTATTGAAGAAAGTCTATTATCCGAAGGGAATAAGATGCTAAAACCATATGTGGATATTGTGAATAGATTAGCAGAAGAATATCACGCCATATTAGTGCCTACACATCAAGCTTTTATGAAATATCTACATACAAACAGTGATTATAGACTAACAACAGATGGGGTGCATTTAAATAGTGCAGGTAACCTTTTAGTCGCTCAACAGTGGATGAAAGCGGTAGAAAATTAGAAACTATTTCTTTAGATGAAGAAAGTTTTTGAAAGCGATTTAAAATATTGTGCCTTTTTTAAGGTGAATATGATATAATGAAACCGGTATCCTATTCAAGTCATTTTATTAATAATGTTTAAGGGCTTAGTGGCTATAAAGTGTAGTTTTCTAGACAGATTCTAGTAGATGCATTGGTTAAAACGTCACTTTCCCTTCCTATATAGGAAATCGGTTTCCTTAAGAGATTTTGAGAGCAAGCGGATACTAACATCTGATAAGCCTCTTCAATAATCAGTGGAGGAAGTCTACTAATATTATCGGTTGGATCCTGAGCATTTGCCAAAGCATGCAAGATATGTTTTAGCAATTTGTTCATTATATAAATAGGGAGGAATAGCATTATGGCAATTATTCAATTTCCAAAAGGTATGAAATGGGGAACAGCGACAGCATCCTATCAGATCGAAGGTGCAACAAATGAGGATGGACGTGGAATTTCGATTTGGGATACATTTTCAAAGACTCCTGGAAGAGTAGTAAATGGGGACAATGGAGACATAGCATGTGATAGCTATCATCGATATGAAGAAGATGTGGAATTAATGAAAGAGTTAGGTATTGATGTTTACCGATTTTCAGTAGCTTGGCCACGAATTTTCCCAAATGGAACAGGGGAAGTGAATCAAAAAGGACTGGACTATTACCATCGTTTAGTTGATAAATTGTTGGAAAATGGTATTGAACCAATGTGTACATTATATCACTGGGATCTACCACAGGCATTACAGGACAATGGTGGTTGGAATAATCGAGAAACCATTGATGCATTCGTAAATTATGCAGAGCTGATGTTTAAGGAATTCGATGGCAAAATCAAACATTGGCTTACTTTAAATGAACCATGGTGTATTTCGTTTCTTTCGAATTATATCGGAGTACATGCACCAGGAAATGAAGATTTGCAGCTTGCTACACAAATATCTCATCATCTACTTGTCGCACATGGACGTACAGTGAAAAAATTCCGTGAGATCGGCATTGAAGGACAGATTGGATTTGCACCGAATACGACTTGGCTTGAGCCATATAGTACTCGCCAAGAGGATATTGATGCATGTAACCGAGAAATAGGCTGGTATATTGAGTGGTTTATGGATCCTGTGTTCAAAGGAACATATCCGAAGTTCATGCTTGATTGGTTTAAGAAAAAAGGAGTGGAGCTAGAAATACAAGATGGTGATATGGAAGATATTCATCAGCCAGTTGATTTCCTAGGGATCAATTATTACACAGGACATATCGCTCGTTATAAGGAAAATGAAGGTCTTTTAGACTGGGAATTGGTTGAAATGAATTATGATCGTACAGATATTGGTTGGCCGATTTTTCCTGAAGGCTTTTATAATGTGTTAATGCGAATTAAAGACAGCTATGGTGACATTCCTATTTATATTACAGAAAACGGCTCCTGCTACAATGATGAGCCTGAGAACGGTCGAGTGAGAGATAGTGGGCGAATTCATTATTTACAGCAGCATTTAACGGCATTAAGTCGTGCGATTGCATCAGGTGTGAATGTTAAAGGTTATATTACGTGGTCCTTAATGGATAACTTTGAATGGGCTGAAGGCTATACGATGAGATTCGGAATTGTCCATGTTAATTATCGTACATTAGAGCGAACGAAAAAAGACAGCTATTACTGGTATAAGCAAACAATCGCAAATAACTGGTTTGAGAAGTGAGGGAAAGCTACCATTTGGTGGCTTTTTTTCTATGGTAGGGATAAATTCAGTAGATAGCCTGTTTTCTTCCCCTTTTCAAGCTCTTTCCTTTCGTTTAAAATAAACGAAGGAGGATGAAGAATGGATATTAAACATTTGCAGTATTTTTTAGAGGTAACCAAGACTAGAAGCTTTACACAGGCAGCCGATAATCTTTACATAACTCAACCAGCCTTGAGTCGAATTATTAAATCTTTAGAAGACGAACTAAATACTTCCCTCTTCGTCCGTACCCGGAAAAAACTCTTACTAACGGATGCTGGAGAGGTTTTACTCCATCATGCAGAAGAAATAGCTCAAAAAATAGAGGATTTGGAGAGAGACCTAGAAGAGCTTCATACTTTAAATACTGGTCATATCCGCATCGGACTTCCGACCGTCGTGAACTCCTTCTTTTTTTCAAAATTAATAGGTGCTTTTCATACAGAGTACCCCGCCATTACTTTTGAAATTGAAGAAAACGGATCGAAAATGATTGAAGAAAAAATTATTAATGGAGAATTAGATTGTGGCGTCGTCGTGCTGACAGATCATCATCAGTCCTTCGATTTCTTTACCTTTGTCAATGAATCATTAAGAGCAGTAGTTCCTTCTACTCACCCGCTAGCTAATAAAGATAACATTACCTTATCAGAGTTGCAGGATGAGGCATTTATTATGTTTAACCAAGATTTTGAATTAAGAAATATTATACTAAATGCTTGTAAACAAGTAGGCTTTCAGCCGAGGATTACTTCTGAAACCTCACAGCTCGATTTTATCGAAGAAATGGTTGCCTCCAAAGTTGGGATAACCTTATTACCAGAGAGTACAAGTAATGATTTAACAAGTGATGTGAAGACCATTCCGATTACAGAATCGTTGATGGAATGGAATTTGGCCTTCGTTTGGAAAAAAGATGCTTACCTTTCGCAAACAAATAAAAAATTCATCAGCTTTGCCAAAAATAAGCTCGTATAAATCTGTTATTGAATCCTTCGATTCAATAACAGATTTTTTTGTGTTCGCTTCCATACGATTTTGTTATATAGATGATAAGTGATCGGCATTGTACTTATCGAAATAGTTGGCGTTATAATCATAAATGGAGCGAGGATAGAAGGATAAAAATAGGGGATGAGTAAAATGGAATCAAAGAAAATGAAAGATACTCGTGTTGTCCAAACAGATCAAGTTCTTATAAATGATTTAAATAATTATAACTCCTTATTCGGCGGAGTTCTGATGAAAAAAATGGATGCCTGTGCCACTTTATCGGCAAGAAGGCATTCTCGCATTAAGGAATGTGTTACTGCTTCAACCGATTCAGTGAATTTTATCGCACCGATTTTTCAATCAGATTCAGTTTGTATTGAATCATTTGTCACTTATACTGGTAAAAGCTCAATGGAAATATTTTGTAAAGTCATTGCAGAGGATTTAGAAACAGGTAATAGGCGCTTTGCAGCAACTGCCTTTTTAACGTTTGTTGCATTAGATGAAAATAGAAAGCCAGTGAAAGTTCCACAAGTAATACCAGAAACAGAAGAAGAGAAATACCTATATGAAACAGGCAGTGAACGTGTAAAAATTAGAAACCTAAAAAGAGAACAAAACAATGCATTAGTGGCGAAGCTCTTAATTGATAAACCTTGGGACTAATAGGATGGAGGAAGAAATCATGATTGTTACTTCTAGTTTTCAAGAATTGAAGGATGCTAAAGGATCCATTAACGATTTACAAAAAAATTATCCAGTACAATATCAACAACTTATCAATGCAATTAAATTAACAAGACAATTGCAATACGGACTACAATATTTTGGTTGTTTTCTATTGGATGAAGATTGTCAGGATTTTACCCCTGAACCAGAGGAAAGCTATGTGCTTTCCATTTATCAGGATGAAATCAATAAACTGAAGCAAGATCCAAGTTTTTCTGTTGTCAAACAGTTATTAAAGAAACATCAAGCGATTAGCTATGAAAATGTTTGTAGACTAGCAATTGGTAGTAGTCCAGAGTTTTTGGTAGGACCAGTTGTAGTGAAATAATGAATAATGACAAAATCCCTCATTCCTTTGTCTTAAAAAGGATGGGGGATTTTTTATTGAATTGCTATATTTCGTCAAAAGTATCAATGTTTTCACAATTTTCGAGTTAAAATAGCCAAAAAGATTGGACATCAACCGAATTCTATATAATAATGGTAAGAAATCCAATAGTAAAGGAGATGGAGAGAATGGATTGGATGAACGTAGTCATTGAATATGGAAGGATTATTTTATTTGCACTTATTACACTTATTGTCGGACTAATTGTGATTAAATTCATTGTTCGGATTGTAGGAAAACAATTAGAACGCTCTAAATTAGATGAAAGTTTAAAGCCATTTCTGCAATCATTAGTTAGTGCAATTTTAAAAATTTTACTGCTTATATCTGTCGTTAATATCTTAGGATATCCGACTGCTTCATTTGTTGCAGTGATTGGTGCGGCAGGTTTAGCAATTGGTTTAGCGTTCCAAGGCTCATTAGCTAACTTGGCCGGTGGTGTATTATTACTTACCGTTCGCCCATTCCGAGTAGGTGATTACATTGAGGGAGCAGGATATAATGGAACAGTAAAGGCGATTCAAATCTTATATACAGAATTGATTACACCAGATAATAAAGTGATCTTTATTCCAAATGGTAATTTATCAAACGCAGGTATTGTCAATTATTCAGTAAACAGTACGCGTCGGGTCGATTTTAAGTTCGGAGTTGGATATGAAGCAGATACGAAGCATGTTATTCAAACATTAGAGAGTGTGGTACATAGTCACCAAGCGATATTACAGGATCCAGAACCATTTATTCGTCTATCTGCACATGGTGATAGTGCGGTGGAATATACAGTAAGGGTTTGGGTAAATGCAGAAGATTATTGGGACGTACATTTCGACATTTTGGAACAAGTAAAAACAAGGTTTGATCAAGAAAACATCTCGATCCCATATCCACAAATGGATGTACATGTAACAAATGAATAACTATAGACACGGAGGACTGCCATTCATATGGCAGTCCTTTTTCCGTTTTTAAACAGCTAGCAAGTGGGACTTGTAAAAATAATAGTAAAGAAAGTCAATATAAGCGTAAAAACCGCTAAATAACTATGAAATAATGTAAGCGTTATCAATTGAGGGGAGGAGGTATAGTCATTTAATTGCTACAAGTTTATAAAAGACTTGGCGAAATTATATCCAAAAAGGGGTGCTTCGATGAAACGTCTTTATTTGTTGTTCATGCTTATATTTCTCATGCTTATTGCGGTTGGTTGTAACGGTAATGCTGATCCATCCTCTTCTGAAACAGATAGTGATACTACAAAGGTAACATTTAGTTATTGGGGAGGGGATTTTGATAAAAAAAGGATGGAAGCAATAAACGAGGAATTTAAAAAAGTCCATCCAGAAATAGAGGTAGAGTTAGTTAACCTTCCAGATGGTGAAGAATACTCACAGAAGCAAACAGTTATGATGTCTGCGAAAACACCATATGACGTCATTCAATTTGCCGAGGAATCCTATCAATTTGCCTCAAGAGGTGTGTTAGAGGATCTCACACCATACATTGAAGAGGATGGTTTGGATTTAGATCAATTTTATCCTGTAGCAATTGATGCATATACACATGATGAAAAGGTGTATGGCTTACCATTACGCGTAGGGTCTGTCATTATGCTCTATAATAAAGACTTATTTGATCAACATGATTTAGAATATCCAAATGAAAATTGGACATGGGATGATGTAGTGAAGGCCGGTGAGAAAATAGCAAATCCAGAAGAAGGTATCTTCGGTATGAATCCTATTGGAGGCTGGTGGGCAAGTACATCGCAAACGTTACAATCATTTGGTGGAGGAGTATTGAATGAGGAAAAAGATGCCTTTCATTTAGATTCCCCTGAATCACGGAAAGCAATTGAATTCATGAAAGAAGTTACATGGGATAAAGACATAGCACCAAGTTCCACACAGATTCCTGAAGGCATTGACCTATGGACGAGTGGCAAAATAGCGATGATGATTGATGGACCATGGCACATATTAAGCAGCCAAGCAAATATTAAGGAGTTCGATTGGGATATGACGACAGCCCCAGCCGGTTCTCAAGATGCCACCCCAATCTTTTCTAATGCATTTCACATGGCGAAGGACTCGAAGGTGAAAGATGCAGCATGGGAGGTAATCAAGTTCTGGACAGGGGAAGAGGCGCAAAAAATATTAGCACAAGAGCATGGTGATACTCCAACAAATAAAGAAATTGCCGAATCTGATCTATATTTAGACTTAGGTGGTAAGGCACCAGAAAACTTTGAAATGATGCTCACTTCCCTTGAAGGAGCTTATCCTCCTCAAGTGACGTCAGAATGGGGAGAGATTAATCGAATCGTTCAAGAAGGGATGAGTAAAATGGTTGATTTAGATCAGCCAATTGAAGAGGTTATGCCAGGAGTGAAATCCGAAGTGGAAGCACTTCTTCAAAAATTGAAGGATTAATCCATTGTTCTACTTGGTTTAGGATAAGGAAGATCCTAAACCAAGTTTGATCTTGACATGCTAGAAGGGGGAATGGCTGTGAGAAATGAACGAAAGCAGTTCTTATTATACGTTTCGCCATGGATATTTGGTTTTTTAGTTTTTACAGCAGGTCCAATGCTCGTATCACTTTATTTAAGCTTCACCGAATATGATATCTTATCACCACATACTTGGATTGGTATAAGTAATTATATCGAGCTTGTCTCAAACGACAGATTTTGGAGCTCATTGTGGAATACGATTTATTACACTATTTTAGGAGTTCCCTTACATGTTTTTCTTGGGCTAATGATTTCTTTACTTCTATTACGAGCAATTCCCGGGATTATGATATTTCGAACAGCTTTTTATTTACCAGCCATTTTTGGTGGTGTGGCGATTCTGTTGCTTTGGAATTATATGTTAGCACCTGGGGTTAACGGGCAGAATGTTGGTTTAGTTAATGCCATGCTCTCTTTAGTCGGGATAGATGGACCTGGTTGGTCAAGTGATCCGAATTGGGCAAAGCCAACCGTTGTGCTTGTCAAGCTATGGGGTGTTGGAGGAAGCTTACTGATCTTTTTACCTGCCTTATCTAGTGTGCCAAAGGAATTACATGAGGCTGCAGAAATGGATGGAGCTTCTCCATTCCGCAAGTTCTGGTCCATAACATTTCCGGCGATTAGTCCAGCTGTATTGTTTGTTGCAACAATGGAAATTATCGGAACACTAAAAATGTTTATCGAGCCAATGATTATTCCAGGCCTCGATCCTGCTTGGACCGATACCTTGATGATTCACCTCTATCACAATGCATTTGAATATTTTCAAATGGGCTATGCATCTGCATTAGCTTGGATTATGTTTGTCATTATATTAATGATTACCATCTTGAATTTATATTTATCCAAAAGGTGGGTGTATTACGATTATGAATAATGGTCAAGTCGCAGTTCCGATGAGGGACACGAACAAACAGCATAAAAGCAGACTAGTTCTGTTAATGATAAAGTACATTCTTTTAATTGGTGGTACCATCGTATTTATGCTCCCACTTGTTTGGACATTATCAGGATCCTTAAAACCTAATGGGGAAATTTTTACTGTTCCTATTCAATGGATCCCGGAGACATTCATGTGGCAGAACTATATCAATATGTTATCAAGTTTTCCAATGGTTTCCTATGCATGGAACAGTATGATCATTGTCGCATTTAATATTATTTTTGTTCTTGCCTCTTCTTTCTTTGTTGCTTATGGTTTTGCTAGATTTAAATCACCATTAAATGGACCACTATTTTTAATCGTTTTGGCTACCATGATGATTCCTGAACAAGTTACACTCGTTCCCCAATTCCTATTATTCTCTGAATTAGGGTGGGTGAATACTTATTTGCCTTTAATTGTACCAAGTGCCTTTGGTGTTCCGTTTAATATATTTTTGATTCGACAGTTCATCAAGACTTTACCTAAGGAGCTAGATGAATCAGCTTACATGGATGGGGCAAATTCCTTTCAGATTTTATGGAAAATTATTGCCCCACTCTGCTTGCCTATTATGGTAACAATTGGTATTATGACCTTTAATTTCCACTGGAATGATTTTCTCGGTCCTTTGATTTATTTAAGTGACCCAGATAAATTCCCATTACAATTAGGGCTATACTCATTGCAGGGGGAAAGAGACGGTATAACGGATTATGGAATCTTGTTCGCTGCTTCTTTAACTGCATTGATACCACCACTCCTTTTGTTCTTATTTTTACAAAAGTATATCTTATCAGGTATTAAGATCGGTGGGTCTTTAAAAGGATAATAGGGGTGGGCGAAATGAAGAAGGTTAATTTGAATGGATTGTACAATTGTTGTGAATGGGTGATGAAGCTAACCTATCTAAATATTCTATGGTTCTTATTTACTCTTATTGGATTGGTGTTTCTCGGATTTGGGCCTGCAACTTTGGCGATGTTTTCCGTGAGCAGAAAATGGATCTTAGAAAAGGAAGAGGTGCCAGTTTTTCAAGTTTTTTGGCACAATTTTAAGAAAAATTTCTTTCAAGCAAATTTATTAGTATACACACATTTAATCCTTGTTTATCTTTTATCTGTCTACTATCTGTTAATAAGCGGGTTAGAGGGGGTGATAGGTGATTTATTTCAAGTGATTACTCTCGTTACGACTTGTTACTTCATATTGATTATCTGTATGTCATTTCCTTTATTTAGTCACGCTAAGCTATCTATTTTTCACTACCTTAAATACTCTGCCATGATCGTTATCAGTCATCCATTTCACATGTTAGCTTTAGCTTTTTCGATTCTATTAATCTGTCTATTATTTCTTTTATTACCTGGATTAATCCCATTTTTTTCAGGAAGTATGACAAGTTTAGTGACGATGTATATTGCTTCTAATATTTTCAGAAAGCTTGAGCAAGTAGAAGGGAAGAGTGCTTAGTGTAATGAATGCAGAAAGGATGAATTAAGTTGAAATTATCATTAAGAAAAACAATCGCTTTAGGAGGTATTTTTCTATTGCTGTTAAGTATCATTCAGCACCCTATTCGTATAAACGCACAGCAAAGCCCCATTAAAGAAGAGGGGGAGGTGAAAACGATGATCAAATTAGATCCTAGTTATCAGCATAAATCCTTTGAAGGCTGGGGGACGGCATTGGTATGGTTTGCTAACATCACAGGAGGCTGGCCTGATCACATAAAAAATGAACTAGCAGATGCGCTATTTGGAGAGGATGGTTTAAACTTTAATATTGCACGTTATAACATCGGTGGAGAGGATTCACCAGAAACAGAGCCATATATGCGTCTTGGTGGTGCCGTACCAGGATATTGGAATCGACCAGCAGAATATAGCCCACCAGAAAATGCAGGAGACGATTGGGAAGAACCAGATGATTGGTGGGATCCAAATAACCCCGACCATTGGGACTGGGATAAAGACCAAAATCAACAATGGTGGTTAGAAGCCGCAAAGAAAAGAGGAGCTAATTTATTTGAAGCGTTTTCTAATTCTCCGCCATATTTTATGACGAATAGTGGGTACACTTCAGGAAACTTTGATTCCTGGGAGGATAACCTCCAACGAGATAAATTTGAAGAATTCGCCATTTATTTGACTCGAGTAGTCCAATATTTAGAAGAAGAAAAAGGTATAGATATTCATACATTATCCCCTGTTAATGAGCCTAATACAGGCTATTGGGGTGCCTTAGGTAGACAGGAAGGATCGAATTGGTCACCAGAATCCCAGGAGAAAATCATTAAGGAAGTAAGTGAACAACTAAAGGAGCTACAATTAGGAACTGTCGTATCTGCAATGGATGAAACAAATCCACAAAAATTCAGACAGAATTGGGAGCAATACGATGTAACGACAAAGGAAAATGTAGGTCAGATGAATGTACACACATACTGGCCTGGTGAAAGAACCGCTGTCCGTGATCTAGCCAAGGGCGAGAAGAAGCGTCTATGGATGTCAGAAGTGGACTTAGGAGGAAGTGTCCCACAGGATTTTGATCATATCGAACCAGGATTGGAGTTATCAGAACGTATTGCATCGGATATTATGAATTTAGAGCCTCGAGCTTGGGTGCTTTGGCAAGCTATTGAAGACCAAATAAACATGAATGAAGACAATGAAAATTCGAATTGGGGTCTCATTCAAGTGGACTTTGACCCTGATAATTTTGACGAGCTAGAATGGCACAAAAATAAAAAATATTACACGATGGCAAATTATTCGAAGTTTATTCGACCAGGCTATAACGTTATTAATACAGATAATAACAATACACTAGCAGCCATTAATAAGGAAAATCAGGAAGCGGTTGTCGTTTATACCAATCATACCGAAAACGCTGAAAAGATCGACATCGACCTCTCAGGATTTGATGTGGTAAAACAGTCAGCTTCTGCCGTGCCATATACTACGTCAGCTGACAGTAATCTCACACAAGGAGAAACAATACAGGTTGAAAATGATCAGCTTATCACATCTGTAGCACCAAAGTCGGTTACAACATTTGTTATTTCTGATGTCTCTGGGGTGAAGAAGGAGGAAGTATACTTATCAGATAATAAAGTGTTTAAACTAGAAAATAAGCACAGTCAAAAGGTATTAGATGTAGAAAAGGAAAAAGCTGTTCAGTACTCAACAGAACGAGGAAAGGTTAGTCAGGAATGGAAAATTGAAAAGATAACGGATAGCTATACGACGATGGAAAAATACCGAATCGTGAATAAGGAAACAAATCAAGTGTTAACCCACCAAGACGGAAAAGTCATACTAGCTGAGGATAGTGGAACGGGGGCTCAGCAATGGATTATCTCTACTACTGGTAAAGAGGAATATATGTTTATCAATGTAAAAAGCAGAACGTTACTAGAAATAGGTGGCCAATCAAAAGAAGAAGGAGCCTCAGCAGGTGTTTGGAAGGCTAATGCAGGTGCAAATCAGGCATGGAGAATTTTTGAGGCAGGCATTACTAAATTAGAAGACACCACAATTTGGACAAGTATTAACAAAGCTCCACGCTTACCTGAAGCAGTAATCGCACATTATGGTAATGGAGATATTGTGGAGGAAAAAGTAATCTGGAAGGAGATATCTTCTGACCAATATGAAAAGGAAGGGAAATTTACCGTGGAAGGTAAGGTTTCGGGAACAGATTTAAAAGCAAAGGCTATCGTATATGTAAGTGAGATAGTAAATGTGACAGAACCAAAATTAAAAACAGTTATCGGTAATGCACCCTCCTTACCATCCTTTGTTGAAACACAGCTAGCAATTGGGGAAAAAATTAATGTTCCTGTAGATTGGGAGGAAATAGATCAAGCCAAATATGATGAACTTGGACAATTTACGGTACATGGTTTCGTCACTGGTAGCACCCAAAAGGTAATCGCTAAAGTACAAGTAAGGGAGGCTGCTATCGAAAATATAGCACTCCAAGAAAATGTCGAGGAGTACCCGGCTGCTAGTGCCTCTTTTACAGGTCAATGGGATGATGTGGATCGAATTAATGATGGAGATTACTCCAGTAATAGGTGGACAAATTGGGATCCAAATGAATGGCGTGAAAAGGACTGGATACAAATAGACTTTGGTAAGACAGAAGCAATTTCCGAAGTGAGATTTACCTTTTACGACGATGAAGGTGGAACAAGACCACCAGAATCCTTATATCTAGAATATTGGAATGGCTCCGACTGGACAAAAATCAAAAATTCGGACGCAATCATAGAAGATAAGGATGAAAAAACGATAACCTTTGATGAAATAACCACATCAAAGATTAGAGCACAGCTAAAGGCAATGCCTGAAACGTGTATTGCTGTCGTTGAAATGGAGGTAATGGGCGTAGGGGATAGTCCTATAATAGGCGAGGATGCCACATTAACTAATATTTTAGTTAACGAGGAAAAGCTAGAAGGCTTCCGATCAGACCAATTCACTTATGAATTAGAAGTGGAAAAAGAAACCGACATCCCATCTATTATCGTAACACCTACAGATTTGTTTGCGACATATGAAGTAGTTTTACCAGACTCTGTCCCAGGGAAAGCATCGATAATCGTTACTTCCGAAGACCAAGAGAATACCAATACGTATCAAGTACATTTTACTGTAAAGCAAAACCCCGATGATGGAAAAGGGACGATTGCAGGGTTAACAGCCTTATTTAACAGTAATGTCGAATCAGGAGAAATCTCTGGATCTATGGTAAAAGTAATGAGTAATAGACTTAGGCAAGCGGAACAACATTATCGGGATAATAAGTTAAAGCAAACCATTAAGAGTCTAGAAAATTTTCAAAAACATTTAACGAGCAACAAAAATCGGAAGCATGTTTCTGAGAGTATCATTCAAGAGATTAGCCATTATGTTGACGAAATAGTAGCCGAATTAGAAAAAAAATAGAAAGCCATTCACTGAGACTAGCTTAAATCAAGCTGGGGCTAGTGCGATGGCTAGCCCCATACCTAAAGTGTGTAACCACTTAATGATTCAAAAACAAGAGGAGGAGTGGAAAATGAAAGACTTAAAAGCAAAAAAAATATTTTTGTCTACGGTTTTAATGCTAATGTTTAGCGGAATTGTCCCGATATCTATTGCAGCAAGCTTAGCTACTTCCTCAGCTACTACTAATTACCAAGGTGTTCCGGTAGGGGAAATTTGGAATGATACGGATGGAAATCATATTCAAGCACATGGTGGAGGTTTTCTTGAATATGATGGCTGGTATTACTGGATTGGCGAAGACAAATCTGATAATACACACGATACACATGGAGCTAATCTTTATCGTTCAAAGGATTTATTAAATTGGAAATTCGTTAAAACGATTCTTTCAGATGAAACAAATCCAGGAGAAAACACAGATGAATCACCTGGTCTAGTGGATCCAGAAACAGGTAATTTTAATATGGAACGTCCGAAGCTTATTTACGATGAAGATAGCGAAAAATTTGTCTTATTTGCCCATTGGGAAAATGGAGAAAATTATACTGCTTCCCGGTTGCTGATCGCTTCTTCGGATACTATTGACGGACATTATACGATCCATCATAATTTCAGACCTGGTGGTTTTACTTCACGTGATTTCAATGTATTCCAAGATCCAGATACGGGAGAAGGATATTTAATTAGTACACAAGATCATGAGAACATGAGAGTTTATCCACTTACGGAAGATAGTACTAATGTGGTAGTGGATGAATCTTATTTATTATTTACAGGTCAAAGAAGAGAGGCCCCAGCTTTAATTAAAGCAAATGGCATTTATTATATCATCACCTCAGGACAATCTGGATGGTATCCTAACCAGGCAATGTATTCCTACACAACAGATATTAGTAACCCCGAAGGTTGGGCTAAGCTTCAACCAGTAGGAAATAATACGACTTTTTATAGTCAACCAACGAATATTATGGAGGTAAAAGCCAAAGATGGCAGCTCTCAATATGTTTATATGGGAGATCGTTGGAAGCCTGATTCGATCGGATTCTCCACCTATGTTTGGCTACCACTTGAAATAAATCATGAAACAAAGACAATGACAATGGAATATGAACCTGGCTGGTATATGGATTCTGATACAGGGAAATTTGTCCATCCTAATGTAACGAATGTATCAGAAGGTAAGCCTGTCTTTGGGGAAGATAATGTTATTGAAGGAAAGTTACTACGTTATATAAATGATGGTCATTATTTTGAACCAGATACTTGGAGTCCAGACACGAAATATTATCAACAAAATAAAGTACCATGGTCTGCAACGATTGATTTAGAAAAAGTGTATGATTTAGCCCGTGTTGACTTTAGCTTCAAGCAATTCAATGGTTCAGAGGCATACTATCAATATACAGTACAAGGTAGCAATAATAATAAAGATTGGACGTTGCTTGCGGACGAATCCCAGAATAAAATGACTGGTTTTAAAAGCAACCAGTTAGAAGGTAAATATCGTTATGTAAAGATAGATGTGACAGCCGTAAAAAATGCCCATAATGATAATTCTACGGCTAGCTGGGAAAATGGGTTACTAGAGATGCAGGTTTATGCGAATAATCTAGATAGAGAAATTGCTGCATTACCTGTAGTTAATAAGGAAGGGGAAACCTATCCATCGGAACAATCTATTACACTCACTAGTCCAGATAGTAATGCCCGTATCTACTATACGACGGACGGTTCTGAACCAACGGAGAACAGTACATTATATGAGGAACCGATTGCACTAACCTATGGCGAGACAACGCTAAAGGCGGTTTCTTATGTAGACGGGGAAGAGTCGAGCGGTATATTAACAGAAACGTATAATCTTATAGAACCAGATACGATTGTATCTGTGGTTGGTCCAACCGAATTCGCCGTCACTGCCGATGAAGGTGCTTCAGGTTTACCAGAAACACTTGAAGTAAAGAATGCGATTGGTGAAACGGTGACAGAATCAGTTAATTGGCTAACAAATGATATAGATTTTACCCCTTATCACTCAGAAAAGATTACAGGGACGATGGCTGATGGTTTTGAAGTAACTGCAACCGTAGATGTAATTAATCAGGATACCAATTATTTTATTCATGGTGCTGCAACAGAGGATCCTTTTTTTCAGGCTGTTAAGAAAAGATTAGGTGATCAGCTTATCAATAATGTCCCTGATCAAGAGTATGATGGCAATTGGGGTTATACAGGAATCATTGGGACAGATATTGGTTCTCGCACTTCCGACTCTACCAATATTTATGATAGTGGCTGGTGGGCACATGCCGATAAAAGTATCGATTACAAAATAAATTTAGAGCCGGGGAAATATACAGTTATTTCAGGTTACAAGGAATGGTGGGGTGCTACACGAAATATGAAGTTCTCTGCCATAGATTCTACTGGTCATGTGCTAGATTCGGTAGAATTCACAACAAATAAAGACACAAAAGCCCACCAAGAAAGACTTCAATTTGAATTAGAACAGGCTGATGACGTACAAATTAGTGTTAGTAAAGTAGGTGGAAGTGATCCGGTTCTAGCATGGCTAGCAGTTGAAAGAGAAGAAATGATTTCCATCGATTCATTGAGAATGGCATTAAGTGATTACGTAAAATCAGAAGAAATAGCCAAACCAAGCTACAAAATATTAAATAATCGATTAACAGTAGCAGAAAAGCATTATGAAAAAAACAAGTGGAACCAAGCAATCAAAAGTCTAGAGGATTTCCTTAAGCATTTGAATAATAATGCTGACAATATATCGAGTGAGGCACAAGAGGATTTAAAAAAATATAGCGAAAAATTAATAGAGCAATGGAAGGAATAGCTAGAGTTATAAACTTTACTTGTAGGCGTATGCAATTATGCGAATAGAAAGGGAGATTTGATGGGGAGAAGGAATAAGAAACGAATCTGGGTATTCGCTTCTATCATGATTATCATTATTGCTGTTACCGTGTTCGAGAAGGATGATGTGAAAGCAGATCAAGATGTCCAAACAATTACGATCGATGGAGAAAAGGTCAATGATTACCATCGCTTCAAAGGCTTTGGTGTCGTCACTGCCAACAATACATCACGATTACTATTGGATTATAAAGAAGAACATCCAGATAAGTATTGGGAAATAATGAATCACTTATTTAATCCAGATACAGGTGCTGGCCTTGCTCATGTAAAGATTGAATTAGGTGCAGATGTGAATTCTTCGTCAGGAACCGAACCTGCAACAAAACGAAAGGAGAACGAACCAGCAAATGTCAGAAGAGGAGCAGGATTTCAATTTGCTGCAGATGCGAAATCGATTAATCCTAATATAACGACTGAAATCTTACGATGGGGTGAGCCACGTTGGACTTGGAATGGTGCCAAAGATGGCAATTTTGAAAATCGCTATCAATGGTATAAACAAACGATAGATGCAGTATATGAAGAATATGGCTTTAAACTAGACTATATTGGAATCTCACAGAATGAAAGAGCTATTAATGGAAACGGAAGAGTAGAAGTAGAATGGTTGAAATATTTTACTTCAAAGATTAAACAAGAGCCAAACTATGAATCAGATTATAAGCATTTAAAATTAGTAGCGGCAGATGGTTATCGTGACACATCTTCAATTAGTCAAGTATTACTTGACGAGCCTGATTTAATCGATGAGATTGATGTGATTAGTAGCCACTATGGATTAACTGGATCTGGTGAATTAAATCAGTTGCAAGAGCAATTAATAGCAGAAGGTAAACAACCAAAGGAATTATGGGTTTCGGAAGGAATTGCCCCAATGATTAATGCTCGATACCGAGATAACATGGAGCCACAATATCATGGGCTTGGAGGAAGGGCTGGGATTATAGACGTAACATCTCGTATCATTTCCGTTTACTCCTGGACCGGAGCAGGAAATTATCCACTGAATGCGGTATCCTTTGATTTTCAACCTGCTGTAGCAGCTTTTTATCAAGGTGCCCAATACAATCCTAAGCACCTGATCAGCGCATTTGATCCATGGTCAGGCTTTTATGAAGTAGATGGTGGTATAACGGGGGTCCGTCATGTCATGAATTTTGTTGAACAAGACGACCCATCAACAAAGGAAAATGAACGTTGGATGTACGTCGAGGACGCGACATATAGTGATGGTGAATTTTTTGATGGAGGGGTAGATGTTGATACAAGTACCCATAACTATTTAACTTTAAAGGATCCGAAGACAGATGATTATACAACTGTATTTGCCAACAACACGAATCTAACACGTAAATACAAGATTCAGACAAAGAATTTAAGTAATAAGCAAAACGCCCCTGTATACGTTTGGGAAACACGCGGACCAGATAAGGATGAAAGTTATGATGAAAATTGGCTTCAAAATATAGATGTTATCACACCAAAAGAGGGCACCTATGAAGTAGAGGTCAAGCCATATTCGATTGTCACGATATCTACATTAGATAAGGAATCAGAGGTTAGTGATTTCACCTATCAATCTAATCCAGTAGATTTAACCGAAGATACCATCATGCCTTTACCTTATAAGGATAATTTTGAATATGACGATTATTCCATTGATGAAAAAGGTAGAGATTATGTAGAACGTCGAGGGGGTACTCCAAGGTATACAACTGATCAAATCGGTGCATTTGAAGTGGTTACTAAAGAGACAAAACTTAACCGTGATATTCCAAATGCAGAACCACATGGAAATATGCTCATGCAAAAAATTACTCCAGATATGATTGGAGCAGAATGGTCCGTCTGGGGAGGAGAAGACGGATCAGCAGCTGACGTCAATCCACATACCGTATTAGGGGATTTCCGTTGGGTAAATTATAAGGCCTCCTTTGACTTTTTATTGGATACCGATACACAGCAAGTAGAAGGTAGAGAAAACTATGTGTTGATTGGTTTACGCCAGGTGAAATCAGCATGGTCCGATTCCTCTGCACCTTATAATGCTCGTATCTATGCAGATGGTCGATATGAATTATGGAAATTAGGAAATATTGAAAAAAGTGGTACCCTGAAAGGCTTTAATAATAAAGAATGGCATCATTTAGCTTTTGAGGCAAAAGAGAATAATTTTACGCTTTACTTAGATGGTAAAGAAATTGATAGCTTTATAGATGAGGATGCAACGGTAATGGCTGGTAGAGTAGCCATTGGTTCAGGATATTATCAGACATTATTTGATAATTTGCATATCGATAAATTGAAAAGATATACCTATACCTCTGAAAAATATGATAATGCACAAGGTAAGAAAATGAATTCAGAGGAAGAAGCATTAAGTCAAAAAGATAAATGGAATCCAATTAGCTATATTGGAGACTGGGAGTTTTTACAATCAGGGTACGGCCATTTTAATCGTACACTCATGCGCGCAGGTACAGAGATTCCTGTCTGGAATGGAGTGACGATCACGCATCAAGATATTGCTAAGCAACAAGGGGACTTAAACAAGGTGTATTATCAGGGTGATTGGTCATCCAATAGCAATAATGCATGGGGTTCGGATGGCGAAGCATTTGAAATTAAGTTCAAAGGTCATGGCATTCGATTATACGGTGAGGCAAATCCAAACAATGGAAAAGCAGATATTTATTTGGACGGTAAATTAGTTGCTGAAGGGAACTACTTAAACAATAGCAGTATGGAAAAAATGGTGTGGTCTGCTGAAAATCTAGAGGAAAGAGAACACACATTACGAGTAGTTGCTAAGGATGGCTGGACTAGTTTTACAAAAGCAGAAGTAGAAACCAATGACCCTATATCAGATGGTTCAGATAAAATAAGTAATAGTAGTATGATCTTTCATTTTAATGGCTCTGGATTCAATTTGTTTGGTGCTACCTCGGATTCCATAGTTGATGTTTATATTGATGGTGTTTTAGTAGATGATGATTATCGAATACAGGCAAAAGGTGATCGTCAAACCTCTTATTCCATTAGGGGCTTAAAGGATCAGGAGCATTCTGCAAAAGTTTATATAAAAGCAGGCGAATTTACCTTTGATGGTATGGATATCATCACAGGAAAAAATAAGATCGAAGTCGATAAAGCAGAATTACAAGAGCTTTACGATACTCACAAAGATAAAAATCGTAAAGAATATACGAAACAAAGCTGGAAGATATTCCATAAAGCATTGTTACATGCCAAAAGGGTATTAAAAAATCCTCAATCTACTATTTTAGATGTGGCTGAAGCAAGGAGCTCATTAGATGATGCAATAGCAGAATTAAAGAAAAAGTAAGGAAAACACACTAGGATCCTTTTAAGGAATTCCTAGTGTGTTTTAGCTATATAAGTAAAAATGCACATGATAAAAGTAAAAATAGAGCTATAACCCCTTGTTGAAAACGCTTAAAATGAATGGTAGGAAAGAAGGTGAACGACATGCAATTCCATACAACTAGTGGAATTTTTAGGCTATGTGATTGGATATATCGATTGGCCTATCTCAACATTTTAGCGTTTATTTTTACTATAATAGGTGGGATTATAGCAGGAATCTTTCCAGCCATTACAGCCATGTTTGCGATCAATAAAAAATGGATAGATCGTGAGGACGATTTTGTAGTGTGGAAAGAATATTGGGGTGCATATAAGCAATATTTTATTCAAAGCAATATAATTGGAAGCTTCGTCCTATTAAGCGGAATTGCTCTTTACATTGATTTTTCATTAGTACAGAATTTTAGTGGTTTTATCTATTATGTCATTTTAAGTAGTAGTGCAACCGTCTTTATTCTAGGTATCGTAGTTTTGTTATATGTTTTTGGCCTACTGGTTTCAGCTAAAAGAAAAATCTATCAACAAATAAAAGCTGCGATTCAAATTGGGACATTATTTCCTTTACAAACCTTTTGGATGCTTATGACGATTTGGGGTTTTTTATTTGTATGTCTGGTTATTCCAGGTTTGTCATTTTTATTTTTAGGAAGTGGTCTCTCCTTTATTGCAATGTACTTCACACAGCTGGCATTTAAGCGAATGAAAAAATATCAAATAAAGGAACCGATTAGAATCCAACCAATCGAGGAAAGAGGTGTCTTACATGGCAAGTGAAGTAAATTGGACTTCCCAATCTACACAGCGTAAAAAGAAAAGTAAAATAGAAAAAAGTGAAAATCTAGCAGGTTTTCTATTTGTTTCCCCAATGTTAATAGGGGTTTCGATTATCGTTTTATTTCCTATTATTGCAACATTTATATTAGCATTTGCAGATTGGAAATTTGTTCAAGGCATTGAAAATTTAAAATGGGTAGGTTTAGAGAACTTTTCTGAACTACTCGGGGACAAGAAATTTATTCAATCTGTTGTTAATAATGCTATTTTTATTTTTACCGTACCTATTACGATGCTTGTTGCATTATGTTTGGCTATCATTATTGACAAGCATGTTTATTTAAAAAGCTATTTTAAGGTAGCGTTTTTCATGCCATATATTTCAAGTGTTGTGGCTATTGCCGTTGTATGGCAAGTGTTGTTTCATCCGTCACAAGGTCCAATTAATCAAGTATTAATGTCATTCGGTATTGAAAATCCACCAACATGGATTTCGGATCCGAATTTTGCCCTTATTTCCGTAATGATTATCCATATTTGGATTTCAATTGGGTTTAATTTGATAGTTTATATAGCTGGGCTCCAATCTATACCCAAAGAACTATATGAAGCTGCAGATATCGATGGGGCAAATACATGGTACAAGTTTCGTAATATTACTTTTCCTTTAATCTCACCAACGTCGTTCTTTCTATTAATAACAGGGATTATTGCAACATTTAAGGTATTTGATTTAATAGCTGTCCTTACACAAGGTGGACCATTAAATTCTACTACGATGCTCGTCTGGCATTTATATGAGATGGCATTTCTTAACTTAGAAATTGGTTATGCTTCCGCAATTGCAGTTGTTTTATTTATTTTTGTATTCACAATTACGATCTTACAATGGTTGGGGCAGAAAAAATGGGTGAATTATTAAAGGTAGGTGTGTAGAATGACGTTAAACATAAAAAAATTAGTAAGTACGATTGTCTTATTGTTTTGTAGTATAGCATTTTTATTACCCTTTATTTGGATGCTCTCTACCTCTTTGAAGATAGAGGCAGATGTGTTTAAATTTCCAATAGAATGGATTCCTTCAAGATGGAATGCGGTAGAGAATTATAAAGAAGTATGGTTTGGAGAGCATCCATTTTATCTTTATTATTGGAATTCGATTAAAGTAGCTGTTCTCACAACTGCTTTATCAGTTGTCGTTTCTTCACTAGCTGCCTATGGCTTCTCGAAGGTTCGCTTCCCGGCTGGTGGATGGCTATTTATTATCGTATTAGCAACTTATATGGTACCACCACAAGCAAGTTTAGTACCACAATTCATTTTATATCGTTTTATTGGATTATTTGATAGTCACCTAGGCTTAATCCTACTCGGAAGCTTTAGTGTTTTAGGTACATTTATGCTTAGGCAGTTCTTTATGGGAATCCATCAAGACTTTATTGATGCAGCGAAGATAGATGGGGCAGGACACTGGCGAATATTTTGGAAGATAGCTTTGCCAATTGTTAGACCAGCTGTTGCCACATATGCTATTTTGCGGTTTATTTGGACATGGAATGATTACCAAAATCCACTGATATTCTTAAGAACAGATGCATTATATACGATCCAATTAGCTATGCAGAAGTTTACCACGATTAATGGAAGCTTCTATACACTAATTATGGCAGCAGCTGTATCTGCAATATTACCGTTATTGATTGTCTTCATATTAGGTCAAAAACATGTTATCGATGGAATTGCATTAGGGGGTGTAAAAGGTTAAGTATTTTCACAAGTATTCATTGAATGTCAAAATAGTGCTGTCATAGGTAAAAAAATGAGTATGTCGATAAAATTGAATTTTGTTAAGCTAATAGCATGAAAGGGTTTTCATAAAATAGAGGGGGTAGAATGATGCAAAAAAAAGTTTTGTGGGTCTTATTTAGTATGTTTATACTTATCGGTATGTTGGTTGGCTGTAATACAGAGGAAACCGATTCAAACGATTCAGCCAATGGTAATCAATCAAATGAAGAAGATGGGGAGGTAACGATCAAGTTCCATACACATGGAAACGAAGCAAGCTACAACTGGTCAGAAACCATTCCAGCATTTGAAGAGGCTTATCCAAATATTAATGTGGAACTAGTTGTGCTCAGTGAAAAAGGGGATACAAATGAAGCATTGCAAAAATTAGATTTAGCCGCATCCTCTGGTGAACAGCTAGATGTTCTGATGTTCAGTGATCCAGCATCCTATGCAGAAAGAGTAGATTTAGGTATGGTAGCTCCGATTGATGAATTTATTGAGGAAGAAGGATTTGAAGTAAGCGAGGAATATAAAGTGAACACAAAACTGAATGAAAGCTATTATGCTTTACCAGGAAAGTTTAATCCATGGTATGTATTAGTGAATAAAGATCATTTAGAAGAAGCTGGATTAGAGATGCCGACAGATTGGACTTGGGATGAGTTTGCCGATTATGCGAAGAAATTAACGACAGACGATCACTACGGAACATTTTTCCATGGGCCTCAAAATGGTGGTTGGATGGAATATATGAAGCTCGCTTTAGCAAGTGAAGAAGAGGAAACAGGTTTTATTAAGGAAGATGGTTCTTCTAATTTTGAACATCCACTTTTTCGTAAAACACTAGAATTGCGTTGGCAAATGGAAAAAGAAGATCAATCAGCGACACCATATACGGATATTATGTCACAGAAATTGCATTATAGGGATCAATTCTTTAATCAAGATTCCAGCCTAGTATTAATTGGGAGTTGGATGAATACAGAATTAGGTGGTACCGATCAATTTCCATTAGAATTTAATGTTGGAGTTGCGCCATATCCGAAAAATGACGAAAATTCAGAAGGTGGGTATACTCCTGTCACAACAGATTATATGGCTGTAGCATCAAGCTCGGAGCACAAAGAAGCAGCCTATCAATTTATCCGTTGGTACACAACAGAAGGTCAATTAGTACAAGGGAAGAATATTCCATCATGGAATGGTGTGGAAGATAGTGAACTAGAAGGGATTGTTGACACGATTTTAGCAGATACGAATAATCCAGAAAAAGTCGATAAAGAAGCATTAATTACGGTATTAAAAAATGCCAAGTCATCCAAGCTTATTGCACCAGTTTCGTATCAAGCAGAAATCTACCAAATGGTGAATGATGAATACGAAAAACTGATTTACGAAGAACAGGATATAGATCAAACGATACAGGCAATGCATGAGAAAGCGAAAGAAATAATAGCCAATAACCAGTAATCTAAAAAAAACAGTATGATAGCAATAAAATATAAAAGCGATTACAATTAGTATAGGGACGTTTTCTCCCGACCTTTCCCCACCCTTTCTTTCCTAGAGGAGTGAACAAATGATGGTGAATTTTCGGAGATTGGCGTCTCCTTCTTTTCGTTCTAAGGTATTTTTTGCATCCTTTTTATGTATCGGCATTCCTGTCCTCGTATGTCTTTCCTTTTATACATACTTAACGAGAGATGCGGTGGAAGAGCAAGCAATTATGAATGCCAAAAAAGAAATCAATTTAGTAAATGAGAATGTAACGAAAATATTAGAGGATTTAATGAATGTCTCCAATTTTGTTCAGATCGATACAGAAATCAATGCCGTGTTAAAAAGTAAAGCAAGAGATGGAAGTGGAGAAGATAGCCATACGTATGAAGCATATATGGAGGATCGGCTCGTTCGAAAAACGATTGAAAACATTACACAATTGGGGGAGAAATCCTATGTTACGATATTGCTAACAAATGGAAAGTATTATACGAATTATTCTGTTACGGAATATAATCCAATGGAAATATTCAAGAAGGATTGGTTTGAAGACTTGCAACAAATTAGAGGCTATCAATCCTTATGGGTGGGAGTGGAATCAACTGAATTCGCTTATGACCAACTGAATCACCCATTTCAGTTATCTGTAGCGAGAACCCTAAGAGACACCAATCAACAGATATATGGCTATGTGGTCGTTACACTACTTGAAACGAAAATCAGAAATATTTTACAAAACAAAAATAATCAAGAACAGATCCTTTTAGTTGATCAGAATCAGACGATATTATCTACACAAAATGCTGATCAAATTGGAGAAAAACTGGAGATTAGAGAACAGCTTACGAACAAGGATACCTCTACTATTATTGATTGGAAAGAGAAAAAGCATTTATTGACGACTAAGAAACTTTCCTTTAATGGTTGGAGTCTTGTTTCAATCATTCCATATAAGCAAGCGACATCCAATATCAATGCCGTATTTTCAAAGGTTTTTTCGTTTTTATCTATTTCATTCGCCATATTTTTTGTGCTATTAGCCTTTTTAATGAAACGTATTACAAAACCACTAGGTCATTTAGATAAAGTAGTGAAACAAGTGCAAACTGGTGATCTAACAGTACGTGCAGAGGTGAAAAGCCATGATGAAATCGGAAAGTTTTCCCGGTCCTTAAATCAAATGATTGAACGAATTAATGGAATGATTGAAGAAGTGAGAAATACACAGAGGAGAAAAAGACAGGCAGAGCTTGCTATGCTTCAAGCTCAAATTAATCCACATTTCTTATTTAATGTATTAAATTCCATTAGGATGAAAGTGTTAAAGTTCGGTGATAAAGACAGCGCTATCATGATTCAATCTTTGTCGAAGTTATTAAGAGGAACGATAGATAATAACCATGATATGATAACGGTTGCTGATGAAATTAGTCTAATTAGTGATTACGTTCATTTAATGAATATGAGACAAAAGCATAAGGTGAACCTCCTAAAAGAAATGGATCAACCAAGCACGGAAGTGATGATACCGCGGTTTATCCTACAGCCTCTAATAGAAAATGCGATTATCCACGGGTTTCATCAGAGTAATGGAAGGATTCTATTAAAGACAAGGGTTGAAGAGGGTGAATTAGAGATTTTGATTCAAGACAACGGAATAGGAATGGATCCGGAAACATTGGAAAAAGTTCAGAAGTCTTTCATCAAACCAAAAGTAAAGTATAAATCCAATAAAGGACTCTCTAGTATTGGTTTAGCAAATGTCTATGAACGTCTACATTTGACATTTCCTCTGAGACCATCGATGGAAATACGCAGTCAAATTGGAGAAGGCACAACGATTAGCATAAAAATTCCTTTGGAGGGTGATGGTATTGTACAAGGTGATGTTAGTTGATGACGATTTTCCTACCATTGAATTTCTGACAGAGGTGGTAGATTGGGACAAATTAGGTCTCAAACTAATTAGTACCCACGACAACGGCATGAGTGCCTATGAATCTGCTAAAAAGGAGATGCCAGATATTCTCATCACAGATATTGGAATGCCTAAAATGGATGGGATCGAATTAACGCAAAAATTAAAAGAACTAAAAACTAATTTACAGGTCGCTATTATCTCTTGTCATAATGAATTTAATTATGCGCAAAAAGCACTAAAATTAAATGTTCAAGATTATGTGCTGAAAGAAACACTTGATCCAGAAGATTTACAAAATATATTACGTATATGTAAGGAACGTTTAGATAATGAAAAATATCAAAAAGGTGAGGTGCAGCGTCTTCGACACCAGGTAAATCAAAATCATGACTTAGAAAACCAAAGACTGTTAAAAGAATTTATTCAAGGTGCATCCAATCGATTTCATCAAGAACGCCTACAACAAGACAAGTACTATATTCCTGTTCTATTTCTTATCAACCATTTTTATATTGTAAAAAACAACTATGTATCAGAGGAAACCTTGTTATTTGCGATTCAAAATATTGCAGAGGAAATGATTCTCAAGCAGGAAACACATGCATTGTTTATCCATTATGAACAGAACAAGGGGGTTCTTTTATACCCTAATTCTAATAATATTAAGCGGAATTATTTTGATGATTTACGAGTATTGTTGAATAAAATCCAACAAGCAATCAATCAGTTTTTGCATATTCAAATCACTTTTTTAATCGGGGACAATAAGCCTGTTTACCAAATAAAAAAGGAAATTCATTACTTAGTCAATAGTGATAAGCAATTGTTCTATTTAAAACAAAATAGCATTACAGATAAGCAAAAACTGAGCAAAGCGTCAAGCAAAAACAATAGAAGTGAAATGTTACAATTCTATCAGGAGATCATTAGTCGAATGAAGAAGGCTATTTTTCAACGGGATCGATCCGAATTAGAAAGACAAATCCATCATTGGTCTCTCTACTGTCAAAAGGAAGATTGTGATCCTGAAACAGTCAAAGAAGGATTTTTAAGAATGTTATTAGAGCTGAAAATGAAGTTGAGTTCTGTTCATTACTATCCATCCAATTATCAAGCAGAGGCAATCCAAAAGGATATTTTAATGATTGCTTCCTTGGAAGAGTTAAAGGAATATGTTCTTCAATATTTAATAAACTGTCTTGGCGCTTCAGAGCATTTATTAAAAAGCGCTTATCACAAGGATGTACTTAGTGCATGCTATTATGTTTCTAGTAATATTGAATCGAAATTTTCTTTGGATGAAGTGGCAGATCACCTTTACTTAAACCCAAGTTATTTTAGTCGCTTATTTAAAAAAGAAATGAATATTACATTTGTGGAATATATTAAACAACAAAAAATCCAACGTGCAAAGGAATTATTAGAATTCACAACAGATCCCATTGGTCAAATTTGTGAGCGATTAGGCTATGATAACCAAAGCTATTTCATTAAGATATTTAAAAAGCAAACTGGTTGCACTCCCTTAGAATACCGGAACAAACTTTTACAAGGAGTCCTACAATCATAATGGAAATAAATAAACAAGGAATCTGGAAAAAAAAACCGATAAATCCTAGTAAATTACCTAAAGAAATGCTAGCTTTTATAGAAAAAGAAGCGGAATGTTTCCTGACAAATCGAGCGAAGGAGCCCTCCTTTCAATCGTTTCAACACTTTCACAAGAACGGTGATCGACAGCTTTTTGAGAGCGAATATTTTGATCGAAGAAAGAGATTAACTACCTTTGGATTACTTAGCTATTTACACCCTAATGAGTCTATTTATATAGAGGAGTTAGAAAATCAAATTTGGCAAATTTGTCAGGAGTTTACCTGGTGTCTACCAGCTCATTTACATATGGAGCGGGAGGGGCAGACCTATGAAGACTATCGAATTTCACAATCGTTACATTATTCCATTGACTTATTTGCAGCGGAGACAGCCTTTACTCTAGCGGAGATTCATCATATTTTTCAAGATAGATTAGATCCATTTTTAATCGAAAAGATCAAAATCGAAATCGATCGAAGAGTGATTGCAATCTATTTAGACAATGGACCATATGAGTGGGAGGAGGCAACTCATAATTGGGCAGCAGTTTGTGCAGGATCGATAGGGGCTGCCGCTTTATATTTGGTATCAGATAGGAGCGTGCTTCGCTCGATCCTAGCACGAGTCTTCCAAACAATGGAATGCTATTTGCAAGGGTTTGAAGAGGATGGTGCATGTACAGAGGGATACAGCTATTGGCAATACGGGTTTGGATATTTTCTCTATTTTCTAGATTTATATGAACAAGCGACTGGAGAAACGTCTCGCTTATTATCAAGGGATAAGGTACATAAAATTGCTCAATTTCAACAAAATATTTTTCTATCAAGCAATTTTGTCGTGAATTTTTCAGATGCTATACCGATGGCCAAACCAATGCTAGGTTTCAGTCATTATTTATATCATAAATGGAATGACATTCATCTTCCTGCACGAGAGCATGGTCAATTTCAAATCATTGATCATTGTGGAAGATGGGCACCTGCTTTTCGTGAGCTTAGCTGGTACGATTCTAAATTACCGGGGAATAATTGGCCAGAGAAGACGGTTTTATTTGATGAATCGATGATATTTCTTTCAAGAATAAGCATATATGCTTTTGCCGCAAAAGGTGGACATAATGCAGAACCACATAATCATAATGATATCGGCCACTTTATTTTGCTTGGTGGGAATGAAATTTTTCTAAAGGATTTAGGAGCAGGGCAGTACCATAAAGACTATTTTAACGATAAACGCTATGACTTTATTTGTACAAGTGCAGCAGGGCATTCGATTCCGATTATTAATGGAAAATTTCAGCGTGATGGTAAAGAATATAAAGCTATTCCACTGAAATCAGATTTTTCGAAGGATGAGGATATATGGCAATTAGCTCTAGAACAGACATATCCAGAACCTACTCTATTAGCATACAATAGACGATTTCATTGGAAGAAAACAGCTAAACCAAGACTTTTCCTAACGGATGTATTTCAGTTTAAGAAACAACCAAGCTCCATTATCGAAAGTTTTATTTTAGAAGACAGAAGCTATCGACTATTTGATGATTATATTTTATTCGAAGGGGAGGAGCAATCATTAAAATTTATATTCGATTCTCAGCTTACTCCGATCATTGAGCAACAATTTTTTACTAATCATCAAGGAGAGCAGGAAGGGTTTCTCCGTGTTCAATTTCCGTTAGTGGATTTGGAGCAAGAAATAGAGGTTATATTCACATTAGAATTTTGTTAAAAGGAGAAGAGGTAGGATAGTTTGAAGCAAAATCCATTGAAAACAAAAGCCGATGTCGAACAATTATTAATTGATTTATGGGGGAAATTGGAGCCTTATTATGATTCATTTCATTCTAGAATTCTTCCAGAGGGTGCCGGAGCAGCTTACTCTGATGAAGTAGCGGGAATGGAGTGTTTTTCTCGCGTTCTTTGGGGAGCTGCCCCCTTGTTAGCTCATCAAAAGAAGCCGGAGCTATGGCCAAGACACTTACAAGGAATCATGAATGGAACAAATCCAAATCATCAAGGGTATTGGGGGGATGTTCATGATTATGACCAAAGAATTGTCGAGATGGCTGCATTCGGTTATGCATTGTGTATTGCTCCAGATGAGATTTGGCATGTACTAGGAGAAAAAGAACAACAAAACCTTGTTAATTGGTTGTCTCAAATCAATCGATTTAAGGCACATGATTGTAATTGGTTGTTTTTCGCGGTAATCGTCAATATTGGTTTAAAGCAGGTTGGTGCCCCATATAGTAAAGAGAAAATAGAACAAAATTTAACAAGAATAGAGGACTTTTATATTGGAAATGGTTGGTATCAGGATGGAGAGATTGCCCATATTGATTACTACACCCCATTTGCCATGCATTATTACGGGTTGTTTTATGCAAAAGTGATGGAAAAGGATGATCCAATCCGTGCCAAAAAGTACAAAGGGCGAGCTGTCCTTTTTGCCAAGAAGTTTATCTATTGGTTTAGTGAAGACGGAAGAAGCCTACCCTACGGAAGGAGCTTAACCTATCGATTTGCACAAGCATCCTTTTGGAGTGCAATCGTTTATGCGGACGTTGAGGTATTTTCACTGGGGATTATAAAAGGAATTATTTTACGCCATTTACGTCATTGGATGAACCAAGACATCTTTCTCCCAGATGGCACTTTATCTGTTGGCTATCATTACCCTAATTTATTGATGGCAGAAAATTATAATGCACCAGGCTCCCCTTATTGGTCCTTTAAAATATTTCTTATTTTAGCATTACCTGATCATCATTATTTTTGGCGAGTAGCAGAAGAACCACTGCCTACTTTACCGGAGCGAGATATACAAAATGAACCAGGGTTTATTCTAGACCGAGAAAAGAATAGTAAACATGTCGTTGCGTTCCAAACAGGCTATGCGCATTCAAATGCTCACACCCATACTTCTGCAAAATATGAAAAATTCGCATATTCCACCCATTTTGGTTTTAGTGTACCACGTGCGGAGTGGGGCTTGGATCAAGGAGCGTTTGATTCGATGCTTGCTCTCAGTGAGCAAGATGAATTGTATCGAGTAAAACGTAATGTTGTGGAAAAGGAAGTGAAGGAGACCCACCTATATATGAAATGGCGTCCATGGAAGGATGTGATGGTGCAAACATGGATATTACCAGGATTACCTTGGCATGTTCGTGTCCATCAGATCAAGACAGAACGACCTTTAGACATTGCTGATGGTGGCTTTGCATTAGGCATAGATCATACTTCAGAAGAACAACTAGTAAAAGAAGGGGTAGGTATTGGTATGGTAAATGACAATGGGATGGTCGGTTGTATTGACTTAATGGATGAACACAAGGCCATCCTTATCCGTCCAAATGCCAATACAAATCTTTTATATAAGCGAACGGTTATTCCGACGATAACATCATCGATCCAAGAAGGGGAACATTTACTGATCCATGCTTTTTATGGACAGCCATCGACTAATGAGTTATCAGAATGGCAAAAAAGACCCTATAAAAAAGGAGATAGTATTTACTCTTCAGGTAAAAAGAAAATATTTGATATAGTAAAATCCCGGGGCTAGAATCCGGGATTTACTCTGTAAAACTATTAAAATGAACCATTTCTACTTTTGGCGAAAGCTTTTTAGGTGGCTTTGTTTCGGCTGGATAACCGAGACCGATAATGGCAACAACACGACGATCTTCAGGAATATTCAATATCTTTCGCGCATGATTTTCTCTACGAACAGATTCCTCTTCATCCTCTGCATGATAAATCGCACCAAAGGCTGCACCTAATCCTTGATTCACAGCCTCTAACCATGTATAACCAGATGCAATCGAAGTATCTTGGAGCCAATATTTACTTATATCCGGCCTACCAGTTATCGCAATGGCTGCCTTTGCTTCAGCGATCCATGGCATAAAGGGAGTCGTATCTTTTAATGCTTTAAGCTTTTCCGTATCTTTTATTACGATAATATCTTTTGAGGGGAGATTGTTTCCTGAAGGAGCATAGTAGGTCGCATCAATGACCTTTTCCAGTACTTCCTTCTCAATGGATCGATCTTCAAATTTTGTGATTTCACGACGTTTTTTTATCGCCTCTAATACATCCATTTCTTTTCCTCCTCATTCCTTTTTCTATATTTTAGCAAATAGCAAACATTAAATCTACTAAAACAATTGGAATAGAAGGAAAATGTTACTCTTATTCTTGATAGGTACCAATTACTTCAATTGCTTCCTCAACTAATGACATATCGATAATTTTATCAAAATCTAGCTCTTCTTGAATAGCACCCTGTTCCTTGTAAAATTCATACTGTTGAATCACATCCTCTTCAAAAATCGTACCATTTGGATTGAGTCCTGTTACGCCAGCTTGCACCCATTGTTCTTTATCCTTTAAAGCCGTATGATTTGCCATAATAGAGATTATCTCTTCTTCATCACCAGTACCTTTCATAAAAACATCATGATAATCACGTATACCTTCTAGATAGGCAGCCATAAAACGTACAGCAACATCACGACGATCTGTCAGAAATTTTGGTGACCCTAATACCATGGCAATTTGTGCTTTAGGTGCATAATCCGTTGCATCACCAAAGCGGGTATGAATACCTTTATTTTCACCCTGAGTAATTAATGGCTCTATTTGCAAGGCGAGATCAATCTGTTTATTACTCATCGCTGCCATCATGTTAGCAAAATCACTCATTAACACAAATTCTGTTTCATTTGGCGACACTCCTGCATGTTCAAGCATTTTATGATAGATATAATCATCTACTGCATTTTTCGTGGAGACTGCAATTCGTTTCCCTTTGACATCCTCATAATCTTTAATTTCGTCCTTTAAATCCTCTCTAACAACAAATGTGAAATACGAATTGCCTTTATTGTTGTGTCCTTTATCTGCAATAAATCGAACATCGATTCCTTGTGCAATGGAATTAAAGAAAGAGGCAGAGGAGACACCGCCCGCCACGTCGACTTCCCCTGCTGCAACGGCCGGGAGCATTTCATCACTATTGCCAAATGTAGCAAATTCTACTTCAATATTGTACTTCTCAAAATAACCTTTATCTTTAGCGATATAAAAGCCTGCACCAGAAGCTGATCCATCTTCTGCAATCACAACTTTCTCTGTTTTTTCTAATGGTGGAAGCTCTCCATCGGATGCTTTTTCTGCTTTAGGCTTTTCCTCCTGCTGACAACTCGTTAAACATAATATAGCCAAAATGCTTATAAGCAGACAACCAATGATTTTTTTCATCATCATTCCCCCAAAACTTATCTTGTTTGTTTTACTTCCTTCTGTAAATGCTCCCAAATTTCTAAGAAGGTATTGGTGATTTCAGGATCGGAGCGTACCTGTTCAATAGTTCTTGGTCTTTCCAACCTAATCGGGATATCCCTAACGATTTTGCCTGGCTGTGCGCTCATCAGTAAAATTCGATCACTTAATAGTAAAGCTTCATCGATACTATGTGTAATAAAAAGTACCGTTTTCTTCGTTTCCTGCCAAATAGATAAAAGCTCTTCTTGTAATATAAATTTATTCTGCTCATCTAGTGCAGCAAACGGTTCATCCATTAATAAAATCTCAGGGTCATTCGCAAAAGCTCTTGCAATGCTTACCCTTTGCTTCATTCCACCAGATAGTTCCTTTGGATAGAGCTTTTTGAAATTTATAAGACCGACTTTCCGTAAATAATGTTCTGTTTGTTCCTTTATATACGAGGAAGGTAGGTGGCGCATTTTTAATCCAAAGGCAACATTTTCTTCTACTGTAAGCCAGGGGATCACGCCATTTTCCTGGAATACCATAGATTGGATAGGGGTTTTGGATGATCCCTCTTGTTGAATGTTAACTTCTCCTGTAGTAGGTACTTCTAATCCTGCAAGAATTCGAAGTAAAGTGGTCTTTCCACAGCCACTCGGTCCTAGTAGACAGACAAATTCTCCTTCTTGAATCGACAAATGGATTTGATCCAAAGCCTCAATATATTTATTCCGTTTCTTGAACTTTTTGGATAATTGCTTGATTTGGATTTTTGACATCATCATCCCCCGTTTCAACCATTATTTCCATGGCAATAATTTTCGTTCGAGTCCTCTAAGTAATAGGGAAAATAAATAACCAAAAAACGATATAAGTACTAATCCTACATACATTTCTGGTAAAAGAAAGGCTTTATAATTCATCCAAATCAAGTACCCAATTCCAGAGGTTGCACCAATCATTTCTGCAGCAACAATCGTCAGTAATGCAATTGCCTGACCCATTTGAATCCCTTCAAGCATGACAGGTAGTGCCCCAGGTAGTGCGATTTTTAAGAAAAAATCCTTCGCACTTGCTTGATAGTTTTTTGCGACATCTAAGTAAATCCGGTCAATATTGGCAACTCCTGCAGCTGTATTAATTACAACAGGAAAAAATACACTGATAGCAATGGTTACTATTTTGGAAAACTCCCCAATTCCAAACAAGATTAAGATAATCGGTAGCATAGCTAAAGTTGGTATTGGCATGAAAATCATCACAATAGGGGAGAAGAAGTATTTAAAATGTTTATACATCCCCATTAATAAACCAATACAAATTGCTGGGAGCACCCCTAATAAAAAGCCTAACAAAATTCGCACAAGGCTTACTGAGACATGCTGAAATAGCTCTCCTGATTCCCCTAATTCGATTAAAGTTTGTAATATTACCGTTGGTGGCGGGAAAAATCTCGCATCTAAAATATTGGTTTGGGATAGAATTTCCCAAAGTAATAATAAAATGAGTGGGGAGGAGATGGTGATCAATTGTTGAATCGATAATTTTGTCTTCATAAACCTCTTCCTCTCTTATATGGTCATATTATGATAACCGCCCAAATAATGTGCATGAGAAAATGAACAAGAAAAAACCCGGATTTTTATCATATAGATAAAGTCCGGGTGGAGGTGCATTTGTTTATGATTATGTATATAAGGAGCTTACAGATTGTTGTTCGTATAATCGGATAATCGCTTCTGCTACTATTGGTGCTACGGTTAACTGGGTAAGCTTGTCGATTTTTTTATGCTCGGTTAATGGAATAGTATTAGTAACAATTAACTCTACTAAATTAGAAGCAGCAATTTTCTCTACAGCTATACCGGATAAAACCGGGTGTGTGGTACAAGCATAAACCTCTGTTGCACCATGTGCGTATAATGTCATTGTACTTGTCGTTATTCTACGACCTGTATCAATTATATCATCAATGATGATAGCGGTTTTTCCATTCACTTCACCTACAACATTAATAGTAGATGCATTATCTCTAGGCCCCCTTCGATCGACTATCGCAATAGGTGCTTTTAATTGATCTGCGAGCTGTCTGGCTCGTGATACACTGCTATGGTCAGGTGCCACAACAACTATGTCTTTTAGCTTTTTCTTTGACAGATATTCGCCAATAATTGGAACAGCTGTGATTGGATCAACTGGTATATTAAAGAATCCTTGGGCTTGAGGAGCGTGTAAATCAATAGAAATCATTCGGTTTGCCCCGGCCTTTTGGATTAAATCAGCAATCAGTTTTGCGGTTATTGGTTCACGGGCACGTGATTTTCGATCCTGACGGGCATATCCATAATATGGTATTACTACATTGATCGATCGAGCAGATGCACGTTTTAATGCATCAACCATGATTAGTAATTCCATTATGTGATCCTCTACAGGATCGTAAGTTGATTGGATGACATAGACATCACAACCACGAATACTTTCTTCAATATTAATTTGTATTTCGCCATCACTAAATGTTTTTACAGATGATTCGCCTAGTTCAATTCCGATATTATCAGCAATTTCTTTTGCGAGTTCTGTATTCGAATTAAGGCTAAATACTCTCAAATTAGTATTATGATAAGTATTGCTCAAGGAAAAAACCTCCTACTTTAGTGAAAATTTCAAATATAAAACAATTCATAGAAAATTTTATTGTAATTAAAAAAAGCTAACTACCTAATCATAAAGCAAAAGGCTCGAGGTGAAAAGTAATTCGTTGTTTTATTTCATCCTAAAATCACAACTGTCCACAAGCTCTCGTTACCCTTCTTTATCTCGGAGGAATCTTGAGGAATGTTAGCACCTCATGGATGGAATTCTTACCTTACCCCAAAATAACTAATTAATGTTCGAATTTGCTTTGTTTGTTCAGATAGTAGTGTTTTACTATTCTTCATACATTCCTGTAGGGATAGTGGTCGATTAGTGATAGAGAAGCATCCAGCAAATTTTTCGCGTAAACGTTCATTATTTTCACCTAAGCTACCTGAAAGTAATAGACATGGCTTCCCATATTGCTGAGAGAGATCAGCTACATGGCTAGGGGCTTTACCGAATAAGGTTTGTTCATCGCTTTTGCCTTCTCCAGTTATAACAAGATCTGCATTTGTGATCGCCTTTTTTAATTGAATTGCCTTAGCTACAAGGGAGGCACCAGATTCTAGTTGTCCATTTAAGACTAGAAATGCAAAGCCTAGGCCACCAGCTGCACCAGCTCCTGGGGTATTTTTCACGTTTATATTGAATTCCTTTTCTATAAGATTGGCAAAGTAATCTAATGCATCGTCAAAGTGTGTTATTTGCTCATCCGTTGCCCCTTTTTGCGGTCCATAGATTGCTGATGCTCCATTGTCTCCGCATAAAGGATTGTCGACATCACAAGCAATTTGGAAATGGGTATTTTTTAAGCGTGGATCAAGCTTTGATAAATTAATGGAGTGGATGTTTAACAGGTCTTGTCCAAAGGGACCGAGCTTCTTTCCATCTTCATCATATGCCTCTAATCCAAGTGCTTGTAGCATTCCAAGTCCACCATCATTAGTTGCACTTCCACCTAAACCAATAATAAATGAAGAACAACCTCTTTCTAAAGCATCTAATATCGCTTCTCCTATGCCATAAGTGGTGGTTAGGTTGGGATCTCTATCTTCTTCCTTTACTTGGATAATTCCTGCATGTAATGCGGTTTCAATGACTGCTATGTTTTCATCGATGATAGCATAATAGGTATCAATGGGATTACCTAATGGCCCGGATGTGGAAACAGATACAGCATTTCCATTAGTAGAAGACAGAATAGCCTCAATCGTTCCTTCACCACCATCAGCCATTGGCTTAATTGTAACAGTATCCTCAGCGATTTCCTCTAGAGCATTTTTTATTGTCATAGCTACCTCTGTAGCGGATAAACTTCCTTTAAAAGAATCTGGAGCAACTATTATATTCATGTTAATCCTCCTCGGACAGATTACGAACTTAATTCAAATTATACTGAAGGTAGCGCATACATACAACAAGTAACCCTAATATTTGAACAATAAAAAGAGAAGGTGTTATTTACCTTCTCGATCATACATGTACAATTCTCATTTTTAATTATTATGTTGAACAAAGCCTTGGCGTGCTTTTAATGATTTTCGCATTTCTAATAACATAATGGTAAAGGCAATATGTCCATATACTAGGTTAGCAAAGAATAGCATCCAAAGGTAACTTTCATGTGGTGCGATACCAACGGAAACAAATTTTATAAATGTATACCATGCACCTAAAATAAATGGAATTTGGAATAACGCTGTTTTTTTCCAGTTGTCACCCCAAAGTAAAAATGGTGTAAAGCTAAATATTAACAAGAATATCAATAATATATCCATCATGATCACCTCATAGGCAAATTAATTATTTGTAAGTGTTTCCAGTTACAGTATAACACACTTGTTCACAATTTTGTAACTTTTCCTTCAAAAAATAGACACATTTAATTTTCTAACTTACTAATTCTTTACCCGCCTATGAAAATAAAAAAACCTTTGAGCATTTAATTTATGCCCAAAGGTTTGAAAAGTGAATCAGCCAGTGTTGCGAAGACCTGCCGCAACACCATTGATGGTTAATAAAGCTTCCAACAATAATTCTTGATATTCTTCACTGTTTTCATCTGTGTTCCGTAGTTTAGAAATTAATTGAACCTGTAATTGATTTAACGGATCAATTAATGGATTACGTACACGTACTGATTCTTTAATATTTGTCTTATTATCAAGCAATTCTTCTTGTCCTGTAATTTTCAAAATAATATCTTTTGTTATATGATATTCCTCTTCAATTTGACCAAATATTCGGTCACGAATGTCAGGATCCTCGACCATGTTAGCATATTCTTTTGCTGTTTCAAGATCTGCCTTTGTAAGAGCCATTTGTAAATTATCTATTGTTGCCGTAAAGAATGGCCAGTGCTTATACATATTTTGTAAAAATTCTAAATTATTAGTTTCATCTAGATATTTTTTAAAGCCAGTTCCTGTCGCGAACCAGGCAGGTAACAACTGTCTTGATTGAGTCCATGCAAATACCCAAGGAATGGCGCGTAGATCTTCCAAATTATCGCTACCTTTACGTTTCATTGGACGAGAACCAATATTTAGATCACCAAGCTCATGCAATGGTGTTGCTTGATTAAAGTATTTAATAAATCCTGGTTCATCAAATACTAGGGATTGATATTTTTTCAAGGCATATTCTGAAATGATGCCCATTGCTTGTTCTTCTTCTGGAGTTGGTTGCATAGTAGAGCTTTCATCATTGATACCGAGAATACCTGTAATTAAAGTAGATGTGGCTTGCTCTAGACTTCGGTAAGCAATGTCTTCTAAAAGGTATCTAGATGATAATACTTCTCCCTGTTCAGTTATTTTTACACCATCTCCAAGTGTAACAGGAGGCTGTGATAATAGACTTGAATAAAGTGGACCACCACCACGTCCAAGCGAACCGCCACGTCCATGGAAGAATTTTAGCTTCACTCCATATTTAGATGCAATAGCGTGAATTTCTTGCTGTGCACTATAAAGTTCCCAATTTGCTGTAATATTTCCTCCATCTTTACTACCATCTGAATACCCGAGCATGACCTCTTGATGGTTGCCACGAGCTTCAATATGCTTACGATATAAAGGAATATCTAATAGCTTTTGAATCATTTCTGGACCATTCTTTAAATCATCAATGGTTTCAAGTAGTGGGGCAATGTGTATACGACTTACTACTTTACCATCAGGATACACGCGATATAGTCCTGCTTCTTTTGCTAATACAAGTACCTCTAATAAGTCACTGACATTGTCTGTCATACTGATTAAATAGACTTCAATTGCACGTAATCCAAAGGTGTCCTGAGCCCGTTTTATCATACGGAAGGTATCAATTACCTCTAATGTTTCCGGTGTGAACTCATCATATATCGAGATCATAGGACGAGGATTTTCTAAAACACTGATTAAAGTTTGTACCTTTTCTTCTTCACTTAGGTTTTTATAATTATCTGTAATGCTTACATTATTAAAAATTTCTGTCAGTGCTGCTTCATGCTCACCACTATGGTTACGTATATCTAATGATGCTAAATGAAATCCAAATAAATCTACCTGGCGAGCAACTTTTCTTAATAATTTAACCGGATTCTTGTTTGGGTGATGCAGTTTCATACTATCACGAATAAGATTAAGATCTGCTAAAAGCTCCTCTGATTCGGAATATCCTCGTTCATCATCCTGTTCAGTATAGGCTAATTTTTTAAGCATATAAGCTAATTTAACGCGATACACTTCGTCTTCCTTATGCCATCCTTCTTCTCCTAAAGCTTTTTTATCTAACTCTATGGATTCACGAAGCTCCTTACTCACTTCAATCTTCGTATCAGAATGACTCAAACGATCCTTTAAGATGGTTAGTGAATCTTTATATTTTTTAAGGACTAATCGACGATGACGTTTAATGGTTTCGAATGTAGTAGTTGCTTTTACAAAAGGATTTCCGTCTCGATCTCCACCGATCCATGAACCAAATCGGAGAAAGGATGGAATGTTCCAACGTTGATTATATTTTTCAAAAAGAAGATCTTCTAAATCATCGTGAATTCTAGGTAATACATCAAATAAGACATGATAGAAATAATAAAGACCGTTGGATACTTCCTTCATTACAGAAGGTTTTTTCTGCCTAATTTCTTGTGTTTGCCAAAGAATGGTAATTTCATTATAAATTTTCTCTTTAATCAATTTTTTCTCATATCGTGTATAAGAATAATCCCAAGCAGTTAATAGTTTTGCAATCCGTTTATGGATTTGTAGTATCGTTCTTCTAGTTGCTTCTGTTGGGTGTGCTGTCATAATTAATTCAAGAGAAAGCTTATCTAATAATTCAGTGATTTGTTCAGGGGTTACGTTATTATCAACTAATTGCTTCACACCCGCTTCAAGTGAACCAGGCTGTATGATGTTGGCATCTTGAGCCTGATATTCGCGTCGACGACGAGTCCGGTAGTTCTGTTCCGCAACATTGATTAAATGTAAGTGAATAGAAAACGCTCGAATTACATTTTGACGTAAACTAGGATCAAGGGATTGGATTGCTTCCTTAATTTCTTTTTGTGTTGCCTGGGTACTAGTATCACGAACATTTGTAGAAAGTTCACGGATTTTCTTGATTTTATCTAATAATTCTTCTCCGCCTTCATGTAATAAGACATCATCTAAAATTTTCGTTAAGTACTCCACATCTTTAAGTAAGGAAATTGTTTTCTCGTCAGATTTTACTCCCATTTATCCCACTTCCTTTCAAAAATATTGTTGTATGATATGGAACATTTCGTAAAAATTAAGTACGAATTGTTGATCGTCCTTGCGCGAAAATCGCACAACGTTTCATTGGTTGGAGTTGGATAGAGGAATTGGCTTAGAAATGAATATAAATAGACACCTTTACTATCATAACATGAATTTGTCGAATTGAATAATTTTTCGCTACCACAGCTAGAAGAATCATGTATAATCAAGGGGAAAGAAAAACAGGAACATTACTAGTTTAAGCTAAAACGAATGGTTGCGCAAATATTTTTTATTGGGAATATTCAGAAATTTCCCTAATTAATAGAGAAAAAGTGAAGGTAGAATTGGAGTTGTAATCATTGATAAAATTATCTGGAGTCTTACCAGCAGCAAGAAAAATGAAGGATTTTGAAAGAATAGCCCATAGTAATTTCGAAATCTTAATTTTACTTGAAACGAGAATAGCTCAAATTCATCAAATGGTGAATTATGCACATAAACGGGGAAAAAAGGTTTTAGTTCATACCGATTTGATTAATGGTTTAAAAGTAGATCGTTACGGAATGGAATACTTAATTCGTGTCGTAAAAGTCGATGGTGTGATATCTACACGTGCTAATGTAATAGCATTAGCTAAAAAGAATGAAGTAATAGCGATTCAACGGTTATTTGCATTGGATAGCCTTGCTTTGCAAAATAGTAAAAGATTAGTCGAACAATCCAAACCGAATTATGTCGAAGTCCTTCCAGGTATTATACCTTCCGTAATAGAAGAAGTCGCTGTGGACACTGGAATTCCGGTTATAGCAGGTGGCTTAATTAATACAAAAGAACAAGTCAATCAAGCCTCTAATGCAGGAGCTATTGCTGTCACAACCTCGAATAATGCTTTGTGGGAATTTGAATTCTAAATAAGGGATGGATTTCAAACAAAAAATAGGATTGACAGCGTTTTATTTATAAGTTATGCTTAGAAGCAACAAGTTAACGAATGTGTTGGAGAAATGGAGTCCACACTGCAATATTTAGTACTTCCTTGGGGGAAGTATGGATATTGTTAGTGTGGACTTTTTTTGTACTCTAACTAATTTCGTGTTATGACTTGTAATTTTAAGGGTAATTTAAACTATAAGGGGTGAGTAAAGTGTCTGAATTTGTGGCAGAATTAATTGGAACTATGATCCTCATTATTTTCGGTGGAGGAGTAGTTGGTGGAGTAGTGTTAAAAAAGACAAAAGCGGAAGGTGCTGGATGGGTAGTGATTACGATTGGCTGGGGGTTAGCTGTGGCAATGGCAGTTTACGCTGTTGGTAATGTTTCCGATGCGCATGTAAATCCTGCCGTGACCTTAGCGTTCGCAGCGATAGGTGAATTTCCTTGGTCAAAAGTGCCGACTTATATTACAGCTCAGCTAATAGGTGCTTTTATTGGTGCAGTTATTGTATTTCTTCAATATCTTTCTCATTGGGGCAAAACAGAAGATAAAGGGGCAAAGTTAGCTGTTTTTTCAACAGATCCTGCAGTAAGAAGTCTGCCATCCAATTTATTAAGTGAAATGATCGGTACATTTGTATTAATTATGGGGCTTTTGTTCATTGGTGCTAATGATTTTACAGACGGTCTCAATCCAGCAATCGTAGGGTTATTAATTGTTGCGATCGGAGTGTCTTTAGGTGGAACAACTGGCTATGCTATAAACCCAGCAAGAGATCTAGGTCCACGAATTGCCCATGCAGTATTACCTATTATCGGCAAAGGGTCCTCAGATTGGGGTTATGCCGCCATACCAGTATTTGGTCCGATTATTGGTGGTGTTTATGGCGCCGTATTTTATAATGCGTTCTTCGTAGGGGAAATAACAGCATTATTTTGGATCATGTCAGCTGTTGTGTTAGTAATTGTTATAGTAGCTGTCTCTAAAGAATTAAGAAAAAATAATACAAACATAGCAGAAAAAGCCAGTGACAAGGTTGTATAAAGACATTTAATATAGAGGATTTTTACGATACGAGGAGGAATTAAAATGGAAAAATACATTTTATCGATTGATCAAGGTACGACAAGTTCAAGAGCAATTATTTTTAACAAAAAAGGCTCGATTGTGGATGTTGCACAAAAAGAATTTGAGCAGTTTTTTCCAAAATCGGGATGGGTAGAGCATGATGCGAATGAAATTTGGACCTCTGTTTTATCATGTATCGCAGAAGTTCTGAGAAAATCAGATATTGAGGCAAACCAAATCGAAGGTATTGGAATTACGAATCAACGAGAAACAGCAGTTGTTTGGGATCGACATACTGGAAAGCCAATTTATAAGGCAATTGTATGGCAATCACGTCAAACAGAAGATATATGTCGAAGATTAAGAGAAGCAGGACATCAAGATCTTTTTCGTGATAAAACAGGTTTACTAATCGATGCTTATTTTTCTGGAACAAAAGTGAAATGGATCCTTGACAACGTGGAAGGCGCAAGAGAAAAGGCCGATAATGGAGATTTATTATTCGGGACAATTGACACATGGTTGATTTATAAGCTAACTGGCGGAAAAGTACATGTTACCGATTACTCTAATGCTTCTAGAACACTAATGTATAACATTTATGATTTGAAATGGGATGAACAGCTACTCGATATTCTAGGGGTTCCATCTAGCATGCTTCCTGAAGTAAAATCCTCCTCAGAGGTGTACGGCGAGACCGTAGATTACCATTTCTTTGGTCAAAATGTACCGATTGCAGGAATTGCTGGGGATCAGCAAGCAGCATTATTCGGTCAGGCATGCTTCGAAAAAGGAATGGTGAAAAACACGTATGGAACAGGGTGCTTCATGTTAATGCATACAGGTGAAGAGCCAGTGAAGTCTGACCACGGATTATTAACAACCTTAGCTTGTGGTGTTGACGGCAAAGTGGAGTATGCATTAGAAGGAAGTATTTTTGTAGGTGGTTCTGCAATTCAATGGTTAAGAGATGGATTAAGAATGTTTAAAGATGCAAAACAGTCTGAAAAGTATGCGACAAGAGTAGAATCAGCAGATGGTGTTTATGTTGTTCCTGCTTTCGTTGGTCTAGGTACACCATATTGGGACAGTGATGTACGTGGAGCAGTTTTCGGATTGACACGAGGTACACAAAAAGAACATTTCATCCGTGCAACACTTGAATCGATTGCCTACCAAACAAAGGATGTACTTGCTGCCATGAAGGATGATGCAGGTCTTGAAGTAAAATCATTCAGAGTAGATGGTGGTGCTGTTGCAAATAATTTCTTAATGCAATTCCAGAGTGACTTAGTGGATCTTCCTGTAGAAAGACCAAAGGTAATCGAAACAACGGCATTGGGTGCAGCTTATTTGGCTGGATTAGCTGTAGGCTATTGGAAGGATCGCGAGGAAATTCAAGCACAATGGCAAATGGACAAAAGATTTAGTAGTGAAATGAACGATCAAGACAGACAAAAGCTGTACTCAGGATGGAAAAAGGCAGTAGAAGCAGCCAGAGTATTTAAATAAAAACAAAAAGAAGGGGACATCTATTATGACTTTTTCTAGTTTGAATCGCAAAAATACTTACCAACAAATGAAGGAGACGCCGCTTGATATGATTATTATTGGTGGCGGAATAACTGGAGCAGGTATCGCACTAGATGCTGCTCTACGTGGCCTTCGTGTAGCCGTTTTTGAAATGCAAGATTTTGCTGCGGGTACATCAAGTAGATCAACAAAGCTTGTTCATGGAGGACTTAGGTATTTAAAACAATTTGAAGTAAAAATGGTTGCAGAGGTCGGCAAGGAAAGAGAAATTGTCTATGAGAACGGACCTCATGTTACCACACCGGAATGGATGATGCTTCCATTCTATGAAAAGGGTACATTTGGCCCGTTATCCACTAATATTGGACTAAGGGTGTATGATTTTTTAGCAGGGGTTAAAAAATCAGAAAGAAGAAAAATGTTTAATAAGCAAGAGGCACTCAAGCGTGAACCACTTTTAAAAAGTGAAGGTCTAAAAGGTGCAGGTTATTATGTGGAGTACAAAACTGATGACGCAAGATTAACAATGGAAGTAATGAAAAAAGCGGTAGAAAAGGGAGCACTTGCTCTGAACTACGCAAAAGTAGATGATCTTATCTATGAAGATGGCAAGGTTATTGGTGTTCAGATTAAGGATCAGTTAAATGATGAGACCCATCATATTCATGGGCAGTACATTGTCAATGCCTCTGGTCCGTGGGTGGATACAATTAGAGAAATAGATCAATCGAAAAAAGGAAAGACACTTCAGCTGACAAAAGGAATACATCTTGTTTTTGATCAATCAAAATTTCCATTGCAACAAGCGATCTATTTTGATACGCCTGACGGTAGAATGGTATTTGCCATACCACGAGATGGGAAAACGTATGTTGGAACGACAGATACAGTATATAAAGGCGATATTGCCCATCCAACAATGACCGAATCAGATCGTGACTATGTAATAAATGCTATTCAGTTTATGTTCCCGAACCTAGATATTTCTTCACAAGATGTGGAATCAAGCTGGGCAGGACTAAGACCTCTCATTTATGAAGAAGGTAAAGACCCTTCTGAGATTTCTAGAAAGGATGAAATATTCGAATCAAGCTCTGGTCTTATCTCAATAGCTGGAGGAAAACTAACTGGATATCGCAAGATGGCAGAGGATGTAGTAAAAGTAATTGTTGATAAAATGATTGAAAAAGAAAAAAGGGTATTTAAGCCGAGCAATACGAAGCATTTACCAATTTCAGGTGGAGATGTTGGTGGTTCAAAAGGCTTTGTGGCTTATGCTAAAGAACAGGTTAAGGACGGAATGAAGATAGGGCTAACCAAGGAAGAGACAAAACTTCTTATCCTTCGCTATGGATCTAATGTTCCAAAATTATTTGACTATTATAAGAAAGCTTTAGAGGATGATTCAGACATTCATCCTGTAACAAAGGCAATGCTTCTGTATAGTATAGAGCACGAATTAACGTGTAAACCTGTTGATTTCTTTATTCGAAGAACAGGAGCGCTTTTCTTTGACATCAACTGGGTTCAGCAGGAAAAAGATGCTGTTACAGATGAAATGCAACATATTTTTAAATGGACAGATGAGCAAAAGGATGTGTATACGAAAGAGCTTGAAAATCTCTTATATGAAGCAGTACACCCAACAAATGAATAACCCGAATTGCCGAATTGGGGTTGGGACATAACTAAACAGCAAGCGCTATAATCCGAACGTTATTCTGCTTTAGCGTAGTCAAAATACGGAGACTCCTGTGGGAACAGCACGAGCTGAAGATCCACTTTGCAAAGCGGTTTTCTTTGCAAAGTTAGCTGAAGCCGTGCCCGCGGAAAGCGGAGTATTTTGACGGAGCGGTATCCGTGCAGAAATATTAACGTTCGGGTTTTCCTTTCTTTACTTACTCTTTCGTCCCAGCTTCATCATTATCAAGTAGGAACAGATACTTTAAAAGTGGAAAAAACATCTAAATTCCGATACGATGAAAGAAAATGAAAGTAGAGGTGAAGCGGATTGAAAAAAGTAATAAATGATCCAAATCATGTTGTCGATGAAATGATTACTGGATTAGTAACAGCTTATCCGAAGCTTTTGAAAAGGCTTCCGAATACAAATGTAGTTGTACGAACTGATGCTCCAGCTGAAAGAAAAGTTGGTATTGTAAGTGGAGGTGGAAGTGGGCATGAACCAGCCCATGCAGGTTATGTGGGAAAAGGAATGTTAGATGCTGCTGTAGTAGGGGAAGTGTTTACCTCTCCAACTCCAGATCAGGTGTTAGAAGCGATCAAAGCAGTTGACAGTGGGAAAGGTGTTCTTTTAGTTATTAAAAATTACACCGGAGATGTGATGAACTTTGAAATGGCCAAAGAAATGGCTGAAATGGAAGGGATCCAAGTAGATCAAGTCATTGTTAATGATGATGTAGCTGTAGAAGATAGTACCTTTACTATAGGTAGAAGAGGAATAGCTGGAACTGTATTTGTTCACAAGATAGCGGGGGCATTAGCAGAAAATGGTGCCTCACTTGAAGAAGTAAAGAGCATTGCGGAAAAAACAATTGCGAATGTTCGCTCTATGGGGGTTGCCTTATCAGCTTGTACGGTACCAGCAGCTAGTAAACCAAGTTTTACATTAGCAGAAAACGAGATGGAAATTGGAATTGGAATACATGGAGAGCCAGGTATTGAACGCGTTCCGTTAAAACCCGCTGATCAAATAACGGAAATTTTAGTCAACAAAATCTTATCGGATATAGATTATGAAAGAAGCGAGGTTGCAGTAATGATCAATGGATTGGGAGCTACACCAGAAATGGAGCTACACATTGTCTATCGAAAGCTCTCAGAACTTTTAGGCAATAAGGAGATTAAAATCTTCCAAACATGGGTAGGAGAATATATGACATCTTTAGAAATGGCAGGATTTTCGATAACCTTATTAAAATTAGATCAAGAATTGAAAAATCTCTTAACACGAAAAGTAAAAACGATAGCATTTCACGTTTAATAGGAGGATATTATGATCATTTTAACAGTCGATCAAGCAGTCGAATGGATGAAAGAAATACAAAAACGAATGGATGAGCACAAAGAGCAATTAACGGTACTAGATCAAGCAATTGGTGATGGTGATCATGGAATCAATATGACTCGTGGTTTTACAGAGGTAACTGCCAAGATCCATCATGTAAACTATGATTCGGTTTCCGATGTATTAAAAAGTGCAGCAATGACACTGATGGCAAAAGTTGGAGGTGCATCTGGACCACTCTATGGAACAGCATTTTTAAAAATGTCCGTTGCGATGCAAGGGAAAGATGTGGACGAGCATGTTTTTAAGCAGGCAATTAAAGAAGCAGTCGATGGGATTCATTCACGAGGTAAAGCAGATTTTGGTGAAAAAACAATGTATGACGTTTGGTCACAAGTAGCTGATTTTTTAGAGGAAGAAGAGGTAAACGATTGGGGTGGCATGGTAGAAGTTTGCCAAGCAACTATTGAGGATACTAGAGAAATGATAGCAACAAAAGGTCGCGCCTCTTATCTAAAGGAACGATCTAAAGGACATGTTGATCCTGGTTCCATGTCATCACTGTATATTTTTGAAGCTTTAGTCGAAGTATTGGAATTGGAGGGATGAAGATGTCTGGTAAAGCTGGGATCATTATTATTTCTCACAGCTTCGAAATAGGTGAAGGAATCAAAAAGCTGATTGATCAAGTGATTGAAGATGTGCCAATCGCTCTTGCATGTGGGACAGAGAATGGCGAAATTGGAACGAGTATGGAAAGGATACAATCAGCAATCGACCAAGTCGGCAATGAGAATGGAGCTGTTCTACTCTATGATTTAGGTAGCGCCAAAATGAACGCAGAAATGGTACTGGAATTAGTCGATAGGAACAATCTACAAATAGCGGAGGATGTGCCACTAGTAGAAGGCTCTTATATCGCAGCGGTGGAAGCAAATCTGGGGAAAACAGTAGAAGAAATTATGGTAAGTTTGGATAAGCTGAAAATAGACCAATCTTCATGAATTTATAAAACTATAATATCCCCCACTATGCTAGAAATCTCTAGAGCAGTGAGGGATAAATTTTTGTTCTGAGGAAGGTATAAAAATATGATCCTATGGATAAGGGGAAGCGAATTGGGCCACGTCCAGCTCCAGCGCCCAGAAACTAGGCGACTTCCCGCACCGCCCTACGATAAGTCATCATCGGTTCGTAACCTCACCGTGATTCCTTTATCTCAGTTGGTTCGCTCCAGTCGCTACGTTTCTAAACGGTCGCTTGCGCTTTTGTTCGTCTATTGTACTGGATTAATGATTACATCATCGATATAAAAGGAATCATTTGGATTAGAGGTTTCGACGTAGAGCTTAATAGTGGTTATATCTGGATCTAAGACATAGTTCCCTTTTAATTCGAACCAATCATTGCGATTGGTATCTAATTCGTCGAGTGCTATATATTTCGTTCCTCCAAAATCAGTGACTTCCAATGTAAGCTTTACTTTACTCTCTGTTGCTGGTGGTTGCACAAAACGGAAATAGGTAGAAAACTCATATTCCTTACCTTTTACAACCATATTAGTAATATCCATAGTTGGTCCATGCCAGGAAGAAGTTCTGTTAGATGTTTTCAAACTATAGCTACCCGAATAAGCCTCAACATCTGTTACCTCAACCATTTCAGTACCTGCTCTTCCTGTCCAGTCTTCTGTTGTGCCATTCTCAAAATCCAAGACATGTTTTTTAAGTTCTATTGGCTTTTCTATTCCATCATTAAAGGTCAATTTGTCTATCGCAAAGAGCTTTTTACTGTTTTCTCCTTTAAACACGAGGTACATATCATGAATTCCATAGGCACCAGTGTCTGAATTCGTATCAATCATGGTCGATGTTGTTATCCAATCATTAGAGCCTTTTCCTGAAACAGTTATTTCTCCTACTAAATTGCCATGATAGGGATCATCTAATCTAACCTCGATCGTACCACCATTTATCGGATGGACTAAGGCATCCATTGATAAAATATGCTTCATGCCAGGCTGTCCATTAGCTGTGCCATCTGCAAAGTTTACATTGGTGTATTTGATATAATCTCCATTTCTAACATGCTCTATATAACCTTTTTTCTGGTTAGCAGGAGGCGCTATCATTTCCGGAGATTGTCCGTCATTTTCTTCTGCTTCATAGCTAGAGAATATATCCTTCAAATCGTCAAATGCTGGTAATTCAAATTCTTTCGGGATAAAGGTCGTCACACTTTCACTAGAAAGCTGAATCGTTACAGTTTTGCCGTTTCCTTTAACCTTCACAGTATCTAATTTTTTCAAGTTTTCATTTCCTGAAGTACGATAGGGAATAAGCTCTTTTGTATTTGGAAAATTATCAAGCTTTAATTCTAGTTGCTGCTCTGTTGGTTGGTTGTTCACAGCTACAATAGTAAAATTGTCTGTGGATGGATCTTTATATGCCGTAATTTGTACATCCTCAACAGGTGATTTATCGGATTCGATCATAATATAGCCTGGACGGATAAATCGACTATAATTTCCGAATGTATAATATCTTTTGAAAACCCTAAACATGCCATTAACCTCACCGTCATCGTCTGTGGTTAAACGAATTAAGTCGGATCCATCTGCATTATTCACGGCAACTGGCCACCACCAAAAATAGGCGCTAATTCCTGTTTTATGAAACATATCTCCGATTAGATTTGCATGTCGAAGGCCGTCCTTTATCGTATTAAATTCATAGGTTTGTAAGGCATCTCCTTGATTCATATATTCTGTTTGCCAAATAGTTTTTCCTTTTTCCTTTGATACAGGGAATGTTGGGACATCTGTTCCGATTCCATAGGCGTGTGCAGCAACCACATCTATGTATTTTTCAGTGATAGGATCATTTAATGCTGGTAAGGCATATTCTTCGGTAAAATTCATGTGTTCTGGCATTACGATTTTTGCAGGAACATTCCTTCGTTCAAAGGTAGGCCCGAGATAATCTCGAATAAAAATATGAAGCTCTTCAGGTGTCCATATCGCTCCAGAGTAATCTGGCCCATAATTCGGCTCATTGGCGATAGAAATATAAGAGATATCTAAATCAAAATGTTCCTTATAGCCAAATACATATTCCGCTAAATAGTTAGCAAAATCCTGATAATGCTCCTGTTTAAGCTTCCCGTTATTCGTACCGAGTACACTATTGTTCGTTTTCATCCAAGCGGGGGGACTCCAAACCGAGCTTAAAAAGGTGGAAACCCCTCTTTTTTTTGCTTCCTTCATAAACCAAATTTGATCTTTATCAAATGCCGTTTTTTTCTTTGACCAATCAGGTTGATCCCAAACAAATTTACCAGGTTCTGGTTCTATAGTAGAAGCCGCAACTCCGTCTCCGACAAGGTTTCGAACAATGGATAAACCTATTCCCTTTTCCTGTGAGAAGATCATATCTAATATTTTCGTTTTTTCTGGTTCTGGTAATTGCATAATATAAGAAGGCTTCTGAAAGGCACCAGATCCACCAAATCCGTCCACATATTGACGATGTTTATCCCACTTAATTACACTTGTAGCTGTTTTTGCTTTTACAGGCTCAACTAATGTTCGGTTAAGAAAAATGGTAATCGTGAATAAAAATAATATTAAAAAAAGAATTGGTTTCCTTTTCATAGATTTACACATCCTTCATCATTGATAATTTATAGTTAGCGCTTCCAATTAATTAGCGTATATCCTCCTTTTATTATTCTTGTATACCTAGTATGGCAGAAGTTGACTCCATTAATAGCAGTTAACGGAATAAAAATCAATAGTCTTATGATAAGAAAACACGCACAGCAAATTTTAAAATAAAATCTAACACTACTAGTTATTTTCAGATGGTGCATTATACAATAAAATATAACTATACATTCATGTGGGGTGAGAATCCAAGTGGAAAAAATGTTCTCTATCAATTATCGAATTACAGGTAATCCTGATTTACCTAAATTTCATTCACATGAGGATTTTGAGATTTTTATGTTTCACAAAGGGATTTGCAGATACCTGATAAACAATCAAATCTATGATTTACAGCCTGGTGATATTTTATTGATGGATGGTTTAGCATTGCATAGGCCAAATGTTCCGGATAATTGTGATTATGTTAGAAGTAATCTTCACTTTATTCCAGACTGGATTGAACCAGTTTTAGAATTAATGAAGGCTAAGGAATTATTAGATGTTTTTCGCTTTGATCACCATTATTTAATTCGAACATCGAATAAAGAGGTCCTTCGAGATATAGAAGCTATTTTTGAGAAAATGTACAAAGTCGAATATTCTTCGAGATTGATTGATTCAGAGAAAGAGTGGGAAATGAAATTTTTGCTTGGGGAGTTGCTCGTTCAGATTAATTCTTTGTATCGAAATACTTGTTTACAAGCAAAAAAGGAGCCTAGTAATAAAACAGAGCATGCAGAGAAAATTGCTTCTTATATTCAAGAGCATTTTACAAATAAAGTTATTATTTCAGAGATTGCAGTAGCCTTGAATTTGAATAAGTCATATGTTTCGCATGTTTTCAAAGAAATGACAGGCTACACCATCATGGAATACGTAATGGCCTGTCGCATACAGCAAGCAAAATATTTACTAGAAGCAGAGGAAACGAAGCAAGTTCAACAAATTGCCTATGAGAGCGGTTTTGAGAATGTGTCGCACTTTAGTCGATATTTCAAAGAAAAACTAGGGATAACGCCAAAAGAATACCGAAAAAAACGTTTAAGAATTTATCATAGTACGAATCATTTCTCTAGTTCCATATTGAAATAGTTGGTTGCTATTTGTATTGTTTTTATTTAGGAAAAAACGACGATTTCGAATATGAATGGAGGATGACAAAAGTGGTTTTTCAAAAGGTAGCTATAGTAGGTTGGAATCAAGAGGTAAATGCCTATATTTCATTTTTGAAGGATGGACTTATTGAAAATGTAGAGGTAATCGCTATCTATGATAAAGACAAATCGATGAAAAGGGTCGTAAACTATCATTACCCTGAAATTCCATTTTATCATGACTATAAAGAAATGATGAGAAAGGAAACGGTCGATGCAGTGTTAAGCTTCCATCCTTCTTTACTTCATACGAGATAAAGGAGAAGCCATAATGCGTAACTCATTATGGCCTCTCTTCATTTCCTTACAATTTAACGATACTTCCGGGCTTGCTCCATTCGATCCCTAGATCATTCGGTAAGCAAAACTGATCATAACATTCTGTCAATACTTCCTCTAAACCGTCTACGATCGTCAACTTTTGCTCTTCATCAACGGAAATCCAATTACTCGGAAATGTCGGTATATCTTTTACTGATTGATGCATACCATAAATGGCATGAACATGACTACTCGCTGCTTCTGGTCCACATAGTATATTATCATCATTAGTTAGTATTGCTTCAATCATAACGCCAAGTTTTGCAAGATGATTGTTTTCTGGATCTTGATAAGTCTTTTTCGTACCATCTTTAAACGTTGCCACAATGTCTGAGCTTTCTCCCTCTGGATGGTAAGTAATAATGGCATTTTCGAACTCTATCGAATATTTTGGCCGGTGGTTATTAGAAATAGCATGGGAAGCAAGATAAATGACCTCTACATTGTTCTTAGTTAATAGATGGACAGCACATGTATCAAATGTTTCGATCGAATTTGCTCTGTATAATTCAGCAGAAAGCTGATCAATCTCTGCACTCCGATCTATTGCATCTCCTGTTAAATAAAATAAATGATGAAGAAAATGTGCGGTAGCATTATTCGCCACACTATCAAAAATCATTTCCCCATTAGGACTGAATTTTTTACCAGCCCAGCTAGATCGGTTGAAATAATCAGCATTTCTAGGCCATAAAACGAGACTTTTCATTCTTATTGGTTTCCCAAATTCCCCAGTTAAAATATCTTCTTTCAATGCCTGGATGGTATTCGTGAAAGACCAATTAAATCCAATGGCTAGTTTTTTTCCGGTACGATCTCTTGTTTCGATCATTTCTTGAAGATGTTTTCGATTAGCAGTTGCCGGTTTTTCGCAAAGTACATGACTACCATTTTCCATAGCAATACATGATTGGTGCTTGTGTAAATGGATAGGTGTAGAGATAATAGCTAGATCTGCATTATGCTCCTGATAAAAGACTTCTAATGATTCAAAAACAGGGATATTTTGTTCTATTATTTCTTGATAGTAATTCGAATTTTCTGGAACTACATCAACCACGCCTTCTACGTATGCGTTTACATTTTGTGGATCTAATAAGGCCCGTAAATACATGTTCCCATAGCCACCTATACCTACGAGAACAACAGATACTTGTTTTGTCATAACAGAGTTCTCCTCACTTTTGCTTTTTTAAAAATTTCTGAAGTATAATAGCAATATATCATAAACTCATTTGGTTCGCAGTATTGAATCAAAAAATTAAACAGAAATGTCTGATAAATGGGGGAAGCTCATGCTACAAAAAATTAATCTTGAACCTTTCGGCATTCGATTATATGAAAGTAAACATAATAAAGGTGATAGAATTGAAAACCATCACCATGAAATCTATCAGCTTCTCTATTCATTAGAAGGAACGGGAGATATTATATTAAACGGAAAGCGTCATCGCTTTGAACAGGACCACCTTACCTTTATTACACCATTTACAAGTCATGCTATTATTTCGGACAAAAAATTAACGGTACTTGTTCTTGCCTTTGATCAGCGAATTAATGATGCTCAGGCAAATGCTAAACTTTTTCAAGAATCGTTAAATGAAACGAAATTTATCGGTTTAAACCCATTTGAAAGTAGTGAAATTCGTCAAATTTTAAGAACGATGCTGTATGAACAAGCAAATAAAACGAAGGAACAGGAATTGGCATTAAAAATCTATTTATCTCACTTGCTTTTATTATTAGCAAGAGGGGAAAAGAAAGCAGAGGTGTCAGATGCGAATGCATTAAGAGCAGAAAGATTAAAGGATTACATAGATTCTCATTATTACGAGTGGATTCACGCAGAGGACTTGGCAGCACGCTTAGGGATGAGTACTCGGCATATGAATACTATTTTTAAAGAAAGCTATCAAATGACCCCGATACAGTATTTAACAGAAGTGAGAACAGGACTAGCAAAAAAAATGCTCGCTGAAACAGATAAGGATATCGCCTCGATCTGCTTTGAGGTGGGCTTCGAATCCATCTCAACCTTTTATCGTACATTTAAAAATATAACCTCAATCACACCAAATAAATACCGAACTAATCAAAAAAATTATCATTTGTAAAAGATGACTTCCGATTTTAAGAAATTCGTTCTTAGATTAATAAGACGAATTTTTTTTATTGCGTTACACTAGGTGTATCAAAGAAAAAGGTAGGGATGAAAATGGCACAACATAAAATTGGTATTATTATGAATGGCGTAACAGGGCGAATGGGTACGAATCAGCATTTAATCCGTTCCATCGTTGCGATAAGAAAACAAGGTGGCGTGAAACTAAAGAACGAGGACACGCTCATGCCTGATCCAATTCTAGTAGGTCGTAATGAAAAGAAATTGAAAGCGTTAGCAGAAACATATGGAATCGATCGATATTCCACAGATTTAGATGCAGCACTTGCAGATGAATACAATGAGATTTACTTTGACTCCCAAACGACGGTCAGAAGAGCAGATAGTATTAAAAAGGCGATAGCAAAAGGGAAGCACATCTATTGTGAGAAGCCAACAGCTACAAATTTGGAAGGATCTATTGAGCTTGCAAAGCTTGCGAATGATGCCGGTGTTAAAAACGGTGTTGTTCAAGATAAACTGTTCTTACCAGGCTTATTAAAGCTAAAACGTCTCATTGACTCTGGCTTTTTCGGGAAAATTTTATCTGTAAGAATGGAATTTGGGTACTGGGTGTTTGAAGGCGACTGGCAGGAGGCACAGCGACCTTCATGGAACTATCGTAAAGAAGATGGTGGTGGAATCATTGTCGATATGTTTGCACACTGGCGTTATGTGATTGACAATTTATTTGGAAATATCAAGGCAGTTTCTTGTCTAGGTGCAACTCACATTCCTGAACGTGTTGATGAAAATGGAAATACGTACAAAGCAACTGCAGATGATGCAGCATACGGTACATTTGAACTTGATAATGGGGTGATCGTTCAAGCAAATTCTTCTTGGGCTGTTCGTGTGAACCGAGATGATTTATTAACAATACAAGTAGACGGAACAGAAGGAAGTGCAGTAGCTGGATTAAGAGATTGTAAAGTGCAGCATCGTGTAAATACCCCAAAACCAACATGGAATCCAGATATTGAAAATCCATTTGACTTCCAAGCACAGTGGCAGGAAGTACCAACAAATGATGTATTTGATAACGGTTTTAAGGTACAGTGGGAGCTATTTTTAAAGCATGTATTTGCAGATGAAGCATTTCCTTGGGATTTATTAGAAGGAGCAAAAGGTACTCAACTATCTGACCTTGGTTTGAAATCATGGGAAGAACGTCGTTGGATTGAAGTGCCAGAAATCAAACTGTAAGGAGGTATCTAGGATGGCAAAGCTAATTTTACCAAAATCAGATCGAACGCTTTACAGCTATAAGGCCAAAAATTATACACCTTTTGATATTCCACAAGATAAACCTTTTGAAAGTAGAACGGCTTTCTCAGCAGCACACGTCGTAGCAGATCCATTATCGCCAGCCGATCCAACTTTGAATGCTCAAATAGATTGGGATAAAACGATGGAATATCGCCATTACTTATGGTCGCTCGGACTATCTGTTGCTGAAGCAATGGATACTGCTCAGCGTGGAATGGGGTTAAGCTGGGACGGTGCGAAGGAATTAATTTCACGTTCGATTAAAGAAGCAAAGACAGTAGGTGGCAATATTGCTAGTGGTGTTGGTACAGATCATTTAGAACCAACACCTAGCGTGACATTAGACGATGTAGAAAAAGCTTATGAAGAGCAGGTGTCATTTGTAGAAGGTGAAGGCGGGAAAATAATATTGATGGCGAGTCGCGCATTAGCAGCATGTGCCACGGGTCCTGAAGATTATCAGAGAGTGTATAATAAGATTTTGCAAAATGTTAAAGAACCCGTTATTCTACACTGGCTTGGTGATATGTTTGATCCAGCATTAAAAGGCTATTGGGGGCACACAGATATCGACCAAGCAATGGAAGTGTGCTTGCAGATCATCAAGGATAATGAATCAAAAGTGGATGGGATTAAAATTTCATTACTTGATGCTCAAAAAGAGATCGATATGCGCCGTTTACTACCGAATAGTGTACGGATGTACACAGGAGATGACTTTAATTATCCTGAATTAATTAAAGGTGATGATCGAGGTTATAGTCATGCCCTTTTAGGGATATTTGATGCGATCGCACCAGCTGCAGCGGCAGCCATGCACGCAATAGACGCTGATGATTGGAAGACATATGATGCATTACTCGAAAAAACAGTTCCGCTATCTAGACATATTTTCGAGGCACCGACATTTTCCTATAAAACAGGTGTTGTATTTATGGCTTATCTAAATGGACATCAAGACCATTTTCGCATGATTGGTGGTAAGGAAGGTGCTCGTTCCATTGTCCATTTATCTGATTTATTCGTCATGGCAGATGAAGCAGGCCTATTACGTGACCCGGACTTAGCGACAATAAGAATGAAATGGACACTTGAGTTAGCAGGTATTGAACAGGAGGGTCGCTAATGGCAGAGGATAAATTAATGAGTCGTCTTAGTTTAAACCAAATCACAATAGACCAATGGAGCCTGCAGGAAGCAGTGGAAGGCTGCCTCCGTCATGAAGTACCTTGGATATCAGTATGGCGCCATAAAATAAAAGAAATCGGCCTGAAGCAAAGTAAAAGATTGATCACAGATGCCGGTTTAGATGTTTCTAGTGTTTGTCGTGGCGGCATGTTTCCTGCTGCTACAGCAAAGGAACGGGCCGAACGGATAGATGATAATAAACGAGCCATCGAAGAAGCGGCTGAGCTTGGCACAGATACATTAGTGCTTGTCTGTGGACCAAGTGCAGACCGAGATATTGACACAGCACGTAAACAAGTGGAAGAAGGAATTGACCAATTAGTACCATATGCAAAGGATTATGGGGTGAAGCTTGCGATTGAGCCTTTACATCCAATGTTTGCAGCAGATCGTTCTGTCATTAACACAATGGATCAAGCCTCCACGATAGCAGAGAAGTATCACCCGGATGAAGTTGGAGTAATTGTTGATGTTTACCATGTGTGGTGGGATCCAAATTTGTATCAAGAAATCAATCGTGCAAAAGGTAGAATCCTAGGTTTTCATGTATCCGATTGGAAGGTACCAATGGCAGATATGTTCAAAGGCCGTGCCATGATGGGAGAAGGTGTAATAGAAATCAATCGTATGAGAAAAGCAGTAGAGGAAGCAGGATATCATGGACCAATTGAAGTGGAAATTATTAACCAATCGCTTTGGGATCGTGATGGAAATGATGTATTACAAGAAGTCAAACAAAGCTTTGCTAAGCACGTTTAGCAGATAAGGATGGGAGTTAGCAGAGTGTATTTCTAAAAAGAGATACACTCTAATTTTTTGTTCAGGTTGGATTTATAGGGAGGATAAAGTACAAATTGGAAGGAGCATGGTAGTGAAATGGCGTTTATAAGCAGGATAAAGTACAAATTGTAGGAGCTTAGTCGTGAAATGGTGTTTATAAGGTGGATATAGTTCGATTTGGCAGGAGCTGGTACGTGAAATAGAATTTATAATTATGTCTCGATGGTGTTGAAGTTATTTTTAGAATAATATAGCCCAAAAATGTGATATATCAACTAGATGCGTTTACATTTCGACAAAATAATGATAGGTTAAATACAAGAAAAAAGTACCAAATGGAGGAGAGAAAGCTGAAATTTAATCAAGATTCCCTTGCACTGTATGTAACCATTGCAGTTGGTATGACGTTATTAATTGGAGTTGGATGGATCGGAAAAAGCTATCTTGATGGGAAAACGGTATTTAATAATTCGACAATCAAAGAGAAAATATCAAACTCTCATACATACAATATAGCAAGCAGTAGTTTTCTTAGTCCTATGGGAATTAATGATGACTTATTTAGTGAGGAAAAAGTAGAAACGAAAACACCAGATGATGAACTAGAAAATGAAACTGCAGTGTTCGAAGAGAAAATTGGAAATGAGGAAGAAGAGCAATATTACTATCCAACCAATGAGCAAAAGTCAACATGGAATTATCAACCAACACCAGAAGCATCATACAATAGCTACCCATCAGAAAAAGACAATGATCCGGAATCTAATTCAACAGATAGCTTTGATGAAAAGACTGTACAATCATCTCCAGAAAATTCGTCGAGTGATAGCACTGATAAAGAGGAAGAAGATGGGAAAGAAGATATTCCTACAGAAGATTTAGATGATTCAACTAATCCCACCGAGCAAGAGCCCGAAGAATCACCTAACGAAAACCCAGATAATCCAGAAAATCCAGAAGATCCAAACCAAGGAACCGAAGACCCTCAAATTCCCGAAGATCAAGATCCTAAAAAAGAACCTAAAAATAATAAACAAACTAACCATAAAAAATCAAATGGCTCAGATCAATAAGAAGACGATAGAAACCAGTTGGGTTTCTACCGTCTTAAGGATTATCACTTGTTCTCATCATCCAACTTCAACCGAGCAATTTCCTCCCTAATCAATGATAAAACATATTCCTTATCCTCAGGATTATTCTCAAAATCTAGATTATCTACATTGATTTTTAAGACAGGGGATGCCTCGTATTCCTCGAAATATTGGCGGTATTCTTTGTTTAATCTTTCCCAATAGGCAATTTCCGTGTCTAGTTCATAGCTTCTGCCACGGTTTGTAATGCGGCGAACGGCTTCCTCTGTAGAGGCCTCTAGATAGATCATTAAAGCGGGGGCTTGACAATGTTCAATCATATTAGCAAATAAGTCCTTATAAATGCCAAACTCTTCATTAGACATTTCTCCAGCATCGTTTAGCATTTTGGCAAAGATCACATCACCATAAATAGATCGATCTAATACAGCCTTCTCGATTTTACTTGCATTTTTAATATGCTTAAACCGTTCATTTAAGAAAAATACTTGTAAAGGAAAACTGTATCGTTCTCTATCATAATAAAATCGATCTAAAATTGGATTGTTAACTACTGGCTCTTGAAAAGGGGTATATCCCATTTCTTCTACCATAATGTTCATTAAAGTACTTTTGCCAACACCGACAACACCATCTATTGTTATCATTTTCCATTCATCTCCTTTAGATTTCCCGATCCTTTTTAAGCAATGATAATAAAATCCACGCATCTCTACATCACTTCCTTTAATTAAGCTATATAAAACAGTCCATAAAAGAGCTGACCCATATAGAAGGTTTCTAAAAAACAACCGAACTTTCAAATTAAACAAGCATTATTAAATATATCATTTTAAGTAGTATAATCCTAGCACTATATTTCATGATAGTTGAAACATTTCTGAGCCTGATGTCACAAGTTAGACAAAACTTTATGGCATTATTGTGAATAAATTCACAATATAATCAAAAAATAGCCAATACATGTTATTATATAAGTGTAATAAATCAAATCAATAAAAACCAACATGTGAAATGTTGAACAAATTGAAGGAGTGATTTATATGTTTGTAGAATGGTTAAGAAAAAATGGAGTTGTTGCAGGTCTACTAGCTATTATTCGTATTTATTTAGGTTACCAATGGCTCACCGCTGGATGGGGAAAATTAACAGGTGGATTTGATGCTGGAGGATTCATTCAAGGAGCTATTGAAAAGTCAAGTGGTGATCATCCTGCTGTTCAAGGCTGGTGGGCAAGCTTTCTAGAGCATGTTGCATTACCAGGAGCAGATATATTCACATTTCTCGTTATGTGGGGAGAGATTCTAGTAGGAATTGCATTAATTCTAGGTGTATTTACAAATTTTGCAGCATTAATGGGAATATGTATGAACTTTGCTTTCTTATTTAGTGGAACAGTTAGCACAAATGCTCAAATGGTTTTGTTAACCGTATTTATTTTAGTAGCTGGCTATAATGCAGGTAAATTTGGCTTAGATCGCTATGTAATCCCATTTATGAAAAAACAGCTTTTTCATAAAAAAGAAACAGCAGGTGAAGTAATAGAAGCACATTAAAGTAAAAAAAAACTCTGTTCGGTACTGCACCCCTAAAGTTAGAGTGAAAAAATCTAATTTTAGGGGTGCAGTACCTTCATGCAGGGTTTTTTTTTTGCACAAAAAAAGACACCCTTACTAAACCAGCAAGGGTGCAAAGGGGGACAATCTATTTTGAATCAAAATACTGTACATGTAGTTATCCAACACAAAAGTGATTGGATAAACAGTATATGTACACAACAACTATTATTGTAACCGTTTCCAGTATATAAAATTTAGGAAGCGATTACAATAGGTCTTTTGGATTATTTTTAAAGAAATTTATGTAAATAATAAAATGGGGGTGAAAGGAATATGTTATACAAAGCGTTCATTCTTATCATCAAGGAGTGATTACATGCGTCGTAACAGATTTCCCATAAAAGCCATTATTGCACTTATATTCGCGATTGCATGCATTGTTTTTCTATATTTATGGATAAGTTCGTGGTTTTCACCTGAAAGGAAAGCAGAAAATGTGTTAAAAAGCTTTTATGAGTATGAACAGAATGGACAGTTTGCTAGCTCATGGGAATTATTTCATTCCGAGATGCAAAATAAATGGGACAAAAGTGAATACATCCAAGACCGTGCTCATGTATTCATTAATCATTTTGGTGTGGATACCTTTGAATTTGAGTATACAGAACCGGTAAAATTGGATACATGGAAAATGAGTGATCAATCTCCTAGTCTTTCCAATGTATATCAATTTACTGTTATTCTGGGATATGAAAGTAAATACGGTTATTTAGAGATACAACAGCCTGTCTATATAACAGAGGAAAAGGAAAATTGGGTTATTCTATGGGATTATAATTAGTAAACTTAAGCATAAAATTATATTTCTAAAGGAAAATATAAACAACATAGTTGAATTCAGTTATAAAGACAAGTATAATATATAACTACCATACTAGTATAAAGAGGTGTCGTTATGCCAATCCAAAATCAAAGAACGAGAGGCTCTTCACGTGATTATGTGTACCAGGTAATCAAAGAACAAATCATGAATGGAGAGATTGCACCGGGCACGAAATTATCTGAAAAAGAAATATCAGATAAATTAAATGTCAGTCGAACTCCAGTTAGAGAAGCATTTTTGCAGTTGAACCAAGAGGAACTACTAGGTGTATTTCCACAAATAGGCACAATTGTGACAAAAATTGACCTTCAATTAGTAGAAGAAGGAAGGTTTGTTCGAGAGCATATTGAAAAAGCGATTGTACGTGAAGCAGCTTTAAAAATGGAGAAGGAGGACTTACTACAATTAGAAACAAACTTAACCCTTCAGGAATTCTCATTAGAGAAAGGCTCGTTTCAGCGTCTGTTTGAGTTAGATGATGAATTTCACCGTTTGCTTTACAAAGGGTGTGGTAAGCATCGAACCTGGGAAATGGTCAAGCGCATGAATATTCAATTTGATCGATTGCGATTATTGAGACTTGCTGTTAATCATGAATGGGACATCATTGTCTCCCAACATCGAGAAATATTTGAAGCAGTCTCCAATCAAAATCCTGACTTAGCCGAAAAAGCAACAGCTGTTCATTTACAATTAGTTGATATTGAGAAAGATGCTTTAAAGAAAGAAAATCCAAGTTTTTTTTGCTTAAATATAGAGGAAGAGGTGCGTATTGATGAAGGAAAAAATGTATCACATGTGGCTCCAATATAACTCTATCGATGGTCCAGATCTTCAAGCATATCAAAAATTATTTGAGGAAGTAGCCTTAATGGGATCTTCCTCCATTATGGAAGTAATAAAAGAAGAATTAAATATTGCGATAAAAAATATGTTACATATCTCACCAAAGATTACAACAAATCAAAAGGCTAAAATTGTAATCGGTAACATAAATCAATTAAACGAGTTATTGGAGAATAAAAAGAAGCAAGAGATAGAGTCAATGAGCAATGAGGGTTATCTCCTTTATTTTTTTGAAGAACAGCTATATGTCGTTGGAAAAACTGATCAAGCTGTATTATATGGGACATTCCATTTACTTAGATTAATACAGCTAAGGCAAACATTAAACACACTTAATATTTCTGAACAACCTACAAATCAGCTTCGAATGTTAAACCAGTGGGATAATTTAGACGGAAGTATTGAAAGAGGGTATTCAGGGAATTCGATTTTCTATGAAGCTGGTAAAATAGTACGAGATAAATCACGATTGAAGGATTATGCTAGATTTTTGGCGTCTATTGGTATTAATGCCATTTCTATAAATAATGTAAATGTATGGGAAGAAGAAACGTTTTTTATCACCGAAAAATATTTACCAGAGATAAAGGAAATTTCGGATATATTCCATTCCTATGGGGTCCAGCTTTTCTTAAGTATTAATTTTGCCAGCCCTATAGCCATTGATCATTTAGAAACAGCCGATCCGCTACAGCCAGAAGTAATGCAGTGGTGGAGCAATAAGGTAAAGGAGATCTATGACTATATTCCAACTTTTGGTGGATTTGTCGTAAAGGCAGATTCGGAGCACCGACCTGGGCCATTTACTTATGACAGGGACCATGCCGATGGTGCCAACATGCTTGCAGAGGCACTTGCACCTTATGATGGAAAAGTAATCTGGCGTTGTTTCGTATATAATTGTGTCCAGGATTGGCGCGATCGTAATACGGATCGAGCGCGAGCCGCTTATGATCATTTTAAACCATTAGATGGAAGGTTTCATCCGAATGTTATATTACAAATCAAAAATGGACCTATGGATTTTCAAGTTCGTGAACCTGTCTCTCCATTAATCGGGGCAATGGAAAAAACGAATCAAATGATTGAATTTCAAGTTGCCCAAGAATATACAGGCCAACAAAAAGATCTATGTTATTTAATTCCACAATGGAAGGAAGTTCTTGAATTTGATACACATATAAAAGGAGTAGGAACAACGATAGAGAAGATTGTTGCTGGGAATATTCATCCATATCGCTACAGTGGTATTGCTGCAGTTTCTAATATTGGAAATGATCAGAATTGGACAGGGCACACATTAGCTCAGGCAAATCTGTATGGTTATGGAAGGCTAACTTGGAATCCCTCTTTAGGCTCTGAAGAAATAGCAAAAGAATGGATTATTCAAACATTTGGAAAGAACGCTAACTTGGAATCCGTGATTTTAGAGATGCTGTTAGAATCGTGGGAAATTTATGAAAATTATACGGCGCCTCTCGGGGTAGGCTGGATGGTAACTCCAGGCATTCATTATGGCCCTAATATTGATGGCTATGAGTATTCTAGATGGGGAACCTATCATTTTGCTGATCGTGATGGGATTGGTGTGGATCGAACAAAGGAAACGGGAACCGGTTATACAGAGCAATACGCAGAACCAAACAAATCGGTTTATAATTCACCTACTACATGTCCTGATGATTTGCTTTTATTTTTTCACCACGTACCATACAAGTATACGTTAAAAAATGGTAAAACAGTCATTCAGCATATATATGATACTCATTTCAAAGGGCTAGAACAAGTGAAAGAGTTAAAAAAGAAATGGAACTCATTAGAAAGTGAAATAGATGATGCTAGATTTGAAAATGTACGAGAAAGACTAGCTTTACAAGAGGATAATGCCCGTGAATGGTGTGATCAGATTAACACTTACTTTTACCGTAAATCGGGAATCCAGGATCAGCATCAACGAACGATTTACTAATAATAGGGGGATTTAGACATGAGGATGGTGTTTCGTTGGTTTGGTGAAGGAAATGATAGTGTAAAGCTCTCTCAAATTAAACAAATACCTGGTGTGGAAGGACTAGTATGGGCATTACATGATCTACCAGCAGGTGAGGTATGGCCTTTGGAGCGTGTGCAAGCAATGAAACGTCAGGCGGATCAATTTGGCTTTCATATAGATGTAGTAGAAAGTGTCAATATACATGAATCTATTAAGCTTGGTAGCGATGACAGAGATTATTATATTGAAAATTATATAAAAACTATTCAACACCTTGCTACAGTTGGTGTTAAGGTGATTTGTTATAATTTTATGCCTGTATTTGATTGGATAAGAACCGATTTATTTGGATTATTACCTGATCAATCAACGGCATTGTTTTATGAAAGTGATAAGGTTCGCGATATGGATCCGCTTGAGCTTGTCCAAAAAATTGCCGCTAATCCAGATTATACGATGCCAGGCTGGGAGCCAGAACGGTTAGAAACATTGAAGGGACTATTTACTGCATATCAAAATGTAACGAATCAGGACTTAATGCATCACTTAAAATATTTTTTAGAGAAAGTAATTCCTGTTTGCGAGGAATATGATATTAAATTAGCCATTCATCCAGATGATCCACCTTGGGAGATCTTTACTTTACCAAGGATTGTAACAACTCAACATCAATTGAAAGAGATTACTCAGCTAGTAGATAGTCCTTATAATGGGATAACGTTGTGTAGTGGAGCATTAGGTGTTTTAAAGGAAAATAATATCGTAACAATGATCTACGACTTACGAGACCGAATTCATTTTGCTCATATAAGGAATGTCCAGCTATTTGATAATGGGGATTTTATCGAAACATCTCATCGAACAATGGATGGCTCTTTACCTATTGATCAAATCGTTCAGGCTTATCATGAAATTGGTTATACAGGATATGTCCGACCAGATCATGGTAGACATATATGGAATGAGGATTGTCGCCCAGGATATGGTCTCTATGATCGTGCATTAGGTATTATGTATTTGTGGGGATTATGGGATGCATATCAGCAAATACGAGGAAAGGATGAGGTTGATGTTACCAATTCACTTCAATTTAAAAGGTAAGGTAGCAGTAGTAACAGGTGGTGGGGGAGTACTTTGTGGTGCTATGGCTATAGAGCTCGCTCGTCAAGGAATGAAGGTGGCAATATTAAATCGTACGGCTGAGAAAGCAGAGAAAGTTGCAGCTGAGATAAGACAGGCAGGTGGCGAAGCACTTGCGGTTGCTTGTGATGTACTAGATAGAGATGCGGTTGTCGCTTGCGAAGAAAATATTTTTCAGACATATGGGGCTTGTGATGTTTTAATAAATGGAGCGGGCGGTAATCATCCGAATGGAACAACCGAAAAGGAGAATTTTAAAGCAGTAGATTTAGATGATGAAACAATCCGAACATTTTTTGATATGACAACAGAAGGATTCTCCTCTGTATTTAATCTGAATTTTATTGGCTCACTTATCCCTACGCAAATCTTTGCGAAACGAATGGTTAACAGAAAAACTACTGTTATCAATATTTCCTCGATGAGTGCTCCAAGTCCAATGACAAAAGTACCTGCTTACAGTGCAGCAAAGGCAGCGATCAATAATTTTACACAATGGTTAGCCGTACATATGGCTGAGGCAAATGTACGTGTTAATGCTATAGCACCAGGCTTTTTCTTAACAGATCAAAATCGACCATTGTTAACAAATGAAGATGGCTCTCCTACACCGCGGATGGAGAAGATTGTGGATCATACACCAATGAAACGATTAGGTGCTCCTGAAGACTTATTAGGTACATTATTATGGTTAGTCGATGATGAAGCAAGTGGCTTTGTAACAGGCACTTGCATTCCAGTTGATGGTGGCTTTATGGCATATAGTGGTGTGTAATAATTAGAGGCATTTGGATACGCAATATGATAAAACATTAACCAGAACCTTATCTAAATGATACTGATAAGGTTCTGGTTATGCATCGATAAAACTACTTTTATTCCAGCTCCATTAGGTGAGCTGGTCTTAAAATAGCTCCCATTTTATCTTCCTAGCTTCTTGAAAACGATCGTTCACATTATCCCAGTTAACGACATTCCACCAATTGTCAATATAGCCTGCTTTATCTGTTTCATACTGTAAATAGTAAGCATGCTCCCAAACATCAAGTACTAATAATGGGATCGTGTCTGGTAACTGGAACCATTGATGTTTTTCAAAGGATTGGACAGCAAGTCTTCCACTTCTTGGCTCCCATAGTAAAACAGCCCAGCCATCTCCTTCGACTGAGTTTGCTGTTTCGGTAAAAAGCTTTTTAAATGCTTGCCATGATCCAAAGTCTTTTTCTATTTGGTTTAATATTTCCCCTGATGGTCTTTTCGTTGAATTAGGTGTCATGTTAAACCAAAAAATGGTATGCAAGAAATGTCCTGAGCCATGAAATGCTTGCTCCCTTAACCAATGCTTTAATGGTTTCTCTCCTTTTTTGCCAGTATATAATGCTTTTTCTGCTTTGTTTAAGCCATCAACATATGCTTGGTGATGCTTCGTATGATGCAATCGCATGATCCTTTCACTAATGTAAGGCTCTAAGGCGTTATATGCATAGGGTAGAGGAGGTAATTGATGCTGCCCATAAGGAACACTATTTTGTGTATAGCGATAGGCATCTCGTTGCTCAATTCCAAGTAAAATTTGTTGTCCTTCCTCTCTTAATGCTGTGATCTCCCTATCATGCTCTACTTTTTCTGATTGTAATTGTTCATAAATTTTACTTTGCCAGTTGTCCAGTTGCTCCATCCATTTAGTTCGATCTTCTTCTGATATACTTGTTTGCTCTAAGGCCTGCTTTACATCATTTCCCCATGCTATCAAGCTTTCAAGATACTGCTTGTATTCTAATTCCATGTTATCACCCCATGTAACATATGCAAAAAGAGCCTAACAGGTGTTTTACCGTAACGAAAAATAAACGCAAAAGGAGACGAACTTATCCAAACAGTTAAGTGTAGGGTAAGCCGACTCCCATTTCTTACTCACTGATTAACTCATGAACATTTGTATGGAAGAATTCTTCCACGATAAATGCTACCATTCCAAGTACAGTAGAGTGTTTTTTTAATTTAGCTACATTGATTTGTACATCATTCTTATTAAAACCGATCGCATTTCTTTCGATTCTTTTTTCTATTGCTGGAAGAATATAGCGTTCTGCTATACTAACGGTGTTTCCAATCACCACCTGTTCTGGGTTAAAGATATGTATGATATTAGTAATACCAACACCTAAATAGTCGCCCAAATCTTCAAATAACTGTAAAGCCTTTTCTTCGCCATTCTGGGCAGCTTCCATTAATTGATCGAGAGTTACATTCTTATATCCTAATGCTTCTGCCTGATCTAATAGTGCTTGTTCAGAGGCATATAATTCCCAGCAGCCTTTATTTCCACATCTACATGGATCTTCGTCCATTTTGATTGTCATATGACCTAACTCACCGGAAAAGCCTCGCAGCCCTTTATAAAGTTTACCGTCTAATATGAGGCCGACTCCAATCCCAATACTAATACTGGTATAAACAATTTCTTGAGATTTTTGACCAATTCCATAAACTTTTTCACCATAAGCACCAGCATTAGCTTCGTTTTCTACGGTAATGGGTATTTGATATTTATTATGTAATAATTGTTGTAAAGGAACCTTCTTCCATCCTAAATTAGGAGCAAGTAATATTTCTCCTTCATTTGTCACAACACCTGGAACGCCAACTCCAATCCCGACAACTCCATATTCTGATGGTGGGGCGGCATTGTTAAGATGATCAATTAATTCATATAATAATGGAAGTACTTCCTCATATTTATTATCGGAGAACTTGACACGCTTCTCTGCTACAATATGCCCCCCGTAGGTCAGTTAGTACCCCAAGCATACTCTTGACCCCTAAATCTACCGCGATGGTAAAACCAGCTGTTTCATTTAATAAAAGCATAACAGGTCTTCTTCCACCACTAGACTCACCAGTACCAGATTCATTTATTAACTTCTCGTCTATTAACTCCCCGACGAGAGAGGAGACGGTTCCTTTATTAAGGCCAGTTATTTGTGCAATCGAAGCCCTAGAGATAGGTGCCTTTTCTTTAATTGTTTCAAGAACTAATGATTTATTCTCTTTTTTGACTACATGTTGATTCCACGTTTGACTCAATACATTCACTCACTCTCTTAGCGATTACGTTTAACACTATTTTAGCATACTAGAAAAAATAATTCTATAATCTTTGTTTATTCGCTAGACAAACTTAGTGGATATTGATATAATGTGATCGAAACAATCAATCTTAATAAGTATTTGGAGGTAGAACAAATGGTATGGTTTGAAAACGTTAACAATATCCAATATGAAGGACCGAATTCTAAGAATCCTTTAGCATTTAAATTTTATAATCCAAAAGAGGAATTAAATGGACAATCAATGGAAGAATTTCTACGCTTTGGTGTAGCTTATTGGCATACGTTTACTGCTGATTTATCAGATCCATTTGGTGCAGGATCAGCAATCCGTAACTGGGACAAATATGATGGAATGGATCGTGCAAAAGCAAGAGTGGAAGCAGCCTTTGAATTTTTTGAAAAACTCGGTGTGAAATATTTCTGTTTCCATGATGTCGATATTGCTCCTGAAGGGAATAGTTTACGAGAGACGTACCAAAATCTCGATACAATTGTAGCTCTAATTAAGGATCATATGAAAGACAGTGATGTAAAGCTTTTATGGAATACTGCTAATAATTTTACCAACCCACGCTTTGTACATGGTGCCGCATCTTCTAATAATGCAGATGTGTTTGCATATGCTGCTGCTAAAGTGAAGAAGCAATTAGAAATTGGGAAAGAACTTGGTGGAGAAAACTATGTATTTTGGGGTGGTCGTGAAGGTTATGAGACACTACTTAATACTGATCTCAAATTAGAGCAAGATAACCTAGCACGCTTCTTCCAAATGGCAGTGGATTATGCCAAAGAAATTGGATTTGATGCACAATTCCTTATTGAGCCAAAGCCAAAGGAACCAACAACACATCAATATGATTTCGATTCACAATCAACCCATGCATTTCTATTAAACTATGGCTTAGAAAACCACTTTAAACTAAACATTGAAGCAAATCATGCCACTTTAGCAGGGCATACATTTGAGCATGAGCTTCGCTACGCACGAGTGAATGGAATACTAGGATCTGTAGATGCTAACCAAGGGGATCCTCTATTAGGTTGGGACACGGATGAGTTCCCTGCAGACATTTATTCTACTACACTAGCTATGTATGAAATTATTAAAAATGGTGGTTTAGGCTCAGGTGGCTTAAATTTTGATGCCAAAGCACGTCGAGGTTCTTTCGAGCAAGAGGACCTATTCCATGCACACATTGCTGGTATGGATCATTTTGCTGTTGGTTATAAAGTGGCAAACAAGCTTGTAGAAGATAAGGTCTTTGAGAATATTATTGATGACCGTTATGCTAGCTATAAAGAAGGAATCGGTAAAGATATTGTCGAAGGAAAAGCTGACTTCAAATCCCTAGAGGAACATGCATTAAACCTTAAGGAAATTAAAAATAAATCTGGTCGCTTAGAAGTGATCAAAGCAACTATAAATCAATACTTATTAACAGAGTTTGCAAGTAAATAAAGATAGAGAATTAGAAGACTTGGCGATCGCTAAGTCTTCTATATACATGGAAAAAGAGGTGAGAAAATGAGCTATGTCATTGGTGTGGATTTGGGAACAAGTGCTGTAAAACTGTTATTAGTAAACAAATCTGGTGAAGTAGTGAAGGAAGTGTCAAAGGACTATCCATTGATTCAAGAGAAGACAGGCTATTCCGAGCAAAATCCAGAAGACTGGGTAAGACAGACCGTTGCTGGATTAAAGCAGCTTGTTACGGAATGGAATGGTGATGCCTCTTCGATTGAAGGACTTAGTTTTTCAGGACAAATGCATGGACTTGTTTTACTTAATGATAGAAAGGAAGTATTACGTAACGCAATTCTCTGGAATGATACTAGAACAACAGCGCAATGTCAGGAAATTTACGAAAAGGTAGGAAAAGAAAGATTTATCGAGATTACGAAAAACCTAGCCTTGGAAGGTTTTACTTTACCAAAAATTTTATGGGTAAAAGAGCATGAACCAGAAGTATTTGCTAATGTTTCGACCTTTGTGCTTCCAAAAGACTATGTTCGTTATCGTTTAACAGGTGCCTTACATATGGATTACTCCGATGCTGCAGGAACTAGCCTTCTAGACATTGAACAGAAGAATTGGAGCAAGGAAATTTGTGAGCTGTTAGGTCTTAATGTTTCGATTTGTCCAGCTCTTGTCGACTCACATGAGAATGTTGGAAAAATCACAAAAGAAATAGCAGAACAAACAGGGCTTTCTGCTACTACCGATGTATTTGCAGGTGGAGCTGACAATGCCTGTGGCGCAATAGGATCAGGTATCTTATCAGAAGGAAAAACGTTTGCTAGTATCGGTACATCAGGTGTTGTACTATCCTATGAGCCTACAGGTGATAAAGACTATAAAGGTAAGGTTCATTATTTTAACCATGGAGAGGAAAATGCCTTCTATGCGATGGGAGTTACGCTATCTGCCGGACATAGTTTAACATGGTTTAAAAATACCTTTGCCAAAGAACAGGATTTTAATGAATTACTTGATGGGATCGGCAATGTCCCAGTTGGATCCAATGGCTTGTTATTTACACCCTACCTAGTTGGAGAGCGAACCCCTCACGCAGATTCCCAAATTCGTGCAAGCTTTATTGGAATGGATAGCTCTCATACGATAAAGGACTTTACACGGGCAGTCTTAGAGGGGATTACTTTTTCCTTAAATGAATCTATAGCTATTTTTAGAGAAAATGGTAAGCAGATTGATACGATTTATTCCATTGGTGGTGGAGCTAAGAATAAAGATTGGTTACAAATGCAGGCAGATATTTTTAATGCACAAATCGTAAAATTAAAGAGTGAGCAAGGACCAGGGATGGGTGCTGCAATGCTGGCTGCATATGGTTCTGGATGGTTCGCTTCTTTAAAGGAGTGTGCAGATCAGTTCTTAGAGGATGCAGAAACGTATCAACCAATTCCTGAAAATGTAGACAAATATCAATCGTTGTTTAAGCTATATCGTGATGTGTACAAACAGACTACAGAATTAAATCAAAATTTAATGAAATTTAGGAAATAAACAAAGGAAGTGAGGAGTCTTGCTCACTTCCTCTCCTATTTATTTCCAAATTCTATAATTTCCGCTTAAAGCTAATAAGCTAAAGAAATATAAACAATTATCATAATATCGTCTATTCCCGGTTCTAACTGGTGTGTTCCAGAATAATTCTACACACTTCCTAGCGTTTTCCCCGTGTGTTGCAAGGGATGCCATGGCATTTGTAGCAAGGAGGCCTATAGGGTGTAAAGCCTTCTCCTCAAAAGGCTCTCCATCCACTTTATACCTCCGGAAATCATCAGGATCTACATTTGCAAAAAAACTTTGAATTTTTTCATTTACAACTATCGGACATGCGTTATCATGAAACCATTCATAATCAATAGCAATATTACAAGCAACTCGATAGGAATCACTAAAAAAGTGTCCAAAGCCTCTCACATGATTGGGTTGACCATCATAAAATGCATATTCAGGAGCCAGACCTGTAATAGGATGAGCAGATTTGGCGATATACTTGCGGCTTTCTATTGCTGCCCCCTTCCAAAATGGACGATCCTCTTCATTACTCCATAAAGCAAATAACTCATAAAAGTGTGGTAAATGATAAGAAGGATCTGAAAATTCTACACTCGGAACAAACTTTATCAATTTATTATCAGGATTCCACATTGGATAGCCATCATTGTTCTCCCCTTTATGTAAGCAGGAATGTAAGATATCCCTTGCTTGTTGATTATAATTAAATGGATAGTCGCCATCTCCCCAGCGATTAGAAGCAAAAAATAACGCCATGGCAAAATATTCTTCCCCATCTGGAGCTGGCCCTAGGGCATTTTTAGTACCATCAGGTGCACAGGACCAAGCGAAGTATCCCGTATTTTCTCCTTCATCCATATACATATAGGTTTTGGACCATTTCCATAAGCGATCAAATATTTCCTTATCATCCATTTGAACAGCCATCATCATTCCATAAGACATTCCTTCTGTTCGGACATCATTATTGCCGGTATCTAGCATGTAACCAAGATCCTCTCCTACTGGATAGTAGATTTGAGTTTCAGGATGATCTGCTGAGAATAATTGCTTCCACGTATTTTTTAATTTTTCGTCTATTTCTTTTTGAGAATACCCATATTCATGTAGTAGATTGCGATAATTTCCTGTGATAAATGCTGCTTTTTTCGTCATATGAAAACTCCTTTTCTATTTGGTCTATTAAGCTAAAATTAATTTGTTATTTTCCTATTTCTCATAGTATACTATAATAAGTACGTTCAATGAATGAACAAAGTGAAATTTAATTAAAAATCTTTTACGGGAGGTGGAGTTCATATTTTGAGGGAACGATAATAGTTGATGATACCTCCTCTTATAGCAAGAACATATGGTATCAAGGATACTTTCCTTTGTTTGGTCATTCATTCCTACGAATGGTAGCCTTCCATGTCGATTAAACGGTTGGAAAGATTTACTTTCCTCACAATTAATTGGAATGTTTGTTTAATGAAAGAAAGGGGAGAAATAGATGTATAAAGTATTTTTAGTCGATGATGATCATTACGTTCGAAAAGGAATGATGAAATTAGTTGATTGGCAATATTATGGATTTTCCATTTGTGGGGATGCAGCGAATGGGGAGGATGCTTTAGAGCAAATAATGATCGAACCACCAGATCTCGTAATAACAGATATCCGGATGCCTGTAATAGATGGATTAGATTTAATAAAAAGTTTAAATGAGAAGCTTTCAACAACACCATATTTCATTGTGATCAGTGGTTACAATGACTTTAAATATGCACAAAAAGCATTACGCTACGGAGTTCAGGATTTTATTCTAAAGCCAATAGATCATGAAGAAATCCAGCAAACACTAAAGAAAGTCGTAACAAAGCTGGAAACGGAAAAAAGGACTAAAAAATATAAAGAAAAAATGTTAACGGTTACATTAGTGAAAGGGCTACTTCAAGAGCAGGATAATTTGTTAACATCTGATTCACAACGTTTAATGTTTTGTCATGCTAATCAATTCACGGCAATTATTATAGAAGTGAATGGTATAAATAAGGATGCCTATCACATTTATACAAAAACCGATGGATTTTTAGAACAATACACCTATAGTGAAAGTACCGCATTGTTTGAGTTAAGCCCAGGAAAATATTTTCTTTGTATAACAGATCTATTTCTAACGAGAAATGATATAGAACTTCAAACATTTATAGATAATCTTTATCATTTCTTAGATATGGATGGGATTTTTATCTATGTAGGCATAACCATCAAGCAATTATCTGAGATAAAAAAATCCTTTCAATCTGTCAATCAGACGATCCAATACAAATATATCGACCTACATACCAATATCTTCCTATATCAAAAGCTTCAGCATTTACCCATCTATAATGAAGACTTAGAGGCAGCATTCTATACTAAATTACGTGAATTAATCGAAGAACATCATATGGATGGAATCAAAGAAGCGGTGAAAGAAATGATGGCGTTATTTAATAAAAAACGAATGACTGCAGATGCGATTCATCATGTCATTAACCGAGTCATTCACGATGTACTTGACTTACTTCGCGGTTCATTAGGAGAAGAGCAACGAATTTCTAATGTTAAACAAATAATAGAATGGGAACGTGTGCCACTTACTGCTATTCAATTACAATCCTTAGTAACCGACTTTCTAGTAGAGAGCTCGAAAACCCTTTGTTCATGTTATCAAAACAATGTTCATGCAACCATTCATGAAATAAAAAAATATATTTCTACCCATTTTGATCAGGAGCTCACATTAAAGAGTATTGCTAATAAATTTTATATGAATCCTGTGTATATGGGGCAATTATTTAAAAAAACGTATGGAGTTTATTTTAAAGACTTTCTTTTAAAGCTTCGAATAGACGAAGCCAAAAAATTATTGCGACAGACAGATATGAGAGTGTATGAAATTGCAGAAAAAGTGGGATTTAATAATTCGGATTATTTTGTTACCCAATTCGAAAAAATGGTCGGAAAAACACCTTCACAATACAGAAAATTCATTATTACAAGAGGAATGATATGAAGGATTTACACTTTAATAATATTAAGATACGCAATAAATTACTTATGATCTATTTTATTTCTGTATTTCTACCAATTGTACTGACGAATATTATCTTTTACTATGTTACTTCAGAGAACGTAAAAGAGCAGAAAAGACAAGATAACGAGTTAGCATTAACTCAAATTTTTAATAGCTTTAAACAAGGAGTGGAGGATGCAGCAGGAGTTGCATCCATCTTGTATTCTGATCCATACGTATCGGAATTGTTAAGCCAGGATTATGAGAGTCCGATAGGTTTTATCCATGCCTATAATAAATACTTTCGAGATATTAATAAATATTCTCCAGTATACTCTACTATTCGATCTATTCATCTATATACAGATAATTCCTCTGTTATTACTGCTGGAGGGATATTTGCGATTGACCCCTCAGTGGAAGGATCCTATTGGTATACCTTTACTAATGAGAAACGAAAGCACTATCCTGCTGTCACAACGATTATGAAAGAAGGAAAAAGAGATCATTTTGCTGTCGTTCGTGATCAAAACACAAAGGATTCCCAGTACGAAAATATTATAATGGTACATCTCAATCAGAGCTTTATTGAACTTATTTTAAACAATGCGACATTTGAAGGAAATCTTTATCTAATCAATGACAATGGTATTATTGAATACTCTAATGATTCGGGCATTGAATGGGAGGATCAATCTTTGCTTTTTGAAGATGTAGCGATATCTGACAGGGCAACGATCATACGCAATCAATACCACACTCAATATTTAAATAACTGGACATTAGTAGGAGTCTTATCAGAAAATAACCTGATCGACCAGGTTCGAGAATCTCGATTCTTTATTCTTTACCTTGCTATTTGGAATTTCATCATTCCTTCGATGTTTATCATATATATGACGGGAAATATTCATCTTCGTCTAAATAAAATCTTGAAAAAAATGCGCCAGATGAAAAACCAAAACTTTGAAATTATCAAAGGAGAAGAATATAAAGATGAGATTGGAGTCCTGACAACGGAATATAATCGAATGGCAATGAAGATCAAGGACTTAATCCAAGATGTCTATCTTGTCACGATTCAAAAGAAGGATGTAGAGTTACAAAAAAAAGAAGCACAATTAAAGGCACTTCAAAGCCAAATCAATCCCCACTTTTTGTTTAATGTTTTGGAAACAATTCGGATGCGGAGTGTTCTAAAAGAAGAAAACGAGACAGCGTCCATCATCCAAAATCTGGCGCAGCTACTTCGGAATTCGTTTACTTGGGGAAGAGATTGGGTGCTAGTGAAGGAAGAGGTGCAATTAATTGAATCCTTTCTTAACATTCAACAATACCGTTTCGGAGATAAGATGAGTTATTCGATATATCTACCGGAGGAAGTAGAGAATATGATGATTCCTCATATGATAATCATCCCGTTCGTGGAAAATGCTAGTATTCATGGGATAGAACCTGTAAAGGAAAAAGGGAAGATTGATATTTCTTTTCACCTTGATAAGGATTTGTTAACGTGTATGGTCAGTGATACTGGAATTGGGATAAAAGAAGAGAAATACAGAGCAATTATTCAATCATTAACAGAAGAAGAGATTACTGGTGACAGCATTGGAATCAAAAATGTTTACCAGCGCTTAAAATTTTACTATGGTGAACGATTTGATTTCTCCTTGGAAAGTAGCTATCAACATGGAACCAAAATTAAATTATCGATTCCTTTATTTCGACAAGCCGATCGAGAGTAATTCTAATCCATCATGCGTATTCTTTGATTTTAATCAAAGGATACGCATATTTTGGAAGGTCAATGATGGACATCTATAATTTTCAAAGTATTTTCTAAACTTTTATGGGTGATAAAAGAACTGATAAAACGCTAAAATGAAAGTGCTTACAGAAAAATAAAAAGTGAAAGGGGTAATTAGTTATGTTAAAGAGGTGGGTTTATTTTATAGTTTTTTTATTAGTCACTATGCTTATGCTTGTAGGATGTAATAATGATAATCCATCAAGTAATACGAATGATGATGGTGATGAAAATTCAGATGGCGAAGTATTTACGTATGACTTTTTTGATGCTTCTGGACCAGGAACAGATATTAATACATCGGAAACAACCTTAGGAAAAATGTTCGAGGAAGAAACAAGTGTCAATTTTGATATCGAGCACATCGTTGGTGACGTTAATCAAAAGATAGGAACAATGATTGCAAGTGGTGAGTATCCAGAATTGTTAAATGCAGAGCAGTCAACAGATGCTGTTATAGATGCAGGAGGCTTTGTGCCATTAAATGATCTTATTAAAGAACATGCCCCAAACCTCTATGAAATGTATAAGCCATACTGGGAATTAATGAAGCGTGAGGATGGGAATATTTACTTGATTTCTTCAGGTGCTCCTCACGGTTATGCTAAACCTGCTAATCTGAATCAAGGAGCTTGGTGGATTAAACGTTCTGTATTAAAGGAATTAGACTATCCACAGCCTAAAACGTTAGAGGATTATTTCGGTATTATCGAAGAATATGCTGCAAAGCACCCGAAGATAGATGGTGCCGATACTATCGGATTTACAGCATTAACTCATGATTGGCGATTTTTTGCATTAACGAATCAACCAATGCATTTAGCTGGTTTCCCAAATGACGGAGGGGTAACGGTTGATATGGATTCTCTCGAGGCAACCGTTTATAACGATAAAGATATGACAAAGGAATGGCTAAAGAAATTAAATGAAATTAACAATAAAGGATTGTTCGACCAAGAAGCTTTTACGCAAAACTATGATGAATATTTAGCAAAAATAACCTCTGGAAGAGTGCTTGGATTTTTCGATTATGGCTGGCAAGTAAGTCAATCCACTAACGCGTTAGGCGAGGATGAAGATTATTACAATGATTATATGGGATTCCCTATCGTATTTGATGAAGGCGTAAAAGATCAATATTTGGATCCAGTAGCATATGTTGCGTCCCCTGGAATGGGTATTACTACCGGTACACCTGAAGAAGATCAAATAAGAATCATTAAATATTTAGATCATATTGCGAAAATCGAAACCCAAAAATTGATTATGTGGGGAATAGAAGGAGAGCATTATGAGATTGATGAGAATGGGCGCTATTACCGAACAGAGGAGCAAATTGAACAAACATCAAAAACAGATTATAGAGAGGAATTTGGCTTTACTTATTTTGAATGGGGATGGCCAAGAATGAGTGGTGAATTTGATGATGGAAATGCGGTTGAGCCAGGCCGTCAGCCGGAAGTAGCTACTTTAAGCTATGATGAAGGAGACAAAGAATTCTTGAATGCATATGGAATTGAAACATTCACAGAGCATTTCTCTGAGCCTGATTCAAGACCTTGGTTCCCAGCATGGGATACACCGATAGAAACTGGTTCCCAGGCAGCTCTCTATGAACAACAGGCAAATGATTTAATGTTGAAAGCTTTCCCTGAAATGATTTTCGCAGAGCCAGGTGATTTTGATGCGATGTGGGAAACATATAAGAAAGAATTTTCTCAATTGCCTGCTGAAGAGTATGAAAAAGTAATTACTGATTCGGTAAAAAGAAAAGTAGAGCTTGTAGAGAGTGTCGAATAATTTCGAAAGCGGAGGGCTGACTTATTGCAGCCTTCTCCTTTTTCCATATCCAACATATTAGCTATGCAAAGGGGGATTAATCTTGCAATCAGAAACAACGTCCGATGTACTACTTACTCCAAAGAAAGAAAAAGGTTTAAAGGCTTTTTTACGTAAATGTAAACAACAGCAAACCCTTTTATTAATGACCATACCATTTGTCATATGGGTCATTATATTTAAATATTTACCGATTTGGGGCTGGACTATGGCCTTTCAAGACTTTAAGCCAGCTCTTCGTTTTTCCGAACAGGAATGGGTCGCTTTCAAGCATTTTCTGTTTTTGTTCACTGACGATAGATTTCTAGGGGTACTTCGTAACACATTGGCTCAAAGTATTATTAATTTAGTACTCGGGTTTGTAACAGCCATTGGTTTAGCGATTCTATTAAACGAATTATCAAATATTAAATTTAAACGAGTGGTCCAGACGATTAGTTATTTACCACACTTTTTGTCTTGGGTTGTAGCGGCTGCATTAGTATCTTCCGTATTATCCATAGATGGAATCTTTAATGACCTGTTAACTAGTTTAGGACTTATAAAGGAAGACATTTTATGGCTGGGAGTAGGGGAATACTTTTGGGGAATCTTAGGTGCTGCTGAAACATGGAAGAATGTAGGGTGGAATGCGATTATTTACTTGGCAGCAATTTCGATGATAGATCAAGAACAATATGAAGCTGCCAAAATAGACGGTGCCTCTCGTTTGCAAAGAATTCGTCATATTACTATTCCTGGAATGAAGTCCGTTATTGTTGTCTTATTAATTATGAATATTGGATATATTTTGGAATCAGGTTTTGAGCCACAATACCTATTAGGAAATGGAATGAACGTGGAGTATTCCGAGAATATCGATGTTTTTGTTATCAAGTATGGGATATCGATGTTTAATTTTTCGCTAGCGACTGCAGCTGGGATCTTTAAAACAATTATTAGTTTTATCTTTTTGATCGCAGCGAATTCCTTTTCTAAAAAAATGGGCCAAGGCGGACTTTACTAGGAGGTGTGTGGATTGGAATTTTGGAAGCTTCAAAAAAGCGGGATGGGAAAAACAAGAGAGGATGTTATCTTTGATACTTGTAACGTTATTTTCCTCGTTCTTTTATGTGTAGTTATGCTATATCCTTTTTTAAACCAGATCGCTATCTCTTTAAATGATGCAACCGATTCAGTAAAAGGTGGAATATATCTATGGCCAAGAGAATTCACATGGAATAATTACTCACATGTATTCGAAGAAGCAGCTGTCATTCAGGCGATTATTATTTCGGTTTTACGAACGCTTATTGGTACAGGGGTCGGATTACTTTGTACTGCAATGGTAGCTTATGCTATTGCACAATCAAAATTTATGTTCAAAAAATCTGTCACTATTATCTTTATTATGACAATGTACTTTAATGGTGGGCTAATACCAACATTTTTACTGATGAAAGAGTTGCAGTTAATAGGCACATTTTGGGTGTATATACTACCTACACTCATTAGTGCATTTAACCTTATCATCATGCGATCCTTTATCGAAGGATTGCCGAAAAGTATTTTCGAATCAGCAAGGATCGATGGGGCAGGGGATTTTCGAATATTTTTTAAAATTGTTCTTCCACTGTCTTTACCTGTACTTGCAACGGTGGCTTTATTTGTGGCAGTATTTCAATGGAATCAATGGTTTGATGTTTTCTTATATAATTCGAGTAATGAACATTTAACCACTTTACAATATGAATTAATGAAAATCTTACAAAATTCTAGTACTACGTCAAGTGGAGATATGGCGTCAGCGTTTGCTAACTCATCGGATTCTGGATCTAATCAAGTTACACCGAAATCCATTCAAGCGACGATGACAATTGTTGCAAGTGTTCCAATTATTTTAGTTTACCCATTTTTGCAAAAGTATTTTGTGAAAGGGATGACACTTGGAGCAGTAAAATAGATAAGCTTATTACAAAAAGTCTCGAAAAGAAATATTTCTTTTCGAGGCTTTCTTTTATTCCATAAATATTGATTATCCTTGATCCTGCTCTCTAACTAACTAATAAAAAAAATAAAATACTACCATTCTAGTATATTGACAAATAAAAATATTCGATTTATAATAAGTGCAACGATTAAACAAAGTGCAGATGAGTTCTTTGTAAAGGAATATTTTGTTTTAACTAGCATACTAGTCATACTAGGGTTTAACAAAAAATAAGAGAAAATGACTTTACACTCATTTTAATGTAAGCCTTTTCTTTGTTGACAGAAGCTACATAAGGGGGAGATGGAATGGAGCAAACGAATAAAAATCCTGAAACAAGATTATCAAAATGGAGATTGTCGAGAGAAAGTGGTATGAGAGTAGTTTTAAAAGATTGGCAGCTATATTCTCTCATTATTATTCCAATCGTTTACTTAATCATTTTTAAATATGTTCCTATGTTTGGAAATATTATTGCGTTTAGAAGATTTATTCCTGGTGGAAATATTATCGGGGAAGAGTGGGTAGGATTTCATTATTTTAAGATGTTTCTTAGTGATCCAACCTTTTATAATGTTTTTGCTAACACATTAATATTAGCGCTGTTATTACTTATTATTACTTTTCCAGCTCCGATTATTTTTGCTTTATTGCTGAACGAGGTAAAGAACCGATTGTTTAAAAGATTTGTTCAAACAGCTTCTTATTTACCACACTTTTTTTCGGTAGTAGTCGTTGCAGGTATGGTATTCGAGTTAGTAGCATTAAATGGTCCAATCAATGGTTTGCTTTCCTTCCTAGGTCTAGAAAAGGTTAATTTTATACAGATGCCAGAATGGTTTAGGACCATTTTTGTAAGCGTTGACTTATGGCAAGGACTAGGCTGGGGAGCGATTTTATATTTAGCAGCACTTACTGGAATTAATGAAGAGTTATATGAGGCAGCTAGAATTGATGGGGCAAATAGATGGAAGCAAACGATCCATATTACGATTCCTGGAATATTGCCAACCATTGTGGTGCTTTTAATCTTAAATATTGGGAATTTCCTTCAAATTGGCTTTGAAAAGGTATTACTACTCTACAATCCACTTACATATGAGACGGCAGATATCATTGCTACTTATGTGTACAGGGTTGGTCTTGAATCTGGAAGCTTTAGTTATGGTACTGCTATAGGTCTATTTGAATCAATCATAGGTTTAATTTTAGTCTTTGGTGCGAACTATTTATCACGTCGAATAACTGACAACAGCTTGTGGTAGGGGGGATCTAGATGAAAGAGTCTTGGCAATATAAACTATTTAAAATCTTTAATGTGACGGTTTTATTATTGATTGTTTTTGTTACTTTATTTCCATTTTTCAATATTTTAGCACAATCATTTAGTTCTGAAGCTTATATTAATGCAGGGAAGGTTAGCTTATGGCCAAAGGGCTTTAATATGGAGACATATAAGGTGATTATGTCTGATTCTATGTTCTGGATTAATTATAAGAACACCGTCATTTATACGGTGATAGGAACATTAATATCGCTTGTTTTGTCGACAATGATTGCCTATCCGTTAGCGAAAAAGCGTTTAAAAGGTAGAAGATTTTTAACCATGTTCTTTGTTTTTACCATGTTCTTTAATGGGGGATTAATTCCAAACTATGTACTCGTAACCTCTTTAGGATTTGGTAATTCTATTTGGGCAATTGTTATTCCGAATGCGATTAGTGTTTTTAACATGTTAATCATGAGGACCTTTTTCGAAAATATACCGGATGAATTGGAAGAAGCGGCGATTATGGATGGATCAAGTACATTCGGGATTCTCTTTAAAATTGTCTTGCCATTGTCAAAACCGATTCTAGCAACCATGATGCTATTCTATGCTGTTACCCACTGGAATTCCTGGTTTCCTGCCTTTATCTATTTTACGGAAAAAGAATTGTTTCCTGTATCGATTTACTTAAGAAATATGATTAAAGGCGCAGAAGCGAGTGTTGGAACAGGTGCGACGAGTGCTGATAATTTAGTTCAAATCTCTGCCAACATTAAATCAGTAACTATGGTGTTAACTGTTTTACCGATTTTATTAGTTTATCCTTATATTCAAAAATATTTTGTTTCAGGTGTCATGTTAGGCTCAGTAAAGGGTTAATGAAGATAGGTTTTAAGGAGGTGATCCCTAACGGAAAACTGTTTTAGCAAACGACCATTCAACTTTTAAACAAATAGAGGGGGAAAAAGAGTGAAAAAGCATTGGACAAAATGGATGTTAGCACTTATGTTTATCTTGTTTCTAGGTCTATTGGCAGCGTGTAATGATGCGGAATCTGATGGAGATGGTAAGGGTGAAGAAGGTTCGAGTGAATCAGGATCTGGTGCAGCAATGGAGGATTATGGAGTTGGTGATACCTTTAAAGCGACAGAACCGGTTACATTTACTTCTCTATTTAGTGATCATCCGAATTATCCGATAAAGGATGATTGGTTGTTTTTTGATAAGATTAAGGAATTAACCAATGTGGAATTAGAATTAACTTCTGTACCAATGAGTGACTATACGGAGAAAAGAAGTTTGCTAATCAGTAGTGGGGATGCCCCTTATATAATCCCAAAAACATACCCAGGGGAAGAAACACCATTTGTATCTTCTGGAGCTATTTTGCCGATTAGTGATTACGTTGATATGATGCCACACTACCAAGAAAAGGTGGAAAAGTGGGAAATTGAACCATTCCTTGAAGGCTTGCGCCAACAAGATGGAAAATATTACGTCCTTCCAGGGGTGCATGAAAAAGTATGGCCAGATTATAGCTTGGCTGTTAGAACAGATATCTTAGAAGAACTCGGTCTAGAAGAACCGGAAACATGGGAAGAAGTCGAAGTAATGCTTGAAGAAATGAAAAAAGCATATCCAGACGTTATTCCATTTTCTGATCGATTTAAACTGGATAGTACATTAAATATTGCTGCAGTTACTTTTGGCACGAAGGCAGGTTGGGGCCTCGGTAATATGCTTACTTATGTAGAAGAATCTGATGAGTTTATATTTGCCCCGACAACGGATGAATATCGGGCAATGGTAGAATATTTTCATGGCTTAGTAGAGAAAGGCTTGTTAGACCCTGAGAGTGTAACACAAGAGGATGACCCAGCAATTGAAAAATTCACAAGTGGCAAATCCTTTGTAATTAATACAAATGGTCAAACTTTGACGCAATATCGTACGACGATGGATGAAACCTTAGGTGCTGACAATTATGAGATTAAGAAAATTGTCGTACCAGGCGGACCTGCTGGTCATTTGATGGGCGGATCTAAATTAGAAAATGGTATTATGTTCTCAGCTAACGCGAAGGATGACCCTAATTTTGAAGCAATGCTGCAATTTATTGACTGGCTCATGTACAGTGATGAAGGCTTGGAGTTTGCTAAATGGGGTGTAGAGGGCGAAACTTATACGAAGGAAAACGGAGAACGTCAATTGGCAGAAGATGTGACCTTTAGAGGGATGAATCCAGAAGCCGAAAATCATCTTCAAATCGATTATGGATTCTCGGGAGGAAACTTTTCCTATGGTGGTCCTACTGAATTACTTCACTCCATGTTTAGTGAAGAAGAGATTGAGTTCCAAAATGCTATGCATGAAACAAAAGAACTCGTCTTACCAGACCCACCAATCAAATATGATGCCATGCAATTAGAACAATCGTCCCTTATCAGTACACCATTAAAAGACCATGTGACACAAAACACACTTAAATTTATTGTTGGTGAAAGAAGTTTAGATGAATGGGATGCATATGTGAAAGAAATAGAAGCGAAAAATGTTCAAGGATATGTAGAACTAGCAAACCAAGTGTATCAAGAAAATAAATAATGTTATCTGGAAACATAATACGATTGTGTTATGTTTCCTTTTCCTCTATAAGCGGTTTTCAAAAGTTTTGGATTAAATAGTTAAAATTTGGAATAGGTGAAGAAAATGGAATGGACGATTCGACAAGTAGTGAACGAGCTGACGAGTAACCCGATAGAAAATACAGTGGATACCCTGAAATTTGGAGACGAAAATAATAAAATTAAAAAAATAGCCATCTGTTTTATGCCGACATATGAAGTAATAAAGCAAGCTATTAAACAAGGAGTTAATTTATTAATTTGTCATGAGGGTGTATTCTTTCAACACGATGATGATCAAGTAGTGGAGAGTGAGGTTGGTCAAAAGAAATGGAAGCTTATTCAATCCTCTGGTATAGCGATCTATCGACTTCATGATGCGATCCATCGTGAATACCAACCAGATGGTATTATGGAAGGCCTACTACACCATCTTGATTGGATGGATGATGTGGAGGAACATAAAGAAATAGCGACAATCATTCAAATTCCAAAACGGAAGCTAAGTGATGTGATAGATTATGTTAAACATAAATTAAATCTCTCTACAGTTCGTTATGTTGGCGATTTATCCATGAATTGTAGTCGAATTGCTATGTTGGTAGGTTATAGAGGTGGAGGATTAACGGCTATCCCTGCTTTTGAAGTAGATCAAGTAGATCTTGTTATCTATGGAGAAGGACCTGAATGGGAAACTCCTGAGTATATTCGTGATGCTAATAACCAAGGCAATCGCATTGGTGCTATTATATTAGGCCATTTAGAAAGTGAAGAATCAGGAATGCGATTTTTAGCAAAGCGAATAGAAAAAAGATTCCCAACGATTCCAGTTGAATTTATTGCAACCGAACAATGTATTAAATGGAAATAAAATCACCTATTGTCAGGGAATTCATAGTAAAATAAATAAGAAGAGCTAGTTTGCATCTGACAAATACATAAATGAAAGGGTTTTTATAAATGAATACAAACCAATACTCCCAAGGTGGATTTTATCGTTTTTCCAATTATGTATACTGGTTGCTGGTCCTCAATATGTTATTTATTTTTACCAACCTATTATTCTTTGCTGCCTTTATGCTCCTTATTCCGAGTATATCTAATGCGATTTTTTACTTTATTGCCTTTATTCCATCAGGGCCTGCCTTTGCAGCATTATCTCATAGTTTAGGAGTACTAGTGCGTGACAAAGATATCGCTCCATTTGCGGAGTTTTGGAAGGCATATAGGAAAAACTTTTTGGATGTAATGAAGGTGTGGATACCTATTTTAATGACATTTTTTATATTAGTTATTGATATCCAATATTTTAATCAAAATCCTACTGTATTTTACCAAATTTTGAACGGCATTTTTTTAGTTGCTCTTTTATTGCTGACGATCTTTACCTTTTATGTGCTTGTAATTACTACCCACTATAAGTTTAGAATAAGGGATATTTATCGTTTATCTATCTACTATATTTTTACACGCATAAAAATTACGACAGGTAATTTGGGAATTGTTTTTCTTACAATCGTGCTCATGTTTTTTACGACAGATTTTATTCTTATTTTTATCACTAGCTTAGTTACTTGGTTTTTAATGATGAATACGAAGCCAATTATTGATGATGTGAAAGTTAGCTTTGTCAAACAAGAATAGAAAGGAACGGAATATGAATACTCAGATGCTCTTTAATGATGGTTGGACCTTTGCAAAAAGTAGTTTAAATGTATCAGATGCTAAAAAGCTAGATTTTAAGCCAGTAGATATACCACATGATTGGCTTATATATGATTCCATGAATCTATACGAGAATAGTATTGGGTGGTACCGTAAAAAATTTTTTTATGAAAAAAATGATCAAGATATTCTACTCTACTTTGATGGGGTCTATATGGATTCTACTCTGTATGTCAATCAACAATTTATCGGTGAATGGAAATATGGTTATTCCGCGTTTGAACATCATATTACAGATGCTTTAGTAGAGGGTGAAAACGAACTCCTCGTAAAAGTCGTTCATCAAAGCCCAAATAGTCGTTGGTATTCTGGCGCTGGGATTTATCGTAATGTTTGGTTGAAAAAGAGAGACAAAAATCATATTCCAACAGATGGTGTATATATTACAACAACATCAAGCGAAAACGAATGGCATGTAGAAATCGAGACAGAGCTTTCCCTTGTTCAGACTGCAGAGCTTACGCATACGCTTTATTATCAGGGAAAAGAGATTGCCTCGACTTCCGAACAGACTGAGAGCGATCAAAACGTACAATGTCTAGAAATCCAACATCCTTATTTGTGGAGTATGGGTAATCCAAATCTCTATCGATTAGTTACTACTTTAAAAATTAATCAATCAAATGTGGAGACAATTTCGCATTCCATTGGCTTTCGAAATATTGTGTTAGACCCAAATAAAGGCTTTATTCTGAATGGGGTGAAGATGAAACTGAATGGGGTATGTGAGCATCATGATTTAGGGGCATTAGGTGCTTCCTTTAATGAAACGGCCCTCAGAAGAAGGCTTAAACTCCTAAAGGAAATGGGTGTTAATGCTATAAGGACCGCACATAATATGCCAGCGAAGGAGCTCATGCACCTAGCTGATGAAATGGGTTTTCTTGTTATAAGTGAAGCCTTTGATATGTGGGAAAGATCGAAAACTCCTTATGACTACGCTAGATACTTTAAGAAATGGGCATTTCAAGACGTAAAAAGCTGGGTGAGAAGAGATCGAAACCATCCTAGCTTATTGATGTGGAGTATTGGAAATGAGATTTATGATACCCATGCAAATGCAAGAGGACAAGAGATTACTAGAATGCTAACAGAATATGTTCAAAAATTTGATCCGAAGGAAAATGCTAAAGTAACGATTGGTTCCAATTATATGCCTTGGGAGAATGCCCAAAAATGTGCCGATATTGTCAAGCTAGCAGGCTATAACTATGCAGAAAAATATTATCATGAGCATCATCAGGAGCATCCTGATTGGATTATATATGGAAGTGAAACAGCATCAACAGTTCAGAGTAGAGGGATTTACCATTTTCCCTTTGAGAAATCGATTCTAGCAGATGATGATCAGCAATGTTCTGCCCTTGGTAATAGCTCCACGAGCTGGGGTGCTAAATCATCGGAGGCATGTATTATCGCAGACCGAGATGCACCATTTTCACTTGGTACGTTTATTTGGACAGGTTTTGACTATATTGGAGAACCAACTCCTTACCATACGAAGAATGCTTATTTAGGACAAATCGATACAGCAACCTTTCCAAAGGATTCTTTTTATATTTACCAAGCGGCTTGGAGCGATTATAAAAAGCATCCAATGGTTCATCTATTTCCGTATTGGGATTTTAATCCTGGTCAGATCATCGATATAAGAGTATGTTCTAATGCGCCAAGAGTCGAATTACAACACAATGGTAAGCGAATAGGTATCTTTGAAATCGATCATAAATACGCTAAGGAGATTACCGGGTGGTGGAAGCTTGCCTACCAGGAAGGCGAAATCAAAGCAATTGCTTATGATGAGAAAGGGAATGTAATTGCAACAGATGTTAGGAGATCATTTGGTGATGCGAGTCAGATACAATGGAAGGCAGATAAACAAACATTAATAGCAAATGGCACGGATTTGATCTTTATCGAAATTGGGATGAAGGATGAGAAGGGTAATCCTGTAGAAAATGCCACAAATCGGGTAGAAGTGGAAGTAAATGGTGCAGCTAGGCTAGTAGGTCTTGATAATGGAGATAGCACAGATTATGACTCGTATAAAGGAAAGAGCAGAAGGCTTTTTAGTGGAAAGCTAATGGCTATCCTTGCCGCTACACTAGATCCCGGAAAAATAGAAGTCAAGGTTACCTCAAAAGGGATGGATCCAAAGTTCATCGAGCTTACAGCTATACCTTCTGAAGAAGAAGTCTTGGGAATATCTGCATCAATGGAAAATAAAGACATTCCACCAGTTATGGGAAATCTAGCAGAAATACCATTGCGAAAGATAGAGCTTATTAGTGAAGCAGGTCAGTTTTTTACTTCTAATAAAAAAGAGATTGAGGTCGAGGCAAAGCTTTATCCAGCCAATACCTCCTACCATGATGTGGAATGGAGTGTTGTGACAGATATCGGTGTCGAGTCCAATATTGCAAAAATTGAATCAAATGGGAAGAAAGCAAAAATAATAGCATTAGGTGATGGGGATTTTCGTGTTCGATGTACTAGTAAAAATGGTACCAATCATACAACGCTGATCTCTGAATTAGAGATGAAAGCAACAGGACTTGGAACAGCTTATAAAAATCCGTATCAATTCATCTCCGCTGGATTATATGATTATAGTAAAGGAGACCTCGGGAATGGTAATGAGCGTGGTGTTGCAACAAGTAGAGATGGGGAAACCCATGTAGGATTTCGTGATATTGACTTCGGAACTTATGGCTCAGATATGATCACCATCCCAATTTTTGCACTATCAAGTGAGGAATACGGAATAGAGATATGGGAAGGAATGCCAGAAGAGCAAGGGAGTGAGCTCGTAGCGGATGTTATTTATCAAAAGGAATCCAAATGGAATGTTTATCAGGAGGAAACCTATCAACTGTCGAAGAGATTAAAAGGCGTCACATCGATCTGTTTTGTTTTAAAACAAAAGGTTCATATCAAAGGTTTTTCCTTTGAACCGAAAAATCGCGGGTTCGAACAAAATAACGCAACAGAAATGGACCGTATATATGGGGATACCTATACATTGACAGAGGAAGGTGTGGAAGGCATTGGGAACAATGTTACCTTAGAATTCGATGAGCTTGATTTTACGGAAAAGGGTACAACTAAATTAATGATATGTGGAAATTCCTCAATTGATAAGAACACGATTCACGTTCGTTTTTCAGGAGACAAAGAGGATACAAATCAAATTGTAGAATTTAACCAAACAGATGGTTATGAGGTTAAAGTGTTTTCCATAGACAAAATAACGGGAGTTCAAAAGGTTAGCTTTATATTTTTACCTGGATCAAAGTTTGATTTTGCATGGTTCCGTTTTGAATAATGCTGAACTAGGAGGATGGAAGAATGATTAATGTTGCAATTATTGGTACAGGCGCGATTTCCGATGCCCATATTCATGCCTATCTGAAATTCCAAGACAGATGTAATATTGTGGCACTATGTGATTTTTATGTAGAGAAAGCGGAGGAAAAAGCAATAAAACATCAATTAAAGGTTGATATAAGTAAGGATTATCAAGATTTTTTAACAAGTGAAAATATTGATTTAGTATCCATTTGTACCCCACCATATACACATGCTGATATTGCGATAGATTTTTTAAACGCCGGAAAGCATGTTTTAGTAGAAAAACCTATGGCTTCTTCTTTAAAGGAATGTGATGCAATGAATAGAGCAGCAGCACAAAATCATAAAATTTTATCTGTTGTCGCACAAAATCGTTTCACAACACCTATGATGAAGTTAAAGCAAATTTTAGATACGAAGCTGATGGGACCAATTGTGCATACACAAGTAGATTCACATTGGTGGAGAGGGCACAGCTATTACGATTTGTGGTGGCGGGGCACTTGGGAAAAAGAAGGTGGTGGCTGTACGTTGAATCACGCTGTTCATCATATTGATATTTTCCAGTGGATGAATGGTATGCCTGGTGAGATCACTGCTGTCACAAGCAATACGTCTCATGATAATGCGGAAGTTGAGGATATATCCATAGCAATAGCGAAATATGAGGATGGCAGTTTAGCTCAAATTACGAGCTCAGTCGTTCATCATGGAGAGGAGCAACAGCTTATTTTTCAAGGGAAAAATGCTAGAGTTTCAGCTCCTTGGAAAGTAGTAGCTTCTAAATCAAGAGAAAATGGTTTTCCAGAAGATGATAATGATTTAAATGAACAAATACAACGAAGCTATGACCAATTATCTGATTTAGCATTTGAGGGTCATCTGGGGCAAATTGATAATATTTTATCAGCAATTCTCGGGGAAGCGGAAGTATTAATCGATGGTAAGCAAGGAAGAAATACACTTGAATTGATCACGGCCATCTATGAATCTGCCCAATTGGGAAAAACGGTCAAGCTACCACTAAATGAAGAAAGTCTTTTTTATACAAGAGAAGGAATTCTACAGAATGCGCATCATTTTTATGAAAAAAAGAAAGCAGTTGAAAATTTTACTGATAACAGAATTACCTCTGGAGGTAATAAGGAATGATGATAGGATAGATGAAAGATATAGCTAAATAGTGATTCCATACTGACAATAGAAATGGCGACTATAAGCAGCCGCCATTAATAGTTGAATATTCTTATTACCTGTGGGCTTTTAAGAAGCTCGACATGATTTGCAGCACCAATTTAGGATCTGGCATATGATTTTGCCCCTCTAATTCAATAAGTTTGGCATTTGGGATTGCTTCACTCAATTGTTTAGCAACCTCTTGCATGTTCTTTGGATTTTCCTTACCAACAATGATTTGTACTGGAACAGTGACTTTTGAAGCTTTTTTTAAAGGGGCTAGATCACTTGCTAACATCGTGTCATAGGCAAGAGTTGGGGCAATTTTCAGCATGCTATTCCATTGAGGTGATTGGCGAAACATTCCGTCAATTACTTCTCTTGGAATACCAATACCCTCTAAGAAAAAGGCAAGTGCCTCAGCATATTTTTTTTGCTCAAGTAGTTCGTTTAGTTGTTCTTTTAATTGGTTAAATTCTTTTTTGGCTGCTTCATCTTCGACATAAGGAGGATCATATAGAACTACCTTATTGATTTTATTATCCAACCTGATAGCTGCCTCAAGTGCAATAATCGCTCCAGATGAGTGTCCATATAAATGTACGTCTCCTCCGGCTTCATCAATTAATGCTTCCAAATCGTCTATTTCTTTTTCTATCGAATAAGGTAGAGTGTTGGAACTGTCCCCACGTCCACGTCTATCGTAATTGTAAACAGTAAATTGTTGCGCAAAGGTTGATGCATCATGTATTACAGGTTCAAATGAACGAAAACATGTGGCCCCTGTAATAAAAATAAGAACTGGCCCTTTACCTAGCACATCATAAGCTATTTGCGTACCATCTTTGGATTGAACAATATTCACTTTTTTTCATCCCTTCACAATAATGTTATCCTCTACTTATTTTATCAATTGTATCTTTTCATCATTTCTTATCAATTGCTATAATAAAAATCTTAAGGAATTATTATTTATTAAGCTTAAAAAATATTACGCAGCCATGAGTTTAATTTTTTGTATTGACAACGCTTACAATATTGTGATATATTCTCCGTAACTTAATCAGCTGATTGGAATAAGTTAGCTGTAAAAATCATTATATATAGTATTCCAATATTTTTTTACATCAACTTAATAATCGCGGTGGAAAAAGTAAGATAGAAATAAACAAGTTTATTACAACAGAACAGGAATGAGAATAGATGAAAAGAACTGGGGATTTAAAATTAATTCAAGAATTAAACCGATCCATTGTATTAGACACTATTCGTAGATATGGACCAATTTCGAGAAGTGAGATCGCTAAAAAAAATGAACTTAGCCCAACCACCGTAACATCTGCAGTCCAAGATCTGATAAGGGAAAGATTGGTCAATGAAAATGGAACTGGATTATCAAGTGGTGGTAGAAAACCAATTTTACTTCAGTTTTCTCCAGATAATCATTATTTAATTGGAGTATCAATATCATATTCCAAAATTACCATTGCAGATATGAACTTGGAGGCAAAGATAAACCAAAAAAATGTTTATTTAACGAATGGGTATACGAATGAACATTTAATTGAGTATTTACTGGAGTTGTTGCATGGATTTTTGACTGAACGAAAGGATAATAGAATTTGTGTAGGTATTTCAATAATTACACAGGGAATTGTGGATGCTTATCAAGGAATTATTCACCACAATCCAAAACTTCAATTAAATAATGTGTACTTGAAGAACATCGTCGAAAATAGATTAGAGCTTCCAACTTGGCTTGATAATGATACAAATGCGTATGTATTAGCTGAGAAAAATTTTGGCCTATACCAAGAATATAAAAATATGGTTTATATTACGATAGGGGATGGACTTGGTGCTGGCATTATTGTAAATGACTCGCTCGCAAGAGGAGTTAAAGGAGGCTCGGGTGAATTCGGGCATACCACGATTAATATTAATGGAAAGCCTTGTGAGTGTGGAAACAAAGGCTGTTTAGAAAATTACGTTAGTTGGCCATCCATTCATGAAAGGTTAATTACAGCAATAAAAAATGGAAAAAATACATTACTAACGGATTTATCAAATGGTAAGAACGAATCAATTTTACCTGAACATTTTACCCAAGCAATAAATGCAGGAGATGAGCTGGCAAATGAAGTACTAAACGAAGTTTCTTTTTACTTAGCAGCGGGTTTAGTGAATCTCGTTCATTTATTTAACCCAGATATCATTATTTTGGGAGGTGAGATAACGAATAATAACAAATTATTATTTAACAGACTTAGTCATTTGGTTGAAGATCGATCGCTAAAAACACTATATAAAGATGTAAATATAAAAATCGCTTCACTAGGAGAAGAATTTGAAATGATAGGAGCTGCATCCGTGTTATTACAAGATAAATTTCAATTTAAATTAACCCATGATGAAATAAGACATAATAGAAGTACGTAAACAAATAGGAGGGGTATTATGCTAAAAGGTTTTAATCAATGGTGTTATCCTGAAGGCACGCCACTAGAAAAAGTATTTAGCTATAGTAAAGAAGCTGGATTTGATGCTGTGGAGCTGAATGTGAATCCATCTGGTGGTGTAGGATTAACAATGGATTCAACATCCGATGATATTAAGCAAATTAAACAATTAGCAGATTCGTATGACTTGCAATTAAGAAGCTTATCGACGGGGTTGTTTTGGGAATCACCTCTCTCAGATCCTGATGAATCAGTGCGTCAACAAGCGAGGAAGGTGATAGAAAAGCAAATTGAGTTTGCTGCTCTAATGGATATTGATACAGTACTTGTAGTACCAGGAGTCGTGACAAAGGAAGTAGCTTATTCAGACTGTTACCATCGAAGCCAACAGGAATTAAAAAAAGTTATACCATTTGCAGAGAAGTATCAAATACATATTGGAATTGAAAATGTCTGGAACAAATTTTTGTTATCTCCTCTAGAAATGGCTAATTATGTGGATGAATTAGGTTCAGCTTATGTGGGTGTTTATTTCGATGTTGGAAACGTATTACAATTTGGATTCCCTGAACAATGGATTACTTTGTTAGGAAATCGAATACGAAAAGTCCATGTGAAGGACTTTAGTAATGCCGTTGGGAATATAACAGGATTTGTTCCATTACTAGCAGGTGATGTAGATTGGATCAAAGTGAATAAAGCTTTAAATGATATCGGTTATCAGGATACAATCACCGCAGAGCTCACGCCATACACAATTGATCCTAAAGCATTAGCAATTGATACAGCGAGGCATATGGAAATGATATTAAATTCTAGTGAAAAGGAGGCATAAAAATGGATAAAGTAAAAGTTGGGTTTATTGGTGGAGGAGGCATTGCTTCCATACATTTAAAAAATTTAGCTAAGGATGATAGGGTCGAGATCATTTCAATTTGTGATATTGTAAAAGAAAATGCTGAAAAAACCGCTTCTAAATATAATGCAAAAGCATATACGAATGCGGAGGAAATGTTGGAAAAAGAAAGTGTAGACGCATTGTTCTTATGTGTTCCTCCATTTGCTCATGGTGATATTGAAGAAAAGGCTGCTCAAAAAGGAATTCATTTAATGGTAGAGAAACCTTTAGGGTTAGATGTTGATACAGCAAGATACAAACTAAAAGTTATTCAAGAATCTGGTATTCTCTGTGCTTCTGGCTACTGTCTTCGTTATTTAGATACAGTAAAAAAAGCAAAAGAATATTTGAAAGACAAACAAATAGCGATGATTCGAGGACATTATATTACTTCCTTTGTACCCACCCCATGGTATCGGGAAATGAATAAGTCTGGCGGGCAATTAGTAGAGCAAGCTACTCATACGATGGATCTCATTCGGTATCTTGGAGGAGAAATAAATCAAGTCTACGCCAATATGAATCTACAAGTTCTCAAGGATATAGAAAATATTGATATTCCAGATGCCACATCTGTTAATTTTACATTAAATTCTGGGGCTGTGGGCCATTTAGATTGTTCATTTACTCAAACAGATCATCGAATGGGCGTCGAATTATTAGGAAAGGATTTTCGCGTTGTAATAGATGGGGTAAATTTAACGATAGTAGAAAAAGACTCAACGATCACATACCCTTCGAAAGTGGATTTCTATGAAGAGCAGGATAAGGCGTTTATTGAAGCTGTTTTAACTGGAAATCGAGCTGTTATTTTATCTAATTATGAAAGCGGTTTAAATACACTGGAAGTCACATTAGCTGCAAACAAATCTCAAGAATTAGGTAAACCTATTCCATTGACTTAATGTAAGAAAGAAGGTGGCAAAATGGTGAAAGTTGCAATAATTGGTGTGGGGAAAATGGGGCAGCGGCACCTAGAGAATTGGTTACAGATAAGTAATATCGACGTAGTGGGAATTGTTGGTAGAGATCTAGATAAATTAAAGCAGTTAGCGGAAACGTATAACACAACATCTTATCTCGATATCCGAAGTTTATTGGAGGATCAGAAAGTAGAAATTGTTGATATTTGTTTACCAACCTTTTTACATTATGAAGCTATGAAAGAGGTGATAGGAACAGATGAAGAGGTATCCATTGTTTGTGAAAAACCACTCTGCCTAAATGAAGACGAAGCAAAAGCAATCCTGCAGCTTAGCAAAGAGAAGGATATTCAAATTTTTGTTGGTCATACACTACGATTTGATCCAGAATATGCTTTTCTCCGTCAACAGATTAAGCAAGGTGTGGTAGGGGAAGTAGGGGTGGTCCGGTTATCAAGGAAGACTTCTTTTCCAGGTCGTTGGTTTAGAGACAATGACAAGAGTGGAGGCATATTGTTAGATTTAGGTATTCATGATTTGGATTGGTTGCTATGGACATTTGGAGATGTGGAAAGAGTATTGGCTCGACATATCAAACAAAAGGATGATAGAGAATTCGACTATGCTTTAATTATTTTAAGAATGAAAAATGGAGTGATTGTTCACTTGGAGCTTTCTTGGGGAGAAAGTAGTTTGAAGTCTTCCTTTGAGATTGCAGGCAAGGAAGGTTTGCTTGTGGGCAACAGTGACAGTAAAGAGCCAATTCAAATAGCTACAAAGCAACCAAATCAATCTTCCGATTATTTGCCGAAAGAATTAGTTACCGAATCCGCCATCTATAAACAATTAAGTCATTTTAAAGATTGTATCGTCAATGGAGCCTCCCCAATCATTTCCATTGAAGAAGCAGTGAAAGCAGTTGAATTAGCACAGGCTACGATATTTTCTGCTCGTAATGGAGTGCCAGTGTATCTTGCTGAAGAGGAGGTGCAGGAATGAAAGTTGGAATCATTAGTTTTGCTCATCTACACGCATCTGCTTATGCTCATTATTTAATGGAACACCCAGAAGTTGAATTAGTTGCGATTTGGGATGAAGATGCCAAAAGAGCAGTTGAAATGGCAGAAAAATATTATTGTCATTGTTATACAGTGCTAGAAGAATTCCTAGCTACTAATATAGAGGCTGTAGTAGTATGCTCGGAAAATGCTAAGCACAAAGAACATGTGATTGCTGCTGCAAAAGCAAAAAAGCATATTTTATGTGAAAAGCCAATCGCTACGGATTTGCTTGATGCAAAAGCAATGATTGATGCTTGTCATCAAGAGAATGTTGTACTACAGATTGCTTATCCAGTTCGATTTTCGCCAGTAATGCAACAGGTGAAAAAGATCATTGAATCAGGACAAATTGGTAAGATAGTTGCGATTAATGGAACCAATCATGGCCAAATGCCAGGTGGTTGGTTTATCAATAAATCCTTATCAGGGGGCGGAGCAGCAACTGATCATATTGTACATCTTCTGGACTTGACTCGGTGGTTGCTAAATGATGAAGTTCGCAACATATACGCAGAATTGGATACAAAGTTTTATGATATTGATGTAGAGGATTGTGGCATGGTATCGGCAGAATTAGAATCAGGTATTATTGTTTCCATTGATCCTAGTTGGTCTCGCCCCAAAACGTTTCCTACTTGGGGGGATGTGACGATGGAAATTACTGGAACAAAAGGTGATTTATCTATCGATGTTTTTAAACAGCATTTAGTATGGTACAACGATCGGGATAACAAGGTGCAACAATTACCATGGGGAAGGGATATGGATCAAGGATTAATAGAAGACTTCATTTCTTGTGTGAAAGAAGGTAGAGAACCTTCCATTACTGGTGAAGATGGGTTTAGAGCGTTAGAAGTTGTGAAAGCCGCATATCAATCATCAAACAATAAGAAACTAGTAGAATTGGACAGAATCGATTTATAAAAATAGCTAGGACTTGAGACGGGGGTGCGTCAAAATGGCAATGGGATCTGAAATGGCAGATAGCAAGTCAATTACTCGCTCAAAAAAGAAATTATTAAGTTCTCGAGACTGGGCGGGATTGTTGTTCTCCACACCACTGTTAATTGGTATATTTGGTTTTGCAATATACCCTATGATTGCTGCATTAGTGATGAGTTTCCAACAAACTGCAAATTCCTTAACTGGTGAATGGGTAGGATTAAAGAATTATCAATATGTATTAACAGATTCGATGTTTTGGAAATCAATTTTCAATACTCTTTATATGGGTATTCTATCCGTTATTTTAGGTGTCTCCCTTTCTTTTATATTAGCAACATTAATTCATAATGTTCCATGGCTAAAATGGAAAAATTTTTTTAAAGGAGTCTATTTCTTACCGAATGTGGTGTCTTTGGTTGCTGCTAGTATTTTATTTACTTTTCTTTTTAGTCCTGGGAAAGAAGGGCTTTTAAATTATGCAATTGGACTAATTGGTATAGATCCAATTGGATGGTTTACTAATCCGACTTTTTCAAAGTTTAGTATTGTTCTAATGACTTTATGGGGAATGTTAGGCTATAACACTATTATTTTTATTGCAGCACTTTCTAGTGTTCCTAGAGATTTATATGAAGCTGCAGAAGTGGATGGAGCTAGTTGGTTCAAAAAATGGTTTTATATCACAGTTCCATACTTAAGGCCAATTATCTTGTTTATGGTCATTATGGGTGCGATAACTGCAATGAAAAGGTTTACAGACGTTTGGTTGATTGGGGGAACTGCTGGTAATCCTGCAGGTTCTTTGATGACAGCTGTATTATATATCTATCGAAATGCATTTTTATCCTCACAAATGGGTATAGCAACTGCCGCTTCCTATATTTTATTTATGATCATATTAGTACTAACCATTGCTTTACTATTTGCCAATAAAAATAGTAATTTGGATTGAAGGAGTGTGTAATAATTGGAACCTTCGAGTGTTAGTCATTTAAAGGAGTCGTATTCTAACAAGAGTTTTGGACGTTCTGCTAAAAAACAGAGACTTTTTGGAAACATCTTATTAATGGTAGTTTTATCAATAGGCTCACTCATTATGATCATCCCGTTTTTGTGGATGGTTCTTACTAGCTTTGATTGGCAAGCAAGGTTGAATATACCTTTCCCACCACGTTTTTGGCCTGAAGAGTTTTCTTTAAAAACTTACAAATTAGCCTTTACAAATATCCCAATGTTCAAATACATTTTAAATTCATTAATCGTTTCAGTAGGAGTAATTGTCGTAAGCTTAGGATCTGCACTGTTGTCTGGCTATGCCATTTCAAAATTAAAATTTAAAGGCGCTACAATTGTATTGGTTCTGGCATTAAGTACAATGATGATTCCATTTGAAATGACCATGATACCACAGTATTTATTATTTGACTGGTTAGAATTGCTTGATAGTTATTGGGCATTTTATTTACCGGCGTTAAATTTTGCATTTGGTACATTTTTAGCAAAATCTTTTATAGATCAGCTTCCTAGTACTTTAAGAGAAGCGGCGATTATCGATGGTGCAAATGAATTTCAAGTATTTGTTAAAGTCTACTTACCTTTATGTGTTCCAATTCTTGCAACGATGACAATTTTACAATTCTTGGCGGTTTGGAATGATTTGCTGTGGCCACTATTGGCGTTGCAAACTCCAGATAAATTTACCATTCAACTCGGGTTAGCCATGTTTTCGTATAATAAAACTCTTCCTTTACCATCAGTCATTATGGCTGCAACAACAGTAAGCTTACTCCCAGTTATTATTACTTATTTATTCCTGCAAAGATACATCGTGGAAAGTATTGCTTTATCGGGAATCAAACAATAAAAATTGTAAGAGAAGGAGGGGATTACTTCTATAAATGGTTAGGCTGGTTCGAACGAAGAAAAAACTTAATAAAAAGGGGAGCTAGTAATGAGAAGTAAATTAGTTTGTTGGTTGGTTATTCTATTTATTCCGTTACTTGTTGCATGTTCAGATAGTTCAAGCTCTGATAGTCAAAACAGTGATATTGAAGTTGTCTCTGAGATTGAAGGTACTGTTAGGGTGGCGTTGGCAGGTTTTCAGCTAGAAGATGGAATTGATCCAATAACAGGTATAGAGAACAAAGGCATGCAAACTTTTATTGAAGAAGAGTTTCAACCTAGATTCCCGAATATTAAGATAGAATTAACACAGGTTCCCTGGGAAAATGCGCAATCAAAACAAACGGCAATGTTACAATCAGGTGATGTCGATATATTGTATACCGGAGGAGCTTTTGCTACTCAATGGTATCAACAAGGATTACTACGAGAATTAGATGACTTAATCGAAGACGACACCAATTTTGATCCGAGTATATATTTAAAAGGAGTATGGGAGAACTCGTACAGTACTAAGTCTCCAGATAAGTCTGCTCATTTTGGAATTCCTGCTGTTTTGGGACGACGGGTTACCATCTATGATAAACAATTATTTGACCAATGGGGAGTAGAGTATTTATCAGAAAATCCAACTCCTGAAGAAATTCTAGAAAAGGCTAAGCAAATGACTGGCGAAAATCCTGAGACAGGCGAACAAAATTATGGATTATGGTTGGATGGTAAGTCTTTAAATCTCTCTACCTTTGTTGCTCTAACACATGCTTATGGTGCGACTGGGGGAGAAGGAACGTTAGATGATCCTAAAAATATAGATTGGAGCTTAAATTCTCCTGAAATGGTAAAAGTCTTTGAATGGCTAGAAAAAGCTGCTCAGTTACCACCCTCCGACTTTTTAAATGCATTAGGAAATGAAAGCTTTGGTTTAGAAAACAATAATATTGCGATCCATCTGGATGCAACTGGCGCAAGTACAATGGCAGAAGTGAGAGCATCTGATAATGAAGAGTTATTAGAGCGTTTTGAATCAGTTCTTAACTTAGGGCCTGAAGGTGAGGGCTGGGTTGCCGTCGATCCATTCGTTATGGCGAAAGACACGCAAAATGTGGAAGCATCCTGGGAAGTATTAAAGTTTTTAACAGGTTATGAAGCCCAAAAGCATAATTATCAAGAATACACGTATACTCCAACTCTAGTAGATGCAGACTTTGTTTCAGATCAGGATAAGTATATGAAAACTGCAGCTGAAATCGCTAGTGTGACCAATTCGACCTTAATGGATGAGGCTAACCCATTCTTTGGAAGTGAGATTGCCCCTGCTGTAAATGGTTTTATTAGCCAAGCGCACAATGGGGATGCTCCTGATATTCAAAGCTATTTAGACGATCTTCAAGATAGAGCTGAAAAATGGTCCGCTAATCAATAATAGAAGCTGGTGAGTGTAGAGGATGTTTTTGTTCCCCTACGCTCACCTAATAGAGGAAAATGACGCAACTAGTAAGCTGAAATTCAAAATAAAGGAGATTTATAGGCATGAAAATAGGGTTAAGCTCATATAGCTTGTTTGCTACTTTGAAATCTGGCGAAATGACTATTCTTGATGTAATGGAATGGATCGCAGAACAAGGGGGAGAACATGTTGAATTAGTACCTAATTTGGGTTTTACATTAGAAGATCAAACTCAAATAGAGAAGGTCCGCAATAAGGCAAAAGAACTTGGTCTAGATATATCCAATTATGCGATTGGTGCGAATTTTCTACAACCTAATAAAGAAAGTTATCAAGCAGAAATGAACCGTGTGAAAAAAGAGGTAGATATTGCACATCAACTAGGTGTTAAACTGATGCGTCATGATATTGCTTGGAGACCGATTCCCGAAACATCCATTGCAAATTTCGAAGCAGATTTACCAATGCTTGTGGAGGCCTGTCAAGAAATTGCTAATTATGCAAGCCAATACGGCATAACTACAAGTATTGAAAATCATGGTTATTATGTGCAAGCTAGTGATCGAGTTCAAACTGTTCTTCACCATGTAAACCGTGCGAATTTTAAGACGACTTTAGATGTTGGTAATTTCTTGTGTGCGGATGAAAATCCTGTTACAGCTGTTAAGAAAAATATACGTTATGCCTCAATGGTGCATATAAAAGATTTTTATCATCGTCCTGCCCATCTATATCCAGGAGAAGGGTGGCTAGAGACTATTTCTGGAGATTATCTACGCGGTGCCATAGTGGGTCATGGTGACATTCCGATGAGAGAAGTTCTAAGAGTAATAAAAGATAATGGATATGACGGATATCTATCTGTCGAGTTTGAAGGTATGGAGGATAGCAGGCGGGCATCAAAGCTTAGCCTAGACAATCTTCGAAGAATGTGGAACGAAATATAAAGGAGGATTTTAACATGAAAATAGGTATCATTGGAGCTGGATCAATCTCTGAAAGTCACTTAGAGTCATATCATCATCATCCAGAAGTGGAGATTTTTGCAATTTGTGATCTGAATAAAAAAAGGGCCAATGAAAAAGCAAATAAATATCAAGCAACACATGTATACACAGATTATCTTCAATTGCTAGCAAATAAAGATATTGAAGCAGTAAGCATATGTACATGGAACAATACACATGCTGAAATAGCTATTGCTTCCTTACAATCAGGGAAGCACGTTCTAGTAGAAAAGCCTCTCTGTAAAACAGTAGAAGAAGCAATGAAAGTGGAGGAGGCCGTTAAAAGTAGCGGTAAAATTTTACAAGTAGGCTTTGTGCGCAGATATGCGACAAACACCAAAATTGTTAAAAAATTTGTCGATGGCGGGGATTTAGGTGAAATTTATTATGCAAAAGCTTCATGTTTACGAAGATTGGGAAATCCAGGTGGTTGGTTTGCTGATAAAGAACGTTCAGGAGGCGGCCCACTAATAGACTTAGGTGTACATGTTATTGATATATGTTGGTACTTAATGGGTAAGCCAAAAGTGAAGTCAGTTAGTGGAAATACATATAGTAAGCTTGGTAACCGCTCAAATGTTGAAAATTTATCATTTTATCAAGCGGCAGATTATGATCCAAGTAAAAATACTGTTGAAGATTTAGCAAATGCTATTATTCGTTTTGAAAATGGAGCATCTCTAATGGTAGATGTTAGTTTTACTCTTCACGCCAAAGAAGATATGATTACTGTAAATCTCTATGGAGAAAACGGAGGAATCGAACTAGAGCCAGAACTACATGTAATTACAGAGAGATATAATACTATTTTAAATGCCGCTCCACAAATAGACAATAAATCCTTTGACTTTGTGCAGGCCTTTCAAAATGAAATTGATCATTTTATTGCAAGTGTAAAAGGTGAAACACAAACTTTTAGCCCTGTGGAAGATGGTGTTGAAATAATGAAGATACTTTGTGGTATTTATGAATCGAGTGAAAAAGGAATCGAAGTCCAGTTTTAAATTAGATTAAAAAAACCTTGTATCATTTGTTTGGTACAAGGTCTTATTTAATTTTTTTGTTAATAAATGCTTATCATTGGATAGCTTCAGTATTCTACAATATATGGACATTTCTCATAAAGTAGAAAAAGTGACTCACCTAAGGTTAGCAATTTTCTTATAAGGAAGGATAATTTAACGATGAACAAGTATCGATTTTTAAAGTTATTTTACTTTTGTTTTTCTCTTGGTACTGGTGCATTTCAATTTTTAAATTTATTCTACGTCGATTTCGGATTAAACTCTGTGGAAATTAGTGTATTATTTGCGGTTGGCCCGATGGTAATGGTCGTTGCACAACCGTTATGGGGCATGTTAACCGATTATCTTAATTCCCCTAAAATAACATTATTGATTATGATTTTAGGTGCAGCAACAACTGCCTTGTGGTTTCCTATTACTATAAATTTTGAACATTTACTCATTTTAAATATTATTTATTTCTTTTTTCATAGTGCTATTCCGCCGATTGCAGATGTGACAGCAATATCAATAATTGGAAGTAGAAAAGATTTTGGAAAGATTCGTCTGTGGGGATCCATAGGGTACGCAGTAGGGGTGGTGGCGATTGGAAGATTGCTAGACATTTTTGGTTTAGATATTATGTTTGTTTTACATAGTAGTTTAATTGTTTTTGCTCTAATCCTTGCACTTCAATTACCGGTTCAGACAGCTAAAAAAAAGCAGTTTCATTTAAAGAAGGTTATTCGTTTATTTTATAATCCAGCATTTTCTCTATTTCTAATCTTCAGCTTTTTTTTACACTTGCCAGTTCATGCAAATAACTCCTTTTATGCCGTATACTTACAGGATTTAGGTGCATCGATTAGTTTAGTTGGTATCGCTCTCTTAATTAAATCCATTTTAGAAGTCCCATTTTTCTCTATGTCAAAAAAACTAATGAGTGTTTTTACTTTTCCTATATTGTTAACATCAGTAGCTTTTTTTTATGGCCTACGTTGGCTTGTACTAGGTATAAGCGACAATCTAGATACATTAGTATGGTCACAAATCTTACTAAGTCTATCATATAGCATTCATTATTTTGTTGCTGTCGCTTATGTTGATGAGCTGACACCTATTAAATACCGAGCAACTGGTCAAACAATTTATTGGGCAGTGGCACTCGGTTTGGCCGGAATAATAGGGAATTTAATAGCTGGGTGGTTATTACGTTTTATCGAAATAAATCAGATGTATCAGTTAGCGACAGTAGTTTCCTTTACCTCTATTTTCCTATTATGGATAAAACGGAAGACGAAGCAGGAAGACTGACAAGCGTCATTCAATGTACGTCTCCTCTAGCTAAGAGTTTATCAATATGAATCACTTGATTAAAGAGGTAAGGTTTATTGATGATAAATAATAAAGAATATATTCTTTTGACGAAAACATAAAAGAAAGTAATATAATAAGGAACTGTATTTAATTGGAAATTCATAAAGAATCACTATAATTTAATGTTTTTATGTCTAATTTTATTGGTTTTTCATACTAAGGTTTTCTAATATAATGATATATAAAATAAATTTATAGGAGCATTTTAAGTATGAGGTAATCCCTTTTAACCATATTGCTTAATAAATGAAACATGCCATCAGACATCGTAGGAACTTTTTTTAAAAATGCACTATTTTTTTTGAAAAAAAGAAACCGGTTTCTTGGAGGAGGGTTTTAAATGAATCGTTTAGCTATTATTCAATCGACTAAATATTCACTTGAACAAAGATTAAAAACTTTAATGGAAGCGTTGACTTTAGATGAAAAAATTACCCTTTTAAGCACCTCGCAAAGTGCTGTACCAAGGTTAGGCATAAAAGAATATGCGGTTGGAGGGGAAGCAGCGCACGGAGTAGTAGATAGGGAAGGTAGTAAAACTAGTGTTTTTCCGCAGCCAATCGGATTGTCCCAAACCTGGAATAAACAACTTCTGTATCAGGTCGGAAGTATGATCGGGGATGAGGCAAGAATTTTTTATCAATTAAAGAATGAGAAGACAGGATTAACCTTGTGGGCACCAACGATAGACATGGAAAGAGACCCTAGATGGGGAAGAACAGAGGAAGCTTATGGTGAGGATCCTTATTTAACCGGAGAGCTTTCAAAAGAATTGATTAAAGGGATGCAAGGTGAAGATCCTTTCTATGTCAAGCTTGTTGCAGCTCCTAAGCATTTTTATGGCAATAATAATGAGGTCGGAAGAGAATCCACCTCTAATAGCATTGATCTAAGAAACCGAAGAGAATATTACTTAAAAGCATTTGAACCTGCCTTTAAAGAAGGTAAGGCATTATCAATGATGACAGCTTATAATGGTGTCAATGGTATCCCATGCATGCAAATAAATGAAATCGAGGAAATCGTTCGAAAGGAATGGGGCATGGATGGATTTATCGTCAGTGATGGTGGAGCACTAACATTAAATGTCGAAGAATATAAATATTATCCTACCTATGAGGAAGCTCTTGCCGATGCGCTAAAAAAAGGAATCGATTGTTTTGTTGATCGCAAAAAAGTGGTCGAGGATGCTGCGAAAAGAGCACTAGACAAGCAGCTTATTCAACCTGAAGATATCGACAGAGCGGTAAATCGTATATTAAAAGTTCGTTTTCGTTTAGGCCACTTTGATGAAAACAATCGCAAAAACCCTTACAGCAGTGTTGATCTAGACAAAATGTGTAGTGTGGAACATCAGAAGCTGGTTAGAGAGGCAACAAATGAATCCATTGTTCTTTTGACAAATAACCAATCATTACTACCACTATCAAAAGAGATTAAAGATATAGCTATCATTGGTCCAACCGCAAATCATATTTATCGAGATTGGTATACTGGCTATCCTCCTTATACCATTACACCACTAGCAGGAATTCAAAACTACTTGCCAGATACCAAAATTTCTTTTTGTGATGGGTTTGACCGGGTTATATGGCGAACAAAAGGTGGAAAAACGTTAACAATTAATGAAAAGAAAGAATGGATGGCATTAGGAAAAAATGAACCGAAAAAAGCGATGATAGTAGATGAAGATTGGGGTGAAAATTGGCATTTATTTAAGAGTCCAGTAACAGGTAAATATTTAACACTGCACGAGTCTGCTGATTCCTTTATAGCTACAAAAGAAGAGGTTTTTGATTGGTTTAACCGAGAAAAAGTAAAAGTTAATCATAAGACGAATGCATACTACCAATTAGAAAGCTGGAATGGAGAAAATATATCCATTGATAAAGAAGGTCGTGTCAATACTTCTGAGCAAGATCCCTCGCAATTTGAGCGTATCGTTATTGAGAATGGTATTGATCAGGCTGTAGAGATGGCAAAAAATAGTGAGGTTGCAGTTGTCTGTGTAGGAAATCATCCAATGATAAATGGCAAAGAAACAGAAGATCGGAAAAATATTAATTTAGCAGATTATCAACAGGAATTGATTCGTGCAGTTTATCAAGCAAACCCTAACATGATTCTTGTCGTGATTAGTAGTTATCCTTATGCTTTAAATTGGGAAAAAGAGCATGTACCTGCCATTATCTATAGTTCGCATGGCTCTCAGGAATTAGGAAACAGCTTAGCAGCTACACTTTTCGGTGAAAATAATCCATCAGGAAAGCTGAGCATGACCTGGTACAAGAATAATGATCTGCTTCCATCCATTTTGAATTATGATATTCGAAAAGGGAAAAGTACGTATCAGTATGCGGAAGACAATGTATTATTTCCGTTTGGCCATGGCTTACACTATGCTGAAGTTTCTTATCATAATCTCCAGACTGAACCAGCCATCATATCAAATGATCAACCTATAAAACTATCCTTTACAATTAGGAATGAAAGTAATATACCAGTTAAAGAGGTTGTGCAAATATATGTCCGTTTTACGGAAACCTATTACGAAAGACCAAATAAATTACTCGTTGGATTTGAAAAAGTAGTTCTTTTACCCAAAGAAGAAAAAAGTATGACGATATCGATACATTCGGATCAATTACATGTCTTTGATGTTAGGAAAGAACAATACATACTTGAAAAAGGCTTTGTTCAATTTTTAGTAGGTTCATCCAGTGAAGAGCTTTTTATTAGATCTGATCTATACCCTATGAAAGGCGAGGAAATAACGGGAAGATCGCTTGATGGCCTCACTCCTACCGAGAATTATGATGCATACGACAACGTTTATTTAACAAAAGGCGAAGAGGAGAAACCTTGTGTAACAACGGATAACGAGGGGTGGATCATGTTCAGAAATGTGGAAGCGAGCGATAACAATCAGATAACAATCCGCGCAAAAGGTAGTGGTGTATTAAAAATATATGATAACGAGAAAATGCTAGAGCCTCTATGTTCGAAAGAAATCGATACGAAGACATGGAACGATGTCAATTGTGTATTGAAACCATGGCAAGATAAGAAGGACATTTATCTATGGATAGAAAAATTAAAATTACAATCTATTCAATGGAAGAGAGGCTGAGAAATGATGAAGCATATTCTACCACGAAAAGGTATTTGGACGGAAACCCCAGCCCAGAAATGGGAGGATGCGCTAGTAAGTGGTAACGGAAGCCATGGTGTCATGGTTTTTGGAGATCCAATAAAGGATACGATTGTTGGCAATCATTGCAGACTATACTTACCTCAAGGAAATAGTGATCAGCTGCCAGAAATGGCACCATATCTAGATAAAGTACGTGAAATAATCCGAACAAAAGGGTATGAAGAGGCCATTGCCTATTATTATCGAAAGTCTACAGAATTAGGCTATGAAGGATTGACGATGAGTGATCCTTACCATCCTGGTTTTCATTTATTTATCGAGACAGATCATCACAATTATTCCCGATATAGGCGAAGTATCGATTATGAAACTGGTGAATTGCAAGTTTCCTATCAAGTTAATCATCAGAGCTATCGTCGGAAAACGTTCGTATCCCAAACGAATAATGCTATTATTCATGAATTAAGTCCAGCAAATTATCATATTTCTTTAAAGCAATATGTGGATAAAAAAATGAAACAGCGAACAGTCATAGAAGAAAATGTCATTCATGCACAATTTGATTATGAGTATAGTGATGCTGGATATGATGTTTGGATCCAAGTAATTGGTGCGGATAAGCTAATCACTAGTCATGAAGCAATCAATATTTGTGCCACTTCACCTACAATACTCGTCATGAAAATTATACCATATGATATAGAGAGCAAGAGATCAGTTTTTTCCAAAATGATAGAGAATGGTATAACTTATACTAAGCTTTTTCAGAAACATTGTGACATTCATCGAGATAGATTTGAGCGGGTGGAGCTAAGTCTAGCAACTGATCACGAAAGGTTGAGATCAATTGATGATATCGTATTAGAAGCTAAAAGAAACAAATCAATTTCACCAGTGCTGTTAGAAAAAATGTATGATGCAGGAAGGTATATGTATATATGTAGTGCCGGTGAATTAACTCCTAACCTACAAGGAATCTGGACAGGAACCTTTGAGCCTGCCTGGAGTGGGGATTTCACTTTTGATACCAATGTAGAGTTATCCATTGCAGCAGCTTTATCTAGTCATCAACTTGAGGGTATGCAAGGTTACTTTCGCTTAATAAAAGAACTCATCCCAGAGTTTAGAGAAAATGCTAAAAAATATTATGGAGCAAGAGGGGTGATGGCTGCCATTCATGCTAGTAACAGTGGTAAGCACCTTCATTGGAATGAGGATTGGCCATTACATTTTTGGACCTGTGGAGCAGGCTGGCTCGCCCATTGGTACTTCCAATATTATCGGTTTACTGGGGACAAAATCTTTCTAAAAGAAGAAGCGATACCGTTTTTAAAGGAAATTGTATTATTCTATGAGGATTTCTTAATCGAGGACGAGGATGGCACCTATCGATTTACCCCTTCCTATTCTGCTGAAAATGGATGCGCGGATAATGCAACACAGGATATAGCTGTAGCCAAGGAAGTGTTAACAAATTTAATGATAGCACATGATATTTTATCAATGGACTCACCAGAGCGCACTAAGTGGCAACAAATGCTACAAAAATTACCTGCCTATCAAATCAATGAAGATGGTGCTTTAAAGGAATGGTTAACTCCAGGAAAAGAAGAGAACTACAACCATCGGCATTTTTCTCATCTTTACCCTGTCTTTCAAAGCAGAGAATTTAATGAAATTACAGATCCGAAGATGTGGCGTGCAGCCAAAATAGCTTTTGATAAGAGGTTAGAAGCATGGCTTTTAAATAATGAAGCAGATACGTCCTCGACACATGGTCGTATGCATTCTGCTCTTTGTGCGACGCAATTTCATATGCCAGATCTTGTGGAAGAGGTCTTCCATTTGCTCGTAAAAAATAATTGCTTCTATACCTCTTTAATGATGTCACACTATAATGATCAAGAGGTGTTTAATGTAGATGGCAATGGGGCGTTACCTCAAGTGGTTCATGAAATGCTCGTTGACTATAGCCATCATCGCTTAACACTATTAGGTGCTTTACCTAATTCATTGAAACAGGGAGAGATTCGTGGCATTCGACTTCCGGAACAAATGCAGGTTACTTTTTTAAAGTGGGATCTTACTAAGAAAAATATAGCTATGGAGCTTTTAAGTGAGATTGAACAAACCTTGGAAATCTATTTGCCTCTTTATTCAGAAGCAGATGTGTCGGAAAAGAGGTTCACTTTATATCCCAATCAACCAAAAAGCTTGGTAATACAATTATAAAAGGAGCCGATCAGTCAGATGTATCATGATAAATTAGACAAATTTCCTGAAGGGTTTTTATGGGGAGCGGCATCAGCAGCATATCAAATCGAAGGAGGATGGGATGTAGATGGAAAAGGTCCTTCCATCTGGGATCAATTTACGAAGATACCAGGGAAAACCTTCCAAGGAACAAATGGAGATATAGCAGTAGATCATTATCATCGTTACAAAGAAGATGTTCGTTTAATGGTAGAAATGGGATTGAAGGCCTACCGTTTTTCTGTTGCATGGAGTCGAATTCTTCCAAGTGGTAAAGGGGAGGTAAATGAAAAAGGGTTACTATTCTATGAAAATCTCATTGATGAACTTAAGAGATATGACATTGAGCCTGTTTTGACATTATATCATTGGGATATTCCACAAGCCTTACAGGACGAATACCAAGGCTGGGAATCGAGAGAAGTGATAGACGATTTTGATCATTATGCTAGAATTTTATTTGAAAGATTTAAAGATAAGGTAAAATATTGGGTAAGCTTTAATGAACAAAACGTATTTACAGCACTTGGTTACCGCTGGGAAGCACATCCACCAAATATCGCTGATGTGAAGCGAATGTTTGAAGCAAATCATATTATTAATCTAGCAAATGCAAAGGCCATTAACAGTTTTCATGAATTAGTTCCAAATGGTATGATTGGACCAAGCTTTGGCTATGGACCCATGTACAGCCTTGATTGTGAACCGAATAATGTGTTAGCAGCACTGAATGGGGAAGAATTTCAAAATCACTGGTGGTTAGATGTCTATGTAAATGGTAAATATCCTAAAGTGACTTTTAAGCAACTAGAAAAATTAGGAGTAGCACCATCCATCAAAGATGATGACTTGGAGCTGCTGCAATCTGCTAAACCAGATTTTCTTGGTGTAAATTATTATCATGGAGGTACGGTAAGGGCAAATGAGATTGAATTCCCTCTTCAAGAAAGTGAGGCAGATTTGGAAAAAGATTTTCAAGCAACCGATCCTTATCTTATGCAGCCAAAAGAAGAGCAAGCACAAAGTCCTGAGAAAAGGATGTTTGCCAATGTGTCGAATCCTCATTTAGAAAAAACGAAATGGGGATGGGAAATCGATCCGATTGGTATTCGAATTGCTTTAAGAAGACTACAAAATCGCTATGATTTACCAATGATGGTGACGGAAAATGGCTTAGGTGCTTATGATCATCTAACAGAGCAGCGTACCATTGAGGATGACTACCGAATTAATTACCTCAAGGAACATATTGTAGAAATTCAAAAAGCATTGACAGATGGAGTAGAATTACTCGGCTATTGCGCATGGTCCTTTACCGATCTTTTAAGCTGGTTAAACGGTTATCAAAAAAGATATGGCTTTGTCTACATTGATCGGGATGAACAAGATGAAAAGGAATTAGAAAGAATTCCGAAAAAAAGCTATTACTGGTATAAAAAAGTGATTGAAACAAATGGTAACTTGGTAGACTAATTTCTAAGTTAGCCAGCCACAGATTTGTTCGGTGGAGCAATTTCCATAGTAATAGGTGCTCCATACTATACTTAGTCTATTAGCGTCTGTTAGTCCACAGCTATTGGAACGTCATCTTCTGCATAGGGATATTACAGGCGCTTTTTTTGTTCCTCTTTTAAAAGCGTTTGCACCATGAATAGGATATTTATTGCTTCATTAGAGGGGAAGTAGTGAAAAGATTTTACAGAATTGTTCTGAGATAACTCTTAACTAGAGAATGTGGGATCCAAGCAATAAACGCCAGAATGAGCAAACTGCCGGCCTAAAATGACGTTTATCCAAGCAATAAACGCCAGAATGAGCAAATGCGAGGTCAAAATGACGTTTATCCAAGCTATAAACGTCAGAATGGGCAAACTGCCGGCCAAAATGACATTTATCCAGATTATGTCTATATAATTGTGTAAAAAGAAAGGGCATCATAGTTCCTCATGTTACAATGTTTTCAACCACAAAAACAAAAATAGGAGGAATATATGATGGCCCAAATCAATTTTACACTAGATTTCGATAAAATTAAAGACGAGGTAATGCAATCAGGATTAAATGAAGTAGTCAAATCATCGCTTGTATTGTTACTGAATCAATATATGGAAAATGAACGTGACCATTATATTCAAGCCAATGCTTATGAACGAAATGCGGAGCGAAAAGATTACCGCAATGGCTATTATGACCGAGAGCTGATTATGGCATCTGGTAAGATAAAGTTAAAAGTTCCTCGTACGCGTAGCGGTGCATTCTCAACAGAGATTTTTGAGAAATATACAAGATGTGATCAAGCCTTATTATTATCAATGATCGAAATGGTGGTCAATGGTGTTTCCACTCGAAAAATAACCAAAATTGTAGAGGAATTATGTGGGGAATCTGTATCGAAATCTATGGTCTCTAACTTGACGAAAAAGCTAGATCCAGTGGTGAATGAGTGGGCTGATCGACCACTGAATGTGATGAATTTCCGCTATATTTATGTAGATGCGATGTATATTAAAGTGCGTGAGCATGACAAGGTAGTCTCTAAAGCGGTGTATCTCGCGATTGGAATTAATGATGAAAATAAACGTGAAATTCTAGGAATGAAAGTAGATCATGCGGAATCAAAAACAAGCTGGTATCAATTTTTTGAATCACTAAAATCAAGAGGATTACAATCACCGAAATTAATTATTTCTGACGCCCATAAAGGGCTGAAAACGGCGATAACGGAAGCGTTTGTTGGAGTTAGTTGGCAGCGTTGTACCGTTCATATGTTGCGAAATATGATTCAAACCCTACCACGAAAAAACTCGAAAGAAGCACGTAATCATCTTAAAGCGATTTTTAAAGCAGAAAACATAGAAAGAGCCCGATTACTCAAAGATCAATTTATCAAAACATATGAAGATACTAGAGGCTATCAAAAAGCAGTAGACATATTGGATGAGGGCTTCGATGATGCCACGCAATTTTTCGCGGAGCCAGATGAGCACCACATCAGTTTGCGTACGACGAATATGATAGAGAGACTGAACTCCGAAATCCGAAGACGAGAACGAGTGATTCGGACATTCCCGAATCACCAATCTGCTTTTCGTCTCATTGCGGCAGCACTCATGGATTATGCTGATACATTAGATCTCGGCAATCGTACTTTTTTGAAAAAAACAACAGACGAATAAAAATTGTGCGAAGATTTGGTTCTAGTAGTGGCCTTAAGGCCACTACTAGAACCAAATCAAACCAACATAGCAACCGTTGAAAATATGGTAACAGCTTTTACACAATATTTAGGACTTGACTTTTATCCAAGCTGTAAACACCAGAATGAGCAAATGCGAGGTCAAAATGACGTTTATCCAAGCTATAAACACCAGAATGAGCAAACTGTCGGCCCAAAATGACGTTTATCCAAGCTATAAACACCAGAATGAGCAAACTGTCGGCCCAAAATGACATTTATCCAAGCTATAAACACCAGAATGAGCAAACTGTCGGCCCAAAATGACGTTTATCCAAGCAATAAACGCCAGAATGGGCAAACTGCCGGCCCAAAATGACATTTATCCAAGCAATAAACGCCATTTCTAGCAAAATCCTGAACTAATTTGTACGTAATCCAAATCGAGAGTGGCAAAAAAAACGAAAGAAGGAAGGGGGATTGTTTTTGAAAAAACTACTTAAGGTGAAGTACAAGCTATTAGGAATTTTCATTTTGGTGACTGCAATCCCCATTCTTCTTGTTGGTGCTTATTTGAATTTTGGAACAAGGGAAATCGTTTTGTCCAATACGATGAGTGAAGTAGAGGCAAATGCAGATAAAATGGAGATGCGCTTAAAATCAATCATCAAGCGTGTGATCAATATATCTGATTTAATCTATATCAATCAAGACTTAAAAACATTTCTAGCTGGTCAGTATGACTCTCCACTTGAAGTGTATAATGCCTATAATCAATATCCAGTTTTTGATGATTATTTAACCTATTATGAAGAAATCGAAAAAATCCAATTTTTTATGAAAAAGGATATCATTACTGATTCTCATTTTATTTATGCGAATAAGGTCATCCAAAATCAACACTGGTATCAAAATGCATTAATGAAGCGTGGGAGACTGACATGGTTATATATGCAGGATCATTGGACAAGCAAGAAATACTTAGCGCTCACAAGAACGGTTTTTGATCATGAGAATCAACCTTTAGGTGTATTAGTTATTTATATATCCCCCGATATATTAAAATCTGTAGTAGAAGGTGTTTCCTATAATACCTTTATTACACTTGATAATAAAAGGATCGTGTATAATCAAAATATTGCCTTACTTGGTAGACACGCTAATTTTTATCAGAACAGAAATGCAGATATTGGTAATTATGTAATGGACAAAACGATTAATGAGGAAACAGTGAAGGTTAATGTTCATAGTTTTCGACCAGAGAAATCACTAGATAATACGATTCAAATAGCAACACAAGTTCCAATTGACGGCATTATTCATGAACCGAATACTATTTTTACACGAGGCTTTCTCATTAGTTTGGGTGCACTTTCTATTTCACTAATACTCATTGGCTTTTTTACGAATAGTTTTCATAAAAGAATTCAGCAATTACGAAGGGCCATGTTCCAAGTAGCAAAAGGAAACTTCCATATTACACAGGAAATGAAGGGTCATGATGAAATAAAAGACGTGTACAAGGATTTACAAACCACATCCGAAAGTGTGCAAAAAATAATTGATGAAGTTTATATTCATAAGATTAAAGAAGAGACTTGGAAGCGCAAACAAAAAGAGATGGATTTTAAGATGCTCGCAAGTCAAATCAATCCACATTTTCTTTATAATACATTAGAAATGATACGAATGAAGGCTATATTGAATAAAGATCCTGAGGTAGCAAAAGTAATAAAAATGCTTAGCAAAATGATGCGCTCTTCCCTAAAGCGAACTGATCAATCGATCCCATTGAGTGAAGAGGTTGCTTTAATTGAAAACTATTTAGAAATTCAGAAGCTACGATTTGGGGAACACTTATCCTATAAAATGGAGATAGATGAGAATATCCTTTCTTATAAAATAACACCATTATTGATTCAACCATTAGTCGAAAATGCGATCATTCATGGTTTAGAAATGAAGGAAGAGCCAGGGATGTTACGAATTCGCATCCAAGAAGATGGGGACGATATTCTTGTAGAAGTAAATGACAACGGGGTAGGAATGTCTTTAGAAAAGTTAAATGAATTAAATAATAGAATGAAAGATCAAGACTATCAATCAAATGGGAATAGTATTGGGTTACACAATGTCCATCAACGAATTAGCTTACTATATGGTGACAAATATGGCATTAGGATGGACAGTGTTGAAGGAAGCGGAACGACAATGTCGATGAATTTACCTAAGCAGAAGAACTAAACAATCGACTTTGAAAGGGAGGTAATTCACCTATGTTAAAAGTACTCTTTGTTGACGATGAACCATTAATTCGTGAAGGCTTATGCTCAATTATTGATTGGAAGTCGTATGGTTATCGAATAGTTGGAACTGCTAAAAATGGAAGAGAAGGATTGGAATTAATTAGACAGCAAAACCCAGATCTCGTCTTTGTGGATATTAAGATGCCAGGAATTAGTGGAATTAATATGGTGGCCCGTGCAAAGGCATTTGGAAATACTGCTAAATATGTCGTATTGTCGGGATACTCTGACTTTACCTTTGCACAGGAATCGATCCGTTTAGGAGTGGAATCCTATTTGTTAAAGCCAGTAGACGAAAATGAATTAATCCCATTAATCCAAAAAATAAAAGAAAAATGTATCGAAGAACGTAAGCTGGATTCCCAACTACTTCACTATGAAAAAATGGTGGAGAAGCAGGAATGGAAGGATCTATTAGTAGGAAAACTAGACACATTAAGTCAGAGGCTTTTATTCACTTATGAAAATGATACCTTTCATTTAGCAAATATAATTGCAAGTAAACCAATTGATTGGGAAAACATACAGAATAAGCTATTGTCTATGGAGGACTATCAGACAAAAATCTTACAGATGGAACAGAGTATTTGCATTCTATTCATTAATTATGATCGATCCACAATAAAGAGTTATTTGGAAAAGGCTAGAATGAAAATAAAATCGATTGCAAGGGATACTAAGATACAACTAGTAGAAAAAACATTCTCCCTATTAGATTTATCTACAGGTTATCAGTCCTTACGTCATTTGGAAGATTTTCGATTTAGTTATGACGATACCATTATTTTTACAGATAGAATCATTCATTCTAGAGAAAATAGACCAAAAGCAGCGCAGAATTGGGATGATAAAATATCACAAGTACTTGAATTTGAGAACTTTTTAAAGCTAGATCATTTGTTGGACGAAATCAAGGAATACTATCAACGACATGTGGTTAAAAAGGAAAATATTCTCGTGGAATTAATCGAGCTGGTGAAAAATGTCTATAATCGCCTTAGCAAAACTAATCCTGATGTAAAAGAAATAAAGCTTGACGAATGGATGGAACAAATCTACCAATCTCCTAATTTAATCATGTTATTAGATTGTCTTAAGCAAAGATTTATTCAATTGTCGACAAAGGTTAACGGATTTGTTGGAAATATTGATGATCCTGTCAAAAAAATCATCCAATATATCGAGCAATATTATGATAAGGAACTCAATTTGAAATTGATGGCAGAGCTATTTAAATATAATCCGTCTTATTTAGGAAAAAAATTTAAAAATTATACAGGGGATTATTTTCATATATATTTAGACAAAGTACGGATGCAAAAGGCACAACAATTACTAGAAGAAAGAAAGCTAAAGGTCTATGAAGTGTCAGAAATGGTTGGTTATCATAATATTGATTATTTTTATAAAAAGTTCAAAAAATATATTGGCATTAGTCCAAAGGAATTTCAAAAAAGAGCGATAGAATTACAGGAAAGACATGAATAGAATGGGGGAATGGAAATGGGGATAGATCGACCGCTTTATGTTGCATTACAATATATTTATTATTTTTTGATGACAAATATCTATTTTATGCTTGCAAATATTCTTTTTTTGGTGGTATTTTTATTTGTCGAATTAACATTGGATAATATTCTATTATTTTATTTGGCGCTATTACCAGCTGGGCCTGCCTTTGCTGCACTTTTTGCGTCAATGGGCAAGTTAGTTCGAGAGAAAGAAATCAGTCCGACAAAGGATTTTTGGACCTATTATAAGAAGAACTTCATGATTGGTACGAAGTATTGGCTGTTAAAATGGACGATCCTCGTTATTCTACTGTTAGATTTGCGTTATACAGGCTTTAATATCCAGGTTTTAACACCGATTATCTTTATTTTAATTATTGTCGCATTACTCATTTTATTATATGCCTTTCCTATATTAACAAGGTTTGAAGTAAAAATAAAAAATTTATGGCTTGTCGCGATATATGCCAATTTTAAATTTTTTAAAACAACATTATTAAATCTATCTACCTTTGTATCATTAGGTGTTATCTATTACTTTGCACCTAGTATTACGATTTGGTTTTGTATGAGTATTGCTACCTTTTTTATTATGTTTAATATGCGTAAGCCATTTGAAGTAATGGAATTAGAAATGTCAAATGAGAACAAGGAGCGTAAGGATGAAAAAGCATAAATTTATCATTTGGTTAGTACTAGGTATCATTGCCATTGTCGCCCTACTTTTTATCATTTCAAATCAGACCGATTCCGAGAAGAATGATAACAAAAATGTGGCTATCGTGAAAGATTTTAAGGAGATTACGAGTATTAAAGTATTAGCAGACAAAAAAGTGGAGTTAAAGAAGGAAAGTGATCAATGGAGATTACAGGGGGTGGGACGTGAACAAAATAATGAAAAGGTTTCTCATTTTGTGGAAACAATGCAAGGATTACAAGGAGTCGAAGCAAATGTTAAACCAAATGAGGTAAGTTTGCAATTTCCAGAGGTTACTGTCGTATTTGCGGATGAGGATGGAGACAAACAACGTGTATCAGTTGGTCAGACGAATGTAAATGGGGATAAATATTATATTGAACATCATGAAACAGAAACGATTTATCTAGTGGATCGAACGGATATTGAAACCATTCCATTAAATGTAAATAGCTTGTTAGATAATCAAATTATTAGCATCAATGCCAAAGAATTAGAGAAGATTGATATTGAGAATGGAACGGAAATTATCCAGCTTCGTAATGACTCCCCTTTTACGGAACGCGAGTCACTTGCCCATATTAGCGGATGGTATATGTATCAGCCATATAAAAGTGTATATAGTGTAGCCTTTTCGAAAATGGAAGCAATCCTGGGTGGACTCGAAGGCTTAACTAAAACTCAAGTTGTGGAGGATGCAACAAAGCTCGGAAAAACAGATTTTAAAATTACCTTTCAAGCAAAGGACCAATCAGAAACATTGCTTATCGGGGAGCCTGCTGCCAATCAGCAATACTATGCTAAATTGGAAGGGGAGGACGAAGTATTTACTGTGACAACGGAAGCTTTAGAGCCATATAGTCATCCTTCCTTTGATTTAATTGATCATTTTGTTCATATTCTCCCATTAAATGCAGTGAAAGAATTAAAAATTCAATCAAACGAATACCATTGGACGGTTTTGGGGGAACACAAGAGATCAGAGGACGAAGAAGAAACAGAGTCGTCCTTTATAATAAATGATAAGCCAATACATTTAATAGATTGGAGAGAGGCATATCAAACCTTAGCAGGACTAACTTTTGATGAAGTTGTGGAAGATTTGCCTCAAGAGATGGAGCGGGAATTAATGATTCAATATACAGCTGATACGGATCAGGAACAAGACCCAACTTACTCCTTGGAATTTTTATCGATGGATGATAAATATTTTGCGCTAAACAAAAATAATGAAGGGATCGATTTTATTATTGAGAAAGATAAGGTTTATCAGGCATTAGAGGCACTGGCCAATGTTCTACCATAACTTAAACTGAGGTTTCAAGAAGAGGAGTTGATTTTAGCAACAGCTTCTCTTTTTTTACGCTAGGAAAGTATAAATTTTTTTCAGGAAGTATTGCGACGAAGTGAAAATTTTGATGTCTAAAGTATTAGAAAAGCTAACACATCGGTTAAAGGACGAGTGAATGCGAGTTTTTCTAACAGAGCATTGCTATCCATATCTAAAAATTACCTATAAAACTCGATCACCTCTCCTTTTTACAGGATTTTATCACTAATTTATACGGTATATGGAGAAAGCGGTTTCCATTATAATTATAGGGAAGCGCTTACAGATACCGATGATTTCTCTAATCATGGAATAATTGTTGCAGGTCAAAGCCATCTATCATCGATTAAGAGATGATTATATCAATGCAACTGTTCTAACCCTGCTTGTTTATCGATTTTTACAGAAATTTAATTTAAAGGGACTGACTTTAAGCGCAGTCAATGGCCTAAGGTATTAATTTTATAATTAATATATAAAAATATCCAAAAATGGAGGGGTTAATATGGCTAAAAAGCTATCAAAATGGTTGCATGCAGTGCTTATTCTATTTACTTTGATCGCACTTGCAGCATGCAGTGATGGCGAAACTTCAAAAGAGGCTGAAAATGAAGAAGAGGGTTCCTCAGATGAACCAATAACTTTAACATTCTTCAATGCTGATGGAGGAGAAGAAAAAACGTTTGATGATCCAGTTGCCAAAAGAATAACAGAAGAAACTGGTATCAAATTAGAAATGGATTACCCAGTTGGAGGAAACGATGAGGCTATTCCTTTGATGATAGCAAGTGGGGAGTATCCTGATCTTATTTTTGCCAAAGGCGATATTGGAAAATTGATCGAAGCTGGTGGTGTTATTAAGCTTGATGATTTGATCGAAGAAAAAGGTGAAAACTTAAAAGCGATGTATGGCGATCAATTAGATCGACTACGTAATTCATTAGATGACCCAAGTATCTATACAGTTGGTACTTATGGTGTAGAAAATGCTTATTGGTCTACAAGTGGAACCTTCCAAATTCAATTAGATGTCTTGCGTGAGTTAGGCTATCCCAAGATCCGGACACTAGAAGACTTTGAAGCGGCACTAACGGAATATTATGAAAAGTACCCGGAAATCGATGGGCAAAAAACCATTCCACTATCTTTACTAGGGAGTGACTGGCGTTGGTTAATTACAGTCGGGGATCCAGCTGGTTTTGCGGCAGGATTTGCAGGAGATGGTCAATGGGTAGTAGATGAGGAAGCAGGAGAGGCAACTTATAAATTCCTTCGTCCAGAATTAAAAGAATATTTTAAATGGTTAAATAGTATAAATGCAAAAGGGTTGCTTGACCCGGAATCATTTACACACACATATGACACGTATATTTCTAAGTTATCTTCAGGACGAGTATTAAGCATTGCAGACCAAGACTGGAATTTTACTGATGCTGATAAGGCTTTAGTAGCAGATGGGAAAGAGTGGAGAACGTATGCACCACTTCCAGTGACTATCAGTGAAGAATACACATCTAAATCTTTGAAAAATTATGGCTTCGCTGGTGGTTGGGGAATAGCAATCTCTTCAACTAGTGAGTATCAAGAAGAGGCATTTGAATTTCTAGATTGGATGGCATCGGAAGAGGCGCAGATTCTTGTGAATTGGGGAATTGAAGGCGAACACTATGACATGGTTGATGGTAAACGAGTTATGCAAGAAGAGGATCGCGAAAGAATGAACAGTGACGCTGATTATTCTAAAGAAACAGGTGTTGGTTACTATGTCTATCCATTTCCTCAATGGGGTAATGGTGCGGTAGATTCAAGTGGGCAGCCTATCACTCCTAACTCTGAAGAACAGACAATTGCTAACTTCAATAGTGCAGAAAAAGAAGCTCTAAAAGAGTATGAAATGGAAAACTGGGTTGACTGGTTCCCACAAACAGAAGATTTAGGAATTTCGAAACATGGTCAGGCATTCAATTATAGTATTCCTGCTGGAAGTGAGCTTCAAATTATTCAACAAAAAGCCGATGATTTAACAGAACAACGTATTACACAAGCTATCTTAGGAGACCCTGCAAACTTTGATCAGGCATGGGATGATATGATTACTGAATTAGAAGCAATGAACATAGAAAAGGCAAATGAATTAATGAGTCAAAAAGTAAAAGATACGATGGAACTTTGGGGTACGAACGAATAAAAAGTATCAGGTAGAGCTTGATTCCGATTTTTTGGATTCAGGCTCTCTCTATTCGAATTTGTATTTTATGTCTTAATCTCTTCCTTTTTGATGTATTTTAGTCAACATCTAAAAATTGCCTATAAAATTCGATCACCTCTCCTTTTTACTAGGTTTTATCACTAGTTTATACGGTATATGGGGAAAGCGGTTTCCGTTATAATATTATATAAGTAAGAAGCGCTTACATAGATTAAGGATTTCTTTAATCATGATAATTAGGTTTTCAGGTAAGGAGAGAAAAATATGAGTCAAGCAAATAATGCGTCAAACACACAGCCTGAAGCTGCTACTTCTGTAGGAGAACAAATTCAGCTAGGAACGGGAACAGGATTAAGAAAGAAGAAGAAACCTTCTGCAGGACCAGACCAAAAAAGCTTTTGGAAAAGGGCAAGTAAGCAAAAGGCACTTCTTCTCATGTCGATACCATTTGTTATTTGGTTAATTGTTTTTAAATATATCCCAATTGCGGGATGGTTAATGGCCTTTCAGGATTATAAACCACAATTTGGTTTTTTGGAGCAGGATTGGGCAGGTCTTGATCACTTTAAAGATTTATTTAATGAGCCCATGTTTTATACGGCATTAGAAAATACGTTAGGTATGGGGATTTTAGGGCTTATTTTTGGTACCGCTTCAGCCATTGTATTTGCTTTACTATTAAATGAATTGCGCTTTATGGTGGTGAAAAAGTGGACACAAACGATTTCTTATCTACCACACTTTGTTTCATGGGTTATTGCAGCTAACATTGTGATAACAATGCTTTCACAAGAAGGAATTATTAATAATCTCTTAACAGGAATGGGCTTCATTGATAATCCTATCAATTTCATGGCAATGCCTGAGATGTTTTGGGGGATTGTAACAGCAGCTGATGTGTGGAAGGAAACAGGGTGGAATGCCATTATTTATTTAGCTGCAATGGCGGGTGTAGATCCTCAATTATATGAAGCAGCAAAAGTGGATGGAGCAAGTAGAATCCGCCAAATGTGGCATATTACCTTGCCAAGTATTCGTTCTGTGATCATCGTTTTATTAATCTTAAATATTGGTAATCTAATCAATATTGGATTTGAGAAACAAATGTTACTAGGAAACAACATTGTACAGGAAAAGGCACTTGTTATAGATTTATATGCTTTAGATTATGGTATTGGTATGTTCCGATATTCGTTTGGTACAGCTATCGGTATTTTTAAGTCAGTCATAAGTGTCATTCTAATTTTGATTTGTAATGGCTTTGCCAAAAAAATAGGCGAAGGTAGGGTATTTTAATGATAAATGAACGAAAGGAGCATACACAATGAAAAAGAAATGGACAGCTTTTGATATCATATTGACGCTATTTATGCTATTTGTTGTTGTCATTACACTTTACCCGTTCTTAAATATATTGGCGATTTCTTTGAATGATGCGACAGATACAGCAAGAGGTGGTATTCATATTTGGCCTAGGGAATTTACCTTTGCGAATTATGAAGAGATTTTTGGTAGTAATGATCGTTTACTACAAGCCTTCTTCATGTCTATTTTACGAACAGTCATTGGTACGGTTACAGGAATTATTGCAAGTACCATGCTGGCATATACGTTGAGTAGAAAGGATTTCGTCTTAAATGGCTTTGTTGGCTTACTATTAGTGCTAACAATGTTCATTAGTGGTGGTCTGATTCCAGAATATATGTTAATTCGTAATCTTGGTTTAATTAATGATTTTTCTGTTTATATTCTACCGATGCTACTGTCTGCCTTTAATGTAATCGTAATCCGCTCGTTTATGGATAACTTACCAGCAGCGTTAGAGGAGTCAGCAAAAATAGATGGGGCTAATGATTTTGTGATCTTTAGTCGGATTATTATCCCGCTCTGTATGCCAGTAATTGCAACGATAGCATTATTTTTGGCCGTAGCACAATGGAATAGTTGGTTTGATACGTATCTTTATGTTAGAAGCAATGAAGCATTAACGACTTTGCAATTCGAGCTGATGAAGATTATTGACAATGCCAATATTTCCAGTGGTGATATTAATTCACAAAATGCTGAAATTGTAGCAGGTCAAACGAATCCACAGTCAATTAAAATGGCGATTACCATTATTGCAACTGTTCCAATCCTTCTAGTCTATCCATTTTTACAGAAATATTTTGTAACAGGGCTAACATTGGGGGCAGTCAAGAGCTAAGGTATTAATTTTATAATTAATATATATATAAACATTCAAAATGGAGGGGTTAATATGAGTAAGAGGCTATCAAAATTTTCGCTAGCAGTACTTATTTTACTAGGCTTAGTCGTACTTGCTGCATGTAGTGATGGCAAAACTTCAGATAATGCAGAGAAGGAAGGAGAGGGTTCCTCAGATGAACCATTAACTTTAACATTCTTCAATGCTGATGGAGGAGAAGAAAAAACGTTTGATGATCCAGTTGCCAAAAAAATAACAGAAAAAACTGGTATCAAACTAGAAATGGATTATCCAGTTGGTGGAAATGATGAAGCGATTCCTTTAATGATTGCTAGTGGGGAATACCCTGATCTTATTTTTGCCAAAGGTGATATCGGTAAATTAATCGAAGCTGGAGGTGTCATTAAGCTGGATGATTTGATCGAAGAAAAAGGTGATAATCTAAAAGCAATGTATGGCGATCAAATTAACCGTCTTCGTAATTCAATTGAGGATCCAAGTATTTATACAGTAGGAACATATGGTGTGGAAAATGCCTACTGGGAAACGAGTGGAACCTTCCAAATTCAATTAGACGTATTACGTGAATTAGGTTACCCTGAGATTCGCACATTAGAGGATTTTGAAGCAGCGTTAACAGAATACTACGAAAAATATCCTGAAATTGATGGACAGAAAACACTCCCGCTATCGCTTTTAGGTAGTGATTGGCGTTGGCTTATTACCGTAGGAAACCCTGCAGGATTTGCAGCAGGATTACAAGATGATGGCCAATGGGCGGTTAATGACGAAACAGGTGAAACATCCTATAAATTTTTACTACCAGAATTTAAAGAATATTTCAAATGGTTAAATGGAATGAATGCAAAAGGATTACTAGATCCAGAATCCTTTACGCAAACTTATGATACGTATATCTCCAAATTATCATCTGGACGCGTGCTAAGTGTAGCCGATCAGAATTGGAACTTTGGAGATGCCGATAAAGCATTAGTTGCTGATGGTAAAGAATGGAGAACTTATGCTCCTTTACCTGTAACATTAGGAGAGGAATATAAATCTCAAGCATTAAAGGATTATGGATTTGCAGGTGGTTGGGGTATAGCTATTTCATCTACGAGTGAACATCAGGAAGAAGCATTTGAATTTCTAGATTGGATGGCATCAGAAGAAGCACAAATTCTTACTAATTGGGGAATTGAAGGCGAGAATTACGATATAGTTGATGGAAAACGTGTCATGCAAGAAGATGATCGCGAAAGAATGAACAATGATCCAGATTATGCAAAAGAAACAGGTGTCGGCTACTATGTCTATCCATTCCCACAATGGGGTAATGGTGCTGTAGACTCAGAGGGTCAACCAATAACACCAAATTCTGAAGAACAAATTGTAGCTAACTATAACAGTGCTGAGAAAGAAGCATTAAAAGAATATGAAATGACTAATTGGATTGAGTGGTTCCCATCTACAGAAGAGCTTGGTAGATCCAATCATGGCACAGTGTCCAATTATACCATACCACCAGGCAGTGATGTTCAAATTATCCAACAAAAAGCAGATGATTTAACCGAACAAAAAATCACTCAAGCTATATTAGGTGATCCAGCGGACTTTGACAAGGCATGGGAGGATATGATCGCTGAATTAGAAGCAATGAATATCCAAAAAGCAAATGAAGAAATGACACAAATGACAAAAGATAAAATGGAGCTTTGGGAAACGAACGAATAATGTAAATAAATCCATGAGCCTGATTCCAATCATTTGGATCAGGCTCCATCTATCTAAGCTGAGAGAAGGGAGTGACAGGATTGAGTAGAAAACAATACTTATGCATGGATATTGGAGGAACAAGCGTTAAATATGGTGTTTTAACGCACATGGGAGAGTTTATTTTTCAAGATAGCTATCGAACAAGACTAAGTTCGAGGCAGGAATTCCTATCAGACTTAGCGAATACAATAAATGAAATGAGTAAGAAATATGCTATTGAAAAGGTTGGCATAAGTTTTCCAGGTTTTATTAATCCACAGACAGGGTTTGCAGAATTTGCAGGAGCAATTGCGGTTTTACATGGAACGAACATAAAAGAACAATTAGAGGAAACAGTAGATTTACCCATTCTAATAGAAAATGATGCGAATTGTGCGACACTTGCAGAGAAATTAAGTGGGAACGCGGTTGGTTGTGACCATTTTATTTGCATGACAATCGGGACAGGTATAGGAGGGGGAATAGTCGTTAATGGAAAATTAGTAAATGGACATTCATTTAAAGCTGGAGAATTTGGATTAATGATTGTGGATGGGATGAGAAATGGCTATCAAACAATGCATGAAATTGCCTCTACTAGTGCCCTTATTCATCAATTTAAACAATTAAAGCATATGGATGATGATTGTTGGGTAGATGGAGAGCAAGTCTTCCAAGAAGCAGAAACAGATGTAAAGGTAAGAGAGCTACTTGATCAATGGTTTGCCTCTATTAGCTATGGAATATTTAATCTAGCAACCGTATTAAATCCCGAAAGAATCTTAATAGGTGGGGCTATTAGCGTTCGATCCGATTTATATGAAAATCTATTAGTGAAATTAAATAACATCCCATCTTGGCACGATATTCAAGCAAAAATTGTACCATGTAAGCATCATAATGATGCTGGAATCCTTGGTGCTTTATATAAATGTTTAGAGGAGGAAAAATATGATAAATGATAAATTACAAAAGATTTGGTATGGCGGTGATTATAATCCTGAACAATGGGATGAAGCAACATGGGCTGAGGACCAACGAATGTTCAAGCTCGCAGGAATAGATGTTGCAACCATCAATGTTTTTTCATGGGCTTTGAATCAACCAGATGAGAATACTTATGACTTTTCATGGTTAGACGAAACAATTGATCGCTTATATCAAGATGGGGTGTCTATTTGTCTAGCAACAAGTACAGCAGCACACCCCGCATGGATGGCAAAACGCTATCCAGATGTTCGCCGAGTAGATTTTGATGGGAAAAAACGACAGTTTGGCGGTCGACATAATTCCTGTCCAAATAGCCCAACCTATCATAAATATGCAGAACGAATAGCGGAGAGATTGGCAGAAAGATATAAAGATCACCCTGCTGTCTTAATCTGGCATGTTTCAAATGAATATGGTGGTTATTGCTATTGTGAAAATTGTCAAAAAGCATTTCGTGTTTGGCTCAAGGATAAATATCAAACATTAGAAGCGGTCAATGAAGCGTGGAATACACGTTTCTGGGGGCATACCTTTTATGATTGGGAGGAGATTGTTCCACCTAATGGCCTAAGCGAAGAGTGGCAAGGCGGTCAAAATACGAATTTTCAGGGTATTTCACTAGATTATCGTCGTTTTCAATCAGATAGTTTACTAGATGTCTATAAATTGGAACGTGATGCCTTGAAAAGGCATACACCTAATATACCAGTGACAACAAATCTGATGGGATTATATCCTGAACTCGATTATTTTAAATGGGGAAAAGAAATGGATGTCGTGTCATGGGACAACTATCCATCGATTGATACACCAGTTAGTATGACCGCAATGACCCATGATTTAATGAGAGGCTTAAAAAGTGGACAACCCTTTATGTTAATGGAGCAAACACCTAGTCAGCAAAATTGGCAACCATATAATGCCTTGAAACGACCGGGCGTGATGCGATTATGGAGCTATCAAGCGGTAGCACATGGTGCGGACACGGTGATGTTTTTCCAATTAAGACGTTCTCGAGGTGCGACGGAAAAATATCATGGTGCAGTAATTGAACACGTCGGTCATGAGCACACGAGAGTATTCCGTGAATCTGCACAGCTTGGACAAGAACTAGTAAAGCTCGGAGATCAAATTATTGGTAGTAGAGTGAATGCTAGAGTAGCTATTGTGTTCGATTGGGAAAATCGTTGGGCAATCCAGCTGTCGAGTGGTCCATCGATTGCCCTTGATTATGTCAAAGAAGTACACAAATATTATGATGCCTTCTATCGGAACAATATTCCAGTTGATATGATATCCGTCGAAGAGGATTTAAGTAAGTATGACATTGTTATTGCTCCAGTGTTGTACATGGTGAAGGAAGGCCATGCCGATCGTTTGAAGGAGTTTGTTAAAAATGGAGGTACGTTTGTGACGACCTTCTTCAGTGGAATTGTCAATGAAAATGATCTTGTCACATTAGGAGGCTATCCTGGTGAACTACGTGAGCTTGTAGGCGTTTGGGCAGAAGAAATTGATGCATTAGAGCCATCCCATTACAACGAGATTGTATTTAATCAATCATTCGGTTCCCTACAAGGCAAATATAAATGCAATATTTTATTTGATTTAATTCATGCAGAAAATGCAGAAGTGCTAGCAACATATGGATCCGATTTTTATCAAGGTATGCCAATTTTAACCAAAAATAATTATGGAAAAGGGGAAGCTTATTACATCGCCTCAAGTCCTGATCAGGCATTTGTTCAAGATTTTGTGGATACGATTTGTACGAACAAAAAGGTGCAGGGTATATTCACTTCTGAGGAAGGCGTAGAGGTTATTGCACGAGAAAAAGATGGTCACACCATCATTTTTGTCCTAAATCATTCTGTAGATAACAATACCTTCGATACAGGTGAGCGTACGTATGTGGATCAAATTACCGGTGAGAAATATAACGGAAAAGCAGAAATAGCAGGTAGAGATGTGCTGATATTAAAGGAGGAAAACTAGCATGAAATTTACAGATGGTAATTGGATGATCCGAGAGGGTTATCAAATACATTTTCCAAAAACAATTCATGAGATGGAACAGCAGAATGGTGCCATAACCTTATATGCACCGTGTAAGTATATTAATCATCGAGGGGATACACTAGATGGTCCTTTATTAACGATCCAATTGTCCTCTCCTATCGATGATGTGATTCGTGTTCAAACATGGCATTTTAAAGGAGAAAAAGCAAAATATCCAAATTTTGATGTATTAGATGGGGTAAATACGATCAACGTAGAAGATAAAGAAGATGAAATTTCCTTTTCCAGTGGTGGTTTGTATTTAACACTACAGAAACAGGATTTTGCCTTGTCATTCAAAAATCAGAATGGTAAGCTCACGGATGCTGATGGCAAAGGACTTGCTTGGATTAATGGTCCAGAGGAGAAAACATATATGCGTGGGCAGCTAAAGCTTGGCGTTGGAGAACATTTATATGGATTAGGTGAGCGTTTTACTCCGTTTGTAAAAAATGGCCAAACGGTAGATATTTGGAACAAAGATGGTGGAACAAGCTCCGAGCAATCCTATAAAAATATTCCGTTCTTTTTAAGCAGTAAAGGCTATGGTGTATTTGTCAACCATCCTGAGGAGGTAAGTTTTGAGCTTGGATCGGAAACCGTTTCTCGTACACAGTTTAGTGTGGAAGGAGAATATCTTGATTATTATTTCATTAATGGACCAACACCAAAAGAATTGGTCAGTCGCTACACAACATTAACTGGTCGCCCAGCATTACCACCTGCATGGTCATTTGGTTTATGGTTATCCACATCCTTTACAACTGATTATAATGAAGAAACAGTCAATCATTTTGTTGATGGTATGGCAGAGCGTGGCATACCATTAAGTGTCTTTCACTTTGACTGCTTTTGGATGAAGGAGTTTGAATGGAGCAATTTCCTCTGGGATCGTCGTAATTTTCCAGATCCAGAAGGAATGCTAAAACGATTGAAGGATAAGGGTTTAAAAATTTGTGTATGGATCAATCCATATATTGCACAAAAATCGCTTCTGTTTGATGAAGGTCTAAAAAAAGGTTATTTATTGAAGAAACCGAATGGTGATGTTTGGCAATGGGACCTATGGCAAGCAGGGATGGGAATTGTTGATTTTACTAATCCAGAAGCTAGTAAGTGGTTCCAGGAAAAACTAAAGGGATTACTCGATATGGGAGTGGATTCCTTCAAAACAGACTTTGGGGAAAGAATACCAACAGATGTCGTTTATTTTGATGGATCTGATCCAAATAAAATGCACAATTATTATGCTTATCTATATAATGATGTCGTATTTGATCTACTGAAACAAGAAAAAGGGGAAGAAGAAGCGATTGTTTTTGCCCGTTCTGCAACAGCTGGTGGTCAAAAATTCCCCGTTCATTGGGGAGGAGATTGTGACTCTACCTATGATGCTATGGCTGAAAGCTTACGAGGAGGCTTGTCGTTAACCACTTCCGGTTTTGGCTATTGGAGTCATGATATTGGTGGCTTTGAAAATACAGCAACTCCAGATGTGTTTAAACGTTGGACGGCATTTGGACTACTGTCTAGCCACAGCCGCTTCCATGGTAGCTCATCCTACCGTGTTCCATGGAATTTCGATGAGGAAGCTGTTGATGTAGCACGCCATTTTACGAAACTAAAAAATAGTTTGATGCCATACTTATATGAACAATCTGTAGAAAATAGTAAGACAGGGATACCAGTCATGCGATCCATGGTATTGGAATTTCCTGAAGATCCACTTTGTGAAACACTCGATCGTCAATATATGTTAGGAGATAGCCTACTAGTTGCTCCAATTTTTAATGAGGAAGGGATTGGCTCCTTTTACTTACCAAAGGGAAAGTGGACACATCTTTTAACAGGGGAAGTAGTGGAGGGTGGAACATGGCTTAAGCAGCCATATGATTATTTTAGCTTACCATTGTTTGTTCGTCCGAATACCATTTTACCGATTGGCATGAGTGAGGATACTCCAGTTTATGATTATGTCGATAGCGTAACCTTTAAGCTTTACCAAATCGAGGATGGAGTAATCATCCGCAAGAGGTTAGTTGAAGCAAGCGGAAAAGAGGTAGGTTCCATCGAAGTAACTCGAAAAAATAATGAATTACTCATTCATGTTGAAGGATTGGATAAATCATACCATGTTGAAGTGGTTGGACATACGAAGGTTAGTCCAGAGCAAGGTACAGAACAAGTGAAAATAAAGCTATAATATAGAATAAAGCTATCTTTATTGGTTGAATCTAACCAGTAAGATAGCTTTTTTACTATAGGCGTGCAAGGCATGAGAAATGTCTTGCCGAGAAGCTTCATTATTAATGGTATTCCTTTCATAATAACCTTAAGTAGTGTTATAATTTTGGTTATCAAAATTTTATTAAAGAGGCGAAGAAAAATTGAAATTTGGTTTTTGGCATCTATTTAAGACAGACTTAAAGCATGGAACAACAAATTGGGTTGCCGCTATATTATTGGGTGGTTTGATTATCCTACCATCCTTATATGCATGGATGAATATTGAGGCATCCTGGGATCCGTATGGAAGAACAGAAAATATAAAAATAGGTGTTGTGAATGAAGATACCGGTGGGGAAGTTCGTGGTGAATCAATTGATGTAGGAGAAACACTGGTGGATTCATTAAAAGAAAATGATACGATGAATTGGCAATTCGTGACCAAAGAAAAAGCTATGGATGAGCTAGAATATGGTAATTATTTCGCTACAATCATCATACCAGAGGATTTTTCAAAGAAATTATCAACCGTGATCACAGACAACCCGGAAAAAGCAAACATAGAATATTACGTGAACGAAAAGATTAATGCAATCGCACCAAAGATTACAGATAAAGGTGCGGGGGCGATTGTTGATAAGGTGAGTAGTCAATTTATTTCGGAAGTAAATGGTGTAATCTTTGAGATGTTTAATGATCTTGGTATAGAAATGGAACAATCTTTACCAGATATTAAGCGATTTGAAAACTATATTTTTACACTGGAGGAAAATTTACCAGAAATTCATCAAATATTAAATCAATCCCTTAGCGATGCAGATAAAGCTGAAGGGATGATCAATGATGCCCAAGGCTTAATCCCGACTGTGAAAGATGCAACAAATAATGGTCTAACTACAGTGAATGATACGCTTGCTTATTTGGAAAAAGCGGAGAATCGCTTGAAGGAAATGGCACCAAAGATAGAGCAGGATTTGAAAAAGATCCAATCCACTAGCCAAAAAATTAATGATTTTCTCCATGAAATCGAGAATAATCAACCAGAAATTACTCAAGGTAGTGAAATTTTAAATCAGGTAAATGGGCAATTAGATAGTACGTTAGAAAGCTTAAACACAATAGAAACGGCATTAAAACAATTACAGGAGCAAAATAATAACGAAAATAATCCCGATAATGGGGAATCAGAACAAAATGATCAACAAATTGAAACAGCATTAAATCAAATTGCCTCAATAAAAGAATCAATAAACACAATGAAGACAAATACATCAGAAGTTGAATCAACGATACAGGAGAAACAACAGGAAATCGATGAAAGGTTTCAATCATTAACACAATTTTCAGATGATGTGAACACAACCATTGACTCTTTTGTAAAGGAATATCAACAAACCATCGCACCAAGAGTAGAAGAAGAAATCAAGCAAGCAGAATCAACGTTGACGACTGCGAAAAACATTCTAGTGGAAGTCCAAAATACATTACCAGAAATTGAACAAATGTTGAATAATACCGAAGGAAACCTAGCCGAAGGAGAAGAAATGCTTAATTATGTGCTAGGCGAATTCCCTTATGTAAATGATAAGATCAATACATTAGCTGACAAAATTCGAAGCATTCAAAGCGAAACAGATATGGAAGAGATTATTAAACTCCTCCAAAATGATCCGAATGCAGAAAAGGGATTTTTTGAGGAGCCTGTGACATTAGATACGAATAAAGTTTTTCCAATTGAGAATTATGGAACAGGAATGACTCCATTCTACACTGTTTTAGCTATTTGGGTTGGTGGACTATTATTAATATCTCTAATGTCTACAGAGCCACATGATCCTTCTATTTATACCGAAAGACATATGTATTTTGGAAGATTACTGACTTTTTATGTCATCGGAATATTACAAACATTCATCGTCACCTTTGGAGATTTATTCTTATTAGGAGTAAGCGTAGACTCGGCAGTATGGTTTGTTCTCTTCGGATTATTGATTAGCTTGATTTTTATCTCTATTGTTTACACATTAGTGTCCGTCTTTGGAGATGTCGGAAAGGCGATGGCGATTGTACTTCTCGTCCTACAAATCGCAGCAGCTGGGGGTACTTATCCTGCTGTTTTATTACCAGAATTCTTTCAGGTAATTCACCCATTTTTGCCTTTTACTTATGGAATTAATCTCATGAGGGAGGCAGTAGGTGGAATAGTTTGGGATAAGGTCTATGCAGACGCTTCGATACTCACACTATTCGGGATTGCCGCCATTCTTATCGGAGCATTTTTGAAGAAACCAATTAATCATTACACGAATAAACTAAAAAAGAAATCAAAAGAATCAGGCTTGTTTCATTAAAAGTAGGGAGATTTTATCTTCCTACTTTTTTAAAAATGCACAATAGGGAAGACTGAGCTTGCATTAGAGAGCTTGAGAGCACAATAAAGAAACTTCAGCTCACAATCGATCGAGTTACAGCACATTAACCAGATATGAAGTCACGATAGTTTGAACGAGCTCACAATGAATAAAATTCTAAGGCCATTTTGTGAGAATGGTCAGTTCACTATTCAAATCGTAAAGTGAATAGTTCTAAATGTATTCCCTCTATCATTTGTGTCAAGAGTAGGACTAATCGTGAACTCACCTCTAAAAAACCATGTTTGCACGGGTGTTTTAGATTAATCCAAATAATCGTCTTAAAAATCAGGAAAGCGCTCCCTTTTCGCTCTGGTTGTGATAGAATAAAATGGTTGAGGAGGGATTTTCATGTTATTAGAACAAAGGCAGAAATTATTATTTATTGGAGATTCAGTTACAGATTGTGATCGTGCAAAGCCACATGGTGAAGGCTTGTTTCATGCGCTTGGTAATGGATATGTTTCCATTGTCGATGCTTTCCTAAAAGCGAATTATCCTGAATTAGGAATTCGAGTTGTTAACAAAGGAATTTCAGGAAATACAGTGCGTGATTTAAAAGCGAGATGGCAGGAGGATGTCATTACACAAAATCCTGATTGGTTATCCATTATGATTGGAATAAATGATGTATGGCGACAGTTCGATTCCCCTTTTATTAAGGATCACCATGTATACATAGAAGAATATCAGGAGACTTTAACAGCACTCGTTAAAGAGTCAAAATTACAGACTGAGAATATTCTTTTAATGACCCCATATTACATAGAAATAAATGAAAATGATCTAATGAGAGCGAAAATGGACCAGTATGGAAAAGTGGTGAAACAGATAGCGGAGGAGGAAGCTTGTTTATTTATTGATACACAGGCTGCCTTTAACAAAATTCTAAAAAATTTATATGCTGCAACCATCGCATGGGACCGAGTGCACCCAAATGAAATAGGTCATACTATTTTAGCAAAAGCATTTTTAAACAAAATAGGCTTTGATTGGACGAAATAAAATTCAACTAAAAAAGTGGTAGAGTAGGTTTACGAACCTTCCTCTATCACCTTTTAATTCAACAGCTATTTTACTATTTGGCAGGTATTGCACCTTTAATTTATGTCGATCGTATTTTTGCAAATCCCTAATTATGGTATCAAAGCCTTTAAAGAATAAAGGTCATTACGCCAAACAAAACAGTGGCAATACCTGCTGAGATGATCGCAGGTAATAGCTTGTATTTCGCATAGGAAAGTGCATTGATATCAAGGATTTGTGCAATCGTGTTATTGTTATCACTTAATGGTGATGATATAGAACCGAACGATCCACTTGCAAAAACTGCCCCAATAACTAATGGTAAATGAGCATCAGCAGCTGTTGCTAATGAAATACCAAGTGGCATTAGTATCCCCCACGTTCCCCAAGAGGAGCCGATAAAATAGGAAACAAAAGCACCAATGACAAACATGACAGGTGGAATAAATAAGGCTGGTACCCAGCTAACATTATTGGTGACAAACTCAGAAAAGCCTAAGTCCTCTGTTACAGAAGATAGTGCCCAAACAACAGAAAGAAGTAATATTACTGACATTAAGTTATTACCAGACTCGATAAATTCATGAATCATTGTTTTTAATGAATTTCTTTGGAAGAGCAACATTACAATTGTTACTAACAATGTGATGAATAAGGCGACAACCATTGCCTCAAGCACATCTGCTTGGATAAAAGCTTGAAAAAAATCATATCCCTTGGAGTAGCCATCCCACCATGTTAAAAACAGGGTAAAAATAATAACAAGCGCAACAGGGATAATCAGGTTCCAAGGTCTAGAAGGTGTCTCATGTTCAGAGGATTGTTCTTGTTCTTCTTTCACAACAGATGGGTCATTTTCTTCGTGTGTCACCCGTTCCTTTGAATGGCGAAATAAAACAAATAGTGTACCAACAATAATCATTGAAATGGCAAAGAAATTAAAAGGAATGCTCTGAACATACAGCGTATAGGAGTCTGCCTCAATTCCCTGGTTTTGTAACCCCATTTCAATAACAGACACCATATATCCTACAAATGCTGTTGCAATAGGGATTAAAACAATAACAGGCTGTGTACTTGTTTCGATCATAAAGGCAAGTTCTTTTCTTGTCATTTTTATTTTCTTTAATAAAGCCTTCATAATAGGCGCAACAGTAACGATACGAAAGCTTGGAGCACTAAAGGTCCCAAGAGTAGAAGCCCATGTTAAAAGAACAGCTTCTTTTTTGGAATCAATCGTTTTAGCACTTAGATCCACAAATCCTCTGATCCCGCCAGACACTTTGATTATTCCGACAAGTCCAGAAAACATATATAAGAAAATAATAATTTTTAAGTTATTAATATCTGTTAAGCTATCTACAATATATTGAGTTGCTCTTTGAATCCCCCCAAGTAAGGAAGGTTCAACGAAGTATGCTCCAACAATTAGTCCAAGCGTGAGCCCAGGAAAAACTTGTTTTGTTTTGATCGCAGTAATAATAACAACGACAAATGGAATAATTGAAATCCAGCTTCCTTCCATCCTTTCCTCTCCTTTGGTTGATCAGATTTTTGTTAGGTTGTGTGAAAATAGTGGAAAATATTCTTATAACATTAGTAGTCTCATAAAGAAAAGCAAGCACCTAAAGTAGAAAATGATGTCTAAATGAATACAAGTGATGTATGATTACATCACTTGTGCTCATTTGATATAACATACTTTTCGATTACTGTTGCTGTTGTAATCTTTGTTGTACCTCTTGGCATACGTCATTTGCACTAAGTCCATGAGCACTAATGACAGAACCTTGAATCACAGCATTTTGCATCCCCATCATATTTTGATCTTGACCGGAAATGACACAGCAATCACAACCATTTGCATCTTGTTCTTGTCTTAATGTAATCACTTCATGGCCATCCTCTTGTAGTCTTTGCTGTACATCTGTTAAAGACTCTTCTACACCAATGCGTGCCATATTAAAACCTCCTTGATTTTCAATCATTTTAATGTTTGTCGTAACTCCTTGATTTATTCACAAAATTCTAACTCTAAATCGTAATTCAAATTTTTTTGCTTTCTCTATTTCAAATTTAGTTTATAATAGAACTACAACTAAAAAAACGTTTTCAAAGCTATGAAAAGGGAGAGTAGTGTGAATGAATAAATTAGATGAATTGTTTGATCAGTTTTACGATCATGCTTTAACAGATTCCGTCAAAGCAGTTGGTCCAGTCGAAAGAAAACTGACACTAAAAACAGGTCTACTAAATTTATTGGGTGACTTCTCCCAATTGGAAGAGGAAATGCTAACAGCTAAACCAGAATTATTGGAGAAAAGAGAATTTCCAGAATATACTCGTGAATTATTTCTATTTCCTATTACTCCTTTATTAGAATGTAAAATGTATGTATTAACACCAAAAAGTGAGCAAAATTTTTATCCATCGGTCTTGGCATTACATGGACATGGTTATGGTGTGAAGGAAATTGTTGGTCTTAAGGAAAACGGGGAAGAGGATGACGGGGAACCTGGCATTCACCAGTATTTTGCTGTCAAACTCGTCAAAAAGGGGTTAAAGGTATTTGCTCCGGAAGTAATTGGATTTGGGGAGAGGATGTTAACTCGTGATATCAAACAAGGAAAGCAAAATTCCTGTGAAGCGATGGCGACAAACCTTTTGATGGAAGGGAAGACGCTTGCTGGCTTGAGAATATGGGAGGCTCGTCAAGTGCTCTCTTATATGGAAAAACATCCTGATGTTAATGCAGATAAACTGGGAATGATGGGCTTTTCAGGAGGTGCATTAGTAACTGCATATACTGCCGCTTTAGATTTACGAGTGAAGGCAACCGTACTAACAGGATTCACCAACACATTTAGAGGTAGCATTATGGCTATGCGCCATTGTATTGATAACTATGTACCAGGCATTTTAAATTTTGCAGAATTACCAGAATGGATCTCCTTAATCGCACCAAGGGCATTGTTTATCGAAGCCGGAGACAAAGATCCTATTTTTCCACATCGATCTGTTTTAGAAGCAATAAAGGAAATAGAAGAGGCATATCATAACAGACCGGAAAAATTTGCTTATGACATATTTCCAGGCTCACATGAAATTAGTGGTCGAAAAGCATACGACTGGTTAAAAAATCAACTCTTGTAGGAGTGGTATTATGAGTTTTAATTGGAAAAGACTTGATCATGTTCAACTCGCTGCACCAATCGGATCAGAAGCAAAGGCTATTCATTTCTTTAAGGATATATTATTAATGAAACAGATAGAAAAACCAGAAAATTTGAAGAAACGTGGTGGTGTCTGGTTTCAATTTGGCGACTATCAGCTTCACATTGGAATAGAAGATCCTTTCCAACCTGCTAAGAAAGCACATCCCGCCTTTGAAGTGGAACATTTGGATGGATTAAAGGACCATCTCACGAACCATCATATTGAGTTTATGGATGACAATAATCTTCCTGGCGCTAACAGAATATATGTAAATGATCCTTTTGGAAATCGCTTGGAATTGCTGGAATGGAAATAATGGAAAGTCTGTGAAAATATTAAGTAAACGATTTCTATTTCTCTTCATTATGTTATACTTTTTAAAAAAGAAAGCTTTTCTGGGGGGATAGAAACAAATGAAGCTATGGGAAACTTTGAAAACGATGTCTTTTAAAGAGGCAGTTGATTATATTTGGGAATATTATAAGATTCATATTATAGGTATTATAGCGGGTTTGTTTATTTTAGGATCTATTATCTCGAGTGTTTTGAAAGAGGACGAAGTTCTATACAATATGATGGTAGTTGCTCCCATACCTTATGACGAAGTGAATGTATTTTCTGATCAAATCAATGAAGCTCACTACGAGGATTTCGAAGTAGCGGTAGATAATATTATTTATGATGGTGGCGATTTGTCTAATCAGTCGTATGATCAAGTACAGAAATTAATAGCAAAAATTGCTGCTGGAATGGTGGACGTAATGGTAACAGACGAAAGCTTTGCATTAGATCTAGTAGAACAAGAAGGGCTTACTCCTATTGAAGATTTATTTGATGTAGAAAAACTCAAACAACATGGGGTGGAAGTTGTTGACTTTGGTAGTGGAACTGCTTATGGAATTAAGTCAAATAAGCTGGATGTATTTCAGGATAATCAACATTATCAAAGTCGCGTATTAGTTTTTCCTTCCAATGCTGAACAAGTAGATTTAACAGATGACTTTTTAGAAGCATTATTACCATAACAAAAAGGACGACAAGTGGTGACTCACGCTTGTCGTTTTAACATTAGAAATGAAATGCCTTATCGAACCCATTGCTTTCAAGAAAAACATAATAACATTATTTTAAGTAAAATATTGATCAATCTTCTCGCCATATATGAACTAATATAGAAGATAAAGGAGTTTTATCATGAAAAAAGCTATTTATGTAATGAACCGAGAACCGTTTGATCTTGTGTATCCAACGTTTATTAGGGAAGAAATTGCGCAGCTAGTGGACATACCTTCTCCTCAATTGACCGCCAGTGAGTTAGAACAGGATCCGTCCATTTTAAATGAGGTGGAAATCTTGTTGACTGGTTGGGGAGGACCTAAAATAGATCAACATTTACTCGATTATGCGCCAAATTTAAAAGCAGTATTGTATGCAGCAGGCTCTATTAAACAATTAGCAACAGAGGAGGCGTGGAATAAAGGAATAATCTTCACAACAGCAGTAAATGCAAATGGACAACCAGTAGCCGAATTCACTTTATCTCAAATATTATTTTGTCTAAAGAATGGCTGGCAATTTGTTAGAGGAATTCGCAATCAACGACAATTTCCGCAAAAGCCTTTTCCTATATGTGGTGCTTTTAGAAGTATAGTCGGACTCATTTCATTGAGCACGGTTGGACGGCAGGTTGCCCAACTACTTTCGTCGTTTGATGTGGAGGTAATAGCATATGATCCATTTGTTTCTAAAGAGGAAGCTGAAAAGCTTGGGGTAAAGCTAACAACCTTAGAAGAGATTTTTCAGGTTTCCGATGTAGTATCCTTACATGCTCCTTTATTACCTGAAACGATTGGCATGATAACAGGAGAGCATTTTGAACAAATGAAACAAGGGGCGAGCTTTTTAAACACCGCAAGAGGGGCTATAGTCAAGGAACTAGAAATGATAGAAGTACTTCAAAGAAGAACAGATATAACAGCAGTTCTCGATGTAACAGATCCAGAGCCACCTGTGAAGGAATCACCACTTTATCACATGGAAAATGTCGTGCTAACCCCCCATCTTGCAGGAAGCGAAGGCATAGAGTGTGGAAGAATGGGAGAATATATGCTACAAGAATTGGGCCGATATATTAAAGGGGAAAATCTTAAGTGGAGGATTACGAAAGCACAATTTGAGAGGATGGCATGAATGAAATTAGGTATATGCTCGGTTACATTCCGTCATAAAACAGTAGAAGAAGTTCTAGAAATCACCGCTAAGGCTGAATTAGACAGTGTAGAATGGGGAGGAGATGTTCATGTTCCCCCAGACGATCTTGATCATGCGAGGAAGGTAGCAGAAAAAACGAAGAGCTATGGAATGGAAGTAGCGAGCTACGGGTCCTACTACCGTGTTGGAGATAGAAATGATTATCCCTTTGAGAAAATAGTAGAGACTGCCAGTGCTCTAGGTGCCACCAAAATACGAGTTTGGCCAGGTGGTTTAGGTAGTAATGAGGCGGATCAAATTTACCGGCAGCAGGTAATCCAGGATGCACTTAGAATTGCAGAAATAGCTGAGAAGGAGGGTATTTCCATCCATTTGGAATATCATAATGGTACGTTAACCGATACAAAAGAGAGTGCCCGTCAGCTAATGGAAGAGATTTCACATGACAATGTATTCCTTTATTGGCAGCCGATGAATCAAGCTTCAGTGGAAGAGCGTTTAGCAAGTATTGAAGCGGTTAGGAGATGGATCTCAAATGTCCATGTTTTTCATTGGGAAACATGGGAAAAACGTTATGCGCTAGCAGAAGGAGAGCAGGAATGGCTTGCCTATCTGAGAAAAATAGTAGAGGACAAGAGAGATCGTCATCTATTAATGGAATTTGTTAAGAAGGATGATGAACAGCAGTTTTTAAGAGATGCAAAAGTATTGAAAGACTGGATAGATAACATCATTTGAAACAACCTAAATACCTTTTAGGTTGTTTCTCTTTTGATTAAAACAGTATCAATGAACACTTTCTTCGCCACTGTTCGTTCTTCACGCAATCTCTCCATTAGTAAACCTACAGCCGTTTTTCCCATTAATTCTTTTTCAATCCGAACAGTGGTTAATGCCGGATAAATGTATTTCGATACACTGATATCATTAATTCCGACAATGCTAATTTGTTGAGGTATTTCTATTTTGGCTTCATTTAATGCCTTAATTGCTCCGATTGCTAGCGGATCATTCGCTGTAACAAAACCGATTGGTTGATTACTGTAAGATTCGATAAATTGACTCATTAGCTCATATCCACTGTCCACATGATAATCTCCAATTAAAAATAGAGATTCATCTAGCCTATTGGCCTCAGCTAAATAGCTTCTCATTGCCTTTTCACGAATATCCTTATCAATAGTACCCTTTACTCCTATAAAACCAACCTTTTCCATCCCTTTTTCGATTAAATGATCGGTAGCCTGTTGAATAACCGTTTCAAAGTTGGTTAGTACGGCATCACAGCCTTCATTCATTTCTGACTCGATCAAAATAACATGATTGGATTTCATTTTAAGTTGATTAAGTGTTTTTTTACTAAAGCGTCCAACTGCGATAATTCCATCTATATCATTAGGAATTTGGTCAATTTCTGAGAGTAGATATTTTAGTAAATGTATATGATATTTCTCCGCTTCTTCTTCTATACCATGTCGAACCGCCATGTAATAGAGATCTGACAATTCCTCTGCCTCTGTAACCCAGTGAATAAAAGCAACCCGACGAAATAGCTTTTTACGAGAGGATTTTTTTTGATAAGAGAGTGCTTCCGCAATTTCGAAAATCCGTTTTTTTGTATCCTCTCCTACAGATAGACTTGCATCATAATTTAAAACACGTGAAACGGTTGCGATGGATACACCAGCTTTCTCAGCGATATCCTTAATAGTTGCCATAGTAATAACATCCTTCCAAATACATAGTAAGTAAAACTAATAGTAAAATTTAACTTGACTTATTTTACTTGATATTTTATGCTAATTGCAATGAATTGTCTAGTTGTTTATGAATCCGATTTCAAATAGGAGGTATGACAAATGGATTTAAAGAAAACCAAATTTCAGTATCAAGCACCTAAAAATGGTTATCCGGAATGGAACAATAACCCAGAAATTTTTGAACTAAATCGTATGCCACAACATGCACTTGCTACACCATTTTTAACAGAGTCGGAAGCTCTAAGCCTTGATCAAGAAAAATCAGACTTATTCAAGAATCTAAATGGGGAATGGTCCTTTCATTTCTCCAAAAATCCTGATGCTAAAATTGCCAATTTTTATCGAGAGGATTTTGATAGTTCAGGTTGGGATAAAATAAAGGTTCCAGCACATTGGCAGCTAGAAGGATATGATTATCCACAATATTCCAATGTCCGCTATCCATGGATCAATCATGATGAAATTGAGGCGCCCTTTGCTCCAACTAATTATAACCCAGTAGGGCAATATGTTACTACCTTTACCTTACCAAATGATTGGGAAAATAAACCAGTTATCATCAACTTTCAAGGAGTAGAATCTGCTTTTTATGTATGGTTAAATGGTGAATTAGTAGGTTATAGTGAGGATACCTTTACACCTGCTGAATTTAATCTTACTCCATATTTGAAGCATGGAAAGAATAAACTAGCAGTGGAAGTTTATCGTTGGTCAGATGCCAGTTGGTTAGAGGATCAGGATTTTTGGCGGTTGAGTGGTATATTCCGCGACGTATTTCTATATGCTTTGCCCAATCTACATCTATATGATCACCGTGTTCGTACGACTTTTGATAAAAATTATGAAAACGCATCACTGGAAATAACAGCAGATGTAATTAATTACTTTAAAAAAGAATATGTCGATGCCAAGCTAGAATGGGAGCTGTTGGATGATCAAAACCATCAAGTGGCTACCCAAACGGCAATCCTACCAATAAACGAAAAAGAACATGTCTCCATTTCTTCAAGTAATGAAATTAAACAGCCAAAAAAATGGAGCGCAGAAACTCCTCATTTATATACATTAGTGTTCCGTTTAAAGGATGACAAAGATCAGTTGTTAGAGGTTTTTGCTACTAAAATTGGATTCCGTCAGTTTGAAATGATCGACAATATTATGCATATTAATGGGAAGCGTATTGTTTTTAAAGGCGTCAATCGACATGAATTCACCGCAGATCGGGGACGAGCAGTAACGGTTCAAGATATGATCGATGATATCATTGTAATGAAAAAATATAATATTAACGCAGTGAGAACTTCCCATTACCCAAATCATCCGAAATGGTATGATTTATGTGATGAATATGGGCTGTATGTTATTGATGAAACCAATTTAGAAACACATGGATCTTGGTATTATGGGCAACAAACGCTTGAGAACACGGTGCCTGGGAGTAGACCAGAATGGACAAATAATTTAATAGATCGCTGTAAGTCGATGTATGAAAGAGATAAAAATCATCCATCAATCATCATTTGGTCACTTGGAAATGAATCGTTTGGTGGAGACAACTTTTTGAAAATGCATCAGTACTTTAAGGAAACAGATCCAACTAGACTTGTCCATTATGAAGGGGTCTTCCATTATCGTGATTCCGAGAAGGCATCTGATATCGAAAGCACAATGTACAGAAGTCCTGCGCAGGTAGAGGAATATGCTAATATGCCTGGAGAAAAGAAGCCTTACATTCTCTGTGAATATACACACTCTATGGGAAACTCTACAGGGAACCTTCACAAGTATACAGAGCTTTTTGATAAATATGACATCGTTCAAGGAGGATTTATTTGGGATTGGAAGGATCAAGCATTGTGGCACCAAACCTCAGATGGCAAAAGCTTTTTAGCATATGGTGGAGATTTTGGGGAATCTCCACATGATGGCAATTTTTCTGGAGATGGCTTAATATTTGCGGACGGGACTGTTTCGCCAAAATTAGAAGAAGTAAAGGCATGCTATCAAAATATCGATTTTGAAGTAATAAATCACAAAAAAGGTACTGTTAAGCTTCACAATAAATACCTTTTTACCAATTTAAATGCATTTAAACTAGTATGGACAGTTGCAGAGGAAGGCTTGACGAAAGCATCAGGAATGGCACCATTAGAGGCAGAACCAGGAAAGACACAAGAGATTTCTTTAGAATATCCTGGTGCACTATTTACAAATGATAAGGAACAGGTGCTAACATTGTCGGTCGTTTATGATAAGACACCAAGCTGGGCTACAGCAGATCATGAAGTAGCATTTACTCAATATGCAGAACCTGCTATTCGTCATAAACCATTTGCTTTAGGGGCATTACAACTACAGGAATTGGAAGATACGTTTAAAATAACAGGAGAAAGTTTTTCACTTACGTTTGATAAGGCAACAGGTATGCTTAGTTCTTATAGGATAAAGGATAACGAACTTTTAACAGCTGCCCCTATACCTAGTTTTTGGCGAGCGATGACAGACAATGATCGAGGTTGTGAGTTAGATAAACGAAGTGAGATATGGCGAAATGCAAGCTTTTCTCGTAATTTAGCTTCACTTAATGTAACCAATAATGCTGATGGTGTGAGAGTGAAAGCAATCTATCAACTACCTACAAAGCCTATCAGTGTAGTAGAAGTTATTTATGTGGTACGTGCTGATGGAACGGTTGAAGTGGAACAGCAACTACAACCAGGTGAAGGACTTCCAGAGATTCCTGCTATAGGGATGCGATGGGAAATGGATAGGAGCTTTGATCAATTAAGTTGGTATGGAAAGGGTCCTCATGAAACCTATTTGGATCGCCAACTAAGCGGGAAAGTTAGTATATACAAGGGTATTGTTAGTGACCAATTACAGCCATACTTAAAGCCACAAGAAAGTGGGAATAAATGTGGGGTTCGTTGGTTCGAGGTCAAAAACAATGCAGGTCTAGGAGTACGGGTGGAAGGTGAGCCGACGATAGAAGCAAATGCTCTACATTATGCAATAGAGGAATTGGAAGAGGCAAGCCATCACTATAAATTGCCTGAACCAAACAAAGTGGTCGTGACAATTAACGGCTGGCAGATGGGTGTTGGTGGAGATGATAGCTGGGGACAACAAACTCATCCAGAATATCGTTTGTTTGCAAACAGGAATTATCGTTATCGATTTAGCTTTAAAGGAATTTCGAAATAACTTTGTATTAAATTCGAAATAAGCGTATAATAAGGAATAGTATGGCAAACATCGTCCTGAAAATCAACGGGATACCTACTTATTTCACTGTTGTCATGGTGAATATCATGAAAGGGAGTGCCGAATGGCTTATTTTAATAACCAGAAGGAACCTGTCAAAAATGTAGAAACGAATGTGTGGTCCTGTCTGAGTGATGATTGTCAGGGATGGATGCGTGAAAATTATTCCTTTGAACAAGAACCAACATGTCCAATCTGTCATTCAGAAATGAAAAGAGAAGTTCGAGTAATACCAGAATTAAAATAAGTCAAAAACTGTTCTCCATGATATGGAGAGCAGTTTTTTCTTTTCACTATTATACGCGAAGAATACTTTTCGTTTTAAAGGTTAAGACAAAGCTTAATCTTTTATAAAATAGTATCAATTAAAGAAACCGTTTTCTTAATAAAAGCAATTTATTAAGTATTTTAGCAAAAAAAGGATTGATTTTCATCAGATTTAATAATATACTTCTTTTAAGTAAGCGATTTCATCAGGCTGCAGCGAAATATGAAATCTTTTATTTTCATCACGAAGGAAACCGATTTCTTTTTGAGCACGATAGTTTGAATGACTGAAGAAACTAAAAAATGGGGGTTTTTTCACATGAAAAAATGGTTAATATTAGTGGTGTTTTCTTTGATTTTCGTAGGACTAGTCGCATGTAGTAATAATGACGAGAGCGCTGGATCTGACAGTGATGGTGGAAGTGACGATACAGTAGAACTAGATTTTTGGATATTTGGAAGTACTGGGTATGATCAGCTAGTAGAGGAGTATATGAAAGACAACCCGAATGTGAAGATCAACATAAATGAGGGCGAAATGAATGATATGCATAATAACTTATTTACATCTATCTCTGCTGGAAGCGGGGCGCCTGATATTGCACAGATTGAAATTAGTCAAGTCGAAAAATTCCTAGAAGCACAGGATCAATTTTATAACTTAGTTGATTATGGTGCAGAAGATGTTTCTAGTAATTTCTTAGATTGGAAATGGGCACAGGCACAATCTGCGGATGGATCGTTCCAAATTGGGTTACCTACAGATATCGGACCTACAACCATGTTCTATCGTACGGATGTTATGGAAGAAGCGGGATTACCTACTGATCGGGAAGAGGTTGCCGCTCAAATCGATTCATGGGAAGCCTATTATGAAACAGCAAAAACGATAAAAGACAAGACAGGAAAACCAATATCTGACTCACCTCAGCTTGTGTTTAATTCATTAAGGGACCAGTTAGAACAGCAATATTTTAATGAAGAGGACGAATTAATTATTGAGGATACAGTAAAAGAAGCATATGATTATACGACTAAGATGATTGAGGAAGGTCTTGTTGGCAAAAATGAACTCTGGGAACCTGAATGGGGAAGTGCTATGGCAGAAGGTTCTTATGCGACAATGCCAGGAGCTCCAGGTTGGATGGTTGCTAATGTGAAAGCAAATGCACCAGATACAAGTGGAAAGTGGGATATTGCAAAAATCCCAGAAGGTGCTGGTAACTGGGGAGGTTCTTTTCTAACTATTCCGAAGCAATCAGAGTATCCTGAAGAGGCATTTGAATTCATTTCATGGTTAACAGCACCTGAACAACAATTAAAATCCTTTGAGATTGCTGGACTTTTCCCATCTACTCCAGATGTGTATGAGAATGAAGATTTTCTAGCTACGACTGATGAATTCTTTAATAATGCACCAACTGCTAAGATCTTCGCAGAGGCTGCTCAATCTGTAAAAACAGTATACATGGGTGTGAATTATTCCATTGTAGATACCGAATTGGGTACAGCGCTCTTGAATGTAGCGATAGAAGGTGCAGATCCTGAAAAAGAATGGGATGCAGCGGTTGAGAGAATCAATTCCCAATTAGAGAGACAATAATTTAGAAAATGGGACCTAACATAGAAAGTCTATCGTAGGTCCCATACCTTAGCTAGAAGGGAAAGGAGTATGGAAATGGGGCAAACCAATGCCAAAACTGACATAATCCCAAAAAAATCATTTTTTACAGAAAAGAAAAAAGAAGCGATTTCTGGTTATTTATATATTTCTCCGTTTTTCATTCTGTTTGCAATCTTTGGTTTATTTCCGATTTTGTTTAGTTTTTATCTAGGTTTTCAAAAATGGAATGGATTAGGGGAAATGGAATTTGTTGGACTTCAAAATTTTCAATGGATTTTAACAGATAAAGTGTTTTGGGTTTCTTTATCTAACACACTTATAATGTGGATTCTCGGAACCATTCCTCAGTTAATTATCGGGATAATTCTAGCATATGCACTTAATTCTGCCTTAATTAAAATGCAAGGCTTTTTCCGTGTATCTGTTTTTATGCCATACGTTACTTCGACAGTGGCTGTTGCCATTGTTTTTGGCGTCATGTTCAATAGTCAAGAGTTCGGTTTGATGAACGTCATTCTTAGCTGGTTTGGTCAAGACCCTGTTAGTTGGTCCACTTCATGGTGGGGTGTCAAAATAGCTATTTCTTCTATGGTTTTCTGGCGATGGGTCGGCTATAACACTATTATTTATTTAGCTGGATTACAGGCGATTCCACATGAATTATACGAAGCGGCTCAAATCGATGGAGCTACCGTTCGGCAAAAAATTCAATATATTACCATCCCGATGCTCCGTCCGATAATTATTTTAACTGTTTTTACATCTACTATAGGTGCACTTCAATTATTTACAGAACCATTAATCTTCTTAGGTCGAACTTATCGAGAGGAAGGTATTTCTGTAGTGCTCTATTTATATAGAGAAGCATTTGCTAATCTTTCATTTGGACCAGCATCAGCAGCGGCGATTATTTTATTTATTATTATCATTCTCCTATCCTCTGTAAATGTATGGATAGCGAATCGATTAGGGCGATAAGGAGGTATGTGAACATGAATGGATCACATAAGTTTTCATTTTCAAAGCTATTTGTTTATTTAATACTCATTCTTGCTGCTTTTTTCTCTATTTTTCCTTTTTACTGGATGTTTGTTATGGCGACGAATAATAACAGTGCGATCAATAGTCTGCCTCCTGCATACATTCCAGGAAAAGAATTGGTAACCAATTTCACCAATGTGATCAATACGATTGATTTCTTTGGCGCAATGTGGAACTCCGTTATTGTATCCACTATCACAACGATCGGTGTTTTATTTTTATGTTCGTTAGCGGGATTTGCTTTTGCCAAATTCCATTTCAAAGGAAAAAATATTTTGTTTATTGCGATACTCGTCACAATGATGATACCACCACAGCTTGGATTGATCCCACAGTATTATATTATTACACAACTAGACTGGTTAAATGATTTGAAAGCTATTATTGTACCAGGTCTTATTGATGCTTTCGGTATTTTTTGGATGAGGCAATATATAAGTAGTAATGTTCCGGATGAGCTAGTTGATGCAGCAAAGATCGACGGTTGCTCCAATATAAGAATTTATTGGAATATTGCAGTTCCTGTTATCATCCCAGCCTTTGCTACATTAGCGATTATCAAGTTTATGTATATTTGGAATGATTTCTTGTGGCCATTAGTTGTTTTAAGAGAGGAATCTTCTTTTACCATTCAAGTGGCATTACGTGGATTAATCGATAACTATGTACGTGACAATGGTATGATTTTATCAGGGACTTTTTGGGCGACGGTACCGTTAATTATTGTCTTTTTATTACTAAACCGTTTGTTTATCCAAAGTCTAACGGAAGGTGCAGTTAAAAGCTAATAAAAGAGCAAGAGGGAGGGGAGCATGTGAGGGATAAAGGTAATGTATTTTTTAAGGTGTTAGATATTTTTGCAAACTTTGTTTTGCTTAATTTGCTTTGGATGGTCAGCTGTCTTTTTATTGTAACCATATTTCCTGCTACAACTGCTTTGTTTGCAACCGTAAGGAAGTGGCATAAAGAAGGAACAGACTTTGGCGTTATTTCCACTTATTATCGTTATTTTATCGAAAACTTTAGGAAGAGCTTTTTAATCGGGTTAATGTGGAAAATTGCAATGGTCTTTTTAGTCATGGATGGTATGATATTATCTCATGTACAGTTCACAGGTAAATGGGTTATTTTAAGCTTGTACACCTTCCTGTTAATTCTCTTTCTCTTTTTAACCATTTATCTATTCTTTGTACTTGTTCACTATGAACTTGGAGTGTTCGCTATAATCAAAAACGCCCTGTTCTTATCAATTAGCTGCCTGCCACATACATTAGCATGTATTGGCTGTATCGTAGTGACCTTTTTATTCACTTATATCATGCCATTCTTCCTGCTTTTAATTGGTAGTTTTTTGGCATTTGTACTATATCACATATTCCAAAGCTTGCTAAGAAAACTTGAGCAGATTACTAAGAATTCTCAGCAAACATCCGAAATTCTGACTTGATATACTTGACATATGAATCGCTAGAAACTAAAAATAGATTATACTAAATAAAAGTAGATGATAGATATTAGACAGATGTTTAGAGGGAGAAAAGATGAAGCTAACTATACGAGAGATCGCCAAAATGGCTGGGGTATCGCCTGGTACTGTTTCCAAGGTGATGAATCAGACAGGCAGTTTAAGCCCCAAAACTATTCAAAAAGTAAAGCAGGTAATCGAAGAAACCGGTTACCAGCCTAGTTTTTCTGCTAAGGCTTTAGCAACGAAAAAATCCAATATGATTGGATTAATTTATGCCGGAGAAGTACATGTTGAGTTCAATCACCCTTTTTTTAATCAAGTGATTAATTCATTCAAAAACGCGGTAGGTAAACTTGGCTATGACATTTTAGTTTTTTCTAATCAATCCTTTAATATTGGAAAAGAAGATTACGTTGCAAGAAGTAAGCACTATCAACTGGATGGTTGTCTTATTATTGCGGGAGAACAGATAGAGGATGATATTTATGAATTAGACCAAAGTGATATACCAACCGTGGCAGTAGATTTAAAGCTTTCGGGAGATCGCTCTAGCTATGTCATGACTGATAATGAAAAAATATCAAGACAAGTGGTGGAGTATTTTTATCTTAAAGGAATACGTAAAATTGCCTTTCTAGGTGGGAATCGAGATTCTAATATAACGATAGTTCGAAGAAATGCATTTATTCGAGCGATGAATGACTATGGGATGGATTATCGCGAAGAATGGGTCAAATACGGGAATTATTTTGAAGAAAGTGGCTATGAAAACATGCTTCAACTATTACAAAAGGAAGAACAGCCAGAGGCGGTTTTTGCTGCTTCAGATATGATGGCACTAGGTGCGATAAAGGCGATAAAGGAAAAAGGTCTTTCCATCCCGGAACAGATGAAAATAGTTGGCTGTGATGACATAGAAGCGTGCCGTTATAGTGACCCTCCTCTTGCTACCGTTAGGCAGGATCAAGTGAAGATTGGATTATTAACAGCACATATATTGCATGATTTAATAAATGATAGACAAGTACAGAATTCGGTATTTGTTGATCCAGAATTAATTATAAGAAAATCTGGAGAAGTATAGCGTAAATACTTATTTCATTGATTTGTATAGAATATGTTTACTATTTGTCCAAACGGTTATACTGTAAACAAAATCTAAACATTTCTTGTGAAGTAGGTGATGGAATGAACCAGTCGGAATCAAGATTTTTCCGCATGTTACATGTTTTTGCAGCATTTTTGACTTTGCAGTTTTTATGGTTCTTCTTTTCTTTAGGAGTGATTACAGTCATTCCTGCAACTATTTCCATGTACGCGGTTGTTGTAGAGTGGACGAAGAAAGGTATTGATCTTAATATCTGGAAGAGTTTCTTTGAAACATTTAAATTTTATTTCAGGAGAACGATTCTTCCAAGCACTAATTTGTCTTTTGTCCTAATGTTGCTCTATATGTATCCTACTTTATGGTCAGATATGATTTTAAAGATGCCTCAGACAATGAGTTGGCTTGTGTTATTTGCTACAAGTCTAATCCTACTTACCGTTTTATCTATACTGCCACTAATTGTTACCTCTCATTTACGGGGGAGAAAACTCTGGAAGAATGCATGGATTACATCCATCTCCATCCTTCCGCAAGTTTCGTTTATAGGAATCGTTGGAGGTATGATTATTTTTGGATCATTGCTTTTTCCAATTATCTTATTTACATGCTCTGGTCTTTTTGCTTTTATGCATATGCGTATATGGCAAAAATCACTTAAAAAACTACCATCTGACTTTCTAGATCAATGCTTGTTAAAATATAATTACCGCTAGTGTAACCTCGGAATTCTTTCGAGGTTTTTTTCAATTCAACTGTGTGATAAATTGCTTGAGGTGTTTTACATAGGTCAATGCTTTTGTGGTGTCACTATGGACACATATTGTATCTGCTTGGATAGGTATTTTTTGACCATCTATTGATGTTACGTGTCCTGTTTTCATCATTTCCTCTACCTGTTGCATCGAGCGGTCGAGATCATGGATCACAGCATTTTCTGATGTTCTGTCTGTAAGCGTACCATTTGATTGATAGGTGCGATCGGCAAAAACTTCATGTGCAACCTTCAAACCAATCTGTTCTCCAGCTCTCGTTATAAAGCTATTAGCCAATCCGTAGAGGATCAAGCTCTTGTCGAAATCATAAACCGCTTGAGCAATAGCTAATGCAATTTCTTTGTCAGAGCTGGCTATGTTATAAAGTGCGCCATGTGGCTTTACATGATGGAGAGTTACATCCTCAACCTTCGTAAATCCATATAGGGCACCAATTTGGTACAACACAAGATCATATACTTCCTCAGAAGAAAGATTAATCCTTCTGCGACCAAAGCCTTGAATGTCTTGAAAACCTGGGTGTGCCCCTATATGTACATTGTGCTGTTTCGCTAATTGAATCGTTTGTTTCATTGTATGTGGGTCTCCTGCATGGAAACCACAAGCAATATTTATGGCATCAACAAACGGCAAAATTTCTTGATCATTTCCAATTGAAAATATACCAAAGCTTTCTCCTAGATCACAGTTTAATTCAGGCTTAATCATGGTCTCATCCCTCCCACTTTTGTTTAAGTGTATGGCTTAGTTTGGTTAAAAGTTGTTTTTGGGTAGCCAGTGCTTTATAGGCATTTGATATAGTGCATCTCTCAAACATAAATCGCTTAGTTGGTAGTAATTGGCTAAGCTTTGGTAAATCGGCTAGTATAACTTGGCCAATTTTTGGGTATCCCCCAGTAGGTTGACTATCAGCCATTAGAATGATTGGTTGACCATCTGGTGGTACTTGAATAGAGCCAAAGCTAGTCGGTTCTGTTAATAATTGTTGGGTTCTTGTTGTCTCAATCTCATCCCCCATTAGCCGGTACCCCATGCGATTAGATCTTGTCGAGATAGACCACTCCGTAATATCGAGTTGGTTTTGTTTAAACCAATCTGCCTGTGGCCCTTCGATATAATGTATAACCTCAGTAGATGAATATATCTCAAAAGTATTTGGATTCATCGACCAGTTTAGCTTGATATTTGGAGTAGTAATAGAGTTGATCGGAATTTGATCACCAACTTGTAATTTTCGGCTGAGAAGCCCTGTTCCCTCCGTACGAACGAGCATACTCCTGCTACCTAATTTTTTGGAAATGGCTAATCCCCCTTTAATCGCAAGGTAGGTATACAGACCATTTCGCGCAGTACGAAATTGCAGGATGTCCCCACTTCTTATGATAATCGGACGATATAATGAAATTTGTTTCCCATTAAGACGTGGTACCATATCTGCACCAGTAATCGAAATAATGGCATCCTTTGTCCACTCAATGGTTGGACCGACAAAACTCATTTCGACAACGGCAGTGTTCTCCTTATTGCCGACAAGATAATTCGCTAGTTTCATTGAAAATGAATCCATTGGTCCACTGATAGGAAACCCGGAGGATCGATATCCTATTCTACCTAAATCTTGAATACTTGTGTGTAAGCCTTCCTCAATCACTCTCATTTTGATCGCTTCCCCCCACTCCATTCCAAGTATTGTTGTTTAGAAATTGCATAAAATCTTAGCTGATCACCGGCACGCAATAAGGTTGGTTGCTCGTTCGAAAGGTCAACGAGTTCTATCGGTGTTCTACCAATGATTTGCCAGCCTCCAGGGGAAGAACTAGGATAAATCCCTGTTTGTCCACCCGCGATACCGATGGCCCCTTTTGGAATATTCATTCTTGGGCGAGTTTTTCTAGGTGTAGCGATACTTAGGTCCATCCCTCCTAGAAATGGAAATCCTGGAGAGAATCCGATGAAATGGACAAGATAGGTATTATCCGTGTGACGTTTAATCACATCCTGTTTGGTTAGTCCATTTGTTGTAGCGACATACGAAAGGTCCGGTGAAAAGCTATCCTCATAGCAAACAGGTATTTGATGAATAGTAGAAGGTTGAGAATTTATCATAGAGCTGGTTTGATCGATACAGTGAGATAGAATCCTTTTGATTTCGCGATGAGATGTTTGAAATGGATCAAAGTAGATGACGAGAGTTGTATATCCGATCACGGTTTCAATAATAGTGGGATTTTGCAAACGATCGATCGATTTCTGAATATGTCGTAGTTTTTGGTGTAGTGCTGTATTTACTTTATCACCGAGCTGTAACATCAAGGCATTTTCTGCAAGCGTAAAAAATTGCATATTGATCCCTCCAATTATATTTTATCATGAGGAGAAGCTTCGGTAAAAACAACAACCTTTGATAAAAAGAATGGAATTTCCCAGAAAAATTAATAGTAAAATATAACTATAAATGATAAGATAGTCTTATTATAAATTCAAATTTATAATCACGATGTGAATCAATGGACTTAATTGAACAGGAGGAGATCAGCTTGAAGCGTATTTGGGGAAAATTAAGTTTTCAAAATGCCAGAATAGGTAAAAAGTATGGGATTATACTAGGAATTGTGCTTTCATTATTTATTATTTCTGCTATTATCATTATTTTTTCTTTGCGAAATATCGCCGATGACATCGATGCAGTAGAACGTCGAGGTGATCGCGCATCATCCGTTGGCCAAATGGGTTCACTTCTAAGGTCCAAAAGTGCCCGTATTTATCAATATGTACTAAATCCAACGACAGAAGTGGAAACGGAATTTAATGAAAGAAATGAACAAATCATTGCACTTTCCAAAGAATTAGACAGCAAAATGGATACAACAGAGGAAAGGGAGCTTTTTGATCAATTTGTCGAGCTTGATATGAAGGTTAGTAGTAGTTTTAATGAAATCATTGGTTATATGAGACAAGGAGAAACAGAAGCTGCCTATGGAAGTGCGATAGATGCACATGAGGCTCAAGCAGAGGCTATTCCATTAATAGATCAGCTCCAACAATTAGTGGATAAACAACAAGAAGAGGCAATCGAAAAAGCAAAATCGGATCAGCTTATTGCTATTATTACGTTAGTTGCATCCATTATTGTTTCTGCGATTATTAGTATATTATTAATTTTCTTTGTATCGCGTAATATTACCAAAAATATGAATAAGGTAGTGGAAACGAGTAATCGTATCACGGAAGGCGATCTAAGTGTTAAAGCAATTGATTACAATGGAAAAGATGAAATTGGACAACTAGCTTCTTCAATGAATGCAATGAGTGAACATTTACGAAAAATTATTACCCAGGTTTCTTCTGTGTCGGATACAGTTAGTGCACAGAGTGAAGAGTTAAATCAATCAGCAAACGAAGTAAAAAATGGTACAGAGCAAATTGCGACAACAATGCAGGAGCTTGCATCGGGTTCAGAAACACAAGCAAGTCAAGCAAGTGATGTCGCTACCAAAATGGCAGATTTTTCTAATGCTATTAGTCATGCTAATGAAAATGGAGCAAAAATTGAACAGGCCTCTGCTAACGTGTTGTCCATGACAGAAGACGGTCGTGATATGATGGGTGTTTCGGTCGAGCAAATGAAGCGTGTGAACGAGATTGTAAAAGACGCAGTAGCAAAAGTAAAAGGACTAGATCAACAGACTAAAGAGATATCAAAGCTTGTTTCTGTTATAAAAGACATTGCGGAACAAACAAATCTCCTTGCTTTAAATGCTGCCATTGAGTCAGCTAGAGCTGGTGAGCATGGTAAAGGATTTGCTGTTGTTGCTGATGAGGTAAGAAAATTAGCGGAACAGGTAGGGAGCTCGGTGACAGATATTACGTCCATTGTCACTAATATTCAACAGGAATCTACAGTTGTTACAAAAGCACTTGAAGAGGGATATGACGAAGTAGAGCATGGATCGGCCCAAATTGAACAAACAGGTACAACCTTTGTGAAGATTAATGACGCCGTCCACAATATGGTGAGCAGTCTCGAAACTATTAATAAAAATTTTGAAGAGGTTTCTTCAAGTAGTATAGAAATTAATACATCTGTTGAAGAAATTGCTTCCATTTCTGAAGAATCTGCTGCAGGAGTTGAACAGACATCAGCATCTGCTCAGCAAGCGAGTAGTTCTATGGAGGAGGTATCCGCCAATTCGGATGAATTAGCAAAATTAGCTGAAGAGCTAAATAGTTTAGTGAGACAATTCAAGATCTAAATAACAAACCCGTGTCTAGGGAGCAACCCCGAAAGGTTAGATTTCACTCTAATTTTTCAGGGCATCCTATACTGACACGGGTTTTATAATTTAAGTGAATAGATTATGTAGCTCTTACCTTATTTTCTATTTTTAGGATGTCCTCAGTAAGATTAAAAATGGATAGTAATTCATATAATACAATAATTTCAGGTGTGAATAGATTTGTATTCATATCATTCGTAGGCTTTTTACTCGCCCAAAATTGGTCCATTAACAATTTTACTTGTTTTCTGTAGATACTCGCTTTATAGTGATCAGGATGCCTCATATAGTCTGCTAATGAGTGCACCAGATGGAAGATATCTTGACATTCTTTTTCCGACCAACAGATTGACTGAATAGGTGTATTGATAAGATTTCCAATATGATAGTGAATAAGGCGAATTTTGGTTAAATTTTTTTGCTCTTGATCAAAAAGTTTTTTGGTCGATTCTTTTAAGCGATGATATTTGGCTTCATCTGCTTGATAGTGTAACAATTTTTCTGTTTTATCTAAGGATCGCTTCATTTGATCAAATCGAGACAAAATACGTTCTTTCTTCTGCTGATTACGATCATTTTTCATTAATGGATCAACGATGAGCTCTAGTGTCTCTCCTGTTCCTTTTAAGAGCTGATGTAAATCCATCGAAATCCGCTTCGTATAATTTGGTGGCAAAATAAACATATTCACTATAGTGGAGACGAGTAGCCCAACGGTTGTTGTTCCGAGACGAATAACAAATGAAATAAATAAATTAGCATGAATTACTTCTACCATTGCAACAGATGTTAATGTGGCCACAAGAAGTCCTGCGTGTAATCCAAGCTTATAACAAGTAATAATCGTGAAAAAAGCAGCCAATGTATATGTAATTGGTGAATTTTCAAAAAAGTATATAAAGAGGACTGCATAAAAAGATCCGATAGCAGAAGCTGGGAACCGGACAATCCCCTTTCGAATAGATTCACCAACAGTTGGTTCGATGGAGACAATAGCGGTTATGACAGCAAAAACAGGTGGCCATTCCAACCACTCACAAATGACGGAAGTAAAGAATACGGCTAATGCTGTCTTAATAATACGCCTACCAAGAATCCGATTGCTTAAATAATTCTTCATTACGTAAAACTCCCTCAACTTTCTATCCGATAGTATAACGCAACAAGTGAAAAAAAACTATAGTACTAATTTTTTTGAAATAAAAATAAAATAAGTGTAAACGCTTTCTTATTCGGTGCATATGATGTAAAATAAGAGATATATCTTCTAGAATGTTGTTTCAGCGAATTTTTGAGGAGGTGGCAGACTTGCTTTCGGTTAAAATGTTCAAACCCTATTACGTAAAGGAAGAAGGCAACTACATTCGGGTGATGTTAGCATATCAATACTTTTCATTATTAATGGATGAAAAAGTATACCATTTTGTTCCACTCGAAGCGAGAGAAATCCGAATCAATCGCGATACACAGGAAATAGAAAATAAGGATGCTGTATTTGTTTTCCAAAAAGGAAAGAAATATAATCGCATTACATTAGAAGATCTTATGAAAATAAAAGACTTTGAAGATCATCTGTCCATCGTTTTAAGTTCATATATGGTCATGCCACAAACAAAAAATAAAAAGGATAATATTGACCATGCGATTATGGAATTGGAAAGAAATAATTTATTAAGATTAATAGATAAAGCTCTTGATGAAAGAGATCAAGCAAAATTTCAACTATATACAACAAAATTAAATGAGATGTAATTACTTGAAAGCAGGTGAACATACCTGCTTTTTTTACTTGTAACTATAAAAGTTTTTGTATGATAAAGAGTAGGAAGTACTTGGGATTTCGAGTAGAATTTCCAAAAGCAGTTGTATTTACCGACGCAGAGGCGAATACTTATATCACTGGACAATATAGTTCGGTTATAGCATAAGAAGGAGGAGCTACATATGCCAAAACTAAGATGGGGCGTATTAAGTACTGCAAAAATTGGACAAGAGCAGGTTATTCCAGCTATTCAACGATCTAGTAATGGAGAGGTTGTGGCGATAGCAAGTCGTAAGTTGAAAAAGGCACAAGAGGTGGCAGATAAATGGGCTATCCCTAAAGCTTATGATAGCTATGATGCATTGTTAAAAGACGAGCAAATTGACGCTGTCTATATTCCGCTACCTAATTCCATGCATAAACAATGGATGATCGAAGCAGCGAATTTTAAAAAGCACGTATTGTGTGAGAAGCCTGTAGCTTTGAATAATGGCGAATTATTAGAAATGATAGAGACAGCAAAACAAAACAAAATTACATTTATGGAAGCATTTATGTATCAATTTCATCCACAACATCAGAAAGTGAAGAAGTTAATCAGCAATGGAGAAATTGGAGAAATAGTTATGATGAGGGCCAGCTTTTCCTTTTACTTAGATAATGATCAAAATATCCGCTTGCAAAACCACCTAGGAGGAGGGGCAATGTATGACGTCGGTTGTTATACATTACATGCAATTCGAAATATTTTATCAGACGAGCCTATATCGGTTTATGCTAGTTCTACGAAAAAAGGAGAGTCTCAAGTAGATACGACTATGATAGGAGTGCTAACCTTTCATGATGGGAAATTAGGAGTATTTGATACAAGCTTTGATACAATTAACCGTCAATCCTACGAAGTTGTAGGCTCTAAAGGTACGATAACCGTAACGACAGCCTTTCGTCCAGATGAGAATGAGAATATGGCTGGAGAATTGGTGTTAAAAAAAGAAGGGCAAACACCTGTCACTCATAAAGAAGCTGGTGATCAATATAAATTAATGGTGGAAAATTTTGCTAGTTCTGTCTTAGAACAAAAACCATTAGCTTATAATGTGGAAGAAATGAAAAAACAGATGGCTATTTTAGATGCAGTTTATCAAAGTAGTCGAGAAAACAAAGTGATTAAATTATAGTGTGATAAAAATGTAGAATAAAAGGGTTTATCTTGGTAACAAGATCGATGTCAAGCAGGATAGTCAAGATAAAAAGATATATGTTGGCAATATAGTTGATACCAAGCAAGATAGCCAAGATAAAAAGATATATCTCGGTAATATAGCAGTTGCCAAGCAGGATAGCTAAGATAAAAAATATATCCTAGTATTGTTAAACTCTTGACACAAAAGCCAACAATAACTAAAACGGACATTCCAGATCACTTCCGGAATGTCCGTTACTCTATTCTTTAAGCTCAGCCAAAACGTTTGCGGCTTTTTCTGTTACATACCCACTTCCATTATTATCTTCCACATGCTCGATAAACATAGAAATGAGGATACTTCCGTCTGTAGGATATCCGACAAACCAGCCATTTTCTTGACCGTTTTCTTCATCCTTGGATTGTTTCAATTCTGCAGTACCTGTTTTCCCAGCAATTTCTATACTATCTAAGTTGGCTGCTTTTCCCGTGCCATGAGTAACGACTCTTCTCATGGATTCTTTTATTAATGAGGAATTCTCAGCAGATATTAATCCTTGCTTCCAGCTTTCGCCATCTGCCTCATCTAACAACAAAGTAGGCTTTACCATATTTCCATCATTTAGAAATATCGAAAAAGCACTTGCGAGATGAAGGGCACTCATTTGTACTTCCCCTTGCCCATAACTAGAATCTGCTAGAAGTACTTCCTCAGTAATATTTCCATCAGAGGAAATCGTACTTTTTTCAATGGGGTAAGTGAACGGAACATCTTCGCCCAATCCGAACTCTTTTAATCCCTTCACAAAGGCATCTGCTCCCATATCCAATGCCTGCATGGCAAAATAAATATTATCTGAGCGTACGAGTGCATCATCTAAATCAACAGGTCCATTAGATGGAGAAACCCTTGTTATATAATAATTTCCCCAGCCTTCTTTCTGCCAAGTGAGACCGTCAATTTCAAATGTTTCATTAGGATCAATCGAACCATTTTCCAAGCCAACTGTACTAGTTATCGGTTTAAAAACGGAACCAGGTGCAAAGGTCGAAGCAAATCGATTTAGTAATGGGTTATTCGGATCTTCCTGCCATTCTGTCCATTGGGTATTACTCAATCCATAAATAAAGGCATTTGGATCAAAGGAAGGGCTGCTGACTAAAGCTAATGTCTCTCCTGTTTTAGGATCAATAGCAGTGGCCGTTCCAGGTTCATTGTCCATTTGTTCAAATATTTTCTTTTGTGCTTTTATATCTATCGTTAAATTTAGATTTTCACCATTTTTCACTTCTTTTTCCGCTAGAATAACAGGCTCTTGCCCTTCTTTTTCAACGGTAATCTTGACCCCAGCTTCTCCACGAAGTTGTTCTTCATATAGTTCTTCTAATCCTCGATAACCAACCATATCATTCTCTGAATAAGAGGCATCATCTAAATCTTCCAATTTTTCTGCTGTAACTGGTGCAATATATCCTACTAAATGGGCCGCTGCTTCCCCTAATGGATAAATTCTGCCTGTGGTGGTTTGGGTTTTTAGTGTTGGGACAGAACTAATCGCCTTTTCTATTTCATCTGTTAAAGAAGGAACAACCTTTAATGGGACAAAATAATTAGGTTGGACCCAGTTAGCATCTAAAGCATTATCTATTTCTTCTACAGTAATACCTAATGCTTTAGCAATGGTTTCTTTCTCACTCTTGATCTTATCATCCGTGAACTGTTCAGGTACGACGCCTAACTCATAGACACTTGCATTAACAGCAAGTCCTTCTCGATTTCGGTCATAGATTTCTCCTCTTTTAGGCTCAATGGTTTCTAAACCTATTGTGCCCCCATCTTTTATTTCAGGAAAAATAAGTCCAGGATTCCAATTAACAAGCCAGTCCGTTTTTTCTTCACCTTCCACCTCTTTAACGACCTTTTTCATTTCGACTTCGGTATCGAAAGTGATCGGTCCTGCAACAGACTCCATACTGACTTTCAGAGGAAATACTTCTGTTTCTGCTTCGTCGTTTTTTTCTTTTTCTTCTGTATCTGGGACGTCAAACGAAACATCCACTTTGTTTATTTCTAAGTCTTTATATATCTTTTGGTAACGATCAATAAAATCTTCTTTCTCTGTTTCCGCTACCATCTTATACATTTTTTCAAACTCCTGGTTCATCCAATGATCAGCATACTCTTGTAAGCGTTCCTCTGGCTCCACTTCCTCTTTTTCTTGGCAACCGATGAGTAATACTGTAAAGAGTATAGTGCCTAAAAATAAAAACTTTTTCATCACAAATTATTCCCCCTCATTATTTGTTGTGATAAATAGAAAAAGCGTATAAGATCATACGCTTTTTAGTAAACAGGTTTTGCATAAATGATGTAGCGATCTGGTGCATTACCTACATAAGAAAATGGATAGCAGGTTGTAATCACAAGCTCTTCTCGAGGTGCTGTAGACTTTATAATCGTTGTATCATCTGCATCTACTATTTTTGAATCTACCATTTCATATGTATATTCACCATATGGTAATTCAATCACAAAAGTATCACCAATTTTCACTTCACCAAGACTACGAAAGACAGTGTCTCGATGTCCAGACAGTACAATTTGATCATTTTGTAATGGATATGCTGAGCCTTTATAATGCCCAACGCCTTTCTCCAAGTCATCAGGATCCGTTCCTTCCACGATAGGAAGTTCAGCATCTAGTGTAGGAATTCTTAAAAAACCAACCTCAAGCCCTGTTTCAGGGAAAAAGGTATCAGAAGAGTACTTCCAAGAATCTTCTGCTGACTTTTGATCTGAAGGTTGCTTTAGGAATTCCTTTGCCTCTGTTGCCGCTTGCTTTTCAGCCGCTTGGATCTTGAAATATTGATAGCCCCCAACTCCTAGTAATACTAAACCAGCAATGATAAAGATTAAGGCTAATTTCCTCATTGAAACACCTCACTACATATGTTATACATATTATACTGGTAAATGGTGAAAAATGCACGCAAAGCAAAATAAAAAAATTCATCATATTTTCGTTATTTAATGCCTATACTTGTAAAAATACCCATTCTATTTCAAGAACTAAAATAGGTATTTAGAACTAATTATTCGTCTAAAATACACGTTTTATTCATATATTATTCATGATTTCGACAAAAAATGTAACTTTATATAGAACAAATGGGAAGATTGTGCTATAATGATATTGGAAAATAGAAAGTAGGTGAGTCACTATGATTGGCAAAAAAATACAAGGAATCCGAAAAGAAAAGAGAATGTCTCTTTCAGAGGTTGCAGAACAAGCTGGAGTTGCTAAATCATATTTAAGCTCCATTGAACGTGGAATTCAGTCCAATCCGTCTATTCAATTTATGGAAAAGGTAGGAAAGGTTCTTGGAGTATCTGTCAATGAGCTGTTAATGAGTGCAGATAATGAAACACTTCGCCAACAATTAGACGATGAATGGTTACAATTAGCGGAAGAAGCCATGAAGTCAGGTGTATCAAAAGAGGAATTTAAAGATTTTTTAGAATTTAATAAATGGAAAAAACAATCACATTAAACTAATAATAAGTCAGTCCTTACTCAAGAGACTGGCTTTTTTTCTTTCGCGCATTCTTTTTTGTTTTTATAATATGTTGTATAATCTATCAAAATACCCCCGAAATAAAATAGGTAATTGCCAATGGTATAGTAGAGTCGGCATAGGGGATAATTTATTCGTAAGTAAAGGAGAGGCAGATGAAAAAGTATACCTATTATATACCAGCATTACTTTGGATGGGGGTTATCTTTTATTCATCTTCACAGCCCTACGAAGACCAAGATTTAAAGCCAACATTAGCAAAATATTTGGATCTAACCTTTTTGGAACCGATATTTGATCATGTTTCCTTTGTATATCATCAATCAGAAGTAAGCATCGCATCTCTTGGGATCGGAGGATTCATCGAATTCTTTATTCGAAAAGGAGCACATGTTACGGTGTTTCTAATTCTTTGTCTATTGCTATACTATGCATTTACGAGAACGATAGCTAGTAGTAGAATGGCAGTTTTATTTGCATTTTTTTCCACGATATTGTACGCTATTTTCGATGAATGGCATCAAGGTTGGACACCAAATCGCACCCCATATATAGGGGATATCTTTTTGGATGGGATAGGTGCAATCATCGCTGTGCTTATTATTTCTATTCTTCGTATCATTCAGCATCGAACAAAAATCATGCACTAACATATTATATACTAGAGGGTACGAAAAAGGGGTTGAGAGTTTGTCCGAACAGGAAATTTACAAATCTATCCTACAAAAAATGTTAGATGAAACAGAGCGTGATCAAATTGAAAATTCTTCTGATTTTATAAAAAAACTATCAGATGAAATCAAACAATCTAATGTGATTACATTAAAAAAGTAAAAATAAAAGAGTGTGCAACTAGAATTATAGATTTGCCACACTCTTTTAAAAAATTATTCCCAGGGAAATGTGATTAAAGGTCATTAGTAATAGGTAGATCAACCTCGATATATTTCACGTCACCGTCTGTTAAGATAACTTGACTATTAGTAAGATTTATCAGCCAATCCTTAAATTTGTTTGTTTCATCTTTTTTTACATAAACATGTAGTGTTACCTGTGCTAAGTATTCTATCTTGTCTAAAATGAAAGAGGATTGTTGTAGTTCATTTTCGACTTTTCCAAGTAATGGATAGTCAATGGTTAGGATTACTTCTTGCATTAGACTTCTTTCCACAACACCAGTAGAATTGATTGCAAGAGATGTGGTACTTGCATATGCACGAATTAAGCCACCAGCACCAAGCTTTATACCACCAAAATACCTAGTTATGACAACTACTGTGTCTTTTAACTGCCTTTTTTTTAAGACTTCTAGGATAGGTACACCAGCTGTACCACTCGGCTCGCCGTCATCATTTGCTTTTTGTAGTTGGTCATGTTCTCCAATCATATATGCAGAACAATTATGTGTTGCATCATGGTGTTTTTTCTTTATTTGAGAAATGAATTGCTGAGCAGCTTCTTCGGTTTCTACACGTTTTACATAACCGATAAAACGAGATTTTTGGATGACTTGTTCATCAACTCCCTCGTGTTTTACAGTATAATATTGATCGAGCATTGTCTTTCCTCCTAAAAAACTTGTATTATCACACAAATAATGTGTAAAATCGTACTACAACAAAATTATTTATACCCCCATAAAAAGTACTAATTATATCGAAAATGTGTAAATGAGACTAGGTGGTGAAAGTTGAATAATATGGAGAACCTGGAGCATGAATTAGATTCTATAATAGAAGAAATGATCGAAACAGTCAAAAATAGTAAGGATGATGTTTTCGATATCACTGAAGAATCACGTAAAGAATATGAAGCGCTGACGAAAGAGCTAGCAACCTTGAAGAAGCAAGTAGCCAAAACCATCGAAGAAGGTAATGAACTAGAGCGTAAGTCTAGCTTAGCACGAAAAAAGCTTTCAGAGGTGAGTAGAAATTTCGCCACTTATTCGGAGGATGCGATACGAAATGCTTATGATGTAGCTCATCAAATTCAGTCAGAATTCATTATGAAGCGTGATAAGGAAAAATCTTTACGTCATAGAAGGGATGAGATCGAGCTACGCCTGAAAACCATCGAAGGCACCGTTGCGAGAGCTGAGAATGTTATGGGGAAGATCTCGATCATCCTCAATTATTTAAGTGAAGATTTCAAACATATATCAGATATACTACAAAATGCCCAAGAAAAACAAGCTTTTGGCTTGAAGATAATTGAAGCACAAGAGGAGGAAAGGCGTAGACTTTCAAGAGAAATGCACGACGGTCCTGCACAGATGCTTGCGAATATCCTGCTTAGATCCGACATTGTCGAGCGTGCTTATCGTAAAGGGGATGTAGAAAATGCGATGTCAGAGCTGAAAAGCACTCGTGTTATGATTCGTGATTCATTACATGAGGTTAGAAGGATTATTTATGATCTCAGACCAATGGCTTTAGATGATTTAGGACTTGTTCCGACGATAAAGAAATATATAGCTACACTCGAGGATCAGCATGGAGAGATTTATTTTACATACAGAGCACCGGAGGAAAGATTAGCAGGACAATATGAAGTAGCACTCTTTCGGTTAATACAAGAATCGATACAAAATGCTTTAAAGCATGCTGAAGCACCTAGAATTGATGTAAAGCTAGAGATTATGAAGGATCAAGCTACTGTTTTAATACGTGATAATGGAAAAGGCTTTGATCAGTCTCTTAAAAATGAAAAATCATTCGGGATTATAGGGATGAAAGAACGGATTGAAATGTTAAGTGGCAAACTAGAAATTAAAAGTGAACTCGGAAAAGGAACACAGGTTTTGATACGAATTCCAATAACTAAAAATTAACACATTATTTAGAATCAGTGTATAATAACTTTGAGCTAGTAAAAAAGAACGTTTTCCTAAAAGCATAGATAAAAATAGAATAAAATCTAGGAGGTTTTTACATGACAACAAATATCATACTAATCGATGATCACAAACTATTTAGGGAAGGTGTCAAGCGAATTCTAGAATTAGAATCAGGCTTTAACGTATTAGCAGAAGGGGATGATGGTTCGATTGCCATTGACCTAGTTAAAAAGTACAAGCCTGATGTAGTCTTGATGGATATTAACATGCCTGATGTTAATGGTGTCGAAGCTACTGCAGAATTATTAGAAAAATATCCTGGAGTTAAAGTCATTATTTTGTCCATCCATGATGATGAAAATTATGTAACACATGCATTAAAATCTGGCGCTCAAGGCTATTTGTTGAAAGAAATGGATTCTGATGCCCTAATTGAAGCAATTACTGTTGTAAGTGAAGGCGGATCTTACCTCCATCCGAAAGTAACCCATAACTTAGTTCAAGAGTACCGCAGATTAATAGCAGAAGAAGATGCGCTTTATGGTTCGGATAATACATTATCTAAATTAAAGAAAATCGATCATCGTAAACCATTGCATTTACTTACTCGAAGGGAATGCCAGGTTCTACAATTACTAGCTGAAGGGAAAAGCAATAAAGGAATTTCTGAATCCCTCTATATAAGTGAAAAAACCGTGAAAAATCACGTGAGTAGTATCCTGCAAAAAATGAAAGTTAAGGATCGAACCCAAGCTGTCGTTATCGCGATCAAAAAAGGTTGGGTTGAAATTTTATAAATTACGCGAAATCCCCGGAGATGTTCGGGGATTTTATTATTTGGTGGGAGGAAAAACGGGTATTATAGCAAAATATATAGATTTCTAACTAAAAAGAACCGGACATAGCAGAATGAACACTTAGAAATTTATATAATATTACTATGCATCCCATTCATAATTAGGTAAAATAGAAGGCAATATAAATTATAGGAAGGAAACGATGTGATGAAGGTTGCAATCATTACAGATAGTACAGCATATATACCTGAACAGCAAAGAGAAAAAAATCATATTCACATGGTGCCACTAAGTGTAGTGTTCGGTGATAAGGCCTATCAAGAAGAGGTAGATATCACGACAAATGAATTCTATGAAAAAGTGAAAACAATTAAACAGCTACCCAAAACAACCCAACCATCCATTGGTAAGATAAATGAAAAACTAGAGGAACTATCAAAGGAATATGATCAAGCTATCTTTATCACTTTATCTAGTGGTATTAGTGGCACGTATCAAACGGTTAGAACTGCACAATCAATGGCAGATAATATAGAGGTCTATCCATTTGATTCAGAGATTAGTTGTATGGCTCAGGGATTTTACGTATTAGAAGCTGCAAGATTATCTGAAGAAGGGAAAGATGCTCCCACTATTCTTCAAAGACTTGATGAAATAAAGAAAAGCTTGAGAGCATACTTTATGGTGGATGATCTCTCACACCTACATCGAGGTGGCCGATTGAATGGAGCTCAAGCCCTAATCGGAAGTATGCTTCAAATTAAACCAATTTTACATTTTGAAGAGACAATTATCGTCCCATTTGAAAAAATCCGAACAGAGAAGAAAGCTTTAAAACGAATTTTTCAGTTATTTGATGAGGATGCAAGTAGTGGAGAACCGCTTCGAGCAACCATTATCCATGCTAATAGAGAAGCAGATGCAAATGAAATCATGCAACAGTTAATGGAAAAATATCCTCATGTCGACTTCGAACTTAGCTATTTTGGTCCGGTAATCGGGACACATTTGGGAGAAGGGTCTTTAGGGATAGGATGGTACAAAAAATAAGCAATTTTTCTGTATTGAAATAAAGCGAGACTTTCATCAGAGGAGGAGGTTGGTCATGCAGACATTACCTTAGGTTTTAGTTTGCAACTCCTTCTATTGATGACGAACAAAATGGTAGAATAGGAGGTTTGTATGAAAGAAAGTCATTATTTAGCAGGGAAAATTTTACTTCGTGAAGAAATTAATATCCCCAATGATCGATTACACCATCTAGTAGAGCTTGGCTACCTTCAACAAATACCAGCAATCTCAAGAAAATTTCTTCAATATAAATGTAATAGATGCCACACCACTACCCCACATCACTTTGCTAATATCCCATGCTCTCGTTGCCAAACTTCTCATGTATATTGTCGCAACTGTATTCGAACTGGTAGAGTACTGTTCTGTGAGAAATTATTCATTTGGACGGGACCTAATATCTTCTGGCCACAGCAAAAAAATCCATGCTTCTGGGAAGGTTCTCTAACTAAGCATCAGCAGTTAGCAGCAAATGCTATCCTTCATGCTACTAGTAAACCGAAGCAAGAGCTACTGATTTGGGCGGTTTGCGGTGCAGGTAAAACAGAAATGCTTTATCCAGCAATTACAGAAGCGATTAGACATAATAAAAGGATTTGTCTTGCTACACCAAGAGCAGATGTTGTCCAAGAATTATACCCCCGTCTAAAAGAGGTGTTTCCAAATACAGAAATGGAGGCATTATATGGCGGAACAGGGGATAGGACAGGTGTTGGGCAGCTTATTATCGCAACTACCCATCAGTTAATCCGTTATCAGAATGCATTTGATTTACTTATCATTGATGAACTCGATGCCTTTCCATTTCATCATGATCCATTACTACATCAGTTTGCAGTAAGATCTGCCAAAAAATATGCCACTAAAATTTATCTCACCGCAACGCCTCGCCCAAAACAAAAACGATTGATTGAATCGAACAAATTAAAAGCTATCTTTGTCCCGATTCGTTTTCATGGCTATCCACTACCTGTTCCACGTTTAAGGCTTGAGTTAGGTCTCAAGCGAAAAATCTCTCAAAATAAAATGCTTCATAGTTTAGAAGCGTTTCTAGATAGCCATGATCCGAAGCGACAATGGTTACTATTTGTTCCAACGATACAGCTGCTAACTCCTTTTGCGAAATTACTAGAGGAAAAAGGTCTGGACCTTGCTACCGTTCATGCCGATGATCCAAAACGAAAAGAGAAAATTACAGCATACCGGGAAGGGAAAATAAATGTATTAATAACAACAACTATTTTAGAACGAGGCGTCACCTTTCCTTCCATTGACGTGGTTATGATCGATGCTGGTCACGACGTTTTTGATGAAGCAGCAATCGTTCAAATTGCTGGACGCGCTGGCAGAAGCCCAAAAGATCCAACAGGAGATGTATTGTTGATTCATCAAGGTAAGACAGAAGCTATGATTCAAGCGGTCAAGCAAATAAAACGAATGAACCAGAAAGGAAAAGCGTTATGAGCTACTGTTTAATTTGTCAGTCCTTTATTCAAACAGAGGTGACATGGTCCAATTTTCTTTTTCCTAATAAAGCTAGCAACCTATGTGAAGAATGCCAAAAAAAGATAGAACAGATAGAAGGAGACATATGCGAAAAATGTGGTCGACAAATGAAGCAACAAGGGCTATGCTCGGATTGCATAAGGTGGGAAACACGTGGGGAGTGTAAAGAAGTACTAGAGAAAAACCGTGCAGTTTTCCAGTATAACTCCTTCATGAAAGAAATTATCGCACAATGGAAATACAGAGGTGATTACCATTTAATTGAAATATTCAAACCATATATTCTCGAAGTATTTGATCAACATTTTTCAAAATTAGATTCAAATTTTGTTATGATACCAATACCACTAACAGAAGAGAGGTTATATGAGCGTGCCTTCAATCAATCAGAAGCTATTGCAAAGATTATATCAAAGAAATCTATTATTCCATCGATTTTAAAAAGGGATCCAACAAAAACAGAAAAACAATCCAAAAAATCTAAAAGAGCTCGTTTAGAATCTAACAATCCATTTTATCTAGAAACAGGCCTAAACAAAACCGCTGTTATTGTCGATGATATTTATACAACAGGTACGACAATCTATCATGCAGCCAAAACATTGAAATTAGCTGGTTGCCCACATGTATATAGTTTTACGTTAATTCGATAGATAAAAGGGAGGTAGCCCATGATGGCTGAACTGGCAAATTGCGAATATTGTGATAAAGTTTTTGCGAAGATAAACAGATCGATCTGTCCAGATTGTATGAAGGAAGAAGAGAAAAAATATGAAAGGGTAGTTCAGTTTTTACGAATAAGAAAAAATAGACAAGCAACAATAACAGAGATTTCAGAAGCAACAGAAGTCGAACATGAAATTATTCTACAATTCGTGAAGGATAAACGTTTACGGCGATCTCAGTTTCCTAATTTGTATACTTCTTGTGAACGATGTGGTGAGCCCGTGTCATCTGGGGTACTATGTGATAAATGTAAGAATGACATAAAATATGATTTAAAAAAACATCATCAGATAGATCAAATAAAGCAACGAAATGAAGAAGACGAAAAGAAAATTCGAACATATTTTACGAAAGACTAGCGTTCTTAAAAATTACTTCTCATTGTCGCTCAACCTAGTTATACTAAAAATATATTTAACTTTTTGGCTGAGTTGTCGATATACATGATATAGAATATAGGATACGCAATAGTTAGGAAAGAGGTGAGTGGTCATGAAAGTGAACGGACCAAACCATACGAATGTTAATCCATATCAACAACAGATACAGAAAAAACAAACATCCCATAAATCCACTACACGTCAGGAAGACCAATTACAAATTTCTAATAAAGCAAAAGAAATGCAAGCAAAGGATAGTCGCCAAGCCTATGTGAAGGAAATTCAGCAGCAAATCGAAACAGGCGAATATAAAGTAAATGTAAAAGAAACAGCAAGGAAAATCTTGAATTTTTGGAAATAATTAAGCTAAAAGGAGCAGACACTTACATGTCAGTTCGGAAAATAACGCAACAGTTAGAGAAAATGATTCAGTTACATGAAAGTCTACTTCACGTTTCAAAACAAAAAACAGAAGTGCTGAAGGAAGGCAATATAGAGGGATTACAACGCTTATTGAATCAAGAGCAAAAGCATGTGCAGGCGATTAATCAAATGGAACAGAAGCGTAATGAAATGGTGGAGATCTGGGCTAATTCAAATCAGCTTGATCAGAATACTTCAGTCTCCACTATTATTGAGCAATACGCAGAAGGAGAAGAGAGAACTGCTCTTGAAGCGGTAACCTTAAGGCTAGCAGAATTACTGTTAGATCTAAGAAGACAAGAGGATCTAAATAAACAATTGACGGAACAATCACTTCAATTTGTTCGTTTGTCCTTGGATATGGTACAGCCATCCCTTAAAAATTTGAACTATGGGAATGGGAAAACTTCACAGGATTCCTTGTCGAAACGATCCGTATTTGATTCAAAGGCATAATGAGGAGGAGAAAAAATGTTAGGAAGCTTTGGTGGATTAGAGGTAGCAAAACGTGCTTTACATGCACAGCAAACCGCCTTATATACAACAGGTCATAACATAGCAAATGCTAATACAGCAGGATATACGAGGCAACGGGTGAATTTTAATGCTACAACACCATTCCCGCCAGCGTCTAGGAATCGCCCACAAATTCCGGGGCAGATTGGAACAGGTGTGGAAGCAGGATCTATTGAGAGAATAAGAGATAGTTTTATTGATAAGCAATATCGTCAGGAGAATGCGAAGGTAGGGTATTATACGTCTAAAGCAGATATCATGTCCAAGATGGAGACTATTCTTAATGAACCATCGGAAGCAGGATTGTCTCATACAATGGATCAGTTTTGGCAAGCATTACAAGATTTATCCGTTAACCCAGAGGATTCAGGTGCTCGTTCCGTGGTAAAAGAAAGAGCAATAGCATTAGCAGAATCCTTTCAGTATGTTCATTCCTCCTTACAAGATGTCCGAGCCAATTTAAAAAATGAAATTGGGGTTGGAGAGACAGATGTTAATTCTATAATTGATCAAATTAATCAGCTTAATGGTCAGATTGCAAAAATAGAGCCACACGGTTATGTTCCAAATGATTTATATGATCAACGGGATAGTTTGATTGATGAGTTATCGGAATATGTAGATATAAATGTGAGTTATCGTGAGAGTACTGGACAACCTAGTCCGATAGCAGAAGGGATTGTAACAATAACTCTTAATACAGAGAATACTAGTGTAGAAAACAATGGATCAGACCCAATTACCTTAGTAAATGGTAGTGTAGACATTATTGCTGGTAGTGATGAGGCAGTTAACCACGTATTTGTTGATTTTGATAATCAAAATAATGTACAAGCTATGTTTTTTGCACAACCAGATCGAGATCTGACCTCTGAAGAACAAATAGAGGCACTTGTTGCTAATTATGACCAAGAAGTTTTTATTTATGGGGAGAATTATGAAGTCCAGGGTAAATTGAATGCAATAGTAGATGGAGCAGGTTATTTACAAGATTTTAATTATGATGGTACCGGAACGAATGTACCTGCCGGTGAATATAACGAAATGCTAGATGAATTAGATGTAATGGTTGAGCATTTTGTCAATGAATTCAATGCAGTACATAAAAATGGTTACTCCTTAGTAGATTCAGATGGGGATGGCTTAGGAGATCAGGGGATTGACTTTTTCGTAGGAAGCACAGCCGATACCATTGATGTTGCAGAGGCAATTAAAAATGATACAGATTTAATAGCAGCTAGTAGTGATGGAGCATCAGGAGACGGTGAAAATGCTATCTCACTTGCTGATGTTTATACAAAACGAGTAGAACAATACATCACTTCTAACAATACAGCTCCGGATTTTGTTCCAACATTAGATGAGAAAGCTTCTATCAAGAGCTATTTTGAATCAATCATTGGAGAAATGGGAGTAAAGGCAGAAGAATCCATTCGCATGCAAGGAAACTCGGAAATTCTCCGTAAACAGGTAGTAGAAACAAGACAGTCTATTAGTACGGTTTCACTGGATGAAGAAATGACAAATCTCATTCAATTCCAACATGCTTATAATGCTGCTGCACGTAACATGACGGTGGTTGATGAGATGTTAGATCGAATTATTAACAATATGGGATTAGTAGGGAGGTAAGTAGAGTAAATGAGAGTCACACAAAGTATGTTAACGAACAATATGCTGCGTAATTTGAGTAACAGCTATAATAGCTTAGGTAAATATATGGAGCAATTATCTACAGGAAAGAAGATAAATCGACCATCTGATGATCCAGTGATTGCGATGAAAGGGATGAATTATCGCACACAGGTGAATCAATTAGAGCAATATGAACGAAATATTGGGGAAGTACATAACTGGATGGATAATACAGATTCAGCGCTTGAAAAAGTACAAAAGGGGCTTGAACGTTTACGGGAGCTAGCTGTTCAAGGGGCAAATGGTACTTATGAAGAAGGCCAGCGAGGCAATATGGCTTCTGAGGTGAGACAACTAAAAGAGCATATTCTAGAGATTGCTAACACGAAAGTAAATAATAAGTATATTTTCAGTGGAACCGCAACAACTGGTAATGGTGGAGACAAACCATATGTATTAGATGGAGAGGATACTTCAGCAGCAAATCCAGATTTCTTTCAATTTTATGGCAATCAAGATGCAGTAAATATTGAAGTTTCTACCGGGTCAAAAATCCAAGTAAATACAAAAGGGAATGAAGTATTTACAGAAGACCTATTCAAAGACCTAACTGATTTCGCAAATACTTTAGATGATGATAATGCATCAGATGAGGAAATTGCCCAATTTATAGAAAAAATTGATGGACATATAGATAATAACGTCAATGCTCGAGCAGACCTTGGAGCTCGACAAAATCGAATTGATTTAATCGAAAATCGGGTATTAGAACAACAAGTGACCGCAACGGATATGATGTCAAAAAATGAAAATGCAGACTTAGAAGAAGTCATTTTGAATTTAACATCACAAGAAGCAGTCCATCGTGCAGCACTAAGCGCAGGAGCGAGAGTGATCCAGCCTACTTTACTTGACTTTTTACGCTGATTAAAAAGCCTTACCTTACATTCTAAGGTGAGGCTTTTTCGCAAAAGGAGAAATGATCATGCAATTACCTCAAATAAGCATTCAGTCACAGAATGCCATGATTGGACTGAATATTAAAAATGCAAAGCTTAGCATTGATTCAGGACCTGCTAAACAAACAATTAAACAGCCAGAAGCAGAGCTCCAAATTAATGTGGAACCAGGTAAGTTAACGATAGACCAATCAAAAGCGTTAGCAGATGTTGGTATAATACCTGTTGAGCAATCTGTGAAAAAAATGGCACAAGAAGCCATGCAAACCGCTATACAAGGCTCAAAAAAACGTCGCCATCAAGGTGATCAATTAATGAAAATCGAAAATGGTGGTAATCGTATTGCACAAATAGCGAAACAAAACGGGGAAAGACCGATGAAGCAGTTTAATATTGGCTGGATCCCCTCCTTGGATGGTGTGAAGTTTGATTACCAACCAGCTAGGGTGGATATTAAAGCAAAGGCAAACGAGCCTATTATACGTACAGAACAAACGAAAAATCAATTTCAGTATCAACCAGGAGGAGTAGAGGTCTATTTAAAACAAAAAAACTGGCTGGAAATTGATTTTACTAATATGAAATTTGTAGGCAATCATTTTGAAATGGATCTATAAAAGAGGTGACATATGAGAATCGAAACGAAATATTTTGGTGTGGTAGAAATAAAAGAAGAGGACATTATTCGTTTTCCACAAGGAATACCAGGCTTTTTAGATGAAAAAGATTTTGTGTTATTGAATTTTGAAGAAAGTGGTTTATTTCAAGTATTGCAATCTATTCATCAACAAAACCCTGCATTTGTGGTGATCGATCCGTTTTTGTTTGTGAAAGACTATCAGTTTAAATTAGATGATGCTACGATAAATCAGCTTTCTATCGAAAAGAAGGAGGAAGTAAGAGCATTATCTATTGTAACAGTAAGGGAACCTTTAACTACCAGCACAGCCAATCTTCAAGCACCAGTTATTATTAATCAATCAAACAAACAGGCCAAACAATTAGTTGCCATGCATTCAAAATATACCACGAGGGAAGCGATCTTCCAGCAATCCTCCAACACGAAGGAGGCGTAGTATGTTAGTTTTAACAAGAAAGTCTAATGAAGCAATAAAAATTGGTGAAGATATCGAGATCAAGATACTCGAGGTTGATGGAGAACAAGTGAAAATAGGTATTTCAGCCCCAAGAGATGTCGATATCCATCGACAAGAGGTTTATGAGTCGATTCAAGCGGAGAATAGTGATGCAGCGAATCTTTCAGACAGTATCATTGATTTATTGAAAAAAAATAATAAAAATAATTAAACATCACGATACATGAGCCGATAATACTATTAGAAGCTGGTTGATGTGGTTGACGGCCGCAATTACATTAGTCGGTAACTCCACAAGGATGTGGGAAAACATAATTTTCAAGGAGGAAATTTACTTATGATTATCAATACTAATATTCCAGCGATGAATACTTATCGCCAACTAGGAATCAACCAAGGCGCAATGCAAAACTCAATGGAGAAGCTTTCTTCAGGTCTACGTATCAACCGTGCTGGAGATGACGCAGCAGGTCTTGCAATTTCTGAAAAAATGCGTGCTCAAATCAAAGGTTTAGATCAAGCAAGCCGTAACTCTCAAGACGGTATCTCTATGATCCAAACTGCTGAAGGTGCTCTTCAAGAAACTCAAAATATCCTTCAACGTATGCGTGAGCTAGCTACACAAGCTGCCAACGATACAAACGTAGGTGTGGATCGTAACGAAATCCAAAAAGAAATTAACGAATTAACTACAGAAATCAACCGTATCAGTGAAACTACTGAGTTTAACACTCAAAAGATGTTGAATGTAAGTGGAGCTTCTGGCTTTACTGCAACATTCCAAGTTGGTGCGAATAACGGTCAAAGCATGACTATTTCAATCCAAGATATGGGTGCTGAAGCTTTAGGATTAACTGGAAGTGGAGCTCATACAGTTGGTGCTTCAGTATCAGGATTGATGGCGGGTGCTTCAGGTTATGGAGCAGTTTCAGGTGCAGCTTACTCTACTGATGGTGGTGTATTACTTGAAGACGGAACAAGTGGTACGGCAAATGGATTGTCTGTAGCGGATCATGAAAAAGCTTCTGCAGCAATTGAAGTAATCAATGATGCAATTGAAACAGTATCTGCTCAACGTTCAAATCTTGGTGCATTCCAAAACCGTTTAGAGCATACCATTTCTAACCTAGATAACTCTTCTGAGAACTTATCTGCAGCTGAATCACGTATTCGCGATGTAGATATGGCAAAAGAAATGATGGAGATGACTCGTGCAAATATTCTTTCCCAAGCTTCTCAATCAATGTTAGCTCAAGCAAATCAACAACCACAATCTGTACTTCAATTATTAGGATAATAATATTATGGAAAAGGGTCTGGATATTAATTCCAGATCCTTTTTTTATTTTTGCTCTAAATTATTATAGAAATATGTCGATATAATTATTACGAATAGTAATACTGGAGGATAATATGAAATTAATCTTAAATAACGAAGAAAAAATAGTGGAATTGAATAGCCTTAGCTCAGCGGATGAGGTAATTGAAGAGATAAATAATCTAGTAAATAACAGATCATTACTTAGTCATTTAGTCATAGACGGTAAGGATATTTATGATGATTTAGAACAATATTTAGACAGGTATTTGGGGACAATAAACACAGTGCAAATCATCGCAAAATCGAAACAGGAATTTATAAATGATACATTACACTCTGCAGAAGAGTATCTTAATCAAGCAATCATCCCTTTAGAGGACCTAGGTTATAAATTTTATTCCAATCCGACTAATGAAGAGTGGAATGGTTTTGCAGAATTTACAGAAGGATTACAATGGCTTATACAATTGATTACAAAAATTGATTCATTTGAAGAGAAACCAAGTAATTGGATAGAGTATATAGATTCATATAATAAAATACAAGAACAAGTTGAAATTCTAAATGAAGGCATAGAAAATGATGATACTACACTAATGGCTGATGTTATTTTATACGAATTTAAACCTACCTACGAGAAGCTAAAAAGCATAATTACTTATACTATTGACATAGAAGGAAGTCGTAAAGATGCTAATTGAAAATAGGAATTATTTGAGATTATATAACAGAGAGTTATTAAATGATTTAACGCAGCATGTTTTAAATGAAGATCATATTCTAGTTGAACAAACAAAAAAGAATACTCCAACATTAAAGATCAAGCATGGAGAGACATTTAAATATATTCATAGCAAATATGATCCACAAAATGAAGCAAGACGTTTAGTTGATCACTTTACCATAGAAGAAGGTACTAATCATATTATTATCTTCGGAATAGGCTTAGGATATCATTTAGATGAATTAATTAACAAATATCGAAAAGTTAATTTCTCTATCTATGAACCAAATAAAGATGTACTTGCAACATTTTTAAGTGAGTATGATTTATCTAATTTAACAAATCAGAAATTGCATACGATTTTTTATCAAAGTCTCCAAATAGACGAACAAATAAATAACATTAGTATGAGATCGAACGGAAACTTTCAAATCTTTAGTCTGCCGATTTATGAGAAATTATACCAGGAGGAATTACAGAAATTTTACGACTCTGTTGTTTCTTTCTTTAAAAATGAAAAAAATAAAATCGTAACAAGCTTTTCATTTCAAAAAAGATGGACTATCAATGCAATAAAGAATTTTCCCACAATCGTGAAAACACCAAACATCTTAAAAGATGTTGATCGCTCCCAATTTGAAGGTAAATCGGCCATTCTAGTTGCTGCAGGGCCTAGCTTGAATGAGGAATTTGAAAATTTACGAAAGATAAAAGAAAAAAGACTAGCTTATATCTTTTCGGTTGGTTCAGCAATTAATTCTTTAATAGAACAGGGGATCTATCCTGATGCCACATGCACATATGACCCACAGGAACGAAATCAAATGGTCATTCAAAAAGTAAAGGATAAAAATATTGCTAATATACCGTTAATTTTTGGTAGTACAGTTGGATACGAAACATTGGCTGATTACAATGGACCCTTGCTTCATATGTTTACTAGCCAAGATACAGTAGCCCCTTTTTTATTAAAAGATGTGGATGATTTTAAGGTAGTTTATGATGCACCCTCTATTGCGGTAGTTACATATCAGTTATTAACAAATTTAGGTTTTGAAAATATTTATTTAGTTGGACAAAATCTATCCTACCAGAATAATAGAAGGTATGCTAAAGGGATCGAATATGATAATGAAATATCAACTGAAAAAAAACTATTGTCAATTAAAGATGTGAATAACGATGATATATGGACTGATGATGGATATAATCGAATGCGACTGCAACTAGAGGCATATATTAAAGCCACTTCAAATGTTAATGTTTATAACACGACTAAAAAGGGTGCAAAAATAACAGGTGCTCCCTTTATACCTTTACAAGAAGTGATTGATAAGCATTTTGTTCATGATCAACAGGTTAATCATAGATGGTATGAGACAGACCCACGATATGAAATTGACAAGATGAAAAAAAATCTATTATTGTTAAAATCTGAAAAATCAACATTTGAACATCAACTTGGTGAATTGAATAGTTTTATAGGGAAACTATCTAAGAATAGCGCTAACGTAAAAAATTCACAATATATTGAAAAAGAATTTGCTAAATTTGACAAAAAATTCAAAAAATTAAAAAGTAATAAATATTATTTATCTTTCTTATTACCTATGTTGAGGGTTCAAATAGAAAATTTAGTTAAAAAAACGAAGAAAATAAAATTTGAAACGAGAATAGATGTAAAAGTGAATTATTTTCTAGTAACCTTTGGTGTTTTTTTACAGCAACTCACACAGCAATATAAAGAGTTAGATTCTTATTTCAATGAGCTTATAGAGAAGATAGTACAAGAAAAGGGGTAGACTTAATGAGTTATCTTGAAAATAAAACAATACTTATTACTGGAGGTACTGGTTCATTTGGTAAAAAGATTACTGAACAATTATTAAATCTAAATGTCAAAAAAGTAATCATTTTTAGTCGTGATGAGTTAAAACAATATGAAATGAAACAGGAGTTTACTGATGAGAGACTGCGTTTTTTTATTGGGGATGTCCGGGATAAAGAGCGTTTGTATCGAGCTTTTGATAGCGTTGATTATGTTGTTCATGCTGCTGCGATGAAGCATGTAGATGCATGTGAGTATAATCCGTTTGAAGCAGTAAAAACGAATATTCATGGCGCACAAAACATTATTGAAGCAGCAATTGATAAAGGGGTGCAAAAAGTTGTAGCACTTAGTACAGATAAAGCTGCAGCACCGGTAAATCTATATGGTGCGACAAAACTAGCATCTGATAAACTATTTGTTGCAGGAAATTCGTATGCTGGAGATAAAAATACAAGATTTGCTGTAGTGAGATATGGAAATGTGGTGGGAAGTAGAGGGAGTGTTGTACCGTTTTTTAAAAAAATGAAAGAAACCGGGCATTTACCCATAACTGATGAAAGAATGACACGTTTTTGGATTACACTTGATCAGGGTGTGCAATTTGTTATAGATAGTTTTAATAGAATGAAGGGCGGAGAAATATTTATACCTAAAATTCCGAGTATGAAGATTACAGACTTAGCAAAGGCAATTGGTCCAGAGTGTGAGATTGATATTATTGGTATAAGGCCTGGTGAGAAGCTCCATGAAGTGATGATTACAGAGGATGACGCTAGAAGAACAGTGGAACGTGATAATTATTATATTATACAGCCTGAATTTCCGTGGTGGGATGAAACTAAAGAACAGGATTCTAAAATATTAAAAGATGGATTTAAATACAGTAGTGAAACAAACGAGCATTGGTTAAGAATTGAAGAGCTTAAGACTCTTATTGATGAATAAGGAGTATTATAATGAATATTGATAATAGTGCTTTCATACCCTATGGACGTCAAACGATTGATAATGATGATATTAATGCAGTAATTTCTGTGTTAAAAAGTGATTATTTGACTACAGGTCCAACAGTTCGAAGATTTGAAGAATCTGTTGCAAAATATGTTGATGCAAAGTATGCTGTTGCCTTTTCAAATGGAACAGCAGCGCTACACGGTGCTTGCTATGCTGCCGGAATTCAGAATGGAGATGAAGTAATTACTTCACCTATGACCTTTGTAGCTAGTAGTAATTGCATTTTGTATATGGAAGCAACACCTGTATTTGCTGATATTGACAAAGGAACTTGTAATATTGACCCACGTGAAATCAGAAAAAAAATTACAGAGAAGACAAAAGCAATCATACCAGTTGATTACGCTGGACAGCCTTGTGATTTGAACCAAATTAAAGAAATTGCTCTTGAGCACAATTTAGTGGTAATTGAAGATGCAGCACATGCGTTAGGGGCAAGATATAAAGGGGAAAAAGTAGGGAGCATAAGTGACATGACCATGTTCAGCTTTCATCCGGTTAAACATATTACCACGGGTGAAGGTGGAATTATAACCACCAACAATAAAGAATATTATGAGAAATTAATTGATTTTAGGTCACACGGTATTACAAGGAATAAGACTAAATTCACAGATAACCATGGACCTTGGTATTATGAGATGCAATTTTTAGGTTATAACTACAGAATGACAGATATCCAAGCGGCTTTAGGTGTAAGTCAATTAAATAAGTCAGATGAATTTCTAAGGAAAAGACAATCAATAGTCCATAAATATAATCAGGCTTTTACTGATATATCGGAAATAAATATTCCTATACAGAAGGAATATAATGATAGTAGCTGGCATTTGTATGTAATTAGTTTAAATTTAGATCAACTAAGTGGCAGTAGAAGAACGATCTTTGAGGAATTACGCAAAAAAAATATTGGCGTAAATGTCCATTACATACCAGTTTATTATCAGCCATTTTATCGAGAGTTGGGTTTTCGTAAAGGGATTTGTCCAAATTCTGAGCATTTTTATGAAACAATTATTACATTGCCGCTATTTCCAAGTATGACAGATGAAGAAATAAGTCATGTAATTAAGGTTGTTATTAATATCATAACGAAGTATTCCAAAAGAAATTAAGGTGATTTCAATTGAAAGTTGTTGCAATTATTCAGGCTAGAATGGGTTCAGCTAGACTACCAGGTAAAGTACTTAAAAAGATAAAAGGGGAAACGGTACTTTCACACGTAATCAACCGTGTTTCTAAAACCAAAAACGTAGACAATATTGTTATAGCTACTACTATACAGAAAGATGATGATCAAATTGTTAAAGAAGTTACAGATCTTGGTCACACAGTGTATCGAGGATCAGAGAATGATGTGTTAGAAAGATATTATCAGGCTACTCTTCAATCTTCTGCAAATATCATTATTCGAATTACTTCGGATTGTCCACTAATCGATCCAATTGTGATAGATGAAATGGTGGAAGTGTTTATCAATAATAATTATTCACTAGTTACAAATGCAGGAACAGATGCATCTCTCAGGACCTTTCCGAGAGGCTTAGACGTTGAAATATTCTCAAGAGAAGCTTTAGAAAAGGCGTATATAAATGCGACTCTACCTTATCAAAGAGAACATGTGACTCCATATATATATGAAAATGAAGCTAAAATATTTTATTATAAAAATAAGGAAGATAACTCTAATCATAGATGGACGCTTGATACCAAAGAGGATTATCGATTAATTGAAGAGATCTATAATAATCTTTACATGGGAGAACACAACTTTTATATAAATGAAATATTAGAATTGTTTGATAAGAATAAAGACCTAATCAACTTAAACGCACATATTGAGCAAAAAAGGATAAATTGAGAGGTTCACTTATGAGAGTATTAATATTCACTGAAGGTGGTAGCAATATTGGCTTTGGTCATATTATTAGATGCTTTTCTATTTATGAAGAATTGAGAAGACGAGGTATTGAGACACATTTTATTACTTATGGGGACTTTGAATCAACTGAAATACTAAAAGATGTAAAATTTGAAAGTATAAACTGGTATTCCCACTCGTATTTAAAAGATTTTATAAAAGAAGATGACTACTGTATTGTTGATTCATACATTGCAGAAGAAGATACTTATGAGGTTATATCAAATTTAGCAAGAACATGTTTATTTCTCGATGATTACTACAGAATAAAGTATCCAAAAGGGACTGTTATCATACCATCATTGAAGAAAAAAGAATTTGTAGATTCTACAACTTTAACCCGTTATATAGCAGGTCCACATGTAATATGCTTAAGACAAAACTTTACTAAAATTGAAAGTAGACCCATAAGAAAGGATTTGGCCAATGTATTAATTACATTAGGTGGTTCAGATATAACTGCTTTTTTAAAACAGATTATTAAGAGTCTTTGTAGAAAATATCCAAATATCTTCTTCCATGTTGTATCAGGAAAAAAAATTATCAATATTGAAAGTGAAGAATTTGATAATGTCCAAGTATACACTGATTTAACAGCTGAAGAAATGAAGCAGTTAATGCTAATGTCAGATCTAACTATTACGGGATCCGGACAAACAATATATGAATTAATAGCTACAAGAACCCCTTTTATACCAATAAAAGTAGCAGAAAACCAACAATCAATTGTAAGTAATTTATTGGAATTAAGCCTAACTAATGATTTTATAAATTATTTGGAAGATGATCCGCTTAGAAATTTGTTAAATAACTTTGAAAAAAATATTCCATATCCTGTTAGAAAGAATCAATATGAAAAATTTTCTAATTTTATTGATCGAAATAGTACTAAAAATATTGTTGACTACTTCCTAATTAACCATTATATAGAAGAAAAGTTTAGATTGAGAGTAGCTACTAACGAAGATATCTATAATGTCTATCACTTATCAAATGATTCTACTGTCAGAGCTAATTCGATTAATCGAAAAAAAATAATATGGAAGAATCATAGGGAATGGTTTAATAAAGTAATCAATAATGATCAATATCTATTCCTCATTATTGAAGATAAAAATAATAAATTTGTAGGGCAAGTTCGCTTCGAAATTAAGTATAAAGTAGCACTAATAAGTATAAGTATTGAAAAAGAATATAGAGGAAATGGAATAAGTTTATCAATTTTACTAAAAAGTGTTCAAGAATGCACGCAATATTTTGAAAATGTTAAAAACATTATAGCCTATATTAAGATTAGTAATATTGCTTCAAAAAAACTATTTGAAAGAGCTGGATTTAAGTTTGTAGAGAACCAAGGAGATTATCTTAAATATACAATAACGGTAGGTGCTTGAATTGTTAATTGGAAACAAAAACATTATTCAAAAAGTTTTTATTATTGCAGAATTATCAGCAAACCACGGTAATGACATTACAGTAGCAAAAAATACTATTAAGGCTGCTAAAGAAGCGGGAGCAGATGCTATTAAACTGCAAACATATACAGCAGATACTATTACTATTGATTGTGATAATGAATATTTCCAAATTAACACTGGTACCATTTGGGATGGACGTACATTATACGATCTTTACAAGGAAGCATATACACCTTGGGAATGGCATGAAGAACTGATGAATTATGCCAATGAACTTGGATTAATATGTTTTTCGAGTCCGTTCGACTACTCAGCAGTAGATTTCCTAGAAAATTTAAATGTTCCTGCATATAAGATCGCTTCTTTTGAAATCACCGATATACCATTGATTGAATATGTAGCATCAAAAAATAAGCCAGTAATAATTTCAACTGGAATTGCCACATTAGCTGAAATAGAAGAAGCAATATCAGCATGTAGACGAATGGGAAATGAACAAATTATTTTATTAAAGTGTACTTCCTCATATCCTGCTAAAATTGAGGATGCTAATCTTTTAACAATGAAAAATATGAAAGAAACATTTAGTGTATATGTTGGATTATCGGATCATACTCTTGGTACCACAGTGCCAATAACTGCTGTTGCAATGGGTGCAAGAGTTATTGAAAAGCATTTAATATTAGACAAATCTTTAGGTGGCCCCGACGCTAGTTTTTCACTAGATGGACGAGAATTTAAGAATATGGTTACAGCAGTTCGACAAGCAGAGAAGTCGATTGGCAAGGTGGATTATCAGTTGACAGAGGATAAAAGGAAGAGTCGAATTTTGTCTAGATCATTATTTGTTGTTAAAGACATAAAAAAAGGCGAAAGATTTACAAATGAAAATATACGGTCTATTCGGCCGGGACATGGTATAAATCCGAAACATATTAATGAGATTATGAATAAGAATGCTACTGAAGATATTATTAAAGGAACGCCATTAAGTTGGAAATATGTAGAGTGAAATAAATGAAAAGAATGCCTATATCGGAAAGATAGGTTATCACTTAAAAAAGACTAAAATAATTTTACAATCTAGGATGAAGAAAATGAAATATGATTTTATACATATAGGTATGATGAAATCAGCTACAACTTATATGCAAAATTTACTCTTGATAGATTCAAACTATTCTCTCTCATGGAACAATAGTATGAAATTTCTCCATGAGTTAAGAAATAATATAAAAAATGAACAGTTAGAGAAGCAAGTAAAGGCAAGTTTTAGTTCAGATATAATTATTAAACAACATAGTAAGGCTAATGTATTGAGTAATGAAGGGTTCTCTACTGCTTTTTTAAATGACATTGACAATCAAGATAAGATTCCTAATTTTATAGAGTACAGTAGTAGGTCTCTCAATAATAATGTGAACTCAAATAATCTCTTAATTACTATTAGAGGACCTATTTCGTGGATTAAATCAATTTATATTCAATCAATTAAAGAAGGATGGTCAGGTAGCGCTCAAGATTTTGTTGAGAAGCAAGAAAATTTTGTACTTCATTCATTAAATTTAAGAATGATTATTAATTACTATAAGAGATATTTTGATAATATTTTAGTATTACCATTTGAATTTCTTAAACAAAGTGAAGACATATTTTGGAGGATTATATCTGATTCGTTCCAAGTTCCAGTAGTAGAGGCAAGATTATCTGAAAGAATTAATACATCTTTAAATTTGGAGCGAACATTTTTATTGTCACAAATGAACCAAATGTCGCGATTATTAACAGACACACTACTAGAATCTGATAATTATCAAAATGTGCGGGAAAAGAAGTTAATAGTTAAAACACACCTTAGTAATGAAAAATGGGTACATAGACGCTTTGTTGAAAACGCTACGGAACAGAATGTTAGAGATTTATATGGTTTGTTTAATTTGGAAGCACCGGATAAAGATTTTTTTAGTTTTAAGTTGTCTCCGCATTTACTAGACTCCATACAGAAAAATTATATAGACTTCCTTAGGGAAAATATTATTCCAGATATAGCTGATATGTATCAAAAGGAATTGGACCAGTATACTAAAAATAGTAAAATGTAGGTATTTAATCCGAACGGTATTAATTTTTTTGAATAGTATATATCAGTTATATAAATAATCATTAATATATTGCGTGAAAAAAGCTGGTGATCCAATGAACTTCGATCTCATCCATATCGGAATGATGAAAACTGCCACTACCTATATGCAGAGGGTATGGATGAATGATGCTAATTATTGTTTGGCCAATATAGGTAGTAAGAAGTATCTTCATTATCTAAGAAGAAATGTGAGGATGGGTAAAACGAATAGTCTCATCAAGACAAATATTGCTACAGATAAGCCCAAACAAGATAATCAAATAATGATATTAAGTAATGAGGGCTTTTCTACAGCTTTTTTAAATGAAATAAATCATCAAAAGCGGGTTTGGAAATTTATTGATTATACAAGTAGTCAACTTCGTTATAAAACAAGAACGAATCAGCTTCTTATTACAGTTAGAGAACCGATCTCTTGGATTAGATCTATTTATATTCAATCGATAAAACAAGGATGGTCTGGCTCGGCACAGGACTTTGTTGAAGAACAAGGGCTGTTTTTATTTTATTCGCTCCAATTGAAAATGATATTAAGGTATTACAAGCGGTATTTCGAAAAGATTTTAGTTTTGCCATTTGAATTGTTAAAAGAAAACGAAGATAAATTCTGGCATACGATCACGGATACTTTTCAGTTTCCAGCAATTGAGACAAGAATAGAGAATAAGCTGAATCAATCGCTCGATTTAGAAAAAGCATTCTTATTATCATATCTTAATCAAATGCCTCCTGATGAAAATGAAAAATTATTAAATTTTGTACCATATGACAATGTAATGGAAAAATATGAATCATTAAAGATTCATTCACTATATCGAAAGCTAGTCGAGCGTGCTACAAACTCAGATATTGCCAAATTGTACAACTTACTTGAATTAGAAACGCCAAAAGCTAACTTTTTTGAATTCCGTTTACAAGACAACTTCATAAAATCTATTCAAAAGAATTATTTAAATTGTTTAAAACGATATATTGATCCAGCTTTTGTTCTTCAATATCAACAAAGCTTCGATCAATATATTAAGCAAAATCCTTCCTCTTAATAAGCAAGATAATGCAACTTCCCAATAATAAAAGAACAGATCCTATTAGTAAGAAGTTGAAAATATAGGAGGCTGTATTTGGGAGCTTATCAGCGCTTGTTGGACTGTTGGTGGAAAGCTGAAGTATCCTATCTTCCTCCCCTATTTTACTCTTGGCTGTAATGATAATTTCTGCATCTACCGAAAGACCTTGGTATTCATTGCCGAGCTCTTTTGGAAAAGAGAGTCTCATGTTTAAATTGTCCTGACCATTTACAGCTAATGTTTGAGAGGGGAGATCAGATAATTCATGTAATTTATTATGGAAGAGAACGGCATCACCATAACGAATTTCCATTGTTAATGCATGAAAAAACTTTTTGGAACCATTCACAAAACGGATATCGAAGTCATAGGTTGTTTCTTCCTTACTAGCATTGGAGATTATCAATTCACGATCAGCCCAATCACCTGGCTTAATATTTTCAATTGAAAATAAATGATTCGTTTTTGTAAGTGAGCCAGATATGTCAATTAAATTTGAGGCTGTAGCATGGATCGGGTATGAATAGAATAAGAACAAACTCACGATGCCTATTATCCCACTTCGAATGAAAAGTATTTTCATGATTAACACCTCCTCCTAAGCATTCACTCGGAAATATTTTTAGCCTTACGCTCTAGCCTAATAATCGTACTCCAAACGTTATACATACCATAGCCTAATAAACCAAGACCTGGAATAATCAATAATAAAGCACTACCTAATGGTGATTGCATATAATGCACAATATAGCCTAAATAGGGGATGGTCATTCCAGAATATGTCGCCACTACATTGTCATCTTGGACAAGAGATTGATCGGGAGTACGGTTGTTATCCCCTTTCGTTTGATAAAGTGTATGAGTACCATTCTGTTGAATGTCGACAACTCTATGAGTAATGAGTTGATCAGATTCGTCCACAAATGTTATCACATCATCGACTTCTATGGAGGAGTTTTTGGTATATTCCTCCACAGCAATTACAGAACCTGTTCGGAAGGTTGGTTCCATTGACCCTGAGAGGACGACTTTTAACTGGTATCCGAAAAGTTCCGGTTCATTGCCACTAACTCTTGTTATAATCACGAAGATAGAAATCGTAATTAATAGGACGAACAATATGGCTGTTATAGTATTACTCAGTACTTTCTTGAACTTTATTTTCTTGTTCGATTCCTTCATTTGATTTTTCTCCATCCTCGTTTTCCTCCTCTGTATTCAAAGCTTCATCTTTATGATCTTTTTCTACTTCTTCCTCTTGTTTCTCTATTTCCTGTTCATTGTCTATTATTTCGTCAGCATTCTCTTCCGTTGTTTTTTCTATTTTCTGTTCTGTATTTTCCTTTATCTCTTCGGTTTGAGTTTTCTTCTGCGTCGGATGATCGGTTGTCTGTTCTTTAGTTGGTGTGGACTCTATCTTCTCTTTATTGACTTTTTCCTTTTCTAATTCACAAAATGCCTTAATGACTTGGCTTTTTGTAAACTGTTGTTCCTTTTTATTTTGGTAAAGTGGATGTTGATTTACTTTGAGCTGGTAATGTCCATTTTGTAGATTAGGGAATACTAACGTTTTTTCCTCCATTGAGGCAAGGGGTGAGATCGTACCCTCTTTGATTATATTTCCATTCTTTATAGGAGATCCATTTTCTGAAAAATAAAGATAATAATGAGTAGACTCTAACATTGAAACCCCCTGATTCTGAACAGTAAAATGAATTTGGACAGAAGGGCAAGCATCTTTCATTTGATACGATTGTTCAGCAATAACCAGCTCACTCTTATCCCACCAATTCCCTAGTTGAACAGTAAAAGAATCCCTCGTTGAATGGATCAATTTCGATTGGGTAACAGAAGTAAGATGGGTTAGCCCGGATAGACCAATTAAACAAATAGAAATCAGTAATGCAAATAGCATAATTAGTTTTTTATAACGAACAAATAATTTCAAGCTGGTCCCCCCTTTTAAATTAGGACATTCTCATTTTTATACACATATGAAAGCATATAGGCATAAAAATAAGGGAGAGAGAAGAGAAGCATTCTCTCCCCATGTAAAATCATTATCTACTTTCACCTTCCGTTTGTTGTGCTTCAAATGTCCATTCTAGCTCTAAAGAATCGCCTTGGAAGACGTTTTGATCCTGACCATTATCCACAAATTCGAATTGGACGATTAAATCATCGGATTCTCCTACTTCAATTCCACTTGCTTCGTCACCCCAACCAAGGAATGCCCAGATTTTATTTTCAACGGCATCTGGAACTTCTCCCTGAAGCTCTGCCAATGTTGCAGACGTGATGACATTCTCATGAGGATATTGGAACAAGGAATCCTTATCTAAGTTTTTAAGGAAGTTTACTCGAATATGCTCACCAAAGTCTTCAGAGCCATTGTCACCATTTGCATCAATGACAGTATAATCTGTGTGCAAATCAACTGCTGAAATGTCTAAACTACCATCATTTACTAGCTCAAAAGAACGGCTCATCCAATCTCCAGGCTTTAAATTGTCTACATCAATAATGGTAGAAGGATTGACAGATAAGTCCAATGTACCCGCAGTGAATGAATTTGCCGACACTTCTGTGTCACTAAAGTAGGCATATGTACCTCCACCAATTAATGCAATTCCAAGTGCAGCAGACGCTAATCCCATTCCAAGCTTTTTCTTTAACGACATGTTAATTCCTCCTCAAAATTTTGTTCTATATAAAGAACATTAAGTGTATTATAACGCATATATCGAAAAAGAAAAGAACCAAAAAAGAAGAAAATCACTCGTTTTAAATATTTATCAAGTGATTTCCTTCTATTTTCTTCTATTTTCTTTGTATATCTAATTTTAATGTCGTTTGTTTAACCAAAGTACCCCTGATTTTGCTAGTCTAGGAAGTAGTCCAGTGACAGGCTGACGATACATGTTACCGAAGCCGTCAGATTTGCCGAGAGAGCCTAATTGTCCTTTCAGTTTAATATCTTTTGGCCTTTTAGGTGTTTCATTTCGTAATATCGCGGCTAATATTTCTCCTATTTGTTCTCCTTGAATTCCGGCAAGCTGTGCACTTGGTGAATAATTGGACGCAGCGCAATCACCAACAATAAATACATTATCATTGGAGGGAACTTGATAAAAATCATTAATGATAATTTTTTCGTGACGATCCTTTTCAAAAGGTAAGCTACGAACTAAGTAATTCGGACGCACACCTGCAGTCCAGATAATGACATCACTTTCAATACCCTCACCATTATTATAAAAAATACCTTCTGCTACTAGCTCTACGTTTGAGTGGTGAAGAATGTCGACCTCGTTACGATGAAACCACTCTTCCACATAGGATTGGATTTTTTCGTCGAATGCAGATAAAACAGATGCACCTCGGTCTAATAAACGAATATTTAAGTCAGGACGACTTTCTCTAATTTCGGAAGCTACTTCGATACCACTTAGTCCAGCGCCTACGACAGAGACTTGACTATATGCTGGCAAATTATTTACTTTTATATTAGCTTGACGAGCATTTGCAATACTTTGTACACTTTCTGTATATTCCATTGCACCTTGGATGCCGTGATAATTATCCTCACAGCCAAGCCCAATCAGTAAGTAATCATAGGTTACAGCCTCTTCATTATTTTTTAAACGGATCTGGTTATTTTCTGTATCGATCTCAATAATATCTCCAAAGGTATAGTTAACTTGTTCGTGGATTGGAAAATCAATCCGTACTTCTTTATCAGATTTCGTACCAGCAGCAATGGCATAAAATTCTGTTTTTAATGAATGGTATGGATTTCGATCAATTACGTTAATGTGAACATCATCAGGTAAATCATGATCTAGCAATTGATGTAAGGCATTCATACCACCATAGCCACCACCAATGATGACAACTTTTCTCATCTTCAAAACTCCTCGTCTATCATATAATTCATAGTGATTATTTCTATATTTAAGACTAACAAAATTAGTTCAAAAAAACTATCCTTTTCCTATAGAAAGAGCAAAACACATTAAATTCAGAAAATTCTTTATTTAATGCTCATTTTTTCCTTTAGAAGAAAATTATATTTATCACAGTGTCTGACTTTGTATCATACCTCCCTTAGGAGTTTCTCTTTTTTAGAATTAACGTAATTTTTTGATAATAAGATATAGTTCATGGTATAAATGAAATATAGATATTGTAAGCGTGTACAAAAAAGAGAGGGAGATTATTTAATGGAATTACAAAATGTGCAAACTGTTGCGGAAGAAATAAAAGAGAATATGAAGCAGGTCGTTGTTGGACAGGGAGATACGATGGACTTATTAATGGTAGCAATCATTGCTTCAGGTCACGTTCTATTAGAGGATGTACCGGGCACAGGAAAGACCTTAATGGCAAAAGCATTAGCAAGATCTTTGGAAGGACAGTTTAAGAGGATTCAATTTACACCAGATCTGTTGCCTTCTGATATTACAGGTATTCATTTTTATAGCCAAGAGAAGGGGGAGTTTGAGTTTCGACCTGGACCGATTTTTACGAATATTCTATTAGCGGATGAGATTAATCGGGCAACTCCGAGAACCCAATCAAGTCTACTGGAAAGTATGGAGGAGCGCCAAGTGACTATTGACGGCGAGACACATCGGTTGGATGAACCCTTTTTAGTTATCGCCACACAAAATCCAGTTGAAAACCAAGGAACATTTCCGTTACCTGAAGCACAGCTAGACCGTTTTTTATTAAAAATACATATGGGTTATCCGTCCAAGCAAGAAGGGATGGAAATATTAAAAAGATTTAAACAGCTAAACCCGTTAGATAACTTAAAAGCTGTGATAGACACGGAAGCGATTATTAGTATGCAAAAAGTCTATAGTGAGGTAGAGGTGAGTGAGGATGTTCTTCATTATTTAATGGATCTGATTGAAAAAACAAGAAATCATGAAGCAATCGTGTTAGGTGTTAGTCCACGTGGAAGTCAAGCCCTTTTAAAAGCTGTACAGGTGTATGCTTTACTCCAAGGTCGAACCTACGTTATACCTGATGATGTGAAAAAAATGGCTAAGCCAGTGCTGGGCCATCGATTGGTTTTGGCTAAGCGTATTGGAATTAGAGATGGAGAGGTAGAGGATGTAATAGCAGATATATTAAAGGATGTCCCAGTGCCAACTGAGAAGGATTTGGTAAAGGGATGAATATTGCCTGGATCATAGTTGTCTTATTAATCATTATATTCTTGCAAGGAATGATTTATAGTAAATGGGGCTTAAAGGGAATAACATATCATCGTGCCTTCAAGCAGAAAACTGTTTTTGAAGGGGAACAAATTGAAATGGTCGATGAAATTGCAAATAACAAGTTGTTACCGGTTCCGTGGATCCGTTTGGAATCTAAAATGAGTGGAAATTTAAAATTGCAATCCGAGATTGGAAAAAGTAAGGAAGAAGAGATGTTTCATCGGACTCTTTTCAGCTTATTTCCTTACCAAAAAATAACGAGAAAGCATTATCTCATTGGAGCAAAAAGAGGGTATTACCCACTTGAAACCGTTTCGGTGACGACGGGAGATGCGATTGGATTTGGGGAAGTATTCGATTCATTTAATGCAAAAACAGCTGTTACTGTTTATCCAAAGTTGGTACCCATTGAAGATATTCCGTTACCTTCTCATAGCTGGCTTGGAGATATAACCGTGAAGCGCTGGCTAATCGAGGATCCCTTTTTACAATCTGGTGTAAGGGATTATCAGAAAGGAGATCCATTGAACTCGATTAATTGGAAGGCAACTGCTCGTGCTCAATCCTTACAAATTAACAAAAAGGACTATACGGCTGATCACTATTTAATGATATATGTTAATTTTGATTGGGATGAAGACATTCGGTTACCTATTGATAATCCAGTTATGATTGAAAAGGGATTATCCTATGCGGCTTCGTTAGCTACATATACATTAGAACAGGGTATTGCAACAGGCTTTGGATGTAATGGATATTTTGTTGAACCATTTACGAACACAACAGATCGTATGAAGCCTTCGATTAGAATAGAGCCGGCAAGCAGTGGCCAGCAATCCGAATATATTTTAGATTCTATTGCCAAAATTAAGATGGATCGGTCGCGAAATTTCCGTGCTTTTCTACAGGAGGATATTGATCGTGGCTTGACGAAAACAGATATCATTATTTTTTCACGCAGAGTTACAGAAAAAATGGAAATCCAAATGGCTCGATTAAGACAGCTTGGTAATGCTGTGGAAGTGGTGTTATTAGAGGAAGATGCGGGAAAAGTGGGTGAAGAAAATGTTAGCTAAAGAGAAGAATTTACTACCATTATGTTGGCATGGGCTTGTGGAGTATCTCGCTTTATTTCCGTTTGTATTGTTGATTGGTGTACTTATTCATCGACAGGAATTTATTTTTCCATGGCTCCTCTCCCTATATGTCTTATTGACTTTAACAGCCATTATTCGTACATTGTTAAAGCAGAAGCGTGTGCTATCCATCGTGCTTGCTTCTACGATAGCAGTACTCTTAACCATCCTGATAGGGCAGTCCTTGTTCTCATACATAGGGAGTTTCATTGTCACCATCGTCGTGGCATTTCGAGGGGTGCAGCATGGGGAAAATGAATGGGAGGATATTTTGCCAAGTCGCTTTCTTTGGGCAATTGGATTGCCTAGTTATTTTGTCGCTTATTTGGCTTTTCATTATTTTGCTAGCTTAACTCCGTTCAAAGGATTATTAACAATATTCGGTGTTAGCTTTATCATTTGTCTGTTGTTTATTACGAATCAACAACATTTACAAAGAGAGTCTCTCGCCAAGGGCAAGCATAAACCAAATCAGGATATGAAAAAAATGAATGATCTATTTATAATCATTACTATACTATTTGTTCTTGCCATCACCAATCTCCACATCATTCAATCAGCACTCTATAATGGTACACGCTCCATCATTGGATTTTTCATTTGGTTTGCTTCTTTATTCTCGAAGGAGGAAGAGATTATCCGAGAAGAGAAGCAAGAATCCAGTATGACGCCAATGCTACCAGAAGAAGAACCAAAGGATCCTTCATTTTTTGCGGAGTTGATGGAACAGATCATGATTATCTTAGGATTTGTTTTAATTGTTTTTCTCCTCCTATTATTTCTTGCTATATTTATCAAGAAGGTGCGAAGAGCTATTAAAACAGTCTTACTAAAATTATGGCAGATTATAACACAAGTATTTTCACGAAGAAAAACAGATGAAATATCGACAGACTACTCAGATGAAAAACAAAGCTTGTTCAACTGGAAGGATTGGAGAAAAACAAAACAGGAAGAATTCCAAGAAGCGATTACGAGAATCGTGAAACGCAAACCGAAATTTGAGCAGCTGTCTCCAGCAGAGAAAGCACGTTTTCTATATAAAGAGATAGCAACAGAGCTTAAAAGACAACATAAGTGGAGGCATTCAATGACGGCACATGAAGTGTTACAAAATGCTGAACAGAATGAACAGTTAGCTCGGTTGAGAGAGCTATATGATGATGCGAGATATGGGAAAGATAAGTTGGATAAAACCATGGAAACTGAACTGAATAGTATTTGGAAAACAATAAAATAACGATTGGCTCATTGAAATATAGTTCAAAATATCCATTTAACAAATGGGAGTTTATTCCGATATAGAAAAAAAGAGTGTAAAAAGGACGTGAATGAAGATGAGAATTAGTGGATTTGCAAGCGGAATGGACATTGAGTCAATCGTAAATGATTTAATGAAGGTAGAAAGACTTCCATTGCAAAAAATGGAGCAAGAAAAGCAAGTCTTAGAATGGAAACGTGATGATTATCGTTCTATCAATACGTTGTTATTAGATTTTAGAGATAATTCACTATTTAATATGAGATTAACAACGGGATTTCGTGCTCGACAAGTTACATCATCGAATGAAGATTTTATTACTGCTGTAGCATCTAGTGCTGCCAATCAGACATCTTTTGAAATTTCTAAGGTGGAGCAACTAGCAACAGCTGCGTCATGGGTAAATGATGGGAAAATCTCTAGTGACCAAACGAATAAAATAGATGCATCCAAAAGCTTGTACAATGAAGCTGACAAACTAGCTAATAATTTAACATGGAATAAAGGGGTTATCGAGAAGAAAAATATTAAAGTGGAATCAGGACAGACTGTTAAGTTGGATGACAATATTGTGTATGATGTCGATACATCACTAGATATCCAAGTCAATGGAAAAGGATTTGAGGTAGTTGATTCCGCAAATAATTTAGAAGCAAATCAAGTATATTTTGATGCTAGTACAGGGGAATTAACTTTTGCTGATGGTGCAGTAAAAACAGGTGATACCATTAGTGCTCAATATGTGAAAGATAACAAAACAATTGATACAACCTTGTCGGAAGGCTCTAATGGTTATAAATTAGATGGTGGATCGATTGTAGCTGATAGCAATTTTTCTTTAACCGTTAATGGGACAAACTATTCTATCGGGGCATCAACAGGAACGAACGAATATGCTTTAGTAGATGGATCGGGTAATTCAATAGGGAAAATCAACACAAATTCAGGTGCCATTACATTTGACAAAAAGCTGACAGAAACTACTGATATTAGTGTTACCTACCAGCAAAATTATACTTCCTTTTCAATTGGTGCAAGCACTGCTAATGGAGAAACACACCGGAATTTTATCGTTTCAGGAAATGAATCATTAAATAAAATCGTGGACAGAGTCAATAGTGCAAAGCTAGGTGTTTCTATGATGTATGATTCTTTCTCTGACCAATTGACCTTATCTAGAACAGAAACAGGAGATTTTGATTCTACCACAGAGGATATTCAAGTAAGTGGAGATTTCATGACCTCTGTGTTGCAATTTTCAAATAACCGAACCAATTATGAGGAAGGAACAAATGCTAAGTTTACGATAAATGGACTAAGTACAGAAAGACATTCAAATAGTTTCCAAATCGATGGAGTGACATTTAGTCTTAAACAAACCTTTGACGAGGTAGACGGTGCACAGCCAGTAACGATCGGGGTTACCAATAATACGGAAGAAGTATTCGAAAATATTAAAGAATTTGTAGAAACCTATAATACTTTAATAGACAATATTAATAATAAATTAAATGAAGAGTACCACCGAGATTACAAGCCTTTGACAGACGAAGAAAGAGAGTCTCTTTCAGAAAAGCAACAGGAAGATTGGGAGGCAATGGCAAAGAGTGGTTTGTTAAAAGGAGACCCAATTCTTCAGAGTGTATTATCAGAAATGAGAAGGGATTTTTACACACCAGTCAATAATGATGAATCAACAGGTGTATTCAATCAGCTAGCTGCGATCGGAATTACTACCACAAAAAACTACATGGAGGGCGGTAAGCTCGTTATTGATGAAGCAAAGCTAAAAGAAGCCATTGAAGCGGACCCTGATGCAGTAGAAAACCTTTTCCGTGGAGATGGAGACTCCTATGGTGAAAAAGGAATTGTTAGAAGATTGACAGATTCCGTAGAAGGTGCGATGGATAAAATCTACGAAAGAGCCGGCAGAGCAACCGCAACGAATTACCAATTTACGATCGGCCGAAATCTAGAAGATATCGAGGATCGAATTTCTAATTTTGAAAATCGTTTAGCACAAGTGGAGGAAAGATACTGGTCACAATTTACAGCAATGGAGCAAGCCATTGCACGATATAATCAGCAATCAAGCTATTTAATGCAACAATTTGGAGGCGGAATGAGCTAAAGATAATAGGGAGGGATTTTTATGGATATCGCAGCAATGTCGATTGCAATGAATCAAGCACAGGTAAAACAAGAGGCCAGTATTGCCGTATTAAAGAAAGCAATCAATGAGCAACAAGTAGATTCGAACGAAATGATAAAAATGCTAGAACAATCCATGCAACCTCATCTGGGAAGTAGCATTGACATCAAAGGATAGTGCTGAAAAATCTAGAGCTCAAGTTGCTCTAGATTTTTCTATCAGAAGCTAACAAAATAATACTTTTAACCGATACTATAATTAAATGGCGTAAGAGGAGATGATTGTTGTTATGGATATAAGTAAAATGAACATTGGAACTCTCTCCCCTCAGCATGAATCAGCACAAGATATATCTTTGCTTCCAAAAGATAGTTCTAAAGTAAAAGAGAGTGATGAATTACAACCTAATTCAGATAATGATGAAATTTCTATGATAGAAACAAAGGATTTAGTGGATGGACTTAATTCTTTTTTAGAACCATATGATACAAGTATTCGCTATGAATTTCATGAAAAATTGGATAGATATTATGTTACCATTGTGGATTCTCAGACAGATGAAGTTGTAAAAGAAATTCCTCCGAAAAAATTATTGGATGTGTACGCCTCAATGGCGGAATTAATGGGATTTATCGTTGACGAAAAAATATAGAGGAGCGTTCAATTTATGGCTAAACAATATCAAGCATACCAAAATAATTCAGTTACAACAGCAACTCCAGGAGAACTAACCTTAATGCTTTATAATGGATGCTTGAAATTTATAAAGCAAGCTAGAAAAGCAATCGAAGAAAATAATCATCAAGTACGGAATGAATATATACAAAAATCTCAAAATATTATACGAGAATTAATGGTAACACTGAATCCGAAGGCTACAATTTCTCAAGAAATGCTACCATTATATGATTTTGCTTACCAATCATTGACCCAAGCAAATGTCCATAATGACCTAGAGAGGTTATCGGAGGCTGAAGAGATTATTCGCCAGTTTCGTGATACATGGAAGGAAGTCATTCAAACGGAACGTAGAAGACAATACGGGCAAGGTGCTAAAGCATAATGGAAGCCATTCAAAAATATTATCAGCTCACAAAAGAGATGCTAAGTTTACTAAATGTTCCATCAGGTAGCCAAAAACGCAAGGAATTAATTGACCATATCACAGAAATGATCGACAATAGACAACAATGGATGGAACAAATTAAACCACCATATACGCAAGAGGAAGAAGAGCTTGGGAAGCAAACAGTGATTCTTGACCGACAGCTAAATGACAAGCTGCAGCAGCTTTTTCAAAGCATAAAAAAGGATATGCGCAATAATAAAAAGCAACAAAGATCAAATACAAAATATTTAAATCCTTATCAAAGTATATCCACACTTGATGGGAGATTCATGGATTCTAAAAAGTGATGATGTTCAAAGCCTTGCATCCATTATAGGAAGCAAGGCTTTTTTGTATAGAAGACATCCTTAAAGTAAAAGTCATTTTGGGCTGTAGAATAGACGAAGTGGTGTTTACAGCAAGAGTAAGAGTCATTTTCGACTGGGTTTTAGTCTGAAATGGTGTTTATAGCAAGAATAAGAGTCATTTTCGACTGGGTTTTAGCTTGAAATGGTGTTTATAGCAAGAGTAAGCATCATTTTTGGCTGGGACTTTGCTTAAAATGACGTTAATAACATAGATGTACGAGCGTAATTCAATTTTAAGGCTTTCCTTAAAGATCACTTTAATGGCTGAGTTAAGTTTTTGTAAAAATTATTTGAATGATCTTGACATATTGCTCGTTTATTCTATCTCAAGTGTGGTATTATAGATATATAGCTTATATAGCTTTATAGTTTGAAAGGAGGACACTTTTTATGAAATACAACATCCGTGGTGAGAATGTAGAAGTTACAGGAGCTATTAAGGAATATGTTGAGAGAAAAATAGGGAAATTAGAAAGATATTTTGATTCCACTCCTACTTCTGATGTAAATGTAAATATAAGTGTCTATAATGAGGAGCAACAAATTGAGGTAACAATTCCGATGACGAATCTTTTGCTTCGTGCAGAAGAGCAGCACATGGATTTGTATGCAGCTATTGACCTTGTTGTTGACAAACTAGAAAGGCAAATTCGTAAGCATAAAACAAAAGTAAACCGTAAATTCCGTCAGCAAGGAGCTCCTAAGCATGTTTTTGCTGAATTGGAGAAGGAAGCGGTACTAACAAAGGAACAAGATGAGTTTGATGATGATGAAATTGAAATTGTCCGAACAAAACGGTTTGATCTAAAACCAATGGATTCAGAAGAAGCGGTTCTACAAATGGATATGTTAGGACATGCATTCTTCGTTTTTGAAAATGCCATTACTGGAAATACCAATGTAGTATATAAGCGCAGAGATGGCCGTTACGGCTTGATCGAACCAAGTTAAATAAATAATAGAGAAGAGGTGGCCTATTCTAGTTAGAGTTGGCCACCTCTTTTTATGATCAAATTGCTTTTTTTTAGCTAGAATATGACCATTCTATTTTCCTTTTCTAATGTCCATAAGATGAAATTGTAGAATGAGAATACGTCAAAAATCGCTATTTGTCTATTTTGCTCTTAGAAATAAACGTGGTATAACTAATTTACTTCCTCTCCAGAGAAGGTGTTTTTGCTCCTCCAATTTCAACCTTCTCTATATAAAGAAGTAGTCGCTTCCTTCGACTACTTCTTTTCCTCAGATCGTGCATTTGTTTTAACATAGCTTAAACCATCTTTGAGATTAGGATAGTGTTGACGCAATTTATAAATAAGGACTTATATCGTAGGATTCTTGTCATTTTATTCATGCAAATGTTATGATATAAGATAGACGTAATTGAACTTTCTGGTAGAAAAGAGGAGCGGCTAGAATGCGTGGATTAATGAAAAAAGTTTTTGGTGATGGAAATCAACGACAATTAAAAAGTTTAGAGAAGATAGCAACAGAAATTGATGCATTAGAATCAACAATGCAGCAATTGTCTGATCAAGAATTAAAAAATAAAACAGTGGAATTTAAGGAAAGGTATCAAAATGGTGAATCATTAGATGATCTACTTGTAGAAGCCTATGCAGTAGTTCGAGAAGCTTCTACAAGAGTATTAGGGATGCGCCCTTTCCATGTGCAACTTCTTGGTGCGATTGCGATGCACCACGGGGATATTGCGGAAATGAAGACAGGGGAAGGGAAAACATTAGCTTCCACTATGCCGGTCTATTTAAATGCATTACCAGGTGAAGGTGTTCATGTTATTACGGTCAATGATTACTTAGCAGATCGTGATGCACGTGAGATGGGAGAATTATATGAGTTCCTAGGACTATCTGTTGGATTGAATCAAAGCGGTCTCTCTAAGGAAGAAAAACGAGAAGCATACCAAGCAGATATTACGTATGGTACGAATAATGAATACGGGTTTGACTACTTGCGTGATAATATGGTGCTTTATAAGGAGCAAATGGTCCAAAGACCGCTTAATTTTGCAGTGATTGATGAAGTAGACTCCATTTTAATTGACGAGGCGAGAACTCCATTAATTATTTCAGGTACAGCACAAAAGTCTGCAGCATTGTACCAACAAGCAAATTCTTTTGTCCGAACATTGAAAAATGAAGATGACTACACATATGATGTGAAATCAAAAGGAGTTCAACTAACAGAAGAAGGAATGAACAAAGCCGAGCGATTTTTTAACATAGAGAATCTTTTTGATTTAAATAATGTGACATTAACGCATCATATTAATCAAGCATTAAAAGCACATGTATCTATGCATCGTGATACGGATTATGTTGTGGAGGAAGGACAAGTAGTCATTGTTGACCAATTTACTGGACGGTTAATGAAAGGACGCCGCTATAGTGATGGTCTTCACCAAGCCATTGAAGCTAAAGAAGGCTTACCAATTCAAAATGAAAGTATGACACTTGCTTCTATTACATTCCAAAACTATTTCAGAATGTATAAAAAATTAGCAGGGATGACTGGTACGGCAAAAACAGAAGAAGAGGAATTCCGTAATATTTATAATATGGATGTCGTAGCAATCCCAACGAATAAGCCGATTATTCGTGATGATAAGCCAGACTTAATTTATAAGTCAATGGAAGGTAAATTCAAATCTGTTGTAGAAGAAATAAAAAGTCGACACGAAAATGGACAGCCAGTATTAGTTGGTACAGTGGCTGTAGAAACATCTGAGCTAATTTCAAAATACCTCACTCGTGCTCGTGTGCAGCATAATGTTTTAAATGCAAAAAATCATTTCCGCGAAGCTGAGATTATTGAAAATGCTGGCCAAAAAGGTGCTGTTACGATTGCTACCAATATGGCAGGTCGTGGTACAGATATTAAATTAGGTGAAGGGGTAAAGGAATTAGGTGGACTTGCTGTCATAGGAACAGAACGTCATGAGTCTCGTAGAATTGACAATCAGCTGCGAGGTCGTTCTGGTCGTCAAGGAGACCCCGGTATCACTCAATTTTATCTGTCTATGGAAGATGAATTAATGCGTCGATTCGGTTCAGATAATATGAAAGCCATGATGGAAAGACTGGGCATGGATGATTCGCAACCAATTGAAAGTAAAATGGTTTCCCGTGCAGTGGAATCTGCACAAAAACGAGTAGAAGGGAATAACTTTGATGCTCGTAAGACAATTCTTTCCTACGACGATGTTTTACGTCAGCAGCGTGAGATTATTTATAAGCAACGTTTTGATGTTATTGAATCTGATAACCTGCGAGAAATCATTGAACAAATGATTGAAACAACAGTGGAAGCAGCGATTGATATGTATATGCCGGAAGAAGAGATTGAAAACTGGAACATTTCTGGTTTAATAGAGTATATCCATGCAACCCTATTAGAGCCTGAATGGATAACAGAAGCCGACCTAAAAGGGAAGGAAAAATCTGAGGTTCAGGATACGATATTAGCAAAAGTACATGAAAAATATGACCAAAAAGAAGCTGAGCTTACGCCTGAACAAATGCGTGAATTCGAGAAAGTTATCCTGTTACGTACGGTTGATACGAAATGGATGGATCACATCGATCAAATGGATCAATTACGTCAAGGTATCCATCTCAGAGCATATGGACAAAATGATCCACTTAGAGAATATCAAATGGAAAGCTTTGCTATGTTTGAACAAATGATTGCTTCTATAAACGAAGAGGTTGCTAAATATGTAATGAAAGCACAGATACGGGAGAATTTAAAACGGGAAGCTGTGGTAAAAGATACACAAGCAGTATCAGGTGGAGAAGAGAAGAAAAAAGTAAAAAAACCTTATGTAAAAGCACAGAGCGTGGGTAGAAATGATCCATGTCCATGTGGTAGTGGTAAAAAGTATAAACAATGCCATGGTAAGTAAACATAAATGAGGTGGAAAGATGGAATTGGTAGAAATTAGACAAGAACTAGATAAAATGGCTAAACGTATAGCGGACTTTAGGGGGTCTCTTTGACTTAGAGACGAAACGTGCTCGCATCGCTGAATTAGAAGAAATAATGACAGACCCAAGCTTTTGGGATGATCAAAATACAGCACAAAAGATTATTAATGAAGCAAATAGTTTAAAAGAACTTGTACAAACATTTGATAAAAATGAGGAAAGTCTTGAAAATGCAGAAGTCTCTTATGAACTAGTAAAAGAAGAAGAGGATGAGGATTTACATCAAGAGCTTGAAAAGGATGTCGTTAACTTAACGGAATCACTCAATCGATATGAATTATATATATTATTGAGTGAACCCTATGATAAGAATAATGCCATTTTGGAATTGCATCCAGGTGCTGGAGGCACGGAATCACAGGACTGGGCTAGTATGTTACTTCGAATGTATACAAGATGGGCAGAGGCAAAAGGTTTTAAAGTTGAGACATTGGATTATTTACCTGGCGAAGAAGCTGGTGTGAAAAGTGTGACATTATTAATCAAAGGGCATAATGCCTACGGCTATTTGAAGGCTGAAAAAGGGGTACATCGACTTGTTCGTATTTCGCCATTTGATTCATCAGGCCGTCGACACACTTCCTTTGTTTCCTGTGATGTGATGCCAGAATTAGATGATGATATTGATATCGATATAAAAACAGAAGACTTGAAAATCGATACGTACCGTTCTAGTGGTGCGGGAGGACAGCATGTAAATACAACAGATTCAGCAGTTCGAATTACACATTTACCAACAAATACAGTAGTAACCTGTCAATCTGAGCGATCTCAGATTAAAAATAGAGATCAAGCAATGAAAATGTTAAAAGCAAAACTATACCAACTTGAAATAGAAAGACAGCAACAAGAATTAAATGAAATTCGTGGAGAACAAAAGGAAATAGGCTGGGGAAGTCAAATACGATCTTATGTTTTCCATCCGTACTCAATGGTGAAAGATCATCGCACTGATCACGAAACTGGTAATACTCAGGCAGTAATGGATGGAGAAATTGATAACTTTATTGACGCCTATTTGCGATCTGTCATGAATAATTAATAGGAAGAAAAAGCTGCAATCCCACCTTTGTGGGCTTGCAGCTTTTTGTCGAATAGATACATAAATTGTAGAAAATAAACAGCGATGAAGGAGGTTCTCCTCTAAAAACTCCATAATGGTAATCTTTACATATGGTCTAAAAGCAGGTAATTGAAACTAGTTCTTTATACATATAGAATGACTGGGAAAATATTCTCCATATTGCAAAGTATTGTAATTATTTAATGAAATACAATGAAGCTCTAATTTTATTGGGAATTTATCCTAAAAAGAACATAAGTTCATGGTTCTTTATTACTATTATTGTGATTTTGGGTAAAAAGAACTATCAAACGAAACACAAATGTAATAAAAATTTAGCCGAATTTCTGCGCGAAAAATGTTATAATTGCAACTGTGAGGTTTGAATGTATCATATTTTGGGTAAATGCTGCGAAATATGACTAAAATTAATAAAAAGGTGATTTTATATATGATTGAGATGCAAGATATATACATGACTTATCCGAACGGAGTAGTCGGACTAAATGGAATAAGTGTGAACATTAAGCAAGGTGAATTTGTTTACATAGTAGGGCATAGTGGTGCAGGGAAATCTACCTTCACCAAATTAATGTTCAGAGAAGAAATCCCAACGAAGGGTAAAATACTAGTCAATGATCAAGACGTAACGAAGCTCAAATGGAAAGAAGTACCTTATTTTCGACGGAATATTGGTGTTGTCTATCAAGACTTTCGATTATTACCAAAGCTAACAGTCTATGAAAATATTGCTTTTGCTTTAGAAGTAATAGAGGAAAATCCAAAGAGCATTCGTAAAAAAGTGATGAATGTGCTAGATCAAGTAGGATTGAAAAATAAAGCGAGGTTTATACCAGATGAATTATCTGGTGGAGAGCAGCAAAGGGTAGCTATTGCCCGGGCAATAGTCAATCACCCAGGTATATTAATTGCAGATGAGCCAACAGGTAACCTTGATCCAAATACTTCCTGGGAAATAATGCACATCTTAGAAGATATCAATGCAAGTGGAACAACGATCATCATGGCGACTCATAGTAAAGAGATCGTAAACACGATTAAAAAACGTGTAATCGCAATGGAAGACGGCGTTATTGTCCGTGATGAGCATCGAGGTGAATATGGCTATGAAATTTAATACACTAAAAAGACACCTAAAAGAAGGCGCGAAAAATACAGTTAGAAATGGTTGGATGACAATAGCATCAGTAGGCGCAGTGACGACAACTTTGATTCTCGTAGGCGTATTTTTAGTTGTGATGTTAAATTTGAATCACATAGCTGGAGCATTGGAAGATGATGTACAAATTAAAACACTAATTGACAGGACAGTAGAACAAACAGAGGTAGATCAACTAGAAGAGAATATTAAAAGCATTGAGGAAGTAGAAACAGTAGAATTTTCGACAAAGGAAGAGGAACTCGATAATCTGATTGAGAGCATGGGGGAACAAGGTCAGGCATGGAGCTTGTATGAACAAGATAACCCTTTGAATGATGTATTTATCGTTAAAGCAACAGATCCTACAGATACGGAAAAGGTTGCAAGTCAAATAGAAGAATTGAATGGCGTGTATGAGGTTAACTATGGACAAGACTATGTGGAGAAATTGTTCACATTTAATCAATATGCAAGAAATATTGGTCTTGTATTAATTGCAGCATTAGTCTTTACAGCTATTTTCCTAATCTCCAATACTATTAAGATTACAATCTTAGCAAGGAAAAAAGAGATTGGGATTATGAAACTAGTAGGTGCAACGAATGGGTTTATTCGCTGGCCATTTTTTGTGGAAGGAATGATTCTAGGTCTACTAGGAAGTATTATTCCAATAGCTATCATCATGATAGGATATTACTATCTATCAGGTAATCTAGTGCTATTGCAGCAATTTAATTTTGTAAAAATACTTCCATTTAATCCATTTGCTTTTCAAGTGGCAGGACTAATTATCGCTATTGGAGTCTCCATTGGTGTTTGGGGAAGCTTGATGAGTGTACGAAAATTCCTAAAAGTTTAGTCTAATTAGCATTCTAAAGCAAGCAGGAACTTGCTTTAGAATCGCTTTCCTCATAGAAACATAGAACAACACGAATTATTACATATAAAGACGAGAAATGTTTTACAAGAAGAGAGGAGAATAGGTGTGAAGAAGCTATTCACAATGATTTTTGCTATATTATTCATATTTAGTGCTTCGAGTACAGTTTCAGCTGAATCTGTAAATGAATTAAAGGATAAAATCAATGATTTAGAAAGTGATAAAAAAAGTGTGGAGAGTGAATCAAGTGAAATAGAAGGTAAAGTAAGCGAAACAGAAGAGGAGTTAGAGGAAAATCAAGCAAAACAAGCAGAGACTAACTCTGAAATCAATCAAATTGATTCTGAATTAACATCTACTCAACAACAATTAGTGGCAAAAGAGCAAGAGATTGCTGAAACAACTAGTAAGATTACACAAACAGAAAATGAAATTCAAGAAACAGAAGAAAAAATCAATACCTTGAATGAAGAAATAAAAGCATTAGAAGAAGAAATTAAAATACTAGAAGAGAAGATAAAAGAGCGTGAGAAACTTTTAAAAAACAGATTGCGCTCTATTCAACAAAATGGTGGAAATATAAGTTACCTAGAAGTCATTTTTGGTGCACAAAGCTTTGGTGATTTTATTAATCGTGCCACAGCGGTAAATAAGATCATGGATTCCGATAAAACAATCATGGAAGATCAAGAAGCTGATAAGAAAAAATTAAGTGAAAATAAGAAAAAGGTAGAAGCAAACAAGAAAGAAATCGAACAAGAAAAAGCATCTCTAGAAGCGAATAAAAAGGAATTAGAGGCAGATAGAGCGAATCTTGAGACCCAAAAAGCAGAGCTGGATCAAATTAAGGCAGATTTAAATGTACAGATGGATACAAAGCAGGATTTAATGAGTGACCTAGAGCAACAAGAGCAAGAATTACATAGTCATAAAATGTCTTTGGCTGAACAACAAGAAACCTTAGCAAATCAAGCAGCAATCATTGAAAAAGCAAAGAAAGAAGCACAACAGAAGATTAATCAATTAGCTGAGGAAAAATCAAATAGTAGCGGATCTTCTAATAGCCCATCTTCTTCTGGAGGATCAGGCCTATCAGCAGGTGGTAGCGGTAGTTTACAATGGCCGACAACCGGAAGAAGATCTTCAGAATATGGTTACCGTTCTTTTAATGGTGGTGGCTTCCACTATGGATTAGATATTGCGAATAGTGTAGGAACTCCAGTGCATGCCGCAGCATCTGGTGTAGTGACAAGAGCCAATTACTCTTCAAGCTATGGAAATGTTGTTTATATCTATCATACAGCTTTAGATCTAACCACGGTCTATGCACACTTAAATAGCATAAGTGTAAGTGCTGGGCAGAATGTTTCCCAAGGTCAAAAAATTGGCGGGATGGGGAATACTGGAGACTCTTACGGTAGTCACTTACACTTTGAAGTTCATATTGGAAAATGGAGCTATCATGGGGGAGTAAATCCAGCGAATTATCTACCATAAAGAAATAAATACTAGTAAGACATCACAAAATACTTGTGATGTCTTTTTTAAACGGTCATAATATATAATGTGAGAATTTTTATACTAAAAATATAAATGAAATAATAGTATAAAATAGGAAAGGCTTTTATAAGCTTGAATACAAGGAATTAAATTAATTGTATCGTATGGGGTGGAACAATGAATATAAAGAAAAGATATTTTGCTTTAATTGTAGTGGTAGCAATTTTTATTGGAGGGTTTGGTACATATTTTGGTGTTCAATTGCTATCCAAATTTGAAATACTAGATAATGGTGCAGCTAGCTCAGATCAAGATCTTTTATTAGAATTGGCTGATCAACAAGAGTCCATACAAGAGAACATGGGGAAAATGTCAAAAGTAATGAATGCATTTACCGTCATTAAAGAAAATTATGTAGAAGACGTGGAAGATAAACAGCTAATTGAAGGTGCGATTCAAGGAATGCTAGGTTCCTTAGAGGATCCCTACAGTTCCTACATGGATCAAGAAACCATGGAGCAATTTAATGAACAAATTGAATCCTCCTTTGAAGGAATCGGCGCAGAGGTTTCCATGGTCGGTGGAAATGTTACCATTGTTGCACCTATAAAAGATTCTCCTGCAGAAAAAGCCGGATTAAAACCAAATGACCAAGTTATTACAGTGGATGGAAATAGTGTAGAAGGTTTAGATTTGCAGGAAGCAGTGAACAAAATTAGAGGAGAGAAGGGCTCTAAGGTTAGTCTTGAAATTCGGAGACCTGGAGTTGAAGAACTCATTGAATTAGAAATAACCCGTGATGCTATCCCATTAGAAACGGTATATGTGGATACAAAAGAGGTAGATGGAAAACTAATTGGTATTTTGGAGCTTACCTCGTTTTCAGAGAACACAGCTAGTGACTTTAAAAAAGAACTAACTAAGCTAGAGGAACAAGGAATGGATGGACTCATTATCGATGTTCGTGGCAATCCTGGTGGCTTACTTCCAACAGTGGAGGAACTCTTAAAAATGTTTGTTCCAAAAGAAACACCTTACCTACAGATTGAAGATCCAACGGGTAAAAAATCAAGGTATTTTTCTAAGCTAGAGTCACCAAAAGATTATCCAGTTGTTACGTTAATAAATGAAGGTAGTGCATCTGCCTCGGAAATATTAGCAGTTTCTTTAAAGGAAGCATTAAATTATGAGGTTGTTGGAACTACTTCTTTTGGTAAAGGTACCGTTCAGCAAACAGTGCCTATGGGCGATGGTTCTACGATTAAGTTAACTCGTTTTAAATGGTTATCACCAGAAGGAAACTGGATTCATGAAAAAGGGGTGGAACCAACGGTTGAACAAAAAATGCCAGACTATTACTATGCTAATCCAATTCAAATTGAAGACGATCCTTTAAGTCTTGACGAAAGTGATCCAAGTATTGAGAACTTGCAAATTATGTTAGATGGGTTAGGATATGAAGTCGATAGAAATGATGGCTATTTTGATGAATCAACAGCGTCTGCAGTGAAGGCATTCCAGACAGATAATGATCTAGAAGCAACAGGTCAAGTAGACCAAAATACAGCTGAAGTCTTACAATCAGAACTAATGGAACATATTCGAAATGGGGAAGACGATCTACAGTTAGAAAAAGCCCTAGAAATAATCACAAAATAAACCAATATAAAGTGAAGGAGACTATTGTTTCCTTCACTTCTTTAATTTTTGGATAAATGCAATTTAGGGGTAGCCAAAAGTTAATTTTTTTATCATAATAGAGAGTACAAGCTGTTCGGAAGGGGTGGGTCATGTTGGAATGGATCATAGAAGTGGGCTTAGCTATTATAAGAATGTTTGCACAGCCATTTTTGTACTGGTTTCTAATATTACTATGGTGGAGTAGCTATTTTAGAATGAAGAAAGAAAGAGCTACTTTTGGTACTAAAGTATTTTCTTATTTTCATGAGGCTAAGGGAACATGGGCCTTCTCCATTATAAGTGGACTGCTTCTATCCATTTTAGTAGTAGGACTTGGACTTACTGTAACCTTTCCTGTTGTATATCTTTTGGCGATTATTATGATCGTATTATCGTTATTTAAACGATTTTTTTTCTTGTCAGCAAGCTATACATTAGGAATTCTAACAATTATGGTTTATTTATTAGACGTGTTTGGCGAAGCTATCTTACCTGTAAGCTGGTGGAAAGACTTGAGCAATATTGATTTTATGTACATACCATATTTAATTGCTGCATTACTTATAATCGAAAGTATCTTATTATACCGAACGAAAACAATGGACACCTATCCAGAAGTTACGAAAAGTAAACGTGGAAAGAATCTAGGTAGACATCGCATTAAAAAAGCAACGATTGTCCCTTTATTTTGTTTGTTACCGTCTGGTGCAATTGAGCCTTTTGCAGATTGGTGGCCAGTACTAAATGTTGGAGGAGAATCCTATGGTTTAATGCTGATCCCGTTTATTATTGGTTTTGAGCATGCAGTGAGCAATATTTTACCTGTAAAGGGTGCCAGGTGGATTGCTAGAAATGTCATGCTATTAGCTGGCGTCATCGTGTTGTTGGCAATTGCCGGATATTTTTATCCGCTCATTTCGTTGATTGCCGTTATAGTTTCGATGATTGGAAGGTTTATTATCCAATATGGCTTTCGACTACATGATCAAGAACAGGATTCTGTTTTTCAGCTTGGGGGAGAAGGGGTCATGGTTCTTGGTGTCCTACCAAGAACGGTTGCTGTTACCTTAGGATTGAAGCCAAGTGAACGAATTGTGAAGGTTAATGGAGAAAAAGTAGAAACAGAAAATCAGTTTTATCACGCAGTACAAGCAAATCGTGCATTTTGCAAGCTTTCGATTAAAGACACTAATGGAGAGGTGCGATTTGCGCAGGCTGCCCTTTATGAAGGAGAGCACCATGAGCTCGGAGCGTTATTTGTAAAAGAATAACATGTGTGCTGATAGGTCGACGCTTTTGATAAAATCTAGAAATAGTCTATATCTTGGTTATCTCAGTAAGCAAGCTGGGTATAGCCGAGATATATTTTTTTATCTTGGTGATCTCACTAATCAAACCTACTTTAACCAAGATAAATTCTTTTATCCTGCCTTGCAACAACTCATTATGTCAAATTATATTATAAAAAAAATCCTCGAATATAAGCTACCCCCAAAAATTAGACTAAATATCTAATCTTCGGGAGCAATTCCATATTCAAGTTTAAAATTGTAGCAATTCTTTTAATTCGTCTTCGGAGAGTTTGGATAATAAGGTTTCGCCAGGCTGAATAATTTGCTCCACTAATTCCCGTTTTTTATGCTGGAGCTGATAGATTTTCTCCTCAATCGTTCCCTCTGTAATAAAGCGAATGACTTGGACCACATTTTTCTGTCCAATGCGATGGGCGCGACCTGCTGCTTGTTCCTCTACTGCCGGATTCCACCAGAGGTCGAATAAGATGACTGTATCTGCACCAGTTAAGTTTAGACCTGTACCACCGGCTTTTAATGAAATTAAGAAGAATCCATTTTCCCCTTCATTAAATGCCTCGGTCATTTTCATCCGTTGATCAGATGGTGTCGATCCATCGAGATAAAAACAATTAATTTCTGCCTCTTCTAGTGCATTGCGTATAATTGTAAGCATACTCGAAAATTGAGAAAAGATAAGCGCCCTTTTTCCTTGAGATTTCAGATCTTTCACTAATTCTAATAATTCTTCCAGCTTTCCAGAGCTTCCTTGATAATTTTCAAGGAATAAGCTCGGATGACAACAGATTTGTCTTAATCTTGTGATACCTGCTAAAATCTCTATCTTACCTCTATCAAAAGTACCTTGTTCAATCGTTTTATCTAAATTTTGTTGTATCCGTTGTAAATAAGCTAAATATACCTCTTTTTGTGGCTTAGTTAATTCAGAATATTGAACAGACTCGATTTTTTCTGGAAGCTCATCCAATACATCTTTTTTTACACGTCGTAAAATGAATGGTCTTGTAATTCTTGCAATATAGCTGGAGTCTAGGTTGCTGAATGTCTTTTTGCTACCAAAAAGACCAGGTGAGATCGTATAGAAAATGGACCAAAGCTCCTCAAGTGAATTTTCTATCGGTGTACCACTTAATGCAAAAAATTGTTTAGCTTGTAAGGAACGAACGGCCTTTGCTGTCAAGGTTAGGTGATTTTTGATGGCTTGTGCCTCATCTAAGATAATACAATCAAACCTGCTATCCTCATATAAATCTTGATCCTTTCTTAAAGTGGGATAGGATGTGATTAAAATATTCGTATCCTTATTCCTTTCTAATAGGCTTTCCCGTTGTGTCTTGGAACCGATGATAACCGCCGAACTGAGAGTTGGTGCGAATTTTTCGATTTCCTTTTGCCAGTTGTATAGCAAGGAAGCCGGTGCGATAACCAATGCCTGATATCGATCTGCTGTCATTTCTACTTCTGATAATAGGTAGCTAATCGTTTGTAATGTTTTTCCAAGTCCCATATCATCTGCCAGTATGCCACCTAAATGGTAATGGGACAAGGTTTTCATCCATTGAAATCCAGTAATTTGATAATCACGCATTTCTGCTTTGAGCTTATCTGGAAGCGAAAACTCTAATTGTGCAGGGTTTTTAAGCTCTGTTAGCATTTTCTTAAAGGCATCTGTGAAACGATGCTTGTTAGCCTCCAGCAGCTCCTCAATTTGAAAGCTTCTTGCTGCGGGAACACTGATTTGTCCCTCTTGTAATTGTTTTTTGGTTAAATGTAATTGCTCCTGTAAGCGTTGAAAGGATGAGAAATCCTCAGATTCGAGTTGTAATAATGCGCCGTTCGGTATTCGATAAAACCGTTTTTTCTCAATTAATGCTTGTAGTATATTTGTGACATGTTCCTCTGTAATTCCTTCGATATCAAATGTGATATCTAGCATACCCTCGGAAGGTTGATAATCTACCATAGAGTTTAACGTGTAATGTGATGGATCAATGATCATATTTTTAACTTGGGATGAAACCAAGACGGTAGCTAGCTGCTCTAATGCTTCTAAGCCATCGTGAAGAAACTGATAGATAGCTTCCTCTTGAAACAAAAACATGGCTTGATTAATCTCGATAAAACCACTATCGCGCAAGAGAAGGATTAGTTGCTCTTCTCTTACAGGATCTCTTTTTACAATTCCTTCCCCAATGATTTCATCTTTTAATGGGTAAATAGTTGTTTCTCCATATTGAAAGGCAATATCTAATCTGATAGCCCCTTCCACTTCCTCTACCCACACCTTGCCTTTAAGGGGATTTGTGTTTAATTGTTTAGACATCCGTTCTGTCATTTCCAGTTTCCCAACTTGTTCGAATTGGGGCAGAACATTTCGAACAAACGTATCCATTTCAGATGGTGAAATAAGTTGTTTTTTCTTAGATTGAAGTGGAACAATTCGAAATAGCTTCTCTAAAATTAACTTTTGCTTATTATTCATCTTATAAATATGATGATCTTTAATTAAATAGCGATAGCTTTCCAGAAAATAATAGGAGCTTAAATCAGACATTTCTAATGAATAAGCATTTGATTGTAAATAGTCAATTTTAAATTCTAACTGTTCGGTCATTTCGCTAAATTCAATCGAACTAAATTCTCTGTTCAGCTCTTGTTTAAATGTATGATTCGTATTCGATAGTTTTTTCAAAAATAGATCACTAACACTTGGTGGTAAATAAACACTTCTTGGTTGCTCCATTTTTAGTGTATAGCTATTACCAAATAGCCTTTCTTGCTCATAACAGGACAATAATAGCTCGATTAATTCCTTGTCATATGAAGGAAAAAAATGTTGGGATGGAAAATAGGTAAAGGAATGGTTGACTTTATAGGATTCCCCCATTAGCCATGCCTTAAAAAAAGAGCGAATATCCCGTATGACATAAGGTCTCTTGTCCCCTATTTTTAATTCTAAAGCTAAGGCATATTGCGTATTTTTATTTGCTCGTTTTAGAATAAGTTGAAATTCGGTTTGGAGCATTTGTGGCGATCCATCTGCTTTCTTCTGTTCACGGAAGGTGTGAAGTAATTGCTTAGCAAATAAATCTGTATCTTGAGTAGGAGCGGAACGTGTATCACGGTCCACCGCATATCTCCTTCGATTCGATTGAGCATCCTGTGTGATAGCAAGTAAAACCGCTGCAATATGTTTACACGTCTCATGTGATGCAAATGCTGGACAATTGCAGGTGGTTTCTATATCTAAATTGTCTGTAAAATAGATGCGAATCGTATATACCTTTGCTCCTTTTACTAATCCTCTCCACGAATTTGTAGAAGGGTTGTAGGACAGGCCGTAAACCTTACCATCTTTATAATATTGAAGTCCTCTATGATAAAAACGATCACCAGTTAATTGGCGAATCGATTGTTCGTTCATTTGTATGTGTTGCATAAAATCCCATCCTTATCAAACACTTTTGCAAACCATCATTATATTATAACAAGAAAAATAACGGATTTCATCATGATTGACTTTTGATCAATAAACTGCTATTTTTAACTATCGGAAAAAGTTGACGTTATAAGTAATGAAATCAATAAATCGGTGAAAGAGGGATTGGAATGGGATTACAGGAAGAGGTTCAAAAGCGCAAGACCTTTGCGATTATATCTCACCCTGATGCAGGGAAAACGACCATGACAGAAAAATTACTTTTACAAGGGAATTTGATTAGATCGGCAGGAACAGTGAAAGGGAAGAAATCTGGGAAATTTGCCACATCAGATTGGATGGAAATCGAAAAACAGAGGGGTATCTCGGTAACGTCAAGTGTGATGAACTTTGAATATGAAGGATTGAAAGTTAATATTCTAGATACACCTGGGCACGAGGATTTCAGTGAGGACACGTATCGAACATTAACCGCTGTTGACTGTGTTGTGATGATCATCGATGCAACGAAAGGGATTGAGGCACAAACGATTAAGCTTTTTAAAGTCTGTAAAATGCGCGGAATTCCTATTTTTACTTTTATTAATAAATTAGACCGAGAAGGTAGAGAACCACTTGATTTATTAGACCAAATTGAGGAAGTATTAAATATTGAGACATATCCAATGAATTGGCCTGTTGGTATGGGGAAAAGATTTTTAGGGATTTTGGATCGTTATCATGATCAATTTATTCGGTTTAATGGAAATGAAGCGGAGACGTATATTGATTTAAAGGATATGGATCTAGAAGAGAATAAAGAGATTAGCGAACATCCGACTTACAAAGAAACATTTGAGGAGCTGGAATTATTAAATGAGGCTGGTGATCAGTTTTCCTTAGAACGGGTTCTCCAAGGTGAGCAAACTCCAGTATTTTTTGGTAGTGCATTAGCACCCTTTGGTGTGGAAGTATTCTTTGATACTTTTATTAAATTAGCCCCTGCACCAGGACCGCGAAGAACGAAAGAAGAGGTAATCCACCCTGATTATCCAGATTTTTCAGGCTTTATCTTTAAAATCCAAGCAAATATGAATCCTCAGCATCGTGATCGAATTGCTTTTTTACGTGTTTGCTCAGGGAAGTTTGAGCGGGGAATGAATGTACAGCTAGCTAGAACAGGAAAAACCATTCGATTAGGCCAAACACAGCAGTTCGTTGCTTCATCTCGTGATACAGTAGAAGAAGCCTATCCTGGTGATATCATTGGAGTATATGATCCGGGCTCTTATCGGATTGGAGATACGTTGTTAGAGGGAAAGAAAACCTTTGAATATGATGAATTACCACAATTTCCACCAGAGCTATTTCAACGTGTAACAGCAAAGAATGTCATGAAGGCTAAACAGTTTCGAAAAGGAATTGAACAGCTGGTACAGGAGGGAGCCATTCAGCTGTTTCGTGGTTATCCAACGGATTCTTACATTATAGGTGCAGTTGGTCAGCTTCAATATGAAGTATTTCAGCATCGTATGAAGCACGAATATAATGTCGAGGTCCTGCTTGAATCAATCGGTGATAGAATACCACGGTGGTTGAAGAAGGAGCAAGTAGATCCAGCATTATTTGATGAGCGTAATTTACTTGTAAAGGATCGTGAGGATGAGTTTCTCGTTTTATTTAAAAATGATTTTGCGTTAAGATGGTTTATAGATAAACATGCGGATATTGAGTTAATTGATTTGTTTGAAGTGAATCAGTATGACCAAGCGACGTGATGTAAGAGGAAGCACAGCTATAATTCGATAGCTGTGTTTTTGCTATGGGATGTTTTGACGTTCGCTAGTTGGTTATAATGAAAAATATAACTACACGAACGAATATTTGTTCGCTTTTTGTTGGAAGTTAGTGTATAATAGAGAATATGTTGAATGGAGGTATCACGATGGAGCAAAATGTTTTTTCACTAGAATCGCCTTACAAGCCGCAAGGGGATCAACCAAGCGCGATTAAGGAATTAGTCTATGGAGTAGAGAAAAAGAAACGATATCAAACATTATTAGGAGCTACAGGTACAGGGAAAACCTTTACCATCTCTAATGTTGTAAAAGAAATAAATCGTCCAACTCTTGTTATCGCCCATAATAAAACATTAGCTGGACAGCTTTATAGTGAATTCAAGGAATTTTTTCCGAATAATGCAGTCGAATATTTTGTTAGTTATTATGATTACTACCAGCCAGAAGCATATGTGCCATCAACAGATACCTTTATTGAAAAAGATGCGAGCATTAATGATGAAATAGATAAGCTTAGGCACTCTGCTACTTCTGCATTGTTCGAACGGAATGATGTTTTAATTGTAGCAAGTGTTTCCTGTATATATGGTTTAGGTTCACCTGAGGAATACCGTAGTCAAGTTCTTTCTTTACGAGTGGGAATGGAGAAGGAACGTGATGAATTATTGCGAACACTTGTTAGCATCCAATATGCACGGAATGATATAGATTTTCAGCGTGGAACATTTCGTGTACGGGGCGATTCGGTTGAAATAATTCCAGCCTCAAGAGAAGAGCATTGTGTCCGTGTAGAGTTCTTCGGTGATGAGATTGACAGAATTCGTGAAGTTGATGCTCTAACAGGTGAAATTATCGGAGATCGAGAACACATTGCTATATTTCCAGCTTCCCACTTCGTCACAAGAGAAGAGAAGCTAAAGGTTGCAATGGAAAACATTAAAAAGGAATTAGCCGATCAATTGAAGAAGTTCCGGGAAGAGGATAAATTATTGGAGGCACAAAGACTTGAGCAAAGAACCAATTATGATCTCGAAATGATGGCAGAGATGGGCTTTTGTTCAGGAATTGAGAACTACTCCCGTCACCTAGCAATACGAGATGCAGGCTCTACTCCTTATACATTACTAGACTATTTTCCGGAGGATTCCTTAATCGTAATTGATGAATCTCATGTTACCTTACCGCAAATAAGGGGAATGTATAATGGAGACCAGGCAAGAAAGCAAGTATTAGTAGATCATGGATTCCGATTGCCATCTGCTTTAGATAACCGACCACTAACCTTTCAGGAATTTGAAGAAAAAGCTAATCAATTTATCTTTGTTTCGGCAACACCTGGGCCATATGAGCTCGAACATACGCCAAAAATGACGGAGCAAATTATTCGTCCAACTGGGCTTTTAGATCCTAAAGTAGACGTTCGACCAATCGATGGACAAATAGATGATTTGATTGGGGAAATTAATCAAAGAATAGCACGTAATGAAAGAGTGTTGGTTACGACATTGACGAAAAAAATGTCCGAGGATTTAACGGATTACCTAAAAGAAATTGGAATGAAGGTAGCTTATCTACACTCTGAAATAAAAACATTAGAGCGGATTGAAATCATTCGTGATTTACGTGTTGGTAAATACGATGTTCTAGTAGGTATTAACTTGTTACGTGAAGGGTTAGATATTCCTGAGGTCTCCTTAGTGACGATATTAGATGCTGATAAAGAAGGCTTTTTAAGATCAGAGCGTTCGTTGATTCAAACAATGGGAAGGGCTGCCCGAAATGAAAATGGAAAGGTCATTATGTATGCAGACAAAATGACCGACTCTATGCAAAAAGCGATTGACGAAACCTATCGTCGACGGGAAAAGCAACAAGCATATAATCAAGAGCATGGCATTACACCACAAACGATTAAGAAAGAAGTTCGTGATGTGATTCGAGCAACGATGGCAGCAGAGACAGAAGAAGCGTATGGTGAGGAAACACCGAAACTAAAGGATATGACAAAGAAAGAGAAAGACAAGCTAATCGAAAAAATGGAAAAAGAAATGAAGCAAGCAGCAAGAGAATTAGACTTCGAGCGAGCAGCAGAGCTTCGTGATTTAGTTTTAGAATGGAAAGCAGAAGGGTGACATTCAATGGCAAAAAAAACAATATCGATTAAGGGAGCACGTGCCCATAATTTAAAAAATGTATCCATAGAGATCCCTAAGGATAAGCTCGTCGTTTTAACTGGTTTATCAGGATCAGGTAAATCATCACTAGCTTTTGACACAATCTATGCAGAAGGACAGCGCCGGTATGTTGAGTCTTTATCTGCCTATGCACGTCAATTTTTAGGACAGATGGACAAACCAGATGTCGATGCAATTGAAGGATTATCACCGGCCATTTCGATTGATCAAAAAACAACCAGTAGAAATCCTCGTTCTACCGTAGGTACGGTCACGGAGATATATGACTATATGAGACTACTGTTTGCACGTGTCGGGCACCCCGTTTGTCCTCATCATGGGGTTGAAATCACTTCACAAACGGTCGAGCAAATGGTTGACCGAATATTGGAATATGAAGAAAGAACCAAACTTCAGATCCTGTCTCCAGTTGTGACTGGACGTAAAGGAACGCATACTAAAGTATTAGAAGATCTCCAAAAAGAAGGATATGTTCGACTACGCGTAGATGGAGAGATGCGTGAAATAAGTGATGAAATTCAATTGGATAAAAATAAAAAGCATTCGATTGAAGTAGTTATTGATCGAATTGTCGTCAAAGAAGGCATAGAAGGACGTCTTTCCGATTCGCTTGAAACAGCCCTTCGATTAGGAGACGGTCAAGTAGTAGTAGATGTTATCGGTCAAGAAGAATTACTATTTAGTGAGAAGCATGCCTGTCCAATTTGTGGATTTTCTATTAACGAACTAGAACCAAGACTATTTTCTTTTAACAGTCCTTTTGGTGCTTGTCCAACATGTGATGGGCTTGGCTCACAGTTAGAGGTTGATGTAGATTTGGTTATTCCAAATCGTGATCTATCACTAAATGAAGGGGCTATTTCAGCATGGGAGCCGACTAGCTCGCAATACTATCCACAGTTGTTGAGAAGTGTTTGTGATCATTATGGTATTGATATGGATATAGCTGTGAAGAAGCTTCCGAAAAGCCAGTTGGATAAAATTTTAAAAGGTAGTGGCAAAGAAAAGATAAACTTCCGCTATGAAAATGATTATGGAATGACGAGAGAGAATGATATTTATTTTGAAGGTGTTTTAAACAATATTGCTCGTCGATATAGAGAAACCTCCTCTGATTTCATTCGTGAGCAGATGGAAAAATATATGGCAACAAAAGCATGTCCAACTTGTGAAGGCTATCGATTGAACCAAGAAGCGATGGCAGTAAAAGTTAATCAAAAACATATAGGACAAGTTACCGAATTATCTGTCACGGAGGCACATCATTTTTTTACAACATTGAATTTATCAGAGAAAGAGCGGCAGATATCTGCGATGATCATTCGAGAATTGGATGATCGCCTAACCTTCTTGTCCAATGTGGGACTGGATTACTTAACCTTATCGAGAGCTGCAGGGACATTATCTGGTGGAGAAGCACAACGTATACGTCTTGCGACTCAAATTGGTTCAGCTTTAACGGGAGTTTTATATGTATTGGATGAGCCATCGATTGGTCTGCATCAACGTGATAATGATCGGTTAATTGCAACATTAGAAAGAATGCGAGATCTTGGCAATACGTTGATTGTCGTCGAACATGATGAGGATACGATGCTTGCTGCTGATTATTTAGTTGATATCGGTCCAGGAGCTGGAGAGCATGGTGGAGAAATTGTTGCTCAAGGTACACCTAAACAGGTAATGAAAAAGAAAGGCTCTTTAACAGGACAGTACCTTTCTGGTAATAAATTCATCCCTATTCCAAGCGAGCGCCATGAAATTAAAGAGCGTTTTATTGAAATTATCGGGGCAAGCGAGAATAATCTAAAAAATGTCAATACTAAAATTCCGATCGGTGTATTTACTGCTATAACAGGTGTATCTGGATCAGGGAAAAGTAGTCTGATCAATGAAATCTTACACAAAAGCGTTGCAGCAAAATTACACCGAGCTAAACATAAGCCCGGTAAGCATAAAGAGATTAAAGGGATCGAACACCTTGAAAAGGTTATAGATATCGATCAATCCCCAATTGGTAGAACACCCCGCTCCAATCCGGCAACATATACAGGGGTATTTGATGATATTCGAGATGTTTTCTCCCAAACAAACGAAGCCAAAATCAGGGGCTATAAAAAAGGTCGTTTTAGCTTTAATGTAAAAGGTGGTCGCTGTGAAGCCTGCCGGGGAGATGGGATTATAAAAATCGAAATGCACTTTTTACCAGATGTTTACGTTCCGTGTGAAGTATGTGAAGGAAAACGCTATAATCGAGAAACATTGGAAGTGAAATATAAAGGGAAAAATATTGCCGATGTTCTAAACATGACCATTGAAGAAGCACTAAAATTTTTCGAAAATATCCCGAAAATTAAAAGAAAACTGGAAACAGTGTTTGATGTTGGGCTTGGCTATGTACGTCTAGGACAGCCTGCTACTACTCTTTCTGGAGGGGAAGCACAAAGGGTGAAGCTAGCGAGTGAATTACACCGTCGCTCGAATGGGAAGTCTCTCTACATTCTTGATGAGCCGACAACTGGTTTACATGTTGATGATATTTCTAGATTGTTAGACGTTATTCAAAGACTAGTCAAAAATGGTGATACTGTCGTTATTATTGAACATAACCTCGATGTAATCAAAGCTGCGGATTACATCATTGACCTTGGCCCAGAGGGGGGAGATGGTGGAGGTACCATAGTAGCTACTGGTACGCCAGAAGAGATTGCAGAGGTAGAAGAATCACATACTGGTCGTTATTTAAAACCTATTTTAGAACGAGATAAGAAAAGAATGGGAATCGAAGTAACAAGCTGAAGCCGTGCCCCGGAAAGCGAAGTATTTTGACAGAGCGGATAAAATATACAGATATTATTGATCGGATCCTGCTTACAACTCTCTTGTTCCAGCACCTCAAGATACTGCACCTTGGATGGATGACATCATCCGATGGTGCAGTTTTGTTATTATCTAATTAAAAGCTTCTATCTAAGCTCCATTACAAGCGTTTAAAACATGTCTGTGATAAAATATTCTATGTATCATTAAGAGGCAAAGGAGGCAACGAACATGGAACCAATTGAAATGAAGAAGCTACAAGTAGAAATTGATCAATTAGCCAATAGAGAAGTATATGTACATTTGGAAACGACGAATGGAGCGTATGCTAGTCATTTTAATAAAGATGCTTATAATGTTGGAGCGTTTATACGTAATGCGAAAGTAACCTATCAAAGAGGAAAGGTCGTCGGTACGGGGAGTACATATCGAGTTGGCTTGAAATTAGACATCGGCTGGATTTATGCAGAGGGCGTTAACCAATTTGAAGTAGATGAAGAGGGTAGACTTCTGATGGCAGGACATGATCGAGAAGGCCGTTTAATGGTTGCACTCCAAATAGGTGAAACACCATTTCATTACTAATTTAGAAAAAAGGAGGAATCAACATGCAGGAGGAACATGTTGTTGTCATATACCCACATCCAGATGATGAAGCGTTCGGGGCTTCCGGAACCATTGCAACATTTAGGGAAAAGGGAATTCCAGTTACATACTTATGTGGTACATTAGGCGAAATGGGGAGAAATATGGGAAACCCAACATTTGCTACAAGAGAAACCCTACCAGAAATACGGAAAAAAGAATTGATCAAGGCATGTGAAATCATGGATGTTCAATTAGAGATGCTTGGTTACCGGGATAAAACATTAGAGTTTGAATCAAAGGAGGAAATGGCAGAGCATTTATTTTCGTATTTGAATAAAATAAAACCTAGTCTAGTTATTACACACTACCCAGGACATGCCGTTCATCCGGATCATGATGCTTTTGGGGCTGCAGCAATAGCGGCTGTTGAAAAGTTTCCAGTAGACGAGCGACCTACTGTATGGGCCCAAGCAATTAGTTTAACACATGTCGAGGAATTAGGAGAGCCGCAAATTAAAAATGACATTACACCAGTATTTAAACAAAAATTTGCAGCAATTACCGCTCACAAATCACAAGCAGATGGTATGCTGGCAAAGGTAAAAAAAGAGTCAGAAGATGCTGAAAAGGCAGCACAAAGTTGGTTGGGCGTAGAATCCTTTTATATTTGGGATTTTAAGTCTTAAGGATTGGCATCATAACAAATATTTAGCATAAAATAAGTTTAGTATCGTGAATATGTGGAATTCTACTTATAGGCTTTAATGATTTTCCTAAGGAGGAAATGCAATGGGTAAGAAACTATACCGCTCAGATCATGAGAAAATGCTAGCAGGAGTACTCGGTGGGGTAGCAGAGTTAACTGATCTAGATGCAACCATTTTAAGAATTATTTACGTGATTTTGACTATTTTCACTGCTGGTTTTCCCCTTTTTGTGCTTTATATAGCAAGTGCGATTATTATTCCAAGAAGAGAGGCTGAGTAAGAATGCGTTGGCTCATTTCTCTCGTCCTAAATGCACTAGCCTTAATGCTTATCGATTATTTATTTGACTCAATTATTATTGATGGCTTTCTCATCGCCATATTAGCAAGCCTCATATTATCTATTCTTAATGTGATCGTAAAGCCAATTTTAGTAGTATTAACATTGCCCATTACCATCTTAACTTTAGGTTTGTTTTTGTTCATCATTAATGCGATAACATTAATGATTACACAGCTTTTATTAGGGGATGGTTTTATTATTGAAGGCTTTGGAACAGCTATTCTTGCTGCTATTCTATTTTCGATACTAAACTTATTCATCAACCGAATCATAAAAGATTAGAAATGAGCCGTTATGACTATTTAGTTATAACGGTTTTTTTGTACGTTAGGAAAGTATAAATTTTTTGCAGGAAGTAAAGCGACGAATCGAAAATTTTGAAGTCCAAAGTATAAGAAAAGCTAACCATCTGCGTTTTACTAATAGATTAACCTAGCAAAATAAAGAGATTCCGTGAAATGAACAGGACATAATCCATACCGCACTTTTTCAACAAATCAGAATAAAAGTATACGAAAACTTTAAAAAAATGCTACAATATATAATGAAATTATTCGTGCTATATAGTAAGGTGTCGTTCACAAAACACGAGAACAAAAACAACAGATGAAGTGGTAGTTAAAGGGGGGCTTTAGAAATGGCGAAAGTTCGTACACAGGATTTACTTGATCGGTTTAAGATGGAGCTTATTGCAGGTAAAGAAGGGGTTCACCGAGAAATCTTTATGAGTGAGGTATCTCGACCAGGGATTGAATTAACTGGTTATTTTAAATATTACCCAAAGGATAGACTGCAATTATTAGGTAAGACAGAGTTATCTTATTTTTCTGAGCTAACAGTGGAGGAGAAAAAGGATCGCTCTTATAAATTATGTACGGACATTACACCAGGCATTGTAGTAACAAGAGATATGGAGGTTCCGGAAGAATTAGTAGAGGCATGTGAAAATTCCGGGGTGCCACTTATGCGATCACCCTATAAGACAACACGTGTGATAAGTCGGATCACCAATTTTTTAGAAGCGAAATTTGCACCATTTACAGCAGTCCATGGTGTACTTGTAGATATATATGGGATTGGCGTTCTTATTACAGGCCAGAGTGGTGTAGGGAAAAGTGAAACTGCATTAGAGCTTGTAAAGAGAGGACATCGTCTTGTAGCAGATGATAGTGTCGAGATTCGTCAAGAGGATTATGATCGATTAATCGGTTCTTCTCCTCCATTGATTGAACACCTTCTTGAAATTAGAGGACTTGGTATTATTAATGTGATGACATTATTCGGTGCGGGATCTGTACGTTCTCATAAACGAATTTCGTTAGTCATAAACTTAGAGACATGGGATCAAAAAAAGCAGTATGACCGATTAGGTCTAGAGGAAGAGACGATGCAAATTATTGATGTAAAGGTACCTAAGGCAACCCTTCCTGTTCGACCTGGACGTAACCTTGCTGTTATTATAGAAGTGGCTGCAATGAACTTCCGATTGAAGCGAATGGGTGTCAACGCAGCAGAGGAGTTTTCACAAAGATTATCTAAAATGATTCAAAATGGAGAACGCGAAATCGAATCAGAATTTGATCTCGATATCGAATAAGCGGAACGGAAATGGAGGAGATGGAGCTTGGCATGTGAAGCACCCGCATTAGATCCAGTATTTCTCTGGGTTGGCTCCTTACCTATTTATTGGTATGGGGTGATTATTGCTTCTGGAGCATTTTTAGGACTTTGGGTTGCAACAAGAGAAGCAGATCGTTTAGGAGTTAAAAAGGATTATATCATTGATTTAGTTGTCTTTGCTATTCCGATTGCCATTCTATTTGCTAGGATATATTATGTTATATTTGAATGGGATCGTTATGCTGGCGGGCCTTGGTGGAAGGTCTTCGCTGTTTGGGAAGGCGGAATTGCGATACACGGTGCACTGATCGGTGCAGTACTAACCGCTATTGTGTTTACAAGAGTTCGTCGTTTGTCATTCTGGCAAATTGCAGATATCCTTGCACCGAGTATTATCTTAGGACAAGCAATTGGCCGCTGGGGTAATTTTATGAATCAGGAGGCTCATGGTGGTCCAATTTCAGAAGCTACATATAACAATTTCCATCAATATTTGCCTGATTTTATCATGAATCAAATGTGTATAGATGGAACAATGTATCATCCGACCTTCTTATACGAATCGATCTGGAATATTTTTGGTTTCGGTTTACTCCTTTTATTACGAAAATATCCACTACGAAGAGGGGAGCTATTCTTATCCTATGTCATTTGGTATTCAATTGGCAGATACTTTATCGAAGGAATGAGAACGGATAGCTTATATGTGGTAGCGAATCTAAGAGCAGCACAATTACTTTCTGTAATATTAATTATTGTTGCGATTGCTCTCATTATTTATCGTCGTAAGAAAGGATTATCCGATAAAACGTATCAAGGTAAAAAAATAGAGAAAAAATAATATGGTGTAGTAATTGACTGAGACATAACTAAATAGGGAGAATGAGAATCCGAACATCTTCTGACTGAGCGTAGTCAAAATACGTAGACTCTTTGGGAACAGTACGAGCTGGATTTACTTTGCGACTTTGCAAAGTTAGCAGATTGCCGTGCCCACTGTAAAGGAAACACTGCGAAAGTTTACTTGAGCAGATGTTGACGCCCTATCGGTAAAAGCGAAGTATTTTGACGGAGCGGTTTCAGTGCACAAATATTAATGTTCGGATTTTTTCTTCCTTATTACTTTTGTCCCAGCCAAACTTTTTCATAAAAGTAGGAGGATTAAAATGAGGATGGAAACTGTTTTGTTTGATTTAGATGGAACGTTAATTGATACGAATGAATTAATTATCGCTTCATTTACTCATACGATAGAGAAATATGCTGATCGACCATACACGAGAGAGGAAATTATTGACTTTATCGGCCCCCCTTTAATCGATAGTTTCCAAAAAGTAAATCCTGACCTAGTAGAAGAAATGATGGCGACATATCGGGAACACAATTATGCCCATCATGAGCAATATGTAGAAGCATATCCAACCGTTGTAGAGACAATAAATGAACTAAAACAAGCTGGGCTGAAGCTAGGAATCGTCACAACAAAATTGTCTGATACAGCAAAGCTAGGACTGAAAATTACAGGAATGGATCAACTATTTGATGTGCTTATTGGTCTAGATGATGTAGAGAATGCTAAACCACACCCAGAGCCAATATTAAAGGCGATGAATCTCTTACATGCAAATCCAATGACAACTTTGATGGTTGGAGATAATTATCATGATATCGAAGCAGGGCATAATGCTGGAGTAAAAACAGCCGGGGTTGCATGGTCACTAAAGGGAAGAAAGGTCTTAGAAAAGCATGATCCAGATTACATGCTTGAAGAAATGCGCGATTTATTAGCAATAGTTGGAGTGGAATAATCATGCGAAAAACAGACCGTTATAAAGTATATGGAGCTAATTCATTGTGGCATGTCTATAAAACCGTTCCTTTTTGGAAGGTTATAAAAAACTTCACTGTGATCCAATTAGCAAGATATACCCCCTTTTTAAAAGTAAAAAACTGGTTATACCGAACATTGCTAAAAATGGAGGTAGGAGATAAGACGGCTTTTGCTTTAATGGTCATGCTAGATATTATGTTCCCTGAGAAAATACATGTTGGTAAGAATTCGGTAATTGGTTATAATACAACCATTTTGGCCCATGAATACTTGATTAAGGAATACAGGCTAGGAGAAGTGTACATTGGCGATGAGGTTATGATTGGTGCCAATAGTACGATTTTGCCAGGAGTTACGATTGGTAGCAATGCCATTGTCGCTGCCGGCACTATTGTCCATAAGGATGTACAACCAGGATCATTTGTTGGAGGAAATCCGATGAAGGTTATTTATACAAAAGAAGAAATGGAAAAACGAATCACACAAGATGAGTTCTTATAGGAGAAAGTGTAAATAAGGAGACTTTATCAGTATGGCCCTGCTGACGGTTATAATAAAAGATCTCCTTCTTTCATTCTCTCATTTTTAAAAAAAGTATTTTCATCCTTAAAATATATGTTATAATGCATTAGTCATCGATATTAAATACAACTAATTATTATAGATATAGAACGAAAAATAGAGAGGATGGAATCATCAGCGTGCCCAAACCTAACAAAACAAAGGAAAATGTCATACCTTTCATCCCTGAAGGGGATTTTTATTTTTCAAAAGGTGTGGAGGCTTACCAGAAGCGAAAATTTGAGCTGTCTATCAAGTGGTTTCAGAAGGCTCTATCTGAAAAACCTAATCATCCTTTATATCAATGTCAATTGTCCATTGTTTATACAGAGATAGGCTCTTACCATCTGGCGAATCAATTACTAACAGACGTACTAGCAAAGCATGGGGAAGACTATATGGATTGCTATTATTTAATTGCTAATAATTATGCACATCTTGGTTTATTGCAGGATGCTACAAAATATGCAGAGCTATATGTAGAAAAAGCACCTGATGGTGAATTCGCTGAGGAAGCGATTGGACTATTAAACGTATTGGATTTTGATGAGGAAGAAGAGGAAGATGAATGGGCATTAGAAGAAGAGGATGATGTCCTTATCTACCAAGAAACTGCTTTTTATCATTTAGAGCGTCAAGAATGGCAGGAAGCGATTGCCCTATTGGAAGAAATGATTACCTTATTTCCTGAATTCACTCAAGCTCGACATGAATATCATTATGCCCTATTTTTCGCAGGTGAACGTGAAGAAGCAATTGCGCTAGAAGAAAAGTATCTAAAGGAACATCCAGATAGCCTTTTTAGTTATATGAATCTTGCTGTTTTCTATTATCATGAAAATGAAGTCAAAATGTTGAAGCACATCATTTCTCTTCTCGATCATACATTTCCGATACATGAGCAACAAAAGCTCCGAATGGCGACAACTTTTGCACAAATCGGTTTATATGGAAAAGCATTAGATCGATTTAAACAGTTGAATAAAGGTAAATTAAGAGGACATCCTTCTTATTATAGATGGTATAGTACTTGTTATTATTTTTTAGGTGATGAAAAAAAGGCAGAGGATCTTTGGCGAGAAGGATGTAAGGAACATAATATTTTATTAGAACAATCACCACCATGGCAAACACCTGAAAAGCCATGAGCAAAACATTAGACCTTTTTCATCTTGAATAAGATAATAAGTGTAGGATTAGAAGAAAGGATGAGCTACGATGTCAGAGGAAAGAATTTATGATGTTATTATCGCTGGTGCAGGACCTGCAGGCATGACTGCAGCTGTATACACATCACGCGCTAATTTAGATACATTAATGTTGGAAAGAGGTATACCTGGTGGACAAATGGCGAATACAGAAGATGTCGAAAATTATCCAGGATATGACCATATCTTAGGTCCGGATTTGTCGAATAAAATGTTTGATCATGCCAAAAAATTTGGTGCAGAGTATGCTTATGGTGACATAAAAGAAGTAATTGATGGAAACGAATATAAAACCGTGATTGCTGGATCAAAAGAGTATAAGACACGTGCATTAATTATTACCACTGGTGCACAGTATAAAAAGCTTGGAGTACCAGGTGAAGAAGAATTAGGTGGACGTGGAGTATCCTATTGTGCTGTTTGTGACGGTGCCTTCTTTAAAGAAAAAGAATTAGTAGTTGTCGGTGGTGGAGACTCAGCGGTAGAAGAGGGTGTTTATTTGACTCGATTTGCCAGCAAAGTAACAATTATTCACCGTCGTGATGAACTACGTGCACAGAAAATCCTACAGGACCGCGCTTTTAAAAATGACAAAATTGATTTTATTTGGGATACCATTGTGAAATCGATCAATGAGAAGGATGGCAAAGTAGGAAGCGTCACATTACTCAATAAAAAAACGGGAGAAGAATTTGAACATGAAACTAATGGTGCCTTTATTTATATTGGTATGGTGCCATTAAGTGAGCCTTTTAAATCTCTAGGAATCACGAATGAGGAAGGTTATATTCCAACAAATGAGAATATGGAAACGAGTGTACCAGGAGTCTTTGCTGCAGGTGATATTCGTGAAAAAGAATTGCGTCAAATCGTAACAGCTACAGGAGATGGAAGTATCGCGGCACAAGCAGCACAGGCATATATTGAGAATTTAAAGGAGTCAGTCAATATTCCTAGCTAGTCCTGTCATCTTTTCGACATATGAACGTAAAAAGAAATTAACTTCCCTGTAACACGGACGAAATATAAAAAGGATATAATGTAGTTAACTAATTGACCCCCTTTTTAATAAATATATTACTTGACGGCATAGGTTTTCACCTATGCCAATTTTTTTTTATCCATTAAATCCCTTAGTAAATTTTATTTTCGATATTTGTAACTCCTTCTCCACTCAGTATATAATAGAGTGAGAGCAAAAAAAGATAACCTTTTGCGGTAAGTGGATGAAATGGGAGGAGTAATGCAATGGGGACAAAAAAGGAAGAAACAAAACTAGTTATTATAACAGGGATGTCTGGTGCGGGTAAAACGGTCGCTGTGCAAAGTTTTGAAGATTTAGGGTATTATTGTGTTGATAATTTGCCTCCAGCGTTATTGCCTAAATTCCTAGAATTAATGCGAGATGCAACGAATAATATTCAAAAAGTAGCACTTGTGATGGATTTAAGAGGTAGAGAATTTTTTGATTCCTTATTTGAGGCTTTGGACCAATTGGGTCAGGAAAATTGGTTAGAGGAGCATATTCTTTTTTTAGATGCGAGTGATCAAGTACTTGTTTCGCGCTATAAAGAAACGCGTCGATCACATCCACTTGCACAGGATGGATTACCGTTAGAGGGGATCCATGCAGAAAGAAAGATTCTAGATGAATTAAGAGGACGTGCACAACATTTTATCGATACCTCTGAATTAAAACCAAAGCAATTACGAGAAAAAATAGTGCAACGATATAGTGAAAAAGAGCAAGAAATCTTTTCGATTCATACGTTATCATTTGGCTTTAAGTACGGATTGCCTATTGATGCAGATTTAGTATTTGATGTGCGTTTCTTACCCAATCCCCACTATGTCGAAAATTTACGACCACTAACAGGTTTAAATACAGATGTATCCTCTTATGTATTCAAATGGTCGGATACAAAAGCCTTTGTTGATAAAACGGTTGATTTATTAGAATTTATGCTTCCACAATATAAACGGGAAGGGAAAAGTCAACTCGTTGTCGCAATAGGTTGTACCGGCGGGCAGCATCGTTCTGTTGCGATTGCGGAATATTTAGCAAAATATTTTCAAAAGAACTATGTCACACATGTAAGCCATCGTGATATCGATAAGCGAAAGGGAAAATAAAAATATGACACAAACAGATAGAAAAAAAATAGTTGTGATCGGCGGTGGAACAGGTATGCCGGTACTTTTGCGTGGTCTTAAGGAATATCCCATTGACCTATCCGCTATTGTAACAGTGGCAGACGATGGTGGGAGTTCTGGTCGCCTTCGCACAGAGATGGAAATACCAGCACCGGGCGATATAAGGAATGTGATTGCTGCATTATCCGATGTAGAACCAATGCTAATGGATCTGTTTCAGCATCGGTTTACGAAAGGAAACGGATTATTAGGTCATTCCATGGGAAACCTACTGTTAGCAGCGATGACATCTGTTACAGGCGATTTTTATACAGGAATAAAGGAAATTTCTCGTGTTCTTAATGTGGAAGGCAATATTTATCCAATTGCTAATCAAAATATGTTCCTTCATGCAGAATATGAGGATGGAGAGATTGTATTAGGTGAATCCAATATTCCAAAAGCACGAAAACGAATTAAACGAGTATTCCTAAAGCCGAACCCGGTTTTACCACTACCTGAAGCAGTGACAGCGATTAAAGAGGCGGATATAGTTGTCATTTCACCTGGTAGTCTTTATACAAGTATTCTACCTAATTTAATTGTTCCTCAAATTGGTCAAGCATTAAAGGAAACAAACGCCAAAGTGGTATATGTATGTAATGTGATGACACAGGTTGGGGAAACTAATGGTTACACAGCTTCTGATCATGTTCAAGCAATTATGGATCATATTGGACCAGGATGTATTCAATCTATTATTGTTCATAATAAATCGATTGATCCATCCGTACAATTAATTTATGCAGAGGAAAATGCTGCTCCTGTTAAAATTGATGTCGAAAAATTAAAAAGCTTAGACATAGAAATAATTGAAGCAGATATAGTAAAACAAAAAAACCATTCTCTAAGACATGATAAGGATAAAATTGCAGATGTTCTTATGTCTTTTTTAGAATAGTGTTAAATGTCTGTAAGGGACACTTCAAGAATCGACCTGTATAAGGAGGGGGGAGAAAGTTGTCATTTGCATCGGAAATTAAGAAAGAATTAACGAAAATCGAGAACGATAATTGCTGTAATCGTGCAGAGCTGGCTGCCCTGATTAGAATGAATGGAGCAGTTTCCTTTTCACGCTTACATTATTCACTCGATGTTCAAACAGAAAATGCAGCAATAGCACGTAGAATATACACATTGATTAAAACAATTTATGCCTATCCTGTTGAATTACTCGTAAGGAAAAAAATGAAACTGAAAAAAAATAATGTATATATTGTAAGAATGAATGAAGGAGTTAAGGAAATGCTCTTGGATATGGACATACTTCAAGAGCCGTATCAATTTATTCGAACTATTTCAGATAAGTATATTAAGAAAGACTGCTGTCGAAGAGCCTATCTAAGAGGGGCTTTTTTAGCAGGTGGTTCTGTGAATAATCCAGAAACCTCCTCTTATCATCTTGAAATTTATAACTTTTATGAAGAGCATAATCAAGCATTATGTGATTTATTAAATAATTATGAATTACATGCAAGAATTTTAGAACGGAAGAAAGGTTTTATTACGTATATAAAAGAGGCCGAAAAAATCACCGAATTCTTAAGCTATATTGGAGCACATCAGGCATTATTTAAATTTGAAGATGTTCGAATTGTTCGTGATATGCGTAATTCCGTAAATCGCCTTGTGAATTGTGAAACAGCAAATCTAAATAAAACGATTGGTGCGGCATTTAGACAAGTGGAGAATATCCGATATATTCAAGAAACGGTTGGACTAGATGCACTACCAGATAAGTTAAAGGAAATTGCGGAACTTAGATTAGAACATAATGATGTATCTCTTAAGGAATTAGGGGAAATGGTCTCTGGAGGGAAGATTAGTAAGTCAGGAATTAACCACCGATTGAAGAAAATAGATCAATTTGCGGAACAAATAAGAAGTGAAAAACTTACTGTAAATAAATCCTAGAGCATATGTGTTAAACATGTGCTCTTTACCTTTTAAAATGCTAAGTAAAAACTTTTGTGTAATATTGGAAGAAGTGATATAGTATAATAAAATGATAACGCTTTCAAAAATGAGGAGGATGGGAATGGTTGAACAGACAGTTATTATAGGGGTAGATCCTGGCTTACAGGCTCGTCCTGCAGCACAATTTGTACAAAAGGCAAATCATTATACTGCCGAAATTTTTATTGAAAAAGATCAAAAAAGAATCAATGCGAAAAGTATTATGGGATTGATGAGTTTAGCACTCTCCAAAGGGAGTGAAATTAAAATAATCGTCGATGGTACGGATGAAGAACAAGCATTAGCAGATCTAGTAAGCTTTATAGAAGGAAATTCAGAATAGAAAAACCCTGCGATGATGCAGGGTTTTCCAATGTATTAATTTAAATCAGTTGGTTTCTTTTCCATCACTCGGTCGATTAGACCATATTCTTTTGCACGCTCTGCTGTCATGAAATTATCGCGATCTGTGTCTTTTTCAACAACTTCAATCGGTTGGCCAGTACGATCAGCTAGAATTTGGTTTAATTTTTTACGCATTTCGATAATACGATTTGCATGAATTTGAATATCAGAAGCTTGACCTTGTGTTCCGCCAAGTGGCTGGTGAATCATGACTTCACTGTTCGGTAGAGCAAATCGTTTTCCAGGTTCACCTGCAGCGAGTAAGAATGCTCCCATAGATGCTGCCATTCCAATACAGATGGTAGATACATTTGGTTTAATGAATTGCATCGTATCATAGATCGCCATACCTGCTGTAATGGAACCACCAGGAGAGTTAATGTATAGGGAGATATCCTTATCTGGATCTTCTGCAGCAAGGAATAATAGTTGAGCCACGATACTATTAGAAACATTGTCATCAATGGCGCTACCTAGCATAATAATTCGGTCTTTTAATAGGCGAGAGTAAATATCATAAGCACGCTCACCACGATTAGTTTGTTCAATAACTGTAGGGATTAAATTCATAAGAAAACTCCTCCTTTATTGCTTCATCATTTTATTATTTAACTATTAACATCATAACTTAATGGTCAAAAAAGGTCAAAAGATTTGATTGACTTTTGACCTTCTTGGATGGATGATCTTTTCGTCTATTATAATCTATGTTCATCCTACCCGAAAATAACATAATTTAAACAATCAATTCAATTGTTGCAAAAGAAAAATATAGATTTCGTTGAAATTAATTATATCTTTCGCTATAATTAATCTTGTCGTATTTTTTCATGCGCCCGTAGCTCAGGGGATAGAGCAATGGTTTCCGGTACCATGTGTCGGGGGTTCGAATCCCTCCGGGCGCGTAATATCCTTGTATATGATGTCAATAAGTTCATTGAATTGCATATAGGTAATAAAAGCACCTCTCTTCCGTCTACCTAAATAGTTAGCCGGAGGAGGGGTTTTTTGTTCCAAAGAAAGTCGAAAAATAATTGAATGAAATCGAGTAAACAACGAACAAAATAATGATGACATTATCAAAGTTTTTAGTTACAGACGCTTTTTCCATAGTAATATCCTACAAATAGTGATAAAATCCTATTAAATATACCTAGGAAGGAAATGAGCATGAAGAAATTATTAGTTTTTTTATTCTGTATTATATTTTTAACTGCTTGTGGATTCGAAGTCGAGAAAAATGAAGAAGAAGGAAAAGAAGCTATAGATACAGATACTAAAGATTCAGAACCAAATCAGAATGACGATAAAGAAGCGGTTGAAGTAGATAAAAACTTATTAAGTGTGGAAGTTACCATACCTTCCTCTATGATAGAATCTACCGATGAATCGATAGCGAAAGCTGAAGAGGAAGGGTTAAAAGTAACAGAGAATGAAGACGGAAGCTTGACTTATAAAATGTCAAAATCCAAACACAAGGAAATGATGAATGAAATAAAAAAACAATTAGATCAATCCATGGAGGAGATTAAGACAAGTGGTGACTTCCCGTCAATTCAAGACATTACCTCCAATGAAGATTTTTCAGAGTTTCATTTAAGTGTTGATAGAGAAGGGTATGAAAATAGTATGGACGGTTTTGCTGTGCTGGGAATTGGAATAACAGGAATGATGTATCAACTTTATGATGGAGCATCTCCAGATGACTATGATGTCACGATCAATGTTAAAGATTCTAAATCAGATGAGGTATTTGACACCATTCATTACCCAGAAGATATGCAAACAATGGAGTAGCTTATGAATGATGAAAATTTTAAAAAAGAAGGGGAAATTAGTTTGCAAATTAATGATCTCCGTAAAAGATTATCGATTAGTGGGAAAAATGGTGTTTCCTTTTTGTTGTCAGCTGTAATCATTTGGTTAATTATTACCATAATATTTTTACAACCAATCACACTAGAACTAAAAAATATTTATATGTTATTCTCAACGGGATTAATGTTTCCTTTATCGATGGGTCTTTCCAATCTCTTGAAAGCAGATTGGAAATTTGAAGGTAATCCCTTAGGTAAGTTAGGAGTATTCTTGAACATTGCTCAGCTCGTATATTTTCCAATTCTTTTTTGGGCGATAGGTAAAAGCCCAGAAGAAGCTATTATCTTTTTTTCCATCATTACAGCAGCACATTTTTTCCCTTATGGATGGTTTTACCTTTCAAAGCCTTATTTTATAATGGCTCCAATTGTATCATTTGCTATTATCTTAATTGGATGGAATTTAAATCAGAATGAGTTGTGGTTAATACCGTTTTCTATGATCATATTTTTGCTTATTTTAACTATACTTCTTTATATTGATTACAGGAAAAAATTGAATTCATAACGTTTATTCCATTAGTACAACAATTTAAGCCCCCTCCGGGTGCATTATCTTATAAAAGAGCTTCACTAAAATCGTTTAATCGATGTAGTGGGGCTTTTTTATGTATAAATAAATGATCTTTATTCATGGAGACTATTCAGTAATTATGACTAATCATCATATTTTCTACAAAAATCGATAAAAAATAGGTTTAGTATTGGTCACTTCTGGGTATCAGAAACTATCGAGTAAATCCTGAAAAAGGAAGTGATATTGTTTTGATAAAAAAGAGTACAGCCATCATCTTATTTTTATCGTTTTTCTTTGTTTTCCCTTTGATTATAGAGGCAGAGGGGAAAACATATCATGTGGGAGCAACAGATTTACATGTGCGCTCAGAGCCATCTTTAAATGGACAAATTCTTGGTAAATTACAAGCTGGAGATCAAGTACAAGTGTTTGATGAGGCATATGGCTGGTATAAAACCTTTTATAATGGGAAAGAGGCTTGGATAGCTTCACAATTTTTAATGGTGGAAGAGCAAGAGCGAGCAGCTACTAATGATAGTTTAAACGATGTTTCTATTACTGCCACTGGTGTTCGGATTCGTTCAGGACCAGGTACAAATTATCCTATTATCGGTTTTACAACAATTGGAGAGTCTTTTTCGGTCGTTGATACTGAAGATCAATGGATAAAAGTAGATTTAAAGAATGGTAAAATTGGATGGATTGCGGGCTGGTTGACGAATCATCAAAGTACCACATACATACCTGAAGAACCATCAGCCCAGGCTACGTCAGATACAGAGCAATCTGTGGAACAAACAGCTACTACAACTACGGTAAGCAATGAGCAGAACTTAAATGGCTTTAATATTGTGCTCGATCCAGGGCATGGTGGCATGGATCCTGGAGCCATAGGACTTGGGGGTATCTTTGAAAAGGATGTCATTATGGAGGTGCTTTCTGAGATAGCAAGTGAGCTCCGTCAAGCAGGTGCAACGGTATTATTAACGAGAAGTAATGATAGCTATGTAGATCATGCCACCCGCTTGAGAATAAGTCATGCTTATCAGACTCATGCTTTTATAAGTCTACATTTTAATGCAAGTCCAATAGTTTCTGCTAATGGAATTAGCACACACTATTTTGGCCCAGATAGTAAAGAGCTTGCCTATGAAATGCAGTCCTCTTTATCTCAACATGTCACAATGAGAGATCGAGGGGTTCGAAGTAGTAATTTCTATGTACTAAGAAACAATCAAAATAAAGCACTCTTATTAGAAATGGGATTTATTACGAATCCTCATGACTTACTCACAATCCGAACAAGCGACTATCAAGATAACTTAGCAGAAGGGATCACCAAAGGTCTTTTAGCTTATTTTAAATAGAGAAGTGGCTGCATCAAATGGATGCAGGCGTTTCTCTATCATCGGAAATATTAATAACGGCAATGCGTGCACCTTTCTTGGCTAATTGCAAGCATGTTTCTCGTCCGATACCACTTTCACCTCCTGTTACGATGGCAACTTTTTTTTGTAGTTGATCATAATAAAACCTCTTTCTAGGATGAGTATGCGCTATTTTTTTGAAAACATAAATGAATGGATTAAAAAAAAGCTATTTCATGTCGATATAAATCATGAATACTCTTAAAAGAAAAATATTCAATAATTTATAAATACTTGTTGACAGTGGTGGTCTACCATGCTAAAGTATGTAATAACTAAATTAAATATAAGTAATCCACTCGGAATTACAATATTTGACAATAAATCTTATCAAGAGAGGTGGAGGGACTGGCCCTATGAAACCTCGGCAACCATTAAGCACAAAAGCTTAATAAAGGTGCCAATTCCACTAAGTGATCATGCTTGGAGAGATAAGAGAGCGAATTATTCACACTGAATCCTCTCTATCTCCATGTAGAGAGGATTTTTTGATCCGATAAAAATTAAATAGCTCTTATCAAGAGAGGCAGAGGGACTGGCCCGATGACGCCCAGCAACCATTAAGCTTCAGCTTAAAAGGTGCTAAATCCTGCAGGAAACATTCCTGATAGATAAGAGGGAGACAGCTGGTAGATAACCAAAGCCTTCTTCTTGTCGAAGAAGGCTTTTCTTTATACTTATATTAATTAAATGAATGGAATATTCAAGGAGGAAACTAACATGACAGCTTTTAAAAATTCAACGTATGATGCGGAGACCTTAAATTTACACGGTGGTCAGGCGCCTGATCCAACAACAGGTTCAAGAGCAGTGCCTATCTATCAATCTACTTCGTTCGTTTTCCATGACACAGAACATGCAGAGAGACTATTTGCACTTGATGAACCAGGAAACATCTATTCAAGAATTGGTAATCCAACTGTCGATGTTTTTGAGAAAAGATTAGCCCTTTTAGAAGATGGCGTTGCAGCAGTTGCAACAGCTTCGGGGATGTCAGCCATCACCCTATCGATCTTAAATCTAGCAAGTGCGGGAGACGAAATTGTTGCAGGTGTGAACTTGTATGGCGGAACCTATAATCTGTTTGCTGTAACATTACCAAGATACGGAATCAACGTAAAATTTGTAGACCCAACCGATCCTGAGAATTTCCGTCAAGCCATCAATGAAAATACGAAAGCAGTTTATGGTGAGATTATCGGAAATCCTGGCCTTCAAGTATTGGATGTAGAAAAAGTTTCAGAGATTGCTCATGAGGCAGGTGTACCATTGATCGTTGATAATACATTTGCCACACCTTATGGTTGTAAACCAATCACATTAGGTGCTGATATTGTGGTTCATTCTGCGACAAAATGGATAGGTGGTCACGGTACATCGATTGGCGGAATTATAGTTGATGGAGGTCGTTTTAACTGGAATTCAGAAAAATATCCTCAATTTACTGAACCAGATCCGAGCTACAATGGAATTCGTTATGCAATAGACTTTGGAACATTAGCATTTATCACAAAAGTGCGTGTCCAGTTATTGAGAGACTTCGGTGCGGCACTTAGCCCATTTAATGCCTTCCAGTTACTACAAGGATTAGAAACACTTCATTTAAGAGTGGAAAGACATAATCGAAATGCTCAGGAATTAGCAGAATATCTAGAAGAACACGAAGCGGTGGAATGGATTCGATATCCAGGATTGGAAAGCCATCCATCACACGCACTAGCGAAGCGTATTTTGAACAATGGCTTTGGCTCAATCATTGTCTTTGGTATTAAAGGTGGACGAGATGCAGGTAGAGATCTAATCAATAATGTTTCTCTATGGTCCCATGTAGCCAATGTTGGAGATGCTAGGTCATTAATTATTCATCCAGCTTCTACTACTCATCAACAGTTAAGTAAAGAGCAATTAGAGGAAACAGGAGTAACAGAAGAGCTTGTTCGTTTATCTGTAGGAATCGAATCAATTCGTGATATTCAAAATGATCTTGATCAAGCACTTGCCAAAGCAACAGGAATCGGTGCAGATGAAGCAAAACAAATCGTCGTAAATGATGAAGGGGTAATTAAATGGGCATTAAATTCTCCATATGAGCGGGTAATCGAGAATGGGGAAGAGGTGACTCGCCAAAAAACATTGGCTATTGTTGGTCTGAGTGGGAAGGAAGCAAGACCGAGCTACCGTCTAGCAAGAAAAATGCAACGTCTTGGATATAAAATTATTCCAGTTAATCCAAGGGAAACAGAGATTTTAGGAGAAAAAGCATACCCAGATTTAAAAAGTGTTCCTGTTCCTATTGACATTGTACAAGTTTTCCGTAGCCCTGATGCTGCGGTAGAAGTAGCAAAAGAAGCGGTGGAAGTTAAACCAAAAGTATTCTGGCTACAGGAAGGTGTTGTTTCACCAAAAGCAGAAGAAGTGGCAAGAGAAGCAGGGTTACAGGTTGTACACAATAGATGTACGTACAAAGAAGCCCAGCGGTTAAGAGGAACAATTTCCACTTATGCTTGTGAAATTTAATAGAAAAGAAAATAAAAAAGGGGACAATCTATCATGAAAAGAATACCATTAATAGATTTACGTAGTTTTTTAGCTATCGCGCTTTTTGGTTTCATTCTTGTTATTGCATCAGGCTGTGCAGCAGAAGGAGAAACAGAGGGAAAGCCTGAAAAAATCCGTTTAGATTATGCTTATTATTCGCCAACAAGCTTAGTATTAAAGAAATTCGAATGGGCAGAAGAAGTTTTTGCGGAAGAAGATATAGAGGTGGAGTGGACATTAAGTCAAGGAAGTAATAAAGCATTAGAGTTTTTAAGAAGTGATAGTATTGACTTTGGTTCATCGGCAGGTGCTGCAGCCTTAATCTCTAAGGAGAGTGGTGCACCAATAGAGAATGTATACATCTATTCGAAGCCAGAATGGACGGCATTAGTAACGAATGAAGGCTCAGGAATTGAATCCATTAAAGATTTAAAAGGAAAGAATGTTGCAGCAACTATGGGAACAGACCCCTTCATCTTTCTAGTAAGAGCATTGGATTCAGAAGGCTTAACGATTAATGATATTACATTGACTAACCTGCAGCATGCAGATGGTGGTTCAGCCCTTGTATCAGGCGATGTAGATGCATGGGCAGGGCTTGATCCACATATGGCAAAATTAGAATTAGAAGAAAATGCGCAATTATTCTTCCGTAATGCAGACTTAAACACGTATGGCTTTTTAAATGTTCGTCAAGAGTTTGCAGACAAATATCCGGAATATGTAAATAAAGTAATTGAATTGTATGAGCGCGCTCGTAATTGGGTTTTAGAGAATCCTGAAGAAGCAGCTCAACTATTAGCAGAAGAAGCAGATATAGATTTAGAAGTAGCCAAGATACAAATGGAACGAAATGATTTTTCTAATGCAATACCTGGTCAAGTTCATGAGGATGCGATTGTGGAAGCAGGAAAGGTATTACAGGATGCGGATGTACTAAATCCAGATGCGGATGTAGAAAAATTAACACAAGAATTAATCAATCCTGAATATGCAAAAGAAATAATAGAATGAGATGGTAGGGAATTAGAGGGGGAACAATCATGGCAGATAACCAAGAATTAACAAGTGGAGCCTATATAGATAAGGTTAATCAAAAAGATGATAAGGCCAAGAATATGAACAAACATTCAACCGTTAAGACAATTTTACTTGGCAGTATCATCCCAATTCTATTAATTATTGCTTGGGAGCTAGTTTGTCGTGCAGGTATTGTTCCTTCTTATCAGCTCCCAGCACCATCAACTATTGTAGAAAAAATTTATAACATGGCCCAAGATGGTACACTATGGGGGCACATTGGTATTACGACATATAGAGTGTTTGTTGGATTTATTTTAGGAACAGTCATAGCAATTATATTAGGTTCATTTGTAGGTTTTTATAAAAAAGCAGAGCAATTATTTGATCCATTAATTCAAGCTTTTCGTTCTATCCCTTCCTTAGCATGGGTACCACTCTTTATTTTATGGATGGGTATTGGTGAAACATCTAAAATAGTGATGATAGCAATTGGGGTATTTTTTCCTGTCTACTTAAACATTGTAAGTGGAATTATTGGAGTTGATCGCAAGCTGATTGAAGTGGGAAAAATGTATGGACTCAATACATTTCAGCTAATAAAAAGAATCATACTTCCTGCATCCATGCCATCCTTTTTAGTTGGCATGCGCAGCGGCTTAGGCCTTGGCTGGATGTTTGTTGTGGCAGCAGAATTGATGGGAGCCAGTCAAGGTCTTGGATTCCTGCTTACCTTCGGTCAAAACATGGCACAGCCTGAAACGATTTTAGCTAGTATTATTTTGTTCGCCATTATCGGTAAATTTACAGATTGGATACTGAAAAAAATCGAAACAAAATCACTTCACTGGCAGGATCGCATGGGACAATAACAGGAAGGAATGATGGACTTGAGTTTAGCTTTACGAAAGGTAAGTCGTACATTTAATGGAACAACAGCAGTGAAAGATGTCAATCTTGAGGTCAAGCCTGGCGAGATTATCGGCCTATTAGGCACAAGTGGTTGTGGAAAAAGCACCCTACTTCGTGCCATTTCCGGTTTAGATGCAGAATACGATGGTGAGATAGAAATCAATGGAAAAGTTTCAAAGGAAATACATGATACTACTGGTTTTATCTTTCAAGAGCCCAGACTTTTACCATGGTTAAATGTATTAGAGAATGTAACATTTGGCTTGAACGGTAAAAGAAAAGATAAAGAAAATCGAGCGATTGAATATTTAGCTAGTGTTGGTCTAAAAGGGAAAGAAGCATTGTATCCAAGAGAGTTATCAGGTGGAATGGCACAAAGGGTAGCTATTGCCAGAGCTTTAGTAACATCACCAGAAATTTTATTACTTGATGAACCGTTTAGTGCATTAGATGCTTTTACGAAAATGCAGCTACAGGATTTATTGCTTGATGTGTGGAAATTATATCAATCTACTATCGTATTAGTGACCCATGATATTGACGAAGCACTATACTTATGTGATCGAGTGATTATTCTTCGGGGACAGCCAGGGGTGGTCAAAAAAGAAATAACTATTGATCAAACAAGACCAAGAGATCGAGCAAGTGAACAATTAGCCAAGATAAAATCAGATATACTAGCATCACTTGACTTAAACCATAGAAGTTAACCGTTGTAAGGGGGCATAACACGTGACACAACAACTAGTGAAACCTATTCCAAGTTTCGAAGCAGACCACAATTTAGCCAATTATGAACAAATTCAAGCGTCATTTGATTGGAAAGAAGCAAAAAATTACCTATCGAATGCTGTGAAGCAAGGAAAGATCAATGCTGCTTATGAAACGATTGATCGCCATGTAGAAGAAGGCTTTGGTAATAAGATTGCGATACATTATATAAATGGAACAGAGCGAAAGTCCTATACATTTAAAGAAATAAAAGATAAAACAGATCATTATGCTAGGATTTTAAAAGAAAAGGGAGTCAAAAGAGGGGATCGTGTTTTTGTATTTTTACCAAAAACAGCAGAATGCTATATAGCAATCTTAGCGGTTATCAAAGTAGGAGCAATCGCAGGGCCGCTTTTTGAAGCCTTTATGGAAGAGGCGGTAAAGGATAGGATGAATGATTGTGGAGGAACAGTACTAATTACAGATCAACAACTAGTAGGAAGAGTTCCACAAAAAGAGATTCCTAGTCTACATACTATTTTATTTGTAGAAGACTTGGAAAAACAACCTTTAGTACCTGTTGAAGGTGATGAGCTTGTAGAATGGGTTGACTGGGAAGATGGTTTAATAATTCATTATACAAGTGGATCAACTGGAAAGCCTAAGGGTGTGTTACATGCCCACCGAGCCGTTCAGCATCATATCGTAACAGGTAGATGGGTGCTCGATATGAAAGATGAGGATGTCTATTGGTGTACCTCTCATCCGGGGTGGGTGACTGGTAGTGTGTATGGATTGTTCGCCCCATTATTAAACAGAGCAACGGTGGTGGTTCAAGGGGGCAGATTTAAAGCAGAGAGTTGGTATTCGTTAATTGAGGAATTAGGTGTTACAATTTGGTATAGTGCCCCAACCGCATTTCGAATGCTGTTATCAGAAGGAAAACTCCATGAAAAATATGATCTATCCTCTCTCCGTCATGTATTAAGTGTTGGAGAGCCACTAAATCCCGAAGTTATTAATTGGGCTTGGGAAAATCTCGGTGTACGAATTCATGATACGTGGTGGATGACAGAAACGGGTGGTCACTTAATTGTAAATCTACCATCTGAAAAGATTAAGCCAGGTTCAATGGGGCGACCACTACCAGGAATGGAAGTTGGTATTCTTGATGATGAAGGAAATATCCTGGATAGTGGTGAAGTAGGACAATTAGCAGTAAAAACTCCTTGGCCAGGCTTGATGAAGGAGATATGGGGAAATAAAGATAAATTTCAATCGTATTTTCAATATGAAGGCTGGTATCTTTCTGGGGATTTGGCCTTACAGGATGAAGAAGGCTATGTCTTTTTTCAAGGTAGAAATGATGACATGATAAATTCTGCAGGGGAAAGAATTGGTCCATTTGAAGTAGAAAGTAAATTAATCGAGCATCCAGCTGTTGAAGAGGCTGGGGTTATTGGAAAGCCAGACGAATTACGTGGTGAATTAGTCAAGGCATTTATTACTTTACGTCAGGGCTTTACAGAGTCAGAGGAATTACTCGATGAGATTCGCTTATTTGTTCGCAAAAATCTTTCAGCACATGCTGCTCCTCGCGAAATAGAAGTAGTAGAAGAGCTACCAAAAACGAAAATTAGTGGAAAGATTTTGCGAAGACAATTGAAAGCACAAGAAATTCAAAAACAACAAACATGAAAAAAATAATACAACATACTCTTATTAAGAGCGGTGGAGGGAATGGCCCAATGAAGCCCAGCAACCTATAAACTCAATGTTTACAAGGTGCTAAATCCAGCAAACGTCAAAAGTTTGGAAGATAAGAGGGAAATAACTCTCTCTTGTTTTGATGAACAGGAGGGAGTTTTTTTCTTAAAGAAAAGCCGTCTTTAGGACATCGCCTCTAGGATTCGAAAGCGTCGCTTTGACTAACGGACGGTCGCGTACCCTTTTGGGTTAAGGATAAGGAAAACCATTTACAATAGGAGGAGACAACATGACAGTAACCAAAATGAACTGGATAAAATTATTAGAGGAAGAGGCAAAACAAAAATTGACACCAACTGTGTTGGAATATTTAAATAGAAGTACGGAATCTACTTACGGTAATGAAGAAATAAAATTCAATAATCCGAAGAAAACGATCAATAAATTGCCTACAATACTATTAGGTGCAGTGGGAGCACAAACTTATTTCCATGAAGATGGTGAACTAGCGACAGCAAAAGCAGCAGCTGAAAAAAATATCCCTTTTATAGTAGGCATCAATTCATCCTACAGTGTGGAGGAAATTAGTGATGTATCCAATGAACATACATTATGGTTTTCCGCTAATCTATTACAAGACATTGATTTAACAAAGCACTTCGTCCAACGGGCAGAATTAGCAGGATATCAAGCCATTGTTATCCCATTATCAAATAATTCGGTTAATGGTATGGATTCGTGCGAAAAAGGTAATGGGAATTTTGTCGTGGATCCTATTTTTCATCGAAAAGCTTATGGAAAAGATAAAGAAGCTTTTCAACAGTTAATTCTTTCTGAATATAATACTTCGTCAGTCAATTGGGAGAAGATTAATTACCTTCAACAGTTCACGACATTACCTGTGTATCTCCAAGGTGATGTACAAGAACAAGACATTCGACAAGCCCTAAAATACCGTATTAGTGGAGTGATTTTACCGAATGGGCTGAAGTTGAGGGCAATGAGAGATATAGTAGGAGAAGCATTTCATCTGATTGTGGAAACAGATGTTTATTCCAAGGAGGATATACAGTACTATTTGGCATCTGGCGCCGATGCAGTTTCTATTCAGAAGGCTTATATTTATGGGCTGAGTACAGATGGAATAAGTGGAGTTAAAAAGGTCATCGATCAATTGATATCATATTAGGAAGCAACTGAATCTGGGACAAAACTGAATAGAGAAGATGAGAATCTGAACGGTACTATGATTGAACGTAGTCAAAATACGTATTCTTTTCTTTCTTATTGTCCCAGTTTCATATAACATTTGTCCTGCAATTGAGTAAAGTTAGTTGCTTATTTTGCAAGTCACACTCTCTTTTTTGCAACAAGCTCCATATTCTTGCGAGTTACGATCACATTTTTGCAACTAGCTCCATATTCTTGCAAGTGACGCTCACATTTTTGCAACTAGCTCCATATTCTTGCGAGTTACGCTCACATTTTTGCAACTAGCTCCATATTCTTGCAAGTCACACTCTCATTTTTGCATCTCACTCTTTATTGCTATTAAATCACTTTCTGAATAATCTGACCACCATCTGTTCATAATTTATCTTAATGCGATACTAGTGAACATTTGTTTAAAAAATTTTAGTAATAGGATATAGTAAATTAACAGATAATAATTCTAATACGAGAAATGAGGGTAATTATTGATTGTTAAATTATATGGGAAGAAGGACTGCTCCCTATGTTTAGATGCAAAGATATTATTAGAAATATTACAAGAAGAGTATGGTTTTGAGATAGAAGTAATTGATATTTATCAAGATGAGACATTATTAGATAAATTTCATTTAATCATCCCAGTTGTCGAGATAGAAGGGGAAATTGTCGACACAGAAATAATTGATCTACCTAAAATAGAAAATTTTCTGAAAACAATTCAGCAAAAATAGTTGAGTCATTCCATACATTTTGATACAATTATTTTGGAAGTTAATTTAGCCATCCAAAATTACTAACCAAATTAGGGAAATGAAGGCTTTCATGACGAAAAGCCCAATTTTTTGTAGTGAGTGGGACGTAATTTGGCTAGGAGGGACATATTTTTCCCGGAGAAAAGGAGCGTTTCTGTTTGAAGGAATTATTAGATATTCAAGAAAAATTATTCCCAGATATTTTAGATGTCATGCAAAAACGATATAAAATTCTACAATTTATTCAGCAAATGCAACCGATTGGCAGAAGAAGTTTATCTGAAAATATTAATTTCAAGGAACGTCTAGTAAGGGCTGAGATTGAATTTCTAAATAAGCATGGATTTATCATCGTCACTTCAAAGGGAATGCGCGTGACGGAAGAAGGAAACGAGATTATTGTCAAATTGGCGCAATTCATGAATGAAATTTCCGAATTCCGTGTTTTAGAAAACCAAATTAAGGATAAATTACAATTGGAGCATGTTATTATCGTTTCTGGGAATAGTGATGTGCATACAACGGTAAAACAGGAACTTGGGAAAGCATGTGTCCAGTACTTAAATACGATCTTAACTTCCAGTCAAACGATAGCTGTGACAGGTGGCACGACAATGACAGAACTTGCGAATCAAATGAAGCCACTCGAACATGCTAGAAATTGTACCTTTGTACCGGCTCGCGGTGGTCTCGGTGAACAAGTAGAGATTCAAGCTAATACCATTTGTGCGCAAATGGCGAAAAAAGCAAATGGTCAATATCGCTTGCTATATGTACCAGATCCCTTAGGAGAAGAGTCTTACCATACGATCATTGAGGAACCGACTATCAAAGAGATCCTTGATCTGATACATGATGCAAGAGTTGTTCTTCATAGTATTGGTGATGCTGTAACGATGGGTAAACGAAGAAAAGCATCCGATCACGTATTGGCAAAGCTGGAAAAGGAAATGCTGTCAGTGAGGCGTTCGGTTATTACTTTGATGAGGATGGTCAAGTAGTCTATAAGGCAAGAACTGTAGGAATACAGCTAGAAGATCTTGAAAAAGCAGACTATGTAGTAGCCGTAGCTGGAGGTAAATCAAAGGCAAAAGCTATCTATTCATACTTCAAACAAGGGAAAAGCAATGTGCTGATTACAGACGAGGCAGCAGCAAAAGAGTTATTAAAGGGTTAATCCCCTTTAAATATAAAATTTAAGTTTCACTTTAAAAAGGAGGAAATTAGCATGGCAGTAAAAGTAGGTATTAATGGTTTTGGCCGTATTGGTCGTAACGTATTCCGTCAAGCTTTAAAAAATGATGAGGTGGAAGTAGTTGCTGTTAACGATTTAACAGATGCAAACATGCTTGCACATCTACTTAAATATGACTCAGTTCACGGAAAACTAGAAGAAGAAGTATCTGTAAAAGGTGATACGCTTGTTGTAGGTGGAAAAGAAGTAAAAGTACTTTCTGAACGTGATCCAGCTAATTTACCATGGGGTGACCTTGGGGTAGAAATCGCAGTAGAATCTACTGGTATTTTCACACAACGTGATGCAGCAGCTAAACATTTAGACGCTGGTGCGAAAAAAGTTATCATCTCTGCACCTGCAAAAGAAGAAGATATTACAATTGTTATGGGTGTAAACGAGGACAAATATGATCCAGCTCAACACCATGTAATTTCTAATGCTTCTTGTACAACAAACTGTTTAGCTCCATATGCCAAAGTATTAAATGATACTTTTGGAGTGAAGCGTGGTATGATGACAACTATTCACTCTTATACAAACGACCAACAAATCCTAGACTTACCACACAAAGATTACCGTCGTGCACGTGCAGCAGCTGAAAATATCATTCCTACAACTACTGGTGCTGCAAAAGCAGTATCTTTAGTATTACCTGAACTAGAAGGTAAATTAAATGGTATGGCAATGCGTGTACCAACTCCAGATGGTTCATTAGTAGACCTTGTTGCAGAGCTTGACAAAGATGTAACAGTTGAAGAAGTAAATGCAGCGCTAAAAGAAGCTGCTGAAGGTAAACTAAAAGGTATCCTTGGATACTCTGATGAGCCGTTAGTATCTGTAGACTATATTGGCAACACGAACTCTTCTACTATTGATGGACTTTCTACAATGGTAATGGAAGGGAATATGGTAAAAGTAGTATCTTGGTATGACAATGAAATGGGATACTCTAGCCGTGTAGTTGATTTAGCAGCATACCTTAAAGCTCAAGGACTATAAAATAGTGAGAGATAACGGGAGGGGGATCAATCCTCTCTCGTTTTTCAGTATGACCGTATAAAGTGATCTCGAATAAAATAAAGTCCTAAGGAGGTTCATTCTTAATGAACAAACAAACGATTAAAGATATTGATGTAAAAGGAAAAAAAGTATTTTGTCGTGTAGACTTCAATGTTCCAATGAAAGATGGAGCAATTACAGATGATACACGTATTAAAGCAGCATTACCGACCATCGACTATCTTAGTAAACAAGGCGCAAAAGTAATCCTAGCAAGCCATTTAGGCCGTCCAGGTGGAGAAGTAGTAGAAGAACTACGCATGGACGCCGTTGCAAAACGTCTTAGTGATCTTACTAACCAAACCGTTGTTAAAACGGACCAAGTGTATGGTGACGAAGTAAACCAAGCGGTTAGTGAACTAAATGATGGGGACATTTTGTTAATTGAAAATGTTCGTTTTGAACCTGGTGAAACAAAAAATGATCCAGCACTTGCCAAAGAATTTGCAAATCTTGCAGACTTTTTTGTAAATGACGCATTCGGAGCAGCTCACCGTGCGCACGCGTCGACTGCGGGAGTGGCGGAGCATATTCCTTCAGCTGCAGGATTCTTATTAGAAAAAGAACTAGAGGTTTTAGGGAAGGCTCTTTCTAATCCTGACCGACCATTTACTGCAATTATTGGTGGAGCAAAGGTTAAAGATAAGATTGGTGTGATTGATAATCTTTTAGACAAAGTCGATAATTTAATTATTGGTGGTGGACTTGCTTATACTTTTGTAAAGGCTAGAGGTTTTGAAGTAGGAAAATCACTATTGGAAGAAGATAAGATTGATTTAGCGAAAGAATACATGCAAAAAGCCAAAGATAAAGGTGTAAATTTCGTCATGCCTGAGGACGTAATTGTTGCAGATGACTTTTCCAATGATGCAAATACGAAGGAAGTCGATATTGACAGCATTCCTGCAGATTTAGAAGCATTAGATATTGGTCCGAAAACTCGCGAGAAATATGCTAAAATAGTAGCTGACTCCAAGCTTGTGATCTGGAATGGGCCAATGGGTGTGTTCGAGTTAGAAACATTTGCTAATGGAACAAAAGCGGTAGCAGATGCATTAAGTAAGACAGAAGGTTATACTGTAATTGGTGGCGGTGATTCCGCAGCTGCTGTTGAAAAATTTGGATATGCTAGCCAAATGGATCACATTTCAACAGGTGGTGGAGCTTCCTTGGAATTTATGGAAGGTAAAGAGCTACCAGGTGTAAGTGTACTAACGGATAAATAAGTGAAAGGAGAGGTGACTGATGCGTAAAAACGTAATCGCAGGGAATTGGAAAATGAACAAGCTACTAGGCGAAGCGGTAGATTTTGTCGAATCAACCAAAAACAAAATTGCCTCAGCTGAAAAAGTGGAGGCAGTAGTTTGTGCACCATTCCCGTACCTACCAACATTAGTAGAAAAAGCAAAAGGAACAGACCTTGCTATTGCAGCTCAGAACATGCATTTTGAGGAAAGTGGTGCATTTACTGGTGAAGTCAGTCCGGCTATGTTAAAGGACCTTGGTGTAAGCTATGTGGTTCTAGGTCACTCTGAACGTCGTGAAATGTTCGCAGAAACAGATGAAACAGTAAACAAAAAAACACACGCAGCATTTAAGCATGGTTTAATACCAATCATCTGCGTTGGAGAGACACTTGAGCAGCGAGAAGCAAATGAGACGATGTCCATTGTTGAAAATCAAGTAAAAGCAGCACTTGCTGGACTTACAGAAGAACAAGTGAATCAAACGATTGTTGCCTATGAACCAATTTGGGCTATCGGAACTGGGAAGACGGCTACATCAGAACAAGCTAATGAAGTGTGTACACACATTCGTAAAGTAATTGCAGCAGAAGTTTCCAGTACCGCAGCAGATGCTGTACGCATCCAATATGGTGGTAGTGTGAAGCCTGCCAATGTAGATGAATTGCTTTCTCAATCCGATATCGATGGTGCACTTGTAGGTGGTGCAAGCTTAGAGGCTGAGTCTTTCTTACAGCTAGTGGAGGCTGGTGCAAAATGAGCCAAAATAAATTAGCAGCACTCATCATTTTAGATGGTTTTGCTCTTCGTGATGAAACAAAGGGTAATGCAGTAAAACAAGCAAATACCCCTAATTTTGATCGTTACTGGAATAACTATCCACATAACCAACTAACAGCAAGTGGAGAGGCGGTAGGTTTACCTGAGGGACAAATGGGTAACTCTGAGGTTGGGCATTTAAATATCGGTGCTGGCCGTATTGTTTATCAAAGCTTAACTCGTGTAAATCTATCGATTAAGGATGGAGAATTTTTTGAAAATAAAATCTTAATCGATGCAATCTCACATGCAAAAAATAATGACAAAGCATTACACATCTTTGGATTACTGTCTGATGGTGGTGTACATAGCCATATCCGTCACTTATATGCAGTGTTAAAGCTTGCAGCAGACTACGGTCTAAAGAAGGTATATGTACATGCTTTCTTAGATGGTCGTGATGTTGACCAGAAATCTGCGAAAAAATACATTAAACAAACATTAGAGAAAATGGACGAATATGGGGTTGGAGAATTTGCCACAATCTCAGGTCGTTATTATTCCATGGATCGTGATAAGCGTTGGGATCGTGTCAAGAAATCTTATGATGCTATGGTGTATGGTGAGGGTCCAAGCTATACTGATCCAATCGAAGTTGTCGAAGATTCTTATCAAAACGAAATCTATGATGAGTTTGTCATTCCATCTGTTATTACAGATGAAAATGGTAATCCTAAAGCAACAATTCAAGATGACGATTCAGTGATTTTCTACAATTTCCGTCCAGATCGAGCAATTCAAATATCTCGTACATTTGCGAATGAAGATTTTCGTGACTTTGATCGAGGGGACAAGGCACCAAAGAATATTCATTTTGTCTGTCTCACTAATTTCAGTGAAACAGTTGACGGTTATGTTGCTTATGAACCAGTTAATTTAGATAATACAGTGGGAGAGGTACTCTCACAAAATAATTTAAACCAACTTCGTATTGCGGAAACGGAAAAATATCCTCACGTCACCTTCTTTATGAGTGGTGGACGTGAAAAGGAATTTCCAGGTGAAAAGCGTATTTTAATCGATTCACCAAAAGTAGCAACCTATGATCTGAAACCAGAAATGAGTGCATATGAAGTAACAGATGCGTTGCTAGAAGAGCTAGATAAAGGGGAACAAAATGCGATTATTTTAAATTTCGCCAACCCTGACATGGTAGGTCACTCTGGTATGCTAGAGCCTACTGTTAGTGCAATTGAAACGGTGGATGAATGTCTCGGTAAAGTGGTTGACAAAATTACCGAAAAAGGCGGTTATGCGATTATCACAGCAGACCATGGTAACTCAGATGAAGTAGTGACATTAGATGGAGATCCAATGACAGCACATACTACTAACCCTGTGCCTGTCATTGTTACGAAGGAAGGGGCTAGCCTTCGTGATGGAGGAATCCTAGCCGATTTGTCGCCAACACTATTAGATCTTCTTGATGTAAAGAAACCAGCTGAAATGACTGGTGAAAGTTTAATTAAGAAAGAAAAATAAAGCTACAAACAATAAAATGATAAAAGGAGAGTTTTACATTATGCCATACATTACAGATGTTTATGCACGTGAAGTATTAGATTCTCGTGGTAACCCAACAGTTGAAGTTGAAATTTTTACAGAATCAGGAGCTTTCGGTTCTGCACTAGTACCAAGTGGTGCATCAACTGGTGAGCACGAAGCAGTGGAATTACGTGATGGCGATAAAGATCGCTATCTAGGAAAAGGTGTTTTAAAAGCAGTAGAAAATGTAAATGAAGTTATTGCACCTGAATTGGTAGGAATTGACGTAACACGTCAGGTCGTCATTGACCAGCTTCTTCTAGAATTAGATGGTACTGAAAACAAAGGTAAATTAGGTGCAAATGCTATTCTTGGTGTTTCGATGGCAGCAGCACATGCAGCAGCTGATTACTTAGGTGTTCCATTATATACCTACTTAGGTGGATTTAATGCGACAACTCTTCCAACACCAATGATGAACATCTTAAATGGTGGAGAGCATGCTGACAATAACGTAGATATTCAAGAATTTATGATTATGCCTGTAGGTGCTCCAACATTCCGTGAAGCATTACGTATGGGTGCGGAAATCTTCCATAACTTGAAAAAAGTTCTAAGTGGAAAAGGTTATAATACTGGTGTTGGAGACGAGGGTGGATTTGCTCCAAACCTAAAATCTAACGAAGAAGCTCTTTCTACCATTATTGAAGCAATTGAAGCTGCTGGTTACAAGCCAGGTGAAGAGGTTAAGCTAGCAATGGACGTAGCATCTTCTGAATTCTACGAAGAAGGTAAATACAACCTTAAAGGAGAAGGTGTTGTTCGTACGTCTGAAGAAATGGTTGCTTGGTATGAAGAAATGATCAACAAATACCCAATTGTTTCTATCGAAGATGGTTTAGATGAAAACGACTGGGAAGGACACAAGCTTCTAACAGATCGTATCGGTGATCGTGTACAATTAGTTGGTGACGACTTATTTGTAACAAACACAAAACGACTAGCTCAGGGTATCGAACAAGGTGTAGGTAACTCTATCCTTGTGAAAGTGAACCAAATCGGTACACTTACAGAAACATTCGAAGCAATTGAAATGGCAAAACGTGCTGGTTATACAGCAGTTATCTCTCACCGCTCTGGTGAAACAGAAGATGCAACTATTGCAGATATTGCCGTTGCGACAAATGCTGGGCAAATTAAAACAGGTGCACCGTCTCGTACAGACCGTGTAGCGAAATACAACCAATTACTTCGTATTGAAGATGAGTTAGTTGGTACAGCAAAATATGCTGGAGAAACAGCATTTTATAACTTGAACAAGTAATTTATGATCTATGCCAGTATCTTTTGATTTAAGATACTGGCATTTTTTATAGTTGGTGTTATATAATAAGTGCTAGAAAAAATCGTGGAGGTATTTAAACATGAAAGAAATTCAAGCATCTGAATTAGCGCAGAAATTAAATGAGGGTGAACATTTAAATATAATTGATGTGAGAGAAGACGACGAAGTAGCAACTGGTATAATTCCAGGTGCAAAGCATATTCGATTAAGTGAAGTACCAGATCGATTAAATGAATTAGATGAAAAAGAGCATTACTACATGGTTTGTCGCTCTGGAGGCCGCAGTGGTAAAGCAACAGAATACCTAGAAGCAAAAGGCTATAATGTGACAAACATGGCTGGTGGTATGCTGGCATGGGAAGATGATATGGATTTCCCAAATAAATAATAACGTAGAAGGACCTTCCACTTCAATGAAGGTTCTTTTTATTATTAAAAGGTTTTGTAAACGATGATGTTTTGGGGTGACATGACACCTTATTTTAACATTTGAAACAGACGATTTGCACTTGACTTTTCTAGTCTGGTTCAGTAGTATTAAACAGGTAAATGATAATCTTTATCAATTATATATTATACATAAAAGGGGTCAGTCTTTATGAAGAAAATATTGCTTTTATTCATGTTGAGTACAATTAGTATCCTATTCGTTGCTTGTGGAAATAGTGGGGAGGAAAATTCCTCATCTGATAAGAAAGAGAATGAAGATATGTCGGAGATCACGGTCAATGATTATTATGGTGAACAGCCAATTAATGGAGTACCTGAGCGAATTGTTGTTTTAGAGTGGGTTTATGCAGAGGATTTATTAGCACTTGGTGTTCAGCCAGTAGGAATGGCAGATATCGAGGGATATAAGGATTGGGTGAATATTGAACCAAAGCTTTCCGAAGATATTCAAGATGTTGGTACAAGACAGGAACCTAATTTAGAAGCGATTCGAGCATTGGAGCCAGACTTGATTATCACAGCTAGCTTCCGTCATGAAGCAATATTAGATAGTCTAAAGGATATTGCACCAACATTGGCATTTAATCCATATCCAGAAGAAGGAGAAGGAACCCAATATAAAGAAATGGAAACGACCTTTCAAGAAATAGCTAAAGCCTTACAAAAGGAAGAAGAAGCAGATCAAGTATTGTCCGATTTAGACAAAGCTTATGAAACAGCAAGCACAGAGATAAAAGAAGCAAATATTGATAATAAGCAATTTGTTTTATCACAAGCCTATAGCTCTGATAATACACCCGTAATCCGTTTGTTCAAGGATAATGCGATGGCAACGGAAATTATGACAAAGATAGGCTTAGAAAATGCTTATCAATCAGACGGATTCCAGCTTTATGGGTATGATGAAACAAGTGTAGAAGCATTACAAACTGCTCAGGATGCTCATTTTTTCTATATTGTACAAGAGGATGATAATATATTTACCAATCAGTTAGCAGGTAACCCAGCGTGGGAGGAGTTAGAATTTGTGAAAGAAAATCGGACCCACCAGCTTCCTGGTAGTACATGGACATTTGGCGGGCCATTGTCAGCAGAAGTATTTGCTAATCAGATTAAAGAAGCTCTAGTACAAGCGAAGTGATCATATGACAAGATGGGAAAAACATTATATTTGGACAACGGTTCTGACCTTTGGGGGAGGAACCGTCCTTTTGCTTCTATTGTTATTTATACATATAAATCAGGGCAGTGTTTCTATTGCTCCCTCCGTCATATTAGAAGCCATCTTTCAACCAAAGGATGACCTGGCACATCATACGGTACGTTTTTTGCGATTGCCACGAGCTATTATAGGAATTTTAGCAGGTGGTGCGTTAGCGGTATCTGGTAGTCTATTACAAACCATTACGAAAAATCCATTAGCTTCATCAGGTACACTTGGAATCCATGCGGGATCGTATTTTGCGGTTGTTTTTGCTAGTGTATTTTTTACGACTGTTGCAGGATTAAATGGCTTATTTGTCGCATTTCTAGGTGGGGTATTAACTGCTATTTTAGTTTATATACTTGCAGGTATTAATAGCTCAAATCCTGTTAAAATGGTATTAGCAGGAATGGTTATTACGATGATGTTTTCTGCCTTTACCTCCTTACTTCAAATCTTTTTCGAAAACGAAACAGCTGGTTTATTTTTATGGGGATCTGGTACACTTGTACAAAACAATTGGGAAGGCGTCCAATTTGCACTCCCATTTGTTCTATGTGGGTTACTTGCCACATTATCGATAGCAAAGTCATTAGATATTTTTCTACTAGGGGAAGAAGTAGCAACAGGACTTGGTCAAAAGACGAACAGACTAAGGATCATAACAGTGATGCTAGCAGTTTTTTTAACTGCTGTCACGGTAAGCGTAGTTGGCCCTATTGGCTTTGTTGGAATCATAGCCCCACATTTAATCAAGCTATTAGGCTTTCGAAAACATCTTTCCATTCTGCTTGCTTCCTTTTTATGGGGAGCAAATGTGCTGTTAGGTGCAGACGTATTGGCAAGAATAATCGATCCAAGCTTTTCTGAGCTACCAGTTGGGGCGATTACTGCATTCATTGGAGCACCTTGGCTTATTTGGCTTATTATGCGGAGAAAGAATCGTAGCTATAGTGGTAAGGAAACAGGAGTACTTGTTGGAGCAGTCAACAATAAAAGATTTCAGCAAATGGTTATTCCAGTCCTCTTATTCCTTTGTATGATTACTGTTTTAGTTGGTATATCTACAGGAAATGAAGGATTTCAAGTTGTACAAACGATAAAATCGATCTTTTCTAATCACGATCCGTTTATTCGTAATATGGCGATCGATTTTCGTTTGCCCAGATTGCTGGTTGCTTTTGTAAGCGGGATATTACTTGCCATCAGTGGGTATATTTTTCAAGGAGTGCTTCGAAATCCTTTAGCAGATCCATCCGTCATTGGGATAACCTCAGGTGCAGGGGTTGGGGCATTACTATTTATCTATTTTGGATCAATAACAGCTACATGGGTGCCAGTGGGGGCTTTTATAGGAGCTATTATTGCTTTTCTCATTGTCATGATGCTTGCCTATCGGTCCGAATTCCAACCTACCTTATTAGCTCTTTTAGGTATTGGTATTTCCGCATTTGGTTCAGCGATTATTCAAATTATTGTTGTTAACTCAGAAATGGCTGTAGCTTCCTCTTTAACCTGGTTAGCAGGAACGACTTATGCGAAAGGCTGGTCAGAGTTAGGATATTATTTATTAGGTCCACTCATTGTCTTCATTCCAATTGTTTACCTAGTGAGTGATCGTATTCATACATTGGCTTTAGGAGATGACACAGCAAAAGGATTGGGATTGAATGTTGTAAAAACGAGGTTTTTATTAGCACTGCTGGCAACAATCATTGCCGCTAGTAGTGTAGCAACAGTTGGTACGATTGGATTCGTTGGATTGATCGCCCCACATATGGCAAGGATCTTACTAGGACCTGCCCATAAAAACTTATTTATCACCACAGCCTTGTTGGGAGGAATATTCCTCATGATTGCTGATGTCCTTAGTCGTACTTTACTTGTTCCAAAGGAGATACCAACAGGGATTATCATTGCGATTATCGGTGCACCGTATTTTTTGTGGTTAATGCATCGATCCAATAAAATAAAAATCTAAAAAAAGCGACTTGTCGATTGGACAAGTCGCTTTTTCTATTACTGATTCGTTTTGCTTCGGATAAATTCTTCTACTTCATCTGCTGTATTCATGCTAAGAAGCTGCTCTTTATAAGTAGCTAATTCTTTTTTGGATAGGTGTTTAATTTGGGTACGAGCAGGTAAAATAGAGGTTGCACTCATACTAAATTCATCTAATCCTAAACCTAAGAGAATTGGAATTGCAATCGAATCTCCGGCCATTTCTCCACACATTCCAGCCCATTTACCTTCAGCATGTGCTGCTTCAATCACATTGTTAACAAGGTTTAAGATTGCTGGGTGATATGGTTGATATAAATAGCTCACTCGTTCATTCATACGATCAGCTGCTAAAGTGTATTGAATCAAGTCATTAGTTCCAATACTAAAGAAATCTACCTCTTTAGCGAATTGACGAGCAATTACCGCTGTCGAAGGAATTTCTACCATAATACCAATTTCAATCGAATCAGATACCTCTACACCTTCCGTAATAAGGTTATCTTTTTCTTCTAATAAAATGGCTTTTGCTTGACGGAATTCATCTAATGTTGCAATCATTGGGAACATGATTTTTAAATTCCCGTACGTACTTGCACGTAACAATGCACGCAATTGTGTCCGGAAAATATCATCGCGCTCTAAGCATAGACGAATCGCACGAAAGCCTAGGAATGGATTCATTTCTTCCGGTAGTTCTAAGTATGGTAATTCTTTATCGCCACCGATATCTAATGTTCGAACGACAACAGGCTTGTCTCCCATTTGCTCAAGAACGGATTTATAGGCCTCAAACTGCTCTTCCTCTGTAGGAAGCTCTGTTTTCCCCATATATAAAAACTCTGTACGATAGAGCCCTACACCTTCGCCACCATTGTTCTTCACACCCTCCACATCTTCAGGTGTACCAATGTTAGCAACAAGCTCAACGTGTGTACCATCAGAAGAAACCGTAGGCTCATCCTTTAGCTTTGCCCATTCTTCTTTTTGTTTTTCAAAATCTGCTTGTTTCTTTTCATACTTTTCCATCTCATCATTGGAAGGGTTAATGATGACTTCTCCATCAATCCCATCAATAATTAAAATATCGCCTGCAGCTGCTTGTGTGGTTATTTCCTTTGTACCAACAACAGCTGGTATTTCCAAAGATCTTGCCATAATTGCTGAGTGAGAAGTTCTTCCACCGATATTAGTTGTAAAGCCTTTAACAAATTGTTTATTTAATTGTGCCGTATCAGATGGTGTGAGATCCTCTGCAATCACAATGACTTCTTCATTAATTAATGCAGGATTCGGAAAAGATACATTTAATAAATGAGCCATTACACGTTTTGTAACGTCTTTAATGTCAGCAGCTCTTTCTCTCATGTATTCATTATCCATGCTTTCGAACATTTGAATAAACATTTGCGCTGTTTCATCTAAAGCAAACTCTGCATTAACTTGATCTGTGCTGATTTTATCCTTTATCGGATTAATCAATTCAGGGTCACTTAACACAAGCAAGTGGGCAGAAAAGATTTCTGCATGCTCTTCTCCTAATGATGCGCGAGCATGCTCTTTAATTTTCTCCAACTCTGTTTTTGATATTTCAAGTGCTTCTGTTAAACGATTGATTTCGTTGTCTGTATCTTGGACTGTCTGCTTCTCAAAAGACAGATCAGGAACTGCCAGCTTGTATGCTTTCGCAATGGCAATTCCATTTGATGCTGCTATACCACTTAAGTTACTCATGTAAAGATTACTCTCCTAGTCCTTCTGATTTAATCACATCTACTACTGCATCGACAGCTTCTTGCTCGTCAGATCCATCTGCAATAATCTTAATCTCAGCGCCTTGTGGAATACCGAGGGACATAACACCCATGATCGATTTTAAGTTAATAGATTTTCCATTATATTCTAACGTCATATCAGAGGAGAAACTTCCCGCTTTATTCACAAGTACTGTCGCTGGACGAGCGTGAACTCCTGTTTCATCTGTGATTGTTACTGTTTTTTCTACTGCCATAGTTAAAAACCTCCTAAGGAATTAATTAATGTATTGCTACCTTTTAATTTTACTCTTTTTCTAGGTAATATTTCAAGAATACTATGATAAAAGTTTAAACTTTTTGTAAAAATTCTTTAAAGTAGCACAATTATATTAATTATAATGACTTAGTTGTTTCCATACAAGTAATGTGCTCCTTAATCCAAGTAAAGATGTATTGATAAATTTCCTGTTTATTTTTTTCGTTTAATAATTCATGTCGTTTATCTTTAAAAATATGATAGGTGATATTCTCTAATCCTACCTTCCGATAAAAATGGACTACTTTTAACATTCCTTGACTATATTGACTTACTGGGTCTTGATCACCGGTTAAAAATAAGAGTGGAAGTTCTTTGTCGATTGCTTCAGCATAACGATTGTCTTGGATTTTCCCGATTCCTTCATATAAATCATAAAAAAATTGATTAGATGGAAGAAATCCACAATATGGATCTTCTATATAATTTTTAACTATCTCTTTGTCACTCGACAGCCAATCAAATGCCGTATTTGCTTCCGTTTTTTTATTATAATTAGCGAATGTGAGTTTATTTAAGAATGTTGCAGGAGTTCTTTTTCCTTGTATTGCAATATTCAGACGTGCAAGAAACTTTCCCATATGTAATAGTAGAGGAGGCTGATAGGATGTTCCAATGAAAATGGCACCCGAAAGCTCCCTATCGGCAAAGGATAAATATCGTCGGGAAAGGAAGGAGCCCATACTGTGTCCAAGTAAAAAAATGGGCAAGTCCGGCTGTTCGTTTCGAATAAAGGAGGTTATTTCCTTAAGGTCCTGAGCTGTTCGATCAAAACCGTTCCTTTTCCCGAGAAAGCCTTGTGTATTTGCTCGGTTACCAGTTTCCCCGTGTCCACGATGATCATTGCCATATACGATGATCTGATGGTTATTTAAAAATTGTGCGAGCCCGTGGTATCGTTCAATATGTTCAGCCATCCCATGAGCAATTTGAACAATAGCTGTCGGTGTCTCCACATCCTCCCATTTTCTAAGATAAACGGAATGATTATCGCTCATTGTTAGCCAATACTTTTTACTTTTCATGTAAATCATCTCCAATCGATACACTGCTTAATTCCATCATATCATGTAATTTGGATGAATTTTCAATAAAATAACTTGTGTATGATTATTACTTATGCTACATTGTATTTATGTAATTGTACGTCTAGGGGGTGCTTTCAAGATGATAGCAACTGTTATGACATTGCTCATCATTGATGCAATCGTATTAATTGTTTTTGTTTTATTACAATCTGGTAAGAGTGAAGGACTGTCTGGAGCAATTTCAGGTGGTGCTGAACAATTATTTGGAAAACAAAAGGCGAGAGGGATGGATCTAGTTCTTCATCGTGGAACAGTCATTACAGGAACATTGTTTTTTATCCTAACATTTTCCCTTGCCTATCTGTTATAAACCACTTCATTGGGTATATAGTAAGCAAAAAGAAGAGCATCCTTTGCGGCAAAGCAAAGGATGTTTTTTTGCACGTTAGAATAGGATAAAATTTCTACACAGTAGAGTTTCGATGTAGAGGAAAGAACGTTGACTTTCATCATTATAGTTATAATAGGAAATGAACATAATAAACCTGAGGTGAAAAAAATGAAAATGAAACAACCAGAACCATTTATGTTTAAAGGAGACGAACGTGCGGTATTATTATTACATGGGTTTACTGGGCATTCCGCTGATGTAAGAATGCTTGGTCGCTTCTTAAATAGTAAAGGCTATACCTGTTATGCTCCTATATATCGTGGCCATGGCAAATCCCCAGAAGAATTAATAGAAGCTACTGCTGAACAGTGGTGGGAAGATGTCCAAAATGCTTATCATTATTTAAAAGGTGAAGGCTACGAAAAAATCGCCGTTGCAGGACTATCACTAGGTGGTGTATTAGCACTAAGACTTGCTTGTAATCATCCATTAGAAGCGGTCGTAACCATGTGCTCGCCCATGTTTTTTGATAATGAAGAACAATTAACGATTGGTTTTAAACAATTCGCTAGGGACTACAAACAATTAGAACGAAAGGATGAAGCGACGATCCAAAAGGAAACGGGAGAGCTGTTAGAACATTCGAAGGAATTATTTAAGCAAATTGCAGAATCCATTGAGAGAGTAAAAGAAAATGTAGATATGCTCTATACTCCTACCCTTGTCCTACAAGCTGAAAAGGATGAAATGATAAACCCAGACAGTGCTAATTATATTTATGAAAATGTGGAAGCAGATCATAAAGAGATCAAATGGTATGCAAATGCAGGGCATGCAATTACTTTCAGTGATGCCAAAGATCAGCTGCATGAAGATATTGCACAATTTTTCGCATCACTTGAGTGGTAAATCGTCATAATAATAAGAAAGAGGTGATTAGATGGAGGGACAGAATTTATCTCAAGAGCTATTAGATTATTTTCAAAATAATGCAACGAAGCCTTTATCTGTTCAGGAAATAGAAGAGTTATTAGGATTAAATGAAGCAGAGGAATTCACAAACCTTGTCAAGACATTAAATGAATTAGAAAATAGTGGACAACTCATACGAACTAGAAAAAATCGTTATGGTTTACCGGAAAAAATGAACTTAATTCGTGGAACGATTCAAATGCATGCAAAGGGCTTTGCCTTTTTGATCCCAGAAGAAGAATCAATGGATGATGTCTATATCAACCAAACTGATTTACAATCTGCCATGAATGGCGACACGGTTTTTGTTCGTGTAGAACGCAGTGATGAAGCAGGCAAGCGACCGGAAGGTGTTGTCGTTCGTATTATTGAAAGGCAAACGAAGCAAATTATCGGAACATATGAGGATAACGGAGCATTCGGCTTTGTGATTGCGGATGATAAGCGAATTCCTAATGATATTTTCGTACCGAAAGGACAAGCAAAAGGTGCCATTAGTGGTCATAAAGTAATTGTTGAATTAACGAAATACCCTGAAGGACGAATGAGCGCTGAGGGCGAGGTCATTCAAATATTAGGGCATAAAAATGACCCCGGGATGGATATTTTATCGATTATCTATAAAAATGGGATCGCGATCGACTTTCCCCAAGAGGTACTGGATCAAGCAGAAAGAATTCCGGAGACAATTTCGGAGGGAGATTTACAGGATAGAAAAGATCTAACAAATGAAACAATTGTGACAATTGATGGCGCAGATGCAAAGGATTTAGATGATGCTGTTACCGTTACTAGGCTTGAAAATGGTAATTATAAGCTAGGTGTTTATATTGCGGATGTTACCCATTATGTTAAAGAAAATTCTCCAATTGATAAGGAAGCATTTGAACGAGGCACAAGTGTTTATTTAGTTGACCGTGTTATACCGATGATTCCTCATCGTTTATCGAATGGAATTTGCTCCTTGAATCCACAGGTGGACAGATTAGTATTAGGCTGTGATATGGAAATTAACACAAAAGGAGAAGTTGTCAATCATGACATTTTCCAAGCGGTGATTAAAACGACGGAGCGAATGACTTATAAAGCGGTGAATCAAATTCTCGTGGATAACGATGAAGAGGTGATCGAACGTTATCAACCGCTTGTTCCGATGTTTAAGGATATGGAAGATCTAGCAGAAATATTACGCTCCAAACGTTTTGGCAGAGGTGCGATCGATTTTGACTTTAAAGAAGCAAAAGTATTAGTTGATAAAAAAGGCAATGCAGAGGATGTTGTAATACGTGAAAGATCAGTCGGTGAGCGATTAATTGAGGAATTTATGCTTTGTGCCAATGAGACGATTGCAGAGCATTTTCACTGGATGGATGTACCGTTCATTCATCGTATTCATGAGGATCCAGACCCAGGAAAATTGCAAACCTTCTTCGAATTTATCACGAGATTCGGTTATGTTGTCAAAGGGACCTCGAATGAAATTCATCCACAAGCATTACAAAAGGTATTAGATGAAGTAAAAGGAACAGAAGAGGATATCATTATTTCAAAATTGATGCTTCGATCCATGAAGCAAGCGAAATATGATCCACAAAGCATTGGTCACTTTGGTTTAGCAACAGAATTTTACACACATTTCACCTCTCCGATTCGAAGATATCCCGACTTAATTGTCCATCGTCTGATTCGAACTTATTTGATTCAGAATCAGTTAGATGGAAAGACAAGAGCTCATTGGAAGGAAAGGATGCCAGAGATCGCAAGACAAGCATCTATGAAAGAAAGGGCTGCGGTAGATGCAGAACGAGAGGTCGACGATCTGAAAAAAGCAGAATTTATGCAGGACAAAGTTGGGGAAGAGTTTGAAGGTGTCATTAGCTCTGTTACTAATTTTGGACTTTTTGTTGAATTAGCGAATACAGTAGAGGGTCTTGTCCATGTCAGTTATCTAACAGATGATTATTATCATTTTGATGAACGAGCCTATGCCATGATTGGTGAAAGAACAGGAAATGTCTTTCAGGTTGGAGATACCTTAACAGTCAAAGTAGCACAAGTGAATCTAGAGGAAAGATCTGTTGATTTTGAGATTGTTGGAATGGCCCCAAGAAAAAAACGACCTCATTCCGAGCAAAAGGTTATTCATGCTCGCAAAGATAATGGCGACTTGAAAAAGACTGCGAAGAAAGCACAAAAAACAGGAAAAGGCAAAAAGAAGAAAAATGGTCGCAAAAAGAAAAAGAGATAGGAAGGCTTCCTGTGAGCTTTCCTATCTTCTTTACATAGCATGTTTTCAGCTTTTTTGTTACAATAAAGGGTACGTAGCATTAGGAGGAACAAGATATGGCAAAGAATGAAGGAAGAGTTATTGCACAAAACCGAAAAGCGGGACATGATTTCTTTATTGAGGATACGTATGAAGCAGGTATTGTCTTACAAGGGACAGAGATAAAAGCCATTCGTGCTGGACAGGTAAATTTAAAGGATAGTTTTGCTACCATAAGAAATGGGGAAGTTTATTTAAATAACATGCATATTTCTCCATACGAGCAAGGTAATCGCTATAATCATGAACCCACAAGAGCCCGTAAGCTTTTATTACATCGAAAGCAAATTGATAAACTGATCGGGGAAACAAAACAAGTTGGTTATTCTCTTGTACCACTAAAGGTTTATATTAAAAATGGCTTTGCCAAAGTTTTGGTTGGACTCGGTAAAGGGAAAAAGAAATACGATAAACGTGAAGATTTAAAACAAAAGCAAGCGAAACGAGATATGGACAGAGCTATAAAAGATCGTGTTTAACACGAATTACCAACAGTTCGTAGCTTGAATTTTCTTACTCATGTGTTATAATGAACTTACTTAACAATTTCATATTAGAGTTTGATCACTCTAATCCGTATCTTCTTTTTATAAGGGGACGTTACGGATTCGACAGGGGTAGATCGAGCTCAGGTTGCGCGTCGAGGTTACGTCTCGTTAAACGTTAACGCCAATAATAACTGGCAAAGAAAACAATTACTCTTTAGCAGCTGCGTAAGCACTGTCTAAAGGATCCTTCCTATCATCGCCCATGTGGTAGATTGAAGGGTCTCACTTATCAGTGGGCTACGCTATCATCCACCGTCTGAGGATAGATAGAAGAGACCAATCAGACTAGCTACTAGGACGCCTGTTGGTAGGCAAAATAGTTAGCGAATTTAAATTTACCAACTACACGTGTAGAAGCCTGAGTGGCGATATCCTTGGACGTGGGTTCGACTCCCACCGTCTCCACCAATACATAGTTGGTGGTTTTTTTGATACAAATATATTTAAGAAGAACCTGAGCCCCATATATTATGGAAGTAAAATTTTATGGGACTATGGAGGCTAATTTGATTTCGTATTTAACAATTAAATATACAGCATGTGTTCTTTAAAAATTTCTTTACATTTACAGGGGCACCGAATTGTGCCTTATTAGGTAAGAATTTTTATCCTGTCAATACTTCCTCATAAGGATATTTAATTCTTTCCTCTTTCGATCTAGCAAGTGAAAAAGCTAGTGTAAGTGGGCCTAATTTACCGATAAACATGATACAAGTGATCACTATTTTACCAAGAACGGTTAGTGACCCAGTTAACCCCATCGATAACCCAACGGTACCGAATGCTGAAATCACTTCAAACAAAACCATGATGACAGGTTCATCTTCCACTATAGTTAATATGAATACAGCAATAAAAACAAAGAAAAGCCCCATTGTGGCAATGGCGAGGGAACGTAATATATAAGTTTGATTAATCGTCCTTTCTGAAATGGTTATTTCTTTTTTTCCTCGTAAAAAGGTTAAAACAGATAAAATGATAATAATGAAGGTGGTTAACTTAATTCCACCTCCAGTTGAAGCACTTCCCGCACCAATAAACATTAATAATAACATGAAGAAAACGGTTGGTTCTTCTAAACTACTAATGTCTAACGTATTAAACCCTGCCGTTCTAGGGGAAGTAGCCTGAAAGTAAGAAGCCCATACTTTATCCGTAAAAGAGGCTAATCCTCCTAAAGTACTGGGATTATTATATTCCAAAATAAAAACAATAAACATCGCTACCATGTTCAAGACAAAAGTACCAACTAGCATCAATCTTGAATGGAGAGACAATTTCCTGAATTTCTTTTTATACCATAAATCAGAGAGAACGGTAAAACCAATTCCTCCGATTATAAAAAGAAGCGATATAATAATATTAATCAGCGGATCACCTACATACCCCATTAAACTATCAGACCATAGAGCAAACCCAGCATTATTAAATGCAGATATGGCATGAAACAAGCTGAAATAGATCCCTTTTCCCCACCCTAAAACTGGCACCCATCTAATAGCTAAAAAAATCATCGCTATTGTCTCGATGGTCAAGGAAAAAATAAATAGATTTCGTACTAGCTTCACAACTCCACCTATAGAGGTTTGATTCAATGCCTGTTGAATCACTAATCTTCCTTTTATGCCTATTCTTCTACCAAGCATAATATAAATCATTACCGCAAATGTCATAATCCCTAGTCCCCCAAGCTGGATTAAAATTACGATAATTATTTCCCCAAATAAAGTAAATGCAGAGGGTGTGTCCACAACTATTAGACCAGTAACCGTCATAGCTGAAGTTGCGGTAAATAACGAATCTATCCAGGTAATGGTTTCAGTTGTTGCAATAGGAAGCTTCAGTAATAGTGTGCCGATCAGAATACAGGTTACAAATACGGATATTAATAACTGAGATGGATTCAAATTCATGTATTTCAATCTCATTATTGTCCACCCTTTTTCTCAAATCTCTCAATGTCTTTATTTTGACCAACAATAATTAAAATATCATTTTTTTGAATCATTTGATCGGCAGCTGGTGAAATAATCGTTTCTTCATTCCGTTGAATCCCAATAATGTTACAACCATATTTATTGCGAATATCTAATTGTAGAATGGATTTATTATCAAACTTATTTGATGCTAATATTTCAACAATACTGTGATCTTTTGAGAGCTCTATAAAATCTACAATATTATCGTTGGTTACATGGTGCGCAATTTTCTTTGCCATTTCTCTTTCTGGATGTATTACACGCTCAACACCTATTCGACTTAGAACCTTGTGGTGATAACTATTTTGTGCTTTTGCCCATACTATTGGTACGCCAATTTCTTTAAGAAGAAGAGAGGTCAAGATGCTTGCCTCAATATTTTCACCAAAAGAAACAAAGGCATGATCGACATTTCTTACCCCTAATTCTTTTAATATGTTTTCATCAACTGCATTAGCTTGAACGGCATGAGTTGCGATTTTACTGTATTCCTTTACTTTTAAAGGATCGTTATCCACAGCTAATACTTCTAGATCCATATCTGAAAGTTCCTTTACTAAGCTTCCACCAAACTGACCTAATCCAAATACGGCATAATGTTTTTTCATTTTCATCCTTCTTTCTGAAAGTAAACACAAAAAGACCATTCCAAAAAAAGAATGGTCAATGTATCATTAACCCTTCTCTCTTAAAGTGCTTACGAGGTTAGCTGTCGGATTAGGGATAGAGAGTAGCCCCTCTTAATATAGAAATTCTATATTAAGATTCACCCCAAGATAGAAAATATCTATCAAAAATGGTTCCCCCGCTCATATGATTAAGCAAAAAGGTTGTATTTGTTTTTCAAAATATAAGATACTCTTCTAAATCATATAAGTCAATAGGTAATATAATTTTAGTTAAAGAAATTATTTTTTGAAATTTCTTTTTTGCCCTCCACTTATCAACCTTACGTGTTGATTGAAGTGGAGGGTAGTTCACTGCTATAATGTAACTTGAAACTTACGGATTCAAGACCTGCGGTAATATGTCAAGATACAAAATAAAAAAGATTTAGATATCAAGGTGCAATTTTGTTAAAAAAGGCAATAGGAAACTAGACCATTAATCAAATGTAAATTAATGGTAATTACACAAGGGTTGTAGAAGCTACTTTCTAAGCTTCATGTTTCACGCTCCCTTGTGGCGTGTAGATTTGATGGTTGCGTAGTAGCGCATCCACCAAACGCACTAATTTTCTAGCGGTTAAGACGAGTGCTCTTTTATGTTGGTGTTTCGGTACTTCACGGTATTTCTTCTCGTAATAAGCTTGGTATTCAGGTACATGCCTTCTCACCGAGTTGGCGGCTTCAACAAGGTAATAACGCAAATACTGATTCCCGTTACGAGATAAGGAAGTATCATCTGCCGTAAACCTGCCTGATTGGTGTTTTCGCCAGTATAGTCCTGCATATTTGGCTATTTTGGCCTCTGCTTCAAATCGTTCAATCTGACCGATTTCTGCGATGATACCAGCAGCGAATACAGGTCCAATTCCGGGTGTGGATTGCAGGGTATTGGGTAAGCCAGCCATGATTTTAGTGATCGCTTTATCGATTTGCTTGATTTGTGCCTTCATGGTGCGAATCAGCTCAATAATAGTGCCCAAGATGAGATCAATCGAGTCTTCCACTACCTTATCCAAACGATAGGAAGAACGTACTGCTTTTTGAATGGACTTGGCCACTTTTTCAGGGTCGTGAAAACCATTTTTACCTTTGGTTTGGAGGTAATCAGCTAGGTCTTCGATCGACATCTGAGCGAGTTCTTCCAGGCTATATTTTTCAAAGAATAAGTCCATCATAGCTTGTCCAAACACGGAAGATTCGACGTTTTCTTGAAACGTATTACACTTATAACTCAAGTGTTGAAGAAAATGTTGCTTTTCTTTGGTCATCTGATGTACGAGTTGGTAGCGAGAGCGTGTCAACTGTTGTAGGGCAACGTATTGACTCTCTTTGACCACCGACATCGATAAACGACCAAATCGTAAATAATCGGCAATCACAAATGCATCAATCTCGTCGGTCTTGTCCATGTCTGGATAACTCTTTTTGAAGTTGGCAATCTGTTTTGGATTCATCACAAATACTTGTGCACCAAGCTTACGGAGCTCTTCATCCTGATGAAAAAACATCGCTGGATGAAAACTGTACACGGAAGTGGATTCTAAGCCAATCTTTAATACTTCCACAGATTGTCCATCCATGGTACGAAAAATAGCTTCACGTAAAGCAGTAGCACCAGGTAAATCATTCGACACGGTGAAGGAAGATAACTTTACACCTTCACTATCTAACAAACAAACCTTGATATCAAAAGAACTAACATCTAATCCGACAAATAATCGCATGGGGAATTCCCCTCCTTTCTAAATTAGAATCATTGGAACCTATCTTGGACGCCTCGGGATATCCCTAGTGTGAACGCCGATCAACAACCTCGTGTATCAGTACTATCTCTGTATCGAAAGCCGCCTTGGAGCTACTACCATCCAAGTTCGAGGGACAGAGTGCACAGCCTGCGAGTAGGAAGGTCTGCACGTACACTGGGAAACAGTCTTTAAATGTGGTTAGCCACAGGAGATGACAGAATTGTCCCAAATGATCCTTAAGACCATTATCTAGGAACATCACAAGACGTCCAAGTGTTTTTTGAAATTTATTGCAGGTCAAATGAGGAAAATAGTGAGTCCAACAGATGGGCTTAAATATAATATACGAGGAGATAATGTTATGAAAATCAAAATGTTCATTTTTCTAACATCTTCTAAGGAACAAAAGGAAGGATACAATAGTACGAAATTAGTAATGAAAACATTTGAATCACCCATACGTCCTGTTAAGGGAGATATTATGGATGATCCGGGGTTTGACTCAAGATTTCATAATGGATATGAGGTTGTCAAAGTGACTATAAACTATGATACAAATGAATGTTATGTATCGTTACACCCACTTGCAATAGAACTAGAGGAAATTAGTTTTAGTGATTATCTAGAAAAACTTGTAGCAAATGGATGGAGTATTGTTTCTAAAGAAGAGTTATTAGTTTAATGAATTATAATATGTATTTCCCTATTTGCTAAGAGGAATACATATCTTATGGCAATATATTTATGGATTTTGTTAAGAATGCCTCGTAGCAAGGACGAGGGAAATTTGGGTCCAGTTCCAGCTCTGAAAAGATCCTCAGACGGATGAGGACCTTTTTGGAACTTGAGGAATTTCTCACTGTTAAAATAAACATGTTAATTTATTTTTTGTTTTATACGGAAAAATCTCTTGTTTCGCTCTAAGTCGAATAACTAAATCAGGATTGGTTAGAAATAATTGACCAAATGCTACTAAGTCTGCCTGTTTGGTATCAACGATAGAACTTCCCTTATAAGGATCTATATTGCCTACTGCTATGATGGTATGATCCCAGTATTGTCTAAATAATTCATGAAGGGATCTTTTATCATTTTTGAGCGCATAATCATAATTTTCTACAGAAGGGTGCACGATTTTTATCTTATGTTTAGAGAGAACTTCAATAATAGCTAGTACTATTTCCTCCGGCTGTTCCCATGTGTAATCCTTATCGTCATCTTTTTTCTCAGATATTCTTATACTGATTCTATTTTTTGGTACAACCTTCTTTACTTGTTTAATTATTAAATCTAAAAATCTTAGTCTGTTTTTTAAAGATCCTCCAAACTCATCTTTGCGAAGATTTGTTTTTTCATTTATAAATTGATCAATGAGATATCCATGAGCTGCATGTATTTCAATGCCATCAAAACCAGCTTCCATTGCATTTCTTGCTGCTATTTTATAATCATCTATAATGCTGTATATTTCCTGCTTACTTAATGATTTAGGTGTTTGATATGGGTGTCTTAATCTATGAACGAAGCCATTTGCAGCTAAGGAAGACGGTGAAACGGGAGCATGCCCTCCTAAAACCTTCTGGTGACTTAATCTGCCTACATGCCAAAGCTGTGCAAAGATTTTGGTTTTATATTGATGAACTTCTCTAGTAACCTTTTGCCAACTTAGAGTTTGAGAGTGAGTATAAATTCCAGGTATCCCAAATGTCCCTTTGGCTAATTCATTAATGGCAATACCTTCTGTGATGATTAGTCCTGCACCATATCTTGCTCTCTTTCCATAATAGTCCGCAATCAAATAATTGACTTCACCTGTTTCATTATCAGCAAATCCCCTTGTCATGGGAGCCATGACAATTCTATTATCAAGATTTAAGTTTCCAATGTTGTAATTGGAAAAGATCGAACATGTCATATTATCACCTCATAAGTATTTTAATTTTATGCAGTGTTGTTTACAATGGGATATTTAAGTTATATACTATGAAAAACTTTAAAATTTAAAGAAAGTGGGGGAAGAGAATGTTGGATCACATCGATCACCAAATTTTAGATTTATTACGAAAAAATTCGAGACTTACATACACTGATATTGGTAAACAAATAAACATGTCATCTCCTGCTGTTAAATCAAGAATAGAAAGATTAGAGGATAATGTGATCAAGCGTTATACAATAGAGGTAAATAATAAAGAACTTAATAAAGGGATTCATGGATTCGTTTTATTTCAAACAACGAAATGTGAAAGGTTAACCAATTATTGTGAAAAGAACAGTAATATCATAAATTTATGGAGAATAAGTGGAGAGTCTAACTATTTAGCTGAAGTGGTTTGTGAAGAAATAAGTGAGTTAGAGCAAATCTCTAAAGATACAACTCATTTTGCGTTCTCTAATATATTATCTGTTTTAGGAAATTATAATGTTTGTGACCATTAGTACTTGAACTAGTAGAAAAAGATCACCTTTACAAATAAAAAAATTCGATGTATAATTCTTTTACAACGTTGTTACTCAGCTCTTATCTATCATCATAAAATTCCTCACCATGATTAACTCTAATGTGTAACTCCCTTTATTACTCCCTGTATTGTAAGCGTTATCAATAATTATCACTTGTAAAATGAAAAAAGAAAGGAGCCATGACATGAAGAAGACATTTCTTTATTTAGTGCTGTTCGTATTCGTAACTTCTACCTTGTACTTAGATGGCAGTAAAGTTATCCATGCAGAGAATATAGATACGATTCCAAACACCTCAAGAGAAGTGAAAGACTATGATCAAAGTTTTTTATCTGTAACTGGATTTGCCTCATTAGGTGTTAAGGATCGAACGAGCTATGAGGGAACCTCGTATCATCGGGAAATTAGTAATGAAAGGGAATTTCTACAAGCACTATTAGATGCTCGTACTGGTAGTGTGAAAGTAATTGAAGTAATGAGTGACCTTAACCTCGGTTGGCATGAATTAAATCTTAGTGACGAAGAAAGGAAAAAGTATAGCTTTATTACCAAGTATTCAGATCCATCTAATGGCTATACGAACCCTGTTATTGCAGAATCAGGTGTTTCCAAGCTTAGTATCAGTGATGTAAATGGGTTAACCATATTTTCTGAAAACGGTGAACCAACGATTAAACATGTAGAATTTAAATTGAATCGTTCTAGTAATGATATTGTGATAAGAAATTTAAACTTCGATGGAATGTGGCAGTGGGATGATACTCAAAGACATAAGGAAGTAGGCTGGACCTTTATAAAAGTAAACGGAGCAAATAATGTATGGATTGACCATAATACATTTTCTATTGCTTCAGATGGATTAATTGATATTGAGAACGGATCGATAAACGTAACTCTTTCCTGGAATGAAATTGGTCTAGCGGCTTCCGAAAATCCAGATCCTAATGGTGTCATTTATCCGTCTATTAAATATATGGAAGAGCAATATATTGCCAACAACCTTAAATCTGATAGTGCTTACTATCAAATGCGAAACGAAGGTGCTACGAAAGAGCAGATCATGGCATATGCAGCTTATCATAGTAAGGTACATTTAAATGGATCAGGAGATAAAGATTATGTCAACTATGTTAGTAGTAATGGCAATGAAATTAAAGATGGTAATCAGAGAATTCGATTAACTATCGCCTATAGCCACTATCAAAATGTAGGACAAAGAGTTCCCATGATTCGTCAAGGTTCCGGTCATCTGTATAATACGTATCTAGACAATTCTAGCCACGTAAAGGTATTAGATAATGTTAATGCTATTGCAACCTACGCACGTGATACATTATCACGTGCATTAAATGCTAGGAATGGTGCGTCTATTGCTGCAGATACAACTGTTTTTAATGGGTTTAGTGAACCAATTATAGGTGCAGAAATACAAGGCTTAGATACAAAAAATATGGATGAACAATGGGCAAAGTTATTTCAGCATGCTTATAACAGGAATTTAATCGTCAACTCCAAAGTAACAAACAAGTATGGAAGTTATATCGGAAGTAGTTGGGATAATAACGGGGAAAATCTATTCACAAAAGGCTTTACATGGCATGATAAATCTACCATCGGGAATTGGGCATGGTCTTCTCATATTGTCGGCAGTGAGAATATGAGTAAAACAGATCCACCTAGTGAGCCTTTTACTTTTGAATATCGTTATGAAGAGAAACTCCCTTATACTTATGAAATTGTTCCATTAGAGAAAGTTGTCTCAACGGTTACAAAATATGCCGGGGCAGGAAAAGTTACCATGAGCCCAACGGAATGGTTAACCATTCACTATGACCCTGTAGTACAGGATATCATTAATCTCGTTACTCAGTATCAAGAAAATGATGACATAATAAATGATCGTGTAGCACATCTCTTGTCAACCCAATTAAATATAGCTAAGAAATTTGAACAAAAAAGGAAGCATGAGAGGGTTGCCAGTCAGATGAGCATTTTTAAGAAGTTAGTGGATCAACAGTACAAACGTCATTTCATAAGCAAATATGCGTATGATACACTTCGCTACTATACAGAACGTTTGTTGAATAACCAAGGATAAGATTCAGGTATTGGGATTATCAGTTATTTGGTAATCCCATTTTTTCTTTCCTATTCTCTTGAGTCTAACGTGACGTAATGGTTTATAATGGAATTACCGGTAAAATCCCAACTAAAAGAGGGTGATCATGATCACTAAAAAGTATTGGAAAGTGGGGGAGTTAGCCAAATTAACAGGACTCACCATAAGAACATTGCGTTATTATGATCAGATTGGATTGTTTATTCCTTCTGAATACACGAGCTCGGGTTACAGGTTATACAATGAATCAGATATAAAGCGTCTACAACAAATTTTAGCTCTAAAGGAACTTGATATTTCCCTAGAAGAGATTAAGGCAATCTTGGCTAGTGATGATTATAATCCATTAGATATACTGTATATTCAAATGGATCGAATGAAGAAAAACATTCATTCACAGCAAATTTTACTGAAGGAGTTGCAGCATGTAGTAAGGCTCATGCAAAAGGATGAGGAGTTAACCATTGAACATTTCACCATGCTTTTACAGATGATGAGAAAAAGTCACGAAGAGTATTTCTTGAAGCAAAAAACACAAGTAGATCAATCACTTGATCGACTACAGGCAATGTTGACTAATCAACAAAAAAAGGAGGAAGATGAAAAATGACAGAACGATTTGTAACACATGATACTTTTATTATCGATAGAACATTGGAAGTACCGAATGAGCAGGTTTTTAAAGCTTGGTCGACTCCTGAATTAAAAGCCCAATGGTTTGCCAAGGCAGATCAATTTAATTTTCAAGTGGGTGGAAAAGAAACGAATCATGGTGGACCACCAGAAGGACCAGTCTTTCATTTTGAAGCAACCTATCAAGAAATTGTACCAAATGAACGAATTATTTATTCCTATACTATGGACCAGGGGGAAAACCGTATTTCTGTTTCTACAGTTACGGTTGAATTTAACGCAACAGAAACGGGGACACATTTAATCTATACAGAACAAGGCACCTATGTAGATGGCCATGATAAACCTGAAATTCGTGAGCATGGGACGGGGATTATGTTGGACAAGCTAGTGAAATTAATGAAAGGAGAAGGATAATGGGCTCGACTTCTCATTTAGAGATCAATCATTCTAGAATGTTATTGGCTAGACCTGAAAAAGTATTTAAGGCTTTCCGTGATCAAAATTTATTAAAAAAATGGTGGGGACCGAAAGGGTTTACTAATACTTTTCATGAATTTAATTTTACAGAAGGTGGGCTTTGGAAATATACTATGCATGGCCCTAATGGCATGGACTTTGAAAATCAGAGCAAGTTTGTAAAAATAACCCCAAATGAACGTCTGCTCATTCGGCACCTTGAACCAGACCATGTCTTTACATTAGAGATCACCATGAAGATTGCGGATGAGGGTTACACACGTATTGGCTGGAGCATGGTCTTTGAAACAATAGAAGACTATAACGAAGCAAAGCCATTTGTAAAAGAAGCAAATGAGCAAAACCTTGACAGATTAGAGAATTTGATAAGTAGCATGTAACAAAAAGTGGGATTACTAGGCTTGACGATACTTGGTAATCCCACTAGCTAATCTTTTTCTAGTATCCACTATAAGAATCTCGGTGAAACTTTCCATTTGCTTGATATAAGTATTTTTCTGGGACAGCTTGTTCAATTAAAGGAAACAGTTCTCTTTCCTCTAAGCGTACATGCTTTTCTAGTAAATTACCTAATTGCTGCATTTTATCATAAGAGGTTTGTTGATTTTCTCTTAAAGAGTGAACAAGGCCCCTGATTTGTGCATGCTGATAAAGTACCTCTTTTACTAATTCTGTATTCGCATTCTCTGCGTGAACTAAATATAATGGATATAAAGTTTCTTCCTCATCGCGAAAGTGATCCTCTTCATCACCTTCCCAGAAATCGATTAACTCTCGTATTAATTCTTTGTATTTTTTCTTATTATCTTTAGTTCCTGCCTTTTTCATTTCAACTGCCATCAATAGAGCGTGATGATGGTGGTGAGATAAAGGATTTAAAGCCTCATGTCGTTTCATCCATACTACTCCCTTCAGATAAAATTTATTCTTATACTCTTATTATACCCTCTCCTAAAACAGTTTGGGTTACATTGACGAACCCCTTAATTCGAAATATAATGAGAATGCAATGACTGAAAGCGTTAACAGATGGGGTGAGGTGTTAAAATGATCGGTAAAATCAAGGATGCTTATCTTAACTTACGATTAAAATATAAAATGGTTATTTTGACATCATTAGTGTTAGTTGCGTTCAGTATTGGGGGATTATCCATTTTACAGTATGCATTCCAGCAATATAATAAAGAAATTTACCGTCAATCAGCGCAAGCTCTTCAGGTCTCATCCAATTCAGTGGAGGCAGAATTAAAAAAAATGGAGCGGCTTTCCTATCAAATTGCAACAGATACGTACGTCCAATCATATTTAAAAGAGTTAAGTAATTCAGACTCTAATTATGATCAATTTACAATTGGCATGGAGTTAAGGAAAAGACTTGTCGATATTGGTGCACTGAACAAATATGTTCAATCTATCCAAGTCTATGATGTGGCGGACAAAGAATTCGTTAGTGGGAATTTTTCCATGAACCTTCCTAGTGACCGATTAAAGACGATGAAGCAAAATGCAACTTCAGAAGAGGGCGGGGTAAGCTGGGTATCACCATCTGAACAGGATCCAACCTTGATTGCAACAAGAGAGATAAGAGAATACTTAGAGTTTTCGTTCGATACAATTGGATTTGTTGGAGTTAGGGTAGATATTGAAGAAATCGTTCATGAACTTACGAATAACTTGGAGCAGGAGGAGACGAGCTTTCTTATTTTTGATAAAGCGGGAAAGCAAATATTTTCTAATCAGAGTCAGGTGGAAAATATTTACCCATCTCAATATGATCTCAGTGAAAAAGGGTATCAACTTGTAAAATATAATGGAGAGAGATATTTTCTTACTTATTCAGAAGCTAATCATCTAGATTGGACTTATATGATATTAACTCCGTACAGCAATCTTTTTACTGTCATTACCAAAACAAGAACAGCAGTCTTCATTACTTATTTTGTTTTATTCTTACTCATGATCTTTTTAGGTTCAAAATTTACAGGTAGTATTGTTAATCCCATTGAAAGCCTCAATCGAAAAATGAAAAAAGTGCAAACAGGAGATTTAGATTATAAGGATACTGAACTTGGGACAAGTTTTTCAAAAGATGAAGCGGGCCAAATGCATGAGAATTTCAAGCTAATGATGAAACAAATTAATGATTTAATCAGTGAAAATTATAAAAAGCAACTGCTTATAAAGGAATCAGAATATCAAACATTACAAGCACAGGTCAACCCTCACTTTTTGTATAACACACTTGAATCCATTAATTGGTCTGCCAAAATGGTTGGAGAAAAGAAAATATCACAAATGGCAGAATCACTTGGCTATGTATTACGAGCATCTATAAATATGAAGGGTACACTTATACCTCTAATAGAAGAAATGACGATTGTTGAGCACTATATTACAATTCAACGCTATCGTTTTGAAGAAAGATTAGTTTTTCAACAAGATATTCCGGAAAAATATCGTCATATACTTGTTCCAAAATCGATCATACAACCAATTGTCGAGAACTCTATTCGTTATGGATTACAAGAAATGATTGGGGTTTGTACGATCACAGTAAAAATAGAAGAACATGGGGAAGATATATTGATCTCGATTAAGGATAATGGGCCAGGGATGGAAGAAAATTATATAAATAGGATCATGACAGGAGACTATCAGCCGAAGGGGACAGGAATCGGACTGAAAAATATTGAGGAAAGACTAAAAATTTTATTTGGTGAGAATTATGGTCTTACCATTGAAAGTGAAAAGGGTCAAGGTACTCATGTAATGATCAAGGTACCAAAAGAGGGGGAAACAGCCTATGTACAAAGTGTTGTTAGTGGATGATGAAAGAATGATTTTGGATGGAATCTCGATGATCATTGACTGGGAGAGTTATGGTGTCCAATTAACTGGAAAAGCGATGAATGGGATTGAAGCATTAGAATTTATCGAGAAGGATTCACCTGATATTGTCATTACGGATATTACGATGCCTGGATTAGATGGAATTGGACTTGTTTCAAAAACAAGGGAAAGATTTCCTGCAATCAAGTGGATTTTTCTATCAGGATACAGTGAATTTGAGTATGCCCAGCAAGCTATGCGGTATGGTGTCCGTCACTATTTATTAAAACCATGTAATGAAGAGAAAATCTCGGAAGCTCTCACTGAAGTTGTGAGGGAAAAGAAGGAAGAGGATGAAGCAAATGAATATATGCAATCCATTCAAGAAGAAGCACTAAAGCTCCATCACTATGAATATGAGGATATTTTAAAAAAATATCTTATTTATCCGCAATTATCAGAGGAATTAGAGCTACAAATAAAGGAGATAATGTGGAAAAAATTTAAGCAGCCAATTTGTTTTATTGTATTCTTTCTAGAAGATCTAAAAGAATACTTGTCACTACAAACGATATTAGAAAAATATTCGTTAGATCATGAGGATAAGGAGCTTATTGGGACAATTGTGGGAGAAAGTGTTGTGATCATGGAGCCTTTCACTTCTACAACAGAGGGTATACTCAAACAATACCACCAGCGATTAATAAGGGAAACAGGTCAGCATATTACGACCATTATCTCTAGAAGTTTTACAGTTGATGAATTACTTCTCTTTGAATTTCGGCTAGAGCATGCTATTGCACAATCCTTTTATGCTTCCTCCTGTGATTTCATTACAAGTCAGAATTGGATCAACTATCAAGGATATAATCAAAAGCAAATAAAAATAGTTGATATTGATAAAATAATTGTTCTGTTAAAGAAAAAAGACATATCTACAGCAAACGAATTCATCCAAACGTTTTGTGAAGGATTAAAGGATTATAACATCGAACCTAAAGCTGCCAAAGGTTATTTTATTCAAATTTATTTATTAATGATGAGCAAATATCATTCGAATATGGAAGAGAATAGAATAGAGGCAATTACTCGGATGGAGGATTTTTCTCATATTCAACAATTCCAACAGTTTTTCCATCAACTATTTGAAACATTGATTGATCAACAACAAAATCCTAAACGTTATTCTAAAGTCGTAAAGCAAATGTTGGAGTGTATTGAAATGGAATTGGAGAACCCCGAATTATCCTTACAATGGATCGGAAATCATTGCATGTTCATGAATCCAGATTATTTAGGGAAATTATTTAAAAAAGAGGTTGGTCAACGGTTTTCGTCGTATGTTACGAATGTGAGAATTAATCGGGCAGTAGAAATTATTGAAACAGAGGAAGATGTTAAAGTGTTTGAATTAGCGGAAAGAATGGGCTTTGGTAATAATCCACAATATTTTAGTCAACTATTTAAACGCATTAAAGGATACACACCATCTGAAATAATAAAATCGTATGATTAATCGGGAAAAAGTAGAGCGAATTCCTAAGAAGGAAAGCCTCTACTTTTTATACATTTAACTCTGATTTTTCTATCATACCATTTGAAAAAGAAATGATATGATGTAACTGTAATCGCTTTCAGATAAGCGTTATTTAAAAAGGGGAGGGGAAAGAAATGAAAAAATCTTTATTATTACTGTTAGGATTAGTCATGGTTCTATTTCTAGCAGCATGTGGTGGCGAGGAAGGATCCGAAGAAAATACAAGTGGAGATTCCTCCGATGAAGGCTCTGATGAAGCATCTGGTGATGTAAAGCTTCGAATCGCATGGTGGGGTGAACAAAGTAGAAATGACTATACATTAGAAGTTATCGAACTATATGAAGAGCAAAATCCAGGTGTCACGATTGAGCCAGAATATGCAAGCTGGGATGACTATTGGAGAAAGCTGGCTCCGCAAGCAGCGGCAAATGAATTACCAGACATTATAGCGATGGATTTATCCTATCTTTCTCAATATGCAGAGAATGGACAGTTAGCTAACTTATCTGACTTTATAGGTAGTGAAATTAATGTAGATAATATTTCAGAAGATAATATTAATACAGGAAAAGTGAATGACGGTCTTTATGGCTTTAATCTTGGGGTAAATGCAGTTGGCTTCCAATATAACCCGGAAAAATTAAAAGAAATTGGTATTGAAGAAATTCCTGAAGATTGGACTTGGGATGACTTTATGGAAATGTCACAAAAAGCAGCAGATGCAGGTGTTTATTTCGATAACGGATTCCAAGCAGATGTATTCTTCAATTACTATTTAAGACAAAATGGTAAGCGCTTATATGCAGAGGATGGTAGTGGTTTAGGCTATGAAGATGATCAATTATTTGTTGACTTCTTCTCCATGATTCAAAAGGAAGTGGAAAAAGGCGCTACACCAACACCAGATTTTATGGCTCAACTGGCTGGTCCAGAGGATGACCCAGTTGTAAAAGGTGAAGGAGTTGGGATCTTCCAATGGTCTAACCAATTTGTAGGATTAGAGCAAACATCGGGATTAGACTTTAATATTGCACCAATGCCTGGTCCAAATGTTTCAGATGGTCTTTTCTTAAAGCCTAGTATGTTCTTCTCTGTAGCAGAGAATTCAGAGGCGAAAGCAGAAGCAGCTAAATTTATCGATTTCTTTGTTAACAACATCGAAGCAAATAAATTAATTCTTGGTGAACGTGGAGTACCAGTTTCCTCAGCTGTTAAAGAAGCTCTAGCTGAAGAAGTATCTTCCTCTCAAGCAGAAGTATTCGAATATATTTCATGGGTGGAAGAAAACAGTACACCTATGGGACCAGCAGATCCAGCAGCAGCAGGTGAAATCATTGAGTTACTAACCAATTTATCGGAACAAATTTCTTATGGAGAAATTACACCAGAGGATGCTGCCGAACACTTTAGAACGAATGCAGAAAGTATACTAAAGTAATTTGTGGTGAGGATAGCTGATCCTGTCTGGATCAGCTATCCTTCAAAAATAAGTGAAGGGAGCTCACAAAATGCAAACAAATATAAAGCAGAATCTATGGGGATATCTATTCATTGGACCGTTCATCATTGGCTTTTTAGCCTTTACGATCATTCCAATCATCGCTTCCCTTTATTTTTCCTTTACATCCTACGATCTTTTTTCCGCTCCACAATGGATCGGTTTTGATAACTTTAAAGAAATGTTTACAAATGATCCTAGGTACTTGCATTCCTTAAAAATCACCTTTATCTATGTATTTGCAGGTGTACCTTTACGTCTTGCATTTGCATTAATCGTAGCCATGTTATTAAATACAGCTTCTCGCGCTGTTGGTTTATATCGCACATTGTATTACTTACCTTCATTAATTGGAGGAAGTGTTGCAGTTGCGATTATGTGGCGAAACATTTTCGGTGACGAAGGTATTGTTAACTTAGCATTATTGTCAATGGGGATTGATCCTGTTCGGTGGTTTGGTGACCCAACTGCTGCGCTTTGGATGCTAATATTCCTTTCTGTTTGGCAATTCGGTTCTTCCATGCTCATCTTCTTAGCAGGGTTAAAGTCGATACCGCAAAGTTATTACGAGGCAGCAAGTGTCGATGGAGCAAGTTTTTTTCAAAAGTTTTTTCACATTACGATTCCAATGTTAAGTCCTGTTATTTTATTTAATGCCATTATGCAAACGATCGCTGCATTTATGACATTCGTTCCAGCGTTTATTATTTCGAAAGGAACTGGTGGGCCTTTAGATGGTACCTTACTATACTCTTTATACTTATTCAAACAAGGTTTTGAGTTCTTTAGTATGGGTTATGCTTCCGCCATGGCATGGATAATGCTAATCATTATTGCGATCTTAACATCGATCATTTTCCTTACATCAAAATTTTGGGTTCACTACGAATCAGAAGGGGGCAGATAAACGATGAAGCCAAAACATCTAAAAAAGATCATTTATCATGTGCTTGTTGGTGGTTTTGCCATTCTGTTATTGTACCCAGTATTTTGGTTAGTAATGAGTTCCTTTAAAGTGAGTGAGCAAATATTTGTGACAGCAGAATCCTTCATTCCTGATCCATTCGTTTTAGGTAACTATGCACAAGGATGGGAAGGTTTTGGTGACCACGGGTTTGGAACCTTTATTAAAAATACAGCGATATTTGTCGCATTTGTGTTAGTCGGTCACTTAGTATCCTGTTCGTTAATCGCTTTTGGATTTGCGCGACTAAAGTTTGTAGGAAGAAACTTCTGGTTCGCGATTATGATTGTGACATTAATGCTTCCATATGAAGTAGTAATGATTCCACAGTACATTATCTTTGCAGAATTAGGATGGCTAAATTCTTTAAAACCATTAGTTGTTCCAGCCTTTTTCGGTCATCCGTTCTTCATTTTCTTGCTTGTTCAATTTATTCGAACAATCCCAAGAGAATTGGATGAAGCAGCAACAATAGATGGATGTAATACTTTTGGTATCTATTATCGAATCATTCTGCCATTAATTGTTCCAGCATTGGCAACTACGGCAATTTTTACATTCTATTGGACATGGGATAATCTACTAGGACCAGTTCTTTACTTAAACAGTCCATCAAAATACACCGTGTCGATGGCTTTAAACATGTTCCTGAGTAATGAAACAGTCTCCAATTGGGGGGCAATGTTTGCCATGTCAGTAGTTTCCTTGATACCAGTTTTTATTATTTTCTTTATTTTCCAAAGATATGTAGTAGAAGGGATCAGTACGAGTGGTTTAAAAGGATAAGAATATCAATGAGGTAATTACAGTCATTAGTAGTTACCTCTACTGTAATTTTTTGAGAGGTGAGAAGGATGCAAGCAATTAATAAGGCATTGGAATGGATAACAAAGGTCGCTTATTTAAACATGTTATGGATTGCCTTTTCTATACTAGGATGCATAGTAATCGGAGTATTTCCTGCAACAGCTGCGACATTTACAGTAGTAAGAAAGTGGATTACCGGGTATCCGGATGTAGCTATTTTTAAAACGTTTTGGAGAGCCTTTCGTGATTCTTTAAAGGGTGCTAATATCATAGGGTATATATTACTAGTATTTGGGTATATATTATATTTAGATTTTTTATTCATAACAATATCAGAAAATGACCATACATTATTATTAACGATTCCGTTTCTGTTTATTAGTATATTATTTACTTTAACAGTAATGTACGTTTTCCCTGTCTATGTCTACTATGATATGAAGATCTTACAGGTTTTGAAAAGTGCTTTCTTTATTATGATTTTAAATCCATTATCCACTTTTGTGATGATACTAGGAATGTTCGGGATCCTATTCGTTCTATGGCAATTCCAAGGGTTAGCGATATTTTTCAGCTTAAGTATTCTAGCAATAGCTCTTATGATGCCAGCACACCGGGCCTTTAAAAAAATACAAGAAAAACAAGATTTTATGAAGCATGAGCATTTAATTGAAGAATAACGTTTTACTACTAAAAAACAGGAGCTAATTTGTTTGCTTCTGTTTTTAATTTTGTAGAAAAAAAGAGACCGACAGAATACTAGAAAGGTGAAAAGAACCAATTTTTTGTAAGTAGGATAAAAGAATTAGTCTTATTGAAATATAATTGTAACATTTCAATAATATTTTTGACATATTTTTATGTTAGACTACAAGGGCGAGAGAAAAAAAGATCGAAGGCAGGGGAAAATAGTGCGAGATTGGAAAGTTATTATGAAACGTTCAGCCGTAACCGCTACGGTTATGTCAAGTTTGTTTTTCGTACATACTACAGTGCAAGCAGAAACAGTAGAAGACATTCAAGCACAACGATCTTCATTACAATCAGACATAAATGAAAAAGAAACAGAATTACAAAAGATAAAACAAGAGTTAATCTCTTTAACAGAACAAACCAATCGATTAGATGAAGCGATAGAAGACAATGAGAAAAAAATCACAGAAACGAAAAGTGAAATCGCTTCCACGGAGAAGGAAGTAGAAGGTTTAAATGAAACCATTGAGGAAAAAGAAGAAAAGATAGAGAAAAGAAATGAGATCTTAAAGGATAGAATTTCATCAATGCAGCAAAACGGTGGTTCTACTAGTTATCTTGAAGTAATCTTAGGTGCAGACAATTTCTTGGACTTTATTGATCGATTCGCACTTGTTACAAAGATTACAGATGCTGATCAAAAGCTTTTAGAAGAACAAGAGAACGATAAACTAGAATTAGAACAAGAGAAATCTACTTTAGATGATAAACTTACAGAGTTAGAAGAGATGAAAGTCGAATATGAAGCAATGCAAAAGCAAATTGTTGCTCAAAAAGATCAAAATGAACAATTAAAATCAGAATTACAACAAAAGCAAGATGCTAATGCAGATGTCTTAGAAGAATTAAAAATCGAAGACGAAGTTTTAGCAAATAAACAACAAGCATTAAAGGAAGCACAGCAACGACAAAAGGAATTAGAAGCTCAATCTTCTTCTAATGATGCTTCTGGAAGTGCAGGTATTGAATTATATGCTAGTAGTTCAGATAATAGTACAGTTAGTGGAAATCTACAAACAATTATAAATGCTGGTAATCGATACATCGGAAATTCTGTTTACGTCTTCGGTGGCGGTAGAACAGCATATGATATCGCGAATGGAAGATTTGATTGCTCTGGATTTGTTAGTTGGGCATTTAGACAAGGTGGTGTAAGTATCCCTTCAAGTACTTCAGCTCTTTCTTCTGTAGGTAAGAGGGTATCAACAAGTGAGATGAAGCCAGGAGATTTAGTGTTCTTCAATACTTATAAAACAAATGGCCATGTAGGAATATATCTTGGTAACAATAAATTTATTGGGTCTCAAAGTTCTTCAGGTGTCGCGGTTGAAAGCATGAGTAATAGCTACTGGAAGAGCACCTTTACAGGACATGTTCGTCGAGTAATTCAATAATGAAATTTGAGCTAATCAGCCACGTTCTGGTTAGCTTTTTTGTTTTACTAGGATAAGTATTTACTTCTATTCAAAAATGGTTAACAATAGAACGGTACATCAAAAATAGGGAGTTTAACTATATGGAACAATATTTATCCTTTGAAACTATCCAAAAAAAGTGTGAGCAACTAACAAACGAATATGAAATAGATGGAGATAGATTCTATCATGTCGTGGAAAAATGGGCGGATAAAGAAGCTACGATTGATGAAAAGCTTATGGCAAGTTTTACAGAGCTATTAGCGGTAGTGAGTGATGAAATAACGAGAATGGAAGACCATGTTGAGCTATCATCGACCTGTCGTATGGGCTGTGCCTTTTGCTGTTACTTTCCTATCATAATAAATGAAATGGAAGCTAAGCTAATGTTGGCAGCAATCAATCAGTTTTCTAATGAAAGACAGATTGTTATCCAGAGGCATCTCTCCGCTTATTATAAGAAATATAGCAAAAAAATAGAAGAAGTTAGTCAAATAAGTTTTGAAGAGGTCGAAGATTTTAAGATGAAATATCGTCAAAGTCTCCTTCCATGCCCATTGTTAAATACGGAGACCAATCAGTGCTTAGCATATGAAATTCGCCCGATTCCTTGTCGTACATATATGAATTATACCGATCCAGCTGTCTGTGAGAAGAACCTTATGCCGAAGGAGACGATTAGTTTTGAATTTTTATATGCAGAGTATATGGGTGCGTTAAATGAATTTCTTCAATTTCTGTATGAGGATGGGGATACAGGTATTATTTATTATCCAGACGATCTCTATAAACATGATTATCTGATAAACTGGATGAAGGTATGACGTTGAAAAAAGTGTGAGTAAAGTTCAATAATTGAAAATTATGTTTCATACAATTACATTCACGGCTAGTTTTGCGACATTTTTACAAACGGGTAAATTCATAGAATAAGGTTAATTTTTATTAAATTATTTTGCTCTATTTCACTTATTTCAAAGGCTTCTTTTTAAAAGTAATAAATAAAAGATTTATAAGGATGGAGGATAGTAATTACAATCAAATGTTAAAAAGTTTCGGGCAAGACTTCTTGGAGTTGATTCAAGGATTTCATTATGCTGTTTTTATAGGTGCAACGTGGTTAATTGATACAGTAGCAGATTGGATTGTAAATATTGGCCTCGTTGATGATAAACTTATAGCTTTTTTTATTGTAATGACTGCATTTGTTTGTATTGCCGTCATTTTGATTTTCCCTACTCGGATAGTATATGGTAGAGGGAAAGGTGGTTCAGGTGGTGAAGACGTCGGAGGTCCAATTACGATCCTAATAATCATACTTCTGATTATTAAAATCATACGGAGTTTCTTCCTTAAACTTAAGGAAGACCGTTTATTTTTAATCAAGACCATGTTTGTAATCAGCACTATTATTATCCTTGCTGTTATTGGATATAGTAAAATGTAGGAGCTTAAAACATACAGATTTATTCTGAATAGCGTAGGGTAACTGAATATATTTCCTTGATCTTAGAAGGATTTAGTATAGGTAACTGTGTTTTTTTAAATTTAGTTAAATAATGAGGTAAGAGATGGTTAACTGAAGACGAGTAGCCTCTTAAAGCGGGGAGCTAAATAATAGGAGATGAATGAATAATGAAACAAAATAAGTATGATGATCCAAAGTTCTTTTCTGCATATGAACAAATGCCACGATCAGTTAATGGTCTTAAAGGTGCTGGTGAATGGCATATATTAAAAGAGTTAATACCAGAACTAAAGGGTAAAAGTGTACTTGACTTAGGCTGTGGTTTTGGTTGGCATTGCCGTTATGCACGTGAGCAGCAAGCAAGTTCTGTAATAGGTGTAGATATTTCTGAAAACATGCTTCAAAAAGCCCGTGAAATGACAAATGATCCTTTAATTTCGTATTTAAAGATACCGATTGAAGACATCAATTTTTCAAATTCAGAATTTGATGTGGTTATTAGCTCGTTGGCTTTTCACTATATTAAGTCATTTAAATTAACTTGCAAGAAGGTATATGATTGTCTAAAGCCTGGGGGAAGGTTCGTTTTCTCTGTTGAACATCCCATTTTCACCTCTCGGAATGTACAAGATTGGATATATGATGAAAAAGGAAATCGCCTACATTGGCCAGTTGACAATTATCAAATAGAAGGAATACGTGAAACAATATTCTTAGATGAGAATGTGACAAAATACCATCGGACGATTTCGACATATATAAATAACTTAATTGACACTGGTTTTATGATAAAAGCAGTCAAGGAATCAGTGCCTTCCAATGAAATGCTAAAGAGTATTCCTGAAATGAAAGATGAGACTCGAAGACCTATGTTTTTAATGGTATCGGTAGAAAAGGAAAAAAGCTGATAGATATCACAGTAACTTTGTCCAAATTTCTATTATTGTAAGTTGTTCTGATCAATCTTTTTTATAGCCCCATTATAATCAGATTTTAATTTAAACTAAGAGAATACAAATGAAGAGCAAGTTTTATCCTTTTATAAAGGTAAAACTTGCTCTTTATTAACTCCTTAACAATATTTTGAGTAAGCATCTGTTAATTGGGTCATAATCTCTTCCACTTCGAAGCCTTCTATTTGCTCCCGAGGTATGAAGTATTGCAGTTTCCCGTCTTTTACAAGCGCCATCGAAGGAGAGGAGGGCTCGGTTCCTTCAAAGTATTCTCTCATTCGGGATGTAGCTTCACGGTCCTGTCCAGCAAAAACGGTTACGAGCTTCGAAGGCTTTTTATCACCTGTAAGTGAGGCAATTGCCGCAGGACGAGCCAGTCCAGCTGCACAACCACACACAGAATTTATTACAACAAGTGCTGATTCTTTGTTTTCAGCCATAAATTGGTCCACTGATTCAGGTGTTGTTAATTCATCAAAACCAGCATTTGTTAATTCTTCGCGCATAGGGCGAGCCATTTCCCTCATGTATTCTTCATATGCATTCATTGATAATCCTCCTTAAAAACATACCATTTAATTGCATTGTACCAAATGTCCAATAAGCAGACGAATGATTTGTTTAGAAATATTTCACAAAACTAATTGTATGTGACTCCTTATTAGGAATTTACACTTCTAAACACACCTCCAGCCATCCTCGCACACTATTAATAAACCAAATTCGTTCAAATAAATCAATGTCATCTACTCGAATTTGACGTTCCGTTATTTTTTCTTCTTCTAAAAGCTTTGCACGGAGCGTTCCCGGCAATAAACCATCACTTACTGGAGGAGTATAATAATTTCCGTTTTTCTCGAATACGACATTTCCAGTAGTGAATTCGGTAACCATACCATAATTGTTCCAGAGTAGGGTAGTAAAATGTTCCTCTGATAACTTTTGATCGAATGACTGATAGATAGATCGATTGGTCGTTTTATGGTAGAAAAATATATTATTCTTATCTATTGAATCTTCAGCTAAACGTACCTTGATCGGGGAAGTGGTGGTCTGTATAGGTTCAATTGTATAGTTCAGCTCACTAGAATTAAGCATTAAACGCACTTTAAAGCATCCATTCGGATAATTTGTTGCTACTTCAGTTAATAAGGCTTTACATTCTTTTTCTTTATAAGGAAAATGAAAATATTCAGCGGATTGCTGCAGTCTTTCTAGATGATAAAATTGTAATGGAAAAATCCCGTCCTTAAGTAACATCGATTCCAAAAGTGAAAAAGCAGATCGATTTTCATGAAGTACGGCAGCTTTTTGGATGAGCTCCTTGTACTCATCTGCACTGGATGAATCCCATGTAACACCACTTCCTGTGCCGTAATAAGCTACACCTGTTTCCTTTTCCAACCAAACGGTTCTTATAGGAACATTAAATGTTGCCTCACGATCTGGAGAAATCCAGCCAATGGCACCACAATAAACTTCACGAGGTGAATTCTCTAATTTTTTAATATATTTCATTGTCTCTACTTTTGGTGCCCCAGTGATGGAGCCACAAGGAAATAATGCTTCAAACCATTGCCAGACATTGCTGCTCGCAGCTAATTTTGCTTCAATTGTAGAGGTCATTTGATGCACGGTAGGATAGGGCTCAATATTAAATAGTTGCTTCACCTTAACAGAACCAGGGATAGCAATACGACCTAAGTCATTGCGCAATAGGTCAACAATCATCACATTCTCTGCACGATTTTTTTCTGATTCGTAAAGCCCTTTTTTTAATTGTATATCCTCTGCTAAAGTCTTTCCCCTATGTACCGTTCCTTTCATTGGCTTCGTAGTAATCGTGTTCTGATGCACTTTAAAAAATAATTCAGGAGAAACAGAGATAATTTGATGATCGCCTATATCCAAGAAAGCACTATAGGAAGTCCCCTGGTTCTTGCGTAATTGATGATAATAAGAATAGCTGTCTCCTGAAAAATGTGAGGTTAATCTTGTTGTATAGTTGACTTGATAGGTAAAACCTTCAGAAATGGCATGTTGGATCTTTGCTATATTTTGATGATACTGTTTTTCACTGATAGTATTTTTCCAGGCTGCTATTTGATACATCTCATTATTTTCGAAATGCAACGATGACTCAGGATCGGGATAAACACCAAACCAAACTAGTGGCATCGAGGATGGATCATGAACTTGATAGCTTGAGTCAAAAGCAGGGGCAGCTTCATAGGATACATATCCTGCTACATAATAACCGTTATTTAATGCTTTTTCTATTTTTTTAAATATTATTTCAATCTCATGCAAGTTATACGTAGTCAAAATCTCAACTGGTTTGGTAAAGGCCATAGTAGGTTGATTCTCAAAGTCAAATTGCACAATATGTTGTCTCAATCAAGCACCTCCGTTCTTAATGCATGATCATAGCTTTGTTGTACCATTTGAAAACCATGTTCCGTTAAAATCGCCTCAGGGTGAAATTGTATTCCTTCAATAGGTAAAGACTTATGTCGGACACCCATAATGGTATCATCAACGGTTGTTGCGGTAATCGATAATTGCTGTGTGGGAAAACTAGTATTCTCTACTTTCAAAGAGTGATACCTAGTTACCTTAAGTGGTGATGGCAACGAAGAGAAAATACCTGTTTGATCATGTGTGATGAGAGAGGTTTTCCCATGCATTGGTTCACGAGCCTGAATAATATTTCCGCCAAAAAAATCAACTATAATTTGCATGCCTAAGCAAACACCAAAAATTGGGATGGTTTGAAAAAAATGCTGCAATATAGACCGACAAATTCCGCTATTAGTAGGTGAACCAGGACCAGGTGATAGAACGATTAATGTGGGATTTAATGCTTTTAATTCTTCAATCGTTATTTGATCATTGCGAAATATCGTGACATTACCTGTTAGTTGAAGGTAGTATTGTGCCAAGTTATATGTAAAAGAATCATAATTATCGATAATAATAATCAAGCTATATTCTCCTTTGCTTCTTACTTTATAGAATGAACATTCATTGTTAATGATAGATATTAAAGCTTAAAAACGCAAGATTCAAAATGGAAGGAAGGTGTTTTTTTAATATAAATTCCCAGAGCTAGGATGAAAAGGAGAAATTTCATTTCATTTATTAGTATCATAGCATTTTTAGGTTGACTTTCCTTATTTGCTTTAATATAATATAATCGCAATTGGAATGATAATCATTTTCATTTATTTCGATTAGAAGAGGATTACATATGAGACTTTGGATGTTATTAATAGCTACAATTATTCTGTCAATTGTATCATTATTTATCGGTGCGATTGATATTCGCTTAAGTGACTTACTAGATTGGAAGTCAGAAGAGACACAAATTTTCTTAATTAGTCGTATCCCACGATTGGTCGCTATTATATTAGCAGGTGCCGGAATGAGTATTGCGGGATTAATCATGCAAGCATTAAGTCGAAATAAATTTGTTTCTCCAACAACAGCAGGTACATTAGATGCAGCAAAACTAGGAATCTTAATATCTATGTTGTTTATTACGAATGTAACCTATACGGAACAAATTATTTTTAGCTTTATCTTCGCATTATTGGGAACATTGCTTTTTATGCAAATTTTAGATCGAATTAAATTTACAGATGCGATCTTTGTTCCGTTAATCGGAATTATGTTTGGTAATATTTTGTCATCTATTACAACCTTCTTCGCCTATGAGGCAGATATTATTCAAAATATTTCTGCTTGGCTTATGGGCAGCTTTACCTTAATTATTGCTGGTCGGTATGAATTGTTATATGTAAGTATACCAGCAGTTATCCTAGCCTATCTTTATGCTAATAAATTTACCGTTGCAGGGATGGGGGAAGAATTTGCGAAAAACTTAGGCTTAAGTTATAAAGTAGTCTTGAATATTGGACTAATACTTGTTGCTATCATTTCTACAACGGTCGTACTTACGGTTGGAATGATCCCTTTTCTAGGTTTAATCGTACCTAATATTGTTTCATTATATTTTGGTGATAATTTACGCAAAACCATTCCACATACCATGTTATTAGGAGTTGTTTTTCTATTAGTCTGTGATATTGTTGGTAGAATTATTATTCACCCATATGAAATTCCAGTCAATATAACGGTAGCGGTAATAGGTAGTGCGATCTTCTTAATTATGTTATTTAGGGGGAGAGCCTATGCAAAAAAATAGTACTAAACTGATCTTTCTAATCCTATTAGTCATTATCTGTGTACTGTTATATGGATTTTATGATATCAAGGGTGGATTTGATTATGCATTTCCTAGAAGGATGATTCGTGTTGCAGCCATGATAATTACAGGGATCGCTATATCGTATTCTACGGTAGTGTTTCAAACCATTACTCACAATCGTATTTTAACCCCTTCTGTAATGGGGCTCGATTCCATGTATGAGGTGGTCCAGACATTCATTTATTTCTTTGCAGGATCGATGTCAGTTTGGATTATTAATAAATATTTAAATTTTGGAGCAGCAGTATTGGCGATGGTTTTATTTGCCCTATTTTTGTATCGATTTTTATTTAGGGCTGATAAGCATCCAATTTACTTACTGCTATTAATTGGTATGATTCTTGGAACACTATTAGGAAGCTTTGTTACCTTTTTACAGGTAATGATTGATCCTGTAGAATATTTAGGTTTACAAACACTATTATTTGCAAGCTTTACAAATGTGAAAGCAGAGCTACTATATATTGCTATTGGTATTTTATTGCTTTCGTTTATATATGGTTACCGGATTATGAAGAAATTAGATGTTATGTCATTAGGTCGTGAAAATGCTATCAATTTAGGGATTAACTATGATCGAATGGTAATGAATATTCTCATCTTGTCTTCCATACTAATAGCGACATCAACAGCATTAGTTGGTCCGATTACCTTTTTAGGTTTAATTGTAGCGAATTTATCTTATCAGTATTTAGTCACTTATAAACATTCTGTATTAATTTTAGGTGCTAGTTTAATCAGTATTGTTGCATTAGTTGGTGGTCAATTCTTGGTAGAGCATATCTTTGAATTACGCACAACCATTAGTGTCATTATTAACTTCGTCGGTGGAATATATTTCATTTATTTATTAATAAAAGAAAGTAGGGCATCAGGATGATAGAAATTAAAGGATTAACAAAGCAGTTTGGTAAAAAGCCTGTCGTAGAAGATGTATCCGTAACGATTGAGCCGGGAACAATTACATCATTTATAGGTCCGAATGGTGCTGGTAAATCTACACTTCTTTCAATGGTTAGTCGTCTCTTAGAAGCAGATACAGGAGAAGTTCTGCTTGATCAAAACAACGTAAAAAAATGGAAATCTACAGAATTTGCAAAACGTGTCTCGATCTTAAGGCAGGCAAACTATATTAATGTGCGTTTAACCGTTCGTGAGCTTGTATCATTTGGTCGTTATCCCTATTCAAAAGGACGCTTAAATAGTGAAGATAACAAATTTGTCGATCAAGCGATGGAATACATGAACTTAACAGATATGCAGGATATGTATTTAGATGAATTGTCTGGTGGTCAAAAGCAACGAGCATTTATAGCGATGGTTATTGCACAGGATACAGATTATATTTTACTGGATGAGCCTTTAAATAACCTTGATATGAAGCATTCTGTTCAAATTATGAAAATATTACGCAAACTTGTCGATGATCTTGGTAGAACAGTCGTGATCGTATTACATGATATTAATTTTGCATCTGTATATTCGGATCGGATTGTTGCCTTGAAAAATGGCAAATTAGTTAAAAATGGGGCAACCAATGAGATTATTAATTCAGATGCACTCCGTGATATTTACGATATGGATATTCCTATACAAGAGCAAAATGGTTGTCGAATTTGTGTTTATTTTAATTCGCAAACCTCCTAGACAATGCTTAAAGTCCACTCCTATCCCTCAGTGATGATCTTACTGGGGGATAAATATAGTTTAAATATTAAATATGGTATTGACTGTCATGTGGAATATATATATAATGATAATTATTATCAGTGATAATGATTATCATTATTGCTGTCATCGATCTATTTTAAAAGGAGAGAAAAACATGAAATATTGGAAATTAGCAATTGCATTATTAATTTTAACCCTTATGCTAGTAGCATGTGGGTCTAACGAGGACTCTAACTCAGAGGGAGCAGATGAAGCTACTGCATCGGAGGAAAATGCTAATGAAACAGCTGAAGAGGGTAGTTCAGGTGCTTATCCGATGACAATAACTCCAACCGTTACTAAATCTGAAGGCAGAGATGGTACCGCTTATAGCTTTGAAGAAGTGGAATTCGAGAAAATGCCAGAGAAAATCGTTGTATTTGATTATGGCATGTTAGATACATTAGATGCACTTGGTGTTGATGGGATTGTTGGTGTAGCAAAAGGTAGTACATTACCTTCTCATCTGGAAGAGTACGCATCAGACGAATATACGAACATTGGTACATTAAAAGAACCCTTACTGGAAGATATAGCGGCATTAGAGCCTGATGTCATTTTTATATCTGGTCGTCAATCTGCATTTTATGATCAATTGAAGGAAATCACACCAAATGTTGTATTTGTAGGTACAGATCAGAATGATTATTGGAATACATTTCTAGACTCAGTAGACATTGCAGCGAAAATGTTTGATAAAGAAGCAGAAGCGGAGGAGCATCTTGCAAAATTTGATTCTGCCCTAGAAGAAATAAACACATTAGCAGGAAACTATGAGACTAGTTTAGTTACGATGTATAATGAAGGAAAGCTTTCTGGCTTTGCATCCAATTCGCGTTTTGGTTACATATATGATGAATATGGGTTTAAGCCAGTTACAGAAGACATTGAATCCTCTTCACATGGATCTAATTTTGGGTTTGAAGCAATATTAGAATTTGATCCACAGGTTTTATTCGTAATCGACCGTACTGCTGCTATAAATGGGGAATCTAATATCGAAAAAGATATGGAGAATGATATCATCCAACAAACAGAAGCCTATAAAAATGAGCACATCATTTATTTAGATGGTGCACTATGGTACCTAAGCGGTGGAGGTCTTCAATCCGAGCTTGCTAAGATCGAGGAAATTATAAATGAATTAGGTCAATAATGATGATAGAGGGCTATTCCAATTCGGCAAGACTGACGGGGAATAGCCCTTTTGTATGGGGAAATGTATACTCTGCCTAACCTTAGCATGAATGAAATGTAGTTTATTAGTAAGTTTAGACTATATATCAATAAAATTTTATTGTGTTATTCAAATATATTAGGTATTATGTATTATAGAACATAATGAAAAATAACTATATTTTGTGTTAAGGTTAGGAGAAGTGAGTATATGGTAACGTCTGCGGAAGTGAATATTAATGAAATAATTAAAGAGCTTTATAATGGATCTGTTCAGTCGATAAAGAAAGTAGTACCTGTTGATCCTCAATTTGAAGCACCTAAATTATCTACAGATCCATTGTTCGTGAATTATGGTGTATTAATTGGTTATAGTGGTAGTTTTAAAGGTGATTTATTAATACGCGCCAACAAAGAGGTATTTAGTGCGATCGGTGAAGCTCTTTATGGAATGCCGTTATCAGATGAGATGCTCGATTCCTTCTCAGGTGAATTAGGCAATATGATTGCAGGGGGTCTTTCGACACATTTAGCTGAACAAGGTATCGAAACGGATATTACGCATCCCACTGTAATAAGTGGTGATGCCAAATTAACTGGATTCAAGAGAGTGTTAGAAGTCCAAATCCAATTTGTGAATATTGGAAGTATGACGATGGCACTGTTAATCAATCAATAATAAGTAGGTGGTAGTAATGGAAGAAGTAATGACCAAAACGATAATATTTAAATTAAATGATCAAGAATATGGGGCCAATATTGGACAGATCCTATCCATCGAACGATTACAAGAAATAGTTGCACTACCACAAACATCAGATTTTATTAAAGGTATTATTAATCTTCGAGGAAAAGTTACACCTATTATTGATCTTCGGACAAGATTAGGCATAGAGGAGCTAGAAGCAACAGAGCAAACTAGAATTCTAATTGCAAATGTACGAAATATTCAGGTAGGATTGATCGTCGATGAGGCGACAGATGTGATCGATATAACCAATGATTTAGTAGAAGAGACACCTGAATTAGTTAGTGATGTAGATCACCGGTATTTAAAGGGTGTAGCAAAGCTTGAGGATCGAGGTATGTTACTACTTTTAGATTTAGACCATGTGCTTAGCTATGAGGAATTAGATGAGGTGCAACAGGTTATAGACGAATAATGTCAAAAGTTTTGAAAAAACTCGCATTCCATCATGATGAATGCGAGTATTAATATGTTTATCGATACTATTTGGTAAGATTGGTTTGTTTGATATGAAAATATATCTTAGGCTGAATGTCTATAGTTGGGTAGGTTTCTTCCCATTCTTTTTTGTTCCAATCTCTAAAAGTACTTTTGGCAGAGGCTCCGATCATCAATGGGTCGATATCAAGCTCTTGAAATTTTTTAATTAACTCAGAGCACTCTTCCTCTAATTTCTCTCCTATTTGTTTTTCTAGTTTTCTTTTGTTTTGAGGCTTGTCCAGTCCCAACGATTCTGCTTCTGCAATATATCCTTCAATTTTTACGGTAATCTCAAGCTTATTTTTCGAAACCCATTTCTTCTTTTGGTTGGATTGAATCGAAATGACGGAAAGTGATTTATTTTTTTTCTTCCATTCGAATTGATAAGTCGCATCATTACTATCCTCATATAAAGCTTTAAAAGCAAAAAATGAATCGGTTCCAGTCTTGTATACTAATTTGTCATGATTAAAAAATCCTAATCCGACGATATCTACAATGGTTTCTCTATCTGCTATTATCGGCATAAATGGATCCATTCCCTCACCGTAATAACGATAATTGAGATCATGTAAAGTCATTTTTGGTAAATTCCTTTTAATATTGCTGTCAATCAAGCTTTTGATATAACGAGGAAGTGTTTGCTCTAATTGATATTGTTCCGATAAGAGGTTCTCTGCCCTTCCTTCAACGATTAGAGGATGAAGCATTCTCCCAATGTCAGGCATTTCGTTAATCCCCTGTAAAATGTCCGAAATTCCTATTTGCGCTACCTCCTCTCCAAAAAGAACGGAGGTTAGCTTACCTGTTTCCACTTGAAAAGGTGCCTTATGTTGAATTTGTGAGGTAATTCCTTGTATAGAGCTAGATTGACTTGTGTATGCAGCGTTTTCTCTCGTATCTGCTTGTTCACTATATCCATATAATGGAGATACTCCTGTGCCGATGTATTCCTCGGTCGATGCCTCCCAATCAAACCCATATAGCATAATAATTTCCACATCATCGATAACCTTTGTTTTTACACAAGCTGTCAATAATAGAAGTGAACAAAAAATTATAGAACTTTTTTTAAATAGTCTCATGGGATTTTGTCACTCCTGATTTGATTAACTTCAAAATATAGAGAAAAGGGATGTAGATGAACAACAAACAAAAACCAATTTTAGATAGTATGTTTGAAAGTTGTTCAATCATTAAATAATCTTTAACTAAGAACATAGAGATGAATCCTATTATTGCGAGAAATATGGAGATGCCTCGAAACGAAACTTTACTGATGCGATAATAGCATTGTACGCTTCCCCAGAAGTAAATACAGCTTGTCGCGATGATTACGATAAAATGAAGACTAATTCCAACATATTCAAATCGCTCAATGAGAGGAAAGCTAATAATCTTCCATACGTGTAGAGATGGCCATGCTAATAATTGAATTTGTTCTTGATTAAAATAAACGAAATTAGAAAGTGCTACAAGTAAGTAGATAAGGGTGGTTAACCCATTAGCACTTACTGCCCATTTTAACCCTTTGTGAAATTTATGAATAAATGGTGCAAACATTAGAATCAACTCGATTCCTAAATAACCAGTAGCCATTGGTTCCACAGATTTTACGATATTCCAATAGCTAGTATTCATAATTGGTAATAAATTTTCCATATGTCCATGTTGAAAAGCAATCAAAATCGAGAAGGACAAGACAAGTGGAATCCAAAAGCTAAAAAAAATAAAGCCTACAACCGTTCGAAATCCTCCTAATACAAGATATAAAATGAGTATATATAGAAATAAAGAAAACCAACCAATTGAAAGATCTTGAAAATACCAGACTTGGATCACCTCTATATAGGATCTCATTACATAAAAAGAGAGAGAGAGTAAATGAACACCAAAAAGAAGGGAGAGTAAATTACCAAATCGTTTGCCGAATATTGAGTGATGAATATCGATTAAATCCTGGCCATCCGGCACTATTTTCCATACAATAACAATAATGATGGTTGTAAGAAGCCATGTTAGTAGAATCCCTATCCAGGCATCATATCCTGCAACCTTTGCAATTCTTCGCGTAAAAGTTAATACCCCTTCTCCCATCTGAGTTCCGTGCAGAATGTAAAGAACTAGAAATGGGGAAACCATTTGAGAAATATCTATCTTTCGTTTTTGACTGCTCATAAGTTCCCTACTTTCTTTTCCCTTCCTTTGCCAAAGTTCTTTTTAATTGAATCCGATTTTTATCAATTGAAGAAGTAAAAATAGGTCGCTTCCCCTGTACACTGAAGGGTAATCGTACAAAGGCATCCTTTAGATCAGGCCATCTAGGTGGATAGAATGGCTCTGTAAATGGCCTTCCTAGGGAAGTAAGCCTTAATAGATGTGTAACAAGAAACATAATCGCTAACGCCAATCCGATAATTCCCCACATCTGTGCAAGAATAATGAAGGGGAAACGAAGTAGGCGAATTGTGTTACCGATGCGATAGATAGGTGTTGTAAAAGAAGCCAGTGCTGCTAATGCAACTAAGATCAATAAGACATTACTCGTAATACCAGCCTCAACAGCTGCCGTTCCAATAACAATACCCCCAACGATACCAATGGTTTGGCCAATTTTCGTAGGAAGTCTCGCTCCAGCCTCACGTAAAAGTTCAATCGTTAATTCAAGAATAAGCACTTCCAAAATTGGTGGAAATGGAATATCCTTTCGAGAGGAAATGATTGTACCAAGTAAATCAATCGGTACAACGTGATAATGATAAGTTAAGACAGCAATATACAATGGTGTTACTAAAACAGAAAACATCACCGCAAAAATTCGAATGATACGAAACGCTGTTGCAAGTGGCCATGTAAGAAAATAGTCCTCATAGGATGCAAAGAACTCGACCAATGTTGTTGGTCCTGTTAACACATGGGGGGAACCATCACAAATAATCGCAATTTTCCCCTCAATAATTGCACTAGTAACTCGATCTGGTCTTTCGGTATCCATTAATTGTGGAAATGGTGAGGTAGAATTATCTGCAATCATTTGTCCAATGAAAGAACTGTCGATGATCTGATCATATTCAATATCTTTAATTCTCTGAATAATGGTATCGATATTTTCTTGATTGGCTATGCCATCAATATACATGATCGCTACAGACGTTTTTGTGACTTTACCTACCTTTAATAGTTTCATTTGCAAATGTGGTAATTTGATTCGTTTTCTAATTAAGTTCACATTCGTATGCAGATCTTCTATAAATGCAATCTTAGGTCCAATAACACTAAATTCTATTTCAGGCATATCCACATTTCGGTCAGTTTCAAACTTAGCAGGCATTAGTAGTACTTGTTGGTCATCGTCTTTTAAAGTGATCGCAATAAATCCTGATAGTATTTTTTCTTCGATTGCCCCTAAATCAGAGGTCACTTCTGTTTCATCAAAAGGTAGTATGTTTTTAATTTCTTGAACATTATGGATAGATAGATCCTGGAAATATGGTAAGAGATTCGTTTTAATTTTTTCTGTATTGATTAGGGATTGATAATAATAGACAGTAATAGCCGAATTATTGCCAAAACGTAATTGCTTGAAATCATCGCTTTCTCTCATGAAAGTGATAAGGTCTTGAAAGCTCTCAATAGAAGGAGAGTGATTTGTTTTTTTCCATAATCTACGTAACATAAAATAATTCCCTCTCTATGCTGTTAGCTCCATTTTTAAAATGGACGATTGTTTTTTAGTCTAGATCAAAATCATAATCCTATACATGAAGGATTTGTTTACAATTTATTGGCTTTTTTTCATTTGGTTCGTTATGATCACAATAAAGACATGAGGAGGTAATCGAAGATGAATTTTGTCCAAACAGAACATGAAAAAAGATTGTATAGGATGGCAACAGAATTATCTATCAAAATTCGTGAAAGACGGAAAATAGCTGATCAAGCGGCTTCATTGCCTATCGAAACGATAGAGGATCTAAGAAAAGCACACTATCTATCATTAACTCTTCCGAAAAAATATGGAGGAGAAGCATTATCCTTATATGAATTCTTACTATTGCAAGAAAAGCTAGCGGAAGGAGACGCGTCTACTGCGCTTTCTGTAGGATGGCACTTAGGAGTTGTCAAGGAATTAAGTGAGGAGCATATCTGGGAAGAAGCAATGTATGACTTTCTTGCCAAAGAGGTGGGCGAAAAACAAATGCTTGTAAATCGTGCAGCAACGGAACCGGCAACTGGTAGTCCAACGAGAGGGGGAATTCCTGAGACGAAGGCGGTAAAGAAGGGTGATCAGTATGTTATCAATGGTAGAAAGTCCTTTACCAGCATGGCAGAGGTGTTGGACTATTTTATCGTTACGGCATATATTGAAGAAAAGAAAGCGATTGGCTCGATTCTCATACCGAAAGAGACTAATGGTCTTCATGTCGAGAAAACATGGGATACTCTCGGTATGAGAGGTACGGGTAGTGATGATTTGGTTTTAGAAAACTGTCAAGTGCCAAGTAAGTATTTAGTAGAAATTAATGATAAACCGAAAAAGCCAAAGCCAAAAGGATGGCTATTACATATTCCTGCATGCTATTTAGGTATTGCAATGGCTGCAAGGAACGATGTCATCGAATTTGCTAAAAACTTTCAACCTAACAGTTTAAAGCATCCGATATCTGAAGTAGAGCATGTGAAACAGAAAATGGGAGAGATAGAGTTAAAATTAATGCAAGCACGATATTTTATGTATAGTGTGGCAGAAAAATGGGATCAACATCCAGAGTCAAGAAAAAGCCTCGCGGGTGAGTTAGCAGCAGTAAAAGTAGTTGCAACCAATGCTGCAAATGAAGTAGTCGATCTTGCCATGCGCATCGTTGGTGGAAGAGGGCTATCGAAAACAATGCCATTCGAACAGTATTATCGTGATGTTCGTGCAGGTCTACACAACCCTCCAATGGATGATATGGTATTACAGATGTTAGCAAAGAACGCTTTTTCTTCGTAAATAGACACCAGACTATATTTGATACATAAGCTATAGAAGAATAGCTTAAGGATGATGCTAAATGGGAGCAATTGTTGATCCGAGGAAAATATATACCTTTGAACAGATGAAGGTGGACATCGACTGTCTTTGTATCAAATATCCTTACTTAGCAAAGGAAATAATCGGTTATTCGGTGGAAAAGAGAGAGTTGTTTGCCATAAAACTTGGTACAGGTTCGAAAAATGTCCTATTAAATGGTGCACATCATGCAAGGGAATGGCTAACGACAGCACTTTTGATGAATATGATCGAATATTATTGTGAGTTAGTGCAATTAAAAGCAGATTTCCGTAAATTGCTACAGGATGTTTCAATTTGGTTTATCCCGATGGTCAACCCAGATGGGGTTACTCTTGTACAAACAGGAAGTAATCTTCCTTTTCTCCGCACATTAAACAATGAATCAGACGATTTTCGTGCATGGAAGGCAAATATCCGTGGAGTTGATCTAAACAGACAATATCCAGTTGATTGGGAATCAATTGATGATCAAATGAAGAAACCAGCACCTGCAATGTATAAAGGGGCACAACCTTTAAGTGAACCAGAAGTAAAAGCATTGTATCAATTTGTCCTTGAGAAAGACTTTTGTAATGCTGCTTGTTATCATTCTTCCGGAGAAGAAATTTTTTGGAAATATAAAATTACTGGCGAACTTCTAAATCAGGCAAAAGGATTAGCTAACGATTTGGCAGAGCTGACAGGTTATCAGCTTGTTGAACCAGACGGTGAACCAAGTGGTGGGGGGTTTACTGATTGGTTTTTGATGCAAATGGAAAGACCAAGCTTCACGATTGAAATCGCCCCATATATTGGACCTAGGCCAGTTCCAATTACCTATTTTGATCAAATTTGGGAACAAAATAAAGAGGTTGGTATCTTTTTAGCTGAAGCATGTTTAGGTACCTAAACATGCTTCTTATCCATGCGTCAATCTTAAGCCACTTGCTGATGATGCTTACCTTTTATGCTTCTAATGTGATCGTTTGCTTGTGAGAAATAACGGCTTGATATGCTGCCAATAGCTCTTCAAAGCGATCCTCCCATTTTTGCTTGTGTGCATAGCGAACGGCATTTTCCTCTAATTGTTTTCGCCAGCTATCGTTACCTAAGATGCTTGCGATAGCAGTAAGGTACATAGAATAATCACCCTTGTCACAAAGAATCCCTGTAAAGCTTTCCTTAATAATCGTTTTCACACCACCTGCATTAGCTCCTACAACTGCTGTACCACATGCAAGTGCTTCAAGTACTACATTTCCGAAGGTCTCACTTTCAGAAGGAAATACAAAACATTCGCTAGAAGCAACTATTTCCGCTACTCTTTTTTGTGGTAGAAAACCAGTGAATGTTACATTATTATTTTCGATTTGACTCTCAAGGCTTGCTTTGGCTGGACCATCTCCCACAATCATCCAATGGATTTGGTCATTGATTTCTGCTGACATATGATTAATAAGATAGCATAAAGTCTCCATATTTTTTTCTGGTGCAAGTCGCCCTACATAGCTGAGTATATATTTTTTCGATATATTATATTTTTGTCTGATTTGATCCTTCGAATAGTTTGGATGAAATATCGAAGAATCGACACCACGCTCCCATACTTGAATGTTGGAGAAATTTCGTTTATTTAATTGTTCGAACGTATAGGTTGATGGAACAAAAATGCGGGCCATAGATTGGTGGAACCATTCCATATAACGCCATAATGGTTTGGATAATAGAGGAAGATGATAATATTGAAGATAGTGATCAAAGTCAGTATGATAGGAGCCTACTAAAGGAATATCGAATTTTTTGGCATAGCGAATTCCGCATAAACCAATTGAAAAAGCCGTTGCAACGTGGATAATATCAGGATTAAAGGAATGTAAAAGCTCCTTGATTTCATTTTTGTTAGGGACTGAAATACGACAGTCTGGATAAAGTGGGAAAGGAAAGCTTGATTGCAAATAGATTTGTTTCGTTCCTTGCTCCTTTCGACTCCTTTTTGGTGAAATAACAATATAAGAATGATTCGTCTTATCCAAATAACGGGTTAATCTACCTAGTGTTTTCGCTACACCATTTACATCAGGGAGAAACGTGTCTGTGAAGATGGCGATTTTCATTTTGTCACACCCCTCGTATATTGAGTCCTTCCATTCAAACATATGTCGAATAAATGTAAAGAACAACTTATTATTGTAAAATAAATGTAAAACATAAAAGGTGTGGGCAAGTAGAGGAGGGGAATGAAGGATTTTTTTATGATGAAAAAAACCGTATAAATCTCTTGGTGGATTTACACGGTTTAAAAATCAATTTTACCTCTTACTGGCAGGAAGGGCAAAAACCATAAATTTCGAATTTGTGATCATCTATCATATATTGCTTTAATTCTTCATCAATTAGTTCCATAGGGCAATGATGAATTTCTTTCGTTACTCCACAGTTTTTACAAATAAAATGATGATGATGATGGTGATCACACTTCAGTCGAAAATGTTTTTCTCCATTCAGTTCTGTCGACTCTAAGATACCAAGCTGATCAAATAAGTGTAAATTCCGATAGATGGTATCAAAACTGATCCCCTCGTAGTTAGGTTCCATATTTTCAAGAAGATCTCGTGCTGTTCTATAACGATTCTCCACAACGAAGAAATCAATCATATGCTCTCTTTTTTCTGTATATTTATATCCTTTTTCCTTTAACAAACCTAAAGCTTCTTGTTTATTCATTTCAACACCTCACCATGGCTTTGATGCTTTCTATTAAGCAAGCTTTGAGTTATTTTTTTACCGATAATAGTAGCTATTAATAAGAAAATTAGAAGAACCACAATCGTTCCCCCTGGTGGAATTTCGAGGTAATATCCACTGATAAGTCCTAAAATTACTGCTACCTCTCCAAATATTATCGCATAAATAATCGTTTGTTTAAACCCTTTTGCTATTCTTATGCTTGCGGCTACAGGCAAGGTCATTAGGGCAGAAACGAGTAACACTCCAACAATTCGAATCGAAGCTGCAATGACAAGTGCTGTCAGTAGAATGAAAATAAAATGAATTCTTTTTGCATGAATCCCAGTTACTTCTGCGTGTTCTTCATCAAAAGAAAGAAGAAATAATTCCTTATAAAACAAAAAAATGACGGCACAAACAATGATAGCTATTACGATAATACTAAATAAATCGTTTCTACTTACCGCTGAGACAGATCCAAACAAGTAGTTATATAAATCCGTGTTAAATCCGTTGGCAATGGAAATAAAAATAACACTTAAACCAACGCCCCCAGATAATATAATCGGGATTGCCAATTCCTGAAAGGCTGTATAAACACGTCTCAAACGTTCAATTAATATAGCACCGATAACGGAGAAGCCTAGTCCAGAATAAAAAGGAGTAATCCATAGAATTCCAGTCTTTTTTTCCATTAATAATCCAAATGCAATACCCGCTAGAGTGACATGTGATAATGCATCAGCGATTAAGGAAAGTCTTCTTACCACAATAAAAGCACCTAGTAATGGTGCAATAATACCAATGATGATACCAGTTAAAAATGTATTTCTTAAAAATTCGAATTCTAATAAATTTGCTAACATGAATGTTCCTCCGATTTAGTGCTGATGTGACACGAGATTCAGTTGATGTCCATAGAATTGAGAAACCTCTTGATCCGTCATTTCTTGGAATACTTTAGGATCACCATGAAAATGCAACGTTTTATTTAGACATACAACCTGTGATGCATGATGAGTCATTGTGCCGATGTCATGAGTAACAAGTAATAATGTAATGTTTTTCTTGTTTAGCTCATGAAGTAAATTAAAGAATTTTTCAACGTTCTCCGCATCTACTCCAACTGTTGGCTCATCAAGGATAAGTAATTCAGGGTCACTTACTAAGGCGCGAGCGATAAAAATTCGTTGCTGCTGTCCTCCTGAGAGATCTCCAATATTATCATGACTATACGCCTCCATTCCAACAAGAGCAATGGCTTGTTTAATCTTCTGCTTATCTTGTTTAGTAAATCTCCTAAAGTATCCTTTTTTTGAGGTTAAGCCCATGGCTACTACCTCCTCTACGGTTGCGGGGAACCCACGATTAAAGGTATTGGATTTTTGTGATACATAACCAATTTTGTTTTTTTGTTTAAATCTTTCGATGGATTGCCCGAATAAAGAAATAGAACCATTAGTTGGTTTTTCAAGACCAAGTAATAGCTTTATTAAGGTAGTTTTACCACCACCATTTGGACCAACTAAACCAATAAACTCACCGGATTTAATGGAAAAATCTATATTCGATAATGCTTGTCTGCTACCATAATAAAAATCGACACTATGCATGTTTACAATGTCTTCATTCATAGAAAAACTCCTTAAAGAAATATATAGAAACATTTTATCGTAATCATTCCGTTTTGTAAATATGAATTACTTGCTTCCATTAATTCATATCAGCTAAAATAAGCATAGCAAGTTAGACTAGCAAAGGATGGAGGAAAATCGATGAGTATTAAATTTTTTTGGTATCCAAAGTGCGGTACTTGTAGAAATGCAAAAAAATGGCTAGATGAAAATGGTGTGGATTATGAACCAATACATATTGTCGAAAATCCACCATCTGAAGAAGAATTAAGAGCAATTGTTCAAAAAAGTGATCTTCCGATAAAGAAATTCTTCAATACTAGTGGGAAAAAATATCGTGAACTAGGTCTAAAGGATAAAATTAACGAAGCTAGTGAGGAAGAATTAATTCAATATTTAGCTTCAGATGGTATGTTAATTAAGCGACCATTAGTTGTGGGTGACGAAGAAGTAACGTTAGGATTTAAAGAGGAAATATTTGACCAAACTTGGAAATAACGATTATATTAAATAGAGGAGAGCATTTACAAAAAGCTAATTAATAGTGGGGGCGTGCGAAACCCCACCAGTCTTAGTTTATGGAGGGTTTTAGATGAATTTACCAGAATCATTATTGTATTCAGAAGAACATGAGTGGGTAAAAAAAGAAGATGGAAAAGTAAGAATTGGTATTACAGATCATGCCCAATCAGAACTTGGTGATATTGTATTTATCGAATTACCTGAGGTTGGAGATGAAGTAGAAGCAGACGAGCCATTTGGCAGTGCAGAATCTGTGAAGACGGTCTCTGAGCTATATGCACCGGTTAGCGGTAAGGTCGTTGAGGTGAATGAAGATTTAGAGGATAGCCCAGAATTAGTAAACGAATCACCATATGAAAAGGCATGGATGATCGTAGTGGAACCTAGTGATGAGGCAGAATTTGATGATTTAATGTCTGCAGATGACTATGAGAATATGATTAATGAAGAGTAATCATTACGACAAGTTGGCATTCGCATAATAGGCGAATGCTTAATTTGTATAAGAATCTGTTCCGTTTTCATGTTAATACTCATAACTTTTATCCAATTATCCATACAATAAAGTAAGACTTCTAATTAGGGATGTCTTAGAGACAGATACTAATTTGTCTCCGGTGTTTGTAGTCTGATGAAGTAGGTGAGCCAATGCTAAATATAGATACAAAACTAATTATCGTGGAAGGTCGAACAGATAAAGAAAAAATTGAAAAAGTTATTGATGATCAAGTGGAAATTGTTTGTACAAATGGAACCATTGGATTAGAACGGCTAGAAAATTTGATTGAAGCTTATCATATGGATCATCGCGATGTTTATATTCTAGTAGACGAGGATAATGCTGGAAAAAAGTTAAGGAAACAATTATCGAGAGAACTACCGCATGCTGTGCATATCTATGTTGATAAAGCTTTTAGGGAGGTTGCGGCAACCCCGGAACCTGAGCTCGCGGCAGCATTGATTTCTTCACACATCATGATAAATCCGAACTATTTGCTATAAAGGGGATTAATATGAAAGAAATAACAAAAGACAACTGGCGCCCATTTCACAAACCAGCAATTGTTTTTGTTCATACTCCTTTTTGTGCAACCTGTCAATTAGCAGAAAAAATGTTACATGTATTAGAAGAGGCAGACATCGATCTGACGATACATCGCATGAATGCCTCTTTTTTTCCAGAGTTTATGCAAAAAAATAAAATAGAGAGTGTTCCATCCCTATTATTAGTAAAAGAAGATGTGGTGGAATCACGATTATATGCGTTTGAGTCTGTTACGAAATTGTTTGGGGTGCTAGAAGATTGGAAGCAAAAATGGAGTATTTAGTAAAAAATACGAGTATTTAAGAAAAAATGGATAAATACCGTAATCATCTAATGATATCCTTCTTTAATGGTTACACAGTACTTCAGAATCGCCGTCAGTCAAGTTGGATGATAAAGAGGTTGATGGTAAAATATTATCTGTAATCAAAAGAAAGGATTGATTTATTATTAATGACCAACAGTTACATCTTAACTACACGACAGAGATGGAAAAAGCTATGCTACAAAACCATGGAGTTGGCTATGCGCAATACAGTAGACAACTTTCTAAGCGAATGAACGTAGAAAGAGCTAGAGAGAAAAGTTACATGGAAAGCCAAAGAGTAGTCCAAGATGTAGAACGTCAAGTCCATAGATAAATCATTATAATAGAAATAAATAGAACAACAGCTGATTTTAGGCTGTTGTTTTTTTGCTTGTTACGAAGAAAACTAGTATTCTACGGTTACAGTTACAACACTATAATCAGTATTTAGAGTTTTCTGAGAAGATTGTTGTCTTGGAATGTTCGATCATCTATGAGTAATTGTGATATAATATGAACCAAAGCGATGTTTTAATGGTTGATTATAGATTCGAAATAGTATAAGATTATAATGAGAATAAAGTGAGAATGGATGTAAATTTCACTTAATATCAAGATAAATATGTTTTGGAGGTTGTTATTTATGGCTAGATCTACTTTAGAAATTAAAGATCTTCATGTTGAAATTGAAGGTCAGGAAATATTAAAAGGTGTTAATTTAACGATTAATGGTGGGGAGTTCCATGCGGTAATGGGTCCAAATGGAACGGGTAAATCTACCTTAGCATCAGCAATAATGGGACATCCTAAATATGAGGTAACAAAAGGACAAATCCTATTAGATGGTGAAGATGTATTAGAAATGGAAGTAGATGAGCGTGCACAAGCAGGTTTATTCTTAGCAATGCAATATCCAAGTGAAATTAGTGGTGTGACCACATCTGATTTCTTACGTTCTTCTGTTAATGCACACCGTGAAGAAGGAGATGAAATTTCTTTAATGAAATTCATCAAAGAAATGGATTCTGCTATGGATTATCTAGAAATGGATAAGAACATGGCACAGCGTTACCTAAATGAAGGTTTCTCTGGTGGAGAGAAGAAAAGAAATGAAATTCTTCAATTAATGATGATCCAACCAGCTATTGCAATCCTTGATGAAATTGATTCTGGTCTTGATATCGATGCACTGAAAGTTGTAGCAAAAGGTATTAACAAAATGCGTAGTGACGATTTCGGTTGCTTAATTATTACACACTATCAACGTTTGCTAGATTACATTACACCTGATCATGTTCATATTATGATGCAAGGACGTGTCGTGAAATCAGGTGGACCAGAATTAGCACAAAGACTTGAAGCAGAAGGATATGAATGGATTAAAAAAGAACTTGGAATCGAAGATGAAACAGTAGGACAAAACGCATAAGGATTAGGAGGTATCGTATGACTGTGGAAACAAAATTACCATATGATCAGGAATATGTTCGGTCCTTTTCCGAAAAACGAAATGAACCGAAATGGATGCAAGACTTACGAATACAAGCATTAGATTTGGCAGCAGGATTAGAAATGCCAAAACCAGATAAAACACGTATTGTTCGTTGGAACTTTGATGATTATCAACATGATGTAGATGGTACTACCATTTCGTCATTAAATGAATTGCCAGAAGATATTCAAGTTTTCCTTGATATGGAAAATCAAAACGAAAACCTGGTTATTCAACGTAATCAAACAATTGCCTATAAATCGATTGCGCCTAAATTAGCAGAACAAGGTGTCATTTTAACCGATATTCAAACAGCATTGAAAGAACACAGTGAATTAGTTCAAAGATACTTTATGAAGGATGCAGTTCAAATAGATGAGCATCGTCTAACCGCTTTGCATACAGCATTGATGAACGGTGGTGTCTTTGTCTATGTACCAAAAAATGTACAGGTAGAGGAACCACTTCAAGCAATTTTCTGGCAGGAAGATCCAGAAGCGGCGACCTTTAATCATGTCATCGTGGTAGCAGAAGCGAATAGTTCTTTAACATATGTAGAAAATTATATTTCTCAAAACAAATCAGAAAATGCGGTAGCCAATATCGTTGCTGAAGTAATTGCACATGATAATGCAAGCATTAATTTTGGCTCTGTTGACAATTTCTCTAGTGGTACAACGGTGTATGTGAACCGTCGTGGTGTCGCATACCGAGATGCTAAAATCGAATGGAATTTAGGTCAAATGAATGACGGAAATACGGTTTCCGAAAATATTACTCATTTGATTGGTGACAATTCTTATTCTTATGCGAAAACCGTTGCCGTTGGTCGTGGAGACCAAACACAAAATTATACGGCGAAAATTGTGAACTATGGTAAGCAATCGGAAGGTTTAATTCTTCAGCATGGGGTAATGAAGGACAGTGCTTCCTCTATTTTTAATGGTATTGGTAAAATCGAGCATGGTGCATCAAAATCCAATGCAGAACAAGAGTCACGTGTCCTTATGCTAAGCAAGGATGCACGTGGTGATGCCAACCCAATATTACTCATTGATGAAGATGATGTAACAGCAGGTCACGCAGCATCTGTAGGACGTGTTGATCCTGTTCAACTTTACTATTTAATGAGCCGTGGTATTTCTCAACAAGAAGCAGAAAGATTAATTATTCATGGTTTCTTGGCACCAGTGGTAAAGGAAATACCAATCCAGGCAGTCCGTGAACAATTAACTGAGGTTATTGAAAGGAAAGTATACTAATGGATGTACGTACCATTCGTGAGCAATTTCCCATTTTAAACCAGGAAGTTAATGGACACCCTTTAGTGTATTTAGACTCAGCGGCTACATCACAAAAGCCAATGGCAGTGATGGAAGCTTTAGATAATTACTATAAACAAAATAATTCCAATGTGCATCGTGGGGTGCATACATTAGGAACGAGAGCAACCGATCAGTATGAGGGTGCAAGAGATAAAGTAAAGCAGTTTATTCATGCCTCCTCTACTGAAGAGGTGATTTTTACAAGAGGAACTACTACATCTATTAATATGATCGGCTATGGTTATGCTCGTCATTTTCTACAAGAAGGTGACGAAATTGTTCTTACACAAATGGAGCACCACAGTAATATTATTCCATGGCAACAAGCGGCTAAGTATACTGGTGCAAAACTGAAGTATATACCGATGGAAGAGGACGGCACCCTTTCCTTAGATGCGGTCCGTTCCACTATTACAGAAGCCACTAAAATCGTGGCGATTGCCCATGTTTCTAATGTATTAGGAACGATTAATCCTGTGAAGGAAATAGCAGAGATTGCCCATCAAAATGGGGCGATAATTGTCGTAGATGGTGCTCAGGGTGTTCCTCATATGAAGGTGGACGTACAGGAACTAGATTGTGACTTTTATGCTTTCTCTGGACATAAAATGTGTGGACCAACTGGTGTAGGTGTTCTCTATGGAAAAAAAGCTTTGCTCGAGAAAATGGAGCCTGTAGAATTTGGTGGAGAAATGATTGATTTTGTTGATCTATATGATTCTACATGGAAAGAGCTTCCTTGGAAGTTTGAAGGAGGAACCCCTATTATTGCTGGAGCAATTGGCTTAGGTGCTGCCATTGATTTTCTTCAAGAGGTAGGCTTAGATAACATCGAAAAGCAAGAACAAGAAATTGTTCAATATGCACAATCAAAATTATCAGAGGTAGAAGGAATAACGATTTACGGACCTGTAAATCGAGGAGGACTTATCACCTTTAATATCGAGGGAGTTCATCCGCATGATACGGCTACAGTACTAGATGCAGAAGGAATTGCGGTACGTGCAGGTCATCACTGTGCTCAGCCATTAATGAAATGGCTAGATGTTACCGCAACTGCAAGGGCAAGCTTTTACTTGTATAATACGACGGATGATGTTGACCGCCTAGTGGAAGGAATACAACGAGCGAAGGAGTATTTCGGCGATGTCTTTTAATAACTTAGATACACTGTACCGACAAGTCATTATGGATCATTATAAAAATCCGCGTAATCGTGGAAGTTTAGACAATGGATCTGTTACAATTGATATGAATAACCCTACTTGTGGGGATCGAATTGAGTTACACCTTCAAATTGATGATGGCATTGTTCAAGATGCTAAATTCGAGGGGGAGGGTTGTTCTATCAGTATGTCATCCGCATCAATGATGACCCAAGCAATTAAAGGAAAAAAAGTAGAAGATGCCTTAAAGATGTCTTCGATCTTTTCTGATATGATGCTTGGTGAAGATGTAGAAGAAGTGGATTTCGATTTAGGAGATATTGAAGCATTACAAGGTGTTTCTAAATTTCCTGCAAGAATTAAATGTGCAACCTTGTCGTGGAAGGCGATGGAAAAAGCGGTCGCAACAGACCAAGAGCACTAAGCAAGAAATCCCAATATAGGAGGTATTAACATGGCGAAAAAAGCACCTGAAATAGGCGAATATAAATATGGTTTCCATGATAGAGATGTTTCCATTTTCCGTACAGAAAAAGGTTTAACTCGTAAAGTCGTGGAAGAGATTTCTCGAATGAAGGAAGAACCTGAGTGGATGCTAGAATTCCGCTTAAAAGCATTAGAACAATTTTATAAAAAACCGATGCCACAATGGGGTGGTGATCTTTCAGAGCTTGACTTTGATGAAATTACGTATTACGTAAAACCATCCGAGCGTTCTGAACGTTCTTGGGATGAAGTACCTGATGAAATCAAACAAACTTTTGATAAATTAGGTATTCCAGAAGCAGAGCAAAAATATCTTGCAGGTGTTTCTGCACAATATGAATCTGAAGTGGTTTATCACAATTTAAAGGAAGACCTAGAAGAGCTAGGTATTGTCTTTAAAGATACGGATACTGCTCTAAAAGAAAATGAAGATTTATTTAAAGAATACTTCGGTAAAGTTATTCCAGCGTCAGATAATAAATTCGCTGCCCTTAACTCTGCCGTATGGTCTGGTGGTTCCTTTATCTATGTACCTAAAGGAGTAAAAGCTGATACACCACTCCAAGCATATTTTCGAATTAACTCAGAAAATATGGGTCAATTCGAACGTACGCTTATCATTGTGGACGAAGGAGCTTCCGTACACTATGTAGAAGGTTGTACAGCACCAACTTATACAACAAACTCTCTTCACAGTGCAGTTGTAGAGATCTTTGTTAAAAAGGATGCATATTGCCGTTATACAACCATTCAAAACTGGGCAAACAATGTGTATAACCTTGTAACAAAACGTGCAACATGTGATGCGAATGCCACAATGGAATGGATTGATGGTAACATTGGTTCCAAATTAACGATGAAATACCCTGCGATTATTTTGAAAGGAGAAGGTGCGCGTGGTAATACCCTTTCCATTGCATTAGCAGGTAAAGGGCAACACCAGCATGCTGGTGCCAAGATGCATCACTTAGCACCAAATACTTCTTCCACAATCGTATCTAAATCAATTTCTAAACAAGGTGGTAAAGTAACCTATTTAGGTATGGTTCACTTTGGTCGTAAAGCGGAAGGTGCGCGCTCTAATATTGAGTGTGACACATTAATTATGGATAATAAGTCAACATCTGATACGATTCCTTATAATGAGATTCTAAATGAAAACATTTCGCTTGAGCATGAAGCAAAAGTTTCTAAGGTTTCTGAGGAACAATTATTCTATCTCATGAGTCGTGGTCTTTCAGAGGAAGAAGCAACGGAAATGATTGTAATGGGCTTTATCGAGCCATTTACAAAAGAACTACCAATGGAATACGCAGTAGAAATGAACCGTTTGATCAAGTTTGAAATGGAAGGCTCAATCGGTTAATATGAAAAGACCCTTGCTACACAAAGTGTGTGGCAGGGGTCTAATTTATTTTGTATATTCATGCCAGATTTGTGCCTCTTTTCTCGTGTGGCAGAGGAGGAAAACGTAGCAGGCATCCCAGAGCTTTGGGAAGCGATCAATCGAAATGGTACTTATCAAGTAGGTAAAGCCCAAAAAGCCAGCGTCTACCCTCAAAATGGTACTTATCGAGTGGATAAAGCCCAAAAAGCCAGCGTCTACCCTCAAAATGGTACTTATCAAGTGGATAAAGCCCAAAAAGCCAGCGTCTACCCTCAAAATGGTACTTATCAAGTGGATAAAGCCCAAAAAGCCAGCGTCTACCCTCAAAATGGTACTTATCGAGTGGATAAAGCCCAATAAGCTAGCGTCTACCCTCAAAATGGTACTTATCAAGTGGATAAAGCCCAAAAAGCCAGCGTCTACCCTCAAAATGGTACTTATCAAGTGGATAAAGCCCAAAAAGCCAGCGTCTACCCTCAAAATGGTACTTATCGAGTGGATAAAGCCCAATAAGCTAGCGTCTACCCTCAAAATGGTACTTATCAAGTGGATAAAGCCCAAAAAGCCAGCGTCTACCCTCAAAATGGTACTTATCAAGTGGATAAAGCCCAAAAAGCTAGCACTGCGTTCCAAAATGGCACTTATCAACCAGATAAAGTCCAAAAAGCCAGAACCTTCCCTCAAAATGGCACTTATCAAGCGAATAATGCAAAATATGCGGAAACAAATTTTCTCAGAATGTTTCCCTTCCACTGGTTACAAGCATGCAGGTACACCAGAATTTGAATTATATCCGAGTAAGGATCCTCATATTCCAGATTTATATTCTGAAATCTCGATTCCATTAAATAAGATCATTTTTTCAACCACTTTCGGTAATCGGGAGTGTTTGCAGGAGAAATTAAAAGAAATCCATTTTGTTTCGGTGCTGCAATAATTGTTGGGTATAGAAAAATTTGACAAGGGAAAACGCGCTTTTTGTTCCTATCGATAGACAAGCTGCACAAAAAGGAGATGCGTGTATATAATTATCCTTTTATCATTCTATATCCCCGTCTAATATTATTTTTGAGCCATAAACTAATAGCAGCATTTTTACCCTTCATATTTAAAAAATAAAGTAAAATGATTAATTCCATTAAGAATCCAATCGATTGAGCTAGTGCACCAATGAAGCCACCACCATTTGGGACAGTGTAAATTAAAATAAGTAATGCCGCCACGGTAGCGATTACATTTCCAATTTGTGAAAAGGACATTACTTTTGTTTGACTACGAATCATTAGAATACCATTGCAGAAGTCTACCCACGGAAAACATAGTGTAAATATAACAAAAAACCTTAGTGTTAAAATACTTTGATCGAGTAATTCATCTGATACACCTATAATATTTTCCAGTCCCCACGTTCCAATAGGTGTGTAAGAAAGTACGGTTAATAAAATACTAGGTAATAGACTTACAATAATGGTAAAATGAAGCACTTGTTTTTTATCCTTCTTATAAAAATTTATAACAATTTGATGTATGTAGGAAGTGATACTATTTAACAAGTGTACGACAGAAATTGCTACAGCAAAGGAAGCTATGGCTATTTCTGCTTTTGTACTCCAGCCCAGTACAGCATTAATCGTTGGAGGGATACTAACCGCAATGAGTGAAGCAATTAACAATGGATTATAAAAACGGAATATTTGTGATTGCTGGAAGATTGGATGCTTCTCTTTTTTGGGAGGTAATTCCTTCACAATGATACGACCTTCCAAGCTACTAACCAATGCTTCTACTGCCATTCCAGCTAAAAAAATGTATGCACCAACATAGCCGTGATTAACCCAATCATTCGCTAAGACAATCCATGCAATGAAAGACATAAATGCAAGTCTAACCATCATTCCAATTGTTAACCACTTTGTCTTTAAATTCGAAATGATTACACCCTGATATAAGCAACGAATTCCTGAGAAAATCGTCACAAACATCAAAACACGATAGGCCTCAATGGTTGGCTGTAGCATTTCGTCACTAACACCTAGAAGAATAGAAAAGAAGCTTCTTCCTATTGGCGAATAAGCTATGACTAGGCTAAGGAAGAGAATAGCGGTTAGCACATATACTGTAACATTTCGCATTAATCGATAAGAAATTTGATCTCTTACTAAGGTAGAGCAAGTTTGGCGTAAAATAACAGCACAACGTTCCATAATTCCAAATAAACTCATCGCAATCGAATAGCTAGCAATAACTACTGCAGGATTTGGTGCTCGTGCAAGTGTGCTGTTAATAATCACATGTGAAATAGTGACCAAACTTGCTGAAAAGCCTAATGGAATAAAGAAAAAAAGTAATGTTTTAAAATTTACTGATTGTTTTGTTTCACTCGATTGATCACTCATTTGCTGTTCCCTTTCTATATACTGGTTATTTTCTTAATCATAAGACAATAAAGGTTATTTTTCTAGTTATTTATTTACAGCCCAAAAATAAGGTAACCAAAGTCTGTTCTAAAAACTAGACCTTCGCATGGATTTAGGGAATGTGTTAAGATTTTTAAAGATAATAAAATAAGAATACTAAAATAAATAAATGGATTCTTTATAGGAGGATTAACATGACCAAGCATAAAATTTACACAATGAGTGTTGCAAAAGTCTACCCCCACTATATTACAAAAGCAGAGAAAAAAGGACGTACAAAAGCGGAAGTCGATGAGATCATTAGTTGGTTGACTGGATATAGTCTAGAAGAATTAGAATTACAATTAGATAAACAGACCGACTTTGAGACCTTCTTTGCTGAAGCTCCCTTAATGAATCCATCGAGAGCATTGATTAAAGGTGTAGTTTGCGGTGTCCGAGTGGAGGACATTGAAGAAAAAACAATGCAGGAAATTCGCTATTTGGATAAGTTAATTGATGAATTAGCAAAGGGAAAAGCAATGGAGAAGATTTTGCGGACTTAATCTTAAACAATCGAGACCATTTCTAGAATAATAATCTAAGTTAAAGAAATACGTGTAGAAATTCTTATAAGCTCCGAATGTATTATATCACTTCCTTCATCGTGTGTTGCATTGCAATTATACAGAGAGTATACAGGTTCACTTTGGACGAGTATTAACTTTTATATCATATATTTAGAGGTAGCAAGGTATATCTCTAGGGCAATTGGTTTAGTGGAGTCTAATTACTGTTTGGAGGAATTATTCAATATGTTAACAAGAGAAGATATCTTTAAGCACGTCGAAGCAAACTATGGTACATTGCCTGACTACCCGTTTAGTAAGTTTCCAAACTATGCTGTTTTGAGACATATATCTGATGGAAAATGGTATGGTCTAGTGATGAATGTTCTTCCAGAGAAATTAGGATTAGATGGAAATGATGGAGTAGATATTTTAAATTTAAAATGTCCACCTGAATTAAATGATATTTTAAGAAACGGAAAAGATATTTTACCCGCATATCATATGAATAAGGAGCATTGGATTACACTTGTTTTAGAACGTGCCGATCCAAAAGGAGAGATTTATAAGTTAATTGAGCAAAGCTTTTATTTAACCAAGGAATCGTGAGATTAATAATGGATAACTATACCATGTTTCATGTATTGTACATGATATGATTGTGGGTATTTCAGAAGAAAAAACTGCTCTCTTAATTAGACCTTTGATAAGTTTCGCAACCATCAGTAGGGGGAAAGTAACCCACCACTGATGGAAGTCTTACTTATCTTTTTACTTCAAAATGCAACTCAGTAAATTGATTAAAATTCCTCGTGCCTTTTAGGGAAAGCTCTACATAGTGATTACTTTCCTTGAATAAAGGAATACCATTACCTATGATAGTTGGTGCTACAGTTATAATAAACTCATCGACTAAATCCTCTTGAATAAAGGAATCTAAAAGTTCACCTCCACCAACTAGCCAAATGTTATTCCCTTCTTTCTTCCTTAAGTTGTTTACAAAATGATGTATATCCTCATTAATGAACTTCACATTCTCGGTATCTTGATAAGAAGACCTTGTATAAACATAACATTCCTTCGTTTTATAAGGAAAATCTTCTATTTCTTTTATGATCCAATCATAAGTTCTTTTTCCCATTATAATGGTGTCAATCGTTTGATAAAATTCTGTAAAACCATTGTCCCCTTCTCCTTCAACCTTGAATAACCACTCCAGAGATTCATCCTTCGAAGCAATGTATCCATCCAAGCTTGATGCAATAAATAATACGATTTTTCTTCTTTGACTCATAATCATTCTCCTTTCATCAACTTACATATTAATTATAAAATAAAAATATGACATCTTATGTCATATAATAAAAAATACTATTAGAGGATGATTATAATGAGAGCTGACAGATTAATTAATATTATGATCCTTTTACAGAACAGAGGAAAAATGACGGCAAAGGAACTATCCAAAGAATTAGAGGTATCAAATAGAACCATTCTCAGAGATATGGATGCATTAACTAATGCAGGAATCCCAATTATTTCAGAAAGAGGAAAAGACGGAGGCTGGCGCTTATTAGATAATTTTCGGAGTAAATTAAGTGGACTAACTAAAGGTGAGATGCAAGCATTATTTCTCTTCCCCTCTGGAAAATTACTTAAAGATTTAGGTTTGAATAATCAGCTACTAGATACAAGACAAAAACTACTTGCAGCTATCCCCAGTACTTATAGAGAAGAAGCACAGGCAATGTGGGAGAGAATTTATATTGACTCCGGTACTTGGAGAGGATTTGAAGAAAAAAAAGACGCCCTTAAAACCGTGCAGCAGGCAGTTTGGGATAGTAGAAGGCTGAAGATTTACTATGAACAAGCAAATGGGGAGCAAAAGGACAGGATAATTGAGCCATTAGGATTAGTAGCAAAGGGCGATAAATGGTACTTAGTTGCCTTAAGAGATGGAGAGCTTCGAAATTATAGAGTATCACGAATACATAAGGCTATGATTGAAAATCAAACCTTTCAAAGACCGCTAGATTTCGACCTAGCTGCCTATTGGGAACAATCGAAAATAGATTTTGTACAAAATTTACCTAAATACGATGTACAAGTAGAAATTCATCCAGAAATAATGAAAAGAATTAATTTTACTAGTAAGTTTGTGAAAGTGATAAAAGTAGAAAATTCAAATGACGATAATTGGATACCAGTAACTTTAAGATTTAATGACAAGCAAGAGGCAATAGAGTTTATATTGGGATTTGCAAATAAAATAAAAGTCATATATCCCAAGGATCTTCCGGATAGAGTTGTATCGCTAGCCATGTCTGTTATTGACTTTTATTATAATAGATACTAAATTAATTTATGGTTAGATTTTTACTTCCGCAAATAATAGATAGGATGATGGTAAAATGAAAAGTATGAAAAAATGGAGAAAGATCTCAATCAAACAAGTATGCTTAATTATCATTACATTTATTGCAATGGTGGCTATTGCTTTCGTGCTTATTAGACTAGCAAATTTCCTAATTAGTGATATATTAGAACTTCATGGTTGGCTAAAGATATTTAGTCAATTTATAGCAATTATTCTTGTGATATATCCAGCTAAAATAACGTTTGGTAGTGTTCTTTATCATGTTAATGAGGATTTAAGCAGAAAACTAGCTGAGGAAACTTGATTCTATCATTAATCGAGTCCTCTAGTAGTAAAACTTGAGCTAACATGCATAAAGTAGTCAAATTGAGTTTTCTTTAACTAATCTTGAAAATAGAGGTATAATTAAAGGGCTCCTATCAAAGATTAGGGCTCTTATTTATACGTTAAAGTATAAATTTTTGCAAGAGGTAAGGCGACGAAGCGAAAATTTTGATGTCCAAAGTATATGAAAAGCTAATGCAGACGAGCGAATGCGAGTTTTTCTAATAGAAAGCAGGGGTCATTCAATGGAAGAACAAACTATTTTTCACATTATTAATAATATGGATAAGGTGACAAATAATTTAATAGTACAGTGGAATAAAGTTTTTGAGGAGGATCTTGGTGTTTCCCATATTCTCGTGCTCGGTCATTTAAAAGTGCATGGGAAGAGTAGACCATCAGATATTGCTAAGATTTTAGGACTTACTCCTCCAACTTTAACTTATTTGTCAGAAAAATTAGTTCAAAAAAATCTTGCGAAAAGATTGGTAGATGATTCTGACCGTAGAATTATCCATTTAGGAATTACCGATAAAGGAATCGAGGTAGTGCAACGTGCCAATCAAAAAGGAGTAGAGCTTCGCAAACGGCTATTTGAACAGCTAACAAAAGAGGAAAGAAAACAATTATTAACAATCTATGAAAAATTAAATAAATCTTTATAAAAAAATAACCAAAAAGATGAAACTCTCTATTCATTTTTACGTACTAGATTATAAGTGTTAAATAAATAGGGAGGGATTCTTTGAAACATTTATTTCAAGTAAAATTGTTGGTTACCTTGTTTGTCATTTTTCTATGTATACCTACTACTGTATTTGGACAAGAATCTGATACAGTAGAACACCATGTAAAACTTAACGGGAAATTGAATGCGCTTTCGGGGGATTTGTTAAGGTTCACAACTTCTACACAACTTGAACAAAATAATCTAGCTAGGAAAGGACCTATTGTTGATAAGGATAAACACCAGGACAGATTTGAACAGAAAGCAAGACATTATATCCGTGATCTCGAAGCAGGAAAGTATCAACATGCATTAAAATCCTCTTCAAGAGCTTTGAAAAAATCGATTTCCGAGCAATGGTTAGAGGAATATTGGGTTACGCTTAAGCAGCAATTGCAGTCTCAAGCAGGAGAATTTCTTAGTATTGGATCCGTAACGGTAAAGGAATCGAACCGAGTTCATACGAATGTAGAGGTGGAGCTTCTATTTGAGAAGGCAACCTTTCCATTTATTCTAAGAATGGATCGATCGGCAAAAGTTGATGATTTTCTATTGGATTCCTTTATGGGGCCTTTTGCTGAAGCTCCGCTATATAGTAAACCAGAATTATTCACTGAAAAGGAAGTAGTGATTGGAAAAGGAGATTTTGCACTACCTGGAACATTGTCCATACCAAAAGGAAAGGGGCCATTCCCAGCAGTGGTACTCGTTCAAGGATCAGGAGCCACTGACAAGGATGAAACGGTGTATGCACTAAAGCCATTCCGTGATCTAGCATTTGGCCTTGCTTCTCAAGGAATTGCAGTACTTCGTTACAATAAACGTACCTATGAGCATGCGATTAAGACCACAGCAGATCCAAATCATACCGTTGATAAAGAAACAACAGACGATGCGCTGTTAGCAACACGTTTACTTGAAAAGGAAAAAAGAATTGATGAGGAGAGAATTTATATTCTTGGTCACAGTCAAGGTGGTATGATGGTTCCGAAAATGATCGAGGAAGACAAAAGACAGAATATTGCAGGGGCGATTATAATGGGGGGACCAGCACGCACGATCCAAGATGTTGTCCTTGATCAATTCGAGTATCTATTATCAGTTGGTCAAATAACAGAGCAGGTGTACGAATTTTACACGACACAATATGAAATGTTAAACGATCCTGATTTTTCTGGTGAGAACCCTCCAGAAGAATTTCAGCTTGGTCAGGCAGCATTTTGGGATTCCATAAATGATATCCGTGCAGCAGAAATGGCAAAAAATCAAACCGAACCGCTCCTCATCATACAGGGAGAACGAGATTATCAAGTACTGTCCGATGTCGAAATCCCGATATGGAAGGAAGCTCTTCGTGATCGAGAAAATATAACGTATCAACTTTATCCTAAGCTAAATCACTTTTTTACAGAGGGAACAGGGGAAATGAGTAAACCAGAGGAATACTTTATCCCAGCTAACATTCCAAAATATGTGGTGAATGATATAGTCGATTGGGTGAAATCTGAACCGCAATGAGCTAAATACTTTTCGAAGACTTAGAAACCCTTTTGAATGTAATAAAAGGGTTTCTTTTGATAACTATTTATTTTCATCATCTTTTCTTTCAGTGATTTCTCGTTTTTCATCTTTCCACCATAAGGCTTCTTCTGGTTCCTCTAACACGTCATGTATTTCCTGTTTTTTCTCAACAGCAGGAGGTTGACCTCTAAGTGATTTACCAGAGGTTTCGACTACAAATAGAGCGACAATGATGATCCCAATAATAGAAGCAAAAATGATGTAATAGGCAGGAACCATCCGACTCATCGTAACACTGATTAGCCATGATACAACTAACGGTGCTGTCCCTCCAAATACAGATGTCGCTACATTATAGGTAATAGCCAATGAGCCATATCGAACTTCCGTAAAAAAGAGGGAAGGTAATAAGGACGGCATAATACCTTGAAAGGAGGCAAGTAATGCTCCTAGAATCATTAATCCAAAGAAAACGAGCCAATTATTGCCACTACCGATTAGTATAAAGGATGGGATGGATAAAACAATCATTCCTGATAGGCCAAATAGTATAATCTTTTTATTTCCAATACGATCACTAAAATAACCTGCCATTAATACAAATGGAATCATTATGACCATCACGACTAATATTAATAGTAGTCCCTTGGTATCTCCATAGCCTAGTACTGCATTTAGATGGGAAGGCATATATGTTAAAATGACGTAGTAGACTGTATTATAAAAAGAAACTAACCCTAAACCAATAAGCAATGATTTTCTGTGATGAATAAAAATATTTTTAAGAGATGCTTTACCTTCTTGATTATCCTCTTCTTCCTGTGACTCGAAAGCTGGTGTTTCATCTAAGTTATTTCGTAGGTAAAATCCGATAATACCAATTGGCGCAGCAATGAAAAACGGAATTCTCCATCCCCATTCATGCATGGTTTCCGACCCAAGAAGAAATGTTAATAATGTAACAATTCCCGCACCAGTTATATATCCGACTAATGTGCCAACTTCAAGTCCACTGGATAAAAAACCTCGTTTCTTATCAGCTGTGGATTCTGCAATATAGGTCATTGCTCCAGAATATTCACCACCAGCAGAAAATCCTTGCACCAGTCGTGCCGTAAGTAATAAGATAGGTGCAGTTATACCAATGGAATCATAAGTAGGAATTAATCCAATGGCAAGAGTCGCAATTGCCATGATAATGAGTGTAATCGCAAGAATCTTCTTTCTTCCTAAACGATCACCAAGCATACCGAAGAAAAGTCCACCAAATGGCCGAACTAAGAAAGCGACAGCAAATGTGGCGAAACTGAATACTAATTGTAGCGGTCCACTGAACTCAGGGAAAAATAAGGCACCGAGAATGACAGCGAGATAGGAATAGATTCCAAAATCAAACCATTCCATCGCATTACCAACTGCTGTTGCGATAACCGATTTCTTTGCCATTTTTGTATCAACAACAATAATATCATCTTTCTCCAATTTTTTTGTATGGAGTTTACCCTTTTTAGACACCATATAATCCTCCTAACATTCAACTAATACTAGCTTTTCCTAGATCTCCAATTTATATGATAATTACGGAGGACAACTAAAGTTAATTTTGTGATCGAACAAATGCAAACGCCCCCCTCCTTTGGTATAATATAGAAAAAACAACGATAGGAAAGGAGCAATGAAATGCCAATTAATCTTGCTAGACCTCCCTGTTAAGCCGTAAACTTAAATAGTTCTCGAGCACCTCCCTCTTCTGACACAATAGGTAATTCGGAAAAGAGAGGAGCTGGATAATGAACTATTTAACAAATGTCTGGAAGCTTTATGTCATTCGTTTTTTTCAGAGTCTAATACCTGCATATGTGATTGAAAGATTGTTTTGGGAAGAGAGAGGTATAACAGTTCAAGAGGTAGTTTATACTGAAGTTATTTTTGCAGTGACAATCGTTTTACTAGAGATTCCATCGGGAATTGTAGCAGATAAATGGGGTCGAAAGAACATGATACTTTTAAGTAGTGTTCTTGAAGCCATCATGTTTTTCTTGTTGATCAATTCGACAGAATTTTGGCATTTCGCTATCGCTATATTTCTTTCTGGAATAGCAGGTTCAGCGAATAGTGGTGCAGAAAATGCCCTTTTGTATGACTCCTTACTACTAAGTAAAAAAGAGAAATCATTTGAAAAATACTTAGGTAGAGTCAATTCCTTTGACCTTATATCCGCCATTCTAGCGGCTTTAAGTGGAAGCTTTTTGGCCAACAAATTTGATTTTGAAGTAAATTATTGGTTATCTGTGATAAGTATGCTTGTCTCAGCGTGTGTAGCAGTTATGTTAGTTGAACCAATCACAAAAAATCAAAGCACAGAGCATCAAACAATAATGGGAAATTTAAAAATATCTATTCATTTCTTTATGAAAAATACGAATGTTTGTCTTGTTGTATTAGCTGGGATTGCAATCGGAGCAGCACTTAATTTTGTTTGGGAATTCTGGCAGCTATATTTAAACCGATTGGATATATCTATTCACTTCTTTGGATTTTTTCTAGCAGCACTCATGTTACTCACTATTCCTGGAAATTTACTTGCACATGCTGTCATTAAGCGATATAAATACCGAAGTGTGTTAATAACGATAACAGCTATTATAACTGTTGGCTTTATTTTTATATCCATTAAAAGTGGTTATACTGGATTGACTGCAATGTGCATCATTGTGCTGGCTTCGGGCTTTGTAGAGCCGATTGTTAGTGGATATTTGCATCATAGAATAGATTCTTGTACTAGAGCTACAATCGATTCCTTTCAGTCACTTGGATTAAATGCCATGCTGATATTAGTAGGTCTGGGATTTGGTTACTTTTCAAGCTATTATGATGTTTTTGGGGGTTATGCTTTTATCGCACTGATTAGTGGTGTGTTTTTAGTATATTTTTTGTTTGCCTCGAAGGAAATAATCGATGAGCAGGTGAATTAGTGTGATCGAATTATAGCTGGTTAGTATTCCATTTATATAGGGATTTTCCTTCCTTACTACTTTTTTGTCTCAGCCTCTATTTATGGATAACCTTGATTAAAAAACAAGAAAGGATGTTGACATTGAAAGTACGCAATGTACGAAGTTCTGACTACAACATAATCGCACCGCTGATTGATGAATGGTGGGGTGGGAGGAAAATGGCAGCGATGTTGCCTAAGTTATTTTTCGTTCATTTTAACAAGACAAGCTTTATTGCTGAAAAAAATGGTGAGATAGTTGGCTTTTTAATTGGATTTTTATCACAAACGGATAGGAATGTCGCTTATATTCATTTTGTAGGTGTTCACCCTAAGTATCGCAGTAAACATATAGGCAAACGGCTTTATCAGATGTTTTTTCAAGTGGCACAGAAGAATAATCGAAATGTTATTCGCGCAGTAACCTCACCAGTGAATAAAGTATCGATTGCCTTTCATACAAAAATAGGTTTTAAAATAGAAAAAGGGGATAAGGAAGTAGACGGCGTTTCTGTATTTTCCGACTATGATGGAATAGATCAAGATCGAGTGTTATTTATTAAGGAGATCGACCTTATGTAACTCTATATTACTAGTTCAAATTAGATATAGTTAGGATATAACAGTCGTATGCACAGCAGGTGAATTCCTTGTTAACTAATGGAAAACAGAACTTTAATGTTCCCCACTTCAATGATAGAAGTGGGGAAACAAGTTAACCATTAGTGAGCTTCTGGAGTTTTACCTTATTGTTGTTGATTACGTGCTTCGTCTTTAATTTCTGCTCTCATACCAGAAATCGCTTCTTCTCTACGATGATTTTTATCCTTGATTTTTTCTTTTTCTTCTGAGGATGCAAATTTCATTGTATCATGTGCAGCTTCGATATTTTCTATTGTGTCTTGCACCTTTTGTTGTAACTTTTCTACATTATCTGAGCGATCATCAGGATTTGGATGGTTTTGGTGTTCTGTCATTTTTAATTCCTCCTTAATTAGTGATTCATTTTATTATGAGTAGGAAAGAAAAAATTATGTATACCCTTGAATCAAATGGACAGATTCTTATAGAATCCATATCCATTCGTAACTCTAATTGGATAATTTCCTCTAATACCTATATAATAAAGAAGTGAGTTCCTAGATGAACTCTTCTTTTATTTCATAAGACTTAATAAAGAAGTATTTTCACTTCATAAGAATAACAGTTGATGGAAGGGAATTTTACAGTGGTTATCATCATTTGTTTTATCATAGGCTTGTTATCTGCATTACTGGGAAGCATTGTTGGCCTTGGAGGAGGCGTTATTTTAGTACCGGTATTGCTAATTTTACATAGTACAACCTCTATATTTGCTTGGGCGGATGCTAGTACCATTGTTGGATTGTCGCTCATTATTATGATCTTTACAGCAATGTCCTCCACCTATGCCTATGCAAAATTGAAACGCATTGATTACAAAAGTGGACTGTACTTTATTTTAGGGAGCTTACCAGGAGGTATATTAGGATCTTGGTTAAATCAATTCGTCGAGACAGATACATTTTCCTTGTTTCTCGGGATATTTATGCTCTTTATCTTTACTACCTTCTTTTTTAAGAAACAACCAAAGATAGATGAGAACACCTTAAGCAAAAAGAGTAAATTTAAAATTTATCGAGAAATAAAAATAGGAGAGGAACAATATACATATTCCATCACTCCATGGATTGCAGTAGGAATAGCATTTATTGTCGGAATGCTTTCAGGCTTTTTTGGAATCGGTGGAGGTTCTTTAATGGTTCCAGCAATGATTATATTATTCCATTTTCCTCCACATATTGCCTCAGCAACTTCCATGTTTATGATACTAGCTTTAAGCATGGTTAGCTCCATCACCCATATTGCATTAGGTCATATCGAATGGCAATATGTTTGGGCGTTTATTCCTGGGGCATGGTTTGGTGGGGTACTAGGTGCGAAAGTTAGTCAAAAGATGTCTAATAGAGCGATTGAGTATTTACTCCGAGTAGTCTTATTGTTTATTGGGTTAAGATTAATTTGGCAAGGAATCTTTGGATAATGCAGATATTTTGTATTAGGTCTTTGTTTAACTAGCCTAATATAGGGGGAGTTACTTATTTATGAAAGAAAGATTGCATTTTTATTATACAAACGATCTCCATAGTCATTTTGAGAATTGGGCAAGTATAGTTGATTTTTTAAATAAAAAAAAAGAAAAGCACCGTCAAGATAAGGAAAAATATTGGATTGTAGATATTGGAGACCATGTGGATCGATTTCATCCTATTTCCGAAGCCTTTCGAGGTAAACGGAATGTCGAGTTACTTAATGATGTTGGTTATAATATAGCGACAATTGGAAATAACGAAGGGATTACCTTAGAATATTATGATCTATTTCACCTCTATGATGCAGCGACATTCAAAGTGGTTTGCGGTAATTTAACAGCAAGGAATGAAAGGCAACCCGTTTGGTTAAAAGATCATTACACCTTCCAGTCCGAAACAGGTATAAAGATTACCGTACTAGGGTTAACTGCACCTTTTACGCCGTTTTATAGACCTTTAGGATGGGATGTGGAACCTCCCTATGAATATTTACAGCGAGAATTACCGAAAGTAGAACAGGATTCTGATATTATTATTCTCTTATCTCATTTAGGTTTATCAGACGATGAAATGATTGCCAGAGATTTTCCTTCTATTGATGTCATTATTGGAGGACATTCTCACCATCTTTTGAAAAATGAAAAGTCTATTAATCAATCCATCTTAACTGCTGCAGGGAGATATGGACATTTTGTCGGTGAGGTTGACTTATTATGGGACCATAATCAAAACAAATTGATTGAAAAACATGCTTATGCAATGGAAACAAGTCATATGAAAAAAGATCTCGAGACAGAGAAAAAATTAGAGCACTTGAACAAAGAAGCAGAAATTGTGTTACAACAACCAGTAACAGTTTTGAAGCAAAGACTAGAAGTGAACTGGTTTCAGAATACAATCATTATTCAACAATTGACGGATCATTTACAAAAATGGACCGATGCTGATATTGCTATGTTGAATGCTGGATTATTACTAGATCATTTAGAAAAAGGCCCTGTTACAAAGCGTGATATCCATCGTATTTGCCCACATCCCATCAATCCTTGTACAGTTAAACTACGTGGAATTGAATTATTGGAAGTAATCAGAGGGGCATATGACCAAGCGTTAATTACGCTTGAACTAAAGGGATTTGGATTTCGAGGTAAAGTGATCGGGAAATTCGTTTTTAGTGGTTTGGATATAGAGATCATGACAGATGAAGATGGTATCGAGCATGTAAAAAATGTTTACTATCAAGGAGAAGAAATAGCTGAGGAACGAATATATACATTTGCTACAGCAGATATGTTTACTTTTGGTAGAATGTTCCCGCAAATATCACGATCTAAGACAAAACAATTCTTTTTACCAGAGTTTCTACGAGACCTATTAATAGATTTATTAAAAAATTAACATGAAAAACGCACATCTCTTTGGGCTAAGACATACAATTTAGTAGGAGGGGTGTGTTTATTATGATAGATGTAAAGCCTATTCGTATAGAAGATTATCTTTTTGTAGGAATTACAGTACAGCTTCCACATACCACACTTTTAGTAATAGCGAATGACATTGGTTATGTCATGTGTGGTGCGCTTGATGTGGACCTATTAAATGAAAAATTGCAAGATCGTCCAATAATTGCTGGTCGCGCAGTTGGTGTCAAGACATTGGATGATCTATTACACGCTCGTTTAGATAAAATTACTGTAAAATCAGAGGAATATAAATGGAAGGTTGGCATGTTAGTGAAGGATGCTTTATTACAAATTGCCGAGTAGTTTAAGGGAGCGAGTGCGACTTTTTTAAATATTTCTAAAATTTAATAATGAAATGGTTCACCTCCATCATATAACTAAGATGGGGGGATTTTTATGCGAAAAAGACGAAGAAGAATAGGGGCACCTCCAGCTAGACAAGTTGTCTTTATTACTTTTTTTATATTTATTATTTCCATGGTTGGGAGTATTTTAGTGGTTAATGAAGGCATTAAGCCAGTTTTGGTAGAATACGCTCAAGTACGCGTATCACAAGTTGCCAGCAAAGCACTAGGTATCGCAGTAAGTAGAAAAATTTCAGAAGATCTTGAGGCGGGAGATTTAATTGAAGTACAAGTGGATGAGAATGGAAAGGTAGAAAATTATATTTTTAATACAGTGGTAGAAAATCGTGTGCGAAGAAATGTTCAATATCGAGTGGAAACTTTTATGAAATTATTAGAGAAAGGAGAACAGCCTGAACTAGGTACACCGCTTGAGATAGAAGAGGAACTTGCACCATCGGAAAGGGAATTATTAGAAGCCATACGAGAACGTGGACTTCTTATTGAGGTTCCACTTGGTCAAGCATTAGGTGTTCCGGTTTTAGCAAATTTAGGCCCCAAAATACCAATCAATCTCGAAGCTGTTGGTGATGTATATACTGAAGTTAAAAGTGAAATGGTGGAGACAGGGATAAATGGTGCGCTTATTCGTGTTAATGTATACATTCAAGTAAATGTTCGTATCATAATGCCTTTTGCCTCTAACCCAGTCGTTTTAGAGCAAAATATTCCGGTGACGAGAATGTTTCATCCGGGAGAAGTTCCAGAGTATTATCAAGGAGGAGAAGGTGATTCTAATCTTTCTATCCCATTAGATCCTCTTAATTAAGTTATTGATTTTTCTTGGCAATTAAATAATAATGGAAGAGACGAACAAGAGATCTAGTGAATCTCTTGTTTTCCTTAAATTCAGATTTGACAGAATCTTCTGAAGTCCGGTATAATGCCATAGGTCGAAAGATATAAAACTAAACAAATAACTTCTTAATAATAATTATTGAGAAAAGGAAGGGGAAAAAAGAATGGAAAAGCGATCACAATGGGGAACTAGATTGGGTTTCTTGCTTGCAGCGATCGGCTCAGCTGTTGGATTGGGTAATATATGGCGTTTTCCAACAACAGCGTTCGAAAATGGTGGAGGTGCGTTCTTTGTACCATATTTATTCGCATTATTAACAGCTGGTATTCCGTTGTTAATCATGGAATATACGATTGGTCATAAATATCGTAGCTCTGCACCAAGAAGTTTTTCAAAGATAAGTAAAGGAATGGAATGGATCGGTTGGTGGCAAATACTTATTTCATTTGTCATTTCTACGTATTATCCAATTATTATCGCGTGGTCCATCATGTATGCCTATTTTTCAATTGGAACGAAATGGGGGGAAGATACCACTGCCTTCTTTACTGGAGATTTTCTAAACGTAGAGGCTGCAGGGACCTTTGGTTCAATGGTTCCTAGTGTACTAATCCCACTCTTATTTGTTTGGGTATTTGTGTTCTTCTTCCTAGGAAGAGGGGTTAAAAAGGGAATTGAATTTGCAAATCGAATCTTTATCCCAACATTGTTCATTATCTTTATTTTGATTGTTATTCGTGCTGTAACGCTTCCAGGTGCGTTAGAAGGGTTAGATGCCTTCTTTAAACCAGATTGGAGTCGAATAACAGAAGGATCAGTATGGATTGCAGCATATGGACAAATATTCTTTAGTTTATCTATTGCCTTTGCAATTATGCTTACTTATTCATCTTATTTACCTAAAAAGTCAGATATTACCAATAATGCATTTATTACTGGGTTTGCAAATTCATCATTCGAGTTATTAGCAGGGATTGGTGTTTTTGGAGTCTTAGGATTTATGGCATCTCAATCTTCTCAACCTATTGAAGATGTAGTGGACGGTGGTGTGGGCTTAGCCTTTATGGTTTTCCCAGAAATTATTAGTCAAATGCCTGGCTCTAGTCTTTTTGGTTTTCTATTTTTTGCATCCTTAGTATTAGCAGGGATAACTTCCATGATTTCTATTTCTGAAACCTATATTGCAGCATTACAGGAGAAATTCTCCATATCTAGAGGAAAAGCACTTTTAATAGGTGGAGGACTTGCTTTTATTGCCTCCTTGTTCTATGCAAATCAAGGTGGATTAAATCTACTCGATACTGTCGATCATTTTATCAACAACTATGGTGTCGCCTTAGCTGGGTTATTTGAGGTTGTTGCGATTGCCTGGTTCGCTAGATCACTAAAGGATTTACAAGCACATGCCGATTCTATCTCTGATATTAAGTTAGGTACATGGTGGAGATTATCCCTTGGGCTAATAACACCAATAGTACTAGGATATATGATGCTTCAAAATTTAAAATTGGAATTACAAGAAGCATACAGTGGTTATCCGATCGAATACCTATTTAATTTTGGGTGGGTTGTTGCCATCGCAGCGATGTTCCTAGGAGCAATACTATCCATTAAAAAATGGCCAGCGAAGGATCATGAAGCATAAAGTTTAATTCGTGAAACATCATTCACACAAAAAGGAGGCATCAATCAATGTCAACAAGTGCAATTGTAATGGCAGTGATCGGAATTGTGATCATTTGGGGCGGCCTTTTTCTAAGTATTATGAGAGCCAGAAAGGCATCCAAGGAATAAATAAAGCCATAGAAGAAATAATCCGTAGTGCAAATGCCTACGGATTATTTCTTTCCCATTTCTTTAGATAGGGATATGGGTCAAATGACCACTCTTTTTTTCCGTCATCTTTATATAGGCCATAATGTAGATGGGGAGGAAACTTTCCTGCAGTTCCTGGAGGTCCATAACCGCTTGAACCAACAGATCCAATCGTTTGGCCAGCTTCCACGATGTCACCGACTTCAATTCCTTCTGCAAATCCGTTTAAATGTGCGAAGTAGTGATAACGATTATAAATATCCCTTATTCCTATTCTCCATCCTCCATACTTATTCCAACCTTTAAGTTCAACGACTCCATATTGCGTAGACCTTACTGGGGTCCCGTAGTCAGCAAAAATATCTGTTCCTTCATGGATTCTTCTGCCCCCAAAACCTCTGGCATCTCCCCAGGTGTTCCTATAGCTATAGTTATAACCTTTAGGTATTGGAAATGCAGTCGTATCGAACGTTATAGATTGATATTTCTTAAATAATTTCGCATAGTTCATAATAGAAAGTACGGTTAGCTCTCTTTTGTAATAATGCCATAATGCTGTTTTTATATCTTGCTCTGTATAGCCAAATTGCTGTAAGTAGGTGCCTATTGTTAATAGAGTATCTCGAGGATTCTTGGGATCTGCGATCCTGTCCCCATCCCCATCCATGCCCATGCCACCAAACATGGAGATGATACTGGCATTAGTTTTTTCACGAATTGGCGCTAAACCATACCATTTTTCATCAGGTATCGTAATATGAATAAGCTGTTTATCATCGATTAGATTAGATTCATATTGATTAATGGCAGCATAATAATACCAAGGAATAAACGTTAAGACTTCCATTTGTTTGAACAATTGGATTTTTTGTTGATCCTCATCCACTTTTTCCTCTGCATGTGCTATAGTAGTAAGAAGAAAATAGCTACATAAAATGAGGATTATTGTACGCTTTAACAAAAGAAAATTCCTCCTTTCTGCATTTTTTGATATCATTATTGTGAGTTAGTAACTGCTATTTCATGCAACCAAGATATGTTAATTTTAGATGGGGGTTAGAAAGATTGGAGTGTCCGTTCATGTTTGAAGTACAAGGGAAAACCTACGAAGTTATACAAAATTATCGAGAAGGCTTTGATGAAAAGGCCTTTAAAGAAAGATATAGTGATGTATTGGGCAAGTATGATTTTATTGTTGGGGATTGGGGATATGATCAATTAAGATTAAAAGGCTTTTATGATGACCAAAACCCGAAAGCGAGTTTTGATACAAAGATAAGCACAAGTGAGGATTATCTTTATGAATATTGTAATTTCGGTTGTCGTTATTTTATTGTCAAACAAATTGTCCAATAAGAGAAGATCAGCTCCTTTTTAATGGAGAGCTGATCATTAATAGCATTTACACCTAGAAGTATTCATGATAAATGGCTTCTAATAAAATGGCGAAAATCCTCTGCTTCTATTTCATTATATTGTAATGCATGCTCGATATAGTTATTCTTATCGATATTACTTAATGAGAGAGACGTATATTTATTTGAATTCATGTCTACCACAATGTGATTGGGATGAAGAGAAGGTGAGGAGATAATAGCAATATCAAAACGGATAGTATCTCCTTTATAACTAATAAATTTCGTTTTGCTGTTTTCTTCTTCATTTCTTATATATTCGATTGGCAATTTTTCACACTCCTTTTTCCACATATGTTAACAAAAGGAGAACGTAGAGTAAAGATAATTTATTTACTATTCCTTATCTGTACCTGTTTATGGTAAAATAAAACTATGATGCTAGGGGGACGAAGAAGATGTATTTTGTTGATATGAACAATTTAAAGGCAAAATTAAACTACTTTGATCAAACATTAGCTTATGTAGAAGGTGCATCCTTTCAGTCTGACCTTGCTAAGTTTGGCCTTGAAAGGATCACGCAGGTGTTAATTGAGTCCATTCTCGATGTAGGTAATATGATGATTGATGGTTTTTTGATGAGAGACCCAGGAAGCTATGTCGATATTATTTTAATATTGGTGGATGAGAAAGTGATTCCTAATGAAGAACTAGAAGCATATCAGTCACTTATTCATTTGAGGAAAATGCTTGTGAAGGAATATGATCAAGTAGACCATGAAGAGATTAACACACTATTAATAGCTCATTTATCCATTTATAAGCAGTTTAGTACACGTATTCGCACCTATTTGGCAAATGAGATGGGGGTTGCAAATACTTTTTCTACAAAGTAAGGCAACCGTCTTTCTTTGAATTCTTGGTTGTGATTTTCTTCACAAATCAGATGGTTCCCATTTACATCGACATATATAATACTAAAAAAGGCGGGATAGTATGCAGGATCAAGTCATTACAGATAAATTAGGACGTTTATTACAGGACTTACGTATTTCGGTGACAGATCGTTGCAATTTTCGCTGTCGTTACTGTATGCCAAGAGAAGTCTTTGGAAAGGACTTCCAGTTTTTGCCGAGAGAACACTTGTTAGATTTTGAAGAAATAGAACGTATTGCGAAGGCCTTTCTTGAGCTTGGAGTAAAAAAAATAAGATTAACAGGTGGTGAACCATTACTTAGACGTAACATCACAGACCTGATAAAAAGGTTAGCATCGTTAGATGGATTAGAGGATATCGGTCTCACAACGAATGGTTTACTTCTTGGGCGAATGGCACCAGAGCTGAAGGAAGCTGGACTAAGGAGAGTAAATGTTAGTCTAGATGCGCTAGATGAAGAAACGTTTATGGCTATTAACGATAGTAAGATCTCTTCCCACTCCATTATAGCGAGTATTGATAAGGCAGTAGCTGCGGGATTAAATGTAAAAGTGAATATGGTAGTAAAAAAAGGAATGAATGATCATGAAGTGCTACCAATGGCGGAATTCTTTAAGGAGCGGGGTATTACCCTTCGATATATTGAGTTTATGGATGTTGGACAGACCAATGGATGGGATTTCAAACATGTCGTGACAAAGAAAGAAATCTATCAGCAAATTGCTGCCAATTATGAACTGGAACCAATGGATCCTGCTTTTGTCGGAGAGGTAGCAAAACGTTATCGCTATAAAAACACAAATACCGAAGTAGGCTTTATTACATCGGTTTCTGAATCCTTTTGTTCCTCTTGCACGAGAGCACGGATTGCAGCAGATGGTCATTTTTATACTTGCCTATTTGCGGGGACTGGATTAAACCTAAAGGAAATTATTCGTTCTGGAGCAACCAATGCGGAGCTTAGAAACATCATCATATCCCGGTGGAATAAGAGAGAAGATCGTTACTCTGATCAACGGACAGAGGAAACGGCACGCAAGCGTAAAAAAATTGAAATGTCCTATATTGGTGGATAAAGAAGGGATAAAAAATGAAGGAATTTGATCGTTACCATAAACAAATGCTTTTTAAGCCTATCGGAGAACATGGACAGGCTCTATTAGGAGAAAAGCATGTGTTAATTATCGGATGTGGAGCATTAGGATCTTCCATTGCTGAGATGCTAACAAGAGCCGGTATCGGTAAGCTAACCTTAATAGACCGTGATTATGTCGAAATATCTAATTTGCAACGACAGCATCTCTTTACTGAAGCAGATGTGCAAAAGAAATTACCTAAAGTTATTGCGGCACAGTCTGCTTTGAACTCGATAAATGCGGAGGTTACGATTGAGGCACATGTAATGGATGGGAATGCAAATACTTTACCTAACCTTGTGAACAATGTAGATCTCATCATGGATGCAACCGATAATTTTGATACTCGTTTTTTAATTAATGATATTGCACAAAAGCATTTTATCCCATGGATATTCGGAGCATGTGTAGCTAGCTCTGGACTATCCTTTACAATTATCCCAGAAAAAACCCCATGCTTGGATTGTTTGATAAAGGTTGCCCCAATGTTTGGGGCAACATGTGATGCCGTAGGGGTAATCAGTCCAGCCGTTCAAATGGTTGTAGCTCATCAAGTGACCGAAGCTCTGAAGATTTTAGTGGGGGCAGAAGGGAATTTGCGATCTACCTTGGTCATCTTTGATCTTTGGCATAATCAATATCAGATGATCGATGTATCAAAAGCAAAAGCCAAAGACTGCAAAAGCTGTGGTACGGATGCGTCTTATCCGGCTTTGACCTATAAGAATAGTACGAAGACAGAGATTTTATGTGGTCGTGATACGGTGCAAATTAGAGGGAAGAAATTTGAGCTAACAATGCTTGCTAAACAGTTAGAAAGGTTTGGTGAGGTCAACCAGAATCCATTCCTTGTCTCTGTACAGACAAAAGCTCATCGAATCGTCTTTTTTCAGGATGGCAGAACCTTTATCCATGGCACCAATTCGATTAAGGAAGCAAAGAAGATATATTATCAAATGGTCGGTTAAGGAGGGAGAAAAATGGAAAAGAGAACTCCGATTGCAGTAGATCAAGCGGTTGAACGTGTAATACAATGCAGGGTAACTGGGGAAACAGAATACATTGATATACAATTAGCTAATGGAAGAATTCTAGCGGAAGATTTAATAGCTGATCACGATGTACCAGCATTTAATCGCTCTCCTTATGATGGATATGCAGTGCGTGCAAAGGATACATTGGGAGCTAGCGTGAATACGGTAATTACACTTAACATCGTTGGCCATATTGGAGCGGGAAGTGTATTTGATAAAGAAATCAAGCGAATGGAAGCAGTTCGCATTATGACAGGTGCTGAAATACCTAATGGTGCTGACGCGGTTATTATGTTAGAAGATACGAATACAAACGATGATAATACTGTACAAATTTCCCAGGAAATGAATTTCCACCAAAATATATCCTTTCAAGGAGAGGATGTGGAAAAAGGCTCTGTCCTTGTTAGTAAAGGGACAAAAATTAATCCAGGTATCATTGCTTTACTTGCAACCTTTGGTTATCAAAAAGTGCCAGTTAGCAAAAGACCAGTTTTTGGGGTAATAGCTACAGGAAGTGAGTTACTGGAGATCCATCAACCCTTAGAAAAAGGAAAGATCCGCAATAGTAATGCCTATATGATTATTGCTCAAATTGAGCGAGCAGGTGGCAAAGCCAAATATTTTGGCCAATTGTCGGATGATCTAGATAAAAGTATTAAAAAAATAGGAGAGATACTAAACGAAGTAGATTTTCTCATTACAACAGGTGGTGTCTCTGTAGGCGATTTTGATCTACTTCCTGAGATATATCATCATTTTGGCGCGGAAGTGCTTTTTAATAAGGTCGCAATGAGACCTGGCAGTGTGACCACTGTTGCTCAGCTAGATGGTAAGCTATTATTTGGATTATCTGGAAATCCATCAGCTTGCTATGTAGGGTTTGAATTGTTCGCTAAACCAATTATAGATAGCTATTTACAAAAACAAATGATTGGTCTTAAAAGGGCGCATGCAGTATTAGCTGTTGACTTCCCGAAAAGTAATCCATTTGATCGTTTTATTCGTGGCCATGTAAATAATGTCAATCATCAACTAGAAGTGAAGCCATCAGGAAAGGATAAATCAAATATGGTTCATTCTTTAGCCAATGTAAATTGTTTTATTCATCTATTAGGTGGGACAGAAGGGTACAAAAAAGGGAGTATCGTCGATATATTATTATTAGATTAAGAGAATCTGAGGAGAATGAATATGAATGAAAAGCTTTTTGAAGTGGTGGAGAAACCAATTTCTGTTCAAGAAATGATTAAGAAGGTAGAACGAAGAGAAGCAGGTGCGATTACAACCTTTATTGGTACTGTTCGAGAATTTACGAAAGGGAAGCGAACGATCTACCTAGAGTATCAAGCATATATTCCAATGGCAGAAAAAATGCTCGCAAAAATTGGGGAGGAAGTTAGAAGGAACTGGCCTCATACAGAAATAGCAATTAGCCATAGGATTGGTAAGCTAGATATTTCAGAAAGTGCTGTTGTGATCGTAGTATCTTCTCCACATCGAAAAGCAGCATATCAAGCAAATGAATATGCGATAGAGAGGATAAAAGAAATGGTCCCGATTTGGAAAAAAGAACGTTGGGAAGATGGAGAAGAATGGGTTGGTAATCAGCTTGAAAATATCTCTTACCCAACAGGAAAACCAGAAATAAAGGAAGGTATAAATAATGATTGAAATCTTATTATTTGCCCAACTGCAAGAGGATGCGGGTACGGATAAACTTCTAATCGATGGTGATGGATGGACGGTAAAGAAATTAAAGAATCAGTTAATTACACAATATCAGCTATTACAAGTAGAACAATCAATGGTTGCGATAAATGAAGCATATGCACTTGATTCAGATGAAATCCATTCAGGTGATATTGTTGCAATTATTCCTCCAGTGAGCGGGGGCTAATTAGATATGATTATTATCCAAATCGTAGGCTATAAAAACAGTGGCAAAACTACACTCATCACAGAGTGGATTCCATTATTAAAAGGATTAGGCTATCGTATTGCCACATTAAAGCACCATGGTCATGGAGGTGAGCCTGACGTCATTGCCGAAGTAGATTCTATTCAGCATTTTCGTGCAGGGGCGACTATGTCAGCAGTAATAGGAGAAGAGACAGTTCAAATGCAAGCAGATTTAAATCACTTAACCATTGATCGAATGATCAGCTTCTATCAATCATTAGGCGTAGATCTTCTTTTTGTTGAAGGCTATAAACAATACCCTTTACCAAAGATTGTTCTATCGAAGGATAGTACAGAACTCGATGAATTATTAAAGTTAACAAATGTGCAGGCATATTTATGCACAAATCCGCTGAGAGAAATAAAGGATTCATTTGGATTTGATGATAAGTCAACATTATTCGAGTATTGTCAACATAATTTAGCTAACTTTACAGTGAAGGAGCTGCCGAAATGGATACGATAATCGGAATAGTGTTAGCTGGTGGAAAATCTAGAAGGTTTGGATCACCAAAGGCATTTGCTGAACTAAACGGTGTTCCTTTTTATTGTTATCCAGTTCAAATACTTTCGAGGCTTTGTAGTTCCGTATATGTTGTTGCTAGACAGCAAGATTTCGACAGGTTTAATCTGCGAAAGAAAGAGATTCTAATGGAAGATCACCCTGACTTTTTAGGGGAAGGGCCACTAGCTGGACTTTATACTGTTATGAATCAGAAAACAAGCAACTGGTATGTAGTATTACCTATTGATACACCTTTCATCCATTTAGCACATGTAGCTAAGCTAATAGAAGAAAGTGATGGTCAATATCAAGCAATCATTCCCATTGTCAATGGTGTCAACCAACCGCTAATTGCACTATATCATCATTCCGTTAAAAATTTGATAATGATGCAATTGCAACGGAAGCAACGATCGATGAAAGCATTATTAGAAAAGCTTCATGTGAAATATGTTCACTTCCCTGAAGCAGATAGCTTTCATTTTATTAATATCAATGATCACAAGGAATGGAAAAAAATACAACAAGCTAGTCGTGGTGTAATAAATGACAGGCTTTAATCGATTTATTTGGATATTCTTTGGATCCTTAAGTTTAATTATAGGGTTGATTGGAATCGTCATTCCGATTTTGCCAACAACTCCATTGGTCATACTTGCAGGTTTTTGTTTTGGAAAATCCTCTCCTAAGCTTCACCATTGGCTTTTGACAAATCCTTATTTTGGTCGCTACTTATTAGATTATCAAAAAGGGAATGGAGTACCCTTTAGAATTAAATGGATGGCTGTACTTATAGTTTGGATAAGTGTTGGTTTTACGTTAATCATCATACCATTAGTCCTTGTTAAAATATTGATGATCCTCGTTGCTATTTTTGTTACCATTTTTATTTTTACATCTTCCTTGCTTAAACCAAAAAACCCTCACGAGTAAGAGGGCTTTATCATCGGTTCTAGCAAGTTTTTTTGTTACTCATCATCTATGCTTACATCATGGACTGCTCTATGAGCAAGACGTGAGGAAGCAGCTGCAGCAATTGCTCCTACAATATCATCTAAAAAGGTATGGCAGTCTCCATCTGTCTTGTCATTTAACTTCTCTAGGATGCCTGGCTTTACTTTATCAATATATCCATAGTTGGTAAATCCAATTGAACCATATACATTCACGATAGAAAGGGCGATAACTTCATCAATCCCATAAAGGCTTTCATCTGTTGCAATAATTTCTTGTAGAGGGTGATCTAGCTTTTTTTGTTCTGCCAGAATATCTAATTGAATACCTGTTAAGATAGCGTTCTGGACCTCGCGCTTCATTAAGACACTATTAACATTCTCATAGCAATCCTCCATTGTTAAATTTTCCTGATATTTGTTTTGGAGAAAAAAAACTAATTCTGCTATATCATGAAGTTCAACACCACGTTGCTTCAATAATTCTCTTGCTTTTTTCTCTAAATCTGTCATTTGACGTTCCGTAGTCATTTCATCACATCCTATATTATTTTAATTCCACTATCATCATAATAAATCCTGCAACTTGATATTACAAAACGACATTGTTTCCTGGTATTGCCAAAGGGTATAGACTAAAACACCACAACTTGTGACCAATAAGACCTGTATTATCAACAATGAAGCTTTACCGGTCAACTACCTCGCAGTTTATCACACTGTGATAACATTTTAATAGAAAGATTTACATATAATTATTATACCAAAAATAAATAATTATTCGTTAGGGGGACGCAAGATGCATCCAATATTTCTACATTACCCTATTTCTGTGCCTAGTAAACAAATAAATGCACAACCATACCCGACATATGTCGATCAGAACAATTATTACTTTATTATTCCAATTCAGCAAGAAGAGGATGCGATTTGGGAAAAATACGTAATATCCAACCACCTTCATCAAAATAACTTTACCAATGTTACACAACCGATAAGAAATATACATAACCAATTTGTAACAACAGTAGGAAAAGAAAAATTTCTTTTATGCTTCGCCAGAAAAAAACAAACGTTAGATTCCTCTCCAGGTCAAAAGCTCGCTCATTTTCACCAAACTGGCTTCCAATTTCCATACCAGCCACAAACCATTAGTACGTATGGTAATTGGAAAAATTTATGGGTTAACAAAATTGATCAATATGAAGCGCTGTACAAAACGTATTATAAACAGCAGCCAACCCAACCCATTATGCGGGTGCTAGCAGATGTTTTTCCTTATATGGTAGGGTTAGCGGAGAACGCGGTTCAATATTTAAATATAGCCGAAGAAGAAAAAAATTATCATATGAACGATCAAGCCACCCTTACATTCTCACGTTATTCCAATCAATGTATGGATGATTTCATCTGGATACATGAAATTGTTTACGATCATCCTATTCGTGATGTGGCAGAATCGATAAGACCATTTTTATTAAAGGAAAGAGGATTAGACGATAAAGAATTTCAACAATTTATGGGAGAATATTTAGCGATTTGTCCTTTATCACCATTTGCTTGGAAATTACTATATGCTCGACTTCTTTTACCTATTCATTTATTTGATAAGATCGACCAATATCGGGATAGTGACCTTGGCGAGAAAGCATGGCATCGACTTGTTGAAGATCAAGTGTATTATGAGCAGAATTTAAAACAATTTTTTTCCTTATTTGCTGTTGAATTTAGAGATATGGATATAATACAATTAGATTGGCTATTAGACTAAATAAGTGGCATTAGGCTTAGTTATAGTGAAGGATTGTTGGTTTTCACCAGAACCTCGGGTGATAAACCAATTTTTTCTTTATTTTTGGGCAATTGGTTCTTGATAAACCGGGGATAGCCATGTATAATGTCCACTATATACAAACAAATGTATTCTTAGGATATACAGTTGGGGGATGATCAGATGAGTCAAGTAAATGTTGGGCTGTGTGGTTTAGGTACAGTTGGCACAGGTGTTGTCAAGATTCTACAAAACCATGCAGATGAAATTAAATATAAAGTAGGTAGTGAACTAAATATAAAGAAAATCCTCGTTCATGACTTAAATAAGGCTAGGGATGTTGCGATTAGCCGTGAATGGCTAACAACAGATCCAGACGAGCTTGTCAATAATGCAGATATTGATATAATTATTGAAGTAATGGGTGGAATTGAAGATACAAATCTTTTATTGGAAAAGGCAATCCGCAACAAGAAGCATATCGTCACAGCAAATAAGGATTTGATGGCGGTACATGGACAAAAGCTATTAAAGCTTGCCAAAGAGAACCAGTGTGACATTTTATATGATGCAAGTGTTGCTGGTGGAATTCCGATCATTCGCTCATTAACAGAGGGGTTAGCCTCAGATAAAATCCAAAAAATTATGGGTATTGTGAATGGTACTACCAATTACATCTTAACAAAAATGACGGATGAAGAGCTTGCTTTTGAGCCTGTGTTAAAAGAAGCACAAGAGCTTGGTTTTGCAGAAGCAGATCCAACCTCTGATGTGGATGGACTAGATGCTGCACGTAAGATGGTGCTCCTAGCTAATTTAGCTTTTAAAATGGAGATTGGTCTCGATGATGTAGAGGTTTCCGGAATTCGAACAATTTCCCAGGAAGATATTACTTTTGCGACAAGTTTAGGGTATACTATTAAGTTGATAGGGATTGCATCGATTCATAATGGTAAAGTAGAAGTAAGTGTTGAACCGACTTTGTTACCAAAGGAGCATCCATTAGCTCTTGTAAAGAATGAATTCAATGCAGTATATGTATATGGAGAAGCAGTAGGAGAAACGATGTTCTATGGACCAGGTGCTGGAAGTTTACCGACTGCAACTGCTGTCGTATCTGATCTTATGGACGTGGCTAAGAATATCCGATTAGGTATTACTGGTAATGAATATATTACTCCGCAATATGAGAAGCAATTAAAAGAAGATAACGAGAAATATATGCAGTATTTTCTTCGTATGGAAGTTGACGATGCAGCTGGAACATTCCAAAAAATTACGAATGTGTTTACAGATGAAAATGTTAGTTTTGCGAAAATTTTGCAGTTACCTTCTGATAAGGAAAAAATAGCAGAGATCGTGATGATCACACATAAGATTAGTAAGCAACAATTATTAAATAGTAGAGAAAATTTAAAAGGATTAGACGTAGTTAACGAGATCATTAGCTGTTACCGCGTCGATGGGGAGGATTAATGTTTATGGCATGGCAAGGATTGTTGAAGGAATATAAAGAATATTTACCAATTGAGGATAAGACACCACTCATCAGTTTACACGAAGGGAACACTCCTCTAATTAAATTAGAAAAATTATCAAAAAAATTCGGTATTAATGCCTATGCGAAATTCGAAGGACTAAATCCTACTGGGTCTTTTAAGGATCGTGGAATGGTAATGGCTATGGCTAAAGCTGTAGAGGATGGGGCAAAAGCAGTGATTTGTGCATCTACAGGAAATACATCTGCTTCAGCAGCTGCGTTCGCTGCACGTGCTGGCTTGAGATGTATTGTGGTCATTCCAGAGGGTAAAATTGCTCAAGGTAAGCTAGCTCAAGCAGTCATGTATGGTGCTGAGATTTATTCGATTCAAGGAAATTTTGATGATGCATTAAAAATTGTTCGTAAATTAGCTGAAACAGGAGAAGTAGCACTTGTCAACTCAGTTAATCCATATCGAATTGAAGGACAAAAGACGGCTGCATTTGAGGTATGTGATGCATTAGGTACAGCTCCAGATTATTTATTTATTCCTGTTGGTAATGCAGGTAATATTACTGCTTACTGGAAAGGGTTTAAAGAATATCATGAATTAAAGCAAACTGGCTTACCTCAAATGATGGGATTTGAAGCAAGTGGTGCTGCTGCGATTGTACATAATCGCGTATTTGAGAATCCAGAAACGGTAGGTACTGCTATTCGTATTGGAAATCCTGCTAGTTGGCAAGGTGCGGTTAATGCTCGTGATGAATCCAATGGAGAAATTGATGAAGTGACTGATGAGGAAATGATTGCTGCCTATAAATGGATCGCACAAAATGAAGGGATTTTTGCTGAACCAGCATCATGTGCTTCTATCGCTGGCTTATTTAAAAAGTTAGAGGCAGGGATCGTAGAGAAAGGTGCAACGGTTGTAAATGTGCTTACTGGAAATGGATTGAAGGATCCAAATACCGCTATTGACTATAGTGACGTCAAACCAACTGTTCTTCCTAATGAAGAAGAGGTTGTTATGAAAGCTATTTTAGGTAGTGTACAAGCATGAGTTGGTTCATTCGAGTACCTTCCAGTACCTCAAACTTAGGTGCTGGTTTTGACTCCATTGGTTTAGCGTTAAATCTTTATTTAGAATTAGCTGTTGCAAAATCAGATAAATGGGAGTTTATTCCTACTTCTTCATGTTTAGAAGGAATTCCTTCTGGCAAGGATAATTTAGTTTATGAAATTGTGGAACGTGTTGCCGAAAGGTATGATCGGATAAATGACCTTACTCCATGCCGAGTGGAGATGAAAAGTGATATCCCATTAGCAAGAGGCTTGGGTAGTAGTGCTACCGCGATTATTGCAGGGATCGAATTAGCTAATCTATTATTGAATCTTGATTTAGAGCAGGATGAGAAATTAGAAATTGCTACAGAAATTGAAGGTCACCCAGATAATGTAGCACCGTCCCTCTTAGGAGGCTGTGTGATTGGCCATTATGATGGAGAGGTAGCTTATACTCAAATACCTGTTAAGGGTGTCACATTTGTTGCAATTATTCCAAATTTTGAATTGAAAACGAAAGATGCACGAGCCGTTTTGCCAAATTCCTTTAGCTTTAAAGAAAGTGTCCAAGCGAGTAGTGTAGCTAATGTTAGTGTTGCCGCAATTTGCCAAGGGAATTGGAGATTGCTTGGTGAAATGATGAAGAAGGATCACTTTCACCAACCATATCGTAAGTCTTTAATTCCTCATTATGATGATTTATTACATTATTTAAATGAAAGTGCACTTGGTGTATTTTTGAGTGGTGCAGGACCTACGATGATTGCTATAGTGGATGACAAAAACGTATTCACTGCATTGAAAAAATGGCGTTCGGAATTTCCAGAGTTTGAATGGCTCTCTCTTCAAGTAGAGAATGGAGGCTCCTATGTGGAGACACGTAAGGAATCAATGATACGTCACGATGGTTAAAACGAACTTTGAAAGAAACAGTTTATGTAAGACAAAATTCGGGCTTTCTGTTAGTTAAAGTCCGGATTTTTATTTAGCTTATAGCACAAATGATGAAATACAATGAAGAATAGGTAAAACAGAAAATAATCAGTGAAAAAAGCATTGATGCCGAAAGAGTTGAGCACCAATGCTTTTTTATTCGTTCGTGTTCAGAACGTTTTTATTTCATCATCGTAATTAGAATACTTGTTCAATTTCAGTGACACCAGGGACTTCAGCCATAAGGGCACGTTCAATACCTGCTTTCAGTGTGATCGTTGAACTTGGGCAGTTTCCACAAGCTCCCATTAGTCGGAGGCGAACAATGCCATCCTCAACATCTACTAATTCCACATCTCCACCGTCACGTAGTAAAAAAGGACGTAATTTATTTAATACTTCTTGCACTTGTTCTGTTTGTTGTTCCATTACTATTATCTCCTTTCAAACCTTAATAAGTGCGACTACGGCTCTAGTTGCCGAGTTTTTTATCGCTGCGCAACCATTCAGTAGGAGATAAAAAACTCACCACTGATGGAAGCTCCCTTTATTAAAAGCTAAATTTAACAAAAGCTATGTCATATAATCATTTAGGTGATAAACAATCTCAATAATATTTTATCTTTATTCGTATCATTTGTAAATAGTTCTGTATTGTAAATATAATATAGAAAGACTCTCGGTTGTAGATCGTTCTTTAACGATCCTATTTATAAGGTGTGATATAATGAAGATAACGATAAACATTGGCTTTTGTGTGAAAAATTTAGCTAAAGGATCAGAAATAGTAAAACAGGAACTGTTAAGGGATCCTGATTTTAATGTGAGTGAATATGGCTGTACTAGTTATTGTGGAATCTGTCGTAATTATTATGTTGCGATTGTTAATGGTAAACCAATTAAAGCAGATTCTCCTAATGAATTACTAGATAATATTCATACCTACGTAGAGGATGTTCTTTTAGAAGAAATGTGAGGGAAATAAAATGGAAATACCTTTTACAAAAATGCATGGACTTGGAAATAGTTATATTTACCTTAATTTATATCAATTTTCCATAAAAGAAGAAGAATTACCGGATCTGGCGAAAGTAATTGCAGATAAGAATATTGGAATAGGATCAGATGGCCTCATCCTTATTCATCCTTCTAATAAAGCAGATGTTGGGATGCGAATTTTTAATAAAGATGGTTCAGAAGGTAAAAACTGTGGGAATGGATTACGCTGTGTCGCAAAATATGCTTACGAGAATCGCTTAGTAGAAAGTAAGAATTTTGCCATTGAAACAAAAGCCGGCAATGTTCAAGCAGAGGTACATGGTGATCGAGAATCTATTAAGGAAATTACCGTTGATATGGGCCAGCCGATTTTACAAAGAAGTAAGATTCCTATGATTGGAAAGGATAAGGAAAAGGTTGTGGCTGAAGCTTTTTCCATCGATCATACGAGATTAGAAGTAACAGCCGTCTCCATGGGAAACCCTCATGCTGTTTTCTTTGTTGATAAGATAGAAGAGGCACCATTAACAACCCTCGGTCCTATCATAGAACAAGATCAGCGCTTTCCTGAAGGGATAAATGTCGAATTTGTCGAAAGAGTAAATGAAAAAGAACTTCATTTCCGTGTATGGGAACGAGGCTCGGGTATTACACAAGCGTGTGGTACAGGTGCGTGTGCCGCAGTAGTCGCAGCCGTATTAAATAACCAATTAGAGAAAGAAAAAGAAATCACTGTTCATCTAGCTGGTGGAGATTTATTTATTACATGGGCAATGGATGGAAGAGTGTGGATGAGAGGCGAAGCGAAGACCACAGTGGAAGGAGTCTTTTACTGGGAGCGTAATAATTGAACTTTCTACTATAAGTTAGTATACTAAAAGAAAATTCTGCTTAAAGGAGTTTTTTAAGTGATTATTCAAATAACAGATAATGCGAAATATCAGATACAAGAAATGATGAAGGAAGAGGATGCAGACACTGTTCGTTTACGTTTTGGGGTGAAGGGTGGAGGCTGTAGTGGACTTTCTTATTCATTAGGCTTTGATTATGATGTAAATGAGGAATTAGACCATACAGAGGAATCGAATGGAATTCCATTAACGATAAAAAAATTCGATATAGATGTGATTGAAGGTACGACCATCGATTTTAAAGAAAACATGATGGGTGGGGGATTCACGATCGATAATCCCAATGCGATTGTTTCCTGTGGTTGTGGTTCTTCCTTTAAAGCGAAAGAAAGAGAAGGCACACCGGAAAATTGCTAAATAATAGGCTGGTAGCATTGTTGCTATCAGCTTTTTTTATACGTTAGAAAAGTATAAATTTAAAGCTAGGAAGCGAAAATTTTTGATGTTCAGAGTATAAGATAAGCTTACGCATCCGCTAAAAGACGAGCGAATGCGAGTTTTTCTAATATAAACTGGTTCAAGTTCTTCTTTACATCAGCGCGAAAATAAGTTAATATATTTACCTAGGTAAATAAAAGGTTATAGGAAAACACTTTACTCTAATAAAATACTAGGTGGGCGAAGGATGAATACGAGTGAATTACTCCATTTATTCAATCAAAAATTAAGATTGTTTACTAAGGAATTAAATGAAATCCTCCAGGAGTTTGATTTATATGCTTCTCAATGGACTATTCTCTACACATTACACGAAAGAGGAAAAATGACACAGACCGAAATCTGGCAATATTTAAAGGTAGAGGCTCCTACAACAACGAGAACACTTGTAAGAATGGAGAAAAATGGCTGGATTAGAAGAAAAGCTGGAAGTGATAAGCGAGAACGAATGGTGGAATTGACAGAGAAGGCTACCCAACAAATTCCACTTATTCTAGATACCGTTAAAAAATGTGAAGATAGATTTCTTCATAAACTTTCCAATGCCGAACAAATAAAACTTCATGAATTTTTATCAAAATTGGATTTAGAAAGAGATGAATAATTTGACAAAAGAGAAAATTTGGACGAAAAATTTTATTAGTATATCATTGGTGAATTTATTTGTATTCACTACTTTTTATGCTTTACTTACAACACTACCTTTATATGTAATGGAGGAATGGGGAGTTACAGAAGCAAAGGGCGGTTTAGTGGTGACGGTTATGCTACTAGCCGCTATTGTTATTAGACCATTATCAGGTAATATTCTGTCACGTTTTGGCAAAAGGAAAATGTTAATTCTTACGGTTATTCTTTTTGCACTTTCGGTTATTGTCTATGTCTTCATACAGAATTTTACAGGGCTATTAGTCTTACGTTTTTGGCATGGTATACCTTTTGCGATTTTGACGACTGCAACTTCTGCTTTGGCAGCAGATATTGTTCCTAAGACAAGGCGTGGAGAGGGTCTCGGTTATTTCACCATGTCGATGAATTTAGCAATCGTGATTGGTCCGTTCCTTGGCTTAACACTTACCCAATTTGTTACCTACAAAACGATGGTGATTATTCTTAATATCTTTACGATTATAAGCGTGTTTTTAGCATTGCTAGTGAAGGACCATCATAAGGCTAGTAAGGATATAGAGATGAAGGAAGAGAAACTCACAAAAAAACTCAGCTTACAAGATTTATTTGAAAAAAATGCCTTATCTACTTCATTTATTGGATTACTTATCTCGTTTGCTTATTCAAGTATCATTTCCTATATATCCGTTTATGCTAATGATTTGGGGCTGAGTAGTGCATCAAGCTATTTCTTTCTTGTTTTTGCCCTTATGATGTTAATTTCTAGACCATATTTGGGAAGATGGTTTGACACATATGGAGCATTACCTGTAATTATTCCTTGCATGATATTGTTTGCACTTGGTTTCGTGGGACTAAGCTTGTCTACTACGGCTACACTGTTTTTAATTTCTGCAGGGGTTATCGGGATTGGCTATGGTTCTTTATTACCTTTTATGCTTTCCGTTGTTGTGGAAAGATCCCCGTCCCATCGAAGTGGACATGCAACGGCCACGTTTTTTACGCTTTATGACTCGGGTATAGCGCTCGGATCGTTTCTATTAGGAATCATTGTTGCACATACTGGTTTTGTTAATCTCTTCTTTCTCTTAGCAGGATTCGTGATTATGGTAACTTTTCTGTTTTTGCTTTTATTTAAGAAGCGACCAAAAGTATCATAATTTTAAATAAAAAAGTTTGTGAACAGTTAATTCACAAACTTTTTTATCTTTTTAAAACATACTAGTCGAGTGTTTCGGCTGAATTCTTGCTTTTGGATCCATATATGCTTTGGCATTATTTACAGCAGTTGGCCCTTCACCAAAGCCAGACACAATTAAATTCACTTTTCCAGGATATGTGCAAATATCACCGGCTGCGTAAATTCCAGGTATGTTTGTTTCCATTTTCGAGTTAACGACGATACTATTCTTATCTATTTCAAGTCCCCAATCTTTGATTGGACCAAGCGATGAAATAAAGCCATAATTGACAAGGACATGATCGACATCGAGTACAATTTCACTTTCTCCTTTTACCTTTTGGAGTCTTACTTGTTCAATTTTATTCTCTCCGATTAAGGCTTCAGGCACATATGGTGTAAGAATGTGAATATTTGAATTCATTAATGTTTCGACACTGCTTTCGTGTGCACGGAATTGGTCACGACGATGAACAAGTGTGACGTCTTTAGCGATTGGCTCAAGCATTAAAGCCCAATCCACTGCCGAATCACCACCACCAAAAAGTACTACCCGTTGATCACGAAACATATCTAAATTGTTTACAAAATAATGAAGGTTTTGATCTTCAAACTGATCTACATTATCGAGCGCTAGCTTTCTTGGTTGAAAGGCACCATTACCACCTGTAATAATGATGACCTTTGAATAATGTTCCTCTGAATCTGTTACTATACGGAAAGAATCGTCCTCTAATCGTTCTACTTGTTCAACCGATTGATTTAGGACAATTTCTGGACTAAATAGATCTGCCTGTTCTTTTAAATTATCTACTAATTCTTGTGCACGAATTTTCGGAAAACCAGCTACATCATAAATATATTTTTCTGGATATAATGCACTTAGTTGTCCACCAATTTGTGGTAAACTTTCTATTATTTTAACAGACGATTGTCTTAACCCACCATAAAAAGCGGTGAATAGCCCAACAGGACCTGCACCAATAATCGTTATATCATAAATTTCATGAGACACTATAGATTCCCCCTAATAAGTTACATCAATGGCTATTATTTTATCATAATTTTACAAAAAATAAATAGAACTTTGTTTTCATATACTTATATTGGGATTGGATGGTTTTGAATCATACAAGATGTTTTGGATAGAAATTATCCTTTAATTACAAACAGTTTGCTAGATTTTTTAACAAAAGTGAACTCAAGGGTTGAAAAATGTCGGAAAAAAGAATAACATATAATATGGACTAATTAATTAGAATTAAAAGTATTAGATCGTACGTGAAAAATATCACGTAATCGAATTAAAAAAAATGTAAATGGATGTGAGAAAGATGAATCAACCAAAAATTGTTGTTCTTGGAGCGGGTTATGGTGGACTAACCACTGTAGCAAAGCTACAAAAGAAATTAGGTGTCAATGATGCTAAAATTACATTAGTTAATAAGCATGACTATCACTATGAATCTACTTGGTTACATGAAGCAGCAGCTGGAACTCTTCATCATGATCGAAGCCGTGTCAAAATTAGTGATCTTATCAATTCAGCAAAAGTAGAATTTATCCAAGATACGGTAACAGCTATTAAACCAGATGATAAAAAGGTAGAATTACAAAATGGCGTTCTTGATTATGACTATCTAGTAGTAGCATTAGGATTCGAGGCGGCAACATTCGGAATTCCTGGTCTACTAGAGAATGCTTTCACTATTGGTAGCATTAACCAAGCAAGATTAATTCGTGAGCATATTGACTATCAATTTGCTAAGTATAATAATGAACCTGAACCGAAACAAGAGCGCTTAAATATCGTTGTCGGTGGTGGTGGATTTACAGGTATCGAGTTTTTAGGAGAACTTGCAAATCGTGTACCAGAGCTCTGTAAGGAATATGATATTGATCGAAGTAAGGTTCGATTAATCAATGTCGAGGCAATGGAAACCATTATGCCAGGCTTTGATCCAGAACTAATCGAATATGCGATGAATTCATTAGAAGCACGTGGTGTTGAATTCAAGCTGGGAGCCTTTTTAAAAGAATGCCGTCCTGATGGAATTACGATCGAGCAAAATGGGGAAAGAGAAGATATTCCAACTTTAACAACGGTATGGGCTGCAGGTGTTCGTGCAAACCACTTAGTAGAAGAATCTAGTCTTGAAGATAATCGTGGTAAAGTAGAAGTAACTCCACATTTACGAGCACCATCACATGAAGATGTATTTGTTGTAGGTGATTGTGCCTTAATTTGGAACAAAGAAATTGACCGTCCATATCCTCCAACAGCTCAAATTGCCATGCAAGAAGCAGAAGTCTGTGCACATAACTTAATTGCACTTGTTAAAGGTGGCGAGCTAGAGGAATTTGAATTCATTAACAGAGGTACCGTGTGTTCTTTAGGTGATAAAGATGCAATGGGATCCATCTTTGGTGGTAAGAAATTATTTGGTTGGTCAGCATCCTTTATGAAAAAGGTGATTGACAACCGAGCACTATTCAAAATTGGTGGAGTTGGCTTAGTACTTAAAAAAGGTAAGTTTAATATCTTTGGTTAAATAAAGAGCAGAGGAGTTTTCCCTCTGCTTTTTTGGTAAGCGTAGATGCCTTGCTCCGATAAGTTAACACTCACTGTGATAATCAGTTGTTCTGCGTATTTCTTGAAATAGCTAGAGGCAAATAATAGAATAAAAAGAGTGATTACATCGATACATAAGGGAGAACCATTATGATTCAATTGTTTATTTCCGTGTTATTGTTTTTCGTATTATTCTTTGGGATAAGCTTTATCTTAAATATGATTTTAAGGCAGACATGGCTGATGTGCTTTGTATTTCCGATCATTGTTATTTTTATTGTCGATACTTTTTCCTTCAGCACTTATTTCACTGATCCTTCCTTTGCATTTACAACACTTGGTGAGGAGTTTATGGCCTTAGGAATACAGGATATGATTATTTTGGCATCAGGTTTTGTTGGTACTCTTGTTGCAGGATTTGTTATTCGATTTTTGCGGAAAAATGGCTATCAAATGTTTTGATAATGATAGTTGGATAGATTTGATTTTGTGAGTGGATGTATAAAAAAAGTTAGAATGGAAAAGATGACACCTAGAAAGGTGTGATCTTTTTTATGTTAGTTAAATTTTGTAGAAGATGCTTAATGATAGCACTGTTTGTTGGGGCTTTAGTTTCCACTTTTACAGTAGTTTCTAATGTATCTGCTAAAGAAGTTTTATTAGGTGTGCAGGACCACCTAGAAAAGGATACTAGTTACTCCCAAGATGTATCAGGCAAATCTTTAGTAGATAAAAAGAAATATGTTAAATACAGAAATAATAAAACAACTTATATTTCTAATCAACAGGTCGAAGCCCCTGCTTCGTTAGAGGAAACGCTGAATTTGGAGAAATATGAACAAAAAAAAGTAATGGCAACAGGCTATACTGCGGGTGTGGAATCAACAGGGAAATCTCCTGATCATCCGGCATATGGGATTACTTTCTCCGGAGTAAAGGTAAAAAGAGATTTATATTCTACGATTGCGGCTGATTTAGATGTTTTCCCTTTAGGTACCGTATTGTTCATCCCGGAATATGGTTACGGGGTAGTGGCAGATACAGGTAGTGCAATTAAAGGTAATAAGATAGATCTATATTATCCAACGGTAGAAGAGGTATATGAAAAATGGGGAAAGAAAGAAGTAAATGTTTACGTGATAGAATATGGTGAAGGAAAGTTAACAGAAGAGGTTATGGCAGATTTAAATAATAACGAAGCTTTACAAGTTTTTCGATCACAATATCAGTCAAAATCGGAATAAAATTAAAGAATTTCTTAAGGTAGTTCCCACTTTTTAGAGGAGCTACCTTTTTTCATCGCGCAAATCATCCGTTTATAATAGATATTATGCAAAAAATGGGTATAGTAGATAGGCAAGGAATATTCCAGTTAATCCTCCAAAAAAGACTTCGATAGGTTGATGTCCTAATAGTTCCTTTAATTCTTTTTGTTTTTCATATTCTCCTTTTTGTCCCCAGCCCTTTGCCTCTGTAACAAAACGGTGAAAATCCTTTACCAGCATATTTAATAAAATGGCTTGTTCTCCTGCTTGTCTTCTAATTCCTGTTGCATCAAACATAATAATGATTGCCGTGATGCAGGAAATCGCGAATAAACCAGAAGATACGCCATGTTCAATGCCGATTCCAGTTGTCACAGCTGTTACAGCAGCGGAATGGCTACTCGGCATGCCACCTGTACTGAAGGCAAGACCAGGCTTAAATTCCTTTGTTGCAAAAAAATGGAGTGGGATTTTTACTACTTGTGCGAACACTATGGCGATTAAAGCAGACCAAAGAGGAAAATTAGAAAAAAGCTCCAAATGTATACATCCTTTCTCTTTCTATAGGATTGAATTTATCGATTTAGACCAACTGTTAAGCTTGAACAATGAAAACTCACTTTGTAACATTATAGCACAGCTTTTTCTCAATATATAACAGGTGAATAAAATTAACAACAAATTTATAAAGGATTTATCTGTAGGTGAAAAGCCCCTCCTTGAAGTGAGTATTATCATTAGGAAAAAAATGAGAAAAGGAACGAGATCCTTTTCTCATTTATTATCTATTAGATGATAAAACCTCACAAATAGAAGTCTTACTTTATTGCGGCATCTAAGGATACCTCAATCATATCGTTAAAGGTTGTTTGTCTTTCCATTGCAGAAGTTTCTTCTCCTGTTATCATATGGTCAGATACCGTTAATACGGAAAGTGCCTTACGGTTGAATTTTGCTGCTAGTGTGTAAAGTGCTGTACTCTCCATTTCGATAGCTAGTACATTATATTGATCTAGTAAGGCAAGCAATTCCTCATTATTATCACGGTAGAAATTATCACTCGTAAAAACATTGCCTACTTGTATTGATAATCCTTTTTCGATTCCTGTGTCATAGGCATTTTTTAATAAAGAAAAATCAGCTGTAGGGGCATAATCAATTCCGCCAAAAACCATACGATTCATTTGTGAATCAGTAGAAGAGGTGCTAGCTAAAATGACGTCTCTTACTTTGACATCCTTTTGGATCGCTCCACACGTACCAACCCGGATTAGTTTTTGCACATCATAGCTCTGAATTAGTTCATTGACGTAAATAGAAATGGATGGTACTCCCATCCCTGTTCCCTGAACAGATATTTTCTTTCCTTTATATGTTCCAGTATACCCATACATTCCTCGAACTTCATTATAACAAGCCATTTCCTCGAGGAAATTTTCAGCAATGTACTTTGCACGAAGCGGATCACCTGGAAGCAGAACTGTATCTGCAATATCGCCTTTTTGGGCACCAATATGTATACTCATTTAAAATCCTCCTTAGCTTAACAATGCTTGTGTATTATGAAAATAGCACATAAAAGAAGGAATTACAAATGCAACCTCGGGCTTCTTAAATTTTTTTTGTTTTTTGTTTCTAATTTGAAATATTTCGTATATAATAAGATTTAGTAGCTGCATTTTTATTGGTAATTATTTATACAATGTAATGACGAAGATGATGAGGAGGAATACGGAATGAAAGAACAAACCTTTACAATCCAAAGTGACACAGGTATTCATGCAAGACCAGCGACTTTACTTGTTAATAAGGCAGGACAGTATGAATCACATGTTGAACTACATTATAATGGAAAAACAGTTAATCTAAAGTCGATCATGGGAGTTATGTCTTTAGGTGTTCCTAAAGGCGCTGAGATTCGGATTACGGTTGATGGAAATGATGAAGATCAAGCATTGGAAGGGATTGCAGAAACTATTCAAGAACACTTAGGATAGTAGATTGCTTACTTACACATACTTTATCTCAAATACTTATGGAGAAAAAAGCTAGCTTTGACTAGCTTTTTTTCTTATGACTAATTTTATCAAAGCCAATGATTTCATTCTATTATCTCATATTACATAAATTTTCCATACTCTTCATAGTTACTACGATTAATTGTTGAGAGGCTACAGCTATGGTACTATTTAAATAGGTAACTTTTAAGGCGAGTTTAGAATGGTTAAACTAAAACAACTTAATGATATGTTTAATAGTAACTTTAACAAAGGAAGTGATAGACAATGATGGAATTTCTTTATTTTCCTGAGGATAAGGCAGAATATATTCCAGCTGTTATTAGTTTAATTGTCTTCGTGATTGGAGCTTTTGTAGCCATGCACTTTATTAGGAAAGCCTCCAAAAAAGAAGAAGAGAAGTTTGATCAGAAATATAAGAATACAAATTCAAAATAATATCTGATTAACTTTTCATCGTTTGTCCATACTAATATATAGAAGAAGGGTGGATATACGTATGAAAAGATTTCCTATATTATTATTCATATTTAGTTTATGTATTCTAAGTGCTTGTAAGGATAATACACGTTCTCCGCTTGAGGTTCGATTGTACAATGCAGATAATGATGCAGTAGGAACAGCAACATTTAAAGAACAGGCTGATAAAGTAACGGTTCATGTAACAGCAGAGGGATTAACGCCCGGATTTCATGGTATCCATATACATGAATATCCAGCTTGTGAAGGGCCAGATTTTCAAACAGCTGGCAACCATTTCAATCCGAAAGGAAAGGATCATGGCTTAATGAATCCTAAAGGAGCACATTTAGGGGATATGCCTAATATTGAGGCAGACCCCAGTGGTGCGGTTGATGTTGAATTAGATATTCCTGAAGCAACCTTGATGGATGGTAATACATCATTATTACGTGAGAATGGGACGTCGATCATTATTCATGAGAAACAAGATGATGGGATTTCTCAGCCTGCGGGCGATGCTGGTAATCGAGTTGTTTGTGGAGTTATTTCCTTAGATGAATCGAATCAAGAAAATAAGCCTACTGATCCAACTGAGGTTGATAAAGAGGAAGAGAAAAAGGGTAAGTAAGCCTGCTAGAGGCTACTTACCCTTTTCTTTCTTCGATTGCTCTTCTAATTCGATCTGTACCTTCTTTTATGAGCTGAAAAGGTGCAGCTAGATTCATTCTCATAAAACCAGTACCCTCTTCACCGAATGTTACCCCATCATTTAAGCCTACTTTAGCCTTTTGTTCGAGAAATTTTTTCAATTCCTTTTGGGATAAATTTAGCTTCGTGAAATCTAACCAAATTAGGTAGGTTCCCTCTGGTTTGGTTACATCTACTTCCTCTAACCTACTCAACTCTTTCATTACATAGTCGATATTTCTATTTAATTCAAGCATTAGCTGATGTAGCCAGTCCTTACCTTCTGTATAAGCGGCTTCTAATGCTGTAATTCCCATTGTATTAATACCGTGGATCCCTTGTTTTTCAAAGGCTTGGCTGATTTTTTTGCGTATTTCTTGATCGGGAATGATCGCATAGGAAGCTTGAAGACCAGCCAGATTAAAGGTTTTCGTTGGTGACATACACGTAATGGTTTGATGTAACATTTCTTCATCCAATGAAGCGATAGGGATATGCTTATTTGGTTCATGAATAATATCTGCGTGAATCTCATCAGATAAAATGAACACATGATATTTTTTACACAATGCAAGAATCTGTTCAAGCTCAGACCTGTTCCACACTCTACCAACGGGATTGTGAGGATTACATAAGATGAATACTTTCACCCCTTCTTTCAGCTTTGCTTCAAAATCTTCAAAGTCAATTTGATAGCTATTGTCTTTATAAATTAATTCATTTTTAACAAGTGCTCTATTATGGTTTTGGACTATATTATAAAAAGGAGGATAGACAGGTGTTTGGATAAGGACTTTATCTTCTTCCTCTGTTAGAGCTTGAATAGCTATATTTAAGGTAGAGATAACGCCTGGACTATAGAGGATCCACCCATTATCTATCGCCCATTGGTGTTTATATTGCACCCAATCGGTGACAATTTTGTTGTAGGCTTTGTCTGTATATGTGTACCCGAAGATACCATGCTTGGCGCGATTTACTAAGGCTTCAGTTACAGCGGGAGGAACCTTAAAATCCATGTCCGCTACCCACATTGGAAGAATATCATCAGCACCATAAAGCGTCTTTACAAGGTCCCATTTTACCGCTCTCGTATTTTTTCTTTCGGTTATTTCACTAAAATATTGCTCCATTTTGATTCCCTCGACTTTCTTTTTGGCATCTTCTGCTATTACCTTATTTTCACAATGGTAACCATCAGTTGGAGAAGAATCTCCGACTGATGAAGTCTCCCTTTATTTAAGCATAATGAAGAAGAAATTGGAAGTTTAAAGAATTCAGGACTGGAGTAGATAGGCTTGGATATAATTCGGCTTTTCTTCAGGTATAAAATGTCCTGTTTCATCAAGAAGGATTAATTTAGCGTTTTTAAGAAATTTCAATAATTCGTAGCCTAATGTGTATGGTAGGATTAAATCTTGTTTCCCCCAAAAAATAGTACAGTCATGCATGATTTTTTGCAACTGCTCTTCATGAAGATCTTCTTGATGATCTTTTAACCATGTAACAATGGATGGATATATCTCTCTGTTTAGAAATGGTTGTTTATATTTCTGTAACATCTCATCAGTAATGAGTGTATCATCATATAGACAATGTCGTAAAATTTCTAAAACACCTTTATGTCGTAGCAATCCTCTTGCAATGAAAGGGGCGTATGGATTCCAGCCCATTGTTTTTGCGAATAGAGGAGATTGTTGCATAAAGCAACATGGGGAAAGCAGTATCAGCTTAGAGAATCGCTCTGGATAAAAATAGCCACAACGCAAAGCAATTTGACCACCCATTGAATGTCCTAGTATTTCGGTTTTATCGATACCTAACTGATCTAGTAGGAATACAATGGCCTTTACAATATGGTCATATTCATATAAGCATTCTTTACTTTTAGAGCTATCACCAAATGGTGGAATATCAATTGTGAGCACATGATATTTTCGCTGTAGTGGAGATATTAATTGTCGGAAACAATATTTAGAGGCGAGAAAACCGTGTAGCAGGACAATATAGTGGTCACTATGAGCAAGTGAAGAAGGATGAAATTCATAGCATATAGCATGTCCTTTAAACCAAAAATAACGCCCCATAGAGTAAGACCCTTCCTTCAAGGTGTGATTGTTATAGGTTGTACTATAGAGCAAAATTTATCCCAATAGAGAAATCCAATAATAAAAAAAGCAAAGCGAATTAAAATTTCGCTTTGCTATCCAGGGGGAATACGAGAAAGTCTTACATTAATAGATTTACCCAAAAATTTACCCCTTAAACCTTAGAATGATAAAAAGATAAATTTTTGCCATTTTAAATCAATTTATGCTAATATTACTTATTGTCTATAAGAAAAACTTGTTTGTTTCGTTCGTAATCATTGCAGGTAGATTTCTTAATTCATTAGGAAAGGAGATGGAAAAAGTGTCTAATAAATTTCAAGAAGGCGATATTGTCGAAGGTACTGTGACAGGAGTTCAAGCATACGGAGCATTTGTATCACTAGACGAAGATGTACAAGGACTAGTACACATTTCGGAATTAACTAATGGCTTCGTCAAGGATATCCATGATCATGTGAAGGAAGGCGACAAAGTCAATGTTAAGATACTAGAAGTAGACGAGGAAAATAATAAATACTCTCTATCTATTCGTGCAATAGAACCTAAAAAAGAGGAACGAGTTGTAGCAAAAAATATTCAACAAAAAGAGGGCGAGCATGGCTTTAACACGTTAAAGGACAAGCTTGAGGAGTGGATAAAGCAATCTGAATAACTCTTCTCTCACTCCATTTGAATAAAATGGTAGAAACAGTTTTACTCTGTCTCTGCCATTTTATTTTTTACTATCCATACTGTGATAAATATTGATAAGTTTTCGACAAAATAGGTAGCTCAGCTCTTGATTTAAATGAGAGGATTCGGTACATTAAAAAGGTGATAAAAATTAATGGAGGGTAAAAAATGACACATGTACGGTTTGACTATGAAAAAGCATTAGATTTTTTTGGTAAGCATGAATTAGATTATTTAAAAGAACCAGTTAAGCTAGCTCATGAAATGATACATAATAAAACTGGTGCGGGAAATGACTTTCTAGGTTGGGTGGACCTTCCAACTAATTATGATAAAGAAGAATTTTCACGCATTAAAAAAGCTGCAGATAAAATCAAATCAGATTCAGATGTTCTTCTAGTTGTAGGTATTGGTGGCTCTTATTTAGGCGCTCGTGCTGCGATCGAAATGCTAAATCATTCCTTCTATAATGAACTTTCTAAAGAGCAACGCAATAGTCCGCAAGTATTCTTTGTTGGTAATAGTATCAGTGCCCCTTATATTAACGACCTTTTTGATGTCTTAAAGGACAAGGATGTATCTGTTAATGTTATTTCTAAGAGTGGTACAACAACAGAACCTGCCATTGCTTTCCGTATTTTCCGTAAGTTTTTAGAAGAAAAGTATGGGGTCGAAGAAGCAAAAGGCCGTATTTATGCAACGACAGATAAAGCAAAGGGTGCATTGAAAACATTAGCAATTGAGGAAGGGTATGAAAGCTTTGTTATTCCAGATGATGTCGGTGGACGTTACTCTGTCCTAACAGCTGTTGGTTTACTTCCTATTGCAGTTAGCGGTGTGGATATTGACCAAATGATGCAAGGGGCACAAAAGGCTCAAGGGGAACTAAGTGAAGCAGACCTAGACAAAAACCCTGCTTATCAATATGCTGCAGTTCGTAATGTACTCTACAATAAAGGGAAAACAATTGAAATGCTAATCAATTATGAACCTTCCCTTCAATATTTTGCTGAATGGTGGAAGCAATTGTTTGGAGAAAGTGAAGGTAAAGACTTCAAAGGTATATATCCTTCTTCTGCTAATTTCTCCACAGATTTGCACTCTTTAGGACAATATGTACAAGAGGGACGAAGAGACATTTTTGAAACAGTGCTTCATGTAGAGGAACCAAAATCTAATATTACGATTGAAGAAGAAGCGCAAGATCTTGATGGTCTTAACTACCTAGCAGGAAAGACATTAGATTTTGTTAATGAGAAAGCATACCAAGGTACACTCCTTGCACATACAGATGGACAAGTACCGAATTTACTCGTTCACTTACCGAAATTAGACGCTTATACATTCGGATACGTTGTCTACTTCTTTGAAAAAGCTTGTGCAATAAGTGGATATTTATTAGGCGTTAATCCATTTGATCAGCCTGGGGTGGAAGCATATAAGAAAAACATGTTTGCCCTACTAGGTAAGCCAGGATTTGAAGAAGAAAAAGCGAAGCTAGAAAAACGCTTATAAGAGCATTAGGTAAGGCAAGGTTAAATTTAACCTTGCCTTACTTTATTGCTTTTAAAAAAATAAATTGGTCTGCTTTATCTGTAATAAATGAGAATGGTGGATGTAAAATGATTTCATCCTCTCTAACTATACCAATTAACGATTTTCCATCCTCTAAAAACTGTCTTGTACAATGATAAAAGCTCTGATTTATCATATTGTTATCAATTGGATTGATACAAAATTGCTGTTCTTCCAATGTTTTTGCTATAATGTCTGTAACCTGGATATCTTTCTGAAATAGGGCTTGATAAATTAAGGAACTCATAAAATCATTGGAACGAATAATAGCATTAGTGCCAGCTCTTAGGGCATTCTTTTGCTGTATTTCCGTTAGGATTTCGGAAATAATATGAACAGATGGATTGTTACCACGTGCAGCGATGATGTTTAAGATTGTCTGACGATCTGCTTCATCCTCTGATAGTGAAGGGTCTGCAGTAATCACTATATAATGAGCCTTTTCAATATTTGCTTTTGATAATATTTCATCAGAGGTGGGCTGTCCGTGTATAAAGTGAATCATATTATTTCGATAGGAAAGCTTGTTTAAAGAATGATCAATTAAAACAATATCTGTCTTCATTTGTTTATCTTTCATCATCCTAATTAATTGCTTGGTCCTTTCGTTCCACCCAATTAAAATAATATGACCACTTCCTTTGAAGGAGATTTTCCCTTCTGTTAAGCTTTTCTCATGCTTAATTGTACCTGCTGAGAGTGTTGCCATATAAAAAGTAACGAGACCGCCACCTGCCAAAATCAATATGATACCAATGATTTTTCCTATATTGCTTAATGGAACATAGTCACCATAACCTACAGTAGAGCCTGTCACAAAAGCCCACCAAATCCCGTCAAAAGTCGTCGGAAAATGTATGGGTTCTAATATATGTATGATAAATCCAAAGCTTGTCATAATGAGACAAACTGAGAGAAGTAGACGAACAATTATTGGAAGATGAAAATAAAATTGGATCCATTTATTCCAAAGCATGTAAAACCACCCTTCCGTATTTTTTCGTTTAGTTTGAGCTAAAATAGTAACATTATGCTAAAAACAGGAGTGATTGACATTGAAAAAGGATAGCTTAGAATTTTTAATAAGTTTATTACATACACCATCTCCATCTAGTTTAGAAATGGAGATACAGAAAAAATGGATCGATTACGTCAAACCATTTGCCGATGAAATAAGAACAGATCATGCTGGGAACGCTATTGCGATTGTAAATCAGGATGCTGATTTTCATCTTATGCTTGCTGGACATTGTGACGAGATTGCTTTTGTCGTGAATCGGATCGATGACCATGGATATGTTTTTGTTGAAAAAATGGGTGGAATTAACCCAAAAGCAGCTATAGGAATGAAGGTAGAAATTATCGGGGAATCAGGAATTTTACCTGGTGTTATCGGGGTAAATGCGCAACATCATGGGGGGATGAAGGATGATTTTAATGTAGAGGATTTATTTATTGATTGTGGTGCACAGTCAAGGGAAGAGGTAACTCGAACGATACAAATTGGTGATTTGGTCGTATATCGTAGAAAATCGGAATTACTGATGGATCGGTATATATCTGGGCGTGGCTTAGATAATCGCACAGGCGCTTTTATCGTGGCAGAGGTAGTTAAACAATTGAAAGAGAAAAAAGTCAATATAGGTCTTTATGCCGTAAGTACGGTTAATGAGGAAACGAATATGGGAGGAGCGTATTTTGCTGCAGCTGGTTTACATCCTGATTGTGCTATTGCATGTGACGTAACTTTTGCAACAGATTACCCAAGTGTTGACAAAAGAAAGCATGGAGATGTAAAGCTAGAAGGGGGCCCTGTACTAGCAAAAGGTGCACCGATTAATCGAAAAATGAATCAATGGCTGGAAGAAGCGGCTAAAAGGCTATCCATCAATCTCCAATATGAGCTTACTCCGAGAGCAACTGGTACAGATGCTGATAAAATGAGGTTTACTGGAAAAGGGGTACCAATTAGTTTAGTTTCCTTACCATTAAGGTATATGCACTCACCTGTGGAAACTGCTAGTCTTAAGGATATAGAAGAAGAAATTGCTTTACTAGTAGAACTGATTACATCTTTGAATGGCACAGAAAGCTTAAACCCATTGGAATAAAAGAAAAAAACCGTATGACATCATCTTGTCACACGGTTCTTCTCTGTTTTATGGATGATGAAGCTGGATAACGGCAAGTGTACAGCGTGAAATCGCAATAAGGTCTTCTTTTTCATCGACTATTTTGATTTCCCATACCATTGTTTTTTTTCCCACATGAATAGGCGAGGCTTTTGCCTGTATCCATCCTTCTTTTTTTGCTTTCAAATGGTTACAGTTTATTTCTAAGCCTGCAATAGATTGTTCATTAGGATGAATATGCTGTAATCCACCGATGCTTGCTGCCGTTTCCGCAAGTGCCACAGTTGCTCCTCCATGAAGGAATCCCATTGGCTGCTTAACTGTATTAGTGATTGGCATTTCCATTATCACTAATTCCTTAGAAACTGTTACTGTCTTTATACTTAGTGCATCCATTAAATTTTCAGCCATTTCTATCCACTTCTTTCTAGGCTATAATGATAAAGGAATAAAGATATGGAGCAATAATGATATTCCAATAAGTGCACCATAAATGGTATTCGTTTTTGCAACAGCAGCCATTGCCGGAATCATTCCAACATTTGTTGTATTCTCTTTAAAGGTTTTAATGGCATGGCTTGCTTTTTTAATGCTTAGAAAACTGATCACACTATAAATAGGTAAAAGTCCCATTAAGATATAAATTCCAGTTAGTAAATAACTAATAATGATTAACCATTTTAATAAAGAAATGGCCCGATTACGCCCGACTAATATGGCAATTGTTTTTCTTCCATTTTCTTTATCCCCGTCTAAGTCACGAATGTTATTGGCAAGTAAAATACAACCAATCAAGATAGCGATAGGAATAGAAATGATAATGACTTCCCATGTTAACGTTAATGTTTGGATATAATAACTGATGCCGATAATGACTGTTCCCATCAGTAAGCCAGAAAATAATTCTCCAAATGGTGTATAGGCGATGGGAATTGGTCCTCCTGTATATAGATAACCTATCAGCATACAAAGTGTGCCAATTACAGCAATCCACCAGCTGGACTCGATGCAAATGTATACACCTAAAGCAACGGAAATGGCAAAAAATAAATAGGCTAGCCTTTTCACGACTATTGGCTTAATACCATCTCGAACAATAGTGCCACCAATTCCTACAGACTCTTCATTATCTAGTCCACGGACATAATCGTAATATTCATTGAACATGTTAGTGGCTGCTTGGATAAGGATGGCAGCGACTAGCATAACGATAAATAATAATAGTTGGAATTTTTCATCCAATACGGCAAGCATTGTTCCGACAAAGACTGGAATGAAGGATGCGGTTAAAGTATGTGGTCTTAATAATCGCCACCATACATGAAACCCAGGTTTTTCGTTTAAATGATTCGCTTCTCGCGATGGTTTATTCATTCCCATTTTAAAGTATCTCCTTGATTTTAAAATAAAGGCTAGAAATATAGCCTAAAAGTATATAATACAACATTATAAGTTTATTGAATACTTCAATATGTGTCAATATTCTTCGTGAAATGCGATTATCACCCTTATTGATTTATTTTTTGATATACTATTAAGGTGAGGCATCTATACGTTAGGTTCTTTAAAATTATTTGATTTTGTACTATAATGGATAGCGTTTATGAAAAATGCCCTATTATATTGGAGGGTTTTCTAATGATTGAAACAAAGGAATTAAATATAGATGGTGTATTACAAACAGCAAGAAAACAGGCAAATAAAAAGCAAACACCAGCCTTTGTTAGTATAACGGAACAGATAGAAGAGTTGGATCCACTTGCTTTTTTTAATACAGGTAAGTATCTTGGCTTAACCCGAACGTTTTGGACTAATACCGATCGTTCTATATATTTTGTTGGAGTGGGCAATGCCTATACCATGCAAGCAATTAATCAGCCATATACGACAATAAAGCAGCAGTGGCAGGAACTGATTAATGATGCTATTATCGATAATCCATATCCTAACAGTAGTGCAGGGCCAATTGTGCTAGGCGGTTTTCCTTTTGATCAAGCTAATGAAAAGGATCCATCACTTTGGAAGGGGTTTGAAGGTAGTCAATTCCGCCTACCACGCTTTATGCTTACAAAAGATAAGGAAAAGTATTATTTCACCATTAATGTCTTCGTAGAACCAAATAGTAATACAAGCCAATTGGAGCAACAATTACAGATTGAAAGTCAGCAATTGCTCAATGGGAAAGAAATGATAACTTATACGAATGCCATTCACCTGCAGCATGAGGTAGATCCAGAACAGTGGAAAGATTTAGTTCAGAAGGTGACGAATGATATTTCAGAAGGAAAAGTGGATAAAATTGTACTAGCTAGAGAGCTACAAATAGAGCTAAAGGATAATTGTGATTTAACCGAAGTTTTAAGGAATCTGTTAATCATGCAACCAAATAGTTATGTGTTTGCGTGGGAAAAGAATAATGCATGTTTCATTGGTGCAACACCTGAAAGACTAGTTCAAGTGAATAAAAAACAACTATTTTCTACTTGTCTTGCTGGCACGGCACCAAGGGGAAAGGACAAAAAAGATGATGATGTTATTGGCCAAGCATTGCTCCAAGATGAGAAGAATCAAAAAGAACATCAATTTGTGGTAGATATGATTCGAGGAGCTGTTACTTCCTGTGCTCGAAAAGTTCATATTCCTGACAAACCAATTTTGTATCCATTAAAAAATTTACAACATTTATATACACCAGTACAGGCAGAGTTAAAGAGAGGGCATACCATCTTAGATGTTGTTGCTAAATTACACCCAACCCCGGCATTGAGTGGTTATCCGAGCGAAACCTCCTTATCCTTTATACGTGAATTTGAAACACTAGAACGAGGGTGGTATGGAGCTCCAATTGGGTGGATGGATGATCAATTTAATGGGGAATTTGCTGTGGCTATACGTTCAGCACTAGTGCGAGAAAACAAGGTATCTCTATTTGCTGGATGTGGTGTAGTGGAGGATTCCGATCCAGAGCAAGAATATAAGGAAACAAGTATCAAATTCACCCCAATGCTGCAGGCATTAGGAGGACACTATGAGTTATCGTGAATCATTGACGAAATATATTGCGAATTTTGTCAATCAATTATATGTAAGTGGTGTAAGAAATGTGGTTATTTCACCTGGGTCAAGATCTACTCCGTTGTCTTTAACCTTTGCTGAATATGATCGCTTCCAATTATGGGTAGATATTGATGAAAGGTCTGCCGCTTTTTTTGCATTAGGTATGGCAAAAGAAACGAGAGAACCAGTAGTCCTTGTTTGTACGTCTGGTACAGCAGCAGCCAATTATTATCCAGCCATTATTGAGGCACATTATAGCAGAATACCGTTAATTGTTTTAACAGCTGATCGACCACATGAATTGCGGGAGGTCGGAGCACCGCAAACGATTAATCAATTAAAAATCTTTGGAGATTATCCTAAATGGTTTCACGAAATGGCGTTGCCTAGTGCAACAGTAGAAATGCTTCGCTATGCAAGGAATCAAGCAAAACGTGCTATCCAAACCGCGTTACGTCCCAACTGTGGTGTTGTTCATCTCAATTTTCCACTACGCGAGCCACTTGTTCCTGACTTTACGTTACAGGATATATGGGGGGAAGAAGAGAAGAGTCTTACCCTTCGAGCGGTTAGTCAGTTATCGCAACCGAATGTAGAGCTACTAATAGATAAATTAAAAAATAAAAAACGGGGCATCCTAGTCTGTGGTCCTCAGGATCGAACAGAGCTAGGATCAGCTATCGTTGACCTAGCAGAAGCATGGGGGATTCCTATTTTTGCTGATCCATTATCTCTATTACGTAATGGTAAACATTCGAATAAATGGATTGTGGAAGGCTATGATGCGATCCTGAAATCAAAGGCTGTTCGCGATTTGCTAGAGCTTGACTTTATTATTCGATTTGGTGCTATGCCAGTTTCTAAGGCTTATTTACAGCTATTACAAGAAAAGCAAGGTATTGAACACATTGTCGTCGAAGAAGGAGAAGGATATCGAGAGCCTGTTGGTGTGCCTACTCATTTTCTTAATCATTGTGATGGGGTTCATTTATGTCGTGATTTGGCAAGCTATCCAATCAAAATCGATGAGAAATGGTCAGCTAATTGGAGGAAATGGAATACGTACACGAAAGAAGTGTTGATAGAGAAACAAGATCGATTAACAGAAGGACTTGCGGTAATAGGTATTCAACAAACTATTCCTGATCATACGGTTCTCTTTGCTAGTAATAGTATGCCGATTCGAGATGTAGACACCTTTTGGTTCTCTAACCAACAGCTAGTGAAAGTTTTAGCTAATCGTGGTGCAAATGGGATTGATGGTATTATCTCGACCGCTTTAGGCATTAGTGCCACTGATAAGCATACCACCCTTTTGATTGGAGATGTTTCTTTTCTGCATAGTTTAAATGGTTTATTGTTGGCTAAAAATTATCGATTAAACCTAACTATTGTATTAATTAATAATAATGGTGGGGGTATTTTTTCCTTTTTACCTCAGGCTAAGGATAAGAGTAAGCATTATGAATTGCTGTTTGGTACACCTCAAGATATTGATATACAAAAACTTGCAGTGGCTTATGATGCAAGCTACGAAAAACCAGAAAACTGGACCAATTATGTTAGAGCTTTGGAAAACTCGTACCAAAGAGGTGGGCTAACTATTGTCGAAGTGGAAACCGATCGTACAGAAAATGTTAGCTGGCATCAGCAAAAATGGGATCTGATAAAACAGTACTTGCTACATGAATTAGAGGGCTCTGACGATGTTCTTTGAGGTAAATAGTAATCACTACTGGGTGGAAAAGGTTGGAGAAGGACCGCCACTTGTTATGCTTCATGGTTTTACTGGGACTACCCATACTTGGGCTGAATTAACAAAAAAATTGGCTAACAAATTTCAAATCATAAAAATAGACTTGCCTGGTCATGGGAAATCAACTACTCCCAATATTCATTCTATGGAGGATTGTTGCTATGATTTGGCACAAATCTTTAATCAATTGCAATTGTCTACTGTTCATCTGTTAGGTTATTCTATGGGAGGAAGGACTGCTCTATCATTTGCTTTCCTTTATCCCAAACGAGTTCGCACACTTGTATTAGAGAGCGCGACACCAGGTATTGCAGATTCACAGGAAAAGAAAGCTCGTGTTCAAAAGGATGAAAAGCAAGCTAAGTTTATTTTAACAAACTCTTTGAAAGCATTTATTGATACGTGGGAAGAAATTCCACTATTTATTTCCCAAAAGTCTCTTCCTCTATCTATGAAAGAGCGGATACGAAAGGAACGATTAAGTCAAACCAGTCATGGACTAGCCCAATCGTTACAAACAATGGGAACAGGAGTGATGCCTTCTTGGTGGGAACAATTAGGTGAGCTAACCTGTCCTGTAGCCATTATAGTTGGTGAAAAAGATCAAAAGTTTGTTCAGATTGGCATAGAAATGGAGAAAAGGATACCAAATAGTTATTTATATGTTGTGCCAAACAGTGGACATGCAATTCATGTGGAACAATCAGAGATTTTTGGTACAATAGTAGATGAGTTCTATTTCAAGAAGGAGGACATCTTATGACAGTCGAATGGACTAGTGAACGCACATATGATGATATTTTATATGAAACTTACAATGGTATTGCCAAAATAACCATTAACAGGCCAGAGGTACGTAACGCTTTCCGTCCTCACACAGTAAATGAATTGATCGATGCTTTTACATATGCTCGTGATGATGCAAGCATTGGTGTCATTGTTCTTGCAGGTGCTGGTGACAAAGCATTCTGTTCCGGTGGAGATCAGAAGGTGCGCGGACACGGAGGATACGTTGGGGATGATGAAATTCCTCGCCTTAATGTCTTGGACCTACAACGACTTATTCGTGTCATTCCTAAACCGGTTGTTGCAATGGTTTCAGGTTTTGCTATCGGAGGCGGGCATGTATTACATGTTGTTTGTGACTTAACCATTGCTGCAGACAATGCGATTTTTGGTCAAACAGGCCCTAAAGTCGGTAGTTTTGACGCTGGTTATGGTGCGGGGTTGCTTGCTCGTATAGTGGGACACAAGAAAGCGCGTGAAATTTGGTATTTATGCCGTCAGTATAACGCACAAGAGGCACTAGATATGGGACTTGTAAATACGGTCGTCCCATTAGAAAAATTAGAAGAAGAAACCATTCAATGGTGTGAAGAAATGCTGGAGAAATCTCCAACTGCCTTACGTTTCCTAAAAGCTTCATTTAATGCAGATACAGATGGACTTGCAGGACTTCAACAAATGGGCGGGGATGCAACTTTACTTTATTACACAACAGATGAGGCGAAAGAAGGACGCGATGCGTTTAAAGAAAAACGTAAGCCAGACTTCAAAAAGTTCCCACGTTTTCCTTAATAACATGATTCCGTCTTCTTAGATGGTAAACCGAAAGACGAAACCTAGTTTCATAAGTATGAAACTAGGTTTTATCTATGACGATAATAAAGGAGGGTTCCTATGAGTGAGGTAATGGAGCATTGGTTAGACAAAAGGGTAGCATTAAGCCCAGATGCTTTAGCTATTGAAACGCCTGAAGGAGAACAATGGACTTTTTTTCGGTTACAGCAAGAAGCAAAACTATTTGCAAAAAAACTCGCAAATGTCGCTTGTAAACAAAAACATATCGGCATATTATCAGGCAATTCGGTTGAAATGGTCGTCGCCTTTTTAGCTTGTACCTATATACAAGCACCAGTTGTTTTTCTAAATACACGGCTTACGGAAAAGGAAATCGAAAAACAGTGCCAGGCTGCTGATGTTGATTTATTGCTTACTAGTACTTATTATCGATCTAAAGCCAAGCAATTATCGACTACCTCGTATACGTTTAATCAAATAAGAGAATTAGAAACAATGTCTATATCGCTTCCATCTTCGATTAAAATGGAGGGGCTCTGTTCGATGATGTTTACATCAGGGACCACAGGAACGGCAAAAGCTGTCATGCATCGCTATAAGAATCATTGGGCAAGTGCGGTTGCATCAGCTTTGAATTTAGGATTATTATCAACAGATAAGTGGTTAGCCTGTTTACCATTATTTCATATTGGTGGTTTATCGATTATTCTAAAAGGGATTATTTATGGAATGCCAGTTTACCTTTTAGAAAGGTTTGATGAACAAATAGTACATCAGGCTATTATAGACAAGGGTGTTTCCATTGTCTCTGTTGTTTCCGTGACGTGTATGCGATTATTACAATTACTAGGTAAGCAACGCTACCCTAAAAATTTTCGTTGCATGCTTCTTGGAGGTGGACCGGCTCCGCAGCCATTACTAGAAAAAGCCCGCGCTCTTGATGTTCCGATTGTACAAACCTTTGGAATGACAGAGACTTCTTCGCAAATTGCAACATTAAATGAGCATGACGCTTTGCGAAAAATTGGGTCTGCAGGGCACGCTTTATTCTCTGCTAGCTTAGAGATTAGAAAAAATGGGAAACAGGCAGCTGTGAATGAGATAGGAGAAATAGTTGTCAGAGGTCCAATGGTCACGGATGGCTACTATAAGCGAGAAGAAGCGAATCTTGCTTCCTTTCAAGAGGGATGGTTTTTGACAGGTGATCTCGGTTATCAAGATGAGGAAGGCTTTTTGTATGTCGTTGATCGAAGAAGTGATCTTATTATTTCTGGCGGGGAAAATATTTATCCTGCTGAAATTGAGGACTGCCTATTGTCTATGCCTACTATTGCAGAAGCCGGGGTTGTCGGTATTCCTGATCCAGTGTGGGGAGAGGTCCCTGTTGCTTTTGTTGTTAAAAGGGATGGGGCTTTGACTCAAGACGATATTGTAAAACATTGTCGGAGCCGACTAGCCCGGTTTAAAATACCGAAACAAATATTTTTTACTGATGTTCTTCCTCGTAATGCTACCAATAAATTGCAGCGCCACCAACTGAAGAAATGGATAGAGGAGAGAAATGGTTAAGCATAATGACCACCGATTTTTTTGCTGCGTTCGATCGTAATACCCGCATCTGTATAGCTAGTTGCACGCAAAATCGCGGTGGACCCATGTTGATCACGGATGGTATCCATCACATAACCAATATCCTTCTTCTTTCCTTTATCTTCAAATAGCTGGAGCTGTGTCTCTATATCATCATATAAATTATTTAAACTAACGGTGACACGGCGGATTTTACTATGATGGTCATAGAATTCATGGAAAAGCTGTAAACAAACATGATAAATGTCCATCGTAACATTAGTAGGTAAGTCAAGAGAACGCGAGCGATGGAATCCGCCAAGATTATTTGCATATCCAATGCTTAAATGGATTGTGCGTCCAGCCTTTTTGCTCGCTCGAGTTCGTCTTGCTACTTCTTCACATAAATCTAACATGCAGACATAGGTTTCTTCTTCGGAATAATCTCTTAATAATGTAATTCCATGACTAAAGCCTTTTTGCTCTTCCTTTTCTGCTTCGGTATAAATAGGACTGAGGTCAATCCCCCAAGCATGCCAATATAGTTGCTCTCCCATAATACCAAAGCGTTTCTTTAATTGTTCTAAAGGGTGTTGTGCTAATTGTCCTAATGTCAAAATCCCCATGCGTTGAAGGTGCTTTTTGAGTCTACTGCCAATCCCCCAAATTTTTTCTACTTCTACAGGCCAAAGCAATGCTTCGACATCCTCATATCGACATGTAGCAATCCCCGTTTTCTTTGCATATAAATCCATTACTACTTTTGCTAAAAATTTATTATCACCAATCCCAATAGCACAAGTGAGTCCCATCGTTTCGTAAATTTCTGTTTTTAACATGTGTGCAATTTGATAGGCATTACCATATATCTTTTCCAATCCATTAACGGTTAACCACATTTCATCGACAGAGTATGGATGAATAGCTTCACGTGGAGCATAGCGATAGAGTAATTTAGTAATTTCAATCGATACTTTTACATAATCCCCCATTCTTGCTTGCACGATATGAATATTTGGATCCTCTGGTAATTCAAAATAGCGACTGACATTTTTTACTCCATACCGCTGTTTTAATGCTGGAGAAGCAGCTAGTATGATGCTACCGGATCTTGTTTTATCTCCAACGACTGCTAACATTGTCGTCATGGGGTCAAGCCCTAGCTTGACACACTCGACACTAGCATAGAAGGAACGCATATCAATACATAGGATGTTATTTCTCGGAAAAGTATGATAATCCATTGATGTTCTCTCCTCTTGGATTTTTAACACGAAAAGGAACGTGTGTTCTCTATTAGTATAGTACAAAGAAGTGGAAATAAGAAGAAACAAAATATGGAAATTAAATATTAATAAAAAACTCCTTCATAATTGATAAAGATTATCATTGACATTTTTGCAGAAACCCACTACACTAAAAAGTAGAAGATACTTAGAGAATGGAACGATTAACCATTTAAGGAATAACACAAAGGTTTGCGAACGAACGTAAGCGAGGGAGAGGTTCCAGAATGGAAACATTAGTAGCAAAGGATTTAACATTAGGTTATGGAGAAGAAATTATTATAGATGATTTAGATATTGCTATTCCAAAGGGTGAAATTACTGTCTTTATCGGCGGAAATGGTTGTGGTAAGTCAACATTATTACGATCATTAGCGCGTTTATTAAAGCCAAAAGATGGTGATGTAGTACTTAACGGAAAAGACATTGCCAAAATACCTACAAAGGAAGTAGCAAAACAACTAGCGATTTTGCCTCAAAGCCCAACAAGTCCAGAAGGATTAACCGTTGAAGAATTAGTGAAGCAAGGACGTCATCCATATAAGACGATGTTCAAGCGTTGGTCTCCAGAAGATGAGCAGGCAGTCAATGAAGCTTTATCGGCAACGAATATGACGGCATTAAAAGATCGTGAGGTGGATTCCTTATCAGGCGGGCAACGTCAACGTGCGTGGATTGCGATGACTTTGGCACAAGGTACAGATACGGTTTTATTGGACGAACCAACGACTTATCTTGATATGACTCATCAAATTGAAATATTAGACTTATTGTTTGAACTAAATGAAAAAAGAAAAAGTACGATTGTAATGGTTCTACATGATTTAAATCTAGCTTGTCGTTATGCTCACCATATTGTGGCAATTAAGGATAAGCAGGTTTACGCGCAAGGTAAGCCAGAAGAAATAATTAATTGTGGCTTAGTACATGATGTTTTTCAAATGAAGTGTGATGTGATGTATGACCCAATGTTCGGAACACCGATGTGTATACCACATGGACGTGGACGCTGCTTAATTAAAGAAGCAGTCGAAGAATCCAAACAAAAGCAAATGCAAACTGTGTAATAAAGAAAATCCTTTATCTGTTTAGAGATAGAGGATTTTTTATGCCTTTAGAAAGGCAAGTTTTACTAAGTATGTTTTCCCTCTTCTAACATATAACTATCGAGAAGGAGTGAAAACAATGGAAAAGAAAAAATATTATGTTAATATAGGTACCCAAGAAATATCTCACATCCCATATGGTGGTAATGCAGAATTTGTGATTCAAGCAAACGATGAAGAAATCACATTACTTAGACTAAAATTTGATGAAATACATGATGCAGATCTAAGCACTTATGTACGAGCACATATCCCTTTTACCCCTTATCATAATGATCCACAAAACGATGCATATGATGAAGGGATAAAAGGTGTTTATCAAATGATATATGAACTAGCAGATGAAGAGACGAAAGCAGCTATGGATAAATACAATATAGGTAAAGAGAACTGATTTATTAATAATAAATAAAAAAATGAAACATTTTCTCTCTCTAAATCGTCTTTTTAATTAAAGTATTCATTTTAAATAAATATCTAGTAATAAAGGTTTAATTTAATAGGAAAAAAGGTAATAGTAATATAAGATGGGGGGGAGAGCATTGAAGAAATTATTGGTAACATTGACAACAGGAATACTTCTTATTTTTGCGATCATGATTGTTAGCCAATACAACACCGATCAAAGTCTAGCAACTGGAAAAAACAATGCCTACAAACAACAAAGTTTAAACAATGCCAACTTTGAGGATATCAAGCAACTAGTAAAGGAAGAAAAACAAACAGAACTATCCCATGAAACCATTGTCGAGCTAACCGATAAATTTATGCAAACATTAGTACAGGAAATAGATGGCGACAACAAGATTATTCACTATCAAACAAAAGAAGAGCTGATTCAAGCTTTTGAAAAAATAACGACAAAAGAAGTAGCCTTGCCTTATGTAGAATACTATTATCAAGAAAAGCAAGATGGCTTATATATTGTACCAACGGAAACACCACCATGGTTCCAAAAGGAAAACAACTATGAGAGAACAAGATTAGATGGGAATATAGTAGAAATAAGTCAACAAAATCAAACAGATTTATATGGCAATTATATGATTAATATTCAGTTTAAAAAAATCAATAATCAATGGAAAATAGTTAAGATTAGCCATGTAGATTCATAAGAGGTAAAATAGATGTATGAAAACTTTTTATGATTATTATCACAATAAGATACAGCTATCCTTTGAGGATCATCCCTTTAATAAAAATCCAAAACATGTTTGGGTTATCTGTCGCTATCAATCCAAATGGCTACTAACGAAACACCTCGATCGTGGACTAGAGTTTCCTGGTGGAAAAGTAGAAAAGAATGAGACAGCAGCCGAGGCTGCTATTCGAGAAGTACATGAAGAGACGGGAGGAGAGGTTGATCAGTTAACCTATATTGGCCAATATTATGTCAAAGGGAAGCATGATCAACTAACCAAAAATATTTATTATGCTGAAATAAGTGGCTTAGCCAAAAACGATCATTATTTTGAAACAGCAGGACCTATTTTATTAGATTCGTTACCAGAAGATATTCAATCAAATATGGCCTTTAGTTTCATTATGAAAGATGATGTTTTAACCTATAGCATTCAGTATGTGAAAGAAAAGCTTTTGATTAATTCAAATCAATCAAGAAGCTAAGTTTGCTTTATTTAAGTATTTAATGTCCGTCAGCGCACTGCTATCCGAGCAGGCCTCTTTTTTTTGTCCGAGCCTTAACAAGGCTCGGATTTTTTAGATAGACATCGTTCCAGCAACCATCAGAAAGAAGCTAGTTACTAAAAATAAATTGACTTTATTATCCACTTCCGATACGATAAAACAGTGTGGAGACGTATGCCATAAAGGGAAGCGTACTTATTTTGGAGTAGGTTTCTCTTCATTTTGTTTGATTAGCTTAAAATAATGTTTTTATAACCAACTAAATAAATCGGTTTAATTGTGATTGGGTTTTCGTGCATTCTGTCGATAAAAACGGTATAGTAGTAGATAGAGAGTTAGAAGAGAACATTAAGAATTCATAAATAGAAAAGACAGAATCAAAGTGCTCAATTGGAATGGAAAGTGTTGAAGGAGGAAAAATGATAATGCCAGAAAATAGAAGATTATTCACATCAGAATCAGTCACAGAGGGTCATCCTGATAAAATCTGTGATCAAATTTCTGATGCGATTTTAGATGAAATAGTGAAAAATGACCCCAATGCTAGAGTAGCTTGTGAGACGACTGTCACAACAGGATTAGTTCTTGTTTCTGGAGAAATTTCTACAAGCACGTATGTTGATATTCCTAAAATTGTTCGCAATACTATTAAAGAAATCGGTTATACAAGAGCAAAATATGGCTTCGATGCAGAGACGTGTGGAGTGCTAACAGCCATTGATGAACAATCAGCAGATATCGCTGGTGGTGTTAATGTTGCATTAGAGGCAAGAGAAGGTAAAATGTCAGATGATGAGATCGAGGCAATTGGTGCAGGAGACCAAGGATTAATGTTTGGTTATGCTAATAATGAAACACCTGAATTAATGCCACTTCCAATTAGTTTGGCACATAAGTTAGCTAAGCAATTATCTGACGTAAGAAAAAATGGTACGCTGAGTTATTTGCGACCAGATGGTAAAACACAAGTCACCGTTGAGTATGATGAAAATGACAAACCGATTAGAATTGATACGATTGTTATCTCTACTCAACATCATCAGGATATAACACTAGAGCAAATTCAAGCAGATTTAAAAGAATTTGTTATTAACCCAATTGTTCCAGCAGAACTCTTAGATACGGAGACAAAATACTTTATCAATCCAACAGGCCGCTTTGTAATTGGTGGTCCCCAGGGAGATGCAGGACTTACAGGAAGGAAAATAATTGTAGACACTTACGGTGGCTATGCACGTCATGGTGGTGGAGCATTCAGTGGAAAGGATGCAACAAAAGTGGATCGCTCTGCCGCTTATGCAGCACGCTATGTAGCAAAGAATATTGTTGCAGCTGAATTAGCGGAAGCATGTGAAGTTCAACTTGCCTATGCAATTGGGGTGGCACAGCCTGTATCCATCTCCATAAATACATTTGGTACGGGGAAATATACGGAGGAAGAACTTGTTGCAGCAGTTCGCGAGCATTTTGATTTGCGTCCAGCAGGTATTATTAAAATGCTTGATTTAAGAAGACCAATTTACCGTCAAACTGCCGCATATGGCCATTTCGGACGGACAGACACAGAATTCCCGTGGGAAAAAACAAATAAGGTCGATCAATTAAGATCTTACTTGTCAAAAGGCTAAGAAACAGATAAAATAGAGTAATTGAGATGAGGTCAAGTGCCTGTGAGGACTTGACCTTTTCTGATGAATAAGGTCTCACGTATAGGTGATAAGAGTAATAGTACATGCTCGGTTTTAAACAATCATCATGAAATTACACCCATTCTTATAGTGGAAAAGAGCGAATATATAACAATAGGAGAAGTAACCTCAGTAGGGTAAAATTCGTCTACTATAATAGAAGGGAAAAGAAGGAAGGAAATAATTTATGTGTGGGTTTATTGGTATATTAAAATCTGATAATAAAATGTGGGAAAGTGAACAAAGACAACAGTTCGAAAATAAAAATACAGCCATTTATCACCGTGGTCCAGATGATGAAGGCTATTATGAAGATAATCACGTTTTATTTGGCTTTAGAAGATTAAGCATTATAGATATTGAAAGTGGACATCAGCCGTTTACATACCATGATGAACAGTACTGGATGGTGTTTAATGGTGAAATTTATAACTATATTGAACTTAGAGAAGAATTACAAAAAAAGGGTTATTCCTTCACAACTGATTCAGACACAGAAGTGATTTTAGCCATGTTTCAAGAGTATGGTGTAAAAGCATTTGAACAATTAAGAGGAATGTTTGCGATCCTAATTTGGGATAAAGAAAATCAGGTTCTTTATGGGGCAAGAGACCCATTTGGAATTAAGCCACTATTCTTCAAAAACGCGGAAGAAGGAATGTATTTTGCTTCAGAGAAAAAAAGCTTGCTAGGAGATATAGAGGGCACGGTTGACAGAGAAGCATTACAGCACTATCTAAGCTTTCAATATGTTCCTGAGCCTATGACAATGCACGAAAATATAGAGAAACTAAATCCAGGCCATTATTTTGTCAAGCCTCTTGATAAAGAAATCACCTTTACACGTTATTTTCATGCACAATTCCAGCCTGTTGATCAGGACAAGCAAGCACTGATCAAAAAGATTCAAGATGTGATGTATGATTCAGTTAAGGTGCATATGCGAAGTGATGTACCTGTTGGATCATTTTTATCTGGCGGAATAGACTCATCTTTAATTGTTGCGATGGCGAAGGAATACCATCCGAATATCAAGACATTCTCTGTAGGATTTGAGCAAGAGGGATATTCAGAGGTGGATGTTGCAAAGGAAACAGCAGATAAACTTGGAGTGGAAAATCACTCTTATATCATTTCGCCAGAAGAGTATGTCAAGAAATTACCTAAAATTATCTGGCATCTCGATGACCCACTTGCTGACCCAGCTTGTGTCCCATTATATTTTGTTGCAAGAGAAGCGAAAAAGCATGTAACTGTTGTTCTATCTGGAGAAGGATCAGATGAGTTATTTGGTGGATATAATATTTATCGAGAGCCAGAATCATTAAAAGTATTTCAATCTATTCCAACACCAGCTAAAGATTTATTGGCACGTGTAGCGCAAATATTACCAGAAGGTGTGAAAGGGAAAAGCTTCTTGGAGAGAGGTACAACCCCGCTCCAAGATCGTTATATTGGTAATGCCAAGATGTTCGAAGAAAAAGAGAAGCAAAAACTATTAAAAACTCATCAATCGAATATTAATTATCAACAGATTACCGCACCTTTTTATCAAAATGTTCAAGGTATTGATCCAGTTAATCAGATGCAATATGTCGATATCCAAACATGGTTGCGCGGGGATATTTTGTTAAAAGCAGATAGAATGACAATGGCTCATTCTTTAGAGTTACGAGTGCCCTTCTTAGATAAGGAAGTATTCCGGGTAGCGAGCGAAATACCTGTAGACATGAAAATAGCAGAAGGCACGACGAAGCATATCTTAAGATTAGCATCTAGAGGTATCGTACCAGACCATATCCTTGATAGAAAAAAATTAGGTTTCCCTGTACCAATACGTCATTGGTTGAAAAATGAATTGAATCAATGGGCAAGAGATCTAATTAAAGAAAGTGCTACAGATCATTTATTGGATAAAACCATTATTACTCAATTGTTAGAGGAACATTGTGCAAATAAAGCAGATAATAGTAGAAAATTGTGGACAGTGTTTATGTTTATGCTCTGGCATCAAATTTTTATTGAAAATAAATTCGATACCGAATTATTAAAACAAGAGGATAAAGCAGCAAGCAAGCTACATCAATCATAATCAATGGTGATAGCCTGCTTGCCCATTTGCTCCCAAGCGCTAATAAAAGCATGTTTGGGAGCCTTTTTTTGTTTTCCTTTAAGTGGATCATTGAAATAGATGAAATCTTTATCATAGCCAGTTACTAGTACAGCATGCTCTTTCATTGTAATCTTAATAGGTCCTTCTGGTGTCTGCCATGTTTCAAAGGCTTCTTCTGCTAATGGTTGAAAAGTAGCATTTGTGATGACAAGCACGGGCTTTTGCTGAGAAATAGATTCGATAACACGATGAAAATCAGAGCCTGTTAGATCCTGAGCTAAATTACCAACATAAGATTTGGCTAATTCTGTTAACGGCTGATGATAGACCCCATACCCTGGATTTTCAAAGCTATACATATCTCCAACAAAGCCTTCATGCGGGTTACCAAAAAATATTTGTCCGTTTTCTTGCTTGTAGTTTGTTGTATCTTTTACAATTTGGGAAGCAAGGGTAAGTTTGTCGACATCTATATCATGATATTGAAGAAGCATAGATAAAGTAGTCACCTCACAGCCTCTCGGTAATTCTGGTAATTGATAGACCATTGGTGCATCTAGCATAACACTATGCTCTACTTTCGTATCAAGCGTAAGATGGTGATTGGCATGTGTCGTGAAGAGTTTTGTCTGATAGTCTGTTGCATAAACCCATTCAATATCAGCCGTATATAGTAAGTAGCCCCCTGTACCAATACTTATCGTTCCGAATAGCAGTATATAAAGCAATGCCATATATTGAATAATTTTTTTTCGATAAGATTTATAAAAATATAATAAAAAGAAGAACATAAAAATGGAAATGATAAATAGGGTTGTAAGCATTTTGCCCTCCATCAAACTGTAGAAATTCGAAATAGCGAGAAAGCAACCATGATTTATAGAATCAGTTGCTTATCCTGTTTTTATAGTATTTTCCTTTTTCTACGTAATCCTTTTGGATACGATTCATATCCTTAATATCTTTATCGGTAAGATTACGAATTACTTTAGCTGGTCTTCCAAATGCTAGTGTGTTTGGTGGGATTTTTTTGCCAGGTGGTACAAGGCTTCCTGCCCCAATAAAAGCACCTTCGCCTATTTCTGCCCCATCCAAAATAATAGACCCCATCCCTATGAGCGCATGCTTACGAATAATGGCAGAATGTAAAGTAACTTGGTGCCCAACCGTAACATAATCTTCAATAATAAGTGGCAGTTCTGGACTTTGGTGTAGGAGAGATAGGTCTTGGATGTTAGCATATGCCCCAATTTTAACAGGCGCTACATCACCTCGAATAACGGTTTTAAACCAAACACTTGTAAATTCTCCAATTTCAACATCCCCTGTAATGACAGCATCAGGTGCGATAAATGCATGTTGATGAATATTAGGTATTTTTCCTTTGTATTCTAAAATCATCGTATGAACCTCCTGCTAGATAGTTAATAATATGATATCATATGAAATAGAAATGAAGAAAAGTGAGGGAACCATTTTGTCTATTACAATCCCAACAAATGCCCCAATTTTATTAAAACAGGTTTATCAGAAAGTTTTTCCACAAGTAAATAAAGAGCTCGATTATTGGCAGGAAAGAGCTAAAAAAATACCGAATAAAGAATTACGAACACAAGCGTTGGCAAGTATTCGTTCTAAAAAGTTCCATTGCCAAGGTGGAAGTGTGTATAGTCTATTAGCAGGGGAACAATGGAAAGAAGCTATTCGATTTATTGTAGCCTATCAAACAATAAGTGATTATCTTGACAATCTATGTGATCGAAGTACTTCATTAGACCCGGAGGATTTTAGAATGCTTCACCAATCAATGGAGGATGCTTTATCACCAAATGTAAAGCTAAAAAATTATTATCAATACCGAGAAGAACAAGAGGATGCGGACTATTTGACTGATCTGGTAAAGACATGTCAACAAATAGTTAGTCGAATAAGTAACTATAAAAATATACAAGGACTTATGATTCAGCTTGAAGCATTGTATAGTGACTTACAAGTACATAAACACGTTTGTCACGAAGAACGAATTCCAAGATTAGAAAAATGGTTTAGTACCTATCAATCCAAATGGCCAATGCTAAGCTGGTACGAGTTTTCTGCATGTACTGGATCCACATTAGGTATTTTCTGTATGACATCCTATGCTTTGGCTGGGGAGATGACAGATCAGCTTGCTGAAGTTATTTTCGAGAGTTATTTTCCTTATCTACAAGGGTTACATATTATGTTAGATTATTTTATTGATCAACAAGAGGATGCAGAAGAGGGTGACTTGAATTTCTGCAGCTATTATCAAAATGAAGAAGAACTGGAGAGACGTCTGATTTTTTTCGTGGAACAAACAAATAATCAAGTAAAAAAACTACCAGATGCTTACTTTCATGAAATGATTCAGCATGGCCTTGTAGGCTTATATCTAGCGGATCCAAAGGTAAAAAAGATGAAACAAGCCTATTCGACAGTCAAAAAATTGATCAAGGCAAGCGGTAGGAAATCACAATTCTTCCATTGGAACATAAAGCTATATAACCGTTTAGCGGGGAGATATTGAGGTGATCGATTGAATAAAAAGTTAATAATAGCAAAAACAGAGGAAATGGTTAGAGATCGGTTGTCAAACGAGAGAACAGGCCATGATTGGTATCATATAGAACGTGTGACAAAACTAGCTCAACAAATTGCTATGGAAGAAAATGCAGACATTTTTATTGTAACTTTAGCTGCTCTATTGCACGATTTGGCTGATGATAAGGTTGTTGCCAATGAAAAAGAGGGAATGGATAATATACAAGCATGGTTAAAAGATTTTAATATACGAGAGGTAGATTGTGATCACATTATACAGATTGTAAGTACAATGTCCTTTAAAGGAGGGAATAACCAGCTTGTCAATTCCTTGGAAGCTAAGGTGGTACAGGATGCAGATAGACTCGATGCGATTGGTGCAATCGGAATCGCGAGATGCTTTATTTATGCCGGGAAAAAAGGAACTGCCATGTATGATCCTACTATCGAGATAAGAGAAGAAATGACAGTAGAGGAATACAGAAAAGGAAAGTCTAGTGGACTTCACCACTTTTATGAGAAGCTACTAAAACTGAAGAATCTAATGAATACGAAAACAGGATATCAGCTAGCTATTGAAAGACATGCATATATAGAGCAATACTTAAAGCAATTCTTAAAGGAATTTAAGCTGAATGATACAAATATCGTTGATTTTATTAGGGAATAGGGACATGTGGAAAATCGATACATGTCCTTATTTAGCTCTAGCATAATTTCTCAATGGCAATAATAAAAGGTGGGTGGTTTATTTGATTGATAAATTGATATTGTAATACCTGATAACAGGATTGATCTAAATTGCCACAGAAATCGAGTACTTTTTCTTTTTCTTCCTTCCCACCCATATGTCCATGATAAACAACGATAACGATTCTTCCATTCGGACGAAGTCGTGTCAAAATGGATTGAATGGCACGAATAGTGTTTTGTGGAGTCGTAATAATTTGATGGTCTCCTTTAGGCAGATAGCCAAGATTAAATATGGCTCCTGCAAGTTCATCATTTGTAGGAATATATTTTTCGCAATTTTCATGGCCGTCATGTATCAGTTTTACATTTTGTATATTATTTTTCGATAATAGTGTGGAGGTGTTTTCTAAAGCTTTTTCTTGTATATCAAATGCAAAAACGTTCCCGTCTTCCTTAACTAGTTGACTGAGAAAAAAGGTATCATTTCCATTACCACATGTTGCATCCATTACAGTATCCCCTTGTCTGACAACCTCTTCTAACAAATGATGTGAATAAGCTAATATTTTTTTCATATTATTTCTTCTCCTAATTTTTACTTGATGAAATTTTGAAAAGATGGCTATCTTCCAATTTATTTTAACAAATAAAAGAAGTATGAAAAATAAAAATTACCTCACAATAAACATGAGGTGATAAAAATGACGACGAGAGATTCAATCGAGAACTTATTGATTGAAGGACAGCATATCATTCAGCAGGCAGAAGAGCAGTTAGATATGTCAAATCGAAATCAATTTGAAATGAACGAAGATTATTATAATGCACAATTGGAATTAGAAAAGCTAGCCCAAGGAATAGAAAGAGTATTGAACAGTGCTAATGCCCAACAAAAAGAACAGCTTCATCGATTTCAATTAATCGTGAATGAAAAATTGAATGATATGATTATGGATCAAGTGGACCTAACCGAATTAGATGATTAAACTACTTCAGACCTCTGAGGTAGTTTTTTTGATTTAGAAGTGGAGTAGGTAATATTCCATGTATGAAATAGATATTGATTAAACATTTGTATTAGTGTACTATTTAAATAGTACACTAATGCAAATGAGGGGTGGAGCAATGAATAATTACAAAGGTTTATGGAATAAAGAAATGAAAATGATGAAGGGATTTCAACTAGTTGTTATTATAGTGATGCTAGGCATGATATTCTGGTCACTGTTTTTAAACAATGACTCGGACAATTTCCAAAACTTTTGGGAAGTGATTGCTATATTAAACTTGGGGCTAGTATTAATGCCAGCAACCTTATTGTTTAGTCTAAATATGGAGGTACATCAGCTGTCCTTATTACTGTATAATCGAAATGCTATTTTTAGGACGATACAGGTTAAGTTTCTCCATAGTATTTGGGTAACCCTTGTGTTCTTTGGCTGGATGACTATCTTTTTGTTTGTATTAAAGTGGATAAATTATTTAGAGGTTACTTCGAATACTTTAATTAGTATCTTATTCGTTTTATTCCATTACACTTTTATGATCGGATTATGGTTAAATGTCATTGTTTATGCTGCATGGGTTATTCATCGAATGCTCATCACAAGGGTAGGTTTTCCTATCAGCATACTTTGTTTAGTTGGTTTAGCTATTTTATTCAGCAAATTGTTCAGCTGGTCTGAGCCCCTCATTAATTGGATCGGGTCATTATGGACAATATCCTTCAGTTATTTTGAAGATCTGGCACTGGATTTAATTTTTATTACACAATATAACCAAATATCTCTAAGCTTATTTATCTTTACGGTGGGGATCTTGTGGCTACTTTATTACTTATTCACTTTGCTTTTAGAAAAAAAAGTGGAGGTTTAGCATGAAGGGAAAATTTCAATCAGATAAACCAATTTATCTCCAAATAGTCGACCAAGTAATCCAAGAAATTGTCAGTAATAAACGGAAAAAAGGGGATAAGCTTCCATCAGTAAGAGAGTTTGCGATTGACCTTGGTGTAAATCCAAATACAATTCAACGAGTCTATCGAGAATTAGAATCGAGAGGAATGGCTATATCTAGAAGAGGCCAAGGAACCTTTGTAACGGAGGAGCAAGAAATGATAACTAAATGGAAAGAAAAGCTGAAAGAACGGTATATTTATGATTTTATAGAGGCTATGGAAGCTCTTGGCTATTCATTAGAAGAGATTAAAGAAAATATGATGGATGAGAAGTGGGGGGGAGACTCGTGATTAAAGTAAAAAACATAAGTAAAAAAATGGGATGGAAATCTATATTGAAAAACTGTAATATGACAATACCGATCGGGAAAATAATTGGTATTATTGGAGAGAACGGTAGTGGCAAAACTACCCTCTTAAAAACAATGGCAGGGATCCTTCATCCATCTAGTGGAACTGTTTCATTGGATTCCAATATAAAAGACCGAAGTCAGATCATTGCCTATAGTCCAGATAACGAGTATTTTTATTCTTACTTTTCTGTTCAAGAATTAATAAATTTTTACCAGTCTCAATACGATGATTTTCAGCTAGAAAAAGCAAAGGACTTACTAAATTTTTTTCAGCTAGACTCTAATGAGAAGATTCAATACTTATCTAAAGGTCAATTAGGACGAGTGAAAATTACGGTAACACTTGCACGTGAAGCACCTATTTTATTACTAGATGAACCACTTGCCGGTTTAGACCCAATGGTAAAAAGTAAAATTATACAAGGTATCATTCAATTTATTGATCTTAATTATCAAACCGTGATTTTGACAACACATGAATTGTTAGAAATAGAGTCTTTATTGGATGAGGTAGTAATAATGAAAGAGGGAACAATTATCGATCAAAAGGATGTAGAAGAGATTAGAGAAGTGAATGGCCAAAGTGCTCAGGAATGGCTAGAAAATAATTATTCCGTACAATAGTAGATATTTTTGTAAGTTGCTCCCGCTTTTTGCATCTATGCAGATATTGTAAGTTACCCCCACTTTTTTGCGTCTGCGCAGATATTTTTGCAAGCAGCTCCCGCTTTTTGCGTCTGCGCAGATATCTTTGCAAGTTACTCCTGCTTTTTTACGTCTGCGCAGATATTTTTGCAAGTTACTCCTGCTTTTTTGCATCTGCGCGGATAATTTTGCGAGATATTGTTCAGAGTATCATTGTCTCTATTTAGTTTTGTTGGGAAATTTATCTGTTGTATTGATTGCCAGCAGGCTTATACAAAGTGATGGAAGTATCGTTTGTCATCTCCGCTTAGCGATAAAAAAGCCTATACCTATAACCCAAATGTAAGAAAAGAAGAATATCCATAAGAAAAAAATAGAAATTTGTTCATTCCCTATAAGAGTGAAAATGGCTAATGATAGAAATAAAAAAGCTAGGAAAAGATGTGATGTATATGCAAAAAAACGGAAAACATTATGAATGATTCGTTCATCAGCTTCAGGAAGATTGTCTTTTTTTCGTTTCTGCTTAATTCCTTCGATAATTGATAAAATAATCAATGCTAAAAACCCACCTACTATTACTTCGTATGGAAATTCATCTTGAAAAAGATAATAAAGAAATGATCCTAATACAGAGCCAATAAAAATACATGTATAAATAAAAAACGGAATCCATTTTGTAAAAATGGCAGCTAATTCTTTTCTTTTTCTGCTGTTCAATTTTTGTCCTCCTCTAAAAAAAATATCTCTTCAATTGGTAGATCAAAATAGTCCACTAGTTTTAATGCTAATTCCAAGCTAGGGTTATATTTATTCTTTTCAATGGCATTAATTGTTTGTCGTGTCACTTGTAAATCTTCCGCCATTTTTATTTGAGTAATTCCTCTTCTCTGACGTATTTCTCGTATATGATTAACCACTCCCATTAATCACCCTCCAATAAAGTGTAAAGTTTTCTTTACTTTCATAATATCAAAGTAAAATAAAAATGTAAACATATCTTTACATTCTCCGCGAAAATTCACTCCATGATAATAAAAATTAACTCAGTACCTATTGACTAATATCAAAAATGATATTATTATTAAAAGTGATAATAATGATGAGGAGAATGAAAATGGATAATAGCAAATGGAAAAAGTTATTACATCCGGTTCGAATGGAAATTATTCAAACATTAGCCGGAGGAAAAGAACTTACAGCCTCTCAACTTGCTTCACTTCTACCCAATGTTCCTCATGCAACCTTGTACCGTCACATCAAATATTTGCATGATATAGGCTTGATTATCGTAAAAAAAGAAATACCGAAGAGAGGTACGATGGAAAGGGTATATAGTCTAGCAAAAGGTGCTGATAGTATCGCACCAAATGACCTAAAAAGTTTATCCAAGGAGGAACATTTAGATTTATTTACTACGTTTATTTCCAATACAGTACAAGACTTTGGCAATTATTTAGAGCAGGGTAATCATGATTTTTTAGCAGATGGTGTTAGTTATCGACAAGGGATTTATTATATGTCTGACGATGAGTTTAAGGAGTTTGTCTATGAATTGAAAAAAGTGTACCAAAAATATCAGTCAAATGAGCCAACTGAAAATAGAAAAAAAAGAAAGATTACAACAGTTATGATACCGATGAAGGGAGAAGGATAGCGATGCAAAAAAAAGAATTGATAATGAACGGTGAGGTGCAATTATCTGGAACTGTTAGTATGCCTAAAGAAAACTTGAATGGTACCGCAATCATTTTTATTCCAGGTTCGGGGAAAATCGATCGTGATGGCAATGTTCTTAAACCAAAGGTGAATTTTAATATTTACAAAGATCTATCCGATTATTTGGTAGAGCTAGGCTTTATAACGTTTCGTTATGACAAAAGAGGAGTAGGAAAAAGTGAAGGGAGTCATCTTGCGACAGGGTTATATGATTCTATTCAGGATGTGAAAGCTATAATCGAGCATTTAAGAAATGATCCAGCTTTCGGTTTGAAAAATATTTTGCTCTTAGGACATAGTGAGGGGACCATGATTGGTACAGCAGTTGCAGCAAGTACAGAAGTAGATGGCCTAATTCTGTTAGCTGGTGGGGGTGAGACGTTAGAAGAAGCAACAAAACGTCAGAGAGAGCTAAGCTTCCAAGCATTAGAAGAGAAGAAAAATATTACTGGTTGGTTATTTCGTACCTTCTCTTTAGCAGAAAAAGCAGAGAAAAAAAACCAACGCTTATTTAAGAAGATGAGAGACTCGGATAAGGATATTATAAAAGTGCAGATGATGCCATTACCTGCTAAATGGTTGAGGGAACATTTTGATTATGATTTATTAGGCGATTTAAAGAAATTAACCTGTCCTGTTCTAGCTGTTACTGGAAATGTTGATATTCAAACAGATGCTGAAAAATTAGATAGAATAAGGGAATTAGTAGCAGATGCACAGTGCTATGAGCTCGAATCAATGGATCATATGTTAAAAGAAGAAACAGAAGAACCAAATATTTTAGATGCAAAAAATGCATATAAGAAAAACGTCCACAAGCCATTGCATCCTCAGCTAAAAACAATTCTAGAAAACTGGTTATTACGATATAATGAAAGTAATTAGAATTACTGGGATATAACGGGGTGAGGAATGAAATGTTTATTCATTTCAATTTGATAGAATGGTTTGCCACGATCATTTCATGGTCTATTATAGGGTTCATTGCCTTTAAGATTTATCAAAAAAAGACAGATGATTTAGAGAATTGGAAGTTGGTTTTTATTATTTTGATTGGCTTCCTAGCATTAGATCTTAATTGGGCTTCTAGGAGCCATTCGATCAGTTTCGCAGTTATACCTTTAGGAGTACTAATTTTAGCATTATTCTTGAAAAAAAGAGGTTCATGGGAAAAGTATAAACCATATGCATGGTTAGGTTTTTGGGCAAATTATATTTTCTTGTTTCTATCCTTAATTGCTAATCTTATACATGGTCAAATCTATGATAAAAGCGATATTCATACATTTATCTCAGATACGAGTAATATGGAAGTGATCAATGTAGATACCTCTAAAATAGAATATTCTGTTAGTCTTAGTAAATTGATGGAAATGGTAGAATCGGCCTATTTAGAGGAATCAGATGATTACTATTGGATAGAGGAAGATTTGCACACAGAACAGGGTACTCCTAAACAATTTCCCTATCAACTTATCGAGGTAAACCCGAAATGGGGAAGTGGTATTGATGCGAGTATTTTTCTTGAGAAAGACCGCCAAGGGATATTGATTCTTACAGAGGAAGAGAATTATTATTTTCGAACAGCAGAACCTTTTTAAGATGGTTTTTAGAAAATTTGTTGAAACATTTTCACCTTTTCAATCGTACAACTACTATAGACAAAAAGAAAGGGGATAATGAATGATAGGGGTTATAATTGCAACATTATTGTCAATGATTTTATTTATGGTAGGGGTAATAATTACTGTTACCGTATCAAAACTAAATGCTTCTAGACTATTTAAACAAGGTTTGACTTTGTTTATCGTTGGATTTGTTATAACAGCCATTGTGTATTATTTTGTCATGCCAACCATTACGGTTCCAAACATGTTAATTGCTAATACGATTATTGCCATAGTACTTATACCTTTGTATCTTTATATGATTCAGCCAGGAGAAAAAGCTGAAACAAGTGTACTAAGACCAGTTATATCGATTCTTGGATTAGCAGTAATAGCGATAGTGGTGGTCATGATTGTTAGTATTACGTCATTGGATGAAGCACATGATTCCATTTCCACTGCTGAGCAAGAGGAGGCGAAGCCACTCTCTAAAGAGGAAACACCCATAACGGTTGCTCCTGAATTTGCTCGCAATAAAATTCAAAAGGCGATGAGTGTTGTCCCAAATCCACAGTTCTATGATTTAGGGAAATTACAAGTACAACAATTAAAGGGTGAGGTTGTGTATGTTGCACCTGTAGAATTCTCGGGTTTTTGGAAGTTTGTTAGAGGGAAGGAAACAGCAGGTTATTTTACTATTTCCGCAACCAATGTAAATGCCCAACCTCAATTTCACGAAAGTTCCATGCAATATACGAACAGTAGTTACTTTCATAAGTATGTTAACCGCGTGATTTATAACAAATATCCACAGTATATCCAAAGTGGTGAAGCACAGATTGAGGTTGACGAGGATGGAAAGCCATGGTACGTACAAACTGTATATCGACCAATGCACATTACTAATAAACCAGACATGCAGCAATTAAGAGTCGTCGTCATTGATCCGCAAAGTGGTGAGATGGATATGTATAAAACAAGTGATGCACCAGAATTTATTGAGGGCTCGATTAGCTCGGAATTAGCCACCTTGGAAAACAAATATTTTGGTAAATATATTCATGGCTGGTTAAATAGTATTTTTGGAAAAAGAGATGTAAAAATTCCAAATGAATCAGGCTCTGAGACGGGTGTTACACCGATGTTTGATGAAAATGGAGATATGTACTACTTTACTGATTTAACATCACCGAAGGAAAATATCGATTCTGCTCTAGGGTATACTCTCATACATGCTAGGACCGGTGAACTAACATATTTTGGTGGACAAAAGAATAGTGCCATAATGGATAGTGAAGGAGCAAAGCAGATTGTCAATAAAGAATATCCGGAGAAGAATTGGAAAGGATATATGCCAGTACTGTACAATATTGATGGGAACCCGACATGGGTTGTAAATGTTCTAGATCCAAACGGCTTACACAAGCAATTTGCTTATATCAAAGCAAATGACTCTGACTTTGCTGTGTTTGGTGATACCGCCAGAGCAACATTGGATGCATATCGTATGGCTCTCCTTCAGAACCCTGGTAATGTTGGAGCGACAGATGAAGCAACATTGGAAACACGCAGTGGTGAAGTCAATCGTGTATTGGTAACCTCCACTGAACAAGGTCAAATGGTACAATTTCTCTTAACAAATGATCAAACCATATACACCGTTAACGCAAGCAAAGCTCCACTGTCCATTTTTTTAGAAAAAGGTGATACGATAACCGCTCAAGTCCAGCTTCTAGATAATGGAACTGCAACTGTGGAAGAAATACAAATAAAAAGTTTAACGGAATAAAACATATTGTCACTAAAAAATACAACCCGGACTTTATCTGAATGATAGGAGATAAAGTCCGGATTTTTTTAATCAGCGAAAGCACACAAACCGCAGTAATAAGCTATAACAAGTTTTTTTCCTTTTTTAACCTCCGATAAATCTCCATACATGTTAGCATACATAGAAATGCCGTAGTAGCTAGGAAAAAATAGCCTGCCTGCATTCCTAATTGATTACTAGCTTCATAGGTTGATCTAAGCGAAAGGTTAGTTACTAATTCAATAATATATCCAACAAGTAAATTAGTGATAACTGTTCCAATTCCAATGAGGGTAACAGTAAAGGTAATGGCAGTATCTGTTCCTTTTGTGTATTTTTTCGCGAGTAATGCCATCATTGTTGGATAAATAGGACCAATCCCGAATCCTGCAATTGCAAAGAGAATAGCGAAGGAATCGCCAAGAAAAATTGGAAGCATACTAGTAATACCGGCAAATGCTGAAAAAATTATGATCGAAAACGTGTATCCTAGTCGATCTGTTACAGGACCTAACAAAAGTCTTGCAAGCATGAACGAAAAGAAAAAGATGGAGAGCATAACGGATGCATCATCAAGCGTCCATGCACTGACACGTACTAAATAATTAACCAACCAAGCAGCCATCCCTAGTTCAGTCGTTACACCCATTGTTAAAGCGAAAACAATTAACCATGCAATAGGATCTTTAGCTAGTTTTTTGAAAGAAGTCCTATCTTCAGATTCGGTACCATCTTCTTTTGGAAATCGGCTAAATACTATAGGTATTATTGGTAATAAGGATATGGCAAGCATGATCATATACATTTCGCGCCAGCCTAACACAGTAGCTGAAATTTCCCATCCCATGATTTGGGCAGCAACAATTGGAGCTACCGTTGAGCCTAAACCATAGAAAAAGTGAGAGAGGTTTAACATGGTCCCTGTGTTTTTAGTAAACAGTCGGGCGGCAATAATAGCTAATCCAATTTCCAACATACCATTTCCTAAATATAGGATGAAATAGGCCCCAACTAATGAAGGGAAGTTAGTAGAAAAATAGATTAACACACCCGAGCCAGCCATTATTACAAAGGTTAGAATGCTCGTAGCTTTTACCCCGATTTTGTTAATTAACCAAGAGGTAAATGTACATGCTAGTAAAAAACTAAAGGAATTAATCGCAAGCAGTAGTCCTAATTTTCCGTCACTAAGACTAAGCTCTACCTGCATATCAGGTAGTGCAGGTCCCTTTATATTTTCTGAGACCCCAAATATCAAGAAACCACCAAAGATAACAATCAATAATAAGACGTAATTTGTTTTCTCTTTAAAAATCATTTGTTGTTTTCTCCTATGTATGAAAATTATTTTCCAAGACTATTCTATGTTCACATGATCAAATTGTAAACGCTTATGCTCAAAAATATCAAACATATTTCTATACGAACATAATAGAATTGTTTATACTATTTTAGAAAGCGATTACAAAACAGAGTGAGGTGACGACAATGAAAGCATTAAAAACGAAAACACTGAACTTAAAAGATATCGAGATTACGGATGAATTTTGGAAGGGTAGAATTGATTTGGCAAAGGATATCATCATTCCATATCAGTGGGACGCATTAAATGATCAAATACCGGATGCTGCACCAAGTCATGCCATAAAGAATTTTGAAATTGCTGCAGGACTAAGTGATGGAGAGTTTAAAGGAATGGTATTTCAAGACAGTGATGTCGCCAAATGGTTAGAAGCTGCTAGCTATAGCTTAATCTATCACCCTGATAAGGAACTCGAGCAAACAATAGATGAAGTAATTGAACTAATAGGGAAAGCACAACAAGATGATGGTTATTTAAACACTTATTTTACAGTAAAAGAGCCAGAGAAAAGATGGGCAGATATTAGTCATGGCCACGAACTTTATTGTGCTGGTCATATGATTGAGGCAGCTGTTGCCTATTATAATGCAACAGGCAAAAAGTCATTGATTGATATTGTTTGTCGATATGTTGATTATATAATGACAATAATTGGGCCAGAACAGGGAAAAATACAGACATATCCAGGGCATCCAGAAATAGAATTAGCCTTGGTCCGACTATATGAGGTAACACAAGAACAGAGATATTTTGAATTAAGTAGGTATTTTGTAGAAGAAAGAGGAAATCAACCAAGTGTTTTCTTAGAAGAGGAAACATTAGGCTTAGGTCATCAGGATAAATGGTTTGGCTTAGATTACCATCAGGCACATCAACCACTAAATGAGCAAACAACAGCTGAAGGACATGCGGTTAGAGCTGTGTATTTATATGCAGGAATAGCAGATATCGTGAAATATACACAGAATAAAAAATGGAAGATTCAATTAGAAAAATTATGGGAAAATGTAACACAAAAGCGAATGTACATTACTGGTGGCATTGGTTCACAAGGGCATGGGGAAAGATTTACGCTTGACTATGACTTACCAAATAATGTTGCCTATGCAGAGACTTGTGCATCGATTGGTTTGGTGTTTTGGGCCCAGCGAATGCTACAAATAGAAGCAAAAAATGATTATGCAGATGTACTGGAAAAAGCACTGTATAATGGCGTATTAAGTGGTATGTCCTTGGACGGTAAGAAGTATTTCTATGTGAATCCATTAGAAGTAGCACCAGAATTAACGGACTATCGACATGATCATGTTCATGTAGAGTCAGAACGAGTAGGATGGTTTGGTTGCGCCTGTTGCCCACCGAATGTGGCAAGATTATTAACTTCTTTAGGTAACTATATATATACTCAAAAATCGGATACGATATATCATCATTTATATATTGGTAATAAAACAAATTTTACGATCAACAAACAGAATATTGTTTTACAACAAAAGACTACTTATCCTGCAACCGGTGAGGTGAGAATTACTTGTTTTACCGAGAATGAGGTACAGATGACCTTAAAGCTGCGTAAACCTAAATGGAGTAACAGTCCATCGTTAAAGGTAAATGGAGAGCTTCAAGAAGTCGTCATTGATAACGGAGGATATATAACAATGGAACGAAAATGGAGAGACAATGACACCATTTGTTTAACTTTTGATATGACACCAAAAGTAATTAGCTCTCATCCTAAGGTACGCGAAAATGTTGGAAAGGTAGCAATACAACGAGGACCAATTGTCTATTGTTTGGAAGAGAAAGATAATGGTGGCCAACTCCATTCCATATGCATTAATCCTAAATTACCAATAACAGAAGAAAACAATCTCCAAATATTAGGATTTCCAGCTTTAACTGGAAGCGGAGTAAGAGAAGTGAATGATAATGACACTTTATATAGAGAGTATAGGGAACCAGAGTTGAAACAAATAAAATGGAAGGCAATACCATATAGTTTTTGGGGGAACAGAGGAAAGGGAGAAATGGCTGTTTGGCTCCGAAAAATTTAATAGACGAGGCTGGGTATAACTAAGTAGGGAGAGCGAGAATCCGAACAATTTTCTATATGGAGTGGATACAGTACACAATCATAATGTTCGGCTTTTTCCTTCTCTCTTACTGTTTGTTCCAACTTTATTAACTTTACATAAAAAGCTTCCTTCTATATAATACAACATATATTAATAATGTTGTATTATATAGGATGAAGGAAGTCTTATGCTTTCTTATTAAAATCTCTACGATCCCTTACCATTTTGGTGCAAGGAAAGACACTGTTAAGTTTTTCTAAGAATTACGATACCCTTAAGAAAGCCTGATTAAAGTATGGTATGATGATAGAAGGAAATGTTTGGGATGGAAGGATCAGGAGGAAGAGAATGATCGACTTTACAAAGAGGCAACAAGAAATTATCGAAATACTTAAAAAGCATGAACCGATTACGGCAGAGCAAATCGCTGAAATGCTAGGAGTTAGCAAGGGAACCATTCGCTCAGATTTGGCAGTATTAGTGATGACAGGTAATATTGAAGCAAAGCCTAAGGTAGGATATTTTTTAGGGAAAAAAAATCTAAATCGACTAGAACGATCGGATTGGTGGCATCGTACACCAGTAAAGGACATTCAAGGAGTGGCTGTAACCATTGACGCGACAACTACTGTAAATGATGCTGTGATATCCTTGTTCTTAGAGGATGTAGGTACGCTTATTGTTGTTGACGAGGAGCACCATTTAACTGGAATCGTTTCGCGAAAGGATTTACTAAAGGTTACGCTAGGCAATGCGCAAGCAGCATCCATGCCTATCCAGCTTGTTATGACAAAGCAACCAAAGGTTACCACTGTAACACCTGAGGACAGTGTCTATGAGGCTGCGAGGAAAATGATTTATTATCAAATTGATAGTTTACCTGTTGTAAAGGAAACAGATAATAAGCCAAATCTTCTAAAGGTAGTGGGCAGAGTAACCAAAACAAACATTGTGAAAGCATTAATTGAAGTGGAATCAGAAGCATAGGACAAAGGGGAGCTTAGAAATGGTACACAGTGATTCATCTATCTATGTTTGTTCAGATGCAGTAGGGGAAACTGCAGAAGCGGTTGTTCGGGCGACAATTAGGCAGTTTACGAGTAAAGAAGTAGCTATAAAAAGGTATAGTCATATACAGTCAGAGGACGAAATAGAGCAAATAGTGGGCGAAGTAAGAGAGAATCATAGCTTTATTGCATATACGCTTGTACAGCCTGAATTACGAGCAAAAATGCAACAGGAAGCTATTCGAATGGATATAAGAGCAGTAGACGTTATGGGACCAATGATGCAAGCATATATTGATACGTTTAATGATGCACCTAAACCAGATCCAGGACAAAGACAGGTATTGGATGATGAATATTTCAAACGTATTGAAGCAGTAGAGTTTGCAGTAAAGTATGATGATGGTAAAGATGTAAAGGGATTATTATTAGCAGATGTCGTTCTTATTGGGGTTTCACGAACGTCGAAAACCCCATTAAGTATCTTCCTTGCCCATAAAGGAATTAAAACAGCTAATTTACCCATTTTACCAGATATGGAGGCACCTGAAGAATTATTTCTTCCAGCTAATCGTATGGTTATCGGGCTAACGATTGATCCTGGGCACCTGTTAAAAATTAGAACAGAGCGATTAAAAACATTAGGATTACCACCACAATCCAAATATGCTTCTATGGATCAAATAAAAAAAGAATTAAGAACAGCAGATCAATTAATGCAAAGGCTAGATTGCCCGATCATTAATGTATCTGATAAATCTATAGAAGAAACAGCGGGTATTATTATGAAGATTAGATCGGATAAATAGTCATATTTAATAGAATCTGAAAGAGGAAGTGTCTTAAATGAAAAAAAGAGTGCTCGTAACGGAACAGTTTCCAAGTTCCATTATCCAATTTTTAGAGCAGGAAGTAGAGGTTGAATATTGGGGAAAACCAGACCAAATGCCGAGGGAACTCTTACTCAAAAAAGCAGTTAATATACATGGGCTAATTACTGGAAAGGATCAAATTGATCAGGCATTAATAGAGGCCTCTCCGAAATTAGAGGTGGTAAGTAATGTCTCTGTTGGCTATGACAATTTTGATGTGGAAGCAATTAAAAATGCCAAATTATTAGCAACTCATACACCTTATGTATTAGATGAGACTGTAGCAGATTTAATTTTCGGGTTAATTATGGCAACATCCCGGCGAATAACTGAATTAGATCAATATGTAAAGCAAGGAAAATGGAAATTTTCTCTTGATAAAACCTTGTTCGGAACAGATGTTCACCACAAGAAATTAGGAATTATTGGAATGGGGAGAATTGGTGAAAAGGTAGCAAGAAGAGCTAGGCTTGGATTTGAGATGGAGGTAGCCTATTTTAATCGCCATCGAAAACAGAATGTTGAAAAGGATTTAAATATTCGTTATGAAGAAATGGATGCACTATTAGAGAGCTCAGACTTTATTTTACTATTGACTCCACTAACGAAGGAAACCTATCACCTCATCGGAGCTGACTGTTTCCACAAAATGAAGAAAACGGCTTTCTTTATTAATGCAGGGCGTGGTCTTGTTGTCGATGAAAAGGCATTAGTGGAAGCATTAAGGCAAAATGAAATAGCTGGTGCAGGTTTAGACGTTTTCGAACAGGAACCAACGGACCCAAACAATCCATTATTACAGATGAAAAATGTCGTGACATTACCACATACCGCATCTGCCACAATGGAAACACGGAATCAAATGAAGTGGTTTGCAGCTAAAAATATGCTCCAAGGATTAAAAGGAGAAAAACCAGATGCACTCATAAAGGAATTGCAGTAATTTCTTTTTTTATACGTTAGGAAAGTGAACATTGTTTGCAGGGAGTAAAGCGACGAAGCGAAAATTTTGAGGTCCTAAGTATAAGAAAAGCTAACGCATCTACCAAAAGAGGAGTGAATGCGAGTTTTTCTAACCCTTTTCAATGGAAAGGGGTTTTTGTCATGCTGGTTCAACATCATGACACTAACTAAAAAATCTTCTAAATCAAGAAAAATATTGTATGATAATAATAATGAGAAAATACACTAAGATACAAGTAGGTGGAAAGGTTGCAGTTAATTCGTAATTCAATGGCATTCCCTGTTGATAACTTTTTAGGTTTGTTCATCTATGCACTAATTTATATGTTACTAGCTGGTCTTATTGCGACTCTTGCTTTACACTTTATTCCTAATCGCATTCCATATGCAATTAAGAGCATTCTTGTGTTTATAGCTGTTACATTAAGTCTTTTATTATGGTGGAAGACTTTTTTTCCTTTGTAAAAGTATGTTAAGGGTTGATCATCCCTCCATTTTAGAAGCTAAGAAGTGGAGGGCTCTGGTATTAACACTAGAGGGAAGGCTTTCTGATCGAAGTCTAACTTTATAACGGCTGGATTCGTACGACACCTAATTTAAATCCAGGCATTTTAGAAAAGGGGTCTAGTTGATCATCGACCAGGCGATTCACGTTTTGATTTTCGGTCCAATGAAAAGGTACAAAAACAGTATCTTTTCGAATAGCTGAAGAAAATTGACTCCTAACGATAATCCAACCTTTTTCTGAGGAGACCCTCACCAATTCCTTATCCTTTATACCATAAATCTTGGCGGTTTGCGGATGAATTTCAAGATATGCTTCAAAGTTAATTGCAGCAAGAGCGGAACTGTTTCTTGTTTGTACACCAGTTAAATAATGAGACATCACGCGTCCAGTTGTTAAAAACAACGGGTAATCATCGGTTAAGGTTGGTTTTTGTTTGAGAGAGTCGTGTTTGACTAAAGCCATCTGGGCTTTACCATCATCATGTGCAAATTCGTCTTCGAATAGTCGAACCGTTCCTGGATCATTTTCTCCTCTACAAGGCCAAAGGATACCCTTTTCTTTGCGTAAACGTTTATAGGTCATCCCTGAGTAGTCAGCTTTTCCTCCTTTAGAAGCCAATCGAAGTTCATCAAAAATCTCTTCTGAAGATTGGTAAGAGAAATGTTTCTTCTTACCTAATTTGTTAGCAATTTCACAAAGTATTTGCCAATCATGCTTTGCCTCTCCTTGGATAGGAAAGCTTGCCTCACGCAAGAGCACACGCCCTTCTACATTTGTTAAAGTTCCTTCATCCTCTAAATAAGAAGTAGAAGGTAGGACGAGATCCGCTAGTTGAGCTGTTTCTGATAAATAAAGGTCAACCACCATTAAAAACTTTAATTTCATTAAAGCTTTTCTAACAAAATTAGCATTTGGGCTGGAGACGATTGGATTTGAACACATAATAAGCATACTTGTAATTTCTTTTTGATCCACCTTTTCAAACATTTCAAATGCCGATACACCTTTTTTCGGTAGGTCTTTTTCATCGATTCCCCAAACCTTGGCGATGTATCTTCGATGCTCGATATTTTCAATAGACCGATATCCAGGTAATTGATCTGCCTTTTGCCCATGCTCTCTTGCCCCTTGCCCATTTCCTTGTCCAGTGATTGCAGCATATCCAGAATATCGTTTGCCAATTTTCCCTGTAGCAAGTAAAAGGTTAAGAAATGCACGAACGGTTTCGGTGCCATTTATCTGTTGCTCAATTCCACGTGCAGTGAAAATCATTCCTGATGGCTCTGAACCAAAGATATGAGCTACTTGGCGTATTTCTTTTTCTGTAATTCCTGTATCTGTGACAATCTCCTTCATAGTAATGGATGTTACATAATCCTTTACCTCTTTATAATGATGGGTCCGTTCTGATACAAAGGTATGGTCGATAAAATTAGCCTCTATTATCATTTTTAAAATCCCATTCGCTAGAGCAATATCAGAACCAGGTTTAATCTTAAGATGTAGATCAGCGAGCTGAGTGGTCTTTGTTTCTCTCGGATCAATCGCGATGATATAGGCGCCATTTTCCTTCGCCTGTTGAAAATAAGGCATAATAGTAGGTTGACATTCGGCTATATTCGTACCAGCTAAAATAATGACACGAGTATTTGGAACTTCTGTAAGGCTATTGGTAAAGCCACGATCCAGTCCAAATGTTTGATTGGCTGCTGTTGCTGCAGAGGACATACAAAGTCTACCATTATAATCAATATACTTTGTGCCAAGGGCAACACGTGCGAACTTTCCAAGTAAATATGCTTCTTCATTGGTTATAGAGGCACTCCCATAAACAGAGAGAGCATTCTTTCCATCTTTTTTTTGGATAGATGTGAAGCGTTCTTGAATCGTGTCTAAAGCTACTTGCCACGATACAGGCACAAATTGACCATTTATTTTTAATAATGGTTTTGTAATTCTTTCTTGATTTAATGCGTGTTGGTGCGCATATAATCCTTTTACACATAATCTTCCTTCAGAGGTTGGATTATCCTGACCTATTGTTTTATATTGCTTCCTAGAAATAATCTTTTGTTCGATTAATTGCATTTTACATTGCATACTACAAAAAGGACATTGTGTTTCATAAACATTTTCTGATTGGACCTTTTGTTGCTTTTCTCTAAAATATCTTAACATGAGATCTGTCATTATGATAAACTCCTTTAATAGTTTACGGTTGTGTTTGCTTAATCATTGCCTCTGTCCGCTTCCTTTGTTCTTCGACTAATGTGGCGAGTAAAAGGTTTTGTAATTCCTTGTTAAATAAAATCTCTCGAACATGTATGATGCCCATTCTGTTGATCCATGTAGAGATAGGTTCATTAAATTTAGCGGATTGCCTATAATATTGAAGGAGGGCAAGCAGCATTTTTCTTACTTCCTTTGTTGTTTTGCTTACATTTACAATAGTATGGTTCATTGTTTTCCGATCATTTATTTTTAACTCCCAGCCGTCCTTCGAAAGAATGATATGAATATCTGTAGTGTATCTATCCTTTTGGCAGCAACAGACTCTAATCGATAAGGAAGTCGGCATCCTTAAATATTCCGTCTGTTTTTCCACTTCTATCGCTAGCTGTGTCAAACTCTTTTTCTGGCAATCACATAAAAGATCATGACTTATTTGCACATTACTTAACATACGATCAGTGTAGGGATATAATTTCATCTGCAATTCCTCACAAATGTCGTCTAACTTCTCGATTGGAATTTGATGTAAGACAATACGTTGATGTTCGTTTATTTCAAGTGATGGTAACGCATATTTTAATGCGATTTCACTAATTCTTTTTAACTGTCTTGCTTCCACCATTCCCCCATAAAGCTGTGGAGAGATCGAATAGGTACCATTTTTTTGCTTGATAGCACTCCATCCTTTTTTTATATAAAATAGATCCTCACTAGGAGCTGTCTCTACATCTATCATTTCAAGGTAATATGCTAATGCCTCCTGACAATAAGAACAGCCATTGGCCTGAGACCAACCTAGTACTTGCCTGATCTGAACAACACTTGTTAAGCTGTTGGCTATGATAGCTTCTACCACCTGTTCTTCGGTGAGTGTTGTACATGAGCAGAAGTGATTAGATTCTATTGTGTTATCAAAGTAATCACTGTGTATATAGCGGATTAATTCATCGACAGTTGACTTACATCCACCACAAGAGCTAGAAGCTTTTGTACATTTTTTTACTTGTTCGATTGTTTGGAGATTGTGTGTAACTACTTGTTCGATGATTTGTGCCTTTGTGACATGATTACAAGTACAAACTTGTTCGTCTTTTGCTAATTGTGCTGCATAAGATTCGTTTATTTTTACGGGCATCATCAAGGTTTGCTTTTCCGGATCTGGAATAAACTTTTTCTTTTTTATTTGGTCTAGCAGCTTGGGTCCTGTTGAAATGTCCCCAAATAAGACGGTACCAATTAACTTATCCTTTCTGAAGAACATTTTTTTATAGGTTTGATTAATCTCATCGTGAGCTGTTATTGCTTTGACATCTTCGTTCTCGGTTATTTGTCCTGCGGAGAAAAGCTCAATACCAGAAGCTTTTAATCGTGTCGATAGTGTAGATCCCTGATAGGGGAGTGTCTTACACTGACATAAGTGTTTTGCTAAAATTTGAGCCTGTTCGTATAAAGGTTTTACAAGTCCGTATACTGTTCCATTATGTTCCGCACATTCCCCAAGTGCATAGATATCTTCTATATTCGTTTCCATGAAATCATTAATAACAATCCCTCTATTTGTTTTTATTCCAGCTTTTTTTGCTAATGCTACATTCGGCTTCACTCCTACCGCCATGACGATGAGATCTGTTTTTATTTCCGTGTTGTCTTTAAATCGAATTCCTTCTACTCGCTTATCCCCATATATTTCTGCTGTTTCTTTCTGAAGCAATATATTTAAGCCTTGTTTAACTAAGGCATTTTGCACTAATTCCGCCGCTTTATTGTCCAATTGCTGATTCATAATACGGTCAGCTAAATGAATAACATCAACCTTCATTCCTAGATTCAGCAATCCTTGTGCCGCTTCAAGACCTAAAATACCTCCACCAACAACTGCTGCCTTGTTACTGTTTTTTGCTATTTTTAATATCTTTTTACAATCTTCGATCGTTCGAAAAGCTACGACACCATCTTTATCTGTACCTGGTATGGGAAGCATAAAGGGACTAGAGCCTGTCGCTATAATTAACTTATCAAAATGCACGGAACGCTTTTTAGTGGTGATTACCTCTTTTTGTTCTGGGTCGATTAGTATCACCGTTTCATTAGGATAAAGCAGTATGTCGTGTTTTTCGTACCATTCCCATGAATGCAAAGTAATTTCTTCAAATGAAGTTTTTCCTTGTAGCACTGAGGAAAGTTGAATTCGACTGTAATTAGTATACGGTTCTGAACCGAAGACCGTGATGTCGTAAAGGTCTGGGTTCTCTTGGATAAGGTATTCCATACACTTTATTCCGGCCATACCATTCCCGATGAGAACTAGCTTCATCTTGTTCATCAGGTTCCCTCCTTAAATTTATCGAATCCTTTGAAGGGAAGACTATCATTGTTTTACTGTCTTTGTCTTAAAGGTTGTCAGGATATATTACAGAAAAATTCTGTTGTCTAAAAAGGAAAAAGAATGTTAGAAAAGTTAACAATTAAATGGAAACCCTCTTAGTATCGCGTTAATCTAAACACAAGTTAAAACGAAATTGGGGGACAGACAATGGAGAAGAAAAAGCTTGTTTTAATAGGTAACGGTATGGCAGGAGTTCGCACTATTGAAGAAATTCTGAAATTGTTACCAGATCAATTCGATATCACCGTCTTTGGAAAGGAACCTTATCCAAACTATAATCGAATTCAATTATCTAAAGTATTGCAAGGAGATACAGAGCTTAGTGACATTACATTAAATGAATGGCAATGGTATGAAGATCACAATATTCGTTTATACCCCGGAGAAACAGTTACGAGCATTGATAAAGCTAATCAAATTATTTATACCGATAAAGGTAAACAAACCCCTTATGATCAATTAATTATCGCAACAGGTTCTAATCCATTTATGCTGCCACTGCCTGGGATCGAAAAGGAAGGGGTTACCGCATTTCGAGACATACAAGACTGTGAGGAAATGATCACGGCCTCTCGTCAGTATAAACGCGCTGCTGTTATCGGGGGTGGGTTATTAGGCCTAGAAGCAGCTCGTGGATTGTTGAATTTAGGGATGGAAGTAGATGTCATTCATATCGCGGATTATTTAATGGAGCGCCAATTAGACCGTACAGCTGGTAAGCTTTTACAAGAAGAATTAGAAAAACAAGGAATGAATTTCTTACTAGAAAAGCAGACAACAAAAATTTTAGGGAAGAAAAGAGTGACAGGTCTACAATTTAAGGACGGAAATAAAATAATGGCTGATCTTGTCGTAATGGCAGTAGGGATTAAACCAAATGTGCAATTAGCAATGGAATCAGGAATTCAAGTAAATAAAGGAATCGTTGTCAATGATCATATGCAAACAAATGTTCCAAACATTTATGCAGTAGGGGAATGTGCCGAACATAATGAGATGGTTTATGGATTAGTTGCTCCTTTATATGAACAAGGTCAAGCTTTAGCAAAACATATATGTGGCATGAACCATCAAGGTTATAAAGGGTCCGTACTATCCACTCAATTAAAAGTTTCCGGTGTGAATGTTTTTTCAACTGGAATTATCAATGAAACAGAGCAAACAAAAACAATAAAGCTATTCGATGAATGGAGAAATACTTATAAGAAAATTCTGATACAACAGGATAAGTTAGTTGGTGCCGTTCTTTTTGGTGATACGAAAGAAGGAACAAAATTATTAAGCCTGATCAAAAAGAAAGCGATGGTAAATGAATATCTTGAGAGCACTCAAAATAAGGATAAGGATGAAAGTGTTGTTGCTTCAATGAGTGACGAGGAGGTTATCTGTGGATGTAATGGGGTATCTAAGGGAACCATTGTAAATGCTATTAAAAATCAAGGGTTAAAAACAGTGGAAGAAGTAAAGGGATATACCAATGCATCTCGTTCGTGTGGTACATGTAAGTCACTTGTAGCTGACTTATTAACCTATACTTTAGGTGACGATTATCAATCAGAGGAGAAGGAAACCATTTGTGCATGTACGGATCTGACAAGAGATGAAGTTATTGCAGAGATTAAACAAAAAAATTTAACACATACTCGTGAAGTAATGAACGTATTAGGATGGAAGTCAGAGGAAGGCTGTTCTAAATGTAAACCAGCCTTAAATTATTACTTAGGGATGATTCATCCAAAAGAATATGAGGATGAGCGGGAGTCTCGCTTTGTTAATGAAAGACTGCATGCGAATATTCAGAAGGATGGAACATATTCGGTTGTGCCAAGAATGTATGGTGGGGTAACGAATGCAGCAGATTTAAGAAAAATTGCAGATGTGGCAGAAAAGTATGATGTTGGCATGATTAAATTAACTGGTGGACAACGCATTGATTTACTCGGTGTTAAAAAAGAAGATTTACCACATGTTTGGGATGATTTAGGAATGCCATCAGGATATGCCTATGGAAAATCGATACGAACAGTTAAAACATGTGTTGGATCAGAATTTTGCCGTTTTGGGACACAAGATTCTACAGGGATGGGAATCCAATTAGAGAAAAAATTTGAAGGATTGAATACACCACACAAAGTAAAAATGGGTGTCTCTGCTTGCCCACGAAATTGTGCGGAAAGTGGGATTAAGGATGTTGGGGTTGTAGGTTTAGATGGTATTTGGGAGATCTATGTAGGTGGAAATGGTGGGACTGACTTACGAAAGGCAGAGCTGCTTGTTAAAGTAAAGACAGAGGATGAGGTGTTGGAGTATACGGCTGCCTTTTTACAGTATTATCGTGAAAATGCGAGGTATTTAGAAAGAACGTCACATTATGTGGAGCGTGTTGGTTTAGAACATATAAAAGAGGTAGTGATGGATGAAGAGAGTCGTAAAACCCTAAATGAAAGAATGGAAGAAGCACTGAATGTATATCAAGAGCCTTGGAATCAAGTTTTGGAAAATGAAACGATATTAAAAGATCTATATGAAAAAGTGGTAGCGAAATAATGGATGGAGGAATGAGGATGGAACAAACAAATCGAAAAGTTTTCGTAGGTAATTATCATGAGCTACCAGAACGTATCGGTAAAACGGTCATTTTAGAAGATAAAGAGCTTGCTATATTTAAGCTTGCAAATGGCGAAGTTCGTGCAATAGAAAACCGCTGTCCACATAAAGGTGGCGTTTTAGCAGAAGGTATGGTAAGTGGGGAGCATGTATTTTGTCCGTTACATGACTGGAAGATTAATATGAAAAGTGGTCTTGTAGAGGCACCAGATGAAGGCTGTGTACAAACATATGAAATTTTAAAAGAACACGATCAAGTATATGTACTTGTTCCTGCTCGAGTAATAAATAGCTAAATCGGAAGGAAAGTGTAGAATTATCGGCACTTTCCTTCACTTTTTCAATAGGAGGTATTAAAAATGACAAAAGTGTATATAGTTGGAGCAGGTCCTGGTGATCCAGAGCTTATAACGATTAAGGCGATGAAATGTATTCAGAAGGCGGATGTCATTCTTTATGACCGTCTCGTTAGCAGAGAATTATTAAAAGAAGCGAAGCAAGAGGCAGAACTTATTTACTGTGGAAAGCTGCCAAAGCTGCATGTTATGAAACAAGAGTCGATCCAGCATTTATTAGTCAAATATGCAAAAAAAGGGAAAACTGTGGTAAGATTAAAAGGCGGAGATCCGTTTGTTTTTGGGCGAGGAGCCGAGGAAGCAGAAGCATTAGCAAGACATGGAATTTGTTTTGAAGTGGTCCCAGGTATAACCTCAGGTATAGCGGTACCAGCATATGCCAATATTCCGATAACACACAGGGATTTTGGTAGGTCCTTTGCAGTCGTTACTGGTCACTGCAAAAAAGGTTTACCAGAAGAGATAAACTGGTCCCAATTGGCGAATTCTGTGGATACGATCGTTATCTATATGGGAATGAGTCATCTTTCCTATATCACCATGAGCTTAATAGAGGGTGGTAGAGCTGACACCACGCCAGTTGCCATTATTCAAGAAGGAACGACACCAGACCAAAGAATAGTTACTGGAACATTAAGTACCATTGCAATGCTCGTCCAACAACATAACATAAAAAATCCAGCCATCATTGTAGTTGGAGAGGTAGTCCGTATTGGAGAGAGGCTAAAACAACTGAAGCATCATCCACAAATAACTGATGCAAGAATAGTGGAAGCATATTAGGAGTGACCAAAGTGAAAGCAGTTATATATATTTGTCATGGAAGTAGAGTGGAAGAATCAAAGAAAGAGGCCTTTCAATTAATAGATAAGGTCAAACAACAAGTAGATATTCCGATCCAAGAGACCTGTTTTTTGGAGCTTCAGGAGCCAGATTTATCAGAAACGGTTCATAAAATCGTGGCAAAAGGTGTAACACAAATAACCATTGTTCCTATTCTTTTATTAACAGCAGGCCATGCAAAGCACGATATACCTAAAATGATCGAAGAGGAAAGAAATAAATATCCTCAAATAGTATTCAGGTATGGTCGACCAATTGAAATAGAGCCGAAGATGATCACAATAGTAGAAGATCATATTAAGAAAACAACAGACGAAACAGAAAAATTTGATATCCTGTTCGTGGGGAGAGGAAGTAGTGATCCACAAGCAGTGAATGATACAGAGACATTAGTCGAAATGTTAAGAGAAAAGTTCCCAAATAATCTCATCGAAAAATGTTTCTTAGCAGCGAGCTCCCCGAAGTTTGAAAAAGTATTAACTGAAAAGATTAATAAACAAAAAAAGTCTGTTCTAGTTGTTCCGTATCTACTTTTTACTGGATTATTAATAAAAGAAATCAAGCAGTTTCTAGAGAAATTAACCCTAGCAGACGAACAGGAATTACTGATGACAGAATATTTAAGTCAACATGAGTTATTGTCAGACATCTTAAAGGATCGTGTCTTAGAAGTAACGGAAGGGATGGAGTAAAATTGCAGCAATGGTTGAAAGAGGTAGCCCGTGGGAAAAAAGGGGCGAAAGACTTAAGGTATGAAGACAGTTTAAAAATAGCACAAAGTATCCTATCAAATGAGGCAACAGATGCACAAATAGCAGCATACCTTGTGGCAGAACGTATTAAGACAGAAAGTCCAGAAGAATTATTAGCTTTTATTCATACATTACGTCAAAAATCTGATAGCCTTCGCTTAAACAGGAAAATAACAGATCAACTCATAGATTTTGCAGGTCCTTATAATGGTAGAAATTCTTTCGCTGCCACCATTCCTGTCTCTCTTTTACTAGCAGAATATAATATTCCTGTTAGCTTAGCAGCGAGTGACTCCTTACCTCCCAAATATGGAACCTCTATAAAAGCAATTATGGAGCAATTGGGCTGGGTAAATATGGATAAAGTAGAAATGATGATTTATGAGGAGAATTTTACTTTCTTGGATGCAGAGAAATACTGTCAACCACTTGCTAGGATTAGAAAAATTCGAGAGGAAATAGGTATTCGAACACTTTTTAACACGGTGGAGAAATTGGTTAATTTATCTGGTGCTAAAAATATTATGCTAGGAGCTTTTCATAGAACGGCTATCCATAAGTTGAATGAGGTCTTTAAGCAATTAGAATACGAAAATGTTTATATCGTCCAGGGGATGGAAGGATCGGAGGATGTCCCCGTTCATCGAAATAGTTTTGTTTTTCATTGGAAACGTGAAAATCTAGATTCTTTTACTATAAAACCAGCAGATTTTGGTTTAGAGAATAAAAATTTTGATAAGAAAGAAAAGCTTAACGCAAAGCAACAAGCGAGGATCATCCGCTCTATTTTATCCGGTGAAAAAGATGAGAATTTTACTTATTATTATAATCAAGTGTTATTAAATGCAGGATTACGTTATTACCTATTTCATATAACCCCTACCATACATAATGGAATTCAGATAGCTAAAGAGCAATTAAATAGCGGTCGAGTAATAGAGATAATCGATCGATGGGAGAAGAAATCATAAAAAAATACTGCACCTATGGTAAGTGATTATCGAACCATTGTGTGCAGTTTATTACTAGTGCTTTTTTTTATTATGGAAAAGGTACTGTTCTTTTAGCATGTTTAAGAAATTTTTTTGTTCCTCTACTTTATAAATAGGTTTATTTACTATCTTTTCCAATAGTTCTATTCTAATGTTTGAACCTACCTTCGCTTGCTTCAGTAATGATCTCGCTTGATGAAGGAAGTCAATATATGTTTCATAATCCTCGGGAAAATCATGCTCTAGCTGTGCTTTTATTTTTTTCGCAAGTATGGGACTTGAACCACCGGTGGAAATAGCGATTTGGAGTTTTCCTCGTCTAAGTGCAATAGGGAATTCTATTTCCCCCTTGCTTGCGTGGTGCGTTGCATTAACCCAAGCGTGTTTAGGTTTATGATCAAGAATCATCTGATTCACACTCGAACAATTAGTGGCAATGATGATGACATCATAATAAGGTAAATCAGAAGGAGAACATTCTTTCTTTATCCAGTTTAAATCATAGTGTTGAATCATTTGTCGCAATCCTTCTGTTATGCTAGGACTGATTAGTGTGGGTTTTATTCCATATTCTACCAATCTACATGTTTTTCTTTCCGAAATTTGACCGCCACCGATAATGACCACTTTTTTATTGGATAATGACACCATCATTGGTATTTTTGTCATACAATCATCTCCGTGATTTCATTGTATTATCAATTATCTGACAAGGCAAGCTGTTTGACAAGTGTTTGTCGCTTTTCTAAAATGGAGGAAGAATCAATATTTCGAATTCGAGACTTTAAGAAGAAAGGAAGATTGTATGAAGCATATATTTAAAGAAGGTAAGCACTTATCTGGTCCAACTTTTTTACTGCTGCATGGAACTGGTGGTACAGAAAATGATTTATTACCTTTAGCGGAGATAATAGATCCTGATACTAATGTGCTAAGTGTGAGAGGAAATGTTTTAGAAAATGGCATGCCGCGATTTTTTAAAAGGCTTGCGGAAGGCATTTTTGATGAAGAGGATCTTATATTAAGAACGGATGAGCTGTACCAATTCCTTAGTGAAGCTGCAGATAACTATGGTTTTGATCGAAAGCAAGTGATCGCCATTGGTTATTCTAATGGAGCGAATATTGCAGCTAGTTTACTATTCCATTATCAAGATGGGCTAGCTGAAGCAATTCTTCATCACCCTATGGTGCCTAGGAGAGGAATCGGCCTCCCGGACTTGACTAATACTAAGGTGTTTATCACAGCTGGACGCAATGATCCATTATGTACAGAACAAGAGTCGTTGGATTTAGAAAAAATACTTAGCCAAAATGGAGCGTCTGTACAAATACATTGGGAAAATAATGGTCATCAATTATCCCGAACAGAGGTAGAAGCTGCAAAGACATGGTATGAAAAAAATCGAGATATAGCTGAAGGATAAAGATAATACTGAATATGACTATAAAAAATGATGTACAATCGCCAAAGCTAACGGTAGCTAACGAACGATTCTAATAATTATTAGATCGTTCGTTTTTTAATTTTTTTTGTAAAAATGCTTGAAAAGAATTTTTTTTCGATTATAATATAACTGTACTAAATATATTAATACAGTTAATACAATTCATACACACCATACAGTGAAAGGTAGGGGTGAAATGCTGGAACTTGATCTAAGAAGTAGAAAGCCAATCTATGAGCAGTTAATAGACAAATTTAAACAATTAATCATCCATGATGTACTTAAGCAAGATGAAAAGCTACCTTCAGTTCGTATGCTGGCTCAGCAATTATCTATTAATCCGAACACTATTCAAAAAGCGTATCGAGAACTTGAAGCACAAGGATATATCTATTCTGTGAAGGGGAAAGGAAGTTTTGTAAATTCTATGGTGCCAGAAGCAAATCATGCCGAAATAAAAAAAGTAAAAGAACAATTAAAAAAACAAATAGCGGAAGCATTATATATTGGATTAACCGTTGAAGATTTAAAAGAGATATTGAATGAAATCATTGGGGGTGCGCATCATGATCCAAATACAAAACGTGAATAAGCGATATCGTAAGGAAATGGTATTAAATGATGTATCCCTAATGATAAACAAAGGTTCTATTTACGGATTACTCGGATCGAATGGTGCCGGAAAAACAACTTTGTTAAAAACAATTGCTGGAATTTTCAAACAAAATAGTGGAGCAATCGAGATAGAACGGAAAGCAATTTTTGAAAATATTTCATTGAAAGAACGACTAATCTTTATTCCTGATACGTTATTTTTTTATTCACATTATACCGTAGAGCAAATGGCAAGCTTTTATGAAAATATCTATCCAAAATGGAATAAAGAACGTTTTAACCAAATGCAAAAGCTCTTAGATTTAAATCCTAACAAGAAGATCCATCGTTTTTCAAAAGGGATGCAACGTCAAGTAGCTTTTTGGTTAGCGCTTTGTGCCATGCCAGATTACCTCATTTTAGATGAGCCATTCGATGGTTTAGATCCTGTAATTCGCAAAAAAATAAAATCATGGATGATCCAGGATGTAGCAGAAAGACAAATGACGGTTATGGTTTCCTCTCACAACTTAAAGGAAGTAGAGGATATATGTGACGCTGTTGGAATTTTACATCGCGGTAAATTACTTCTCGAAAAAGATTTAGATGACTTAAAGTCAGATATTCATAAAGTGCAATTAGCATTTAAACAAGATGTGTCAGAAGAATTATTCCAAGATCTACAGCTATTACATCATGAAAAGCGAGGAAGTGTTCATATTTGTATCGTAAGAGGCGAATATGAGGGGATAGAGGCAAAGGTATCCACATACGATCCTGTTGTTTTTGATATTTTGCCACTAACTTTGGAGGAGATTTTCATCTACGAAATGGAGGGTGCGGGGTATGCAATCGAGAACATTCTACTTTAAAAAAGAACTATTAAAACAAAGCTTTCGTTCTACTGGATGGATCGGCATTGCATACTTTGTTGTTCTTGTTTTCTTATTTCCTTTACAGATTTTAATGAATGTGACAAGTGAAGAACTGCAGCATGACCCTTTATATTATGAAGGAGTAGAAAATATCTTTGAAACAAATGGTGTCTTGCATGCTTTATTAATGATTACCGTACCAGTACTAGCAGCATTGTTTGCTTTTCGTTATTTACAAGTTAGAGGCTTTGCTGACTTTGTCCACAGTCTACCTATAAAAAGGAGCAGTTTATTTCATCAGCATTTTATGATGGGGTATTTAAATCTTCTTATCCCATTACTTCTAAATGGATTATTGATGTACATGATGGAAAGAACGATGAATGTAGATGAATTTTTTAGTACTCATGATATTGGTTCATGGTTAATCTATTCGATTGTAATGGTCAGTATCATCTATTCCTTTACGGTTTTGGTAGGAATGATAACAGGTATTTCCGCTGTGCAGCTTGTCTTAAGCTATATCTTTCTCATCTTTCCAGCAGGCATTTTGACACTTCTGTACAGAAATCTGGGAATGTTACTTAAAGGGTTCAGCCCGGGTATTAATTGGCAGGATCAAGCATACCGGTTTTCACCGATTTCACGGAGTATCGAAATGTCTAATTTTGAAGTAAAGGATGTAGAGCTATGGATTTTCTCAATTCTCGCTATCGTATGTTATGTTCTTGCATTAGTCCTATATCGAGTACGTTCGATTGAAGCAGCATCTCAAGCATTAGCGTTTCCATTTCTGAAGCCGATATTCAAATTTGGTGTGACATTTTGTTTTATGCTATTAGGTGGTGCCTACTTTGAATCTGTACCAGGAAACTACATCGGCTGGATCACTTTTGGTTATATATTTGGTGCATTTTTAGGTTACCTGTTAGCTGAAATGCTGATTCAAAAAACCTGGAGAATTTGGGGGAAGTGGAAGGGGTTATTGATTTATATTAGTATCTCCATGATCGTACTTGCTTCCATTGTATTTGATTGGTTTGGCTATGTCGATCGTGTACCACAAGCACATTCCATTGAAGGAATAGAGGTTATTGATGAAATGATGTTTCATCACAATGCTTTAGATCTGGAGATAGATGACCCGAGCATAATGACAGCTAAAGCCGATATAGAGGCAATTCTTGACTTACATGAAGCACTGATAGCCTCAGATCTAGTAAAAGAAAACACCCAATACCATAAAGATTATATTTCCAAATTGTACTTCACTTATTACTTGGAAAATGGTAATAAGATGAAACGACAATATTATGTTCCAGATACAGCGGAGTTTAAAGAATTGCTAGCTCCGATTTATGAAGAAGAAGTTTTTAAGAAAATGAACCGACCATGGTTATTTTTGGATAAAGCCGATTATAGTCAAATAACGATACATGTTAGGGATAGGGAACCACAAAACATCTTTGATCCGAGAATGATAGAACAAATCGTTGAACAGATTAGAAAAGATTATTTGGCTTTAAATTATGAAGAAGTACAGCAAATAAGCAATGCTACAGTTATGATCGATTTGATTTTGGATGAGCAGGGGAACTTTTTCTATATGGAAGTACCATCATCATATGAGAACACTTTAGAATTTATCTCAGAGAATTTTAATTAAGACTCCATAACAGAACAATGAATGAAATGGAAAGGATGTGAACAACAGGATCATGTTACAGACCAAAAGTTTTGATCAAATGGTTGAGAAATATCAAGAAATGATGTTTTTTACTGCTGTAAAAATATTACACGATCGACAATTAGCAGAGGATGCAGTCCAAGAGGCATGGATTAAAGTGTTTCGTTTCCAAATAAAGCTTGAAAAAATTGATCAATTAGGTGCATGGTTACGCACAATAATATCTCGTACAGCTATCGATTTGTTAAGAAAAGAAAAACGATCCAGATCTGTTCTCTTAGATGAAGAGACGACTTTAGAAAACACTACATTATGTGCAACGGAGCATATTGAAAAGTCTCTCGATATCCAATGTACTATGGAAGAAATATCGGAATGCTTATGTAAAGCGAGTAAAAAGATACAAGCAGTTTTTCATATGAAATTTATTAAAGGATTTCAGGATGCCGAAATAGCAGAAGTGTTAGGAATCACTCAATCTGCTGTAAAAACAAGGTTATTTCGTGCAAGACAATTAATAAAAAAGCAAGGGATATATGAAATGCAGCCAGGGGCCTAAACAAAGCTTCTGGTTTTTTCTTTTCGAGAAAAGGTATATAATAATTAAGGAATACGGATACAATAAAGGATGACTACGATGAGTTTTGCAATTTATGTTGTGCTTCCATGGATATTTTTATGCTTATTTGTGATTGGGGTAGTGATAAGCCTCTGGAAGCGAATGCCTTATTGGTGGGGATTTCTGAGCTGTGCTGCAGGAGTTATTATCTACCTTATAGGAAATGAAATGGTTGGTGGATATAACGGAATGAGTCTTAGCTTAATCGGTGCATTACCATTCACCATAGGGTTATTTATTTTGTTTTTCTTGTTTATTGGTGATAAATTCAAATAATCCATTTTTTGCTCAGGATAAGTGATGGAGAAGTGGAAAAACTAACTGTGTACCCAATTGAAATAGGAGGGATACACATGAGAAAAAGATTTGCTGTTTTGCCAATGTTAGCGTCTGTCGGTATTGGAGCATATGCTTATTATCAAATGCGTAGAGGGAAAAATCAGACCAATATGGGCCAATTTTAATGGATGAGGTTGGATGGCGTCTAATCAGATGATGATTAGCTATCTCTGCAATAACCCGGACTTTCAAAGTTCGGGTTATATCCATTTAGCCTCATATTAGATCATTGGAAGCGATTCTGCTATAATGTTAACCATACATATTAAAGAAATGAGGTATTTTTATGGGGAATAATCGTTCTATAGGATACATCGGAGCTTATACAAAAAAAGAGAGCAAAGGTGTCTATCGTTTTGAATTAAATTATGAAGCAAAAAAAATTGAGAATGTCGAACTGGCGGCTGAGTTAGATAATCCAACCTATGTCACGGTTAGTGAAGATAACCAAAATTTATATGCTGTCGCTAAAGAAGGAGATAGTGGTGGCGTTACTGCTTTTCGAATTAATGAAGAAGATGGAAGACTAGAAAAATTAAACAGTCAAGCAACTCCTGGATCTGCTCCTTGTCACGTTAGTGTTAATCGCGACAAAAGCTTAATCGTATCCGCTAATTATCATACAACGCAAGTAGAAGCATTTTTAACAAATGATGACGGATCATTACAACCATCAAAAGCCCAGGAACACGAAGGTAGTGGTCCCCATGAGCGTCAGGAGAAACCGCACCTTCATTATGCTGGATTTACACCAGATGAGCAGTTTGTCATTGTAGTAGATCTAGGAACAGATACGATTACGACTTATCGTCCTGTAAATGGAGAATTAAAGGAAGTGAATGTTCTAAAAACAAAGGCTGGAAGTGGTCCGCGACATATTGCCTTTCATCCAAATGGCAAGTTTGCCTATGTCATGACAGAATTAAGTAATGAGGTTATCGCTTTACGTTACGAAGAAGGTAAATTCGAAGAGGTACAATATCTTTCTGCGATCCCAGAAGATTTTACGGAAAACAGTCAAGGAAGTGCTATTCATCTATCCTCTGATGGACAATTTGTTTACGTTGGCAATCGTGGACATAATTCCATTGCTAGTTATAAGGTTAATGAAGATAATACACTTACCTTTATCGAATGGACAAGCACAGAAGGAGATTGGCCGAGAGACTTTGTACTAGATCCAACGGAGAAATTCGTCGTTGCTTCTAATCAAGAATCAGGTACATTAACATTGTTTGAACGAGATCAAGAAACTGGACAACTCTCTTTACTTCAAAAAGATGTAAAAGCACCTGAAGCAGTTTGTGTCAAATTCTTAAATGACTAATGAGGGAAGTAGTTCGATTAGGGTGACCAATCATTCATACCTGATCGAACTATTTTTTTGTTATATGGTATTTAAGGGATCTAGCAGAACAATCATGGAACGATAAAAAAGAGTAGAGGATGTTGAGGATGAAAAACAAGACAAAATCGAAAAAAACACGAATTATTATAAAGATGATAAGAGGATTTTTGATTATAGTGGGAGCATTTATCACTGCCTATGGATTAGAAGCTGTATTAATTCCTAACAGTGTATCAGATGGTGGGGTAACGGGCCTCAGTATTGTTGGATCACAGTTAATTGGCTTACCCCTTGGTATATTAATTGCAATATTAAATATTCCCTTCGTTTTTCTCGGGTATAAGCAGATAGGAAGGAGCTTCGCCATATATTCTGTCATTGGAATTGCTTCCCTTGCCATTAGTACAAGTGTGATGCACCACATACCTCCCATTATTGAAGGTGATACACTATTAGTTACTGTAATTGGTGGTATTATTATTGGATTTGGTATGGGGCTTGCCTTACGTAATGGTGGTGCCTTAGACGGAATTGATATGCTAGCAGTACTGCTTTCAAGAAAATCTCCTTTTGGAACAAGTGATCTTATCCTGTTTTTAAATTTATTCGTTTTTGTTGTTGTATCATTTGTGTTTGGTCTTACTGGAGCCTTTTTATCAGGTATAGCTTATTTTATAGCCTCTAAAGTGATACATATAGTAGAGGAGGGGCTTAGTGGCTCTAAAACCTTTAAAATTATTACGAGCAAGCCAGAATTAATGGTAGAAACTATTCGTGATCGCTTAGGGCGTAGCGCTACATTTAATTTAGTTCAAGGCGGTTATTCCAATGAAGAATTTAAAGAGATTACTTGTGTTATTAACCGATTAGAGGAAAGTAAAATAAAAGAGATTATTCAGGAAATTGATGAAAGTGCTTTTGTAATCGTATATGATGTGGCGGAAGTAAAGGGTGGAAACTTTAGGAAAATAAATATTCATTAATAGCGAATGTGGATGGAACAAATAAATAGTAAAGAAGGAATAATCCGAACCTTTCTGTCAAAATAGCTCGTTTTTCGTGGCAGGGCTCTAGCTCATGCCGTTCCCATAGGTAGCTACGTATTTTGCCTACGATTAATCAGAAGATTGTTCGGATTTATTCTCCTTATTTAGCTATGTCGCTGACTTATGCGATTAATCAATGATGCGATTATTTGGATCGGTTTCTCTCATTTCTTTTTCTTCATAACGGGATACAAAACCATCACCATTACAAATGGTACAAGTATAGTGCCATTCCTCATCATCCATTAGTAGCCCGGAACCTTCACACGCTTTACATCTCATTTCTTGTGACCCCAACTATATTCATTCCCTTCTTATACTTTTTTGTATTTAATCCAATTAATCACTCCACCTTGAAGTATAAGCTCAATATGTCTTTTCGTTAAATCATGCTCTACTTCAATCATCTCATCAGTGTCTTTTATCCTTACATTTATTTTTTCTAGTTTTTTCAAGGAATCATGCACATTTTGAAATTGTAAGATCCAGCCTTTTTCGATTTTTTTATAATCCTCTTTATTAGCGAATCTTAGTGGCAGAATCCCGAAATTAATCAAATTCTGTAAATGTATTCGTGCAAAGTCTTTTACTAACACCACTTTTAGCCCTAGATATCTTGGGGCTAGTGCGGCATGCTCACGACTGGAGCCTTGCCCATAGTTAATTCCAGCAATAATTGCATGACCATGATCATCTCTAGCCTTCATAGCTCTTTCGTAATAGGTGTCATCAACAATTTCAAAAGCAAAGGTACTAATCCTTTGAATATTACTTCGATATGGAAGAACACGTGATCCTCCAGCCAAAATTTCGTCTGTGGAAATATTATCTCCCATTTTTAATAATATAGGAACCTCGAAATTGTTTTCGATCGGTGCAAAGTCAGGAATCGATGTAATGTTTGGGCCTTTCTCCAGCGAGATTTTATCATTCGAATTTGGTGGTGCTTCAAGCATTCCAGCATCAGGAAACTCTGTCGGCTCCTTTATAAGCGGGTAGTCCATTTCTAAAGTTCTCGGGTCCGTAATCACACCATGTAAAGCGGAGGCTGCTGCTGTTTCTGGACTGCATAAAAATACACTATCTTCTCTCGTACCAGATCGACCTGGAAAGTTACGCGGAGTGGTTCGTAAGCTATTACGATCCGTTGCAGGCGCTTGTCCCATTCCAATACAGCCATTACAACCTGCTTGATGCATTCTTGCTCCAGCTCCAATTAACTGGGCAATATAGCCATCTTTCACTAGTTGCTCTAACAATTGTCTGGATGTCGGATTAATATCAAGTGAAACCCCTGGAGTGATTTGCTTGTCCTTCACAATTTCAGCTGCAATTGCAAAATCTCGGTATCCAGGATTGGCAGAGGATCCTATATAAGATTGGTAAATGGGTTCTCCAGCTATTTCAGATACAGGTACCACCTTATCGGGACTAGAAGGTTTTGCAATTAATGGTACCAGTGTCGATAAGTCGATTTCATCTTCTTCATCATAAGTAGCTCCATCGTCAGCTTTTAATTTGATCCAATCTTCTTCACGTCCTTGTTGGGTTAAAAAATCTTTGATAATGTGATCAGATGGAAATACAGTAGAAGTGGCACCTAATTCTGCGCCCATATTAGCAATGACATGTCGATCCATTGCAGAAAGACTTTCTAAACCAGGTCCGTAATATTCTAAGATTTTACCAACACCACCTTTGACACTATGACGACGTAACATTTCTAGAATAACATCCTTAGCACTAACCCAATCTGGTAACTTGCCAATGAGCTTGATTCCCATAACTTTAGGCATTTTTACATGGTAAGCCTCACCTGCCATTGCCATGGCCACATCAATCCCGCCCGCACCAATAGCTAGCATTCCCATACAACCATTCGCACAGGTATGGCTGTCAGAACCAAGTAATGTTTTACCTGGCTTTGCTAAACGTTGCATATGAACGGGGTGACTAACACCATTTCCAGGTCGACTGTAATAAACACCGAACTTTTGAGCGGCACTTCTTAGGAAAAGGTGATCATCTGCATTACGGTAGTCCTCTTGGATTAGATTATGATCCACATATTGAGCAGAAGCTTCAGTTTTTACTTGATCAAGTCCCATAGCTTCAAGCTCCAGCATGACCATTGTTCCAGTAGCATCCTGTGTTAACGTCTGGTCTATTTTTAATCCAATTTCCTTACCGACTTCCATGTCACCTGATACGAGATGTGATGCTATTAATTTATGTGCAACATTCTTCGCCAATTTTCTCCCTCCTTAAATAGGTTGATAACAGTACATTTTATTTTTACTATTTCACTTTTGGGAAATATTAAACATGGAAAATAATAAAATTAAGTGAATATGTGGAAAGGTGAGGTTGTTCGAAATAGTAATTTTCATGAGGCTAGCTACAAATACAAGAAAAAATAAATAATGTTGGTACATGTAGCAAGCTTTAGAGATTTTTTACAATAAAAAAGGCCACCCTTCGAGTGATATGCTCCCCCTAAAGTAGACACTTAAAAAAGTAAAACTACTTTAGGGGGATTTTTATGCGTTTAAATAGTAAGCATACAGCTGAAGAGTTGGAATGGTATATTCAAATGTATCTGAAAGATGGAATAAGTATTAAAGAATTACGTGAAACATTTGGTTTATTATTAAGTGAATCGGCCTTTCGTCAAAAGGTGCTGAGATACCAAAATCATGGTCTAAAAGGAATTCAAACGACATCAAGAAATAATCATTACAGTGAAGAGTTTAAACAGTCCGTTATTAACGAGTACCTCGTAGAATGTATACCCTTTAAACAATTAGCTCGGAAATATAATATTCCAAATCCTGATACTGTAAGAAGTTGGATCATCAAGTATACTAGAGGGGAAAAGAATAGGAGTTATTCTCCCAAACCCGAGGTGTATACGATGAAGAGTCGAAAAACGACACAAGAAGAGAGAATTGAAATCGTCAAAGATTGTTTAAATACTGGTTTATTGTATAAGGAAACAGCTAAAAAATATCAAGTTTCTTATAATAATGTTTATTCATGGGTTCAAAAGTACAAAGAGCATGGCCCTGACGGGCTGGTAGATGGACGAGGTCGCGGAAAGCCAGACAAGATCCAAACAGATGAAGAAAAGTTACGAACGGAAATTGAGGCATTAAAAGCACGAAATGAGTACCTTGAAACAGAGAATACTGCGTTAAAAAAGTTAGAAGAAGAGGAAAGAGAGTTGATGTTACGCAAACGCGGCATGAGGCCGAATACCAAACCATTAAAAAACTCGAAAAAAAGGGATTCAAAATAACCATACTTTGTGAAGCATTAGGTGTGAGTCGCTCGGGTTATTATAAGTGGTTCCATCGGAAACCAACAAAAACAGAGAAGCGCTTAAGACACTTGAGCGCTTGCATTCAAAAGATATATGACGAACATAAAGGGATTTATGGTTATCGTCGAATCACGATCTATCTCAACCACTTCCTTAACGCTCAAGTGAATCATAAATGTGTGTACCGCTTGATGCGCTTAGTAGGCTTAAAAGCCGTTATCCGTCGGAAACGTTACAACTATAGACCACATAAACCGCAACACGTGGCTGAAAATGTCCTAAATAGAGAATTTCAAGCAGAGTATCACGCGATGGAGGTCTTATTAACAGATGTCACTGAATTTAAGTACGGAGTTCATTCGAAAGCTTATTTAAGTGCCGTCTTAGATTATGGTGAAAATAAAATTGTAGCCTATAAATTATCCCGACATAATAACAATGCCTTAGTACGAGATACGATTACTCAGATTAAAGATACCATTATACCAGCGAAAACATTATTTCATAGTGATCGCGGCTTTCAATATACGTTCCATGGATTTAAACGTTTTGTGGAAGAACACCAGATTACCCAAAGCATGTCGCGTGTTGGTAAATGCATTGATAACGGTCCGATGGAAAACTTTTGGGGGATCATCAAAGAAGAGATGTATCGACTAACCACTCATAACACATTTGAGGAATTAGAAAAAGATATTGAGGCTTATATTGAATTTTATAATACAAAGCGCGTGACGTTGAAGATGGGGTTAAGAATTCCAGCATAAAAAAGCCATGCATGGAAACCATACATGGCACAAAATATTTTGTTTATTTACCTGTCTACTTGACAGGGGGCAGTTCAGAGTAGGGAGGCTTTTTTCAACCAATTAAACCATTACTTTGCACATATCGTTAGTTAGAGCAACAGGGTCCTCAACTGGAAGACCTTCTATAAGCAATGCTTGGTTATATAAGATATTAGTATAGAGCTTGACTTTTTCTTTGTCTTTTTGTTGTGCATGGATTAAAGCCTGAAAAATGTCGTGCTTGTTATTAATCTCTAAAACCTTATTCGCTTCAACGTTTTGACTATCTGGCATTTGCTTCAATACTTTTTCCATTTCAATTGAAACATCACCCTCAGCTGATAAGCAAACAGGATGAGATTTTAAACGGGTGGAGAGTCGAACATCCTTTACTTTATCACCAAGTATTTCTTTCATCTCTGTAAGTAAGTCTTTATGCTCTTCTTTTTGTTTTTCTGCTTCTTTTTTTGATTCCTCGTCTTCTAAATTCAAATCACCACTAGATACAGATTTGAACTCTTTTTCTTCGTACGACATCAACATTTTAATCGCAAATTCGTCTACCTCATCTGTGAAATATAAAATCTCATAGCCTTTATCTTTGACCATTTCAGTTTGAGGGAGTTTTTCGATACGTTCATGTGATTCTCCAGTCGCATAATAAATGTGCTCTTGATCCTCTGGCATACGCTCGACATATTCTTTCAAGCTAACTAATTTGTTCTCACTAGAGGAATAGAATAGTAACAAATCTTTAAGCTTGTCCTTGTTCGCGCCAAAATCACTGTATACACCAAACTTTATTTGACGACCAAATGCATCGTAAAACTTTTCATACTTTTCACGGTCATTTTTTAACAAGCTTTGTAAGTGATTTTTAATTTTCTTTTCAATATTTTTGGCAATTAGCTTTACTTGACGATCCTGTTGTAAAATTTCACGAGAAATGTTTAATGATAAATCTTCAGAATCGACGATCCCTTTGACAAAACTAAAATAATCTGGCAATAAATCAGCACATTTATCCATAATTAATACGCTATTAGAGTATAACTCTAAACCTTTTTCAAATTCTTTAGAATAGTAGTCAAAAGGTAACTGCTCAGGGATATATAAAATCGATTGAAATCTTACCATGCCGTCTACACTTATATGGAGATGGCTTAATGGTTGGTCAAATCCGAAGTGCTTTTCTTGATAAAATGCTTCGTAATCTGCATCTGTTAACTCTTGTTTATTTTTTCGCCAGATCGGGACCATGCTGTTAACCGTTTGTTCTTCTGTCACATCTACTAATTCTTCTTCATTATCTTCTTTTGGACGTTTTTCAGTAATATCCATCTTAATCGGATAACGAATAAAATCTGAATATTTTTTTATAATAGATTGAAGACGATGCTCTTCTAAAAATTCATCGTAATTTTCCTCATCTGCGTTTTCTTTTAATTGAATAATAATTTCTGTTCCAACATCCTCTTTTTTATGTGGTTCAATTGTGTAACCATCTTCCCCGTCAGACTCCCATTTGTAGCCTTCTTCGCCATGTAAAGGACGAGTATAAACCGTTACTTTGTCTGCTACCATAAAGGAGGAGTAGAAACCGACACCGAATTGACCGATAATTTCTTGACCATCCTTCATCTCTACTTCATTTTTGAAGGCTAAGGAACCACTTTTGGCAATCGTACCTAAGTTTTCTTCTAATTCCTCTTTTGTCATACCTATTCCAGTATCCTTAACGGTTAGTGTACGCTTATCTTTATTAGGCTCGATACGAATATAGTAATCATCCTTATTAAAGGAGATACTGTCATCCGTTAATGCTTTATAATAAATTTTATCAATAGCATCACTAGCATTCGAAATTAGTTCACGTAAGAAGATTTCTTTCTGTGAATAAATGGAATGGACCATCATTTCTAAAAGTCGTTTAGACTCAGCTTGAAATTGTTTTTTCTCCATTGTTCATTTCCTCCCTTAAACGATTTATATGTAACTTAGCACTCCATACGTCAGAGTGCTAACACATAATAATTATCACAAAAGTATTGGTGTGTCAAGCATAAGAACGATTTGACTTCAAGCTACTGATCGCTTATTTTAGAAAGTATCAGAATTTTTTATCATTTATGCTATGATATAAATATGACAAACGTCCGTACAAACAAACAGGGGGGATTCGTATGGCCTTTGATTACCAAACGCCTCGATACATATATGTGATAGAGCAAATCAAAACGAAAATAAATGAAGGGGAATTAGAAGCTGGAGAACGATTACCGTCTGAAATGGAATTGGCCAAGCAGTTAAATGTTTCCCGTAACACATTAAGGGAAGCACTTAGGATTTTAGAAGAAGAAAATGTCATTATACGAAGACACGGTATTGGTACGTTTATAAACAAAAAGCCTGTTTTTTCAGGCGGGATAGAAGAGCTATTTAGTATTACAGATTTCATTAAAAGAGAAGGGAAAGAACCTGGGACAGAATTATTATTCCATGGAGCAAAACAAGCGCTTAGTGAGGATAAAATGGAATTACAGCTGAGTACAGATGAGAATGTATATCTGGTCAAACGAGTTAGAACAGCAGATAGTGAGCCACTTGTTTACTGTATTGATAAAATTCCCTTGTCCTTAGTCGGGGAAGATTTTCATTTTAATCAACAATCGATGCTTCAGTCACTACAAGAAGAAAAAGGGATAACGATCAGCTATGCAAAAGCAGAAATAAAAACAATTGGTTATCATGACGAGATTTCTAAAATATTGAATAGTGATAAAAATCAACCATTATTGATTTTGAAGCAGATCCATTACGATCTTCATGACAAACCTATATTGTATTCGATTAATTTTTTCCGATCTGATCAGGTCAGTTTTAGTGTATTTCGAAAGCGTTTATTTTAATGCCATTCCATTGGGGATGGTTTTTTTATACATTAGGAAAGCATAAAAATTTTGAAGTTCAATCAAAGTACAAGAAAAGCTAACTCATCCTCTAAAGGACGAGCGAAGTACGAAGTTTTTCTATTGTAAAGAAGACTGGAAAACTTGTCCAAAGATAGAGGGATAGGGAACACGCTCCTTATTACTATTGCTAATGTCCCATTCGGAACATTATCTAAAAATAGTTGTTGACTTGTAGGACGTCTAACCTTTATAATGATTTCGTACCCATAGAAAGGGGTTTCATTTATACAATGGAGACTATTCATATTCTACAGAGGTGAATTGACGATGTGGAATTACATCTCTTAGTATAAAAGAATGGAAGTGCATTCGCTAACGGACGTGTGAGTAGAAGTATTTTAGCGTAGAAAGTGGTAGGACGTCCAATCAATAAATAAACGAAAGGGGATAGCCACATGAACTTATTGTGGGGAATATTAGGTATAGTCGTTATATTAGGACTTGCCTTACTACTATCATCAAAAAAGAAAGCGATTAACATTCGGACAATATGCGGTGGATTAGCCATACAAATTCTATTCGCATTTATTGTATTAAAGTGGGAGGCAGGTCAATCAGCATTACAATGGTTTACTTTACGTGTACAGGATATTATTAACTATGCTAATGAGGGAATCAGTTTTCTATTTGGTTCGTTAGCAAATAGTGAAGAATTTGGTTCGATTTTTGCGTTTCATGTGCTACCAATTATTATTTTCTTTTCATCGTTAATATCTGTTCTTTATTATTTAGGTATAATGCAGTGGATCATCAAAATACTCGGTGGAGGTTTATCTAAATTATTAGGGACAAGTAAGTCTGAGTCCATGTCTGCTGCGGCTAATATTTTTGTTGGTCAAACAGAAGCACCGCTTGTTGTACGACCATTTCTAAATAAGATGACACAATCCGAATTATTTGCTGTCATGACCGGTGGATTGGCGTCGGTGGCAGGATCAGTACTTGTTGGTTATTCGCTTCTAGGAGTCCCATTAGAATATTTACTAGCAGCGAGTTTTATGGCAGCACCAGCAGGTCTTATTATGGCAAAAATAATGGTACCGGAAACAGATAAATCTGTCACAACAGACCATATAGAAATTGAAAAAGATCAAGAGTCTGTTAACGTGATTGATGCGGCGGCAAAAGGAGCATCAGACGGACTGAAATTGGCACTGAACGTTGGTGCGATGTTACTAGCCTTTATTGCACTGATCGCATTAATTAATGGTATTCTCGGTATTTTTGGTGATATTACCTTAGAAACGATTTTGGGATATGTATTTGCCCCAATCGCATTTGCAGTAGGAGTACCTTGGAGTGAAGCAGTTATCGCTGGTGGATTTATTGGACAAAAGCTTGTATTAAACGAATTTGTTGCCTATGCATCCTTTGCACCTGAAATGGCGAATCTATCTGATAAGACAAATTTAATTGTAAGTTTTGCTTTATGTGGGTTTGCAAACCTGAGCTCCATGGCTATTCTACTCGGTGGTTTAGGAGGATTAGCGCCAAATAGACGTAAAGACATTGCGAAACTCGGTATAAAAGCAGTAGCAGCTGGTATGCTAGCATCATTATTAAGTGCTGCGGTAGCAGGTATGTTTTTCTAAATGAACATTGAAAGCATTCGTATCTAGATATTTTATATTTGAAGGGAAGAAGAAATATGAGAATGGTAGACTTAATTGTGAAAAAAAGAGACGGTAAGGAATTAACTAAAGATGAAATTGATTTTATGATAAAAGGATATACAAAGGAAGAAATACCTGATTACCAAATGTCGGCAATGGCCATGGCATTATATTTTCAAGGAATGACAACAGAAGAGAGAGTTCACTTAACTATGGCAATGGTACAATCTGGAGATCAAGTCGATTTATCAGATATTCAAGGTATTAAGGTGGATAAGCATTCTACAGGTGGAGTTGGAGATACAACCACTTTAATTTTGGCACCCTTAGTAGCTTCTGTAGGTGTCCCAGTTGCAAAAATGTCTGGTAGAGGGCTTGGACATACAGGTGGAACACTTGACAAGTTAGAATCCATTGATGGTTTTCAAGTAGAATTAACTGCAGAAAGGTTCAATCAACTGGTAAATGAGCATAATATAGCTGTAGTTGGACAAAGCGGAAACCTCACTCCTGCTGATAAAAAGCTATATGGTTTACGTGATGTAACAGCAACAGTCAATTCTATTCCATTGATTGCTAGCTCGATTATGAGTAAAAAAATTGCAGCAGGAGCAGATGCTATTGTATTAGATGTAAAAACAGGGTCAGGGGCATTTATGACTGATTTAGAAGATGCTAAAGCTTTAGCTAGGGCAATGGTTGACATTGGTAATGGAGCGGGACGAGAGACGGTTGCCGTAATTTCAGATATGAATCAGCCGCTTGGATTTGCAGTAGGTAATGCATTAGAAGTAAAAGAAGCCATCGATACCTTGCAAGGTAAAGGTCCAAAGGATTTAGAAGAATTATGCCTTACCTTAGGTAGTCAAATGGTCTATTTAGCCAAAAAGGCAAAATCCATTGAAGAAGCAAGAGAAATGTTAAAAGATGCAATTCATTCAGGTAAAGCTATTGATAAGTTGAAAACCTTTGTGAGCTCTCAGGGAGGTAATCCTTCTGTAATTGATCATCCGGAGAAACTACCTAAGGCAGAATACACGATAGAAGTGAAGGCAAAAGCTTCCGGCACGATTAATCGCATTTCTGCCGATGAAATAGGCACAGCAGCAAGTCTTCTTGGAGCTGGTCGTTTAACAAAGGATTCTCAAATTGATCTGGCTGTAGGTGTCGAGTTGCAGAAAAAATTAGGTGACAAAGTAAAAAATGGTGATACTATAGTCACTATTCATAGTAATACCCCTAATATAAATGATGTGGAAGAAAAGATTCAACAAGCCTATACAATCTCTGATAAAGCGCATTATGCTATACCATTGATATATGATATTATTCATTAATTTTTTAAGAGGTTGGACATCCTACTTCAGAAAAAGTACAATAAGAGTTGATTTGTTGATAGAATAATTTTTGCGCTATATTACTTCGAGAAAAGGAGAATACTATTGGAATCTTTTAAAAGGATATTTTTAATTGTATTAGATTCGGTTGGGATAGGTGAAGCACCAGATGCTGCCGATTTCAATGATACGGGAGCAGATACATTAGGACATATTGCGGAGCATATGGATGGATTAACTATGCCGGAAATTGGAAAACTTGGATTAAGCAATATTCGGGAAATTAAAGGTATTAGGAAGGCGTTAAAGCCTAAGGCCTACTATACCAAAATGCAAGAGGCTTCTAATGGAAAGGATACAATGACTGGTCATTGGGAAATAATGGGGTTAAAGATCGAGCAACCTTTTCAAACATTCCCGGATGGTTTTCCAGATGACTTAATAAAACAGTTAGAAAAGGAAACAGGAAGGAAAATTATAGGAAATAAACCGGCGTCTGGTACTGCTATTATTGAAGAACTAGGCGAGCATCATATGGAAACAGGAGATCTCATTGTGTATACATCTGCAGATTCTGTACTGCAAATCTGTGCCCATGAAGACATCATTCCAATAGATGAACTATATGACATTTGTGAAAAAGCTCGAGCTTTAACCATGAACGATAAGTACATGATTGGCAGGGTAATTGCACGACCATTTGTAGGTAGACCTGGTAATTTTGAACGAACTTCTAATCGTCATGATTATGCCCTAAAACCGTTTGGTAGGACAGTGATGAATGAGCTAGCTGACGGTGGTTTCGATGTTATTGCCCTCGGAAAAATCTCTGACATTTATGACGGCGAGGGTGTAACGGAATCGATTCGAACAAAAAATAATGAGGATGGAATGGAAAAATTTATTCAGTCAATGGATATGGAATTTCATGGCCTGAATTTTCTCAATCTCGTCGATTTTGATGCGAAATATGGTCATCGTCGAGATCCAAAAGGGTATGGAGAAGCTCTGGAAGCATTTGATCAGCGATTACCGGACATCATTAATAAATTGAAAGAAGATGATTTATTAATGATTACAGCTGATCATGGAAACGATCCAGTACATCATGGTACAGATCATACGAGAGAATATGTCCCACTATTAGTTTTTCACCATCAAATCACAGAAGGAAAACAATTACCATTGAGAGAGACGTTTGCTGATATTGGCGCTACCATTGCAGACAATTTTGGTGTAACATTACCTTTAAACGGGAAAAGTTTCCTACACGATATTAAATAAAGGAGGATTATTCAATGCATAAGCTTCAGGAAGCAACCAAGTATTTACAGCAACAATTAGATAAGAAACCTCAAATTGGCCTTATATTGGGCTCAGGTCTAGGAATGCTAGCAGATGAAATTAAAAATCCTACAAAAATTATCTATCAAGATATTCCTGGTTTTCCCTTATCGACAGTGGAAGGTCATGCAGGACAGCTAGTAATAGGTGAATTAGAAGGGGTCCAGGTCATTGCAATGCAGGGACGTTTTCACTATTATGAAGGATATGGCTTAGATGCGGTTACTTTCCCGGTTCGGGTGATGAAAGAAATTGGTATTGAAAAATTACTAGTAACTAATGCTGCTGGTGGTGTTAATCAAAATCTTGAGCCAGGGGATTTAATGTTAATTACAGATCATATAAACAATACTGGTCAAAATCCTTTAATAGGCGAGAATGTGAAGGAACATGGTGTACGCTTCCCGGATATGTCGAGTGCTTATGATAAGAAATTGCAAACTACGGCAAGACAAGTTGCTAAACAGTTAAATTTGACTCTAAAAGAGGGTGTCTATGTTTGGAATACAGGACCAAGTTATGAAACACCAGCTGAAATAAAGATGCTTGCAACGATAGGTGGAGATGCTGTTGGTATGTCTACAGTGCCTGAGGTAACAGTAGCAAGACATGCTGGCATTCGCTGTTTAGGTATTTCCTGTATATCTAACATGGCAGCAGGGATTCTCGATCAACCGTTAACACATGAGGAAGTAATGGAGACAACTGAGAAAGTACGTGATTCCTTTTTACAATTTGTGAAACAATTAGTTCAAGAGATTGGATAACGAATAGGGGGGAACGTTTGTGGAAGAAAAATTGATAGAAGAAGCAAAAAAAGCAAGGGAAAAAGCTTATGTGCCTTATTCTAAGTTTAGCGTTGGAGCAGCATTACTTGATGCTCAAGGAAATATTTATCATGGATGTAATATTGAAAATGCAGCTTATTCCATGTGTAATTGTGGGGAGAGGACAGCATTATTTCATGCATATGCAACGGGCTCCACTGAATATAAAATGATGGCAGTTGTAGCAGATACCGATCGACCGGTTTCTCCATGTGGTGCTTGTCGCCAAGTAATGGCAGAGCTTTGTCATCCAGAAATGAAAGTGATATTAACAAACTTAGATGGAGACATACTAGAGACTACGGTACGTGACTTGCTTCCGGGTGCTTTTATAGCGGATGACATGTCCAACGTGAAATGACAAGGGAGGAATGGATCAAAATGATAGCGAATATGATTGACCATACTGCATTAAAACCAGATACACCAAAAAAAGCAATTGAAACATTATGTGAAGAAGCAAAGGCTAACGGATTTTATTCTGTTTGTGTTAATCCAACATGGGTAGCTTATGCTGCGGAATTACTCAAAGGTACTGATGTAGACGTATGTACAGTAATAGGCTTTCCTTTAGGAGCTTCTACTTCCGAGGTCAAGGCGTTTGAAACAGAAGATGCCATCAATAATGGTGCCACAGAAATAGATATGGTGCTGAACGTTGGTAAACTAAAATCAGGAGAGATTGAGGCTGTTAAAGATGATATTCAAGCAGTAGTGGATGCAACGAAAGGGCAAGCATTAGTGAAAGTGATTATTGAGACGTGTCTTTTATCTGATGAAGAAAAAGTAACAGCATGCGAACTAGCAGTTGCAGCAGGGGCTAACTATGTCAAAACATCTACTGGATTTTCGACTGGTGGTGCAACAATAGAAGATATTGCTTTAATGCGTAAAACCGTTGGTCCTAATATTGGAGTAAAAGCCTCTGGCGGTGTGCGTGATGCTAAAACTGCTCAAGCAATGGTGAAGGCTGGTGCTTCTAGAATAGGGGCAAGTGCCAGTGTTGCCATTGTAAATGGGGAAGAGTCTCAAAGTGATTACTAAATTGGAGGAAAAGGGGAGAAAGCCTTCTCCTCTATTCCTTTGCTAAATCTTTGCTCCTAATCCATTGCTTGATAATCGCATTACATTCATGATCATGCTTTGTAGGAACTTGATGTTTGGATTTATCGATATAGGCGATTTCCACATCCTTTATCACCTCTTGATACAAATGCTGATAGTGATGAATGTAAATATCCCTTGCACCATATATAAGTAATAGGGGGACATCTAATTTAGTAAGACTGTGTTTATTGCTGTAGTTCATACCAATAGCATATTGCTGTTCTAACATATCGGGATCTGTTTGCTTCATCTCTATAGCCATTTCGTTTGCAGCTTTTTTACTCGAAAAATGATTAAAAGATAATGCGCTTGCCAATAAAGACATCCATTTTTGCTTGGCAATCCATATTCCTAATTGATATTCCTTCTTTAGCAAAAAACTAGCTACTTCATAATAACCACCTATCAAAATGAGTCCTATAATTCGATTAGGATGGCTCGCTGCAAATGCTTGAGCAATAACTCCTCCATTAGAATATCCGCAAATAATGGCTTTCTCTACTTGAAGTTCGTCCAAAACTCTCTTTATGTCACTAACGAATAGTTCCATCGTTACAGGTAGAGCTTTCTCACTTTTACAATCCCCTCTAATATCTAATGTGATAATTTGATAATGATCACTCAACTTATATTGATAACGAAAGGTAAGATGTCCCATGGCAGGGGGTGGAATAAATAGAATCGTTGGACCGTTTCCTTTTACTTCATAATAAATATGTGGTTTTTCCTTAGTAAAGGGCATAATTTTTCACGTCCTATATTGCAATTTTTAATACTGATTTTTTTAGTATGGCTACTAGAAGTATCAATATACAAAGCCGATGTAAGCGGAGATTCTCAATAAAAAAAGGGACGCTCCCAATTATTTGGGAGGCCCAGCATATTACTTTTCTGTAGATAAAATCGATTCAATATCCTGTTCATCTAAATAATCTTCGTATTTTTCATGCTTTTCATTTACCCCTATATATTTCCCTTCCATATCTGCGAGTAAAAATCCTTCTAACTCCTCAACGCTACCCACCAATTCATCTGAATGGAAGAACATATCGTCATATGTTTTAGCCTCCATGCCATAAAAGTCAGACGGGCCATCAGAGGAACCATATTGCTCTACGCGCTGCCAGGAATCTTCTGCGTCGAAAAACGTAGTGTCTTCGTTGGCTATTTCATTATTAAAGTTTTGAAAATTTGGCTGTAATACCTCTTCCTCAATTGGACGATTTTTATCGATATATTTTTCTGCATGTTTGGAGCACTTCTGAGTGGTAGGCATTGCTAACAGTCTGTCTGCTGCTATTTCTTCACCACATTCGATACAAATACCATAAGTTCCTGCATCTATCGAATCAAGGGCATCTTTAATATCCTTGTATTCCTTTTCTAAATGATCATTCAAGGCAATGTCTTTTTCTCTTTCAAAAAGCTCTGTACCATGATCTCCTGGATGATTATCGTAATTAGAGAGCTCGGATACAGATTCTTTCAACAATTCTTGGTCTAAGCCAAAGTGATCCTGCAGATGATTTTCTAGCTCCTTTTTTCGATTGACCAATTCGCGTTGACAAGCATTTAATTGCGCTCGGTTTAACATCAGTTCACCTCCTGATCCTTTTTAGTATAACCGTTGCGTTTAACTCCATTAAATCAGTTATTGGCAAAGCTGTTTATACATAAAAAAATAAAAATGACAAAAAATAAAGCTGATCTTCTGTTTAACAGAAAAATCAGCTAAATCACATCAAAAGGGAAAATTCTCCAATGATAAAAATTTCACATTCTTATTATGCTCTAGTTGCTTCAAATTGGTCAATCTTATCGGCATGGCTGAGTGTAACAGCAATATCATCCCAGCCATTTAGTAACATTTCACGTTTATAATCGTCTAGGTCAAATACTGCTTCAAATCCTTGATTATCATATACTTTTTTTGCTTCTAGGTTCACGGTTAAATAATATTTGTCACTCTCAGCATTTTTAATTATTGTTTGGACTTCTTCATCTGCCAATTTAACTGGTAAGATACCATTTTTTGTGCAATTATTATAAAAAATATCTGCATAGCTTGGTGCAATAATGACACGGAATCCATAATCTTGTAGAGCCCATGGTGCATGCTCACGAGATGAGCCGCAGCCAAAGTTTTCACCAGCAACAAGGATTGAAGTGCCTTCATATTTAGGCTGATTTAAGGAGAAATCATTTCGCAACTCTCCTTTAGAGTCAAATCGCCAATTATAAAATACAAATTGGCCAAATCCTTGTCGTGAAATCCGTTTTAAAAATTGCTTAGGAATAATTTGGTCTGTATCAATATTAGCACGGTTTAATGGATAGACAAGCCCTTCATGTTTTCTAATTGGTTCCATTTTGTTACCCCCTATAAAACGAATTTAGCTTGGTGTAGCTACACTCAAGTGACGTACATCTACGAAATGACCTTTAATAGCTGCTGCTGCCGCCATTTCAGGACTAACTAAGTGGGTACGTGCACCTGTTCCTTGTCGACCTTCAAAGTTACGATTAGAAGTGGAAGCACAACGTTCACCCTCTGGTACGACATCATCGTTCATTGCCAGACACATACTACAGCCTGCGTCTCGCCATTCAAATCCAGCTTCCTTAAAGATTTGATCAATTCCTTCTGTTTCTGCTTGTGCTTTCACACTATGAGAACCAGGGACTACGATTGCTCGAACACCTGGATTTACCTTTTGTCCTTTTACAATTTCTGAAGCTTTTCTTAAATCAGCTAATCTGGAATTAGTACAGGAACCGATAAACACATGCTCAATGCTTACAGAAGAAATTGGTTCGCCTCCTTGGAGTCCCATGTATTCTAATGCACGTTTAATTTCATCTGTTTCAATAGCATTTTTTCCATCCTCTGGAGTAGGGACGGTTGCACTAACCGGAATACACATCCCAGGGTTTGTTCCCCAAGTTACTTGTGGCTCAATTTCTTCTGCATTGATTTCCACTACTTCATCATATATCGCCCCTTCGTCTGTAGCAAGAGCCTTCCATTCCTCCGCTAATTGCTCAAAGGCTTCACCGTCTGGAACATGGCGTCTCCCTCGTAAAAATTCAACTGTCGTATCATCAGGACTGATTAATCCAGCACGAGCACCGGCTTCTATAGACATGTTACATACCGTCATTCGGCCTTCCATGGACAAGTTACGCACTGCCTCGCCTGTATACTCAATAACATAGCCAGTTCCGAATTTTACACCGAATTTTCCGATAATTGCTAGGATTAAATCCTTTGCCGTAACACCTGTCCCTAATTTTCCATTCACTTTAACATTTAGTGTTTTCGGTTTTGCTTGCCAAATGGTTTGTGTGGCTAGGACATGCTCGACCTCACTAGTACCAATACCAAAAGCCAAAGCACCAAATGCACCATGTGTAGAAGTATGGCTATCTCCACATACGATCGTTTTACCTGGTTGGGTTAAACCCAATTCAGGACCAATAACATGGACGATCCCTTGATCAGGATGATGAATATCCGCTAAAGGTACGCCAAATTCGTCACAGTTTGTTTTAAGTGTTTCCATTTGTGTCTTGGAAACTTCGTCTTTTATCACATTGCGATGAATGGTCGGTACATTATGGTCCATTGTCGCAAATGTTAAATCTGGACGGCGAACTTTTCGATTATTAATACGAAGACCCTCAAATGCCTGTGGAGAGGTTACCTCGTGGACTAGATGTAAATCGATATATAATAGATCCGGTTTACCTTCTTCGTGATGTACGACATGTTTCTCCCAAATCTTTTCAATAATCGTCTTTGGATTCCTCATCAATTTCACTCCTTTTTATATTTTTGTTTTCCTTTTTGTAGAAAAATATCGGCGCATGCTATGGATAAATAGTCGACGCCGAAAAATTTTCCTTATTCAATGGTTTCAACAATTAATTGAGTCATTTCATTTGTATTTACAAGCTCTCCATTTTTATTATATAGGTCTGCTGTATGATAATTTTGGTTTAACACTTGTTCAACTGCGTCTTCAATGGTTTGTGCTTCTTCATTCATTTGAAAGGAATATCGAAGCATCATCGCTGCTGATAGGATCATGGCAATAGGGTTAGCAATCCCTTTGCCTGCAATATCAGGAGCAGATCCATGTGCTGGTTCATATAGTCCAACCCCGTCTTCAGCCAAACTAGCAGAAGGGAGCATACCGAGAGAGCCTGTTAGGACAGAAGCCTCATCACTTAATATATCACCAAACATATTCTCTGTAACAATGACATCAAATTGTGTTGGATTGGTGATTAGCTTCATTGCTGCTGCATCCACTAAAACATGCTCAACTGTGACATCAGGATATTGTGCTTTCTTTTCTTCCACAATTTCTCTCCATAGTTTACTAGATTCCAGCACATTTGCTTTATCTACAGATGTAAGATGTTTCTTTCTTAATTGAGCACTTTGAAAGGCTTTATCTACAATTCTTTCGATTTCTTTACGTGTATATGTTAAGGTGTCTACTACAGCGTTACCGTTATCTTGCCTTTCACTTGGTCTCCCAAAATATAATCCACCAGTAAGCTCCCGAACAATTAATAGGTCACTACCATTTATAATATCAGGACGAAGGGGAGAGGCGTGTAATAATTTATCAAATCCCTTCACTGGTCTAAGATTGGCATATAAATCAAGTGCCTTTCTAATCCCAAGCAACCCGCGTTCTGGTCTTAGATCAGAGGGATTATTATCCCATTTTGGTCCACCAACTGCCCCAAGCAAAACTGCATCTGCCTTTTTACAAGCTTCAACTGTTTCATCAGGTAGGGGAGTGCCATGATTATCGATAGCAATACCACCGATATCATGAGAAGAAAATTCAAATTCTTTTCCAAATTTTTTGCTAATTGCTTCTAATACGTCCTTTGCAGCATAGATTACCTCTGCTCCAATTCCATCACCAGGAAGCAATACAATTTTATTAGCCACTTGTTCTACCCCCTATGAACTATCCTAGATTGCTTTTACTTGATAGATTGCTCTATTGACACCATTCAAATATGCTTGAACAGCTGCTTCTAATACATCTTGTGCAGAACCACGTCCACTTACTGCTATACCATCTACGGTTAGGCTAACGTGGACTTCTGCCAAGGCATCTCTTCCTTTACCAATTGAGTTCAATTGAAAATCGGTTAGTTGAGTATCCTCATAAATGATTTTGTCTAATGTGTTATAAAGCGCTTCGACGCTACCTTGCCCGGTATCTGAATCCGTTAGTTGTTGATCATTTTTAGGTGTATTTAATGTTACAGTAGCATTTGGCTTATCAGAAGAACCATATTGTACCTTAAAATCTACTAATGTATATCTTTTAACATTAGATGTATCTGTTTGAATATCTGTTAGGATGGCAAATAGGTCATCATCTGTTACTTCCTTTTTTCGGTCTGTTAATGATTTAAAGGCAACAAATGCTTCTTTCAGCTTATCATCGGATAGAGTGAAGCCAAGCTGCTTAATTTTATCTGTAAAGGCATGTCGCCCAGAGTGTTTCCCTAACACAAGGTTGTTGGATTGGACACCAACTAATTCTGGTGTGATAATTTCATATGTTTGCGCATTTTTCAAGACACCATCTTGATGAATACCTGATTCATGAGCAAAAGCATTACGTCCAACAATCGCTTTATTACCTGGCACTGTCATACCTGTAAATTTGCTTACCATGTCGCTTGTACGTTTAATTTCTTTTAACACTAAATTAGTATGATAAGGATAATAATCATTTCGAATATTTAATGCAACACCAAATTCTTCTAAAGAAGCATTCCCAGCACGTTCCCCGATTCCATTAATCGTTCCTTCTACCTGTGTTGCACCATTTTCTACTGCAGCAAAGGAATTTGCAAGTGCCATTCCAAGGTCATCATGACAGTGGCAGGATAGATCTGCTTTGTCGATATTTGGGACATTTTCTTTCATGTAACGAAACATCGCCCCATATTCACGAGGCATTGTATAGCCAACCGTGTCTGGTAAATTAATGACTGTAGCACCAGCATCAATAACTTTTTCAATAATTTTTGCTAAAAAATCTAGGTCTGAACGTGAAGCATCCTCAGCCGACCATTCAACATGATCGAAGAATTGTTTTCCGTATTTCACCATTTCGACAGCGGTATCGATTACTTCATCAGGAGTCTTTTTTAATTTATATTCCATATGAATAGGGGAGGTGGCAATAAAAACGTGAAGTCTAGGATTGGCAGCATTTTTCAATGCTTCTCTACATGCGTCAATATCTGACTTAACAGCACGAGCTAATCCTGCTACAGATACGTTTTTAACAGATTCGGCAATCTGTTTGACTGAGTCAAAATCACCTTGGGAGGAAGCAGGAAATCCTGCTTCCATCACATCTACTCCAAGGCGTTCTAATTGCTTGGCAAGCTCTAGTTTCTCTAGCTGATTAAGATTGACACCAGGCGATTGTTCACCATCGCGAAGTGTTGTATCAAAAATCTTAATTTGCGTCATTAGAGACCACTTCCTTTTTATTAATCGCCTTTTGCTTTACAAATGGCATTAATTCACGTAGCTCTCTACCTACTTTCTCAATTGTATGTTCACTTTCCGCTCGCTTAATTGCTGTATAACGAGGGCGGTTTGCTTGGTTTTCTAAAATCCAGCCTTGAGCAAATTTACCTGTTTGAATATCTGATAATACTTCTTTCATACGTGCTTTCGTACCTTCATCTACAACACGTGGACCTGACATGAAATCTCCCCATTCAGCAGTGTCAGAAATAGAGTGACGCATGTTTTCTAATCCACCTTCATACATAAGGTCAACGATTAATTTTAACTCATGTAAACATTCAAAATAAGCGACTTCTGGTTGGTATCCAGCTTCTACTAATGTTTCGAAACCTGCTTTAACCAATGCGGAAGTTCCGCCACAAAGTACCGCTTGCTCACCAAATAGATCTGTTTCTGTTTCTTCCTGGAATGAAGTTTCTAGAATACCAGCGCGACCAGCACCAATGCCTTTAGCATATGCTAACGCAACGTTTTTAGCTTGACCAGTAGCATCCTGGAAAATTCCATAAAGTGCAGGAACACCAGCACCTTCTTCGTAAGTTCTACGTACTAAATGACCAGGTCCTTTAGGTGCTACTAAGAATACATCCACATCACTCGGTGGAACGATTTGATTAAAGTGAATATTAAATCCATGGGCAAATACTAGTGCATTACCAGCTTCTAAGTTTGGTTCAATACTTTCTTTATAAATAGAAGGTTGGTTTTCATCAGGAAGTAGAATCATAATCACATCTGCCTCTTTTGAAGCTTCTGCTACTGTTTTAACTTCTACACCATCTTCCACTGCTTTATCCCAAGACTTACCTTTTCTAAGTCCTACTACTACATTAAATCCACTTTCTTTTAGGTTCAAAGCATGGGCATGACCTTGAGAACCATAGCCAATGATCGCGATTTTTTTAGATTGTAATACCTCTTCGTTAATATTGTTGTTATAAAGTACTTTTGTCATGAAAATTACATCCTCTCAATTTGATTTATTTTTTTATATAATAATTTTTATATTATTACTATCCTAATAGGGATTGCACAGTACCATCCTGTATGTTTGGTTGTTGACCACGAACAAAAGCGGTTAAGCCTGTTCTGGCTAGTTCTTTGATTCCATATGGACGTAGGAGCTCAATTAAAGCTTCTACCTTATCCGGTTTCCCTGTTACTTGGATCGATAGACTGTCTTTACTTACATCAATTATGGATGCGCGGAATGGTTCAATAATACCTTGAATTTCCGCACGCAACTGGCTGTTACTAACGATTTTAATGAGGGCAAGCTCGCGAGCAACAATGGCCTTATCGGTAATATCAGACACTTTAATGACATCAATTTGCTTATTTAATTGTTTCGTCACCTGCTCTAGCTTTTGAAAATCCTCTACATCTACAACAAATGTCATTTTGGACATTCCTTCTGTTTCCGTTCTTCCAACAGATATGCTTTCAATATTAAATTGACGTCGTTGTAGAAGACTTGTTACACGATTTAATACACCACTGCGATTTCTGACGGTTGCTGTTATGATTCGTTTCATGGTTTCACCCCAATCATTTCGTTTAATCCTTTGCCTGTAGGAATCATAGGAAAAACATTTTCTTGCTGAATGACACGTGCATCCACTACTACAGGACCTTCATAATCGAATATTTCAGGCAATGCATTTAAAAATTCTTCTTGTGTTGTTAGTTTCATCCCTTTGATATTATAGGATTCTGCTAATTTAACAAAATCTGGTTGAATATTGAAGATGGACTCCGAATAACGTTCAGAGTAAAAAGCTTCCTGCCATTGTCTTACCATTCCTAATGCTTGATTATTTACAATGATTACTTTAACAGGTAAACCACGTTCCTGAAGGATAGAAAGCTCTTGCAAGGTCATTTGAAAACCACCATCACCTACAATGGCTACAACCGTATCATTCGGCTTGGCTAATTGAGCTCCAATTGCGGATGGAAAGCCAAAGCCCATTGTTCCAAGTCCACCAGATGATACCCAACGATCAGGTGTATTGAATTTATAATATTGAGCAGTCCACATTTGATGTTGCCCAACATCAGTTGTAACGATGGCTTTTCCATCAGTTGCTTCATGGATTTTCTTAATGACCCATTGGCCATTCATTTCTGTTTCAAGGTTGTTGTACCATAATGGATAATTTTCCAAGTTTTCGTGAATTCTTACTAACCAATTCTCGTGCTCTGGTTTCTCGATGGCGTGCTCCAATAATTTTTTTAACGCTTCTTTTGCATCTCCAACGATAGGAATCTGTGTTGGTACATTCTTACCAATTTCAACAGGATCAATATCAATATGAGCAATTGTTGCATTTGGTGCAAAAGAGGCTAAATTTCCTGTTAGACGATCATCAAATCTTGCACCAATATTAATTAATAGATCACATTCATATAGAGCAGTATTTGCTGTGTATGTTCCATGCATTCCAGCCATCCCGATAAATAATGGGTGATCACCAGGGAAAGCTCCCAAACCCAATAGGGTAGAAGTAACTGGTAGGGAATAGCTTTCAGCAAATTCCTTTATTTCCCTAGATGCTTTGGCAAATAGTACTCCTGCTCCAGTTAAAATAATCGGTTTTTTTGCTTTTCCAATTGCTTCTGCTAATTTTTTGATTTGGAGTGGGTTCGGTTTGGTTGTTGGTTGATATCCAGGCAAATCTAATTCCACATCTAATGTAATATTATCCGAAATGACGTTAGCAGAAATGTCTTTTGGTATATCGATTAGAACAGGTCCTTGTCTACCAGTTGTCGCAATATGAAAAGCTTCTTTTACGATTCTAGGTAGATCAGCAATATCCCTTACCTGATAATTATGTTTCGTTATAGGAGTTGTAATGCCCATTACATCTGCCTCTTGAAAAGCATCCGTTCCGATAACTCCTTGAGCTACTTGCCCTGTAATTACAACAAGTGGGAGGGAGTCAATCATCGCATCCGCAATACCGGTGACTAGGTTAGTAGCCCCGGGTCCTGAAGTTGCAATGACAACTCCTGGTTTTCCGGAAACACGTGCATAACCTTCAGCAGCATGGATGGACCCTTGTTCATGTCTTGCTAAAATTTGATGAAAACTTCCCTTTGCTTTATATAGGGCATCAAAGATAGGTAAAACGGCACCTCCTGGATAACCGAATAAAGTATCTACACCCTCGTTAATTAATGATTCCACGAGTAGATCGGCACCTGTTTTTGGCTCATTAGTTATTTTTGCCTCTTCTGTATGGCTTTGTGTTCTTTCCATTTTAATCCCTCCTATAAATTACCTTGAATCGCATAATTCATCATCATAACATCAAACGAAAGTATATTAAAAAAAGGCCTATTTCTATCTTGTTCATTGCTAAAATTACTAACAAATAAACAAGGGAGAAAAGGCCTTCTTTTCACGGTACCACCCTGCTTCACAATATTCTTACAAATATTGCCTTATGAAGCTAAACAAATAGCTTCATTTTGGTAACAGGTGCGTTCACACCTGGCTAAACCTACTAAGCTCCATACTTTTCAGTTTAACACTCAGGGATGAGTAGTCAGTGTAGGGTGTATTACCAAGCTTCCAGCAACCTTGGCTCTCTAGAAATACAATTTCCTTCACTTTTATTCCCTTCATCGTTTTCTATATGATAATCATTATCTTCTATACTATACGAAACATACTATCCTGTCCATGGATTTTTGTATAAAAAGTACATTTGATAAATATCTGATTGACGACAATAATACAACCATTTGAGCGTTTGGTCAACCGTTTTTTAATAATTTTCTGACTTTTCAAAATTAACACTCTGTTAGTAAGCGATTACAATCCATTATTCATCACAAATTCTACTATGAAATTTTTTTGCCTATTTTTTAATCAAAACAATACAAGATATGAAAACAGAAAAATAATTGCAGAATGAAAACAAACGAGGATATAGCTTGGGTATGATCTGTTCTTCCATTATAATGAAAGGGAGGAGGGGGCTATAAATGGATGCATTATGTATTATTCCTTGTGGAAAAAGAAAAATTTGGGATAAACATCCGAACCTAGGGGCAATAATGGCAGAGAATGCTTATATCGGAACATTTCACAATTTATGTATGCGTTATGCAAAGAGACATTTTGACTGCTGGGTGACGCTCTCTGCTAAACATGGTTTCTTATTACCAACAGATATGGTTCCAGGTAATTATGATTTAACATTTCACCTTAATCATAGAAGTGTGGTAAGTGTGGATACGCTTAAAGAACAACTGAAGAGGAAAGGTTTAGAAAATTATCAACATATCGTTGTATTGACCGGAAAGAAATATCAGCCAATCATCAATCAGGCTTTTTCTTATGCCAACAAGATAGAATTTCCACTATTGGGAACAAGAGGAATAGGGGAGATGCAAAAATTATTAAAGGACAGTCTAGATAATAAACAAATTTTGCATACAGAAATGGAGTGATGAAATGAAAGCATATGTAGTGAAAAATGGTAGCTATCAATTTATTTCAGTTAACAATCCAAGACTTGGAAATAAACAAATTAAAATTAAACTAACAAGTGCTGGACTTAATCATCGAGATTTAATGATCAAAGAAAGGTTTGCCAATAACACAGATGCTTACATATTGGGCTCTGATGGGGCAGGCATCGTGGATCAGATTGGGACAGAAGTTACACGATTTCAGGTTGGCGATGAAGTAATGATTAATCCAAGCTTAAATTGGTATGAAAAGAGTGCAGCCCCACCCGCAGAATTTGAAATCGTTGGAGCTCCTTTTTCTGGTACTTTTGCAGAATATATTATCATCTCTGAAGATTTCGCAGAGCCTAAGCCTAACTATTTAACATGGGAAGAAGCGGGGGTACTATGTCTTTCTGGTATAACAGGATTTCGAGCGTTGTTTACCCAAGGTGAAATAAAATCAGGACAAACGCTGTTTATCCCAGGTGTTGGGAGTGGGGTAAATTCCTTTATTATTCAATTAGCAAAAGCAATAGGTGCAAGAGTGATTACGACTTCACGGGATAAAAATAAGTTGAAGGAAGCGGAAGTACTAGGCTTTGATCGTGCTTTGTTAACCGATGATGATTGGGAGAAATTACTCGAGAAGGAAGAGATAGATCTTGTGATAGAAAGTATTGGTGGCGCAACCTTTAATCGTTCATTAAACGTACTTAAGAAAGGTGGACGTATCGTAACATTCGGATCTTCAACGGAAGATAAAATGACTTTAAATTTGCGTGAATTTTTTTATGGTCAATACCAATTAATTGGTTCCACGATGGGTTCTAGGGATGAATTAAGAGAAATGCTAAATTTTATCGAAAAGCATCAGATTAGACCATTATTGGATAAGTCATTTCCTTTTAAAGAAATCGATCAAGCATTTGCTTATTTAGATAAGCAGAAGCAGCTTGGTAAAATTGCGATTACATTTGAGTAACAATTCTTAGGATAACCCTCCCCAAAAGTAACGGAAGGGGAGGGTTATCCTTTTGGTTTAAAGAAGATAGCACCGATCATACCAAAAATAATAGCAGCAGAAATACCAGCACTTGTCACTTCAAACATTCCTGTAACGACCCCAATAATTCCATGCTTCTCTACCTCTTCTAATGCTCCATGAACTAATGAATTACCAAAGCTTGTGATAGGGACTGTCGCACCAGCTCCTGCAAAATCAATTAAAGGTTCATAAAGACCAAAACCATCTAAGATGGCTCCAGCTACTACTAATAAGCTTAATGTATGACCAGGTGTTAATTTAGCAACATCAAATAATAATTGACCAATCACACATATAAGACCTCCAACAATAAATGACCAGAGAAATACCATGCTTAATGATCACCTCTACTTTCCATCATGAAGTTTTTCTAAACCATCAGTTGGATAATGCTCTAACTGATGGCATTCTGTTTCTAATTATTTTCAATGGATACAGCATGTGCAATACACGGGATTGATTGTTTTTGTTGTACAGTTAGCGGAGATAAGAGTGCACCAGTCGCCACTACTAAGATGCGATTGCACTCTTTATTCCTTAACTTTTTCAAGAAATGGCCGTAGGTGACGATCGCAGAGCATGCAGGTCCACTTGCTCCAGCAAAAACTGGCTGATCCTTATTATATATAGTTAATCCGCAATCAATGAATTTTTCCTCTACTACTTGAAAGTTATTTTCCTTCAATAAGTCTAGGCACACCCGTCTGCCGATTTTTGCTAAGTCCCCTGTTAAAATGTAATCATAGTAATTGATATCTATATTTCGATCCTGTAAGTGTTGAGAAATGGTATCGAAGGCCGCAGGAGCCATGGCTCCCCCCATATTAAATGGATCTGTTAAGCCTTTGTCTACAACCTTGCCAATTGTGGCAGACGTAATTTTTGGTCCTTCACCTTTACTTGCTACAATGGCCACACCAGCACCTGTAACCGTCCATTGGGAAGTATCTGGTTTTTGAGAACCATATTCGGTAGGATAGCGAAATTGCTTTTCTACTGCAGAATTGTGACTAGCAGCGCCTGTTAAAACCTTTTCCGCATATCCTCCACTAGTTAGTAGTGCGGATAGTGCCAAACCTTCCATTGAGGTTGCACATGCACTAAACAAGCCTATATAAGGTATTTCTAAAGACCTCGCTGCAAAGCTAGTCGGAGTAATTTGGTTAATCAAATCACCATGGAGAAAAAAATGAATATCCGATGTTTTCAAATTTGCTTTTTTTAAGGCAATATCACTGGCTTCTTCGATTAAGAGACGGTGTGCTTGTTCAAAGGATTTTTCTTTCATCCATTGATCACTAAAAAAGGAATCAAAATCCTTGTTAATATTTCCTTGCTTTTCAAATGGGCCTCCCACTGTACCATTTGAAATAATGGTGGCAGGGTTTTGAAAATTCCAAGTTGCTTTACCTTGTAACATTTAAGACCCTCCCAAATAAGAAAAAATTGTTTTAATCAGTGCGACAAGGAAGGCGGAGAATACTCCGAACAGAATAACAGAACCTGCAAGTTTAAACATATTACCTCCGACACCTTGCACGAATCCTTCTGTTCGGTGCTCGATAGCTGCCGAGATGACAGCATTACCAAATCCTGTAACAGGTACAGCCGTCCCTGCCCCTGCAAATTGAGCAATACGATCATAAACCCCAAAGCCAGTCAACAACATCGTTATAAAAATTAATGTAGCGGTTGTTGGGTTTCCAACTGTTTGCTCAGTGAAGTCAAAGTAATACATGTAAAAGGTGGAAATTGCTTGTCCGATAACACAGATGAGACCACCAATCAGAAAAGCTTTTAAACAGTTTTTAAAAATAGGTCGCTTTGGTTCTGCATTCTTTTCCTGTGATTGATAAATAGGGTCATTACTCATTTTTTCACCACCATTATGCTTTATCCTTTATTAATTTTTTCCATTTTTTTAGCTTTTTTTTCAGTTTCTCTTTATCCTTCATACCATTTTCCTGTGTTTTAGAGATTTCGATAAAAAACTTTTGATCAGATGTCACGTTTACTTTTTTTTCTTTTAATTTATCCTGTATTTGCTTTTGGATTTTTTTAGCAATGTCTTGTTCCTTTCCTTGGCGTAGGCTCTTCACCTCTATGGCAATAAAGAGATCTTTTTCAAGGGAAACGGCCTTATATTGATGAATGACATCTGCATTTTCATCAAGAACTTGTTGAGCAACAGGAGGAATTTCATATGGTTGTAATTGATCGGATGTAGACAATTGTTTGGTTTCATCCATGTTGGTATCGTTCTGTTCTGTATGCTGATCATTAGTATTACAGCTCACAAATAAAGGACTTACTAAGACTAGGATTATGAGAAATTTAACATAATGCATTAGCTTACTTCCTTCCAATCCAAAATAGTTATGGCAAGATTTTTAACTCTTCAATATCTTGCAATAATTTGATAAAAATATGCATTATTTTTTGATGAGAAAAACTTTAATAATGTGAATAGATATGAAATAATCCAATTTTTGCAAATAAAATGAAACTTTTTAACAACGAAATTCGTCAATATATGTAGGAAAATTTGGGGGAGGGGTGACGAAGTGAAGAAGAAACCTCTAATCGTCATTATTTTATTTATTGCTATTGGATTGATCATTACGATTTTTTTGATAAGAGGCTCCGAGGCATCATTAGTAGAAACGGTACAAATAAAAGAACAATATCAGGATTTTATTATACATATTCGAGTGGAAGATACGGAGGATGGATTTCAAGTGCTGAGATCATTGGAATATATCGGAGATGAAATGGTCGAAATTAAGCACCGTACCCCATTAACACAAATTACAATAGATAAGGACAATGCTGTCTTCACAGGAAGCCATCGCAACATGGTGTTAAGGCCAGGAAATCAATATAATCCATTAGAACCCTTACACTTAGAAAATTTGGAAAAAGGAAGCCATCGACTGTATATTCACACCCAGTTTATGATGGAAGGAAAATGGATTAATATCAAAACAGAAAAAGAGATCCTATTTGAATAAATGGGATCTCTTTTTAATTAACTTTACCTATCATCGCCATATTTTAAGATCTTTATTTGATCATTTTCAAAACCAATTATTAAGGGATAGTCATGAGTTTCTTTCTTCTCATTATATGATTTATCTCTTGTAGTGATTTCTAATTTTGCCACAATTTTCAATTGTTCTTCATTTCGGTCTTCTATAAGTACTTCATTTACATTTAATTTAACAATAGATGAGAATGCTTCCCTAAATTTCGTGTAAGTTACTTTGGATTGTAAATCACTATCAAGTAACGTATAGGCATTAATATAATCTCTAAGGTTAATACTATCGAAGAAATACTCCGTAATATACTTGGCATCCTCTTTAAATTTTTCTTGATTGATCGTAGCAGTAGTTGGCATTTGGTAATCTAATTTCTCCTCATCCACGGATTCAGTCCAATCTTTTAATTGCTTAAAAACGTTATTCATCGGAATACTGAAACCAATATCTGTGTCATCTATTCCGGCAGAATTAATTCCAATCACCTTACCGTTTTTTCGGAGAATCAATGGCCCACCACTATTGCCATGAGTAATATTAGCTGAGATTTGATAGACATGGTCATACTGAAACTGCTCAATTGTAAAAGATCGGTCAGTCCCAACAATTAATCCAAGCGATACAGTATTCTGAATTCCTACTGGACTCCCAATTGCAATGATCTCATCACCAATTTCAGCTTGATAATCTTCTGCATATGGTAGTGGATCTAGATATTTTAGCTCAGGAACACGGATGATGGCAATATCTTCTTTTTCTCCAATGGCTACTAAGGCCGCGGGGTATTTTTGCGTATTAGAGAGACTTACGATAATACTATCGGCATCTTCTACAACATGTGCATTTGTTACGATATCCCCTTTAGAATTAAAGATGAATCCTGAGCCTGTTTTCTGACTCACACCACTATTCGTTTGGATTTGTACAATTGCTTTTTGAGCATTATGAATAATGGATTTTAGATTAGTGTGGTTATTTTCACTAGAAACATTTGTTACTAAATTATTTTCTACTTGTAAAGGTTCTCCATTGCGATTAATAATCCAGAATACTGCTACTGCAATCGTAGTTAGTAAGATGAGGAAGGATATTATTAAAGTTAATCGATTTGTTTTATTTTTCATAGTGTTCCTCCAAGGTTAGTTAAGATACCATGTTATCTCTTCGATTTTTAGAGAAAGCTTGTCTTTTAAATACTGTTTCTCAATATCGAAATGGCTGAATTCAAACTGACCAATTTCTTGTGGATACAAGGTGTCTGGAATCAAAAAAACTTCATTGGATAATATTTTTTTCTCGTCTTCTGAGTAAAGAGAATACGCTACTTTTATAGAGTGAATAGGTATGGTTGCAACACTTTTCAACTCGCCTTTGATCATTACCTTTTCTCCTTGTATGTCAATAGTTGAATCTATTTCTTTTAGTGCATTATTCTGGTTTAATTCTTTCTCCTCCTCTACCAAGCTCATCGCTTGTTCTAACCTTTCTTGTTGTGCTGTTTCAAATACAGTTTTTTCTTTATTAATCGTAGTCTTTAAGCTTTCTAATTGCTTAGAAGAATCTACATACGTTAAAGTGTCATCGATTAATGATATAGCCTGATTAAATTGTTTTTCCTTTAGTAATAAAGTTGCTTTTTGGTACGTTATAGAGGATAGGTTTTGGCGAGCGGTTTCTGCTAATTGTTTGGCCCGATCATGCTCCATACCATCCACTTTCCAAATAATTGCTTTCAAATCCTCCATATCTGGATCATTACTTAAATGATAAGCAATTTGTTGAGTCATCGTATCTGTCCTTAGATCATTCGTTTTAGTTGTTAATTGATCTACTAAACTACCAGTATAATTTCTCATGACATTTTCCGTTTGTTTTAATAAGGTTAAAGATTGGTCATATTTATTGTCTTGATTGAATTGTTCTACTTGTTTAAAATTATCCTGAATAATGGAAACCTTGTTAAAAAATTGAAGTGCAGTTTTTGCTGCAGGGAAATTATCCTTCACTTGGATGGATTCTTCTAATAATTGGCTTGCTTGCTCGTAGTCTCCAATTAAAGCCATCTCTTCCGCTTGTGTAAATAAGGATTTAGCCTTACCTTCGTTATATTGATAAAAAGCAAAGAGCGCTAATAAAAAACAACAGCATAAAGAAGTGACCAATATAGGAATAAAAATCAATCTTTTGGCTATTTTTCGCTTGGGAGCACGATCAAGTAAATCATGGGGAAGAGATTCTCCACAACTTGCACAATAATTTTCGTCTTGTTGTACTTTCTTTCCACAATATGGACAAAATGCCATGGGAATCGCTCACTTTCTGTAATATCTAGCTATATTATATCATGAATAGACGAATACTAATATTCGCCCGTATGGTTAGTTGACGAAATGTTCACTTGTTAATTATAAAATATTCGGTATAATATAGGAAAGAAATGAACGAAATAAGGAGTGTTAAGCATGGGTGAAATTTTTGGTATAGTCTCTATAATATTACTTATTGCATTGATGGGCTTTAGTATTTTCGACCGTGTATAATGGTAGAGGAGGTAACTACTTTCTATTTGGGGGAGTAGTTATTTTTTTGTTCCATGATTGAAAAAAATGAAAAATGTCGAAAAAAATGGAAATGTGGATTTTTCTATCATGAATTTTATCCTTCTTTGTCTATTTTTGCGCTTATCTTTACAATTGTTCTAATTTTTGGGATAATCAAAATCGCTTAACGTTTTCTGTAAGGAGCTAAAAAATAATGGATAATGGTTTGGGGGTAACACGGTACTATGTCTAATCAATCCTTAATGTACAAAATTGAAAGACTTAGAAAGCAAATGACCGATGTTGCTCTAAAAAAAGGGATAACAAGCGAGGAATCGTTAGGAATAAGTCAGGAACTTGATCAGTTATTAAATATTTATGAAAGTAAAAAACAAAAGAAAGCTGCAGACGAAAACGACAGGAATGAAAATAAGTGAAAGAAAGGAATCATACCTTGTATAAGGCACATACCTTTCTTTCACTTGTGACTTAATATTTAAGTTCTTTCATTAGCTTTATTAAAAATCTATTAAAAATTGCTCTAATCTATTTAAACCTTTTTTTAGTGTATCCAAATCATAGGCATAGGATAATCTTAAATATCCTTCCCCATATTTTGAAAAGGCACTTCCAGGAACGAGTGCTAATCTCTCTTTTTCCACGAGCTCTAGAGCGATCTCTAATGAAGACTTAGAACTCGATGATAGAGGAATAAAATAATAAAATCCTCCGTCGGGTAAATAAGTAGAGATACCCATTTCCACTAACCTCTTATAGACAAAATCTCTTCTTTCTCGGTATGCATCACGCATAACTTCTGCATCATTTTTGCCATTTGTTAATGCTTCTAAGGCGGCATATTGGCTAACTGATGTTGCGCACGAAACATAGTATTGATGGACCTTTAGGATATGTTGAATTAACCAAGCAGGACCTAAAATATAACCAATACGAAAACCTGTCATGGAATGTGATTTAGATACTCCGTTAATTATAATTGTTTTATCCTTGATTTTCCTACATCTTCCAATCGAGAAATGATCCTTTTCGTAAATTAATTCACTATAGATTTCATCTGCAATAAGGAATATGTCTTTATCATCGAGTAATGAAGCTATAGCCTTCAGTTCTTCTTCAGACAAAGTTACACCAGTAGGATTAGACGGATAGGGTATTAATATTGCTTTTGTTCTGCTAGTGATCATAGGCTCGATCAATTCAGCTGTTAATTTAAACTTACTTTGTCGTGTATCTACATAAACTGCCTTGGCACCATTAAGTGTGATCAACGGTTCATATCCTGGGTAAACTGGTCCAGGCAAGATAACCTCATCTCCTTGATCCAGAATCGTTTTTAGTGTGGCGGCAATCGCTTCTGATGCTCCCACCGTAACTAAAATCTCCTCTTCTGGGTGATAATCAAGTTGATATCTTTCTTTAACATAGTTAGATATTGCAGTTCTGAGAGATAATATTCCCGCATTATGGGTATATGTTGTATGATTACGATGTATGGCCTCTATCGTCATTTTTTTAATATGCTCGGGTGTAGGAAAATCTGGTTGCCCGATTGTCAAAGATACCATATTATCATAGTCATTAACTAGATTAAAAAATTTTCTTATACCTGAGATTTCTATTGACTTTACCTCATTGTTGATTCTATGTTCCATTTCCAAACCTCCATAGATTCGATCATTCCTTATATAAAAATAATAATTTGGAAATAATGCGAATAGTATTGTCTGATATTTTATCATAAATGAAAGAGGAGAGAAAAAATGTGGGAAACTATTTGGAATCAATTTGTTCGTATAAGTGATTTTATTTTTTTAACAATGAGAAAGGAATTATTCATTTTCTTAACTGTATTTTTATTTATTCTCATTATCTATCTAGTTATCAAACCTATTATACGATTATTAATCGCGCTAGAATGGGAATTGTTCCTTTCCTTTTTTATTGCGATTATTCTAAGTGTCTTCATCTTGCAAAGACTTCCAGTTATGATAGAAAAGGAGTACTTGATATATACAATTGTTGCTTTCTCCATCTATATAGCAATTCGCAGAAGTGTGGCTTTACTTAAAAAAGACTAAATATAGGAATTCTTACGTTGTGCCAATTTCTTTAGTGACAAGGTCAACAAAAAGATAGCATCATTAACTCATACACACCTAGGAGTAGGGCTTACTATGCTGGAAAAGATGAGTTTCTGCTGACCAATTACCTTCCTATTATTTCTTATGAAAGAAACGTGAATGGTTGGATATAGGAGAACGATGGAATGCAGAGGTAGGTTTAACCTTATTTTTAGGAATTTTCCTGTTTATATAATGTGCTAAAATATTTTTAGCTTTATTTAAAGAAAGATTCGGTCTTGGATTACGATAGGATTCATCTAGTTTACCTAAATGTTCAAGTTGTTTCATATCCTCCTTGGAAGGAGGCAAGTGAAAGTAGTAATCCCCAACTTTTATAAGCATGACGGAATGTTGTTTACTATTTTTTGGGTTATTCGAAAAATGTAAGCCTACTTTTACGGCTTTTTGTTCCTTTAAAAGCTTATTCATTGTTTCCTTTTTCAGTTGATATAAGAAGGAAGGATCGATCGCAGTTTTCGCATGACGATTAACAACGAAGAGGGCTTGTCCTATCTGCTCAGTATGATTTGTCATCATTAGTTCACTTCCTTTCATCAAGTAAAAAGTAGAAGCACAATGTGCTTCTACCAATACTTTAATTCATTGCTTGGATATCTTCAACTATTTTTTCCATATTCGCAGCCTTGGAACCGTCATATGCTTTTATTGCATTTCCTTCTGGTGTAACAATGTAAAATCTAGTTGTATGCATATATTGATCGTCCTCTAGTTTTTCTAGTGGGGCTTTAAAAGATTTTTTAACAAACTCTTTAATTTCCTCATAAGTATAGCCTGTTAAGAGGTTCCAATTGTCGAAGCTTGCACCTCTTTCTGCTGCATATTGCTTCAACAATTCCGGTGTGTCTACCTCAGGATCAACAGAGAATGATACAAGCTGTGCATCTATATTAGCATCTGCTAGCATTCCTTGTAATCTTACCATATTAGAAGTCATTGGTGGACAGACTGTATTACAATTCGTAAAGATCATACTCGCTACCCAAAATTCTCCTTCTAAATCACTTTTCGAAAATTCTTCCCCATCTTGATTTGTGTAGGTGAAATCCTCTATTTCAAACGAAAAATCTCCTTCATATTTATTCCCACAAGCTGTTAATAATGTGACGAGTGATATAAGCAATAATAATAAACGGTAATTTTTATTCACTTTATTCAACCTTTCTAAGTTCATATAATGTTATTTCTGGCTTGCAAAAAAATCGATAAGGCAATCTGGTTGTTCCGATCCCTCGACTGACAAATAATTGAAGTGGCTTTACACCAATTTGATAACTCCCTTCTACATATTTCTCAGCTAAATAAGGGGTATAAATATAGCCGAAAAATGGTAGTTGTACTTGTCCACCATGGCTATGTCCCGAAATTTGGACATCAACCGGATAGTCCTTTACTCTATCAGCAATGTCTGGTTCGTGTGCCAATAGTATAGTGAAATCTGGATTAGATGATGTTTGTAAGGTTTTATCTAAATCTGGTTTACCAAATATTAAATCATCTAAACCTGCAATCATGATTTTTTCACCATTTCTTTCGATGATATGGTTATTATTTAATAACAATTGAAAATCTGCTTGATCAAACGTTTGTTTCACAATATCTGTACCATAGCCTCCATGATCATGGTTACCATAAACCCAGAACTTTCCGTGTCTAGCGGATAATTGATTTAATATATTTGGTATATCGTTATTCCATTTATAGGTTTGTGGATTGTCCACTAGATCACCAGTAAAGGTAATAATATCAGGATTTAATGCATTTATTTTCTGTACTAATTTTTGTAATTGCTCCACTGTATAATGAAATCCGATATGTGTATCTGAAAATTGTAGTATTTTTAAAGAATCAAAATTGTTTGGGATTTTACTAGATTCTATTGCTATACGATGAACTTCTAACATTTTTGGTTCCATCTCGCGGGCATAATAATAGGTTCCTCCACCCAAACCGAAGATTGATACGATACCTGCGAGTAATCTTTTTATAAAAGTACGACGCTTCATTATAAGATAACCTTTCTCTCACGATATTGGCCTCTATTATAACATGATATAGTGCGATTATCTGCACGGAACGATAAAGTACACATAATTTTTAAATTTATGATAAAATAAACGAGGTGATTATTTCAAACTCCTTCACCAATTACAAAAGGAGTGTCAACATGTCTAGTGTAATAAAGCGCAATCTTGAAGATTTAACGGTCCGTGATTTCATGATACCAGCTGAAAAGGTAGCACATGTACAAATAGGAAACCCTATCGAACACGCTTTATTGGTTTTAGTAGAATCAGGATACTCTTCTGTTCCGGTATTAGATATTGATTATAAATATCGTGGAACAATTGGAAAAACACCTATCTTAAAAAGTGTAATGGGGATAGAACGTTTTGAGATGGAAATACTATCAGAGAAAAAGGTAGAGGATGTTATGCGTAAGGACCAACCGACCATAACAAAAGATACCGATTTTTTAACCTGTTTAAAGGTTGTCATTGATCATGCTTTCGCTTGTGTGGTGGACGAGGGTGGGTATTTCGTTGGCATCATTACACGTCGAGCTATTTTAAAAGAAGTCAATAAATCCATGTATCTTTAGATAACAACCTTGGACATTTATTCAGATTTTTGATAAATTGTGTAAGTAAAATTTTATGAAGGAGTCGGATTTATGAAAATGATGGATGCAAATGAAATAATCTCATTTATTTCAAATAGTAAAAAATCAACACCAGTTAAAGTATATGTGAAAGGAGAAAACTTAAATAAAATTGAAGCTACAGGCGATGTGAAAACCTTTCTAAATGATCAAAATGGTGTAGTATTCGGTGAGTGGAAGGAAGTTCAAGAATTATTAGATACATATAAGAATGATATCACGGATTATGTCATTGAAAATGACCGTAGAAATTCAGCTATTCCGTTATTAGATATGAAAGATATTAATGCAAGAATTGAACCAGGTGCGATTATTCGAGAACAGGTCGAAATTGGTGATGGTGCGGTCATTATGTTCGGTGCTATGATCAATATTGGATCTGTTGTTGGTGAAGGAACTATGATCGATATGAATGCCTGTCTTGGTGGAAGAGCAACTGTAGGAAAGAATTGCCATATTGGTGCAGGTGCAGTCCTTGCTGGAGTTATAGAACCCCCTTCAGCGCAACCTGTCATCATTGAAGACGGTGTTGTAATTGGAGCAAATGCCGTAGTTTTAGAAGGAGTGCGTGTAGGAGCAGGAGCGGTTGTTGCTGCAGGTGCAATTGTGACAAAGGACGTTCCACCGAATACAGTAGTTGCGGGTGTTCCTGCCAAAGTATTAAAAGAAATCGATGATCAAACGAAATCTAAAACAGAAATTATGGAAGCTTTAAGAAAATTAGACGAGTAAGGATAAAAAGGCTGTCTCAGATATGAGTTACAGCCTTTTTATTAGAGAATGTCATTATGGTAGTGAAAGGGGGATATAGATGAATACGGATCAATTACTCCAGGTTAGAAAAGATCTTCATCAAATTCCTGAGTTAGGTTTTCAAGAATTTAAAACACAAGAATATCTATTAAATGTGATTAAAAATATGGATCAATCGAATTTAGAAATTGAACAATGGAAAACAGGGATTTTTGTTCTAGTAAAAGGAAAAAATCCTTCCAGAACGATTGGATATCGAGCTGATATGGATGGGCTACCAATCCAAGAACAAACTGGTTTACCTTATACGTCTATCCACCCAAGTAATATGCATGCATGTGGCCATGATTTGCATATGACAATTGCATTAGGAGTTTTAGATCGATTAGCGCATAATCCAATCGAAGAAAATGTTCTAATTGTTTTTCAACCAGCTGAGGAAGGTCCTGGTGGGGCAGAACCTATCCTTGCCTCAAAACTGCTCGATAAATGGCAATTAGACATGATTTTCGCTCTTCATATTGCTCCAGAGCTTCCAGTAGGAACGATCTCGTGTAGATCTGGAATTCTATTCGCCAATACTAGTGAGTTGTATTTAGATTTCACAGGTAAAGGTGGACATGCTGCATACCCACATCTAACAAAAGACATGATTGTAACAGCAAGTGCTTTTGTTACACAGCTACAGCAAATTATCTCACGAAGGGTCGATCCTCTAGATAGTGGAGTGATAACCATTGGGAAGATGACAGCAGGTTCTGTTCAAAATATTATTGCAGAAACTGCTCGTTTAGAGGGAACAATAAGAACTTTAAAGCCTGAAACAATGAATCAAATAAAAAATCAGCTTGAGCAGTTCATAAAAGGATTTGAGATAAGTGCTGACTGCAAAATAGATGTTGATTATGGGGCAAATTATTATCAGGTTGAAAATACAGACCGGTATGTCAAGCAGTTTTCAAATGTCGTAACATCCCTAGGCTATTCTTACATTGATGCAAATCCAGCTATGACTGGTGAGGATTTCGGATATTTTCTGAAGGAATACCCGGGATTTATGTTTTGGTTAGGCGTGGACTCGGCATATGGATTGCATCATAGTATGCTCAATCCAAAGGAAGGAGCAATAGAAGTAGGGGTAAATTCAGTGGTAGAAATGATTAGAAGTCTTTAAAAGCGATTTATCTCTCACCATTCGTTTATTGTTCCTTTTCATTGTAACTAGTAGATTAGTTGACTAGTTCATCCAGTTAAATTATAATTTTATTCGTAGAGATATAAGAAAAATGTACGGAGGGATAATTTAAATGGCTGAACGTATGGTAGGAAAGCAAGCACCTCGTTTCGAAATGGAGGCAGTTCTTGCTAACAAAGAGTTTGGGAAAGTATCATTAGAAGAGAATATGAAAAATGACAAGTGGACAGTGTTATTCTTTTATCCAATGGATTTTACTTTTGTATGTCCAACGGAAATAACCGCTTTGTCTGATCGTTATGATGAATTTGAAGATTTAGATGCAGAGGTAATCGGTGTTTCTACTGATACAATACATACACACTTAGCTTGGATTAAGACTGCAAGAGAGGATAATGGTTTAGGAGATCTAAATTATCCACTAGCAGCAGATACAAATCACCAAATTTCAAAGGAATACGGTGTATTAATTGAAGACGAAGGTGTAGCATTAAGAGGTCTTTTCATTATTAGTCCTGAGGGTGAACTTCAATACCAAGTTGTTAATCATAATAATATCGGTCGTGATGTAGATGAAACATTACGAGTTCTACAAGCACTGCAAACTGGTGGACTTTGCCCAGCTAACTGGAAGCCTGGTCAAGAAACATTATAATGTCTAACCAAAAGGTCTAACCATTGTTAGACCTTTGTCTATGTTTAGATAGACATATATAATTATTGCTTTGACTTTTGGACATCGTGCAAAAAACTAAGTAGTATTTTGCCAAAAAGATAAACCTAGGAGGATTTTTAGGATGAAATTAAGAGCTCCAATGCCAGAATTAAATGGCGCGACAGAATGGTTAAATGGTGAGGTGACACGAGAGGACTTAATTGGAAATAAGCCTACTTTAATCCATTTCTGGTCGGTAAGCTGTGGCTTATGTAAAGAAGCAATGCCAAACGTAAATGAATTCCGTGATGAATATAAAGATGAGCTTAACGTCATTGCGGTGCATATGCCAAGATCTGAAAAGGATTTAGACATTGATCAAATTAAAGAAGTAGCAAGTGAACACGATATTACGCAACCAATCTTCGTTGATAATAAACATACATTGACGGATGCATTTGAAAACCAATATGTGCCAGCATATTATGTATTTGATGCTGAGGGAAATTTACGACATTTCCAAGCTGGCGGTGGCGGTATGAAAATGCTTCGCAAACGAGTTAACAGAGTATTGGGAATAACAGAAAAATAAAAAAATGTCCTCCTCTGAGGGCATTTTTTTATTTTTCTTGCATACGTGACCTTGTCATCCCATGCTAGACAAACCAGCAAAAAAAAATTATTAGAAATTAAGTCGAAAAGGTGGAAATTTATTTCGGATACCGTTATATTTATATTTACGTAAAAAAATAGGGGGTGCAAATCTAAAATGGAAACATTTAAAAAATTGAAGCAATTCTATTGGCCTTTTAAGTCATACTTCTTCTTGTCAGTCATCTTTGTATTAATCGTAACCGCTATCACTGTTGTATACCCAATTATCCTTCAAATAACAATTGATGATGTCGTCACACCGGCTGAATATCAATTGATTCCATATCTTTCCGTTGCTTTTATTGGATTGATGATATTGAAGGGTTTTGCAAACTTTTTTCAACAGTATTTAGGTGATTTGTTTGGCATTAAATCAGTTTATGTGTTAAGGGATGAATTGTACAAAAAATTGCAAAGGCTTTCGTTTACTTACTATGATAATGCGAGAACAGGGGACTTGATGTCACGTTTAACAATGGATGTAGAAGGCTTTCGCTTTTTCCTTGCAGCAGGTTTTAAAGAACTTATTCGTGTTCTATTGTTAATTGTCATTAGTTTAAGTGTCATGTTTTATTATTCGGTTCCATTAGCCGTTGTTACTATGGCGGCAATGCCATTTTTGGCGGTCGTAGTATTTCGTTTTGATCGAAAGGTACATCCCGCTTTTCGTAGCATTAGAAAATCATTAGGTAGGTTAAATACTAGAATTCAAGAAAATGTTAGTGGAATGAATACTGTTAAATCACTTTCAAAGGAAGATTTTGAAATTGATCGGTTTACAACAAATAACACCAACTATCGTGAAGTAAATATTCATACATCTAATATTTGGGCGAGGTACTTTCCGCTAATGGAGTTTATTGGAAATGTTAGTATGGTAGCCTTACTAGTTTATGGTGGTTACTTAGTGATTAATAATCAATTAGCATTAGGGGAGCTTGTCGCCTTCTTTAGTTTAGTAACTTATATACTCGGACCACTTATGCAATTAGGGTTTGTTGTGAATATGTTTTCACAAGCGAAAGCATCTGGGGAGAGGCTACTGGAAATTTTAGAAGCAAAAGAAGATATTATGGATGAAAAGGATCCTGTTCAGCCAAAAGAACTTAAAGGACATGTTACCTTTAAGAATGTCTCATTAACTTATATTGAAGATGATGATGCCGCATTAAAAAATGTTTCTTTTGATGCACCACCTGGAAAGGTAATTGGTCTAATAGGACCAACAGGTGCAGGGAAAACGAGTATTACTCAATTAATGACTAGATTTTATGAACCAGACCAAGGAGAAGTTACTATAGATGGAAAACCTACAAGTAGCTATCCTTTAAAATGGTTAAGAAAGAACATTGGTTTTGTACTCCAAGAGTCATTCTTATTTTCTACAACGATTAAAGCCAATATCGCTTATGGGAATCCTGATGCATCCATGGAAGAAATTATCGCAGCAGCTAAGCGAGCACAAGCACATGATTTTATCATGGAAATGCCTAATGGATATGACACCATGCTAGGAGAAAGAGGTATGGGTCTATCTGGTGGACAGAAGCAACGAATTGCGATAGCACGTGCTATTTTAATTGATCCGAGCATTCTAGTGTTAGATGATGCAACATCAGCAGTAGATATGGAAACTGAATTTCAAATACAAAAAGCATTAAAAGAAGTAATGAAAGATAGAACGACCTTTATTATTGCCCACAGAATTTCTTCTCTAAAACATGCAGACGAAATTCTCGTCTTAGATGAAGGAGAAATAGTGGAGCGAGGAACTCATCATCAGTTAATCCAGCAGAATGGCTCTTACCGCAGAATTTATGATATTCAATACAAAGATAAGGATATTGTAATGGAGTCATTATAGAAAGGGAGGGAGAAAATTTGGCAAAGTCATTGACTGCAAAAGAAATGAAAAAGGATAGTCCACATTTAAAAAGATTCTATTATCCATTAGACCAGGCCGTTGAGAAACCTTTTAATTGGAAGCAAATGCTTCGATTATTACATTATTTGAAGCCATATGTGAAAAATTTACTACCTAGTGCGATCCTTGCGATGCTACTTTCCACGATTGTTCGTTTAATTGTTCCGATTTTGATTGGTAAGGTAGTAATAGATATGGCGATAAAGGATGAGAATGTTAGCTTACTTACTTATTTAATTATTGGGATATCGATTCTCTATTTAATAAGTTATATTGCCAATATGTTTCGCATAAAGTTAGTGAATATCCTTGGTCAAAGAGTGATATATGATCTGCGGAAAAGTTTATTTTCACACGTTCAACGGCTATCTCATAATTTTTTTGATAAACGTTCGGCAGGATCCATCTTAGTTAGAATTCTAAATGATGTTAACTCCTTACAGGAATTGTTTACGAACGGGATAATTAACTTATTAATGGATATTATCATGTTATCAGGAATTATTGTTATACTGTTTGTGTTAAGTCCGAAACTAGCACTGGCAGTTCTCGTCATTCTACCAATTATGTTTCTTATTTCAACAAAACTAAGAAGGACGATTCGTCGTGCTTGGCAGTCTGTTCGTATCCAAAAATCGAGGTTAAACTCCCATTTAAATGAGAGCATGCAGGGCATTCGAATAACACAATCTTTTTCACAAGAAAAGGAAAATACTGAATTTTTTAATGGAGTAAACACGGATAATTATGAAAATGAACGAATAGCGATGAAAAAAAGTGCTTACTTTGGTCCCTTTGTAGAATTGAGTAATGCAATAGGTACGGTAATATTAATTTCCTATGGTGCGCATCTCATCATCACAGGTGATATTGTCGTTGGTACGTTCGTTTCCTTTGCTTTTTATCTAGGTATGTTTTGGGAGCCGATTTCTAGACTTGGCCAGATCTATAACCAGCTTTTAGTAGCAATGGCGTCCTCAGAACGTATTTTTGAATTCTTGGACGAACAACCAAACGTAATGGAAAAGAAACATGCGAAGAAATTTGAAAATATGAAAGGAAACATTGTATTTGATAAAGTTCAATTTTCATATGATCAGGATCGCATAGCTTTACATGAAATTTCACTTGAGATGAAGCAAGGCCAAACAGTTGCACTTGTGGGCCATACAGGTTCGGGTAAATCCACTATTGCCAATCTCATCAGTCGTTTTTATGATCCGACAAAAGGATCAGTGAAAATAGATGGCAACGATCTGAGAGATATGAATTTAACTAGCCTACGCGAAAATATCTCCGTCGTACTCCAGGATACGTTCATTTTTTCTGGTACAATCATGGAGAATATTCGCTTTGGAAGACCTGAAGCGACGGACGAAGAGGTTAAAGAAGCTGCAAAAGTAGTTGGAGCTAATGACTTCATCAAGCGCTTATCTCATGGCTATGAGACAGAGGTAGAAGAAAGAGGGAATATTCTATCTGCTGGAGAGAGACAGCTGCTTTCCTTCGCTCGAGCACTGCTAGCTAACCCGAGAATATTAATCTTAGACGAAGCAACAGCGAGTATTGACACAGAAACCGAGGTCAAAATTCAACTTGCACTTAAAAAATTGCTGGAAGGGCGAACTGCCATTATGATTGCCCATAGGTTATCTACTATTAGAGAAGCTGACAATATTATTGTTTTAGAACAAGGAAGAATTCTAGAGCAAGGAAATCATGAACAATTAATGCAAAGCAAAGGGGAATATTACGAATTAGTCAAATCACAATTTGATATGCTTGATGCATTATAATTCAAAAAAGGTGAGCTACATGATGGGCTTGCCTTTTTTGCGACTTAGAAAGAAAGAGCGAATGCGAGTTTATCTATTAGAATGTCTAATAAAAAAATGCAATAGAGTTACATGGTATGCTAAAATAACGGATATAAAGATTTTTTTGGAGGATTTGTCATGAAGAGAGAGTTTGCAGTGATCGGGTTAGGTCGATTTGGTGGAAGTATCTGCCGTGAATTAAGTGAAGAAGGTATGGATGTATTAGCAATAGATATCCATGAAGAAAAAATTAATGAATATAAAAATATTGTTACTCATGCTGTTATCGCGGATACTACAGATGAAAATACGTTAAAAGAATTAGGAATTAGAAATTTTGAGCATGTTATTGTTGCTATTGGCGAGAATATTCAAGCAAGTATTTTGACTACATTGATGTTAAAAGAATTAGGGATAAAAAAAATAACCGTAAAAGCTCAAAATGATTATCACGAGAAAGTATTGAATAAAATAGGGGCAGACCATGTTGTCCATCCTGAACGAGATATGGGAAGAAGAATTGCTCATAATATTATTTCAACCAATATTTTAGACCATCTCGAATTGTCTGATGATCACAGTATTGTGGAAGTAAAGGCAGGAAGTAGAATGCATGGAAAAACCTTGATAGAGTTAGATATACGTGCACAGTTTGGTTGTAACGTTGTTGCCATTAAACAAGCAAATGATAAACAAATTAATGTTTCTCCAATGGCGGACCAAATAATAGATCAGGATGATGTTCTCATCGTAATTGGAGCAGACAAGGATATTTCTAGATTTGAAAAACAATTAGTCCTTGATGAATGATCGTTCTTTTAGCTGGAAACTAATAGAAAGGCACCTTGGGATTTTATACCCAAGGTGCCTTTGCTTTATTCCAGAGGCGATCTAAGAATCACTCCTGATGGAAGTCCCTGTTTATACTTCCATTATAATAGGTAATATCATCGGACGACGTTTTGTTTTGTCATATAGAAATGGTGCGATAGTGTCTGTTATTTCATTCTTGATCTCAGACCATTGCGTTGTTTTACGCTCCATTACTTTATTTAAATGCTTAGAGACAATTTTTTGAGCTTCATTTATGAGATCCTCTGACTCTCGCATGTAAACAAACCCACGAGATATAATGTCAGGACCTGATGCGATCTTGAAATCCTTCATATTGATACTAACAACTACGATAACGAGTCCCTCTTCTGATAAAATTCGTCGATCTCGTAATACAATATTACCGATATCTCCAATACCACTACCATCTACATAAACAGATCCTGATGGAATTTTACCAGCAATACCAGCAGAGTCTTTTCCGAGTGCTAAGACCTCACCATTATCCATGATGAAGCTATTTTTTATAGAGATTCCACAGCTTTCAGCTAATCTCGTGTGTTCTTTAAGCATACGATACTCACCGTGAATTGGTAAAAAGTACTTAGGTTGAATTAAGCGCAGCATAAGCTTTTGCTCTTGTTGGCCACCATGTCCAGATGTGTGAATATCATTCAATTTACCGTGGATGACTTCTGCTCCAGCTCGGTAAAGCTGATTAATAATTTTGCTGACACTAAGTGTATTCCCAGGGATTGGTGAGGAAGAAAATACAACAGTGTCACCAGGTATAATTTGTATTTGACGATGGGTACCATTTGCAATCCTTGATAATGCTGCCATTGGCTCGCCTTGTGAACCAGTACAAAGAATGGCTACTTCATTTGCTGGTAGTTGATTAATTTGATTTGCATCAATAAATGTATTTTTAGGGGCACGGATATATCCTAATTCTTGTCCGATTTTTATGGCCCCTTCCATACTTCTACCAAAAACGGCGACTTTTCGGTTATTCTTGACAGCAGCTTCTACCATTTGTTGTAAACGATGAATGTTAGAGGCAAAGGTTGCAAATATTAATCTGCCATCAATTCTTGAGAAGATATCATTTATACTATCCCCGACTACTCTTTCTGATAGTGTAAAATCTGGTACCTCACTGTTCGTACTATCCGACAAGAGACATAGTACGCCTTCTTTCCCGATTTCAGCCATCTTTGTTAAGTTAGCTGGTTCTCCAACAGGAGTAAAGTCAAACTTAAAGTCTCCCGTATGAACAATATTTCCAGGAGGTGTTTTTACTACAATGCCATAGGAATCTGGAATGCTGTGTGTTGTTCTAAAAAATGATACAGCTGTTTTTCTAAATTTGATAATGTCTTCTTCTTGAAAGGTGTGTAATTTAGCCCTTCTGAGTAATCCGTGTTCATCCAATTTGTTCTTAATTAATCCAATTGCTAATTTCCCTGCATAAATAGGAACATTAATTTCTCTTAGTAGATAGGGGATGCCACCAATATGATCTTCATGACCATGTGTAATAAACAGCCCTTTAATCTTATCTTGGTTTTGCACAAGATATGTGTAATCCGGTATGACATAATCAATCCCTAATAACTCGTCTTCAGGAAATTTAATCCCTGCATCAATGAGAATGATTTCATCTTGAAATTGCACACCATACGTGTTTTTACCAATTTCACCAAGACCACCAAGTGCAAAAACTGCAGTTTGATCATTCTTAACAAACTTCATTTTTAGGCATTCTCCAACTGGAAGAATTCTGATTGTTGTTCATATGCAAGGTGTTCATCATCTAATAATTGGATAAATTCGATGTTGTAATTTCTTTCTTTTATTAACGTACGTACTTCACGTTCATTGTTTGCACGTACGTATATACTTTTCGTATTCTCGCGTACGGGTATTTCACTTGCGTTCTCTTGATATAGTACTTTATATACCATTTTATCTCTCCTTCAACTTTACATACTTGTATTATTTTTCTTTCGAATCCATAGTTCGTTTAAGCTTTGTATCAAATTTAGAACGTTGCATTGTAGTTGGTACACGTCTTCTCAAGACATCTCGCCATCGTTTTTTTAGTTTTTCCTTCAAACGTTTAAGCATAGTCACTTCCAACTCCTTCCTAATTGATTAGAAAAGAAAAGCAAGTACTCAATGAACCGATCCAATCCCTATTACTTATTAGTATAGTATGATTTCAGTTATTTTGAAACAAAAAAGCTAAAATCTCTAAAAATAATTTTGTGATATGGTTCAAAATAGGGTGTAATAAGTGGCGTTGCATAGTGGTCATTATTAGCATTTACAAACAAAAAAATAACTATGCAAAACTTTTGGAAGAATTATGCTAAAAGCAGCTGTCAGGAATTTCTGAAAAATGAAACAAATTTCTATCTTTTTCGTATATACTAGAGATAGTACTGCAGAGAGGTGAAAGAGGTATGGGGATTTTTAAAAGAATTGGCACTATTTTAAAAAGTAATATCCATTCCGATAAGAATAAGATGATCGAGGTTCAAAAAGATATGGATCAATTAATACGTGAGCTAAAAGCCAAAGTAGAGACTGCTCAAGTCCAGTTAGGCAGAACAGAACAACAAGTATTGGAGCTTGAGAAAGACATTGCTAAATTTACTCGCTATGAACAAAAGGCAACAGATGCTTCGATGGAGGCTTCCTTCCGTATGCAAAAAGAGACTGCCAAAAGCAAACTTGACCACCTGCTGATAGAGCGAACAGAATTACAGCAAAAGCATGATAACTTATTAAAAGCTTTCCAGGGACTTCAATATCGCCAGAGTGAAAGTATGCAATACTTAAAGACAATGAATATGGAAGCACAGACAAAGAAAAAAATAGCTGATTTATCTAATGAAATGCAAAGTTATGAAAACCAAGTGAGAAGAGAGCTAGCAGAAGCAGAAGCACTGCTTGAATTACGAAAGGATACAAATTATTAGAGGGGATGAAAGGGATGCTAGTACATTATAAATGTCCTAGTTGTGGCTCAGATATGGCATTTGACAGTGAAACAGGCCATTTGAGCTGTGACAGCTGTGGAAGAGAAGAGCATATTGATACATATGATGATATTTATATAGAAAGATCGTTCGAGGAAGATGAAGCCAAAGAGTACCAGTGTGAAAACTGTGGTGCAGTTGTATTAACAGACAAGGATACTACGGCAACCTCCTGCAGCTTCTGTGGTGCTGGGGTAGTGCTTGCAGACAGGTTGTCAGGGGATTTAGCACCTGTTAAAGTTATACCGTTTACTATAAGTAAGGAAGAGGCAATGGAGGCTTTTAGAAAATGGTGTAAAAACGGAAGATTAACCCCAAAAGGTTTTATGACTGCAGATCGAGTGAAAGGCATCACTGGTATGTATGTTCCATTTTGGATGTATGATTTAGACAATGATGTTGAGGTAAAGGCGACGGCAACAAAAGTTAATACTTATACACGTGGAGAATATCGCTATACAGAAACCCATTATTACAGGGTAGAACGAGATATTGATGTTAGCTATCTAAAGGTACCAGTTGATGCTTCTGAAAAATTAGATGATACTTTAATGGATAAGCTGGAACCTTATCATTACGAGGAATTAAAAGCATTTAAAACACCTTATTTAGCTGGATATTTAGCTGAAAAATATAATTACACAGATAAAGAATTATTTGGTAGAGTTAAAGATAAAATAAAAACATTTATAGATTCCTATATTTCCTCAACCATTACAGGATATTCTTCTGTTGATTACCACCAGAAAAATATTCGCACAACGCAAAGAAATAGTTACTATGTATTATTGCCAGTTTGGATGGTTTACTATGATTTTGATAAACAAGAGCATACATTTGCAATGAATGGACAAACGGGTAAAATTGTTGGTAAACCACCACTTAGCTATCAAAAGGCGGCGATCTGGTTTGCAAGTATTGCTGGCGGATCATTTGTCGTTTTAAAAACGATTGCGTTACTGTTAGGTGGTGATCTAATATGAGAATAAGTAAAAAAGGTCTAATATCTATTCTGTTTTTAATACTGTTCTCCTTTTTAACAATTCCTGTCAATGCGGAAGAACAGTATATTTATGATGAAGCAGATCTATTTAATGCTGAGGAACAAGAGGAATTGGAGAAGCTTGCGAAACAATACAGTGAAGAAAATGAGTTATCATTCCTTGTTTTAACAGAGGATGAACTTGGTGGAAGAGACGTAGTACAATACACAGAGGATTTCTATGATGAAAATGCACCAGGATATGATAAAAAACATGGAAATACGGTTATTCTTACTATCAATATGAACAAAAGTGAGGTTTACTTATCTGGCTTTGGAGATAAACAGAAATATCTTTCTGATTCGAGATTAGATGAAATAAGAGAAAAAATTACGCCATATCTTAGTGCAGACAACTTCTTAGAAGCAACCAAGCAATTTTTTAGTGAGGTGCCAGTTTACCTTGGAGTAAATCCGATCATTAGTCCTGATAGTATTTTTCTAAAAACTTGGTTTCAGTTATTGCTTGCTGTTTTAATTGGAGCAGTTATTGTAGGTGCAATGATCTTTAATATGGGTGGTCGTGTTACAGTGAAGCATGAAACCTATGTCGATCCGAAAAACTCTCGAGTGGTAAACAGGAAAGATGTATATTTGCGAAAAACAGTTTCTAAGACGAAAATCCAGAAAAACAATAGCAGTGGTAATGGTGGTGGAGGGGTGACTAGTGGTGGTCACTCTCATACAGGAAGTCGTGGAGGCTTTTAATAGAACAATAGAAAGGAAAGGTGTTATACATGTTTGATTTTTTTAAGGGGCAACTTTCAGATTTCATTGAATGGAATGAATTCCGTGAGGATATGATTTTTTGGAAATGGAATAATGATGAAGTAAAAAAAGGAAGTAAACTGATTATTCGTCCTGGCCAGGATGCCATCTTTTTTGATCAAGGGAAAATTGAAGGTGTCTTCAAGGACGAAGGAGAATATGAAATCGAATCCGAAATTGTTCCTTTTCTGTCTACATTAAAAGGCTTCAAATTTGGTTTTAATAGTGGCATGCGTGTAGAGGTGCTTTTTGTTAATACAAAAGAGTTTACGGTGAAGTGGGGAACGAAAAGTGCAATAAATATTCCAACACAGCAATTACCTGGCGGAATGCCAATTAGAGCGAACGGAACATTTCAATTCAAAGTAACAGACTATGTCAAATTAATCGATAATATAGCTGGAGTAAAAGATAATTATCTAGTGGAGGACATTCGTCTAAGAATAACTAGTATTCTAGATCAGTTATTAATGAAGTGGATTACAAAAGAAGGAAAAGATATGTTTAACCTGCAAGCTAATTCCTTTGAAATAGGCAAAGGAATTCAAGAAGATTTAGATATGCAAATAAATAGTGATGGATTTGAAATTACTCGTTTTACTATTATGAGCTTTAATTATCCAAAAGAAATTCAAGATATGATTACTAAATCTGCATCTCATAGTATGATTGGTGATATGAATCGTTATAAAGAGGTAGCATTCACTGATGCGATTTCAGAAGGTAAATCAGAAGGTGGTAATACCGCAACAGACATGGCAGGTATGATGATGGGGATGAACATGGCACAGGAAATGGTCAAAGGGATGAATCAAAATAATTCAAGCACACCACAATCATCTCCCGCTAATAATGGAAATAACGCGATCCCTAATTTTTGCCCCAATTGTGGTAATAAAACAAGTGGCATGAATTTCTGCGGTAATTGTGGCCATAAATTGGCATAATCGAAGAAACATACATTTATAACAGGCTCTCCTTATGGTGGACAGATTGAAAAATAAAATCTGTACCTACCTTAGGGAGAGTTTTTTGAATCGAAAAAAGTTAACATGAAATGAAACAATTACTGAATATAGCTAGTCTAGTTCGAGGTTGGGTTGCTCTAAACCACTGTAAACAGAGGATGAAGATAATAACAATGTCAATGATATCTCCTCCATAATACATGACCATGCCCCCAAGTTCTGCTTGATTTATGGTTACATGGTTAGGTGGATGTGCATAGATGTATTTTGATAGAATACCGTGTCCAGTTAAGGCAACACATAATACAATCGCGCGATACAAAAAAGGAACACGATGGGGCATTGGATCGATATAGAACATGGATATTGTAAATAAATAGCCAGCTAAGAAAACATGGACATGCACTATTAGGTGCAATAGAAAATAATCATGCATAAGCGAGTATAGACTAGTAGTATATAACAACCAGAGTCCTCCTATATTCAGAACGGAAGCAATAATCGGGTTGGTAAGCATTCGCGAGAGTCTACTTCTTAGCATTTTGGAAAGTCTTCTTGCTATGGGAACCGTGAGTGTTCTTAGCATAAGTGTCATCGGTGCAGCAAGCGCCATCAGCAATGGGGCAAGCATGCCTAAAAACAAGTGACCAAACATGTGGGCTGTAAAATCTACAAGTGCACGGTTAGCTAAAGGGCCTGCAACGGAAATAATTGCGAAAAGAACGCCAAATATCCAACAAACAGTGCGATATAACGGCCAACGCTTGTGACGCCGGTTGGAGACTATGACAGCCAAGATATACATAACCAAAGTTAAAACAAACGGTAGCGCTAATAATATTTGAGGTATCAACTGCTCTTGAGTAAAGAAGTAAGCTCCATCGATATGAAGAATGTAGTTATTGAGGTTCATCTGAAACCTCCTTCGCCTGTTGTTTATTACTTTTAATGAGACTGAGTCCTATTACGATCATTACAACAGCTAGCACATTCCATATCATGTCATAGATGATGACATTCTCCACATAACGAATCTGATGTATCCGCATCAATTTGTGTTGAATAATGCCATCATATAACTGGAACCCACCTGCTCCGATCAATACTCCTCCCCACCACTTAGTGATCCATAGTCCGTTCCGCCTTCGAAGATCAGCATAGATAAACAAGCCACCAATAGTCGCAAACCAACTAAAAGCATGAAAAAAACCGTCGGAAATCAGTCCAATATCGGTTGTGGATTTGTCATAAAAGTGATGCCACCGTAATAGTTGATGAAAAATTGTTTCATCTAAAAAAGCCACAATACCGATTCCAAATAAAATTCCAGCCCACAGGTTACGATTTGAGTAATAAAACCGATTGTCGTTTTCGTTTTTAATAGCCATTTTATACTCCTTTATTACTTTATTATCTTATATAAGTGTTTCCTCTATCTACAACCTGTAAACAACTGATAAATAGGATCGACCCAATTATTTTTGCTGTACTATAGAGCTTCCGAATGGCTAAATAGTAATTGTCATAAATAGAAACTAGTGAGCAAGGTATACTTGGATTAGAATGGCAATGGAGAGATTTTGAAGAATATTTGTTCTAATAAAGAAATAAACGATTTGAAGGAATTATCTTTTTAAATACTGAATGGGTTATATAGAAGGTTATAACAGAGGGGATAAAAAGAAAACGTTTGGTTAAAAGGGGAGGGGGTTAACCACTCCCCATCAAAGAACCTTTTTTAACAAGCTTTTAAATGCTCGTAGTAAGAGCTTTAAGTGATAGCTATTACCTTATTGGTCACATGCTATAGTATTATCTGGAATGAAGAATGGATCGCCTTTATTAATGTGATCATAGAACATCACTCCATTCAAATGATCAAGCTCATGTTGAAACACAATTGCAGCATAGCCTTTTAGTTTTAATTTAACTTCATTTCCATTTAAGTCAGTTGCTTTTAATGTGATCTTTTGATAACGAGGCACATAACCTGGTACTTCTCTATCAACTGATAGACATCCTTCACCATTGGATAAATAGGTCTTTGCTACAGAATGGCTGACGATTTTAGGATTAAATAAACCATAGCTATATTCAGCTCCATCGAAATCCTGAAAATGGACAGCAAACATTCTTTTAGAAATTCCGATTTGTGGTGCTGCAAGCCCCACTCCTGGACGTAAATCATATTTTTTTGCTAATTCTTCATCTTGGCTATTTTTTAAGAATTCAAGCATGGATTCCAAGATATTCTTTTCTTCTGCTGTTGGAGGAAGCTCTACATCGGATGCTACTTTTCTGAGGATGGGATCTCCCTCGCGTATAATATCCTTCATTGTTATCAATTATAACACCTCTTTACATTTCATCTTATCCTATATAATACATAATGTCAGGAAAAAAATATAGAAAAACAAACAGTAATCACTTGTGATTTCAATAAATAATCACCAGAAAGTAATTTTTTTGGAAACTATTTATGTTATAATAATATAGTTGTAATTAGAGGAGAAGAATTGTTAAAAGGAGTTTTAGTAGATGAAAAAAATATCATTTTTATTCATTTTGGCTGCATGTATACTTGTTGCTTGTAGTGGGGATTCAGTTGCGAATAAAATGTATGAGCATTTGGAAAAATCAGTAGAATTAGAGCAGCCTTTTGCAGAACAACAAGAATCGTTTGCAGATTTAGAAGAGAAAGAACAAGAAGTTTATAATCAAATCATTGAACTTTCCTCAGACCAGATGGACGAAATTACAGACTTAAGTGAGCAGGCAATTACGAATATTAATAAAAGAAGAGAGCTATTAAAAAAAGAAAAAGAAAGCATTGATGCAGGAGAAAAGGAATTCTCTAAAGCAAAAGAATTGGTCAAGGATTTAGAGGATGACCTTCAAGGAACGGCAGAGAAAATGGTGAAAGCTATGGAGGAAAGATATGCTAGCTATGAAAATTTAAATAAAGCTTATCAATCCTCATTAGATGAAGATCAGAAGCTATATGAACTATTTACAAAGGAAGAATTGACCGAAGAGGAATTGCGAAGCCAAATAGATAAAGTAAATCAAACGTATGAAGAAGTAATTCAATTAAATGAAACCTTTAATAAACAGACAGATACATATAATGAATTAAAAAAGCAATTTTATGAAGAAACGGAAATGAATGTTGTGTATGAATAAGCCTTCGAGTTAACTCGAAGGTTTTTTTGCACATTTTGGAATTTTTAAATTCAGTAGAGAAAAATTTTGCCGAAGCTATGATTTATACTCCAAAGTATTGAAAGAAATAGGATGTTTTTTAGTGCAGCAATGTAAGCGGATACTAAAAAATTGCTTATATCGCCTTTATTTTGCACGAATATAATAGTACAGATATAATTTAATAATGAAACAGTTTTAAAAAAGTGAGATACTTTTTTCAGTTAACGAAACATAGAAAAACACAAAAAAATTATATTAATTGTTGCAAAGTGTTTGACCAACTTCGTTCAATAGGCTAAACTATACATGAATAAAAATTGTACCAATTTGATTTTTTAAATCATATGTAACAGATGTTCTTGACCCAAAATTGATTAGTAGTAACGATAGCGGGTAAAGCAATAATGATGACTTTGGTACAGATTTTTTAATCTTTTGGGAAAGCTATTTTTGATAAATTACATTTTGGGGTTATAGAAAGGAAGAGGTGAATCTTTTTGAAGCGTACAGTCGAAAATATCGAAGAACAATTTGAAACGTTTCAAATTCTGAATGAAGAAGGTAAAGTTGTTAACGAAGATGCAATGCCTGATTTATCAGATGAAGAATTAAAAGAACTTATGTATCGAATGGTTTACACTAGAATCCTTGATCAACGTTCTATTGCGTTGAATCGTCAAGGTCGTTTAGGCTTCTACGCACCTACTGCTGGACAAGAAGCATCACAATTAGGTACCCAATTCGCTCTTGAAAAAGAGGATTTTATATTGCCAGGATATCGTGACGTACCACAATTAATTTGGCATGGGCTGCCACTTTATCAAGCATTTTTATTCTCTCGTGGACACTATCATGGTAATCAAATGCCTGAAGGTGTTAATGCATTAAGTCCACAAATCATTATTGGTGCACAGTATACACAAGCTGCTGGTGTAGCAATAGGAATGAAAAAACGTGGGGCAAAATCAGTTGCGATAACTTATACGGGTGATGGTGGTACATCACAAGGTGATTTCTACGAAGGAATTAATTTTGCCGGGGCTTATCAAGCACCAGCGATTTTTGTTGTACAAAATAACCGTTTTGCAATTTCTGTGCCTGTCGAAAAACAATCCGCTGCTAAGACATTAGCTCAAAAAGCAGTTGCAGCTGGCATTGATGGTATTCAAGTTGACGGAATGGACGTTCTAGCTGTTTATGCTGCTACGAAAGAAGCTAGAGAACGTGCGGTAAACGGTGAAGGCCCAACATTGATAGAGACTTTAACTTATCGCTATGGTCCACACACAATGGCTGGGGATGATCCAACACGCTATCGTACGGAAGATATGGACAACGAATGGGAGAAGAAGGATCCAATCGTTCGTTTCCGTAAGTTCCTTGAGGAAAAAGGATTATGGTCAGAAGAGGAAGAAAACAAAGTAATTGAAAAAGCAAAAGAAGAAATCAAAGCTGCGATTAAGAAAACAGATGAACAGCCTAAACAAAAGGTATCTGATTTAATCAATAATATGTACGAAGAGCTTCCAGCACACTTGAAGGAACAATTAGAAGAATATGAAGCAAAGGAGTCGAAGTAAACGATGGCTCAAATGACAATGATTCAAGCAATTACTGATGCTTTACGAGTTGAACTTAAAAATGATGAAAATGTATTAGTGTTTGGAGAAGATGTTGGTCAAAACGGTGGGGTTTTCCGTGCTACAGAAGGTCTACAAAAAGAATTTGGCGAAGAACGTGTATTTGATACACCACTTGCAGAATCAGGAATTGCCGGAATTTCGATTGGTTTAGCAACACAAGGCTACCGTCCTGTTCCTGAAATTCAATTCTTCGGCTTTGTTTATGAAGCAATGGATGCTATCAATGGCCAAATGGCACGTTTGCGTTATCGTTCTGGAAATACGATGAATGCTCCTATTACGATTCGTTCACCATTTGGTGGTGGGGTTCATACACCTGAGCTTCATGCGGATTCTCTTGAAGGCTTGGTAGCACAACAACCTGGTTTAAAAGTTGTCATACCATCTTCACCATATGATGCGAAAGGTTTATTAATTTCTTCTATTAGAGATAATGACCCAGTAGTATTCTTGGAACACATGAAGTTATATCGTTCCTTCCGTGAAGAAGTGCCTGAGGAAGATTATACAATCGAATTAGGAAAAGCTCAGGTGAAACGCGAAGGTACTGACGTAACATTAGTTGCATATGGAGCAATGGTTCATTCTGCATTGAAAGCAGCAGAAGAACTAGAAAAAGACGGAATTCAAGCGGAAGTTATCGATTTACGCACAGTCATGCCAATCGATTTTGAAACAATTGTGCAATCCGTCGAGAAAACAAACCGTATGGTAATGGTGCAAGAAGCACAAAGACAAGCAGGATTAGCGTCCTATATTGTATCAAATGTACAAGAACGTGCAATCCTACATTTAGAAGCTCCGATTTTGACAGTAGCTGCACCAGATACTGTATATGCTTTTACACAAGCAGAAGAAGTATGGCTTCCAAATTATAATGATATTATCGAAAAAGCAAACAAAGTCATCAATTTCTAATGAATTAATACTGGACGGGAGGTCAATAGAATGGCTTTTGAATTTAAATTACCTGATATTGGAGAAGGTATCCATGAAGGTGAGATCGTAAAATGGTTTGTTAAAGCTGGCGAAGAAATTAAAGAAGATGATGTGCTATGTGAAGTGCAAAATGACAAAGCCGTTGTCGAAATTCCATCACCAGTGGACGGCACCGTGAAGGAAGTACATTTTGAAGAAGGATCTGTCGCTACAGTTGGTGAAACAATTATTACTATTGATGCAGAAGGCTATGAGGGTGAAGAAGGTTCTGCTGAAGAATCAAAACCAGATGAACCAAAAGAGGAAAAGCCTGAGCAACAAGAGGAAAAGAAAGAAGAATCACCAGATACTGAAGCGTCTAGTAAGGATCCAAATAATCGAGTAATTGCAATGCCATCTGTGCGAAAATATGCACGTGATAACAATGTTAACATTGCAGAAGTTTCTGGAACAGGAAAAAATAATCGTGTTTTAAAAGAAGACATTGACGCCTTCATTAATGGTGATCAAAAAGCAGAAGCATCTGCAGATCAACCAAAAGAGGAAGCAAAAGCAACAACAACACCAGCTGCTAAGCCTGAAGGTGAATATCCAGAAACACGTGAGAAAATGAGTGGAATTCGTAAAGCAATTGCTAATGCGATGGTTAATTCTAAGCACAAAGCTCCACATGTTACATTACATGATGAAGTTGATGTTACAGCACTTGTTGCTCACCGCAAAAAATTCAAGCCTGTTGCAGCAGAGCAAGAAATTAAGTTAACTTACTTACCATACGTAGTAAAAGCCTTAGTTTCTGCATTATCTAAATACCCAATCTTAAATGCTTCCATTGATGATGACACTGATGAGATTGTGCAAAAGCATTATTACAATATTGGAATTGCTGCAGATACAGAGAAAGGTTTACTAGTACCAGTTGTTAAGAATGCTGATGCTAAATCTATCTTCAGTATTTCTAAAGAAATCAATGAGCTCGCAGTTAAAGCAAGAGAAGGAAAACTTGCTCCAAATGAAATGAAGGGTGCTTCTTGTACTATTTCTAATATCGGTTCTGCAGGTGGACAGTGGTTTACTCCAGTAATTAACTATCCAGAAGCTGCCATTCTCGGAATAGGTCGTATAGCAGAGAAGCCTGTTGTAAGAGACGGCGAAATTGTTGTTGCACCTGTTTTAGCATTATCATTAAGCTTTGATCATCGAATCGTTGATGGTGCAACAGCACAATTAGCATTAAATCAAATTAAACGTTTACTTGAAGACCCACAATTAATTATGATGGAGGGGTAATAATGGTTGTTGGAGATTTCCCAATTGAACTAGATACGTTAGTAGTTGGAGCGGGACCAGGAGGATACGTTGCAGCAATTCGTGCAGCACAAACTGGTCAAAAGGTTACTGTAGTAGAAAAAGGCAATGTTGGTGGAGTTTGTCTAAATGTAGGCTGTATCCCATCCAAAGCGCTAATCCAAGCAGGACACCGTGCTGAATATGCTCAAGGTGATGAAACAATGGGCATCAAAACAGAGAATGTTTCCGTTGATTTTTCCAAAGTACAAGAATGGAAAGGCTCTGTTGTTAAAAAATTAACTGGTGGAGTGGAATCACTTCTTAAAGGTAACAAGGTAGACATTGTAAAAGGTGAAGTGTACTTTGTTGATAAAAATACAGCAAAGGTAATGGATGACAAAAATTCTCAAACTTATACCTTCAAAAACTGCATTATTGCAACAGGTTCTACACCAATTGAATTACCAACATTCAAGTTCTCTGATCGTGTGCTAGATTCTACTGGAGCATTGAATTTAAAAGAAGTACCGAAAAAATTAGTCGTTATTGGTGGCGGATATGTAGGTACCGAATTAGGTTCAGCTTATGCAAGCTTTGGAACAGAAGTAACCATTATTGAAGGTTTAAAAGATATCTTAAATGGTTTTGAAAAGCAAATGAGTGCACTTGTGAAGAAGAAATTGAAGAAAAAAGGTGCAACAATTATTACAAGTGCCACAGCTAAAGGGGTAGAAGAAACCGATAATGGTGTGAAAGTTACTTATGAAGCAAAAGGAAAAGAAGAAACAATTGAAGCAGATTATGTATTAGTAACCGTTGGACGTCGCCCTAACACAGCTGAAATAGGCCTTGAACAAGTTGGAATTGAAATGACTGAAAAAGGACTTATTAAAATCGATAAGCAATGTCGCACAAATGTAGAAAATATTTATGCAATTGGTGATATTGTGGAAGGTCCACCGCTTGCGCATAAAGCTTCTTATGAAGGTAAAATTGCTGCGGAAGCCATTGCTGGTGAAAATGCAGAAATTGACTACAATGCGATTCCTGCTGTTGTATTCTCTGATCCAGAATTAGCATCAGTTGGCTATACAGAGGAAGAAGCAAAAGAAGCAGGTTATGATGTGGTAGCATCTAAATTCCCATTTGCAGCAAATGGTCGAGCACTCTCGTTAAATGCTGGGGATGGTTTTATGAAGCTAATCACTCGTAAAGAGGATGGTTTAATCATCGGTGGTCAAATTGCAGGTCCAAATGCTAGTGATATGGTTTCTGAAATTGGTCTAGCAATTGAGGCAGGCATGACAGCTGAAGATTTAGCTTTAACCATTCATGCTCACCCAACACTAGGTGAAATTACGATGGAAGCTGCTGAAGTAGCAATTGGTTCACCAATTCATATCGTAAAATAAATGGATAAGAGTCTGCCTAGCAGACTCTTTTTTCTAGTCGTTTATGTAAATTCTTGTAAAGTGAGGGATCTTTATGAAAAAGGGAATCTTTTTAGCTATAATCGTATTTGTTTTGATGCTTCTTTGTAGCTGTAGTAATGAAAATAAATCGTCTGAAAAGGAACAAGATAATATAGCTTCTTCAAACGAAGAGGTAATGGATAAAACAGAAGAAAACAACAAAGATGAACAGGATCCACCTGTAAAGTCAGATTCTGCTCAGGACTCAGTAGAAGAGTCTAATCACCTTGTTCAAAAAGAACCACTATACATAATAAATGATGTTTGGTTTCTAGAGCCAATTAAGGAAGGAACAAACGAAAAGGTCGTTCTTTTGACGATTGATGATGCACCAGATGACCATGCACTAGAAATGGCAAAAACCTTAAGTGAATTAGAAGCACCTGCGATTTTTTTTGTGAATGGCCATTTCCTTGAAACAGAAAAGAAAAAGAATACTTTAAAACAAATTCACGAGATGGGATTCGCAATTGGGAATCACACGTTTAATCATCAAAATTTAACAGAAGTAGATGAAGAAATACAAAGAGAAGAAATATTATCACTCAATGCTCTAATTAATGAAATTATTGGAGAAAAACCACAATTTTTCCGAGCGCCAAATGGTGCCAACACAGACTTTGTGAAGAACTTAGTTGAAAAAGAAGGAATGCTTTTAATGAACTGGAGCTATGGATATGATTGGGTAAGTGAATACCAGTCAAAGCAGGCAATAACAGAGATTATGTTAAATGCTCCAGAGTTAAGAAATGGTGCAAATCTATTAATGCATGACAGACCTTGGACTGCCGAAGCACTCGCTGATATTGTAAAAGGCTTAAGGGATAAAGGATATGAAATAGCTGATCCTGCCACTATAAAAACTCCTTAACGTCCTATCACTTCATAAATCAAGAGCTGTAGAAAACTACAGCTCTATTTAAATGCTTTATGCTCTTTTAAAACTCTTATCATTTGCAAGCTTTCGTCCTGAAGACCTTGAACAGGTAAATTCGACTGTAAATTATGATAAATATATTGTAGGTTTTCTTCAGATATAATTTCACCAGGTATAAATATAGGTATTCCTGGAGGATATATCATAATCGATTCAGCACTGATTCTACCAGCGGAGTTCTTCAAAGGTATGACTTCATATTCCGCATAAAACGCCTCTCTAGGACTTACTGCTAAAATTGGAATATCGGGAACTTGTGCTTTTACAGTTGTATCGTTTGCTGAAGAATAATGTGTGTCCACTAAATGATTTAAAGCTGAAAGAAGGTACTTCATATCCTCTAGGTTGTCAGCAGGTGTAATAATACACAAAAGATTGTACATATCCGATAATTCCACTTCGATTTGATAATTCAAGCGTAGCCATATCTCTGCTTCATGCCCAGTAATTCCTAAATTTTTGACAGAGATAATAATCTTGGTTGGATCGTAATCAAAGGTCGCCTCTGTTCCAAGTAAGTCACTGCCAGGGCAATAGAGAGTAGGTATCTTATTTATTTCCTTTCTAAGATATCTGGCATTTTCGATTGTTTCAGATAATAAAGACATCCCATTTTGTACTAAGTACCTACGGGCAATATCTAATGAAGCAAGCAATATATAGGAAGTGGAAGTGGTAGTGAGCATAGACATGACTGTTTGGACTCTTTCATGATTAATCAAACCATCCTTCACATTTAAGACAGAGCTTTGTGTTAAAGATCCACCTAATTTATGGACACTTGTTGCTGCCATATCTGCTCCTGCTTGCATTGCCGATAATGGAAGCCTTTCATGAAAATGAATATGCACCCCATGTGCTTCATCTACTAGTACAGGGATCTGGTATTGATGGACAATTTCTACGATTTTTTTTAGGTCAGCAGCAATGCCGAAATAAGTTGGATTAATTACTAATACAGCCTTTGCGTCTGGGTGTGCTTCTAATGCATTTTGAACAGCGTTCGGTGTGATCCCGTGTGAAATTCCTAATTTATGGTCAAGCTCGGGATGAATAAATATCGGTACAGCTCCAGAAAATATAATAGCAGAAGAAACGGACTTATGAATATTTCTTGGTACTATGATCTTATCACCAGGCAAACAAACACTCATAATCATCGTCATAATAGCACCACTTGTACCTTGTACAGAAAAATAAGTATGATCCGCTCCGAAAGCTTCTGCAGCTAACTCTTGTGCCTCTTTTATAATATGACGAGGATGATGTAGGTCATCTAATGGCTCAATATTTATTAAATCAAGTGATAACGTATTCTCACCCAGGAATTTGCGAAATTTGGGATCCATCCCTTTTCCTTGTTTATGACCTGGGATATGAAAAGCGCGTGGATTTTTCTCTATATGTGCTTTTAAACCACTGAATAGTGGTGTTTCATTTTGGGTTAACATCTATGATTGTTGCTCCTTTTACACGGAAAAATAATAAAACAAAATGTATTATAGCAAATTGATCGTGCAATAGCTAGCTTTTATGATAAATTTATGAATTATGCTAAAATAGGAATAGATATAGTGGAACTGTAAAAAATTCTATGAAAACTAAATGGGATGGAAATAAAGTTCCAGATAATAAGGTGAAGTTGTAGATTATAATTTAAAATGGTTGGGAATTCAAGAAGAAAAAAATTAGCACCAGAGAGTGGAGATAAACGAGGCCGTGTCAAATAAACCAGTGCTTTTACTACACTGGCTACTGTGACCTGCTCTGCTGTCGGCCGCCACCCTTGACTTTGTTTGCGGTCGTGGTAGTGATTCCGTTGGCGGATGGCAAAAATAAAGCCTATACGGCTCCCATCCGCCTGTCTAGCGTACCACGACCGATCCCTTCTAAGCTCCAATGGCCGGGGCCCCGTCCCCAACCATTGATCCCTAAGAAGGGGCACGACAGTCAAGGGCAAGCAGTTTCACGGTGGCTAAGTGATTAGCCGTACGGTTGTAGGTTAAGCAGATGTCTTTTCTGCCAAGAAGTCCTCCGCTAACGCCAGTAGTTGTACCCATTTACCAGGCATGAACTGGATATTAGCTAATTCAGGAAGCGTCACAGGTACCTTTTGCTCCAATGAGGCATGAGGACGTAAAAAGTTAAAATAAGCCACAAATAAGGTGACAAAAGATACGGATCCAGCTTCTGAACCAAACCCAGTCGTAGGACGATAGTTGCCTTTGAACGTACGGTTTAAGCGCTCAATGATTTGTTTTAACGGTCGATACTCTTTTGACACCGGATCTTCATTGGTTAAGCCAATCACACGAGTGATATCAAAGTGGATGTCATGTTGCGCAAAGTAATGCTGTGCCAAGATGTAAATAGGATTACCATCTACTACAAAGTTCAAGTTGTCAGGGAGTTTATCTTTCTCACCAAACTTTTGTAAGACATCATCTATCGCGCGAACAGCGACTTCTGTATCACGATGCGGCGATACAGGATAAGCTAGGATGAGCTTTTTCACCGCATCAAAGAAAAAGACAAGATAATGCCAGCGCCCTTTGACACGGATGTAGGTTTCATCGCCACAAAAGCTGTTTGATAGCTGATAAGGATAATGGTCGACAAAGGGTTTCATCCGAAGTGCCACACTGTTTATGTAGTTAAGAATCGTTTGGTGGGAGACCTTCACCCCATGGATATCGTACATCATGGCAGCTGTTTTGCGGGCACCGATCCCGTAATTGACATAATACGTTAAGATCAATCCTAAAACGTGTGGAGAAGCGTGAATACGAGACAAATCCACTTTCGGTTGCACGGGAGATGTAGCTGCCATCGGCTGGAAATCAAAACGAAAAGCACGAAAGAGATACCGCACCTTAAATGCTTGCGGATCTTCTTTAAAACGTTGCTTCTCTTCTTTGGTCATATGGCGTAAGTTACGTTGATAAAAAGAACAACCGTTGTTTTTACATTTGTAAATATCAAAATCTTTACGTTCTTTAATGCGTTCTAGCACGTAAGAACAATGGGGACATTTAAGGATAGCTTCTTTCGCAAAACGATTCTTTTGATTAAATAAACAATCACACACCTTACACAAATACTGTCCTTTGTCTCCATTATTGGCATAAAGGTAATCAGAAGGAGCTGTACATTTTGGGCAGGTGAGCGTCGCTGGAACTTTCACCACACTATTTTTCCGGCGGGCGACTGGCTTTAATACCTTGCCATATTGAAGGTGGTACGCCTTCAATAATTGTTGAAAATCTAGTTTTTCCAGCTTTTCGATGATGGGCATCTCATCGACTTGTAATTTTCGATAAGGTTGATTGAGAGGTTCATCATAAGCTGGTCGAGCAATAGATTTACCTAACACCATGCCTAGTAAAGCATAAATAATTCGTTCTTGATACTTGATATATTGAAGTAAATAGTATATAAATTGAGGTAACAACTTGTCACAACCTTTCTTAGGGATTTTGAGTGTGTGGTTACCTCATAAATACCCTATTTTGAAGGGGGTGGCAAGTTTTTTTGTGTAAAAAGTTATTAAATCAAGCTTAAAAGCTATTTGGGTAAGAAATATTTTGACAATACGGATATAGTTAAAGAGGTGTTTTTATGAATTATAGTTATCCACTTAATGAAAGTTGGTCAACAGAGGAAATTATTGATGTTGTTAATTATTATTCCATTATTGAAAAAGTCTATGAAAAAGGTGTAGCGAAACAGGATTTGATGCTTGCTTATCATCGCTTTAAACAAATTGTTCCATCAAAATCGGAAGAGAAGCAATTAGATCGACAATTTGAAAAGCAATCAGGTTATGTCCCGTTTCGCGTCATAAAAAAGGCGAAGACATTGGAGCAGCATGAGATCGTTAATTTATAGCAGAGATGACTTGTATAGCGGAGCTAATGTTTGAATAATGTCTTTCACTTCTTGAATAAATACCTTTCCGTCTCTTAAAATCGGGTCATCTGCTTTAAATTGTCGTCCAATTAAAAATTCACCTTTTTTCACATTCTGAAATCTTTGCAGGGCCTTTTCTAAATTTATGTGTTTTAATGATTCTGCTTTGTTTTCCATGTGGTCGAGAGAGACTTGGTAATCTACTGGTACGGTGCTTTTTATATCATCTATTTCATCCAAAAATTTCTTGGCAATTTCACTTTTGTGTGGTAATTCATAGATATAGGCTAACCAAACAAAAACATGATCATGCCACAATCCAACTTGAAAATGTGGGTGTTTTTTGTAGCCTCTCTTATTATGTGCATAAGCTGACCAAGTGTCTTTTGGCGGATTAACTGTTCTACGAGCATGTCGGGCTATATGAAGGTACATATCTTGGCCAACCGTTTCTTCTAGGTCAGAAATAATTTCTTCACTGATCTGTTTGAATTTCGGTTGAATTCGCTTTTGGATGGCTTCCATTCTTTCATCTAGTCCCTCTATAGTAAATGTATCAAAATCCTTTGCTTCGAAACCTGAAAAAGTCATATCTGTCACCTTCCTGATTAATTTAACATAATTATAATTTTATATTAATTCTAATTTGATTGCAACTAATACTGTTCTATTTTCAATTTTTCCGAATTTTTGCTAAAATAGAAGCTACTGATATTTTGGAACGGAGGAAATGCAATGAATGATGCCATCCGAGAAGAGCTACTAATCAATACAAAGAAATGGATATACCAAGCTGGAGATAACATTCGTGAACAAATGGAGCAAGCCTTCAAAATCGATACAAAATCAAATGCAAATGATCTCGTAACAGATGTTGATAGAGCTACTGAGCAATTTTTTGTGGAGAACATAAAAGCCAATTACCCAGATCATAAGTTAATAGGAGAAGAGGGTTATGGTGATAAGGTGGAATCACTTGATGGCATTGTATGGATTATAGATCCAATTGATGGCACGATGAATTTTGTTCACCAAAAAAGAAATTTTGCTATTTCTATTGGGATTTATCATGATGGTATTGGTGAAATTGGTCTCATTTATAATGTAATGGATGATGTGCTTTATACCGCTGTTAAAGGACAAGGGGCTTACCGAAATGATACTAGACTAAAACCGCTGAATGATGAGGTTCGTTTAGAAACAAGTATTATTGCCATGAACAGTATAATAGCTTGTGAAAATAAACGCATCAATGAAAAGAAAATACAACAGCTGATTATTGATAGTAGGGGAACGAGATCCTATGGTTCAGCGGCGCTAGAGTTTGCTTTTCTTGCAGAAGGGATTATAGATGCATATTTAACGATGCAGCTCGCGCCTTGGGATTTTGCAGCAGGATTTATCTTAGTTAATGAGGTAGGCGGCATTACCGTTCAGGCAAACGGTAATCCAATAGATTTACTGCATAATAATACAATTTTAACCTGTAATAAACAGATATACGAACGTTTGATGAATGATTACATTGAATTAAAATAAGGCAAATTATATTGTACATAAAGAATTCGAATTAGATCATATCCTGATGAACTAATTCGAATTTTCTTTAACTTTAAGCATTTGTTTTTTTCTTTTGGGCTATACCATATCCCATTAGCAAAAAGCCGAGAATAATGGATCCAACAATAACCCAAATATTTCTTAGGGCAATTCCAACCCCTGCTGCAGAGAAAGATAGGATAACAAATATTGCTAAAAATAATTTTGACCATTGAATCGTAGACAATTTCGACACACCAACCTTAACAATATTCTCATTTTACTAGCATATCATATTCTTATTTAGTATGATAGAGATTATGGAGAGAAATAATGGAGGTTAACAATGAAGACGGATATGGTTATCGAAGTACCTAACAATCTTTGGCCAATTGCAGACTTTTTTATGAGAGATTTAGGGACAGAAGTAAATATGGCCAATGATGAAGAGATGGGCCTTTTAATTAGAGGATTTTTCTTTTTATACTTAACTGTTGTCGTATTCGCAATTATTGCATATAAGTTCGGATTTGCGAAGAAACTATCACCTTTAAAATCATTGATCATTTATATACTACTGTTTATTGGAATGTTCTTCTTAACGCTGATCTTTGGTCTTAATTTACCATTAGCAGAAAGTTTATTTATAATAGCGATTGTGATGGGAGTTTATCGTTTAAGACTCCATCAAGAGCGGAAACATCAACCACAAAATGATCATTAATCCATCTTAATGTACGACTTGAAAAAGCCTGGGACTCCCAGGCTTTTTCTATTTTAGCTATAGCTATCTTTAAGAGAGAAATTCATCCTTTACCTTTTTATTTTGGTATAGACGAAAATTTCCTGATTGTTTTCTTGTTTTTGTCTTTTTTGTAATTCGCTCATGACATGATGGGCACATATACGTATGAATTAATCTATTTCTAAGCTTTTTTGCTTGTGGGCAGTCATTATCGATTCGATTGATTTTATCACAGATGACACATTTTACCCTCATTCAATCACCTCTGGTCACTTTTATAAAACTTTCTTTTTTTATTGTAACATATTTTGTCAGACCTAAAATGTTTTAGTTAGTTTTGATAGGGTATATAACTTATAACAGAAGGTAAGGAGAGGGTGAGAGAAATGAATAAAAAAATCACAAGTGCACTCGGTGGAGCAGCTGTTGTCACATTATCCTATGCGTTGATGGGAAAATCGAGAAGGGCTCAAATAAAAAATAAATTCCAAAAAATATCTGATTCTCTAAGAAAGAAGGATACAGATTTGCCGATTAATTCTGCAGGACATCCAGAGGATTCTAGCTTAGAAAATGCAGAAATGGTTTCTGAAGGTTCCCAATATGGTGTAAACTATTACAATAAAGCAAAACAATAAGAAAGGAAAAAGGATCGTTAGCATTAACGATCCTTTTGATGATTAGATTGCTCATCTGTAATATTTTCTAATTCCTGATCTTTTTCTTCGTCCATTTTTTGCTTATTTTGATCTATTTTTTCGGACTGTTTTTCGTTCAATGGAATTTCAGGAATTAATCGACCAGTAATATTGGATAATTCCTCAGTAATTGCCTCAATTGGATGGCCCTGCTGTATTTTATCTCCAATTCCTTTCAATCTTTCATGCATATCTGGATCTGCAACAATAATAGCATTTTCTCCGTATGGATCATGCTGTATAGCTTCTAGCACCGAAAATTTAATGGAGCCTACCTCGGAGCGATCAAGGTCTTCATTTACGTCAATACTTATGATTACGCCGCGATTAGTGATGAGTGCTGTTGCGTCATTGACATCGGGCACTTGACTTGCCACATTTGCTAGGTATTTCGCTTTATCTTGGTTACTCATATTTTCTTGTTGAGCTGGATCAGAATTTTGTAGCTGTACCGTTCCTAAATCATTTTGTTCATTCGTTTGACTTTCCTGTTGTTGCTGACCACAGGCTACCATAAAAAATAAAACGAAAGCAATTGTTATATATTTCACCATAAAAAATAACCTCCTCTTTATATGAATATTTTTCGTTTTATGTTTGAAAATATACATACACTTTTAGAGAAGGTTGTCAGATGATAATGGCTTTTTAGTTAAAAGCTGTAGATACGTTATATTAAATATTATAGTATGTGGATGACTTTAAGTCCTTTTATGGGAGCCTCTTGATTAGACCCATCACCGAATAGGAAATAGGCAGGTCCATTTTCTTTAATTTGTTTACCTTCGATCGAGAATAGAAGCAAGCCAGAATTCAGTTGATCAATCGTAATATCGATGACTTCTTCTGATGTTTCTAATTGAACAGATTCAGTTTCCTCATTTATTTCTGCATTACCAATAAAATCGTATATTGGCATTACATAAGATCTATGTAATAATTCATCTTTATTATATTTCTTAATACTATTGTGCACTTGTGGCTTGATCCGATTACTATCTTGTCCAGAAAATTCTTCCTCATTTTTTTCTATAACCTTATCCTTGAACGCATCTTCTAACAGAATTTTTCGATCATCAAAAATCCAAACACTAGGGTCCAATGTAATTGGATATTTTACATTTCCCTTAATTTGTATAATCAAATTTATCACCCCTATATAAGAATAGCAGAGTGGAATAAAAAATGCATGAATGTGAATTAATAGAATAGAATATTAGTAAACAACCTTGTATTATCTTGCAATTTTCCTTTATTCACGATAATATAAAGTATAGAAGTAAGTTTTTGACGGAGGGGATTTTTTTGATACCTGATGTGGCGGTTAGTAAAGAAGAGCAGGCATATGCACTTCTAAAGGCTGATGCAGATAAAATTTTACAGTTGATCAAAGTTCAAATAGATAATTTAACGATGCCGCAATGTCCTCTATACGAAGAAGTATTAGATACACAAATGTTTGGTTTGTCTAGAGAAATTGATTTTGCCGTTAGACTTAATCTAATAGATGAAAAAGACGGAAAAGAATTGCTTGAGAATCTAGAGAGACAATTGAATGTATTGCATGAAGCATCACAAAAAGTATAATATTTTTAATTAGGAACTTTGCCATATTGGCAAGGTTTTTATATTTTATGATAGAATAGAGTATGTAGTAAATCAGTAGACTACTATATTTAAAATATAAGAGGTATTCATTATGAAGCCAAAACGGAAAACTTTTGATTTTATCTTAATGTTACCACCCCTATTGTTAGCTGGATTTGGAATAGTGATGGTATATAGTGCGAGTATGGTAACTTCTTATTTAGAGGGAGAGCCAGCTTATGAATTAATGCTAAAACAAGCAATGTGGTTTGTAATTGGATTAGCAGGATTTCTATTTGCCTGTTTTTTTAATTATAAATTTTACCATAAGCTGACTAAATGGATTGTTTTATTATTGATTATTTCTTTATTCGCAGTACTTTTGTTTGGTGCGACTGTTAATAACGCAAAATCATGGATATATATCGGTTCATTTTCTATTCAGCCATCCGAATTTGTTAAAATTGGCATCATTATCTATCTTGCATCTGTTTACACGAAAAAACAAGAGCAGGAATACATAGGTGATTTTTTTAAAGGGGTTTTACCACCTCTTATTATTACTAGTTTATTAGTTGGGCTAGTAGTGCTTCAGCCAGATATCGGTACAGGTGCGATCATATTCGCCATTGCTTGTTCCGTTATTTTTAGTTCAGGGATTAAATTTCGCCATCTGTTTGTCTTAATTTCCATAGGATTTACAGTTTTAATTGCGCTTGGAATCCATATGTTAACAGATGAAAAAATATCACGATTTACCGGAGCCTACCAACCATTTGCCGATCCAGATCATGGTGGATACCAGCTCATTCAATCCTATATCGCGATAGCTACTGGTGGGATTTCAGGTTCTGGAATAGGACAAGGTATTCAGAAGCTAGGATATTTAACTCAAGCGGAAAGTGATTTTATCATGGCGGTCATCGCCGAAGAGCTAGGTTTATTTGGAGTATTATTTGTAGTAGTGAACATAGCTATCATTGTACTAAGAGGACTGTTTATTGCAAAGCAATGTGAAAACAGGTTTGGAGCTCTGATAGCAATTGGTATTTCATCCATGTTCGCCATTCAATCCATTATAAATTTAGGAGCAATAAGTGGATTATTACCAATTACTGGAGTGCCATTACCATTTGTTAGTTATGGTGGAACATCATTGGTTGTATCATTATTTTCGGTTGGTATTCTAAACAATATAGCAAGACATGTAAACTATAACCGAAATCTTAAGGAATTGACAACAGAAGAAGAAAAACAACCATCTGCTAATCCTTTTAAAACGAAAAATAAAAGAAAAATAGCTCAATCTACGAGAAGAATCAATACAAAAAAGGCAAGACCTTAATTGGTCTCGCCTTTTTTTGTGCTTCTGTAAGATAGAAGTAGATAGTAACACAAAAATCCAAAGTATAAAGTAATTACTAGAGCATGTAAGAGAGCAATCATAAGGTTAGCTCTTGTAAAAATAACGAATGCACCAAGCAATACTTGAAAAGTGATGAATGTAGTCTGAATGATCCATCCTTGCTTCATTACTTTAAAATCTGAATATTTTTTCAAAATAGAAAATAATAATACCCAAGTCCAAATAAACGCAACCCCAGCTAACACACGATGAATCATTTGTGCCCATTGACCAAGGTGATAATCAATGGAAAAGGGAGTGCTGTTGTCACAAAATGGCCAGCTCGGGCATGCTAGACTTGAGTCTAAATGTCTTACTAGTGCCCCTGTGTATACAACAATTAGAATATAGATAGTTAAATATAGAAACTGACGTCTAAAAACTGGTGTTATATGTAACGAATCCGCATCAAATTTTTGATCAATTTCAAAAATTAAACATGTCAGAAGTAAGACAGCAGCAAAGGATATTAGTGATATTCCAAAGTGTAATGCTAGGACAAAATCCGATTGAGGCCAAAGGACAGCAGCGGCACCAATTAACCCTTGAAGTACTAAAAAGAAAAAGGATATGAAGGCTAAAAATTTCGTTTCACGAATGTGTCCGTAAAATTTCCAAGACAAAATCGATAAAGCTAATACCAATATTCCCGCAAGCCCTGAAACTAATCGGTGACTTAATTCAATGAACATTTCTTTTGACCATTCCCCATAACAAAATGGCCAATTCGCTCCACAGCCCATTCCTGACTCGGTTTTCGTAACTAATGCCCCACCTACTAATACGAAAATCATACATAAAGTAGTAATAATAGATAAAACTTTTAATGACTTAATCATTTGTTTACTCATAAATTCACTCTTTCCAATCTCCTATGCATGGATTATAATGGCATCATAGCATAATGATACAAAAAATGACATAAAATTCTTGCAAAGTCTTTAAAGATTATGCTAGTAATTATATAGTGTGTGAGATTATGATGTAACTCACCATTTTCCTATAGTAAACCCTGTCATGAATCATTATTATATCAAATAATGATATAGATTTGTTCATGCTTAGGAGGAAACTGTTAAAGTTCACAGAAATGTCATAATTACAATGGAAAATGAAAGTTAAATAGCACACATATTAAATCCATGATACAATATCATTGGATATAATTGATTATTTTTGTTTTGTAATGGTAGAAAGGAGGGAATACTATAATGGATAAGATGGAGTTATCGACAAATGATTCCGTATTTGTAACAAAGTCTAGTGAGTATATTTATAAATGGTCTGACTTAAAAGCTTTACTAAAAATAGGTATTATAAATTCTAATACGTTGACTGCATTTGCTGGATTTTGGTTAGCTCTCTATTATACTGGAACCTCCTTAAAGACGAACTGGCATCTAATGTTAGTTTGTGTGATTGGAACAGCTTTTGTGATAGCAGGTGGCTGTGTTTTAAATAACTATTATGACCGTGATATCGATCGGGTGATGATTCGTACTAAAAATAGGCCGACCGTTACTGGAACTGTTTCTTTAAAGCACGTATTAATATTAGGAACAGCTTTTTCCCTAATAGGACTATTAACATTATCATTAGCATCCTTTCAGGCTGCGTTTTATGGCTTTATTGGATGGTTTAGTTATGTTATCTTGTATACGATGTGGTCCAAGAGGAAATATACCATTAATACAGCGATAGGAAGCCTTTCTGGTGCCGTACCACCACTAATTGGTTGGGCTTGTATAGATCCTAGTTTGCATCCGGTTGCTTGGATTTTATTTTTATTAGTATTTATATGGCAGACACCACATTTTCTAGCGATCGCAATGAAAAAAGTGGATGATTATCGAAGCGCAAACATCCCTATGCTCCCAGTAGTTCATGGCTTTGCGATTACGAAACGACAAATGATACTTTATGTAACCTGCTTACTACCAATTCCATTTTTTCTACATGGCATTGGTTATATGTTTGTCATTCTTGCGGCATTGCTAACGATAGGATGGATCTTGTTATCTGTAAAAGGCTTTTTTGTGAAAGACGACAAAAAATGGGCAAATCAGATGTTTGTCTATTCATTAATTTATCTTACGGTAATGTTTCTATCATTAATACTATTTACGTTGCCAAATAATTTATTGTAAATCAAAATTATAGTCAGTAGAACTTGATTTTTATCAAGTTTTTCTAAATAATAATTTAGTATGTATCTATAGAAAGAGAGGTATAAAGATGAAAGAATGGATGGGAAAAATCCGAACTCTGTCTTTGTTTTCATTGATGGTGTTAGTTCTCTCGGCTTGTGGTAAAGATAATTTAACTGCATTGATGCCGAAAGGACACGGGGCAGAGGAATCATTTAAAGTCATTATTATTTCTACTTTAGTGATGATTGTAGTATTTTTAATCGTTATGATTATCTACGTATACGTCATCATGAAGTTCCGTCAGAAAAAGGGTGAGGAAAACAAAATTCCAAAACAAGTCGAAGGGAACAAAACACTTGAGATTGTTTGGACAACAATTCCGATCTTACTATTGCTCATAATTGCAGTACCGACTATAGCCGTTACATATGACTTAGCTGACGAGTCAAAAAAAGAGGATAGCATTAATATTAACGTTACGGGAAGTCAATTCTGGTGGCATTTTGAGTATGCAGAGGAACAAATTCAAACAAGTCAGGATTTGTATATTCCTGTTGGAGAAAAAGTTTATTTGAATATGCTATCAAGTGATGTGATTCATTCATTTTGGGTGCCTGCACTTTCTGGTAAAATGGATGTAAACCCTGACAATGAGAACACCATGTATATTGAAGCAAAGGAAGAGGGCGTCTATTGGGGCAAATGTGCGGAATTCTGTGGAGATTCACACTCATTAATGGATTTCAAAATTGTTGCAGTAAGTCCAGATGAATACGATCAATGGGTGGAGGATATGCAAAATGTAGATCCAGAAGCAACCCCAGAATCTACGACAGCTCAAGAAGGTAAGGCACTTTTTGAACAAAGTTGTTTATCCTGTCATGCACTTGACAATACTCCATCAGTAGGACCTAATTTGTCCAATTTTGGTGACCGTTCTATGGTAGCTGGAGTATTAGAGCATACGAAAGAGGAGTTAGTCGGATGGATTCTAGATCCAGCAGAAAAGAAACCTGGAAACGGAATGCTTGAAGCGCCTTATTTAAATGAAGATTCAATTGGTGAAGAAGAGGCAGAAAAGATTGCGGATTATTTAATGCAATTAAAGCCTTCTGAAATTACTCCAGAAAGCGCAAAATAAAGGATTTGGATGATAGAAATAAAGGGAGGTTAACCTAACGTGAGCACAATGGTAGCAACGAAAAAAAGAAGCTTTGGCTCAGTGTTGTGGGATTACTTAACGACAGTAGACCACAAAAAAATTGCTATTTTGTATTTAGTTGCTGGTGGATTATTTTTCATTCTAGGTGGATTAGAAGCACTAGCAATAAGATGGCAATTAGTAAAACCTATGAATGACTTCGTTAGTGCAGGGTTTTATAATGAACTTATAACGATGCATGGGACGACCATGATTTTCTTGGCAGCAATGCCATTAATCTTTGCATTTATGAATGCGGTAGTACCTTTACAAATTGGAGCAAGAGATGTCGCCTTTCCATTTTTAAACTCACTTGGTTTTTGGTTGTTCTTATTCGGTGGGATTATGCTTAATGTTGGTTGGTTTACAGGTGGAGCAGCAGATGCTGGTTGGACAGCATATGCGCCATTATCCACCACTTCACCTGGCGAAGGTGTCGACTACTATGTTCTAGGTTTACAAATATCCGGTGCAGGTACATTAATGGGGGGAATTAATTTCCTTGTAACAATTGTAAATATGAGAGCACCAGGTATGACCTATATGCGTATGCCATTATTTACATGGACTGCATTTGTCGCAAGCGCACTAATTTTATTCGCTTTCCCGGCATTGACAGTTGGGTTGTTCCTAATGATGTTTGATCGATTATTCGGTTCGGGCTTCTTTGATCCGAATATGGGTGGTAATGCCGTTATCTGGCAACACCTCTTCTGGATCTTTGGACACCCTGAAGTGTATATTCTGGCACTTCCGGCTTTTGGTATTTTTAGTGAAATCTTTTCAACATTTTCTAAGAAACGTCTTTTTGGATACTCAGCAATGGTATTTGCCACTGTCTTAATTGGGTTCTTAGGCTTTATGGTATGGGCTCATCACATGTTTACGGTTGGTATGGGTCCAGCAGCTAACTCTATTTTTGCGGTTGCAACCATGGCCATTGCGGTCCCTACAGGTATTAAGATCTTTAACTGGCTCTTTACACTTTGGGGTGGAAGCATCCAATTGACTACTCCAATGTTATGGGCATTAGGTTTTATTCCAACCTTTACGATGGGTGGAATGACAGGGGTAATGGTCGCAGCAGCATCTGCCGATTATCAGTATCATGATAGTTACTTTGTTGTCGCACACTTCCATTATGTAATTGTCGGTGGAGTTGTCTTCGGTTTATTTGCAGCGGCACACTACTGGTGGCCAAAAATGTTTGGAACAGTATTAAGTGATAAGTTAGGAAAATTAACCTTCTGGTTATTCTTTGTAGGGTTCCACCTTACTTTCTTTATCCAACACTTCCTAGGTTTGATGGGTATGCCAAGAAGATATTGGGTATATTTAGAGGATCAAGGATTAGATTTGGGGAATGCTATAAGTACTGCCGGAGCATTCCTAATGGGACTCGGAACCATTGTCCTTCTTTACAATATTGTTGTAACACAAGTTAAAGGGGAGAAGGTAAGTGGAGATCCATGGGATGGGCGAACATTAGAATGGTCTATTCCTTCACCACCACCATTTTATAATTTTAAACAATTACCTTTAGTACGTGGTTTAGATCCATTGTGGATTGAAAAAACAGAAGGTAGAAAAGGCATGACTCCTGCTGAACCAGTAAATGATATTCACATGCCAAACAGTACAATACTACCATTTGTTATGTCTGTTGGTCTATTTATCGCTGGATTCGGATTTATTTATCAAAAAGATAACCTTGCATGGCTATGGGTCCTCTTTATTGGAATGGGTATCACTCTCGGCTCCATGTTAATCCGTTCATTAAAGGATGATCTAGGATTCCATATTCACAAAAAGGATTTAGAAAAGGAGGCTGAATAAAATGAGTGAACACGATGTACTAAATCCAAAAGAAATGCCTCTTAATCCTGAAAAGGGAACTTTAGAAGGAAGAAATAAATTTGTAGGGTTTTGGTTCTTTCTCGGTGGAGAAACTGTTCTTTTCGCAAGCTTATTTGGAACTTATTTGGCCTTAAATGACTCTGTGAATGGTGGAAAAACATCTGAAGAGTTATTCGGATTAGAATTAGTTTTTATCATGACAATGATACTTTTAACAAGTTCATTAACTAGTGTTTATGCTATGTATCACATGAAAAACAATGCCTTTAAAAAGATGCAAATCTGGTTAGGTATTACTGTAGTATTAGGTTTTTCTTTCCTTGGATTAGAAATTTACGAGTTTACACACTATATTCATGAATATGAATTTACATTAAGATCCTCTGCATTTGGATCTGCTTTCTACACTTTAGTTGGTTTTCACGGTGGCCACGTACTATTCGGGTTATTATGGATTGTTTCATTAATGATTAGAAATGCGAAAAGAGGACTTAATCTTTATAATGCACCTAAGTTTTACATTGCAAGTCTTTACTGGCACTTTATTGATGTAGTATGGGTGTTTATCTTTACGGTAGTTTACCTAATGGGGGTGCTTTAAGCGATGGCGGAAAAAGTATCTGCAACTACTGCACAAATAGAATATGAAAAGCAAAAAAGAAAAGAAGAAATGAAGCAACAAGTGATTACCTTTGCCTTAATGATTATTTTTACCATTATTGCATTTGGTATGGTAATGGCAGAAATGAGTAAGTTATTCGTTATTCCAGTAATCATTGTTCTTGCTGCGGTACAAGTTGGCTTTCAACTCTATTATTTCATGCATATGAGTCATAAAGGGCACGAGATGCCTGCCTTTATGTTCTATGGTGGAGTATTTGCCGCATTTCTAACGATTTTGGCGTTAGTTGTATTAGTTTGGTGGTAATCATTCGAACCTGTGAAGTGGATCAACACATTTCACAGGTTCTTTCTATTACGGGGAAAGACCAAAGAAGAATGGGTATGATGTTTTGTTCATGAAATTGTAGAAAATAATCAGATTATCTGCTTTTTAATTATATTCACATTCGGTATAATAGGCATTAGTGTGACGACTTAAATTGGAGTGATAAAAATGTGGCAAGAGCTACAAATTTTTGGATTTAGAGCATTATGGAGTCCCTATTACTTAATTTTTATCGGAGTTTTAATATTCGCTTATTTTCTTCTTTTTATTAAACGAAGAGAGGAAAAGAGAGCAACCAAAAACCAAATCATTTACTTTCACATTGGAATGCTATTTCTATACATTATAAAGGGGTCTCCAATTGATCTACTATCTCATATTATGTTTACAGCACATATGGTACAAATGGCATTGTATTATTTGTTTTTCCCTATTTTAATTATTAAAGGGATTCCAAAATGGGCATGGGAGCGTATTTTCAATGTTCCAGTTCTTCGGAATATTTTGAGACTACTCACTAAACCATTGATAGCTTTAATTGTTTTTAACGGTTTATTTTCTTTTTACCATATTCCAGTCATTTTTGATTTCGCCAAGGCGGATGTGTTTGCTCATGCTTTCATTACGGTAACCATTTTGATTGCAGCATTTTTAATGTGGTGGCCAGTTTTTACACCGATTAAAGAAATGGATACATTGTCTCCAATTCTCAAAATTGGATACATAGTCGCAAATGGTGTTCTGATCACCCCAGCCTGTGCATTGATCATTTTCGCACCAAACGCACTGTATCAAACTTACGGGGCAAGCGGTGGTTGGATACAAGCTCTGGCACTATGTGTTCCAGCAAATGTACTTAACGGGCTAGAATTAAGTGGACCTGAAATGTTCTCACCACTTAAACTCGTGGAGGATCAGCAATTGGGCGGTATTTTAATGAAGATTTCACAGGAGATTATCTACGGAATTATTCTTGCCAGAATTTTCTTCCCATGGTTTAGAAGTGGTGCGGACAAAATTGATCCACTTCCAACGGAGCAACAAACTTAATGTATTGGAAAGGTAGGTTGTTATGGAGCTATTACCAACAATTAGTACACTTTTTATTATTATAAGTGCTATTTTCGTGGCCATCGGTTGGCGACTAGTGATAAAAAAGAAGTATAAAGCTCATAAAAAAGCAATGTTGGCAGCGGCATTTAGTGCACTCGCGTTTTTTATCATTTATGTATCACGTACGATATTTCTAGGAAACACAAGCTTTGGTGGACCAGATGATCTAAAAATTTACTACACGATTTTTTTGATATTTCATATTACTTTAGCCACAACAGGTGCCGTTTTTGGTGTTGTAACGATCATTTTAGCATTGAAGCGAAAAATTGCCATACATCAGAAAATTGGACCAATTACAAGTGTAATCTGGTTTTTCTCCGCAATTACAGGAGTTGTGGTCTATTTATTACTATACGTCTTATATGATGGCGGTAAAACGACAAGTTTAATAAAAGCCATTTTAGGAACATAAAAGTGGTTAGGAGATAACTAATTAAAGCGAATGAGAATCCGAACAATCCTCTGACTAAGCGGAGTATTTTGACGGAGCGATTTCAGTGCAGAAATATTAATGTTCGGATTTTTCTTTCTTTACTATTCTTTTGTCCCAGCCACACATAAAAAAACTACCCCTGCGGGTAGCTCTTTTTAAAGTTTAAAATCCCATCTAATTATCCCTGCCTCATTTGCTGAATTAAATGCAATAACAATTAACGGACCGACGATAAAACCAAGCAGGCCTAGTAATTTTAATCCTACATACATCGCAATCAATGTGGCAAGTGGTGATAAGCCAATATGTTTCCCCATCACCTTAGGTTCCACTGTTCTTCGGATAGCCAGTAGAATAATAGCTAAAATAGATAGCTGAATCCCAACAAATAGATCACCAACAATAAACATATATAAAGCCCAAGGACCTAAAATAACGATAGAACCAATGATTGGAATAAAATCGATGATCCAAATAATTAAGGACATGATAAGCGCATATTCAGGAACGATAATCAGTAATCCAATTAAGCTGACAATAAAAATAATCACACTAACTAAAAATTGAGCCTTGAAAAATCCTAAAATCACATAGGATAGACGTGCATTCATAAATTTTACTTTTTCAGCTGTTCTCTCCGTTAAATGGGAATATCCGATCGATTTTAATTTTGGTAATTCAAGCATAAACAAAAATAAGCCGATTAAGTAGACAAGCAAGCTTACAAGATATTCAGGAACTAGGCTAATAGCTTTTGCGATTTTCTCTATGTTAAGAATTTCTCGTAACTGATTGCTTAAAGTGAGTAATGTACCTTCAATCTCTGATTTTACTTGATCCATCAGTTCATCAGGCAAATCCTCTGTAACATGCTCTAGGTTAGCTTCCCATTCTGCTAATTTATGATTTATTTGAACAATATAATCAGGTAAATTTTCGGTGAATTGGATTACTTGAGTAATTAATTTTGTAACAGCATATGTACCGATTGTACTGATTAAGAGTAGAAATAAAATAAACACAGTTGTTACGGCAAGTTTTCGATTCATTTTAGCTACTCTCATGAACCAGCGGATAAGTGGATTTAGCACCAGTGCTGTAATAAAAGCAATAATTAACGGTATGGAAACAGGCAAAATGAAGAAAGCTGCAATGACAATAATGATCAACGAAATAATTAACTTCCATTGTTGTTTTGTAATATTTTTTATCAAAATAAACCAATTTCTCCTTTCACAGGATAATTGCCCCAGTGTTAGATGCCAATCTATTTATCAGTTTTGCTAAAAAACGGCTGTATAATTAGGTATACAGCCGGATATGCATTACTACATACATCATTTTGCAAATGGTTGAATATTTTCCTTCACATTTTTCAATATTTTTTTCGCGCGTTCTACAGTAGTTGTTGGGAAGTCTTCTTCTTCTCCATATTCAATACCATGTGGGTAATAATGTTTACCGATTAAAGGAGTAAGTAGTTTAATAACCGCATCTCCACGATCCACATCTCCTTCTACTGCATATCCTTGCATTCTAATGTAATAGGTTACATTTTCTTCTGGTGATCCAATTTTATAATCATATGTAACTCGCTCATAATCCCATTGACCGGCACGAACAAAATTAGCGCGTTCCATCCCATCATCTAATGGTTTTAAATCAATCAATAATTCTTCTAAACCTGTGTCTTGAATTTTCATACATTCACCCCATCTAAAATTATCACTAAAACTATAATAGTATGAATTGCAGGAAGATGCAATTTATATTGAAGAATCAGTATAAAAACTTTTTCTCCTCTATATATTTAATATAGGAATATAGAAAAGGATGGTGGAAGTAATAGATGAAAACAAGAATCAAGATACTATTAATCATAGGCATCCCCGTTGTAGTATTTCTTTGCTTTTATTTAACGAAAGAGGAAATGGTAGAAATTCGTGCAGAAAAAAATGTCGTGTCAAACAAAGGTCCATCGAACAAGGAAAATTTAGCGAAAGATCATCCAATTATGGCCTATCAACATGTTATATGGAAATATATGAACAAAGATGTGCAAAAAGTAATAGATAATTATGGTGAAGCTGATCGAATAGATCCAACACCCTATGGATACGAGTGGTGGATCTATAAAGAGAAAGACCAATACTTTCAGATAGGTGTTAAAGAAAACAAGATAGTTTCGATCTATACACCATCTGAACCTATCTCCATCCAACCCTTTAAAATTGGTCAAGCCTATCAGGAAATTTCAGACTCATACGAACTAAAGAATGAAATAGAATTTGATAATTTGCGATTTAAATTATCAGACAAGGATTTAAAGTTACGACCTGTTGTAAAGTTATCCGATAACAACTATGTTCAATTATATTTTGACCAATATGAACAAATTTTAGCAGGTGTACGGTATATGAACAAGGAACTGATGGAGATACAAAAGCCTTATGAGCTTTATTATGCTGGAACGATAACAGAGCCAGAAAACCCTTCTAAGGAAGAATGGAAAGGGATTGAGCAAGGGATGGAGAAACAGATTTTGGATGTAACTAATCTTATCAGAGCTCAGTATAACGTGAGTGAATTATCTTGGGATGATTTAGCAGCGAAAGCAGCCAAGGACCATAGTAAGGATATGTTCGAGCAGAATTATTTTTCTCATTATAGTCTTAATGGTGACGGTTTAAAGGAGCGTTTAACCAATGCAGATGCCTATTATTTATCTGCGGGAGAGAATATTGCTGCAAACTATGTTGATGTACCTGCAGTCATTCATGGCTGGTTAAATAGCGAAGGTCATAGAGATGCCTTATTAAAAGAAGAATATACCCATCTTGGAGCAGGTGCCTACCACCTTTACTATACCCAAAACTTTTTACAAAAATAATACGGATTGACACATGTCACTATTTTCAACATAGACTATAGTGGATACTAGTAAAAGGAAGGAAGTCCGATCATGACTGATTCACTCCATCCATCTGTTAAGCAATTTAAAGCATTTATAAAAGACCATCCTGAGCTGGTGAAAAAAGTTCGGAGTGGGGAATCGACTTGGCAGGAACTTTACGAGCAGTTTGTATTACTTGGTGAAGATGATCCCATTTGGAAGGAGAACAAATCAGAACATAACAAGGAAGAAAGCGATTCACTACATGCCAAAATATTAAAGCAGCTAGGCCAATTAGATCTTGACAAGGTAGAGAAACATATCAATGATTTGAGTGGAGCCATTAACCAGGTTGTCGGTCTAATTGGTCAGTATAAGGATTATACCAATTCTTCTAATCAAGACGTAACCAATAGACCAGATCCATTTGCATTTAGAACGCGAGATTAGAGGAGGTATAAAATTGGAGCCAGAAACTTACCATTATTTGCAACAAAGAGAAGACTTGTGGAGCTTCATTCGAAAAAATCCTGAATGGTATCGTTATTTATCAAGGGATAAGAATCGTTTGCGTGAACTGGAATATACATCGAAGCAATATTACGGAAAGACACTTCCGCAGAGGCTTGAAAAGACACAGCAAAATATTCAATTAGTGCAATTACTAATGCAGATGGCAGGTTCAATGAATGATTAATTGAATGCTGCCTCTTTTATTTTTGCCCAAAAGTTGATATGATACAAATATGGAGGTGTTTTGATGATAGCAACAATGGAAATTGTTGATATTTTAGATAAATCCGAGGCTTTAGGCCAAATGGTACTTCAATCTGAAGTAAAACAAGCTTATGACGAGGCAAAAAAGCGCATGGAGCAAGATAATGATGCGCAGAAGCTAATAAAAGAATTTAATAAAATGAAAGAATTATATGAGGAAGTAGAGCGATTCGGTCGTTACCACCCTGATTATAGTAAAATTATGAAAGAGATGCGTGTAGCAAAAAGAGAGATGGACATGCACGAGACTATTGCTACATATAAAGTTGCTGAAACGAATCTTCAAGGATTACTGGATGAAATTAGTCAAATCGTTGCCTTTAGTGTTAGTGATAAAGTGAAAGTGCCAAAGGATGGAGCTTTATTAACTGACGGAGGCTGTGGTTGTGGCTCTGGAAGTGGAGGCTGTGGCTGTAGAGCTTCTTAATGGATTAGAGAAAAGGGTATGACAGTTTACTCTATTTGATTTTTGCTTTTAATCTAGGTCTAATTGTAGTTATTTGTGGGGTAAATCTTCAAAAAGGTGAGGATAATCATGCTAGTAAAACGCCAAGCAGTCATTGTATGGTTCCACCAAATGAAACATGTCAAGCATTTAAAACGATATGGTCATTTGATTCATGTATCGAAAAAGCTTAAATATGCCATTATTTATGTTAATCAAGAAGAATTAGACGAAGTAATGGCTGCATTATTGAAATTATCTTACGTTACAGAGGTAGAACCATCATATAAGCCTTTTATCAAAACAGAGTTCGAGAGTACGTCAATTGATAAGGCTAAAGAATATGATTATAAGATGGGTATTTAATACCTATAGAATAAAAAAAACCTGCAACCAACTGTTGCAGGTTCTTTTTATTTTCTATCAGAAAATAAAAAGAAAAGGGAGAGGAGAAACCGGAGGAAGAACTTATGGGGAAATGTAAGTCTTCTCCGAATTAAGCAACCAATAGTTGCTCTACTAAAAGTTTGGACAATTTTTTTAAAAATATACATCAGTATTTGAGTAAAAGATTGAATGCGTGCTATAGTAAGATAGATTCACGCTAGAAAGAAGGTAATAATTTGAGAGTTATTGCAGGAAAATATAAAGGGCACCGTATTCAAGCAGTTCCAAATAAGTTAACACGTCCAACGACGGATAAAGTAAAGGAAGCATTGTTCCAGATAATTGGTCCATTTTTCGATCAAGGAATTTGTTTAGATCTTTTCGCTGGTAGTGGAGCACTTGGTATTGAAGCGATAAGTAGAGGGATGGAAAAGGCTATTTTTGTTGATAAACAGCCTAAAGCGATTTCTGTTATCCATACAAATGTTCGACAGCTAGGAATCGATTCACAAGTTGAGATTTATCGTAACGATGCCTTACGGGCACTTAAGGCAATAAAGAAACGGGAATTAAAGCTAGATATGATTTTTCTAGATCCACCATACCAAAAAATACCATATGAAAAGATTTTAAACGAAATAAACTTATATAACCTGTTAAAAGATAAAGGTATCGTCGTTTGCGAACATGACGTTTACTATTCCTTCCCATTACCGATCAAAGGATATCAAGTCGAGAAACAAGATAATTATGGCAATACGACGGCAATTACCATTTTAAGAAAGGATGACTAAACATATGACTAAACTAGCTATTTATCCAGGAAGTTTTGATCCAATTACGAATGGTCATTTAGACATTATACAACGAGGTGCAAAGATTTTTGATCAAGTAATCGTAACAGTTTTTAATAATCAATCGAAAACCCCTCTATTTACTGTAGAGGAAAGAGTGGAGTTATTGAAACAGTCAACTGTCCACCTCGAGAACGTTTCAACAGATTCCTGTGCAGGACTGGTAATGGATTATGCCAAAAGTAAGAACGCTCAAGCTGTACTAAGAGGGTTACGTGCCGTTTCCGATTTCGAGTATGAAATGCAAATAACCTCAATGAACAGAAAATTAAACGAAGAAATTGAAACATTTTTTATGATGACTAATAATCAATATTCTTTTCTTAGTTCAAGTATGGTAAAGGAAGTAGCTAAGTATCATGCAGATGTCTCTGATCTTGTTCCACCCCCAGTTGATAAAGCATTGAAGGCTAAATTTAGCTAGTTTTTTTGTTGAAACATAAGGAAGAAATATATAACCAATGCCATTAGTGTAAGTGGAATACCAGTAGCTTGTAGTAAATCAAGTGAACTTTCTAAATAGTTAACTCCTTGTTGGGAGAATGTATGGATCGCACTTTTTTGTTGATAAATTGGTTGAAATAATACGATGACTACTATACAAGAAATTAATCCATGAATGAGTCGTGCAAAGAAATAGGGGCGAAAACGAATATCCGTTTCAGCAAGAATACTTGCTACTTGTGCCTGCACAGACATCCCATTAAAGGCTAAAATAAAAGACATCACAATTGCCTTCATTAACATACTGGATTTTTCGACAAGTGCAATCTCATGAGCTCCTAAGGTGATTTCAAACAACCCTGAGAGGACAGGAATCGCTAGTTCTTTTGGGAGATCAGCAAAGTTGAGAATAACTCCGATAAAATGAGAGAAAAATAGTGCAAGCTTTACTTCCTGGATAATATTAATGAGAACAGAGAATAGAATAATGAAACCACCAATTAATAGTAATGTTTGAATGGAATGAATAACTGCATCACCTAGTATTTTTCCAAATGGGCGTTTATCTTTCATTCGCGTTTGATGGAGTTTTTGGAAGGCACGTTTAATCGAAAACGGCTCTCTTATGTAGTGTTCCCTTTCATTTTTCTTATAAAATCTCATACAGATACCTACAAAGAAATTACTGATGTAATGGGTTAATGCTAAGAGTATACCTAGCTGTTGATCATGAAAAAAACCGATTGCTACAGCACCAATAATAAATAATGGATTAGATGAATTAGTGAAGCTAACTAGTCTCTCTGCTTCAATTTGGGATAGTTGTCCTTCTTGACGTAATCTTGCTGTGAATTTAGCACCTGACGGGTAACCACTTGCCATACCCATCACCCAAACAAAGCCACCAACACCTGGTACATTAAATAATGGTCGCATGAACGGTTCACATAGTACACCGATAAAATGTACGACACCAAATGCTATAAATAATTCAGCAACAATAAAAAACGGGAGTAATGAGGGAAAAACAACACCTGCCCACATTTCTAAACCTCGTTTGCTAGCACTTAACACAGTCTGCGGAAAATAAATAACGGATGCTGCAATAAATATAATAAAAGAAGCATAAATAATAGAGATGATTTTTTGCTTCAAATTGCTTCCTCCTTATTTCGACAATATTCTGTACGTAAAATGGAATAAGTAGTAAAATGAGCATGGATTGTATCCGGCTAATTTTAGGACAACCATCATTCAAGATATATGATTCTCGATAGAAATATATACTTTTATATTGATGGAGATAATGGAAGTTAAAAAAAGAAAGAGGGATTTCATGCAGGGAAAGACGCTTAGATTTACTGGTTATATCGTAGCCTTAGTAGCAATTTTTTTATTTTTCAGCTATCAGTTACCGTTTTATATACATAAACCTGGAAGTGCGGACGCTTTGAATCCAGTTGTTCAAGTAACAGATGGATATAAAAGTGAAGGGGATATGCATCTTGTGACAATTCAAGGAGGGCAAGCTACTCCTTTTCAATACTTATTAGCTAAAGTGAGAGACTATCATGAAATTCTGCCAATTGAGGAAGTGTTGCCAGAAGGGATGTCTAATGATAGTTATCATCAGCTACAATTAATGATGATGGAAAGCTCCCAAGAAGCGGCTACCGTAGTTGCTTATCAAGCAGCAAATCGTGAGATCGATATTGAATATGAGGGAGTGTATGTCGTATCCGTGTTAGAAGGAATGCCTGCTGAAAAAATATTAAAGCCAGGAGATAAGATCATAGAAATCGATCATGATCAAATCCAAGAAGCGGATGACCTTATCCAAGCTGTTACTAGTAAACAACCTGGGGATACTATACAGTTAAAAATTCAACGAGATGGAAAAGAATTTAACGAGAAAATAGAATTAGTAAAAATGGAAGAGCTAGATGGAAAACCGGGAATTGGAATTCAGTTAGTCACTAATCGAGAAGTCACAGAAAAACCAGCAGTCAACTTCTCAAGTGGAGATATAGGAGGTCCAAGTGCTGGATTAATGTTTTCTTTGGAAATCTATGATCAGTTAACAGAGGAGGACATGACACATGGCTTTCAAATCGCAGGAACAGGTGAGATTGATTATGATGGCAATGTTGGGAGAATTGGCGGAATTGACAAAAAGGTGGTAGCAGCCGATCGTGCCAATAGTGATATTTTCTTTGCACCAAATGAAAATGGCAGAGATAACTCCAATTATCAAGTGGCAAAAAAAGTTGCAGAAGAGATAGGTACAGATATGAAAGTTGTTCCAGTTGATCACTTCAAGGATGCAGTAGAATATTTAGAAAATCTCTCCAATTGATATATCTTTACACAAGATTACAGCCGATAAGGAGGCATGTAATCTTGTGCTATTTGTTCTTGTTGGCTTTGTATTGGCAATATGCTGTAATAAGCGGCTGCTAATCGCTCATCAAGCAAATGATTAGGATATGGCTTCTTTATACTCGTGTAAACAGATGCCGAGATTTGCTTTTTATTTTGATTTAAATATTGCTGTCCTACAGAAGACATGGCTAATATACGAATTGGCTCCATTTCGGTATGGATCTTTGCAATAATCTCTTGTTTTGTGGTATTGGTAAGTATATGTGTACAAACCCGTTGAAGACTTGTCCAAGTATAACGCTTCGTTTTTATTGCTTTCATAAAGCTCTCAAATGATATAGCTTCCTTCGCTGCATTTATTAATCGATGCTCGAGACCTTCCACCACACCATGAATTCCGCTTATTTCGTCAGCCGTCATTGTTAGAATTCGATATCTTAACAACGGGAAGTATTTTTCCCAATCATGCCAATAGCTATGATCTTTTTTATATTCTAATAAAATCCTTCTTGTTGTATTAGGAATGGTAGTTTTTAATATTTTGTCAGGGAGCTTCTCTTTTAACAATTCGTTACGAATACTTGTTGCACTAGCAATTGGCTCCGAAATCACTTGATCATGGTAGTCGTTTTGGATCCTTTGAATGGTAAGTGGTGTAATAGAGCGATCAATTTCGTTAATGCTGTGTACATATTGAAACCCGAGTATATTATTTGGTTTCGCAATATCAACAGGGAGATCTTTTCCACCAATCCGATAGAAGGCCTTTTCGTGAGCCTTAGGATAAGAATTTCCTTCTGTTAAGGCTTGTTTGAAATAGGTTATATAAGTATCTTGATGGTTGCTCAGAAGCCCTAGTATTTGGTTAAATCCTGCAATGTCACCATGCTCGCTACCAAAACAAACAGAGTGGACTTTTAGTGCACTTAGTAACGTAATAGCTCCTTTTGCAAATAATTCACTATGCTGAACTGCATAATAGTATGGCAATTCGACAACAAGGTCAATCCCTTGTTCAACAGCTATCTTTGCTCTCGAGAATTTGTCGATAATAGCAGGCTCACCCCGTTGCAGAAAATTTCCACTCATGACTGCAATCGTACAATCTGCATTGGATATTTCCTTCGCCTTTCGCGCATGATAAAGATGACCATTATGAAAAGGATTGTATTCTACAATCAAACCACAAGCCTTCATGATAACCTCCCTAAACTTTTGCAATAACCACTCAATATTGTTAAAGTGGAATATATAGGAATTAAGATAATTCTTGTCGATAGTATATCATAGAGGGAAGTCTGTTGGAAAAACTTTTTACCGCCAAGCATCGAGGTGGTGGCCTTTACGCCCTCTATTCGGGTACGTGAATTTTTTAGATTCCTGTTGTGTAAAGAAAAAACATTGACAAATTAGTAATTTCCTTTTAAAATATTTCTTGTTGCCTTGAGGTGATTCATATCAAAATTTATTTACAAAAATTAAAGCAATCCCATGGTGAACCAATGGAGTTTGAAGAAGTTGTGAATATTTCAGATATCGTTCAATTAGATAATGATATTAGAGAAATAACCCCTGTAAAAGTGAAAGGTTTTGCTAAATTAGACGGCACAGAAGTAATGTGTGATTTTACGATCAAAGGTGAGATGATTTTACCATGTGCTAGAACTTTAGTGGATGTGCCATATGATTTTTCTATTCATGTTATTGAAAATTTTTCAACTTCCCCTTATCAGCAAGATGATGAGGTACATGTGATTGACTCAGAGGTGCTTGACTTAGTACCATACATCAAGGAAAATGTATTATTAGAAACACCTTTTCGGGTATTTGCTAGCAGAGATGAGCTGGAAGCAAATACGATAGAAGAAGGTGACGGCTGGACACTGATTACAGAAGAGGAACAAACGAAAAAGGTGGATCCTCGGTTGGAGAAGTTAAAAGCCTTATTAGATGACAACAGTAAAGATGAAGATAGTAAAGGATAGTTCCTTGCTTTGCTTAAAGGAGGTGTAATGCATGGCAGTACCTAAGCGCAGAACTTCAAAAAAAGTTAAAAACCAACGACGTACTCATAAAAAATTATTCGTACCTGGTATGGTTGAATGTTCTAACTGTGGTGAACTAACAAAGCCACACCATGTATGCAAATCTTGTGGACATTATGATGGAAAACAAGTTGTAGAACAATAATAATTCCTAAAATAGTGTGTGTAACTTTATAAGTTGCTCACACTATTTTTTTATCGATTCGAGTCTATCTCTTCTATTAATTGCATACATTGATAGCAGAAATATAGAGGAGGTGGATGAATGCAAGGACATCGTCAGGATGCGTGGACAAAGGATGAGGACATATTACTAGCAGAAACTGTTTTACGCTATATAAGAGAGGGGAAAACACAATTAGAGGCATTTAAGAAGGTAGGTAATATGTTATCAAGGACATCTGCAGCTTGTGGCTTTCGATGGAATGCTACATTGAGGAAGCATTATGAGGAAGCGATCCAACTAGCTAAGAGTAACCGTAAAAAGCTTTCCATGTCTGAAGAACCATTTTTTGATAAGGCAGAAACTGATTTACCGAATATTTCCGCATTAATTCATTCATTAGAAAAATTATCTTCCTATTATCAAAAAAGTGACATTACCGAAAAGCTTACATTGCTAAAGAAGGAAAATGATCTCTTGAAGGAACAATTAGAAGAATGTAATCAAGTGTTTCAAGAGATTGAAGCCATTATGGACAAATGGAGAAAAAAAGGGAAAAATCATTGATTAATAGAAGGCAATGAGTGGGAAGCTTAATTTTCATTCAGAAAAGTATAAATGATAGCAAGTGAAGAATTACAATGTAGCAGAATATTCTTGAGAAAATATGTAATGGTATGCGTTAAGTAGGGAACTTCATCTGATTATTGGATGAGGTTCTTATTCCTTTATCGAATTTTAAAACCCTATTCTAAAACAAAATGTGTGCGTTTAGAGAATGGATTATGTAAAATACTAATGAATTACTACAGTTTATAATGATAATAAAAGGAGCCTGTTATCGATGCATATCGAACCAATTAGACTCAATTCTAATAATAAATTCCTCCAAGACTACAAGAAACAGTCTGATGAATTGATGAAATATTTTGATTATTTACCATATGATAAGGATGTATATACACAACGTGTCCAAGATTTGAAAGAAAGAACGTTCGATAGAGATGGTTTAGCTAATGTGTTAAAAACGCTTAATAAAAGGTGGAATGGATCTAATGCTACCTTTCAAAATATCGAAATGTTGAAAAATGAAGAAAGTGTTGTCGTTATAGGGGGGCAACAAGCTGGACTATTATCAGGCCCACTTTACACAATACATAAAATTATCTCAATCATTCAGTTCGCTAAAGAACAAGAGCAAAAATTGAATATACCGGTTATTCCCGTCTTTTGGATTGCGGGAGAAGATCACGATTATGATGAAGTGAATCATGTTTTTTTGGCAGATCACCTTAAATGGAACAAAGTTGTTTTAGACAATCAAGGCTCTGAAAAAGCTTCGGTTTCTCATCGAAACTGGAACAAACAAGAAGCCCAACGTTGGCTCGATGAGGTGTTCCACTTTCTTGATGAGACTGCTTATACGAAGGATTTATATGCAAGACTAGTATCGTTTTTAGAAAAATCTGTCACGCTTGTAGACTTTTTTGCGAATTTCATTCATGATTTATTTAAAGCTTCGGGAATTGTGTTGATTGATTCTGGTGATGCTTTAGTTAGAAAGCTAGAGTCTCGTTATTTTCAAGAACTTATTCAACAACAGTCTCCTATAAGTGAAGGGGTTTATACTGCTTTAAACCAGCTTAGACAAAAAGGCTATCCAATCTCTGTTGATGTTGAAGCGAATGATGGGCATCTATTCTTTCACAACCAAAATGAACGGATTTTATTAAAACGGGAAAACCAAGATTGGGTAGGCAAAAATTATGAATATCAGTTGTCAGAAGCTGAAATTTTGGAAATTGCGCACTCTAATCCAGAGAAGCTAAGCAATAATGTTGTAACAAGACCTATTATGCAGGAAAAGCTCTTTCCTACATTAGCATTTCTAGGCGGACCAAGTGAGGTGGCTTATTGGTCTATTCTGAAGCCAGCTTTCCATTCAGTGGCAATAAAAATGCCTCCCGTTTTACCACGTGTATCGATCACATTTATGGAACGAAAAGTACAAAAGCTATTAAATAAATATGGCATATCTGCCTCTAGCGCGATAGAGTACGGTATCTCTAAGGAAAAACAAAATTGGATAGCCCAACAAGCAAACCCTCCCGTTTCCTTATTAGGAGAGCAATTAAAATCTGTCATAGCTGAGGCGCACCAACCAATTAGGAGTTATGCTAAAACTGTTCAAGATGATTTAGGAATGTATGCAGAAAAGAATTTACAATATCTGTTTGATCATGTTGACCAATTGACCCATCGAATAGAAAAGCAAATTGCAGGTAAGTATGAGATTAATCTTAAAGAGTATGATTATATTCAATTACATGTACGTCCACAAAATGGCTTACAAGAACGAATATGGAATATTATTTATTTTCTAAATCATTATGGAGATTCGATCATATCTGAACTAACGACGAATCAGATCAAAGTAAATGACCAGCATTATATTGTGTATATATAGGTATTCAATAAAAAATAGAGCTAGCCTTTGCTAGCTCTATTTTTTATTGCTCAAAAGTGGATTTTACGACTATAAAAAATTGGAAGGACAATTTTTGAAATAATAGTGGTACAAAGTGGGGGATTGTGGTACGATAAGGTAAGAAGGTGGGGTGGCCTAACATGTTCATGGGGGAATATCAACATAACATTGATAATAAAGGTAGAATTATCGTTCCTTCCAAGTTCCGAGATAACCTTGGGGAACAATTTGTGATTACTCGTGGACTGGATCAATGTTTATTTGCCTATCCAATGGACGAATGGCGCCTGCTTGAAGAGAAATTAAAAAAACTACCCCTCACCAAAAAAGATGCAAGGGCCTTTACGCGCTTCTTCTTCTCAGGGGCAGTGGAATGCGAGATTGATAAACAGGGCAGAATAAATATTCCTGCACCTTTAAGAAAATACGCACAAATTGAAAAAGAATGTTCTGTTATTGGGGTTTCCAATCGTGTAGAATTCTGGTCTGCATCGAAATGGAATGAATTTGTTGACGAATCAGAAGAGTCGTTCGCGGAAATAGCAGAAAACATGTTGGATTTCGAAATGTAAAGCAAGAAAAGAGGTGACCTTTTGTTTGAACATTATACCGTGCTAAAAAAGGAAACAGTGAATAGCTTACATATTAAACCTGATGGAACATACGTCGATTGTACATTAGGTGGCGGTGGACATTCAGAATATTTATTACAACAGCTGAATGAAAAAGGGAAATTGATCGCCTTTGATCAAGATCAACAGGCAATAGATGCTGCAAAGGAAAGGCTCCAACCTTTTATAAATCAAATTTCTTTTGTGAAACGTAATTTTAGATTTTTGGAGGAGGAGTTATCCAAATTAGCTATACCAAATGTAGATGGGATATTATTTGATCTAGGTGTTTCCTCCCCACAACTGGATCAGGAAGAGAGAGGCTTCAGTTATCAGCACAATGCCCCATTAGATATGAGAATGGATAGAGAGCATGGATTAGATGCATATACCGTTGTAAACGAATGGAGCTATGAAGAACTTGTTTCTATTTTCTTCCGATACGGTGAGGAGAAATTCTCAAAGCAAATAGCAAGGAAAATAGAAGCAAAAAGACAAGAAAAACCAATCGAGACTACATATGAATTAGTGGATATTATTAAAGAAGCAATACCAGCACCTGCAAGAAGAAAAGGCGGTCACCCTGCCAAACGTATCTTTCAAGCTATTCGAATTGCTGTGAATGATGAACTTACTGCCTTTCATGAAGCTATCGAACAAGCTGGCAGGCTATTAAAAGTAAACGGAAGAATATCGGTCATTACATTTCATTCTCTTGAAGATCGTATCTGCAAACAAATTTTCAAAAAGTGGAGTAAGGCACCAGATCTTCCAAAAAATTTACCTATAATACCAGAGGAACATCAGCCTTCTTTTCGATTAGTGACTAGAAAGCCAATTATAGCTTCAGATGAAGAATTGACAGAAAACAGAAGAGCTAGATCAGCAAAGCTTAGGGTTATAGAAAAAATAAAGTAGTTGAATTCGAAACTATTTAGGAGAAGGGTGGAACAAAAATGAGCACACAACATGCAAGAAATTTTCAAAATCACGAAACTTGGAAAGAGCATCAACAGACGAAGCAACCCAATATTGTACGCAAAAGAGTAGCCGTTCAGAAGCGATGGATTACTCGTGGGGAAAAGTTTTTGTACTCTTTATTTGCTTTCGGATTATTACTAGGACTTGCCTACATGGTTTATTTTAGCTCACACATCGATCAATTAAACCGTAACATCCAAACAATGAATACGGAGATAAGTCAACAAACTTCTTTAAATCAAAATTTATCTTATGAAGTAAAGGAATTAAGTCAACCAGATCGCATCATTGCTAATGCCAAAAAACACGGCCTGGAAATTCAAAATGCTAAAGTGAAGCAAGCAAGTGAAGTAGCAGAATAGGTGAAAAGAATATGAAAAAAAAGAGTACAGAAATAATGCCTCTTCTTTGGATATGTCTATTTTCTATTGCCTTTTTGATTATTGTAGGGAGATTTGTGTATATCCAAGCAACTGGTGAAGTGAACGGAGTAGATATTAAGAAATTAGCTGCTGAGAAGAGAACAAATGAATATACAATTCCTGCTAAAAGAGGGACGATTTATGATCGAAAAGGAATGGCTTTAGCACAGGAGCATATTGTCTATCGTTTGTATGCAGTCTTGGATGAGAAGTATACTACAAATGAAGACGAGCCAAGACATGTCATAGATATCCAGACTACTGCTGCGAAGTTAGCTCCACATCTTGATTTGGAAGCTAGCGAAATTGCTAAAATCTTAAAAAATGGAAAAGAAGATGATAGGTTTCAGGTTGAATTTGGTTCCAATTCTAGGGAGTTAAATCAAGAACAAAAAGATGATATAGCAGCACTAGATCTACCTGGAATATATTTTATGGAGGAACCGATTCGCTTCTATCCAAATGGAACCTTCGCGTCCCATACCATTGGGTTAACAGACAAACAAGATAATAATATTATCGGGATTAGTGGAGTAGAAGGGTCCATGGATGAATATTTAACAGGGGAAAGTGGAAGTATTTCTTACCAAAGAGATAAATTCAACGTGAAACTTCTTAACCCAAATGAGATTATTAATAAAGCAGATGATGGAGACAATGTTTACTTAACTTTGGATCAAAAAATTCAAACATTACTAGAGGACTCCTTAACAGAAGTAGTAAAAGAATATAATCCTGAACGAGTGACAGCAATTGTTATGGACCCAAAAACAGGTGAGGTCTTGGCAATGGGGAATCGACCGAGCTTTAATCCAAATAATCTAGGCGATGTCCAAAATTGGTACAATGACGCTATAGCCAATCCATTTGAGCCTGGTTCAACAATGAAAATATTCACCTTGGCTTCAGCTATTGAGGAAGGTGTTTGGAATCCAGATGAGAAATTTAAGTCAGGAAAATACAAAGGTGGAGAAAATATTACTGCGATTCGTGATCATAACTGGACTGGGTGGGGAAATATCTCCTATTTAGAGGGGATTCAGCGATCCTCTAACGTAGCTGCTGCTAAATTAGCCTATGAAAAAATCGGATCTGAAAAGTTTTTACATTACTTAAAGGCATTTGGATTTGGAGAAAAAACTGGAATTGACCTTCCTGGGGAAGTTTCCGGGAGCATTCTGTATAACTATCCGATAGAACAAATAACGACAGCATTTGGACAAGGGACAACCACAACCCCTATACAACTAATGCAGGCTGCTACTGCGGTTGCTAATAATGGAAAAATGTTAAAACCGTACATTATTAAAGAAATAAAGGATGCGGAATCAGGTGAAACGATTTCGAAAGGTGTAAGCGAGGTCGTCGGACAGCCTATTTCAAGCGAGACAGCAAAAAAGACATTGAAAATTTTAGAAACAGTCGTTACTTCAAAAGTAGGTACAGGTTATAATCGATACAACTTGGATGGATATTCTGTCGCAGGAAAGACAGGAACAGCACAAATCCCTGATCCTGAAACAGGTAGATATTTAACGGGAAGAGAAAACTATGTATTTTCCTTCTTAGGTATGGCTCCTGCTGATAATCCAGAACTTATGATGTATGTTTCTGTAAAGCAACCAGAGCTAGAGGATGATGAACCAGATTCTGCACCATCTTCCTTTATATTTAGAAATGTAATGGAAAATAGTTTGCGGTACTTAAATATTGACGCAGATAAAGAAAAAACAGATCCTGTTAATGTAATAGAAGTGCCCGAATGGAAAAATAAGTCAACAAGTGAGCTGACGGAAAGTCTTGACTCCCTTGGTGCAACCTATGAGGTAATTGGAGACGGGAACAAAATCATGGATGTAAGTGTTAATGCTGGTGAACAAATTACACCAATTCAAAAAATATTTATTGTTACAGATCAACCTAAAATACCAGATCTTACAGGTTGGTCAAGAAGAGAAGTTTTAGTACTTCGTGATATGTTAGGATTTAATTTAGATTGGTCCGGTGAGGGCTATGTCGTGAAACAAAGTATAGCTAAAGGGAAACCTATTACGAGTCAAGATACTTTAACGATAGAATTATCGGAGCCAAAAAAAGAAAGTAGTAATAAAGAAGAAGAAAGCTAATTGAGAATGATCACAGTGTTCTATTCATTTTGATTCACACATATATTGGGACAAAAAGTTTCTTTTTGCTAAAGGAGATTTGCTATGAAGCGTATTACCAATATGGTGGTTCAAAAGCGAATTGTCACTGTGTTTCTTTTTGCGATTATCGTCTTATTAATCATCCTATTTCGCCTAGGATTCGTGCAGTTTATTTGGTCCGATTTTCTTATCGGACAAGCAGAGGAGCTATGGAGCAGAGATATTGTCTTTGAGCCAGAAAGAGGGCAAATTCTAGATACGAATAAGGAAGTGTTAGCAGAAAACGTTTCTGCGCCCACAGTAATGGTTGTGCCTCGGCAAGTAACGGAACCAGAAAAAACGGCAAGAGAGCTTGCTAAAGTGTTAGATATGGATTATGAATCTGCATTGGATTATGTTACTAAAATGGAGAGAATCGTAAAAATTCCGGAAGGTAGAAAAATATCCGAGGAAAAAGCTGTCGCAGTACAATCACTAAACTTAGAGGGTGTCTATATAGCCGAAGATTCCATAAGACACTACCCTAATGGTGATTATTTATCACACGTCTTAGGTTTTAGTGGGATAGACAATCAGGGATTAACAGGATTAGAGCTATTCTATGATGATCAGCTAAGTGGTAAAGAAGGTAGCTTGTCATTTTATAGTGATGCAAAGGGGATGCGTTTGCCTCAAATGGCTGATAAGTATACACCTCCTGAGGATGGGGCTCACCTACAGCTAACAATCGATGACCGTGTTCAAACTATCATAGAAAGAGAATTAGATATTGCTGTTGAAAAATTTAATCCTGATAGCGCCATTGCAATTGCCGTCAATCCGAATGATGGAAGTGTGTTGGGTATGTCATCAAGACCCTCATTTGATCCAGCAAACTATCAAGAAATCGATCCAGAGGTGTACAACCGTAATTTACCGATATGGAGTACTTATGAACCGGGATCTACCTTTAAAATTATAACACTTGCAGCGGCGTTGGAAGAACAAAAGGTAGATCTATTAAAGGATACGTATAACGATGATGGGAGTATTGAGGTTGGTGGAACTCACTTGCATTGCTGGAAAAGTGGCGGGCATGGTCATCAAACCTTTTTGGAGGTTGTCCAAAACTCATGTAACCCTGGATTTATCGTTCTCGGACAAAAATTAGGCAAAGAGAAGCTATTCTCCTACATTGAAGATTTTGGATTTGGTAGTAAGACAGGTATTGATTTACAGGGAGAAGCAAGTGGGATCCTATTTGATCTGGAAAATGTAGGACCAGTAGAACTAGCGACAACTTCCTTTGGGCAAGGAGTATCCGTCACTCCTATTCAGCAGGTTATGGCCGTTTCGGCTGCGGTTAATGGAGGTTATTTATATGAGCCATACGTTGCAAAGGCATTGTTAGATCCAGTAACGGGGGAAGTTCTCGACGAAAATGAACCAATATTAAAAAGAAGAGTAATCTCCACTGAGACTTCCAAGGAAGTTCGTAATGCCTTAGAACATGTTGTAGCGTTAGGAACTGGTAGAAATGCTTATGTTGAAGGGTACCGAGTTGGAGGGAAAACTGGTACTGCTCAAAAAGTAGGGGAAAACGGACAGTATATGGAGAATAATTATGTTGTATCCTTTATAGGGTTTGCCCCAGCGAATGATCCAGAAATTGTAGTATATGTTGCCATTGATAATCCTAAAGGAGCCGTTCAGTTTGGTGGAGTGGTGGCTGCACCAATAGTTGGAACGATAATTGATGACAGCTTACGAGCATTAGATGTTCCAAAGCAAAAGAATGGAGTCGAGAAAAAATACCAATGGCCAGAAAATCCAAAGATTGAAGTACCTGAGTTAATTGGTATGAAAAAGTCAGAACTTCCAGAATATATGATATCTCTTCAAATTGAAACTTTAGGGGAAGGAGACTATATTATTGATCAAGCACCAAATGCAGGAGAAAAGGTAGAGGAAGGTAGTAAAATACGTATAGTGCTTGGGGATAAATAGTTACAAAGATTTATCGATATGTGACAGAAGTTTTGGTATAATATTATAGTTGTGGATAAAGGAATAGAAAGTAAGGTGACAAATGATGATCAATGTAACTGCATTACTTAAAAATGTACCTAATTATACATGCAATCATAATATCGATGAAATAATGATAACAAGTGTGGAGAAGGACAATCGTGAGGTAAAGAAAGGTTCACTATTTGTTTGTATAAAAGGCTTTACGGTTGATGGACATGATTTTGCTCAATCAGCAGTAGAAAATGGAGCTACTGTAATTGTAGCAGAAAAAGAACTAGACGTGGACATACCTGTAGTTAGAGTATCAAATACGGATCTGGTTTTACCAATACTTGCCAATGCTTTTTTTCAACACCCTACACAAAGATTGAAATTAATCGGGGTTACTGGCACGAATGGAAAAACCTCTGTTACACATTTAATTGATGAAATATGTAAAAAAAATCAGCAACAAACGGGTATTATTGGAACAATAGAGATGCGAATTAACGATCAAGTTTACCCAGTGAAGAATACAACACCTGATGCACTATTTTTACAAAAAAGCTTTCATCAAATGGTTACAGAAAAGGTAGATACGGCTATCATGGAAGTATCCTCACATGCTTTAGACCAAGGTAGAGTGCACGGTTCAGAATTTGATATAGCAGTATTTACAAACCTAACGCAAGATCATCTGGATTACCATCCAACGATGAATCATTATTTATTCGCAAAGAGCTTATTATTTGCTCAATTAGGCAATCACTATGAGGTAGATAAAAACAAATATGCCATTATCAACATGGATGATAAAAATAGTGAATTTATTATCAAAGCAACAGCACAGCCAGTTGTAACATATGGTATTGAGATGCAAGCTGACTTTAGGGCTGAAAATATCGTACTTCGAGCAAATGGTGTCAGCTTTGACATGAAAACACCTGAAGGTATCGTTAAAATAAATAGTAAGCTAATGGGATTATTTAGTGTCTACAATATGCTAGCTGCCTCAGCAGCTGCTTTTTACAGTGGGGTACCATTACCACTAATTCAAGAGGTATTAGCAGAAACAAATGGAGTAAATGGAAGATTTCAACCAATTGAGAATGATTTAGGTATTGGTGTCATTGTTGATTATGCTCATACTCCAGACTCTTTGCAAAATGTTTTAACAACCATAAAATCATTCAGTAAAGCGAAGATCTATGTTGTGGTAGGCTGTGGTGGCGACAGGGATAGAACAAAACGACCAATAATGGCTTCTGTTGCATGTCAATTAGCAGATCAAGCTATTTTTACGTCAGATAATCCTCGTTCGGAGGATCCACTAGCGATTATTAAAGATATGGAAAAAGGATTAAATGCTGACAATTATCAAGTGGTTGTTGATCGAGAGGAAGCAATAAAAGAAGCAATACACTCTGCTAATGAAGGTGATGTCATTCTCATAGCTGGTAAGGGACATGAAACATATCAAATTATCGGTGAAGAGGTATTAGATTTTGATGATGCAGAAATAGCACAGCGTATTTTGACAAATCTTACACGTGGTTAACTTCCTCGATTAATTAGTAATTTAGTTGGGAACATCCTAAAGGGTTTCATTATTCATGAACAGGAATGATGATGCTTTTGTAGGGTATGTAAGTGGATTGGAGAGAACATAGATGAGTGAATATACTTTTTTAATTACAATAGCTATAGCATTTTTGATTACAGTCTTACTATCCCCTATTTTTATCCCTTTTTTAAAGAGATTAAAATTCGGACAGAGCATTCGAGAGGAAGGTCCTAAATCACACCAAAAGAAATCGGGAACACCGACAATGGGTGGATTAATGATTATTCTTAGTATTGCAATTACAAGTATAATCGTAACCTTAAAGGTAAATAGTGGTTGGAACTTCGAGATTAGCCTTTTACTTTTAGTGCTATTAGGGTTTGGTCTATTAGGTTTTCTGGATGATTTTATTAAAGTGGTTATGAAACGAAATTTAGGTCTTAACTCTAAGCAAAAGCTATTAGGGCAAATTATCATTTCGATCATTTTTTATGTGGTGTTAAAACAACAAGATTTTCCGACAAATATTTCTATTCCAGGAACAGAATTAAATATTGAACTAGGTTGGTTTTATGCTGTTTTCATTATTATTATGTTAGTGGGTTCCTCTAATGCCGTCAATTTAACAGATGGGTTAGATGGTTTACTTGCAGGTACAGCGGCAATAGCTTTCGGAGCTTTTGCCATTTTAGCATGGTATGGTACACCAAATCTTACGGTTACCTTGTTTGCTCTAAGTGCAGTGGGCGCATTGCTAGGATTTCTTGTGTTTAATGCCCATCCAGCTAAAGTATTTATGGGAGACACTGGATCATTAGCACTTGGTGGAGTTATTGCAGCAATTGCAATTCTGCTAAAACTGGAAGTCCTTCTTGTCATCATAGGTGGTGTATTCGTTATTGAAACATTATCTGTTATCATTCAAGTCATTTCTTTTAAAACAACTGGTAAGCGTGTGTTTCGAATGAGCCCATTACATCATCATTATGAATTAAAAGGCTGGACTGAATGGAGAGTTGTTACAACATTTTGGGCAGTTGGAATTCTATTTGCTATATTAGGTATTTATATTGAGGTGTTGACATCATGAGAAAACTAAAAAAGTTCCCTTATCAAAGTGTGCTCGTACTAGGATTAGCTAAAAGTGGTACTGCTGTTGCAAAACTACTAAATAGAAATGGCATAAAGACGATAGTAAATGATTTAAAGGCAGTAGAATCTGATGCCCATGTTCAAGAACTACAAAATCTAGGTATGGAAATCATCTTAGGAGAGCATCCTCTCTCCTTATTAGATGGTATTGACGTAATTATAAAAAACCCAGGAATACCATATGAGAACCCCCTAGTTCGTCAAGCTACGGAACGAGGACTACCTGTTCTTACAGAAATTGAATTACTCTATTATTTTGAACTGGATTCATTAGTTGGAATTACGGGATCGAATGGAAAAACGACGACTACGACCCTGATTTACGAGATGTATAAACAAGATCGTCGTAAAGTAGAGGTTGCTGGTAATATTGGACTGGTAGCATCAGAGGTAGCAGAAACCATAGAGGACGGTGCAGCATTAGTTGTAGAGCTTTCATCCTTTCAATTGTTAGGAACTCAATGTTTTAAACCTAGTATTTCAGTTGTGCTAAATCTTTTCGAAGCACATCTAGATTATCATCATACGCTAGATCATTATATGGAGGCAAAGTCGAACATTTTTAAAAACCAATCAACAGGTGATTTTCTTGTATACAATGCCGACGACCAAATGGTAGAATTAATGGTTCAACAGGCAGAGACTAACTTAGTTCCGTTCAGTACGAAGGAGCAATTAGATAATGGTACATATAGTGATGGGATAGCACTTTATTATAAAAATGAAAAAATAATAGAGATTGAGAAAATAGCATTGGTTGGTGAGCATAATATTGAAAATATCTTGGCAGCAATAGCAGTGGCAAAGCTGGAAGGTATCTCTAATGAGGCAATAAAATCTGTACTTACTACCTTTACTGGAGTATCGCACCGATTGCAATTTGTAGACAATATCGAAGGTAGACTTTTTTACAATGATTCTAAAGCAACGAACATCCTTGCAACCTCCAAAGCATTACAGTCTTTTCAACAACCTACAATATTGTTAGCAGGTGGATTAGACAGAGGGAACGAGTTTGATGATTTGACACCCTATTTAAAAAATGTAAAAAGTTTCGTCCTTTTTGGAGAAACAGCACCAAAATTAAAAGCACTTGCTGAGAAAATTGGTCTGGAAAGTATTGCAACTGTAAATAATATGGAAGAAGCCGTTAAGGAAGCGTTCAAGCTTTCAGAAGAAGGAGATGTTATTCTATTATCACCAGCCTGTGCTAGCTGGGATCAATACAAAACATTTGAAGAGAGAGGAAACATGTTTGTAGAGTCTGTGCATAAATTATAGTAGGGGCATGTCTACTATAATTAAGCTTCATTGACTTTCAATCAACATAGCCCCAAGATCTATAATGATTTGGGGGTTTTTTTATGCAAAATACTGTCCAAGCAAATAAACAGTCAAGTGATCGTTTTCTTATTATTGTCATTTTGGCCATTTTAGCGATAGGAGTTCTTATGGTATACAGTGCTTCCTCCATTTGGGCGGAGTATAAATTTAACGACTCTTTTTACTTTTTAAAAAGACAATTACTGTTTGCGGGTATTGGCGTTATTTTTATGTTTATTGTCTCTAACATTCCTTATTTTCAATGGGTCAAGTATCGCAAATTGATCTTTATTGGATGTATCCTTCTTCTTATTGCAGTATTGATCCCTGGTATTGGGATGGTTAGAGGTGGAGCTAGAAGCTGGATAGGAATAGGTGCTTTTAGTATCCAGCCTGCTGAATTTATGAAACTAGGTATGATTTTGTTTTTAAGTGGTTATCTTGTTCATCACCAGAATACTTTAACACAATTTAGAAAAGGCTTTATTCCACCCCTTACGATGATCATTCTTTTGTTTTTATTAATTATGCTTCAGCCTGATTTAGGAACAGGTATGGTTTTTGTACTTACGAGCTTTTTATTATTGTTTGTTGCAGGAGCACGTATATTACACTTTGTATTTTTAGCTGGCTTTGGTTTGATCGGGTTTTTACTTCTAATCATTTCTGCACCGTATCGTATTAACCGAATTACTGCCTTTTTAGACCCCTGGCAGGACCCATTAGGAAATGGTTTCCAAATTATTCAATCACTCTATGCAATTGGTCCTGGTGGGTTATTTGGAGTTGGTTTTGGGAATAGTCTTCAAAAGTATTTTTATTTACCTGAACCTCATAATGATTTTATATTTGCTATTGTAGCTGAGGAGTTAGGGTTTATTGGTGGAATGTTTGTCATCTCATTATTCTTTTTATTTATTTGGAGAGGAATTTTAGTAGCTATACATGCTCCAGATCTATTTGCAAGACTGTTAGCTATTGGAATAGTTGGAATGATAGCCATTCAAGTTATGATCAATATTAGTGTTGTAATTGGTTTAATCCCAGTAACAGGGATAACTCTGCCATTTTTAAGCTATGGCGGATCTTCCTTGACACTTACCTTATGCTCAGTAGGAATATTAATTAATATTAGCAAGTATAGGAAATAAAGCGAAAAAAGCATTTGTCAACATTCTTGACAAATGCTTTTTTGATGGTTTTCACTACCTTGAGAGAATGTTTTGAAAAAAATACTATTTGATTAATTTGGATGCTTTCATGTGTACGAGGATGTGTTATAATTTTTGTGATAGCTATAATTGTTAAATACCATTCTATTAAAAAGAATGATAAAAAAGGAAGTTCAAAAATGGAAGAGAAAAGGGTAGTTTCGATTGAGGATCGTATTCCGAAACTGAAGCAAGAGCGTAGAAAAAAAGCAAATCGAAAATTAATTATTTACATAGTAATATTTTTCATTCTAATATTGGTGGGTATTTACTTACAGTCTCCATTGAGTAATATAAGTAAAATTGAAGTAGAGGGTGAGCAATTTCTAACAGAGGACGAAATTATTGAAACAAGTAAATTAGATCTTGATACCAATTTCTGGGGCACACAATCGAATAAAGTAGAAGAAGCATTACGTGATCATTCTCAAATAAAAGAAGCAGAGGTTTCAAAAAAGTTACCGGGCACGATTAAAATTGAAGTGACTGAATTAACACATATAGGCTATATGACAGTTGAACAAGTGATGTATCCTGTACTGGAGGATGGAACTATTCTGGAGCAAGTAAATAAAGAAGTGATTGATGGCAGCGTCCCTATGATTTTTCAGTTTAAAGATGCGAACAATCTTCAAAGCTTAGCTAATGAATTGAGTAAGCTGCCGAGGTATATTAGAACACTTATTTCAGAAATACATAGTGAACCATCTGATACTAATCCATATATTATAAGGTTATATATGAATGATGGCTACGAAGTAGAAACAACGGCAAGAGACTTTGCATCAAACTTGAAAACCTATCCTTCTATCGTTAGTCAATTAGAAGGAGACAAGAAAGGGGTCATTAAGATAGATGATGGAGGTGCCGTCTTTACTCCATATGATGTGAATGAAGAGGAACAAAAATTGTTGGAGGAAAAAGATGAAGAGTAGGAAGCTTATTTTTGCTTTTGTTTTCTTTGTACTTGGATTTTTGTTAACATTTAGTTATCAGTATACTAAATCCAAAAATGAAGTAACGCAACTAAGTGAAAAAGATTGGGAGCAGGATTATTACTATCGACAACAATTAATCGAATTAGAGGATAAAAATAAGCAACTAAGAAACGAGCTTGCTAATATCCGACAAGAAATACAGACACAAGAGCAGGAATTGGCTAATGAAGCGGATGTTTTAAAGGATCTAGTTGACCAGAAGCTTAATCTACAAAAGCTTGTAGGTGAGCTTTCTGTTTCAGGTGATGGGGTAGCAGTTACGTTAAGTGATTCAAGTTATATACCAGAAGAAGAGCATGCCAATCAATACATTGTGCATGACCGGCACATTCATCAGGTTGTGAACGAACTGTATAGTGCAGGTGCAAAGGCCATTGCGATAAATGGACAAAGAATCTATCGTCACAGCTCTATCTCTTGTGTTGGACCAGTAATCTCTATTGATGGAAACAACTTCCCAGCACCATTTGTCATAACAGCAATTGGAGATCAGCACACCTTAGAGGTGAGTTTAAATCTTCAGAACGGTGTAGTGGATAATCTTGTGCAAGATAATGTAGAGGTAAAACTTGAAAAAAAATCAAATATTGAGATGCTAGCAAGGGAAACGTGATGAAAATGAATCGCTTGAAAAATAAAGAAAAACTATGGATTAGTTTTATCTGTCTAATCATTGGTTTTATGATTGCCATCCTATTTGTTACTAATCAACAAACAGATCAGAGGGATACTCGAGATCTTTGGGAAATTCGTACAAGTATTAAAGAAGAACAGGAATCACAAGAAGCACTTTACAATGAAATTGCTACAGCTGAAAAGGTTCTTCAAGAATATAATGGGCAATCAGAAAATCAACAAATTTCCTCACTGAAAGAATCCATTGGTGATTTAAAGGAAAATGCTGGTTTGACTGAAAAGAAGGGACAAGGTATAACCATCAGCTTAAAACCTCTTTTTAGTAATAAGGAAAATAATCTTGAATACCCACAACTCAATGCAGAGTTACTACAGCTTTTAGTTAACGAACTCAATGATTATGGAGCGACTGATATTGCGATAGGAAATGAGCGAATCATCAATATTTCCCCAATACGTGATGTCAATAATAATGTGTATGTAAATGGAAGCTCAATCGGAGATTTGCCGACAACTATCTATGTCCTAACAAGTGATAGCAATAATTTAATCGATCATATGGAAGTTAGTGAGCTCAGAGATTATTTTGCCTTAGAAGATATACGATTAGAAATTAAAAAAGTAACCGAACTTGTATTACCAGCATATGACGCTCCTATTAATTTAGATGGGCTTAAGGTTTTGGATTCCATTGAAGAAGGTGAAGAATAGATGTGGCTGCCTGCATTGTTTTTAGTTTTGGGATTAATTCTAGGGTTTTTGACAAATATAACGATTCCTGATATATATGCCAATTATTTATCCATTGCTGTATTAGCCGCACTAGATACTCTATTCGGGGGTATAAGAGCACAACTTGAAGATAAATTCGATCAAAAGGTGTTTATAACAGGTTTCTTCTTCAATGTCTCACTTGCTGCATTCTTAGCATTCCTAGGAGTTCAGCTTGGAATTGACTTATATCTTGCTGCCATTTTTGCATTTGGTGTGAGATTGTTTCAGAACTTGGCAATAATTAGAAGATTACTATTGGAAAAGTACCGATTTATAAAAAAATAACGGTTTTTTGTCAAAAAGTGTAGAATTATCTTGGAGAATTCAATTTTCTTGATATTTTTTTCATTAAATCATGAAAAATATCGTGACATTTATTATAATAGTGTTTAACATAGTTTACTATATGCACTATAAGACTAATTAATGTATGAAATAGGAGGTGCCTCATGGACAACAATGAAATTTTGGTCAGCTTAGATATAGGTACATCAAAAATTAAAGTAATTATCGGCGAAGTTGTAGGAGAAACACTTAATATTATTGGAGTTGGATCCGCGAAATCCCTAGGGATGAAAAAGGGTGCAATTGTAGATATTGATGAAACCGTTCATTCCATTCGCTCAGCAGTAGAGCAAGCGGAAAGAATGGTTGATGTACATATTGATAGTGTAGTAGTCGGAATTAATGGGAATCATGTGGATTTACAGCCATGTCATGGAGTGGTAGCTGTCTCTAGTGAAGACAAGGAGATAAAAGAGGAGGATATCCATCGTGTGATGGATGCAGCTCAAGTAATTTCGATCCCACCAGAACGTGAAATCGTGGATGTAATTCCAAAACAATTTATCGTGGATGGTTTAGATGAAATCCGTGATCCAAGGGGAATGATTGGTGTTCGTCTGGAGATGGAAGGGACGATTATCACTTGCTCTAAAACGATGCTACATAATGTGTTAAAATGTGTAGAAAGAGCTGGATTAAATGTCTTAGATTTATGTTTACACCCTCTTGCTACTGGTGAAATTGCCTTATCAAAAGATGAGAAGAATCTAGGAGTTGCTTTACTAGATATTGGTGGTGGCAGTACAACTGTATCTGTATACGAGGATGATACGCTAACAGGTACGAGTGTTATTCCATTAGGTGGAGATAACATTACGAAGGATTTGTCGATTGGTCTGAGAACAACGACTCAAGAAGCAGAAGATATTAAGCTAGATCACGGTTATGCTTTTTATGATGATGCCAATGAGGAGGAAGGTTTTGAAGTTAATATAATTGGTAGTAACCAAAAAGAAGTCTATAATCAAGTGCATCTTGCAGAGATCATTGAGGCTAGATTAGAAGAAATTTTTCTTTATAGTGCTAGAGAAATTCAAAAAATGGGCTATAATGAAATACCTGGTGGGCTTGTTTTAACTGGCGGTACTATGAGCATGCCTGGTGCAGCCGATTTAGCACAGCAACTTTTTCAGAGTAATATTCGAATTGCAATCCCGGATTACATTGGTGTTAGAGATCCGCAATATACGGCTGGAATTGGTATCTTGAAATTTGCTTATAAGAATGCGAAAATACAAGGGAAAGCATTTTCAAGCTCTGTTTCAGAGCAAGTAGAGGTCTCACAACCTGTTGAACAAAGACAACAGGAACAAGTAAAAACAAGACAACCAAAAGAAAAAGAGAAAAAAGAGAAAAAGGAACCTAAGCTAGCAAACTTATTTAAGTATTTCTTTGATTAATAGGGAATGCTTTGTTTTCCAATAACTATATGTGAATATGCCTCTTACATAAAATAAGAGAAATGTAGATTTTGGAAAATAATACACGTAGAAAGAGACAGACCTGTAAACTAGCAAAATTAGGAGGAAATAAAATGTTGGACTTTGATACGAATATGGATCAACTAGCATCAATTAAAGTAATTGGTGTTGGTGGTGGAGGAAGTAATGCCGTCAATCGAATGATTGAGCATGGTGTTCAGGGCGTTGACTTTATTGCTGTTAATACAGATGCACAAGCATTAAATTTGTCTAAGGCTGAAGTAAAAATGCAGCTCGGCACAAAACTTACGAGGGGATTGGGTGCAGGTGCAAACCCAGAAGTTGGTAGAAAGGCTGCAGAAGAAAGCAAGGAACAGATTGAAGAAGTATTAAAAGGAGCCGATATGGTCTTCGTTACAGCTGGTATGGGTGGTGGAACAGGTACTGGTGCTGCTCCTGTTATCGCACAGGTAGCGAAGGAATTAGGCGCTTTAACTGTTGGTGTGGTTACAAGACCTTTTACCTTTGAAGGGAGAAAAAGGGCAACACAAGCAGTCTCTGGAATTGAAGGCTTAAAAAGTAATGTAGATACTTTAATCGTCATTCCAAATGATAGATTACTAGAAATAATTGATAAAAACACCCCAATGCTAGAAGCTTTCCGTGAAGCAGATAACGTATTACGACAAGGTGTACAAGGTATCTCTGATTTAATCGCAACACCGGGTTTAATTAACGTAGACTTTGCTGATGTGAAAACAATTATGCAGGATAAAGGTTCGGCATTAATGGGTATCGGTATTGCTACAGGTGAGAGTAGGGCAGCTGAAGCAGCCAAAAAAGCAATTTCTTCTCCATTACTGGAGACATCTATTGATGGTGCTCACGGGGTATTGATGAATATTACAGGTGGAACTAATTTAAGCCTCTATGAGGTACAAGAAGCTGCAGACATTGTTACATCTGCAGCAGATCAAGAGGTGAATGTCATATTTGGTTCTGTCATTAATGAAGATCTTAAGGATGAAATTGTAGTAACGGTTATCGCAACAGGCTTTGATGAATCGCAACTTCGCAATGCACAGTCTAAACCAAAGCCATCTTCGTTACAGCAAAATACCCCACAACAACGTGAGGTACAAGAAAAGCCACAGGAGCAATCTACTGCTAGCATTTCCTCTTCTTCAAGAGGATCGAAACAACAAGAAGATACTTTAGACATACCAACCTTTTTACGAAACCGAAACCGAAGAAGATAACAACTAGACCGGGGATTTTCCCCGGTCTTTTGCTTTTTTTCCATCCTCTGTTTCTAGCCTCACTATAGCCTCACAATTTACAAGAAAGAAGCTTCTACAAAATAAGTGAAAAGTTCTAAAAAAAAGCGGCTTTTTGCATACGAATTCTGACAGACTTCTTTCAGCTTGTCATTTATACTAGGTAAACAAGATTAACAAATCCCTATAATGGAGAGATAGAAAAGGTGATTATATATGTTGAGTTGATATGGTTACTAAATTGGCTAATTGATTGGATGATCCTTTTATTAACACAATCCATAAATCTTACAAGCTCGAAATGGTACCGAATAGGTTTTGCGGGCTTTTTTGGTTCCATTATTGTTCCAATAACCATTCTTTTTCCAGACCTTTCTTTAGGTGCATGGTATATAAAAATCATTCATTCTTTCGTCATTGTCTATCTTGCATTTGGTTTTCATAATTTAGCGGTATTTCTCAAAAGGCTTTTTTCCTTCTATTTTATGACTTTTGCAATAGGTGGTGGCTTATTGGCTGCACATTATATGTTTACTTATGACATTACTCAATTAAATGTCGAATTAGAACCAACCCAAATTCATGTCGTCTTTGTAGGGGTTGGCTTTCCAATAATTTTTCTGTTTACAAAGTGGAGAATGGACAAGCACAAGTACTATCAATTTAAGAAAGATCATCTCTATGAGGTTTCGGTCTATTGGCGAGAAAAGACCAGTAATGTCAAGGGCTACATGGATAGTGGTAATCAGCTTGTGGAACCAATTTCACAACTACCCGTCATTATAGGTGATGAATATTTAATGCAAACATGGTTCGATAAGCAATCATTCAAAGAATTAAAAGATAGCTTTCAACAATTCAAAGATGGTGAAGCAGAAGAATTTCCTTATCCCTTCTTTCGAATCATTCCTTTCAAAGGGGTGGGAGGTCAGAGTGAGTGGTTACTTGCATTTAAGCCTGATTACATTCAAATACATATGAATAAACAAAATCCTTTGCTTATTGAAGACGTGCTTATTGGTATTCAATTTGGGAGGTTAGTTGGTGATAACAGCTATCAATGCTTGCTTCACCCTAGATTATTTAAAAAAGCAGGATAAATAGAGATAGGAGTGGAATTAATGCTAATTGTACAAAACAAATATAAAATGATTCTTTATAAGGTATTAAAAAAGCTCGGTTTTATTGAAGAGGAGATCTTTTATATTGGTGGTAGCGAAGCATTACCACCTCCTTTATCAAAAGAAGAAGAATTTGAATTAATTAACCGATTACCTAATGGAGACAAATCTGCTCGCGCTATGTTAATCGAACGAAATTTGCGTTTAGTTGTTTATATTGCAAGAAAATTTGAAAACACGGGAATCAATATAGAAGATTTAATTAGCATTGGAACGATTGGACTTATAAAAGCAATCAATACTTTTAATCCAGAAAAGAAGATTAAGCTAGCAACTTATGCTTCACGGTGTATCGAAAACGAAATTCTCATGTACTTACGCAAAAATAATAAATTAAAAACAGAAGTCTCTTTTGATGAGCCGTTAAATGTCGACTGGGATGGCAATGAGCTCTTATTATCAGATGTGCTTGGAACGGATGATGATGTAACATTTAAGGATTTAGAACAAAGTGTTGATAAATCACTACTAAAGGATGCCTTAGATCAATTAAATGGCAGGGAAAAACAAATAATGGAGCTTAGGTTTGGTCTAGTAAATAATGAAGAAAAAACCCAAAAAGATGTAGCAGATATGCTAGGTATTTCACAGTCATATATATCAAGGCTTGAGAAGAAAATAATCAAGCGATTGCAAAAGGAATTTAATAAGATGGTCTAGTTATGTATGCATAAAAACGCCCTGATTGGTGATACTGATTTTTGAGAAGGATCTCCAATCGGGAGGGTGCATGATGACAAGACATAAAGTTGAAATTTGTGGGGTAGACACATCTACATTACCAGTATTAAAGAATGAAGAAATGAGAAGGCTGTTTAAAGCAATGCATGAAGGAGATCAAACAGCGCGAGAAAAGCTTGTCAATGGCAATTTACGGTTGGTCTTAAGTGTAATTCAACGTTTTCACAATCGCGGTGAATACGGTGATGACTTATTCCAAGTTGGATGTATCGGTCTGCTAAAATCCATTGATAATTTTGATCTTGGTCAAAATGTAAAATTTTCTACTTATGCTGTGCCAATGATAATTGGCGAGATTCGACGTTATTTAAGAGACAATAATCCGATTCGAGTATCAAGGTCACTTCGCGATATCGCTTATAAAGCATTACATGCAAGAGAAAAGTTAATGAGTAAAACAGCAAAAGATCCTTCTCCAATGGAAATCGCTGAAGAACTAGATGTTCCAGTAACAGATGTAATCTTTGCGCTTGATGCAATACAAGATCCTGTGTCCTTGTTTGAACCAATATTTAATGATGGAGGGGATCCGATTTACGTAATGGATCAAGTAAGCGATGATTCCATAAAAGATAATGACTGGATTAATTACTTATCTATTAAAGAAGGAATGCAACGACTGAATAAACGGGAGAAGATGATTTTAAATAAACGTTTCTTCCAAGGTAAGACCCAAATGGAAGTTGCTGATGAAATCGGCATCTCCCAAGCTCAAGTGTCAAGACTTGAAAAAGCCGCAATCAAAGAAATGAATAAAGAGATGTTTGATTCGTGAAAATGTAACAAAAATACGACCCTGTTTCGATAATGAAACAGGGTTTTGTATTTATTTACTACCTTTTAGAAGCAGCTCCTTTTACACGCTTATCAGCAGCTCTACTACGTGCTTGTGCTTGTTTGTCCTCTATATCTGCTACCTCTTCAGAGAATTCAATATCTAACCCATCCCCGATTTGATTTTTAGGTGTTTGTGCTAATTTATTTCGATTACTATTTAATTTATGTTCATCCTTACCCAATCTAATCAACTCCTAAAGCTAGTTATCAAGCCTTTTACCCAAACCATCCTAATAAGTAAAAGTCTCCTTATCATTATTTGCAGTGAGTGTTTTGTCATACGATTTTTTTCATGAATTTTAAAAAATCTGTTGTAAGGTTCACCATATTTTATCAATAGCAACATATATTGTTTATAAGGTGGTGGTAAAATGATTACATTATCGGCTATGCAGATGAAGGATATTGTGTTTATAGAGGATGGAACAAAAATAGGAAATTTAACGGATATAGAAATTAATGTTGAAATTGGGCGTATAACGAATTTAGTTGTCGCAACAAAATCAAAAGTTTTTGGTGTTTTTGGAGAATCAAGAGAAATTATCATCCCTTGGGAAAATGTAATGAAAATAGGGCAAGATGTTATTTTAGTTAAAAAAGATAACTATACCTTCCACGAACCAAATCAGATCCGAGTGAAGGAGTAGCTTGCTTGATTCATGCGTGTGATTCGTTTTCCTCTTCGTAATGTACATGAAATTGTTATGTTTTCAGAAAATGTGGTAAAATGATGAAAAATAGGAGGATTACGATGAAAGAGCCATTTTTTCTTGGAAAAAATAATAATATTTTATATATAGATCATTGGAGACAGAAATTTAATATTTTAGCAGGATTTTCAACCAGAAATGGTGGAGTTAGTGAAAGTCCATACAATAGCTTTAATTTTGGTTTTCACGTAGATGATAATCCGGCATATGTATTGAGAAACAGAGAAATCTTAGCAAAAGAGCTAAATGTGCCTCTTAATAGCTGGGTTTTGGCCGACCAAATACATGGAAACAATGTGGAAGTGGTTGATGATTCTGACTGTGGTAAAGGAAGCTACAAACTTAATGATGCTATACGAAATACGGATGGACTAATCACGAATAAATCAAATATTTTAATTGCTGCATTGTTTGCAGACTGTGTACCTCTGTTTTTTTTAGCAAAAAAGAATTTAACTTTTGCAATATCTCATGCTGGGTGGAAAGGTACTGTCGGAAATATTGCAGCAAAAACAATTCAAGCATTTCAAAACCAATCTATTCCATTAGAAGAGATCGAGGTAGTGATTGGTCCAAGCATATGTGGGCAATGCTATGAAGTAAGTGAGCAAGTAATTAAACACGTGCCAGATACATACAGCAGTGTATATTCTAGATTAGATTCGAGCTATTTCCTAAATTTAAAAGAACTTAACTATGCCCAACTAATAGAAGCGGGAATCCAATCATCCAATATATATGTTTCCAAATATTGTACAGCTCATGACTCGCAATTCTTCTCTCACCGAAGAGACGATAATAAGACAGGCAGAATGATTGGTTTTATCACATCACAAAATAGATAAAGCATAAATGACAGAGGGAGAGTTTTGACAAATGAAGGTAGTAGAAAATTTGGCAGGCATCCGAACAAAAATCGAACAAGCATGTGATCGTGTGGATCGAAGCCCTAACGATATTACGATAATCGGTGTAACGAAGTATGTTACAATAGATAGGGCAAAAGAAACGTTCGCAGCTGGAATTACAAATCTTGGTGAAAATCGTTTAGAAGGATTATTAGAAAAACAAGCAGAGTTGGAAGAAGATGTACACTGGCATTTTATTGGGTCATTACAATCACGTAAAGTAAAGGATATCATCGATAAAGTAGACTTCATTCATTCACTTGATCGTCAATCTCTTGCAAAAGAAATTAATAAAAGGGCATCTAAACACACGCCTTGTTTTGTTCAAGTAAACATAAGCGGTGAAACGTCTAAACACGGTTTATCCAAGGATGAAGTTATTCCTTTTATCGAAAAACTTGCAAGTTATCCTCATATTCAAGTCGTTGGATTAATGACAATGGCACCATTTACGGAGGACGAAGCACTTATTCGAAATACCTTTCGAGAGCTGAGACTTTTACGTGATAAGATCATGGCGAATAATTGGCAGCATGCCCCATGCTCCTTTTTGTCTATGGGGATGAGTAATGATTATATGATTGCAATTGAAGAAGGCGCTACCCATATTAGAATAGGCTCTGAATTAGTTGGACCATATGATAACTGAAACGAGGTGATGCACGGTGGGAATGAAGGGGAAATTCAAAAACTTATTTGGACTAGATGAAGAATATGAAATCATTGAAGAAGAAATGGAAGAATTAGATGAAGAACAAAAGGAAAGACGCTCCAAGAAAAATGTTGTTAGCTTAAAATCCGTTCAACCAAGCGCAAAAATGGTATTGTGTGAACCACGTTCGTACGATGAGGTTCAAGATATTGCGGAGCATGTTGTGAATAGACGTTCTGTTGTGATTAATTTACAGCGAGTTGATACAGGTCAGGCAAGACAGATAATCGATTTTATGAGTGGTGCTGTTTATGCCGTGTCAGGCCAAATAAAAAAATTAGGGTCACAGACCTTCCTTTGTACGCCTGAGAATATTGAAATAACTGGTAGTATCACGGAAATAATGGAAGATGTAGATCCAGAGCAAAGGTGGTAATTTAATGTTTTGGTTGTTTAGAACGATAGATATCGCCATGGAGATTTATACTTATGCGATTATTATTTATATCTTAATGTCTTGGTTCCCTGGGGCAAGAGATTCCTCCATCGGACAGGTATTAGCAAAAATTGTAGAGCCATACCTAGAGCCGTTTCGAAAAATTATTCCTCCGATTGGCGGAATGATTGATATTTCTCCAATTGTAGCACTTTTTGTACTTCACTTTGCGAGACAAGGATTGGCTTATTTATTTATGAGTATTTTATATTAGGTGATGGAGATGGATATTTATCAACATTTTAGACAGGAGGAAGCACCTTTCGTTGATCAGGTAATGTCTTGGAAAGATGAGATCAACAGAAGCTTCATTCCACGACTGACAGATTTTCTGCACCCACGAGAACAGTGGATATTTCAATCAATAATTGGCAATGATGATACACTTCAGCTGGCGTTTTTTGGTGCATGGGAGCACGCCGAAAGAAAACGAGCAATATTAGCCCCATACTATGAAGAGCTGGGAGAAGAATCATTTGAAACAGAATTACTTCGGGCAAGCTATCCAATTAAATTTGTGAAAATCGAGCACCCAGATGTTCTCGGTGCTTTTCTTTCTTCAGGCATTGAACGAAAAAAAATAGGAGACATTAAGATCCATCATGGTGAAATCCAAATACTTGTCTCCAAAGATATTTCGACATATCTTTTATCAAACATTACCTCGATAAAAAAAGCTAGTGTTCAATTTGAGCCGATTTCACTGTCAGACCGAATGGTTAATAGCGACAATTGGGTGGAAAAAACGACTACTTGTGCTTCTTTACGCCTAGACGTATTGATAAAGGAAATGTACCAAGTATCACGTCAACAAGCCCTTGACCTCATTAAAAAAGGATGGGTAAAGGTCAATTTTCAAAAAATCGAACAGCCATCCTATTTTTTAGAGGAGAGGGATATGGTATCGGTGCGCGGAAAAGGTAGAACGAGGCTAACAGAAATACAAGGAAAAACAAAAAAGGACAAATTAAGAATCACTTTCGAAAAATTATTATAAAAATGCAGGATTTTTTGTGTTTTTGTCAAATATGTATGGTACTATAGTTAAAAGTACTGACTTGAATGAAGGAGGTGGCCGGTGTGCCATTAACACCATTGGATATTCATAATAAAGAATTTACCAGAGGGTTCCGTGGGTACGATGAAGATGATGTCAATGAATTCTTAGACCAAATTATTAAGGATTATGAGGCAGTGATTAAAGAAAAGAAAGAGTATAAGGAGAAAGTTGAACAATCAGAAGAAAAACTAAAACATTTCTCTAATATCGAGACAACTTTAAATAAATCTATTCTAGTTGCCCAAGAAACTGCAGAAGAAGTGAAGGAAAATGCTAAAAAAGAATCAAAATTAATCATAAAAGAAGCAGAGAAAAATGCTGATAGAATTATTAATGAAGCTTTACATAAATCAAGAGCGATTGCACTTGAAGTAGAAGAATTAAAAAAACAAGCAAAGGTTTTCCGCACAAGGTTAAGAATGATGGTAGAAGCACAGCTTGATTTGATTGACAATGATGATTGGGATGGCTTATTTAAAGTTGAATTAGAGAATGAGGAATTAGAAAAGGCGGAAGAAGCCAATAATTAAGAAATCATACTTGACGTTTTATCTGAAATTCTCTATAATTTATGCATTAATATCCATTATAAATACAGCGATTGGGACAGTATATTGATAACAGGTTATTCATAGCGAGTTAGGGATGGTGGGAGCCTAATATAGCGTATCAATAGAAGATCACCCATGAGTTGCTATCCTGAAGTAATTGGATGTGTAGGGATAGTCGATTGATTCACGTTACGAATAGAAAGTGGATAATTTACTGGAAATTATCTATTAGGGTGGTACCGCGAGCTCCTCTCGTCCCTTTTGGGATGTGAGGAGCTTTTTTAATCTAATGAAGGATACGAATCGTTTAGGGATGACAGAAAAAGGAGGAAATATAGTGGAATATAAACAAACGTTAAATATGCCTAAAACAGATTTTCCGATGCGCGGAAATCTTCCAAACAAAGAGCCTAAAATGCAAGAGCAATGGGATGAAGGAAAGCTATATGAAAAAGTCCAAGCAAAAACAAAAGGTAATCCATTGTTTATTCTTCATGATGGACCGCCATATGCAAATGGCGATATCCATATGGGCCATGCTTTAAATAAAATCTTAAAGGACTTTATCGTCAAGTATAAGTCGATGGCTGGATACCATGCACCTTACGTACCCGGATGGGATACACATGGCCTGCCTATTGAGCAAGCATTAGCCAAAAAGAAAGTGAATCGAAAAAAGATGACCATTGCCGAATTTCGCCAAAAATGTGCGGAATATGCATTAAAACAGGTAGATAATCAACGGGTTCAATTTAAACAGCTAGGTGTAAGAGGGGATTGGGAGAATCCATATATTACACTGAATAAGTCCTATGAGGCTGCACAAATTAAAGTGTTTGGAGAAATGGCGAAAAAAGGCTATATCTATAAAGGACTAAAGCCAGTTTACTGGTCCCCATCTTCTGAATCTGCCCTTGCAGAAGCAGAGATCGAATACCAAGATAAACGTTCAGCATCTATTTACGTTGCCTTTGATGTAAAAGATGGCAAAGATTTATTAGATGGTGATGAGAAATTTATTATTTGGACAACAACACCATGGACTATTCCAGCAAACCTAGCTATTTCCCTACATCCAGATTTAGAGTATGCAGTAATAAAAACGGCAAACCAAAAATTTATTATTGCTCATGACATGCTAGGCCAAGTGAATGAAACCTTAGAATGGAAAGATGCTGAGGTTATCCAAACATTTAAAGGGACAGAAGCAGAAAACATTGTCGCCAAACACCCTATCTATGATAGAGATTCACTAATTATTCTTGGCGATCATGTTACAACCGAAAGCGGTACAGGACTTGTTCATACGGCACCTGGACACGGTGAGGATGACTTTATTGTCGGAAGAAGATATGGATTAGATGTTCTATGTCCAGTAGACGAAAAAGGTTATTTCACAGATGAAGCGCCTGGATTTGAAGGACTATTCTATGACCAAGCAAATAAAGTGGTAACAGAAAAATTAACAGAGACTGATGCCTTATTAAAAATGGAGTTTATTACACACTCCTATCCACATGATTGGCGCACAAAGAAACCAACGATTTTTCGTGCAACGAATCAATGGTTTGCATCAATTAAAGATTTTCGCGAAGATATCTTAACTGAAATTAATCGAATTAACTGGATACCTAATTGGGGAGAAACCCGTTTGTATAATATGGTTCGTGATCGAGAAGATTGGTGTATTTCAAGACAAAGGACTTGGGGCGTTCCTATTCCTGTATTCTATGGTGAGGATAAAACCCCGATTATCACTGATGAAACGATTGCTCATGTTGCTAATTTGTTTAGAGAACACGGATCCAACGTTTGGTTTGAATGGGAAGCAAAAGATCTGTTACCAGACGGATTTACTTCTGAACATAGTCCAAATGGTACTTTCACGAAGGAAACCGACATTATGGATGTTTGGTTTGATTCAGGCTCTTCCCATGAAGGTGTTCTTGAGGAAAGAGAGGCATTACAACGACCTGCGGATGTGTATTTAGAAGGTTCTGACCAATACCGTGGCTGGTTTAATTCTTCTATCTCAACAGCAGTTGCGGTGACGGGGAAAGCCCCTTACGAAACAGTAATTAGTCATGGATTTGCTCTTGATGGACAAGGAAGAAAAATGAGTAAATCAGTTGGGAATGTAGTAGTCCCAGCGAAGATTATGAAGCAATATGGTGCAGATATTCTACGTTTATGGGTTGCCTCTGTTGATTATCAAGCAGACGTACGAATCTCTGATGAAATTATTAAACAAACATCTGAGGGATATCGAAAAATTCGTAATACCTTCCGCTTTTTATTAGGAAATTTAGCTGATTTCCGTTTAGAACACAAAGTGGCGGATGATAAGTTAGAAGAAATCGATCAATTTATGCTATTGAAGCTCCAAAAAGTAATAGATAAATCATTAAATGCCTATGAGAATTATGATTTTTCAACAGTTTATCAAACCATCCATAATTTTTGTAGTATTGAATTGAGCTCATTCTATCTAGATTTTGCAAAAGATATTCTCTATATTGAAGCAGAGGATCATCCGAGAAGAAGAAGTATTCAGACAGTGTATTATGAAATAGTTACTTCATTAGTAAAGCTTTTAACACCAATCTTAACACATACAATGGAAGAGGTTTGGTCTTTTATTCCGGATGTCCAAGAAGAATATGTCCAGTTATGTGAAATGCCAAAAACAAGAGATCTAAGTAATGCAGCTCGATTAGAGAAAAAATGGGATAGCTTTATGAAAGTGAGGGATGATATTCTTAAAGCATTGGAAGAGGCGCGTTCTGAAAAAGTAATAGGAAAATCATTGGAAGCTTCAGTTATTATCCAACCGAACAGTGAAGAAACAGCTGCAATTCTACAAAATATTCCATTTTTGCATCAGCTGTTAATCGTTTCTGAAGTTCAAATTGTCGATGAATTAACGGATGGTAAAGCTTATGAATTTGTTACAGTGAAAATTATGAAGCATCAAGGAGAAACATGTGAACGTTGTTGGGTTGTTTCTGATTCCGTCGGTGAAAACAATGACCATCCGACACTTTGCGCTAGATGTGCATCTGTTGTTAACGAACATTACACAGAAGCATAAAGATGGAAAAACCAACTACCATGACAAAAAGGTAGTTGGTTTTTTATTGGTGAAGTATGCGGAATAGGAGGAAAAAGGTAAGTTATTAGATAAAGTGAGTGAAAGCCTTGATTCCATTCTAATTATTATATTTAATAAGAACATGATATAATAATTTTTAGTGTTGAGTATTAAATTGAAGGAAAGTTGGAGGTTAAAGCTATGTGGGTTTATCTCGTGGCATTTGTCGTCATATTATTAGATCAGTTAACAAAATTATTGGTAGTAAAAAATATGGAATTAGGTGAGCGGATTACTGTAATAGAAAATTTCTTTTACCTTACATCACATAGGAATACTGGAGCAGCATGGGGAATATTATCAGGCCAAATGACATTTTTTTATATTATTACAGTAATCGTGATCGGATTTGTTGTCTATTATATTCAAAAACATGCGAAAGAGAGTAAATTACTCGGGCTGGCATTAGCACTCATACTGGGTGGTGCGATTGGTAATTTTATTGATCGTCTCTTTCGCAAAGAAGTAGTAGACTTTTTTGATTTTTACATAGGTAGCTATAATTACCCAATTTTTAATATTGCCGACTCCTCTTTAGTAATTGGGGTAATAAGCATCTTTATTTTTACAATCTTGGACGAACGCAACAAGAAAAGGAGCAAGAATTCATGAACAACTTTCAATATAAAGTAGAAAATAACGAAAAAGGCATTCGAATTGACAAGCTTCTAGTAGACATTACAGAGGATTACTCAAGGTCGCAGATCAAAACATGGTTTGATAAAAAGCTTGTACAGGTTAATGATCATGTCGTAAAACAAAACTATAAATGCCAAATCGGTGATGTAATAAAATGGGATATTCCAGAGGTGGAACCACTTGAGGTAAAGGCCGAAAATATTCCAATAGATATTGTTTATGAAGATAGTGATTTGATAGTGATAAACAAAAAGAGTGGTATGGTTGTTCATCCCGCTGCAGGGCATTATGAGGATACATTAGTTAATGCACTGCTTTATCATTGTCAAGATCTATCAGGTATTAATGGAGTAGCGAGGCCAGGCATTGTACATCGAATCGATAAGGATACGAGTGGTCTATTAGTTGTGGCGAAACACGACATAGCTCACGAGAAGTTAGCAGAACAATTAAAAAACAAAAAAATGAGACGTGAATATAAAGCATTAGTCCATGGAGATATTCCTCATGAATATGGCACAATAGATGCTCCGATCGGGCGAAGTGTGAAAAATCGCCAAATGATGGATGTTGTAGAAAATGGTAAACAAGCGATCACACATTTTGAAATATTGGAAAGGTTGCATGGTAAGTTTACCTTCATAAAATGTATATTAGACACCGGAAGAACTCACCAAATTCGGGTTCACATGAAATATATCGGTTTTCCTATAGTTGGTGATCCCAAATATGGACAAAAAAAATCGATAGATGTAGAAGGTCAAGCATTGCATGCATATAAATTAACCTTTACCCATCCGATGACAGAGAAAGAACTAACATTTGAAGCAGGTCTTCCAGCAAAATTCGAACAGGTTTTAGATAATATTCGAAAAAGTTATTGACGAAAAACTCATTATTTGTCATAATATATTTAATATCATAAAGACCTTTTAAAACAGTCCTGTGAGGCTGGAAAAGGAGCAAAGATAACGTTGTACGGTATACGTGTATCTAAAAAGCCTTATTCCCTCACGGAGAATAAGGCTTTTTCTATGCTGTAATATCCAAAAAATTTTACGAAACACTATAACGTTCCTAAAAGGAGTTTTTATGATGAATAAGAAAGCAAATGTAATGGATGCCAATGCCATGAAACGTGCATTGACAAGAATTGCTCATGAAATATTGGAAAGAAACAAAGGGGTAGAAGGACTCATGCTTGTCGGAATTAAAACAAGGGGAGTTCCTATTGCCAACCGCTTAAAAGAACGAATTAAAGAAATTGAAGGAGTAGAAATACCGATAGGTGAATTAGATATTACACTTTATCGAGATGATTTGTCCCATGCTGGTGATTTAAATGAACCACAGTTAAATGATGCAAAACTAAAAGAACAAGTAACCGATAAAAATGTCGTTCTTGTGGATGATGTTCTCTATACTGGTCGTACGGTTCGAGCAGCAATGGATGCCATCATGGATCATGGAAGGCCTTCCCAAATACAGCTTGCTGTGCTTGTAGACAGAGGACACCGAGAACTGCCAATAAGGGCTGATTTTATTGGGAAAAATATTCCTACCTCTCAAAATGAGATTATAACAGTTGAACTGGAAGAAATTGATCACGAAGATCATGTGATCATATATGAAAAGAATAAGTAACCTTTAAGAAAGTACAGAGATGCTTGCAAGGTTGCATGGAAGATAAGCGTGTATATATAGGACACGTCTACCTCTTTGCGATTTTGCAAAGGGGTTTTTTTATGGCCTAAAGTAGGAAATTAGAAAATTCAGATAGCAAGTGGCAAAAGATGGACCAAAATATCAAAATGGCTGATTTTAATATTTAGCAGAAGGAGGCTCTTCGAATGAAACATTTTGTTTCCATGCAGGATCTGACTAAAGAGGAAATACTCACGCTTGTACTCCAAGCAAACAGGATCACAGAGAATGGGGTAAAGCCAATGCTAGGACAATACTTTGTTGCAAATCTTTTCTTTGAACCAAGCACACGTACAAAGATGAGTTTCATTGTTGCCCAAAGACGGTTAGGGATCGAGGTATTAGACTTTGCTTCGGAGATTTCAAGTGTAACGAAAGGGGAAAGCTTATATGATACTGCTAGAACATTTGAATCGATTGGAGCAAACCTAATAGTTATTAGACACCAAGAAAACAATATCGCCAAAAAGCTTGCTGATTCCATTAACATCCCTGTGATTAATGCTGGGGATGGTACTGGAGAGCATCCTACTCAATCATTACTCGATTTAGTCACTATTTATCAGGAGTTCAAAAGCTTCCAAGGTCTTAAAGTAGTAATTGCAGGAGATATCAAACATAGTCGTGTTGCAAGGTCAAACGCTATTGCACTTTCTAAATTGGGCTGTGATATTTACCTAACAGGCATGGACAGCTGGCACGATGAAACACTTGACTTTCCGTATATTACAATGGATGAAGCTGTAGAAATGGCGGATGTCCTAATGCTTCTAAGAATACAGCATGAGCGACATCAGGCCCACGTAGCTTTAGACCATAATAGCTATCTCCAAACATATGGCTTAACGATGAAGAGGGAGAATAGAATGAAAAAAGAGGCCATTATCCTTCATCCTGCTCCTGTAAACCGTGGAGTTGAGCTGGATAGTCGCTTAGTCGAATGCGAAAGATCGAGAATATTTAAGCAGATGCAAAATGGTGTTGCAGCACGAATGGCTGTCATTCAAAGAGTACTCAATCAAGGGGGAAAATTCGATGAAGAAAATTTTAGTCAACGTCAAACGATTATTGGATAATGGTCAGATGGATGATTGTGAATTAGTAATTCAAAATGGAAAAATTGAAGCAATCGGGAAAAATTTTGATAGAAGCGGTTTAGAAATTATCGACGGGGAAAATCAACTAGTGACACCAGGCTTTGTCGATGTTCATGTCCATTTACGGGAACCAGGTGGTGAGACAAAGGAGACGATTCACACAGGGACAAGTGCTGCTGCCAGAGGTGGTTATACTACTGTTTGTGCCATGCCTAATACACAGCCTACTCCTGATTCAGTAGAAATCTTACTAGATGTACGACAACGGATTGACCAAACAGCAAAAATTCGTGTATTACCTTATGCTTCTATTACAAAAAGGTTAGTCGGGGAGCAATTAACGGATATGAGTGCTCTAAAAGAAAATGGTGCATTTGCGTTTACAGATGATGGTGTCGGCGTCCAATCTGCAGATATGATGCTCCAAGCGATGAAGCAAGCTGCAGCAATTGATATGCCAGTTGTTGCACACTGTGAGGACAACACCTTAATTCATAGTGGTGTGATGCATGATGGAGAGGTAAATAAACAACTAAATCTACCAGGTATCCCTTCGGTATGTGAATCAGTCCAAATTGCTAGAGATGTTCTGTTAGCTGAAGCGGCAGACTGCCATTACCATGTTTGCCATGTAAGTACAAAGGAATCAGTCAGAGTCATCCGTGATGCGAAAAAAGCGGGAATTCATGTAACAGCAGAGGTGACACCACATCATTTATTAATGAATGATACTTTTATAAGGGAAAATGATGCAAATTATAAGATGAATCCACCTTTAAGGGCAAGTGATGATCAACAAGCTTTAATTGATGGGTTATTAGATGGAACGATCGATTTTATTGCAACAGACCATGCTCCTCATACTCATGAAGAGAAGGCGAATGGAATGGAAGAAGCTCCTTTCGGTATTGTTGGTTTTGAGACAGCTTTTTCACTGCTTTATACACATTTTGTAAAAGAGGGGATCTTTACTTTAAAGCAATTAATTGATTGGTTAACAGTAAAACCTGCCGATACATTTGGTTTACCATTTGGTCGAATAGAGGTTGGTACAAGTGCAGATTTAACCTTAATCAATCTTGAAACAGAAGAAAAAATCAACAAAAAAACTTTCTTGTCAAAAGGGAAAAATACACCTTTTGATGGGTGGGAAATAGTAGGAAAGCCTATTGCAACCATCTATCAAGGAGAAGTCGTATATAAGGAGGAAGCATAGTGAATAGATTGTTAGTTTTAGAGGACGGAACAGTTTTTGAAGGTCAAGCATTTGGTTCTACTGAAGAGAGTATCGGAGAGGTTGTTTTTAATACAGGAATGACTGGTTATCAAGAAACTTTATCTGATCCCTCTTATTGCGGGCAGATTGTGACAATGACATATCCATTAATCGGAAATTATGGTATCAATAAGGATGATTTTGAGACGATTAATCCATCAATTTTTGGCTTTGTCGTTAAAGAATTTTGTGAAACTCCTTCAAATTTTAGAAGTGACGAGGGTCTCGATCAATTTCTAAAAGCCAATAATATTCCTGGTATAGCTGGTATCGATACTAGAAAACTAACGAAAATTCTCCGCAAGTATGGAACAATGAAAGGTATCCTATCAAAGGCTAAAGAGTATGGGGAGTATGAAGAAAAAGAATTTTTACTAGCTAAATTGGAGTCGAAAGAATTACTTACAGATCAGGTTGCTCGCGTTTCAACGATGAAGCCTTATGTTGCCCCTGGTAGAGGATATCGAGTTGTACTAGTAGATTTCGGAATGAAGCATGGTATTTTACGAGAATTGACGAAAAGAAGTTGTCATGTGACAGTAGTTCCATATAATTATAGTGCAGAAAACATATTACGCCTTAAACCAGACGGAATAATGTTAACAAACGGACCAGGTAATCCAAAAAATGTTCCAGAAGCGATTGAAATGATTAAAAAGGTAATCCCAACAGTCCCAACCTTTGGAATTTGTTTAGGTCACCAACTGCTTTCTCTTGCTTGTGGTGCGGATACGGGAAGACTTAAATTTGGACACCGAGGATCCAATCACCCTGTCTACGATTATGAAACAAAGCGTACGTACTTAACATCTCAAAATCATGGCTATGCTGTAACAGAGGACTCCATTAAAAATACGGAATTAGAATTAACACAAATAGCGTTAAATGATAAGACGGTTGAAGGGGTTAAGCATTCGAAATATCCTGCTTTCTCCGTGCAATATCATCCAGAAGCTTCACCAGGACCTGATGATACCAACTATTTGTTTGATCAGTTTATTGCAACGATTAAAGCATTTCAAGCATCATTGAAGGAGGAAGCATAATGCCCAAAAGAACAGATATTCAAAAAATACTAGTTATTGGTTCAGGACCGATTGTCATAGGACAAGCAGCCGAATTTGATTATTCTGGTACGCAAGCTTGCCAATCCTTAAAAGAAGAGGGCTATACTGTTATCTTAGCAAACTCGAATCCGGCAACCATTATGACAGATCATACAGTAGCGGATACTGTTTATATGGAGCCTCTTTCTGTTGAATTCTTATCCAAAATTATTAGAAAAGAACGACCTGATGCGATTTTACCTACACTTGGAGGTCAAACAGGACTAAATTTGGCAGTTGCTTTAGATGAATCTGGAATACTAGAGGAAACAGGGACAGAATTACTCGGTACAAAGCTAGAAGCAATTCAACAAGCAGAAGATCGTGAAAAATTCCGTGATCTAATGAATCAAATTAACGAACCTGTACCTGAAAGCCAAATTGTTCATACAGTAGACGAAGCACTAGAATTTTCAGGAAAGATTGGTTACCCACTTATCGTACGTCCTGCCTACACACTTGGTGGTACTGGAGGCGGAATGTGCTACAATGAGACGGAATTAAGAGAGATCACGCGAAACGGACTTTCTTTGTCCCCGGTCAATCAATGCTTAATTGAAAGAAATATAGCAGGATATAAAGAAATAGAGTATGAAGTAATGCGTGATCAAAATGATCAAGCAATAGTTGTTTGTAATATGGAGAATATTGACCCAGTAGGTATTCATACAGGAGATTCAATCGTTGTAGCACCTTCTCAAACATTGAGCGACCGCGAATACCAGCTGTTACGATCGGCATCTCTTAAAATTATTCGCGCATTAAAAATTGAAGGTGGTTGTAATGTACAGCTAGCGCTCGATCCGGAAAGCTTCCAATACTATATTATCGAAGTAAATCCAAGGGTAAGCCGCTCATCTGCACTCGCCTCAAAAGCAACAGGTTATCCTATTGCAAAAATTGCAGCAAAAATCGCGATTGGAATGACATTAGATGAAATAATGAACCCAATTACTGGTACAACCTATGCGTGCTACGAGCCAGCATTGGATTATGTTGTGACTAAATTTCCACGCTTCCCTTTTGATAAATTCGTCCTCGGTAACCGTCAATTAGGGACACAAATGAAGGCGACGGGTGAAGTCATGGCAATTGGGAGGAATTTTGAGGAATCGATGCTAAAGGGAATTCGCTCATTAGATATTAGTGGTGAAGACTTTTTCTTACCTAAACTAACAGAAAACACCATAAAAGAATTAACAGAACGTTTAGTCAAACCAGACGATGAACGAATCTACGTTTTGGCTGAAGTTTTACGAAAAGGTATGACAGTAGAAGAAATTCATCAGTTAACAAAAATTGACCTCTTCTTTTTAACAAAAGTAAAGAAAATGATAGATTTCGAAATAAAGCTGGCTAATAATCGAAATGATTTAACAGCATTAAAGGAAGCGAAACATCTCGGGTTGTCCGATACGCAAATAGCCCGAGTATGGGGAGTCAATGTCGATAAAATTTATGAGACTAGGAAATCAGAAGGATTATTGCCTGTTTATAAGATGGTTGACACATGTGCGGCAGAATTTGAATCGGAAACACCATATTTCTATAGTGCTTATGAGGAAGAAAATGAATCGATCGTAACAGATCGTAAAAAAGTTATCGTTATTGGTTCTGGACCAATACGAATTGGACAAGGGATAGAATTTGACTATGCTACAGTACATTCCGTATTAGCTCTAAAGGAAGCGGGCTATGAAGCGATTATTATGAATAGTAATCCAGAAACCGTCTCGACAGACTTCAGTGTATCTGACAAGCTGTATTTTGAACCATTGACTCTTGAAGATGTGATGCATGTTGTGGATTTAGAAAAGCCAGAAGGTGTAATTGTTCAATTCGGTGGGCAAACCGCTATTAATTTAGCAGAAGGCTTAGAACGTAGAGGTGTCCGGATACTAGGTACACCACTTGAAGCAATTGATACAGCGGAAGATCGAGATAAATTCGAGCAACTGTTACAAGAACTTCAGATTCCTCAACCAAAGGGAAAAAGTGTTCGTAAACTAGATCAAGCTAAGGAAGCAGCCGAATCAATCGGATATCCAGTATTAGTGCGTCCATCGTATGTCATTGGTGGTAGTCAGATGGAGATTGTTTACAATGAAGAGGAGCTGGAAGGCTATCTTGCCAAAACGAATCATATTAAGCATAAGCATCCTGTATTAATTGATAAATATTTAACAGGTATAGAAGTAGAGGTTGACGCGATTAGTGATGGAGATACAACCATTATTCCTGGAGTAATGGAACATATTGAACGTGCAGGTGTTCACTCTGGAGATTCGATCGCAGTTTACCCAACGCAACGTTTAACAGAGAATATCAAACAACAATGTGTGGACATTACGATCAAAATTGCAGAAAAACTAGGTGTCAAAGGACTCATTAATATTCAGTTTGTGGTGCATAAGAATGAAGTATATGTGCTAGAGGTTAACCCAAGAGCAAGTCGTACAATCCCGTTTTTAAGTAAAATTACAGGTGTTACGATGGCGAACTTAGCAACAAGATGTATTATCGGTGAATCGTTAACCGAAATGGGTTATGAAAAAGGATTACTCCCTGAACCGGAAACGGTATCTGTAAAAGTGCCTGTCTTTTCCTTTGAAAAACTGCGGAGTGTTGATACCATGCTCGGACCTGAGATGAAATCAACAGGTGAAGCGATTGGACGGGACCGCACATTAGAAAAAGCATTATACAAGGGACTTACAGCATCCGGATTAAAGATACCAATGGAAGGTGCCGTGCTAATTACCGTTGCCGATAAGGATAAAGAAGAGGCGGGAGAAATAGCCAAGAGATTCTTTGAGCTCGGCTTCCACTTATTTGCAACAGAAGGAACAGCAAACCATCTCGAAAGCTTAAATTTACCAGTAACCTCTGTAGGAAAAGTGGGTGCAGAAGGTAAAAATGTTCTATCCATCATTGAAAAAAGTGAGGTTCAGGTTGTCGTAAACTCCCTAACATCAGGGAAAAAGCCGAGATCCGATGGCTTTAGAATTCGCCGAGAAGCTGTGGAGCATGGAATTCCTTGTCTCACAAGCTTAGATACAGCTGAAGCTATCGTCAATGTAATTGATTCCACGACATTTACTGCAAGACCAGCAGTACAAGGGAAGGCAGTGGTTCTGTGATAACGAAGCAATTAATCGAAATCAAAAGCCATATAGAAATTGCAGAGGATACGTTCGAAATGGTTTTGCATTCAACCATCAGTCATGAATTAAAGCCAGGGCAATTTGTTCATATTGCACTAAATGGTCACATGTTACGTAGACCAGTTTCCATTGCCAATGTAGATACGGAAAAAGAGACATTTACCGTCATTTTTAAAATCTTTGGAGAGGGAACACGTGAACTAAGTAAATCTAAGACAGGGGATTACCTAGATGTTATTCTCCCTTGTGGTACACATTATCCGATTGAGGATTTAAATTTAGATCACGCTCTTATAGTAGGTGGAGGGATTGGTGTCCCTCCTCTGTACTATCTTGGTAAGAAATTGAAGGAAGAAGGGGTAAGGGTCACTAGTGTTCTTGGATTTCAAACAAAAGCACAAGTTTTTTACGAAGAAAAGTTTCGACAGTTAGGTGATGTATACATTGCAACGAATGATGGATCTTATGGTCAAAAGGGCTTTGTTACGGATATAATTGGTAATTTAAATTCCCCGATAGATTATTATTTTTCATGTGGTCCAACTCCCATGCTTCAGGCGGTTACTAACCAATTGCAAGATCAAAAAGGCTATATTTCCTTAGAGGAAAGAATGGGTTGTGGTGTAGGGACCTGCTATGCGTGTGTTGTTCCATTAAAAGCTGATCCATCGAAGAACAAAAAGATATGCAAGGATGGTCCGGTATTTTATGCAAATGAGGTGATTTTAGCATGAATGTGGCAGTGAAATTACCTGGATTAGATTTAAAGAATCCTGTTATGCCTGCATCTGGTTGCTTCGGATTTGGGAAAGAGTACAGTCAATTTTTCGATCTTAATGAGTTAGGTGCAATTATTGTCAAGGCAGCAACGGGTGAAGCAAGATATGGTAATCCTACACCTCGAGTAGCAGAGACTTCAAGTGGTATGTTAAATGCAATTGGACTTCAAAACCCTGGTGTAGAAACTATAATAAAAGATGAGCTACCCTTTTTACGACAGTTTAATACACCTGTTATAGCAAATGTTGCAGGAAGTACTGTGGAAGAATATGTAAGGGTTATAGAGAAGCTAAATCATTCAACAGATATCGCTGCAATTGAATTGAACATATCTTGTCCCAATGTCAAAGAAGGTGGGGTCCAGTTTGGAACAGATCCTGATCTTGCGAAGGAAGTTACGTATAAAGTGAAAGAGGCAAGCAAGTATCCTGTTTATGTGAAGCTTTCCCCAAATGTGACTAATATTACAACAATGGCAAGAGCAGTGGTAGATGCAGGTGCTGATGGACTTTCCATGATTAATACATTGACAGGTATGCAAATAAACCTGAAAAAACGTGCCCCACTGATCGCTAATCGAACAGGAGGACTATCTGGACCTGCGATAAAACCAATTGCGATTCGAATGATTTATGAAGTGCGACAGGCACTAGACATTCCCATTATTGGAATGGGTGGGATTATGACAGCAGAGGATGTATTAGAATTTTTACTCGCTGGCGCTCATGCAGTAGCAATCGGTACGGCAAATTTTCAAAACCCATTTGCTTGTCCTGATATTATTCATCAGTTAGAAGCAACATTGGCGAAATACGGGTTTTCGTCTGTAGAAGAAGCGATAGGAAAGGGGCATGTTGATGGATAATCCATTTTTTCTTGCACTAGATTTTCGCTCAGCAAAAGAAGTGCAACAATTTATAGATAAGCATAATTTCTACGGAGTTCCTGTTAAAGTTGGAATGGAACTATTTTATCGGGAAGGTACGCAAATTATAAAATGGTTAAAACAACATAATCACCCAATCTTTTTAGATTTAAAATTACATGACATTCCAACAACAGTAGAGAAAGCAATGTTCAATTTAGCTAATCTAAATGTCGATATTGTCAATGTTCATGCAACTGGAGGTAGTGAGATGATTAAAGCAGCCAAAAGAGGTTTACAAGCAGGCACTACTAATAGTCCCCCTAAACTAATTGCTGTTACAGTGTTAACATCGATGGATCAGATTGTTTTAGAGAATGAATTATATATTAAACAGTCTATTGAGGATGCTGTGAAACGGTTAGCTCTCCTTTCGAGGGAAAGTGGTGCCGATGGGGTGGTGTGTTCAGCAAGAGAGACAAATAGGATTAAGCAAGTATGTGGCAATGAATTTTTAACCGTAACGCCAGGTATTCGCCTCGCTAATTCGAATAAGGATGATCAAAAACGAGTAGCAACACCTGCCTTTGCCAAAAAAAATGGTGCCGATTATTTAGTAATAGGCCGTAGTATTACTAAAGCAGATAATCCAAAGGCGAATTACGAACGTGTGATAAAGGAGTGGAATAATGCTTAAATCAAAAGAAATAGCAAATGCACTTTACAAAATTAATGCAATTCAAATTAAGCCAGATCGTTCATTCGTCTGGACTTCAGGAATTCATTCCCCCATTTATTGTGATAACCGATTAACGATGTCTTATCCAGAAATCCGTAAGAAGATAGTGATCGAATTTGCTAATATAATTGAACAATTGCCAGAAAAACCAGACGTAATTGCTGGCTGTGCAACTGCAGGGATTCCTCATGCGGCATGGCTTGCAGAACATTTAGGTTTACCTATGGTTTATGTTCGGTCAAAGCCAAAAGGTCATGGTAAGCAAAATCAGATTGAAGGTAAAATTGAAAAAGGCGAAAAGGTAATCGTTATTGAGGATTTAATTTCAACAGGCGGATCCTCTATAGAAAGTGCCCTTGTCTTACAGGAGGCAGGTGCAAAAGTGTTAAGTGTTCTTGCCATCTTTAGCTATGGATTAAAGAAAGCAGATCAGCAGTTTACAAGTGAGAAGATAGCTTATGCCACCATTACGAACTTTGATGTTTTAGCAGAGGCATTGGTAGAGAATAATGAAATTACAGTAGAAGAAAAAAATAGTCTGTTAGAATGGCGAGATGAATTAGGGAATAGTTAAGTTCATTTCCCGGGCAACCGCAAGAAAAGAATAAATTCGCTATTGTTCGACTTATTCTGAATCCAAAGATGACGAATGTGGGTGGTGCAGTAGTATTTTTTCTCTAAGTAGAATCTTGCGCTAAGGAAATATACTATTAGCTGGCTATTATCAATCGAATTAAGTTTAAAGTTAATCATAAAAACTAAAGATGATTAAAGATTACTAAAACAATACCCAGACTTAGCCGAAGGATAGAGTCTGGGTTGTTAATTGTTTAATTATCATCCTGATTTCACATTATTTTGTATGCTCATATCCAGAACAGCAAGCTACTAATTTATCGTATATCTGTTTCAAATGGTAATAATCTAACTCTGATAATGATTCCCAATCGATAATATCCATAATGTAACCATGAAATTTCCAAATCTCTTTCTTTATTCTATCGTCACTAACGATTGCTATTTTAAATAATATTTCTATCATACTATAAACAATAGAAATATCTTCTTTTCCATAATGGCGAATTTGATAAAAGCTTTTGTACAGATAATTTTGATAGGTTTTCGTTTTTTTGATTACTCTGAGTCTGTTATTATTATCCGCAATAAATTTTGTCTCCTTATAGGATTCACCGATATCTATAAGTAACGCTCCAATTCGATTAATACAATTTATGGCTGTATGAGGGTCGTTAACCGCAGGTGAGATAGCCCTTAAAGCTATTTCAACCATTTTTTGTAATATAAATTCAATATCCTGTAGGTCTGTTCTTTCATTTCCAACAATAACCATTTCCTCGAGCATTTGGAAAGTATCGATGGATTTGTTCATGTATACGGACATTTGGACATATTCCTGTGAAACAAAATCACCAACATGTACATGTACCCGAATGACACACTCATGTTTCATAGCCCATCGGACTAATCCATCCCAATCAATTTTTTGGACATAACCAGATTTTAATGTTGGAATCTTTGTTATTTGTAACTTACCTAACCCATTTATTTCTTCTTCATTCCACTCTTCTGATTCAACAAAGTCTACCTCTTTATCTGATCGTTTAATAATTTTTGTACCATCATCTCGAATCGAAGCAATGAGATTATTTACTTGAATCCATCTGGCCGAATGATGGATAAATGAAATAAAAAATGCTAAATCAATAATAGCGATTATTACCATGATTATCGGACCAAGAAGCAGGTCTGCTTTTCCAACCATCAATAAATTAAGAAGTGCAAATATAAAGCTAAAGCTATAGACACCAAGAACATGCTGCGTTGTTTGATGATGCATAAAATCTTGTAAGGTCCTCGGAGAAAACTGCATACTGTAAGTCGTTAATACAACCATAATGACGGAAAAACTGATTGTTGTCATCGTTAATCCTGCAGTAACTAAAGAAGCATATAATTCAATTGCAACATCCTTAGAGGTTAATAATACGTTAGGTATCGCTTGTTTAAAATGATGGATAACAAAGGCATCTATATAAATAGTGAGATACACAAGTATAATGGCACTAATTCCATAAAGAAAAGGAACAAACCAGAAGCTATCTCTAATTTTTAGTAAGAATTTATCTTTCATCCATTTCATCTCCCGCTATTTTTCCATTTCACTTATTCATACCCTGAATGAAGTTTTCTAAGCATGAGGATGTTCGTCCAGAACAAAATCGCTGGACGCCCGTTCATATCATCCTTTAGCGGATGCGTTAGCTTTTCTTATACTTTGGACATCAAGATTTTCGCTTCGTCGCTTTACCTCCTGCAAAAATTTATACTTTCCTAACGTATAAAAAAAGCGACCTCAAATGAGATCGCTCTTGCTATTTATTTTTTAATTTGCTTATAAACGCTTTATCTGGTGTGACGAAAAGAGTTTTTTGGTTTTCATATATTACAAATCCAGGCTTTGCCCCATTCGGTTTTTTAACATGGCGAATTAACGTATAATCCACTGGTACAGAAGAAGAGTTTTTTGACTTACTGAAGTTCGCAGCTAATTGCGCTGCTTCATGTAATGTGCCTGCACTAGGATCAGTGGAACGAATGACAACATGTGATCCAGGAATATCCTTTGTATGCAACCAAATTTCATTTTTTCGAGCAATACGGTTGGTTAAATACTCGTTCTGTTTATTGTTTTTACCAACTAAGATAATAGTACCATCGGACGCATAAAAGGTTTCAGGTTCTGGTTTTGTCGTTTTTTTCTTTGGTTTACCCTTTCCGCTTTTTTTCTTTAAATAACCTTGTTCTTGTAATTCTTCTCGGATTTCTTCAATATCCTGTTCGCGAGCAGAATTAATTTGTTCGATAATCTCTTCTAAATAGACAATTTCTTCATTAGCTTTCTTCTTCTCTTCTTCCACCATTTGCTTAGACTTTTTTAATTTATGATATTTTTTAAAGAAGGCTTGGGCATTTTCACTTGGTGTTTTATGCTCATTGAGTTTTATGGTTCTTGTCACCTGATTTGGATCATAATAATCTGTCACCTCAACCTGTTTATCTCCTTTTCGGACAAGGTGCATATGCGCAGTTAACAATTCTCCATCTCGTTGATATCGATCAGCATGCTCTGCCTCTTCTAAAGTCTTATCTAACTTCAAGAGCTTTCGTTGATTTTTTTTCACTTCATTCGTTAAAAAACGAATTAAATCACCTGCTTTTTGCTTGACACGATCTCGTTCTGCTTTTCCGGAATAATAAGTATCTAGCATTTCACTTACACTATTAAAACGTTTTTTCTCACCGCTATAACTTTCTAAATCAAGAACATAAAAACGACTTTTATTATCGTGCAGAATTTGTGGCACATACTCATTTTCTCTAATTGGGGAGATAATTTTTTTAAAAGCATGCTTATAATCGTCTAAATTCCCGAGCCTTGCTTGGTAAATAATTTCATTTGCTAAAAGTGGGGAGATCCCCATAAATGTTTGGACAATTTGTTGATCCAGTTTTCCTGCATTAAAGTCAAGCTTGCGAATGAACATTTCTTCGTCCACGTTTATTGGACTTACCTTATTTTGACTAGGGGGGGAGATGTATTCATTTCCTGGAAGAATAGATCGATGTCTATTTTGTGCACCAGAAATATGTTTAATACTATCTAATATCAATTGTCTATCTTGATCAACTAAAATGATATTACTGTGCTTTCCCATTAACTCGACGACTAGTTTTTTTACACTTAAATCACCAATTTCGTTTTTTGTTTGGAAATGGATGTGAAGAATCCTTTCATTTTCTATTTGTTCGACGGATTCAATGAAACTACCACCTAGATGTTTCCTTAACATCATACAAAACATGGTTGGTTCTTTAGGATTATCATATTGATCTTCTGTTATATGAATCCTCGCATAAGAAGGGTGTGCAGACAGTAACAATTGTTTATTCTCTCCATATTGTCGGATGGTGAACAATAGCTCTGTTTCTGTTGGTTGATATATTTTAAGGACTCTTCCAGAAGAAAGCTTCCTATCTAATTCATGAGCAATAGCTCTTGTTACGACTCCATCAAAGACCATTTCTATCACCTCGTTTTCATATTATAACATGATGCTTTATTATTTACCCAATCAGACTCAAAATCAGTTGTGAAAGCTTTCTTGTTTTTGGTATGATGTTTATGGTGGATAAAGTGCGTCCATACTAGTTATTAATTGGAAGTGATTGGAATGAGAAGTATGACAGGCTATGGAAAGGCACAGTATCAGACAGAAGATTGGCATATTATAATTGAAATGAGAACAGTTAATCATCGTTTTTTAGATATCTCTTCCCAGATACCGAATTTCCTTTTACCAATCGAGAACAAAATAAAACAAATGATAAAAAAACATTTACATAGAGGACGAGTGGAGCTTTCCATACAAATACAAGGCGAGCAGTTACAACAACGCATGCGAACGAATTGGAATCTTGTGAGGCAATATGTCGAGCAGTTAAAGGAAGTACAAAAAGAATTGAACCTTGCTGGAGAGATAACGATAGATTTAGTCGCCCAATTACCTCAAGTTATGGAAATCGAAGAAGAAGATAGCAAAATGAGTTCCCACTTAGATTCCATTATATTAGAAAAAATAGCAGAAGCGTTAAAACAAGTAGAGGAAATGAGGAAAAAAGAGGGACAAAATCTATGCATTGATATCTTGAATTATATAAGAAACATAGAAAATAAATTAAAATGGTTGGGTGAACGAAGAAATATTGTTATAATAGAGTATCAAGAAAGAATAAAAGCTAGAATGGATGAATATCTTCAGGATGCTCCAATTATCGATCAAACTAAGTTAAATCAGGATATAGCAGTCCTAGCAGAAAAAGGGGATATATCTGAAGAATTGGCAAGATTGCATAGTCATATAAATCAATTTGATTCATTGGTGCACGAGGTAGGTGCAGTGGGGCGACGATTGGACTTTATCGTACAAGAAATGCATCGAGAGTGTAATACAATCGGATCCAAATCAAATGATGCGGGAATAAGTGAACAAATTATACATATGAAAAGTGATTTAGAGAAGATCAAAGAACAGATTCAAAATATTGAATAATAGAGAAATGTGTTCTTATTTAAATAAGGGGGAGCTCGAGATGAGTTTAAAATTAATTAATATTGGCTTTGGAAATGTAGTCTCCGCAAATCGTATAATTTCAATTGTATCACCTGAGTCTGCACCAATTAAAAGAATTATTACAGTAGCAAGAGATAATAATAAGTTAGTTGATGCTACATACGGAAGAAGGACAAGAGCTGTTATTATCACAGATAGTGATCATGTTGTACTATCAGCCGTTCAACCTGAAACCGTTGGACAAAGAGTGATTAGTCATGATGAAATTAGTGATGAATAAATAGGAGGAAGTATTTTGATAGAAGAAAAAGGGATACTATTTATTTTGTCAGGACCTTCAGGTGTTGGCAAAGGAACTGTTAGAAAGGCATTATTTGAGCAAGATACTAACTTGAAATATTCAATTTCAATGACTACCCGCTCAAAACGTGAGGGCGAAAGAGATGGTGTAGACTATTTCTTCCGTACCCATGACGAGTTTAAAGAAATGATACAACAGCGAAAGCTATTAGAATATGCTGAATATGTAGGCAATTATTACGGAACACCAAAACAATATGTAGAAAAGATGATCGAGGATGGCCATGATGTATTTCTTGAAATTGAAGTACAGGGTGCCATGCAGGTTAAGGAAAACTTTCCTCAAGGTGTTTTCATATTCTTAATTCCTCCAAGTTTAGAGGAGCTGAAAAATCGGATACAAGATAGAGGTACAGAGTCTGAGGATCTAATCTCGAGTAGATTAGAAGAAGCGCGTAATGAGATTGAGATGATGGATGCCTATGATTATGTTGTGGTGAATGACGATGTAATGAATGCAGTAAGCAAAGTTCAATCCATTGTCCAAGGAGAGCATTGTAAAAAAGAAAGAGTAATTAAACAATATAAATCATTATTGGAGGTTGAAAAAGAATGATATTAGAGCCATCTATTGATAAGCTTCAATCGAAAATCAATTCAAAATACACGTTGGTAACTTTAGCTGCCAAAAGAGCTAGACAAATTCAAGACACAAAGATCCATCAGGTTTCCCGTCCTGACTCTGCAACATATGTAGGTTTAGCCTTAGAAGAAATTTTAGAAGAAAAACTAACAGTAGACGAAGATTCGGTAATAGATTAATTTCAGTTATCACGGCGCTTAGTGTACTTAACTCCTTTGCTTTAAGAGGTGTGTAGATCAAACATATAAAGCTTAGAAGAACAGGCGCTTAACATCCTGATAAGTTTCGCTAGCTATGAAGAAAGAGAAAATTCTACTGACGGAAGTCTCCCTGATAATGAGACGATTATATCCCTCGCATTGCTTCTGCTTGCGAGGGTTTCTTCTATACAGTACTTGTAAAAATTCATTTTGAGGGTGTGAGATCATGCTTAATGGAAAAAAAGTATTATTAGGTGTATCAGGAGGAATTGCGGCATATAAGGCTATTGCATTAACTAGTAAGCTAACGCAAGCTGGAGCTAATGTGAAAGTAGTCATGACTAAAAGTGCAACTGAATTCGTTACACCACTATCCTTTCAAGCTATTTCAAGAAATGAAGTCTATATTGATACGTTTGATGAAAAGGACCCGAATAAGATTGCACATATTGATCTGGCAGATTGGCCGGATTTCATTTTGCTTGCCCCTGCCACCGCTAATTTAATCGGTCGAATCGCTAACGGTTTAGCAGATGATATGTTAACAACAATAATGTTAGCAACAGAAGCCCCCGTATACATCGCTCCTGCAATGAATGTTCATATGTACCAACACCCTGCAGTTAAACGGAATATGCAGACATTAGACAATTGGGGTTATCATTTCATCGAACCAGGAGAAGGCTATCTCGCTTGTGGTTATGTTGGGAAAGGTCGCTTAGAAGAACCAGAGCAAATTGTTCGTTTGTTAGAGCAACAATTTCAGTCAAGACAACATTTAACAGGGAAGAAAATATTAATTTCGGCTGGACCGACCAGAGAAGCAATAGATCCTGTTCGTTTTTTTACGAATCATTCGTCAGGAAAAATGGGTTATGCACTTGCGGAAGAAGCTAGTAAAGAAGGCGCCCAAGTGTATTTGGTCTCTGGTCCTACTTCACTTGAAACTCCTAAGCATGTGAACCGATTTGATGTAGTAACAGCAGAGGAAATGTTTCAACAGATGAATCGTTTGTATGGGGAAATGGATATTGTGATTAGTGCTGCAGCCGTAGCAGACTATCGACCTGTTGAATTCCATCAGCAAAAATTAAAAAAACAACCAAATAATTTGTCTATAGAATTGGAAAGAACACGTGATATTTTAGAGTATCTTGGAGGTCAAAAACAGGATCAATATCTGGTGGGATTTGCAGCAGAAAGTCAACACTTAATAGAATATGGTAAAGAAAAAATAACGAAAAAAAACTTAGATGCGATTGTGATAAATGACATAAGTCGAATCGATATTGGCTTCCAATCAGATCAAAATGAAGTAACCTTTTTAACGAAGGATGGAAAAGAAAATCACATCAACCAAAACTCTAAAAACGAAATCGCTAAACAAATATTATTATTTATTGATCAGGAATTAAGGAAGGATTAATATGCAAGTAGCAAAAGTAGTTGTCGATGTTCCGACAAATCAAACGAATCACTCGTTTGATTACCTCGTTCCACCTGAGATGGTAGGATTAATAAAAAAAGGTATGAGAGTCTCTGTACCGTTTGGACCAAGAAAGGTGATGGGATTCGTTGTCAATCTTGTAGCGGAATCTGAATTTGATAAGTTGCGTAAAATTAGTCAGGTAATGGATATGACCCCTGTATTAACAGATGAATTATTAGAACTAGGTAAATGGCTTGCAGAGGAGACAATTAGTTTATATATTCAAGCATATCAAGCAATGCTACCACAAGTTTTAAAAGCAAAATACAAAAAGGAAATTGAAGCATTAACCTTTGAAGAATTGCCGAAGTCCTTACAAAAATTATTTGATGGCAGAACAGTTATTAGCTTTGATGAGTTTTTGCAGCGAAATGGAAATTATCGAGAATTACACAAGGAAATGAAAAATGGACATGTTCAGATTCATTATATAGTTCAATCGAAGGAAACGATCAAAAAAGTATCGTTTATTGAACCAAATAAAGAGTTATACTTAATAGAAGAGGCGATACAAGATCTATCCAAAAACGCTCAAAAACAACGGTTAGTGTTAGAATATTTTCTTAAAAACAATGAATCTGTCGAACAAGGTGATTTACTTCGTGCTTGTGAGACGACAACGAGTACTATTCAAGCATTGATTAAAAAGGGATTGTTAAAGAAAATTGAAAAGAAGGTATACCGTAATCCTTACCAAAACAGAGAATTTAAACGAACAAAACCACTACCCTTAAGTGATCAACAGCAAGTTGCTATTGAACCAATATGGAAGGCAATCGAGAAGGAACAGTCTGAGGTATTTCTTCTCCATGGAGTAACTGGTAGCGGGAAAACAGAAGTATACTTACAATCTATAGAAAAAGTATTACAAAAAGGACAAGAAGCGATTGTTTTAGTTCCAGAAATAGCACTAACTCCACAAATGGTTCAACGTTTTAAAGAGAGATTCGGTGGGGAAGTAGCGGTATTACATAGTGCCTTATCGCCTGGAGAAAAATTTGATGAGTGGACAAAGATTCACAAAAGAGAAGTAAAAGTAGTTGTAGGCGCAAGATCAGCTATTTTTGCTCCATTTGAGAATATAGGTATTATTATTATTGATGAGGAACATGAAACAAGCTATAAGCAGGAGGAACAGCCGCGATACCATGCAAGAGAAGTAGCGAAGCAACGTGGGATTTATCATCAATGTCCAGTGGTATTAGGAAGTGCCACCCCATTACTTGAATCATATGCCCGTGCAAAAAAAAATGTATACCATTTATTAGAAATGCCTGACAGAATGAATAACCAAGTAATGCCCCCGGTAGAAATTGTCGATATGCGCGAAGAATTACATGCTGGTAATCGGACGATGTTTTCCAAGAGATTGCTAGGTGCGATCGAAGAAAGATTAGCCAAAAAAGAGCAAGTAGTTTTATTCTTAAACAGACGGGGATATTCTACTTTTGTTATGTGTCGAGAATGTGGGGATGTAGTGAAATGTCCACATTGTGATATAGCTTTAACCTATCATAAAAGTAATCATTTATTAAAATGTCATTATTGTGATTATCAAATACCAATGATGCAAGAATGTGAAAATTGTCAGAGTGATCAGATTCGTTATTTTGGAACAGGTACCCAAAAAGTGGAGGAAGCCTTGATGCAGGTCATCCCTGATGCAAAAATTGTACGAATGGATGTTGATACCACGAGGAGAAAAGGTGCACATGAACGGTTACTGCAGAAGTTCCAAAGCAAAGAAGCGAATATATTGTTAGGAACTCAAATGATCGCGAAAGGATTAGATTTTGAAAATGTCACTTTAGTAGGTGTGCTTGCAGTGGATGCTATGTTGAATTTACCAGATTTTCGAGCCTCAGAGAAAACCTTTCAATTATTAACGCAAGTTAGTGGTAGAGCAGGGCGTCATCAGCTTCCTGGTGAAGTAATTATTCAAACATATTCAAAAGAGCACTATAGTATTGAATTAGCAAGCCAATATAATTATACTCAATTCTTTTTACAGGAAATGAATATGCGAAAGAATTTTCATTATCCTCCATATTATTTTCTAACACTAATTAATGTGTCTCATCCTAACCAATTGAAGGTAATGGAGGTCACGAAAATGATTAGCAAGCTATTGTATAAACATCTAACAAATGATGCAACGATTTTAGGACCTACACCGTCACCGATTATAAGGATTAACAATAGATATCGCTATCAGTGCATGATAAAATATAAAAATGAACCAATGCAACACGAGATTATTCGTAAAATACTCGACTATTATTATGAAGATATTCAAAAAAATGATCTTACTATAACGGTGGATTTTGAACCATATCAATTAATGTAAAGGAAAATGGGGTTGGTAAGAATGAAAAAGGTTATCTTTATGGGAACACCTGATTTCGCAGTTCCCATATTAGAGCGAATATTAGAAGATGGTTATTTGGTAGAATTAGTTGTCACCCAACCAGATCGACCAAAAGGTAGAAAAAAAACGATGACACCACCACCTGTGAAGGTTGCTGCAGAAAAAAACAATATTCCTGTATTTCAACCAGAAAAAATAAAAGATAATTTCGAACCAATACAAGCAATAGAACCAGATCTAATTGTGACCGCTGCATTTGGCCAAATCTTACCTAAAGAGCTGTTAGACATACCAAGATATGGCTGTATCAATGTTCATGCTTCACTATTGCCAGAATTAAGAGGTGGAGCTCCCATTCATTATGCCATATTAAATGGCCATCAAAAAACAGGTATTACTATTATGTACATGGCAGAAAAATTAGATGCTGGTGATATTATCAGTCAATCAGAGGTAAAGATCACCGAACAAGATGATGTCGGAAGTTTACATGATAAACTATCAGTGATCGGAGCAGACTTACTTTCCGATACGATTCCGAAAATTTTTAATGAACAAATTGAACCTATAAAGCAAGAGGAAGCTTTAGCGACATTTGCTCCGAACATTACAAGAGAGCAAGAAAAAATTAAATGGGAAAATTCGATGCAGCAAATTTTTGATCAAATACGTGGCTTGCACCCATGGCCCGTAGCTTCCACTAAATGGAGAGGAAACAATCTAAAAATTTACCATGCCACAAAATCGGAAAAGCAAACGAATCAACATCCTGGTGAGATTGTCGATATAACGGAGGACGGTATTGTTGTTGCAACAGGTGATAGTAAAGGGATAATCATTAAGACACTTCAACCAGCTGGCAAAAAAAAGATGTCAGCAGCAGATTTTATAAGAGGTGTTGGGAATAACCTTGAAGTAGGGGAGAAATTAGGCGAATGAAGAAAAATGATCAGGTAAGAAAAATAGCATTAGATTTATTACTGAAAATAGGGGAAAAAGGCGGTTATAGTCATTTAACCATTGATCAGGCCATGAAAAAATATGATTTGGATACACGAGATGGTGCGCTATTAACAGAAATTGTTTATGGCACCCTACAACACAAATTGACACTTGAATACTACCTTAATTCCTTTGTTAATAAGAAAAAAAAGCTGGATAATTGGGTGAAATGGCTGCTCTATTTATCTATTTATCAAATGCATTATCTGACGAAAATACCTGATCATGCTATCATTCACGAGTCTGTAGAAATCGCTAAAAAACGTGGGCACAAAGGAATTGCTAATTTTGTCAATGGTGTGTTACGTTCTGTTCAACGAAATGGATTACCAGATTTAAATGAAGTTAAGAAGGAAGATAAAAGAATCAGCATCACTACAAGTCATCCAAATTGGTTAGTAAATAGATGGATAAAGCAATATGGGATAGACATAACAAAAGCAATGTGTGAAACAAATATAACCCATAAACAAATAAGTATTCGTACACAGCCATTAAAAGTCAAAAGAACAGACCTTATCAAACAATTGCACGAGGACGGTTTGAAAGTAAGAGCCTCAGAAATATCAGAACAAGGCATTTTAATCGATCAGGGAAATGTTTTAAAACATCCTGCTTTTGATGAACACCTGTTCACCGTTCAAGATGAAAGCTCCATGCTAGTTGCGGAAATGATGGACCTTTCGGAAGGCATGACGATATTAGATGCCTGTAGTGCCCCTGGTGGAAAAGCAACCCATATTGCAGAGAAAATACGTGACAAAGGGACTGTTTTCGCTTATGATTTGCATGAAAAGAAGGCAAAGCTTGTAAAGAAAAAAGCGGAACAATTGGGACTTACTTGTATCCAAACAGGCCAGGCGGATGCACGAAAACTTGATCAGGTGCACGAAAAAGCTACATTTGATCGAATTCTAATTGATGCCCCATGCTCTGGTTTAGGTGTATTACGTAGTAAACCTGATATCAAATATAATAAAGAAGAGGCAGATATTAAAAAATTGGTATCCATTCAACAAGAGATATTAGAAAGCGTAGCCCTATTATTGAAAAAGGATGGGAAATTAATCTATAGTACATGTACAGTGAATAAAGAAGAAAATGAGTTAGTGATTAAGCGATTCTTGAATGAGAACCAACGGTTTATAGTAGACCCCTTATTTTCTGAAGAGTTACCTATTGGCCTTAGAAATAGCCAAGGTCTTACTGAGTTTGGTATTCAACTATTTCCTCAAGATTTAAATAGTGATGGTTTTTTTATTACAAGACTTACAAAGAAAGATAGTGTGAAATGATGAAATCCTTGTAAAGAGGTGTAAATGGATGAAATATTATTTTCGATCAGATAAAGGAAAGATTAGAGAAATTAATGAGGATGCAGTATCTGTTCTGGAAGATACGGATCACATATTGGCACTAGTGGCAGACGGGATGGGAGGCCATCAGGCTGGAGATGTAGCGAGTCAATTAGCGATTGAAAGTGTAGTACGAATGTGGGAAAATAAGGAACCGCGTGTAAGCAACAAGGAAAGCGCTGAGGTGTGGTTACAATCCGCTGTATCTAAAGCAAATAATACCGTATATGAACAATCACAGCAGGAAGATAAATACAAAGGGATGGGAACAACGATTGTAGCAGCTATATGCCATCAAACATTTATTAGTGTTGCTCATATCGGGGATAGTAGAGCTTACTTACTAGACAAGGAAGACTACAAGCAGATTACAGCAGACCATTCCTTAGTGGGTGAACTAGTGAGAACTGGCCAACTCTCAGAGGAAGATGCACAGGTTCATCCTCGTAAAAATGTTATTTTAAAGGCCCTTGGCACGGAAAAAGATGTAGAACCAGATGTTTATTCTACAACATGGGAAGAAGGGTCCAAGCTATTACTGTGTACAGATGGGCTCACAAATAAAATAGACGATAATGAGCTTTATCAAAAATTGTTACAGAAAGGCTCACAACAATTAATTGATGAATTAATTCAATTGGCCAATCAACGTGGTGGAGAGGATAATATTACCCTCGCGCTTATCGAGCAGCAAGAAGAAGTTGGTGATTCTGAATGTTAGAGGGGAGAACTTTAAACGACCGCTACCAAGTAAAAAAACTGGTAGGCGGTGGTGGTATGGCCAATGTTTATCTAGGAAACGACTTAATTTTGGATCGTGAAGTGGCTATTAAAGTATTAAGATTAGAATATGCAAATGATGATGAATTTATTAAAAGGTTTCATCGGGAGGCACAAGCTGCAACAAGCTTATCTCATCCAAATATTGTGAGTATCTATGACATTGGGGAAGAAGATCAAATCTATTATATGGTAATGGAATATATTGATGGGATGACATTAAAACAATATATTCAATTACACGCACCAATTGAGCTAGAAGAAGTACTGGATATTATGGCTCAAATTTCATCCGCTATTGGACATGCCCATGATAATGGTATTATACATAGAGATATAAAACCCCAAAATATGTTGATCGATCAATATGGTCAAGTTAAAGTGACGGACTTTGGAATAGCTGTTGCACTTAGCGCCACAGCATTAACTCAAACCAATTCTGTTCTCGGGTCGATCCATTACTTATCTCCTGAACAAGCTCGTGGAGGAAAGGCTAATGTTAAGTCAGATATTTACTCCCTTGGTATTGTAATGTTTGAAATGATTACTGGAACGCTTCCGTTTTCAGGGCAATCTGCTGTCTCCATCGCATTAAAGCATTTGCAGAAGGATTTGCCCTCTATACGTGAATGGAAGGCAAATATTCCACAATCTGTTGAAAATATTATGCTGAAAGCGACCACGAAGGATCCGCTATATCGCTATCAATCGGCAATGGATATGGAAAATGCTGTTATCCATGCATTAGATCCCGAAAAGCTTCATGAACCGAGGTTTGAACCTCCTAATAATGAGGAAGATGGGACTACAAAGGCCATTCCCATTTTAAAAGAGGACACATACACAGAAGTAAGTGCCGCCGATGATGAAACGATTGTTAAAGCAGATTCTAAAACTAGTAAGAAGGAAAAGCCCAAAAAAGAAAAGAAAAAGAAGAAAAGAAAAAAGTCTATAATTTGGGTAACAAGTCTTTTAGTGATATTATGTGGCGCGATTCTATTAGCTCTATTTGTACTTCCAAGTTTATTTGAACCGAAGGATGTGAAAATCCCAGACGTATCTGGTCAAAGCTATCAAGAAGCATTGGAAGAATTAGAAAGCTTACAGTTAAAAGTAAACAAAGAAACAGAGGCACACGAAGAAATAGAAGAGAATCATGTTATCGAAACATATCCTGCTGCCAATTCTACGGTGAAGGAAGGAAAAGATATTACAGTATACGTGAGTACAGGTCCTGATACAGTGGAATTTGAAGATTATATTGGGGAAGAGTACGAGAGTGTAGAGAAAAGTTTGTTGGATGCTGGCTATCAAGATGTGATTTCATACGAGGTTTTTTCTGATCAGCCTGTAGGGAAGATCATATCTCAGCATCAACCATCACCAGGTGATAAGGTTGTCCCAAGTAATACAAAGGTTATTTTTGAAGTAAGTAAAGGTCAGGAAACATTTCGTTTAAATAGATTAGCAGGAATGACTGTCAGTGAAGCAGAGGAGTATTTAACTAGTAATGATTTGAAGCCGAAAATTGTTGAAGAATATCACGATGAAGTAGAAGAAGGGCAAGTAATTGATCAAAATCCAGCTGCTAATGAGGAAGTTGTTAAAGGCCAAGAAATTACAATTACTGTTTCTAAGGGGCCAGAACAGCCAAAACAAGTTACCCATACCGAATCCTTTACTGTCCCATATACGAAGGATCCTGATAAAAATGAAGCCCAATCTGTTAGCATTTATGTAGGCGATGTTAATCATTCCATTCAAGAGTTATATCAGGAAGTGGAAATGATTACAGAGGATACTACTTTTAAGATTGATTTAACCATAGCCGAAGCTGAAGAAGCTTCCTACAAAGTATTGCGAGATGATGAACTATTAATTGAAAAGACAATAAGCTATGAAGATGTAAAGGGTGAGTAAATGGCAAAAGGCAGAATAATAAAGGCATTGAGTGGTTTCTATTATGTTGATTATAATGGCAAAGTGTTTCGTTGTAGAGGCAGAGGGGTTTTTCGTAAAAGGAAAATCACACCATTAGTAGGAGACTCCGTAGAATTTGAAGAGAGTGGAGAACAAGAAGGATATATTACAGCAATTGATGACCGAAAAAATGAATTAGTTCGTCCACCAATTGCGAATGTTGATCAAGCGATCGTATTGTCCTCGGCTAAAGAGCCTAATCTAAGCTTGAACTTGTTAGATAAGTTTTTAGTAATGGTTGAATCAAAACATATTCAGCCAATACTATTCTTCACAAAAATGGATTTGCTTGAAAAAAGTGAAGCTCAATCCTTGCAATCTAAATTGCAATATTACCAGGATATTGGCTATACCATTCGCTTTTTATCGAAAGAAGATCAAGATCTAGTGGAACAAGTCTCTAGCTTTCTTGAGCAAAGAATTTCTGTCTTTGCTGGGCAGTCTGGAGTGGGAAAGACCTCCTTACTTAATGCACTGATTCCTGGGCTTGAACTAGAAACAAATGAAATATCAGAAAGCCTAGGTAGAGGAAAACATACGACAAGACATGTAGAATTAATACCATTTCAAAATGGCCTAATTGCCGATACACCAGGTTTTAGCGCATTAGATTTTGCCGAATTAGAATTAGAAAGCTTACCGAATTGTTTTCCAGAGTTTGTCGAACGACGAGACACATGTAAATTTCGGGGCTGTATGCATATAAAAGAACCAGGTTGTGCAGTAAAGACAGCAGTTGAACATAAAGAAATACTAGCAGAACGATATGAAAATTATTTACATTTTATTGAAGAAATAAAGCAGAGAAAGCCGAGGTATTAATATGACAGTAAAACTTGCACCATCAATCCTATCAGCTGATTTTTCCATATTAAGAGAAGAGATTGAGGATGTAGTTAATGGCGGAGCGGATTATATTCACATAGATGTAATGGATGGTCATTTTGTTCCAAATATTACAATTGGTCCTTTAGTTGTTTCATCTATAAGACCAATAACCTCTACCGTACTAGATGTTCATTTAATGATTGAAAATCCGGATAGGTATATCCCGCAATTTGCTGAGGCGGGAGCAGATATAATTACCGTGCACGTGGAAGCATGTAGACATCTTCATCGCACAATTCACCTAATCAAGGAGACGGGTAAAAAAGCGGGTGTTGTGATTAACCCAGCCACTCCTGTTGAAAGCATTAAACCAATTTTGAAATATGTGGATTTAGTATTATTTATGACAGTGAATCCAGGGTTTGGCGGTCAATTGTTTATTCCAGAAGTATTAGATAAAGTGAAGCAAGCCGTTAGTTGGCGAGAAGATTTCGATTTATCATTTGAGATTGAAGTCGATGGCGGGGTTAATGAGAACACAGTGAAACAATGTAAAGAAGCAGGTGTTGATGTACTAGTGGCTGGCAGTGCCATATTTAACAAAGAAGACCGTCAAAAAGCAATGAATATATTAAGAAATGCTTAAAGTGAGACTACCATCAGTAGTATTTTCCCACTGATGGGGATAAATAGAACACAAATTGGAAGGTTGTCAAAATGAGAATAGGTATAGTGGCTGGCGGACCAAAGGAATTACTTGCGAATCTTCTAGCTTTCCAACACCAAATTGATTTTTGGATTGGAGCTGATTTAGGTGCAAAATATTTGTTAGACGCAGGGATTGACATCCATATGGCTGTAGGAGACTTTGATTCGGTTTCGGTTCACGACAAAGAATTAATTAAAGCTACTACTCCTAGATTCGTTCTATACCCTACAGAAAAGGACGAGACCGACCTAGAGCTTGCTATTCGGTTAGCTCTAGAGCAAGAGCCTGACTCTATTCAGTTATTTGGTGTTACAGGTGGAAGATTGGATCACGAATTAGCTAATATTCATTTACTTTATCGGTTAATGAAACGAAATGTCTTTGGCGAAATCGTAGATCATCAGAATCAATTATCACTTTATAAATCTGGCAAATACCATATTAAAAATGTTCATCCAGGACAATATATTTCATTTATTCCATTTTCCCAAATGGTAAAAAACCTAACCTTAAAAGGATTTTATTACCCGCTTGATAAGATAACAATTGAATGGGGCTCGACATTATGTATTTCTAATCAAATAATTGACGAGCAAGGTACTTTTTCTTTTACTGATGGCATATTAATAATGATAAAGAGTGTGGATCCATTGAAAAGCTAAAGAAACATGATGGAAAATTGTACTAGGATGCAATTCTTTCCGTCAACCATCATAAGCTATAAAAAGAGTATAGAAATGTGCTTTTCAAAAGGCGGGGAGGGGTAGAATGAAATTTTATACAATTAAACTACCTAAGTTTTTAGGTGGTTTCCTAAGAGCAATACTTGGTTCGGGCAATAAAAAGTAAAAAAAAGAAAAGGCTCCTTACATGAAGGGGCCTTTTCTTTAACAAACATATTATTAGACACGCTCTACTTTGCCAGATTTAAGAGCTCTAGCAGAAACATATACGCGTTTTGGTTTTCCGTCAACCATTATTCTAACTTTTTGTACGTTTGCTTTCCATTTACGCTTATTTGCGTTCATCGCATGTGAACGTTGATTTCCTGAAGTCGTTTTGCGACCAGTTACTACACATTTACGTCCCATCATTGTTCCCTCCTAGCTTACACTAACTCTGTACATACTTATATAATTTATCATAGATCGTTCATATTTGCAATTATTCTTCTAAGTTTTTCTCAATTGGAAAAGTTTTAGTAAGTATATTTTCACGCAGTGGATTAAGGCGTAGAGGCTTGACAGAATTTCATTTTTCCGCCATTCTATAATGGATAAGCTTTCATATGGTAATAGCTGTGATAAACTTTTTTTACATTCTATCCATTTGTTATATAATAAACTTAGATGATAAAAGTGTCTAATCGAGAATCATTCCTTCTATTGTTCGTAGAAATTTAACGGATCCACAAGAGAAGGTTCCTAGAAGTTTGGATGTCAGTAACTACAGTGGTTACTTGGCGAAAAGGTCTATATTTGAATACTAGGAGGTTGAGTTATGTCTATTGAAATAAAAACGAAGGATGGTCATGTAACCATTACAAACGAAGTAATTGCGACAGTAGCAGGTGGAGCGGCAGTAGAATGCTATGGCATTGTAGGCATGGCATCTAAAAACCAATTAAGAGATGGTATTGCGGAAATTTTACGGAAAGAGAACTTTGCAAAAGGAGTCGTAGTAAGACAACAAGTGAATGATATTCATATTGATATGTATATCATAGTAAGTTATGGCACCAAAATTTCAGAGGTGGCTCATAATGTGCAATCACAAGTGAAATATAAATTAGAAAAGACTCTTGGCTTGAATATAGATTCGATCAATATTTATATTCAAGGCGTACGGGTAAGCCAAGATTAAAATAGATGAAAACAAGAATTAGAGGGATATCAAAATATCAATATTTTTTGATATGGTTTGAGGGAGGAACTAGGAAGTGACGAATACTACAATTAATGGAGCTACCTTTGCAAGGATGGTACTAACAGGAGCTCATCATTTATCTAATAATGCTGATAAAATTGACGCACTAAATGTATTCCCTGTTCCGGATGGCGATACGGGGACAAATATGAATCTTTCGATCACGTCTGGTGCGAATGAAGTAAAGCAAGCAAATGAGCAAAATGTATCAGATATTGCGAATGCATTTGCAAAAGGGCTCTTAATGGGTGCAAGAGGTAATTCTGGAGTCATTTTATCACAATTGTTTAGAGGATTTGCAAAAGGAATTGAAGGAAAAAAAGAGCTAGATATAGCAGGTTTTGTTTCAGGCTTAGAAAGTGGTGTTAATACCGCTTATAAAGCAGTGATGAAGCCTGTAGAAGGTACAATTCTTACGGTGGCTAAAGATACGGCAAATGAAGCAAAGAAGCTCGCAGATTCCGAGTCTGATATTATCTTATTTACAGAGAAGGTTGTAGCAGCGGCAAAAGCATCCTTAAAACGAACACCAGATTTATTGCCAGTCTTAAAGGAAGTAGGGGTGGTGGATAGTGGTGGACAAGGTTTAGTAGTAATCTATGAAGGCTTTCTTGCTGCACTAAAAGGAGAAGAATTACCTGAACATAATATTGACGACACAATGGATCTAGAAGATTTAGTTCATGCTGAACACCATAAACAAGCTCAGGATTTCATGGAAACCGACGACATTCAGTATGGCTATTGTACAGAGTTTATGGTTCGTTTTGAAGAAGATAAACTGAAAGAGCATCCATACGATGAAACAAAATTCAGAGAAGAACTAAGCCAACATGGTGACTCATTATTAGTAGTGTCTGACGATGAGATTGTTAAGGTTCATATTCATGCAGAGTATCCAGGGGATGTCTTCAATCTTGGTCAACGCTTCGGAAGCTTTATCAACTTAAAGGTTGAAAACATGAGGGAACAACATTCAAAAATCACCGAAAAAAATAACCTTAAGCCAAAACAAAAGCAGGATTTTGCAATTGTCACCGTCGCAATGGGCGATGGGCTTAATGAATTACTCAAAAGTCTTGGTGCAACGATTGTTATCCAAGGTGGACAAACCATGAATCCAAGCACCAAAGATATTGCCAACGCAGTAGAAAAAGCGAATGCGGAAAAGGTGATTATATTACCAAACAATAAAAATATTGTGATGGCAGCCGAGCAAGCAGCAGAAATTGTGGATGCTGAAGTTGAGGTAGTTCCAACCAAAACAATACCACAGGGAATGTCTGCATTACTTGTGTTTAATCCAGACACAACATTAGAAGAAAACAAACAACAAATGGTAGCTGCAAGTAAAGATGTCAAAACAGGACAAATTACTTATGCAGTGCGAGATACTCAGATTGATGGGATGACAATTGAGAACGGCCATTTTATGGGGCTTGCAGATGGTAAAATCGTTGCAACCAATCCAAATCAAATGGAAGTTATAAAGCAATTATTAAGTGAAATCGTCGATGAAGAGGAAGATGAAATCATTACTATATTAAGTGGTGAAGATGCCTCAAGTGATGAAGAAGAGGAAATGGTTCGTTTCTTAGAAGAGAAATATGAAGATATTGAAATAGAAGTGCACAAAGGAAATCAACCGATTTATTCTTATATTTTTTCGATCGAATAAGAGAGGCTTCTATTACTCAAGACTAAGCAATGTGAAAAAATAGCTACAACTAATGCTCTATCTTTATGGATAGGGCTTTATTCACTAATGTGAACTTAAATAAAATACCATAACCATTCAATTACATAAGGTAACTAATTGTTGGCAGATGTGAACAAAAGAAAGTGTGAGAGAATTGGCTAATCCATCATTACAAGATATAAAAGGAATAGGACCTAAAATGTTAGAGCAATTCCTAGAATTAAGGATCTCATCTATTGAGGATTTATTTTATTATTTCCCAAACCGCTATGACCATTACGAAATGAAGCCATTGCATGAATTACAGCATGAAGAAAAGGTAACCATTGTTGGACAAGTTATCCTAGAGCCGGTATTACAGTTTTATCAGAAAAAAAGATCAAGGCTTGTAGTATCGATAAAAGTAGATGGTGCAGTTGTCAAAGGTGTTTTGTTTAACCGGGCATTCGCTAAAAAGCATTTTGTCGTAGGGGAAACCGTAACAGTTAGCGGAAAATGGGATCAGCATCGGTTACAAATTACAATTGACCAATATAAAAAGGGAACAATGGACGAACAAAGCCCCATTTCGCCCATATATCCTCTAAAGGGAAACTTGAAAAATGCTCAAATTGTAAAAGTGATGAGCAACGCATTAGAGCAATCCATTCAAGAAATAGATGAACTATTACCGGAAGAATTTTTAGCAAATTATCGTTTACCTGATCGGCAAACCGCATTAAGAACGATTCATTTTCCAGAAAACTTCAAATTATTGAAGCATGCCAAGAGAAGATTTATTTATGAAGAATTATTAATATTTCAGCTAAAAATGCAATTGCTAAGGAAGAAGCATAAAGAGTCGACATTAGGTAATGCCAAAACAATTGATCGAGACAAGGTGGAGCAATTTATTCATACATTACCTTTTCCGTTAACCAATGCACAAACCCGCAGTTTAAAGGAAATTCTTCATGATTTGAAATCCCCATATCGTATGAATCGACTGTTACAGGGAGATGTTGGTTCTGGAAAAACTGCGATCGCTATTATTAGTCTCTATGCTACAATCACTGCTGGAAAGCAGGTGGCATTTATGGTTCCGACAGAAATTTTAGCAGAGCAACATGAACAATCATTAATAGATTTTTTACCAAAGGATGTAAACATAGAACGACTTACAGGCTCCATTAAAGGCAAAAAAAGAAAGGAAATACAAGCAAAACTTTCAAATGGAGCTTGTGATGTCATCATTGGTACACATGCTTTAATACAAGATGATATTCAATTTCATGATCTAGGTTATGTCATTATTGACGAGCAACACCGCTTTGGTGTTAATCAACGAAATGCACTCAAAGATAAAGGGCTACTAACAGATATTCTGTTTATGACAGCAACCCCAATTCCGAGAACCCTATCCATCACGGCTTTTGGAGATATGGACGTTTCTAAAATTGATGAGATGCCAAAAGGAAGACTACCAGTAGAAACATACTGGGTCAAACACAATATGCTAAACCGGGTACTTTCCTTTATTTATAATGAGGTAAAAAAAGGTGCACAGGCATATGTGGTCTGTCCATTAATTGAAGAATCCGATAAGCTCGATATACAAAATGCGCTTGATCTATATGTCCAATTAAAAGAAATATTGGATCAGAAGGCATCTGTTGGGTTAATGCATGGACGGTTAAGCAATGAAGAAAAAGAGCAGGTAATGAATGATTTTACTCATAATCGCATTCAGATTCTCGTATCCACAACAGTGGTAGAAGTAGGGGTAAATGTACCCAATGCGACCGTTATGATGATTCATGATGCAGACCGATTTGGACTATCGCAATTACACCAGTTAAGAGGGCGTGTTGGCCGAGGGCATAAACAAAGCTATTGTATCCTAGTAGCAGATCCTAAAGGAGATACAGGTAAAGAGAGAATGCGAATTATGACGGAAACCACTGATGGATTTGAGTTAGCAGAAAAGGATTTAGAATTGCGAGGACCTGGGGATATATTTGGAGTGAAACAAAGTGGGGTTCCTGAATTTCGTTTAGCAGATTTGGTTCATGATTATCGTGCACTAGAAACAGCAAGAAATGATGCAACAGATATAGTACAAAATAAACGATGGAATGAACCAGATTTTCAACCATTAAAAAGCTATGTTCAATCTCATTTTACGTTGGAGTCAGATTTGTTAAATTAGTAATGACATTTGCTTGCATAATTCCATATGGTATTATATATTACTATTAGTACCTAGTCATAAAAATAGATTTTATGACATATAGATGGACGGTGGATAAGAAAATGAGGCGATCAAAAAAAGAGCGGCAAGAACTCTTGCAGGAGACGATTGAGGGAAGGCCATTTATAACGGATGAAGCACTTGCGCAACTATTTCAAGTTAGTATTCAGACCATTCGTTTAGATAGGATGGAGCTGGGAATCCCTGAACTTCGAGCTAGAATAAAATCCGTTGCAACCTCTAATTGGAATGAGACAGTAAAGGCATTACCAATTGATGAGGTTATTGGTGAAATCATTGATTTAGAATTAGATCAAAGAGCTATTTCGATTTTAGATATCACAGAGGAGCACGTATTTTCTAGAAATAAGATTGCCCGGGGTCATCATTTGTTCGCACAAGCTAACTCGCTAGCAGTTGCCGTCATAAATGATGAATTAGCACTTACCACAAATGCTGATATTAAATTTACGAGACAGGTTATCCAAGGGGAACGAGTCATCGCGAAAGCAACGATCAAGGATAAAGAAAAAATGAAAAGAACGATTGTAAAAGTGGAAAGCTTTGTAGATAATGAAATAGTTTTTTCAGGTGTTTTCGAGATGTTCAGATCCAATCAGGAAAAGGAAGGGAATAAACATGAGAATCGCAATTGATGCAATGGGTGGAGATCATGCACCAAAAGAGATTGTTTTAGGAGTAAAAAAAGCTGTTGATCACTTTAAAGAGCTTAACATAACCTTAATTGGTGATGAGAATAAAATCCGCCAATATGTTTCTAATCACCCTTCTATTCAAATTATTCATACAGAGGAAAGAATTACGAATGACGATGAGCCTGTAAAAGCAGTAAGACGGAAAAAAAATGCTTCCCTTGTACTAATGGCAAATGAGGTAAAGGAAGGTCGAGCAGATGCTTGTATCTCTGCAGGAAATACGGGCGCCTTAATGAGTGCAGGTTTATTTGTTATTGGACGAATTAAAGGAATTGATCGACCTGCCCTTAGTCCAACACTTCCAACAATCAATGGTAATGGCTTTTTAATGCTTGATGTTGGTGCGAATGTGGATGCAAAACCACAGCACCTAAGGCAATATGGTATTATCGGTTCTATTTACATGGAAAAGGTACGCAAAATTAAGCAACCTCGTGTTGGACTACTAAATGTAGGTACCGAAAATGGAAAAGGTAGTGATCTAACCAAAAAGGCGTTTGAATTATTAGAGAACTCTCCTATTCACTTTATTGGAAATGTTGAAGCGCGTGATCTCTTGGATGGTGTAGCAGATGTAGTGGTTACAGATGGTTTTAGTGGCAATGTAGCATTAAAAACAATCGAAGGAACCGCACTAACTCTTTTCAAAATGCTAAAAGAAAAGTTTATGACCAATCCTAAAACAAAAATAGCAGCATTGTTAGCAAAAAATGAATTAAAGGGATTGAAAAATCAACTCGATTATTCCGAATATGGCGGTGCAGGATTGTTTGGTTTAAAAGCACCTGTCATTAAGGCACATGGTTCTTCCAATCAACAAGCTATCTTTTCAGCCATTCAACAAGCCATAACTATAGTGGAAACCGATGTAGTGAAAAAGATTCAGACAGAGGTCAACATGCTACCTAGTAATAGCCACGGGGAGGAATCATAAATGAAAAAACTAGCGTTTATCTATCCAGGCCAAGGTTCACAATCTGTAGGCATGGGTCAAGAGTTGTATGAGAAGTTTGATGAAGTAAAAACTATATTTGAACAAGCAAATAACCGTTTAGGTTATGAGCTATCATCGATTATGTTTCAAGGACCTGAAGAGAAATTAACACAGACTGAAAATGCACAGCCTGCACTATTATTAGTAAGTACTGCCATTACAGAACTTCTAAAAAAACAAGATATTAGACCTGTACTAACAACAGGCCATAGTCTTGGGGAATATAGTGCACTAGTTGCTGCTGAAGCAATAGATTACAAAGATGCACTTGAGCTTGTCCATATACGTGGAAGGCTAATGGAGAGTGCTTTTCCTGCTGGTCAAGGAGCGATGGCTGCAGTGTTAGGCCTTGAAAAAGAAGAACTAGAAAATACTTTAGAAACCATTCGATCCGAGCATAATGAGGTGATCGAAATTGCTAATTTAAATTGTCCAGGACAAATTGTTATTTCTGGCACGAAAGCAGCGGTGGATCTCTCCGTACATGCATTGAAAGAAGCAGGGGCAAAGAGAGTTTTACCATTATCGGTAAGTGGCCCATTCCATTCTAGTTTAATGAAGCCTGCTGCCGCAGATTTCCATAATGAAGTAGAGAAAATTGCGTGGAAAAATACGACAATACCGGTATTTGCCAATGTAACAGCAGACAAAGTGACAGATCATCAAGAAATTCAACAATTATTAGTGGAACAATTATATTCTCCTGTTCGATTTGAGGAAATTATTGAGCAGCTTTTACAAGAGGAAGTAGACGCGATTGTGGAGATAGGCAATGGAAAAGTACTTACTGGCCTTGTGAAAAAGGTCAATCGTAGAGCAAAAGTATTTACAGTTCAAGATGTTCCGTCACTACAGGAATTGATCGATTGGGTAAAGGAGGAAGAGTAATGTTAGCAAATAAGGTAGCATTGATTACAGGAGCTTCTCGAGGCATTGGACGTGCAATTGCATTAAGCTACGCAAAAAACGGTGCGAAGGTTGCCATAAATTTTGCCGGAAATGAAGAAAAAGCGCAATCCGTTGTCGACGAAATTCAGTCATTAGGTGGAGAAGCGATTAAAATTAAAGCAAATGTAAGCCGTGAAGACGAAGTAAAAGCAATGATTAAAGAAGTTGTGCAAACTTTTGGTAGCTTAGATATTCTTGTCAATAATGCAGGGATAACCCGTGACAATTTATTGATGAGAATGAGTGAGACCGATTTTGACGATGTAATTGATACCAATTTAAAAGGAGTCTTCCTTTGCACAAAAGCTGTAACAAGGCAAATGATGAAACAAAAAAGTGGACGTATTATTAATGTTTCTTCTGTTGTTGCAATTAGCGGTAACCCAGGACAAGCTAATTATGTGTCAGCAAAAGCTGGAGTAATTGGCCTAACCAAAACTTCAGCCAAAGAGCTCGCTGCAAGGAATATTCTCGTTAATGCGATTGCACCAGGTTTTATTGAAACAGACATGACAGATCAGTTAACAGAAGAACAAAAAGAAAATACTCTTGCTTTAATACCACTTCAAAAACTTGGGAAGGCAGAAGATATTGCAAATGTCGCTTTATTCTTAGCATCCGAACAGTCGAAGTACATTACAGGACAGACTATTCAAGTCGATGGTGGTATGGTAATGTAATATAGCGAGGTTGTTGTTAAAGTGGAAACTTCCGCTTGTTATGGCTTAATTCTTTGAAAGGAGGTGACTGGTAAAATGGCAGATACGTTTGAAAAAGTAAAACAAATTGTTGTCGATCATTTAGATGTGGATGAAGATAAAGTGACACTAGAAGCTTCATTCAAAGATGATTTAGAGGCTGATTCCTTAGATGTGGTAGAGCTTGTAATGGAATTAGAAGATGAATTTGATATGGAAATTGCTGATGAAGATGCTGAAAAAATCGCTACAGTAGGTGATGCTGTAAATTACATAAACAGCAATCAATAAGGAGAAAGAGCCTTACATTTCAAGTAAGGCTTTTCTCACACCTTACATTAGTATCAATCACAGTACAATTAGTCTAAAATCAATATAAACACGTAATTAATTCTGTAAACGTTTTTATAATGGGAAGTACATTAGTCCTTCCACCATAAGCTTCAGTTTATTTTATATCGGTAGGTGAGTATATTGAATGATTTTGCAACACTCCAACAGCAATTAGGCATCTCTTTTCATGATGAAAAATTGCTACAACAAGCATTTACCCATTCATCATATGTGAATGAGCATAGGAAGAAAAAACTTTCGGATAATGAACGACTTGAATTCTTAGGGGATGCAGTATTAGAGCTAGGAGTCTCACAATATTTATTTAAACAATATCAGGAAATGGAAGAGGGAGATCTTACAAAATTAAGAGCTTCGATCGTTTGTGAGCCTGCACTCGTAAAATTTGCTGAATCCTTACATTTTAACGATTTTGTATTATTAGGTAAGGGAGAGGAAATGACTGGAGGCAGAAACAGACCTGCTCTTTTAGCGGATGTATTCGAAGCTTTTATAGGTGCTCTCTATCTAGATCAAGGTTATGAAACAGTTATTACATTTTTAAAAAAGCATGTTTATCCGAAAATTACGACCGGTGCTTTTTCGCATACGATGGATTATAAAAGTCAGTTACAAGAAACCGTGCAACAACACAAAAACAAACAAGTGGAATATGAGATTGTCGATGAGAAAGGTCCTGCTCATGATCGTGAGTTTTATGCCGTCGTAACCATCAATGGACGTATAGCCGGAAAAGGACTAGGAAGAACGAAAAAAGAAGCAGAACAACGAGCAGCGAAACAAGCACTTGATAAAACAAAACCATAAGACAAAGGTGCAGCCAGAAATAAAACTACGTGGCTGCACCTTTTCCCTTACCTAACTATTTGCGATATTGGCTTAATTCATCGATAAATGCATGTGTTTCGGCAACGGACAGTTTTCCTTTTTGCATCAGATAATCATACAATGATTTAAGCTCCTCATAATAGGCGATATCATAGTCCTTTGGATCCATTATCGAACGATTGACGACTTGAAGCTTTTCACTCATTTCAACTATCATTGCTTCAAAATTTGCTTCCGTTTTGTTTTCTAAACTCAATCTTTATCAACTCCTACTTATTCTTTCTTCTCACGTTTCTCTCTTTATGATAAAATAAATTAGTTGAAATGCAAATAGTTATCGTAAAATTGTAAGATACATCATGATAATTAGGATTAACCTATAGGAGTTTTTAATATGTTTTTAAAACAATTGGATACAATGGGTTTTAAATCTTTTGCTGAAAGAGTACGAGTTGACTTTGTTCCTGGTGTGACGGCAGTTGTAGGGCCGAACGGAAGTGGCAAAAGTAATATTACAGATGCGATTAGATGGGTATTAGGAGAGCAATCTGCTAAATCATTAAGAGGATCGAAGATGGAAGATATTATTTTCCAAGGAAGTGATACGCGAAAGCCATTAAATGTTGCTGAGGTCACTTTGGTACTGGATAATTCTGACAAACGCTTACCGGTTGATTATGAAGAGGTTAGTGTAACAAGGCGAGTTTATCGTTCAGGGGAAAGTGAATTTTTAATGAACAAACAAGCTTGTCGATTAAAGGATATTACCGAGCTTTTTATGGATTCTGGACTAGGTAGAGAGGCCTTTTCCATTATAAGTCAAGGAAAGGTCGAAGAGATTCTCAGTTCGAAGTCCGAAGAACGTCGAGTGATTTTTGAAGAGGCTGCTGGTGTATTAAAATATAAGAATCGGAAAAAACAAGCAGAATATAAGCTTGCTGAAACTCAAGAAAATTTGAATCGTGTAGAGGACATTGTCTATGAAATAAGCGGTCAACTAGAGCCTCTTGAAGAACAAGCCTCTATTGCGAAAGAATATCTAGAGCATAAGAAAAGACTAACAGAGCATGAAGTAGGCGTTTTAGTGAAAGAAATTGAAACCCTTCATGAGCAGTTTGAAGCTACCAAAAAAGATTTAGCTAATACAACAGGTTTTCAGGATGAAAAAAAACAAGTAGTCAATGAAAAAACAACGATGCTAGCTGAGAAAAAAGATACCGTGCAACAGATCGATGATAAAATTCAATCATTGCAGGAAGTCCTATTGGAAGTAACACAAGCAGTAGAAAGTCTTGAAGGAAACAAAAAAATATATAAGGAAAGGCTTCAACACTTTCATGAGAATAAACAAAAGCTAGAAACGGAAATTCAAAAATATACAGAAAAAATAATAGAGACAGAAAAATTACTTGCCCAAGATCGAGAAAAGCTAAAAGAATACAAGGATCAGAAGAACGAGAATTCACAGGAATTAGCTGTAACGAACGAACAACTAACACTCGGGAAAACCGATTTAGAGGATAAAATTGAATCCCTTAAAAGTGATTATATTGAACTATTAAATCAACAAGCAGCAAAACGAAATGAAAAGAACTCAATTAAGCAGCAATTAGATAGAATGGAAGGAAAAAGGTCTTTACAATCTGATAAATGGAATGACTTGCTAGAAGAAAGAGAAGAGCTTTCTAAAGAGGTCCTACAGCTTGAACCAATCTGTCAAGACAAGCAGCAAAAAATAGAGCATTACAGAACAAACATAGAGAAATATAATCATGACTTAAAAGTCGAGAACAATTTGTTAGCAGATATGCAGCAAAAACTTTATAAAGGTTATCAAATGCTGGAAAACTTAAAATCGAAAAAAGAATTGCTTGAGGATCTGAAGGAGGATTTCCAAGGTTTCTATGCAGGTGTGAAGGAAGTACTAAAAGCAAGGGAAAACAAACTGTTTCACGGTGTTCATGGGGCAATTCCAGAGCTGATCGAGTTTGAGGAATATTTAATTGATGCAATGGAGACAGCACTTGGAGCACAAGCACAGCACATTGTAGTAGATGATGAAAAGGTTGCCCGGAAAGTAATCGAATGGTTAAAGAAATCAAATGCTGGTCGAGCTACTTTTTTACCGATAAGCTCGATGCAGCCAAAGTCAATACCGATGAATTTACTTCAAGCTATTAAAGAGGAACAAGGATTTGTCGGTATTGCAAGTGAATTGATAGACTATGATAAGCAATATGAGAATATCTTACGTGCATTACTAGGTAATGTGATTATTGCAAAAACACTTAAGGACGCCAACGGCTTCGCAAGAAAAACGAACAGAAGATATCGGATTGTCACACTAGAAGGGGATGTCGTAAACCCAGGTGGTTCGATGTCAGGCGGTGCGAAGAAAAAAACGAACCAATCGCTCTTCACGAGAGATCGAGAACTTAAAAACATTGTCAAGAAATTCAATTCCTACCAATTTCGAGTACAAGATTTTGAATCGAAGTTAAAAGAACAAAAGGAAAAGGTCCAAGGTCTCGAACAAAAGCTCGAGCAAACAAAACAGGAATTAGAAGGAATAGAGGAAGACTACCAAAAGCATGTGGCGAAACTTCAAGAAAGCAAGCTTTCTCTTGATCACCTGAATCAGCGACTCTCCATCTACGATCAGGATAAATTACAACAAGAAGAGGATCAAAAAGAACTGACCAAACGAGCAAATGAAATCGATCAGAACCTTGAAAAACTCAAAAAAGAGTTATCTGAAATAGATGAGGAGATTAATAAGTTACAAGAACAACGTGAAAGCTATGCAGAAAAAGAGGACTCATTAAAAGAAAAGCTCCAAAAGCTTCGAGTAAGAGAGGCTGAATTAAAAACACAAATTACTAACCAGCAAGAAAAAGTGACTCTTAATCAATTAGAGGTTTCTGAATTAACGGAGGAGTGTAATGAACGAAAGCAACAATTAAATCAATTATACGAGCTCCGAAATAACCAGCAAACAGAAGAAGAAATGGATGAACAAATTGTATTAAAGAAACAGATGAAAGAGGACAAACAACAAGAAATTGCACAAATGAGAGAAGAACGTGCTACGATTAATCAAGACATTCAATCATTAGAGCTTGAAGTGAATAAATTGAGGGAGGAAGAGCATAAGCTAGCAACCGAGATCCAAGCACATGAAATGAACATAACACGACTTGATGCCGACCTGGATCATCGATTACATTTTCTTGAAAACGAGTATAGCATCACTTTTGAGAAGGCAAGAGCAACCTATTCCAAACCAGATAACCTTGAGGTAGCGAAGCAACAGGTTAAGCTTATCAAGCGATCAATCGAAGAATTAGGTACGATAAATCTTGGAGCCATCGATGAGTATGATCGAATTAAGGAGAGACATGAATTTCTAACCCAACAACAAGATGACTTAATTGAAGCCAAGCGAACATTGTATGAAGTGATCGCAGAAATGGATGAGGAAATGACAAGACGCTTCGAAGAGACTTTTTCTCAAATAAAGGAAGAATTTCAGATTGTGTTTAAAAAATTATTTGGTGGAGGAGAAGCTGAATTGAAGCTCACTGACCCCACAGAGCTTTTATCAACAGGTGTAGATATTATTGCCCAACCACCAGGAAAGAAATTACAGCATCTAGGCTTGTTATCTGGAGGCGAACGTGCTTTAACTGCTATTGCCCTTTTATTTGCCATATTGCGCGTACGTCCTGTACCATTCTGTATTCTTGATGAAGTAGAAGCAGCATTGGATGAAGCAAATGTCACGCGTTTTGCCCAATATTTAAAATATTTTAGTGAGGATACTCAATTTATCGTCATAACACACCGAAAAGGAACGATGGAAGAAGCAGATGTATTATATGGAGTTACCATGCAAGAATCTGGTGTTTCTAGACTAGTTTCCGTAAAATTAGAAGAAGCACCGGAGCTGTTAGAAGCATAATTTAGGAGGTTTGGTTGTGAGTTTTCTAAAAAAATTAAAAGATAAATTTCAATCCAATCAATCGAAGGAAGAAGTATCGGATAAATATAAAGAAGGATTAAGTAAAACTAGAAAGTCCTTTTCCGAGAAAATTAATGATTTAGTAGCGAAATATCGTAAAGTAGATGAAGATTTTTTTGAGGATTTAGAAGAAGTGTTAATCGCTGCTGATGTTGGCGTCTCCACTGTTATGGATCTAATTGATGATCTGAAAATGGAAGTGAAGAGAAGAAACATCAGTGATTCTCATGAAGTGAAAAATGTTATTTCAGAAAAGCTAGTAGAAATTTATTATGGTGATGATAATGAAGAATCTGTTGGGTTAAATCTTCAAGATGATGCATTAACGGTTATCTTATTTGTTGGAGTAAATGGTGTTGGTAAAACAACGACGATTGGTAAACTTGCGCATCAGCTTAAATCTGAAGGTAAACAAGTTCTATTGACAGCAGGAGATACCTTCCGTGCAGGCGCCATTGAACAATTGAGTGAATGGGGTAAAAGAGTCGATGTAGAGGTAATCAAACATAGTGAAGGTAGTGACCCTGCTGCTGTAATCTATGATGGCATCCAAGCAGCCAAATCTCGTAATGCAGATGTTTTATTGTGTGATACGGCAGGTAGGCTACAAAACAAAGTGAACCTAATGAATGAATTGTCTAAAGTGAAACGAGTCATCGAACGTGAAGTACCAAATGCACCTCATGAAGTGTTACTTGTTCTTGATGCAACTACTGGTCAGAATGCCCTAAGTCAAGCAAAAACTTTCTCTGAAGCAACGGATGTATCTGGTATTGTCTTAACGAAACTAGACGGTACGGCAAAAGGAGGTATTGTGTTAGCGATACGGAATGAACTTGGCACACCAGTAAAACTTGTTGGATTAGGTGAAAAGGTAACAGATCTTCAGACATTTGACCCTCAAGCGTTTGTATATGGATTGTTTGCTGATATGGTGGATGATGAGGAATAACATTTGACAGGTGTATTCGATCAAGCTTAGACTAAATTGTAAAGGAAATTCACTTAACGAGGTGTCCTTTCATGCTAGATAAAACGACCAGGATTAATGCTTTATACGATTTTTATCAGGAGTTATTAACTCCCAAACAACAAAGCTATATGGAAATGTATTATTTGGAAGACTTGTCGCTTGGCGAGATTTCAGAAACCTTTGATGTCTCTAGACAAGCGATCTATGATAATATTCGTAGAACGGAGCAAATGCTTGAACAGTATGAGCGAAAATTAGGCTTATACGAAAAATTTCAAAATCGACAATCATTATTAGAGGAAGCGAAACAATTATTACAAGCCAAACAATTTGATCAGCTAGAGAAAGTTTTTGATCAAATGTTAGAAATTGAATAGGAGGCGTACATTATGGCATTTGAAGGTTTAGCCGACCGCCTACAGAATACCATTCAAAAAATTAAAGGTAAAGGTAAAGTTACAGAACAGGATGTTAAGGAAATGACACGAGAAGTTCGTCTTGCCCTATTGGAAGCAGACGTAAACTTTAAAGTGGTCAAGGACTTCATCAAAAATATTAAAGAACGAGCAGTAGGACAAGAGGTAATGGAGAGCCTTACACCAGGGCAACAAGTCATTAAGATTGTAAAAGAAGAGTTAACAGCATTAATGGGTGGAGAAGAAAGTAGAATAGCAGCGGCAGATCGTCCGCCAACGGTTATTATGATGGTTGGTTTGCAAGGTGCTGGTAAAACAACGACAACTGGTAAGCTAGCTAATCTATTACGAAAAAAATATAATCGGAAACCATTGCTTGTGGCAGCAGATGTTTACAGACCTGCTGCGATCGACCAACTAGAAACACTTGGAAAGCAATTAGATATGCCTGTTTATTCTGCTGGAACGGATGCAAACCCTGTCGATATTGCGAATGAGGCGCTGGAAAAAGCCAAGGAAGAACATTTGGATTATGTTTTAATCGATACAGCAGGTCGCTTGCATATTGATGGAGATTTAATGGATGAATTAATTCAGATTAAGAATAATGTGAGCCCAGACGAAATCTTTCTTGTGGTGGATGCCATGACTGGCCAGGATGCGGTGAACGTTGCTGAGAGCTTTAACGAACAATTAGATGTATCCGGAGTCGTCTTAACAAAACTAGATGGAGATACACGTGGTGGGGCCGCATTATCGATAAAAGCAGTTACAGACAAACCGATAAAATTTGCAGGGATGGGCGAGAAACTAGATCAATTAGAGGTCTTCCATCCAGAGAGAATGGCATCAAGAATTCTAGGCATGGGGGATGTTCTTTCCTTAATTGAGAAGGCTCAAGATAATGTAGACGAAAAGCGTGCGAAAGAACTTGAGGAAAAAATGCGATCTGCCTCCTTTACGTTTGATGATTTTCTGGAACAGATGGGTCAGGTTCGTAACATGGGACCATTAGAGGATCTTCTAGACATGATCCCTGGTGCTAATAAGATGAAAGGCTTAAAAAATGTTGAATTTGACGAAAAACAAATTGCGCATGTAGAAGCTATTATTCAATCTATGACAGCACAAGAACGTCAGGATCCCAGTCTCCTTAATGCAAGCAGAAGAAAGCGGATTGCACGAGGATCTGGTCGATCTGTTTCGGAGGTTAACCGTCTCATAAAACAATTTGACGAAATGAAGAAAATGATGAAGCAAATGACCAATATGCAACAAGGAAAGAAAGGCAAAAAGGGAAAAAAATCAAAAGGTTTTCAGTTCCCTTTCCTCTAAAATAGAAGAGCAATTTTATTTTTAGTATGTAAGGCAAAAACACTTTACAGGCAACTTAAAATCTGTTACAATTCTATCTTGTGTGAAACATTTATTTGGAGGTGTAAGAAATGGCAGTAAAAATTCGTCTTAAACGTATGGGTTCAAAAAGAAATCCATTTTATCGTGTTGTAGTTGCTGATTCTCGTTCACCACGTGATGGACGTATTATCGAGCAAATTGGAACATATAATCCGGTAGCGAATCCGGTTGAAGTAAAATTAGATGAAGAAAAAGCCCTTGATTGGATGACAAAAGGTGCAAAACCAAGTGATACTGTTCGCAACTTGTTTTCTAAAGAAGGCATCTTAAAAAAATTCCATGATTCAAAAAATCAATAAAGTAGTGTGATTCCATGAAATCCTTAATTGAAACAATTATCGAACCATTGGTTGATCATCCCGAGTCTATTGTTGTGACAGAAAAAGAAGAAGAGAATAAAATAGTTTATCATCTTCAAGTACATGAGAATGATGTTGGGAAGGTAATTGGTAAAAATGGACGGATCGCAAAAGCCATTCGGACAGTTGTTTATGCAGCTGGAACGAAAAGCAATAAGAAAGTTTATTTGGATATCATGTAATAGAAGAGAAGGCGCATAGAACCTTCTCTTTTTCTATGGAATTTTTTTCTGCTTCTTATTAGTCAAAGTCTTATATAATTATCGTTTCCTTCTTTATCTTTCGAAGAAGTTTTGCTATTCTTTTATTGAAAAGGTCTTGAATAATTTAGTATAGAAAGGCTGAAATGGATGAAAATTATTCGGAAGGTCGCTGTAAAACAAATTGTTACAGATCAAAGTAAAGCGAAGCTAAGACAAGAATATGATTTGAAAGTATTTAAGCTAGAGCAAGAATGTCAACAATTATTATTTGAACAGAAAAAGCTTGAGCAACGTACTGCGAAGAAAAAGGCAGATATTTCAGCGAAATTTCAGAAAGAAATTGCCAATCGAAAAGATCATATTAAATGGTATAAATATAAAATCGAACAATTGGATATACTCCCAATCGGAAATGAAATCAGTGATGGAGAAGTAGAAGCTATGATCGATATAGAAGAAGGTATGAATTGGGATCATATTATGGAGCAAAGATCCATTGTGATCAAGGATGGAATCATTACAAAAATTACATAATTAGGTGATAATGAATATGGAAAATAATTTTTTAAAAGTTGGAAAGATTGTTAATACTCATGGAATAAAGGGTGAAGTCAAAGTCGTTAGAATTACAGATTTTGAACAACGATTTGAGCCTGGATCTACATTATGGATACAACCAAATGAACAGGGAGACTTGTTAAAAGTTGTCGTCGATGCCCACCGGACCCATAAACAATTCGATTTATTACATTTTGAAGAAATGAATAATATTAATGATGTAGAGAAATATAAAGGTTCCTTATTAGTCATTAAAAAGGATCAACTAGATGATGACCTTGAGGAAAATGAATTTTATTACCATGAAATAATAAATTGTATGGTCTTCACAATGGAAAAGGAGCCAATTGGACAAGTAAAAGAAATACTATCCCCTGGCGCAAATGATGTTTGGGTAGTAAAATCAAATAAAGGTAAGGACATTCTCATTCCTTATATTGCGTCTGTTGTCAAACATGTAGACATTGACAAGAAAGAAATCATCATTGAACCTATGGAAGGACTAATTGAATTATGAAGGTAGACATACTGACACTATTTCCTGAAATGTTTGAAGGAGTTTTTCAATCCTCTATCTTAAAAAAAGCAATCGACCAAAACTTTTTACAATATCACTATATTAACTTTAGAGATTATACAGATAATAAACACAACAAAGTAGATGATTATCCATATGGTGGAGGTGCAGGAATGGTGCTAAAGCCTCAACCTATTTTTGATGCCATTGCCTCCATTGAAAAAGAAGAGACGGTAAAGCCGAGAATCATCCTCATGTGCCCACAAGGGGAGCCCTATACCCAAAGAAAGGCAGAGGAACTAGCTAAGGAGGACCACCTTATCTTTATATGTGGACATTATGAAGGTTATGATGAAAGAATTCGAACTGGTCTTGCAACAGATGAAATATCTATAGGAGACTATGTACTGACAGGTGGAGAGCTTGGAGCAATGGTAGTGATCGATAGTGTAGTAAGACTAATTCCTGGTGTGCTCGGGAATGATACCTCGGCAGTGGAGGACTCCTTTTCAACTGGATTATTAGAGCATCCACATTATACAAGACCAGCTGAGTTTCGTGGGATGAAGGTACCTGATGTATTATTATCGGGAAATCATGCGCACATTGACACTTGGCGTAGAAAACAGGCTTTAAAGAGAACCTTTTTGCGAAGGCCAGATCTATTAGAAAATCAATCATTTTCTGTTGAAGAAAAAGAATGGCTAAAACAATGGAAGGAATCCAAAGGAAGTAGTTGAAATTACATTGACATTATGCTATATTGATAGTTGTGCTTAAGTAGAGACTTAAGGTTAAAAAACGGTGTTCCGCTTATGATCATTCGTAAAGAGCATTGGTTTGGAAGGAGTGTAATAGAATGCAAAAATTGATCGAAGAAATTACAAAAGACCAATTACGTACTGATTTACCTGAATTTCGTGCTGGTGATACGGTAAAAGTTCACGTGAAGGTTGTCGAAGGTAACCGTGAACGTATTCAGGTATTTGAAGGTGTAGTAATTAAACGTCAAAATGGTGGCATCAGTGAAACATTTACTGTTCGTAAAATTTCTTACGGTGTAGGAGTGGAACGTACATTCCCAGTGCATTCACCACGTATCGCAAAAATCGAAGTATCTCGTCGTGGTAAAGTTCGTCGTGCGAAGCTTTATTATTTACGTAACCTACGTGGTAAAGCTGCTCGTATTAAAGAAATTCGCTAATGTAACAAAATGTGAAAGGAGCTTGCATTGTCAGGCTCCTTTTTCTTCTATATACAATTATTTCCTTATAAAGTAATTATGCAATCAAAGACTAAATCTACTTAGTTGTTAAGAAAGGAACTTCCTATATGGCATCCAAAAAGAATGATTGGGTCGAATGGATAAAGATTTTGTTGGTAGCTGTAGTCATCATTGTTTTTGTACGAATGTTTATAGCAGTACCAATCGTTGTAGAAGGGCCATCGATGTTACCAACTTTAGAAAATGGAGATCGATTAATTGTAGAAAAACTAAGTGTTACCTTTAATCAGATTGAGCGATTTGATGTCGTGGTCTTCCATGCAACCATGAAGAAGGATTATATTAAACGAGTCATTGGGTTACCTGGTGACAAAATTGAGTACAGAAATGATCAATTGTACGTAAATGACCAACCAGTGGATGAACCATTTCTAGCTGAGGTAAAATCTCAATTAGAAGAAAATACAACTTATACAACTGATTTTTCACTGGAGGAAGACATAAAGGGAAATAAAGAAGTAGTACCTGAAGGACATGTTTTCGTACTTGGGGACAATCGTACGAACTCGACAGATAGTAGGCAATTAGGTTATATTCCGATGGATGATATCGTTGGAGTTGCTAAATTAACGTATTGGCCTATTGACAAGATTAGCTTATTAGAATAATGATATGAGACAATATAGAAATAAGGTGATGATATGACCATTCAATGGTTTCCTGGCCATATGGCAAAAGCACGTAGAGAAGTGCAGGAAAAATTAAAGCTTGTGGATTTTGTCATCGAGCTAGTGGATGCTAGAGCACCATACTCGTCACAGAATCCTATGCTCCAACAACTTCTTAACAATAAATCAAAAATGTTAGTGTTAATGAAAAAAGACTTAGCAGATCAAGAAATCACGGAACAATGGCTACAGTATTTTCAAGCACATACTATAACAGCGGTGACAGCTAATGTGAATAATCGTAAGGATATTCAAACAATAGTCGAAACGGCAAAAAAATTAGGACAGGCTAAGTTGGAACGTTTGAAAAAAAAGGGTGTAAGACCAAGGGCAGCAAGGGCAATGATTATAGGAATTCCAAATGTAGGAAAATCGACATTGATTAATCGTCTTGCCAACAAAAAGATAGCAAAAACCGGTGACCGACCAGGAGTGACGAAAAGTCAACAATGGATTAAAGTGAAAAATGACTTTGAACTATTAGATACACCTGGAATACTATGGCCGAAATTTGAAGAGGAATCTGTTGGACTCCGATTAGCGGCGATAGGTACCATTAAGGATCAGCTACTGCCAATGCAGGAAATTGCTGCATTTATCATTCGATATATGAAGGAATATTACCCAACCAATATAGAGGAGCGCTACCAATTATCAGACCAATTAGAAATGTCGGAAATATTCGAACAGATAGGAACAAGACGAGGATGCCTTGAAGCGGGAGGGTTCGTCAATTACGAAAAAACGGCAGAAGTTATCATCCAGGATTTAAGAAACGGAAAGCTAGGAAATTTAACACTAGAAGAGCCAAATATAGATGACTAAAGGCATTCCATTATAGAAGAATGTCTTTATTTTTTATGAAAAAGTGCCGATATAAAGGGTGACTTATCAAGATGTGTAACATTCGTTACTTTTTAAATAATCTTGAGTGATAACCTTGCCTTACGGTTTAATACAGTGATAAAAGAAAATGAGGTGGAGGATTTGGATACAAAATGGACAGTCCAAAAAGTCAAAGACTATCTATTCAACAGTGAATGTAGTGCTGAAATTATAGAAGAATTTAGACAGGATCATCGCAAGGGTGTACAAAAGCTACTTGTACAATATGATCGGAAGCAAGCCCAAATAGCTAAAGCTATACGGCATTTTGAGCATATGAGTAGTTACGAAAAAAAGCACTGGGAAAAGGGCAAGTTACATATTGTGGGAATAGACGAAGTAGGAAGGGGACCTCTAGCTGGACCAGTTGTGGCGGCAGCGGTTATCTTACCAAAAGAATTTCAACTGATTGGAATTGATGATTCCAAAAAATTAAGTAAAGAAAAACGCGAGGAATTTTACGAGCATATCATCGAACAATCATTAGATTATAATATCGGTATCATTGAACCGAGTGAGATTGACCAAATAAATATCTTTCAAGCAACCAAAAAAGCTATGAGACTAGCTTTAAATGGATTATCCAAAGATATTGAACATATCTTAATTGATGCAATGCAACTAGAAGGACTAGCTTATCCGAGTGACTCCATTATAAAAGGTGATCAAAAGAGTATTTCTATTGCAGCAGCAAGTATTGTTGCAAAGGTTACGCGTGACCGCCTGATGGAAGAACTTCATCTATCTCATCTACACTATGATTTTCATAAAAATAGTGGGTATGGTACAAGGGCTCATATAGAAGCAATTAAGAAATATGGGTTGACTAAACACCATCGAAGAAGCTTTTTAAAATCTTTGACTTAGGAGGGTTATTTATGAGTTTGCAAAATATTGCAAATCCTTTTTCATTAACAAAACCAAGCACCTTAAAGCAATTACCATCATTAAAGCCTGGTCAAATGATTTCTGCAAAAGTATTAGAGCTTTTCCCTAATCAAAAAGCTACCATTCAAGTGAACGGAAAAGAAATAGTAGCACAATTAGAAACAGCCTTGACAGCGAAGAAAAGTTATCTCTTTCAGGTTATATCCGCTGGAGATGTTACAAGAATTAAAAAAATAACCGAAACACCTCAAAAAAATGACGGTAGTATAGATCGCTTACTACAGCAATTAGGAATACCCTCAACGAAAAACAGTCGTTCCTTATTTGCACAAATTGTCGCACAACAGATACCTTTCTCTAATAAAGCAGGTAAGGAATTAGCTCAATTAATTGAGTTAATAGGTGGGAATAATCAAAATCAACAAATCCTTTTAACTATGCTAGCGAAGGACTTACCACTAACAGAAGAAGTTTTTAAAAGTTTGCAGCAAATACTAACACAATCATTAGGAAGTCAAATGAGTGAATTGAATGACATGTTGGAAGTAATGTTGAAACAGAAGTCACTTGTCATGAATGAGAAGCACTTTTCTTTATTATACGATAAATTGCAAGTAATACTCGGTAACAATCTGTTGACTAATGAAGGTAATACGAAAAACTATTTGACTATGAACATCCAAACGATTAATGCATTATTAAAAAAAGCAGGATTATCCAAGGAGATTCCAATTTCTCGATTTTTACAAATAATCGAACAATCGAATTTACAGCATCCATTACTATCTGCTGATCAAATCCAAAAGTCGTTATCAAATAGCGGAATGCTTGCAAAATTGACGAATCATTTATCGTCAGATGATTTGGTAGTCTTACAAAAATGGATAATGACAACTTCTCATTTTCCAATAGAACGCCAAGCTTTAGAAGTCTTACAGCAACACGATTTTCAAGCAATGCAGCATTTATCGACAAAAGATAAAGGCTTACTACAACAGCTATCCCAATCATCCTTCTATTTATTATTAAAAGAGGCAGCCAAACAATTAATGACAAACCAGCCTTTTATTCATCAAGAACAACAACAGAGCTTCGGGCAATTAGTAGGTAGATTGGAGAATGCTCTAGAGAATAATCTACCGATTGGATCAATCAAATCATTAATAGCAAGTCATTCTATTTTTTCTGTATTATTGAAAGGATTATCAGCAGATGATGCCCAATTTATCCGGTCATGGATGGATCAAAATCAGCCATTGAATAATAGTGATCAACGTGCAATACAAATACTTACAAAGGTAATGGGGCAACAATTGACGCAAGATGAAATGTTTGTAGCAAGAGAGATTTTGCAGAGACTCGATCAAATGAATCCGAATGATCCACAATCTGTTAAAAACCATTTTATTACATTAATAAAGCATTTTATAGAAACAAGTGGAATACAGGATGAAGCACAGCTACTTAAACAAAAAGGACAACAGATAGAACCGCTTTCCTTGAAGCAAACACTTCTGCTACTCTCGCAGCATTCCACTGACAGTATCGGGGATAAAATGACTAGATTATTACAAACATTAACAGGATTACAATTACAGATGGTAAATGATCATCAAATGTATGAGCTTAATCTACAAATACCCGCAGAGAAATTAGGTCTTGCAAATGACATAGTGCTACAATTCGCAGGAAAACGAAAAAATGAGAGTGATGAGATTGATCCAGAATATTGCCGAATTCTATTTCACCTTGATTTGAATCAACTAGGGGAAACGATGATTGCCATGTCCATCCAAAAAAGAATCGTCCATATTACGGTCTACAATGATAAAGAGTTAGCTCCACCTCTTTTATCTATGTATAAACCCCAGCTAGAAGAAAGGTTGGAGGAACTTAACTATCAACTTACCTCTGTTGTTTGGAAAAAGATGAGTGATCAACAAATTGGTAAATTACCCCGTCAACCTTATATAAAAGAATCTACACGTACAGAAGGGATTGACTTTCGCATATGAGTAAGGAGAAGCAACAAAAGGCTAAGGCAGCAGCACTCCGATTTGATCGTGATGTAGACAATGCACCTAAGGTTACAGCTGTTGGAAAAGGGTATGTTGCCGAAAATATACTTGAAAAGGCCCTAAAGCATCAGATTCCAATTCAATCAGATCCTACCTTAGTCGAATTACTTTCTGAATTGAACATTAATGAGACAATACCAGAAGAGTTATATCAAGCAGTAGCAGAAGTGTTTGCCTATATTTATCAAATAGATCAACAATCAAAATAGTTACACAGGCCAATCTTTACTATAAAAATGAGATGGAAAGAAGGAAGATTGAAATAAAATGAAGTTTCATATTATTTAGAGTATTTTGTAGACAATTGCTGTCCTTTTTTTATACAATGAGAATGCAGTGATTAATTGATGGGAGGATGGAAGATGAATATTCACGAGTATCAAGGCAAAGAAATTCTGCGTAAATACGGAGTGGCTGTTCCGAATGGGAAAGTAGCATTCACAGTAGAGGAAGCTGTCGATGCTGCCAAAGAATTAGGTACAGAGGTATCGGTAGTTAAAGCGCAAATTCATGCTGGGGGAAGAGGAAAAGCAGGTGGTGTGAAGGTTGCGAAAAATATCGATGAAGTTCGTACATATGCAGATGAAATTTTAGGCAAGACACTTGTCACACATCAAACAGGTCCTGAAGGTAAAGAAGTAAAACGTTTACTGATCGAAGAGGGCTGTGATATTAGAAAAGAATATTACATCGGTTTAGTATTAGACCGTGCTACTTCAAGAGTTACGATGATGGCTTCAGAAGAAGGCGGTACAGAAATCGAAGAGGTGGCTGCCGAAACACCTGAGAAAATTTTTAAAGAAGAGATCGATCCTGTTACTGGATTAATGCCATATCAAGCGAGACGCCTTGCTTTTAATATCAATATTCCAGAAGAATATTTATCGAAAGCGGTTAAATTTATGCTCGGATTATACAAGGTATTTATCGAGAAGGATTGTTCTATCGCAGAAATCAATCCATTAGTGACAACTGGTGATGGAGAAGTATTAGCACTAGATGCGAAATTAAACTTTGATGATAATGCATTATTCCGTCAAAAGGATATTGTCGAATATCGCGATTTAGAAGAAGAGGATGAGAAAGAAATAGAAGCATCCAAATATGACTTAAGTTATATTGCTTTAGATGGAAATATTGGTTGTATGGTAAATGGAGCAGGACTTGCCATGGCCACAATGGATATTATCAAACACTACAATGGTGATCCAGCCAACTTCTTAGATGTTGGGGGCGGTGCGACAGCAGAAAAGGTAACAGAAGCCTTTAAGATTATCTTATCGGATAAAAATGTAAAGGGCATTTTTGTTAATATTTTCGGTGGTATTATGAAATGTGATGTCATTGCAGAAGGGGTAGTCCAAGCTACGAAAGAAGTGGGCTTGAAGATTCCACTCGTTGTCCGTCTTGAGGGTACTAATGTCGATGCTGGAAAGAAAATTCTGGCTGAATCTGGTTTAAACATTACACCAGCAGAGTCAATGGCTGATGGTGCCGAAAAAATTGTCTCATTAGTAAACCAAGCTTAATAGAGTTGTTTTAAGGAAGAAGCGCAGAGGAGCGTGCTGATCTTCATAGCTCTATAGGTTATCACAGTCCAGAATTTTATAAATTCCTAGAAAGTGAATAAGGAGGAACCATTACATGAGTGTTTTTATTAACAAAGATACAAAAGTGCTTGTTCAAGGTATTACTGGATCAACTGCACTTTTCCATACTAAACAAATGCTAGAATATGGAACGAAAATTGTCGCTGGTGTAACACCAAAAAAAGGTGGGCAAGAAGTAGAAGGTGTACCTGTATTCAATACAGTAGAAGATGCGGTTAAAGAGACAGGAGCGAATGCATCAGTTATTTACGTGCCTGCGCCATTTGCAGCAGATGCGATCATGGAAGCAGTAGATGCAGAGCTTGATTTGGTTATTTGTATTACGGAGCATATTCCTGTTATGGATATGGTCAAAGTTAAGCGCTATATGGAAGGAAAGAAAACGAGATTAGTAGGTCCGAATTGTCCTGGTGTTATTACTCCAGAAGAATGTAAAATAGGTATTATGCCTGGGTATATTCACAAAAAAGGTCATATCGGAGTCGTTTCCCGTTCAGGAACATTGACGTATGAAGCAGTTCATCAATTATCAGAAGAAGGATTTGGCCAATCAACAGCTGTTGGTATTGGTGGGGACCCTGTAAACGGAACAGATTTTATTGATGTTTTAAAGGCGTTTAATGATGATCCCGAAACAGAAGCGGTTATGATGATTGGTGAAATTGGAGGAACAGCGGAGGAAGAAGCAGCAGAATGGGTAAAAGCTAATATGACCAAACCTGTTGTTGGCTTTATTGGTGGACGTACGGCACCTCCAGGTAAGCGAATGGGGCATGCAGGTGCGATCATTTCTGGAGGTAAAGGAACCGCTGAAGAGAAAATTAAAGTAATGAACAGCTGTGGTATCCAAGTGGCAGAAACACCATCTGTGATGGGTGAAACACTCATTAAAGTCCTCAAAGAAAAAGGACTCTATGACAAATGTAAGACACATTAATGTTTACTAGGAAGAGATAGCTTCCCTTATCTCTTCCTTATTTAAATCAAAGGACGTGAATAGATGGATAAAAAAAACTTAAGACTCCTACATTTAAAACAAATTAGAGGGGTTACGAGACCAATTATTTGGAAACTGTTAAAGTCAGACCCTCATCTTCAAAACATATATGATTACAATTTGAAAGATTTGCGAGATATCCTTCGTGTAGATCCGCAAAGAGCAGAAGCACTTTATCAAGGATTACATCAGACCTCGTTACAAAAAGAAATTCTACAAGACCTACAACAATATCAAGCTATTACCATTTTTGATAAGAATTATCCACCACAGCTCCGCTTTATCCCAGATCCTCCTCTTAGCTTATACTTAAAAGGAAATATAGATATATTGACACATCAACCGAATATCAGTATTGTAGGTACACGCTATCCCTCTGATGCTGCAAAAACCATTATGCAAACATTATTGAAGCCTTTAATTAATGAAAAATGGCTATTGGTAAGCGGAATGGCCCTTGGTATTGATGGTTATGTGCATGAATTAGCCATGAAATACGATTCTCCTACAATTGCGGTGCTTGGTAGTGGTTTCCGTCATGTCTATCCTAAACAGCATGTGGAAATGTATCAAAACCTATCCAGGCATAATCTCGTCATTTCTGAATATCCTCCATATAAAACACCTCAAAAATACCATTTTCCCGAAAGAAATCGCATCATAAGTGGATTAACGTTTGGTACTTTAGTGATAGAAGCAAAAGAAAAGAGTGGTTCATTGATAACTGTTGACCAAGCATTAGAACAAGGGAGAGAAGTTTTTGCAGTACCTGGTTCTGTTTTATGCCCAACTAGCAGAGGGTGTAATCAATTAATCAAGGACGGTGCAAAATCAGTGCTTACAGGACAAGAAATAATCGAGGAATGGCATGATCAAAAAGTTAAATGGATCGAAATATTAAACCATTCACCACAATCTTAACTAGTATTTAAGAGGTAGCTAAATGGGTAAATGACTAAATAAAAGGAGTTTTTTTACATTTAATTACTGAAGGATATTTTTTATTCATTATTTGACAAATCATACAAAAGTATTTAATAATAGGGAAGATTTATCTTATTCATTAAAAGAGAAATAGTTGAATAAAATTTGAAATTTCGATAATGTACTATTTAATAGGAAGTAACCTCTTGGGAGGGTTAGAATTTATGGCACAATATCTAGTAATCGTCGAATCACCTGCTAAAGCTAAAACAATTGAAAGATATTTAGGTAAAAGATATAAAGTAAAAGCATCGATGGGGCACATTCGAGATTTACCTAAAAGTCAAACAGGGGTAGATGTCGAAAACAATTTTGAACCAAAGTATATTACAATTAGAGGAAAAGGTCCGGTTTTAAAAGAACTAAAAACAGCTGCCAAAAAAGCAGATAAAGTTTTTCTAGCAGCCGACCCCGACCGCGAGGGAGAAGCTATTGCATGGCATTTAGCTCATAGCTTAGACATTGATATACATTCAGATTGCCGAGTGGTGTTTAATGAAATTACTAAGGATGCAGTTAAAGATTCCTTTAAGCATCCGAGAAAAATTAATATGGATCTAGTCGATGCACAACAAGCCAGAAGAATATTAGATCGTTTAGTTGGTTACAATATCAGCCCGCTATTATGGCAAAAGGTCAAAAAAGGGCTTAGTGCAGGAAGAGTGCAATCAGTTGCTGTTAAGATGATTATCGACCGAGAAAATGAAATAAAGAATTTCAAGCCGGAGGAATATTGGAGTATCCAGTCTCTCTTTTCTAAGGATGGCCAACAATTTGAAGGCAATTTCTATGGTTCTAATGGGAAAAAAGTAGAATTAAAAACAAAAGAAGATGTAGATAAAATTTTAGCAAAATTGAAGGGTGACTACTTTTTAGTAGATAAAGTTAATAAAAAAGAAAGAAGACGAAATCCTTCACCAGCATTTACTACATCCTCCCTTCAACAGGAAGCAGCTAGAAAATTGAATTTCAGAGCTCGAAAAACAATGATGATTGCACAGCAATTGTATGAAGGAATAGATTTGGGTAAAAAAGAAGGTGGAATCACCGGACTTATTACCTATATGCGTACCGATTCTACGAGAATCTCAACCACTGCACAAAACCAAGCGAGAGATTTTGTTGATCAAAAGTATGGGAAATCATATATAGGCTCTAACAAACAAGCTAAGAAAAGTGAAGGCGTACAGGATGCGCACGAGGCAATTCGACCGACAAATAGCTTTCGTGATCCACAGTCATTAAAAAATGTACTATCAGGAGATCAGCTTAAACTGTACAAACTAATTTGGGAACGATTTATTGCTAGTCAAATGGCCCCTGCTGTTATGGATACAATGACTGTTCATTTGCTAAATGAAGGAATAGAATTTCGTGCTACAGGATCGAAAGTTAAATTTAAAGGCTTTATGAAGGTTTATATTGAGGGTAGTGATGATCAGGAAAATAAACAAGAGAAGTGGCTACCAGAAATAGAAGAAGGAATTAAAGTAAAATCGGAAAAAATGGAACCTAGTCAGCATTTTACTCAACCTCCTCCGAGATATACAGAGGCGAGACTTGTTAAGACAATGGAGGAAAAGGGAATTGGACGACCTTCAACCTATGCCCCTACACTGGACACCATTCAGAGACGAGGCTATGTAGCGTTAGACAATCGTCGATTTGTTCCAACTGAGTTGGGAGAAATCGTAAGTTCTTTAATGGAAGAGTTTTTCCCTGAGATTATCGATGTCGCTTTTACAGTCAAAATGGAAGATGACTTGGATGCGATTGAAGAAGGGAAAACGGAATGGATAAGAATTATTGATCAGTTTTACCAAGGGTTTAGTCAACGCCTTTCCAAAGCTGAAGAAGAAATGGAAAAGGTTGAAATTAAAGACGAACCTGCAGGAATTAATTGTGAAAAATGCGGACATGAAATGGTCTACAAAATGGGGAGATATGGCAAATTTCTTGCCTGCTCTAATTTTCCTGACTGTCGAAATACAAAACCGATATTAAAAGAGATCGGAGTAAAGTGTCCTAAATGTAAGGATGGAAATATTGTAGAACGAAAAACAAAACGGAAAAGAGCCTTTTATGGATGCGATAATTATCCGGAATGTGATTTCATCTCATGGGATAAACCTATTGGACGAAATTGTCCAAAATGTCATACGATGCTCGTCGAGAAGAAAAGTAAAAAAACGGCACAAGTACAATGTCCTCATTGTGATTATAAAGAAGAGGCACAGAGCTAAACAGTTTGAACTTGCTATCTAATACTGATAGCAAGTTTTTGTTTTTTTAAGGTAAGTAAGCATAAAAATATGACTCAATAGATAAGGAAAAGCGCAATGGGCCAGTTTTAAAGCTGAATGAAAGCTGACTAAATACGGACTATGCGTTAAGGCGTCGGCATACCCCTATGAAGGGGCATGATTCCTTTATCTCAGTTGGTTTGCACCAGTCGCTACGTTTTAAACAGGCGCCTAGCGCTTTTGTTCTTCGCCTTTATATTTTAGGGAGGTACCTTTTTGATTGGTCTAGACAAGAAATAGGTGATACAATGGAATGGAAACGGTAATAATATAATTATCGTTTTATGGTTTAACTTGATGGGAATAGAATAGTATAAAGGTTAAAGATTTGACAAATTGGTTAACGAACTTGCGATACACTTAGGATTATGATAAGATTTTATCGCTTATTAGAGGTGAAAAATGGAACCCTTTACGAAGGAATGGTTACTTTATTTAGATTACTTACAAATAGAAAAGAATGCTGCGAAGACCACGATTCAAACATATCAAAAGGATGTAGAACATTTTTTTCAATTTATGTACAAAGAGAACATGACTAGACTACAAGAGGTGGATCACAACATCGTGAGAAATTATTTGTCTCAGTTATACGAAAGTGGTCTTTCCAAGCGCTCCGTCACTAGACATATATCGACACTTAGAAGTTTTTATAAGCTTCTTGTAAGGGAAGCGGTTGTCGATTCAAACCCTTTTCAGCATATAACCCTACCTAAAAACTCTAAGCCAATTCCTGGTTTCTTATTCCAAGAAGAGCTCGACACCATATTTTCTACTATTGATCGTACGACAGCATTAGGACAAAGAGATGCCGCGTTATTAGAATTGTTATATGCGACCGGAATTCGTGTAAGTGAATGCGCCAGTTTAAAAATAGAAAATATTGATTTTAGCTTAAAGACGATTTTAGTATTAGGAAAAGGGGATAAAGAAAGATATATCCCTTTTGGTGAGTTTGCAGAAGATGCTTTAAAAACCTACATAAATGATGGACGTAACCAGCTAATGGGAAGTAAAAGCATTCCAAGTAATTTTGTGTTTTTAAATGCAAAAGGAAGCCCACTTACTGTAAGAGGAATGCGATTAATTCTAAGTAAAATGGTAAAAAAGGCTGGGCTTACCGTCCACTTACACCCCCATAAATTACGTCATACATTTGCTACACACATGCTAAACAATGGGGCAGATCTTAGGGCAGTTCAAGAATTATTGGGCCATTCAAATTTATCTTCAACACAGATATATACGCATGTTACAAAGGATAGATTAACAAGTATCTATCAATCGGCACATCCGAGAGCAAAAAATAGTAATAAATAGGAGGTATCGTGATGAATGAACTGAATCAATTACATGCAACAACTATCTTTGCTATACAGCACAATGGTAAAGCAGCAATGTGTGGAGACGGCCAGGTAACACTTGGGAATCAAGTTGTAATGAAACACACGGCTAAAAAGGTGAGAAGAATATTTAAAGGAAGAGTTTTAGCAGGATTTGCTGGATCTGTTGCAGATGCGTTTACTTTATTTGAAAGCTTTGAAGCAAAATTAGAGAGTTATGATGGTAACTTATCAAGAGCTGCTGTTGAATTAGCCAAAGATTGGCGTAATGATAAATATTTACGGAAATTAGAAGCCATGTTAATCGTAATGAATGAGAAGGAGCTTTTACTCGTTTCAGGTACAGGTGAAGTGATTGAACCAGATGATGGAATACTAGCGATAGGCTCAGGTGGTAATTATGCACTAAGTGCAGGAAGAGCATTGAAGAAGCATGCTTCCCACCTCAGTGCAAAAGAAATCGCAAAGGCTTCCTTAGAGACTGCTGGAGAAATATGTGTATTTACCAATGATCAATTAGTTTTAGAAGAGCTTTAAGGAGGAGAATCATGTCAATAAATTTAACACCTAAACAAATCGTGGAAAAATTAAATGCCTATATCATTGGCCAAGAAAGTGCAAAAAAGGCTGTTGCTGTTGCCTTAAGAAATCGATATCGAAGAATGCAATTAACAGAAGAGCTAAGAAATGAAATCGTTCCAAAGAATATTTTAATGATCGGTCCAACCGGGGTAGGAAAAACGGAAGTAGCTAGAAGATTAGCTAAATTAGTTGGAGCCCCTTTTGTTAAAGTGGAAGCAACAAAATATACGGAAGTTGGTTATGTTGGACGGGATGTCGAATCGATGATTAGGGATCTAGTTGAAACATCCGTACGAATGGTTAAAGAAGAAGAAATGGAGCTCGTAAAGGGAAAAGCAGAGGAGGAGGCGAATAAGCAACTTGTAAAATTATTAGTACCAGATAAAAGAAAGGCAAATCATTCGAAAAATCCATTTGAAATGTTCTTAAACCCCAATCAACAAAAATCTAATGATACAGAAGAGGAATCAAGTGAACAAGCGGAAACGATGAAACAAAAAAAACAACAAATGAAAAGCCTATTGGATCTAGGAGAACTTGAAGATAATATCGTTTCAATAGAGGTAGAGGAACAAACGCCATCTATGTTTGATATGCTACAAGGATCGGGAATGGAACAAATGGGAATGAATATGCAAGATGCACTAGGTCAATTCATGCCAAAGAAAAAGAAGAAACGAAAATTGAAAGTAAAGGAAGCAAGAAAAATATTAACACAGCAAGAAGCACAAAAGTTAATCGATATGGATGAAGTGACACAAAAAGCAATCGAGCGAGCGGAACAGACAGGTATTATATTTATCGATGAAGTGGATAAAATTGCTGTCAAGCAAGAGCAATCCGCCACCGTTTCTAGAGAAGGTGTCCAACGAGATATCTTACCAATTGTCGAGGGATCCTCCATTGTAACGAAATATGGACCAGTAAAAACGGATCATATGTTGTTTATTGCAGCAGGGGCGTTTCATATGGCAAAGCCATCGGATTTAATTCCAGAACTTCAAGGAAGGTTTCCCATTCGTGTAGAATTTGAGAAATTGGCAGTAGAAGATTTCGAACGAATATTGATAGAACCTTCTAATGCGTTATTAAAGCAATATAAGGCACTGTTAGAAACGGAAGGAATTACCATAGAATTTGACCAAAAGTCGATTACTCGAATAGCAGAAATCGCATATGAGGTGAATCAAGAGACAGATAATATTGGTGCAAGAAGGTTGCATACTATCCTAGAGAAATTACTAGAAGAACTATCTTTTGAAGCTTCAGAGATTGGGATTGGCAATATACAAATTACTGAAAATTATGTCAATGAGAAACTTAAATCTATTGCGAAAAATAAAGACTTAAGCGAATTTATTTTATAGATGGAAGGTGCAATAAATGAAATTATTAGATAAAACAAGGGAAATAAATGCGATGCTTCAGAAGACGAGGGGAAAATCAGTTGATTTTACAGAAATGTCAAATACATTACGAGACGTAATTGATGCAAACATATTTATCGTTAGTCGTAAAGGTAAGCTTTTAGGATTTTCCATTAATCAACAAATCGAAAATGAACGTATGAAGAAAATGCTAGAGGAGAGACAATTTCCAGTAGAATATACGGAAAATTTATTTCATATTACTTCAACCACGACTAATTTAGATATTAACAGTGAATATACAGCTTTTCCTGTTGAGAATAAAGAGCTTTTTAGAACTGGGCTAACGACTATAGTACCAATTATAGGTGGTGGAGAAAGACTAGGAACTTTAATTCTTAGTCGTTTATCTGATAGCTTTAATGAGGATGATCTAATTTTAGCGGAAAACGGCGCGACAGTAGTTGGGATGGAGATTCTCCATGAGAAAACAGAGCAAATAGAATTAGAAGCCAGAAGGACTGCTATTGTGCAAATGGCGATTAATTCGCTCTCCTATAGTGAATCAGAAGCTATTTCACATATATTTCGAGAGCTTGATGGTAAGGAAGGATTGTTAGTAGCTAGCAAGATTGCAGATCGGGTTGGCATTACAAGATCTGTTATCGTAAATGCATTAAGAAAGCTTGAAAGTGCTGGTGTCATCGAATCTAGGTCTCTTGGGATGAAAGGGACCTACATTAAGGTACTAAATGATTATTTCCTAAAGGAACTCAAATTATAAGAAAAATCTAAGGATTCAATATATTCTAGTTAAAATTTCACGCTTTCATACAGAAAAAGAAATCTGCTCCTAGGCAGTTTTCTTTTTTTTTTGACAAATTCCTGATTAAAAGCCTACAATAATGGTATTATATACCTATATAAATTAAGCCTTAAAGACTAAAATGTAAAAATAAATCAAACTTTAACAAAAATATTACAATTTGTCATAGACAATAGGTAATATTTATCTTACAATATTCGATAGGCGCATTATTTTTATGTCGGTTTTTAGAGAAATAAGGAGGAAATTAGCATGTCTTTTTTCGGAAATACGATAAATTCCCTAGAAAATTCTTTAGATTATGCCTCTATGAAAAATAGTACAATAGCTAATAATATTTCTAATGCAGATACACCTAACTACAAAGCAAAAAATGTGAATTTTAAAAATGTCCTAAATAAGACTTTAGAAGGTGATTTTTCACCCACTCAAACAAACGAGCGACATATTTCTTTTGGATCAGAAGAAGCACAACCTTATACAATTACAACTAATCGTTCCACAACTTATAACCATAATGGCAATAATGTTGATATAGATAAAGAAATGACGGAATTAGCTAAAAATCAAATCTATTATCAGGCATTGGTAGACCGTATGAATGGGAAGTTTAATAGTTTACAAACAGTTATAAGGGGAGGAAGGTAATTATGTCGATCTTTCATTCTATTAATACAAGTGGGAGTGGCTTGACAGCACAGAGACTAAGAATGGATGTCATTTCTTCAAATATTGCAAATATGGATACTACTCGTGCAACAGTCAATGAAAATGGTGAATATGAACCATACCAGAGAAAAATGACCGTATTTCAGCAAAGAGGGGAAGGATTCTCTACACTTCTCAAATCCGCTAGAAACAGTCAATCAACCCGGGGAAGTGGTGTTAGAGTGACGGAAATTACGGAGGATGAAACAGAGCCTTTTAAATTAGTTTATAATCCGAATCACCCTGATGCGAATGAAGAGGGTTATGTAGAAATGCCTAATGTCGATCCACTTAAAGAAATGGTCGATATGATGAGTGCCACAAGATCTTATGAGGCTAATGTCACAGCATTAAATGCATCCAAAACCATGCTGATGAAAGCATTGGAAATAGGTAGGTAATAGCAGGGGAGGGATAAGTTTTGGTAACTAACACTTTTTTAAATATTAATCATGTCTCAAATATGAATCAAACTAATCAATCCAATCAGAGCAGTTTCATTTCTGTAGGTGAAGCACAGCAGCAATTTTCTAATAGTTTAAAAAATGCCATTGAACAAATCAATAAAGCTCAAAATGAATCAGATGTAAAAACAGAAGCATTAGCCAAAGGCCAAATTGACGATTTGCATGATGTTATGATTACTGCTCAAAAAGCTAGTATCGTACTGCAAACAGGAGTTGAAGTCCAAAGGAAAGTTATCGATGCCTACAATGAAGTAATGAGAATGCAGGTTTAATCTACATAAATGATGTAAGTAACTAGTTTCTGGGGGCAAAAAATGAACGAGAAATTGAAGCAATATAGTCTAAAATTCAAAGAATATTATAAGTCCATGGCAAAGTGGCAGAAAGGTGTGCTTTTTGGTGGACTCGGTTTTATTATCATACTACTTTTGGTAATCAGTTTTCTATCAAATTCCGATAAGCTTGTACCTTTATATAATGAATTGTCTCTTCAAGAAGTAGGTCAAATTAAGGAAGAGTTAGATGCAAGATCTATTCCTTACGAACTAACAGAAGCTGGTACAACGATTGAAGTACCTGAGGAACAGGCGGAATCTTTACTCGTTGATCTTGCCGCACAGGGAATTCCTGATAGTGGTAGTATCGATTATTCCTTCTTTGCTGAAAACAGCTCATGGGGAGTGACAGATAATGAATTCGATGTAATGAAACTAGATGCCATGCAAACAGAGATAGCGAATTTAATTTCACAAGTTAATGGAATTAAAAGTGCAGAAGTAATGATCAATGTCCCGAAGGATCCTGTTTTTGTCAGTGATCAGCAACAAGAGGCATCCGCATCTATTGTCATTCAATCAGAGCCGGGGTATCAATTTGAACCAAGTCAAATTAATACCCTGTATCACCTTGTTTCTAAATCTGTACCAAATCTACCAACTGAGAATATTGTCATCATGGATCAAAATTTTGAATATTACGATCTAAATAGTCAAAATTATGCAACGGAAGGAAGCTCATTTACTAATCAACTAGAAATGAAAAATGATATCGAACGAGACATCGAAAAAAGGGTACAAAAAATGCTTGGGATGATGATTGGTATGAATAAGGTCGCCATTTCAGTGACAACAGATATCGATTTTACCCAAGAAAAAAGAGTGGAGCAATTAGTTGAACCGGTCGATGAGGAGAACGATACACTTCCAGTTAGTATTGAGACCATTACAGAATCCTTTACTGGTGCTCAGCCTGAGGAAGGTGCAGTTGGGGTAGAAGAGGGGGAGATTGCCAACTACCCCGCGGGTACAGAAGGACAAGTTGGGGATTATGAAATGGTAAAGGAATCTGTTAACAACGAGTTTAATAGAATTCAACGAGATATAGTAGAAAGTCCCTATAAAATTCGAGATTTAGGAATACAGGTAGCGATAGATAACACCAGGATCGGAGAAAATGGAGAAGTAGAACAGTTAAGTGCAACCGAACAACAGGCAGTAGAAGATAGTGTTGCTTCTATATTAAACTCAATGATTTCCACGACGGTAGACCAAACATATGAAGAAGCAACACCAGAAGAAGCCGTTTCTATCGTCTTCCAACCATTTAGTGGAACAGATCAATCATTAGAACAAACTGCGGTACCATCTATTCCGATTTGGGTCTATATCGTTGGTGGTGTACTATTGGCGGTGATTATCCTGCTAATTTGGTTGTTAAGAAGAAAACCAACACCAGAAGAAATTGAAGAAATCGAAACAGAAGAAGTGTTCCAGGAAGAGCTACCTCCACTTATGCAAGAGGATAATTCTGATAGCTCGAAAAGAAGAAAACAATTAGAAAAATATGCACAGGATAAACCAGAGGAATTTGCTAAATTACTTCGCAGTTGGATTTCAGAGGATTAAGAAGGGGGTTAATGTAAATGGCGAAACGAAAACAAGCACTTACTGGTAAACAAAAAGCTGCTATTTTGTTAATCTCTCTAGGACCAGATGTCTCAGCTCAAGTATATAAATATTTAACACCTGAAGAAATTGAAAGACTAACTCTTGAGATTTCTTCCGTCAAGAAGGTAGACACAGCACAAAAAGATGATATATTAGCAGAATTTCAAGAAATAGCTATGGCTCAAGATTATATTTCACAGGGTGGGATTGGCTATGCCAAAACCGTATTAGAAAAAGCATTAGGTGAAGAGAAGGCAACCGATATTCTAAATCGACTAACCTCCTCGTTACAGGTGAAGCCATTTGATTTTGCGAGAAAGGCAGAACCATCGCAAATCATCAATTTTATTCAAAATGAACACCCACAAACAATAGCCCTAGTTCTATCTTACTTAGATTCGGAGCAGGCAGCACAAATTTTGTCAGATTTACCTACAGAGCTACAGGCAAGTATTGCGAAGAGGATTGCACTTATGGATTCTACTTCACCTGAAATCATTTCCGAGGTTGAACAAATATTGGAACGAAAATTGTCTACTACTGTGACACAAGATTATACACAAACAGGTGGGATTCAAGCTGTTGTGGAGGTTCTAAATGGAGTAGATAGGAGCACGGAACGAACGATTCTCGATGCTTTAGAAATAGACGATCCAGAACTCGCAGAAGAAATCAAGAAACGTATGTTTGTATTTGAGGACATTGTAACCTTGGACAATCGAGCAATTCAACGTGTTATTCGTGAGGTCGACAATGATGACTTGCGCCTTTCACTTAAAGTATCAAGTGATGAAGTTAAAGAAATCATGTTCCACAATATGTCTACAAGGATGGCAGAAACATTTAAAGAAGAGATGGAATTCATGGGTCCAGTTAGACTACGTGATGTGGAGGAAGCTCAATCCCGTATTGTTTCTGTTGTTAGAAGATTAGAAGAAGTTGGAGAAATTGTGATTGCAAGAGGTGGAGGGGATGATATTATTGTCTAATCAAGACGAACTAGCTCTCCCTACAAAAAAAATTAAGATTAAGAAAATCCAAACTTCTGTTAAGAAGGATACTTCAAACACAGATACATTAGAGAAGGATTTACAATTCCGCATGGAAGAAATAGAAAAAAAAGAAAGAGAGATAAACGATAAATTAGCAAGTACTGAACGAGAGATAGCTAGACAAAAAGAAGAGTGGAAAGAATTAAGAACTCGTTATATAGAAGAAGCACAACAGGAAGGTTATAAAAAAGGCTTCGAAAAAGGGGAAATGGATAGCATTCAACAATATCGTAACCTGATAGATCATGCGAACCAAATCATTATGCAGGCACAAATCGATGCCGATAATATACTGTCTCAAAGTGATGAGAAAATATTACAAATTTCGATGACTGTTGCAGAGAAAATAATGAATCAGACCTTAACAGAAAATAGTCATTCTTTCCTAAATATTGTACATAAAGTCATCGAGATAGTGAAAGAACAGCCGGTTATAAAGGTTTATGTTCACGATAAGGATTATTCACTCCTTCTGGATAGTAAGGATGAATTAGTTGCGATTACGAATCAACAAGCAGAGTTAATTATTTTCACAGATCCAGAGCTTCAAAAAGGACAAGTAATCATCGAGACACCTTATGGTAGGATTGATGCATCTATCACGACTCAATTAAATGAAATAAGAAATAGGCTTTTTAATGTAGTGGAGGAGATTAGCCGTGAACATCCAAGCAATCCTTGATGAAATTGAACAAATTGATTCCTATAAACGTTTTGGAAAGGTAGAACGAGTTGTAGGACTACTAATTGAGTCACGCGGGCCTAAAGCAAGAATCGGCGAAGTCTGTTACATTCATACAGATAAAAGCTCAGAAAAAATTACGGCAGAGGTAATTGGATTTGATGAAGAAAAGGTGCTTTTAATGCCATATTCGGCAGTTAGTAATATTTCTTCAGGTTGCTTAGTAGAAGCAACCAAGCAATCTCTCTCCATTAAAGTGGGAAGATCTTTAATTGGGAAGGTAATTGACTCGACTGGAAATCAATTAGACGGGACAAAATTACCAAAAGGCCTCATTGATTATCCGACAGAACAAGCACCACCTAACCCTTTGAGTAGACCCCGGATTAGTGAGCCTATTGAAGTAGGGGTCAAGGCAATTGATACAATGCTTACGGTTGGTAAAGGTCAGAGAATTGGTATTTTTGCTGGAAGCGGAGTAGGTAAAAGTACCTTAATGGGGATGATTGCACGTAATAGTGAGGCCGATCTGAATGTGATTGCATTAATTGGTGAACGTGGTCGAGAGGTTAATGAATTTATTGAGAAGGATCTAGGTGAGGAAGGATTGAAAAAATCCATTGTTGTTGTGGCAACTTCCGATCAATCTGCATTAATGCGAATAAAAGGTGCTTACACAGCAACTTCGATAAGTGAGTATTTCCGAGATTTAGGATATCAAGTAAACTTAATGATGGATTCTGTGACAAGGGTAGCAATGGCCCAAAGAGAGATTGGGCTTGCTATTGGAGAGCCTCCGACAACGAAAGGATATACACCATCAGTCTTTGCATTACTTCCTTCTTTGTTAGAGCGAACAGGCACGAGTGATAAAGGTACCATCACAGCATTTTATACAGTTTTGGTAGACGGAGATGATTTCAATGAGCCAATTGCTGATACGACAAGAGGGATTTTAGATGGGCATTTTATCCTAGATCGGAAGCTAGCAGGAAAAGGACAATTTCCGGCCATTAACATTTTACAGTCTGTAAGTCGTGTGATGAATGAGATCATTGATCCTGATGTGTTAAAACATGTACAAAAAATCCGATCAGTGCTTGCTACTTATGAGGACAATGAAGAATTAATTCAGATCGGTGCTTATAAAAAAGGCTCCAATCAACTAGTAGATGAAGCAATTCAATTACAGCCCAAAATAGTAGAGTTTCTTAAACAGCGGATGGAAGAAAATATTGACAGGGAAGATGCCCTTAAGCAATTGAAGGCTTTAGCTTCAGGAGGGAATAGCTTTTGAGAAATACAGTTGGACTTGAAAAAATAAGAAAAATAAGAGACAACGAAAAAAATCAAGCACAAATGATTTATGAGCAAGCAGTCAATGACTTTGAAATAAAAGCTCAAAAACTTTTTGATTTATTAAAAAGAAAAGAAACCATTGAAGACAAGTACACACAATCCCTAACGACAGGGACAAGTGCAGAAATGCTTCAGTCCTATAATGATTATTTAAATTATTTAACACCTTCCATCCTTGAGTTACAAAAGCAAGTCGCAAATGCGAGAGATAAAATGCAATATTTTCAGCAGAATTTAACGAATCAATTTCAAGAATTGAAAAAGATTGAGAAATTGATCCATAAAAAAGAAATCACAAGGGTCGAAAACGAGAAAAGACAGGAAGCTATTCAAATGGATGAAATATCTATGAGAAAGTATTTGATCAATAAGGGTAGGTGAAGAAATGGCTACCAATCCCAATCGTGACAAAAAAGAAAAAAAACCAGGGTTTTTTCAGTGGCTAATCGTTATCATTGTTCCATTATTATTTGCTCTAATTGTTGCACTAATCATTCTAAATATCATGGGTGTAGATGTGGTCGGAAAAACAAAAGAAGCCTTAAACAAAATCCCTTTCTTGGAAGAAAGGGTAACGACAGACCTTGAGGCCTTACACGAACGTCAGCTTTCCGAAAAGAATGAGGAACTAAATATGTTGCAACAACAGGTGGAAGGATTAGAAGCAGAGGTTGAATCAAAAGAACAAACAATCACGGATTTAGAAGAAGAAGTAGCAGGACTAACGAAAGAAATGAAAGAAAGTGAAGAGGAAGCAACTGAGGAGCCAGATGAGAAATGGAAAGAAGTGGCTACATCATATAGTGAGATGAAACCAAAAAATGCTGCCTCTATTTTAGAAAAAATGGAAAAAAACATCGTTATTTCTATCTTGAAACAAGTGGATGCAGAGGTTCGCGGTGAAATACTTGCAGCAATGGATCCAGAAATAGCAGCTTCTTTTACAGAGTCGTTCCTAGTTGAGTAACACACATTAGAAAGGAGGTGACACCAATGATCACACCAAATGTATCCATCATGGCACCAAAGTCAATGGAACCTTCTCTGAAGCAAGATCAAAGGGAAGCATCGGTATTTAAAAATATACTACTAGCGAATAGCACATCTGACTTGAGTGTAGATAAGATGCCATCAGATACAATGGTTAACCAGGAGGATTCCATAAGAGAGAAATTATTGAGTGAAGACCTAGTAAATGTACTTAAATCAGGAGATATCCTAATGGAAGACCTCTTCCAACTACTAGAATTGGACGAAGAAATGCAAAAAAGAGTGAAAGAACTCGTTGATGAAATTCAAGCATCAAATCCTTTATCAGAGACCGAAGCATTGGAAGAACTAATAAGCCTTTTAACAAGCTTAGAAACTAGTAAAGATATTCGTTCTCCTGAGAAGTTTTTTCAAAATCTACTGATAACGAACCATTCTAGTACAGTGGTAGGTTCATCCGCACTTGTGCCTATGGAGCAAACGTTAGATAAAAAGGAAATTCAGACATCATGGGAAGGGATTCAGAAACTCCTTAATAAAATGGAAAATGGTTCTATTACCTTGCGTGAACAAAAGCAGATGTTTCTTTATTTGCAACAGTGGAGCAATTTTCAAAAGCAAAACCCACAAGCTCTCCAGACGATCATGAGTGATTTACAAGAGAGCAAAGTAGCTAAGGTATGGAGTTCCCTTATAGAAAATTATCAGAGTCGTTCCTCTTTAACGGAGCATTATGGAGGGAATAAAAAAGTAACCCAACAGGATTTAGTAAACTGGATGAAGCATGCTATCCAAAGCTATGAATCACAAAGTGAAAGTAACTCACTTAAACAGACTTCGCCTATTATCTCTACAGGTCCTGTGCATTCAAAAATTCAGCAATACATTATTTATACGCAACAAACCAATACCGATAATGAGATGGTGCAGAAACAGTTATTAGATCAATTTCAGCAGATAATGGTCAAAAGTAACTTTTTGCAACGAGGTAATGGTATAAACCAACTAATGGTACGATTACACCCAGAGCAGTTAGGTGATATTACATTAAAGCTAACCCAAGTTAATGGAGAAATGACAGTAAAAATGATCGTATCATCACAAGCAACAAAGGATTTACTTGAAGGGAATCTACAACAGCTTAGACATATGTTTTCACCACACCAAGTTTTGATTGAAAAGCAGGATAGCTCTAATCTATTAGCCCATTCGGAAGAAATGAATCTAGCCGAACAATATGATGAGGAAAATAGTCAGGACGAGCAAAACAGTTTTTCTGAAGAACATGGTGGAGAAAATGAGGAAGCTACAGATTTTCATCAACTATTAATGGACGCGAAAGTGTAGGTGAATATAATGAGTGCAATCGATCCTAGCTACTATTTATCTAATCAGTCACAAACGAGGGAGATCAATACGAGCTTGGGGAAGGATGAATTTCTTAAAATCCTAATGACACAATTACAAAACCAAGACCCTTTAAACCCTATGGACGATAAGGAATTTATTTCACAAATGGCGACATTTTCATCACTCGAGCAAATGATGAATATGTCAAATTCTATAGAACAGCTAGTCGCAAATCAAACGATCTCTCCTGTTATTCAATATAGTCATCTAATCGGTAAGGAAGTTGACTATTATAAAATTGATGAGGAAACAGGACAAATAGCAGAGCCGAAAGAAATTGTTAGTAGCAAGGTTAAGGCCATTTCAGAGCAGCAAGGCTTCGCAGTATTAGAACTTGAAGATGGAACAAAAATCTATACAGATGAAGTGCTTCGTATTACGAGTGATGTTCATTCTAATACGGAACCAGATAAGACGGAAGACACTAATCCTTCTGAATAGGGGAGCAAAGCAATGGATAATAAAATTCATGCCCTACATCATGCTCTTATCCCTACAAAGTCATCCTTATCAAAAAAGTCAACGGTCAAGTTTGCTGACCTTTTACATCAAACAAATGAACTGACGATAACGAAGCATGCAAGGGAGAGAATGCAGGAAAGGAAAATACAACTTACGGAAGAACAATGGCATCAAATCACCATTAAGTTAGCAGAAGCAAAGCAAAAAGGAGTCAAGGACTCATTGGTTCTAGTACAAAATACAGCCTTTATCATGAATGCTGATAATCAAACCGTTATAACTGCAATGGAAACAGAAGAAATGAAAAATAAAATCTTCACTAATATTAATGGAACCATTCTTATTGATTAAGCTGGACCCTTGCTGGGAGGCTTATAGCTATGGACTGAATGAAGTAGCTACTAAACTTTAATCTGAAAGGAAGTTGAATGAGATGTTAAGATCTATGTATTCAGGAATTTCTGGACTTAAGGCTTTTCAAACAAAATTAGATGTTGTGGGGAACAACATTGCAAATGTCAATACTGTCGGTTTTAAAAAGGGACGTACCGTTTTCCAAGATATGATGAGTCAACCGATAAACGGGGCGAGCGCACCTACAAATATTCGAGGGGGGATGAATCCATCTCAAGTCGGTACAGGCGTCCAACTAGGAACTATTGATAATGTTCATACGCAAGGTTACCGACAAACGACAGGTCGACCTTTAGATTTACAATTAGAAGGTGACGGAATGTTTGTCTTTGCACAAGATGTCGCGGAAGATGCTACTACTATTAATATAGGAGATTCAGATATTTATTTTTCTCGGGCGGGTAACTTGTATTTTGATGCTAACGATTATCTAGTAAATGCAAATGGTCAATATTTAGTTGGTCAATCAACGGACGAAAATGGAAATGTGGTTTCCTCTAAAATTCAAATACCTAAAAATGCGGAAAGTCTAAGTTTTCAAAGTGATGGTACGGTGACTTATGTGGACGAAAATGGTCAAACACAGGAGGCAGGTCAAATAATGTTAGCCAAGTTTTCTAACCCTGGTGGTCTTGAAAAAGTAGGTGGCAACATGTATCGTACAACGGTCAATGACGGTGCCTTCACTGATGATGGAACAGGTAATATTAATGGATTAGAGGATTTATTTGCTCCAGAGGGTGAAGGAACAGCCTCTATCGTGTCAGGAGCACTGGAAATGTCAAACGTTGATTTATCAGAAGAATTCACGGAAATGATCACAGCACAGCGTGGCTTCCAGGCAAACACTAGAATTATCACAACATCTGATGAGATTCTACAAGAATTAGTTAATTTAAAACGATAAAAAGGGAGGAAGAAGGTTAAGTGATGACCCCTTAACCTTCTTACACGCATGATTACATTAACGAAATTAAATAATGACCGACTAACATTGAATGCTCTATATATTGAGAGAATTGAATCATTCCCTGATACCACCATAACTCTAGTGAATCAAAAAAAAGTCTTTGTTAAGGAATCAGAGGAAGAAGTAAAAAAACTAGTAACCGAATATTTTCAATTAATTGGCTTGAATCAACTTCAAAGAGAAATAGGTGATGAAGATGAATCCTAAATTTGTAAAATCATTAGTTATCATATTAATTCTTATTACTATTGGTGGTGGTATTACCCTTTACTTCTTATTAAATAGTAAAGACACCGGTGGTGAATTAACCATTGATCAAATGGTAGAGTTCTCTTATACCACAGAGGAGATGCGAACGGATTTAAAAGACGGAAATTTTGTTCTTATCCAGTTTCAATTCATCACAGATAGTAAAGCTGGTGCCGAAGAAATTGCAAAACGTGAATTTCAAGTAAAGAATGAATTCATCAAACAATCAGTGGATCTAACAGAAAAAGACTTTAGAGAAAATCTTGCGCAATTAGAAGATAATATTCAAGCAGCAATGAGTAAAAAGATGACAGAAGGCAAAATAACGGATGTTTTAATAACAAGCAAGGTTATTCAGTAATAATTGCTCCGGAATGGAGGTGGAAGAATGGCAGATGAGGTATTATCCCAGAGTGAAATTGATGCACTTTTGTCTGCATTATCATCTGGTGAAATGGATGCTAATCAATTAAAAGAAGAAGAAAAAGATAAAAAAGTAAAGGTATATGATTTTAAAAGAGCATTACGGTTTTCGAAGGATCAAATTCGAAACATCTCAAGAATTCATGATAATTTTGCAAGATTACTATCAACTTATTTCTCAGCTCAATTACGTACATATGTAGATATATCGGTTGCTTCAGTTGATCAGATACCATATGAAGAATTTATTCGATCGATTCCAGCGATGACGATTCTGAATGTTTATAGTGTTGCCCCATTGGATGGAAGGATCATTTTTGAATTTAATCCAAACATTGCCTATGCGATGCTTGATCGAATTCTAGGTGGAAAAGGGACAAGCGTAAATAACATAGAGAATTTAACCGAAATTGAAACAACCTTAATGTCTCAATTATTTGTAAAAGCATTAGATAATTTACAAGAAGCATGGAGTTCAATTACGGAAATTGACCCGATCCTCGAGGATTTTGAGGTGAATCCACAATTTTTACAATTAGTATCACCAAATGAAACGGTTGTGGTTGTTTCATTAGATACAACCATTGGTGATAGTAGTGGAATGATCAATATTTGTATTCCACACGTTGTATTGGAGCCAATTATTCCTAAACTATCCGTACACTATTGGATGCAAAATGAGAGTTCGAAGGAAAGAAAGCCAGAAGAATATGAATTAATTACAAAAAATATTAAGAAGGCAAAAATGGACCTATCTGTCGTACTTGGTAAAAGCTCAATATCTGTAGAGGAGCTGATGTTTTTAAGTGCAAAGGACACCATCATTTTAAATCAATCCATTGAACAGCCGCTGGTCTTGCAAGTAGATAAAGTACCTAAATTTTATGTTCAGCCAGGGAAAAAGAAAAATAGACTTGCTGTTCAAATATTAGAAGAGATTAAGGGAGGGGATTTCAATGATGAATGACGGAATGTTATCACAAGATGAAATCGATGCACTATTAAATGGTAGTGATGATCAAGATGAGAACCCAAACCATACTAATGACACTAATACTCCTTCCTCTAACGAATATCTTTCCTCATTAGAAAAGGATGCTTTAGGTGAGATTGGGAATATATCCTTTGGTAGCTCTGCTACCGCATTATCTACTCTTTTGAATCAGAAAGTAGAAATTACTACACCTACCATTTCGGTTATTGAAAAAGGATTATTAGAGGAAGAATTCCCTGTGCCTTATGTTGGTGTGGAGGTAAGATATACAGAGGGATTCAGTGGAGCTAATTTATTTATGCTCGAATCAAAGGATGCAGCAGTGATTGCTGACTTGATGCTAGGAGGTACGGGAGAGGCCGCAGATAATGAGTTAAATGATATACACTTAAGCGCAGTCCAAGAAGCAATGAATCAAATGATGGGCACATCGGCGACGAGTATGTCCACTATTTTCCATAAAAAAGTAGATATTTCTCCTCCAACCATATCAATTATGGATGTCACAGAGGAAGAAGCTAACAAATATTTAAAAGAAGATAATGATGTTGTGATAAAAGTCTCTTTCCAATTAAAGGTTGGTCATTTAATTGATTCGAAAATTATGCAGTTATTGCCAATTTCGTTCGGTAAAGAGCTGGTGGATAGTCTTTTGAATGCATCCGAAGAGGAACAAGTGATAGATGAAGGAAAAGAACCTGTAAAAGAAAATGAGAATCATAGTCAATCGTATAGTTCTGTAGGTACAGTAGAACAACCGACTGAACCAAGAAAAATGGGGACAAATAGTAATAGTAAAGCAGAAGTTCAATCAGCCTCCTTCTCAGACTTTGAAGATTTACCATTACCAAAGGAAGAGAGAAGAAACTTAGATTTATTGCTGGATATACCATTACAGGTCACTGTAGAGCTTGGTAGAACGAAGCGAAACGTCAAAGAAATACTTGAACTTACCTCTGGGTCTATTTTGGAATTAGATAAATTAGCAGGGGAACCTGTAGATATATTAGTTAATCATAAACTAATTGCTCAAGGGGAAGTTGTCGTAATTGATGAGAATTTCGGAGTTAGAGTAACAGATATTGTGAGTAAAGAAGCTCGAATTAAACAACTTAAATAATTTGATTTTAGAGAGGATTGAGTGAGATGTCAAAACGTGTATTAATAGTAGATGATGCTGCTTTCATGAGAATGATGGTTAAAGATATTTTAACGAAAAACGGATACGAAGTTGTTGGGGAAGCACAAGATGGCGTAGAAGCGGTGGAAAAATATGATGAATTAAAACCAGATTTAGTGACAATGGATATTACGATGCCTGAGATGGATGGGATTGCGGCATTAAAGGAAATAAAGGGAAAAGACAGTGAGGCAAATATTATTATGTGCTCAGCAATGGGACAGCAAGCAATGGTAATAGATGCTATTCAAGCTGGTGCACGAGATTTTATTGTAAAGCCATTTCAAGCAGATCGTGTCATTGAGGCAATTTCGAAAGTAATAGGTTAAAGAGGTGGTGACAATTAACCGCAAAGGAGTTATTCTCTCTATCTTGATCTGTGCTCTTTTCTTAACATCCTCCATCACTACCTATGCTTCACAAAGTGTGGAGGAATACTTTAATCAAAATCAAGAAAAGGAAAATCAAGAGATGGAAAAACAAGAAACAAAGACAAATGAGTCTACTGAAGTCGAGCAAGCGGAAGTAGAGTCACCAAATTTTATCATTAGTTTATTAAGGCTAGTATTAGCGCTTGGTGTCATCATTGCTTTAATAATCTTCATTTCAAAGTTTTTAAAAAATAAAAATAAATATTTAGGAAAGCAAGGTATTATAGAGAACTATGGTGGGATTTCTGTCGGGGCAAACAAATCCCTCCAAACCATCCGTATTGGTGATAGATATTATGTCATAGGGGTAGGCGACAATATCGAGTTACTATTAGAAATTACGGATGAGGAGACAATGGAGCAATTAAAAAAGAATGAGAATGAAGGCAATAAATCGATGGATTTTATGCCATGGATAAAAGACAAAAGTGTAAAGCAAAACAGGGTTGAGAGTCAAGCTAGTAAAGAATTTGGTCAATTATTTAAGAAGGAGCTTACTACGATGAAAGAAGGAAGAAAGCAAATATTGCAAAAAATGAGAAAGATAAAGAAGCATCATGATAATTAGTTTAATTGATGTTTTCTCAGGTACGGATCCACAAAATATTTCAACTTCTGTAAGATTGCTTTTGCTTCTTACCGTATTATCGTTAGCACCGAGCATTCTAATCTTAATGACCTGTTTTACTAGAATCATTATCGTACTATCCTTTGTGAGAACATCATTGGCGACTCAGCAAATGCCTCCAAATCAAATTTTGATTGGTTTAGCCTTGTTTATGACTTTTTTTATTATGGCCCCAACCTTTCAGGAGGTTAATGAGCAAGCATTGCAGCCTCTTTTCAATGAAGAAATATCACTGGAAGAAGCCTATGATAATGCTAGTGCTCCAGTAAAAGAGTTTATGGCAAAGCATACAAGACAAAAGGATTTGGCTCTTTTTATGAATTATGCATCGATTGAAGAACCAGAATCGGTTGAGGATATACCACTTACAACACTTGTACCAGCATTTGCTATTAGTGAATTAAAAACAGCCTTCCAAATGGGATTTATGATCTTTGTTCCATTTTTAGTAATTGATATGGCAGTGGCAAGTGTTTTGATGTCTATGGGTATGATGATGTTACCACCAGTAATGATTTCATTACCATTTAAAATTTTACTTTTTGTTTTAGTGGACGGGTGGTACTTAATTACGCATTCTTTATTGGATGGGTTTTTGCCATTATGATAAGAAAGGAAGTTACGAGTGAGTGGTGAATTTGTAATATCATTAGCAGAGCAAGGGATTTATACCATTTTAATGGTAACAGGACCATTATTAATATTAGCACTGGCAGTAGGACTACTTGTTAGTATTTTTCAAGCAACAACGCAAATTCAAGAACAAACATTAGCCTTTATCCCAAAAATTGTTGCGGTTTTAGTTGGATTAGTGATTTTTGGACCATGGATGCTGTCAACAATGGTGGAATTTGCTGCTAATTTATTTCAAAATCTAAATCAGTTTGTAGGATAGCCTATGTTTGAATTAATAGACATCAATATCCTGCCTGCATTTATCTTAATATTAGTTAGAATAATAGCTTTTTTCGTTACCATCCCGGTATTCTCTTATCGTAATGTTCCTTTACCTTTAAAGATCGGAATGGGAATCTTTTTAGCATGGATCATGCTGTATACTATACCAACACCAGAACTAGCTTTTGATGACCAATATGTGTTGCTTATTATAAAAGAAGCGATCATCGGGTTACTTTTAGGACTAATCGCCTATATCATTTTGGCTGCAATACAAATAGCTGGTGGATTTATCGATTTTCAAATGGGGTTTGCAATTGCGAATGTCGTCGATCCTCAAACAGGAGCACAAAGTCCGTTAATAGGGCAGTATTTCTATACTATCGCCATTCTCTTTATCTTAGTAGTAGATGGTCACCATTTACTCCTTAATGGCTTAGTATATAGTTTTGAAGTTATTCCTTTGGATCAATTTTTTTCATTTAGCAACCTTGATTTTATTTTATTAACTTTTAGTAAAATGTTTTTAATTGCTTTTCAACTATCCATTCCTATTGTCGGTTGCTTATTTCTTGTAGACGTAGCATTAGGAATAATTGCAAGAACAGTCCCTCAATTGAATGTATTTGTTGTTGGATTACCTTTAAAAATACTCGTATCTTTTCTAGTGTTGTTCATGTTTATTCCTTTTTATATTGCCATGGTACAACAGTTGTTCTCCTTGACCCTTGACACAATGGAAGGATTGATTCATTTATTTGGAGGTGCTTAACAAAATGTTAAAACTTAATCTGCAGTATTTTGCTGGAGAAAAAACCGAAAAAGCAACTCCAAAAAAGCGTCAAGATGCTAGAAAGAAAGGACAAGTGGCAAAAAGCCAAGATGTGAATACTGCTATTCTATTATTTTTAGTTTTTATTGTACTATTTGTAACTGGTAATAGTTTTAAAACAATGATGACAGATATGTATAGCAAGTCATTCACGGAATATATCCATTTAGAAGTTACGGAAGATCAAGTTTTTGAAATCTTTTTAGATTTCGGATGGCAGATTGCCTTAACCATTGCACCAATTCTACTTATTGCTATTGTGGCAGGATTAGCTTCTAATTTCTTACAAGTTGGCTTTTTGTTTACAACAGAACCGTTGAAAATGAAGCTAAGTAAGATTGATCCAATTCAAGGTGCAAAAAGAATTTTTTCCGTACGTGCTCTAGTGGAATTAGTGAAGTCTTTATTAAAGATTTTAGTTGTTGGGGCTATTACCTTTGCGATCATCTGGATAAACAAGGATGAAATGCTAATGCTTGTTGATAAGGATGTACATGGTGCGTTAGCCTTTTTTGGAAGTATGACTATTCAAATGGGGATTGCTGCCGCTATAGGTCTATTAATCGTATCGGTTTTTGATTATGCCTATCAACGTTTCGATTTTGAGAAACAAAATAAAATGTCAAAAGATGATGTGAAGGATGAGTACAAAAATATAGAAGGGGATCCTTTAATTAAGTCAAAAATAAAGGAAAAACAAAGGCAGATGGCTATGCAACGGATGATGAGTCAAGTTCCTGAAGCAGATGTCATTATTACAAACCCAACTCATTATGCGATTGCATTAAAATATGACGAATCGAAGGCAGACGCTCCGTATGTTGTTGCTAAAGGTGTTGATTTTGTTGCAATGAAAATTAAAGAGATTGCTAGTAATCACCGGATTGTCATGGTAGAAAATCGTCCTCTAGCAAGAGCATTATATAGTCAAACTGAAATAGGCGAGGTAATAGATGAAGCGTATTTTCAGGCAGTGGCTGAAATACTTGCCTATGTATATCGAGTTCAGAAGAAAATTTAACCATGTTTATGTTTTGTAAGCTTAAAGACCTGCGGTAATATGTCAAGATACAAAATAAAAAAGATTTAGATATCAAGGTGCAATTTTGTTAAAAAAGGCAATAGGAAACTAGACCATTAATCAAATGTAAATTAATGGTAATTACACAAGGGTTGTAGAAGCTACTTTCTAAGCTTCATGTTTCACGCTCCCTTGTGGCGTGTAGATTTGATGGTTGCGTAGTAGCGCATCCACCAAACGCACTAATTTTCTAGCGGTTAAGACGAGTGCTCTTTTATGTTGGTGTTTCGGTACTTCACGGTATTTCTTCTCGTAATAAGCTTGGTATTCAGGTACATGCCTTCTCACCGAGTTGGCGGCTTCAACAAGGTAATAACGCAAATACTGATTCCCGTTACGAGATAAGGAAGTATCATCTGCCGTAAACCTGCCTGATTGGTGTTTTCGCCAGTATAGTCCTGCATATTTGGCTATTTTGGCCTCTGCTTCAAATCGTTCAATCTGACCGATTTCTGCGATGATACCAGCAGCGAATACAGGTCCAATTCCGGGTGTGGATTGCAGGGTATTGGGTAAGCCAGCCATGATTTTAGTGATCGCTTTATCGATTTGCTTGATTTGTGCCTTCATGGTGCGAATCAGCTCAATAATAGTGCCCAAGATGAGATCAATCGAGTCTTCCACTACCTTATCCAAACGATAGGAAGAACGTACTGCTTTTTGAATGGACTTGGCCACTTTTTCAGGGTCGTGAAAACCATTTTTACCTTTGGTTTGGAGGTAATCAGCTAGGTCTTCGATCGACATCTGAGCGAGTTCTTCCAGGCTATATTTTTCAAAGAATAAGTCCATCATAGCTTGTCCAAACACGGAAGATTCGACGTTTTCTTGCAACGTATTACACTTATAACTCAAGTGTTGAAGAAAATGTTGCTTTTCTTTGGTCATCTGATGTACGAGTTGGTAGCGAGAGCGTGTCAACTGTTGTAGGGCAACGTATTGACTCTCTTTGACCACCGACATCGATAAACGACCAAATCGTAAATAATCGGCAATCACAAATGCATCAATCTCGTCGGTCTTGTCCATGTCTGGATAACTCTTTTTGAAGTTGGCAATCTGTTTTGGATTCATCACAAATACTTGTGCACCAAGCTTACGGAGCTCTTCATCCTGATGAAAAAACATCGCTGGATGAAAACTGTACACGGAAGTGGATTCTAAGCCAATCTTTAATACTTCCACAGATTGTCCATCCATGGTACGAAAAATAGCTTCACGTAAAGCAGTAGCACCAGGTAAATCATTCGACACGGTGAAGGAAGATAACTTTACACCTTCACTATCTAACAAACAAACCTTGATATCAAAAGAACTAACATCTAATCCGACAAATAATCGCATGGGGAATTCCCCTCCTTTCTAAATTAGAATCATTGGAACCTATCTTGGACGCCTCGGGATATCCCTAGTGTGAACGCCGATCAACAACCTCGTGTATCAGTACTATCTCTGTATCGAAAGCCGCCTTGGAGCTACTACCATCCAAGTTCGAGGGACAGAGTGCACAGCCTGCGAGTAGGAAGGTCTGCACGTACACTGGGAAACAGTCTTTAAATGTGGTTAGCCACAGGAGATGACAGAATTGTCCCAAATGATCCTTAAGACCATTATCTAGGAACATCACAAGACGTCCAAGTGTTTTTTGAAATTTATTGCAGGTCAAATGAGGAAAATAGTGAGTCCAACAGATGGGCTTAAATATAATATACGAGGAGTTGTATGACATGAAAGCTAGAGATTTTTCCGTTTTACTAGGTGTTATTCTCATCATTATTATGTTAGTTATACCATTACCAGGGTGGTTATTAAGTATATTAATTTTAACAAATATATCTCTAGCATTAATCGTTATCCTTGTTTCAATGAATACGGTTGACACTTTACAATTTTCGGTATTCCCGTCATTGCTATTATTGTTAACATTGTTCCGACTAGGATTAAATGTTTCCACAACGAGGTCCATTTTATCTGAAGCGGATGCAGGAAATGTTGTGGATACATTTGGAACATTTGTTATTGGTGATAACCCATTAGTAGGATTTGTTGTTTTTATTATTCTAGTTATTATTCAATTTCTAGTTATTACTAAGGGTAGTGAGCGTGTATCTGAGGTTGCGGCACGTTTTACATTAGATGCAATGCCAGGAAAACAGATGAGTATAGATGCAGATTTAAATGCCGGTATGATTAATGAACAGCAAGCTAAAGAACGAAGAGAAAAAATTGAACAAGAGGCAGATTTTCATGGAGCAATGGACGGTGCGAGTAAATTCGTCAAAGGTGACGCTATTGCTGGTATTATTATTGTTCTAATTAATATTATTTTTGGTTTAATCATCGGTATGATGCAATTAGAATTAAGCTTTAATGAAGCGATCGATGTGTATATGCGATTAACAGTGGGAGATGGCTTGGTCAGTCAAATACCTGCATTATTGATTTCAACTGCGACTGGTATTGTAGTAACAAGAGCAGCCTCTGATGGTAATTTGAGTGCGGATGTTAGTCAACAATTGTTACGTTATCCTAACTTGCTTTATATTGCGGGGGGTACTATTTTCTTACTAGGACTGACACCAATTAATCCCTTCTTAACAACCCTTATTGCGATAGTATTAATTGGTACTGCTTATATGATATCTAAAAAAGCTAAACAAGAAGCGAATGTTACCGAATCAGAGGTAGATGAATCGGAATCTGAAGAAATGAAAGCACCTGAAAATGTTGTAGGTCTGATTAACATGGACCCAATTGAATTTGAATTTGGGTATGGTTTAATCCCATTGGCAGATTCCAATCAAGGTGGGGATTTACTAGATCGAATTGTCATGATTAGAAGGCAACTTGCTATTGAACTAGGACTGGTTATCCCTGTTGTCAGAATACGAGACAATATTCAATTAAACCCAAATGAATACCGGTTAAAAATAAAGGGAAATGAAGTGGCAAGTGGTGAATTGTTACTAGATCATTTCTTAGCAATGAGTCCAGGGATTGAGGATGATGAGCTAGATGGAATCGAAACAACTGAACCTGCCTTTGGACTTCCAGCAAAGTGGATTACAGAAGAAACAAAGGATGATGCCGAATTGTCTGGATATACAGTAGTGGACCCACCTTCTGTCGTTTCCACACATATTACGGAAATTATTAAGCGCAATGCTCACCAACTTCTTGGTCGCCAAGAGACAAAGCAATTGGTCGATCATCTAAAGGAGAGTTATCCAATATTAGTGGAGGAGGTTACACCAGAACCGCTCGCAATTGGAGATGTACAAAAGGTATTGGCTAAGTTATTGAGAGAAAATGTTTCGATTAAGAACTTACCTGTTATTTTTGAGACATTAGCGGATTTTGGAAAAATGACAAAGGATACAGATTTACTAACTGAATATGCTAGACAATCTCTTTCCGCCCAAATTACCGCTGATTTGCTACAAGGTAGAAATGAACTAAAAGTTATTACTGTAGCTGGTGAGGTAGAGAAAGTGATCGCAGAACATATCCAGCAAACAGAACATGGAAGTTATTTAGCAATGGATCCTGATACGCAACAGCAAGTTATTCAGTCTGTTTCTGAAAATGTGGAAGTTATGTCACTTCAGGAAGAAAATCCTATTATTCTATGTTCTCCTACTATAAGAATGTATATGAAGCAATTATTGGATCGATTTTTCCCACAGGTGATTGTGCTTTCCTATAACGAAATCGAGCCAACAGCGGAAATAAAAAGCATCGGAGTGGTGAATGTAGCATGAAAATAAAAAAAATCAAAGGTTCGACAATGCCGGAAGTAATGCAGATAGTTCGCCGAGAATTAGGAGAAGATGCCGTTATTCTGAATTCTAAGGTCATTCATGAGGGGGGTTTTTTAGGACTATTTAAAAAAAGAAAGTTAGAAGTACTGGCTGGAATTGATAGTCCTCGTAAAAAGCCTGTTCCATCTAAACCAGTAGTTGCAAAGCCTATGAGTTCAGTATTAGCAGAAGGCAAACAGGATCATCTATTAAAAGAAATCAAAGATATGAAGCGATTAATTCAACAAAAAAATCAAGATCACACGTTTCCTTTACCTTATCAAGAACTACTTGACCATTTAGAAAATCAAGAAGTAAATAAAGACATAGCAATGGAGCTAGTGGACACAATCCATACGAGCAACGAGCAGGAAGAGGATATGGAGAAACTGAAGAAAAAGCTAGCATTTGAAATAAAGCATCGATTAGCTAATAAAGGAAGCTTTGGAAAATCAGATTATCAAAATCAATTCGTTCATCTTGTAGGACCAACAGGTGTTGGGAAAACAACGACCATTGCCAAACTTGCAGCACACAGTGTTCTTAATGAACGTAAAAAAGTGGCGCTTATTACAACGGATACGTATCGAATCGCTGCAATCGAACAGCTGAAAACCTATTCAAAAATTTTAGATGTTCCGATAGAAGTTGCATATAATCTCGAGGACTACAACAAAGCACGAGAAAAATTTTCAGATTTTGATCTCGTTTTTGTTGATACAGCTGGTCGTAATTTCAGGGATGAAAAATATGTGGAAGAATTGGGCAATGTAATGGATTTAAATGAAGAAGTAGATACTTATCTAGTTTTATCTTTAACAACAAAAAGTAATGATCTCGAGGCAATTTATGACCAATTTCGTCATGTTCCTGTTAAACAAATTATTTTCACAAAAAAGGATGAAACAACTTCTTATGGTGCTGCTCTAAATTTATCTTTGCAACACAACATTGGAATAGCATTCCTAACAACAGGTCAAGATGTACCGGATGACATAGAAGAAGCTTCGATTGATCATATTGCAAAACTTATAGTTGGTGATTAAATGAATACAGATCAAGCATCACACCTAAGAGCTAAAATGAAAGGAATCCATCATCAAAATCTTGCTAAAACAATTGCGGTTGTAAGTGGAAAAGGAGGGGTAGGTAAGTCAAATATCGCACTTAACTTCTCCCTTTCTCTTTCAAAAAAAGGTAAAAAAGTACTATTATTTGACTTGGATATCGGGATGGGGAATATCGAAATATTACTTGGAAGATCATCTGAGCATTCTATCCTTAAAATTTTCGAGAAAAATTCGTCTATTTATGATATTATAGAATCAGGACCAAATACACTGTCCTATATACCTGGCGGGAATGCACAAGAAAGTATTTTTCAACTGGGTGAGGAGAAATTAGCCCATTTTTTAGGACAATTAGAACTAATACTTAATGACTACGACTATGTAATATTTGATTTGGGAGCAGGTGTAACACAAGAAACGATTCATTATATGAAGGCTGTGGATGACTGTCTTGTTGTAACGACACCTGAACCAACGTCGATCACAGATGCTTATTCAATGGTGAAACATATTCTATCGTATAAAAAAACACAGGTCCATCTTATTTTAAATAGGGTGATGAATAAGCAACAAGGAGATATGATAACGAATCGTATGATTACGGCAATTAAACGTTTTCTTGAGTATGATATGTTTCCTTTAGGTATGGTTCCGGATGATCCTGTCGTGATGTCGGCAGTTATCGAACAGCATCCCTTTTTACTGAAGAACCCAAAATCGAAGGCATCTGTGGCCATTGATCAAATCACTGACCAATTTTTAGGAATCGCGCCAAGAAAAAAGCGGAAAGGTAAAGATTTTCTAAAGGAATTGAAACAATATTTATCTCGACTTTAACTTAGCCAATGACAGGAAGGTAGAACTGAATGAAAAAATATACTGCGTTAGTTGTAGATGATTCAGCATTCATGAGAAAGATGATCACAGATATTATTAATCAATCTAGACTAATCGAGGTGATTTCTACAGCGAGAAACGGAGAAGATGCGCTCGAAAAAGTAGAAAAGTGGAAGCCTGATGTAGTGACAATGGATGTCGAAATGCCTATTATGGACGGGATTACGACATTAACTCATATGATGGAGAAGAGTCCAACGCCAGTTGTTATGTTATCCAGTTTGACTAAAATAGGTGCAGATAAAACAATGGAAGCAATGTCATTAGGCGCAGTTGATTTTATCGCAAAGCCATCTGGTTCGATTTCATTGAATATTAAAGAGATTCAACAAGAGATTATCAGTAAAGTCGAGCAGGCAGTAGTTTCTAACATATCCACCTTTCAAAAAAGAGAGAAAACAAAATCGGTCTCTTTGGATACAGAAAGCCGATTTCTAAAACGTAATCGTCCTATGGTCAATCCGATCATTGCGATTGGCTCTTCAACGGGAGGTCCGAGAGCATTACAGGAGATTATCACCAATTTACCAAGTGATTTTAAGGCACCAATTGTAGTTGTGCAGCATATGCCAAAAGGTTTTACCAAATCACTTGCAGATCGCTTGAATAAATTATCCAATGTAGAAGTAAAAGAAGTGGAAAACGGTGATTTAATTGAAAAGGGTAAGGTCTACATAGCAGAAGGTGGGAAACAGTTTGAGGTGATAGGGAATGGGGCGGAATTGATTGCTAAAGTGTCAAAGCGCGAACCGGTAAATGGTCACCAACCCTCAGTGGATGTCTTGTTTGGTTCGATTGCAAGGTTACCTCATTGTCATCCCCTTTCTATTATTCTAACAGGAATGGGGAAGGATGGATCTAATGGTATAGTTCAATTGAAACAGAGGCATCCGAGAACGATTACCATTTCCCAATCTAAAGAAACCTGTGTTGTTTATGGAATGCCACAAGCCGCCGAAAGAACTAGTTTAGTAGATTATGTTTTAGATATCCAAGATATAAGCACAATCTTGCAGGAAAAAGTCTAACATATGAGAGGTGAGGAAATTGGAAAATAATGAGTATTTAGAAGTCTTTATCGAAGAAAGTAAAGAACATATCCAGTCCCTAAATGATCAGCTGCTTGTTCTAGAAAAGGAACCTACTAATTTGAATACAATTGGCGAAATATTTCGCTCAGCACACACACTTAAAGGCATGGCTGCTACGATGGGCTTTCAAGACATTGCTGATTTGACACATAAAATGGAAAATGTATTGGATGCTGTAAGAAATGAAAAGATAGTGGTCAACTCTACGATGATTGACGTAATATTTCAAGCGGTTGACCAGTTAGAAGGTATGGTTTTCGATATTGCTGAGGGAGGAAATGGTTCTTCTGATGTACAACAGCTTGTCAAACAGCTTCAACAGATTGAAAACAACGAGGCACCAGATCGTGAGGTGCAAATAATTGAAGAAAGCGAACAAACTACTAGTGATAATGTCCATTTCAGTAAACTCGATGAATTTGAAATGGCTGTTCTCCAACAATCAGCAGAGAAGGACTTTAAGAATTTCGAAGTATACGTCAAATTAAATGATAATTGTTTACTAAAAGCAGCTCGAGTGTATATGATCTTTGAGGTGTTAGAACAAGTCGGTGAGGTAATTAAGTCAGAACCGGCTGTTCAAGAATTAGAAGAAGAAAATTTTGATTTAGATTTTCATGTATTACTTATTACAAAACACGATGCAAATGACATTGAACAAAGAGTAAGGAAAGTATCGGAAATCGATAAAGTAACTGTTCGAGAATTTTCATTTCAAACCCAATCAGAACCACCAAAAGCTAAAGATGAACCAAAAACATCCAAGCCACAAGAAAAAGAGTCTGAAAAAAATAACACGCAAAAAGCAGTTACGAGCAAAACAATTCGAGTGAATATCGATCGTCTAGATGGATTAATGAACCTTTTTGAGGAATTAGTCATTGATCGTGGCCAGCTAGAACAAATCGCTACAAACTTAAAGAATCCAGATCTATCCGAAACGGTGGAGAGAATGACAAGAGTAACTGGTGATTTGCAGAACATCATTTTGAATATGAGAATGGTTCCTGTAGAGCAAGTATTTAATCGATTTCCAAGAATGGTTCGACAGCTGTCGAAGGATTTAGGTAAAAGGATTAATCTTGAAATAATTGGTGCCGAAACAGAATTAGATCGTACGGTTATTGATGAAATTGGTGACCCTTTGGTTCATTTAATTCGCAATTCTTTAGACCACGGGATCGAAACTCCTGAAAAGCGTAAGGCTAAAGGCAAACAGGAAGAGGGTCATTTGACATTAAAGGCATATCACAGTGGTAACCATGTCTTTATCGAAATAGCAGATGATGGTGCGGGTATTAATCGAGAGAAGGTACTTGAGAAAGCTATTGCCAATCAGGTAATTACTTCAGAGGAAGCAGAAACATTGACTGATCAACAGGTACATCAATTAATTATGTCAAGTGGTTTTTCTACGGCTGATAAGATTTCAGACATTTCTGGACGAGGTGTTGGATTAGATGTTGTAAGGAATACTATTGAATCACTTGGTGGAACTTTAACCATTGAATCTGAAGAAGGAAAAGGGTCATTATTTTCGATTCAATTGCCACTAACTTTATCCATAATTTCTGTGTTGCTCGTTGAAGTGGAAGAAGAAAAATATGCCATACCACTTTCATCTATTATTGAAACAGCAATCATTCACAAGAACGATATTCTGAATGCCCATAATAAAGAAGTCATTGACTTTAGAGGAAAGGTAGTACCATTAGTTTCCTTGAAAAATGTGTTTGAAATACCAGCTGGAGAAACCGAAGAGGAGCATTATTCGGTTGTCATCATTCGCAAAGGGGAGAAAATGGCTGGTTTAATTGTAAATAAATTTATTGGACAGCATGAAATTGTTTTAAAATCACTAGGGGATTATCTAGGGGACGTATTTGCGATTTCTGGTGCAACCATTTTAGGCGATGGTCAGGTAGCCTTGATTGTAGATACGAATACATTAATTAGTTAGGAGGTGTCGTCATGGAAGAAAAGCAAGTGAAAAAATCGATCATCATTGAACTTGATAAGGAAGAATATGCACTTCCAGTTGAAATAATTGGTGGAATCGAGCGAATGCAACAAATAACGAGAGTTCCTAAAACTGCGAAATTTGTAAAAGGTGTCATTAATCTACGTGGAGTTGTCACACCAATTATTGATCTTCGTGAAAGATTTGGCATGGATCGTATTCCGCAAACAGATAGCACAAGGATTATCATCATTCATCAGGATAAATACAACATTGGACTTATTGTAGATGCTGCCTACGATGTCATAGATATACAATCAGAAGACATAGAGCCTGCACCAAAAGTAGTTGGCACAGTAGATGTGGATTATATAGAAGGTGTTGCGAAAATAGGCAAAAGATTAGTCATGATATTGAATTTAGAAAAGGTACTCTCAGCTGATTCCTATCAAGGGAAGATAGAAGCAGAAGAGGTCCAAAAATAATGGATCGTTTAGATCAGTTGACCCAAATACATCTTGATGTATTAAAAGAAATTGGCAACATAGGTGCAGGAAATGCAGCGACAGCCTTATCTGAGCTATTAAATAAAAAAATCGATATGTCCATCCCGTATATAAAGATTGTTGATTTTAATGAGTTAATAGATTTGGTTGGTGGGCCGGAAAGACTGATCGTTGCGGTATTTTTGCGAATTCAAGGTGATGCACCTGGGAGTATGTTTTTCATCCTTTCACCAGAGGAAGCAGATACACTCGTACAGCAATTAACAGGAGATAATCATTTCCAAACGACTTTAATGGAGGATAACCCCCTTGCCTATTCGGCATTGTCAGAGGTTGGTAATATTTTATCTGGATCGTATTTATCATCCTTGTCCGATTTTACAACACTGAACCTTCAACCAACTGTCCCAACACTTGTCATAGATATGGCTGCCGCTATATTGATGGAAGGTCTAGTAGAAATATCGCAAGAGAGTGATTACGCCATTATGATTGATACGATGATTGAAGAAGGGGAAAATGGCGGAACACAAGTAAAAGGGCATTTTTTCTTGCTTCCTGATCCAGAATCCTTTGCTAAAATCTTCCGAGCGTTAGGAGTACAAAATCAATGATAACTTCAACGATAGTAAAGGTTGGAATTGCTGATGTAAAAGTAGCGAACGCTCCTCACCTTTTAAAAACGTCAGGATTAGGGTCTTGTGTTGGAGTCGTTATTTATGATTTAAAGCTAAAAGTAGCAGGACTAGCTCATATCATGTTACCAGATTCTACTGCATCAAAAAGAGAGAATAGAAATGGAATGAAATATGCTGATACGGGAATTGATCTATTATTGGAATTACTTATAAAGCAGGGAGTAAATAAGCATTCCCTAAAAGCGAAATTAGCTGGTGGTGCTCATATGTTTGCCTTTCGTTCGGACAACCAAATGCTTCGTATAGGTGAACGGAATGTGGAAGCAGTTATTCTTAAACTTAATCAACTAAATATTCCTATTCTTGCGCAGGATGTAGGTGGGAATAAAGGTAGAACAATAGAATTTGATCCAGATACTGGTCTACTATCAATCAAAACCGTTAATAGTGAAATGAAATGTATCTAAGATAGAAGAAATTAAGGAAAGAGGTGGTTAGATGGGAAAGGTTGGTATTGAAGAAAGGTCAATATGGAACGAATGGATTCAGAATAAAAACGAAGATAATACCAATCAATTAATTGACCATTATATGTATTTAGTACAATATCATGTCCAACGAATCGCATCCAATCTGCCGAAAAGTGTTCAAAAAGAAGATTTAAGAAGCTTGGGGTTATTCGGGTTATATGATGCTATCCTTAAATTTGACCCAAATCGGGACTTGAAGTTTGATACCTATGCATCCTTTCGAATAAAAGGTGCCATTATCGATGGCCTACGCAAGGAAGATTGGTTACCGAGATCAGCTCGAGAAAAAGTGAAAAAGATTGATTTTGCTGTGGAAGCATTAGAACAACAACTTCAAAGAGAAGTAAGTGCTGAAGAAATTGCTGCACATCTAAAAATGAAAAAAGAAGAAGTTGAGGAAGTAATTAAGGATAGTTTCTTTTCCAACTTACTTTCAATGGAGGACAAAGGGGCAAATGATGAATATAAAGAAGGAATTGGTTATCATATACCAGACGAAAAAGAACTAACGCCTGAAGAAAATGTATTAAAGCAGGAAAAACTTCATCAATTAAGTCAACATATTCAAAAATTGAATGAGAACGAGCAATTGGTTCTAAGTTTATTCTATGATAAGGAATTGACCTTCACAGAGATTGGCAAAGCTTTAGGCTTAACAACCTCTAGAATTTCTCAAATTCATAAACAGGCAATTTTTAAAATCAGACAGATGTTCTCCTAGAATAAAATAATGTGTAAATGGGGCATGAATAAGATGGAACTTAAAGATGTTCTTCGCGTGAATTATTCAAAGGATAAGTTAAAGGCTTGGATTGAATTGCTCGATTCAAGTTTTTTCGATGAAGTTACAGAGGAAGATGTAGGTTTTTTAATAGAAAAAGCAAAAATCAACTTTGGTTTAGTAGAATGGCAACAATCAGATTGGAAACAGATCCTTGCTAATCATCAACCTTTAATAATTGCAAAAGGGATTCCACCCGAGAATGGCGAGGATGGCTATTTAGAATGGAAAATAACATTAAATTCATCTATTTCTGAGGAAGAAAAATTCTCTTTTCGTGATGTGACCAAAATACCAAGTGTTAATAAAGGTGACAAGATTGCGACGATAGTACCTGCAACAGAGGGGAAAGAAGGAACGGATGTGTTCGGTAATCCTATTCGTCAGAAAAAAGGGGTCGGGGTTAGAACGAAAGCAGGAAAAAATGTAGAGATAGAGGAAGAAACGAATGTATTTGTTGCAACTGCTGAAGGACAGTTATCCATCACGACAAAATTTATACATGTATTTCCACTATATGAATTAAGCGGAGATTTATCTCTAGAAACAGGGAATATCGATTTTGTCGGTTCTGTTACGATAAGAGGAAATGTTGGTACAGGCTATTCTGTGAAAGCAAAAGGAGATTTGTTCATCAGTGGTCTTGTGGAAGGGGCATTTCTACAAGCAGGGGGAAATATTGTTATCAATGAAGGAATCTCAGGTATGGATAAAGCCTACATTAAAGCTGAAGGAAATATTGAAACCAATTACATTAATCAGGCGAAGATAGAAACAGGAAATAATCTTGTTGTAAAAAAGTCGATTCTTCATAGTGATTGTGTTGCTGAAGGAGATATTATATGTCAGAATGGTAGTATTATTGGCGGTTCCAATTCAGCAGGAAGACAAATTGAAGTAAAGAATGTGGGTAATTTTGCTTTTACAAAGACAGAATTAGCCTTGGGAATTAACAAGAAAGTTAGTGAACAGGTGGAACAATTGAATGAACAGCTGTCGGCATTAAAGGATAATCAAAACAAATTGGTTTTACTCGGTAACCAATTACAGAAAAAGAAAAAACAGAGTGGGTTGAATACAAAAGAACGAATTGTCCTACTAAAACAACGTCATTCATTGGAGAAGGTTACGAAAGATATAGAACAAATACAATTAGAAATGACAGAATTGCAATGGACAATCGGTAATTTTACAGAAATGTCGATTAATGTTTACGGAAAAGCATTCGGAAATGTTGAATTAAATATCGGTAAATATAGTCGTCTCTTAAAGGATGAACATAGTCGTTTTAAATCCTATTTAAAAGACATGGAGATCGTGATGGAACCACTTTAAATATGGGAGCAAGGGATTGATTCCGAGTGAGTTGGAAATCAGTAGAGATGCAAGTAGCGTTACCGCGAACACAGGATGCAGGGAAAATCCAAGAGCACTTACAGCAGCAAGGAAGACTAGGCCAGGAACAATTGGCCCAATCTCAAGTATTAGAAGAGATCAGAAAAAGACAGCGAGTTATCAAGCAACAAGAATCAGAGAAATTGAGATTGAAAAATAACCAAAAAGAAAAGGGTCATCATGATAATGAACGTTCTCCTTCCACAGAAGAGGAAAAGGAAGCGAACCAGCAACATCCTTATTTAGGAAAGCGGATTGATATTAAGAGATAAGAAGGGTATTTATGATATATTTATTGCTATTATTAAGTTTTCTTATTCATATTATTACATTTATTGTTATTCGTCATTTAAAAATGAAACAACAAAACATAGAAGATATTGAAGCAAATGTCTTGGAGCAAGTGGAAAAAATGGAGGATTCTTTGGCATTATATTTAGTAGAAATGAAAGAAGAGAATCAGAAATTCTTGGAGCAAATAGATTCAATGGACAATCCATCAGTGGAGATAACAGAAGCTGTTCAACAAAATCAACTAAAAAAGAAGACAACGAATGAAGTACCTCAACCGAATAAACCAGAAGAAGGAACTGTGAGAATTCCCAAAGATAATGAATACGAAGACTATCAACCGATTACAGATGGGATACAAAAAGACACAGTAGAACAATCCTTGACTGCACAAATTCTCCACCTTTCTCAAAAAGGCATGACTTCTGATGAAATTGCTAAGAAATTGGATAAAGGAAAGACAGAAATAGAACTATTATTAAAATTTCAACAAAAAAACAGATAAAATAGCTTGATTGCATAAAATCAATATGTTATATTTGTTCATGGTGTTAAATACACACGTTTGTGGAAGGTAAAAGTGGTGCTATTGATTTAGTCCTTTTATCTAATGATACAAATGGAGGATAAAAAACCAATTTACAGGAGGAAAGAAAATGGCAGTAATCTCAATGAAACAGCTATTAGAGGCTGGTGTGCATTTTGGTCACCAAACTCGTCGTTGGAATCCGAAGATGAAAAAATACATCTTCACAGAACGTAACGGTATTTACATTATTGACCTACAAAAAACCGTAAAGAAAGTAGAAGAAGCGTACAATTTCGTTAAAGAAATCGCAGAAAATGATGGTACTGTTTTATTTGTAGGTACCAAGAAGCAAGCACAAGAATCAGTGAAGGAAGAAGCAATCCGTTCAGGAATGTTTTATGTAAACCAACGCTGGTTAGGTGGGACATTAACAAACTTTGAAACTATTCGTAAACGTATTAATCGTTTAAAAGATATCGAAAAAATGGAAGAAGATGGAACATTCGAAGTACTTCCTAAAAAAGAAGTAGTAGGTCTATTAAAAGAAAAAGAAAGACTTGTTAAATTCTTAGGTGGTATTAAAGAAATGAACAAAATTCCCGATGCTCTTTTCATTATTGATCCAAGAAAAGAACGCATTGCAGTTGCGGAAGCACATAAACTTAATATTCCAATTGTAGGGATCGTAGATACTAACTGTGATCCAGACGAAATCGATTATGTTATCCCAGCTAATGATGATGCTATCCGTGCAGTTAAATTACTTACTGGAAAAATGGCTGACGCTATTTTAGAAGTAAAACAAGGTGAAGTAACGGAAGAAGTTGCTGAAGAGCAAGCGGAAGAACAAGAAGAAGCAAATGCAGAAGAAGTAGAAACTGCAGAAGAGTAAAAGAGTAAAGAAGGTTTTGGGTGATAAGAGGGGGACCTTTTATCACCTTTTTTACACGTTAGGTAAGTATAAAATTTTACACAGCAGAAGTTTCTACGCAGCTACATTTTAAGGTGCCAAGTATAAACAAAAACTAGGCATTCGCAAAAGAAGAGCGAATGCGAGTTTTTCTAAAGCAATAGACAATAAGTATACATTACTTAAAGGAGGAAGATTTATGGCAATTACTGCAAAGTTAGTAAAAGAATTAAGAGAAAAAACTGGTGCAGGTATGATGGATTGTAAAAAAGCACTTCAAGAAACAGATGGTGATATCGATAAAGCGATTGACTACCTACGTGAAAAAGGTATATCAAAAGCAGCGAAAAAAGCAGACCGTATTGCAGCAGAAGGTTCAGCATATGTTGAAGTTGAGGGTAACGATGCAGTGCTTCTTGAAGTTAACTGTGAGACAGACTTTGTCACTAAAAATGATCAATTTAAATCACTTCTACAAGCATTAGCTAAGCACATCTTATCTGAAAAGCCAGGTAGTGTAGAAGAAGCATTAGCACAACCTTTAAATGGTGAAGGTGAAAAAGTGGAAGAATTTATTAATTCTAACATTGCTAAGATTGGTGAAAAAATCTCTTTACGTCGTTTTGCCCTTTTCACTAAAACAGATCAAGATGTATTTGGTGAGTACATTCACATGGGGGGGAATATCGGTGTTGTAACTGTATTGGAAGGTACAACAGACGAGCAGCTTGCTAAAGATATTGCAATGCATGTCGCTGCCGTAAACCCTCGCTACTTATCTCGTGATGCGGTAGCTCAAGAAGATGTTGAAAAAGAAAGAGAAGTATTAAAAACACAAGCTTTAAACGAAGGAAAGCCTGAACATATTGTAGAAAAAATGGTAGAAGGTCGTTTAGGAAAATTCTTTGAAGAAATTTGTTTATTAGAGCAAAGCTTTGTCAAAGACCCTGATCAAAAAGTAAAACAAATTGTGAAAAATAAAAATGCTTCAGTAAAATCTTTTGTTCGTTATGAAGTTGGCGAAGGTATTGAAAAGCGTGTAGATAACTTTGCTGAAGAAGTTATGAGCCAAGTTAATAAAAAATAATTTAACCAAATTGGAGGGGCACCAGGTGTCCCTTTTCTTTGCACTGTAAAAAAGTAATATCGATGAATAAGAAACGTTTTGCGATCAAATCGTATTTTTATTATAATATTTACATATACGGAGGTTATTATGGCTACTGCTAACTACAGAAGAGTTGTGTTAAAATTAAGTGGTGAAGCTTTAAGTGGTGAACAAGGTTTTGGAATCGAACCATCTATCATTCAATCTGTTGCGAAACAGGTCAAGGATGTCGTGGAATTAGGTGTTGAAGTTGCTGTGGTGGTTGGTGGTGGAAACATTTGGCGAGGTAAGATCGGAAGTGAGATGGGAATGGACAGAGCAAATGCAGATTATATGGGCATGCTGGCTACTGTCATGAATTCTCTAGCACTGCAGGATAGTCTAGAAAACCTCGGTATACCAACGAGGGTCCAAACCTCTATTGAGATGCGTCAAGTAGCAGAACCATATATAAGACGTAAAGCAATCAGACACTTAGAGAAAAAACGGGTAGTTATCTTTGCAGCAGGTACAGGTAACCCATACTTCTCGACAGATACAACAGCAGCACTCAGAGCGGCAGAGATTGAAGCAGATGTTATTTTGATGGCGAAAAATAACGTCGATGGGGTTTATACAGCTGATCCGAAGGTGGATAAGGATGCTAAGAAATATGATCAATTATCTTATTTAGAAATTTTAAATGAAGGATTAGGTGTAATGGATTCTACAGCCTCTTCTCTCTGTATGGATAACAATATTCCATTACTAGTATTTTCAATATCAGAAGAAGGAAATATTAAAAAAGCAGTAGTTGGTGAAAATATCGGTACCATTATAAGGGGGAAAGAATAATGTCAGATGTATTGTTAAAAGAAACGAAGGAAAAAATGGAACAAGCAGTAAAGGCTTATTCTAAAAATTTAGCAACGGTAAGAGCTGGTAGAGCAAATCCTGCTCTTCTCGATAGTGTTCAAGTAGAATACTATGGAGCGCTTACCCCATTAAATCAGTTATCATCCATTACAGTACCAGAGGCGCGTTTACTTCTTATCACTCCATTTGATAAATCGTCTATTGGTGATATTGAAAAGGCGATTCAAAAGGCTGATTTAGGCCTTTCACCTTCTAGTGATGGAAATGTCATTCGCTTAAGTATTCCGCCACTTACCGAAGAACGACGTAAAGAATTGGTAAAAGTTGTTGGTAAATTTGCGGAAGAGTCCAAAGTACAAATTCGTAACATTCGCCGTGATACGAATGACCAATTGAAAAAAGACGAAAAAAATGGTGAAATTACAGAAGATGAATTAAGAGGTTATCAGGACGAAGTACAAAGTGCTACTGATGAGCACATTAGCCAAATTGATGGATTAACAAAAGAAAAAGAACAAGAAATTATGGAAGTATAAGCTAAAAAAAGGTAGAATGAAAATGTGAGAATAAACCCTCTTGTGAAGAAGAGGGTTTTTCCACTTTATCGCTTCTTCCCATTAGAGTATGAAAAAAGTAATGGTAAGAATAATAATACGTTAACGTACATAGTAGATAAGGGGAGCAAGCTATAGTTTCGTTAAGTAGTCTCTATATGAAATGAAGAAGTATTTCAATGTGTTGAACAATGGAGGATCAAAAATGGCTTTGTTTAAACTTCCTTTCTTAAAAAAAGAAAAAAATTTAGTAAGGCCTGAGCTACAAGTAGAGAGAATACCTGAACATATCGCCATCATTATGGACGGAAATGGGCGATGGGCTCAAAATAAAGGATTACCTCGTGTCGCGGGACATAGACAGGGGATGGATAATGTTAAAAGGATCGTGAAAATTGCCAATTCTTATAATGTGAAGATTCTCACCCTTTACGCATTCTCGACTGAAAATTGGAAAAGACCGTCTAATGAGATAGAATATCTAATGAAACTACCAATAGATTTTCTTCAGCATTATTTACCGGAATTAATGGAAGAGAATGTAAAAATAGAAACGATTGGTGATTTAGAGCACCTTCCTAATAAAACAAGTGCAGCCATTATGAGTGCAATTGATAAGACTTCTGCGAATACTGGATTGATCCTAAATATAGCTATAAATTATGGTAGCCGTTATGAAATGATCCAATCTGTAAAAGCTATTTGTAAGGAGGTTCTAGAAGGGAATTATTCCATAGAAGAAATTGATGAGCAAATGTTTAGCCGTCATTTATATACTTCTGATATTTCTGATCCAGATCTTTTAATCAGGACTAGTGGTGAAATTCGATTAAGTAATTTCTTGCTTTGGCAATCAGCATACTCAGAATTATGGTTTACGGATACATTATGGCCAGACTTTAATGAAGAAGATTTTGAAAAAGCTATTAACGAATTTCAAAAGCGAAAACGTCGTTACGGCGGAATTTAAGGTGTGAATATTGATGAAAATTAGAATAATTACAGCAATAGTTGCTATACTTATCTTTTTTCCCTTAGTGTTTATGAATGGCTTACCATTTCAGATTGCAATGTATATCATTGCGACTATAGGGTTATTAGAATTATTACATATGCGAAAAACTACCTCATATCCAATTCCAACTATTTTAACAGTTATATTATTATGGGGATTACTTTTTCAAGGTGAATTTATCTTTTTCTCTACTAGAACCGAACTGTTAATGTTTTTTGTACTGTTATTGCTCGCTTATACTGTTTTAGTGAAGAATAAATTCACGTTTGAGGATGCGGGTTTTTTAATATTATCAACCATTTATGTCGGACTTGGCTTTTATTATTTTATCCAAACGAGAGATGTTGACAATGATGGACTTGTCTATATCTTTTATGCTATTCTAGTTATACTTTCAACGGACACGGGAGCGTATTTTTTTGGAAGGGCATTTGGAAGGAGAAAGCTATGGCCAAAAATCAGTCCTAATAAAACAATCGAGGGTGCCATTGGTGGGATATTGATAGCCTGTGTTGTTGCTGTCATTTTTCATACCTTTTTCCCCGTGCATGATTCTTTAATCATCGTTATATTAGTTACGATTTTAGCATCGATTGGTGGACAAGTTGGTGACTTGGTAGAATCGGCTATTAAACGATATTACAATGTGAAAGACTCAGGAAAATTATTGCCTGGTCATGGTGGAATACTTGACCGATTTGATAGTTGGTTATTTGTCTTTCCATTACTTCATTTTATTAATTTTATACAATAAACTATACTGGGGCGTTATTCAGATATGAAAAATATTACACTACTTGGAGCTACGGGTTCCATTGGTATGCAAACTCTGGATGTTATCGCTGAGCATCCTGAAGATTTCCGACTATTTGCTATCTCATTTGGAGAAAATATAGAAAAGGCAAAAATTATTTTGGAAAGATTTCAGCCAGAAAAAATTGTCGTAAAAAATGAAAAAGTAAAAAAGGAATTATTTTCACCTTCTAATAATACATCTATAGAAATATTAGTTGGTGAAGAAGCACTAGTAGAAATTAGTTGTCATCCCAAGACAGATGTGTTAGTTAATGCGGTAATGGGAAGTGTTGGACTTGCCGCAACACTAGCCGCTATTGACGAAAAGAAACAAATAGCTATCGCAAATAAAGAAACTCTCGTCACTGCAGGACATCTCGTTATGAGAAAAGCAAAAGAAAATGGTGTAGACTTACTACCAATTGACAGTGAACACTCTGCAATATTTCAAGCATTAAATGGAGAAGCTTCTAGCCAAGTAAGCAGAATTATTTTGACTGCATCAGGAGGAAGCTTTCGTGACAAATCAAGAGCCGACCTTGAAGAAGTAACCATAGCCGATGCATTGAATCATCCAAACTGGAGCATGGGGGCAAAAATCACGATTGATTCTGCCACTATGATGAATAAAGGATTAGAGGTTATGGAAGCACACTGGCTATTTGGTTTACCCTATGAAAAAATTGACGTTATTCAACATAAAGAAAGCATCATCCATTCTATGGTTGAATTTGTTGATAAGAGTGTCATCGCACAGCTTGGTACGCCTGATATGAGGGTCCCAATTCAATATGCACTAACCTATCCAGATAGATTACCATTCTCTCAAACAGAAAGCTTAGATTTGCTTGAAGTAGGCAAGCTCCATTTCGAAAAAATGGATTTGCAACGTTTTCCCTGCTTACAATATGCCTATGATGCAGGGAAAAAAGGCGGAACGATGCCCACTGTGTTAAATGCAGCAAATGAAATAGCTGTTGATTTATTTTTAAAAGGAAACATTAGTTTTCTAGAAATTGAATCAGTTATTGAAAAAGCAATCAGCGACCATCAATCAATTGAAGATCCAGATTTAGTTACAATCCAAGAAGTTGATCAAAGCACTAGAATGAGGATTTTATCGCAGTATAAGTAAGAATTTTCAAATTATCTATCCCCCGTAAAGAAATGGAAGGAGTGTATGTTGATTGAATACGATCATAGCGTTTATTCTAATGTTCGGACTCTTAGTATTTGTTCATGAATTTGGTCATTTTATTTTCGCAAAGCGTGCAGGTATGCTAGTAAGAGAGTTCGCCATTGGATTTGGGCCTAAAATTTTTTCTACAACGAAAAATGAAACCCTGTATACCATTCGTTTGTTGCCTATGGGTGGCTATGTGCGAGTTGCTGGTGATGATCCGGAAATTGTTGATATAAAACCAGGTCAGCATATTGGTGTTACTTTTAATGAGGCAGGAAAAGTCAATCAAATTATTGTCAATAACAAAGATAAGCACCCAGATGCGCTAGTGATAGAAGTAGAAAATATTGATCTAGACCACCGATTGAAAATGGAAGGCTATGAAGTAGGAGATGAACAACATTTCTCCTTCCAAGTAGACGAAAAGGCTCATTTTATTATGGATGAAAAACCAACCCAAATTGCTCCATACGATCGGCAATTTGCATCCAAAACAGTTGGGCAGCGAGCAATGCAATTATTCGCTGGTCCTATGATGAACTTTCTATTATCTATCGTAATTTTTGCTGGGTTAGCAATGATTCAAGGTGTACCTGTGAAAGATATTGAAATTGGTTCTGTTGTGGAGAACAGCCCAGCAGAAGAAGCTGGCTTCCAGGCAGGAGATAAGGTTGTTGAAATAAACGGTGAATCTGTTGGAAAATGGTCCGAATTTGAAGAAATTGTACAAGCAAGTCCAGAAGAATCAGTAGATATGGTTGTAATAAGAAATGGGGAAAAGATTCCTTTAGAGGTTACTCCAGCTTTGGTTGAACTAGAACAGGAGTCATTTGGGCAAGTAGGTGTTGTTCAAGCTTCTGAAAAATCATTTATTCGGTCTATTCCATATAGTTTTCAGCAAACCTATGAATGGTCTACATTGATATTAACAAATCTAGGAAAATTAGTTACTGGTCAGTTCTCGATTGATATGTTATCAGGACCAGTTGGTATATATGATGCGACAGATCAAGTCGTTCAGACAGGATTTATGAATTTTATGATGTGGACTGCTATATTAAGTGTTAACTTAGGGATCGTTAATTTAGTGCCATTACCTGCATTAGATGGCGGACGTTTATTATTTGTTGGATTAGAAGCAGTAAGAGGAAAGCCAATCGATCCTCAGAAAGAAGGTGTCGTTCATTTCATAGGTTTTGCATTATTAATGCTACTAATGATTGTCGTAACATGGAATGATATCCAACGACTCTTTCTTTAGGTGAAGATTGCTTTACCCATCATTAAAGATTATTTTCATGATGACGATTATGATATGGTGAACAGAGAAATAATTCTTTTTGTAAATTTTATTTTTAAGCTTGAGGTGAATTTTCGAGATGAAACATAGTCAAACACTCATTCCAACATTAAAAGAAGTTCCAGCAGATGCCGAAATTAAAAGCCATCAGCTATTAGTTCGAGCAGGTTTTATACGTCAAACAGCATCTGGTGTATACAGCTTCCTTCCATTAGGAAATAAAGTATTAAAAAAGGTAGAAAATATTGTTAGAGAAGAAATGGAGAAGGCAGGAGCGGCAGAAATGCTCATGCCAGCATTACAGCCTGCGGATCTGTGGAAAAAAACAGGTAGATGGTATACGTTTGGTCCAGAATTAATGCGAATTAATGATCGTCATGATCGAGAGTTCGCACTAGGGGCAACTCATGAAGAAGTAATTACTAACTTAATAAGCGATGAAGTAAAAAGCTATAAAAAGCTCCCAATTACTTTATTTCAAATCCAATCAAAATACCGTGACGAAAAAAGACCGCGTTTTGGTTTGTTGCGTGGTCGGGAATTTGTTATGAAGGATGCTTATTCCTTTCATGATTCCTTTGAAAGCCTTGATGAAGCTTATGACAAGATGGTGACAGCCTATTCTACTATTTTTGAGCGTTGTGGACTAGATTTTCGCGCAGTGATTGCTGATTCTGGTGCAATGGGTGGCAAAGATACACATGAGTTTATGGTTCTGTCCGAAATTGGAGAAGATACAATCGCCTATTCTGATAGCTCTGATTTTGCAGCCAATATTGAAATGGCACCAGTTCTTGTTGATTATCGAAAAGAAAACGAAGAGTTAATGTCACTTGACAAGGTGGAAACACCTGGCTATAAAACGATGCAAGAGGTTTCGCAATATCTAAACAAACCGTTAGATAAAGGCATTAAATCCATCCTCTTTAAAGTAGATGAACGATTTGTCCTTGTTCTTTCACGCGGTGATCATGAAATCAATGATATAAAGTTGAAAAACTTGTATCAAACAACAGATATTGAATTAGCATCAGAGCAAGAGGCTCTTCAAGTATTAGGTGCAAAGGTAGGTTCATTAGGCCCGATCAATGTAAGTAATGTAGAAGTGATTGCCGACAATGCTGTGGAATTTATCGTCAATGGTTATTGTGGGGCAAATGAAGACGATAAACACTTTATCAATGTCAATCCATCTCGTGATTTTCAAGTCAAAAGCTATGAAGATTTACGCTTTATTCAGGAAGGAGATCCATCTCCGGACGGTAAAGGTACGATTAGATTTGCTAAGGGGATTGAAGTGGGACACGTTTTCAAATTAGGACAGCTGTATGCAGATAAGTTAGGTGCGACCTATTTGAATGAACAAGGTAAACAAGAGACTATGATGATGGGGTGTTATGGAATCGGTGTTTCTCGAACACTCGCTGCTATCGTAGAACAATATCATGATGAGAAAGGCATCACATGGCCAAAAGAAATCAGTCCATATGATATACATCTAATTGTAGTGAATCCTAAAAACGAAGAACAAAGCAGGCTTTCAGATAAGCTATATAATCAATTAATGGACCAGCGCGTATCTGTTTTATATGATGATCGTAAAGAACGACCGGGAGTAAAGTTTGCAGATAGTGATCTCATTGGTTTACCGATTCGTATTACAGTTGGTAAAAAGGCAAATGAAGGGATTGTTGAATGCAAGCTACGTACGACTGGGGAGCAATTTGATCTTCATGAATCAGAAATTATGTCGAAAATTCAATCACTCCTAGCTTAAAATATATTCCCTTGTCCTTTATAATAAGACAAGGGAATTATCATTTAGGACACAAATATTCAATGTTTAGAAGGCGAGGGGGCGAGAACATGAATACAACGAATAAAGAACGATTTGAATTATTAATGAAGCAAATCGGTATACCTGATGATATGAAAAATAAATATTTCCAAAATGGATCAATAGAAAAATTAGAGGTTTATCGCCAATCAAAAATCTGGCAGTTTCATTTACTTATCGAAAATGTATTACCAGCGGAAGCTTATCAACTGTTTGCACTGAAGCTAACCGAAGCATTTTCGACAATCGCTAAAGTATCTTGGGTATTTAAAACCCAAAACTCTATCTTATCCAATGAGGAATGGGGAAATTATTGGAGTGTTTTCTATTCAGAATTAATCCACCATTCACCTAAGTATCGAGCATTAGAGAATAAAAGGCCGTTAGTTAACGATAATAACATTATGTTAACTGTAAGCAATGAAATTGAACTACATTCATTAAAGCAAGAGCTACAAACAAAATTGGATGAATTTTGTGTAAAAATTGGCACAGAACGAAAAATGGTCGAAATGGAAGTAGTAGATCAGCAGGCAGAGTTGGAAAAATTTCAACAAGAAAAAGCCTTAGAGGATAGAAAACGTGTGGAGGAAGCTTTTAAACAACAAGAACAAAAAGTGAAAGAAAATAAAGAAGAACAGGACACTGGCCCTATACTAATTGGTTATCCGATTAAGGATGAACCAGTACAAATGAAAGACATCATAGAAGAAGAGAAAAATGTCGTTTTTCAAGGATACTTATTTGATGTGGAAATCAGGGAATTACGGTCTGGACGTCACTTATTGATGTTAAAATTAACGGACTATAGCGATTCTTTTCAAATTAAAATGTTCTCTAAAGGTGATCAAGATGTTGAAAAGTATAAGCAATTGAAAGCTGGTATGTGGTTGAAAGCTAAAGGTATGATACAAACCGATACCTTTTCCAACGAATTAACCATGATGGCAAAGGACATTCAACAAATCCCCTCCATTACTAGAGAAGATAACGGATTAGATGGTGAGAAGCGGATTGAACTGCATACACATACATTAATGAGTCAAATGGATGCTGTCGTATCTGCGTCTAAATTAATCGAACAAGCAGGTAAGTGGGGACACAAAGCGATTGCCATAACCGATCATGCTGTTGCACAAGCCTATCCAGAGGCTTATGCAGCTGGGAAAAAACACGGAGTTAAAATTATTTATGGGGTGGAAGCAAATATTGTCGATGATGGTGTTCCTATTGCCTATAATGCTGCAAATCGAGAGCTCTTAGATGATACGTATGTCGTGTTTGATGTCGAAACAACCGGCTTATCAGCTGTGTATGACACAATAATTGAGCTTGCAGCCGTAAAGGTGAAAAATGGCGAAATCATTGATCGATTTGAATCCTTTGCCAATCCACATCATCCATTATCGGAAACAACAATTAATTTAACGGGAATTACTGATGAAATGGTGAAGGATGCGCCGGAAATAGAGGATGTCTTAAAGGATTTTCATGAATGGATGGAGAATGATATTCTGGTAGCACATAATGCAGATTTTGATATGGGCTTCATCAATACAGGCTTCAAGAAAATTGGACTAGAGGAAGCCACAAATCCTGTCATAGACACATTGGAATTAGCTCGATTTCTATTTCCAGAACTGAAGAATCATCGTTTAAATACCTTATGTAAAAAGCTAGACATCGAGTTAACCCAACATCACCGTGCTATCTATGATGCTGAGGCTACTGGCTATTTATTATGGAAATTTATTAAACTATCTCACGAAAATGGCATTACAAATCATAATCAATTCAATAAACATATGGGGGAAGGTAATGCCTATCAACGTTTAAGACCATTTCATGCTACATTACTTGCAGTGAATGAAGTAGGACTTAAAAATATTTTTAAACTAATTTCTCTTGCTCATATTCATTACTTCTACCGAGTACCTCGTATTCCGAGGTCCAAACTCCAAGAGCATCGTGAGGGTGTACTAATTGGTACTGCGTGTGACCAAGGAGAAGTCTTTGAAACAATGATGCAAAAATCAAAGGAGCAAGCAGAAAAAGTAGCTAAATTTTATGATTATATCGAAGTACAACCCCCGGCAAATTACGTACATTTATTGGACAAAGAGCTGGTGCAAAATGAAGCACAGCTTTATGATATTATAAGAAAGCTTGTCGAAATGGCTGATAGTCTTGGAAAACCTTGTGTGGCAACAGGTAATGTACATCATCTAGAAGAAAATGACCGACTTTATCGAAAAATATTAATTGCCTCTCAAAGTGGAAATCCATTAAATCGACAAACATTGCCAAATACTTATTTCAGAACAACGAATGAAATGGTAGAGGCATTTCACTTTTTAGGAGAAGAAAAGGCCAAGGAAATTGTCATTACTAATCCTCATCAACTTGTCGAGCAAATTGAAGATGTAAAGCCTGTTAAAGATGATTTATACACCCCAAATATTGATGGTGCAGAAGAAGAAATAAGGGAGCTAAGCTACTCTTTTGCAAAATCAATTTATGGTGACCCATTACCTGAAATTGTTGAACAAAGAATCGAAAAAGAATTAAAAAGTATTATTGGACATGGATTTGCAGTCATCTACTTAATTTCACATAAACTGGTAAAAAAATCTTTAGATGATGGTTATCTTGTTGGATCCAGAGGATCGGTTGGTTCCTCATTAATTGCGACATTTACGGAGATTACAGAAGTAAATCCATTACCACCACACTATGTCTGTCCTAACTGTAAACAAAGTGAATTTTTTAATGATGGTTCTGTAGGTAGTGGATTTGATTTGCCAGATAAAGATTGTCCTACATGTGAGGTTCCTCTTAAGAAAGATGGACAAGATATACCGTTTGAGACCTTCCTTGGATTTAAAGGAGATAAGGTTCCCGATATTGACTTGAACTTTTCTGGTGAATATCAACCAAGAGCCCATAATTATACGAAAGTATTGTTCGGAGAGGATAATGTCTATCGTGCAGGAACGATAGGTACAGTTGCTGAAAAAACAGCATATGGCTATGTGAAAGGTTATGCAGGCGATCATAATATGGTAATTAAAAATGCTGAAGTAGATCGTTTAGTTAAAGGCTGTACTGGTGCTAAAAGGACTACAGGCCAGCACCCAGGTGGTATAATTGTTGTTCCTGACGACATGGAAATCTATGACTTTACACCGATACAGTTTCCTGCGGATGATCGAAATTCAGAATGGCGTACGACACATTTTGACTTCCACTCTATTCACGATAATTTGTTGAAACTCGATATACTAGGACACGATGATCCAACTGTGATTCGGATGCTACAAGACTTAAGTGGTATAGATCCTAGAACGATTCCAACGGATGATGCGGAAGTGATGAAAATATTTTCTGGTCCAGAGGTGTTAGGAGTTACAGCAGAACAAATTATGTGTAAGACTGGTACACTAGGTGTCCCTGAATTTGGTACACGATTTGTTAGACAGATGTTAGAAGATACAAAACCGAAAACTTTTGCAGAACTTGTGATCATCTCTGGGTTAAGTCATGGTACAGATGTATGGCTCGGAAATGCCCAAGAGCTTATCGATAAAGGAATTTGTGAATTGCCTGATGTAATTGGGTGTCGTGATGATATTATGGTTTATTTAATGCACAAAGGTCTAGATGCTTCGCTAGCTTTTAAAATCATGGAATTTGTTCGTAAAGGTAAAGGTCTACAAGATGAATGGATTATTGAGATGAAAAAACATGATGTACCAGATTGGTATATTGAATCATGTAAAAAAATTAAATACATGTTTCCGAAAGCACATGCTGCTGCCTATGTTTTAATGGCCGTACGTATCGCTTATTTCAAGGTACATCATCCGATCTTATTCTATGCAGCATACTTCACTGTCCGAGCAGATGACTTTGAGCTTGATACGATGGTAAAAGGCTCTGAAGCGATTAAGAATCGAATAAAAGAAATTAATGCAAAGGGTAACGATGCCTCCCCTAAAGAAAAAAGTTTACTAACCGTTTTAGAAATTTCTCTCGAAATGAATGAGCGAGGCTTTCATTTTCAAAAGGTTGATCTATATAAATCCTCAGCAACTGAGTTTTTAGTAGATGGTAATTCCTTAATCCCACCATTCAATGCAGTAGATGGTTTAGGAACCAATGCAGCGATCAACATTGAAAAAGCAAGAGAGGATGGCGAGTTCCTATCTAAGGAAGACCTTAGAGAGCGTAGTAGGATCTCTAAAACGGTCTTAGAATATTTAGATCAACATGGTTGTTTGGAAGGAATGGAAGAAAAGAACCAATTATCCTTGTTTTAATCCATCTAGGTAATGGCTTGCATCTTTTCTCCATTCATGTTATATTTTATAAAGAATTCATTTGAGACGAACGGAGAAAGAGTGGGACACCCCACTCTTTCTTCATAGTTATCAAACCAGCGGATCAAATAGGGCATCTATTAAATCCCTTGCCAAGCACTGGCAAGGGATTTATCACGTTAACATTCCCAAGAAGTGGTGCTAATGACTGCTTACGATTCTATTTGTGTAAGCTCGATTAAATTGGGGAATTATAGTAATGTGACGAGAGATGCATAAAGCACAATTAAAGGAGGTCAGCGAATGGCACAAAATGTAACCAAACAAACCGAAACCTTAGTGAAACCGATATTAGATGAACTGCAATTAGAGCTTGTCGATGTGGTGTTTGAAAAGGAAGGACAAAATTGGTTTCTAAGAGTTTATATCGATAAAGAAAATGGAGTAGATATTGAAGAATGTGGGCAGGTTTCTGAGAAGCTAAGTGAGAAATTAGATGAAACAGATCCAATTGAACAGGCGTACTTCCTAGAAGTCTCCTCACCAGGTGTAGAGAGACCCTTGAAAAAAGAAGAGGATTTTCAGAAATATACTGGTGAAAATGTATATGTGAAGGTATACGAACCAATAGATGGTGAAAAAGAATTTACTGGTGAGTTAGTGGAGTTTATGGATGGAACAGCGAAAATAGCCTACAAAGTAAAAACAAAAACAAAAGAAGTAGAAATTCCATTTAACAAAATTGCTAAGGCCCATTTAGCTGTAACTTTCTAAATCAAAGGGGGAGAAGAGTTGTGAACAAAGAATTGTTCGAGGCAATAAATTTTTTGGAAAAAGAAAAAGGTATTAATAAAAGTATACTTATTGAAGCATTAGAGGCAGCGCTAATATCAGCATATAAGAAAAATTTTAAGTCCGCTACGAATGTGCGAGTAGATCTAAACGAGGAATACGGTAAGATGAGTGTATATGCACAAAAAGAAATTGTGGAACAAGTCGACGATCCTCAACAACAAATTTCGATTGAAGAGGCATCACAGATCAACCCTTCCTATGAAGTGGGAGATGTGGTGGAGATTGAAGTGACACCAAGAGACTTTGGTCGCATAGCAGCGCAAGCAGCTAAGCAAGTAGTCACCCAACGGGTTCGCGAGGCAGAACGTGGTATTATATTTAATGAATATATTGACCGCGAAGATGATATTATGAACGGTACTGTTCAACGCATGGATGGACGATTCATCTATGTGAATTTAGGAAAAGTAGAAGCAAAACTGCCAGAATCGGAATGTATGCCAACTGAGACCTATCAGGTTCATGACCGTATCAAAGTATATGTGACAAAGGTGGAAAATACGAGTAAAGGGCCTAATATTTTCGTTTCACGTACACATCCAGGACTTTTAAAGAGATTATTTGAAATGGAAGTACCCGAAATATATGATGGTACAGTTGAAGTCAAATCGGTTGCAAGAGAAGCAGGGGATCGATCAAAAATTTCGGTCTATGCTCGCGATGAAGAGGTTGATGCAGTTGGGTCTTGTGTTGGTCAAAAGGGACAACGTGTACAAACCATTGTCGATGAATTAAAAGGAGAAAAGATTGATATCGTGGAATGGTCAGAGGATCCTATTGTCTATGTATCGAATGCACTTAGCCCTTCTAAAGTAGTACGGGTAATTGTGGATGAAGAAAATAAAGCGACAACGGTTGTTGTTCCAGACTATCAATTATCCCTAGCCATCGGAAAAAGAGGTCAAAATGCTAGATTAGCAGCTAAATTAACAGGCTGGAAAATCGATATAAAGAGTGAAACAGAAGCGAGAGATGAAGGATTAATAGTAGCAGGAGATGTTGATAAAAGTAAAGAAAGCATTCATTATGATGACACATCGGAATATGATGAATCCTTGGAAGATTTGGATGAAGATTTGTTTAAATAAGGAGGATTTCATATGCCAAAAAAACGGAAAATACCTTTGCGAAAATGTGTAGTAACACAAGAAATGGTAGCAAAGCAGTCGCTGCTTCGTATTGTGAAAACAAAAGAAGGGGAAGTTTTTGTTGACCCAACTGGCAAGAAAAACGGACGCGGAGCTTATATATCTAAACAATTAGATGTTGTCGATAAAGCAAGACAGACGAAGGTACTTGAAAAGCATCTTGAAATTCCAATTCCAGATGAAATTTATGATGAATTAAAGAAAGTAATAGAAGGAGCATAAAGTGGCTGATCCAAAAGCTTATTTAAATATATTAGGTATTGCAAATAGAGCCGGAAAATGCACATTTGGAGAAGAATTAATTGTGAAGGAAATTCAATCCAAAAAATCAAAAATTGTTTTACTAGCAAATGACATAGGCGACCAAACGAAGAAAAAGCTTACAGATAAGTGTCAATACTATCAAATACCATATTTTTTTATTGATGATCGTAAGACATTATCACATGCAGTAGGTAAGACCGGTCGAGTAGCAGTATCGATCCATGAACAAGGTTTCGCAAAAAAGCTAAAAACGCTACTTGACAACAATAATCGGGGGTGAACGTATGACGAAAATACGAGTATATGAATATGCAAAGGAAATAAATAAAACAAGTAAGGAAGTCATCACAAAATTAAAAGAGCTTAATTTACCAGTTAGTAACCATATGTCAACAATTACAGACGAAATGAAGGAAAAATTAGAGCAAAGCTTTAAGCCTAAGGTAGAAGAAAAAGCTACGAAACAAGAAAAATCAGAAAAATCGAACCATAACCCACAGCAACAATCAAAACAGAACAAACCAAACAAACCTAATGACAATAAGAAAAAACAAAGCAAAAACCATAACAAACACCAGAACAAACATCATAATAAGCCTAATCAACCGAAAAAAGAACAGGCTAAAGTGAAGGAAGAAAAACAGGAACCAAATAAAATTACCTATTCTGGTTCGATTACTGTGGCAGAATTAGCTGAAAAGCTAAGCAAACCAACAAATGAAATAATCAAGAAATTATTATTATTAGGTGTAATGGCAAATAAAAACCAAGACTTGGATGAAGATGCTATTGAATTGATTTGTGGTGAATATGGGGTTGAGGTTGAACAAGAAGTAGAAATAGATCAAACGGATCTCTTAACATATATTGAAGAAGACGATCCTTCGAACTTAATGGAACGTCCACCAGTTGTAACAATCATGGGTCATGTCGATCATGGTAAAACAACTTTACTTGACTCCATCCGCAACACAAAAGTAACAGAAGGGGAAGCAGGTGGAATTACTCAGCATATTGGTGCATATCAAGTGGAAGCAAATGAGAAAAAAATTACGTTCCTAGACACCCCAGGTCATGCTGCGTTTACAAGCATGCGTTCACGTGGTGCAGAAGTAACAGATATTGCCATCCTAGTTGTAGCAGCAGATGACGGGGTAATGCCACAGACCGTTGAGGCTATCAATCATGCTAAAGCAGCAGAGGTTCCAATCATTGTAGCTGTTAACAAAATCGATAAAGAAGGAGCCAACCCAGATCGTGTCATGCAAGAATTAACAGAACATGAATTAATTCCTGAAGACTGGGGTGGAGATACTATTTTTGTACAACTGTCTGCAATAAAAGGTGAAGGTATTGATGACTTGTTAGAAATGATCCTGTTAATTGCAGAAGTTGAGGAATTAAAGGCTAACCCTAATCGTTTAGCTGATGGTACGGTGATTGAAGCACAATTAGATAAAGGTCGTGGATCTGTTGCATCATTACTCGTTCAAAATGGTACACTAAAAGTAGGTGATCCAATTGTTGTTGGAACGACGTTTGGTAGAGTTCGTGCAATGGTAAATGATCTTGGTAAACGAGTAAAATCTGTCGGACCGTCCACACCAATTGAGATTACTGGTCTTAATGACGTTCCATTAGCTGGAGATCGTTTTGTTGTCTTCAAGGATGAGAAAAAAGCACGTCAAATTGGTGAATTAAGACAACAAAAACAAATTGAAGAGAAGCGTGGAGATAAAGCACGTGTAAGCTTAGACGATCTTTTTGAAAAGATTAAACAAGGTGAAATCAAAGATATTAATGTTATATTGAAAGCAGACGTACAAGGATCAGTTGAAGCTCTTGCAGCATCATTGAAAAAAATCGATGTCGAAGGAGTAAAGGTGAATATCATCCATACAGGTGTTGGTGCTATTAAGGAATCAGATATTATATTAGCATCTGCCTCTAATGCTATTGTGATCGGGTTTAATGTACGACCAGATACCAATGCTAAAAAAGCTGCAGAATCTGAAAATGTAGAAATTCGACTCCATCGTGTCATTTATAAGGCCATTGAAGAAGTGGAAGCTGCGATGAAAGGAATGCTTGACCCTGAATATGAAGAAAAGGTTATTGGTCAAGTAGAGGTTCGTGAAATCTTTAAAGTGTCACGTATTGGTACGATTGCTGGTGGATATGTAACAGATGGTAAAATAACAAGAGATTCCGGTGTGCGCTTGATTCGTGACGGAGTGGTCATCTATGAAGGAGAAATTGATACATTGAAACGTTTCAAGGATGACGTAAAGGAAGTTGCGCAGAATTATGAATGTGGGATAACGATCAAGAATTACAATGATATAAAAGAGGGCGATGTCATTGAGGCCTATGTTATGGAGGAAATTGAAGTCTAATGCTCCTTTATGCTGAGATTGAGTTTATTTTATATGATTGCCATTCACTAAAAGAAAAAAGATCTATATTATTACGATTAAAAAATCGTCTCAATAAGAACTTAAACTTAGCAATTGCAGAAATAGACCATCAAAATCAATGGCAAAGAGCAGCCTTTGCTATTGTAACGGTCTCAGATGCCAAAGTAATCAATGAAAAAGTGATCCAGCAAGCACTTGCTTTGATGGATTCCTTTCCTGAAATAGAAAGAACAACAACAGATGTAGAAGAACGATAATAATGCTCTGTCGCATATTTTATGACAGATAGTAAAGATGATGTTTCACTGTAGGAAGAGGTGACAGTCATGAATGAATTACGAGCAAATCGTGTAGCAGAACAAATGAAAAAAGAACTCGGAGATATCGTTTCACGAAAGATAAAGGATCCGCGAGTAGGATTTGTAACAATAACAGATGTGGAAGTAACAGGTGATTTGCAACAAGCTAAGGTATTTATCTCTGTATTTGGAGACGAAAAGAAACGTCAGGAAACCTTGATCGGTTTGGCAAAAGCAAAAGGCTTTATTCGCTCCGAGATAGGGCGAAGAATTCGCCTTCGCAAAACTCCTGAGTTGTCTTTTGATTTTGATGATACCATTGAACGAGGTAATCGAATTGAGGATCTATTGAGAAAAATCAATGATCCAGATGAACAATAATTATCTAAAAAATAGAGAGTGCATAGAAAACGAAACACTCCACTTTTTACTTTTTACCGTTCTTTCAATTTTAGAAAACCCTTGTCGATCAACAAGGGTTTTCTCTAATTTATAAAAGACGGAGGTGTATGAATGAACGGGATATTACCATTATGGAAACCTAAGGGAATGACTTCCCATGACTGTGTTATAAAAATTAGAAAGCTTTTTAAAACGAAAAAGGTAGGTCATACCGGGACACTAGACCCAGAGGTAGAAGGTGTTTTACCGATTTGTGTCGGAGAGGCCACGAAGATTGTTCCATTTTTAACAGATACCGTTAAAACATACATCGCAACGGCAACGATAGGAACCTCCACAACAACGGAGGACCATACGGGAGAAATAATCGAACGAAAGCCTGTTAGTAGTAAGCTTTCCTCAACGATGATAGAAGAGACACTCGACTCTTTTCAAGGGAAAATTCAGCAACAAGTACCTTATTACTCAGCTGTTAAAGTAAATGGCAAAAAACTTTATGAATATGCCAGAAACAATGAACGAGTGGAAAGGCCTATTCGTTCTGTCTGTATTGAGGATATAAGATTGATAACTACTTCCTATGATGAAAAAGGACAGTTCCAGTCGATACAATTCGAGGTTACCTGTTCAAAAGGGACCTATATCCGTACCCTTTGCCTAGATTTAGGAAAAAAACTACAATTCCCTGCACATATGTCCAACCTAATTCGATCAAGAAGCGGGCATTTTACTAGTGGAGATACATGGACTTTCGAGGAATTAGAAAATGACACGAATGAAACGGTGCTACTTCCTTTAAAACACGGGTTGGCTCATTTAGATGCTATAGAGGTTGATGAGCAGACAATGAAAAAGGTGAAAAATGGACAAAAGCTATCGTTACCATCCACTACACCAAAAACTAAGTATTTCCGGATCGAACACAAAGGGATGCTTCTTGCTATTTATCATATCCATGAGAATCAAAAAGAGATAAAACCTGCTCGAGTATTTTCGAATAAATAAATTCGGATTGTTGTTTGCAGAAAAGCTACTCTATGTACATAAAAAAGTTTTTCCAAGTTCATATGGTTTTTCAATCTCCTAAACCTGTAATATAATGGTCGAGTGAAATAAAATTAGAAAGCAGGTGATTGATATGGAACTCATATCTTTAACCTATCCACATAAGTTAAAAAAAGAATCGATTCCGAATACCGTTGCTGCGATTGGTTTTTTTGATGGGATTCATATTGGCCATCAAAAGGTAATCGATCAAGCTAAATTACTAGCGAAGGAACAAGACATGAAATCGGCCGTTATTACCTTTGATCCACATCCATCTGTTGTCTTAAAAAAAGAAAAGACAGATGTACAATATTTGACACCATTAACGGTAAAAAAGAGCTTGATGGAACAACTAGATGTTGATTATCTTTATATTATTAGGTTTGATAAAACCTTATCTCAACTATCACCAAAGGAATTTTTAGAGCATTTTATAGTGGGGCTAAATATTGATCATCTTGTTGCTGGATACGACTTCTCTTTTGGTTTTAAAGGGGCAGGGAACATGTCTAATATTCAAACTTTTATAGACAAGCCTCTAGCAATTACAAAGGTGGAGAAAATAAGCTATCATGATCAAAAGGTAAGCTCGACAAGAATTCGTTCCCTTCTAAAAGAAGGAAATCTTGAATTAACAGAAAAATTACTTGGAAGACCATACTCTGTAGTGGGTGAAGTAGTAAGGGGAGAACAAAGAGGGCGAACGATTGGTTTTCCAACTGCTAATTTCAAAATCACTGAACCCTACTTTTTACCCCGCGTTGGTGTGTATGCAGTAGAAGTGATAATGGAGAACAACGTTTTTTACGGTATGGCAAATTTAGGTTACAATCCTACCTTTACGGATCAGATCGTTGATCCAAAACTAGAAGTTAATATATTTGATCTAAATCAGAATTTGTATGGTGAAATTTTGCAGGTGAATTGGAAAAGCTATATTCGTGATGAGGTTAAGTTCTCATCTATAGAAGAGCTTGTCGAACAAATACGTCAAGATGAAAAAAACGTTCGTCATTTTTTTTCATTAAATGACTGAAAATACTTGCATTTGAGCTTAAAAAGTTGTACTCTTAATTACGGAACCATCCACTTGGCAACTCGAATTCTCCGACGATTGCTAGGGGATTGGGGTTTCATTACATTATAGGAGGTGAATAGGATGGCTATCACTCAAGAACGTAAAAATGAACTAATTAATGAATTTAAAACACATGAGAGCGACACAGGTTCTCCAGAAGTTCAAATTGCTGTCCTTACAGAGGAAATTAATAATTTGAATAATCATTTACGAATTCATAAGAAAGATCACCACTCTCGTCGTGGTCTATTGAAAATGGTAGGGAAACGCCGTAATTTATTAAACTACTTACGTAACAAAGATGTTTCTCGTTACCGTGATTTAATTCAAAAGTTAGGCTTACGTCGATAAGCCGGTTAAGAAGCGGGATTTATCCCGCTTTTTCTGTATGTAAAAATAGAATTGATTAGAGATGCTAATAGAACATCCAAAGCGCCTTTATGGTTTTAGTTATCTATTTTAGGCTACATGCACTGCATTCATTGAGTATATTTGGACGACTTACTAATAAAAAAACGATTTTTGGTCGATTATATTAATAGCACACCTTATCGTCTAAAATATTACTGGATTCGTAGATCAAACTACACGGATGGTGGACGAAGTGTTAAAATGGATATTGATTATAGTTCTTATCTAATTTTGATAGTCTGAAAAAGCTTCATGCTTTTTTGAGAGGAGTACGATACATAATGGTAGATGAAAAAAGAGTATTTACTACAGAGATTGCTGGTCAAAGCTTTCGAGTAGAAATTGGTGAACTCGCTAAACAAGCTAATGGTGCTTGTATGGTTCACTATGGTGATACAGCTGTATTAGCTACAGCTACCGCTTCGAAGGAACCGAAGGATTTACCTTTCTTTCCTTTAACCGTTAATTATGAAGAACGATTATATGCTGTTGGAAAGATTCCTGGTGGATTTATTAAAAGAGAAGGTAGACCTAGTGAAAAAGCTATTTTAGCTTCAAGGCTAATTGACCGTCCCATTCGACCACTTTTTCCTGATGGTTTTCGAAATGAAGTACAAGTAATTAGTACAGTAATGAGTGTGGATCAAAACTTACCATCTGAGATGGCTGCAATGATTGGTTCATCCTTAGCACTTGGAATTTCTGATATTCCATTCGGAGGCCCAATTGCAGGAGTAGTAATTGGTCGAGTCGATGGTGAATTCGTCATCAATCCAACATTAGAAGAAAGAGAAAAAAGTGATATTGATTTAACCGTAGCTGGGACAAAAGATGCGATTAACATGGTAGAAGCTGGTGCTGATGAAGTACCAGAAGAAATTATGTTAGAAGCAATTATGTTTGGGCATGAAGAAATTAAACGACTAGTAGCTTTTCAAGAAGAAATTATTCAAGCAATGGCTGTAGAAAAAATGGAAGTTACTTTATTTGAGCTAGACCAAGCGGTGGTGTCTGAAGTAGAAGAGAAAGCCAAAAAACCTCTACTTGAAGCTATTCAAGTGCAGGAGAAACATGCGCGTGAAGAGGCCATTAATCAAGTGAAGGGAAAAATCACTGCTTCCTATCAAGAAGAAGAGGCAGATGATGAAAAATTAAAGCAAGTATCCAATGTTTTAGATAAAATTGTAAAAGAAGAAGTACGTCGTCTTATTACAAAAGAAAAAGTGAGACCAGATGGTCGTAAGATTGACGAAATTCGTCCATTATCCTCCCGCATTGGTGTATTACCAAGGACGCATGGTTCTGGATTATTTACAAGAGGACAAACACAAGCTCTCAGCATTTGTACACTAGGGGCACTTGGAGATGTTCAAATCTTAGATGGACTGGATGCAGAAGAGTCCAAGCGGTTTATGCATCATTATAATTTCCCTTCATTTAGTGTCGGTGAAACAGGACCGATTCGTGGACCAGGGCGTCGTGAAATCGGACATGGTGCATTAGGAGAAAGGGCACTGGAAGTCGTTGTACCAGATGAAAAAGATTTCCCATATACGATTCGTCTCGTATCTGAGGTCTTAGAATCTAATGGCTCCACTTCTCAGGCAAGTATTTGTGCTAGTACACTAGCCATGATGGATGCAGGAGTACCGATCAAAGCCCCTGTTGCTGGTATTGCAATGGGACTTGTAAAGTCGGGAGATGATTATACGATCTTAACAGATATTCAAGGGATGGAAGACTTTTTGGGCGATATGGACTTTAAAGTAGCTGGTACGGAAAAAGGTGTTACAGCCTTACAAATGGATATCAAAATTGAAGGGTTATCAAAAGAAATTCTAGAGGAAGCCCTAACTCAAGCGAAAAAAGGACGCATGCATATTTTATCCCATATGCTAGAAACAATCAGTGAACCGAAGAATGAGCTATCTAACTATGCTCCAAAGATCCTAACGATGGATATTAATCCAGACAAGATTCGAGATGTCATAGGGCCAAGTGGAAAACAAATTAATCAAATCATTGAAGAAACAGGCGTTAAAATCGATATTGAGCAGGATGGTCACATTTTCATTTCTTCTGCTGACACGGAAATGAATAAAAAAGCACAGAAAATTATCGAAGATATTGTGAGAGAAGTAGAAGTTGGCCAAATGTACTTAGGAACAGTCAAACGTATTGAAAAGTTCGGAGCATTTGTTGAGCTATTTAAAGGCAAAGAAGGACTTGTTCACATTTCAGAGCTTGCTGAGGAGAGAATTGGAAAAGTGGAAGATGTTGTCGCTATTGGTGATCAGATTATGGTAAAAGTGAAAGAAATTGATCGTCAGGGAAGAATTAATTTATCTCGCAAAGCCGTGTTAATGGAACAAAAAGAAAAGAATCAATAGGAAAGAAGAAGCTGGCAAACCAGTTTCTTTTTTCATTATGAAGGATATATTTTAGCAAATGAGATATCGATGAGAAAAACTACTATGGCTTTAAATATGTCCGAGCAGTTGCCAACCAAGAGGTGAAGTAGTCAGGGGGATTAGGGATTGTTATATCGACATACATGTAATAATGGCTTAAGAATTGTATTAGAGCCAATGAATACAGTAAGGTCCATCACGATTGGAATATGGATTAAAACGGGATCAAGAAATGAAAGTAAACAAATGAATGGTATATCACACTTTATTGAGCATATGTTATTTAAAGGTACAAAAAAATATCATGCAAAATATATTGCAGAAGCCTTTGATGCAATTGGAGGCGAAATTAATGCATTTACCTCCAAAGAATATACCTGTCTATATGCAAAAGTTCTCGATGAGCATATCGATGTTGCTATGGATATTTTAGCTGATATGGTGATGCATTCCGTGTTTGATGAAAACGAAATTATGCGCGAAAAGAAAGTGATTTTAGAAGAAATCAGTATGACAGAAGACACTCCGGACGATATTATACATGATTACTTAGCGACATCCACTTATCAGCACCATCCATTATCCTATCCAATTCTAGGAACAAAGGACACGATCACACATTTTTCTCAAAATGATTTATTTGCGTTCTACAAGCAGCATTATCAACCAGAGAATATGGTTATTTCCATTGTTGGCAATATAGAGGCATCCTTCATTTACGAAATCGAGAAATTATTCACTTTTAACGAAGTAGAGTCAACTAGCCAGAATGTTACAAAGCCAATCTTTTTTCCAGAAACGGTTTCTAAAAGAAAAGACACGGAGCAGAGCCATTTATGTTTAGGCTTTGAAGGAGTTAATGCCAAAAGTGACCAGATTTATCCTCTGTTAATCTTTAATAATATTTTGGGTGGGAGTATGAGTTCACGGCTTTTTCAGGAAATTAGGGAAGAGCATGGCATGGCCTATACTATCTATTCCTTTCATAGCGCATTTATTGATTCAGGTCTTCTAACAATATATGCAGGGACTTCCCCTAATCAATTAGAAATGGTTCGTGAAATGATCAATAGAATATTAGAAGATATTATGGCAAATGGTATAACGAATAAAGAATTCACCAATAGTAAGCAGCAATTAAAAGGTATGTATTTGATGAGCTTGGAGAGCACCAATAGTAAGATGAGTCGAAATGCAAGAAATGAACTTCTGTTAAAAAATCACGATACGATGGAGGATGTTATACAAGACATCGATCAAGTCGAGATTACGGAAATAGTTGACTTAATTGATCGTCTATCATTATCAAGGCCGAGCAGTGCTGTTATAATACCGAAATAAATAAAATCAACAATATGAGGTGAGTTGATGCGATTTCATGATTTGAGTAATAAGGAATTGATCGATCTGTCAACAGGAACTAGATTGGGAGTGCTAGGTCAAACAGATCTTGAAATTGATGAGAAAACCGGTCAAATATTAAGCTTCACTGTTCCTCAATACCGCATGTTTGGTTTCAAGAAATCAGAAGTGTACTCAAGAATTAATTGGAAACAAATAAAGAAAATCGGAGATGACATGATTATTGTAGAAACAGATTAAGTCAATCCTTGGGAGATAACGATCTTTATAGGAAGATAGCACGCCCAATAAAGTCATTCACTCAATAAGTGAATCTTATTGGGCTTTTGCTTATTCTTAAGGGAACAGGCCTAATAGGCTAGGTGAGAAGCACTTCTAAAAATCAAAATCATAAAATAAGTTAGATGGACGAATTTTGACTGGTGAGGTGAAAGAATGCAAAAGAAAAAGAAAATGGCCATTATTGGTGGTGATGCGAGATACTTACCATTGATACATGCTCTCCATAAATGGGAATGGTTAGATATAGAGATCGTAGGTTTTGAAAAAGTGGAACAAAGTTATACAGGGGTACGCCAAGCTTTGATCGACGAGCTGAACCCTTCTATATATGATGCGATTGTTTTACCAATAACCGGGATTGATGATAAAGGCTTTGTGGAAGCTGTATTTTCTAATCGCAAAATACAATTATCTAAGGAATGGTTTCAGAAATTACCGAAGCATTGTATCGTCTTTACAGGAATTTCAAACCAAACATTAGATTCATGGTGTGAAAATCTTTATTTAACTAAATTGATGGAACGCGATGATATTGCGATTTATAATTCCATACCAACAGCTGAAGGAGCAATTATGCTAGCTATAAAACATACCGATATAACCATACATCATGCAAATGTCTTTGTTTATGGTTTTGGTAGAGTAGGAAAAACGACAGCCAAAACATTTTCAGGCCTTGGAGCTAACGTTACCGTTGTTTCAAGAAGCGAAACAGAACTTTCTCGAGCATATGAACAGGGATATGAAACCTGCTCCATAAAAGACAGTGCAAAAGCAATTGCTTCATGTGAAATATTAATCAATACAATTCCAGCATTAGTAGTTGATGAAGCGATACTAGAAAGAATGTCCAGTAATGCTTTAATTATTGACCTTGCATCGAAGCCGGGTGGAATTGATTTCAATTTCGCCAAAAAAAGAGGCATGCAAGCTATTCACGCACTCGGCCTGCCGGGATTAGTGGCACCTAAAACTGCTGGTGAAATATTAGCCAATACGATTGAAAAACTGTTAGAAGAAACAAGTTGAAACATATCTTTTAAACACAACCAGTGCCTACCTTTAAGTCACCGATGGAACACAAGGAACATATAATGGGCATTAGCACTAATAAAATCGTGAGCAAGCACTTTTTGTAGCTTCGTCACCATGTAACATTGACTTATAGGAGGTAATCATAATGGTGGATTTGAAAGGTAAAAAAATTGGGTTTGGCTTAACTGGGTCTCATTGTACCTATGCCGCAGTCTTTCCTGAAATCGAAAAATTAATAGCATTAGGTGCCGAGATTGTACCAGTTGTTTCCAATACGTTTAAAGAGACAGATACGAAATTTGGGAAAGCTGATGATCATATGAATAAACTAAGGGAAATAACAGGACGTGAGCCGGTTGCAAGTATAGTAGACGCAGAACCATTAGGGCCAAAAGAGCCGTTAGATTGCATGGTTCTAGCTCCATTAACAGGAAACTCGATGAGTCGTCTTGCCAATGCGATTACGGATTCAGCCGTGTTGATGGCAACGAAAGCAACTATTAGAAATGGAAAACCTGTCGTTTTAGCAGTGTCTACAAATGATGCATTAGGATTAAATGGCGTTAATCTCATGCGATTAATGGCAACAAAACTTATTTATTTTGTACCCTTTGGTCAGGATGATCCTATCAAAAAACCAAACTCCTTAGTTGCAGATATGACTCAAATAGCTGAAACGATTGAAACTGCTTTAGAATTTAAACAAATACAACCAGTTATTATTGCAAGAAATGAATAAATATGATGAAATAATTAAAGTATGCCGCTGATTATGTTAAAATAGGGAAGAATATCAAAAAACATGCACATATAGGGAAGGGGACATATCGTAATGACTACAAAAGGGTATAATGTTGCAGTAGTAGGTGCTACTGGTGCAGTTGGAGAAAAAATGCTAGAAACACTTAAAAAGAAAAACTTTCCAATAAATGAATTACATTTGCTTTCTTCAAAACGTTCTGCTGGAAAGGAAGTAGAATTTAAAGGAGAAACCTACATGGTTAAAGAGGCTACTCCAGAAAGCTTTGAAGGAATACAAATTGCCTTGTTTTCAGCAGGGGGATCTGTTTCCAAGCAGCTTGCTCATGAAGCAGTAAAAAGAGGCGCAGTAGTGGTGGATAATACTAGTGCCTTCCGAATGGACCCAGATGTTCCACTTGTAGTTCCAGAGGTAAATGAGAATGACATTGAGAAACATAATGGTATCATTGCTAACCCTAATTGCTCTACTATTCAAATGGTTGCTGCTCTGAAACCTATTCAAGATAGATTTGGACTTTCAAGAATTATCGTATCAACCTATCAAGCTGTATCAGGTGCCGGTGCAAAGGCAGTCGATGAATTACAAACACAATCGCAAGCATATTTAAATGGAGAAGAGTTGAATCCTGAAATCCTCCCTGTGGGTGGAGAAAAGCATCATTATCCGATTGCTTTTAATGCCCTACCACAAATTGATGTTTTTCAGGACAATGGTTATACATTTGAAGAAGTAAAAATGATCAATGAAACGAAAAAAATCATGCATGATGATAGTATTAGTGTTGCAGCAACTTGTGTAAGATTACCATTCTTCTCTGCACATGCAGAAAGTGTTTATATTGAAGTAGATGATGCGAACATTAGTGTGAAAGATATCCAGAATGCGATCAAAGAAGCAGATGGTATCGTACTAGAGGATGACCCGGCAAATCAGGTATACCCAACACCTTTATCTGCAGCAGGTAAGGCCGATGTCTTTGTAGGGCGTGTCCGTAAAGACTTAGATCATGACAATGGGTTCCACTTATGGATCGTTTCAGATAATTTACTAAAAGGAGCTGCATGGAATTCTGTCCAAATCGCAGAATCATTAATTAAAAATAATTGGCTCTAAAAATTAGAGGTGTAGCTATTGGAAATTGTGGTTCAAAAGTTCGGAGGTACTTCCGTACGTGATAAAAATGTTCGAAATTTAGCCATTCAGCATGTTAAGCGTGCTGTAGAAGATGAAAAAAAAGTAGTAGTAGTCGTATCAGCAATGGGAAGATATCCAGATCCATATGCAACAGATTCTTTACTACATTTAATTGGAGAACAGTCTACAAGTCTGTCTCCTAAGGAAAAAGATATGCTACTGTCTTGTGGTGAAACCATTTCAGCAGTTGTTTTTTCCAATGAGCTTTTACAGCAAGACATTCATTCAATGGCTATTACTGGTGCTCAAGCTGGAATTGTAACAACTAGTGAATTTACTAATGCACAAATTAAGGAAGTGAATACGAAGAATCTTCAATCATTGTTGTACCAACATCAGGTTGTTGTCGTAGCAGGATTTCAAGGAAGAACAGACCAATTTGAAACTACCACTATCGGCAGAGGGGGAAGTGACACCTCTGCCACAGCACTAGCGGCTGCTTTAAAGGCAGAATATGTCGATATTTTTTCTGATGTTAATGGTATTATGACAGCAGATCCGAGAATGGTAACAACTGCACGCAAGCTGGAAAAAGTAAGTTATACGGAAGTTTGTAATCTAGCCTATCAAGGAGCAAAAGTTATTCATCCGCGAGCAGTAGAAATAGCAATGCAAGCAAATATACCAATTCGTGTTCGATCCACATTAACAACAGAAGAAGGTACGCTCATTACAACAACAGAAATGGGCAATGAGCACAATGAAGTAAGAGACCAGTTTGTTACAGGGATTGCTTATGTGGATCACTTAACACAAATAAAAGTAGAAGCACCAAATGAACCAGAGCAGTTGCATGTAAAAGTATTTAAGGCAATGGCTGATGCTGGTATTTCTGTTGATTTTATTAATATTTCACCAAGTGGAGTTACCTACACGATCCTTGATCAGTACGAGAAAAAAGCGATGCAAGTTTTAGAAGAGCTTGGATTAGATCCTGTACTAAACAAAAATTGTGCTAAAATTTCTTTAGTTGGTGCAGGGATGTCAGGTTTACCTGGAGTCACATCGAAAATCGTCCAAACTTTAACAAAACATCATATCCCCATTTTCCAATCGGCAGATAGTCATCGAACCATTTGGGTATTAGTGAAAAGTGAACAACTGGAAACAGCCATCAATGCCTTGCATGTTGCTTTTCAATTAGATGCTACTAAGAAATAATCTGAAGATGCATTTTGATAGATCTTACCTAATTATGAATAAGGGAGATCCCACTGTTTGTATAAGCAAGAACTAGAAGGAATGGGAAGGGAGTAGGATGAGATGGATTTTGGAAGATTACTTACCGCAATGGTTACACCATTTGATCAAAACAATCAACTAGATCTCAAAAAAACAACGGAAATTATCGAGCATTTACTCGAAAATGGAACAGATGGTTTAATCGTTTGTGGAACTACTGGTGAATCTCCAACCCTTTCACACAAGGAAAAGCTAACATTATTTGAACATGTAGTTAAAGTAGTAAATAGACGAATCCCGATTATTGCTGGAACAGGAAACAATAACACAAAAGCTTCTATTGAGTTAACGAAAGAAGTAGAACAAATCGGTGTAGATGCTTTTTTGTTAGTTTCTCCATACTATAATAAGCCTAGTCAGGAGGGCTTATATCATCATTTTGCAGCTATTGCAAAGGAAACCCCCCTCCCGATTATGCTCTACAATATACCATCAAGATCGGTAGTGAATTTAAATGCAGATACGATAATAGCACTTTCGCAAATTGATAATATTGTTTCTGTAAAAGATTCAAGTGGAGACTTGGACGCGATTGTTGCTGTACTCGAACATGCAAGTGAAGGTTTTACTGTTTATAGTGGTGATGACAGTATGACGTTGCCAATTTTATCTATTGGTGGTGCAGGAGTGGTTTCTGTATCCTCCCACATCATCGGTACACAAATGAAACAAATGATTTCCTTATATGAATCAGGAAAGGTCAAAAAAGCAGCTGATTTACACAGAGAGTTATTGCCAGTAATGAAAGCATTGTTTATGGCGCCTTCTCCATCACCTGTTAAGGCTGCCCTTGCAAAGAATGGGATAGATGTAGGCTCCGTAAGACTGCCTCTAGTTCCACTGTCCGCCTTAGAGGAACAAACTTTGTTTCGAGTGTTGGAATCCATTCAATAAAGGGCAGAACGACACTTAGTCGGGAAGCTTCTTATCCTTTTGTTCGATACTCGTATGAAAATAACCCCCTTGTTTATACTAATGAATAGTATAAGGAAAGGGGTTTTTTTGATGCAAAATGAGAAAGAAGAAACAAAAGGAAAAGATAATCAGACATCATCCTTAGTTGACAAAATACAGCAATTAGGTCAAGCCAGTGTACCGAATGCACCTGATTCGAATATTCATGTCCTTTCTATTATTGGACAAGTTGAGGGACATATCCAATTACCCCCTCAAAATAAAACAACGAAATATGAACACCTTATTCCACAGATTATAGCCGTGGAACAAAATCCAAAGATTGAAGGATTGGTCGTAGTTCTTAATACAGTTGGGGGAGATGTAGAGGCTGGACTTGCTTTATCTGAAATGATTGCATCCTTGTCAAAGCCAACTGTCTCCGTAGTATTAGGTGGCGGACATTCGATTGGGGTTCCGATTGCTGTTGCCACGGATTATTCTTTTATTGCGCCATCTGCCACGATGACGATACATCCTATCCGTTTAACAGGCCTTGTCATTGGTGTACCCCAAACCTTTGAATACATTGACAAAATGCAAGAAAGAGTCATTCAATTTGTTACCACTCATTCCAATATTGAGGAAGAGAAATTTAAAGAGTTAATGTTTGATAAGGGGAACTTAACTCGTGATATTGGAACAAATGTTGTCGGAAAAGATGCCGTGAAATATGGATTAATTAATGAAGTTGGCGGGATAAGTGGCGCGATGAGTAAATTAAATGAGTTAATCGACCAAAACAAAGGACCGAAGGAGTTGGTGCAATAATGCATTATACGCCACTTAGTTATGAGGATATGTATCCGGTAGAAGTAAGCGAACATCAAAAATATCAATGTATTACTTATAAAAATAAACAATGTTTAATGGAAAAATTAGATAATGGTGATATGAGACTTGTACAGTTGTTGTCAACTGATCCAAATGATTTCTTACTAGCTGAATTCAGTCCAGGTTCTATTATCAAAGGCAATTCTATAATTTCTTGAGAGAATGTTCGTTCTGTAAACAAGTTTATGCTATAATGAGTATAACAAAGCCCTTGCCTCAAATAATATGGCAAGGGTTGCTTCTAGTTAAAGGAAGAACTATACTGTCTAGCATTTACATTCTATTAAGCTAGTACTATTTAGGAGTGGAGAGAATGGCTCGTAAGAAAAAAAGACGTAAGAAGAAACAATCCTTAAAAGTAAATATAAAAATCGAATTGTATGGATTATTATTTATCTTTTTAGCCATTTTCGGAAGTGGTGCAGCCATGATCCGTGAAGGTGCCGTGTCTGCATTATTAGAAAACATCTTCCGCTTTTTCTTTGGGTATTGGTATTTTGTTGTATCGATTTTATTTTTCTTTATCGGTATTTATTTGATGGCAAAACGAAAAATGCCAATTCTTACAACAAGAAAGTGGCTAAGTACCTATATCGTCCTTGCTGGCATCCTACTTATTAGCCATATACAGACATTTGAAGCGATATATCCGAATAATCAATATCCATCGATTTTGCGTCAAAGCTTTAGCTTTATTGTCGAATACATAAGAGACGAAAGGTCCGCTGAATATTTAGGTGGTGGAATGGTAGGTGCCTTTCTATTATCCATTACCTACTTTCTATTTTCGAATATTGGCGCAAAGATCTCTGCTATTTTTATGATGGTTATTGGGATCATGTTATTTGCTAATTTCTCCATGGGGGATTTAATCAGGAAAGTATTAGATAGTATGAAACAATTTAGCCAAAAGAAATGGAATGGAATAAAGGAAACGATCCAAAAGAAAAAAGATGGAAAGCGACAAAAAAATCAAGAAAAGGAAGAAGAGGAAGCTCAAGAGGTGATCGAGGATTTCCCATCCATTGCCTATTCCTCTAATGAATTAACAGCGGAAGAGGAAATCGTAGAAGCAACTCAAGAAACACCTATACAAGCAATTCAACAAGAAACAGATGAAGAGGAAATAGATATATCAACAGATGCATTGCCAATGGCTAATTATGAAAACGAGGATTACCAATTACCACCAATCAACATTCTAGAATCCCCTAAACATGGTGGGAAGCAACAAGAAAAATCACATATTCAAAGAGTTGTCCGAAAGCTGGAAAAAACATTCCAAAGCTTCGGGGTTAAGGCTAGAGTTACAAAGGTGCATGTCGGCCCATCTGTAACGAAATATGAGGTATATCCAGAGGCAGGAGTAAAGGTTAGTAAAATTGTCGGACTACATGATGATCTAGCGTTAGCTTTAGCTGCAAAGGATATTAGGATTGAAGCGCCTATCCCTGGAAAATCAGCTGTTGGTATCGAAGTTCCTAATGAGGAAACGGCAATGGTTACTTTAAGAGAAGTATTAGAATCGAAGAAATCTCTTTCTCAAAATAAGCTTGCATTTGCGTTAGGCAAGGATATATCAGGGGAACCAGTTGTTGCTGAATTGAATAAAATGCCACACCTCTTAGTAGCTGGAGCTACCGGTAGTGGTAAAAGTGTTTGTATCAATGGCATGATCACAAGTATTCTCATGTATGCTAAGCCACATGAAGTGAAAATGATGATGATCGACCCTAAAAAAGTAGAACTAAATGTTTATAATGGAATCCCACATTTACTATCACCTGTTGTAACAGACCCAAAAAAAGCATCTAGAGCTTTGAAGAAGATAGTCGCAGAAATGGAGAGGAGATATGATTTATTTTCTGAGACAGGAACGAGAAATCTGGAAGGCTATAATGACTATATTATAAGACACAATCGAGATACAGATGATGATCAACCCCTATTGCCATATATTGTTGTGATTGTAGATGAGCTAGCAGATTTAATGATGGTTGCCTCCAATGATGTAGAGGATGCGATTACTCGACTTGCGCAAATGGCGAGGGCTGCTGGTATTCATTTAGTCATTGCAACCCAGAGACCATCTGTTGATGTAATTACGGGTGTGATTAAGGCAAATATTCCATCAAGAATAGCGTTTAGTGTATCATCACAAACGGATTCACGCACGATATTAGATTCTGGTGGAGCGGAAAAGCTATTAGGTCGTGGTGATATGCTATTTATTCCTGTAGGACTGTCGAAACCAGTACGTATTCAAGGTGCTTTTCTATCAGATGATGAAGTAGAAAGAGTAGTGGATCATTGTATTGAGCAGCAAAAGGCACAATACCAGGAAGAAATGATCCCAGAAGAAGAAAATGAAGTAGTAGATGAAGTAGATGACGATTTATATCCAGAAGCTGTTGCACTAGTAATTGAGATGCAAAGTGCTAGTGTATCCATGCTACAAAGAAGGTTCCGAGTCGGGTATACAAGAGCCGCACGATTAATCGATGCTATGGAACAAAGAGGGGTTGTCGGACCGTATGAAGGATCAAAGCCGAGAACTGTACTGCAAAGTGCTAGTGAAAATTCAACAACAGTACAAGATTAAACGAAAATATCTTTATTAATATATTTAAAAATGGTATATTGGATAGTAATAATAATTCTAAATTGGATATAGAATGGTTGGGGGAAACTATGCTATCTAATACTAATAATGGATCATTTAGTACTGTACTACAAAGGATTAAATCACTTATAGAAGAAGGATACTATAAAGAAAAAGAAAAACTTCCTTCAGAATACGAACTAGCACAACAGTTTGGTGTAACGCGAACAGATGTACAAGAAGCGATCACTATATTGGAACAAGAGAATATCCTTATTCGAAGGCCAGGTGTAGGTGTTTTTGTTCATAGTAAACCAATTCTTTCCTCAGGTATTGAACAATTGGGGAGTGTGACGGAAATGATCATGCAATCTGGGAAAAAACCCGGAGTACAATATATTTCTGCAGAGCTCACTAAACCAACTGATGAGGATCGAAAACGATTTGACCCCTTAGATATTGACACGTTTGCTAAGCTAGAGCGGCTTCGAACAGCGGATGGAGAACCGGTTGTATACTGTATTGATAAACTGGATCACAAATTATTACCATTAGAATTAATTCATTCACAAGAATCCATTTTTACCTCACTAAAGACATATGCAAAGAAAGATATCGATTCTGCGGTAGCCTATATTGAACCAATTGGATACCATGAGAAGATTTCACCATTATTAAATTGTGAGCCAGACCAAGCAATCCTTTTATTACGTCAAATGCATTATACAAAGGAAAACGAACCAGTGCTTTTTTCCGCTAATTTCTTCCGTGCAGATGTGTTTAGCTTTTACGTCTTAAGGAAAAGAATGTAATAACTTATGAATAGAGATCTGGTGTACGAATTCACCAGATCTTTTCCTTCCTTTTAGGAGCATAATATTTTGTATACATAGATAAAATAAAGGGAGACGTCCAGAGAACACCCTATTGTTGTTTGAAAAAACTTCATTCTACACGATGCTACCTTTATTTTGGAGTTTTGCGAAAGTTAGCATTGTGATAAATGGAAGCTTACAATCTCCTTAGTCACTATTTCAAAAGGAGGAAATCTAAAATAAAGGAGTAAGAGAAGATGGAAAAAAGGATAAAGAAACAAGGATATGATTTACATTTATTGCCGACAAAAAAGTTTAAAACCATCAATCTGTCATTTAAATTTGTCACGAATTTATCCAGAGATAAAGTGACGAAACGTGCATTATTACCTTATTTACTTCAACAAGGTACGAAAAACTATCCGACAGCGATTCAGCTTCGACAAAAGCTAGATGAGTTATATGGTGCCGTTTTACATATTGATAGCAGTAAAAAAGGGGAACATAATATTTTAACAGTTCGGCTTGAGTTAGCCAATCAACGCTATATTAAAAATCAAGAGAATCTACTGACGAAAGCTCTCACGCTCCTCGAGGAAATTGTTTATCAGCCAAGAGTGGTAGATGGAGCATTTGATCCAAAATTAGTGGAACGCGAAAAGCAAACATTAAAAAATAAAATGATCGCATTAACAGAAGATAAAATGAGTTATGCGAACACCAGATTAATCGAGGAAATGTGCGAACAGGAACCGTACCAACTACGTGTTCATGGTTATGAAGAAGACTTAGAGGAAATAACACCAAGCGTCCTCTATGATTATTATCAACAAATGCTTCAGGAAGACCGTTTAGATGTTTTTGTGGTAGGTGATTTGGATGGTCTTGATGTCGAACCAATTCTTGAGAAATTACTCCAAAGAAAACAGCAAGTAGAAATGGAGAAGACGTCGATTAATGTGGCGACTAAAGAAGAAGCTACTTTAATTGAATATGATCAAATCCAACAAGCTAAATTACATCTAGGTTATCGCACCAACATAACCTATGATGACAAGGATTATGCGACGCTTCATGTGTTTAATGGATTGTTTGGTGGCTTCCCGAATTCAAAGTTATTTTTGAATGTAAGAGAAAAGCATAGCTTGGCTTATTATGCTGCTTCTAGAATCGAAAGCCATAAAGGTTTATTATTTGTCTTTAGCGGAATTGCTCCAGATCAATACGAAAAAGCACGTGAGATTATTCTCGAACAAATGGAACAGATGAGAAAAGGGGATTTTTCAGATGACCAGATAGCTGAGACGAAGGAAATGACCATCAATCAACTAAGAGAAACATTGGATAATCCTCAAGGAATGATTGAGTTAACCTATCAAAAGGTGCTAGCTAAATCAAACAAAACAATTACTGAACTTATTGAGGAAGTTCAGAGCGTAACCCGTGATCAAATTGTCAAAGTCGCTAATCAGATTCAACTTGATAAGATCTTTTTGCTAACAAGTGAGGGGGCAAAGCCAGATGAAAAATAAATATTATGATCAAATAGATGAGACGATTTATACGGAAGTCCTAGAGAACGGCCTAAAAGTATGTATCCTGCCAAAAACAGAAATGGCTAAAACATTTGCTATTTTTACAACCAACTATGGCTCTATTGACCAATCATTTGTACCGATTGATCAAAAGGATTTAATTAAAGTACCAGATGGTATTGCTCATTTTTTGGAACATAAGCTTTTTGAGAAAGAAGACCGGGATGTTTTTCAGGATTTTTCCAAGCTAGGTGCATCTGCTAATGCATTTACTTCCTTTACAAAGACTGCCTATTTATTTTCAGCAACCTCTCGTGTTAAGGAAAACCTTGGCATACTTGTTAATTTTGTTCAGGATCCATATTTTTCCGAGCAATCCGTTGAAAAAGAAAAAGGAATTATCGCACAAGAAATCAAGATGTACGATGACCAACCGGATTGGCGAGCGTTCTTCGGCACCATAAAGAGTATGTATAAAGAACATCCGGTCCAAATAGATATAGCGGGAACGGTGGACTCAATTGAAAAGATAACAAAAGAGGATCTTTATACATGCTACCATACGTTTTACCACCCGAATAATATGATATTGTTCATCGCAGGAAATGTTGAGCCAGAAGAAATAATGAAGCAAATGAAAGACAATCAAACACAAAAATCCTTCAAAGAACCTGAGCCAATTACACGAAAGTTTCCTGATGAGCAAGAGGAGGTAGCAGAACACGAACTAAGAATTACAATGCCTGTTCAGGTTCCGAAAGCATTAATCGGTTTGAAAGAAAAGGATATCCCAAAAGATCCAAAGACCTTTATGGAAAAAGAATGGTTAATGGATATTATCATGGATTATTTATTTTCTAAGAGTGGTATTGTCTATGAGAAGCTATATGAAGAAGGATTAATTGATCAGTCGTTTAGTTATGAATCCCATTTGGAACGGAATTTTGGATTCTCCATTATTGGTGGAAATTCTCATAAACCAGAACGCTTAGCACAAGTGGTGAAAGAGGAATTACTAAATATCAAAAATCAAAAAATGGATGATACCACCTTCGAAAGAATAAAAAGAAAAAAGCATGGACAATTGCTACGATCTTTAAACTCACTAGAATTTATAGCCAATCAATATACACACTATCAGATGCTCGGTATTGACTTTTTTGACAGTATAGAATGGTTAGAGGCTTTAACTTATCAGGATTTAGATAAATTTATACAAAAATGGATCGACGAAAGACGGATTTCAGTCTGTTATGTGGGAGAGAAGTAATAAAGAGATGATGGAAAAGAAATGTGTGGTAATCGGTGCTAGCGGAGATATCGGCAGTGCCATTACGCTTCAGTTAGCAAGTGATGGTTTTCAATTCGTTCTACATTATCACTGTAATCAACAAAAGATGGATGAGCTAATCGAAAAGTTAGAGGATTCTCAGCTACTCGATGTTATTCAAGCCGATTTATCTCAAAGTGACGGCTTGGCATATTTCTTATCTCGATTACCTGATGACATTGATCATCTTGTGATAGCTAGCGGTAGGGCACATATCGGTTTATTACAAGAAGTTCCTAATGATGAGTTGGATGAGATGATCCATTTACATGTTAAGGCTCCTTTAGCTATTTCAAAACATTTACTGCCATTTATGCTTCATCAGAAGTATGGCCAAATTGTGCTAATTACTTCCATATGGGGAGAAGTTGGAGCGAGCTGTGAAGTGGTCTATTCTACCGTGAAAGGTAGTCAAAACTCCTTTATCCAAGCACTTGCGAAAGAAGTTGGCCCAAGTGGGATTCGTGTAAATGGTGTAAGTCCTGGTTTTATTGACACGAAAATGAATCAGGAGATTGAACTAAGTGATCAACAGGTGATTTTTGAAGAGATTCCATTACAGAGACCTGGCCAACCAGAAGAAATTGCAAAAGTAGTCGAATTTATCCTTAGTGATAAGGCAAGCTATATCACTGGTGAAATTATTCGCGTAAATGGCGGCTGGTGAAATGTGTCAGAAAAAACTTTTTTGTATGCATAATTTTTTCAAAATATCGAAATATATAGGTGTATGCTAAAAAAGGAGGAATGGACATGTCTGTGATGGATAATTTTGAATCATGGAAAGATTTCTTAGGTGATCGATTGCATGATGCTCAAAGCAAAGGTATAAGTAATCAAGCCATCAACGATATTGCGTATGATATAGGTAATTACTTATCAACAGAAGTTCAAGCCAAAAACGACCAAGAACGAATTTTGCGTGATTTATGGAATGCTGCTGACGAAAAGGAACAGCACGCAATTGCTAATATCATGGTAAAACTCGTTCAAAACGAAGGGTCACAATAAAAAAGATCAAGACTTTAAGCCTTATAAAACGAAAATGTTTTATAAGGCTTTTTCATTATTTGTTTTAAAATCCTATATTTTTTGTTCGATACATTCAAACAAAAAAGAACAAACCTCCACAAAATGCATCTTTTGAAATATTCTATATGATTTCTCTTTTCAACTGGCAAAAATTAAGATATGATATGATTAAGTTATTTTTTTCTTGAATAGGAAATTCATTAAATAGAAAATTATTCGTGCAAATTTGCTATATATACATAAAATCGATGTGATTTTAATTAGATAAATGATTGATGGATGGTGTTAAAATGGGAATTGGAGAACGACTAAAACAAGAGCGGGAAATGAAAAATTTGTCATTAAATGACATTCAAAAGCAAACAAAAATTCAAACACGTTACTTAAGTGCAATCGAACAGGAACGATTTAATGTGATGCCTGGTTCTTTTTATGTGCGCGCATTTATCAAAGAATATGCTACGACTTTAGGCTTAGATGCAGAACAATTAATGGAAGAATACCATCACGATTTACCATTTGATCAAGAGGAGAAGGTCGTTTTATCACGGGTGAATAGTAGTAAAAAGAACAGTTCGACTACTAAAGCACCAGTTATTTTCTCTTTTTTACCAACCGTAATTGTTGTAGTTCTTTTGATCGGTATCGCTTTTGTTGTATGGTTATTTAGCCAAGGATATTTTGATGGAGATGATAAAGGGGCGAATATGGAACAAACGGAATCTGATAATGGAGCAGGCAATCAAGTTCAATTACCACCAAAGAATCCTACAGAAGGGGAAGAGAAGGTGGAAGATACGGAAAAGAGTGAGGAAGAAATAGACGAGGAAGAGCAGTCTACAGATCAAGAGCCTTCAACGGACATTACTTTAGATAGTTTTGCAAATAATGAATCCAATTACACGCTAGTTACAACAGAAGAAGAGCTGGAATTAGTAATCTCAACAGAAGGACAAAACTGGTTAGAAGTGGAAAACCAGGATGGAGAAAGCTTTTATTATTCCACATTAACCACCGAAAATAGCCCAGAAAGTATTGATATTACTGATTTCTCACAAGTGTATTTAAGGTTTGGTGAACCTAACTCTATCCAAATCGAAATTAATGGAGAGCCTGTGGAGTTATCCGAAGAATTAGGTAATACTACACAAGTTCAAAAAATGTGGATTGATATTCAAAAGGAATCAGTTTCATCAAATAATGAAAATTAATACAAACAGGTATGATTTATACCCTCTTTGCAGCTTAAGGAGGGTATTTTTACACATGAAAAGAAGGAAAGTGAGGAACGATAGATGAATGTCCCAAATAAAATAACCATTTCACGAATCATGCTTATCCCAATCTTTATTCTATTATTATCCTACCCCTTTGAATGGGGAAGTTGGACGATAAATGATACAGAGCTTTCCGTTGTACAATTTGTCGCATTAGTTATCTTTGCAGTGGCTGCGGCTACTGATTGGCTTGATGGATATTACGCGAGAAAGTATCAATTAGTAACAAATTTAGGGAAATTTTTAGATCCTTTGGCAGACAAATTATTAGTATCAGCTGCTTTTATTTTACTGATTGATTTAGGCTCCGCACCTGCATGGGTAGTGATTATTATCATCAGTCGTGAATTTGCCGTTACAGGATTGCGATTAGTCGCTGCTGGTGAAGGAATAGTACTTGCTGCTGGTAAACTAGGAAAGCTTAAAACAGTACTACAAATGGTAGCGATTATTGTTTTATTGTTAAATAATATTCCATTTAATGCACTAGCCTTTTCAGTTGGAGATATTTTGTTATATGCAGCACTTGTCATTACCGTTATTTCAGGGATCGAATACTTCGTGAAAAATTGGCATGTGATGGAGGAATCTAAGTGATTAAGGAACCAAAAGCTGAAATCATTTCTGTTGGTACAGAGCTATTACTTGGTCAGATTGTGAACTCCAATGCTGCATGGATGTCTGAAAAACTGGCGAGTAGAGGTGTATCTGTTTTTTACCATAGTGTAGTTGGAGACAACCTTGATCGATTAGCAGCAGTGTTTCAAACGGCTGCTAATCGATCGGACATTGTATTCATTACAGGAGGTCTAGGACCAACTGAGGATGATCTGACGAGAGAAGCTTTTCAAAAAATGACTGGCTTAAAAATTGTCGAGGATAAAAAAACGATGGATCAAATTCATCAGTTTTTCTCAAATAGTCAAAAGTCTATGTCTCCAAATAACCGAAAGCAAGCACGTGTGTTCGAAGGTTCAACCGTTTTTAATAATTCTGTAGGTATCGCACCTGGGATCGTTCAAGAATATCAGGATACTTATTGGATCTTTATGCCAGGTGTTCCACGAGAAATGAAAGCTATTATGAGCGAACATATTCTCCCATACATAGAACAGCTTTATCCGACTAAATCCATTATATATTCTCGTATGCTTCGATTTATCGGAATCGGTGAATCACAGCTAGAGCACGAGTTGCAATTATTAATTTCGAATCAAACCAATCCAACGATTGCACCATTAGCAACAGAAGGAGAAGTTGGATTAAGATTATCGGCAAAAGCCGAGTCAAAAGAGTTAGCGGAAAAATTGATAGACGAATTAGAGCAAAAGATAGCTAGTATTGTTGGAGATTTTCTATATGGTCATGATGAAGTGACGTTGGATCAGAAAATATTCGGTTTGCTAAAAGGGAAAGGACTAACCCTGGCAAGTGCGGAAAGCTTGACTGGTGGTGCTTTTTCTGCCGCAATAGTAAAGCGGGAAGGCTCTTCTTCTGTTTTTCAAGGTAGTGCAACCGTTTATCAACCAGTTATAAAGGAAAAGGTACTTGGCATTTCACAGGATCTGATCGAGGACCATGGTACGGTTAGTGAAGCATGTGCAGAAGCCATGGCTCAACAAGTAAAAAAACATTATTTATCAGATATAGGAATAAGCTTTACCGGTGTTGCTGGACCAGATTCAATTGAAGGAAAAAAAGTAGGTACTGTTTATATAAGCATTTGTGATCCAACCGATCAGTGTCATACATACTTATTCCATTTTAATGGTGATCGAGAGACCATTCAGCGTCGAGTAGTAAAAAAAGGATTGGAATTATTATTTCAATTATTAAAGGAATAAAGTCTCTTATCATAAATTTTTTTCATATAAAAAGCATTTTTTCCAACCTTGTTGTTAGAAAAAATGCTCTTTTATTGAAGAAGAAACAAGATTTATTAGCAAAATAAAGGGTAGAAAAAAAGGGAACATTTATTCGTCTTTTTGCTTGTAATCGAAAGTAAAACAGTGTAAGATAGTACTAGTAGATTAAAGGAGGAATTACGTTGAGCGATAGAAAACAAGCTTTAGATATGGCTTTGAAACAAATAGAGAAACAATTTGGTAAAGGGTCGATTATGAAATTAGGGGAACGAGCTGAACAAAGAGTAGCAACTGTTTCTAGTGGTTCGATTGCATTAGATGTGGCTTTAGGCGTAGGTGGTTATCCTAGAGGTAGAGTAGTAGAAATTTACGGTCCTGAATCGTCAGGTAAAACGACTGTTTCCCTTCATGCTATTGCAGAGGCACAAAGAAATGGTGGACAGGCAGCATTTATCGATGCTGAGCATGCTTTAGATCCTGTCTATGCGAAAAAATTAGGAGTTAATGTAGATGAGTTATTACTATCTCAGCCAGATACCGGAGAACAAGCATTGGAGATTGCGGAGGCATTAGTGCGCAGTGGTGCAATCGATATGCTCGTCATTGACTCTGTTGCGGCATTAGTTCCAAAAGCAGAAATTGAAGGTGAAATGGGAGATTCTCACGTTGGTCTTCAAGCTCGTTTAATGTCCCAGGCTCTAAGAAAATTGTCTGGAGCTATTAATAAATCTAAAACAACGGCTATTTTTATTAACCAAATCCGTGAAAAAGTAGGAGTTATGTTTGGTAACCCTGAAACAACCCCAGGTGGTAGAGCACTTAAATTCTACTCTTCTGTTCGACTAGAGGTTCGAAGAGCAGAAACGCTTAAAGTAGGAAATGATATGGTAGGGAATAAAACTAGAATTAAAGTAGTGAAAAATAAAGTAGCCCCTCCATTTAAACAAGCTGAAGTTGATATTATGTACGGTGAAGGAATATCAAAAGAGGGTGAAATTCTCGATATAGGCTCTGATTTAGATATTGTATTGAAAAGTGGTGCATGGTACTCCTATAATGAAGAACGACTTGGACAGGGTAGGGAAAACGCAAAGCAATTCCTAAAGGAAAATCCTGACATTGCCAACGAAATTCAGTTAGCAATTAGAACACATTATAATTTAGATGAAGAAGTACCAGTGAGTGATATGTCAGAAGAACAACAAGAACTGCTAGAAAAAGAATAATACGAGCCTACCATCATTGAGAGTTTTCATGTTAGCTTACGTTCATAAAAAGTGATAGAGTTGAGGAAAAGCTTCATTTTATTAGGGAAATTAATAAAATGACTTGTCTTCAACTCTTTTTCCAATTCTACTACTTTTAGAAGAAGGTGGATCGAAAAAGACTATTATTCAAATGATGAAAGCGTTCCATTTTTACTCACTAAAATTTTACAATCCTTGACAACTATAATATAGAGGATTAAAATTAGAATGTATAATTATAATTGTTATACAATTTAAATTTAAATGAGTATTCATTGTACATGCCGACTTAAAAAAGTTGTACAAGTTTATAGCAAGAGGAGGTGAAAGTATGGAACCCTTAAGCATTATCATCTCCATTTTGCTTACATTTGTCGGTATTGTTGTTGGTTATCTGATTCGAAAGACAATTGCTGAGAAGAAGATTTCGAGTGCAGAGCAATTAGCTAAACAAATTGTCGAAGAAGGCAATAAAAATGCTGAAGTAGCGAAAAAAGAGGCTTTATTAGAGGCAAAAGATGAGAATCACAAATTTCGCCAGCAAGCAGAACAAGAGCTTCGTGAACGACGCGTGGAAATACAGAAGCTTGAAAGTCGTCTCATGCAAAAGGAAGAGAATCTTAATCGAAAAGATCAAACATTAGATAAGCGTGAGTTATTGTTAGAGAAGAAAGAAGGTTCGCTAACAGAAAAACAACAACAAATTGAAGAAATGGAAAGCAAAGTTGGAGAAATGTTACGCGAGCAACAAACAGAATTGGAACGAATTTCAGGCTATACCACTGATCAAGCGAAACAAATTATTTTACAGCGAGTTGAAGAGGAAGTAACACATGAATCAGCTTTAATTATTAAAGAAGCTGAAAATAAGGCAAAAGAAGAAGCGGATAAAAAAGCGAAAAATATTTTATCGCTCGCACTTCAACGCTGTGCTGCAGATCATGTTGCTGAGACAACTGTTTCCGTTGTGAATCTTCCAAATGATGAGATGAAAGGTCGAATTATAGGTCGTGAAGGTCGAAATATTCGAACACTTGAAACACTAACAGGGATAGATCTTATTATTGATGATACTCCAGAAGCGGTTATTTTATCAGGTTTTGATCCTATACGTCGTGAAATTGCTAGAATTGCATTAGAGAAATTGGTTCAGGATGGACGTATACACCCTGCGAGAATTGAAGAAATGGTAGATAAATCCCGCCGTGAAGTGGATGAATATATCCGTGATTACGGAGAACAAACAACCTTTGAAGTCGGTGTTCATGGACTTCATCCAGACCTTGTGAAAATCCTTGGTCGACTAAAATATCGTACAAGCTATGGACAAAATGTATTAAAACATTCTACTGAAGTAGCTTACTTGTCTGGATTGTTAGCGGCGGAACTAGGTGAAGATCAAACCTTAGCAAAGCGTGCTGGACTATTGCATGACATCGGTAAAGCAATCGACCATGAGGTGGAAGGTAGTCATGTGGAAATTGGAAAGGAATTAGCAAGTAAATATAAAGAAAATGAAGTGGTAATCAATGCCATTGCTTCCCATCATGGTGATGAAGAAGCAACATCTACTATTTCTGTTATTGTTGCAGCCGCTGACGCACTTTCTGCTGCTCGACCAGGAGCGAGAAGTGAGACTCTCGAGAATTATATTAAACGTTTAGAAAAATTAGAAGAAATCTCTGAATCATATGATGGAGTGGAGAAATCATTTGCTATTCAAGCCGGTAGAGAAATTCGCATTATTGTTAAACCAGATGAAATTGATGATTTAGAGGCAACGAAGATTGCAAGAGATATTCGTAAACGAATCGAGGATGAATTAGATTATCCTGGTCATATCAAGGTAACCGTCATCCGTGAGACAAGATCCGTAGAATACGCGAAATAATTATTTGAGCCATGAGCCAAATGAATGAAGCTAACCAAAATATCCGAACATCCATTAAGAATATCAAATTCTAAATGGAGTTCGGATATTTTATTAGATAAAATTTTTTCTCCTTTTACTAGCAAATACATGTGATCAACCAAGGTGAATTTTTCAATTAAATTTTATGGAGTGATGAAATGAGTAACTTTCGTTTAACCAAGTCTTTTCAATCTAGCTATGGAAAAATAAAATACGACGTCAAAGGGGAAGGTAAAGCTTTGGTTCTAGTACACGGTACACCTTGGTCAGCTTATAACTATAGACATTTAATTGATGCTTTGAGTGATTGGTATAAGGTATATTATTATGATCTAATTGGTTACGGGCAATCAGAGAAAATAGAGACTGACGTATCATTAGGGATACAAAATGAAGTATTAAATGAATTATTAAGACATTTGGATGTTTCTAAACCTATCATAATTGGTCATGATTTTGGTGGGGGTACAGTACTAAGAACCCATATTGTAAATCAAATAGATTTTGAAAAGATTGTTTTAATAGATCCTGTGGCTATAGGAGAATGGGGTTCACCATTCTTTCGACATATAGCTAACTACGAAGAAGCCTTTCAAGGGTTACCAGACTATATACATGAGAATTTAGTGACAACTTATGTTAAGAGTGCTTTATATAATCCATTAGATGAAAACATTATCAAAAGTATAGTTAGCTATTGGTGTAATGAAAAGGGGAAAAAGGCATTCTATCGCCAGATTGCTCAATCAGATATGAAATATACGAAAGAAATAGAAGCCCAATATAAAGATATGAATGTCCCTACACTCATATTATGGGGAGAAAAAGATGAGTGGATACCAGTTGAAAAAGCCCACCAGCTTAATGAATCTATTCCAAATTCTATACTCCATATTATTCCTGATTCTGGACATTTAGTATTAGAGGAAAAACCAACTCAAATATTTTCTCATATATTAGCTTTTTTAATTAAATAGTTAGGTTCTTTATATTTCTGCCTCTAAAATTAGAAGAATTGGACTTTTTTCTCGTAGTATGTAAAACTGTTGGTATAAACAGAGAAAGGTAGTCAAAACATGAGATTATTATTTATCGGAGATATTGTTGGATCTCCAGGCAGAGAAATGGTGCAAAGCTATTTATCGAAATTAAAGTCAAAATATCAACCACATGTAACGATTGTAAATGGTGAGAATGCAGCAGCAGGTAAAGGAATAACCGAAAAAATTTATAAAAACTTGTTGGAATCTGGCGTTCAAGCGATTACGATGGGAAATCATACATGGGATAAGAAAGACATTTTCCAGTTTATTGATGAAGCAACTTACATGGTCCGCCCTGCTAATCTACCGCCTGGTACGCCAGGAAAGGAAGTAGTTTTTGTAAAATCTAATGGGAAAGAAATTGCAGTAATTAATATACTTGGCCGCACTTTTATGCAGCCAGCAGATGATCCTTTTCGTAAAATAGATGAACTGCTTAAACTTGCGAAAAAAAGAACCAATATCGTATTTGTAGATTTTCATGCAGAAGCGACAAGTGAAAAACAAGCATTTGCCTGGTATTTGGATGGTAAAGTAAGTGCTGTTGTGGGGACACATACACATGTACAAACAGCAGATAATCGTGTGTTGCCTAATGGAACAGCCTATATCAGTGATGTCGGTATGACTGGACCGTATGATGGGATATTGGGAATGGATAGAGAGGCCGTTATAAAAAAATTTTTAACTGGTTTACCTGTTCGATTTGAAGTTCCCAAATCCGGTCCGACACAATTAAGTGCAGTGGTTATTGATATAGATCCAGTGACTGGAAAATCCAAGCAGATTGATAGAGTACAAATCAATGATGATCATCCATTCTTCTCTTAAACAAGCCTTGACAGTACTGAGAAAACCTGACAAAAGATTTGAATTTTCTTATCTTATCCTTCATAATAAAAAGGAATATCTTTCATGTAGCTGAATATAGTAAAAGTGGGATAACAATAGGAATTGAAGGAGGTACTAGGGAATGGACATATTAAAAGTTTCAGCAAAATCAAATCCGAATTCTGTAGCAGGCGCACTTGCAAATGTCTTACGTGAACGTGGTTCCGCAGAAATTCAAGCAATTGGTGCTGGTGCATTAAATCAAGCAGTGAAAGCAGTTGCTATTGCTCGTGGTTTTGTAGCCCCAAGTGGAGTAGATCTCATTTGTATTCCGGCTTTTACTGATATCATGATTGATAATGAAGAACGTACGGCCATTAAACTTATTGTAGAACCAAGATAAGATCGATATAATGGATTAACCTGTTTGTTTCCGGACAAACAGGTTTTTTAGATAGGAGGAGAAGGGGAAATGATTGATTGTCATTGTGACGCACTTTGGAAAATGTGGTCAAAAGCCTATGAATTTGCAAATGACTCCCGTTTATCTGTAAATAGAGAGAAATGGCTGAACAGTAATGTCCAAGTTCAATGCTTTGCCATTTTTGTACCACCTGAAGTACCAATGGAAGCGAAATTCACGACAGGACTACAGATGATTGACCTCTTTTTCGACAAAATCATTCAACCATATCCCGAGATAAAATTTATTACGAATAAGCAAGAAATTCTCTCGCTAAAAAATACGGAACGTGGGGCTATACTTACATTGGAAGGGTTGGATTTAATTGGCAGTGATCTTTATAAGTTAAGGATACTACTACGTCTAGGTGTAAAAATGGTCGGACTCTCCTGGAATAATCCAAACCTTGTGACAGATGGAGTGATGGAGCAAAGAGGTGCTGGATTAACAGAGTTTGGGAAGGAAGTAATCCAGTTATTGAATCAATACAACATATGGACAGATTTAGCCCATATATCTTATAGTGGGTTTTTTGAGGCCGTTCAGTTAGCTGATTTTCCAATGGTCTCCCATGCAAACGTGCAAGCTGTTCATCCACATCCGCGTAATTTAGATGACAAGCAAATCCAGGTATTGATAGAAAAAGGGGGTCTAATTGGTATTAACTTTGTTCGCGAGTTCCTTACTACTAAGCAATACGTCACGTATGATGATATCTACCAGCATATTGATTATTTACTACATAAAGGCGCAGAAAAGAATATCATTTTTGGATCAGATTTTGATGGTAGTGATGACTTAGCAGATCAATTAAAGAACATTGATCAATATCCAGCCTTTATTTCCTATTTAAAAACTTTATTATCAGATTATACGCTAAATCGAATTACGTCCAACAATTTCGTTGAAAATTTACCATTCTAGGTAATTAGATTTTGTAATTCGTCTCTATATCCCATATAATAGATGAAGTAGTTTTTCTTGATCTTGTGAAAGGAGTTTTTAAAGAATGAACGAGAAACAACGATTAGAAAGTCAACAAATTAAGCAAAGTGATTCAACGGACGTAAAATCCGAACCGAATCGCAATTTAGACCGCTTAAAAAAGCTTTCAAGTGATGAATTAATATCAAAATATTTTCAAACTACCTATGAGCCACCAAACTTAAAGAAAGCCAGAAGTCGACGAAAAAAAGACGTAGATATTCATTATGATTTTGATATTCCTTTAGAGATGCGAGCTGTTGGAAAAGGGAAGAAATTTTTAATTCGTACTTATGGCTGTCAAATGAATGAACATGATACAGAGGTAATGGCAGGTATTTTGACGAATATGGGATATCAATCAACAGATAGTACGGATGATGCAGATATCATTTTATTAAATACTTGCGCAATTCGTGAGAATGCGGAAAATAAAGTGTTTGGAGAAATTGGGCACTTAAAGCCATTAAAAACAGAAAATCCTGATTTAATTATTGGTGTTTGTGGCTGTATGTCTCAAGAGGAATCAGTAGTAAACCGTATTTTGAAAAAGCATCCATTTGTCGATCTTATCTTCGGTACACACAATATTCATCGATTACCGAAACTAATCAATGAGGCAATGTTCGGTAAAGAAATGGTGGTAGAAGTGTGGTCAAAAGAAGGAGATATTATTGAAAATTTACCTAAGGTTCGTAATGGTAAGATTAAAGCATGGGTGAATATTATGTATGGGTGTGATAAGTTCTGTACATATTGCATCGTTCCATATACAAGAGGTAAGGAAAGAAGTCGTCGTCCAGAGGATATTATTCAGGAAGTTCGCCATTTAGCTGCCCAAGGTTATAAAGAAATTACTTTACTTGGACAAAACGTCAATGCTTATGGCAAGGATTTGGACATAGACTATGGTTTAGGGGACTTAATGGATGAAATCCGAAAGATTGATATTCCTAGAGTTCGTTTCACGACATCCCATCCTAGAGACTTTGATGATCATTTAATTGAAGTACTCGCAAAAGGTGGAAACTTATTAGATCATATTCATCTTCCAGTACAATCAGGTAGTTCAGAGGTTTTACGAGTTATGGCACGACGCTATACAAGAGAGGATTACTTAGAGCTTGTCCGCAAGATTCGAGAAGCTATGCCGAATGCTACATTAACAACAGATATTATTGTAGGATTCCCTAACGAAACAGATGAACAATTTGAGCAAACGATGTCATTAGTCGAAGAGGTAGGCTTTGAGAGTGCTTATACCTTTATCTATTCACCGAGAGAAGGTACACCAGCAGCTAAATGGGAAGATAATATTCCAATGGAAGTGAAAAAAGAAAGATTGCAACGTCTGAATGCATTAGTAAATAAACAATCTGCAGAGGCTATGAAACATTATGAAGGTAAAACGGTCAAGGTTCTTGTGGAAGGCGAAAGTAAAAAGGATCCAGACGTTCTTTCAGGATATACAGAACGTAATAAATTAGTTAATTTCAAAGGACCAAAATCTATTATTGGGGAAATCGTCGAAGTGAAAATCACGAATACCAAAACGTGGACATTAGATGGAGAATTAGTTGAGTCAGCAGTTGAGGTGAATTAATATGGCAAAATATACAAAAAAAGAGGTATTAGAAGAAGCGCATGATTTGGCTATGAAGATGGCCAGTATGGAAGAAATTGAGCGATTCAAGCAGTTAGAAGCAAAACTTAATGAAAGTACTAAAATTCAAAGTACGATTAAAAAAATCAAAGCATTGCAAAAGCAAGCAGTTAACTTTCAAGCATATGGTAAGGAAGAAGCCTTGAAAAAGGTAGAAAAAGAAATCGACCGATTACAAGCAGAAATTGACGAAATTCCTATCGTACAAGAATTTAAGGATACACAGGTTGTTATTAATGATATTTTACAATTAGTAACCAACACCATTGCTCGTGAAATTACCAATGAAGTCATTCGTTCAACTGGTGGGGACGTACTTGCAGGTACTACTGGTTCCAGTAAAAATGAACATTGTTAGTAAAAATGGAGCATCATTATAGAATTTCTATAGTGATGCTTTTATTAGCTTCTAGATATTGCTTTCAATGAAAAAATCCTCTCTTTTATGTACACATTTCTAGGCATTTGCATAGGATGGAGTAGAATCTATGGCCTACACTCCTTAAAAAGATTTAGGCACTATAGGTGAATATCTCGCATATGATGGAAATGAATTAAGAGGGAGGTTAACATTACATGTCTTTTCTTGACCAACAATACCGAGAAATTATTACGAAAGCGGTAATTGGCAAAGGTAGAAAGTTCAAACAAGATACGAATTATATTACACCAACTCATCGACCTTCAAGTATACTTGGCTGTTGGATTATAAATCATCACTATCATGCAAAACTTATCAACGACGAAACAGTTGAAATTAAAGGAAGCTATGATGCTAATGTATGGTATGCTTTCAATGATAATACGAAGACTGAGGTAGTTTCTGAACGAGTTGAATATTGCGATAAAATACCTTTATCCATTCGTGACAAACATCATCTAGGGGATGAATGTGAAGTAATTGCAAAGGTCATTCAGCAGCCTAATTGTTTAGAATGTACGATTGAAACAAAAGGAAATAAGATCAAAGTTGATGTAGAACGTGAGTTTCTTGTGGAAGTGGTTGGAGAAACGAAAGTTTGCGTAAAAGTTGATCCAGAAGGAAAAGTTTACGATGATGAAGAATGGGATTTAGCCATCTCAGATGATGAACTAGACTCGATCGATCCAGATTTTCTTGCAAATGATGAGGAAGAGTAATACTTACAGTGTGGCAATTTCCACACTGTATTTTTTTTGCAAAATCGTCCGTAAGCTCCTACTAATGGAAGACTCATGTATAAGAAACAAGCACTTATACAGAACGTTTAAGTGCTTGGCTTCCTATACAAATTGGCATATGTAACTTGAACCACCAGAAGCTAAGCAATGTCTCAAACCATACGATGGATGTTTGCTACATGGGATTCTCTTAATTACTTTCTTCTTTAGTAGGCCCCAAAACACCTGGAACAGTTAGTCCAGCTTGACGAAGGAGAACGGTCATTTGTCCGCGATGATGTGTTTGATGATCCACTAATTTCTTGAGTAAGGCACCACGTGGAACCATCGAACCAAAGCTTTCTACTTCTTCATTTAGTAACTCATCTGTTAACTGTTGTTCGACGGCTTCCTGTATATCGTTTACTATTTTCTTATAGGCATCTAAAATTGTTTGTACGTTATCTGGTATTTCCTGTTGAGAATTGGCTTTCACATCAAGTCCTACTAACCCTGCAAATAAAGCAGGAGATGTTGCTAAATGCCAGCCTAGCCATCCTAATGTGTTATGCCCCTGTACAATAGCTTGTTCGAGCTTATCATCTGTCATCGCTGCAAGAACCCTACTTGTTCCATCAGCTTCATTTTTCCAATCTACTAAAAAATCTTCTACCTTGCGATACATTCTATCAACTCCTTTTATAACATCTAGTTTAACTATATCAAATCTTCCTTTTTCTTTCATGTAATAGCTTTTGACTTCAACCTTTCTCAACTCTTCTTATTCTGTGTTATAATGTGGAATGAATGATAGCAATGTTGGAGGAAAAATAATGGGTTATACGCCGATGATACAGCAATATTTAAAAATAAAATCTGACTATAAAGATAGTTTTCTATTTTTTCGTTTAGGCGATTTTTATGAAATGTTTTTTGAAGATGCTAAGAAAGCTGCACAAGAACTAGAAATTACGTTAACAAGTAGAGATGGAGGAACAGCAGACAGAATTCCGATGTGTGGGGTACCGTACCACTCTGCCGAAAATTACATAAAAACATTAATAGAAAAAGGTTATAAGGTAGCCATTTGTGAGCAAGTGGAGGATCCAAAAGTGGCAAAAGGTGTAGTAAAACGGGAAGTGGTCCAATTGATCACACCTGGTACGGTGATGGAAGGAAAAATGCTAAATGACCGAGAGAATAATTATTTAGCAGCTATAGAAAAAATAGGTCCATCTACGTTTGCTTTTGCTTATTCTGACATGACAACAGGGGAAACCTTCGTAATGAAAATAACCAGAGGCTGGCAAGCAGTATTAAGTGAATTATTTAATCGCCCGATAAAGGAGGTTATTGTAGAGAAGGAGCTAGAGGAGGATTATCAACGCGAATTAATCGAAAAAATGCAATTGACGCTTTCTACCCCTCGTCACGAGAAATTTCCTGATAATATGCAGATATTAATTGAGGATGTAAGGAATAGAGAGCTACACGATATTTGTATGACACTATACAATTATCTCTTTCAAACTCAAAAACGTTCGTTTGAACATTTGAAGAAGGCGCAAGAAATTGAATTAGAAGCATACATGACCTTGGATATGTATTCCAAACGCAATTTGGAAATTACCGCTTCTATGATGAGAAAAGAAAAATTCGGGAGTTTGTTATGGGTCATTGATCGCACAGTAACGGCAATGGGGGCAAGAAAATTAAAAAAATGGCTAGAAAGGCCATTGCTCACAAGCTCGTTGATTGAAGCCCGTTTAGATATGGTAGAAGGTATTTATGATCAATTTATGGAACGAGAAGGTTTACGGGAAGCATTAAGATCTATTTATGATTTAGAGCGCCTATCAGGGAGGGTTTCCTTTGGAAATGTTAATGCACGTGATCTCATTCAATTAAAAAAATCATTAAAAAATGTTCCGTTGATACAACAATTACTACATCATTTTGATAATAAAGCACTAAATCAATTAGCAGAAGAGTTAGATTCCTTACCACAACTAACCAACTTATTGGAAGAAAGTATTATCGAGGAGCCACCATTATCGATTACAGATGGCAATATCCTAAAGGACGGATTTCATGCTACACTAGATCAGTATAGAGATGCCTCCCGTAATGGAAAGGACTGGATAGCAGAGCTAGAAAGAAAAGAGAAGCTAGCAACGAATATAAAGTCATTAAAGGTTGGCTTTAATAAAGTATTTGGGTACTATATCGAAGTAACAAAGGCCAATCTTCACCTTATTCCAGAAGGTAGATATGAAAGAAAACAAACTTTAACAAATGCAGAAAGATTTATTACGAATGATTTAAAAGAGAAGGAAAAACTGATACTAGAAGCAGAAGAAAAAAGCGTTGAGCTAGAATATCAATTATTTTTGGAAATTCGCGAGAAGGTAAAACAGTATATCCCTGCCTTACAAAAGCTAGCGGAACGAATTAGTGAAATCGATGTTCTACAATGCTTTGCAACGGTTAGTGAAGAGAATAATTATGTTCGCCCAACCTTCACAAATACTAATAGTGTTAAGCTTGTGGAAAGCCGTCATCCTGTAGTAGAAAAAGTCATGAAAGAAGAGGCATTTGTCCCAAATGATATTCAATTAGATGAAGATAAGTTTATGTTACTAATTACTGGGCCAAATATGTCTGGTAAAAGTACGTATATGAGACAATTAGCGCTCACTATCATCATGGCACAGGTTGGCTGTTTTGTTCCAGCAAAATCAGCGCAGCTTACTATATTTGATCAGATCTTCACTAGAATTGGTGCTGCAGATGATCTTGTATCTGGACAAAGTACATTTATGGTGGAGATGCTAGAGGCCAAGCATGCTGTTCAACACGCAACGAACAATAGTCTTATTCTACTGGATGAAATTGGTCGAGGCACGAGCACGTATGATGGAATGGCCATTGCTCAAGCGATTATTGAGCATATTCATGAGTATATCCATGCCAAGACCCTATTTTCTACACACTATCATGAGTTAACTAGTTTAGAAGAAAAGCTCAATGGGTTAAGAAATATTCACGTTCGTGCAGAAGAAATTAACGAGGAAGTCGTATTTCTACATCAAATTCATCAAGGTGCTGCGGATGAGAGCTATGGAATCCATGTCGCTAAGCTTGCTGGTTTACCCGATTCTTTGATCAATCGAGCCAACGTCATTTTAGAGCAATTGGAAAATAACGACAGCAGTATGACTCATCGTTCCATAGACTCTAAAGCATCTGATATAGAGCAGATGAGCTTCTTTGTGGAAGAGAAACCAATGAAGCAAAAAGAAAAACAAGCAGAGTCAGAACTTGTCAATAAGTTAAAAAAGTTAAACATTTTAGAAATGACACCAATGGAAGCAATGAATCAATTATATCAATTGCAAAAACAGGTAAAAAAGGGTTGATTCTATGATGAAAATTATGGAACTACCAGATTTTCTAGCCAATAAAATTGCGGCAGGAGAAGTAGTAGAACGCCCAGCTTCTGTCGTAAAGGAACTGGTAGAGAACAGTGTAGATGCCAAAAGTAACTGGATAAAAGTAGATATAGAAGAAGCAGGACTTCAAACCATTAAAGTAACAGATGATGGAGTGGGAATCCCGGCTGATCAATGTAAGAATGCTTTTCTACGACATGCAACAAGTAAGATTACGAATGAAAATGACCTTTTTCATGTGAAGACATTAGGCTTTAGAGGTGAAGCATTAGCAAGTATTGCCGCTGTTAGTAGATTGCGAATTCAGACTTCGACAGGTGAAGAGGCAGGAACCGTGCTGGAGCTGGAAGGTGGAGAGCTACAATCAGAAGGATATAGTGATGCGAGAAGAGGAACAGAGATTACGGTAAAAGACTTGTTTTTTAATACGCCTGCACGGTTAAAATATTTAAAAACCGTCCATACTGAATTAGGGCACATTACTGATATTATTAATCGGATGGCACTTTCCCACCCGGATATTCGTTTTGAACTAACACACAATGGTAAAAGAATTTTTCAAACTTCCGGAAAAGGGGACACATTACAAATTATTGCAGCCATTTATGGTTTTTCAGTAGCGAAAAAAATGATTCCAGTTAGAGCGCGGACAATGGATTATGAAGTGAAAGGGTATATTGCAAAACCAGAGATAACACGAGCGTCGAGGAATTATATTACAACGGTAATTAATGGGAGATATGTTCGTAGTATTGGTTTAGCAAAAGCGATTGCCAATGGATATCATACCTTTCTTCCGATTGGTCGTCAGCCTATCGTTGTATTACAAATCGAAATGGATCCAATCTTAATTGATGTAAATGTCCATCCAACCAAACTAGAGGTGCGTTTTAGTAAAGAAAAAGAGCTATTTGCAGCTGTTGAACAAATGATTAAGGATGCTTTTCATCAAGAAACCTTAATACCAAGTGGTGCACCTAAGTCTGTAGAAAAAGAAAAAACGGTCCAGCCACAGTTTTATTTCGAAGAATCCTCTCAGCCAACAGAGGAACAGCCAACTCCTCAAGAGGATAGTGCATCTAATTTTCAGATTAATGAAGGTCCTTTAGTAGAGCCAAACATCGAGCAACAACATGATGACAATATCGCAACATCTTCCGAGAAGATATTGCTTCATGAAAATTGGCTGGAACAGGACGAAAAACAAGAGATAGAAAACGAATCTATAGAGGAACGAGTACCGACACTCTATCCAATCGGACAGCATCATGGAACCTATATTCTAGCTCAAAATGATGAAGGGTTATATATCATTGATCAGCATGCAGCCCAAGAGCGGATAAAGTATGAGTTTTTCCGTGAAAAAATTGGGGAGGTAGAACGAGAACTGCAGGATTTACTTGTTCCAATCACATTTGAATTTACACAGCAAGAAGCACTGTTTATTGAACAATATTCGGAAGAGTTAAAGAGAATAGGTTTATTCTTTGAATCATTTGGCCATCATTCGTATCTTATCCGTTCTTATCCTAGCTGGTTTCCGAAAGGGGAAGAAGAGGAAATTATTCGTGAGATTATCGATCAATTAATACGAGATCAGAGAGTAAATATTCCTAAGTTAAGAGAAGAAGCAGCGATCCTCATGTCGTGTAAAAGATCGATAAAGGCGAATCATTATTTAAACTTGGAAGATATGCGAAGATTACTAGATGATTTAAGAGCTTGCGAGGAGCCTTTTACTTGTCCTCATGGACGACCGATTATTATTCAATTTACAAAATATGAAATGGAGAAAATGTTTAAACGAGTTATGTAAAAAGATGAAGAAATGATCGTTATCGTGTATACTAGTGATGATAGAAGTGTCACCCATGAAAGGGAGCAAGTATGAAGCAGAAAATAATCGTAGTAGTAGGCCCAACTGCTGTTGGTAAGACAGCTTTAAGTATTAAAGTTGCCAAAGAATTTAATGGAGAAATAATTAGCGGAGATTCCATGCAGGTATACCGTGAAATGGATATTGGTACGGCAAAAGTAACGGAACAGGAAATGGCTGGTATTCCTCACCATCTTATTGACATTTTAGATCCAGCAGACTCTTTTTCAGTTGCTGATTTTCAAAAAAGAGTTAGAGAATCCATTCGAGAAATTGCTGCGCGTAATAAAGCCGTGATTATTGCCGGTGGCACGGGTTTATATATCCAATCCGTACTTTATGACTATCAGTTCGCAGAGGAAGAACGTAATGTTATTTATCAGCAAAGAATTGAATCAGAAATCGAAACAAAAGGTATAGAAGCAGTTTATGAGAGATTAAAGCAAATCGATCCTGAACAAGCAGAGAAAATACATCTCAATAATAAGCGAAGATTAATAAGAGCATTAGAAGTATATGATCGGACAGGCAAGACGATGACAGAATACCAACAGGATCAGAATGAGATGCTCTATGATGCTTATATTGTTGGATTAGATATGGACCGAGCTGTATTGTATGATCGAATTAATGCAAGAGTGGATCAGATGGTAGAAGATGGCCTTTTAGAAGAAGTGAAGAAATTGCTTGATAATGGATATGAACACACACAGTCTATGCGTGGGATCGGATATAAGGAATTGATACCATATTATAAAGGCGAGATATCACTAGAAGGTGCCTTGGATCTTTTGAAAAGAAATTCTAGAAGGTTTGCCAAAAGACAATATACTTGGTTCAAAAATAAAATGCCGGTACAATGGTATTCCATACTTCCTGAGACGAAGGAGAAAGTTTTTCGAATTATTTTAAGTGATTTAGAAGGATTCCTAATAAAAAAATAGAATTAGTAAAGTATAGAGAAAAATGAGGAGGATTTGCAATGTCTCAATCAGTCAATATTCAAGACCAATACTTAAATCAATTACGAAAAGAACGCATTCCCGTTACGGTCTTCTTAACAAATGGTTTCCAATTAAGAGGAGTAGTAAAAGCTTTTGATAACTTTACTGTTCTGCTTGAAACTGAAGGTAAGCAGCAGTTAATTTTTAAGCATGCTATTTCTACATTTTCTCCCGCTAAAAATGTAACACTAGATAAGGAATAAAAAAGTGGCGCTATGATGAATAGCGCCATTTGATTTGAGTGATAAAAAGTAGGTGATCAGAATAGAACGAGTTTTGTTAATCGCAATTATGACAGAGAAAGACGAGAATGACCGATTTATCTATTCACTAGAGGAATTAAAGGCTTTAGCAAAAACAGCTGATGGTATGGTTGTCCATACCCTTACACAAAAACGAATCAATCCACATCCTGCTACATATGTCGGCGAAGGAAAGCTTGAAGAAATTAAAGCTATATGTGTAGAAGAAGAAATCGATGTGGTGATTGCCAATCATGAGTTATCTGGGGGGCAAATTCGGAATCTTCAGGATTACCTTGAAGTTCGAATTATTGACAGAAGTCAGCTTATTCTAGATATATTCGCCGCAAGAGCGCAAACAAGGGAAGGAAAATTGCAAGTTGAATTAGCGCAATATGCGTACATGCTTCCAAGATTACGTGGTCAGGGTACCGATCTCTCGAGACTAGGGGCTGGAATTGGAACAAGAGGTCCAGGTGAAACAAAGTTAGAAACAGATCGCAGACATATCCAAAGGAGAATGGATGAGCTTAAGTATCAATTAAAGTCAGTTGTCAATCAAAGGGAACAGTATCGTAGTAAAAGAAGGAAAAATCACTTGTTGCAAATTGCTATTGTCGGTTATACGAACGCAGGGAAATCAACCATTTTTAATGCCTTGACTCGAAGTGAGTCATTACAGGAAGATAAGTTATTTGCAACACTTGATCCGTTGACAAGAAAGCTACGACTTCCAAAAGGATTGGAACTAATCTTAACAGATACAGTTGGTTTTATTCAGGATTTACCAACATCACTAATCGCAGCATTTCGGTCGACTTTAGAAGAGGTAAAAGAAGCTGATGTAATCTTACATGTTATCGATGTAGCAGCACCAGATAAAGAGGATCATGAAGAAACGGTATTACAGCAATTAAAGGAACTAGAAGCTAGTGAAATACCGGTATTGACCATCTATAATAAAAAAGATTTGATCGATTCGGATGATTTTATCCCACATAGCCATCCATATTATTTAATGAGTGCGAGGAATGAGGCAGATTTATTACAATTAAAGGAAAAAATCGAAGCATTTCTTTCCGAACAAATGCAGCCATATCAATGTCTTATTCCTGAAAGTGAAAGTCGAACACTTAATCGTTTAAAAAAGCATTCTATTATAGATGAATTGGCTTATCAGGAAGTAACAGAGGGCTATTTAGTGAAAGGCTTTGTCGACCAAAGCCATCCCATTATGCGTGAAATAAAGGAGTTCCAGCAACAATGACGATTTCAGAAGAAATTAAAAAAATAGAGAAACAAATTGAGCCATATTTGCAAAGAATACAAGCAAACGAATTATATAACCAGAAGAAGGTGTTAGAAGCGTTCCAAAAGCTAGCGGTAAGTGACAGTGATTTTAATCCAACTACTGGCTACGGTTATGACGACTATGGAAGAGATAAGCTAGAAGCGGTATATTCCTCGGTGTTCAAAGCCGAGGATGCCCTTGTTCGCCCACAAATCTCCTCCGGTACCCATGCCATAACATTAGCGCTATTTGGTGTGCTTCGCCCAAATGATCAACTGCTTTACATAACAGGTAAGCCCTATGATACGTTAGAACAAGTAATTAAATCAGATGATAGAAAGGGAGGGGCGTTAGAAGACTTTGGCATTGAGTATGATTATGTTCCACTGCTTGATGGGGACATTAATATGAAGGAAGTAGAAAAATCTATCCAGTCAAATACAAAGGTTGTCGCCATTCAACGCTCTAAAGGATATGATAGTAGACCATCACTTTCTATTGAAAAAATAGAAAAAGCAATCGAAGAGCTTAGGAGAATAAAAAAAGATCTGATCATTTTCGTAGATAATTGCTATGGCGAATTTGTAGAGACGAAGGAACCCCTAGAAGTTGGTGCAGATATCATCGCAGGTTCTTTAATCAAAAACCCAGGTGGAGGGATCGCGAGAACGGGAGGCTATGTAGCAGGAAAAAAAGAATTAGTGGAAATGGCTGCATTTCGTTTAACTGCACCTGGAATCGGGAAAGAAATTGGTGCAAGCCTTGGCATGCTTCAAGAAATGTATCAAGGATTATTCTTAGCACCACATACCGTGAGTGAGGCACTTCGCGGTGCTGTCTTTTCTTCTTATGTATTGAATTCACACGGTTTTCGTACTTCTCCTAGTTATCATGAGAAAAGAACAGATCTCATTCAATCGGTAGAGTTTGATACAGCAGAACAGATGATTCAATTTTGTCAGACCATTCAAACTCAGTCTCCGATTAATTCACATGTAGTACCATATCCTGCACCAATGCCTGGATACGAAGATGAGGTAATTATGGCGGCAGGCACATTTATGCAAGGTGCAAGCTTGGAATTAACTGCCGATGGTCCGATTCGTCCACCTTATATTGCTTTTGTTCAGGGTGGCTTAACTTATGCTCATGTTAAATTAGCCGTCACAAGTGCAATTTATAGCATCAAGAATGATTCACCATTTTATATGTAAGGTTTTCTAACATCCCTTGACAGATAACCTGCATAATGTATAATAAGTATATCATAATTTTATAGAAAGGGGTTTATGTAATGAGCGAAATCGATCGACGTTCTATGCCCTTATTTTCTATCGGAATTGTAAAGTCCTTGACAGGGCTAACAGCAAGACAAATCCGTTATTATGAGCAACACCAATTAATTCATCCTTCTCGCACAGAAGGTAATCAACGTCTTTTTTCGTTTAATGATGTAGATCGTCTATTGGAGATTAAAGAGTTGATTGAAAAAGGAATTAATTTGGCTGGCATTAAACAAGTATTGTTGATCAAGGAAATGCCAAAAACGGAAGAAAAGAAAGTAAGCGAAGAAGAATTATCGGAAAAAGAACTTCGCAAAATCCTGCAAAAAGAATTAATGGATGCGGGCAGATTGGGCAAAACTTCGTTAAGACAGGGAGAACTATCTAGGTTCTTCCATTAAACAATAAAGGAGAGAATAAATGAATGGGATTAACTAAAGAAGAGATCAAACGCAAAATTGCAGAAGAAAATGTCAAGTTTATTCGTTTACAGTTTACAGATTTACTTGGAACAATTAAGAATGTAGAAATTCCTCTAAGCCAATTAGACAAAGCTTTGGATAATCAAATGGTCTTTGACGGATCTTCTATTGAAGGATTTGTTCGAATTGAAGAATCTGATATGAAACTATATCCAGATTTAGACACATTTGTTGTATTCCCTTGGACATCAGAAAAAGGTAAAGTAGCACGTTTTATTTGTGATATTTACAATACTGATGGTACTCCTTTCTCTGGCTGCCCGCGTTATAACTTGAAACGCAATTTAAAAATTGCAGAAGACTTAGGTTTTACCGCATTTAATATTGGTACGGAGCCTGAATTTTTCTTATTTAAGCTTGACGAAAAAGGGGATCCTACTCTTGAATTAAATGATAAAGGTGGCTATTTTGACCTTGCTCCAACAGATTTAGGTGAAAATTGCCGGCGTGATATTGTATTAGAATTAGAAGAAATGGGATTTGAAATAGAGGCTTCTCACCACGAAGTAGCTCCAGGTCAACATGAAATTGACTTTAAATATTCCGATGCTCTTAAACATGCCGATGATATTCAAACATTCAAGTTAGTAGTAAAAACCATTGCACGTAAGCACGGTTTGCATGCAACATTTATGCCAAAACCATTATTCGGTGTCAATGGATCTGGTATGCACTGTAATATGTCTTTGTTTAAAGGAAAAACGAATACATTCTTAGATGAGAATGGTCCTTTACAATTAAGTGATACGGCTTATCAATTTATTGCTGGTACGATTAAGCATGCCCTTTCCTTTACTGCGGTAACAAACCCAACAGTAAACTCTTATAAACGTTTAGTACCGGGCTATGAAGCACCTTGTTATGTGGCATGGTCTGGATCAAATCGTAGTCCATTAATTCGTGTTCCTTCTTCCCGTGGTGCAAGTACAAGAGTGGAAGTTCGTAGTGTAGACCCTGCGGCGAACCCTTACTTAGCTTTATCTGTGCTATTAGCTTCTGGTTTAGATGGTATTAAAAATAATCTAGAAGCACCAAAAGCAATTGATCGCAATATTTATATTATGGACAAAGAAGAAAGAGAAGCTAATGGTATTCAAGATTTACCTGCAACATTAGCTGATGCTTTAGAAGAATTGAAAAAAGACGAAGTAATCATTGAAGCATTAGGTGAACACCTATTTGAACACTTTATCGAATCAAAAGAAATTGAGTGGGACATGTTCCGTACACAAGTTCACCCTTGGGAAAGAGAACAATACATTTCCGCATTTTAAGGAAGGAAACTCCTTGACACTTCTGGTGTTGAGGGGTTTTTGTTTTGTGTTTAAAATTGTCTTATTTTAAGCACCCACGAACTCACCCACGAAACACCCACAAAAATTAATCATCATTTGATAATGTGATTTGATTAAAATGTGCTTCATAGTGTTTTATACTGCATAAAGCTTATTTAATGAGTTATGCAGAGATTGCTGAAGAATTAGAAATTGGTAAAAGTACTGTACAATAATATATTGAAAGAGTTAAGAATAAATTAAATATCAATTCAAAAAACTTGCTAATCTCTTGATCTATTACTTTTTATATAAAGCTAAATTTTACCGATAAGTAAAATAGGAGGTGTTTCTATGAATTCAGAAGATATTAGAGATATTTTATTAAATAGTAGTGAGAAAGACATAGTAACTAACTTTCAAACAATTTTTGGATTGAAGAATGGAAGTTCAAATTCAATTATACATTTAAATGAAATACGAAAATTGAGTTTATCTACTATTACATTAGGGATTGCTAGAATGGAAAAGATTGAACAAGAGCTGGATTATTCAAAATATATGCCATTTTTAATAGCTTTATTAGCAATTTATATTGGGATATTTAACAGTATTGAGTTTGAAATTAATTTATTAATGCCTTTGATTAATTTAATTGGATTCGGTATCTTTTTTTTACTTTTTATAAAAAGTATAAAAAAGGAGTAGATAGAAGAGCCTCAGCGATCTACCTGAAAAGTATACTGCAACAAGTTAAAGAAGAGAAAGTACGAGGAATGAAAATTAAATGAATTTACGAATTTTAAAGTCGTGAAGGGCTTACTTAGTGAAAGGGGATGTTAATGGATATTAAATAAACGTGTTATATGGTAATAACTCATTCTCAACTTAAAAAACAATATATAGAAATATTTACGAAATATTAGGTGTAGATTATAATATTTCTATTAAATGTAAAATTTTGAAATTTAGGGAGGGTTATTATGAAAAAGAGTTTTGTTTATTTAAGTGCTTTAACTTCATTTATGTTACTGCTTTCGTTTTTATTGCCTACAGTTTTATTAGCTAAGGAAGAAGTTAAGAATTGGGTTGATATTGTAGAAGAAGACAATTCTATTACATACGAAGAAAATCCTGAGCTATTCGATAGTCTACAAGAGCTAGATTGGAAGAATATTAAGAGTGATGATGAGCAATCACTTGAAAATATTGATGAAGAGATTGAATCTGGATCTATTGTACGACCATTTTTTTGGGGTTTGGTAGCACGACTAGTTATTAGTGGTGGAAAATATGTAATCAAATGGGGTTCTAAAGTATTTAAAAAAGCACCTAAATCAAAAGTCACAAATGCTTTAAAATCCTTTAAAACAGGAAGTTATACATTTAAACTAACCAAAACAGATATGAAACATATGTTAAAAAGACACCATCCAAAGTATTGGAATGGTACGGTAAAGAAAAACCAAACTTTTTATAATCCAAATTTATCAGTTAATCAAGTGAAAAATATTGCTTTAAGCATTGCGAAGCAAAACATTAAGATCAAAAGGGACAAATTCAACGTTCCAAGTACAAGGAAAAGTAAATGGTGTTAAGTATGTTTTAGGAATAACTAGAGGACATATAAAACAACTATATCCAAAGTAAAAAGCGAGGTTGTTTAAATGGATATAAAAAATTTCTATCTTGTAAAAGAAATCTATGATTTAGAGGCTTTGAAAAGAGAACCAGAAGAATATATTGGTGGTTTTAATAATAACTTTTTGGTTGAATTTATTGAGAAGAATAGAAATAAATACGTAGAAAATGGAATTTTGCTATTAGAAGGAAGTGTTATATTTTCATCTAATAATAAAGAAATTGGTCAAATTCCTCTTTTTGATGACTTACCTACCATTTATTCCTACTACTTGAATGCAATTGAAGAATATATGGAACATGGAGTAGCCAATTTTTACTATCCTAGTCAACCGATTGAAGTAAGAATAGAAAAACAAAATGCTAGACAAGCAAAGATAAACATAGATGAAGATTCTTTGGTAGTTAACGAACAAATATTTTTAGAATCCTTCATTAATAACTCACAAAATTTTTTTGGTATTTTGGCAAATCAATTAAAACTAAAAAACTACCAACATGAACTTGCTCAAATAGAGAATATAAAGAAGAGACTCGTTAAATAAATAGAATTGAAAAAAGATTTAAGCACTCCTAAACGAGTGCTTTTATTTATGGACTAAAAAGGAGTGAGGAGCTATGTAAAATGACTAATTTAACAGAGAAACAAAGACGGTTGCAGACAAGTATATCAGAACAGGAAATGTGGCAGCATCTTATAAGGTCGCTTATCCAAATGTAAAGAAGGATTCAGCAACAAGATCTTGTGGAAGTAGATTGCTAACAAATGCTAACGTAAAAAACCTATATTTACAAGCGTTTGGAAGAATTGAAAAAAGAATCTATTTCCGAACAAGATGATAACCTGCAATTTCTCACTTCTGTGATGCGTGGAGAACATACGGAATAGATTCCAGTGGGTATTGGCGGAAGGTGCCCAGCAATTAGAGGATAAGGATCCTTACTTAAAGGACAGAGTAAAAGCAGTTGAATTGCTTGGAATGCGTTATGTCATGTGGACCGATAAGCTCAGCTGTATTTAATTGATCTGATCGGTAATATCTTAACCACATATCCTCCCTCAATGAATTAAATTATTCTTAGAATTTCATCGTTTTACTTCCAATATCTCTTGATTCTTTGAAGTGCATGGCAAGTCATTTTACTTTTATTATATAATCATGATAAATATGGAATTTAATAGTCATAGCCTACTGGAGAGAATGGATCCATTTCCATTAAATGGATTTACTGATATGATCGCACAATGGATCTCCACTATTTCATGGCGGTGAACCCTCCCACGTCTCTCGGCGTCTTTGCGCGTAAATTCCTTCGTTCGACCTGACCATGGTGGAGGCCGGAAATGCTCCTATAGTGGGTCTATGCCCTAATGGATAAAATAACGACCGGCTACTCCGTGCTTCAATTGTCAAGAATGTTTTTTGTAAACGATGTTCTACTTTCTATTAAGCGACTTTCTGTTTGTTCGAAATCATTGGGATATCCCGAAGCATTCGTTCTTCACTGAATGCGCATTGGCGTGTTCCTATCGTGAAAAATATCTTAATTAGTTTCCTGCTTAATGCGATAAACGATTGTTTACCTGACAACGGATTATTCGATCGATAGCGATAGTATTGGTGCAGCTGTTTAAAACCTTCATTGTGTAACGATAAGGGTCTTGCCACTTGATACAATAAATTCCGCAATCTTTTGCGTCCACGTTTGGTGATGGTTGTCTGTCCTTTGAATAAACCTGATTGATTCATCTTTAAGTTCAATCCCGCTAATTTTATGATTTGGCGTGGATCTTGATAATTAGATAAATCACCAACTTCTGCGTAAAATCCAGCGACAGTGATGACACTTACCCCTTTAATTGCTAACATTTGATCAGCACCAGGAAGATGGAGAACGAGTTCTTCCAGTTGTGCTTCCAGAGCGATTAATCGTTCTTCCAACATCCTATACTGATCAAGAAGATACCGAATTTCTTGGCGTGCCATGCTTAAACCTACCTTCAGGCCAATACTATTCTCAGCTGCTTCTTTTAAAGCTTGGACACGTTTGATGCCAACTGCTCGTGTCGCAGCCTGTTTCACCTCGGAAAGCAATGCTTCTTCGGATGTTTTTCGAATATCTTCTGGCAAATAGCCCTTATCTAATAAATGGAGGGCAGCTTTTCCCGTCCAGTCTTTAAAGACGGTCAGAAATTCTGGGAAATATCGATCGAGTGCATTTTGCATTTGCGCTTTAATGGACGCTACATCCTCTTGAATGATGTCATACAGCTTCATGCCTTCCCGCAATTCTGCGTACACGTCCTCGGGTAAAGTAGGCTCATGATAACGACCGTCACGCATGATTTGTGCAATTACTTTCGCATCCTTTGTGTCATTCTTTGTTGGGGAGTCGTCGTCCATTTCCTTGAATCGCTTTACCTTCATCGGATTCACAACCACCACGGATACTGCTTGTGCTTTCAAATAATAGGCTAAATTAAGCCAATAGTGACCAGTTGGTTCCATCCCAATCATGAGGTTTGGTCGACCATGTTCTTCTGACAAGTTTTTGGCCCAATCTATCAGCTCGGAGAAACCTTGATAGGAATTCGTGAAGACAAGCCGTTTCACCAGATCTCGTCCACGATCATCTATCGCCCGAGCGACATGTTTGCGTTTCGCTACATCTACTCCAATAATTAATGTTTCTTCATTGATTTGCGCAATTCGCTTATTTTGTGTAAAATCCATACTAGAAGTCCTCCTTCGGTACTTAATTCGAGGTCATGCATGACACTCTCTATCGTACCAGGGGGGCTTTTTTTATGCATTTCTCAAATTCAGTGATTATCCCTCAAATTTTCTTATAACAGGAGCTTCTATAGAGTTTTTCCTTTTGTTATGGTAAAAAAGTATATCTACTTTCTTATGGTAGTGAATAGAACAAGCTCACCCTTGGGAAAGAAAACAATACATTTCCGCATTTTAATGAAGGAAACTCCTTGACACTTCTGGTGTTGAGGGGTTTTTGTTTGGTTATGGACATATTTGGATATTATGTCCCCATATGCTTTACTCCAAATTCGCCTCATAAAATTTATTGATGCTTTGTGTTTTCGTGATTCTTCCAAGGCATCCTTTTTGTATTTTGGAAATCCTGTTGTATATTTTGCTTTTTATACAATTATTCATACCGAAACTAACTAATATTGTCTCTTTTGTCGTAAGTGATGAAAAAGAGTGATGGACTATGTAATGGAGATACAAAAAGGAGGTTACTTCCTATCTGTATTCCCCATAATAAGAGGTTTTATGGGTGCGAGATCATTATTATATTAATAACCATAACCACCATAGAAGGATGCGCCAATAATAATTAGTAGAATAAACAATACGACAATCAATGCAAAGCCACCACCGTAGCCATAACCAGTACCACCGCTCATAGTAAGAAACACCTCCTTGAGCTCAGATAGTGTATTGTATGTTTATTTTTAAAAGTTGTAACGGGCAGGTGTCACCTAAACTCTAAAATAAATGGAGCTTGGTGAAAAGAGAATTGAAAAAGATGGATGATTATGATCTGGAAGGTTTATTGAGTATTGTTATGATTTTTTTAATAATTATACCTGTTATTAACCCAGGCAAAACAAACAATATCGGAAGCCATACTGGCCCCAATAACACCCCGAATATAGTTAAGTTTGAAGAAAGAATCAACCCAACTGTTACAAAAAATGCAGAAAACACATATGGGAGAAAAGAATAATGACTTTTTCCCCCACCTGCATCTTTCACTGCATCCCACATAGAAAAAAATATAGACATGGGTAAAACATCAACCACTGATAGTTTGCATGGTTTATGGCATTCCCGATCTCGCCATGGAAACTAAAAAGTATGATTTGATTAAAATTAGCTTGTACATTAATCAGAATTTCAATTATCAAAAGAAATGTTCCTTTAAATAACTTACCGTTTAAATACTGTCCAAACCCCGGAAAAGCGATACTCCACATTAGTTTTTCAACAACACTCTTATTCATTGGTACAGACCTTCTTAAAAATGTTCTTATTATTTTATTTATCTTTTGCAATCTCTTTTCTATTTGGAGCGAGTGGTGGTTGTTCTAACCATTTATTTTTCGTCATAATATTAAACCATTCTTTCGTAACCATTAAACTTTTTAAGATGGTTTGTTCATAATTCAGAACTAGGTCTGTTCGCATTGCTGTTGCAAGTCCAGCCCCATGGAAGGCTTGTGCGGTTTGTAATAGAAAACCTATATGATATACCATCAATTTATCTGAGAAAGGTGAATCTTGGGAGGTTGTGATCTCTGATTCCCATGACATTGGTACAGGTAAATTATCTTGATGCAATATTTCCCCAAATGACTGAATTTGCTTATCAGATGTTTTCTGTGCTAACTTTAAAAATTTTCTAACTTCTTTTGATTGTGCTACTTGACTGAATCCAATGGAAAGGGATTTTTCCATTATCTTTTTCTTAATGTTAAAAGAGATGCTAATTATTTCTGTTGCAGCCAAAGGACGTTGATCCCCAAAATACCCATCCAAAAATTGTTGTCCCGAAATAAAATCTGGGTTTATTTCAGGATAAAAATACGGATCTCTTTGGAAATGTCCCTTTTCTAATAGTAATTCAATTGTTTGATGGTACATTTTTTTACCACTATCGATGCATAAATCATAAAAATCTCTTAAATCTTTTCTCACTGAAGTACTGAATGAAGTCGTATGCCCTATTAACCCATGCAATGTCATAATGTGCAAATAATGTAGACAGAAAATGTCCGAGAATAACCTTTTTGCCTCTTTATTAAGATCTGCTTCTGTAAATCCAATCGGTACAGGGAATCCTTCATTTTCGATAAAGGTTGAAATCTGTTTCTTTTGGCTACCAAAAGTTTCTATAGCATCTTCAAAAAGAGTTTTTATTTGTTCGTCTTCTATGATAGATAACATATATTTGTTTACAATATCAACGACTGTTCCATTTACATATTCTCCCCACAATGTTCCAATTTCAGCTGATGTGAGCCTTAAATCCTCTTTATCCAAATGATCACCTCTTATACTATGTTAAACGAATTATTTAGTTATATTATTGACAAATAAGAAATATTTATGTTGGACAAATTTATTGAGTTGTCTAAATTCATACAAACACTCCTGGGATTTAAGGCGCTCACAACAACACCCACAAAAATTAATCATCATTTAATATATAATTCGAAATATATATCTTTTATAATTTTATCCAAACTATAAAAGCAATGCGATGATGAATACTGCTATTTTTCAACGCCAATCACCAAAAAAGTGGTGGGATTTTGTATTTTTATGAATATACTGGCTCAAAACTACTCAAAATACATATGTAATTAAACGAAGGAGTGAGTTATTTGGGTATTTTAAGTGGATATCAACAAAAAGAACCTCTACACTATGGTGAAGTTTTTAGTCTTTGGAGTTTCCTAGCAGTAGCTAAAGGAAATTCTTCCAGTTATCAGACCATGTATAACCATGCTGGAGATAAAGACTTAAAACGTTTGTTAGAAGAACTTGTACAAGGAAGTAAACAGGAGACTCAAGAAATAGAGGAAATACTTAAGGTCAATGGGGTTGCTCTTCCACCTGCTCCACCAGATAAATCTGTTGCCGATTTAGAAGATATTCCGGTTGGTGCAAGATTGAACGATCCAGAAATCAGTTCAGCCATCTCTTTGAACATTTCTCAAGGTCTTGTTGCATGTAGTCAAGCCATTGGACAATCTATACGTGAAGACATTGCCATGTTATTTGGACAGTTCCATATGAGCAAAGTCCAAGTTGGAGCAAAAGCCCTTCGACTAAATAAAGAAAAAGGATGGTTAATCGTTCCACCGTTGCACAAGAAAATCTAAAATAAACTAACAGTGTTTCAGTATTTTAAGTCGACCCCTCTTTTAGAATTATGTTCAGTCCTTATCCTTAGCCATAGCTCCTTGTAGTGCCAGTGGATAGGGACTATACCTTACATATCCAAAATTTTGGAATTAGTTATTTTAATAACCGTTTTCATGATATTTATTAAATAAACCAGAATAATTTTGCTTTAAGTTTTCTATTTTTCTAACATCATTAGAAATGATATCAATAACATCGTTGCTAACATATAACAGAAATTCATCGTTAAAAAAAGAAATATAAGCTTCCGTATGACCTTTATAAATTGCTGAGCAATATTTCGATATATCCTCACGATTTAAATTCTTTATCGTAACGTATACTTCCCCATTACCACTAGCTTCCTCTCTAACTACAGTCTCATGCCAGTTGGTAATTTTAGTTATTTTCCTGATTTTGAACCTTGTAGAACGACGAATATTATCTATATAATATTCGGATAAAAATATAAGACTTATTTTATCCTCCTCTTTAAATATATCTCCAATAATTGTTTGGATTAAGCTAATATTTAAATCTTCTATAGCCAATCTAATTCTTTGCTTTGACTTGAAAATAGGGGGTTTCTTTATTACAATCGAAATCAATATTACTATCCTTTAATTTAACCAATTTGCTTAAGCTCCTATTCTTTTTAAGTCATTATTAGTACTTGATTTTTTTACTACCAGAATAAAGTAATAAAGCACCCACTTAAAAGGTAGGTGCCGCTAACCTTTGTATAAGTAATTATACAATATAATCTTAATGCTCAAATCACAATTAGATCGTGAACTAGAATTAATTAGGATTCTGTTTGTAAATCCAAATTCTTTTGGTTATTTTTAATAAAGGGCGGATAGTCAAAGAAAGACTTCCTAATAAATAAAGGATATTCCCGTATAAGCTTACACTTTGGAAGAAATTTAATATACTACCACTTACAAAAAATATACCAACTAATATATCCCCAAGTAATTGTAAGGAAGCATATTTTTCTTTAAAATAAATTTCTAATGACTGACCCGCTATGCTTATGTCCTTTGTATCCCCATTTGTATAATTTTTAATTTTTGGTATTCGCATATACTAAGTCTGCTCCTTCCATAAATTGAATTTTCACTCTACATTACCCAAGTTTGGAAAAAGCTACACATTAAAAATAAGCGTAGGTTCAATTAAAATTTCATAAATATTACATTTCTATTTTAAAGCTTTTTAATGTGTTTATATAGGAAAATTAGTGGTATACATTTTTATAGAAAAGCTAATAATTAGCTTTTAAATTTATTAGGAGGTGGAGAATCATGGCAAACAAGCAAACTTACAAAACAGGAGAAAAGGCCCCGGAAAGTGGTTTATTCAAGATTGACAGTTTAGTAAACGAAGGATCCACTAACGAGGGTGATACAGAAATTAGATTGGAAGAAGGCGAACAGTTTCCTCCTTCTCCATCAAGTAATAAAGCTGTGAATTGGGTAAAAGCATAATGAGATGAACAGAAAGAGCCGTGGTGCGGCTCTTTCTTGATTTTAGATCATTTTATTTATGAAAAATAGAAGTTTCTGCTTATTTAAATATAGTATGTACAGAAACTATTGCTTGGGTATATAATACAACTATACCTAAAAAAGGCTATAGAAAACGAATAAATTCAAAATAGAATAGGAGCGCTAATATTGGTTTCTTTAAAAGATTTACACTATGATTATAGTAGGGTAGAGCTTAAAATGGAATTAAAGGAAAAAGTAAAAGTAGGTGCCACTATTCGATTAAGTTTAGACACGTATTTATCTTTCGGATTTTCTACAATTGAAACGAATATCATTTGGACGGAGCAGGATATTCAACTATTAAAGGAGCAAATCCAATCCATTCCTTTAATCGGTGATTCGGTAGATTATTTGAATGGTTTAGAGCCTGACTTAAGCTTCATCTATATTCGATCCAACGATTTGGCAAACAATGAATTAATCTTGTTTATCACTTTAGATAGTGGTCAAATAAATCATCAAATAGGAACCGACAGCGGACCAGCCATTAAATTGTTAACAACACAGCAAGAACTTTTGAAATGGATAACAGATTTGGAAATGTCTTTTCTAAAAGACAATAAGGTGGAATAAATTATATGGAGCAAAAAAGATTATCAGATAGCGTAGCGGATGATATTATGTCCATGATTGCAATTGAAAAAAGATTTCACCCGGGCGATAAGCTTCCAAACGAGAATGAATTTTCCGAGGAGCTTAATATTAGCAGGACAACCCTTCGCGAAGCGATTAGAATCTTAGTGACAAATGGTATTGTAGAGATTAAAAGAGGGAAAGGTACTTATATCAAAGAAGATATTGATGTAAATAACATAGAATCCTTAAGTTTTTTGACAGATGCTAAAATTAACGCGAAGGATTTATATGAAATGCGCCTAATATTTGAGCCAGAAGCTGCTTATTATGCTACGATTCGAGCGACGGATGTTGAGTTAAAGCGAATTCTAGAATATGGACACCAAATTGAAGAGAGAATTAACCGGAATGAGGATAGGACAGCAGTTGAACAAAATTTCCATAAATCAATTGTTAAAGCTACCCATAATGAATTTATGGAAAAGCTTATGCCTGTTATTTATCAAGCGATTGACAAAGGAGTTATTCTTTCTAAGAAAAAAGAGCTAGCGATTAAAGAGACAATTAATGATCATAAAATGATTATGGAATTCATGAAAAATCGTAATCCAGAAGGTGCAAAAAGCGCCATGAAAATACATATTCTACACGCTATGAAGGAATTAGGAATTGAATAAGGATATATGGCATCTTGTTAAGCACAGGATGTTTTTTTGTGGCAAAAGTAAAGCCTATAATGATAGAAATTTTTTAAGACCTCATACAACACTATTGACAGCAGACAACTGTCGATATAAAATACATATTACATATAAAAAATACAGGGGTGTGTGCAGATGAGAAGAAGTGATACGATTAAGATTGGGGTAGATCGTGCCCCTCATCGTAGTCTTTTGTATGCTACAGGAAAAGTAAAAGCAAAGGATTTGGGGAAACCATTTATTGGTGTTTGTAACTCTTATATTGATATTATACCTGGTCATGTTCATTTACAAGAATTTGCGAAAGTAGTAAAAGAAGCCATTATTGAAGCAGGTGGTATTCCATTTGAATTCAACACAATTGGTGTAGATGACGGTATTGCGATGGGGCATATTGGTATGCGTTATTCCTTGCCAAGTCGTGAATTAATTGCAGATAGTGCAGAGACAGTAATCAATGCTCACTGGTTTGATGGTGTATTTTACATTCCGAACTGTGACAAAATTACACCAGGTATGTTAATGGCAGCTGCTCGTACAAATGTACCTTCTGTTTTCGTCTCAGGTGGACCGATGGAAGCTGGTATGAGTTCAAGTGGAAAACAACTCTCCTTGACATCTGTTTTTGAAGGTGTCGGTGCATATAAAGCTGGTAAAATGACGGAAGAAGAATTTAACGATATCGAAGCGAATGCTTGTCCGACATGTGGATCTTGCTCTGGTATGTTTACAGCAAACTCGATGAACTGTTTAATGGAAATGCTAGGCTTAGCCCTTCCAGGAAATGGTTCGATTGTCGCTACTAGTGAAAAACGTAAAGAACTAATCTACGAAGCAGCAAAACATTTAGTTCGTATGATTGAAGAGGATGTAAAGCCTCGTGATATTATTACAAAAGAAGCAATTGACGATGCATTTGCACTAGATATGGCAATGGGTGGTTCTACCAACACGGTATTGCACACACTTGCCATTGCTCGTGAAGCAGGTATTGAATATGATCTTGAAGACATTAATAAAGTTGCTGAACGTGTGCCATATCTTGCGAAAATTATGCCAGCATCAGATATTTCGATGGATGATATTAACAGGGCTGGTGGTGTAAGCTCGATCATTAACGAATTAACGAAGATACCTGGTGCCATTCATCCAGAACGCTTAACGATTACCGGTAAAACAATGGGTGATCTTGTCAGCGACTATGAAATTACAAATAAAGAAGTTATTCGTTCAATTGACAATCCATATAGCCCTGTTGGTGGTTTATCGATCCTATTCGGAAATATCGCTCCAGAAGGTGCTGTAATTAAAGTAGGTGCTGTAGATCCTTCTATCAAAGTGTTCGAAGGTGAAGCTATTGTATTTAACTCTCAAGATGAAGCACAGGCTGCAATTGATGATGGCACTGTGAAGGAAGGGCATGTTGTAATCATTCGTTATGAAGGACCAAAAGGTGGGCCGGGAATGCCAGAAATGCTAGCACCTACATCGGCTATCATGGGGCGTGGCTTAGGGAAAACAGTGGCACTTCTAACAGATGGACGCTTTTCGGGAGCATCACGTGGTATTTCCATTGGTCATATATCTCCAGAAGCGGCAGAAGGTGGTCCAATTGCGTTAATTGAAAATGGAGATATTATCAAGATCGACTTACCTAACCGTACATTAAATGTAGACTTATCCGATGAAGAATTAGCAGAACGTAAAAAATCACTAAAACCTTTTGAGCCTAAAATTAAAAATGGCTGGTTGGGTAGATATTCTAAACTCGTAACAAATGCTTCCAAAGGTGGCGTTATGAGCATCTAATATCATTATCTTAATTAACGAATAAACGTTTGGACATTTCTCCAAACGTTTATTTTATATGTTAATTTTTACACAGCAGAAATATAACAAAAGACTAATTGGAGAAAGTACAGAAAAAGGATGGAGAATGCTATCTTAAATATTTTTGAGGATTGGGAGAAAAAGTTAGAAAATGATGAATGGTATTTTCAAAATGCCTATGAGAATCTGGTCGAGGGATTAACTTCTGAAGAGGCATTTCTTCAGATTTCAGCTATTATCCATATTTTACTGAAGACAGTAGACTGCTTCTTATTAAGTGAAGGCGTGGAGATTTTAATAGGGATCTATCATATAGCAGACACCACCCAAGTTCACCCCTTTTTTGAAGAAAAAAGGGTGGATATAGAACATCATCTTTCTAAACATGGTGATCAACATGCCCAAGAGGTATATGGTGCATTAAAGCGACGCACTTACGCATGACCTAAAGAACCTACCATTTATTGACAGGTTTCTGTTTTGTTTTCCTCACCACTAATTAGTTCCTCTATCATATTCCTCACCTTACTACGAATAGCGGGGTTGAAGTATCTTCGTTTCTCTTCCTTTCCTTTGCAAATAAATGTATATTCGGTAAACGTGCCATCTTTGTCAGATAAGATAACTTGTATATTTTCCTTGTACATTTCTTGTTTTAACAATCGTCTTTCGGCGGTAGCTTTGATCTCTAATCGATGCAGTAGTGCCAAATAGGGCTCATTAATTTTAAAAGGGGATAATTTTTCCAATCGCTTAATGTCAGATTGGATGACTTGAATGGTCATCGTGAGAAATAAGAATCGTGTTGCTGTTTTAAATTCTTGTTCACCAATGTATCTCATTACACTCACTCCTCAGGTAACAAACATATGTTCCTATTATAGTCGAATCTCTATATTTTATGCAATGTAAAATAAATAGTTAATTTTACAAATCTTAACAAGGATTCTGAGAATAAATGGCGAATAATATAATATCTAGAAATCATATCAGGAGGAATATGTATGAGTTTAAGTATTCGAAAGCATGAACAAGAAGGTCTCCCGCATGTGATTACAAAAGAAGATATAGACCGAAAAATAGAGGAATTAGACATATTATTTGAGGAAACGGAACATAAGTTAGAACGAGATTAAAACGTATATATTGTATAAAAAAAGAGGCTGGGACAAAACCCCAGTAGATAAAAAATAAACGTGATGCCGTCACTCAGCGTAGTGATGGTATCACGTTTTTATATTTCTTCGAAATTTATGTAAACAAAAAGGACACCTTTTGATAGAATTAAAGTGACCAAACCATAATTCAGAAAGGGTGTCCTTATGTTTAAACATTATACCATGAACCAAGTTGTTTTGCCTTTAGATTTAGAAGTTAAACTACGAAAAAATGATATTGCTTTTGCCATTAATGAATTAGTGGAAAGCATTCCGGAGGAAGCGTTCAAGAGTTTTCTACGAAAAACTGGTTGTCCTGCTTACCATCCTCGCATGATGCTGAAGATTATCTTATGCGGCTATACGCAGTCAGCTTTCTCAGGAAGAAAGATTGAAGCGATGTTAGTAGATAGTGTTCGAATGATGTGGTTAGCTCAAGGTCATGAACCAAGTTATCGTACCATTAATCGATTCCGTTCCAATCCTTTGGTTGAAGAATTACTAAGGGAATGCTTTGTTCAATTTCGTTCTCATTTAGTGAAAGAAGATTTAATTGAGGAAGAAGCTATTTTTATTGATGGCACAAAGATTGAAGCGAATGCAAATAAGTTTACGTTTGTGTGGCGGAAGTCTGTGGAGAAATACAGTTCTAGCCTGATTAAAAAGTCGAATCAAATGTATGATGAACTACTAGAGAAGCAAATCATCCCAGAAATAAAACGAGAAAATCTTGAGGAATTATCGACAGAAGAAATGGAAGAAGTAGTGGAAAAACTTGATGAAAAGATAAAAGAATATGATACAAGAATTGAAGAGAATAAAATTGTAAGTGAACGAAAACAATTACGTAGTGAACGGAAGCTACCAAAGCAATCTCGCAAGCACTTTATGGATTTTATACAGCGTAAACATAAATATCAAAAAGCTATGAAAATCTTTGGAGATCGCAACAGTTATTCCAAAACAGACCCAGATGCCACGTTTATGAGAATGAAAGATGATTATATGAAGAACGGTCAATTAAAAGCAGGCTATAATATACAGATCGCGACCGAAGGTCAGTATACTTTAGCCTATGATGTTTTTGCGAATCCTACGGATACGCGAACCTTCATTCCATTTCTCAATCATATAGAAAACAATTTCTTTGAATTACCTAAATACATTGTGGCCGACGCCGGATATGGTAGCGAGCAAAATTATGAAGATGTCCTCGAACAAAGAAAAAGAATACCTCTCATTACATATAATCAATACCGAAAGGAGAAAAAAAAGAAGCATAAAAATAACGCTTTTCATGTAGATAATTGGGCGTACAACAAGGAAGACGATACATATACATGTCCAAATGGCAAAAGAGTGTCGTTTAGCTATGTGTCTAATCGAACAGATAAATATGGTTATTCCCGACAGTACAAAGTGTATGAGTGTGAAGATTGTACTGATTGTCCTTTACGTTCACTTTGTACGAAAGCAAAAGAAGGAAATAATCGGAAAGTTCATTACAATGAAAAGTGGGAAACTCAAAAAGAATATGTGAGAGCGAAGCTTTCAGATGAGAAAACTGGTGAAATATACGGTAAACGTAAAATCGATGTGGAACCAGTTTTTGGATTCTTGAAGGCTAATTTGGGTTTCACTCGAATGTCTTTAAGAGGCAAAGACAAAGTTAAAAATGAATTAGGATTTGCGTTTATGGCGGTAAACTTGAGAAAGTATACCGCCAAGGATGGAAAACTTTTGTTGAAAATAGAAAATAAACAAACAAAAAGTGTCTCTGAACAAAATAAATTGTTCAGAGACACTTTTTATACTTTTTTGGCTAGTTATGTCCCAGCCCCTTTTTCCTTTTTATAAATGACGATACAACCCAACCACTTTACCTAAGATGCTCACATTATCGTAAATAAGTGCATCCATTGTAGCATTTTCGGGCTGTAATCTAATATGATCCTTTTCTTTGAAGAATCTTTTTACAGTTGCTTCACTATCTTCAGTCATAGCTACCACAATTTCCCCATTTTGTGCAGTGTTTTGTTGTTTAACAATCACTTTATCACCATCTAATATTCCAGCCTCGATCATACTGTTTCCTTCAATTACTAATACAAATAATTGGTCACTGTCATGTGTGTCAGTGCTTGGAATCGGAATATATTCTTCAATATTTTCAACAGCGGTAATAGGAAGACCTGCCGTAACTTTACCAATGACAGGAGCAAACATTGCTTCCATTTGAGGAATATCTGCCTCCCCTTCTTGAGTTAGTACTTCTATAGCACGAGGCTTTGTTGGATCTCGACGAATATATCCTTTTTTCTCAAGTCTAGCAAGGTGGCCATGAACAGTAGAACTAGAAGCTAACCCAACGGCTTGGCCAATTTCTCTAACAGAAGGAGGATAACCTTTTAAATCGACCTGTTCCTTGATATAGGCAAGGATTTGCTCTTGTCGTTTTGATAAATTTGTCATTTATGAAACTCCTTTTGCGTATGATTTATTAAAAATAGTATATCATACCATTTCTAAATTCACAAACATTCGTTCGAAAAAAACACTTGACAGGAACTTCTGTTCGTATATAATAAAAGTACGAACAGAAGTTCTATGGAGGGGTAAAAATGTTAAAAAAGTTATCGAAAATTGACTTATTTTATTTATTTTCTTTTGTTATAGTGCTTATTTTCTTGTATAGTTCTATTATCTTTAGTATTTAAGGAGTCGTAGTCCGTGCATGCCATTATATACAGTAGAGTTAGTACAGAAAAGGATACCCAGTCAACGTCATTAAAAAGGCAAACAGAGGAGTTAATAGAGTTTGCTAAAAAAAGCAATATAAATGTAGTAAAAATAATCAAAGAAAAGCAAAGTGGCTATGAGGTAGAAAGAGAAGGGATTTTTGATATGCTCGAAGCATTTCAAAGAAAGCAGGCAAACCTTCTACTTATCCAAGACGAAACAAGATTAGGTAGGGGAAATGCAAAAATTGCCTTATTACATCAAATAGCTAAGCTAGAGGTAGACATCTATTCATTATCGCAAGGTGGTAAGTTAGAGCTTTCTGAAGGGGATTCCATGGTCTTACAAATAGTATCTATTGTAGAGGAATACCAACGAAAGCTACATAACGCTAAAATAAAAAGAGGGATGAAAAAGGCAGTCCAAAATGGTTATAACCCAGCAGACAACCTAACTAATCAACATCTCGCTAAGGGAAGAGAACGAAAGGAATTTCCAATCGATGAAGTAGTTCGGTTAAAAGGAAATAAGCTAACCTTTCAAGAGATTGCATCGATCTTAAAAGGGATGGGCTATGAAGTTTCTAAGGCCACGATCCATAGACGCTATCAAGAATACATTATGCTTGAAAAAAATAAAAAAAATAAATTACAATGAAGAGAGTATACAATTGTGAGTATGCTCTTTTTCTAATTTTGAAAAAGGTTATACCCTAGTAATCAAAAAAAGGAGCTTAAAAATGCTTTCAAAGGAAAAAATTGCTCGAATTAATGAGTTGGCCAATAAAGCAAAAAAAGACCGCTTATCTGATAAAGAAAAAGAGGAACAACAACAGCTACGTCAAGAGTATTTGCAAAATGTGAGAAAATCATTTAAAAATCATATGAAAGGGATGACAGTCGTTGACCCAAATGGAAATGATGTGACACCAGAGAAGCTTAAAAAACTTAAATCCAAGAAATAGTGTACACTATTTCTTGGATTTAAGTACATCATTTCAAATAGTTACGAGAAAAAAACACCTTTTTTCGCATATATACTTGTCTTATTTGGCATTTCGTTATAGGATTATAGATGTGCGTACATATTTTGCTTATTGAAAGGGGATAATTACATGTCAAATCAAGTTGAACAAATGTCGATAAATACGATTCGAACTTTGTCAATAGACGCAATTGAAAAGGCTAACTCTGGTCATCCAGGTTTACCTATGGGTGCAGCACCAATGGCTTACACTCTATGGACAGAACATATGACACATAATCCGAAAAGCTCAAAATGGTTTAATCGTGATCGCTTTGTATTGTCAGCAGGTCATGGTTCCATGCTTTTATACAGCCTGTTACACCTTTCCGGTTATCAAGTTACTATTGAGGACTTAAAAAATTTCCGTCAATGGGATTCCAAAACTCCTGGACATCCAGAAGTGCATCATACGGATGGGGTTGAAGCGACAACTGGTCCGCTTGGACAAGGAATTGCTATGAGTGTTGGAATGGCAATGGCTGAGAAACACTTGGAAGCTAAATATAACAAAGACAATTATAATGTAGTAGATCATTACACTTATGCCCTTGTAAGTGATGGGGATTTAATGGAAGGTATTTCTCACGAAGCGGCATCATTAGCCGCTCACTTAAAGCTAGGCAAATTAATTGCACTTTATGATTCCAATGATATTTCTTTGGATGGTGAATTAAATAAATCCTTCTCCGAAAATGTAGCAGGTCGTTTTAAAGCATATGGCTGGCAAGTAATCTTAGTAGAAGATGGTAATGATACGAAGGCCATATCAGAAGCTATTGCGAAAGCCAAAGAAAATACGGATCAACCAACGTTAATTGAGGTAAAAACCGTTATTGGTTATGGTTCACCTAACAAATCTGCCTCTTCTGCATCTCATGGTGCCCCATTAGGAGCAGATGAAGTGACCTTAACAAAAGAATTTTATAAGTGGGAGCATGAACCATTCCACGTTCCAGACGAAGTATACCAAGATTTCCAAACTAAAATTGTGGATAAAGGCGAATCTGAAGAAAAAGCATGGAACGAATTATTTGCTTCTTACAAAAATGCTTTTCCTGAACTAGCTAAAGAGCTAGATGATGCAATTCAAAATAAATTGCCAGAAAATTGGGATAAAGACCTTCCTGTATATAAGGCAGGAGAAGATACAGCCGCTACACGTGCAACATCTGGTGAAGTATTAAATGCTATCGCTAAAACTGTACCATCCTTATTTGGTGGAAGCGCTGATTTAGCAGGCTCTAATAAAACTAACTTAAAAGATGCTGGTGATTTCTCTGCAGCAGAGCCTGACAAACGTAACATCTGGTTCGGTGTACGTGAATTTGCGATGGCAGCTGCATTAAATGGTATGGCACTTCACGGTGGATTAAAAGTATTTGGTGGTACATTCTTCGTATTCAGTGACTATTTACGTCCAGCAGTACGTTTATCTGCTATTCAAAACTTACCAGTAACTTATGTATTAACACATGACTCGATTGCAGTAGGAGAAGACGGACCAACACATGAGCCTGTTGAGCAATTAGCAGCATTTAGAGCAATGCCTAATTTATCAGTGATTCGTCCAGCTGATGGAAATGAAGTTCAAGCTGCATGGCGTTTAGCAATAGAATCAACAGATCAACCAACAGCTCTTGTTCTAACACGTCAAAACCTTCCAACACTTGAAGGGACTGCGGAAAAGGCGTATGAAGGTGTGAAAAAAGGTGGATATATCGTAAGCCCATCTTCTAAAGAAACACCTGATGCGATTCTCGTAGCAACTGGTTCTGAGGTGCAATTAGCGGTAAAAGCACAAGCAGCACTTAAAGAGGAAGGAAAAGATGTAAGTGTTGTAAGTATTCCTTCTTGGGATCGTTTTGACAAGCAAGATGCAGCATATAAAGAATCTGTACTACCTAAAGCAGTCAAGAAGCGTGTAGGTATTGAGATGGCATCATCCCTTGGTTGGGAGCGTTATGTAGGTACAGAAGGTGCTATCATTGCGATTGATCGTTTTGGTGCATCAGCTAATGGAAATAAAATTATCGAAGAATATGGCTTTACAGTAGAAAATGTAGTGAAGCATGTTCATTCATTAATTTAATGGTCGTAGAAATCCTTAGCTCATGAGCTAAGGATTTTTACTTGCCTCATATCTGTTTAAATTTGTCGTTTAGCACAATTTTTCTATTACCGATGCTTGTATTATTAATCGACATTTACTATACTGTATGAGAGAGAATTTGAAGGAGGAACGTTTCAATGAGCACTTTTCTTTGGATTATATTTATCGTGGTTGCATTATTAGCCGGTGTTGCACTTGGCTTTTTTATCGCGAGAAAATATATGATGAACTACTTAAAGAAAAACCCACCAATCAATGAACAAATGTTACGCACGATGATGATGCAAATGGGCCAAAAGCCATCGCAAAAGAAAATCAAACAGATGATGCGTGCGATGAACAATCAAATGGATAATAAATAATGTAACATAATTGTCGAATTAGAATCCTTGCTATTATGAAGCAAGGGTTTTATGCTATATGTAGGGTATTTTGGCAGTTGAGCTAAGAACTAATATACATAATCCATAACTGCCATTAATATACTACTTGAAATAAGAATATGGTAGATGGAGTGACTTCCGTGCAGGAAATAAACATTTTTATTGCTTTTGGCGCTGGCTTTTTGTCTTTTATATCACCATGTGTGCTACCACTATATCCTGCGTTTTTATCGTATATTACCGGGATGAGCGTGAATGATATAAAAGAAGAGCAAGGTATGTTTAATTATAAGAGTATTATTCATACGTTATGCTTTCTTCTAGGGTTTTCTAGCATTTTTATCTTACTAGGTTTTACAACAAGTTTTATTGGCGAGTTTTTATTTCGCTGGGAGGACCTTATTAGACAAGTTGGAGCGATCCTCATTATTTTCTTTGGCTTGATCATCGTGGGGCTATTGAATTTCTCCTTCTTAATGAAGGAAAAGAAAATTCATTTTAAAAATCGCCCAGCAGGTTTTATAGGATCTTTCTTTATTGGAATGGCTTTCTCACTTGGATGGACACCTTGTACTGGGCCTATTCTAATGGCGGTGATCTCTTTAGCGGCGACAGATACAGAAGCGGGTATACTTTTAATGACAGCCTACTCACTCGGCTTTGCAGTTCCCTTTTTTATTCTAGCGTTTTTCATAGGTAAATTAAATTGGATTAAGCGTAATAGTAACAAATTAGTAAAAATAGGCGGTTATGTCATGATTTTTATGGGATTTTTCTTGTTTTTCGATCTCATGACAAAACTAACATCGTTTTTATCAGGGTTTTTTAATTTTAAAGGATTCTAAATAGAAAGAGGTAATGGTATGGTGAGGACAAATGATCTTATTTTACGGACAATGACGGTATTGATCTCCTTTATTTTGCTTGGATTCGCTGTTTATTTATTATTAGCAGGACACAACGCACCAGGTGGTGGATTTGTAGGTGGGCTGATGACCTCTGCTGCCATTCTGCTAATGTATATGGCTTATGGGGAAAAAGCATTAAGCAAAATTCTACCACTTAACTATCGATTGCTCATTTCCATCGGGTTACTCATTGCCCTGGTTACTGGATTAGGTTCTTTCCTATTTGGGCAACCGTTCTTAAGTCAAACGTTTGGTTACTTCCATTTTCCTATCTTTGGAGAAGTGGAGCTTGCAACTGCTCTGTTATTTGATTTAGGTGTTTATTTAACCGTAATCGGTGTAACGTTAACGATTATCACCAATATCTCAGAAGACCGCTAATAAAGGAACACAGCAATCGCACAAATTTATCGAGAGTTTTTTTGTGCTTTTGCTGTGTATTTTTTATTACTATAATCGTCAGGGGAGAGCTTAAATAGGTCGTTATATGGAGTGACATCGATATGGTGTTCTTGTAGCTTCTTTTTCAAAAATTTATGATCCCTTTTTGGTGTTGCTAGAATATATCCTTCGATTAACGTTTCTTGCGTTATCTGAGACTGTTTTTTTGTTAGTGCAAGCTTTCCTACATTGCTGGCTATTTTTTGTCGAGCAACATCTCTGAAAAGCTCAGGAACTGGTGAGATTAGTTCTTCTAGAAATTCCTTTTCAGGCTTTCTCCACAAATGCTTGGACTTTTCCAAATAATATTTTTCCCAATCTAAATCAGATCTCCCATCTTTCTTTGGTAGGCTTTTCAAGAATTTGCGAAACATGAAATAGCCACCGATTGCTAGGAGTCCAATCAATATAAATGTCCAAACGACAATGAACATCATAAATTCAAAAGTCATAGTCTTCCCTCACTTATTTATATAACTAATTTCTAGAAAATTTGCTTTCGCGGAAAATTATAGTAATATAACTATGAATCCTACTAATAGACATAAAAATGTAATATTCGCATATGATGGAATAGGACCACGCTATTATAGCATGAATAACGACAAATTTGTACTTTTTACACTGTTACAGATGTAATTGTTTTCTAAGATGGAGAGGAGGGGGATACATGTTAGGTCATATAGGACTCAACAAAAATTCAAAAGCTAATCAAACATTCGATAAAGAGTCAAATCTATCCCAATTACCAAGCGATATCCTCAAACAAATTGAACGAGCAAGCTCTGATCTTGTCACGATAAGTGATCTTTCTGGAGTGATTTGGTTTGTTTCAGATTCCGTTGAACGTGTCTTAGGATATGCGAAGCAGGATTTGATTGGAAAATCGGTTTCGAGATATATCATGCAAGACGATTTTAAAAATGTTCGAAAAACCTTCCAGGTAGACGAAGAGTCACAACAAAAATATTATTTGCATTTCCGTCATGCCATGGGAAAATATATTATTTTTGAATCGGTCATGAAGGTGATTACATGTGAGAATGGAGAAAAGAAAATACTTACTGTTTCAAGGGATATCTCTGATAAGAAGCAAGCAGAGGAGATGCTTATTCGATCTGAAAAAATGTCAATTGCTGGACAATTAGCAGCAGGTATCGCTCATGAAATTAGAAATCCACTTACTTCATTAAGAGGTTTTATTCAACTATTACAAGCAGGAATGGATAATAAACAGGAATATTACAAAATTATGATGGATGAAATTGAAAAAATTAATACGATCACATCTGAGTTATTATTTATTTCTAAACCAATGACAGATGAGAAAAATATAGAAAATGTCAAGGACATGCTAACAGATGTTGTTACACTTTTAAAAACTCAAGCACAATTATTTAATATCGAGTTATCCTTAGTGGTTGACCATGACATTAGTATTCATTGTGATCGCTCCCAAATGAAACAAGTGTTTATTAATTTGGTGAAAAACGCGATTGAAGAAATGTCGGATGGTGGAAATATTGAACTCCGAATTAGCCAAAAGGAAAATTCATGTGTCATTGATGTCAAGGATGAGGGACCAGGTATTCCTAAACACCTTTTACATAAATTGAAGGAACCTTTTTTTACAACGAAGAAACACGGGACAGGATTAGGGTTAATGATCTCTAATCAAATCATCGAAAACCATCATGGACATTTAGAAATCACTTCAGATGTCAAAAAAGGAAGCACATTTAGTATTCGACTACCTATATCGTGATCTCGTTTCTAGCAATCTACTTAGAGTGAAAAGAATCGAATCTAGTGATATAATAAAGTGAGACTTCTAGTTCCTGTTCCTACTAATGGTATAAGAATAGAATATGAACCGTCCATTACCCTAAGTGGGGCTTATACGGTTCACTATGATAAATATGTTGAATCATTTTACTTATAAACCGATTTCATTTAAAATAGTAAGGTGCATACTATAATGTAGTATCTGAAGAGATAGGAATAGGTCGGTTTTCGGTCTAACATTTTGAAGGGGGTAACGCTAAGAAATGACTAACGAGAATGCATTTCAAGCTAAAAAGGAATTTGATTTGAACGGTAAAAAGTATACTTACTATCAGTTAAAAGCATTAGAAAATGCTGGTCTTGGTAAAATTGACCGTTTACCATTTTCAATTCGTGTATTGCTAGAGTCATTAATACGTCAACATGATGGACGTGTTATTAAAGATGACCATGTAAAGAGTCTAGCAAACTGGGGTAAAGGAAAAGTAGAAGATGTTCCATTCAAACCTTCACGAGTTATTTTACAAGATTTCACTGGTGTACCTGCAGTAGTTGACCTTGCTTCTTTACGTAAAGCAATGGTGGATATGGGAGGGTCTCCAGAAGAAATTAACCCTGAAGTACCAGTAGATTTGGTTATTGACCACTCTGTGCAAGTAGATGAGTATGGAACGAAGAACGCACTTCAAGCGAATATGGAATTAGAATTTGAACGAAATGCAGAAAGATATGAATTTTTGAACTGGGCACAAAAAGCATTTGATAACTATCGTGCCGTTCCACCTGCAACAGGAATTGTCCACCAAGTGAACTTAGAGTATATTGCAAATGTTGTTCATGCAGTAGAGAATGCAGACGGTGAAGTAGAAGCATTCCCAGACACATTGGTTGGAACGGACTCCCATACAACCATGATTAATGGTTTAGGTGTATTAGGATGGGGTGTAGGTGGTATTGAAGCAGAAGCAGGAATGCTTGGTCAGCCATCTTATTTCCCAGCACCTGAAGTAATCGGAGTAAAATTTACTGGAAGCTTTCCAAACGGAACGACTGCTACCGATTTAGCTCTTAAGGTAACACAAGTGTTGCGTGAGAAAAAAGTAGTTGGTAAATTTGTAGAATTCTTCGGACCTGGATTAAAGGATATGCCACTTGCTGACCGTGCAACGATTTCAAACATGGCACCAGAATATGGAGCAACATGTGGATTCTTCCCAGTGGATGCCGAGGCTTTAAGTTATTTACGTCTAACAGGACGAAGTGAAGATCAGATAGCACTTGTTGAGAAATATTGCAAAGAGAACAGCCTATGGTACTCTGCTGATCAACCAGATCCAGAGTTTACAGATCTAGTGGAAATTAATCTATCAGAATTAGAACCAAATCTATCAGGACCAAAACGTCCACAGGATTTAATTCCATTATCAGATATGCAGAAATCCTTTAAAGAAGCCATTACTGCACCTGCAGGAAATCAAGGGTTTGGCTTAGAAAAGTCAGAATTTGATAAAAAGGTAGAAATCGATCATCCTAATGGCATGCAGTCTGTCATGGAAACAGGAGCAGTTGCGATTGCTGCAATTACTTCTTGTACGAACACATCCAACCCATACGTAATGTTAGGAGCAGGATTACTTGCGAAAAAAGCTGTCGAAAAAGGGCTGGAAGTGCCTGCATATGTCAAAACTTCATTGGCACCAGGTTCAAAGGTTGTTACTAGTTATCTAGAAAACTCTGGACTAATGCCATACTTAGATCAATTAGGCTTTAACCTTGTTGGTTATGGTTGTACAACATGTATTGGTAACTCTGGTCCATTACGTGAAGAAATTGAAAAGGGTATTGCTGATAATGACTTAACAGTTGCTTCTGTGTTATCTGGTAACCGTAACTTTGAAGGGCGTATCCATCCACTTGTAAAAGCTAACTATTTGGCTTCACCACCATTAGTAGTGGCATATGCACTAGCGGGAACGGTTGATATCGACCTTAAAAATGATCCAATTGGCAAGGATAAAGATGGCAATAATGTATACTTTAATGATATTTGGCCATCAATGGATGAGGTTCGTGAGGAAGTTAAAAAAGTTGTAACACCGGAAATTTTCCGTAAAGAATATGAGAATGTGTTCGATTCCAATGAAAAATGGAATGAAATCGACACAACCGACGAGCCGTTATATTCATGGAATAGTGATTCAACATACATTCAAAATCCTCCGTTCTTTGAAGGACTTTCCAAGGATGCAGGAAAAGTAAAAACACTTTCCGGAATGCGTGCAATTGGTAAATTTGGAGATTCTGTGACAACAGACCACATTTCACCAGCTGGTGCGATCGCAAAGGATATGCCAGCAGGTAAATATTTACAAGCTAATGGTGTATCACCTCGTAACTTTAACTCTTACGGATCTCGTCGTGGAAACCATGAAGTGATGATGCGTGGTACATTTGCAAATATCCGTATTAAGAACCAATTGGCTCCAGGGACGGAAGGTGGATTTACAACATACTGGCCTGATAATGAAGTAATGCCTATTTATGATGCAGCAATGAAATACCAGCAAGATGGTACTGGACTTGTTGTATTAGCAGGAAATGACTATGGTATGGGAAGCTCTCGTGACTGGGCGGCTAAAGGAACAAATCTTTTAGGAATTAAAACAGTAATTGCTGAAAGCTTTGAACGTATTCATCGTTCCAACCTAGTTATGATGGGTGTATTACCACTCCAGTTCCAAGAAGGAGATAGTGCAGACTCACTTGGACTTACTGGCAAGGAAACATTTGAGGTACTAATTGATGAAACTGTTAAACCTCGTGATTTAATCAAAGTAACTGCAACAGATGAAGCTGGTAAAACTACTGAATTTGAAGTAATTGCCCGTTTTGATAGTGATGTGGAAATTGATTACTATCGTCATGGTGGCATTCTACAAATGGTATTACGAAACAAACTTGCTAATTAATAGTAAATACGAAGAGACAGTCCATTTTCTTGGGAGGCCACTGAAAAAGTCCAAAATCTAATTAACGAGGGTCTTCTCGATGAAATCGAGAAGACCCTCGTTGTTATTTTCATGTATAATAGAAGTAACAATTTTTAGTGGTGGTGGTACATATGATTTCTGATCAACAGTCGCTTAATCTTAGTCCCTTTATGGCAATATACGATTTGGTAGTACCCAAAGACAATATGCTTCGACAAATAAACGAACTGGTGGACTTCTCTTTTATTTTAGAAGAACTAAGAGATAAATATTGTTTGGATAACGGTCGAAACGCTGTACCTCCTATTCGTCTTTTTAAATATCTATTACTTAAGACAATCTTCGATTTGTCTGATGTTGATGTCGTCGAGCGTTCGAAATATGATATGTCCTTCAAATATTTTTTAGAAATGGCACCAGAAGACCCAGTTATTCATCCAAGCACATTAACCAAATTCCGGAAATTACGACTAAAGGATACAAAGTTACTGGACATGTTAATTCAGAAATCCGTGAAGTTAGCTCTGGAAAAAGATCTTATTGCGAGTAATTCCATCATCGTTGATGCCACCCATACAAAAGCACGTTTTAACCAGAAATCACCGATCGAATTTCTGAGGGAAAAATCAAAGCTACTGCGTAAAGCTGTTTACCAGGTGGACGAACGTTTGAAAGAAAAGTTTCCTTCGAAGAGCGTTACAGAGGATTTAGCTGATGAACTTCAATACAATAAGGAACTTATTGAAGTGTTGGACCAAGAAGAGGCCGTATCCAGCTATCCGAAAGTGAAAGAAAAGCTAAATTACTTAAAAGAACTAGTGGAAGATCACGTAGAGAACCTGCCTTCCTCCGATGATCTTGATGCCCGAAAAGGGCATAAATCGGCCGATACCTCTTTTTTTGGATATAAAACACATATCGCTATGAGTGAAGAACGAGTGATTACAGCTGCGGTTGTCACTACTGGAGAAAAGAATGATGGTAAATATCTACAGACATTAATTGAAAATACGCAAAGTACAGGCATGAATGTGAAGTGTGTTATTGGAGATACAGCTTACTCGGAAAAATACAATATCCAATACGCAAACCAAAATGATTTAGAATTAGTGTCAAAGTTACATCCACTCATTACACAAGGCGTACGTCAGAAAGAAAACGAGTTTGAATTCAATAAGGATGCCGGCATGTATGTTTGTAAGGCAGGAAATATGGCCATACGGAAAGCACGTACTGGTAAGAAATCATCGAATCAAAGTTATACTTATTATTTTGATGTGGAAAAGTGTAAGGTCTGCCCGCTTCGAGATGGGTGTTATAAAGAGGGGGCGAAGTCGAAGACTTACTCCGTCACAATTAAATCCTCCGAACATATGGAGCAGCAAGTCTTTCAGGAAAGTCCTCATTTTCGTGAAAAAGCAAAAGAACGTTACAAAATTGAAGCGAAAAATAGTGAACTAAAACACAGACACGGGTATGATGTAGCATCTTCCTCGGGTCTCGTTGGCATGGAAATGCAGGGAGCAATGTCGATTTTCACCGTGAACTTGAAACGAATTATCAAACTAATGAACGAACCAAAGGAATAAAAGCTAGGAAAAAAGGGGTCTGTCCGTTCAATTCTGAACGGACAGACCCCTTTTCTTTATATTTTTCCGACACCATAAAACTAAAACGTTAGTTTTTCAGTGGCCACTTTTCTTGGCTGTCTCTTTTTGTTAGGTTAAATGTTAACTATTGTTAGTAAAACTAACTGGATTATTAGACGAACGCCATCGTTTAGCTTATAATGAGAATGGAATATATAAAAGGATGAAACATAATGAAGAAAAATATAATTGGACTAGGAATTCTGGTCATTCTAACTGGCATTGTTATCTATACTAATTTCACTAATAACTCGAATGAAGATACTGGACCGAATGAATTTGATGTCACAGGTGATCCATCAGTTGAAGGTGGTATGATCACTTCACCTAATCATCAGGTACTGGAAGAAGGAGATACTGCCCCAATCTTTCACTTAAAGGATTTACAAGGTCAGCAATTATCTTTATCAGATGTCGATAAGGACCTTATTTTAGTTAATTTTTGGGCGACTTGGTGTAAGCCGTGTGTAGAGGAAATGCCAGCCATTCAACAGTTTGAGGATAAGTATGGCGATCAAGTAAAGGTCCTAGCCATTAATGCTACCGCCACTGAAACGAAACGCGAGAAGATTAGACCATTCGTGGAGGAAGGTGGTTATGCATTTACAATTCTGTTAGATGAAGATGGGACTACATACGAAAATTATTCCATTATTGGAGTACCTTCCTCCTTTTTCATTGATTCGGAAACACTTGAAATTGTAAAAATGGTGAGAGGTCCCATGACACTTGAACAGATGGAACAAATTTTCCACGAGATTAATAGCTAACCATTGTCTCCTCTTAGCGAACTAAGAGGTTTTTTCTATCGATTGTGATAAATAAAGGGGGATAAATGATTTGAATAATATAGATAAAATAAAAGAGAAAATATATAGTTGGACGAATATAGAAAAGAATCCACCTTTCACAGAAGTAGAGCTTTTGCGGATCATGGATGAAGTTAACCAACATACCCTCCGTTTAGAAAGTAAAGATGCCTTAGCCATTCTCTATGCTATGCTGATTTATTATCGTTTAAAACGCAACGTGACAGATGATCATTTGAACTCATCTTTGACTGAATTAATGACAGAAACAGATCATCCGGTAGTAGAAGAGGTTCAATCATTAAAAAAATATTTGTATCTAAATAATCAATTAACCGATATAGATCTCTCACAATACTATGTGCGTGAGACGGACTTTGATCCAGTTAAATTAAAAAAGGTTAATGCACTCATTAAACAGTTAGAGAATATTGAATCATTGCAAAGCTATCTACCAAAAGGAACGTCAGAAATAAAAACGGCCGCATCGTCGATTTTTGATCAGGTAGAAAAATTAATCGATATTGCGAACATGATTAGTCACGGACTTGAGCAAAAAAAATCGATTCAAGAAATCTCTTCTTATAATGAAGAAATTGAAAAACTAACGAGATTAATTCAGTTTTTCTATCAAGCATTGCCATCATTTCTAAAAGAGGAAACAGAGACCGATCCTCTTACAGAACTAAATGAGATGATAGGGTTAACCCAAGTAAAAGCATATATTAATCAATATTATCACTACCTCAAGTACCAAAAACGACGAAAAGAAGCAGGATTTCAGATGATTGATGAGCAAGGTCTCCACATGGTGATTACTGGAAATCCGGGTACAGGTAAAACTACTATTGCACGGTTACTAGCTAACATCTACTATCAGCTCGGATTGCTGGAGTCCAATGAATTAATTGAAGTGAATCGTTCCCAATTAGTGGGCTCTTTTATGGGACAAAGTGAAGAAAATACCTTGAATTATGTTAAGAAAGCACTTGGTGGTGTTTTGTTTATTGATGAGGCCTATAATTTAAAGCGTGCTGACCAAACGGGTAATGATTATGGACAAGCCGTTATTGATACATTAGTTTCCAGTATGACAGCCAAAGAATATGCGAATAAATTTGCAGTAATTATAGCAGGCTATCCAGAGGAAATGAATCAATTTCTTTGGTCTAACCCCGGCTTAAGAAGTAGATTTCCAGAGGGTAATTTTATTGAACTACCCGATTACACCGATAATGAATTAGTCAAAATAGCGGAAGAAACAGCATTACAAAATGATTATTTTTTCACAGTGGATGCATTACGAGCCTTCGAAGGATTAATCGAAAACTCTAGAGTAGACGAATCCTTTGGTAATGCGAGAACGGTAAGAGATTTAGTATTAAAAGTAATATTCTATATGGGCGCTACTCAAAACATGCCTGATAAAGAAAATTGGATTGAACACATGCGAATTACCGCGCATGACATCAACCGGTTAGATGAACAGAGAAATTCCGAGGACCCAATGAAGCAATTAGATCAATTAATTGGTCTGAATCATGTCAAAGAAGAAGTGAAGAAGCTTTCGGCATTTGTTAAAGTCCAACAAAAAAGAAAAGCAATGGATCTTCCAAATGTCCCTATTCAGTTACACTCCGTCTTTTCTGGTAATCCGGGTACAGGGAAAACGACGGTTGCTAAAATATTTGCGAAGATTTTAAAGGATTGTGGACTACTAAAAAGAGGACATCTCGTCATTGCCTCTAGAGGAGATCTAGTTGCAGGTTATGTAGGACAGACTGCTATTAAAACAAAAAATAAAATAAGAGAGGCACTAGGTGGCGTACTATTCATTGATGAAGCTTATGCTTTATTTCGAGGTGAAAAGGACTTCGGTAAAGAAGCAATCGATACATTAGTTGATGAAATGACCAAACATAATGAAAATCTAGTCGTCATCTTAGCGGGTTATAAAGAGGAAATGGAACGGTTTATTAAAAGTAATCCAGGCTTAGAATCTAGGTTTAAAAAATACTTCCATTTTGAAGACTATAAGAAGGAAGAATTACTGGAGATGGTTTTATACCATATAGATGCCTATCAATATGAGCTAGCTCCAAACGTTCAAGACTATTTGCTAGAGCAATTTTCAAATGCAAGGATTAGTGGAAATGGTCGATTTGTCGTGAATTTAATTAATGAAGCCATTCAATACCAAGCATTACGTATGGATATAGATTCAGATTCCTATAATCAACTTGCCTTATTGAAGAAGGAAGATTTTGAACTAGCATGGAAATCAAGTAGGGGGATTGAACAATGAAAGTAACATCATCAATAAAAGTAAGATATCAAGAAACAGATCAAATGGGAGTAGTCTATCATGCAAACTATTTAATTTGGTTTGAAATCGGAAGAACAGCATTTATTGAAGAGCTCGGATTTCAATATCACGAGATGGAAGCAGAAGGAGTGGTTTCTCCAGTGGTGGATGCTAATATCTCTTTTAAACAGCCGATTCGCTATGGCGGCGATGCTTTTGTAGAGACATGGATAGAAGACTATAATGGGATTCGTACAACCTACGGCTATCGGATTTTAAATGATAAAAAGGAAGTTGCAGTTACAGGAAAAACGCAGCACGTAATAGTCGATAAAGAAACGTTTAAACCACTATCTCTCAGAAAAAAGTTTCCTCATTGGCATCATGCGTATCAACAAGCATTAGAGGACAATCAGTAATGGCATTTGGGATAGATCGTAATACGTTAAACAAATGGAAAAGAAAAGTAGACAGAGGGGAAATTGCTTTTTTAACCCACTATTGGCTAGATGACAGATTTCCAGGATGTACTTCTGTCACGAAGGTTGGTTGCAATAATTACGAACAATTATCCGAATGGGGTAGTAAATACGGCTTGAGAGAAGAATGGATTCACCGAGATGAGCGGTATCCTCATTTTGATCTGTTCGGAGATCGCCAAAAACAAATCTTGTTTGCAGAAGAACAATGGGATCAACTGGAAAAATTTCATCCCAGTACTAAATAGCCTAATCGGTTTAGCTAATTAACCGTTGTCGGGTATGGAAGTATAAAAACCGAGTGAAAGCTATCACTCGGTCGTTTTTGTGTGTTTTTTTTCAATTGGGACAGGATCATAGCCACCTGGATGAAATGGATGACATTTCAAGATACGCCTTATGGAATAATAGGTTGCTTTGAACCAATTAAATTGCTGAAAGCATTCCAGACTATATTGCGAACACGTCGGTTGGAAGCGACAGCTTGGTGGAAACATTGGACTGATCCATTTCTGGTAAAACCGTATCAAACCAATAAAAATCTTTTTCATCGCCTATCTCGCAAGTGATTTATCATAGTTAATAGTAGCGATGGCATCATGGAGATGAATCGATTCCTCATTTTGACAGGTTACAGAAAACTGTTCTACAAAAGGTAATTCATATAGATCTGCTGCAACAAGTCTCACCATATCTTCAACAAAACGAGGGTTCTCATATGCTTGTTCTGTTACCATTTTTTCGTCTGGACGTTTTAAAACAGGATGGATTCGAGCACTAGCATTACTCTCCGCAGCTTCTAATAATGCAAGCTTCCAATCCTTTTGATCCTCCGCATAATCTGGAGCTAGTCTTACAGCCATTTTTACAATGCCGCGTTGATTATGAGCACTATACTCACTGATTTCCTTAGAGCATGGACAAAGTGTTGTTACCGTTCCTTCTAATGCCACTTCTAATTGATAGCCTGTGTTTTTGTGATAGTGGATAGTGATCATGGCATTTGCGTGATTCATCCCCGTCTTATCTGAGCTTGGACCACTGCGCTCGAAAAACCATGGGAAGGAAATTTGTAATTGTGTATCTTCCTGTTCCAACTTCTCGGTTAACTCCTTCGTAAATGCTTTGAGTTTATTAATAGATATATCAAATGGCTCACCGTTAGAATAGTCATGAAGTAGCTCGGTAAATCGACTCATATTTGTTCCTTTATGATTCTTTTTAATGGATGAGGTCATCGTCAAGGTACCAATCGTTGTTTGGGTGGTTGGCTTTGTTTCACTACTAACGAGGATAGGGTGTTTCACATTGGTTATCCCCACGTGATCTATATCGAACAAAAAATCTTTTTTCGTATTTTGTAAGTCTGGCATTTTTTCCTTTTCTGTCGGTTTCGTTTTCTCACCTGGTTCTACTGATCCGAATAGTTTATGTCTTTCTAATTTATTTGGTAACTGAATTGGATAGTTACGATCCATGGATAAGCTCCTTTCAAACTAATACAATTATCCTATTAGTATACTTAATTATGGCTTATTATTCAATTTTAAAAACTGATTAGCAAGATCATTTACATAGTTTTTCCTATACCTAAAAATTTTAGCTGTGTGGAAACTTCTACTATGTAGAAGTTTTATACTTATTCTAACGTATAAAAAAAGAGATCTGTAAGACCCCTTTCATTCAACTCTACATCCATGTTATTTTAGGTTCTGTCTTGTTGATAATTCGCTTGATATTCGCCTTATGCCGATAAATAACCACGATAGTTAAGATGCTTGTAACAATCATTAAACCGACCTCTTGCTGAATGATCGTAACGATTATTGTAATAATACCAGTAACCATTGATGATAAAGATACATATTTAGATATATATAAGATGATTAGAAAGCTACATATCATGATAATAAATAATAATGGGTTAACACCTAAGATAACCCCTGCAGAGGTTGCAACTGCTTTTCCTCCTTTAAACTTAGCGAATATCGGGAAGATATGACCTAGCACAGCAAATAGTCCGACTACTAGTGGATAAACTTGCTCTGCATGAAAGATCACGGGCAATACTGCAGCTAAAGTACCTTTTAGAATATCACAAACCGTTACAATGATACCTGCTTTTATTCCCAGGACACGGAAGGTGTTTGTTGCGCCAAGGTTCCCACTACCATGCTCTCTTATGTCTATTTTGAAGCCGACTTTTCCTACTATTAAACCTGTAGGTATTGAACCAAGAAAATATGCAATAACGATAAAAATAAAATAGTCCATCAGTATACTCCTAACTAACAAGTAGTATCCCTATTCTATCATGTATTCTTTAAAAAAAGTATATTCTCTCATTATTTTTTTCATAAACCGACTGTTTATAAACCAAAAATAATGAAATATCACTTGACAAGGTCGTCAAACTTTCCGATAAAATAATAGCTATACTTGCATGGATTGGCGGAAAATGGTTTAATCAATAAAATGAGGTGTTATTTATGAACATGGATCAAGAAAAGCAATTGATGAAAAAAATACTAAGTGAAACTAAAGTGATTGCAGTGGTAGGATTATCTGATAAGCCTTACCGTACATCCTACCAAATCGCTTTGGCCATGCAAAATGCAGGCTATAAGATAATTCCCGTTAATCCAAATGTTGACAATGTATTAGGGGAAAAGGCTTATGCATCTGTCCTTGATATTAAAGAAGATTTTCAACTTACGAATATTTTTAGACGACCAGAATATTTAGAAGAAATTGCAGAAGAAATCGTTCAAGTTAAAGCTCCTTATGTTTGGATGCAACAGGGGGTTGTGAATGAATCTGCCTATCAATTTCTACAACAACATGGTAAAGAGGTCATCATGGATCGTTGTATAAAAGTTGCTCATTCGATACTTATGTAATAAATAACTTTACAAACAGAACGTAGGTTCGATACTATAGAAGTAATAAACGGAACTTAAAGAATGAAGAAACTTAGGTTTCCTATATGTGCGGAAGGAGAAAGTGTTTTATGGTGAAGAATACAGCCTATTCGGATGATTCAATACAGGTATTAGAGGGGCTAGAAGCTGTTCGGAAACGCCCAGGAATGTATATTGGTAGTACGGATGCGAGAGGGTTACATCATCTTGTGTTTGAAATTGTGGACAATTCAGTTGATGAAGCGCTTTCCGGTTTTGGAGACCTTATACGTGTGACCATTCATCAAGATCAAAGTATTACGGTTCAGGATAGAGGTAGAGGTATGCCAACAGGGATGCATCAAACCGGTAGACCGACTCCTGAGGTTATTCTGACGGTCTTGCACGCTGGTGGTAAGTTTGGGCAAGGTGGATACAAGACGAGTGGAGGGCTACATGGTGTCGGGGCATCCGTTGTTAATGCTTTATCTGAATGGTTAGAGGTAAAAATTGAACGAGATGGTCATCTATATTATCAAAGATTTGAAAATGGTGGAAAGCCTGTAACGACTCTGGAGAAAAAAGGCAAAACAAAGAAAACGGGTACTACCATTACCTTTAAGCCAGACCGTTCGATTTTTTCTACGGATGTTTATCAATTTGACATATTAGCAGAAAGACTAAGAGAAGCAGCTTTTCTACTCAAAGGGATTACAATCGAGCTAATCGATGAAAGAAATGAAAACGAAAAAGAATCGTATCATTATCCAGAAGGCCTAAAGGATTTTGTTGAATATCTGAATGAGGATAAGGATACTTTACATGCTGTCGTGAATTTTGAAGGAGAGCAGCAAGGGATGGAGCTTGATTTTGCTTTCCAATTTAACGATGGATACGCGGAGAGCATCCTTTCTTTTGTTAACAATGTTCGGACAAAGGATGGTGGAACCCATGAAATTGGTGCAAAATCAGCGATTACACGAATCTTTAACGAATATGCTCGTAAAATTAATTTATTGAAAGAAAAGGATAAGAATTTAGAAGGAAATGATATACGTGAAGGCTTCACTGCAGTCATTTCGATCAAAATTCCAGAAGAGAAGCTTCAATTTGAAGGTCAAACAAAAGGAAAGCTCGGGACAGCAGAGGCTAGATCCGTTGTCGATACGATTGTGGCAGAACATTTACTCTATTTCCTTGAAGAGAATGCAGATGTTAGCTCGATGTTGATCAAGAAGGCCATTCGTGCGAAAGAAGCGAGGCTTGCAGCACGAAAAGCAAGAGAAGAAGCAAGGAGTGGGAAAAAGAAAAAGCGTAAAGATGCTTTATTAAGTGGGAAGCTTACACCAGCCCAATCACGGAATCCTGCAAAGAATGAATTATATTTAGTGGAGGGAGATTCAGCTGGAGGCTCTGCAAAACAGGGGAGGGATCGGAAATTTCAAGCCGTTTTACCACTGAGAGGTAAAGTAATTAACACAGAAAAAGCAAAGCTTGTCGATATTCTGAAAAATGAAGAAATCTCTACCATTATTCATACGATCGGTGCAGGTGTCGGAAGTGAGTTTTCCATTGAAGATATCCAATATAATAAAATTGTCATCATGACAGACGCCGATACAGATGGTGCTCATATTCAAGTTTTATTACTTACTTTTTTCTATCGTTATATGCGACCACTTATTGAGGAAGGTAAAGTATTTATAGCTCTACCACCACTCTACCAAATAACAAAAGGTAAAGGGGCCAAAGCAAAGATAGAATATGCATGGAATGAAGAGGAAATGAAAAAGATCACTAAGTTATATAAAACAGGCTATCAACTACAACGCTATAAAGGTCTTGGTGAAATGAACGCAGAGCAGCTTTGGGAAACAACGATGAATCCAGAATCTAGAACCTTAATTCGCGTAACAATCGATGACTTGGCACGAGCGGAAAAGCGTGTTACGACACTAATGGGTGATAAAGTAGAGCCAAGAAGAAAATGGATTGAATCACACGTGCAGTTTAGTTTAGATGAAGATGAGAATATTATTGATAATGAGAATATTCAAATATAAGGACGTTTAGGGGGAATACCTTTGGCAATAGAAGAAAAATATCTTGATCTACCATTAGAAGAAGTAATGGGAGATCGTTTTGGTCGGTATAGTAAATATATCATTCAAGATCGTGCACTTCCGGATGCACGAGACGGTTTAAAGCCGGTACAACGTAGAATATTGTATGCAATGTACGAAGAGAGGAACACACATGATAAACCATTCCGAAAATCAGCGAAAACAGTAGGTACGGTCATTGGTAACTATCATCCTCATGGTGATTCCTCTGTCTATGAGGCTATGGTTCGATTAAGTCAGACATGGAAGGTAAGAAACGAACTAGTAGAGATGCATGGAAATAACGGTAGTTTAGACGGCGACCCCCCAGCTGCAATGCGTTACACGGAAGCAAGGTTATCAGCAATTGCGGCTGAAATGATCCGGGATATTGATAAACAAACGGTAGAATTTATTCCTAATTTCGATGATTCAATTGAAGAACCTGTTGTTCTGCCTGCAAAAATTCCTAACCTTCTTGTGAATGGTTCTACAGGTATTTCTGCAGGATATGCAACAGAAATACCTCCACATAACTTAGGTGAAGTCATCGATGCCATTATTAAAAAATTAGAAAAACCAAGTGCAACCATTGATGACTTGTTACAATTTATCAAAGGGCCAGATTTTCCAACAGGAGGAATAATCCAAGGAAAGGAAGGCTTAAAAAAAGCGTACGAGACCGGAAAAGGGAAAGTAGTAGTTAGAGGAAAGGCGAAAATTGAACCATTAAAGGCGAGTCGAGAACAAATTGTGATCGACGAGATACCATTTGATGTGAATAAAGCCGTTCTCGTCAAACGAATGGATGAATTACGAATAGACCGAAAAGTCGAAGGAATCGCAGAAGTAAGAGATGAAACGGATCGAACCGGCTTAAGAATTGTGGTGGAATTAAAGAAGGATGCCGATAGTCAAGGGATTCTCAATTATTTATATAAAAATACAGACCTGCAGATTACGTATCACTTTAATATGGTGGCGATTAAAGATAAGACGCCTAGACTGTTAGGGTTATTGGAAATTATTGATGCCTATATTTCACATCAAAAGGATGTTGTTACAAGACAAACCAAATTTGATTTAAATAAAGCGAAAAAGCGGGCACACATTGTAGAAGGTTTGATAAAGGCGGTTTCCATATTAGATGAACTTATTCAAACGATACGTGCATCTAAGGACAAGCAAGATGCCAAAAATCAAATCAAGGCATTGTACGGTTTTACAGAAGAGCAAGCAGAAGCGATTGTAACATTACAATTATATCGTTTGACGAATACAGATATTACCGCATTAGAAAAGGAAGCAGACGAACTGCGAGAGGCTATTCGTGAGTTGCAACTCATTTTAGACGACGAGAAAAAATTGCTCACTGTCATTAAAAAAGATTTACGTGAAATGAAAAAGAAATATGCAGATCCAAGAAAAACTGTTATTGAGGATAAAATAGAGGAACTTAAAATAAATGTAGAAGTGACCGTTGCAAGTGAAGACGTTGTGGTTTCTGTCACCAATCAAGGATATGTGAAAAGAACGAGCATTCGGTCTTATAGTGCCTCCTCGATCGATGATTTCATGATGAAAGATGACGATTATCTACTCAGTTTGTTTGAGATAAATACGACAGATCATCTATTACTGTTTACAAATAAAGGTCGCTATATGCCAATACCAGTACATCAGTTGCCTGAAATTCGTTGGAAGGATCTGGGCCAACATATATCCAATATTACCTCTACGGATAAAGAGGAAGAGATTGTGAAGGCAATACCAATACGAGAGTTTGATGCCAAACAAAACTTGATCTTCTTTACAAAAAATGGAATGGTAAAGAAAAGTTGTTTAGATTTATATCAATCACAACGATACACGAGACCTCTCATTGCTTTAAATTTAAAGAACGATGATCAGTTACTTAATGTCCATCTAACAAATGGTAGCAGTAATCTGTTTATTGCAACGAATAAAGGATATGGCCTATGGTATGACGAGACAGAAGTCTCAGCAATTGGTCAACGAGCTGCTGGAGTGAAAGCCATTCAATTGAAGAAAGACGAGTATGTGGTGAATGGTATTGTCTTCCCTGAATGGAAGGAACAAGAGCACCTATTTGTGATGACCCAAAGGGGAGCTTGTAAAAGAATGAAAATAGATCAATTCGATAAATCTTCACGAGCTAAAAAAGGTTCTGTCATGCTTCGTGAATTAAAGTCTAAACCACATCGTTTAATTGGTTTAGAGCTACTACATGAATTAGACGAAGTTGCTTTACGAACGCGAAAAGGTACCTCTCTCGTTTTATCACCACTAGAGCTGCCTCTAAGTGAGCGCTATAGTAACGGTTCTTACGTAATTGACACAGACACAGAAGGTGAAGTGGAAAGAATCTGGCTCCATACAAGGTTACAAAAACCTTTTCATACAGAGGAAGGATAAGCCGAGCACTAGTGCTCGGCTTTCTTTTTTAAATAGGATAATGCTAAAGCTTTAAGTAGTTAAAAGAGCTATTGGCGAAATGTGTTAAAACTAGTATAATAAATAATTAAATTATATTTCTGCGTTTTCTGTCTAAAGAGAAGGAGTTTTCGTAAATGGGGACAACAACTGTCAGGTCTTATGAATTAGAACAAATGGTTGGATTGTATTGCTATTTTGATCAACATGAACAATTGGAGCGTAAAGAAAAAATGGTTGATTTTTATCAGAAAAAGGAAAAACAAATGCAGCATATCTGCTTTTGTGGACATTTCTCTGCAGGTAAATCGACCATTCTAAATCATTTATTAGATGAAGCACTGTTACCACAGAGTCCCATTCCGACCAGTGCAAATATTGTAGAAATAAAACGTGGTGAAGATGCATACATCATTCATTTTACCGAGCAAAAGCCGGTGAGATTAGATTCGAGTATCTCTCTTAGTGAGTTACATGCATTGTGCCGAGATGGCGAAGAAATCTGTAAGGTGGAAATAATAAAAAACAATACGGATTTGCCACCACAGGTAACCCTAATGGATACACCTGGAATCGATGCTGCAGATGATGCAGATCGAATTCTGACCGAATCTGCTCTGCATGTCGTTGACTTTCTTTATTATGTAATGGATTACAATCATGTCCAATCCGAAGTGAATGCTTCATTTTTGAAACATCTTGAAGCATTAAATAAGCCTTATGCGGTGATCATTAATCAAATGGATAAGCATAAAGAAGAGGAAATCTCTTTCGATGATTTTAAATCAAGCCTCGAGAAAGTCTTTCAACAATGGGGTATTCAACCAACTGATGTATTTTTTACATCTTTAAAAGAAGAACAAGCATGGACTGACAATCAATGGTCTAGCTTACAAACAAATATTCAACAAAAAATGGTTCAACCATGTCAAGAACTAGTGGATCAAACCTCCTATCATGGGATTAATCATATCATTCAGGAGAGCATAGCAGAAAAACAAGAAGAAATGGATCAAAAGCTGACGGAATTAGAGGATGAATTGGGTGCTATCGAAATACAAGATGATCGAAGTAAACAAGAGCTACAAAGTAAGAAGGCTGATCTAATTACAGCGAAAAATGATGTAGAGTCTACGTATAGGAAAATGGTGGAGCAGACCTTGAAAAATGCTCCATTAATGCCGTTTGAGCTTCGTGAGCTTGCAAAGGATATGCTACAAGCATATGAGCCAACTTTTAAAATAGGATTATTCAAATCGAAACAAAAAACGGAACTTGAGCGCACGAGACGTTTAGAAGCCTTTTACCAAGCACTCCAAAAACAAGTGGAAACCACTTTGGAATGGAAGCTACGTGATAAGGTAACTGAATTCCTTTTACCATATACGTCGACAGCTTTAAATGAGTCTATTTTCGACAAACAATTTAGTCAGGAACAATTAGTAGAACAAATGAATGATAATGTTAGGACAACTGGTGAATATGTTCTAGTATATACTGACAAGCTTGCCAACCAATTGAAGAAACTATATAGACAATATTATAAAGACAAATGGCATGAGAAGAGTAATGAGATATTTCGTGAGTTTAATGAAAAAATTGATCAATTAGATAAGAGGATTAAGGTGTTAGAACAGTCGCAAAAAATCAAACAAGAAATTCAAGCAGAAAAATTAGCGTTCATACATTATAAAAATGAGCTCGAGGAGCATTTATCATCTGACTTTAGAATAGATCAACGACAAATAGAAGCGTTTCAACGAACATTAACAGAGCGCGAGCAAATAAAAACACTTATGAAGAAGGAATGGAATTTCCAGGATACAGAGGATGGACATATAAATGAGAATGTTCCTCCCTTGAAGAAAAATGCTCGTTATCAGATGGAATCCACATTAGAAGATGTGGAATGGTTGGTGGAGCATACGAAGGAAATAGACTCATTAAAACCATTTATAAAAGAAATAATGGAAAAACGAGAGCGGTTAGAAAATCGTCATTTTACCATTGCACTGTTCGGGGCTTTCAGTGCAGGCAAATCGTCTTTTGCTAATGCTTTGATGGGAGAAAGGGTACTGCCTGTTTCACCAAACCCAACGACAGCAGCGATCAATAAAATAAGTCCACCAAATGAAGAATTTCTACACAAGGAAGTTTATGTTCACTTAAAGAGTGAAGGTGAACTTATTGCAGATATCACCTCCATTTTGGGTGAAGTAGCTTTTCAAAATTTAGACGAAGTGGAGAAATGGATTCATAAACATAAGATAGATAAACTACAAATCGAGGATCAACATAAAACCTTTCTACATGCTTTTTATACAGGTCTTCCTAATCTGAAGAATAAAATTGGTAGTTCCTTTAAGATTCATTTTGACCAGTTTGCTAATTATGTGCGTGAAGAACAGATATCCTGCTTTGTGAAGGAAATGGAGCTCTATTATGATTGCCCATTAACTCGGCAACATATTACCTTAGTCGATACACCTGGCGCAGATTCTGTGAACGCTAGACATACAGAACTTGCCTTTTCCTATATTAAAAATGCTGACGCCATATTATTTGTAACGTATTATAACCATCCCTTTTCGCGGCCTGATAAAGCATTTTTAGAAAAGCTGGGAAGTGTTAAAGATGCATTTCAACTGGATAAAATGTTCTTCATCGTCAATGCAATGGATCTGGCCAAGGATCAAACGGAGGTTAATCTCGTTACAGACTATGTAAAGACACAGTTAAAAAGCTTTGATATTCATCATCCTAGAATGTACCCTGTATCCAGTCAGCAAGCATTGCAATTAAAAAAAGAGGGACAAACAACGACACCATCTGGAATGAAGGCATTCGAAAGCTCTTTTTATTCTTTTATTACAGAGGAGCTAACCCAATTAAGCATGCAATCGATCTATACCGATATCTCTCGAATTCATGCATTAGTGACCAAATGGCTAGAATTAAGTCATAGTGATCAAACAAAGCGTGAAGCATTCCTAGCGAAAAATGAAAATAATCAAGCACAAATGCACCATATCATTGAACAAAGGAATACATCCACTTATTTTCAATCCATTGAACAAAAACTAGAAAAGCAATGCTTTTATGTCATGCAACGTTTTATGATCCAATTTATTGACATGTTTCGGGATTTCATTAGTCCTGGATCGATTCAATCGAATGGCAGAAAAGGGAAAGAAGAATTAGTTATCGCCATTAAAGAACTCAATAAACAAATAAATGAACGAATGAAATATGAATTAGAAGCAATCCTAATTCGAATAAATGCTTTTTGGAATGTGGAATGGAAACAATGGAGGAATGAAATCAATCGACAGCTTCAAAAAGTTGATTCAAGCTTTTCCCTTTCAGAATTAGAAGAAATGTCAGTAGAAGAAGCTAATCTTTTTCAGAAGATAGATCTAGAGGATAAAACTGTACAAGGTTTTGCCCATATCTTTAAAGATACGAAAACATTCTTTGCTCAAAATGATCGTGACAAACTGGAAGAGGAACTCAAACAAGTATTTAGTAAGCAATGGCAAGAAGAATTTTCACGTATTCAATCAGCTTTAAAGGATCACTACGCACAACTTTGGATTAAAGAGGATCAACAGGTATGGGCAAATTATTCAAATGAAGTATCTACTTATTTTGAAAATGTGAAGAAAGGCTTAACAGATAACTTCGAGAATATCGAATTACTCGAGAAATTGAATCAAGAATTAATGAACCGGACAAACGGCTAGGGAGTTTCCTAGCTGTTTGTCATTCATATTTAGAGGGCCTATCTATTTTCTGTCAGTTGGTCTACTGTATAGGATATCTGCTGGCATATGATCGAACCCACGAGTTAGGTGTTCTGCTGTGTGGCTATCGGATCCTGGTACTAAAGGGATTTGTTTTTCTTTAGCTAGTCTTACATAATGCAGAGATGGATAGATACTCTCACAATCTTCCTTGAAAAGACCGGCCGTATTAACATCTAGTGCCATTTTCCTTTCTTTGATTAAGGACAATAATGAAGTAATGGTACGCTCATAATCAGCTTTTGGTTTGTATCTCTTTTTGAATTTTTCAATTAAGGTTAGATGCCCTAAACGTATTGGTTTATAAGTTCCAAGGTCGGAAAGAATTGCTTGTTCCATCGTTTGATAGTATTTTTGATACACCTTGTCCACATTGCCGAATTCATCGATAATTTCTGCAAACATCTCCTTACTAAAATCGAGACAAACATAGCTTTGGGCAGGTGTTTTCAGCATATGCACAGAAAGAATGGCATCATCGATTTCTACACCAAACAGATTTAGAAATTGCCTTGTTTCTTGCTCAAAGCCTTCGATATAATCTACCTCAAAGCCTAGATTGATTTTTATGTCAGATTGGTACTCTTTTTTATATTGTTGAATCTGACGAATATAATCCTCTACATCGGCCCATCTCATCGCGCTATCCTTATTCGGTGTTGGATCTGTAAAACCCTCAGGTAAAGGGGCGTGTTCGGTAAAGCTTATTTCTTTTAGTCCGAGCAATATTGCTTTTTCGATATAGGTTGAAATGGTATCCTTAGTACCATGAGGGCAAAAATGAGTATGAATATGATAATCACCGTAATATTTCATCATGCTTAATCTCCTTTATTTATATCCTGCTATTATAATCTGTTTGCATGAAAATGAAAAGAACTTCATTTATCTAAGTTAACATAAAAACTGCATTGACAGGAGACAGGAGTTTTGATAAAGTTAAGGAAGAAAATATCGCTTTACCACAGTAGAGTGGTAAACTAATAAAGTATAGATGTAGGATGTGACAATGAATGTTTTTACCAGCTGGTAGTCAGGATGAGACAGGTGTTCTTATTTCCAATCGTTTAAAAGCATCAGAAACGTTTAGACAAGTAGTAGAGAAACGCAATTTCAAAGCAATCTCCACCCCAGTCGTGGAATATGCCAATACATTTACGAACGAAATCGCAGGAATGGACCTTCAAAGCATGCTGAAATGGTTTAATCATGAAGGAGAAATCGAAGTATTGCGACCTGATTGGACGGCAGCAGTAGCTCGGGCAATTGCTAAACAACATCCGTCGTTCCAGAAGTGGTCGTACCAGGGCTCTATTTTTCGTAATGATAAAGATGGAATTGAGAGCAGGCAGGCAGGGATTGAGATTGTGCATGCTGATCAGTTTCTTGGCGAAAGTGAGTGTCTCTTAACTGCTGTCCAATATTTAAATACATTAAATATCGATCAATATGTTATCGAACTAGGACATACGGGAATTTTTGAAACTATCATTGCACCTTATTCCTTGAAAGAAGCGCAGGAAGAGAATCTGCGGATAGCGATGCATGATAAACGAAGTGATTTGGTCGAACAAATCGTGGAGGAGGAAGGACTCCTAGCGATAAAGGATCAATTAATACAATTAATTGATGCCTATGGCTCCAAAGAGATTTTATCAACATACCATGACTTATGGCACGACCAAGCAGAGCTATTAAAAATATTAAACCATTTGGAACAACTTATTCACTTATTAGAACAGACTGGTGAGACGGAGGTTATCGTTGATTTAGGGCGTGTGAAAAACTTGCCATATTATGATGGGATTATGTTCCGAGGGTTTTTAACATCGGGTGGTTCTATCTGCTTTTCTGGCGGAAGATATGATAAACTCTATAAACAGTTTAAACAGGAGACATCCGCTGTAGGTCTAGCTTTTGATGTTGATATTCTTGCACAGCATATGGTTACAGAGGCGTCTAGGAACAAAGCCTGTATATTAGCTAGTCCTAAAACACATGCCATTGCAGAATCTCTTAGAAAAGAGTTGCCAGAAGCTATTGTGGATATTCAATATGATGTTCAAGCAGATGGGATGTATGATAAACTCTATAAAATTATTCAGGAAAACAATCAATATAAGGTGGTTGAACGATGAAGCCAGTTATAGCCTTAACAAAAGGGCGTTTAGAAAAGCAATTTCTAGCATTTTTCCAAGAATTAAATTATGATATAGAGCCACTTTTCAATAAAGGTAGGAAGCTTCAAGTGGAAACACAGCAATTTTCTTTCTTTTTTGCCAAGGGTGCCGATGTGACCACCTATGTAGAAAACGGGATTGCAGACCTTGGCATTGTCGGTGGAGATATTTTAATTGAGCATCAGCCAGATGTTTACAATCTATTTCCACTACCTTTTGGCAAATGTCGAATGGCCTTAGCTACGAAGGCAAACTACCAATGGCCGAATCGCAAGAAAAGGATTGCTAGTACATTTACAAATATTACAAAGGAATACTTCCGTAATAAGGGCGAATCCGTCGATATTATTAAACTCGAAGGTTCAGTTGAATTAGCTCCTATCTTAGGTTTAGCAGATGCTATAGTGGATATTGTCGAAACAGGTACGACATTAAAGGAGAACGGTCTAGTAATAGAAGATGAGTTCTTAAGTTTTAGCGCAAGATTAATTGCCAATCGCTCTTCCTTAAAAATAAAAAGAGATCAATTAGTTCCTGTAATCGAATCATTCAAAAAAGGGGTGAAAGAAGCATGATTAAATTATTTTCAGTGGAGGATTTTTTAACACATGCCAATCCAACCAAGACAAACAGTCAAGATAAACAGCAATTTATACAAGCTGCTAGTGAAATAATTGCCGAGGTCCAAAGTGGAGGAGACGAAGCTGTTCGCAAATTTATCGAAAAATTTGATGGAGAAGCACCAGATTCTTTTCTTGTAAGTGAGGCTGAACGTACACAAGCATGGGATAAGGTTGATCAAAAAATCATTACATCACTGGAAAAAGCAGCCGAAAATATTAAATCATTTCACCAAAAGCAACTTAATAACTCACGAATGATGCAAGCGGAAAATGGTATTATTTCTGGTCAGCTCTTCCGTCCAATTGATCGTGTCGGAATTTATGTTCCAGGTGGTACAGCCTGTTACCCATCCTCTGTTTTAATGAATGCCATTCCTGCAGTACTTGCTGGCGTTGAGGAAGTCATTATGGTCACACCAGTAAGAAATGGAGAAGAAATTGCACCGATCCTTTCGGTTGCAGCAGATATCGCAGGAGTGACAACAATTTATCGGGTTGGTGGCGCACAAGCAATCGCAGCGCTCGCTTATGGAACGGAGACGATCCCTGCAGTTGATAAGATTGTAGGCCCAGGAAATGCCTATGTAGCTGCAGCTAAATCACTAGTGTTTGGAGATGTAGGTATCGATATGATCGCTGGTCCTAGTGAAGTAGCAATTATTGCAGACGGAACTGCAAATCCAATCTTTATTGCAGCAGACCTAATCGCTCAAGCAGAGCATGATACAAATGCACGTGCATTTTTAATCACCACATCTTCTGAAATGATGAAACAAGTACAGCTAGAGCTTGAGAATCAATGTGATGATTTACCGAGACAGTCCATAGCAGAGGCCGCATTAACAGAAAAAGGTGCAGGTGTCGTAGTGAAGACACTAGAAGAAGCTTTCCAAATCGCAAATAAAATTGCACCAGAACACTTAGAAGTTCAAGTCAAGGATCCGATCAGTTATTTGAATAAGGTGAGACATGCTGGTTCCGTTTTTCTAGGACACTATACACCTGAAGCTTTAGGCGATTACTATGCAGGTCCAAACCATGTATTGCCAACATCCGGCACGGCAAGATTCTCTTCAGGACTATCAGTCGATGATTTTGTTAAAAAAACTACCTATCTCTATTACTCAGAAACCGCACTTAAAGAAGCGAGTGAACATGTCATTAATATAGCAAATGAAGAACAGCTTGAAGGACACGGAAGAGCCGTTTCCAAGCGCTTGGAGGGAAAATAATAGATGAGAACAGCTAGTAAACAGAGAAAGACATTTGAAACCCAGATTAGTATATCGGTCCATTTAGATGATCCAAGTGAAGTCAACATTGATACAGGGGTGGGTTTTTTTGATCATATGCTCGAGTTATTCGCGCGACATGGTCGAATTGGTTTAGAAGTAAAAGCAAATGGAGATTTGCATATTGATAGTCACCATACTGTTGAAGATGTCGGAATTGTCTTAGGTCAGTTAATAAAAGAAGCGTTAGGTGATAAGAAATCGATTAATCGCTACGGCAGTGCTTATGTGCCAATGGATGAATCACTTGGATTTGTTGCACTGGATATTAGTGGTAGACCGTTTCTTGTATTTGATGCATCCTTTGATAACTCAAAACTAGGTAATTTTGATACAGAATTAGTTCAGGAATTTTTGCAAGCATTTGCCTTTCAAGCAGGCATTACACTTCATGCTAAGGTATTATATGGTCAAAATACTCACCACAAGATCGAGGCAATTTTTAAAGCATTAGGTCGGTCTTTATCAGAGGCTATTCGGATTAATCCAGAAATAAAAGGGGTTAATTCTACGAAGGGGTTAATCGAATGATTGCCATCGTAGATTATGGAATGGGTAATGTAGCAAGTGTAACAACTGCCTTTCAGAAATTAGGCTATGAGATAGAAATAACGGATTCAGTTGAACGATTAAAAAAAGCAAGTCATATCATTTTACCTGGTGTCGGATCCTTTAAAGCAGCAGTTGAAGAAATTGAAACGAGAGGTCTAATGCAGCCATTACGTGAGCTAGCGAAGGAAAAACCTTTTATCGGAATTTGTCTTGGTATGCAGTTATTGTTTGAAAAGGGTTATGAAAATGGTCTGACAGAAGGACTCGGATTAATTCCAGGCACGGTTGAAAGAATAGAAACAAGCTTTATTCTACCACATATCGGATGGAATCAGCTTCAAATTGAAAATCAGAACGAGGCATTTGCTAAGCTTCAGGACAAACATGTCTATTTTGTGCATTCTTATCAAGCTACAACACAGCAAAAATATCTCGTTGCTACGACAAACTATGGTGCTAGGGTACCTGCAATGGTAAGGGATAGGAATGTATTTGGTATTCAATTTCATCCAGAAAAAAGCGGAGAGGTTGGCGTGGAGCTGTTAAAAATCGTGATGAAATTAACGGAAGAATATTCACCTATTAGGGGGATGGACGCATGATTGCGAAAAGAATTATTCCTTGTTTAGATGTAAAGGAAGGAAAAGTTGTAAAAGGGACAAATTTCGTAGGACTAAGAGAATTAGGAGACCCAGTTGAAATGGCATCTAATTATTCTAAGGCTGGAGCAGACGAAATTGTGTTTTTAGATATCTCAGCAACCAATGAAGGTCGCCAAACAATGGTTGATATTGTAAGAGAGACTGCAAAAAATGTGTTTGTCCCATTTACAGTCGGTGGTGGTGTACGCTCGATAGAGGATGTGAATCGCTTATTACAAGCCGGAGCAGATAAGGTAGGCATGAATTCGGCTGCTGTCCAAAATCCTTCTCTCATATCGGAAGCCTCTGAGCGATTTGGTGCACAGTGTATTGTTGTCGCAATCGACGCGAAACGTGTTGGTGACAAATGGCACGTCATGACACATGGAGGAACAAAAGATACGCGAATTGATGCGATTGAATGGGCAAAGGAAGTAGAAACAAAAGGTGCAGGCGAGATTTTATTAACAAGTGTGGATACAGATGGTGTGAAGAATGGATTTGATCATCCCTTAACAGAAGCTGTTGTGGCTGCCGTGCGCATCCCGGTTATAGCTTCTGGAGGTGTAGGAAAGCCAGAGCATTTCCCAGAAGTATTTAATCAGACAGATGTATCAGCAGGACTTGCAGCATCGATTTTTCATGAAAATACCTTTACAATTCAAGAAGTAAAAGAAGCATGTAAACAGCAAGGAGTGACTATTCGTGAAGCCTGATTTTTCAAAAGGTTTAATTCCAGCAATTATTACAGATTTACAGACAAAAGAAGTTCTCATGCTAGCATATATGAACGAAGAGGCCTATCAAAAAACAATAGAAACCAATGAGACCTGGTTCTATTCACGATCAAGAGAAGAATTATGGCATAAAGGGGCAACTTCTGGAAATACACAACAGGTGCAATCGATTGATTTAGATTGTGATCACGATACGTTACACATTAAAGTCATTCCAAATGGTCCTGCTTGTCATACAGGTGAAACCTCTTGCTTCTTCAATCATGTAAAGGATAATGGCACTTCTCCTTACCATTCAGCGATCATCGAGGAAGTTATGCAAGAGGTAGAAGATAGAAAAGAACATCGTGTAGAGAACTCCTACACGAATTACTTATATGAAAAAGGTGTTGACAAAATAGGTAAAAAAGTAATCGAGGAGGCCGGAGAGGTTGTCATTGCAGCGAAAAATAAGGATAACGAAGAATTAACCAATGAGGTGAGTGATTTACTCTACCACACGTTCGTTATGATGGCTAATCAAGGTGTAAGCCTCGAGGATGTTAAACAAGAATTAACCAATCGCTTTGCTAAAAAAGGCAATAGTAAAGGGGACCGACCCGAAATAAAAGATTGGTAAGATTAGATTCTAGAATAGATGCAGAAAGAACCATCCTACATTTTTTAGGATGGTTTTTTGAATTACTTTCTGTTATTCCTTATTGAGAAACAATTTTACATGTTTAACCTCTTCTTCTATAATTAATCGCAAGGAATGGTGTGATTAGCAAATAAAAGAATATATCTAGGTGATAGTCAAACTGGCAGGAAAGAAAACCAAGATAAAAGGATATATCTTGGCAAAAGTCATGCTAGCAAGCAAGATAACCAAGATAAACACTTGGTAATAATTAAAATCCTTGACGAGACAACCAGGATTGAGACTAGCATTACTATCTATTATTAGGAAATTAATTATTAAAATGTTGATTAGAGGAATAAAATATGAATGATTATATAAAAACGATGAGAAAGTTGATTGGAAAAGAGACTCTAATAACAGTTGGTTGTGGGGCGATTATTGAAGATGGTTTAGGAAGAATTTTATTACAGAAAAGAACGGACTATAACCATTGGGGAATACCTGGTGGCATATTAGAGATTGGTGAGACTTTTGAGGAGACAGTAAAAAGAGAAGTACAAGAAGAAACTAATCTTCAGTTAAACAAGGTAGAACTGTTTGGTATTTATTCTGGTGAAAACGGATTTGCACACTATTCAAATGGAGATAAAGTTTTTAGTGTTCAAATTATATTTAAAGTAACCGACTTCAATGGAAAACTTATTGCGAATAATGAGAGTAAAGATTTAGCCTTCTTACATAAAAATGAAATACCAAAAAGCTTAAACAATCACCAGGCTCCATTTATACTAGACTGGGTAAATGGAGTTTCACAGCCAGTAATAAAATAATGATCTTTTTAATAAATGCAGAATGTTTGTAAAAAGATTCATCAAGGTTTTCGAAGACCAACTTATACAAAAAAACCTTTCATCTCGAATATTATTGATATGCCTAAACATAATCTTGTCGTTGCAAAGATGTACAACAAAATGTATAACTATGGTGTGGGCAATTATCTTCACTATTTGAGAGAGTTCAGTAACTTAGTAGCGGATATGTTTGATTAACTCCTAAATGTACCAATTAAGCTATATCCGAGTTAAATTATTTTACTAAAGAAAGGAAAGAAGCATTGAAATTAGAACGATTGCTAGCCATTATATTTAAACTCCTAAATAATGAAATTTTGTCAGCTTCTCGCTTAGCTGATGAATTTCAAGTAACAACACGGACTATTTATCGAGACATCGATGCTATTTGTGCAGCTGGAATACCTGTTGTTTCGCATCAAGGTACGAACGGTGGTTTCGGGATCATTGAGGGATACAAAATGGACAAGAGCTTCATGGGCTCTAATGATATTTCCATTCTACTTACAGTACTAAGTAGCTTGTCGAGAATTTTTGAAGATAAAAACATGCAACATACGATGGATAAGTTGTCTGCAGTGGATCCAACCGGTTACGATAAATCTCTATTGATTGACTTGGCTAGTCATAGAACAGAGCCGCGTTTGTTAACCGAACTACGAATGGCTATACTTGATAAAAAAGTAATTCGTTTTGATTATGTAAGTAGTAAAAATGAATTTACTGCACGAGAAATAGAACCTATTCACCTTCGTTATCGGTTCCGAAACTGGTACATTTATAGTTTTTGTAGAGAACGGAAGGATTACAGAGAATTTCGGATCTCACGTATGATGAATATAACCATAACACAAGATGCATATCTTCAAAATCATAAAATTAATGATGATGAGTTATCACATTCAAAGTCCGATATGGAACGATTTGAGGATGTAGTAATTTGGGTGCATCCCAACTCCTTATCAGGAGCATTAGACCAATTCCGGAATTATCCGAAGGTCCTTAACCGTGATGGAAGTATGACATTTACCATTTCTGTTTATGAACCTCTACATGCCAGGTGGCTTAAATCTATTCTGTTAGGTTTTGGTAGTGGGGTGAAAATTATAAAACCTGTTGAACTGCAAGCCATCCTAATAGAAGAAGCAAAAAATATAGTTAAACTTTATGAAGATGTATGACAAACTGCTGTCATATATCTTTTTTTATAATACAAATAGAAACAAAAAAACAGAAGTTAAGGAGTGGTTGTTCAATGAATCATGCAAAAAATATGTACAATTATCACGTTTGGGCTAATAAGGTATTACTAGAAAGAATAAGAGAATTACCGAGCAATGTCCTATATGATGAGGTTAGCAGTTCCTATCCAACCATCGCTAAAACATTTAGTCACATCTATGTGGTAGATGTTATGTGGCTAGAAACACTGAAAGGAATGGATATGCAAGAAGCATTAGAAGTGTCTATGGCGCTTGTAGAGGAGACAAATTCCTATTCTGCAAATAAATTTATAGAGTCTAATGAAGAACTTGCTATACAATATCAAGAATGGATAAATAGTCAATCAGATTTAGAAAAGAGAATAAATCTGAATAATCCTTGGACAGGTCCTAGAGAAACCGCGTATTCAGAAATATTATTTCATGTTGCCAATCATGGTACTTATCATCGAGGAAATATTACCACGATGTTAAGACAACTAGGATATGCTTCCACTATGAATGATGTTGCATTGTATTGGTACCAAAGTTAGAAAAAAGTAGTAGAAATTCCATAACTTTCAGCCAAATTAAGCTTAATTTCTTCATGTTAAATAGAGAAATTAAGCTTTTTTAAATTAATAGACAAAAGAATTCATTATATATGAGACAATCTAGGTTTTTCATTACTAAAAGGTAGGTAATGGCATTAAAATTATTCACTGACTTACTTCATGAAAATTTTCATCAATCTATTGTAAAATGGATTAATCATATAGCCAGTGGGTTTAATTGAATACCTTCTACCCGTGTTGAGTTGGCTGATTTTCCCCATTTCTTCATGGGTTAACACAAAATCAAAAATATCGCTGTTCTCTTTAATTCTTTGTGGATTTGATGATTTAGGAATAATTATAATTCCTCGTTGTAGATGCCAACGTAGAATGACTTGAGCTACCGTTTTCTGATGTTCATGAGCAATTGTCTTTAAATCCGGATGTTCTAGTAATGCTTTATTCCCTTGTCCCAACGGCCCCCATGCCTCATGTAAGATGTGGTGATTCTTGAGGTAGTCATGAAGTTCATTTTGTGGGAACTCCGGGTGAGTCTCGATCTGGTTAATCATCGGTGCGATTTCAGAATGTTTCATGATGTTTTCAAGGTGTTGAATTTCAAAATTCGCAACGCCAATTACTTTAATCCTTCCCTCCATGTATAGTTCCTCCATTGCTTTCCATGTTTCCAAATAATGAGGTGAAGCAAAATGGATGAGGTACATATCAAGATATTTTACATTTAGCTTTTTACAGGTTTGTTCAAACGCATTCTTAGTGGCTTTATAACCGTGATCCGTATTCCACACCTTCGAAGTAATAAAAAATTTTTCTCGGGGGATCTGACTTTTTTCAATGGCTGTTCCTAATGCTTGTTCGTTGCCATAAATTTTTGCCGTATCAAAATGGCGAAAACCTACCCGGATAGCCTCACGAATCGACATTTCAAACTCTTCTTTTTTCTTTATTTTGTAAACCCCGAAACCCAATTGAGGGATTTTTACGCCATTAACCGCTTCAATTGTCTTAGTTTCTACAGTCATTTTCATACCCTGTTCCTTTCGTCCTGATATAGGATAGTGTCTGATTTACATTGCAAAAACATTTCCTCGATCTGATCGACGAGACCTTTAAGTGTCAAGAGCTTGCTTTTGGAGTCTAGGTGATAATAATTCATGGTTCCTACTTTATGCACACTGATGATCTGCGCATCCTTTAATATTTTTAAATGATGGGATACGGTTGGACGTGAAAGATGTGTTTTTGCCGTAATCTCTCCCACTCGCATACCGGGATGTTGCAGCCCTTGCATTAGGGTAATAAGGATGGCTTGCCTAGTTTGATCTCCGATTGCAAATAATATATCTTGATTTTCTTTGAATTTGTTTACCAGATTTTCTTCGTCTCCCTGATTAATCATTTTTCCTCTCCCTGATGGTTTATATTTTTAAACAAACAAAACCCTTTTCTCCAAATTTATTTCAGAAACTGCTTTTTTCTATTGGATTAATGGATTACTTCCTTCGACGGAATAAGAATATCACGTTTTTTATCTTAAAACCACATCGAGAAAGAAAATCGAGATCATTAACTTTTAAAACATTAAACCTACCATTCGTTGGTATTAAAGATGCTTCCAATAGGGCTCAATCGGGCGCGATTGTTGAACAGTGGGAAGTATTTAACTTATACAACTTATTGCTTATTATTATCTTGAGATTTCCTTATGGCGGGCGGTGTCAGCTTCGCTGGTACTACCCTTATTTTTAAAAATTTTTGACTAATTTTAGACTAATTGTTGGTATTTTATGTTAAAATCGAATTGGAGTGAGAACAAGACCAATTTAAGTATATTTGGAAGTTTAATAGTAGTAATAAGGACAACGGTTTGGGCTCTTGGCTGGTTGAATGTATGTAGACACATCCAGAAGTACAAAATACTTGTTTTGCTTTAACTACGAAAGATGCCAACGAATTTTATGAAAGATTTAATTTTCAAAAAAGTAATTGTATGGTGAGAGGATTACTAGCTGATAAAGATAAGTGATATAAGAATTTTCACTATATAATGTTTTGTATCACGTTAAGTCCTATTATTTTTGTCTATCTAAAAAAGAAGGATTTAGCCTTTATAAATGTAATTACTACGATTTCCGCTTTCATTATTTGGGGTTGTTTAATTACCGGTTTATTAGATGGAGTCGGATGGAATCTATTGTGGAATATCACCTTATTAGCTGCTGCTTTATTTCCGGTTTTTGGCCTTTCCTTTATTTTCATAAGACTTCGACAAAAAAATAGCTATATAATCACTGGATTGATTCTTTTGATAATTGGACTATGTCTAGCAATCGGGGATGTAAGTGATACTACAAATTTATATTTAGTGGTTCAATATGCAATTCTCTATTTCATCCCTATTTTTGTCATAAGTATGGTACTAATAACATTAATACAGTATTTAAGGAAATCCACGTTAATAGAGAGGAAAGGTTAATTTGAAAAATATATATTTAGTTGAACATTTTCAAAGGATATATAAACAGAGGAAAGAAATAAAAATCGAATTATGGAAAGGCAAGGAATGGCAAAGACCCTCTGATGATAAATGGTCTTGGGGGGAAACATATTATCATTTGTATTTAATGATGAGATGGTTTAGAAGACTGAGTAAAATCTACATTCCTTTAGCCATACCCTTTGCAACATTACGAAAGAATAAACCATATCCAGTCCATAGCACTAATATTTATAAACAATATCAATTGGAAAAAAAGAAACCAATGAAAGCACCCTTCATTTTGGTTCCGCCCAAGGATCAAGTAGATTTTGGATGGTTAGTCAATGAATTAGACAAAGAGACTAAGCAAATAGAAAAAATCGTGTTAAAACTTAGCGACGATGTAGCTGGACACATACGTTATATAGATCCGCTAGCCAGCAACCCCAACCTGATCGAAAGCATTCATTTGCTTGGAATACATGAGAAACATCATTTTTCTTTATGCGAGAAGTATTATAATGTAATAGATAGTAATAAAAACAAGTATAACCATTAAGCAGATTTATAAAGGTGGTTGAAGAAATATGATAAAGGCTGTCTTATTCGATTTAGATGGTACCTTACTTAATCGAGATGCATCTGTAAGAAGGTTTATTGATTTACAATATGACCGTTTCGAGCATCTTCTGGACTCTATTACGAAAAAAGAATATATAGAACGTTTTCTTCAGTTAGATAATAGAGGATATGTATGGAAGGATAAAGTTTATCAGCAAATGATAAAAGAATTTGAAATAATAGGAATATCATGGGAGGAATTGCTCCAAGATTATATAAGTGAATTTAAATATAGCTGTATTCCATTTCCACACCTTATTGAGATGCTAGAAGAATTGAAAACAAGAAATATAGCAATCGGTATGATCACGAATGGAAGAGGACAATTTCAAATGGATAACATCCAGGCATTAGGAATCGAAAAATATTTTGATTCGATTTTAGTTTCCGAGTGGGAAGGGATGAAAAAGCCTAATCCAAATATATTTCTCAAAGCATTACAGGACCTTGAAGTTAATCCAGAGGAAAGTCTCTTTATGGGTGATCATCCCGAGAATGACGTAATAGCTGCGACAGCAGTTGGGATGAAAGGAGTTTGGAAGAAGGACAAGCACTGGAAGCATGCCACTACAGAGTATACAATTGACGATTTGTTAGAAATCCTCCATTTCTTGTAATGAAAATGTACTACCAATATTTTTGAATAAATACATCTCTACCTGATTTTTCTCTATCTAATTTGTATTCTTTTTCATTTTTCTTGTAGAATGCTTGATGGTAGTCTTCCGCTGGATAAAACGGTTGAGCTGGTAGAATGTCTGTAACGATCTCTTTTTGGAACCTATTTGATTCTTTTAATGATTTCTTGGAATTAATGGCAGTCTCCTTTTGTGCTGCATTATGATAAAAAATAGCGGTACGATATTGCGGACCTCGATCATGAAACTGTCCACCAGCATCGGTTGGATCAATTTGAGGCCAATATAAATCTAGTATCGTCTGATAGGATATGATAGAAGAATCATACATTATTTGAACCGCCTCATAGTGGCCGGTAGTCCCTGTTTTTACTTGCTCATAGCTAGGGTTCTCTATTGTTCCGCCAGTATAACCTGATACCACACTTACCACCCCATCCCATTGGTCGAATGGCTTTACCATACACCAGAAGCATCCCCCTGCAAAGGTTGCCTTTTCTATTTTTCTCATTTAGTGCCCCTCCTTTTTAAAACAAGAATAACACAAATATACTCTTTATATGTTAAGATGTAAATAATGAAGTTTGAAAGAGGTTGAGAGATTTTATGAATAAACAACATGTACTAATTGTTGACGGTATGGCATTATTATTTCGAGGTTTTTTTGCAACAGCCTTTACCGGTAATTTTATGGTGAATAGTAAAGGGATACCAAGAAACGGATTGTTTGGTTTTTTAAACTATTTCACCAATGCAATCGAGACTTTTGCTCCTTCCCATGTGGTATGTTGTTGGGATATGGGAAGTCAAACATTCCGTAATGAGCTTTATGATAACTATAAATCAAATCGAGATACACCGCCAGAAGAATTAATCCCACAGTTTGATTTGGCGAAGGAAATTGTTTCGGCATTTGATATTCCAAATGTAGGAGTAGTTGGCTATGAAGCAGATGATTGTATCGGTACGCTGGCTAAACGCTTGCAAGAGGAGTTTGTCGTTACTATCGTTAGTGGTGACCAAGACCTGTTACAACTTGTCGATCGTCAGATAAATGTAGCGATCATGAAGAAAGGTCAAGGGAATTATGAGGTCTACACGATGGATAACTTCTATGAAAAGAAAAGTCTATCTCCATTACAAATTATTGATTTAAAAGGGTTAATGGGGGATTCTTCCGATAATTATCCAGGTGTGAAAGGAATAGGTGAAAAAACAGCCCTAAAATTATTGGATCAATATGGCTCGATTGATCGTCTATTAGAGGAAAAAGATTCCCTACCTAAAGGAATGCAGAAAAAGCTAGAACAATATAAAGAAGATTTGATGATATCTAGAAAATTAGCAGCGATTATGACGGATGTACCTATAGAATTTGCTATAGAGACTGCTATTTGGAAAAGAGATCGTTCTACAATCGAAACCTATTTAATAGAAGAACTAGAATTTAACAATCCAGTTAGATGGTTAAAAAACCTTTCATAACGAAAAACGATTACCTCGCAAAATAATCTGCTTGGTAATCGTTTTTCGTTTACTGAAATCTGTCTAGATTGGAGAAGAAGTCCTTGATAAATTCATAGAACACTTGCTCTGACGGAGCGAGTTTTCGATTTCTCGGAATAATAATGCCAACAGTTCGTTTTAATTCAGGGTTTTGAATGGCTACTTTTGCACTATAATGTGGATTCAAGTCATTAAAAGCACTTTCGGGTAATAGGGTAATCCCAATACCAGCCGCTACTAAACCTTTAATCGCATCTAAATCTTCTCCTTGGGAGGACACTTTTGGCGTAAATCCCGATTGTTTACATCCATCAATGACTAACTGATGTAAAACATAGCCTTCTGGGAATAAAACAAAATCCTCATCATGCAAATCACGCAAATTGACATGTTCTTGATTGACTAATGGATGAGAGCTAGGTACTAGCGCATAAAAATTCTCCGTAAATAAAATATCTCCGATAATCTCAGGATGCTCAGATGGTACTGGGCCAAGAAACGCCACATCAATCTCTCTGTTCTCTACGGATTCAATTAAAAAATTATAGGAGCCTTGTCTTAGTTGGAAGCCTATTTTTGGGTACTTCTTTTTAAACTCTGAAACAACGGTAGGCAATAGATTACTTGCCAAGCTGGTAGGAAAACCGATTTTTATCGATCCTCTTTCTGGATCAATATATTCATCAATCTGCTTTTTGGCATGATCGATAGCTTTTAATGCTGTTTTGGTATGTGTCAAAAATATCTTTCCGATATGAGTTAAGCGTACATTCCTACCTTCTCTCTCAAATAATTCGACACCAAGTTCTGCTTCTAGATTCGCTATTTGTCGACTTATCGCAGATTGAGCAACATGTAATTCTATTGCAGCTTCTGATACATGCTCTCGCTCTGCAACCTCTACGAAATAACGCAATTGACGTAATTCCACACGCTTCACCTCATAATATATATCAATTTGAGAACAATATAATACTTATTATATATTGTTTAGATTAATAAGAAAACATACAATGTAATTACACACGAAAAACGCAAGATTAGATTGGGGGAGACTTATATGACATATAGAGATATGCCTACTCCGCAGGGGCTTTATCATCCGGATTTCGAACATGACGCTTGTGGTATTGGCTTATATGCACATATTAAAGGAAAACAAACGCATGATATCGTAAAAAAAGGTTTACAAATGCTGTGTAAATTAGAACACCGAGGTGGGCAGGGCAGTGATCCACTTACTGGTGATGGATCCGGATTAATGGTACAGATCCCTGATAAATATTTTAGAAGAGAATGTCAAGACTTTCAACTACCAGCTGTTGGTTCGTATGGCGTTGGTATGTTATTTTTGTCTCAAAATATGGCAGAACAACAATTAGCGAAAGAAAAAATGAATGAACTGATTGCATCCGAAGGACAAAAATTGATCGGTTGGAGAAGGGTGCCTACAGATTCTTCTAAAATCGGAAAAAGTGCGATAGAAACGGTGCCAGAGGTTCTGCAAGTATTTATTGAGTGTGGAAGGTCTATTCAACATGAATTAGACTTTGAAAGAAAGCTATATGTTATTCGAAAACAGGCAGAAAATTGGGCAAATGAACAAGGAATCCGGTTTTATTTTCCAAGTTTATCCAGTAGAACAATTGTTTACAAAGGGTTATTAACTCCTGATCAAGTGGATCAATTTTACGTGGAATTACAGGATGAAGATTTCGTTTCCGCTTTTTCTCTAGTCCATTCCCGATTTAGTACAAACACCTTTCCGTCTTGGGAGAGAGCACACCCTAATCGGTATTTAATTCATAATGGAGAAATTAATACAATGCGCGGAAACATCAATTGGATGAGGGCAAGGGAAAAACAATTTATATCAGATGCATTTGGGAAAGATATGGAGAAAGTATTACCAATTGTCCATTCAGATGGTAGTGATTCTGCCACACTGGATAATGCCTTAGAATTTTTTACATTAGCAGGCAGAAGCCCTGCACATGCTGCAATGATGTTGATCCCAGAACCGTGGGAAAAGAATTCGAATATTGATCCCAAAAAACGCGCTTTTTATCAATATCACAGTATGATGATGGAACCGTGGGATGGTCCTACCTCCATCACTTTTACAAATGGAAAGCAAATTGGAGCCATACTAGATCGGAATGGATTACGTCCTGCTCGTTACTATGTAACGAAAGATGATTATATTATTTATTCTTCTGAAGTTGGAGTAATTGATTATCAGGAAGAAAATATATTACTCAAAGAACGACTCCGCCCAGGAAAAATGTTGCTAGTAGATCTAGAGCAAGGTCGTATTATATCTGACAAAGAGATTAAAGAGGAGATGGCAACTGCCTATCCTTATGAAGAATGGTTAGAAGATCAAGTCAGCGAGCTTCCTGCTGAGGCGATAGAGGAAGAAGATGTTGAACCACAATTATTACAATTGCAAAAAGCCTTTGGCTATACGACGGAAGATATTGAGAAATATATCCTTCCACTTGTGATAGATGGAAAAGATCCGATCGGGGCTATGGGGAATGATACTCCGCTAGCTGTTTTGTCAGAACGACCGCAGTCTTTGTTCCATTATTTTAAACAATTGTTTGCTCAGGTAACCAATCCGCCAATAGATGCCTATAGGGAGCAACTCGTAACTTCTACCCTTACTTGGCTAGGGGCAGAAGGAGATATCTTACATCCGAGCAAAAAGAAAGCAATTCGAATTCGTTTAGAATCTCCGATATTATCGAGTGATCAATTAGAAAAACTGGAAGGTCAATCTATCAAGGGCCTCCATACAAAAGTGATCGATTCGGTTTACCAACATAATATGGAAGATAGATTACAAGAAATATTTCATGAGGCGAAAAACGCTATTCAAAGTGGAATAAATCTCATTGTTTTATCAGATAAAGCAACAGATGCAAACCATATAGCAATACCAACATTACTTGTGGTAAGTGGATTACACCAATATCTAATTCGAGAGGGTTTAAGAACGAAGGCAAGTATTATCGCGCAAACAGGAGAAGCAAGAGAGGTTCATCATTTTGCGGCAATGTTAGGTTATGGAGTTGATGCCATTCATCCATATCTAGTCTATCAAACGTTGAATGTAGCGGTTCAAAATCAGGATCTACCTATGACTTTTGCTGAAGCACAGCAAAAATTTATCGATGTTGTGACAGAAGGAATCGTTAAAGTTATGTCAAAAATAGGGATATCTACAGTGCAAAGCTACCGTGGCGCGCAAACCTTTGAAGCAGTCGGGATTAGTAAGAAGGTTATTGCAGAGTACTTTACTGGGACGGCCTCACAAATTGATGGAATTGATCTATCTATCATTCAATTAGAAACAGAAAAGCGACATAAAGAAGGGTACAAGAAGGTGATAGAGGCATCATTGGACTCAGGAAGTGAATATAGATGGCGAAAAGCTGGGGAGCACCACGCTTTTAATCCTCATACTATCTATACCTTACAGTGGGCGTGTCGCAGAGGTGATTATTCATTATTTAAGAAATTCACTAAAGCAGCGAATGAAGAAAGAATTGGTTTTCTACGTAATTTATTTAGCTTCAAAAAAAGACAATCTATATCGATTGAGGAAGTAGAGTCAGTGGAATCAATCGTGAAAAGATTTAAAACAGGTGCTATGTCCTATGGCTCTATAAGCCAAGAAGCGCACGAAGCACTAGCGATCGCAATGAACCGAATAGGTGGAAAAAGTAACAGTGGAGAAGGTGGCGAAGATGCTAGTCGTTTTGTTGTGGACAAAAACGGAGATTGGCGTTCCAGTGCGATTAAGCAAGTTGCTTCCGGTCGATTCGGGGTCAAAAGTCACTATCTTGTGAATGCGAAGGAATTACAAATAAAAATGGCACAAGGTGCGAAGCCTGGCGAAGGCGGACAATTACCTGCTACGAAAGTATATCCATGGGTGGCAGATGTACGTGGTTCTACACCAGGAGTTGACTTGATTTCGCCACCGCCACATCACGATATTTATTCTATTGAAGATTTAGCACAATTAATTCATGATTTGAAGAATGCCAATCGGGATGCACGAATTAGTGTAAAGCTTGTGGCCAAGTCAGGAGTTGGTACCATTGCAGCAGGTGTAGCGAAAGCCAATGCTGATGTTATTTCAGTAGTCGGCTATGATGGAGGGACAGGTGCTTCTCCAAAAACGAGTATTAAACATGCGGGATTACCATGGGAATTAGGGCTTGCTGAAGCACATCAAACCCTAATGCTCAATGGCTTACGAGATCGAGTAATTTTAGAAACAGATGGAAAATTATTAACAGGTAGAGATGTAGTGATGGCCGCATTACTTGGTGCGGAAGAATTTGGATTTGCGACCGCTCCACTAGTTGCGGTTGGCTGTGTCATGATGCGAGTCTGTCATTTAGATACGTGCCCAGTTGGAATTGCAACACAAAATCCAGAGCTTCGAAAGAAATTTACGGGTGATCCTCAGCATGTCGTTCATTTTATGACATTTATTGCACAAGAGGTTCGAGAATTGATGGCAGAACTAGGCTTTAGAACAATGGATGAAATGGTAGGTCGTACCGATATCTTAGAGGTATCTGATCGTGCGAACGAACATTGGAAAGCGAAATATTTGGATTTGACCACATTGCTTTACCAACCTGAAGGAAATGCTAGTTCTCGTAGAAAGCAAGATCATAAAATAGATCAATCCTTAGACATGACAGATATTTTACCTAGAGTGAGGCATGCAATCGAGTCTGGTAAAAAAATGGAAGCATTCTTTCCAATTAAAAATACCAATCGTGTAACAGGAACGATCGTAGGAAGTGAAATTTCGAAAAAATTCGGAGAAAAAGGTCTTCCTGAAGACAGCATTACTCTTAAATTTAAAGGTTCTGCCGGTCAAAGCTTTGGTGCGTTTATACCAAAAGGGATGACTATGGAAGTAACAGGAGATGCCAATGATTATGTTGGGAAAGGCTTATCAGGAGGGAAAATTATTGTCCGGGTACCTGAGGAATCTACGATTGACCCAGCTAATAACGTGATTGCCGGAAATGTTTCATTTTTTGGAGCGACCAGTGGGGAAGCTTTTATTAATGGATATGCTGGAGAACGTTTTGCAGTAAGGAATTCAGGTGCGGATATTGTAGTAGAAGGTGTCGGAGATCACGGCTGTGAATATATGACAGGTGGTCATGTCGTTATTCTAGGGAATGTAGGGAAAAACTTTGCAGCAGGTATGTCTGGCGGTATAGCCTATATTAAGCCAGATCATATCGAAGCTTTCAAAAAATTATGTAATGATGAGTTAATACAATTTGAAGGGCTTAAAGATCCGAAGGAAATAGAAAAACTAAAAACATTTATTACCAAACATTATATTTACACGAATAGTAGTAAAGCAGCAACTATTCTCCAAGATTGGGAAAATGAAAGGGAGAAATTTGTCAAGGTAATCCCTACAGATTATAAACAGATGCTAGAAAAAATTCAATGGTATGAGAGTCAAGGTTTCTCAACAGAGGCAGCTCGTTATCAGGCTTTCATGGCTAAAAAAGACAATAAAATGAATGATCACTCTGATGAAAAACAGGAAATAACGCAGTAGAAAGGAGACGTATTGATGGGAAAAGCAACAGGTTTTATCGAATTCGAGAGAGAAACAGCCGATGAAAGAGATCCGTTGGAACGGATTCAAGATTGGAAGGAGTATTCTACTCCTTTCTCTGATGAAGTTGCGAAAACACAAGGAGCTCGTTGTATGGACTGCGGAACTCCATTCTGTCATATTGGTATGGAAATTGAAGGGGCAACTTCAGGGTGTCCTGTCTACAATCTAATCCCGGAATGGAACGATTTAGTTTATCGAGGAAAATGGAAGCAAGCATTGGAGCGTCTAATGAAAACGAACAACTTCCCTGAATTCACGGGACGGGTTTGCCCAGCACCTTGCGAAGGCTCCTGTACAGTGGCGATTCACGATCCTGCAGTTTCCATTAAAAATATCGAACAAAAGATCATTGATAAAGGCTTTGAAAATGGTTGGATTACACCGCGAATACCAAAAAAAAGAACCGGTAAAAAAGTAGCGATCATCGGATCAGGTCCTACAGGGCTTGCCGCAGCTGACCAATTAAATCAAGCTGGACATTCCGTGACCGTTTTTGAGAGGGCGGATCGAGCTGGTGGACTATTATCATATGGTATCCCTAATATGAAATTAGACAAAAATGTTGTCAAACGTCGTATACGTCTACTAGAGGAAGAAGGAATCACATTTATTTTAAACACAGAGGTAGGAAAGGATCTATCTGCTGAAGAAATTAAAGCTAATTATGATTCGGTCATTCTATGTACAGGTGCTCAAAAGCATCGGGACTTACCTATTCAAGGAAGGAAGACGAAAGGTGTTCAGTTTGCTATGGACTACCTAACGGCTTCTACTAAATCGTTATTGGATTCAAACTTACAAATAGAAGAAAAATGGAATGCGAAAGGGAAAGATGTTATTGTAATTGGCGGAGGAGATACTGGTGCCGATTGTATTGCCACAGCACTCCGTCAAGGAGCAAAGAGCATTGTCCAGTTTGGAAAACATCCACAGTTACCTATTAAACGTGATAATAGTAATCTATGGCCAGCCTTTCCAAATGTTTATAGCTTGGAGTATGCCCATAAAGAAGCGAAAGAAAAATTTGGAGAAGATGTACGTCAATATTCGATTCAGACCAAACAATTTATCACAGATGAGAATGGAAAATTAGAAGCATTGTATACCGTAGAAATGAAGAAAACTCGTGATGAAAATGGTCGATTTGTTTTTGAAGAATTACCTGGTACCGAAAAGTATTGGCCTGCCCAGCTTGTACTAATTGCAATTGGATTCGAAGGGGTAGAGCAACCAGTACTAGATGCATTTAAAGTAGAGGTAAATCGACATCGGGTAGAGGCGAAATATGGAGATTTCAGAACAAATGTGGAGCATGTTTTTGCGGCAGGAGATGCACGTAGAGGACAAAGCTTAATTGTTTGGGCTATCAATGAAGGAAGAGAAGTAGCTTATCAAGTAGACCAATATTTAATGGGGGAGACAGAACTACCTACTGTCGTTAATGTGTAGCACTAACACATGTAACCTTAAAATTCCTCCTCTTTTTGTACTATATATTAAAAGAGGAGGAAATAAAAATGACTAGCTGAAGTCGCTATGTTCCATGGTGAAATCGTCAGCAATAGCTTATGTATGACGCAAAAGCGGAAATGATCCAACTCTTAATTGGACTAAATCCCAGGAAGAAATAATGCCTTTTGGTAGTTCTTGATTACTACCAGTTTCTGTTAGCACGATTGCTTCTAATTTTTGCTGCTTCTTTTCTACATATGATTGAAAAAGACTTTGTACATCAAATATCGTAGAAGAAGTAGAACAAAAAACAACATCTGATATTCTTTCTGTGTGAAAAATATCTTGAATAGAAATATCCTGTAATGTCTGTTTACTGCTTAATAAATGCCGAGCAATCCATTGTAAGATGGCACCTTCTGTTAACAATCCTAAACATTGCTTATCTTCATAAATGGGAAATTGAGAAAATTTCTTTTCTTCGATACAAGCGAGTACCTTGCTTAGTGGTGCATCTACATAAAAAAATTCAACAGGGTGTGAAGCAATACTGCTTGAAGTGGGAGGTGAGAGTAAAACATCAGCTAGTTTTTCGATTTCCCTAACAACCTCCTCATGTGGCTCTGCAATGTAGAAGGATTCCTTTATTTTTCGATGAACCATGGCATTACGCAACTTACTACATTGCTTTAGTAAATCATAATGAGTAGAAATCATTTTATGGTGTGATTTCGCCTTTGCCAATACTTCTGTAAAAGATATGTGATGATTTGGCTCATTTGCATATATACAAAGCTGGTCGTGTATTTGATTAAAGGCTACCTCGAACCTTTCTGATAAATTACGCTTCTCTCTAATTTCTTCCAAAAATACCACCACCTGAATTCAGCAATTAATTGTTTGAAAATTTTAATTATTTATAGTTGAGTTTTTGCTTGTTTTAGTAATAAAATATAGGTTAGAGATTATTTTCCTCTTTGATGAAATCTATTTATATGTATAAGGAGTCTTTTTTATGTCACAATATACCATTACAGTAATCAAAAACGAACAACCAAAGCCAAAACCTGCTTCAGACCAACTAATGTTCGGTAAATATTTTACGGATCATATGTTTATCCAGGATTATAGTGAAGAAAGAGGCTGGCATAACCCTCGAATCATTCCGTACGAACCGATCTCATTAGATCCAGCTGCTATGATTTTTCATTATGGACAAACCGTGTTTGAGGGACTAAAAGCTTATAAAACGAAAGATGGACAGATTCAACTATTTCGACCTGATAAGAACATGGAGCGTCTCAACCGATCGAATGATAGAATGTGTATTCCAGCAATTGATGAAGAATTTGCGATTGATGCGATCAAACACCTCGTTCATATTGACCATGAATGGGTTCCAGATACTCCCGGTACTTCATTGTATATTCGACCTTTTATTATTTCAACAGAGCCTTATTTGGGAGTATCTCCATCTAGTACTTACCAATTTATCGTTATTTTATCCCCAGTTGGTTCATATTATAAGGAAGGTATTAACCCTGTAAAGATTGCTGTGGAGAATGATTACGTTAGAGCAGTAAAAGGCGGTACAGGAGAAGCCAAAACGGCTGGAAATTATGCTTCTAGTTTAAAAGCCCAAGTGATCGGAGAACAAGAAGGATATGCCCAGGTTCTTTGGTTAGACGGTGTGGAGAAGAAATACATTGAAGAAGTAGGAAGCATGAATGTATTTTTCAAAATTAATGGAGAAGTGATTACACCAATGTTAAATGGCAGTATTTTAAATGGTGTAACGCGAAATTCTGTGATTGAATTGTTGAACTATTGGAACATTCCGGTTGTGGAGCGACGAATTACGATGCAGGAGCTCTTTGATAGTTATCAAAAAGGAGAATTAGAAGAAGCATTTGGGTCTGGTACAGCTGCCGTTATTTCTCCAATTGGTGAATTGAACTGGGATGATCAAAAAATGATCATCAATCAAGGGAAAACAGGTGAGATCTCGCGTAAACTTTACGATACATTAACAGGAATTCAGTATGGAACAGAAGAAGATCCATTTAATTGGATAATAAAAGTGAAATAAGACTTGAGATCGTTTGTTAAATTTTCTATAATAAAGAGAAGAATAGATAATGTGATGATTAGAACTAGTAGTTGGAAGATGGTAGTAGAGATTGGAGTTCCTAGGCTGAAAAACTCCATTACCCGCTCAACCAATGAACCTATTCTATGAACAGTTAAGTCTTACTTAATCGTAGCTCTGCGTTAAAGAGTCAAGTGGATAGTCTTTTGACTGTCAATAAAAGGTGGTACCGCGGAACAACTCTTTTCGTCCTTGTCATACAGGGGAGAAGAGTTTTTTTATTACAGAAAGATAAATACCCGATGGATTATAGTATAAGACACAAAGCCTTTCGCTAGTAGGAGATTGCGAGAAGCTGAGTTTTGCTCATATTATTAAATGTTGAATTGAGGCGTGAATGGGATGGCAAAGCAACGTATTGTAGTAAAAATTGGTAGTAGTTCTTTAACAAATAAAAATGGAGGCCTTAGCTTAAAGAAGATAGAGGAGCATACTGCTGCGATCGCAAAGCTAATTGAGCAGCACTATGAGGTTGTCCTTATCTCTTCCGGTGCCGTGTCAGCAGGATTTGGCGACCTAGGTTACCCGACAAGACCTGTTACCATTCAAGGTAAACAGGCTGCAGCTGCAGTTGGTCAAGGGCTTCTCGTTGAGGCATATACAGATGCTTTCAAAAAATATGGCATTGTAGCTGCTCAGCTTCTATTAACGAGAGACGTATTTAGTCATGAAGTTCAGTATAGCAATGTTTACTCCACATTGACTGAATTAATGAAGCGTAATGTTTTGCCAATTATTAATGAGAATGATACGGTTGCTATTGATGAACTAACCTTTGGAGATAACGACATGCTTTCTGCCCTTGTTAGCGGGTTAATTCATGCAGATTTTTTGATCATGTTAACAGATATAAATGGGTTGTATGATAAAAATCCTAAGCTTGATCCAACGGCTGTTCGCTATGATCGTTTAACAGGGATTACAGACCAAATATTACAGCAAACCAAGCATGAGTCTGGAACGAAATTTGGTACTGGTGGAATGAAATCCAAAATACTTGCAGCTAAGACGGCACTGTCTCTTGGCGTCCGGGTCTTTGTAGGTACAGGAACTGGGGAAAATAAGCTACTTGATATACTGGCTAATCGAGGAGACGGAACATATATCGGGGAGCATTTAACCAATAGTATCCGTAAGCAGAAGCAATGGATAGCCTTTCATTCACCAATATCCGGCAAAATTTATGTTGATCAAGGGGCAAGCGAGGCGATTGTACACAATGGCAAAAGCTTGCTGCCTGCTGGTATCAAATGGATTGATGGAGAGTTTGAAGCAGGCTCTGTCGTAGAGGTAATTTTTAATGAACGTGTGATTGCGAAAGGACAGGTTAATTATTCATCGAAAGCTATGATTTTAGCGAAGGGTGAATCTAGCCAGGTAGCGATGGAGATCACGATGGGAAACAAACCAGAAGTAATTCACCGGGACAAAATGGTATTATTAATGGAGGAGGCTTATCAAAATGAGTGATTTAATAAAAAAGGCAAGTCTAGCAAAAGCAACTACTACGAGCTTAGCAACAAGTACAACGAAAGAAAAAAATGAAGCGCTAGAACTATTATCAAAAGCTTTAAGAGACAAAAAAGAGTTTATTATTGCCGAAAATCAAAAAGATATTGAAAGAGGTCGTGCAAATGGTTTACATGAATCTCTCATCGACCGATTAGTGTTGAACGAAAAACGGATCAAGGATATGGCAGATGCATTACTTCAGCTTGTAGAGTTGGATGATCCAATTGGGAATGTCTTGGAATCATGGAAGAGACCAAACGATTTGGAAATCGAGAAAGTACGGGTTCCAATTGGAGTGGTCGGGATGATATATGAAGCAAGACCGAATGTTACGATTGATGCTGCTAGCCTTTGCTTAAAAACAGGTAATGCCGTTCTATTAAGAGGAAGCTCATCTGCTATCCATTCCAATACGGCACTCGTGAAAGTGATACATGATGCTCTAAGGCAATCCTCCCTACCAAGTGATGCCGTACAGCTCTTAGAGGACACAAGCCGTGAAACAGCCTCTAAGATGTTTAAGTTAAACGAATATTTAGATGTGCTCATCCCACGTGGTGGTAAAAAATTGATTGATACTGTCGTAGCTAATTCTTCCGTTCCAGTACTTGAAACTGGTGCGGGTAACTGTCATCTATTTATTGATGAAACAGCGAGTAAAAAAATGGCGATTGAAATTGCGATTAATGCGAAAACCCAACGTCCTAGTGTATGTAATGCAATCGAAACGATTCTAGTTCAAAAACAATGGGCGAGTCAATATCTGAAAGATTTACTGTTCGCCTTACAAGAAGCCGGAGTAGAGATCCATGGTGACGAAGTAATAGCTGAAAATAATGATACTGTTACTCTAGCAACAGAAGAAGACTATGAAACAGAATATTTAGATAAGATTGTAGCAATGAAAGTAGTGGATACCGTTGAGGATGCCATTGACCATATTAATCGATACGGTACCAACCATTCGGAAGCAATTATCTCAGAAAATAACGAAAATGTAGTAGCATTTATGAATGAGGTAGATGCAGCGGCAGTATACCATAATGCATCTACGAGATTTACAGATGGCTTTGAATTTGGTTTTGGAGCAGAAATCGGTATTAGTACACAAAAGCTTCATGCAAGAGGACCTATGGGCTTAGAAGCATTAACTTCCACTAAATATTTATTACATGGAAATGGGCAAATTAAGTAGAATTTAAAGAACTCATTTGATAACACTATTCAACTATCTTTTATTTTTATATAATAGGTTGGTAGATAAATCTTGGTAAAAAAAGGAGTAGTAACATGGCAAAAACATTGATCTTTGGTCATAAGAATCCAGATACAGATACCATTTGCTCTGCGATTGCTTATGCAGAATTAAAAAAAGCATTAGGGGAAGACGTTGAAGCAGTTAGACTAGGAGAAGTGAATAATGAAACGAGCTTCGCGTTAGATTATTTTAACCAAACTGCACCTAGACTTGTAAACACAGTCGCAAATGAAGTCGGTCAAGTTATACTTGTTGATCATAATGAGAGTCAACAGAGTGTGGACGATATTGATCAAGTCAAAGTAATGGAAGTCATTGATCATCATCGAATTGCTAATTTTGAAACGAAGGATCCTTTATACTATCGTGCGGAACCAGTTGGCTGTACAGCCACCATATTAAATAAATTATATAAAGAGAAGAATGTTGAAATTCAAAAGGAAATAGCAGGATTAATGCTCTCTGCTATCATCTCAGATTCTTTACTATTTAAATCACCAACCTGTATAGACGAAGATGTCCAAGCAGCCAAGGAATTGGCAGAGATTGCCGGAGTAGATGCTGAACGCTTTGGATTAGATATGTTAAAAGCAGGAGCGGATCTAAGTGACAAGTCGCCAGCCGAGCTTATTTCTTTAGATGCGAAAGAATTTGATATGAATGGGAATAAAGTTGAGATTGCTCAAGTAAATACTGTAGATGTTACCGACGTTATAGCCATTCGAAGTGAAATAGAACCAGTGATTGAACAGACCGTTGCAGATAAAGGATTAAAATTATTTGTATTTGTCATTACCGACATTTTGAACAATGACTCTGTTGTTCTTGCTGTAGGAGAAGAAGAGCAAAAAGTAGCAGAGGCATTCCAGGTTACATTAGAAAATAAAATCGCAAAATTACCTGGTGTCGTATCACGTAAAAAACAAATTGTGCCACCATTAAACCAAGCATTTTAGTTAAAAAAATAGGGAGAAAAACTCCCTATTTTTTTATGTTGGATGAAAGAGTCTTCTTATTTAAAACAGTCTTCGCTGGTCTAGAGTTTCTCCAAGCTTTCTGATATTGCTGTCATAATCGCGCCAATTGCTTGAATCCAATTTCCAATCGTATTCATCATAGTACTATTTGATCCGGCTTTTGAAGCTAGAGCCTGCATGCTATTCCCAATTGCTTGTAATAGGTTACCATAGGCGTTGTAAATCGTACTGATTTGGAATGAATCCTTTAAGCTATCTGAGAAGGAGATCCCGCTTCCTAATGCTTGAAGTAGATTTCCTTTTATGTTTAATCCTTGTTTTAATTGATTGGATACAGGAAATTTCAATGAGCCGATGACGGTTAGATTACCGATCGATTGGATAGCGTTTCCGACATCAGATAGATCCTTTTGAGATAATTTATCTACTGCTAGTGCATTACCGGTAGCTTGCATCGTATTGCCAACAACTTTTAAGTCTTGGGATATAGTTTGTGATAAACCAAAATGAGGGGTGTTGGCAATAGCAGAAAGGATGGTTCCAATTGCTTGAATCCAGCCTCCGAAAAGCTCTTTATCCTCTTTACTCATACTCTTTCCCCTTTTCTAATTGAATTTTTCCGATCTACCCCTTATCTTCTACTATGGTATGTAACCATGAAAAATTAGACTGTACATCTATAATAATCAGAGAAATTTATAAAAAGGGTTGAATATGATAACGCATTCAAATAAGATAGAATTACTACTAGTAAAAACACAAGTAAAATTTTACTTGTGTAGCTTAGGGGGATTAACATGGTCCAAAATATACAAGAAGTAATGCCACATATAGCGTTTGGTGGAGATTACAATCCTGAACAGTGGGACGAAAAAACATGGCTAGAAGATGCTCAATTGATGAAGGAGGCAGGTGTGAATCTTGTCTCTGTTGCGATCTTTAGTTGGTCCTTACTGGAACGAGAAGAAGGTCAATTTGATTTTAGCTGGTTAGACCGTGTTTTAGAAATTTTGCATGAACATGGGATTGGTGTTGCGCTTGCTACAGCTACTGCTTCCCCGCCGGCATGGCTGTCAAAAAAATATCCAGAAATTTTAGCCGTGCAAGAGAATGGTGTACCTTATCAAGTTGGGTCAAGACAGCAATATTCTCCGAATAGTAAGCGCTTTAAGCTAGCGATAAGACGATTAGTGGAGGAACTGGCAGAACGATATAAACACCATCCCGCTCTTAAAATGTGGCATATTAACAATGAATATGGGTGTCACCTTTCCGAATGCTATAGTGATGAAAGTCTAGATGCATTCCGTCAATGGCTTAAAAAGCGATATGTATCGATTGATCAATTGAACCAAAAGTGGGGAACTGCCTTCTGGAGTCAACGTTATAACCATTGGGATGAAATTCAATTTCCAGTGAATCTACCAACCTTTTATAATCCTAGTCAAAAGCTAGATTATAAAAGGTTTATGGATGACGCTATTTTTGATCTGTATTTACTAGAAAAAGAAATATTAAGAGAAAAAACTCCTGAAATGCCAGTTTTCACAAATTTTATGTATGAATTTAAACCATTAAATTATTTTAAATGGGCAAAAGAAACGGATTTAGTAACATGGGATTCTTATCCGGATCCTAGGGAGGGTAGACCATTTCGTCATGCCATGCACCATGATTTAATGCGTAGCTTAAAAGATGGTGCACCATTTTACTTAATGGAGCAGGTTACCTCTCACGTGAATTGGAGAGATATTAATTTGACCAAAAAACCAGGTGAAATGCGTCTATGGAGCTATTCTACTGTGGCACGTGGTGGAGATGGTATAATGTACTTCCAATGGCGTCAAGGTAGAGCAGGTGCGGAAAAGTTCCATGGTGCAATGGTACCTCATTCCAATAATCCTAAAAGCAGAACATATCAAGAAGTGAAGCAATTAGGTAATGAATTGAAAAAATTAGATGCCTTAGTCGGTGCAGAAGTAAAAGCTAGAGTCGCGATTATTTTCGATTGGGAAAATTGGTGGGCTGTGGAATTGGAAGGAAAGCCACATAATCAATTATCATATTTGAATCAGGTTTATGCCTATTACAAATTTTTCTACGATAATAATATTGCGGTAGATTTTGTAACACCAATGGCCAATCTAAAGAAATATTCGCTAGTCCTAGCGCCAATGCTTTATATGGTGAAGACTGGATATAGAGAGAATCTCGAGCGCTTTGTCGACGATGGCGGCACACTCCTTGTTACGTTTTTTAGTGGTATAGCGGATGCACAGGATCATATCCATTTAGGAGGATATCCTGCACCATTTCGAAAATTGCTCGGGTTGACAGTAGAAGAATTCGCACCAATGGCAATGGAAGAATCCAATAGTATTGTCGCCAATGGTCAACATGCAACAGTAACTACATGGGCAGATATTATTACATTGGAAGGGGCGAAATCTCTAGCTCACTTTAAGGAAAATTGGTATGCTGGAAAGCCAGCTATAACGACCAATAGGTTTGGTCAAGGCACAGCTATTTATATTGGGACCAGTCTTGAGGAGGATTATTTACATCATTTTCTTAAGGGTGTAACCCAACAATTAAAGATAGACGCACCGTTAGAAGCTCCGAAAGGTGTTGAAGTGGTCGAAAGAGTAAAAGGTAACAAGCAATTCCTCTTTTTATTAAACCATCTAGAGGAACCGGTTAATCTATTATTAGATACTGCAAAAACATATCAAAATGGGTTAACAAAGGAAAAAGTAAAGAACGAAATAACGATAAATAAGAAAGATGTGGTCATTTTAGTAACGGATTGAGAGCCTTCTCGTGTAAAATTATTTTCTATTTCCTTTCTTTATGTTAGTATTATTCTAACAATTGAAGTAGGAAGGGTTCGTATTATGAGTACAAAAGTTAATCCAATCCAAGTGAGAGATATCATTATTGCAAATCAAGTATTAAAGGATGTAGTCATCAAAACACCATTACAATTAGACAGTATTTTATCAGAAAAATATCAGTGCAATGTTTATTTAAAGCGAGAGGACTTACAAGTAGTTCGTTCCTTTAAAATTCGTGGTGCATACAATTTAATGCAAGGTTTATCTAAGGAAGAATTAGCAAATGGTGTGGTATGTGCCAGTGCAGGTAATCATGCGCAAGGTGTTGCCTACTCCTGTAAAGCGTTAGGAGTAAAAGGGGTCATTTTTATGCCAAGCACTACGCCTAGACAAAAGGTAAATCGTGTTGAATTCTTTGGTGGGGAATTTGTAGAAATTAGATTAACTGGTGATACATTTGATGATTCCTTCGATGAAGCAATGGCATACTGTAATGAACACAATGCTTCTTTTATTCACCCATTCAATGATACGAGAACCATCACTGGGCAAGGAACGATTGGCTTAGAAATACTCGACAGCATGGAAGAGCCAATCTCCCACGTATTTATGGCTGTAGGTGGTGGGGGATTAATTTCTGGTGTAGGTTCCTACATAAATAGCATTAGTCCTGACACTAAAATTATTGGGGTAGAGCCTGAGGGTGCTGCATCGATGAAGGAAGCACTGAAAAAAGGAGAAGTAGTTAAGCTAAACAAAATTGATAAATTTGTTGATGGGGCAAGTGTGAAACAAGTCGGTGATATCACCTATGACATTGCAAAGGAATTTATCGATGATATTGCCATAATCCCAGAAGGGAAGCTCTGCACGACATTGCTCGACCTATATAATGAAAATGCCATTGTAGCCGAACCAGCTGGTGCTTTACCGATATCAGCACTCGATTATTATAAGGATGAAATAAAAGGAAAGAATGTCGTCTGTATCGTAAGTGGTGGAAATAACGATATCGATCGGATGCAGGAATTTAAGGAAAGATCGATGATATACGAAGGATACAAGCATTATTTTATTGTTAATTTCCCACAAAGAGCGGGTGCTTTGCGAGAATTTATGGAAAAGGTACTTGGAGAAAATGACGATATTACAAGATTTGAATATACGAAAAAAAACAATCGGGATAAAGGCCCTGTGTTAGTTGGCATTGAATTAAACCGTTCAGAGGATTATTATGCTTTATTATCTAGAATGGAGCAAAATGGTTTTACCTATATCGAAATAAACAAGGATGAACAGCTCTTTCATTTACTAATTTGAGGGAAAGGAAGCAGAATTTCTGCTTCCTTCTTACATATAGAGCTAGAGACGTTTCGAGAGGCAAAGGGTGATTGATAATGGAAGGAATCTTCAAAAAGTTAATGGAAGAAACCGAAGAAGAACGCTCGATTTTGAGAGGAAATCAAAGCATCAACAAAGCAATTTATACCAATTTAACCTCCGACTTCGTAATACAGAGCGAGAAGTTCCTAAAAGATGATCTCATCATGATTCGAAAGCATCCAAGATATATTGATTTCCCTAAACATTCCCATGACTATATTGAAATGAATTACGTCTATCATGGCGAATTTTTTCAAAAGGTTGCGGATCAGCCAATTCGACTAAAAAAGGGAGAAATCCTATTGCTTAATCAGCATATTGAGCATGAACTGAAGGCATGCAAGAAAGAAGATATTATTATTAACTTTATCATTCATCCGGCATTCTTTGATTATATTGTAACCAATTTATCTACGGGTTTTATTCAGAACCAGATGCTACAATTTTTAGTAAACAGCATGTTTGATTTTAATCAAAAGGGAGAATTCCTGTATTATCCCGTTTCCGATTCAAATCGAATTCAAGACATTATGAATCAATTGCTGTTGGAAATGATGAACCAATCATTGTTAGCAAAATCAAAGATTAAGTTTCTAATGGGACTCCTCATTATTGAATTGATCGAACAAAAAAAGAACCAAACGGCTACTCCGATCAAAAATGAACAACATTCTTTTTTGAATGATGTATTCCTATACATTGAGGAAAATTATCGAGATGCCAACCTTCAATCATTAGCCACCAAATTTAATCAAAATGTTTATTGGGTAAGTAGACTAATAAAGCAATTGACCAACCAAAATTTTAAAGATCTAGTTCAAGAAAAACGATTATTAGTCACCAAAAACCTACTCTTATACACCGATTTATCTATGCAGGCCATTGCGGAGGAAGTAGGGTATGAAAATGTTAGCTATTTCTATCGAATTTTCAAGCAAAAATATGGCATGACCCCAAGAGCATATAAATTAGAACTAATGAAAACAGAATAACACTATGGTTTTAAAACAACCTTGATGCATTGATCTTCTTTATTTTGAAACATTTGATAGCCTTTTGTGGCATCATCTAATGGGAGCTTATGTGTAATCATTTCGCTAGGATTAATTTTACCATTTACCAATTGTTCATAAATAGTAGACATATATGCCCGAGCATGGGCTTGCCCCATTTTAAGTTGAATATTTCTCGAGAAAAATGCTCCAAGTGGAAAAGCGTTGTAGTTCCCACCATAAACTCCCGTAAGTTGTACCGTTCCACATTTTTTGATTGCCTTGGTTGCTATTTGAATTGGTCCAAGTGTTCCCCCTTGAAGTTTAAATTTTTGCTCCATAAATTCTAATGGTGATTTTTTACCATCCATCCCCACACAATCAATGACTTTATCTGCGCCCCCTTTGGTGATCTCTTTTAGGTATTCTCCCATGTCTTCATATTGGGTGAAATCATAGGTTTCACAGTTATTCCATTTTTTTGCAAACGCGAGTCGGTAGGGGATATAATCCACGGCAATGACTCTTTCTGCTCCCTTTTTCCAAGCAAATTGTTGTGTCATCAGCCCGACAGGCCCACAACCTAATACGATAACGGTATCTCCTGGCTTCACCTCTGCATTTTCGATGCTCCAATAGGCGGTTGGTAAAACATCTGATAGCAGTAGCAGAGATTCATCCTCCACCTCACAGTCCTCTGGTATGATAAATGGAGTATAATTTCCAAAAGGAATACGCAAATACTCTGCTTGTCCCCCAGGATAATTTCCAAACTTCTCAGAATAACCTAAATATCCACCAGAATCATAATGTGGGTTTGCTTCGTCACATTGGCTCTCATGATGATTTTGACAATATGGACATTTTCCGCATGCCATTGTAAAAGGAACAACGACACGATCCCCAACTTTCACCTTCGTTACCTTCGGTCCAATCTCCTCCACGATTCCCATCGGCTCATGACCGATCTGGTAACCAATAGGAAGAGGAAAGTTCCCTTGATATAAATGTAAGTCTGATCCACAAATTGCGGTGGAAGTAATGCGAATAATCACATCTTCTGGATCTTGAATCGTTGGAAATGCTACTTTCTTCACCATTACTGCATATTTTCCTTGGTAAGTTACTGCCTTCATCGATCTCATCTCCTAAACTATTTCATATTGTGTTTAAACTGCTACATTACACGAAAAATATTCATCTATCGGAAAAAATTGCACTTGCAAAAATGGACAATAAATAAATAATTTACGTTATATTATTTTGTTTTCTTATGCTATAACATATAAATTATTAACCGCTTACATAAGGGGAGGGATAATGTGCAAAAATGTAATCTAGCTGTAGATATTGGTGCATCAAGTGGTAGAGTCATAGCAGGCTATTTAGCTAATGGTAAACTAAAGCTTGATGAAATCCACCGTTTTGATAATGGAATGGAAATGAAAAATGGTCATTTGTGCTGGGATATTGATGGCTTATATCAAGAATTGGTTATTGGATTAAGAAAAAGTGTACAAAAAAATTACCAACCGACAACAATTGGTATTGATACTTGGGCAGTAGATTTTGTTCTGTTGGACAAAGAAAAAAATCGTATCACGGATTTCGTCGCTTATCGTGATCATCGCACAGATGGCGTAATGGATGACATTCTTAAAATCCTTGACCGAAGGAAGCTTTATCAACAAACAGGGATTCAATTTCAACCATTTAACACCATTTATCAATTATATGCATTTAAAAAAGAGAACCCTGAGTTAATGGAGAAAGCAAAGCACTTTCTCATGATACCGGATTATTTGAATTATTTACTAACAGGTACGTTATCAAATGAATATACCAATGCAACATCCACGCAGTTGTTATCCGCAAACAGCAAAACATGGAATCAATCAATAGCTGAAGCATTAGATATTCCTCTTGAGTTGTTTTTAGAGCCTAAAATGCCTATGCAAACACTAGGGTATTTAAAGCCAGAGCTCCAAAAAGATATAGGATTCGATGTGAAGGTTGTCTTACCTGGTACGCATGATACGGCTTCTGCTGTTGTTGCTGTACCAAATGATGAGTCGATTTATATTAGTTCAGGAACTTGGTCCTTAATTGGCGTAGAGCATGATACACCGATTACTAGTGAACAAGCGATGAGGTACAATTTTACCAATGAAGGCGGTGTGTATGAAAATATCCGCTTTTTAAAGAACATTATGGGCATGTGGATGATTCAAGAAGTAAAGAAGGAACTAAAAGATCAATACAGCTTTCAAGAATTTGTGGATCTAGCGTATCAATTGAAAGCGTTTGATTCCATTGTCGATGTCAATGACGAACGTTTTTTAAGTCCTAAAAGCATGATTCATTCCATTCAAACATTTTGTCAGGAAACGAATCAAGCCATTCCGCATTCACCTGCTGAATTAGCTGTTTGTATTTTCAATAGTCTTGTTAAAAGCTATCAACAAGCAGTGAAGGAAATCGAGGAAATGACAGGAAAGGAATATGCATCCATTAATATCATTGGTGGTGGAAGTAAAAACCAATATATGAACGAGCAATTAGCTAAAGCAACTGGTAAAGCTGTTTACACAGGTCCGACTGAAGCAACGGCTATTGGAAATCTGATCGCACAAATGCATACTACAGGAGAGATCGATTCCAGAGAAACGTCAAAATTAATGATCAATCGTTCCTTTGAGATTCAAAAATATTTAATACGAGGTGAGAAAAATGAGTATCAGAGATAATTTTAAAAGCGCAAAAAAACAATATGAAAAATGGGGGATTTCCGTAGAAGATGCCTTCGAGAAGGTTAAAAAGGTTCCCGTATCTATCCATTGCTGGCAGGGTGATGATATCGGAGGATTTGAAGTGAATCAACAAGAATTGTCAGGGGGAATTGATGTGACTGGTAATTATCCAGGTAAGGCAACAACTCCTGAGGAATTACGAAGCGATTTAGAAAAAGCCTTGTCCCTGATCCCGGGAAAACATCGGATAAACCTACACGCCATTTATGCAGAAACTGAGGGAGAAGTGGTCGACCGTGACGCTTTAGAACCAAAACATTTTCAAAATTGGGTGGATTGGGCAAAGGAGCATGAACTTGGATTGGATTTCAATCCTACCCTATTCTCTCATCCTATGGCAGAGGATGGTCTAACACTTGCACATCCAGATAAAGAAGTGCGTGATTTTTGGATTAGACATTGTATTCAATCACGAAAGATTGCTGCCTATTTCGGAAAAGAACTCGGTACCCAAGCTTTAACAAATATTTGGATTCCAGATGGTTATAAAGACATTCCAAGTGATCGCTTAACACCAAGACAACGTTTAAAGGATTCTTTAGATGAAATTTTTTCCGTAGAGATCAATGAATCACACAACGTTGATGCCGTAGAGAGCAAGCTTTTTGGTATTGGTTCAGAGGCATATGTAGTTGGTTCCCACGAATTTTATATGGGATATGCCTTGAAAAATAATAAATTATGCTTATTGGATACAGGACATTATCATCCAACAGAAATGGTCTCCAATAAAATATCAGCAATGTTGCTATACAGTGATAAGCTTGCCTTACACGTATCCCGTCCTGTTCGCTGGGATAGTGACCATGTCGTCATATTCGATGATGAGTTAAGAGAAATTGGTCTAGAAATAGTACGAAATAACGCATTGGATAAAGTAATGATTGGCTTAGATTTCTTTGATGCTAGTATTAACCGTGTAGCGGCATGGACAATTGGTACAAGAAATATGATTAAGGCATTACTATATGCAAGTCTTTTACCAAATGAAAAATTAAAAGAACTACAGGAAAAGGGAAATTTCACTGATCGTTTAGCTTTAATGGAAGAGTTTAAAACTTATCCTTTTGGTGCGATTTGGGATTATTACTGTGAGATGCAAGGTGTACCTGTACAAGAAAACTGGTTAGATGAAGTAAAGACATATGAACAATCAGTCTTAGCAAAAAGAGAGGCATAAGATAGACCTCATCTAATTTATTTTTATTTGTTTGTGTTGATTTATCTTTGTTTTATAGTATAATGAAAACAGAAACACATCGAAAACCAAACAAAACAAAGATAAGGGAAGAGGAGGAATTAGATTGGTGCAAAATAAATGGGATGAAACAAAAGCTAACGACTTAAATGGTTTAGAATCATTGGTCTATCGGTCTAACCTGTTAGGTTCTGATCGTTCTGTTGTTAATATTGGTGGTGGAAATACTTCAACGAAGACAATTGAAAAGGATTTTAAAGGTGACGATATCGAAGTAATGTGGGTAAAGGGTAGTGGATCAGACCTTGCCTCCATGAAAGCTGCTAACTTTACTGGTTTAAAGCTAGATGATATCCGACCACTGCTTGAAAGGGATACGATGTCGGATGAAGAGATGGTGGAATATCTTTCCCATTGTATGATCGATGCAAAACACCCAAGATCTTCTATCGAAACACTGTTACATGCTTTTTTACCCTTTAAGCAAGTAGACCATACTCATCCAGATGCGATTATTAGTATCGCTTGCGCAGATAATGGGCAGGAGATTGCAAAGGAAATTTACGGAGACCGTTTTGTATGGGTTCCATATATTCGTCCAGGCTTCCAATTGTCTAAAATGATAGCGGAGGGTGTACAAAATAATCCGAATGCAGAGCTTGTCATAATGGAAAAACACGGGCTTGTGACATGGGGCGAAACATCGAAAGAGAGCTATGATAAAACAATTGCTATTATTAACGAAGCCGAGACATATATTGAAGAACAAAAAGCAGGAAAAAGTTTATTTGGTGGAGCGAAATACGACACTCTAGCAGAAGAAGAGAGAAAAAACATCTTTGCCGAAGTATTACCAGTTATTCGTGGACAAGTGAGTAAAGATAAGAAAATGCTTGCAACCTATACCGATGACGATAAGGTGTTAGAGTTTGTGAACAGTCACGATGCGAAAGAACTGTCTCAAATAGGTGCTGCATGCCCTGATCATTTAGTTCATACAAAACGTGTTCCTCTCTATATTGATTGGAATCCTCAGGTAGAGAATGCTGAAAGCTTAAAAGAAAAAATTAAAGAAGGTTTAGCAGTCTACCAGGAGGAATATGTTGCCTATTTTGAAAGAAATAAAAGTGAAGGTGATCAAATTGTGGAAACCGCACCACGTATCATTTTGATTCCAGGTCTTGGGATGGTGAATACAGGAAAAAGCTGGTCAGCAGCTAATATTAGCGAACAGCTATATCACCGAGCAATTGCTGTAATGAGTGGTGCGACCGTCTTAGGTAATTTTGTTTCATTAAATGAAGAGGAATCTTACTTAATTGAGTACTGGCCATTAGAGCTTTATAAGCTTAGCTTGGCCCCACCAGAGGCAGAATTTTCTCGTCAAGTAGCTTTTGTTACTGGTGGTGCTGGTGGTATCGGTACAGCAACGGCTTATCGTTTATTAGAGGAAGGGGCACATGTTGTTGTAGCAGATATTAATTTAGAAGGTGCCCAAGAGCTTGTGAAAAATGTAAACAGCCAGTATGGGGAAAATCGTGCATTTGCGGTGAAGATGGATGTAACAAAAGAAGAGGAAGTTCAAAAAGGTATTCGTGATTCGATCCTTCAATATGGTGGTTTAGATATTCTTGTAAACAATGCAGGTCTGGCAAGCTCCAGTCCATTCGAAGAAACGACGATGGATCAATGGAACTTGAATATAAATGTTCTAGTCACTGGTTATTTCTTAGTGGCAAGAGAAGTGTTTAAGTTAATGAAGAACCAAGAAATAGGCGGGAATATGGTCTTTATTGGATCCAAAAATTCCATTTATGCAGGAAAAAATGCAGCAGCCTACAGCACGGCAAAGGCTGCAGAAGTTCACTTAGCGAGAACAGTAGCTGCAGATGGTGGAGCATTGGGCATCCGTGTTAATTCCGTATTACCTGATGCTGTCATTCGTGGTTCTAAAATCTGGGATTCTTCGTGGAAGAAAGAGCGTGCTTCCTCTTATGGAATTGGCACAGATGACTTGGAAGAACACTATCGCAAACGAACAATTCTAAATGTAAATATTTTACCAGAGGATATCGCAGAATCTGTTGCATTCTTAGCATCATCCAAGGCAGCAAAAACTACTGGATGTATGGTCACTGTTGATGGCGGAGTTGCTGCAGCATTTACGAGATAATATTGGTGAAGTTTTGGTAGGATAAACTCTTTCATAAGGGTTTATCCTTTCTACTATATCAGATAAAAGAATGATAGAATAGAAAGATAAGATTATGGATTGGTATCATCTAAAAGGGGCGTTGAAAATGAAGGTATCCTTTTTTATTACATGCCTAGGAGACATTTTTTATGTGAATGCAGGCAAAGCAGCTGTTGAGTTATTAGAAAGGCTTGGATGTGAGATTGATTTTCCAAGAGCGCAGACTTGCTGTGGCCAGCCGGCATACAATAGTGGCTATCGGAAAGAAACGATAGAGGTGGCAAAGCATCTAATTGAGACCTTTGATCATTCAGAGTATGTAGTGGGGATTTCGGGGTCTTGTGTTTACATGATACATGAATATGTTCATTTATTTGAAGATGGATCCGAATGGCAAAAACGAGCGATCGATTTAAAGAATAAAACCTATGAATTCACCCAATTTATCGTCGATGTATTGGGTATTGAAGACGTGGGGGCAAGCTATCAAGCTGTTGCAACCTATCACACTTCTTGTCATATGACTAGATTGTTAGGCGTCAAGGAAGCTCCCTTTAAATTATTGAGTAATGTAAAAGGATTGAAATTAGTAGATTTACCGAATCGTCAGGATTGCTGTGGATTCGGAGGTACTTTTTCCGTAAAGATGTCGAACATTTCAGAGCAAATGGTTGATGAAAAAGTTTCCCATATTCAAGAGACGGAGGCTGACCTTTTACTAGGTGCTGATGGAAGCTGTCTCATGAATATAGGCGGTCGTTTGACACGGAAAGGTATCCCAGTAAAAGTAAAACATATTGCCGAAATCTTAAACAGCAGAGGTGAAGCATAATGCCTATGCATATAGGAGAAAAGGATTTTAAAGCAAGGGTATCAAAAGGTTTACAAGATGATTTTATGCGAGGTGCTGTTCGGTCTGCACAAGGAAGATTACAAAATAACCGAGCTAACGCTGCAGAAGAATTAGGTGATTGGGAAGAGTGGAGAACACTTGGACAGCAAATTCGTCAGCATACTGTCGAACATTTAGACTATTATTTACATCAATTAAGTGAGAAGGTTGCAGAGCTAGGTGGACACGTTTTCTTCGCAGAGACTGGCGAAGAAGCAAATGCGTATATACAGCAGGTTGCCAAAGATAAAAACGCCAAAAAAATCGCCAAATCAAAATCAATGGTGACAGAAGAAATTTCCATGAATGATGCGTTAGAAGATATAGGGTGTGAAGTGATTGAAACAGATTTAGGTGAGTATATTTTACAAATTGACGACCATGATCCACCTTCTCATATCGTCGCACCAGCACTGCATAAAAATAAAGAGCAAATCAGAGATGTATTTCACGAACGATTAGGCTATGCTAAAACAGAACAACCAGAAGAGCTTGCATTATTTGCGCGGGAGAAATTAAGAGAAGAATTTTTGTCAGCAGATATAGGAATAACCGGCTGTAACTTTGCTGTAGCAGAATCTGGTTCCTTTGCTCTCGTTACTAATGAAGGAAATGCTAGAATGGTTTCCACCTTGCCAAAAACACAAATAACCGTAATGGGGATGGAACGTATTGTTCCAGGCTGGGAAGAACTAGATATTGTCGTGAGTCTACTCACTCGAGCAGCGGTAGGTCAAAAGCTAACGAGTTATATTACAGCACTGACAGGGCCGAAACAAATTGGAGAAGCAGATGGACCAGAGGAGTTTCATCTCGTTATCGTTGACAATGGCAGATCTAGAATATTAGGAACAGAATTCCAAGAAGCACTGCATTGTATCCGTTGTGCAGCTTGTATTAACGTTTGTCCTGTTTATCGTCATGTTGGTGGTCATGCCTATGGATCGATTTATCCTGGACCGATTGGAGCCGTTCTATCTCCTCTGTTATCAGACTATGATGAATACAAAGAATTGCCTTATGCTTCCTCTTTATGTGGAGCCTGTACAGAAGTTTGTCCAGTTAAAATTCCGCTACATGAACAACTGATCATGCACCGACGTAAAATCGTCGAAGATGAGAAAAAATCAACGCTTTCGGAACGTCTTGCAATGAAAGGTTTTGAGCAAATCGTTCAATCCGCTAATTTATATCGAACAGCAACGAAGATGGCACCATTCTTAACGACGCCATTTTCAAAGAATAATGTCATTTCGAAGGGACCAGGTCCATTGCGATATTGGACCGATGCTAGAGATTTACCCCAACCAACACAAGAAAGATTTCGTGATTGGTTTAAGCAGCGAAGTGAACGAGGTGATAGTGAATGAGCAAGGGTACGATAACGAATAGAGGAAAGTTTTTGAAGAATATTAGAGGTAAAATTGGTGGCATTTCTCCCGATAAGCCAGTAGAAAAACCAGACTGGACGGTAAATCCACAAAGAAGGGTAATGGAAGATCTTGATCAGGACCAATTAGTCGAGGTATTAGAAAAACAATGTCACCATATTCATACTGACTTTTTTTTGACTAATAGTGAATCCTTACAGGAAACACTTGATCAAGTGCTAGCATCGTATCAAACAAGATCGATTGTCTATTCTTCTGACAATCGTTTTCATACGTATCAGCTTCCTGAATTTTTCAAGAATTTTGCTAAAAAACCAGAACATGAAGTGTTTAAATGGAATGATGAAAATAGCGAGGAGTCCATTTCATTTTCGGAGCGTGCAGATGTGGGGATTACCTTTAGTGATATAACATTGGCGGAATCTGGTACCATTGTTTTATTTAATAGGAAAGGACAAGGACGCTCGGTGAGTCTATTGCCAAAAGATTATATTGCGATTGTCCCTAAATCAACCATCGTCCCTAGGATGACGCAGGCAACTGATTATGTACATCAACAAGTTGAGAAGGGTGAGGAGATTTCTTCCTGTATTAATTTCATCACAGGACCGAGTAACAGCGCAGATATTGAAATGAATCTTGTTGTTGGTGTTCATGGCCCTATAAGAGCTGCTTATATTGTCGTTGAGGATAAGTAAGAGAAAAGCGAAGAAGACATAACTAAATAGGAATAAGAAAAATCCATGCAAATTTCTGACAGATCGCAGTTTCACAAGATAAAGACCATTATGAGAGCGCGGCTCTTGTATTTTGGTCTTTATTCGTATGATAAAGACCATTATGAGAGCACGGCTCTTGTATTTTGGCCTTTATTCGTATGATAAAGACCATTATGAGAGCACGTCTCTTGCATTTTGGCCTTTATACCTTTTATAAAGACCATTTTGAGAACTAGACTTTCAGTGTTTTGTCTTTATTCGCTCTTCAAAAGACGAAAGCTCCCGTGGAAAACAGTATGAGTAGTTAACAAATCGTTGCACCTGACTGAAAAATTTTACTTGAACAGATATTGACTGATGCCCTATGGATAAAGCAATGTATTTTGACAGAGCGGTTTCCGTGCTTAATATTCGGATTTTACTACTTTCCTACACGTTTGTTCAAGTCCTAATTCTTTTAGCAAAAATGAGCATCTTTATTGTGAAGATCTTAAATATCTTGGTATGATATAGCGTAGAAGTTGGGAGGACTTGCGGGATGAAAATTTATCAAAATATGACAGAGTTAATTGGTCAAACACCAATGGTAAAGCTTAATAAAATGGTTCCAGATAATATAGCAGAAGTATATGTTAAATTAGAGATGTTTAACCCATCAAAAAGTGTAAAGGACCGTGCCGCATACAACATGATAGTAGAAGCAGAAAAAGCGGGATTATTATCTGAAAATGCTACGATCATTGAGCCAACAAGCGGCAACACAGGTATTGGTCTAGCGATGACAGCAGCAGCAAAAGGATATCAGGCAATACTCGTTATGCCTGATAATATGACGAAAGAAAGAATAAACATTCTCAAAGCATTTGGTGCTCAGGTAGTTCTAACGCCTAGTGAAGAGAAAATGCCTGGTGCCATTAAGAGAGCAAAAGAATTATTAGAGCAAATTCCTAATAGCTTTATGCCACAACAATTTGAAAATCATGCCAATCCTGATATCCATCGAAAGACTACCGCTTTAGAAATCCTCGACCAAATGGAGGGCCAGTTTGACGGTTTTGTTGCTACTGCAGGAACAGGTGGCACGATCACCGGAACAGGGGAAACCTTGAAGGAAAAACTACCGAATATACATGTAGCTGTAGCTGAGCCCAAAGGTTCACCTGTATTATCCGGAGGAAAACCAGGAAAACATAAATTAGTCGGAACAAGTCCAGGATTTATACCAGAAATATTGAATACTTCTGTTTATGATGAGATTATTCAAGTTAGTGACGAAGATGCATTACAAACCTTTAAGAAGCTAGCAAAAGAAGAGGGGATATTTGTAGGACCATCTGCAGGAGCTGCTGTATTCGCTGCGATGCAAGTAGCTCAAAAATTAGGGAAAGGTAAAAAAGTCGTCTGTATCGCCCCAGACACTGGTGAAAGATACTTAAGTATGAATTTAATATAAGGATTCGTAGTACAGACAAAGTAGTCTGTACTATTTTTTTAGCAATTCTTTATAGGCCATAGAGCACATTTCTTTTCAGACATTCTATTAGTTTTCCTTATACAACCTTTTCTCATTATTAAAAGTCAACTAGTAATAGAAGAAAAATTGGAGAAATGTACTATTTATCCTGCTCATGCATAAAATAGGAATTAGCAAATGGAAAAATTAGGGGATGGATATTTTACATTTCTTCTTTGGTGGAAAGGTTGTGAATAATTTGGAGAAAGAAGCATTAGGTTTTTCAATCCTTATAGGTATTCTCCTCCTATTCATATTATATGTTTACATCCAGAGCTGGAGAAGTTTCCGTAATAAAGAGGATAACCGATTCAATGAAAACCTCTATCAATATCGAAAAACACTTTATTTTTTATTTGTATTATGTCTAGGAATTCTATGGATCGTTCAAATTCTATCAATTAAAGATTGGCAGACACTATTAATCCTTGCTGTAATAGTTGTTTTTATCGATATATCGGTATTTTCTACACCTACCATTAAAAAAATCTGGAGAACAGAATTTCAAGCCTTCGACCCATTAAAAAGCTATATACAAGAAAATAGTTTGTTAGAAGAAAGACAGAAGGATAAGTTAAATTATTTTTCGCAATTGATTCAAATTGCTCCTTTAATCAAATCAGATATTGACAGTAGAGACTTAGAATTCTCAGAAGCATTAAGCATCTTTTTGAGCTATTATGCGGAAGCCTTTGGTCTACGTATTCATTTATATCAAGTGGAAGCAAATCGACAAAACGAAGAGCAGCCATATGAAACGATTGACCTGTTTATTGAAACCATACAAATCATTAAACAAACTCATACATTAGATTGGAGTACCATGCCAGATAACCTAGTGAAACCTGATGAAACCGCTTCAAGTGAAACGATAGTTATTGAAACCTTATGGAATGGGGATATTGTGGCATTAGATCGAGAAGAGAAGCATGGGAAAGGAATGGCTCACCTATGTCCGGTATTTGTTGGTGAGGATGAGATATTTCTTCTATTTATCGAGGAGCATCATCAAAGAGTGTATGAAATGGACGCCTTGTTTTTAACGAATCTAGCTTGTTTGTTTTGTTTTTTTGAAAAACAAAATGAATAAAGAGGTAATATTTGATGTGATTCCTCCGTAAAATGATGAAGAGTATTTTAAAACGAGAAAATAAACAGTGGCGGAGGAGGAATTTTGTGATTCAGACAGTAATGGAATTTAGGCCCCAAAAAAATCAAGAAAAGGAACAAATAACACAGAAATCGAATACATTATTACCAACACCAATACGTGATATTTTACATCATAGAAAATCACCGATTACAAAATTATCAGAGTCATCTAAGACTAGGTATACGAAAGATTTGGAAGAATTAAGGAAAAAGGCTTTAAAGCAATTGTAATCTGAGTGCCTTGCTTCCATAGATGACTTTATGAATATGAATTAAATGGTAGGTGATGGATGAGGAGAGATGGTAATTAATGTCAGAAGAAAAGAAAAAAGGCCCCTATCTCATCAAAACAAGTAATATCCAGAAAGTTACTCAATGGAAAGGGAAGTCTCGTGAGGAGAAAAGACATCAGGATATGTTAAGTAAAATAAAAAAACTACAAAAGAACAATCAATCTTTTTCTTAGGCTATAGGTTTATTGATTAGGCAATTATATTTTATTCTTTAAAAAGTAGGTCTCTATCTCCGGCTATTATAAAGCTAGCTAAATAGAGATCTATTTTATTTTTTATGGTGATAATAAAGCTACGACTATCACCAATTGGGTGATAGTCGTTGGATAGTTAGGCATTAATACTGGAAGATTAACCTATCAACATTCAGTAAGCAGATGTAGAATAGAGGGTATCCAGACGAAGACATCGTGATTACTACCAAGGTAGCGCTTCAGATTAATACGGGCCATAAGGTCCATACGGGCCATATGGTGGATAAGGTGTTGGTCCATAATATGGCGGATATGGTGGATATGCATAAGGATATGGTCTTGGCGGGCCATCAATTAATTCTCCACCTAAAAAGCCCAATCCAAAGCCTAATAATCCAGCACCTAACGGTCCAAACCCTGGTCCTGGTCCAAAAAATCGTTGATCATGTTCAGGATAGTGATAACCTTGATGAAGAGGTTCTTGAAATCCATGTGGATGCATGATGGATGCTCCTTTCCTAAGCAATTATCGTACTGATAGTAGCCTATGCTTAAAGGAGAAATGTGAAAGGGATATTCACCCAGATTTTAAGAAAATTTTAGGCTATTTCCTAAAATTACTTTTCCATGTAAAATAGAACAAGTAGAGTATACAAATCAAAATATGATTGTCGATTACGTTTATAAGCAGATGTTTTTCGGTGATTTATGGTTGATATGCATGCGTTAAATTAGAAAGGATGAGATTGATGTTTCTGAAAACAAAAGAAGAAATCAATTGGAAAGATGATTCATTACATGAAGATTGTCCAAGCTTAACACCATATTTCTTAAAAGACAAACGAAAGGCTCCAATTATTGTAGTTATTCCTGGAGGTGGGTATGGACATCGTGCTTATCATGAAGGGGTGCCGGTAGCTGAATGGTTAAATAAAAACGGCTATCACGCCTATGTTTTACGGTATAATGTAGCCCCTATAAAAGATCAAGAAGTCATCTATAAGTCCAAATATGCGATCCAATATGCACGTTACTATGCGGAATCGAAAGGAATCAAAGGGCAAAAGTTAGGAGTTCTAGGCTTTTCTGCAGGAGGACATTTAGCCGCAATGATAAGTAATGACTTTGATGAGGCAAAAGAAGATAGTAATGATCCAGTTTTACGATATACATCAAGACCTGATTTTCATCTACTCTGCTATCCAGTTATTTCGATGGGGGATTATACACATGAAGGAAGTAAGAATAATCTATTAGGAGAAAATCCTGAGGAAGCATTAGTACTTAATCACTCTTGTGAAAGGTTGGTAACCTCTCAAACCTCACCAGCGTTTATTTGGTCTACTGCAAATGATCAAGCAGTTCCAGTGATGAACAGTTTATTATATGCGCAAGCACTCCAAGAGCATCAGATAGAATATGATCTACATATTTATCAAGATGGAAGACATGGCCTTGGTTTAGCGGATGATCAATTCCATACAATAAATTGGAAAGAAGAATGTATTAGTTGGCTTGATACATACATAAAACCATCATAAATAGTCAACAGGAAGGAGTTATTTGCATGACAAAAGTAAAAATGCTTGTCCAAACCACTTACAAAAACGAATTGCTGAGGGAAGGGAAAGTGTACGATATTCCTGATGACACAGCAAAACGTTGGATTATTAGTAAAATTGCACAAAAATATGAAGAGAAATAAGTTTCTAACAAGATGTTTGAATGAGCTTTCGCAATTGATGGCGGAAGCTTTCTTTTTGATCATTGCTTAGCTTCTTCGGACCTTTTGTTCGCAATCCTGCTTTTCTAGCTTTTGCTTTTAAATGTCTTTCTTCTAACATTTGGTCGATTTTTTTCTTGGAATATAGGAAGCCAATATGATGAATGACATAACAATTTTTTTCTAATCCTAAAGCAGCAAGACCATAATCTTGTGTTACTATGATATCCTTCGCTTTTGCCATGCCTATGATTCGGTAGTCCACTGCATCAGAACCTGTGTCAACATAGGTTACCTTAACAAAAGACGGATAGTCTTGGTGGCTGTAGTGGCTGTAGCTTCGAACTAAATGAACGGTTATATTCTTTCCTATTACTTCCTCTAATATCGTATCCACAACAGGGCATGCATCTGCATCCACGTAAATTTCCATATGAACCTTCCTCTCCATAAATTGATTTTAAGAATAGTATAGCAATTTTGTAGTGGTTATAGTATTATTTTCTTATTATAAGTGGAAAGTCAGGGTATAGGATGAACGATTATTTAGAAAAACAACAAGAAAATATGCTTTATTTACTAGAACAATTGGTCAATATAGATAGTGGGACTTCTGACAAAGCAGGGGTGGATAGGATAGGGGCATTAATGGCAACATTATATCGAGCCTTAGGGCTAGAGGTTAATGTATTTCCGGAAGCTGATTATGGAAACCATTTAGTTGTAAGGGCTTCCCAACAACATAAACCAACTATCCTAATTATTACACATATGGACACAGTTTTTGAAAAAGGAACGGCAAAATTGCGTCCATTTCTAGTGAAAGACAACCGTGCATATGGACCTGGTGTTATTGACATGAAAGCAAGTCTCGTTGCTGTCTATTTTGCAATGAAAGCTTTGAAGGAAATAAAAAGTAAGGCCTTCTATGATGTAGAAATATTATTAACTAGTGATGAAGAAATTGGTTCAGTTACTTCGAAATCGTTGATTGAATCCCATGCCAAGGATAAAAAATTTGCTTTAGTGATGGAGCCAGCTCGAAAAAATGGTGCTATTGTGTCAGCTAGAAGAGGGAAGGCTCATTATACATTGGAGGTATTTGGGAAGGCAGCTCATTCTGGTATCGAACCAGAAAAAGGGAGAAGTGCGATAGAGGAGCTTGCTCATAAAATTATTCAATTACATGATATTACCGATGAAGAGAAAGGTATTCATGTCAATGTCGGGATCATTGAAGGAGGTAGCTCTGTTAATACTATATCTGACCATGCTTCTGCGGAGATTGATGTAAGATTTCGAAAACAGGAGCAAGCGGATCAAATTGAGCAGAAGATAGAAGACATTACCTCTCATGCAGATATTGAAGGAACAAAGGTACGATTAGAAGGGGAGATTAACCGTCCTCCAATGGAGAAAACGGCGAAAACCGAAAGTCTTCTTCGTATTATCCGCAAGGTAGGGGATGAGCTTCACATAAAGATAACAGACACCGAAACTGGTGGTGGTTCAGATGCTTCTTTTACTGCGGCGATCGGAATACCAACGGTTGATGGATTGGGACCAGTGGGTGGAAATGCACACCGTGAGGATGAATATTTAGAAATAGATTCATTCTTACCTAGAACAATCTTGTTAGCAGAAGTGATAAAACAATTACATCGAAAAATAAATCAAACGAAAAAGCCACAATCATGAATGATATGCTCCCCTTTAAGTAGACAGGTTAAAAATAAAAAATCTGTTACTTGAGGGGAGTATTTTTATGTCCAATAGATCCTTTATCCTACAAAATAATTCTTTTGCAGATAATGTAAATCCTGATGTAATGTATTCAATTCTTCTTCGTCTAAAGGTATGAGTGGAAGTCTTACGGAGCCAACATCCATTCCAAGCATGGCTAATGCTGATTTAACGGGTACGGGATTTGGTGCTTTAAACAATGCTTTCATGATCGGTAATAGCTCTTGATGTAGACGTGCTGCCTTCTTCGGGTTCCCTGTTTGATATTGTGTAATCATCTCCTTCATTTCATTCCCAATAATATGGGAGGAAACCGAGATAATTCCTCTTCCACCTATTGCAAGCATTGGTAGTGTTAGACTATCATCTCCACTATAAAGAGAAAAATCTTCAGATGTTTCATGAATGATTCTCGTCATGGCATCTAAATCACCACTAGCTTCTTTTACAGCTACTATGTTTTTGATTTTGGCTAATTCAATAATAGTTTCAGGTAATAGATTCACACTCGAACGTCCTGGAATGTTATATAACATAACTGGTAAGGTAGTTGCTTTAGCGATAGCTTCAAAGTGTGCATACATCCCAGCCTGTGATGGCTTGTTGTAATACGGAGTAACAAGCATTACGGCATCGACACCTAGCATTTCGGCTTGTTTTGTTAACTCGATGGATGCTTGTGTATTATTCGAACCAGTACCTGCTATAACAGGAATCCGTTTATTCACAACTTTTACAGTAAATTGAAGGAGAGAAAGAATTTCGTCTTTGGATAATGTTGGTGATTCTCCTGTAGTACCAGCGACTACTAATCCTTCTGTTCCATTACTAATTAAATAATTAATTAAATGTTCTGCTTTGTTAAAATCAATTTGTCCGTTTTGATCAAATGGTGTGACCATTGCTGTTACGACACGTCCAAAATTCATTTTAGCCTTCACCTCTATTCATATTTTTAAAACAATTTCGCTACGTAAAATGAATAGAGCTTATCCCATCATCAAACCTTTTTGGAAAACTAATAACAGATCATTAAGTTTTCGCCTAATTACTATCAGGTTAGACAGCAAAAAATGCAACAATGAAAGGGTATCATTGTTGCACCGTTATTTGATAATGATGCGTGAGATAGCCCTCCATATAGCTTCTTCGACTATATGACAGCCCGACATTTCTTAAATGAAGGACCAGTGACTAAGATGATGCATTCCTAATCACTTCGGCAAATCCCCCTTTCTGTAATCATCACAGGCGACATCTCCTCCGATTACATACTAATGGTCATTGCACCTCTATTCTCAAACTATTCAATTGTTTTAAATGTTGGTTACTACTATAACAAAGTTTATCCATAGATGCAATAGATAAAAAGTTTAAAAGATGAATAGAAAATAATGGATTCTCTCTTAATGAAACAAATTTAAAGAATAGCTTGACAAACTGGAAAAATTTGATATAGTTATACACGAATTAAATAAAAACGCATTCCACTAGGGGTGTCTTTTAAAGACTGAGATTAAAGTTTTACTTTAAGACCCTTAGAACCTGATCTGGTTTATACCAGCGTAGGGAAGTGGTACGATATCCGTTATTTTCTGCAGGTATAACCACTATCCTTACGTATTTGGTAGGATAGTGGTTTTTGTGTTTCCTGGGAGGAGAAGAAAAATGAAATTTTCAGAAAAACTAAGAAAGGAAGTAGACCCTATTTGGCAGGAGAGCTTCCAGCATCCATTTGTCCAAGGAATTGGAGAGGGAACATTACCGGTAGAGAACTTTAAGTACTATGTCCTACAGGATGCTTATTATTTATCCCATTTTGCAAAAGTTCAAGCACTCGGTGCAGCTAAAGCAAATTCTTTTGAAACGACAAACCGAATGGCCGCACATGCCCAAAGCACTTATGAAGCAGAACATGCGTTACATGAATCATTTACAGAGATTTTAGGGATTACGGAGGAAGAGATCAAAGCATTTCAGCCTTCTCCAACTGCTTATGCCTACACCTCTCATTTATATCGAGCAGCATATGACGGGCATTTAGGGGATGTGATTGCAGCTATTCTACCGTGTTATTGGCTTTATTATGAGGTTGGAGAGGTTTTGAAGAATTGTACTCCAGATCATCCTGTTTATCAAAAATGGATTTCTACTTATGGCGGAGAGTGGTTCAAGCGGTCAGTGGAGGAACAAATTAATCGGTTAGATGAAATTGCTTTATCCGTTACAGATTCAGATCTAGAAAGAATGAAACAGCACTTTGTCATAAGTAGTCGTTATGAACTTATGTTCTGGGAGATGGCCTATCAACTTGAATCCTGGCAATCAATAGGAAGAAAAGAGGGAAAATATGTTTAAAAAGCTAACACTTACCGATATTCTTGTTACAGTTGTTATTGCATTAGTCTTCAGTGTCATATATAAAATCTGGGGACCGCTCTATAGCGCGGTTTCGGTTTTAGGCTTACATATCGATCAATTACTGTACGGAATGTGGTTTATGGCGGCAACCGTTGCATTTTTAATTATTCGTAAGCCTGGCGTCGCTTTGTTAGCAGAATTGGCTGCAGCACAAGGAGAATTCTTATTTGGTGGTCAATGGGGTATTTCATTATTATTATACGGCCTCGTTCAAGGTCTTGGTTGTGAAATAATATTCGCTATTTTCCGTTACCGAAGCTATCATATTTTGGTCATGTGCTTAGCTGCAGTTGGTGCGGCAATCGGCTCTTTATGGCTCGATATTTATTATGGGTATATCACGGAATTAGCTTTATGGAATCTGAGTTTGCTCGTTTTTGCTAGAATATTGGGGTCTATCGTAATCACAGGAATCTTTGCATACTACCTTGTAAAGGCATTAGAAAAAACGGGTGTAACAAGACTAGTTCGACCATTGTCCAACAAGCATTACGAAGCGCTAGATGAGGAGATTAGGTGAAAGAATGAGTACCATTGCTATCGAAAAACTACGTGTAAAATTTCCTGAAGAGGAATCCTTTTTATTTAAGGATTTCTCTCTCTCCATTCGAAAAGGGGAGAAAGTACTCATCCTTGGTCCTTCAGGATCGGGAAAATCGACTTTATTAAAAATTTTATCAGGGTTGGTACCAAAATCGATGGAAATCCCCATTAAATATACATCACGAGAGCTCTCAAATTCCTGGGGTTTTGTCTTTCAAGATCCAGATTCTCAATTTTGTATGCCTTATGTCGATGAAGAGCTTGGTTTTGTGCTAGAAAATCTCGGGATACCGCATGATCAAATGAAGGAATTATTACATCGTTACCTAGTAGAGGTCGGATTAGAACTAGAAGATGTCCATATTAAAATAGAAAGGTTATCTGGTGGTATGAAACAAAGGCTTGCCATTGCTTGCATTCTAGCATTACAGCCAAATACAATATTTCTAGATGAACCGACTGCCATGCTTGATCTAGAAGGGACGGCACAGGTTTGGGAAACGATGCAAAGGGTTGCTAGAGACAAAACCGTGATCATTGTTGAGCATAAAATCGAGCATGTGATTGATTTTATCGACCGTGTCGTCTTACTAGATGAAAAAGGGAACATTATGATGGATGATACTCCCAAAGTCATTTTTGAACAATCTAAGCAAAAGCTAAAGGAATTCGGCATTTGGTATCCTTCCGTTTGGCACGAATATAGGCATGCTAAAGCAGAAATCAATCAACCCATCATTCAATCAGCTGAGACGTTAATGAAAATGGAAGATTTTATCGGTTATCATCATAAACAGCCCAAAATAGACGTTTCGAATGTAGAAATAAAGAGAGGGGATTGGATTTCTGTTACAGGAGAGAATGGTGCAGGAAAGAGTACATTGTTGCAGGCTATTATGAAGCTAATTAAGACGAACGGAAAAATAGACTATCCATTTGTGAAAAATCCTAATGATTTATACCAACGAATCGGCTATGTGTTTCAAAACCCTGAATTGCAATTTGTAGAAAATACGGTTTACGAAGAATTAGCCTTTTCTCTACGTAAAGAGAAACTCTCTGAAGAAGAAAATAAAAAAAAAATTGAAGCTCAATTAAAGGATTTCCATCTCTTGAACGAAATTCATAAGCATCCTTTCCAGCTTTCAACTGGTCAGATGAAAAGACTAAGTCTTGCAACTGTTACGATAACGTCACCTGACATACTTCTATTAGATGAACCAACCTTTGGTCAGGATGCTCGAAATACTTTTAGAATTTTAGAAAAGTTGACTCGATTGTGGAAGGAAGGGATGACGATTGTGATGGTGACGCACGATCCGATGATCACTGAATTACACGCAACCATTGTGTGGCAAATCAAACAAGGGAAAATAATACATATAAGGGATAGAGTGAATCTTAGGGAAGAAGAGGAGGTAGGACAGGTTGGCGATCGAATTATCCTATAAAAAAACATTCCTCCATCACATTAATCCTAGTATGAAATTTATTATTTTTGTAGGATTATTTATTGGCCTTCTGCTGATTCATAATCCGAATATCTTGTTTTATACTTGTATAGGCTTATTATTGGTATATTTTCTTTTGACAGGCTATCCCTTTGTGTTATTACTGCTTTTTGCATCTCCATTCCTCATCATTTTTCTTTCCTCTACTATTACAATGATGTTATTTGGGGAAGGGCAGACGACATTGTTTCAATATGGTGTTATCCATGTAACAGAAGAAAGCTTCTATCGAGGTATTCATTTAGGAATGAGGAGTATCGTTTTCGGGTTATTAGGGCTATTATTTGCTTTAACCACAAGACCTGTATCGATGTTTTATTCCATGATGCAGCAGTTGAAGCTCCCTCCGAAGATTGCCTACAGTTTTATGACAGCGATCCGCTTGTTACCAATGATCGCGGAAGAGTTTAGTCATCTTAAAAAAGGATTAAAGATTCGTGGCATGGAATATAAGAAGGGAATTCATGGTTTTTATCAAAAGATTCAGCTTTTTACCATTCCAGTCCTTGCACAAAGTATACGCAGAGCATATCGGATTGCAATTGCAATGGAAGCTAAACAATTTACAGGCAATAGAGACAGAACCTTTTATTATCAAATAAGGTTTACGAGGTATGATACTTATTTTGTTATCTTCTTATTAGCAGCACTGCTTATTACCTTTTATATGAGTGAACAACTTCCTATTTTGCAAGTAAAGGACGTCCTTTCCTTGTAAAAGAGAATGAATCGGGGTTGGGACATAACTAAACAGCAAGCGCTATAATCCGAACGTTATTCTGCTTTAGCGTAGTCAAAATACGGAGACTCCTGTGGGAACAGCACGAGCTGAAGATCCACTTTGCAAAGCGGTTTTCTTTGCAAAGTTAGCTGAAGCCGTGCCCGCGGAAAGCGGAGTATTTTGACGGAGCGGTATCCGTGCAGAAATATTAACGTTCGGGTTTTCCTTTCTTTACTTACTCTTTCGTCCCAGCTTCTTTTTTGTTGACTCTTACGCATACGTTAGGCTTATGATAGTAGGGAAGATATTTTTAGGAGGCTCGCAATCTATAGTATCGGAAAGATTGCAAAAGAAATGAATAGTACGGTTCGAACATTAAGGTATTATGATGAAATTAATTTGTTGAAGCCATCTTATATCTCGGAATCAGGATATCGTTATTACTCAAAAAAAGATATTATCACATTACAGCGAATTATTGCATTAAAAGAACTAAATTTTCAATTAAATCAAATAAAAACAATCTTAAATCAGAACAAATGGGAAGATGTATTTGAGGAACAACTAGCACTTGTTACTAAGGAAATAGATCACCTGCGATATTTAGAAAAGCTTTTGCGGCTATCTAAGCATCTATCGGTGATTGAACAAAACGTTAGTTGGAAAAATATATTTCAGTATATTAGACAAAGAGTTTTTTGATTATTGCAGGCTTATTTGAAGTGATAGGAGTTATTGGGGTAAAGAAAGTAACAGAAAAAAATCACTTCTGGAACAATGTGAGGCTAATTGGTAGTTTTATTATTAGTTTTCAATATTTATCTATGGCTTTACAGGAGATCCAGTTATCGACTGCATACGCAATTTGGACAGGAATTGGTACACTTGGTTCAGCTTATTATCTTTCATGAGCCTAAAAATTTTCTCCGCAATTTGTTGTTATCGGAATGATCCTTACAGTGATCAGTTTAAAGGTCGTTAGCTAAGGGTGAGGCTGAATCATTATTCCATACGAAACATCCCGGATCTTCCTATAAATTTGTAGGAAGTTCCGGGTCTTAAGTTAGGTAGTCAGCTCTTACAAACGTTATCCCTTTCTCAATTTCCAGATACCCGTTGCATATTCTTGAATCGTCTGGTCGCTTGAAAATTTACCTGAATGAGCGATATTAATCAAGCTTTTTGCTAACCATCTTTGTTTTTCTGTATAGGAATGATCTACTAATTGCTGTGTCTCGACATAATCTGAAAAGTCTTTCAAAATGAAAAATGGATCGTTCGTGGAGAGGAGATGGTAGTAAATGTTTTTACATTCCTGATGACCAAATAAGCCGTCACGTAATTGATGTAAAATTCGCACTAACCTTTCATCATTTTGATAGACTTCATTAGCAAAGTAGTCGTTATTCTGATAGATGTGGTAGACTTCATCTGCTTTCAATCCGAAAATAAACATATTCTCTTTCTGCACTACATTTTTCATTTCAATATTCGCACCATCTAATGTACCTATCGTTAGAGCGCCATTCATCATCATTTTCATATTACCTGTTCCTGACGCTTCTTTTCCTGCAGTTGATATTTGTTCACTCAAATCCGTAGCTGGTATAATCTTTTCGGCAAGACTAACATTATAATTCTCTAAAAAAACCACTTTTAATTTACCGTGTATGGTGTGGTCATAATTAACGATAGAAGCCACCGTATGAATTAGTTTGATTACTTCTTTGGCGAAGTAATAATTAGGCGCAGCTTTTGCTGCAAAGATAAAGGTTCGAGGGGTGATATCTAGTTTTGGGTTTTGTTTTAATTCATTGTATAAGTATAGGATATGAAAAACATTTAATAGCTGTCTCTTATATTCATGCATTCGCTTAATTTGAACATCAAATATTGACTGATCATCTACTAATATTCCTGTCCTCTGATGGATAATTGCCGCCAATTTCCGTTTATTCTCTTGTTTGATCGAGTGTAATTGTTCTAAAAAGAAAGTATCTTTTGTATAGCGTAACAGATGAGTTAATTCCCTTGGATGTCTTACCCAGTTCGATCCAATCGTATCGGAAATCAAATGAGTCAGTCTTGGATTTACCATAACGAGCCAGCGACGATGAGAAATACCATTTGTTTTGTTATTGAACCTTTTAGGATATAAATGATAAAAATCTTTCATTTCCCTTTTTTTTAAAATTTCTGAATGAATTTTTGCCACACCATTCACACTAAAGCTACCAACAACAGCAAGTCGAGCCATATGAATTTGATGATCTGCTATGATGGCAAGTGATGGGATTTTTTGTCTTAGATGAGGTTGGTTCAACCAAATATCCTGACAAAACCGTTCATTAATTTCTTCTATTAACATATAAATACGAGGCAATAGCTCTCGAAACATATCAACCGGCCAAGTCTCCAGTGCTTCAGACATAAGCGTATGATTGGTATACGCAAAAATCTTTCGTGTGATTTCCCAAGCATCCTCCCATTCTAATCTTTTTTCATCTAATAATATTCGCAGCAATTCTGGAATGGCTAGACTGGGATGTGTGTCATTAATTTGAATGACTAGCTTCTTTGGCAATGTAGCGGAGGAAATAGATGAATATTTTCTTAGAATATCTTGTAGACTTGCAGAAACGAGAAAGTATTGCTGTTTCAACCGAAGCTGTTTTCCTTCGTAGTGAGAGTCATCTGGATAAAGAAACCCAGAGATCTGCCAGGAGGAATGCTCCTGCTCTAATTGATGATAGTATTGATCCTCTTCTTGTTCCTCTATGTCTGCTATTGGTTCCGCACTCCAAAGTCTAAGTGTATTGATGGTTTGGTTATCATAGCCTACAATCGGTATATCGTAGGGGACGGCCATTATCTTTTCTTGATTTTCATATAGACAAATCAGAGAGCCATCCTCACGTTCCTTTAAGTAACAATGTCCGGCAAGCTGAATAGTCACCGCTTCATCTGCTCGTCGTATTTCCCAAGGATAGCGATCCTTCAGCCAATAGTCTGGTAACTCTGTTTGATAGCCATTAATAATACGTTGTTCAAATAACCCATAGCGAAAACGGATGCCATAACCATGACCTGGGTACGAGAGTGAGGCGGTGGAATCGAGAAAACATGCTGCCAGCCTTCCAAGACCTCCGTTACCAAGACCGGGATCCTGTTCGCAATAATAGATCTCTTCAGGATCAAAGCCGAGTTCCTTTATTGCTTGGTTACACGTGTTGAGTAACTGGTAATTTAATAAATAACTTTGTAAAAGACGTCCAAGTAGGAATTCCATCGAGAAATAAAAGACTTGCTTTGGCTTCGTTTCATCGTATTTTTGATTAGTACGAGACCAATCTTTTTCGATTAGTTCCATTAAGATTTGACAAATAGCTTCATACACTTTAGGTACAGAAATGGGGCTGTTTTGGTCAGAATGGTTCTCGCTTATTGTTGTTTGGATCTTTTCTCTTAGCTGTTTTACGTCCCATTCCATCATGTTCAAGTCCCCTCCGAAATCATGATCTCATCGTATAATGCATCATATTTTTTAGCAGATGCTTCCCAGCTGAAGTCACAGGTTTCAACATTACGTAATAGGCTATTCCACTTATGCTCATCTTCATAGACAGATAAGGAATATCTTAAAACATGTAAGAGGTCATGTGCATTGTAATTTGCAAAGCTAAAACCAGTGCCTTCTAATGTGTATTCATTAAAAGGGAGAACCGAATCCTGTAATCCACCGGTTTCTCTGACAATTGGAACAACTTTATAATGAAGTGCAATCATTTGTGTGAGACCGCATGGTTCAAATTTGGATGGCATGACAAAAAAATCGCTTGCAGCATACATCTCCCTTGCCAATTTCTCTTCAAACCCCAAAAAACAAACCATTTTATCCTTATTACGTTCTGCAGCATGGTAAAAAAAATCTTCAAATAAATAATCCCCTGTACCAAGTAGGACAAATTGAACATCTTCTTGTAAGAACTCATCTATAATAGCTTGTAGCAAGTGAAGTCCTTTTTGCTCAACTAGTCTAGATATCAATATATACATAGGTACATTACCATTTTCAGGTAGGCCCAATTTTTTTTGGAGAAATATTTTATTTTCTTTTTTTCGCTCACGTTCATTCGTATAATTCCGATAAAGCAAAGGGTCTTTTGCAGGATTATATTCGTTTATATCAATACCATTTAGGATACCGTACAAATCCCTTTGTCTTCCTTTAAGTAATGGAGCAAGGCCTTCTCCAAAATAGGCTGTTTTGATTTCTTCTGCATAGGTTGGGCTAACGGTAGTTATTTTATCTGCATGAAAAATTCCTGCTTTCATGCAATTAATATGACCATTCCATTCCATACCACCAATATGCTCCCGGCTGATTTGAAATAGATCAGGAAAATCCTTTTTCAGTACCACTCCTTGGTATTTTAAATTGTGAATGGTAAAGACGGTGTTATAATCTGATTTGGGATAGAGAATTTTCAAAAATGCCATCACTAAACCTGTTTGCCAGTCATGAGCATGAACGATGTCTGGCTTAAAATCAATCCAAGTTAGAGCTTCCGAGACAGCTTGACTAAAAAAAATAAAGCGTTCTCCATCATCTTCATAACCATAAATCTCATCACGAGAGAAGTAATAATGATTTTTTATAAAGTAATAGCGAACATTTTTATGCACTAATTGATATAGTGTGAACGAATGCTTTCTCCAACCGACCTCTATGGGAATGGTGAATAATTCTTCTAATTTATTCATCCATGGTTTCATAACGGGTTCATAATAGGGGAGAATGACGTTTGTTTCTATCGTTGGAAGCTGGTTTAACGCTTGTGGTAAGGAACCAATAACATCTGCTAAGCCACCAGTTTTGACAAAGGGGGTACATTCAGAAGCGACAAACAAAATTTTTTTCTCCATGGTTTCAGCACTCCTCAAATAATAGATTTCTTTTCGATGATATAAGGATGCTTTATCGAACCTTTTAGCATCTGATTCTTCGTTATGACTACTTGTTTATCAAGAATGACATTTTCCAGCTGACTATCGGTGGAAATCTCGCCATCTTGCATAATAATCGAGTTTTTTACAACGGCACCCTTCTTCACTTTCACCCCACGAAAAAGGATACTATTTTCGACAGTACCTTCAATAAGTGCCCCAGTTGCAATAAGTGAATCTTTAACAATAGCTGTATGCTGATATCTTGTTGGAGGGTGGTTACTTACTTTTGTAAAAACAGGTGGATAGTTTCGGAAAAGCTGTCTATAGTTTTCGGGTTTAATTAGCTTCATGCTTTGTCTAAAATAGCCAGCAACATCATGGATAATCGAATGATAACCATCGTAATGATAGGCTGCTATATGTAACTTTTCTAGATTCGCTCTAATACCATCCCAGAAGAAATAGCTTTTATGATTAGCGACACATTCATCTACAAGCTCTAACAACAGAGATTTATGTAATAGATAAACACCACAAAAGGTTTCTTGATTCTGTTTATCATTCGTAATCGCAATTACCTTATTGTTTTTGTCCAGTTCTAACTTCAAGCAGTTCTTAAGCTCTTGTATTATGTCGTGTTGGGTAGTTAGTAATGTAACATCAGCACCGGTTTCTAGGTGATAATGGAACAGTGGTAAATAATTCAAATTGGCAACAAATTGACTGCCGCTAATTAGCACATATTCTGCAGAGCTGTTTTCAAAGAAATCTCGATTATAATAAAAATGACCTACATCCCCTTGGAAAATGTTTGTAGAATGATGCGCTTGAGGAGGGAAGAGGAATAAACCGCCATGTGTTTTATTTAATTCCCAATCAGCACCTGAACCTAAGTGTCCTATAAGGGAACGATATTTATTCTGAGTAAAAATAGCAACCTCGTGAATTTGAGATTGAACCATATTAGACAATGTAAAATCTATCAAACGGTATCTACCAGCAAATGGGATAGAAGCTATGGGACGATGATAGGTTAATTCTTTAAATTGATCATTTTCGTGTTCTAAATTGATTAATCCAATCATAGATGCCACTAATATCACCTCATTAATAGAATGGAGTTTATATTTTCGTTAGATACGACAATTGGTTCTTCTTCTTCATTCACTGCAATCTTGGTATGATCAGGGATCGTCACATTTTCTTGAACAATAACACGATCTAATAGGACATGCTCCCCGATCTGAGCATTTGGATGTAGAATGGATTGATGGATAATCGCATGTTGATGAATTTGCACCTTCTCAAAGAGAACAGATTCCTCCACAGTCCCATCAACGATACAACCATTACTAATTAAGGAATGACGAATAACGGCATTTTCACCAATTAATTGAGGAGCAAGATAGGAATCACGGGAATAATTTTTCCATTTACCATGCTCGAGTAGTGTTGTACTGTTAGGATTTAATAAATCCATATGTGCCTCCCAATAGCTTTGGATAGTACCAACGTCCTTCCAATATCCTTCGAATACGTAAGCATACAAATGAAGCTCATCTGCAAGCATGGCAGGGATAATATCCTTCCCAAAATCATGATCCGAATGATCCTTTGTTGCATCCTTTTCTAAGAAAAGCTTCAAAACCTCCCAATTAAAGACGTAAATTCCCATAGAGGCAAGGTTATTTTTTGCTTGAGAAGGCTTTTCTTCGAATTCGTAGATTCTTAAATTTTTCGTTGTATTTAAAATGCCGAATCGAGAGGTTTCCTCCCATGGTACTTCCATAGTAGCAATCGTTACATCTGCCTCCGTTTCCTTATGTTGTGCTAATATCTGGTTGTAATCCATTTGGTAGATATGATCACCAGATAGAATTAAAACATAATCAGGGTGATACTGGTCAATAAAATGACAATTTTTAAAAATAGCATCTGCTGTCCCGAGATACCAACATCCTCCATCACAGGTTGTAAAAGGGGAAAGTATAGTTAATCCGTCCTCTAATCGATCTAACCCCCAAGCCTTTCCCACTCCAATATGTCGGTGTAATACGAGAGGAGAATACTGTGTAACTACTCCTACTGTGTTCATGCCTGAATTCAAGCAATTACTTAAGGCGAAATCAATAATCCGATATCTTCCACCAAAAGGGACAGCTGGTTTTGCTAAATTTTTCGTTAACATGCCTAATCTCGTACCAGCTCCTCCTGCTAAGAGCATTGTGACACATTCTTTTTTCATTCCAGTTCCTCCTCTGTGGATTCCAGTACTTGTTGGAAAATACAAATCGCAAGTGGTGGAACCTTTATTTTTATATGTTGATCTTGGCCGTGCCATCCCTCTGGAAAACTAAAATGGATCTCAGTATTGTTTTGATCTGAACCACCATAGCAGGCCGCATCAGAATTAAATAACTCTCGATAGGTTCCAGGAGTGGGAACACCGATGTTAAAATCATAGTAGACCACTGGTGTGAAATTACAAACAATTAATAAATGGTTCTCTAAATCAAGAGCTTTACGAATAAAAATGAGAATACTCTGTTCATGATTATCAGGATCAATCCATTGAAAACCTGATGGATGATAGTCTAATTGATAAAGAGATGGTTGATGGTGATAAAATTTATGTAATTCAGTTAAATAATGAAAGAGGGCATGGTGAAGGGGATAATCGAATAAATGCCAATCTAACGCTTGCTGAAAGCGCCATTCTATATATTGTCCAAATTCTCCACCCATAAAGAGCAGCTTCTTTCCTGGATGTACCATCATATAACCATATAATAGCCGTAAATTTGCAAATTGCTGCCACTGATCTCCAGGCATTTTATTTAATAATGACTTTTTTCCGTGTACGACTTCGTCATGAGATAGTGGAAGAACAAAGTTTTCACTATAATGGTACATCATTGAAAAAGTTAGTAGCTGGTGGTGCCACTTTCGATAAATGGGATCTAGCTCCATGTATTTTAGTAAGTCATTCATCCAACCCATATTCCATTTAAAATTAAAGCCAATTCCACCCTTAGAGGTAGGGTGAGTGATAAGAGGGAGATCTGAACTATCTTCTGCCATCATCAGTGCCTTAGGAAAATAGTGGAATACAACCTCATTTAATTTTTGTAAAAAGGCGATAGCTTCTAAATTTAGTTCATTACCAAAGCTGTTGACAAGTTTTTCTTCTGAGTCAGGGCGATCAAAATTCAATGAAGTCATACTTGCAACAGCATCTACCCTTAGACCATCAACATGAAATTCTTTTAACCAATAAATTGCATTGGAAATTAAAAAGCTTTGAACCTCAGGCTTTCCATAGTCAAAGGTGAGGGTTCCCCATAGTGGTTTTTCCGCTTTTTTTGGATCCTTATATTCATATAATGCTTCCCCATCGAATTGTCTAAGTCCGTGATCATCCTTACAAAAATGCCCTGGAACCCAATCGATGATCACCCCGATCTGATGGTGGTGGCATTGGTCGATGAAATATTTTAAATCATTTATGGATCCATGGCGAGATGTTGGGGCATAATAACTCGTAATTTGATAGCCCCATGACGCATCAAGTGGGTGTTCAGCCAAGGGTAATAATTCAATGTGGGTATAGCCCAACTCTTTAACATATGGGATTAATTGTGATGCTAATACACGATAGGATATAGGTAGATTTTGATCATCTCTTTTCCACGAGCCCGCATGAAGCTCATAGATCAAAAGTGGTGAATGATAAGGATCGCTTTCTGCTTTAAGCAATTCCCATTCTTGATCTCCCCACATATACTGTTTCCAAGAAGGGATTACAGATGCGGTTAAAGGTCGAAGCTCTGCTCGGAAGGCATAGGGGTCTGCCTTTAAAAATGTATCGCCGTTTGGTGCAGTTATCCGATATTTGTATCGAGTATTTTCCTGTATATCTGAGAAGCTTCCGTACCAGAGTTCTGCATTATCAAGCTTAGTTAGGGCATAACCTTTTCCAGACCAATCGTTAAAATCACCAGCTAATTCTACTTTTTTAGCATGGGGAGCCCAGACAACAAACCTCGTTTTGACACCATCTCTATGGCAGCCAAGAAATTGATAACTAAAATAATGAGTACCTTGATGAAAAAGGTAAACATCCTCTTCAGAGATTTGCTTAGTCATATTAACTCCTTTCCAGTCAAACATCCATATTCTTGTATATAATTCAGGTAGAGTCTTTTCTTAATCTATGATTAGTTCCATTTTATATAACCTTACGTAAGGTTCTTTTACAAAAAATTAATAGCTAAACAGAAAGGGAATGTAAGATGAATATAGCTGCTTGGATAGATGAGATCAATAAAATAACGCTCGAAGGAATGAAAGATCATGATTTGGTCAGCCCATCACTAAGTATATTTATCTCTAACCAATTTATGCCAATAAAAGATGTCGTCAAAGTAGGAGAGGACCAATTATTCGTTTATTTAGTGGATAACATTTCCCTTATTCAAGAGGCATTTGTAGCTATTCAGAACAAGAAGTATCCAATCTTTCCTAGAAACATTGTTCGTACTACATGGTTTGAAAATAAGTATACAGCTAGTGAGACAACACTTGGCCCTCTTTATAAAAAGGATGGGACAGCTTTTACATTATGGGCACCAAACGCATCCAATATAGAAATAATAATGGAGGGTGAAAGACGCCTAATGAGGAGAAACGATAGGGGAGTATGGGATATCTGGTTACCTGGGGACTTACATGGGAACATCTATCAATTTGCTGTAACCATTGCCGGAAAAGAGAGAATCGTAAATGACCCTTATGCAAGAGGTCTTACAGCAAATAGCAATGCTAGCGTAGTGGTGGATATGGCAAAGACAGATCCAGTTCATTTCAGGGAAATAACTTATCCGAAAATTACAAAGGATAAGGCTATCATTTATGAGGTTCATGTTCGGGATTTGTCGATGTGTTCTGAAAGTGGGATAAAAAATAAAGGGAAATTTCTTAGTTTTACGGAACGGCATTCGCGAAATGCAGAAGGTTATTCAACAGGATTAGCTTATTTAAAAGAATTAGGTATCACGCACCTTCAGCTCTTGCCAATTATGGATTTTGCACGGGTGGACGAAACCGAACCAGAAAAGGATTATAATTGGGGATATGATCCATTATTTTATTTTGTGCCAGAGGGAAGCTATGCAAGTAATCTATCTAATCCGATAACTCGAATAATAGAATGTAAGCAAATGATCCAATCGATCCATGAAGCGGGAATGTCCGTTATTATCGATGTAGTCTTTAATCACGTTTTCCAGTATGAGAACTCTACTTTTGAGAAACTCGTTCCAGAATATTATTTTCGTTTTCATGAGAATGGTTCAGTAAGCAATGGGAGTGGAACTGGCAATGACCTCGCAACAGAGAGAAAAATGGCGAGAAAATTCATTCTTGATGTCGTAGATTTCTGGTTAAAGGAATATCTTGTGGATGGTTTTCGTTTCGATTTAATGGGATTAGTGGATTTAGAAACAATGAAACAGATTCAGTCGAGATGTAGTCAAGAAAATAGACCCATCCTACTTTTAGGAGAAGGATGGGAGCTTGACACGGCATTGGATAAATCACAGCTATCCACGTTAAAAAAAGCAGATCAGCTACCAGAAGTGAGTTATTTCAATGATCATTTTAGAGACCAAATAAAGGGAAATACCTTTTACAGTACCAGTACAGGTTATGTAAATGGAGAAGGAAGAAACGAATCTTTCCTCCCGGCACTAATTACCGCCTCGTGTGATCATCGATTTCATACACCCATGTTTTCCTGTCCACTTCAATCTGTCAACTATGTGGAGTGTCATGATAACCATACATTACTAGACAAATTACAGTTATCGAATCCAACAATAAGTGAAGAGGATAGAAGGAAGATGCATCAGCTTGCGACTGGTTTAGTGTTATTAAGCCAAGGTGTTCCTTTTCTACACGCAGGTCAAGAATTCTTCCGAACGAAAAATGGTGATGAAAATAGTTATCTTTCTGGAGATAAGGTTAACCAAATGGAGTGGAGAAAGCGGGGAAGGGAAGACGAGAATATTCAATGGATACGGAAGCTAATTCAATTACGTAAACAGCACGATCATTTTCGATTACAGACAGCTAAGGAGATAAAGGAGAGAGTTCACTTTATCCAGGTTCCTGTCCCTTTAGTAGGTTATCTTCTCTTAGGAGAGAAGAAGGATTTCGTTATTGTCATTAATCCAACCAACATAAAACATCAGATAACGATGCCTTCACATGGAAGATGGACAAAATGGATCAGTAATCTAAGGGACTCGAAGTCGCCAATCAGTTGTTTATTACAACAAACTGCTGAATTGGACGCATATGAATTAGCGATATTTTTGAAATATCGCTAATTCGTTACAAAATTTTCTGTATAAAATGGTTGGGAATCTTGATTAAAGGCAACCCCGATACCGAGTGTTTCGAATTTATTATTTAAAATATTTTCTCTATGTCCTTCTGAATTCATTAAGCCTTCATGTGCGAAAATACTACTAGGCTGACCAGACGCTAGGTTCTCTCCGGCTATTTGAAAGCGAATATGATCCTCCTTCATTCTATCAAATGGGGATAAACCCGCTAAATTCGTATGACTAAAATAATTATGATCAGCCATATCTGTACTATGGTCTCTAGCAGTTTGTCGAACCTCTTCGTTCCATGCTAGAACAGGAAGTCCGTGATGCACCCGAGCAGCATTTGTTAGATCAAATAATTGAAGCTCAAAGCCTTCTTTTAGTTGTTCACTAGGCTCGGCAAAATATTTTTGCTTTTGTTGCTCAAGATCTTTACTAATCATTTGAATGGCTGTAATCGTATTGTTTTCATGCTTATCATAGAAAATAGTTACATAACTTTCATCTAATAAGAAAACATCATATGCTTGTTCTTTGTTTATTTGGTAACGCACAAGCCCTTTATCAATGGAATCTAGAGGTTCACCAAGTGCTGCTATTACTTCTTTTTGATTGCTTTTCATAGAAATTTCTTCGGATGAGGTGAACAAATCCTGGTTTGTAAATAATCCAACGATTTGATTTTTATCATCATAAGCAACCATAAAGAAGTTTTGATAGTTCTCGTGATAGGCTACCCAATTGACTCCGTACTCATTTAAAGAGGAGCGCTTAGGTGGACCAGCTTCTGCTTCCACATCTGCACGGCTATCCTTTAGCTCTACATTGTGGATAGAAAAGATTTCAGTGGAAGGGGATTCTAAATTTGGTTTCTCTTCCACTTGTTGGCCTTCTGATCGCTCTTCAGGCAAAACCTCATGGAATAATTCTTTAATTCCTGTACTTATCGTATCAATCGTATTTGTTATAATCGGATTTTCTTTTATCGATTGGAGATCTGATTGGATCTCACTAGTAACTCCTTGAAAGCCGGCCCTTTCATAATCATCACCATAAAAATACCAAATAACACCAATTATCAGTAATAGACTTAATATACTACGTATTTTGAACGGAATTACCTCCTGTCTACATCTACGAAAATATTGTAGCAACTTTTAATAGTATGGACAACTATGTCAAGATGAGATACATAGAGTTTATGGAAGAAATAGTCTCCAAGAATACAAAAAAGCCAACCGTTTTAGGCTGGCTTCTTCTCTTTTACCAACTTGCTTTTTTGACGCCAGGGATTTGGCCTTTGTACGCTAACTCTCGAAAGCAAATCCGACAGAGCTTAAATTTACGAAGAACAGAGTGTGGACGACCGCACTTCTCACAGCGAGTATATTCCTGCACTTTAAACTTTGGTGGTCTTTTTTGCTTTGCTACCATTGATGTTTTAGCCATCGTATCCAACTCCTTTCTTTAGAAAATAATTTATTTAAAGGGAATGAAATTTTTTGGGTAGAAGAATATTATAACATAGGTTAACGTGATAAGTAAATAATGGGGAATGGATGTATAAACTACTAATTAGTACACCAAACTAATGATAATCATTTTTAGCATGGGAAAGGAATTGTATGAAAAGTATAGATATTGACTGGTTGACTTATCTCATCCTCCTGTTAGCAAGTTACCGTTTAACACATCTAATCGTTTTTGATAAGATCACCGAATTTATTCGAAATCCATTTTTAAAAAAGGAAATAGTAACAGATGAGAAAGGGGAGGAGCATGTTAAGAAAGTACCTACATCGAAATTTGGCTATCTGTTGAATTGTTATTGGTGTGCAGGAATCTGGAGTGCGATATTTATTACGATTGCGTTTATATGGATACCGGATTTTTCATGGCCTGTTATATTTATTTTATCAATCGCTGGTGGACAGGCGATATTAGAAACCTTTGTCGGTGTTGGGACAAAGCTGGTGAAATGGTTTAGTGAAAGATAATTAAGATAACAATGCTTGCCCTCTCATTTAATAGGGCAGGCTTTTTACATATCCATATTTACAAACGTTTCCTTTTCGCATTTAGGAAATCTTAGCTTGCAATATATAAGCATATTATTATATATTAATAAAAGAAATGGAGGTGTATGTAGTGATTACAACAACCGTTAACATTGAGAATGCGGCAACTATTCTAAAATTACTTGGAGATAAAACCCGACTAATGATAGTAAAATTATTAGAAAATCATACATGCTGTGTTTGCGAATTTGTAGAAATTTTTCAAATGAGTCAACCGTCTATTAGCCAGCATCTTCGAAAATTAAGAGATGCAGGCATTGTTAAAGAACAAAGGAGGGGACAATGGATTTTTTACTCCTTAAATACAGAAAATGATTATTTTCATTTTGTTGAACAAATTCTGCAGGAGCTCCCGAGTCAAGAGGATAAATTAATAGAATTAGAGAAAAAAGGAACTAGAATTTCATGTTGTTAAAGGGGGAAGTGTTTTGTCTTTGACCGTTTTATTTGCATCACTTATATTTTTGGTTACCTTAGTATTGGTAATCTGGCAGCCAAAAGGATTATCCATTGGATGGTCTGCCTCTGGTGGTGCTCTCCTTGCCTTAATATTTGGAGTGGTGAGCCTTCAGGACGTACTAGAAGTAACAGGTATTGTTTGGAATGCCACTCTTGCATTTGTTGCCATTATTATTATTTCCTTAATTTTAGATGAAATAGGATTTTTTGAATGGGCAGCTTTACATATGGCTAGAGCTGCAAAGGGTAATGGATGGAAGATGTTTGTGTATATCAGTTTACTAGGAGCGGTCGTTGCAGCATTTTTTGCTAATGATGGGGCAGCACTTATACTTACACCTATCGTATTAGCAATGGTTCGTAATCTGAATTTTCAAGAAAAAATGGTTTTTCCATTTATAATGGCAAGTGGTTTTATTGCCGATACTACATCATTACCACTCATTGTTAGTAATCTAGTTAATATTGTATCAGCAGACTTTTTTAATATTGGCTTTGTGGAATATGCTTCACGAATGATTATTCCTAACTTATTTTCATTAATTGCAACCATTGCGGTATTATTTGTTTATTTTAAGAAGAGCATTCCTAGACAATATAATGTAACCCAGTTAAAGCAACCTTCTGATGCTATAAAGGATCTGAAGATGTTCTATTTGTCATGGTATGTATTATTGGTTTTATTAATAGGTTATTTTTTGAGTGAGTTTATCGAAATACCTGTTTCCATTGTAGCGGGTCTAATCGCTATATTCTTCCTTTGGATGGCAAAAAATAGTAAAGCGGTTCATACGACATCTGTTATTAAAGGGGCACCGTGGGAAATTGTTTTCTTTTCCATTGGAATGTACGTAGTCGTATTCGGATTACGGAACGCAGGATTAACAGATTTATTGGCAAAAGCCATTCAAGTAAGTGCAGAGCAAGGTTTATTTATCGCGACAATCTCCATGGGGTTCATTGCTGCTATACTGTCATCCATCATGAATAATATGCCAACTGTCATGATTGATGCGATCGCTATTGCGGAAACCAATACATCGGGGGTTATGAGAGAAGCATTGATTTATGCGAATGTTATCGGCTCTGATCTTGGCCCGAAGATCACACCAATTGGTTCCCTAGCAACCTTATTATGGCTTCATGTGTTATCCCAAAAAGGGGTAAAAATATCGTGGGGAGCCTATTTTAAAACAGGGATTATATTAACGATTCCAATATTATTTATAACATTACTCGGTCTCTATCTGACACTAGTAGTTTTTTAACCAAATGATCAAAGAAAGGAAGATAAAAGATGGCAAAAAAAATAGTCTACTTCTTATGTACTGGAAATTCATGTCGAAGCCAAATGGCAGAAGGATGGGCAAAAAAATACTTAGGTGATGATTGGGAAGTTTATAGTGCGGGGATTGAAGCACATGGATTGAATCCAAACGCAGTGCGTGCAATGAAGGAAGTCGGCATTGATATTTCTAATCAACAGTCTGAGATCATCTCATCTAAAATTCTTAATGAATCAACGCTGGCTGTAACACTTTGCGGAGATGCAGCCGACAAGTGTCCCATAACTCCGCAAAGCGTAAAACGGGAGCACTGGGGGTTCGATGACCCTGCGAATGCAACCGGAACGGAAGAGGAAAAGTGGCAAGTATTTCAAAGAGTTCGAGATGAAATAGGGGATAGAATTAAGAAGTTTGCGGAAACAAGAAAATAAACTTAAGGGGTAAGCAGATCAGTTTAGGTGTTACAAAAATGTAGCCTAGTTGACCTGCTTTTTCTTATTTCATTTCAACTGTAATTATCCGTGCAAATAATACTTGATCGTGAAGTTATACGTATACTTTAAAGTGTGATACCGATAGGTGAAGCTCAATGACTAGAGGGAAGCTCTAAAAAATATTTGACTTAAATGTACAAATGTCAGCGAAATAATTTGTAAAATATTTATTTCATATTATAATAGTTGTCAGTACATGTTAAAAAATATTGGTTTACTGTTTAAAGTTGTACTTATATTACAGATAGAAATGAGGGGGAACAATGAACGATAAGAATTATTCACCTAAGGATCGCATCATTGCACATTATCTTTTCGATGATCCAGACTGTGTTGGAAAAGATAGTTCAGGGAACGGCTATGATGCAATAACAGAAGGGGAAGTAAAACCAAAGATTGAAGTGATGGCTGAAAGGAAAGCGGCAACATTTTCTGGTGGAAAGAATGGTAGCTCCTATTTAAAACTGCCTTCTGGATTATTTAAAAACATCAGTGATCGTACTGGAATTACCATTAGTAGCTGGATTTACTTGAAAAAAGGGACAGATGTTTGGGAACGAATTTTTGATTTTGGTAAAGGGCCAGATGGACCATACATATTTTTATCCAGGAACTTAAGAGGTGTTTGCTTCTCAGGCTCTGATCTCTTTGCAGATGCTGGAAAAACATGTTCACTAGGAGAGTGGATTCATGTTGCTATGTCAGTCAAAGGAACAGAAGGTGGCACCCTAAGTAGTGCTGGTCCAGTTATTTATGTCAATGGTGAAATCGTAGCAGATGGTTCGATCAGTCAGACCTCAAGTGGTACTTATAAACAACTGCGAAATTGGTTTGAGACATTTTCTGAAGAAAAGAATTACAGCAATAATTATATCGGCAGATCACAGCACGTCCCTGATTCCGATTTCCATGGTGCTCTAGCAGATTTTCGCATTTATGAGGCTGGATTAACTGAAGATGAAGTGATTGAAGTTATGTGTGAATCTCTAACTGATAAGGAAATAATAGAACTAGCTAAGGATAAATATTTGTCTTTTCCGATCACTGTTGTGTCTCGTGATGTTTCGTTACCTTCGTCTTTAATGGGTGGGAACGTAGCAGTCACGTGGCGATCCAGTGATATGGATGCATTATCTAATCAAGGGACAGTAGGGAATGTAGCTGAGCCAAAAGGTGTAACACTTACTGCAACCTTAAGCAAAAAAGATAGTACAACCGAAAAGCAATTTACGTTAACCGTTTTACCAGAGGGGGTTCCGTCCCATCATCTAACTATTGAGGGAGATAATGAATTGTTAGATGTAAGTGACATCATGTATGGTTTGTTCTATGAAGATATTAATAATGCCGCAGATGGGGGGATTTATGCAGAGCTTGTTCAGAACCGATCATTCGAATCATTTGAATTCGATACTTATTCTCATCATTCAGGAGCCTGTGGATGTTCTACAGGTAGAAATCATGTCCCCTTACATGCATGGTTTGGTGATATAGACAAAGTAGAAGTCAAAAATACTGGTGGTTTGAATGAATTTTTTGGGATAGACGATAAAGATATTAATTCCTATTATATTACCGTACCAAATGAAACAACTATTAAAAACAAAGGATTTACCGATTCTAATCACGCTTGTGCGATGTCGATTAGACAAGGTGATTTATATGATTTCACCATATGGGCAAAGGCGAAAAAGACAGCAAACATTACCGTACAGCTACAGGATGATTCTAGTGAGCCTATAAGTGACAAAATTACGGTTACAGTGGCAGGGAATAATAAATGGAAGAAATATGGAATCGATTCAGAGCTTGTCCTAACTGGTTCTAAAACCACTCTTGGACAACTTTCATTAACCTTTGATGGGGAAGTAGCTATTGATATGGTTTCCTTAATGCCGAGAGATGTTTGGGGAGCAGCGGAAGAACAAAGTTCACAAACTGCTCACATTAATTATAAAGCAAATCCTAACTATCGACTACGCAAGGATTTAGTTCAAGCATTAGTAGATCTACATCCGAAATTCCTTCGCTTCCCTGGTGGCTGTATTTCAGAAGGATCATTTATCTGGGAAAATGTCTACGAATGGAAGGACTCTGTTGGTGCGATTGAATTGCGGAAGGAAAACTTCAATGTTTGGGGTTATATGATGACAATGGGGCTTGGCTATATGGAATATTTCCAATTAGCGGAAGACTTAGATGCTACCCCACTGCCTGTTATGGCCTGTGGTGTACTCTGTCAAGCACGCTCAGATTATGTCAACCCTGCTGGTGGAGAATTAAGAGATTATTATGTGAAAAGCTTTACTGATTTAATTGATTTTGCGATCAATACAAATTTTGATCATAATGAATGGGCAAAACTACGTAAAGAAATGGGGCATGAAGCACCTTTTGATTTGCACTACTTAGGTGTTGGTAATGAAAACTGGGGAACAGAGTTTTTTGCAAACTTTGAATACTTTAAGACAGAGATTGATTCATATATGGATAAGCATTATCCTGGGTATGAATTACACATAATTTCTACTGTTGGTGCTCAAGCTGATGACGATGCTTACCAAGAAGGCTGGAAGTTTTTAAGTGGAAATCTTACAGGTACAGCCAATGTGCAATTTACGGATGGACAAAAGACACTGGAGGAAAAAGTTACTTGGTATAACAAGCAGGCTAACTATATGGATACCATTGCGGATGAACACTATTATCGTTCCAATGAATATTTATTAAACAATGTTGATAGATACAATTATTATTATCGTGCCTATCAATCTGACGGAAATCTTGATGAGCGAGAAACCTCTAAAGTGTTTGTTGGAGAGTTTGCTTCTACTGACAAAAATACGTTAGCAGGAGCTGTGGCAGAAGCAGCGATCATGACAGGTTTTGAGAATAATGCAGATATTGTGAGATTAGTCGCTTATGCACCTTTATTTAATAAAGTGTTAACAGATGGTACTTATAGGTGGACACCTGATTTAATCTGGTTCGATGATGAGGATGTTTGGTTCACACCAAATTACTATGTCCAAAAGCTCTTCGCAAAATACCTAGGATCCAAAGTGTTAGACACATCATTTTCCGCCTATAACAATGGTACATTAACTAAAATCGCTCCACATGGTGGAATTGAGATTGCTACGGGAGATGCGGAAATCCAGGTTAGGGCAGTGAAGGTAATTGACAATCATAGTGGAAACATATTATTCAAACAGGATTTCACTAAAGAACTAGATTCTAATTGGAAGGTAATACCAGGCTCCCATGGATATGAATTAGATCCAGAACATGGTTTAGTATTAAAAGCACAAACAGATGGATTAAATGGATTATATTTAATGAACAAAAACTGGAGCAATTATAAAGTAGAAGTAAATGCAACAAAGATAAGTGGCAATGACGGTTTTTATGTCGGTGTTGGTTTAACAGATATTTCACCAGATAAGAAAGATGTAATCGAATACGCGATTGGATATGATGGAAATGCAACTGGGGTGAAGGTGTATAAACAAGGAATAGAGGGTTATATGCTAGGAGATTATTCTTCCAGTACAGCAGCAGGTAATTTGCGAGCAAGCTGTTATGAGCCACTATTAGACAATAATCCTTATACTATCTCCGTTAATTATGGTGGAGATAATGGTGATCGACTTATTTGCTCTTACACTGATGGATCATTCACGAGTAAAACATTAGATTACAAGCTAGAAGCTTATAATCGTGAAATTTTCAACTCGGTAACGAAGGACGATAACTATGTATATGTGAAGCTTGTGAATGCCGATCCGTTTGAAAAAACAACAGAAGTTGCCTTGAAAAATTTTAATGTGAGTAAAACTGCAAGCATGATCACCGTTACAGGAGAAGAATCGATCGTGCATACACCGAATGTAAATAAAAAGAACGCGGAACAAGTTGTTCCAAAGAAAAAAGAGATTAAATGGCAAGATAATCATACTGTGGTTACATTACATGCCAATTCAGTGAATGTGATCATTTTAGAGGTGGAATAGCAAAAGCAAGACAAGGGCATGTGTGAGATCTGATGAAGTTCACAGCATGTCCTTGGTTTTCACATCAAAGGAAACAGGAAAAGAAGAGTATAAGTACAGAAATTATCTACATATATTATTTACTCGATTCTAGTTTACATAATATATATTATAGGAAGTTATAAAATAAAAAAAGCTCACTATCTCAAAATATAAGTATACTTAAGATAGTGAGATAAAAATTATTTTCGATACTCGACCTTTTTTAGATCCTCTAATGCCGGGCCTTCGATCACTTTACCATCACAAGCAAATCGTGATCCATGACAAGGACAATCCCATGTCTTTTCTTCGTCATTCCAAGTAACCTCACAGCCTAGATGTGTACATGTGGTATCCAATGCATGAACTTTTCCTTCATGATCCTTATAGATCCCAATAGTCTGACCATGTTGTTTCGTTTTAATTGCTGAACCTGCTGGAATTTCTTTTGGTGTATGTTTGTCTTGCATTAACTTTCCAGATACTAGCTCTTTGGCTACATTTGTATTTGTACTTATAAATTGTTTTAAATCTGGATCTGCATGGAATCTCGTAGGCCGGTATAAGTCGATATATGGATTTTCTTTATTTAAGATCAGGTCTGTTAGAACTTTTGCCGCAACCATACTGTTTGTCATACCCCATTTACGATAACCTGTTGCAACTAGAATCTCGGGACGATTCTTATTAAGTCTCCCTATATATGGTAATTTATCTAACGTAGTATAATCCTGGGCAGACCATTCATATTGCCAATCTGTCAACTTTAGATGTTTAGAAGCAAACTCCTTTAATTTTTGTAAAGGGGCTACATCATGCTTGTATTGACCTGTTTTATGATTTTGTCCACCAAATATCCAGTATTCCTCTCCATCTAACTTTAAGGTACGTAAGGAATGAACTGGTTCATCTACATCTAGATACATCCCCCCTGGATATGGATTTTTAGAAGTGAATGCAACAGCATATGAGCGAGAAGGATACATACGTGCACTATAAAAAGCTTCTCCTTCAAAGAATGGAAATTGTGTAGCAATCACCACTTGATCACAAATTATACTGTGTTGATCCTTTGTTCTCACTATTCGATGATCAGCATTTTCAATATCATAGGCAGATGTGTTCTCATAAATTTCTCCGCCATTTTCGATAATTTCATCGACTAAAGATTTTAAGTAGGAGATCGGATGAAATTGTGCTTGATTCTTCATCTTTATCGCATATTTCATAGGGAATGCTACAGGTAATTGTGTTAACTCTTCCCCATCAATATTTAATGCAGTATATGCTTCGAATTCTTGCTCCAATTTTCTTCGGTTTTTATCATTGTTTGTTAAAAGGATAGCATCCTGCTCTTCGAAATGACACTCTATCTGATTTTCTTGGATAATATTTCGGATAGATTTTAACGCTTCTGATTGACTTTCGTAATATAATGCTGCCTCTTCATGGCTAAAATGAGACATGAACTCATGATAGATGATACCATGCTGTGCGGTTATTTTAGCTGTTGTATGGCCAGTTGTAGCATTCGTCAATTTACCACGGTCAATCAACACAACTTTAACCCCTTTTTTAGCTAATAAATAGGCAGTGGTGATCCCTGTTATTCCCCCACCAACTACTGTTACCTCTGTTTTAATATTTTCTTTTAATTGAGGAAAGGCTGGCATTATATCTCCCTCTTGCCATATCGGAAAATGCTTTTGCTTCATATTATACCTCCATAAATCTTCACGTTTTTGTTATGTATAGCTTCCCCATTGTATAAAAGTTTATGAATTGGATTTTAGCGATTACTTTGCGATCTATTTTTACACGTGATACCATTTACAGAAGGGAGTGATGAACAGATGAGACATATACATGCTATCGTGAATGGGAGAGTACAAGGAGTTGGTTTTCGGTATTTCACTCAAGCTACCGCAGCAGAATACCAAATTGTTGGTTGGGTGAAAAATCTCTCAAACGGATCTGTTGAAATCAAAGCAAAAGGTGATGTGGGTAATATGGAGAGGTTTTTACAAAAGATAAGACAAGGTCCTTCCATGTTTGCAAAGGTTAGTAGTATTGATATAGAAGAATTGCCATTAGAAGATCATGATTATCAACGATTCGAGATAAAATATTAAAACCGCTATCGAAATAGCGGTTTTAATATGTATTAGTTTTCCTCGAAGAATTTACGATTCAATGCAATATATTCATGCTCATTATCTGGAACCTCGTCTTCCATATAGATAGCTTCTACTGGACAAACTGCTTCACAAGCTCCACAATCTATACAGATATCTGGATCAATATAGAACATATCTTTTCCTTCTTCTATACAATCAACAGGACAAACTTCAACACATTCGCCTGCTTTTTCTTCTTTACAAGGTGAAGTTATTACAAACGCCATGACTGTCCCCTCCTTTGGTCAATTTCCTAAGTATCTCTATTTCACCTATATTTTATCATAATTATAAAAACTTCGCATGCCAATATCGATGATTTCACAATAAATTCAAGGAATGGCACGTCAACATCTCAGCATGGATCTACTGATAAGCTCTCTAATCCCGATCCTTCCAAAGCCTTTCCACTATGAACTCGCCTCCAACACGTTGAACGAAAAAGACATCCGGATTGGTCAAGGTTTTCCATTCATGAAAGCCAAATTCAATCTGGAATTTTTTTAGCATGAGTGCTAGCAAGTTTCCATGTGTTACGATGATAGTATTCTCAAAATCATCATTATTTAAACAATCAGTAAGGAGTTGATCAGCTCGTTCGTAAGCATCTCTAGATGATTCCCCGCCAGGTAATTTAAACTGATCGTTATGAAAAGATTCCTCCAACACATCCATCCAATCATCAATTGGCTGTTCACTTAAAAGTCTTTCTTTTAACCTTTCATCACATTCAATTGGTAAACCAGTACGATTGGCAAATGGTTTAATGGTTTCCTTTGCACGTAAAAAAGGACTTGTGATGATCCGATCAATTGGAAAACTAAGATTTTCTAATAGGTTTGCTAATTCATAGGCCTGAAGATTTCCTTGTTTAGACAAAGGAGAATCCTTGTGTTGTCCCATTGCGTGACAGTGACGTATCAATAGAATTCTTTTCATTTTATCAGCTCCTAGGCGGAATCTTTGAAAGATCTTTAATAGAATATCAGAAAAAGCCTACCATTTATTTTATCCAATATGAATTTCAATTAAACATTTTCGACTAATTCAAAATAATCTTTTTTAAATCCAGCAATACGTTTCGTGTTATCTATAACAAAGTAAAACTCCTCTGTTTCGTTTTTCACTTCATATACATTTCCAACGGTCAAAACGGAATTCACTTTATATTTTTTAGCGTTTGTATGTACACATTTAATGTGTTTCATGGTTTCATTTTTTTCCCAAGTATGATGAATCATTCTAACTAACCTCCTTACTTTCTATGATAAACATTTTGGTAGATAAATACAAGTAACTGTTTAGTTTACATAATAAACTTATGGTATACTTATGTTCTTGTTTTCCAATATTTACTTAAAACTATAGGGAATAATAAAATAATGATAAGCATCCTCACTAATTGTAAGGAACCAACAATTGCAGGGTCTGCGTCTACTTCATGGGCTGTCAGTGCCATTTCTACTAATCCTCCTGGCGCAAGACTTAGCATGGCTGTCGCAAAGCTCAAATTCGAAAAAGAAGCAAAAATATAACCAAATAAGATCGATAATAAGATAATGAAACAGGTTATTAAAAAGAACAAACCAGTATATTTACCAGCTTTTTTCACATCTCGATAATCGATAGATAAACCTAAATGGATGCCAATAGAAAGCTGAGCAAAATGATAGAACGAACTAGGTAAGTCCATCACTGGTATCGAAAAAATTTTTAGTATAGCGATGATAGTCATAGGTATAAGCACAAAAGATGCCGGAACTTTATGTCTTAATAAATAAGCGAAGTAAAAAAGCAATCCATAAATAGCAATGGTCCAATATTGACCCGAAATCATTGGTTCCTCTACTATACTACCGGCATTATTGCTGCTTGATGAAAATAAAAAAGAGGCAATAATTGGTACGATAAAGAGAACCGCCATTAATCGAATCGTATGAAAAATAGCTACAAGCCCAGTGTTAGCCTCCATTGAATCGCTCATAGCAACCATTACGGATAATCCTCCGGGTATACTGCCAAGTACACCTGTTTTTTTACTTATCTTTGCTATCCTAGCTAGTAATATTCCACTAGCTATCGAAATAATCATAATGAAAAAGGTAAAAAGCAAAAACGGAATAAAATAAGGCACTACCTTACCTATAGTTGCTGCAGTAAACGTCATTCCGATTTGAACACCAGTTATAGCAAAGCTTACATTTCGAATGGATTGGTGTAATTGATAGTCTCTTTCGTGAACCGTCTTTAAAATAAATACTGCTAATAATGGACCTAAAATCCAAGGCAATGGAAGATCTAAAGATAGGAATATCATTGTGGACAGTAAGGATACAAGATACATCCATATATAATGAAAGACAAGTTGTTTCATGCTTAAAGCTCCCTTGAACATATTTAGAAAGCAAAAGCCTGGCATTAGGCCAAGCTTTTGCTGCTTAAAAGTTACTCAAATAGAGCCAAATATTCCTTTAATCCCTCTTTCTCAAGCTCACTTTTTGGTATGAATTTCAAGGCAGCGGAATTAATACAGTATCGCATACCACCCTTGTCCCTCGGTCCATCATCAAATACGTGACCTAAATGTGAATCAGCCTGGTCGCTTCGAATTTCTATTCTACGCATGCCATGAGAAGTATCGAGATTTTCTTTTAGGTCATTTCGATTGATAGGTTTAGTAAAGCTTGGCCAACCACACCCTGCGTCATATTGATCTTTGGTAGAGAATAAAGGTACCCCACTAACAATATCAACATAAATTCCTTCCTCATTGTTGTCCCAATATTCATTATCAAACGGTCTTTCTGTGCCATTTTCCTGTGTGACGTGATACTGTAATGGAGTTAATTTGCGTTTTAATTCTGTTTGGTCTGGCTGCTTGTTCCAATGTTTTTTGATAAAATCAGCTCTACCTGAACCCTTTTTATAGAGCTGATAATGAAATGTTTGTTTTCTATAATAATCCTGATGCTTTTCTTCTGCCGGGTAGAATGTTTTTGCTGGAAGAATATCAGTCACAATAGGCTTAGTAAATTTCCCTGATGCTTCTAACTGTTGTTTTGAAGCCTCTGCAAGCTCTTTTTGTCGCTCGTTTGTATAATAAATAGCTGTTTTATAGGATTCGCCTCGATCATGAAACTGACCACCTGCATCGGTTGGATCAATTTGTTGCCAAAATATTTGTAAAAGTTTTTCATAAGGAAATATCGTTGGATCAAAGGTAATCTCTACCGCTTCCCGATGTCCTGTTGTATTGGAACACACTTCTTCATAGGTTGGATTTGGCTTATCTCCACCTGTATAACCTGATTCTACTTGAATAATCCCTGGCTGTTGATCGAAGGGTTCTACCATACACCAAAAACAGCCACCTGCAAATATAGCTCTTTCTTTTGATTGTTTTTCCATCAAAACAACCTCCTAAAAAAACGTGTTACCCTTATTTTGCTTCTCCTACTGTAAAATTGCAAGTGGTCTGTTTGGACTAAATAAATAATTTAGGTTGTGATTTTTTTGGTTGACTGGATCTGTGTGTTTCATGCTCTTCCCTTGTATTTTCTTCTATCTCATTTGGTGATAAGCTCGAATCATCTACTTGAATCTCGTCTGTATTATCTTCCTCTTCACTATTTATTTCGTTAATTGCTTTCATCATATTGATTAATTTAGGGGCGTTTTTGATCATTGGTCCATATTCTTTAATAAGTGGTGTCGCTTGTTGGGCCACTTTTAGTACTTGTTGGACATTATTTAGTGTTCCCATTAAATTCGATCCCCCTCCTCCACTTGCTATTCCACCTGCCTGCATCCCGCTTGAAGAAGGCAAAAAGCGTTGGATCAGACCTTGCAATCCTGTAGGGTTAGTTGTTGGTGCTTGTGGAAATAATCCGCGCTGAGGTGCTCCAGATAAAAAATTACCTTGTTGAAACGGTGGTTGCTGATTCATGAATGGTGTTTGATGATTAGTTGGTCGAAACATATTTCACATCCTCTCTCTGCTAGTAAAAGTCTCCCTTGCTAACACTATATGTCTCTATAGGTTAGGTGGTATAGGCTTTTATCGCTTCTAAGTAGATAAAAAGAAGGCTTTTTCGTGGTCTACTCACGAGAGCCTTCTTTTTTATACGTTAGGAAATATAAGTTTTTTGCAGGAAGTAAGCGACGAAGCTAAAATTATGAAGTTCAAAGTATAAGAAAAGCTAACACATCCAAAAGACGAGCGAATGCGTTTTTCTAACCATCTTCGGAAATATCATTCATAATATTTCCTGGGCAAGCGCAGAAACTGACAGGAAATGAACGATTCGCGCTAATCGTTTGTTGAGATATGACAGTTTTACTCGATAATCTGCTACTATCGGTTGAAGTATCTTTATCCAATGTGAAAGGAAGCAATAGAGCCTTCATTCGAGCTGTCAATGGTGAGTTTTGCTTTTATTTCCTCCCTTAATTGGGAAACATGAGAAATGACTCCAATCACACGGTGATCCTGTTGTAAATCCTTTAAGCATTCGATGGCTTGCTCGAGAGATACTTCATCAAGTGTTCCGAATCCTTCATCAATAAATAACGTATCAAGCTGCACACCACCTGCATGTGATTGAATTATATCTGCCATCCCTAATGCTAAGCTTAATGCAGCTTTAAATCCTTCACCTCCAGATAGTGTGCGAACCGAGCGTTTACGACCAGTAAAATGATCGAGCACTTCTAAATCTAAGCCACTTTGTGCACCACGTTTTGCCAATTCTTCACTACGCAAAAGCTGAAAGCGGTGATCCGTCATTCTATCTAAGCGCACATTAGCCTGTAATAAAATTTCATCAAGAAAAGTGGCTAAAACGTATCGTTCAAAGGATAGTTTCTTCGAATTTTCCCCTCTAGCTAGATCTGCCAATTCACCAATATCATAATATTGATTAGCTATTTTCTGATACTCGGATTGCAATCCAATTAGTTTATCTTTTACCTTTAATAACTGTTGGTATTCTAATTCAATTGCTTGTTTACGTTGCATTACTGTATGCTTTTCTACTTCAAGTTTGTTTAATTCTTCTCTTAATAGCGTTAGGTCAGGAGCTGTTTTTCCTCGTAGTAATTCCTCTAATTCTTCCATTCGTTGATTGGTGAATTGGTAATATTCCTTAAATTGTATTACTTCAGCTTCGAGTTTCCTCATAATTTCCTCATTTAATCGAGCATTCTGGTATGATGCAATATCAGGAAATCCATATTCTCCCAATTTGGCTAAAAATATTTCTTTTTGTTTGTCATAACTAGCTTCTAGCTGCTTCTGAAATTCCACACTTTGCATCATTTTGGTTTCTATCTGATTTTTCTGATCTCTAATTTTTGCATAGTGTTTCTGCAGTTCCTCCCATTTTGCTAGATTATCTTTTAGTTCCTCTCTAATGGCCGTGACTTTTGCTTTAAATTGTTCGACCGTATCAAAATCCTTCGGTAATCTTTCTTTAAGGGTTTCTAGTGAAATTTGTATTTGTTGAAATTGCTGAAGCGTTTGTTCATGGTCTGCTCTCCATTCTTTTTGTTTCTTTAATAATTGATCAATGCCTGTTTGAACATTAGCTGGATCCTGATAGGTAGCCTCTATTGCTTTTATTTGTTCCGTTTCTTCTCTTACCTGTAAATTTAGTTGCTTTTGCTTTTCCGCTACTTCTTTTCTTTTTCCTCTTAATTCAGGTAGAGAGAGATTAGTAACTTCGATATTCAAGGACTGGAAAAGATAATGGATCATTTCTTTTTTTACATGCATTTCATTGTATAATTGATTGATTTCTGAAGAAAGCGATTGAGAGCTTATTTCCAGTTCCTGCAGTTTTTTCTGCTCTAATGCAATGGACTCCTCAGAGATAGAAGCTATAGTGCTTTTTGCTTTATTAGGGTGATGCGGAGAACCGCATACAGGACAAGGCTCTCCTTCTACAAGTTCATCTACTATGTGCCCGATGATATTTAGCTGTTTTTCTTCTTGGATTTTTTTCCATTTCGTTTTTTGCTCGTCTAATTCAAGTTCGAGTTTTTGAGCTTTTAACAAAAGACCCTGATATTTTTCCTGTAACTTTAGCTCTTGTTCCCCTTCTTCTAAGATTTTTTCATAGGTTTGTACTTGTTGAGAGAGTTGCTCTTCTTTATGCTTATTGACGAGAACTGATTGTTTTAATTGATGAATCTTTTCTTGTGCCTGAAAGCTATCTTCTTTTCTCTGCTGTTCCTTTGTTAAGTTATCTTCTAGGTGACGTAGCCGTAATTCTTTCTCCGCTAATTTTTGTTGGACTGTCTGAAATTGTTCTAAACCTTTTTGGAAGTCATTGAGTTTTTCTAAAGTCGCTTCATATTCTTTTAATCGGAGGCGTAGCTCATCCATCTCTGTTTCCATTTTTTCACTGTTTTCTAACGCATCTGCTGCTTGTTGAAATTGTTGACTCACTTGGTTATGCTGTTCCTTCAAATATTCCGATTTTTTTAGTTGTTCTTGCCATTCATTTTTTCGCCTCTGCACCTGTTCTTCGAATGGTTCTACAGCCTTTGCTTGCACAGCTTGCTGGAATGTTGTTTCTTTTTCTTTCATTTGTGGTGCTTTCTTTTTTAATTCTTCTTTTTCTATCTTTCTCTGATCATATTCATCAAATAATTCAAGTAATTTTTGCTTTCGATACATCTGCTCCTGCATACTCTTATATGCTTGATCAAATTCCTCGATCCTTTTTATTACTTCTTCTTTTTCCTTCTTTAAACTGTAGAGTTCATTAGATAATTGATCTGTTATCGACTGAGTGCTCTCTTTGTTTATATATTTACTATCTAAATGTTCCATTTCTTGTTCCATTTTCCATTCGATTTGTATAAGGGAGTTTTTCAGTTGTTTTGCTTCGTCTTTTAGCTTTTCTGTTATATCCCGATAAAAATAAGTTCGGAATATTTTTTGAAGCACTTCTTCTCGTTCGCGACTATTCTCTGAAATCAGCTTACGAAATTCCCCCTGTGGGATCATTATCATTTTTCGAAATTGCTCATAGTCTAAACCTATCATTGCCTGAATGGTCTCATTGACTTCTTTGATTTTGGATTCAATTAATTCCCAATCGTCGTTTTGTTTCATGATGTACAGAGAGGCAGATGCTGGATCATCGGTGTATCCTTCCCCCTTTGTTTTTGGCTTTAACTGCCTAGGAGTCCTTGTTACCTTATATAACTTTTCGTGAAGCTGGAATGTTAAGGAAACAAAGGTGGATTCTACTTCTGTGGCAAAATGACTTCGAAAACTATCATGATCACGATCTGTCCCACTAGCCTTACCATATAAACTATAACAAATCGCATCGAACAAAGTTGTTTTTCCTGCACCTGTTGGTCCTGTTATTAAAAAAATCATTTCTTGACCAAGTCGATCAAAATCGATCCTCTGTCTCTTACGATAAGGACCAAAGGCAGCTAGTTCCAGAGAAATGACTCGCATTCTATTTTCCCCTCTCTTCTGTTACAATCGATTGCATCACTTTGTTAAAATACTGGGCTCTCGTTTCTGGGATTTTTTCTCCCTTCATTTCCTGATAGAAAGCATGAAATAGTTGTTCATGGGACATCTCCTGTTTTTGGCGAATATTTTCTTTGTCCTTAAGAACGGTGTTTACCATATATTGCTTTCGCTCTAAACGTAATATGTTCGGAAATAGTTTTCGTAATTTAGAAACTGGATCCATAATTTGACCATCGTCTAATAGCTGAATTTGTAAATAATCCTCTGTTCTCGGGATTACTTTTTCTTGAATTAAATCATCGAAATATCCCTTTATAATTCGCATATCTTTCATCGGCGTAAGCGCCCTTTGCTCAATCTCACAGGCTCCTGTTTCATCCATTTCCACCATCGTAACGGATTTAGTATGGTCCGCCTCTGAAAAGGAGTATTTTAAAATGGAACCACTATATCTAATCGTTTCCCTCTTTATTTTTTGTGGTCGATGTAAATGGCCTAAAGCCACATAGTCAATCTCATCAAATAAATCGGCGCCAACGTAAGGAGTTCCGCCAATCATGGTAAGACGTTCCTCGGAGTCTGTTTCCATTCCACCAGCAACAAATGCATGTCCTACTAAAATGTGTCTCCCTTCGTGTAAAGGAGTTCTCATTTTTATTTCTTGAATTATTTTTTCCATTGCTTGATGATGTGTCTCAATGGTGTCATCCTTGAAATAGGCGCTGATTTGTGACGGTTCCAAGTATGGAATCAAATGAAAATAAATCATGCCATAGTTATCCTCAATTGGTACTGGTTGAAGTGCCTCCTCTACCGTTGTATGTAAATAAAATTGCTGTGAACGGAAAATTGATGTACCGAATCCTAAGCGATCAGGACTGTCATGATTACCTGCTATGGCTAGGATAGGGATTTTAAAATTCATACATAAATCGCTAATAACATGATTTAATAATTCGACAGCTTCCTTTGGTGGAATCGAACGGTCATATAAATCTCCTGCGATGATAAGTACGTCTGGTTTTTCCTCCTTTATTAATGAAGTTAGTTGTTCTAACACATAGGCTTGATCTGCTGTTGCATGGATTCCATGTACTAATTTGCCTAAATGCCAGTCTGCAGTATGAATAATTTTCATTAATATCACTAATCCTTTCTTGGTAATTCCGATCTCGAGTTAAAAGAACTGGATGAAGAACGTATGTTTGTGTATAATAGAACTTGAGGTGATGATAATGGTTAATGATCGAGGGCATAAAAAGTGGGCATCCCTTATGTTACCAGAGCATGTGACCATGTTACAGCAACTAGAGAAAGAGGATAATCTAGTGAACAAGCCGCTTTTAGAATCTGATATATTAGAGGAAATGGAACATCAAATTCAACAAGCTATTCTAAACAAAACGAAGCTAACGATTGATTATTATCAAAATAGAAGGATTCACTCCATTCAAGGTACGATAGACACCGTGAAGCCATATACAGCTCAAATTACCATCGTTCTGGATAGCTCAAAAAAGAAAAAGCATCTATCCATTCGTGATATTGTTGCAATAAAATAGATTTAGCGTCTTCGGTACAAGAGATAAACCATATCCTTTCATGGTTTATCCCTCCTCTTGATATAAATCCCATAATTGATCAAAGGTTTGAATAGCCTCTGGAAAAGGAATATTCCATTCTAAATAGCGACTAATTTCATCATAACTACTTGAGTGCTTTGGAAAATCATGATCGATAAACATCCAGTCTGCTAATTTCCTTTGATGATCTAATTGTTTGTTTCCGCGATATCTCATCATAAATTGATAAAAAGATTTCATTCACTATTCCCCTTCTGTCAAATTATCTTCCATAAAAGCTTGATGTTTCTCTTGTTTTTTTCGATAAACAAACCGTGATAGCATTATACTAATCTCATAGATAATAATTAACGGAATAGCGACAACGATTTGCAAAATAAAATCAGGTGGTGAAATCATAGTTCCAATAATCACAAGAATAAAATAACCATATTTTCTTGTTTTACTTAAGAAGCGTGGTGTAAGAATCCCTAAGCTTGTTAAGAACATAATAATGATCGGTAATTCAAAAAAGATAGCAAAAGGAAGTGTGACACGAAAAATAAACCGAAAATAATTTTCGACTGTAAACATGGTGTCAAATACGCCATCATTTAATGATAAAACAAAGGGTAAGATTAATTTTACAAAAATGTAGTAACCAAAGCTCATTCCTACCACAAACAATAGAAAAACAGCCGGGATATAGGCTAAAGACACTCGTTGTTCCTGCTTTGTTAAGCCAGGTTTCACAAATAACCAAATTTGTAAGCATAAAAAAGGTAAGGTGCCTGCAATAGCAACAGTGAATGCAATCGTAAGGATGATCCAAATAATCTCTTCAGGTGATATTAGATTTAAGGTAATATCAATATCGTTTAAAAAGAAATTACGGATATCGTTGACATAATATAGCCCTAATCCAAAGAAGAGAATAAAGAAAAAAGCGGTCCATATAAGCCTTTTCCTTAATTCAGCAAAATGGTCGAGATACCCCATCTCCTTTTCATTAGGTAACGATTTATCCTGTTCTTTCATTAGAAAACTCCTTCATATTTAACCTATATATTGAATAGGTTTTCGTCCTACTTCGTCAAACTTTCTCTTATAGAGGAAAAAGATGTAAAAGTATGCACTTTTACACCTTCCTTACTTGCTTGATGGATCTTTTTTTTCCTCTTTATCCTCGTTCATTAAATCATTGGTAGCCTTTTTAAATTCTCGCAAGGAACTTCCGACTGCCTTTCCAATTTCCGGAAGCTTTGAAGGTCCAAAAATGACTAAAGCAATAATTAATATGAGGATTAAACCTGGAAATCCTATATTAGATAACATATACTCTCACCTCTGGCGTATGACTATTTTTGATCGTCTTGCTTATCTTCTCTGGCAGATTTCTTAAATTCTCGTAAGGTTTGACCAGTTGCTTTCCCGATTTCGGGTAGTTTTTTTGGTCCGAAGATAACTAATGCAATAATTAAAATTAAAATCAAGCCAGGTATTCCAATTGAGGATAACATATCTTTGCCCCACCTTTATAGTATCTTTTAACACGATAATAACACTCTTTTTCTATCTTATCACGTTTTAAAAGGCTTGTCTTGAAATAATGCTAAAATTATTGGTCTTTTATACGGTCATATTGCATGAAATAATAATCATAACGATTTCGTTCATCCTTGATACCTTTTGTCTTCTTTGTAGTCTTCCATTCTGCTTCCTTAAGCTTAGGGAAAAAAGTATCCCCTTCAAATTCGTGATCAATATAAGTCATGTAAATACGATCAGTAAAAGGTAATACCTGTTGAAAGATTTCTTCTCCACCAATAATAAACCACTCTTTATTTGGCTCAGAGTCTGTTAATGATTTGATTTCATCGATGCTGTGCATGACTTTACAATTTGGTGCCTCGAAGGAAGTGTCTCTCGTTACGACGACGTTTTCCCGATTTGGAAGGGCACCATTCATGGAGAGAAAGGTTTTTCTTCCCATAATAACCGTTTGGGAAGTAGTCAATTCTTTAAAAAACTTTAAGTCGTTCGGTAGATGCCACGGAAGATCATTGTCCTTCCCGATGACACGATTCTTACTCATTGCAAACAAAAGTGAGATCATTCGTCTTACTCCTTTCTTATACGGCTACAGGAGCCTTAATAGCTGGATGAGGATCATAATTTTCGAGCGAGATATCCTCTGCTTCCAGATCAAAAATGGTTTGGAAATCCTGTATATGAAGGTTCGGTAGGTTTCGTGGCTCACGTTTTAACTGTGTTTTAATCTGTTCTATATGATTAGAATAAATATGTGCATCTCCTAAAGTATGAATAAATTCACCAGGCTTTAATCCACATTCTTTAGCAATCAAATAGGTTAATAAAGCATAGCTAGCAATATTAAACGGTACACCAAGAAAAATATCTCCACTTCGTTGGTATAGTTGGCAGCTTAACTTTCCGTCTGCCACATAAAATTGGAACATAGTATGACAAGGAGGTAATGCCATATTAGAAGGAACATCCTCTGGATTCCATGCTGTGATTAAATGTCTTCTAGAATCTGGATTTTGTTTTATCGCTTGGATAACCCCTTTTAATTGATCGATGGTTTCTCCTTTTGATGTTCTCCATTTCCTCCATTGAGATCCATAAACAGATCCAAGATCTCCATATTTAGCTGCAAATTCATCATCTTCTAGGATGCTTTTTTTGAACTTGTCCATTTCCTTCAAATAAAGCTCCTTAAAAGAAGGATCCTCATTAGCACGGTGACCGAAATTGTCCATATCTGGACCTGTATATTCATCACTTTCCACCCATTTTTTAAAAGCCCATTCATTCCAAATATTATTATTATGTTTGAGTAAATATCGAATGTTCGTATCACCTTGGATAAACCAAATTAATTCACTTACAATAAGTCGGAACGGAACGAATTTGGTAGTTAAAAGTGGGAAACCTTCTGCTAAATCAAAACGCATTTGGTGCCCAAATACGGAAAGTGTTCCGGTTTTCGTTCTATCTTCTTTTTTTGTACCTTCTTCTAATACTCTTTTGCATAAATCTAAATAAGCTTGTTCACTCATAGACATTCTTATCTTCCTCTCATTCACTTATATTACAAATTCGTAACAAACAATGATAATAATAATATTTTATTTATTTTAACATACATTTTTGAATAAGTAATTACGATAGGAGGGCTTTTATGTTAGGACAGGAACAATTAGCAGTCGTCGCGAAGCACTCCGTAGCCTATAGTTTTGCATTTACCCACCCATTTTCCTTCTACGTAGATGCATATCCAATTCTGCAAAGCGAATTATTCGAACAAGCAGACCAATTAACGTATGGCATGCAACATGAAGCAGTACGTGTGTTGCAGGAAAAACTACACAAAATATCGTACTATGATTCTTCTATTGACGGAGAGTATGGTGTGTTAACCGAATATGCATTAAAAAAGTTTCAATCAGATCATCAAATAAAAGATGATGGTCAGGTAAATAAAAAAACCATTCAAAAAATATCTGAAGAAGAAGAGCGATTATATGAGGAAACATTAACACAAGAAACAGCATTTGATTATGGCCAAAAGGGTAACGAGGTTTTAAAGCTTCAGGAAGCTCTAAAACACTTTGGTTACTATGATGGTCCTCTGGATGGTATTTTTGGACCAAAAACCGATCAGGGCATCAGTGCTTACAAGCAAGATAGTGGTATGAAGATCATGCATATTGAAAATGAACAGACGGAAATGGAAGAAACGCCAGAAACCTTTATTGCCTCACTGGAAACGAAGCAGGAGGATGCGGCATCCACCGGATCTAAACCTACGGAAGAGATGTCCAAACAAATAACAGTAAAAACGTCCAGTCCAAGTGGAACTACCCAACAAATTATTCAAACCGCTAAACAATATCAAGGGACTCCCTACATATGGGGTGGCGTTACACCAAATGGATTTGATTGCAGTGGTTATATTCAATATGTCTATAACCAATATGATATTTCACTTCCAAGAACGGTACATGAGATTTGGAATGCGACTATGCAAGTTCAAAAGCCTTCTATCGGAGACTTAGTCTTTTTTGAAACATATAAACCAGGTCCATCTCATGCCGGAATCTATTTAGGAGATGGTAAATTTATTCATGCTGGTGCATCAAGAGGTGTAGAAATTAGTACAATTGATCAAGAATACTGGTCTAAACGCTATTTGGGCGCTAAACGAATTTCTTTACAATAAATCAAAAAAATCCATTTGCTTCGGGTGGAGACCCTCATATTCAATGTTTAAAAGCTGAATTAATTGCTTAGCATTGTCATAGGCGTCTCCACCTGAGTTATTATTGAACAAAAGCGTAACGGTTTCCACCTGCTTTTCTAATTGCTTTATGTACTCTACCCATTGTAAAAGCTCTGTTTGATTGTATCGATAAAGAAAACGTACCTCACGCCAATTTTCTTGGCCATGATTATTCCAACCATGCACATTTCTACCATGAAAGCGAACAAGCGCATTTTTAGAATGTGTGGTTTCTAGTACAAGAGGTACAGATCCTTCCCCTGCCTGAGGTTCATCACAAATAACATGAATCCATCCTTCCTTTTTTAAAAACGAAATGGTGTCTGCTTGTCGCTCTTCCAACCAAGTCCTGTTTCGAAACTCGAGAGCTACAGGTAATGGCCCCATCCATTCTCTAAGCTTTCTTAATTTATTGATATTCTTAGATTGCAAGGAAAACCATGGTGGGAACTGAAAAAGTAATGCATTTAACTTATTTGCTTCGACTACAGGCTTTATGGATTCCTTAAAATCTTGGATTAATTGCTTCATTTCAAGATTTGTGAGATTTTTACGGTCATGCCCTGTAATGGATTGAAAGGCTTTTATAACAAAACGAAAGGAATCTGGTGTTTTCGTTACCCAATTTTCATATTGACTAGGTGATTGAATGGCGTAAAATGCACTATCTACCTCCACCACTGGAAAATGGGAGCTATAGGTAATGAGTTTATCTTTCGTATTCGAATGATTTTGATGTAGACGAGGATGGTCACCCCATCCAGTTAAACCGATTAAGATCGTCATGGACTATTCACCCTTACAAAACATTGTTATGCTACCAGCATTTTATATGGCTGGTATTTAAATTATCATGATTTAGTTAAAATTCCAAGCCATAAATTGCTCACCAATTGGATAAGCGCTTCTTGACGTTATTGGTAAAATAAGCTATAGTAAACACAAGCAAATGAGATGTTACAGGATTCATTATGATCAGGCAGCTTCTATAGAAGTAAATGGGAATGGTGATCCTATACTTCTGTGGTTGCTGCCTTTTCTACTATCCATCATCTTTTTTGTAATTTTACCACGTCTAAGCGTGAAAGGTTCTAGGGAGGAAGATATTCATGGAAAACGGAGTAGTAAAATGGTTTAATGCAGAGAAAGGCTATGGCTTTATCCAGCTAGAAGAAGGAAATGATGTGTTTGTCCATTATTCCGCTATTCAAGCAGAAGGATTCAAAACGTTGGAAGAAGGTCAGGAAGTAACCTTTGAAATCGTGGAAGGTGAACGAGGGCCACAAGCTGCAAATGTTGTAAAAAAATAATCTTATACTTACAGGCGGTGACTTCGTTCACCGCCTTTTATAATGATGAAACGGAAGGATGATTATTTTGTTGAACGAATGGCTTTGGATGTTATTTGCCATAACCAACTTTGTTTTATTACTAATTATGTATCGTTTGTTCGGTAAGGCAGGCTTATTCGTCTGGATAGGTATGTCTACCGTTATAGCTAATATTCAAGTATTGAAAACAGTCGAAATGTTTGGATTAATCGCTACATTAGGGAATATTTCTTATGGAACGGTTTTTCTTGCTACAGATATTCTTAATGAAAATCATGGAAAGAAAGAGGCCAAAAAAGCGGTTTGGATGGGATTTTGTTCTTTGTTATTTATGACAATTGTAATGCAGTTTGCGATTCGTTTCATCCCACATGAATCAGACATTGCACAGGATGCGTTAGCCACCATTTTTGAAATAGTACCTCAAATAGCGATTGGCAGTATGGCCGCATTCTTAGTAAGCCAATATATCGATGTTTGGATTTATTCTAAATGGAAGAAAAAAATGCCTTCAACCAAATGGTTATGGTTAAGAAATAATGGAAGTACCATGATTAGTCAATTTATTGACACGTTTATTTTTTGTTCGATCGCCTTCTTTGGCTTATATTCGTGGGGGGATTGGGTTATGATCCTATTTACAACTTATGTGATTAAATTTATCGTTGCCACATTGGATACACCGTTTCTCTATCTCGCAAAACGAATCCATGGTGATGTGCAATGATTGAGATCTATACAGATGCAGCAACGAGGAATAATCCAGGACCAAGTGGTATCGGAGTTTTTATTAAAAGCAGCAAAGAACAGCATAATCTTTCGGAATATATTGGCCATTATTCGAACCATGAGGCAGAATTTATCGCTGTCATCAAGGCGTTAGAATTTTGTCAAGAGCGCTATCCTAATGAGATACTTTCATTTCGCTCTGACTCCAAAGTAGTCGTCGAAACCATTGAAAAAAGGTATACGAAAAATCAAGCTTTTCAAATTTTATTAAATAAGGTCAACCATCTTTCTGCCGCTTTTCCTTATATCTTTATTAAATGGATTCCTGAAAAGCAGAACGGAACAGCTGATCAATTAGCAAAAGCAGCAATCAAAAATCAATAGAATCATGAATTAATTGATGTTGCATTAAAAGCTGCTTTGCTTCTTCCAATGATCGGACTTCATTCTTCTGGAACAATTCCAATAAACTGATATAAAAGCTTCTGTCGAACGATAACTGCAGCTGTAAAGTCAAGGAGATCGCTAACTTGACATGATGTACGGAAGTATTGGTGTATTTTTTGCCAAAATAGATGAATTGGACTTCTTCATCTGATAATTTAAAGCCTTTCGACCATAAATGCTCTAAAAAATATGCCAATACTTCATTTTCCTTCATTTCTATCCCCCGCTCTGTCTACAAGGTTATTTCTTTTTTCCAAAATACTGATAATAATCTGTGCGAATAAATCCATTAAAAAGCTTGCGTTTCTTTGATGCTTCACGTCCGAATAGTGTTTCAAATTTCTCGTTAGCAGTCATGATATAAATGCTCCAAGTAGGGTATTGAGCGAGATGCTTCCCAAGTTTTTCATAAAGCTTCTCCACCTCTTCCTTTTGGCCAATTCGTTCACCATATGGTGGATTGCTAATAATATAACCCCCTAATTGATCAGAATGAAAGTCTAATGCATTCATTTGTTTCCATGTTATCAAATCCCCTAGCCCGGCTTCCGTAGCGTTAGCCTTGGCGATATCGATCATTTTCGGATTAATGTCTGTTCCGAATATATGTAGCTCTTGATCATAATTTGCCAAATCCTCTGCTTCCTCTAGTGCTTTATCCCAAATATCAGCAGACAAAAAGCTCCAATTCTCTGCTGCAAATTCACGATTGAAGCCTGGTGCAATATTTTGTCCAATGAGGGCTGCTTCAATAGGAATGGTTCCAGATCCACAAAATAGATCATAAAAAGGCTGGTCGCCTCTCCAATTCGTTAATTGAACAAGAGCTGCTGCAAGTGTTTCTTTTAATGGGGCCTCTCCTTGTCCAATTCGATATCCACGCTTGTGAAGACCACTTCCTGATGTGTCTAATGTCAAGGTTACTTGATCCTTTAATAAAGCCACTTCGACACGATACAGCGCTCCAGATTCTTTTAGCCATTGTGCAATTCCGTATTTCTGTTTCATTCTTTCGACAATAGCTTTTTTGACAATGGATTGACAGTCCGGTACGCTATACAGCTTAGATTTGTGTGATTTGCCGATTACCGGAAATTCTCCATCCTCTGAAATAAATGCCTCCCAAGGTAATGCTTTCGTTTGTTCAAACAGTTCATCATACGTCTTTGCTTCAAACTCCCCAATAAGTAGCTTCACACGGTCTGCTGTTCTAAGCCACAAATTAGCTCTGGCAATGCCAGCTGCATCTGCATCAAAAACCACTCTACTGTTTTCCACCTTAACATTTTCGAAGCCTAAGTCCTTAACTTCCTTCGCCACAACGGATTCTAGCCCCATTGCTGCTGTTGCAATCAATGTATAGTCTTTTTTCATTCTGGAAATCCTTTCCGCACATAGGTTGATATAACAAAACCCCTTTTCTTATTAAAAGGGGTTTACTTATAGTATCTGACCAGAATGAATGTCTGTAAGCCATGTTCTGTTCCTTCGTACTCCAAACGGTGGTCAGCCTCGTACATAAGGTGTAATCATCTGTCTACAAGCAAATAAGCTTGTCCTTCCTTCGGTTCCAATTCCCTACTAAGAAGATGCCCCTACCAAAATTTGGGTTGCTCACTCGAGGGGTTTACCGCGTTCCACCTAAGTAGTTTCCCACTTAGCTACGTCACTGTGGCACTTTCAAGATACTCATACCATATCTGATAACAGACACAGGTATTTTCTCTGCCGTTAACCATATTGGTTACCTTGACTTATGCATTCATCAAGCACGAACACTACAAGCATCGCAGCTTGTGTGAGCATGGACTTTCCTCTACACACTAAACGTATGCAGCGATTACTACAACATTCACTCTCACGTTAACTTTTTTACATCATTTCTATTTTACCACGTTATTCCCATTAGTCAATGGTAATAGTATCCTTTCTACTCGTCATCAAACTTTTTCCCAAATACAGCTTTTTCTAGATTAGAAAGCCTTTTTAAGATATCATAATTGACTTGATGATTGGATGGTGTTGCTCGAAATCTCGTAGTCGGTGTTTCACTATTTTTCTTCAAAAGATTGTTTTCTTGAGATAATCTTGTGATTTCTTGCTGAAAATATTCATAATCCTGAATAATTATATCGAGGAATTCATCCACCTCTTCTTGGTTATATCCACGCATTGCTGTTTTAAAACTTTTTTCTAAAATATCTTTTCCATTTAATTGATTTGCCATTCTTATCACCTCTTTATACCATTCCTTTTTCATTCTTCCAAAAACTTCACAACTTGTCAACGATACTAATAAAAATCCTGGTGATCCATTTCCTCACGAACAATATCTTCTAAATCCATTGGTGTTATCCAAATAATCGGATAATCATTCTCCATGTGTGCTTTTTTTGCACGTTCAAGAAAATATTGGACGCTACCTGGATACTCTTCATCTACTAATATTACAGTACCATCTGTTTTATGAATCATCCATTGATCTTTATTAATAAATTGATACGGTCCTTCATATTTTTTGTTGTATAGAGGCTTATAAATATCAGCTTCTAAGCTGATTTGTTCAAATTTCTCTTGATATGACTCTGGCCATCGTGAAGAATATTCTAGGAAAGGTGGAAAAACCCCTAATTTTAACTCATAAGACTTCTTTAACTCGATGACTACTTCACAGGTCCAAAGTTCAACCCCCATTTGTCCTGCCACAATGACCCATTCTAACCCTTCGTCCAGTAATGTTAATATTTTTCGGGTTAAGGCTTTTTTTATATAGGCGATTCTTGGATCATTATCCCCTTGAATATTTAGTTCTGCTGGTTTGTTTCCAGTTATGGTAATAGTTCTCATATTCACATGCTCCAAATCGTTATTGCTCTATTAAAGTATAAGCTATTTAACAAAGTTATGCTAGCTAGATGTAATCAAATGGAAAAAGCTGCTAATATGATTAGCAGCTTTGGAGCATAAATGGTTTAACGGAAGAAGCCTCCCGGGAAGTTACCTGGTCCCATTGGATTAAAGCCTGGAGGATTCGCTCCTCCGTTAACGTTAATTTCATCCATTGTGTTTTGGTACGAAGTAGTATGAGGGTAATAATGGGTGTTTTTCACCAAGTGATGGTTGGTGACAGTTGTATGAGATGGATGAATGATATTTACATTACTTTCACTACAAGTGTGTGCTTGATTGTACTGTGTTGGACAAACGATTGTTTTCGTTGGCATACCACAATGTCTTCTATGCCTCATTTAGTATCACCTCACTATATATGATCTATACTAGCGTATGTCATGGTCGTGAAGTTTGTCTAAGGCACCAACCTACATTCACAAGTTTTTTTCTACTTGTATATTTAATTGTACAATTCGCCTAGATTTAATAGGTTGAAAGGTCTCTTTTTAACATATCGAACACATAAGTAACAGATTGAAATAATTCCATGTATCTTTTTTTACGTGCATCAATATAATAGCTATGCAATAGTAGTAATCTTAAATTTTCTGCAGTTGACTCAATCTGCTGCGGATGAACGGAAACGCTCCGATTTTGAACGAAAGCCTTCGCTTTCTGATACCATTGTTCAATCTCTTTAAAAACAGGATTTGTTTGTTCCTTTACATATTGGAAAAATTCAGGATCCCTTTTATTCTCAGGCTTCTCATTCGCTAAATAATGTTCTTTTAAATCTGATAATATTTCTTCTAAAGTGTTAATGTGATCCTCTAAACACAAATTTACTCACCTTTTCCTATTAAATTGCTTTTTTTGTTATTTTATCATGAGAAGCCTGTTTTATAAAAGGATGAGTAGTTTTGGTGATGGTTTCTAATTGTTCAACCCTACTAATCAGAATATCTAGTTGCTTCATAATTTCGTTCTTATGAATGTAATGACCTTTTGTTTTCACTAAATCACCTTTTTCTTATAGGATATCGATAGTGTATTAATTCCCTTTTCTCTTATAAACTCCTGCCTAGGTGACAAAACTAGAAGAAGATTGACAAAGGTTATAATGAAATGCATTTTTTCTGCAAAAATAGCCATACTATTTAAAAAAAGGAGGTTTTTCAGGTGGAACCAACTAAAAAATCAAGAGAAAACCAAAAAAAGAAAAGAGAAGATCGAACAATTCCTACACAAAACGACAAAAAGCTGAATGGTCCTAATCGACCGTCTACTTAATAGTATGCACACAACCGGTATTGCTCTAAGATGCAATACCGTTTATTTAATGGCTATGAAAACCCCTGGCTATGCCAGGGGTTCCAGAAAGCTTTAAGCGAGGGATAAAAAATGCCTCACTTCATGGTAAGATTGAATTGGTTTCCCGACCACAAAATCTCACCAAAGAAGGAGGCGTGTCCAATGAAGGACAAGAATAGTTTAGCACATACCACATGGAATTGTAAGTACCATATTGTATTCGCTCCAAAGTATAGAAGACAAATCATTTATGGAAAATATAAAAGGAGCATCGGTCAAATCATCCGAGACTTATGTGAACGGAAAGGGGTTACCATACACGAAGCCAATGCATGCCGAGACCACATACACATGTTAGTAAGTATCCCGCCAAAGCTAAGTGTTTCCCAATTTATGGGCTATTTAAAAGGAAAAAGTAGTCTCATGATATTTGATCGTCATGCCAATTTAAAATATAAATATGGAAATCGGAAATTTTGGTGCAGAGGTTTCTATGTAGATACAGTGGGCAGAAACAGGAAGCAAATACAAGAATACATTAGAAATCAGCTCAAAGAAGACTATATGGCGGATCAATTAACTTTATTCGAAGAGTTTGATCCATTTACAGGCCAAAAAAATAAAAAGAAATAAGAGATTCTTAAAGAATCAGTGAGTAAATGTGGTGCAAGAGGGAGACCCATTCGGTAGGCCTTTAAGGCCGAGGCCGGTAACAAAGGCTTTTAGCCGCAGAGCAAACCACCAGTTCACACTGGTGGTTTTGATTTTTTTACAATTTAGGAAAGGATAATTTTAGCAAGGAAGTAAATACAACGCACGAAAATTTAAAGGTCCAAAGTGTAAGAAACCTAATACATTCGCTCAAGGACGATCGAATGTGAGTTTTTTTAATCATAATACCCTTATTAAATGTTTCCTCCTTTCGAATATATAAGTTAGGAGTCTTTTCTTCTTTCCTTATTAATTGAACATTTTGGCGCCTTAGCGTATGATGTATCTATCATCACCATGATGAATAGAACTGTTTTTAGGAGGGCGAATATGCATTATCCGAATGGGAAAAAACAATCGGTAAATGCTGCTAGTACATCAGTTAATGAAACGATTTACAGTAATCGAGGAATGACTTTAGAAGCAGACATAAATGCAACGAACCAATTTTATTTACAGACAAACCAAGCCATAATTCATAAGAAACCAACCCCTGTGCAAATCGTTCGTGTAGATTACCCGCGACGAAGTGCAGCAGTGATTAAGGAAGCTTATTTCAAACAGGCTTCCACAACTGATTACAATGGAATTTACAAAGGAAGATATATTGATTTTGAAGCAAAGGAAACGAAGAATAAAACATCTTTTCCCTTTCATAATATCCATGAGCATCAAATCGATCATATGAAACAAGTAGTCGAACATGGAGCGATTTGTTTTATCTTAATTCGTTTTAGCTTATACCAAAAAACTTATTTCTATCCAGCAGAGAGGTTATTCGATCACTGGGAGAACCAATTTAATGGGGGAAGAAAGTCTATATCGATAAAAACCATAGAGAAAGAAGGATATATAATACCCATTCAATATCAAGCAAGAGTGGATTATTTAAAGATCATTGAACAGTATTATATATAAGAACGGAGGAACAACCAATGACTGAAAATGGTCAAAGTCAATCAAGAATGGCGAGAAGAAATCAAAAGAAGAAACAAAAAAAGACTGGAAAAAAACCTACTTGGAAAAGAGTTATGAAATATGCTCTGATTGCAATCCTATGTATTGGATTAGGGATAGGTGCATTATTTACTTATTATATTGCGACAGCTCCAGAATTGGATCCAGAGAAACTATCTGTACCTGCGTCTACAAAGCTATATGATGTAAATGGAGAACCTTTTGCCAATTTAGGTTCAGAGAAAAGATCCAAGGTCGACTATAATGACATACCAGATGTACTAAAAGATGCGATATTGGCAACAGAAGATGTTCGATTTATGAATCATATTGGGATTGATTTTCGAAGAATAGGTGCAGCAGTAATTGCTAACTTTACTGATGGATTTGGTTCTCAAGGGGCAAGTACAATCACACAGCAGGTAGTAAAAGGCTCCTTCTTGTCTAATGATAAAAAGCTGAAAAGAAAGGTTCAAGAACAATGGTTAGCCTTGCAGTTAGACTGGAAATATTCCAAAGAAGAAATTTTTGAAATGTATGTAAACCGAATTTATTACGGTGCTGGCGCGTATGGTGTCGCAACCGCAGCAGAGGTTTATTTTGGAAAAACTGATTTGAGTGAATTAACACTAGAAGAAGCAGCGATACTTGCAGGTCTACCACAAAGGCCTACAGCGTATGACCCGTTTGTCAATCCTGATTTAACCAAGGAAAGAATGAGTACCGTTCTAGATTTAATGGTTCAACATAATAAAATAACAGAAGCACAGGCAAATGAAGCAAAACAAGTAGATGTTGCTTCACTGCTTACAAATAAGAAAACAGATTATGTGAAATATGAAGGCTTTATTCAGCAAGTAGCTAGTGAAGTAAAAGAAAAAACAGGGGCAGATATATACAAGGATGGACTTCAGGTATATACTACCTTAAACCCGGATGCACAGGAGCAAACGGAGTTGCTTCTAAGCAATTCTGAGGATAATCCAATTGATTACAGCTCTGATGAGGATATCCAGGTAGGTGTAGCTGTCGTTGATACTCAAACAGGTGCTATCCAGGCCATTGGTGGCGGCAGAAACAGGGAAAGCGGTGGTTGGAACTATGCGATTGATGGTGATGGTCTTCAAGGTGGTTCAACGATGAAGCCTATTGTTGCATATGGACCGGCTATAGAACATTTAAAATGGTCAACCTACCATCAATTAAATGATGATAAACCTTATCCAATTAAAGGCACAAATCAAGAAATCCGTAACTGGAATCGAGAATATCAAGGCTGGATGTCTGCTAGGTATGCTCTTAAGGAATCCTTAAACGTACCGGCTGTCAAAACCTTAGATGAGGTCGGATACACGGATGCTAAATCATTCGCAGAAGGATTAGGGATTGAATTTGCAGATGATAGTATTGCAATTGGAGATGCCATTGGTGGTACAAGTACAAGAGTTCTCCCTCTTCAAATTGCAGGTGCCTATGCAGCCTTCGGAAATGAAGGAAATTATCATGAACCGTACTCTGTAACCAAGATAGAATACCCAAATGGTCGCACTGAGGAATTTAAATCCGAATCAGTTGAAGCAATGTCCGACTATACAGCATATATGATCACAGATATGCTGAAATCAGTAGTACAAAATGGGACAGGAACAAATGCAAACATTTCTGGTTTACCAGTTGCAGGGAAAACGGGTACGACTAATTTAGAGGATCAAGATGGAAGTCCTGATTCCTGGTTTACTGGATATACAACGAATTATACGATATCTATTTGGAGTGGTTATGGCAATGAGAGAAAGCCGATTAATGATACTCAAATTCCACTTCATATATTCAGGGAGCTTATGTCCCATATTTCGAGTGATGTAGAAACGGAAGACTTTACAAAACCAAAATCTGTCGTAGAAGTCGGTGTAGAAAAAGGCTCTAACCCTGCAAAACTTCCAAGCGAAGATACACCAAGCTCTCAAATTGTGACAGAGCTATTTGTAAAAGGTACCGAACCACAGAAAGTTTCTGAGAAGTTTGAGGAATTAGACCCTGTAAAAGACTTGAAAGCAGAGTATGATGAAAAGGAAGAAAAAATACTGGTTGAATGGGACCATGATGACTCTGATGTTGAATTCGAGGTCTCTGCCGGTGCCGGAGGATCATTAAATAAGCTAACGACCACATCTGATAAAAAACTAGAGATCGATAAAGTAGAAAAAGGCACTACCTATACGATTGCCGTACAAGCGATCAAGGATGACCAAACGAGTGAAGCTGCATCTGTCAATGTTGAGATACCGTCAGATGAGGTGGAACTATCACAAGTACAGCAATTACAACAGTCCTTTGATCCGACCTCAGGTACTGCATCGCTTACTTGGTCTTATGATCAGAAAGGTCCGATTGAATTTGAGGTTAGCCTAATGGAAGGTGGAAATGTCGTAAATCAAAGCTCGACAAATAAAACTTCGATTACGTTAAACGGATTGGAGCTAGGTAAGGTATATACAGCTACCGTCACCCCTATTCTAAAAAATCAGGAAAATGGTAGAGGTCCTAGTACTTCTGTCGAAATCTCCACCCAAGGCTATGAAGAACAACCTGACGAAGGGGAAGACGAGCAACAACAAGATCAAGGTCAGGGTGGCGCTGGTAATCCAGAGCCACCTGATGGCGATGAAGGAAATAATAAGGAAGACAACGAAGAAGCTAACGGTGGTAATGATGGTGAAGGTGAGAATAATAGACTGCAGGGTGGCAATGATGAAGAATAATAGGTAAAAAGTACAGTGCATCGTGATTGATGCACTGTTTTTCTATTGGCAGAAATTAATTTACAGTTTCTGCTTTCCTCATTCTCTTTTTTCCCTCACGACAAAGATCTAATAATGGACAAATTCCGCATTGTGGATTTTTGGCTTTACAGTGATATCTTCCGAAAAAAATAAGTCGATGGTGTGTATCACTCCACTCCTCAACCGGAATTTTGCGCATTAGCGTTTTCTCCACTTCTAAGACGCTATCCTTCCATCTACAAATACCTAATCGTTTGGATACCCTTTCCACATGAGTATCCACCGCAATAGCAGGTTCATCAAAAGCAACAGAGGCTACGACATTTGCCGTCTTCCTCCCCACTCCTGCTAATTTTTCTAATGCTGCCTTTGAATTTGGTACAACACCGTCATACTCATCAATTAAAGTTTGACAAAGCTTGCGAATATTTTTTGATTTATTGCGATAAAGACCAATTGATCGGATATCAGCTTGCAATTCTTCTAGTGATACATTCACATAATCTTCTGGCGTGTGGTATTTGTTAAATAGATCCTTTGTCACTTTATTTACTAGTGCATCTGTACACTGCGCCGATAAAACTACTGCAATTAATAAATCAAAGGCATTGCGATGATTCAATTCACATTCTGCATCTGGAAACATATCTGCAATGGTATCTAATACAAAACGTATTTCTTTCTTTGTTAGCATAACCTTCTCTCCCTAATCCTCTAACCAGTTATAATAAAGTGATTTTTTTGAAGAATTTGTGTTATTCCCTTTATTGTCTATTTTCTTTCCATGAAATGCTTTGCTTGATTCTCTTGCTTGCACTGGAGATTGAATCCCTTTTTTCTTCCAATCGAACAGAATCCGATCAATGTAATTAAAATTTAATTTACTCATCAAAACAGCTTCTCTTAAAGCAGCATAGATTAATTCAATCGAATGTTGTTCCCCGTCTAGCCATTGATTTACTCGTTCGATCTCAAACGGTGATAGTGGCCTACCGAACTCACGTTCAAAACGCAGGAACATTTCCCCTACCTGCTTGTCCTCCTTATCCTCTTTGCCATCATTTTCTACAAATAATTTATTCCAAAGAGGTTCTAAAGAGTAGATTTCTTTGATAACATCATCATTTTCTTCTTCTTCAATTTTCAAAAATCCTTGCTGAATCAATTGTCGTAATAAACCAGAACATTCTTCCATCGACATCGTTACATGCTGAGCGAGCTGTTCAGGTGTTGGAAAGTAAATCGTATTTTTCTGTGAAATGTAAATTTGAACGAGTAACATCACTTGTTTTTCATCCAATCCTAGATCTTTATAGTGATATAATAAAGAAGTAGGTATATTGATCTGATCAAATAAGACATTACTGATCTTGTCATTCATCTATGTTAACCACCTTCTGGTACGTCTTTTAAACGTATTCCCTCATACCTATAATAAATAGTATAATCCTTTGCATCAACTGCAAAGGATTATACTTAAACGAGATACCGTCATGTTCAAACGTTAAGGATATAGTCTATTAAGTAATCGTGGAAACGGAATGGTTTCTCTAACATGGTCAACACCACTAATCCATGCCACCGTTCTTTCTAAGCCTAAACCAAATCCCGCGTGGGGAACACTGCCATATTTACGAAGCTCTAAATACCATTCATAGGCATCCCCTATTAATTCATGCTCCATATATCGCTGCTTCAAGAGGCTCAAATCATCAATTCTAGCAGAACCACCGATAATTTCACCATAACCTTCTGGTGCAATTAAGTCAGCACAAAGTACAACATCTTCACGATCTGGATCTGGCTTCATATAGAATGCTTTAATGTCTTTTGGATAATGGGTGATGAATATAGGCTTATCAAAGCTTTCGGCAATAGCTGTTTCATGTGGTGCACCGAAATCCTCCCCCCATTCAATATCTGTAAAGCCTTTTTGTTTTAACAGTTCAATCGCTTCGTCATACGTAATTCGTGGGAATGGTGCCTTTATTTTTTGAAGCATTTCCAAGTTTCTTTCCAGCGTATTTAATTCTAATGAACAATTAGTGAGAACAGATTCTGCGATAAACTGTACATAGTTTTCTTGGATTTCTAAGCTTTCTTCGTGTGTGGTAAAGGCCATTTCAGGTTCTATCATCCAAAATTCAATTAAATGTCGTCTAGTTTTTGATTTTTCTGCTCGAAAAGTTGGTCCAAAGGAAAAGACTCTTCCAAGAGCCATTGCCGCAGCTTCCATATATAGCTGTCCACTTTGGGATAAGTAAGCTTCTTCCTCAAAATATTTGGTATGAAATAGCTCCGTGGTCTCCTCTGCTGCAGTACCTGTAAGAATTGGTGGATCTATTTTGACAAAATTTTCTTGCTCGAAAAAACGATAAGTAGCTTGGATAATTTCATTTCTAATCTTCATAATCGCGTGCTGCTTCTTAGACCGTAGCCATAAATGACGATGATCCATTAAGAATTCTGTCCCGTGATTTTTTGGAGTAATTGGATAATCTGTCGCTTCTTGAATAAGTTCGATATGCTTCACTTGCATCTCAAAACCAAATGACGAACGTGAATCTTCGACAATCTTTCCCGTTACATATAAAGAAGATTCCTGTGTTAACGACTTTGCTTGTTGAAATATCGTTTCATCGACATCTGCCTTTACTACAACCCCTTGCATAAAACCTGTTCCATCTCTCAATTGCAAAAATGCTATTTTACCACTTGAACGCTTGTTAGCTAGCCATGCTCCAATGGTCACTTCTTGGTCCACAAATTGATGGACTTTGTTTATGGTTACTTTCATTTATCTCACCCGTGTTTTTTAAATGTTTTCGTGTTTTTATTGATGATTTTCTACAAATCGCTTGATGCGAACGGAGGCCTCTTCTAATTGGTCTAAGGAAATAGCATAGGATAAACGTACATTATCAGGTGCTCCAAAGCCTGAACCAGGGACAAGCGCTACTTTTTCCTCTTCCAGTAGTGCTGTTACCCAATCATCAACAGAATCAAAGCCATTTTTTTGGACTGCTTCTTTTACATTTGGAAACAGATAAAAGGCACCTTTTGGCTTCACACATTTAATTCCTGGTATCTCCGTTAACCATTGATAGAGCTTTTCTAGCCTCTCACTAAATGCTTTTCTCATAGCTTCTATCTCGGAATTTCCACCATTATATGCTGCTTCTGCAGCAATTTGAGAAATAGATGTCGGATTAGAAGTTGAGTGAGAAGCTAAATTTGTCATTGCTTTAATAATTTGTTTATTACCTACTGCATAACCGATTCTCCAGCCCGTCATGGAATGGGATTTGGATACACCATTTATGATAATTGTTTGCTCTTTTAATTCTTCTGATAATTGGGCAATGGAAAAATGCTCCGTACCTGTGTAAATGAGTTTTTCATAAATTTCATCAGAAACGATAAAAATATGATGCTTTAAACATATCTTACCTAAGGCTTCTAATTCTTCCTTTTCATACATAACCCCAGTTGGATTACTAGGTGAATTAAGAATTACTGCTTTCGTCTTATCTGTTATCGCATTTTCTAATTGCTCTGGAGTTATTTTAAATTCGTTCTCTTCCTTAGCATTGACGAAAACTGGTTTCCCCTCTGCAAGTTTAACCTGCTCTGGATAACTAACCCAGTATGGTGCAGGAATAATGACTTCATCATCCTTGTTTAATAATACTTGAAATAATGTATATAATGCGTGTTTTGCACCAGTTGTGACAATTATTTGATCTAGATCATAGCGCAGTTCATGATCCTTTTCCATTTTATTTGCGATCGATTGCTTTAAGCCAGGTGTTCCACCTGCTGGAGTGTATTTCGTAAAGCCATCATACATCGCTTTGGAGGCAGCCTCTAATATATATTCCGGTGTATTAAAGTCTGGTTCGCCTGCACCTAAACCAATTACATCATGCCCTGCTTGCTTTAATTCTTTTGCCTTTGCAGTAATAGCTAATGTAGATGATGGCGTTAATGTTTGTACTCGATTGGCTAATTCCATGATTATGTTCACCCTTCTTTTTTAATATACTGGATTTAATGTTAAACGGTATTCAGACAAATCATTTAACAAAACATGCTCATAAACAAGTCGCTCTTGATCATCCAAATATTTAATTTCTAAGCTTGGATTTTCATTCAATAAACCGAAATTTGATCCTAATAAATGACAAGATGTACATCGTTGCTTCCAATCTTCTAGTATTTCATCTTGTGTGTAAAAGGATTCCATCGCGTAATCTCTATATTGGAATACCTCTTCATCCTTATACACATAAATAAGTAGAGCTTCCTCATTGATGTTTTCGGCTTCTATGACATAATATAACTGATTACCATGAAACCGTTCGATACTGTGTATATCGTCAATCTTTAAATCACTCTCGAGCAAAAAGTTCTCTACATCTGAAAAATTCGCTGTCTTGGTTTTCATAATCCCTTGATAAGTATGTACACAAAAGTAAAGAAATGCTCCTAATAAGATGACGACAACAACAGATATCCAAAATGACTTTTTAAGTTCGATAGATAGTAAATATTGCTTTCTCATCATTATCCTCACTTAATGTTAAACCGAACATTAAATTGTCGCCCTTTAATGTTCGATTTAAACCATCCACTATTTTATATAAATCATCATGAAAATCTACCTTCACCGTGGATAAGGTAACAATTTTTGACTGACTCATTATTATACCCCCATAAGCCGACTTTCATATACTCTATTTTGCGGTAGTTCTTCATTTTTTTCAACTAAAAACCTTTCAAAAACTGCTTTTTGTACAAGCATAACATGAACAAACCTTTAGGAAATAGTTAGGACAACAGTTCATAGTCTGATTGGGACATTCTCACATATACCGTTCCTGACTGTTTTAGAAAATAAATATCGATCCACGAGGCGTTAAGCCTTTCGATTAGATCCTCATTGATTTCATGCTTATTACTATGGAATATAATACTGATGATAGGGTTTATTTGTTTTAACAGTCTTTGTGAAGGAGATTCCCCACTTCCAAACTCGGCAATTTTCAAAATATCTACTTGCCTATGCTGATCGATTAGCTTTGGCTCAATCGAAATATTCCCATCATTTAAAAATAACACGGATTCTTCTCCATAATGGAGCATAAAACTGATTTCATCGTCCTTACTAATATCAATATTTTGTACCATTAAATGATCAAACAACGTATAAATCTTGTCGGATTGCCATTTTTCAATTTTGACTGATTGATTTTGTTCCATTTCAAATGATTCTGGCAAAATCGCTTTATTCACATGGTATTTTGTAATAACATTTTGGAGATTCCCACTATATGCTTCTTCTTCATTTGAAATAATAACTTGATCTATTTCTGTAATCCCCATTTGCTTAAGCTGCTCATTCAGGCTTTTTTCACTTTTTTTAGAGCCTGTATTGATGAGAATATTGTCACCATAATAATTAGTAATTAATGTTGCTTCCCCGTGTGGCAGATTAAAGAATACCATATCTATTTCCCCATTTTCCATTCCGTTCTCATCTTGCCAAGCTGTTTCGATAATCGAGAACAGACTGAAAATAAAAAGAAGAAATAAATGTGCCCATCCACTTTTTAGCATAATCCATCCTACCTTTTAATCCATATTTACAAATAGGATTGCTCAATTGTTCGATATTTATCAGAGTCAAATATTTACTTTTTTTAACAATCGATGTAATGGCTCATACGATAAAGGGACATCAGGAATGGATTCTAAAAAATATTTGCCATATCTTTTTTTTATTATACGATCATCGAACACGAAAATGACACCACGATCTGTTTGCTTGCGAACTAATCTCCCAAAGCCTTGTTTAAACTGAAAGACGGCTTTAGGTAGAGATAATTCCATAAAAGGATTTCGATTTAATTTCTTATAGTATTCGGCTTTTTTTGTATATACTGGATCACTTGGTGATTGAAAGGGTAATTTTACAATGACTAAACACGACAGATCCTCCCCTGGAATGTCAATCCCTTCCCAAAAAGCATTCGTACCCAACAGTATAGACTGCTCAAAAGAGCGAAAATGCTTAATCAATCGATTTCGACTACCGGTTGATAAGCCTTGTCCGATGATCATGTAGTCCTCTAAGTCTTCCGTCTCTTTCAAAAGATAATACGTTTGCTTTAACATATCATAAGAGGTAAAGAGAACGAGCATTTTACCTTTGATTAATTTTGCTAAAGAGAGAATAGCTTCACTTGTTGCAAAAACAAACTCATCATGTTGAGGATAACGAATTTCAGGGAAATCGCTGGGAATCATTAACTGTACGTTTTGATCATATGGAAAATTTGCTTTTAATTGATAGCAATCAACTTCTTTTTCCTTTAATCCAAAGCTTTTTCGCATATATGCAAAGGATTGTTGGATCGTCAAGGTGCCACTAATCATGATAATTCCTTTTTTTTGTGTGAATAGATGGTTGGTCAATTGTTCCGTTGCTGAGAACAGTTCACGGTAAATATAGACAGCGTTCTCTGCTCCATTTTGATCAATCTCCAACCAAGTCACCTCAGACTCTTCGCTCAAAAGTAATAAGCACTTCAATTTATCTGAAAATTCCCTTAACTCCAAAAGATATGTCTCACGATCAATTAGGTTAGCTTCTGCCTCCAACAATTGTTGGGATAGCAAGTTTAAAAGCTCAATAGATCTATACACACCGTCTCGAATCACTGCTTTATCCCTGTCGAATGACTCTAAATCCCATAAGCTTTGAAGTCTACCGCGATCATTATAGGTTTTATTTTTGTTATTATTATCTTTCACGAACAAAAACAGTAATCGAAATAGGCTGTCAATTTCATAATGTGTATCCTTTAATATCTTGATAAGCGGATCTATTTCTCCTAGCGATTTTTCTAATCGTTGAAAAAATGCACTGAGTTCAAAATAGTTTAACGAATTACCAAGATAACGTGAAGCAACTGTGTCTAAGCGATGTGCTTCATCTAAAATAAGATAAGCATAGTTAGGTAATAGCTTATCTGTTGAAACAATATCAAGAGACAACAAAGCATGGTTGGTAATGATAAGATGAGAATGTTTTGCCTTTCTTTTCATTCTCTGATAAAAACAAGCAGAAGACCATGGTGATGAGGAGTCTTGCTTATCTACCACCAATTGTTGCTTCATTTGTTGATCCTTCTTTGGTAATTGAATTTCATCTAAATCCCCAGTAGTTGTTTCGGTTAACCATACTAGAATCATAGCCTTAATTAGAAGATGATGGTAACTATTTTGCGACCTATCTTGATAAAATTGAAAAAATTTCTCGATGCTTAAATAATTTTGCTTCCCTTTCACTAATGTCACTTGTAATTCTTGTGAAAAGAAAGAGAATACTTTATGCATATCCTCGTCTTTTAGCTTTGCTTGAAGATTCGTATTAGATGTACTAATCACTACGGGTTCTTTACTGTGTATCGATTGGTAAACGGCTGGTAGTAAATAGGCAATAGATTTACCTATTCCTGTTTCTGCTTCGATCATTGCATGTCTATTCCTCTGAAATTGATCATAGATGGTTTCACTGATCCATTGTTGATCTTTTCTTCTTTCATATTCTTGAAACTTTTTTTGCAAATAGCCATTTTCTCCATAGAATCTGTCTAAACAATCTTGAAATGATAATGCATATTTCTCTGCTTCGGGCTTTTGATATTCTTGCCAGTTCTTGATGGCTAAGCCGTTGTAGTTACATAAATCGTGACGAATTGCTGCCTCTTTTTCATCTGGTAACAAGATAGCTAAGTCTGATTTAAGCTTCACCGAAATATCTAATAACTGATTGATAACTTGTATAGGTAATGAATTTATTTTATTCATTAATAAGAGTAATAAATCAGCTGTTACCAAGGCATCAGAAATAGCACGGTGGGGCTGATCGTGTGTCAGGTGGAGATGTTGAGCTAATTCACCTAATTTATAGCCTGGTGCTCTTGGAAAGAAAATTCGTGATAATTCCACCGTATCAATAATTGGAGGCTGCAATGTCGCCAACCCTGCTTGCGTCAACTCGTCATTCAGGAAGCTGAGGTCGAAGTTAATATTGTGTGCAACCATAATAGCATCGTCTAATAGAGGGATGAGATCATCGGCTACCTCAGAAAAACTAGGTTTATCACGTATTTGCTCCTCTGATATAGAGGTTAATTGTGTAATAAATGGGGGAATTCCGCTTTTTGGATTAATTAACTGATTGTATTGCTTCACGATTTGGTCATTTTCGATCACGACAATACCAATTTCGATGATCTTATCACCTTTTGCTGGTGAATGCCCAGTTGTTTCCACATCAATCACGACAAATTTTTTCATTGGATCACGCCTTCTTTTCTTCCATGATAGAAAAACTCTTATCAAGTGAGATGATAAGAGTTTTAACATTCCTCATTAACCACTAGTTAGTGGTGGTTCTTGATGTATGATTTCTAGAATATTATTGCGATTATCCATAATCGCTACTTTTGGTTGAAAATCCTTCAGCTCCTCTTCTGTTACGAGAGCGTAGGAAACAATTATAATGATATCATCAGGTTGAACAAGTCTTGCTGCAGCACCATTTAAACAAATCGTTCTACTCCCTCGTTCTCCGGGAATAACATATGTTTCTAATCGTGCGCCGTTATTATTATTAACGATTTGGACTTTCTCATGTGGTAAAATACCAACTTCATCCATAATATTTTCATCAATCGTAATACTTCCTACATAATTTAAGTTTGCTTCAGTTACTCTAGCCCGATGAATTTTGGCTTTCATCATCGTACGTAGCATATGTTTTCCCCCTAAACATACGGTTCATTAACTCTCTACTTGTATAACTATATTATCAATTAACCTTGCTTTTCCAAAAAAAACAGCTAAAGCAATAATAATTTGTCCACCAATCGTTTGGATAGGCTTCAATTCTGGATAGGATAATATTTCCACATAATCCAGCTTTCCATCCGTATGTAAACTTAAATATTTTTTTACTTCCTCTATTATGATAACAGGATTAATTTCTCCGTCAATGATTAATTGCTCTGCTAATTTTAAACTTCTATACAGATGTGGAGCTTGCTTACGTTCTTGATTAGATAAGTATATATTACGACTACTTCTAGCAAGTCCATCATTTTCTCTAACGGTTGGTACTGGTCGTATTTGAATAGGAAAATTTAAATCTTCAACAAGTCCTTGAATCACCGCTACCTGCTGGGCATCCTTCATCCCGAAATAAGCAAAATCTGCTTTAGTGATATGAAACAATTTCGATAGAACGGTCACCACTCCATCAAAATGGCCAGGTCGTCGTTTACCACATAAAACATTCGTTCTGTTTTGGACTGTCATGGAAACGGTCGGTTCACTTGGGTAGATTTCCTGCACATCTGGAAGAAACAAATAATCAACTTGATGTTTTTTTAATATATCTATATCACGTTTTTCGTCACGCGGGTATTGATCAAAATCCTCATTTGGTCCAAATTGAAGTGGATTTACAAAAATACTGACAATCGTGACTTCGTTCTCTCGGATAGACGTTTCCATTAAAGTGGTATGCCCTTCATGTAAATAACCCATTGTCGGTACAAAACCAATCTGTAGATGAGCATTTTTGAGTTCGTGTGAAAGGGTAATCATGTCGTTTACTTTTCTGATAATCTTCATGGTTACTCCTCCAATTGTAATTCCTTAGCAAGTGATTCTTCCATTAAGAATGTATGAGATTCAGTTGGAAATTGTTGCGTTCTAACTTCATTGTTATATGTCTTTAACGCCTCTTTTATAAGATCGCCAGTTTGTGCATATTTTTCTACAAAAGAGGGTGTATACGAAACACCATATTGTAATAGGTCATGAAATACAAGAACCTGACCGTCGCAATCCTTTCCAGCACCAATTCCGATCGTCGGGATAGAAAGTGATTTTGTAATATGTTTTGCTAATCGATCCGGTACACACTCGAGAACAATACTAATCGCACCATTTTGTTCTAACTTTTTAGCATCATCGATTAATTTTAGGGCAGTTGCCTTATCCTTACCTTGCACCCGATAGCCTCCTAAGACATGAACTGATTGAGGTGTTAAACCTAAATGTCCAATGACAGGTACCCCTGCATCCGTAAGCTTTTTAACCAATTGTAAAACATCTGGGGATGCACCCTCGAGCTTCAATGCTTGAGCATTAGTTTTTTGCATTAATCTCTGTGCATTTACCATAGCCTGTTCCATTGAAATGTGATAGGACATGAAGGGCATATCCACTACGACAAATGTATTTGGTGCACCTCGTGTTACAGCTTTTGCATGATGAATCATGTCTTCCATTGTTACTTCCACGGTGGATGAATATCCTAAAACTACCATTCCTAACGAATCTCCTACTAAAATCATATCCATTTCAGCTTCTTCTACTATTTTAGCTGATGGAAAATCATATGCTGTTACCATCGTTATTTTTTCATTATTTTTTTTCATTTCTTTTAATTGAATGGTTGATTTCATAAAAAATTCCCCTCTTACCAATGAATTTCTGCACTATAGATCGTTTCTAGTTGTTGATTTTCCTTTTTGACAATTAAAGCACCTTCATCATTAATACCTTGAATGGTAGCGGAATAATGCGACTTTGGAGTTTTAACTTCCACTTTTTCATTTAATTTATATGCATAGTTCATCCATTTTTGTTTTGTATGATGGAATCCATTTTCAAGATAGTGATGATAATGATCTTCAAAATTCTCTAGGATAATTTGGATTAACTCCTTGCGATTCCATTCCTTTCCTGTTTCAATCGAAAGGGAAGTCGATTTATTCTTTAAGTCTTGTGGAAAAGTAGCCAATGTTTGATTGACATTAATCCCAAAACCAATAATTAAGTAGTCTATTTGATCAAGCTCTGCCTGCATTTCTGTTAAAATGCCGCATATTTTTTTTCCGTTTAAGTAGAGGTCATTTGGCCATTTAATCTGGATATCTGCATTCGTTATAAGTCTTAATGATTCCACAATACTTACTGCTGTAAATAACGTCATCTGGGAAGCATGATGTGGAGGGGTGTCAGGTCGTAAGAGGATGCTTATCCAGATACCCTCTGGGTGGTTAGATTCCCAGCTTCTGTTCATCCTTCCCCTACCCTTTTTTTGTTTATTAGTGATGACAACTGTGCCATGTTCCGCATTTTTTCTCGCCAGCCGATGAGCGTAATCCTGTGTAGAATCCATTTCTTCTTGAAAATAAACTTTTTGTCCTACCCAGTTTGTTTGTAAATCCCATTTAATCGAGCTTTCGCTGAGATCAGAAGAACGATGAATTAACTTATAACCTTTTCGGGGGGCAGATTCGAACTGATACCCATCTTTTTTTAATTCATTAATATGCTTCCAGACAGCTGTTCTTGATATACCTAATTTGTCTGACAATGTTTGGCCAGAAATATAGTCTTCTTCATGCTTCGCTAATAGCTGTATCAATTGATTGCGTTTAGAATCTTTCATTTAATATCCACTCACTTATTTTTTTTGAATCATTTTCAATTTCCCCGTTGACTACTGCTTGTTCCACACGTTCTAGATTTTTTTGTATCCAGGGACCTTTCGATCTTTCAGGAAAACATTTCATCACATCTTTCCCATTAATATCAAGCTGAGCACGAGAGTTTATAGGTAGGTTCCTCTTTATATCAATTATTTTTTCCATAGTAATCGGTTGTTTTGTAAAGCTTGTATAAACGGCTACAAAGGAAGAGATAAGACGTTCCGGTAAAAGATACACAGCCCATTTCCATTGATTTTCGTCATATAAAATATCAAAAACTTTTACGAGTAGATTAGCATCCTTCTTTTGTTGATTAGATAGTTTCCACTTGCGTGACCATGCTGAAATGGGGGTATTTCGTTTTAGTAAATGTGCCCATGCGATAAATGCGGTCATACTAGGGAAAGGCACTTTTAATTTCTTTAACTGATTTTGAACCTCTACCTGTTCTGATAAAAGAGGTAAATGTGAATGAATGCCAGTTTCCAATAATAGCTGCAGGCCTTTTCTCATATAAGAGCCTGTAAGAAGCTTCTCCCATTCTACTGCTATTCTTTCTACTGCGATATGTTCTAATAATAGTGCATTTTTTTGAATAGCTTTTAAGGTTATCGGGTCGACAGCAAAACCAAGCTGGCTACTAAATCGGACAGCTCGCATCATCCTTAACGGATCCTCTTGTAATCGATGATTAGGATTACCTACCATTCGAATGATTTGAGCCTTAATATCACTTTCTCCTCCGAATGGATCAATGACCTTGAAATTGCGATCCATTGCTAATGCGTTCATCGTAAAATCTCTTCTTGACAGATCTTCTTCTATATCCGAGACAAAAGTCACACTATCTGGATGTCTGTGGTCTTGATAACCACTTTCTTTTCGAAAGGTTGTGATCTCAAAAGATAACTGCTGGGACCGAACGAGCACAGTCCCATGTTTAATGCCTGTAGGAATTACTTTATCAAATATTTTCATTATATCTGCAGGCAAAGCATCTGTCGCAATATCGATATCTGATATAGGACGGTTAAGCAGATAATCGCGTACAGCACCACCTACTATAAATGCTTGAAATCGATTAGATTCTATCTGTTCAATGATTTTAAAAGCATGGGAAAATAACCATTTACTCATGTCCGACTCCTAAAACTTTTTGATAAAGTCTTTCATATTGGTTTCTAATTTGGTCTGAAGAAAAGTTAGTTTTCACATGATTAATTGCATTTCTAGAAAATTGTAGATACTTCTCTTTATCTTCTAATAAAGTAAGGATTCGATCAGCGAATGCTTGCACATCTCCTAGCTCTTCGATATAACCATTTTCTTTATGTTGGATCACTTCTGGAATTCCACCTATATTTGTTCCAATACATGGAACACCACAAGCCATTGCTTCTAATAATACTAAACCAAAGCTTTCTTTTTCTGATAATAATAGATTGATATCAGAAATAGACAATAATTCTGGAATGTTTTTTTGCTTTCCAAGGAAATGAACAGACTCACTAAGCCCTAGCGTTTTTACTAATTCAACAATTTGGCAGTATTCTGGGCCATCTCCAATCAGGAGAAGCCGGGCAGGAATCTGTTCATTTACTTTCGCAAAAGTTCGAACAACGTCTTCTACTCGCTTCACTTTACGAAAATTAGAAATATGAATAAGTACCTTTTCCGAATCTTGAATTCCGTATTTTTCCTTCAGATTGGTGTTTTGAAGCTTATAATATTCTTTCTCATTAACAAAGTTATATATGACCTCGATCTCTTTATTTGTTTCTAGCATGTCTTTGGTTTGCTGTACCAGGCTATGAGAAACCGCTGTAACCGCATCAGATTGTTCCATTCCGAATTTAATGATTTTCTTTAAGCTTAAATCAATTCCTAAAACTGTAATATCTGTACCATGTAATGTTGTGACAATTTTTGTTGGGTGTTTCGCCATTTGCTTTGCCAAAATAGCACAAATAGCATGGGGCATTGCATAATGTGCATGAATAATATCCAGCTTCTCATTATCGATAACCTCTGCTATTTTGGTTGCAAGTGCTAAATCATACGGCGGATACTGAAATACTGGATAATGACTCATTTCAACCTCATGAAAATAGATATTAGGATAAAATGAATCTAGTCTAAAGGGTACACTAGAGGTGATAAAATGAATTTCATGCCCTTTTTCAGCAAGCATTTTCCCAAGTTCTGTTGCGATAATACCAGAACCGCCTACAGAAGGATAACATGTAATTCCTATTTTCATATACAAAACCTACCTATCTTCCAATTGTGGTTATTTTAAATTTCTCCAATTGAAGAATCCAGCGTCGAGCGCACGAATTAACACCTCTGCACCACCCAAATTCGTAACTAGAGGGATTTGGTAAACATCACACAACCTTATTAGTGCAGTAATATCTGGTTCATGGGGTTGTGCTGTTAAAGGGTCTCGAAAGAATATCACTAAATCCATTTCATTGTTTGCGATTTTGGCACCGATTTGTTGATCCCCACCAAGTGGCCCTGATTGGAATCGATGAATCGTTAAACCTGTCGCTTCATTAATTTTTTTTCCCGTCGTCCCTGTTGCAAATAAGGTATGTTTTTCTAAAATGCTCGTATAGGCAATGGCAAAGGTTACCATATCCTCTTTCTTCTTATCGTGAGCTATTAATGCTATGTTCATCCTCATCACCTATTCTAATATATTTTCTAACCCATAAACGAGTAGATCTAGCTTTATTACTTGATCAATAGCAAGTTTAACTCCTGTCATAAAGGATTCTCGATGAAACGAGTCATGCTTAATCGTTAAATTTTCCCCTTTTGAACCAAAAACCACTTCTTGATGTGCGACAAGTCCTGGCAGCCTCATGCTGTGAATTCTCATACCATCTACATCGGCTCCACGTGCCCCTGCAATCGTTTCTTTTTCATCTGGATGTCCTTGCTGTTTGGATTCTCTTACTTCTTTAATTAAAGCAGCCGTTTTAACAGCTGTACCAGATGGAGCGTCTAATTTACGATCATGATGCTTTTCAATGATTTCTACATCTGGAAAGTATTTTGCTGCCCATTTAGAAAATTGCATCATTAATACTGCGCCAAGTGCAAAATTCGGTGCAATGATGACACCAATTTCTTTTTCCTCTGCTAAGTCTGTTAATTCCTTCAATTCTTCCTCTGTAAAGCCTGTTGTTCCGACCACTGGCCGAACTCCGTTTAAAATAGCTGTCTTCGTATGTATGTAACCAAATTCAGGAGTTGTTAGGTCTACCAATACATCTGCTTGAACGGTTGATAAGCATTCTTCTATATTCGTATAGATAACAGCATCTAAGTTTGGCAGTTCTTCAAATTCTTGTATGTTTTTTCCTTCATACTTATGGTCAAGGCAAGCAACTAGTTCTAAATCTGATTGTTTTTCGATCATACGAAGTGCTTCTGCACCCATTTTTCCTCTAGGTCCTGCCACAATAACTTTAATTTTATCCAATGTTTATTCCTCCAGTTCTTTCTTGGTCCATCGATTCTTGTCTCTTGTTTCTATTTTTGTCATGGCTTGATCAAAAGCTGTGCCAAGATTTATATTTTGTGAATTAGCGAAGCTTATCATGACGAAAAAAAGATCACCGAGCTCTGCTTCGATCGTATTTTCTTCTTCTGTAGATTTTTTTGGCTTTTCTCCATATACATGGTTAACCTCTCGCGCAAGTTCACCGATCTCTTCAGTGAATCTTGCTAACATACTCATTGGTGAGAAATAACCTTCTTCAAATTGAGAGATAAAAGCATCGACTCGTTTCTGCATATCCTGGACACTATCTTTATTATACATTCTAATACCTCCTTAAATAAAGTATAACATTCCTTCCTAATCAATGAAGATTTATCGACAGCTTGATTTATTACGAACGGAAATACTTTTTCTCCATATCAAAAAAGCAGATGCTATATACATCTGCCTTAGGAAATACTATTCTTCACTTAATAGGAATATGGATGCAAAGCGGATGAGCTCTGCTACTGCAACTAATGCTGCAGCGACATAGGTTAATGCTGCGGCGTTTAGTACCTTTTTTGTTTGTCTCTCTTCATTGTTGCGAATGATACCTGATGAAACTAATTGTGCCATTGCACGGTTCGATGCATCAAATTCCACAGGCAATGTTACTAATTGGAATAATACAGCAAACGCCATAAAAATAACTCCAATTAAAACTAAGTTCATTTGCCCAAGAAGGAAACCTGCTATGATAAAGATAAACGACATTTTATCTCCAAAGCCCGCAATTGGAACAAGACTGTGACGGAAACGTAAAAATGCATAGGATTCTGCATCTTGAATGGCATGTCCTACCTCATGTGCCGCAATAGCTGCAGCTGCTGCAGAATAGCCATGATAGTTATCACTGGACAAGCGAACTACCTTTTTCCTTGGATCATAATGATCGGAGAGTGTTCCTCTTGTCTCTTCAATTGAAACATGATACAGGCCATTATCATCCAGTATTTTTCTAGCCACTTGTGCACCTGTTACCATATTCGAATTCATTACCTTAGAATATTTCTTATACGTACTTTTCACCTTTGATTGGGCAATTAAAGGTACGGCAATGAGTATTACCAGATAAATCAAATACCCCATTTGTCATTCCTCCAAGCATTCTATATAGGTCAATTTTAGTCAAAAAATGAACATCTGTCAATTTGTACGCTTATTTTAAATAGTGTGTTTTTTATGTGGGTGCTTTCACATGGTGAAGCTATGAATTATTTTCCTTCTGCTTTATACCTTACCCAACCGACATAGGATAATGACAAGAAAATAAATCCACCTACTACTAACATCAACCAAAGTAGATAATTTTCTTGTTGTTGTTTTTGTAAGCTTTCTAAATCAATTAGCAACATTTGCTGAAATACTGATTCTAATGTGGAATCTTGCTTCCAAGTGCTGTTTTGATATAATTCATCAAAATCAGCTTCTAGCTCCTTGTATTCCCCTTTCGGAAGATACATCTTAAGTACTGGAGAGATTACCTCCCATTGATACATAACCGCCTTCACTTGGCTCTCTGTTACCTCATTAGAATGAAGTATTTCTTGGATGGAGATTTCTAATTCTTCCTTCCATTTGTGCCAAAGAGGTGCTTTTTTATTCACGATCGCATCATATACAACGACTAATGTCTGAGCTTGTTTCATTTTTTCATAATCGGACACAGAGCTATTCGGAAGGTTTTGCATATTTAATTCCACCATATTTTCAAAGCTTTGACGGAAAGATGGAGCATTCTCCTGCACTTTATTCATTAAGTCTAACTTTTGTTGTTCAAGCTTTTTCCATGCTAAATCATAACGTTTTTCTTGTACCAGTCTTTCAAAATGGACTAATTGTTGTTTTTCAGGTTGTGCATTCACAAGTGATGTTATAAAAGTAGCAGTAATAAAGATAAGAATAAATACGCAAAATAAATATTTTCTGTCCACTCAAACCCCTTCTTCCATACATTCCTTATACTTAATGTATGAAGTGTCCAAGTTAGATATGTCAGTTACTCTATACTGTTTGGAATAATTAAAGGGATTTAGAATGAACTTTTTTCTCTTTCGAATAAATCGTCTTAAAATAGGCGAATAGGATACAAGCGATACTTAACCAGAAAGTAAAATAACCTATATGATCAGCGTATTCAGACAAGCTTCCATATGTAGGCATCATTCCATAAACGTAATCAATGATCTCATTATGTAACAAAAAAATGGACGCTATCGTTAAGTGACGTAATGAAAAAGTATATAATGGAGAGTAAATATAAGCTTGTAAAGCCATAGCTCCATGTGAGACCATCAACATATATCCAGTCCACGGTAATTGCCCATCCACCACTAAGGTAAACAGATTCATTACTACCGCCCATATCCCATATTTTAAAAGTGACACAAAGGCTAAGGCCTCAATCGTTCGTACAGTTTTCCCATTAAGATAAAACAATAAAAATAAGGTGAAAAATAAACTGGCAGTAGGACTATCTGGAACAAACGGGATAAAGATGGCAGGAGTTTCAGCAATTTGGGATTTATACCAGTAGTACCCATAAATAGTTCCGAGTAAATTGATGGTGAACAAGGCTATTAGAGAATAGCGATTAAAAAATAAGTATTTTAACAAAAGGATACCCCCTCATAAAACAAATAATTAGATTTGTTACGCATAGATATATGTGATAGCTATGGTGAGAATTCCAGTCTGTGATTCCAATCTCTATTCACAAAATTTTAATCACTTCAATAACAGAAAGGAAAAACCCTCGCCTACAAACAGACGAGGGTTAAGACTACTCTTGTTCTTCGTTTACAGATACGATAAATTCTGCTAATTGTTGTAATTCTTCATCAGAGCCCTGGAATTGGTTTGCTGGCATGCTACCAATACCATTCACTGCAATATCCTTGATCTCATCAACACTATAATCGATTCCAATAAGGGTTGGTGCAGCCGCTCCACCTTCTAATTCCCCTCCATGACACTGCATACAGCTTTTTTCAAAAACTGCATAGCCAGGGTCTGAAGTGTCAATTTCCACTTCACTAGGTAGTTCCGGTTTATTATTTTCAGCTTTTGCCTCCCAATCAACATGAGCAGCAGCTTCGTAAGTTAACCAAAATACAGCAACAAAACCTAAAATCATTAGTGATGTAGTAATTGGTCGTTTATGTGGTCGTCTCTCTTTTCCTTTATCTAAGAAAGGAGCTAAAAATAAACCACCAAATGCAAGACCAGGTATGATAAGTGCTCCTAATACAAAATATGGTCCACTTGCAAACTCATATTTTAGTAATTGATATAGAAATAAGAAATACCAGTCTGGCAGTGGTATGTAAGAAGCATCTGTTGGATCAGCAATCTTCTCCAGTGGTGCAGGATGGGCAACGGTTAAACATAAAAAGCCAACAAGAAATACCGCACCTACTAACCATTCTTTCAATAGAAAGTTAGGCCAAAATGCTTCTGTTCTACCAGGATATTCAGAATAATCTTTTGGAATAAATTTTTGCTTTTCAGCAGGAATTCGAGAATCCCCGACAAACTTCATTCCCTTTCCTCTCTTCACTGAAATCCCTCCTTTACAACGTTAATTTTATAGCGGACCAGAAATCCCTTGTTTACGAATCATAATGAAGTGAACAGCCATTAAAACAAACAATGCGGCAGGTAAGAAAAAGACATGGATCGCAAAGAATCTGGCTAATGTCTGTGCACCTACGATAGAAGGATCTCCATTTAACAATGTTTTAGCAAATTCACCGATCAGTGGAACTTGTTCTGCAATTTGTAAAGTTACTACTGTAGCAAAATATGCTTTGTTATCCCACGGCAATAGGTATCCGGTTAATCCAAGTGCAAGCATAACAAAGAAAATAAGCACACCTACCATCCAGTTAAGCTCACGTGGTTTTTTGTAAGCACCTTGGAAAAATACACGTAAAGTATGTAAAAATAGCATGACTATAACAACACTGGCACCCCAATGATGCATCCCTCTTACAATCTGTCCATGAGCTACCTCTGTTTGTAGATAATAAACAGAACGCCAAGCATTTTCAATATCAGGAACATAGTACATCGTTAAAAACATACCTGATAGAATTTGGATAACCGTTACAAAAAAAGTTAATCCACCAAAGCAATAAACAAAAGCAGAAAAATGGTGTGCAGGGTTGACATGCTCTGGCACTTCATGATCTGCAATATCACGCCAAAGTGGTGTAATATCTACACGCTCATCAATCCAATCATAAACCTTTTGTAGCATTCATTAAACCTCCTGTCTTGGTACGGGTTGTCCAAGAAATAAAGTGCCATCTCTCACTTCAAATTCATATAAATCTAAAGGAGCATTTGGTGGTGTATTTGGAACGTTTTCTCCACTTTTATAATAACGCCCACCATGACAAGGACAATAAAATTCGTCTGGTTCATTTGTAGCCCAGTTCACCTGACAACCTAAGTGCTTACATACAGGTGATAATGGAATTATTTCATCTTTTTCATTTTTGTAAACCCATGCACTATGGGTTACATCGGACGTATACCAAGCATCAACTTGTTCCACTGTCCAATCAAATCTTTGTGGTTCCTTTGTAATTTCAGAAACTTCAACAACAGCATGCATTTCACTAGCACTTGATGCTTTTAAAACGGGATCAATTGCAAAACGAACCATTGGTGCGAGCATGCTTGCAGCCATAAATCCCCCAACACCTGTTAATGTATAATTTAAAAATTGGCGACGGGACACTTGTTGTTTTTTCTCCGACATCATTTACCCCCCTCTACACATATTCCGACTTCATGGATTATAATCTCTTATTATACTAGGACATTACTATGATAGCGCAAACTTTTAAGATGGTCAATAAAATCTCCTTTTAATTTCATTCTAGTCCCAATACGATTGAATCAATTCACTAATTTGGCTTATTTGTTCCTGTATCCATTTCTTTGTTAACTCTGTTGGCTGTGCTTCAATCGACGTCGCAGGAAGCCAAATTAACTGACCATCAAGATCTTTTTCTTGCTTTCTCCAATTCACATCAAAGGTTAATAAAAAGACATGCTTAAAATCTGCTTGAAAATCATGAATCCATTGATTCATTCTTTTGATTTCCATTTCCATATTTTTATCTTTCTTATATGTATACAATGGACTTAACATCATCCTACCAACATAATTTCTTTCTAATTCAGTTGATAACAATTGTAAGGATTGATATTGATTGGACAGCTTCACAGCTTCTTCTTCCTTCTCGTAAGAAATTGGAGCTAACGGAATACAGACAGTATCTACATATTCCTTTGATTTATAATAGACCTTTAAATCATCCTTGTCCCATTTCATGAAGATTTCCTCCCCCCACTAGATCGCCATATATATTCTTTTAATATACTTCTATTCATATCTATTACCTTATAACCATTCAATTAGTGAAGGAAAAGCTAGTAACGATCTTTTAAAATGCAAGAAAAAAACGAATTCCATCTGCTTTCTCAAAATGAAATTCGATCAATAAGAGAATCTGTGTATAAACAGTTCCTATTCATTAATCATTATACCTATAATCTGACAAATTATCCAGCTTTTTTAAAATTTCTGTATAATTTAAAAACATTTCTTCATTTTTTTGATCTAGTGCTTCATTAATTTTTTGTTCGATTTTGGCTTTTCTAAATTTATATAGAGAATAATCAAGCCACAGATCCATCTCCTTTTTGTCATGACTTGATAAAAAATAGTCATCAGGAATAAAAGGATTATCTTCCAAAACATTCATGTATTGGACACTTTGTTGCGCACCTTTAAAATTTAATTGAATGTAAATTGGTTCGTCATTGTGTAATCGAATATCATGAAAGGACTTATCTGCATCGGTTGTGACAATATGCTTTTTATAAAAGCGGAATGCGATTTCTTTCGAACAATGTGTTGAAATAATCATTGCCCTTGGGCAAAATCTGGCTTCTAAAACAAAATGAACCTGTTCTAGAACTTGTGAGTGGTTTAATAAATAATTTAAAATCCACACACTTTCTCTCTTTTTTAGTTGGTAATGGCCAAGAAACCATTGAATAAATGTTTTTTTATCTTCTACACTTACTGATGTTTCCAATTTGCTATTCCCCTCCGTTTTTATGAGAGAGTATCATTTTGATTCATTAGCCGTTCTATATATTGCTGAATTTCAAAATCAGCAGGTTCCCATTTCATATATTGCTTGAAAATACTAATTGCTTCTGAAATCCTCCCCTCTTCTACTAAGAAATAGCCATAATCTCTTAAGAAATCAGTATCACTGTTCATTTTAGTGTATGCTTTTTGGTAAGTAAATAATGCCTCTTTATATTGTTCTTCTTCATTATATGCTTTGGCTAATTCCCATTGAAAAACACCATCTAAATGATCGATATCTACGATTGTTGTCAGCACGTTGATTAGCTTTTGGTAATTTTCTTCTTTTTTAAATGCCTCTAACAAAAATAATAGTGCCTCTTGATATTCTGGATCAATTTTTAAGGCGTCTTCCATATATTGATAGGACTCTTCTCTATTTCCCAACTTATTCGCTATTTTTCCAGCGATAAACCAAATTTCCTTATTGTATGGATCAATTTCTAATCCCTTTGACACAATATTATATGCTTCTTCTAATAATCCTTCCTCTTCATATGCCTCTGATAAATATGGGTATACTGAAGGATATTCACTATCCAAATCTAATAGCCTCTCCCATGCCTGAATCGCTATCTCAAATCGTTCTGCTTGAAAGGCAAGAAAACCATATCGAAAGAGTTGATCAGGGTCCTCTATTTCTAATGCTTGAAAATGACGTAATGCCTCCTCAAATTGTCCATTTAAGGCAAAAGATTCCGCAAGTCTTGCCTGAAGATTAACGCCACCCATTTCTTCTGTTGTCTTGGAAATTTTTTCATAATATATGATAGCTTTGTGATAAGATCCAATTGAAAATAATAATTCCGCAAGTGCTAAATCAATAATTGGCTCATCTGGCGCCCTTCTCTTTGCTTCTAACAATTTGGATTCAGCTACTTCAAATAGTCCTTGGGTCTGATATAGATCTGCTAATAAAACTAAAGCCTGTAAGAATGACTCACTTTGTTCGTCTATTTCATTTAATAACATTATTGCCTTTTCATCATTATTATCATTAATAAATATTTCGGCCAACATTAATTTTGCCTCATTATTGTAAGGCTCTATCTGAATAACTTCTTCTAATAAGTGAGCTGCTTCCTCCTGCATTCCCAACTCACTATAGATCTCCGCTATATCTAATTTGCCGTCTGTATCTGAATTCTCAGCCTCTTGTTGCAATAGCTTGAATGCTTCATTCATTTCGCCATTATGAATGAGTTCTATTGCTTGGTTTAATGGATTCACATGCTTCAACCTTTCTTTTTTAACAGGCTCTACTTATGTTCATATTAGCGGAAAAAATGTTTGGAAGCAACTAAACGAAATTTTGTGATGGATGAAAAAAACTAAAATTACATAAGAAAAAAGCCAACAACAATGCTTGGCTTTTGGATAGTATCCTAGTAAGAGTACATGATCATACAGAAAGTTTTTGAGGTGGTCCTTATATCCTCTTTCTAATGGGATAACTTGTCTAAATCCTCAAAAAAGCCAGGATAAGAAACAGCTATACATTTATCATCAATGAGTTCAACTTCTTCCTCTATAAGTAAGGAAGCAATAGCTATCATCATACCTATGCGATGATCACCATATGAATTTGTCACTCCACCATGAAGCTTCGTCCCACCGGTTATAATCATCCCGTCTTCAGTTGCTTCAATCTCTGCCCCTAATGCTTTAAGTGTGCTCACAACAGACTCGATTCGATCTGTTTCTTTAAAACGTAATTCCTTTGCGTCCTTAATAACCGTCTTACCTTCCGCTTGGGTAGCAAGTAAGGCAATAATTGGTATTTCATCAATGATTCGTGGGATAATGTCACCTTCGATGACTGCGGCTTTTGGTTTAGATGATTTTACGACAATATCACCTATAGGCTCTCCCCCTACGATTCGATCTTCTTTGACCGTAATATCTACATCCATTAATTGGAGTACATCGATAATTCCTGTTCGTGTTTGATTTAGCCCTACATTTGTGATCTTCACTTCACTACCAGCTGTAACTGCGGCTGCAACTAAGAAAAATGCTGCAGAAGAGATATCTCCAGGCACCTCGATATCACAAGCTGTTAAGGGTTTATTCCCTTCAACCGTTACTTCTGTACCATTAACATTAAGCCTTGCACCAAATGCTTTTAACATATTTTCTGTATGATCACGGGTCTTCGTGTCCTCTGTTACCACTGTTGTTCCATCTGTCAGTAAGCCTGCTAAAAGCACACCTGATTTAACCTGTGCACTTTTCATCGGTGTATGATAATGGATGGGATTTAAATTACCACCACGAATCGAGATGGGCAAAAGTCTACCATTTTCCCTACCGTCAATTTTTGCACCCATCTGTTTTAAAGGGTTTGTAATGCGATCCATTGGTCTTTTAGATAAAGAAGCATCCCCGTATAAGGTGAAGTGATAAGGTAAACCTGCTAAGATTCCCATTAATAATCTTGCTGTTGTTCCAGAATTACCAAGATTTATTGGTTCTGCTGGTTCCTTTAATCCTTTGATTCCTTGTGATTGGATTTGTACGGAATCATTGTTTCTTACTATATCGACGCCCATTGCCTGAAATGCAGCAATGGTAGATAAGCAATCCTCTCCCGCCAAAAAATTAGTAATACGTGTTTCCCCTTTTGCGAGTGATCCAAACATGACGGCACGATGGGAAATAGATTTGTCTCCAGGAACAGAAATATTCCCTTTTAGACTTCTATCTTTAAATGATAAAACTTTTTTAGACAACATCGATCTCTCCTATTCCTCTATCATTGTTTCATAGTTATTTTTACTCAAGATTGCTTGACTTATTTGCTGATCATTCTTATTTTGGAAACTTAATCGTAGAACTCCTGTTATTCCTTCACGAATTTCTAGAATTTCAATATTATTAATACTAATATCATGCTCTGCTAATAAATGGACAACCTTCAAAAGTGCACCTGGCTGATCAAATATATCTACATATAAGTCATAATATGATAAGATTGCACCTTTTTTCTTACTATCTAATCCGTCTCGATAGTCCTTAGCCTGTTCTAGATATGTTTGAATTTGTGTTTTTTCACCAGAATCAATTAAATCCTTGAGCTTCTTCATTTCTTCTATCCAATCTGCTAGAAGACGACTCATCTTATCACGATTCTGAAAAAAGATATCCTTCCACATACTTGGATTACTGGAGGCAATTCTTGTGATATCACGAAATCCTCCTGCTGCTAGCTTCGGAATATATGGATGGATTTTTTGCCACTCTCTTGCCTGATGAACAAGAGAGGAAGCAACTAAGTGTGGAAAATGGGAGATAACACTAGTCATTTCATCATGCTCTTTTGCATCAAGGATCAAAAATTTGGCCTTCGTAGGTGTTAAGAGAGCCTTCAATTTTTCCATATCCTCAGCAGTACTCTTTTTTGTTGGAGTTAACACATAAATCGCATTTTCAAACAAATGAGCTTTTGCTGATTGGATGCCCCTTTTATGAGACCCAGCCATTGGATGGCCACCAATAAAGGTTACCTTATCTGAAGTAATCTTTTCTGCAGTATTCATAATTAAGGATTTTACTGAACCAACATCTGAAACAAGCAACTCTTTCTCTAAAGTCAATTCGTTTAATTGAGGAATTAAGTCAACCGTTTTGGAAACAGGTGTAGCAAAAATACAAATATCTGCTTCTAATACCGCCTTATCGAATTGATAATAGATATCATCGACAATACCATTCATTTTGCTATATTCTAGGGCATGTCGATCTGCATCATAACCGATCAACCTTATTCCCTTTATCTCTTTTATACTTAAAGCAAGCGAGCCTCCGATAAGACCGAGGCCCGCTATTAAAACCGTTTGTTTCACGATTTATTCTCCTTTTTAAACATTTGCTAAAAATTCTTTGATTCGTTGCTGTAATACTTCCATGTTCTCTTTAGAGCCTATAGTGATTCGAACTCCATTTGGATGCCCTAGTGCCTCGCCAGAACGGACAATAAAGCCTTTGGTTAATAAGAATTCAAATAATTGGTCTCCACTAGTTGGTAGTTTGACAAATAAAAAATTTGCCTCTGAATCATAATAATCTAATCCAACTTCATTACAAAACTCCATGAATGCGACTTTATTTTCAATATTTCGTTTATATGTTTCTTCAAGAAAGTCCTCATCTTCTAATGCCATTAAAGCTGATAATTGGGAGATGCTTGTCGTATTAAAGGGACCTCGGGTTATGTTAAGAATCGTCGTAATTTCCTCTGATGCAATACTATAACCTACCCGCAGGTTTGCTAGACCATATGCCTTTGAAAAAGTTCGTAATACAACTAAGTTAGCGTATTTTTGAACCAATGAAGTACTATCTGGTTTTTTTGATCTTTCAATATATTCATAATACGCCTCGTCAAGAACAACGATAATATTGGATGGACAATTATCTAAAAAGTTAATTAGCTCATCCTTTGGAATTAAGGATCCTGTTGGATTATTAGGCGAACACAGCCAGATAACTTTTGTTTGTTGATTGATTGCATCAAGCATTGCTGGAAGATCATGATAACCATTGATTAATGGTACTTCAATAATCTCCGCTCCTTGTATTAAAGCATTATGCTTATACTGAGGAAACGTAGGCGTAGCCATAATGGTATTTGTCCCTTTTTCCAGATAAGAACGACAGATAATATCAACAATCTCATCTGATCCACAACCAAACGTTAACTGCTCCTCGTTAATTTCTAACTTAGATGCCAATCCATCACGTAATTGCTTTGCATATCCGTCTGGATAAATTTCTAAGTGATCTAGCATTTGAGGAATGGCTTTTTTTACTTTTGATGAGTAGCCGAATGGATTTTCGTTCGAAGCTAATTTTACAATTTGGTTTAAGCCATATTCTTTTTTTACATCTTCAATCTGTTTTCCAGGAGTGTATGGAGACATACTTTGAAAAACTTGTTTCGCCTGAATACGCATTTCATCATTTTCGCGATTTCTCATTGTACTAATCCTTTCCTAATAAATCTGGTCTTAATTTAATTGCCTCATTTAGATAGATGTGCTCTACTTCTTCTTGATTCAATGAAGTGTTTACTGTCATCATAACACGAATACACTGTGCAAGACTCCCTGGAACATTTATTTCAGGCATACACATAACTGGTACATACTTCCAACCATCTATTAAACGAAGCGCCTTTGCTGGAAAGGTAGCATTTAAATCAGGAGTTACAGATATAAGTACTGACGCGATGTCCTCTGGTTTAACCTGATTTACTTCTACCATTTTTTCAACCATTTTCTTTGTTTCATTAATTATTTCTTCTGCCTGATTAGCTTGAACAGTAGTGGCCCCTCGTATCCCTCTGATCAATGTTAACCCAACTCTCTGATAAAAATTTCAAGATGTTTCTTAAGCACTTGGTCTTCCAAATTTACAATCTTTGGTTGCCCAATTTTTTCTAAAAGCACCATTTGCACTATCGCATTCTCTGATTTCTTGTCAAGTTTCATGCGATCTATTACGTGTTCGATGTTTAAAGACGAAATCGTTAATGGATAATTATTTTCCTTCAACCATTGAAGTAGACTATCATAAGGTAACTCTACTTGGAATATTTGTTCACTTACACGTATAGCAAATAACATACCAATGGCAACAGCTTCTCCGTGTGTAATGTTACCGTAACCTAATTCAGCCTCGATCGCATGTCCAAGAGTATGCCCAAAATTCAGAAATTTCCGAATATCATTTTCCTTCTCATCTTGTTCTACAATCCTTGCTTTTACTGCAATTCCTTTTTGTAATTGATCGACTAAATCGTATGGGTCCAATGTGTTACGTAAATTAGTCTTCATGATTTGATCTAAGAACGCTTTTCGACTAATAAATCCATGCTTAACAATTTCTGCATAACCAGATCGAATTTCTTTAGCAGGCAAGCTAGTTAATGTCTTGACATCATAAATAACTGCCACAGGTGGATAAAAATTTCCGATTAGGTTTTTTCCTTTCGGATGATTAATAGCTACCTTACCACCGACACTACTATCATGTGCTAAGATTGTTGTTGGAACTTGAATGAAATCAATACCACGCATATAGGTTGCAGCAACGAACCCAGCAAGATCGCCAATCATTCCACCACCAAGTGCAATGATTAATGATTTCCGATCAAGATGATGATCGACTGCTTCTGTTAAAAGCTGATAATAATAATCGATACTTTTCGATGCTTCACCAGCTGGGACAGTGGCTATACCGATATTATCACAGTGTGACTTTAGTCCTGTTTGAATCGTTTCGGCATATAATGACCTTACCGCGCTATCTGTAATGATTAATATATTTGTGTATCGTTTAGGAAAATATTCAGCAATATTTGTTAATAACCCTTCACCGATTATCACATCATATTTATTCGTACTTGTTTGAATCGTTTGTTTATGCATTTAGAAACACCTAATTTCCTCACGATATTGATCAATCGCTTCTTTAAGTTTTGGAAATTGATCATTGGGAAACTGTTCTAAAATTGCTTTGGCTATTTCAAAGGCAACTACATGCTCCATTACCACAGCAGCTGCAGGCACCGCACAAGAATCTGAACGTTCGATACTTGCACTAAATGGTTCTTTTGATTCGATATCTATACTTTGTAATGGTTTGTAAAGGGTAGGAATTGGTTTCATAACACCTTTTACTACAATAGGCATTCCTGTTGTCATGCCACCTTCAAAACCACCTAATCGATTCGTTTTTCGGTAATATCCTTGTTCTTTTGTCCATGCGATCTCGTCATGCACTTCACTACCATTTTTTCGCGCTGCTTCAAATCCAATACCAAACTCTACTCCTTTAAATGCATTGATACTTTGAACGGCTCCTGCAATACGCCCATCAAGCTTGCGGTCATAGTGAACATAGGAACCAATACCAGCAGGCATTCCTTCCACGTAAACTTCACAAACACCGCCTATGGAATCTCCGTCTTTTTTCGCTTGGTCAATGGCATCCATCATTTTTTTACCAGCAGCATCGTCTAAAGAGCGTACAGGAGATGCCTCTGATATATTGATTCTTTCTTGAATACTTAAATTAGGTTTTTCCTCTGCTTTTATTGCTGCAATTTCTTTTACATATCCGATAATATGGATGTCTAAATGCTTTAGCAATGTCTTGGCAACAGCACCTGCTGCAACACGAGCAGTGGTTTCTCTTGCGGAGGAACGCTCTAAAATATTTCGCATGTCCCGATGACCATATTTTAGCGCACCATTTAAGTCGGCATGACCAGGTCTTGGTCTTGTTACAACTCTCCGGATATTTTGTTCTTCTGGTACCGGATCTTCTCCCATTACATCAACCCAGTGCTTGAAATCATCGTTATGTACAACAAGCGCAATGGGTGATCCTAGCGTATATCCATGTCTAACTCCACCGACGATATCCACTAAATCTTTTTCTATTTGCATCCTTTTTCCTCGACCATGCCCTTTTTGACGACGTAATAAGGATTCATTAATATCTTCTTTTGTGATTGGCATTTGAGCTGGTAAGCCTTCAACTATCGTGGTTTGCTGCTTACCATGTGATTCACCTGCAGTTAAGTAGCGCATAAAAAGTCCCCCCAGTAGATTCATTTTGTATTACTATATCATATTTTTTTTATTTGTAAGTAAATGAATTTCACAAAGTATGAAAATAAACTACTTTCTTGTATAAAAAAAAGTATCCATGACACGCAGATCAAATTTTTCCGGACGAAAAATTTGTTCCGTGCTACCGACAAAAAACACACCATCATCTGCTAAGGACTTACTAAAATGATGATAAATAGAATTTTTTGCTTCCTCTGTGAAATAAATGAGCACATTTCGACATACTATTAAATCCATATTAGTTGGATATTTGTCTGCTAGTAAATTATGTTTTTTATAGGTAATACATTGCTTAATATATTCCTTTACTTTGTAAGTATTTCCTTGCTGTATAAAGTGCCTTTCCTTCATTTCTTCTGGCACATCCTGTACAGCACGCTCATTATAGATACCTTGCTTCGCCCTAGCAATTACATTATCATCAATATCTGTTGCTAAAATATCCACTTCGGTGGTTTGCCAGAATTTGCTTGCAATTATTGCTAATGTATATGGTTCTTCTCCTGTAGAACATGCTGCACTCCAAATTTTTATTTTGTCTTTCTTTGCTTTTAACTTCGGGAAGATTTCCTTTTCTAAAACGCTCCATCTACTAGGATTTCGATAAAATTCTGATACATTAATAGTCACTTTATCCAAGAATTCTTGTAATAATGTCTGGTCTTTATTAATGGCATCAAAATAGTGATCGAACGTTCGGAATCCCCGTTTATTCCTTAGTGAAGTTAATCTTCTCTTCATTTGTGCTTCTTTATACAAGCTTAGATCAAGGCCCGTTTTACTATGAACCTTTTGAATGAACGCTTGGTATTCTTCCATTTCTCTTCTCCCTTAGTATTGTAAACAAGTGGTTATCTAAGCCAATTATCAACGTCTTTTGGGTATTCGATTAGTTCTTCCTTATTAAAAAATAGTGAAATTTCTCTCTCTGCACTCTCTTCGGAATCAGATCCATGAATGATATTTCGATGTGTAACCATTCCATAATCTCCTCTAATCGTCCCTACTTCAGCTGTCGATGGATTCGTTTTTCCCATCATTTTTCTTGCTGTAGAGATAACCTCTTCGCCTTCCCATACCATAGCGAATACAGGACCGGAAGTAATGAATTCAACTAGTTGATCAAAAAACGGCTTTCCTTCATGCTCAGCATAATGTTTTTGAGCTAGTGATTTTGAAATAGTCATTAATTTAGCCCCGACTATCTTGAAGCCTTTCTGCTCAAATCGTGACACAATATCTCCAATTAAGTTGCGTTGTACACCGTCTGGTTTTACCATCAAAAATGTTCTTTCCATTTGATTCACCTCGAATAGTTAGATTTTTCTATTACCTATGAAGTTTGCAATATTTTCAAGAGCACTTTTGGATTGATTGTTTGGTAATTTTTTTAACGAGTGATAAGCTTTCTTTAAATATGTATTACTTACTCTTCTTGCTTTTTCTATAGCACCAGATTTTGCAATTGCCTCTACCACTCGTTTTAGTTCTACCTGGCTCATTTGCTCTTTATTTGCAAATAGATTGATAATAGAAGCCTTTATTTGTGGATTTTCCATCGCATATAATACGGGAAGAGTGATATTTCCTTGTAGTAAATCACTTCCAGATGGTTTCCCGAGCTCTTTTTCTGTTGCTGTGAAGTCAAGAATATCATCAATAATTTGATAAGACATTCCCATATAATAACCATAATTATATAATGCTTTTTCTGTTTCACTAGAAGTTTCGGCTACAACTGCTCCTAATTGGCAACTAGAGGATATGAGCAATGCCGTCTTTCTCCTAATCCGACGAAGATAGGAGCGGAAATTCTGCTCATAATTAAACTTATCTCTTATTTGTTCAATTTCCCCAATGGTTAATTCAACCATTGTTTTAGACAATATCTGATGTGCCCTCGGGTATTCAATATCTGTGAATTGCTGTAGTGCCTTTGCGAAGATGAAATCACCGGTTAGCATAGCAATTTGATTATCCCAATGTGACTTCACGGTAGGTTTTCCCCTTCGCGTATCTGAATCATCTATCACATCGTCATGAACTAATGACGCCATATGTATTAGCTCCACAGCACTTGCGACTTTCTTTATTTTACTAAGGTTATAGTTCCCAAACATTGCTGCCAATAAAACAAAAATAGGGCGAAGTCTTTTTCCACCAGCCCTTAATAATTGAGTAGATGCTTCATGTAACACTGGCTGATCTGTGAAGATCGTATCCTCTAATGTTGATTCGATTTGCTTTAAGTCTCTTCTTAAAAACGCATAATTTTTAGCAAGCTTCATTCTAGTCACCTTTACTATTTACTATCTTTTCCCCCATGTGCATTGCTGCTACACCACCAGTATAGCTTTTTATTTTAATATTACTTAAACCAGCTTTCTCGAATAATTTTTTTAATTCTTCTTTACCCGGGAAGTCTTTTGCTGATTCATGTAACCATACATACTCTTGATAACTTTTGGCAAAAACCTTTCCAAATAGTGGCATGATATTTTTGAAATAGAAATAATAGAGCTGTCTATATACAGGGATGGTTGGCTGAGAAGTTTCTAGACAAATCACCTTTCCACCAGGCTTCACCACGCGATACATTTCTTCCAACGTCCTTAAATAATCTGGTACATTCCTTAATCCGAAGCCAATGGTGACATAGTCAAAATAATTATCCTCAAAAGGTAAATCCATTGCGTTACCATGAACAAAGTCTATCTGTGGCAATTCTCCCTTTTGATTTCGTTGTTTGGCTACAGAGAGCATATTTTTACTAAAATCAAGGCCGATCACTTCTCCTGATCTACCTACTTGTTCCGCTAAGGCAAATGTCCAATCACCTGTCCCACAACATACATCTAAGGCCCTTTCCCCTTTATTAACTTGCATTCTTCTCATAACATCCTGACGCCATTTTTTATGCTTCTGAAAGGAGATGATAGAATTCATTTGATCATAATTATCGTAGATTTTTTCAAATACTTGGTGTACTTTTTCTTCTTTTGATTGTGGTTTCATTTCGATAATCCTTCTTCCAAAATGGTATTAACAGAAAAAGTGGTTAAAGGGTGAAGATATTCTGGTAATAATTTTTTATAGTCACTCAATTCTCTTTTGGTATAATGAATCATCTGCTTAAGCAAATTCTGTAAATGCTTTGTTGTGTTTTGCTTTAGTAGTTTATCTTGTACCAATTGATGAAAAAAAGTCTGGTCCCCTTGCTCTAACCTAGAATATTCTCTTTCTAATTTAATCGCAAGCAGCCATTTACTAACAAAATCAAAGTGAGTCTCTCGATTAAAATATGCTGCAACAGATTTTATAATCATGCTGTTTAAGGCAGAATAGTCTGCCAAAAAGCGATCCGTACGATCGTATGCTTGATAAAAAACGGTTGTTTTAAGTTTTGTTAGTTCATGAATACCTTCGGCGAGCTGGCGTATAAAGCTTATGTCACTGGATTGGGAAAGGATGTGATAATAAATGCCTGAATAATAATCACCTGCTAACACAGTGAGTTGTTGTTCTTTTTTGGCTTTAATATCTTGATCATCCATCTGTTTATCTATTTGATCATGTGTATTAAGTGCAATTTGAACAAGCATTGTTGCCAGAATAAAATTCTCCTTGTTCGCATTATTGTTAATAAGACAATCTAATGCTTGAATTTTTTCTGTCTCAACAAAAACGTTGTCTAGATGCTTGTTTAAGTATTTATTTTTTGTAGAAGTATGTATTAAATTCGTATAATGCTCGAATAATGGATGCTGCCTCATGAGAAATCACCGCAATTCTTGAAAAATCCTTTATTATCATATCATAAGTATATCATAATTTTACATTATTCTCTCGTAAAAACGTTCCTAATCGTAATATGCCCGTTTAGTCTGACTTAATAAAACAAAAGGAACAAACGGTTATTCCCTTTGCTTTATTAAGCCTTCTACTATAAATAGTGAAAAAAAAGGGTGCAAAATTGCACCCTTTTTATAGTTGCCCATATGTAATATCTATTATTTTACGATATCTTTTAGGGCTTTACCTGGTTTGAAAGCAGGAACTTTACTTGCTGGAATTTCGATTTCTTCTCCAGTTTGCGGGTTACGTCCTTTACGAGCAGCACGTTCGCGCACTTCAAAGTTTCCAAAACCAATTAATTGAACTTTGTCTCCACCTTTAAGTGAATCCATGATAGATTCAAAAACCGCATCAACAGCTTTTGTAGCATCTTTTTTAGATAGCTCACTTTTCTCAGCAACTGCATTAATTAGATCTGTTTTGTTCATGATATTCACCTCCTCCCAAAATAAGCTATAAAATTCGGAAATTATTTTCACAGAATTCTTTATAGCTTTGTCATCAGAATGTGATGACAAGGCTTATAATAACTGAGAATCCAATATAATTCAACAATTAATCTTGTTTTTCACTAGAAAAAAATTATTTCTAGTGAATTTTTGTTGAATTTACAAGAATAGTATCACATGTTCTAAAGTGATGCAAGTGTTTTCAAATGCCATGATATCAGCATTTGTTATGATTTGGAAATTCAATTTATCTATTTTATCAACAGTATAGACATTTTTTGAGATTCTATACTAAAAAATGAACGAAATTAGGAGGAAACTCCATCTAAGAACCTCTTCTTTCTTACATTTTGATGGAAATGGAGAATCACGGTTAAACTATGAAAACATTTCCTATTCAAATTTTTCACAAAAAATAAAAAAGCGTAACGCATGTAGCATTATCGCTTTTAAAATCGTTATTGGTTATAAAATGATTGCTATCAGACCACCAGAGCCCTCATTAATTATTCTTTCCAATGTTTCTTTTAGTTTAAATCTTGCATTCTCAGGCATTAGAGACAGTTTTGCTTGAATTCCTTCTCTAACGATAGAACTTAAGGAACGTCCGAATATGTCAGATTGCCAAATGGATAATGGATCTTCTTCAAAATCCTGCATTAGGTATCTAACCAGCTCCTCACTTTGTTTTTCCGTACCAATGATAGGTGCAAATTCTGACTCTACATCCACCTTAATCATATGGATAGAAGGAGCAACAGCTTTTAACCGAACGCCGAATCTTGGCCCTTGTCTAATGATCTCAGGCTCCTCCAATGCCATATCTGTTAGAGCAGGTGCAGCAACTCCGTATCCGGTTTGCTTGACCATTCTCAAAGCATCGGAGACTTGATCGTATTCTTTTTTGGCATTTGTAAATTCCTGCATAAGCTGTAATAAATGGTCCTTCCCTCTTATCTCTTCACCTACGATCTCTTTTAACACCTGATCATATAATTCGTTAGGAGCGTGGAGATCAATATCTGCAACCCCTTCTCCCATCTCAATTCCTGCTAATGTAGCCTGATCAATGAAATCAAATTGATCAAAATAACCGATAACGTGATCCACATCTCTTAATCTTTTAATATCTTTTACTGTTTCTTCAATCGCAACCTGATAGTTTTGTCTTAGCCAATGATTATCATCTAATACTAAAACCCAGCTAGGAAGATTCACATTAACCTCGAGCACAGGGAATTCATATAATACTTCTCGCAGAACATTATTTATATCATGTTCTGTCATGCTCTCGACACTCATCGCTAGTACTGGAATATCAAATTTCTCTGTTAACTCTTGTCTAAGTAATTCAGTCTCTTGATTAAATGGCTGAACAGAATTAATAACCATGATGAACGGTTTTCCTACTTCTTTTAATTCTTCTACAATTCTTGCTTCCGCATCCACATAGTCTTCTCTTGGGATTTCTCCAATTGTTCCATCTGTTGTTACTACAATTCCCATAGTAGAATGCTCTTGGATGACTTTTCTCGTTCCAATTTCAGCAGCATCATGGAATGGGATAGGCTCTTCATACCATGGTGTATGAATCATTCTTGGACCGTTTTCATCCTCAAAACCTTGTGCCCCATTCACTGTGTAGCCTACACAATCCACTAGTCGAACGTTTACTTCTAAGCCTTCATCTACTTGTAGCGTTACTGCTTGATTTGGAATGAATTTCGGCTCTGTTGTCATAATCGTTTTGCCTGCTGCGCTTTGTGGTAATTCATCCTGTGCTCTTAATCGGTCACTTTCATTCGGAATATTAGGTAATACTGTTTTTTCCATAAATTTTTTAATAAATGTAGACTTACCTGTTCTAACTGCTCCTACAACACCTAGATAAATATCACCGTTCGTACGCTTCGAAATATCCTTGAAGATATCTACTCTTTCCAAGTGATCCCCTCCCGATCTATTAAACATTTATGATAACTCGAGCAATTGACATTTATAGTTTATGATGTTGTCCTATTAAAATATGCTAAGAAATAATAAGTAGTGGAAAATAATTTTATCTATTGTCTGTAAACAAGTCCTAAATTAGTAGTAGACGATAGATAGTACCTATTTTTCTATCTAGTCCTATATTATTTTAATTAATCCGAAATATGCTTCAAGCACAAAATGATATAAAAAGTAAAAAATGTAGGAAATGAAAAACCGGACTTTATCTACCTCATTTTCTGATAAAGTCCGGTTTCTTATTTTATTGGATTGCAAAAACAGGTTCGTTATTTTTTACATAATATGGAGCAGAATATGCTGGTACAATAGGATATTGATCGGTTAAAAGTGATCGAATATCTTCATCCTGTTGAAAAGTACGGTCTGTTTCTTCGAGTAATGGATATAAATCTAATCGATAGTCAATGATCAATTCACCATCTGTATTAATCAATATTGGTAAATTATTCCCCGAATAAGGGCTTTCAATATGCGGAGGCTTGTCTAGGTTTAATGCCTCATAATTCAAGGTATAGACCCCTTCTCCTTCTTTTTCACCAAATGGTGGATATGTATGTTCATTCCGATAAAAATTAAGCTTTTGCTGTACTTCTCTTAATTGGTCTGTCACTCTTAAATCGATGACTTTTACAGTCGGCTCTGTTTCTACATCAATTAGAACATATTGATAGAATCCACCATTTTCGAAAGCAGATCCAGGGATGGATTGAATTAATCCTTGTTGTTTTAATAAGGTAAAATCAATAAGATATTTTTGGTAAATAGGTGTATCCTGATCTTTTGTAATAATTGGGAGTCTTCCTTCATTTCTCTCTTGATATTGATTAATAGCTTGTTGAACCATATTCAATTGTGCATCGTTTGTGAGTTCATTTTGGCTCAATTGTTCTTGTGGATACATACAGCCTGATAACATTAATAGCAATAAGATTAGTAAAAAGTTATTTCTTAGTGTCATTCTGTCTCTTTCGCCTCCATTTATGCTGTAGGTCCTCTTAGTACAACAAAGGCGATAATTAAACCGCCAATAATTAAAAAAGCATAAGCAAATGTTGCTACAATGCCTGCTACAATCCCTTTCAATTTATATCTACTTAGTAAGATTAGCCCAATTGCCAAAAATAGTGCAAACATTCCAGCAAAAGAAACCCACATCATCATCATTGAAGCTGACAATATCATTTCATCCTTTCCTTCGTATAAGCATTCAAATCGTTTAGATCCTATCGATTATAAATATTATAGCACAATTACTCCATCATCCTTAATTTTCTTCAATGAACAAAAAACAATGATTAATAAAAAAAACCGAGGTAGAAGGGGCAGATCTACTTCGGCAATGACTAAATTAATACCCTTATTCACCCTGAAAGTGAATGCTTGTGCGATTTATTCTATGCGAAGCAATTGGATATTGCATCCTCATGTGCCCATAGGATCACTTTTTAAATAATTTACTCAGTGTATTCATATCTGCAGGCATATTATTGTTCGTAATGGCTTTGACAATTTTATCTTCTTTTTCTTTTGAGACAGGTTTACCTGCCATATTTGAAAGGCGGCGAATTAACTTTCTAACAGTAGCTTCGTCAGAAAAATCTGCATTTTGCACAGATTGGGCTACCTTCATAATTTCATCAGCCTGAATGTTTGATTTTTTTTGTATTTGATCAAACATTTTTTGTTTGTAATCGCTCAATGTCACTCCTCCTAACTATAGATTTCCATTCCATAGTATGCAAGGAGTGTGTAAACAGTTAATGAGAATACCTATTGGACCATATTCGGATGATGTCTTCCATTTCATTTGTTTTATTTCTTTGCATCAATTTGTCAACAACATCCTTTGGGTGCTTGTCATGAAAAATCACCTCATATATCCCCGAAGTAATAGGCATCTCCACTTCCCATTTTTCAGCTAACTGGTATGTGGCCTCAGCTGTTCTAACACCTTCGACCGTCATCCCCATATGCTGGAGAACTTCCTTTAATTTTTTCCCTTTTCCTAATAAATTTCCTGCACGCCAATTTCTACTATGTACACTCGTGCAGGTTACAATTAGATCCCCTACTCCTGATAAACCAATAAAGGTAAATGGGTTTGCCCCTAATACAGTAGCAATTCTAGAGATCTCTGCAAGTCCTCTCGTAATTAGGGCTGCTTTCGCATTATCACCATAGCCGAGTCCATCGGAAATACCTGCACCTAAGGCAATAATATTTTTTAATGCCCCACCTAACTCAACCCCAATAATATCCTTACTTGTATACACTCTAAAGTATTGATTCATAAAGAGATCCTGGGCTATTCTAGCAGCCTCTTCCTTTGTTGAGGCAGCTGTTACCGTGGTAGGATGTTTTAAACTCACTTCTTCTGCATGACTTGGGCCGGACAATGCAACAATATCCAAATAGTTTGTTCCCGTTAATTCTTCTTCAATAATTTCAGAAATTCTCTTATGTGAAATTGGTTCAATCCCTTTCGAACCATGAATAACGAGAAGGTTGTCATGAAGATATGGCTGAAGTTTTTTACATGTCTCTCTAATCGCTTTGGCTGGCACTACTAATACAACCGCATCTACATCTTTAGTTGCTTCTTCCATTGAATCTACAATCTTTAAGTCTGATGGCAAAACAATGTTTGGTAAATATTTTTCATTTTTTTTAGTTTCAATCATCATTTTTTTCTGTTCTTCTTTATGTGTCCATAACCGAACATCATGATGGTTATCTTGGAGAACCATTGCTAAAGCTGTTCCCCAACTACCTGCACCTAAAACAGCAACTTTTGACATCTTTAATTCCCCCTAACTCCGTCTTCTTGCATAAATCTTGATCGGTGTTCCTTCAAAACCGAATGCTTCTCTTATTTTATTTTCCAAATACCTTTCATAAGAAAAGTGCATTAATTCAGGATCATTAACAAATACCACGAAAGTTGGAGGTTTTACAGCAACCTGAGTAGCGTATAATACTTTAAGACGCTTCCCGTGTTTCGTCGGTGTTGGATTTATAGCTAGAGCATCCATGATGACATCATTTAATACATTCGTTTCCACCCTTTTGGTGTGATTTTCACTTGCCTGAATTATTTTTGGTATTAATGTATGAATTCTTTTTTTCGTTTTTGCTGAAAGAAAAACAATTGGTGCATAATCAAGAAATGAAAAATGTGCTCGAATTTTTTCTTCAAATTCCTTTATTGCATGATCATGTTGTTCGATCGTGTCCCACTTATTTACTACAATAACTACTGCTTTTCCTGCTTCGTGAGCATAGCCAGCAATTTTTTTGTCCTGCTCAATTATACCTGTTTCTGCATCGATTAGAGTCAAAACGACATCAGATCGCTCGATTGCTTTTAATGCTCTCAAAATACTGTATTTTTCTGTAGTTTCATAGATTTTTCCTCTTTTTCTCATTCCGGCAGTGTCGATAATGACGAAATCCTGATCTTCCTTAGTGAAAGATGTGTCAATCGCATCTCGTGTGGTGCCTGCAATATCACTTACTATTACCCTTTCTTCATTCAACAATGCATTTACTAAAGAGGATTTCCCTACATTAGGTCTCCCAATTAAGCTAAAATGAATAACATCATCCTCAATTTCATCATTAAGATGTTCAGGAAATAGATCTACTACTCGATCTAATAAGTCACCTAAACCGAGTCCATGAGTTCCCGATATAGGATATGGCTCACCAAATCCTAAAGAATAGAACTCGTATATTTGCTCACGCATTTCAGGATTATCTATTTTATTAACAGCTAGGACAATTGGTTTACTTGATTTAAATAGCAGTTTTGCTACTTCTTCGTCTGCTGCGGTAATTCCTTCACGTCCATTTACTAGAAAAATGATGACATCAGCTTCACGAATTGCAACCTCTGCTTGCTCTCTCATCTGTATCAGTAATGGTTCATCTCCTATTTCAATACCACCAGTATCAATTAATCGAAAATTATTATTTAACCATTCAGCCTTTGCATAAATTCGATCTCTTGTAACACCAGGTATATCCTCAACAATTGAAATTCTTTCTCCTACTAATCGGTTAAATATCGTCGATTTTCCAACATTAGGCCTTCCTACTATCGCAACTACTGAATTTCTCATGAAGGCACATCCTTCCTCAATAAATTTCACCATCTTCATATCACCTATTAAAGTTACCATAAACGATTGGAAAAAGACAAGCTTATAGAAGTTTAGTTTACATAACATAATTATCGTTTATTAAGTGAATTAACTTACCTTTTTTGATTCAATCACCTGAAGTAGCACATCCACCTTATGCATAAATGTTTTCCAAAAGTGTTGTATCGTAAAAAGGACGATCACTCCGACAAAGATATTGTAGAAGTGTTGAAAGTTAATATTGTATTGTAAATAATAACTCCAACAAATAAATGTATAAAGTGTGTGACCAATCGCTAGACTTGTACACCACATTAAGATTTTCGACTGAAATTGTTTTTCAACGAACATGAATACAACAGTAGAGAACACAATAGCTAAGGTAACAAACCAGCTATCATCAAATATTGGGCTAGTAAATCTCCAAAGGAAATAAATCACATAAAGATAAGCAAATAAGAGGATAAGCAGATATTTTTTTAGCTTTAGCGGGAATAACACAAGACCTAGAAAGCTGTATAATAAAAGGAATATAAGGGACATAGGAAATAAAATACCACTTAGTTCAAGTGTATAAGGAACACATATGCTTAATAGAAGCAAACCAATTCCATAATAAGTCCGCTGGATCGACTTCCCCATAAAAAAGGTAACTAAACACCAAAGCAACCAAATACCCCATAAAAATAGATTTTCGTTCATAGCTATCACCCTTATCATTATCGACATGACAGCTTTATTTATACATCTGATGATAAACTATATGAAAGAAAGTGGAGCAAAAAACAAGGGCTACCACATTCAACTCATCTGTTAAATGAAGTAGCCCTTAAAAACACTAATTTTTATACTTATCTAGCTTATCGCCAATCATGTCTCCAAGCTGGAATCCTGATTGATCTTCTGTAGCTTCATATTGTTTGATCTCCTGGTCTTGTTTTTCCTCTTCTAGTTCTTTTATACTCAATGAAATACGCTTTTCAGAAGCATTCACTTCAAGCACCTTCACATTTACTTTTTGACCAACTTCTAGTACTTCCCCTGGAGTTCCAATATGTTCTCTCGAAATTTGAGAAATATGAACAAGTCCTTCTACACCAGGTAATACTTCTACAAATGCCCCAAAGTTCACTAAGCGTTTAACTGTACCTTCTATCACATCATTTACTGCAATCTTGTCTTCGATGTTGTCCCATGGGCCAGGAAGTGTAGCTTTATGGGATAATGAGATTCTTTCTTCCTCTTTATCCACGGATAGTACTTTAACTTGAATGGTATCACCTTCTGATACAACATCAGAAGCCTTGTCGACATGAGTATGTGATAATTGGGAAATATGTACTAAACCATCAATTCCACCTATATCTACGAACACACCGAAGTCTGTGATGCGTTGAACGGTACCTTCTAACACTTGACCCTCTTCTAATTGCTCTAGCAATTCTGACTTTTTCTGTTGTGCTTCTTGCTCTATTACAGCTCGATGGGAAAGAATAATACGATTTTGCTCTTTATCTAATTCGACAATTTTTAATGTAAGTGGTTTATCCTTGTAATCTGAAAAGTCTTCTACATAGTGTGTTTCTACCAAGGAAGCAGGGATGAAGCCTCTTACTCCCACATCGACCACTAGACCACCTTTTACGACATCCTTCACTACTGCTTCAAGTGTTTGATTTTCGTCGAACTGTTTTTGTAAATCCTCCCAAGCCTTTTCAGCAATGACCGCTTTTTTAGATAAAACGATCTCTTCATCTTCTATTTTCTTTACTTGTAATTCTAGTTCGTCTCCCTCATTAACCACGTCACTTGCAGTGTCAATACGCAAGGCAGATAGTTCACTAATAGGAACAATTCCTTCCACCTTTTGACCGATATCTACTAGTATATGCTTCTCCTCTACCTTAACCACTTTCCCCTTAACAATGTCACCAATGGAAAGCTCTTTAATTTCGGAATTTTCTTGGTTCATCTCTTCCATGACAAAGACCTCCTTCAAATTACAACACAAAAAACATAAATGTGCTTTTTTCTAACTTCTAACATTTAGACAAATTTGTCAAGTTAAAACGATGTTGAAGTTAATAATTTTCTTTGATTTTTTTAATATGTTCCATTATAACATCTGTTACTTCTTGTGCGGAAGCTTTTTCACTTCTTAATCCCTCCATATCAATTGGTGGACCATAGTAAACCTTTAGTGGATCCTTACCACGATAATCACCAATAATCGCACAAGGAATAATGGTTGCCTTAGAACGAAGAGCAAAAAACCCAGCTCCTGCTAAACCTTTTTTTAATTCACCTGTCTTACTTCTCGTTCCCTCTGGAAACAAGCCAAGCACATTTCCATCCTTTAAGACCTCTAAGCCCTTTCGAAGGGCATTTCTATCCTTCATCCCTCTTTTGATTGGAAATGCATGGACATGCTTTAAAATAAACGCAAGCATTTTATTATTAAATAGCTCTTCCTTTGCCATGAAATGAATTTCTCGTGGACACGTAATTCCAACTACTGGGGGGTCAAAATTAGAAATATGGTTGGAACAAATAATTACGGGACCTGTTTTAGGGATATGTTCCGTTCCTACAGTTATTACTTTATACTTTGATTTTAACCATAGCTTAACAACAGAGCGAGCAAATTTATAGAAACTCATATTTATTCCACCTCTTGCACTAATGAAAGAATTTTATTGACTACATCCTCAATGCTAAGTGAGGTTGTGTCAATTTCGATCGCATCATCTGCTTTCTTTAAAGGTGAAGCGGTTCTTTCAGTATCCATTCGATCTCTCTTCTCGATATCTAACTTAATCTGTTCGAAATTACTAGGGAGGTGTTTAGTAACATTTTCTTCATGTCTTCTTTTTGCCCTTTCCTCCACACTTGCTATTAAAAACACCTTTACTTCCGCATCAGGTAGCACTCTTGTTCCAATGTCTCGACCATCCATGACAACCCCACGATCTGTTGCAAGCTTTTGCTGACGTGTAACCATTTCTTCTCTAACTGAAGGATAAGAAGCTATAAGAGACACATGATCCGTTACATCTGATGTTCTAATTTCCGCCGTTATCTTTTCGTTATTTACGTATACATCAAAATGTTGATCCAATAAAATGTTTGTTTTCTTTAGAAGATTAAGGACAGCATTTTCATCCTTCATATCTATATTGTCTTGGAGCACCTTGTATGTTAACGAGCGATACATCGCACCCGTATCAATATATACATAATGCAGTTTTTCTGCGACCTTTTTGGCTACTGTACTTTTCCCAGCTGCTGCAGGACCATCAATCGCAATAGCTATTTTTTTTTCTGTCACACTAAAAGCCCCTTTCATTGTGGTTCTCTTTTCAGAGCGTAAACCGTCATCATCCTTAGGACCACCTACTAGAGCGCCATAACTCTTCTATGGATGATGAATAAATACCTCTTATATATTATCACAAAAAAAAGGGAGAAGGGAACAGATTCCCTTCTCTAGATCGAACTAATATCTAATCTCTGCTTGTTTTAGCTTTTCAACACGCTCTTCATCACCGGACTCTGCATTGATAAATATTTTGTAGCTGTCGTTTCCTAATGTACCTAAGAAGACATACGCTAGGACTTCTTCTCCTAAATCATCCTCGATAATAGCTAGATGATTTTCATGAATTTTCAGGTTAGGATTGACTTCCTTTCTCGCTTCTTCTTCTGTAATTTTTGGTGAATGAATCTCTCGATCCCGATGGTTCTCAAAATAATCTTTTGCCACAAGTCCTAAAATATCTCCATTGTCTAAAGCTACTTTAACCTGAATCACATCAGGATAAATCCAGACGTCATCGACTTGAGGAATAAAATGAAAGACCCCTACATTATCATATTGATTACTTTCTAATAAAGCTAACTCCTCAAAATCTAAATCCTGCAGATATTGTTCTGCTAGTTGAGTTGCTTTATTTAGACCAATTTTAGCTTCCGTCACCTCTCGATTGATCATCATTGTAAGTGGATGACCACCATTTTGCGTAATATCGATATAACCTGATTGGTTATTTTTCTGGTACGATCCACTGTATAAAGGAACTGTAGCCCCGTCTCCAGTAGTAGTAACATTGATTTCTGTTTCCTTATCCACTTGTAGTAATTCTCTTATTTTTTTCTTTGCTTCTTCTTTCGATATTTTTTCATCACCAAGGATGCTAAAACCATCTTTTTTACTAGATGTTCCCATTAAGCTAGCATTCATTTTTCCTTCAGAATATCCTTCTACCGTTTTTTCCACTGTTTTAAATCCATCAATAATCGTATTATCTGCTTGTTCATCATTATTTACTAATGCTAACTGGACGTCCATCCATCTCAAGTTTTCATTTAAAACCATATTTTGAACTTTTCTTAATTCTGATTCAATATCTCCAGACATTTCATATAACGATTCAAAGGTTTGTAGTTCCTTATCTGATAATGGTTCTTTTTCTAAATCTCTAATTGCTGTTTGGTAACTAAAATCACCCATTTGTGACAAAAATTCTTCTGTTTTATTAAAAGGTAGTAACGTGAGTGGGAGTTGACCAACATTCCCGTGTGCCATAGAAGTAAGTCTCCAAATTTCAGCTAATTGTGGAGATAATTGTTCACGACTATTCATCGCTAAGGTTGATCCGATTTTGTCATGTAATAAATCCATATAATAGGCTAAATCATGAAAGGAGCGTTGGTAGCTGTTCTCTGCTTGTATCAATATGGCATTTTTTTCTTGATGCTCTTGATATCCCCAAACAGAAACCCCAACTATTCCTAAACTTAATAAAGTAATTAATAGCCATCTAAACATCATAACACCTCCAATTTACATACAGAATATATGCTTTCCTATTTTTTTGATTTGTGGTCTTGACCATATCCAATCAGATGTGGCTGTATTAGGGTTAAAATAATAGATAGCTTCACCCGTTGGATCCCAACCATTAATCGCATCTAATACAGCTCTCCGTGCTTTTTCATTTGGTGTTAACCAAATCTGCCCATCACTTACAGCTGTAAACGCACGTGGCTCAAAAATAACACCTGAGATGGTATTGGGAAAACTTGGACTTTCCACTCTATTTAAAATAACAGCAGCTACAGCTACTTGCCCTTGATATGGTTCTCCTCTTGCTTCACCATAAACGGCATTTGCCATCAATTTTATATCATTTTGTGAAAAACCTTGAGGAACGTTCACTGCTGTTGGCTCAAGATCCTCTTCCTTTGCATTATTTTTTTCCGTTTCTTGACCTTGATTATTTGGTGATGGATTTTTTTCTTTTGTTTGTTTCTCCATATCCATTCCGCCATAATGGGTAAAGTCTTTTCCTTTGTTTATCTGTTCTCTTACATATTGTTTGTTATACTCGCTAGCACTAATCAACTTTTGTTTTGTCTCTTCCCCAGCTAATCCATCAATATCTAAACCAAATTCGTATTGGAAATTTCTTAAAGCCCAATAAGTCCCCCAGCCAAATACTCCATCAATATTTCCGTTATAAAAACCAAGATATTGAAGTCTTGCTTGAAGCTCAATGACGTCTTCACCAGTTGCTCCGTGTTGTATTACTTGATCACTAAATGCTTTAACCTCCGTCTCTTGTGATGTTAACAAGAAAGGAAGGGAAAAAATAAATACAATTAGCATGCCAGTTTTGAGCACTTTCATTTTCATTACCTCCATTTAGCCCCATAAATTGAATTGATATATCGATAGGTTTTATTAATTAAAGGTAAATTATTCATGATTTTTTGTGTAAGTGTTGATGAAGGAATAAATCTGTTAAGTCCACTGTTTATAAATAATCAAAAAAGCTAGCAGGTGAAAATTTCCACCTGCTAGCTTTTTCATATTTCATATTGATGAAGCTTGGAATATTCGTTGGCCATTTTTACCTTTCTTAATCCATAAAACCATAATACAATCATAAATGGTATTAACCAATATAACCAAGATTTGGTGATGGTTTCTAAAATAAAATCATAGGTTCCGTGTAAAATAACTGGTATAATTAATGCGATCAATAAATGGAAATAGCTATTCTTAGAACGAAACTTTGCTCTTCCCATGTAATATCCCATAATAACACCAAATAGAGCATGGGAGGATACAGGGAATATGGCACGGCTAAAGGCACTTTCAATACCATGTGCGAATAAATAAAGCAAATTTTCAACCGTAGCAAATCCTAAGCTGATCGATACACCATAAACGATACCATCATATACAGAGGAAAATTTCGAATATTTATAGGTAGTAATTAAGAAGAAGAACCATTTAAAGAATTCCTCTAATAAACCAAAGAGAAAATAGCTTCTCCACATGGGCGTTTGAGCAATCCCTTCTTCGATAAAAGCATATTGGATGAACATAATAGGGAACACTAATAAAGCTCCATAGGTAAAAGTTCTGGTTACTGCGGATAAAGGTTCTAATTCATATTCATCCTTTAGGTAAAAAAAAGCTAATATGGCAAAAGCGGGAGCTATAGCTGCTGTTAAAAGTCCAAACAAATCGACACCTACTCTCAAAAAACTACGAATACACTACCTAAAAAGGCAGGGATAAAATGAAAGAAATTTTAGTAATTCATACTGGTGGAACCATATCGATGGTTCAAGACCATGAAGGTCATGTTGGATCAAGTGAGAATCATCCTTTATTAGATAAAGTTCAATCAACAGATTTTACGATTAGAGAAATAGAATTATTCTCATTACCTTCGCCACATATTACACCAAACCATATGTTAAAGCTTGCACAATTTGTGGAAAGCAATATTCAAGAGACAACGAGAGGTGTCGTCATAACCCATGGCACCGATACTTTAGAGGAAACTGCTTATTTTCTTGACCTTACCCTATCGACCTCTATACCTATTGTGTTAACAGGTGCCATGCGCTCTAGTAATGATGTAGGTTCAGATGGCTTGTACAATCTGCTATGCTCTATTCAAGTTGCCTCATATAAGAAGGCAGGAAACCATGGCGTACTTGTTGTATTTAATGATGAGATACATACAGCGAAATATGTTACGAAAACATCGACTAGTAATGTCTCAACTTTTAAGAGTCCTCCTGTTGGACCGATCGGTTTTGTTAATAAAAAAAGTATAAACTTCTATCAGCTATTAACGGATGAAAAAGAATATTATCAACCTAAGCAATTAACGAGGAATGTATTTCTAATAAAAGCTTTTACTGGTATGTCTCCTTCCATCCTATCGTGCCTATGCAGTCAAGAAGTTGACGGTCTTGTTATAGAAGGATTTGGGCAAGGGAATGTGCCACCAGATATTCTGCCAGCTCTAAAGCAATTAATCGATTATGGTATTACCATTGTTTTGGTCACCCGTTGCTATCAAGGCAGAGTTCAACCGACTTATAACTATAAAGGTGGCGGGAAAACATTACAGGATATTGGAGTGATCTTTGCTAATCATGTGAATGGTCCTAAAGCAAGAATAAAGTTAATGCTCCTTTTAGAACAAGGAGCAACAACTTATGAATTAGAACAAGCTTTTTGTGACTAAAACATTATTTGTTATGAATTGATCTGGCAATTAACCCTCCATGAAATCGACCATTTTCGATAAAGATTTCGTTATTATCATAACCGGCTGCGATAACACCGGCAATATAGACATTTTCAATATTTGTTTCCATTGTATCTGGGTTAAAGGTTGGTCGACCGGTAGCAAGATCCACAGTTATCCCAATATCCTTTAAGAAGGATTGATTTGGTTGATATCCTGTCATTGCAAATACAAAATCATTATCTAATTCTTTTTTCTTCCCATCTACTTCATAAATAACTTTATCTCTCGTTATTTCTAATAGATCAGCATTAAATTCCATTTTGATTTTACCATGCTTGATGAGTGAAACAAATTCTGGTAAAATCCATGGTTTTACACTTGGAGAATAATCTTGACCACGATATAGTACAGTGACTTTAGCTCGTGCCCTTTGTAGTTCAATCGCTGCATCTACAGCAGAATTTTTACCTCCAATGATACACACCTCTTTTTGATAGAAGGGGTGTGCTTCTTTAAAATAATGGGAAACCTTGTTTAGCTCTTCTCCTTTAATCTCCATACGGTTTGGTTGCCCGTAATAACCAGTAGCGATAACAATATACTTTGCCTTATACTGATTGATTTCCTTATCATAATTAACGGTTTCTAGAATAAAGGAGTTGCTCTTCTTATCAATAGAAGTTACCTCTTCAAAGCTGTTAATTCTTAATTTCTTCCTTTCAGCTACTGTTCGATAATAGGCTAATGCTTGATTTCGAACAGGTTTTTGTTTTTCTGTAACAAAGGCAACATCGCCTATCTCTAATTTATCACTTGAACTGAAGAAGGTTTGGTGGGTTGGATAACGATAGATCGCATCCACAATATTTCCCTTTTCAATCAATAATGGATCAATTCCAATATTTTGCAATTCAATGGCTGCAGACATCCCACATGGACCTGCTCCAATAATAATCGCTTGCTCCTGTTGCATTTTTATTAACACTCCCTTTTAATTTAAAGCCAGCCTCTAAATCGTAACGCTTCTGCTTGATTTCTTAACCCAATCATATAACTTGCAGTATATAAATTTACATCTTTCTGTTCTGCGATGTCTGAAACAGCTTGGATTGCTTGCTTGATTATAGTACCAAATAACTCTGTAATCTCATCATCAGTGAACTTTTTTCCCTGCTTATGTTCCATCCACTCGATATAGGCATATATAATTCCTCCGGTTGTAGATAATACTTCCGGAATTATTTGAACTTGTTGCTGATGTAAGAAGTGAATTGCTTCCCTTTCTAATGTATGGCTGACTGTTTCAACAATGAAAGTAGAATGTAATTGTTCAGCAAGCTCTTTAGTTATTTGTTCATTTTTCGTTGTTAAAATTAGCACATCTGCCTGCTGTCTCATTAGTTCTTCGATGGTTATACTATTTTTGTTTCTTGTAATGATTCCAAAACGATCCTTAGATTTCCATAACTCTGGTATGTCAATACCATCTTCTTCAAAGATGGCAGCTTGTGGGTCAGATATTCCTACAATTTTCGCACCTTTCTCATATAACGCATCTGCTAAATAACTACCGATCTGCCCAGTGCCATGTATTAATATTCTCGTATTATGTAAATCCAGCTGATGCTGCTCGGTCAAAGAAAGGATTGTCTGAAGGATCCCCTGTTTGATAGCTTCTTCTTTCTTTTTCAAACCACCTAGCACAAATGGCTTACCTGTAATAAAATTGGGATCTTCGTTTGCGTTCAATCTACTATACTCATCCATCATCCAGGCCATGATCTGTGGATCAAGTGAAGCATCCGATGAAGGTATATCTAGTTGTGGGCCAATAACGTGTTGAATGACCCGAACGTATCCTCTACATAGTCTTTCTAATTCCCTATAGGATAATTCTCGAGGGTCACACACAACTCCTCCACAGCTTCCTCCTAATGGTAGCTGTAGATTACTTGCTTTTACGCTCCTTAAGATTGCCAATGCTGAGACTTCTTTTTCCGTTAATGTTGGTCGAAAATGGACATTTCCTTGGGTCACACCAAATAGATCGTGATGCTGTATTCTATATCCAGTAAAAATTCGGATTTTATCATCATCCATCCGAACAGGAATACGTACTTTTAACACTCGAGAAGGTTCTTTTAATAAGTGATATATTTCATTAGGATATCCTAGTTGTCTTAACACATCTTCCATCATATTTTGCAAATGTTCATAGCTAGTGTTCAATTTTGTCCTCTCCTACCGATCCACGTAAAAATACATAATATTAGTATACAATTTTATTTTGCGATTGTGAAATATCCGATATGGTTTTTCCTATATTTTTCTTACTATGTAGTGCAATAGAAAGGAAAAAGAATCCTCTTCAGAATAACATAGGACAAACGTCCTGCACATACTATGATATAGGTATGGATAAGAAAGGAGAAGGTTTTATTGAATTTTACATTAGTGAAATGTTATACACCGTATATAAGCCCATTAGATCCTTGCAAACCTATCTTAAAAAAATGTTATTCAACTCCACCTAATCTTTATTTAAATTTTCAGCCAACTAATTTAGAACAATATCCAACAGCACGAGAAGCCCTTTTTCGTGGTACACTTTGGCCATTTCTTTATGACCCATATTATCTAAAGCGAGAGGAGGCATAACCAGATGAGTCAATCCGCTTTACCAGAGTCCTATTATCAGCTATTAGAGAAAATTCAAGCAGTTGACTTCGTGTTAGTCGATCTTACACTCTATTTAGATACCCATCCCGATGACCTTGATGCGATAAAACAATTTAACCAAGCCTCTTATGAAAGCAAACAATTAAAAGCAGAGTTTGAGAGTAAGTTCGGTCCTCTTATGCAATTTGGTGGAAGCTTTTCGAATTATCCGTGGGATTGGAAAAATGCCCCATGGCCATGGCAAGTGTAAAGGGAGGGAACAGCAATGTGGTATTACGAAAAAAAACTTCAGTACCCTGTAAAGGTTAGTCAATGTAATCCAATGCTTGCGAAATATTTAATCGAGCAATATGGTGGTGCAGACGGAGAATTATCAGCAGCACTCCGTTATCTCAACCAACGCTATACGATACCAGATAAGGTTGTTGGCTTGTTAAATGATATCGGTACAGAGGAATTTGCCCATCTGGAAATGATTGCGACAATGGTTTATAAATTAACAAAGGATGCCACTCCTGAACAACTAGAAGCAGCTGGCTTAGGCGCACATTTTGTTAATCATGATCATGCTTTATTTTATCATAATGCAGCTGGATCTCCTTGGACGGCAACCTATATCCAAGCAAAAGGAGATCCGATAGCTGATTTGTATGAGGATATTGCAGCAGAAGAAAAAGCTAGAGCAACTTACCAATGGATCATTGATTTATCGGATGACCCTTTTATTAATGACTCCTTGAAGTTTTTAAGGGAAAGAGAGATTGTCCATTCACAACGTTTCCATGAAGCGGTTGAAATATTAAAGGAAGAACGTGATCGAAAAAAGATTTTTTAATATGACAAAGCGCCTATGCATTAAACTAGGCGCTTTTTACATGCTAGAAATTCTTCTCCATCAGACTAAAAATGATGGTAGTAATAATAATGACGATAAAGGCAATGAGAAGTATACGAATGAATAAGAAAGGATTATTCTTTCTTTTGATTCGACGATGCACTGTACTTCTCGGTGGAAAAGTAGATATTTGGTCCCTTTCCATTTGACTGTTATGCTCATCAACTAGTTGACGAAGGGAACTTGCTTGATCATCTTTAAAATCCGTCATGATTGACTCCCCTCCATTACCTTGTTCTCCCTTTTTAGCTTTCTATGTTTTCCTGCATAAAAGCATAGGCTAATTTATCTTTCCAGCTATTAAGTTGTAGATTTACTTTTCTTTTAGCAGGCTTCCATTTAGTCCAATCGAAATCACATTTATCACAGCATATTCCTTTAGGGTTATTGTACCCTTCTTGAAAATGTTGAAACAATGTCGCTCTTCTACACTTTTTTGTATTTATCCAGTCGACCATTTCTTGTAATTTTAGATTTTTTTGATCCAGTCGATTTTGAATGGTTTTTTCGATTTTATACATACTTTGATCAATGTTGAACGAATGATTAACCTTTCCGTCTACGTCGAGAACACCTAATTTTTCTACTTGATAATGTAAAAATCTCCAATGTGTTTCATTATTTTGGGTCAAGCTTAAGATAAAATCCTTTATTTCTTGTAAGTCTAGTTGAGGGTTTTGATTTATTTCTTCTAATACCATTCTAACAGTAGTAACATCTGGTAATTCAGATTGTGTTAGTCGTTTAGGAATGAATTTATCCATATCATGATACAATAGGATACTAATACTTTCCTCTCCGTCTCTACCTGCACGACCTACCTCTTGAATAAATGATTCAATCTGTGATGGTATGTGATAGTGGATGACTAAACGAACATCCTGTTTATTGATCCCCATTCCAAAAGCACTTGTACAACATATAACATCCAGTTGGTTTTGCATAAATTGTTGCTGAATCAATAGCCTATCATTGGTTTCTAAACCACCATGATAAAATGCAATACGTAGATCTGCTAGCTCGCTTTGGAGGTGAATCGCTATTTTTTCCGCTTCCTTCCTACTGGAAAAATAAATCATAGTTGGAACGGGAAATTCCCTCAATTTAGAAATAATGTACTCCTTTTTCCGCTCTCTTTCCGTAAACTGTTTTACTTTAAAAGCTATATTCGGTTTATCCATCGGATATATTAATCTTATGCAATTATTCATTTGAAGTGACTGAATAATATCCTCTTGCACTTCCTTCGTAGCTGTTGCTGTTAGTGCTAAAATAGTCGGTTTATTTAATTTGTGATGGACTTCACCAAGTCTTAAATAGTCCGGTCGGAATTCAAAGCCCCATTGTGAAATACAATGGGCTTCATCAATTACCATTAAGGGAATGGTAAGGGAGTATAACCTTTTAAGAAGAAAATTATTTTGTAACATTTCTGGTGATACGTATAATAGCTTGTACTCACTTAGACGATTGAATATATATTGTTTTTCGGATTCTGTGATCATGCTATTGATTGCGGCAACTTGCTTAAATCCGTGTGCTTTTAATTCCTTCACCTGGTCTGTCATCAAGGATAATAAAGGAGATACAACGATTACGGTACCTTTTAACAAAAGAGCTGGCAATTGATAACAGATTGATTTACCAGAACCTGTGGGAAGAACCGCAACAACATTCTGCTCAGAAAGCACCGCTTCTATAATCTCCTTCTGACCAGTTCGGAAATGATCATAACCAAAATGATGCTTTAGATGTTGTTCTAGCCTGCCAGTCATTGTGTTTGTTCCTTTCTGGACTTCTTATTCTCTAACGCAATTACGAGTTTTATTTGAAAATAACTAACATACTCGGGTAAATGGGACTTAATGTTTTTTAATTTATTGGTATTGAGATGATTTACTATCTGCAAAATTTCATCATATATCTTTTTCGTTATAAATTCCGACCAAACTAAATTATTTTCCCAATAAGCTATTTCAATAATATGATCCTGAATTGTATTCTCTTTTAAGCCTCTTCTCTTGGCAATTTGTTCTATATCCATTCCCTTTTTCAGCTGTTGATAAGTTCTTTGAGCAGATTCTGTTATCGGAATAGACTTATGATCCAAATCAATTTTATCTAACACATAAAAGGATGAGGATTGTTGTATTGACGCTAGAAGCTGGTGGATTATATTCATTAATATACAATGTATATCGAACACAGTTACTTGATATTTAAGTGCTAGTTGCTGTTTACCTAATCCAATTTGTCGATATGTAGTCAAATGGTCAACGAAAATATCCGCATAGCTTGATGGGATTGTGTTTAAATGTGAATATAAATCCTTGTATAAGTTAGAGAAATTCGCTTGGCTTAATAAGGAATGCCGAGCGATTATTTGTTTCACTTCCCTTTGGATTAAAGGATTATCGATAACCGGAATAAACCCACGTTGTCCTGCCATTACATTCGTCATAGTTTGTATAAGAAGTAATAACTTATCTAAAAAGGCAGGTGCCTTTTCACTAAATTTCTCGCCATTAAGTGAAAGCAGCTGCAAATGACTACCTTTTACTAGATAAAGAGAGCCTTTTTCTGTAAGGGTTCCTTTTCCATCCTGGTCTAACTTCATATATCCATCGGCTATCAACTGATGGATAATCTCTTCAAATTGATCACGCTTTAAGGTGCGATAAATTCCATAATATTTTGAAAGGTTATAAATATAACTATCTTGAATAGATTGTGTTGATTTTTTCCCTACAATTAAGTGGTATATGTTTGCTACAGAACGTTCACCTTGAACTTGCTGCAAGCAATATAATAAAATCCATTGAAACATTTTTCTACTTTACACTCCTTTTTATTATTGTACCAATGGATGTAGAAAATAGATATGAAATTCATATATATATGATACAATATTATTGAATATTTTTTAAAGAAAAGAGGACCTATTTATGCCTTTATATACATGGGTCGATCAAGAAACCTGTATTGCATGTGGGGTATGTGGAGCAACTGCTCCGAGTATTTTTGATTATAACGATGAAGGAATAGCATTTGCGAAGAGAGATAACAATCAAGGGAGCACACCGATCAAAAAGGAAGAGGAAGAGGATCTTTTGGATGCAAAGGAAGGTTGCCCTACGGAGTCCATTAAGGTAATGGAAAATACAATAGATAGAAACGGCAGTTAACTTATATATTTAATAGATGTAGTCCATTGTGTACAAATAGCCTTCGATGACACAATGGACCACTTAACCTACTGAATTGGAATCGGGTTTACTTGAATAGGTACAGTTAGTTCTTTTGTTAGGTCATACTTCCCTACACGATTGTATCCAATATCCAAATCTACTTTATCATAGCCATAGCTTTTAGCGGTCATTAAAATAGCTTCAATCATAGTCACTGTTCCTTGGTTATTTCCTAATAGCTCGGAACGTATCATTGCCCTGACACTATCCTCTTTTGTTTCTACCTCAATTTGAGCATCATTTGGTACCGTAGCAAGAACTTCATTAGCAGACTCATTTAACGTCATTTCTGTAAGTGCCTCTTCAAATGATGAAATATGCCCTTTTTCAATTGGTATGAGCCATGTTGTTTCTTTGTCTGAAGATTGGAATTTTTTATAGGCTACTGGCTGTAATTCCATTAAGCTTAACATATGGTGTTCAGACAGCTTTTCAACAAATGGATGATTTCCACTTACCTTTAATTTTTCATAACCATATGGTCTAAACATATAGGAGATCAATTTCCTAAATGATTGTAAATGGTTACTAGATGCAGTTACTGGATAAGTGTCATTGAAGATAACTTCCAACTCGTTTGGAGCCGAATCTAACTGAATATCTAGCTTTTCGAGTTGTAAATTACGTAAACCATATGTTTCTGGTTGGACAAATTGATCCAATTTCATATAATAATCATCTAAATTTGTAACTAGACCTTCACTATCGATCAAACTGATCGGAATAATGTAGGATAAGTCCTCCACAAGCCATGCTGTATAAATCGTGTTATCTTTCTGTATATACTCAACAGAATAAGAGAAGGTGTCTTCATTAATATTTTTAAAAGGGGACAAGGAATCGTCCGTTAATAATCTATCTGCTGAATTTGCAACAGAGTTGTTTTCTATGACATCATTCTCTGGTAATTCAGATGAATATTCTCTTTCTGTCGCTGACTCGTTGATTGCAATATCCATAGAAGAATTATTCCTCTGAATCAAGTCAAAATCTAAACTTCGAGCAACGACAAGAAGAACAATGATGGAGCAGAAAGTTGCGACTACAGGAATCCAAAGTTTTTTTCTTTTTCTTGGCCGTGTATCATCATCGATTGTTTGAAACTCTTTTTCAATATTTCGGAGGATTTCTTGTTTGGATCGTTTGTCTTGGATTTTAGGAAGCCTTTTTAACAAATCCTTTACTGTTTGCTTATTATTAGAATGATTTGTTTTCATGATCAACATCCTCCTTCTCCCTAGCATCCTCCATTAATGCTTTCAGTAATTTTAATGCACGATGCTGCGTTGTTTTCACTTTGCTGATTGACCAGCCAAGAATATCTGCTGTTTCCTTTATATTAAAATCCTGAAGATACCTTAAAATAATGACATGCTTTTGATCCCAATTGCACTGATCAAGTAATCGATACAGTAACTTCATTTGCTCATCTAAAATCGTAACTTCCTCAGGCAATGGTTCATTCGCTTTAATCATCTCTCCTTCTGCACCCCAATTAAAAAATTCTTTAATTCGCTGACGCTTTCTTTTTAAGCTGCGAAAATAATCAAAAGTGACATGCCGTGCAATAGAAAATAACCAAGTTCTTTCGGAACTATTTCCTTTAAACTTTTGATAGGATTTTAATACTCTGATATACACATCTTGTAAAATATCTTCTGTTTGCTCTTTGTTTTTTACCATATAAAAAATGTACTGATATAAGTCCTTGTGGTATTCATCGTATAATTGTTCAAAAGTGGTCTTCACCAATAGACCCCCTCACTCTTGTAATTTGTCGATTAAACAGAAGAAAGGTTACACCAAATGTCAAATTCCATATTGAAATACCACAGCAAGAATACTGCGGTTCCTCTTACACTTGCTAAAACTAAGACAAAGCTTGCTTCGGAAGGTTTTTTGCAAGAAATGGATATAACAAAATAGTAAATATTACGTTTCCAATGGCATGTAAGGTATCAAATGGAAGGCCAGCAATATAGTAAGCGAAAAAAGTACCACTATAAGTATAAGTGCCGAGCGAGAGAATAAAGCCATATACATATCCAGATATTAAACTAATGGTTAGTACTACCATGAATGGCTTATTCCAGCATTTCATACCGATAAATCCTACTATTAAGCCGATGATTCCCCAGCTAATTATTTGCCATATCGTCCAGATCCCCACTCCTAGTGCCAGGTTAGATACATATGCAGCAGTAATTGCAAGAAGTAAGCCTGCCAATGGCCCCAAATAAAAAGCACTTAGAATGATAATGGAGGAAACGGGTTGAATATTAGGGAGAAACTGAAAAAATATTCTCCCAACTACTGCTAAGGCTGCTAATAATGAAATTGTAGTTAATTGAGATAAACGCAATTTCATTCAGTAATCACCTTTAATTCTAAGACAATCTGATCTTGGTCCTGAATGATATAATCATTCACACCGACAGATGGCATTTCATCATTTACCGTGTATAACCAGTACTTGCTCTTCTCTTTATTTTGATCATAACCTTCTATTGAAGTGATAAAGCCATCTTCTGTTACCTCCACTTCAAATTCTCTCTGAAGTACATCTAGTAGTACAGACTGTTCATCAATTTCTACATTTTCTTCCTTTATAAGGTTATTTTCATTATAAATTTGTATATTTGCTGTGGTAACAGATGAACTGTCTGGATCTAGATCATTTGTCGAACATCCAGATATAAATACAATAGCTAAAATAAGACTCCATAAAATGCTAAAATTACGGCGCATCATTCTTCCTCCTTAATCTTTGGAGGATTTTACAAAAAAGTAAATCAAGAGTCTAATACATTGGCGGTCTCTACAACTATACTTTCATGCTCAATCCTCTAAGCATAACCATTTGGCTTAATGGCAGGTCTTTTGGCTTGTGCTTTTAGCCTACTAAGAATCTTCTCATACGCTCGGTACATACAGTTTGAGGACAGAACTGGATTTCACAAGATTCCCCATTAAGTACTCATTACATCGTTAATGATTACAAATTAATTTATTTTACTTCAAATTTATAACCCACTCCCCATACAGTAACAATCATTTTAGCAGCATTTTCGGATACTTTACTTAGCTTTTCGCGGAGTCTTTTTACATGGGTGTCTACGGTTCTTAAATCACCGAAAAATTCATATTTCCAAACTTCTTTTAATAATTCCTCTCGTTCAAAAACTTTATCTGGAGCTTTTGCTAAAAATAATAGTAGCTCGTACTCCTTCGGTGTTAAGTTAACTTCTTTATGGTCAGCTAGAACTCTATGTGCATCATTATCTATTACTAGATGTGGAAATTCTATCATATCTTTCGAACGATTACTTTGATTCTGTAGTTGTAAATTACCAGCTCTTCTTAAAAGTGCTTTTACTCTTAGAACTACTTCCCTTGGACTGAATGGTTTTACTATGTAGTCATCTGTCCCTGCTTCGAAACCATGAATTCTACTTAATTCCTCTCCTTTTGCTGTTAGCATCATGATCGGTGTAGATTTATGTTCTCTAATTTCCTTACAAACCTCTAATCCATCTTTCCCAGGCATCATTAAATCTAATAATATAACTTCATAATCCTCATTTAAAGCTTTTTTTAAAGCTTCCTCTCCATCAGCTGCTTCTTCCACCGTATATTCTTCTCTCTCTAAATACATCTTCAATAATCTACGAATACGGTCTTCATCATCCACAACTAATACTTTCTTCTGCTCCTTATCCATGATTTTACCTCCTATCACTACTCTATTAGTATATACGGAAAAAGCACAAGGGACAAATATCTCTTGTACTTTCTCGCAGATCTATTATTCTTTTTTAGCTATGGTTTAACCGGCATAGGAGTGTAAACCTGCTAGAACCAGATTAACGACGATTAAATTAAACATAATGATCGCAAATCCAACTACAGCTAGCCATGCTGACCTTTCACCATGCCAACCTCTCGTCAACCTCAAATGAAGGAAGATAGCATAGAAAAACCACGTGATTAGTGCCCATACTTCCTTAGGGTCCCAACCCCAATATCTATTCCATGCCTCTTGAGCCCAAATGGCTGCAAATATTAGACCACCTAATGTGAACACTGGAAATCCGATCGCCACTGATCGATAGCAAACCTCATCAAGTAATTCAGGATTCGCTTTTTTTAAAAAAGGCTGAATGGCTGCAGCCACCCTTTTTCTTAGAATTAATCTTATTCCTGTATATAATAGTAATCCAACTAATAAGGACCATATTAATGTATTTAGCTTACGAGGTGCTTCCGCGCCATGTAGCCATTCTGGAGTTGGAATAAGTGCATCCATTCTTTCTTCAGTAAGAAGCTCTCCGTCAGGTGGACCAAATATTGCCGGTATTTGATAATCCAGTTCTGTAGCATTTCCTTCCAGCGTATACTCAAATGTAGCAGAATAATCTGCAATCGAAAAAGCGGTAGTGATGATAACAAATCCTAACGTAGAAAAGATTGCATACATAATGATCTCCAACCATTTCGTCTTAGCAGTCGATTTTGATTGGTTAATCTGTCTTATTAAATAGATAATTCCCGCAACAAAACTAACAGCTAAAATCGCTTCACCTAAAGCAACGGTTGTTACATGGATGTACAACCAGTGACTCTTCAGGGAAGGAACCAATGGCGAGATTTCCCTTGGATACATACTCGCATAAGCAATAATTAAAAGGGCTATTGGCAATGCAAATAAGCCAAGTAGCTCGATTCGATAAATAAAGTAAAGGATAATAAATGCTAGTACAAGCATCATACCAAAAAACGTAACAAATTCAAACATATTACTAACTGGCGCATGTCCACTTGCTGCCCAACGCGTGAAGAAATAACCTAGCTGTGCAAGAAAACCAATAATGGTTGTACTTATAGCTATAAGGTGTAGCTTTGTAAATGTTTTTTCTTTTCTTTTGTCTTTTATCGTAGCAGCAAATAATAACGTGGCTATTAAATAAATAATAAAGGCACTATATAAGAGCCTGCCGCTCCAAGTTATTAAGTCTTCCATTGTAAGCCTCCTAATCGGTAATCATTACTCTTTGTCTTCTTGATCCTGTAGGAATTTAAATTTAGTATTGGAAGAAACCTTCTCCCATTCATTTTTCATACCGAACCAGTTTTTATTCGTATGGCAAGCAATTAAAAGTTTAGATTCTTCTGGATGAATCCATATTCTTCTATGCTGCCAGTACATCCCTTGCACAACACCAATCATAAAGATGAACGCACCTATTCCAATTACCGGTAACGTATAATCCCTCTTCACTTTTAATCCACTTACATTTCGAACATCAAATCCAGTTAAACCAATTTTATAATTGTTTTGATTATTTGGATCAATATTTTGTCCAATAGCTAAGAAGCTTACCTCAGGTTCTTCTGAATTCGGAGGATACACAAAAAAGACAAAACCAGGGTTTCGAGGATAATTGGTTCTTGACTTTGGCATACCATCCTCTAACACAAAATCCGGATAATAACTATCTAGCTCAATACGAAATCCATTATCAAACGTATATTCAGATTTAGGATCAGTTAAGTCAACCGTGAATTCAACCATCGCTTTTTCGTTTGCATCATCTTTCTCATGTAACTTAAATGACATACTTTGAAACTCATTTAATTGATAGCTATCTTGATATAGTGCTAATCCGTCGAATTTCATAGGTTCGTTGACAATAATTTCTCCACTTTTCACTTCTTTTAATTCTGGTTCCATTCCAGGAAGATTTTCAGATATATCCTGAAAAACAACAGCATTCGTTTGAAAATTCTTAGGAATAGGAGCCTCTTGACTACTAATTACCTCGTCAAATTTAGCATCCTCTTCCTCTTCTCCGTAAGTCTCAATAATAAATTTCTCATTTTTTACGTAGTATTGCTGATCTGTCCCAGGGATAACTTCAGTTTCTCCTTCTCTAACCCATACAAACTCATCGATATACATAAATGGAACAAAGCGCAATAAGGTTCCAAGAAGGAATATAATTAAACCGAGATGGTTAACATAAGGTCCCCATCTGGAGAATCTTCCTTTCTCAGCAAGATAATGGCCATCTTTTTCTGTTATACGATATCGTTTCTTGCGTAGGTGGGATAACAATTGGTCTACATCATTTTGCTCATAGTTGTTATATTCCCCATAAAGCTTTTGCCTTTTTAAGAAGGCAGCATGCTTTTTAGGATTTTGGTGCTTCAATGCTTTATATAATGGGATACCTCTATCTAAACTAACAATAAAAATAGAAATACCTATAAGTGCTATTAATAACATATACCACCAGGAACTATATAACTGATGAAATCCTAGCTGATAATAGATTTGACCAAAAATGCCATATTGATCTCGATAATGCTCTGATGCGCTAACGGTATTTGGTATGTATATCTCTTGTGGAAAGATGGTTCCGATTGCTGATGCTACAAGAGCAATCGCAATTAGGGTAACTCCTACCTTGATAGATGAGAAAAAATTCCATATCTTATCAACAATGGATTGATTTCTCGTCTTGGAACGAATTGCTCTACCGTCATAACGCATATTGAGCAATTTTTTATTTTCTACATCTAATGGATTACCGCATTTGTTACAAATAGAGGTACCTTCTTTATTTTCAAATCCACAAGCCCTACAAGTATACGCTCCCATAAAAAACCCCTCGTTTACATATTAACTAGGTACTATTTGCTCTAGATAACCTTCCAGGTTTTCTAAAGTTAATTCTCCTAAGACCCTTTCTACAATAACTCCATTCTCATCAATGAAATAGGTTGTTGGAAGTGGTTTAATTCCATATGCATCCATTACTTCTGATGACTTATCATGAAGGATAGGAAAGGTTAAATCATATTGATTCACAAATTTATTGATCACAATTTCTGTCATATCAACACTTACTGCAACAATTTCTACTCCTTTTTCCTTGTATTGTGGATACAAGGATTCCATATAAGGCATTTCTCGCTTACAAGGTTCACAATAAGTTGCCCAGAAATTAAGCATAACCCCTTTCCCTTTTAAATCAGATAGACGTAGATTCTCTACATTTTCTCCATTTAATTGTGTTAATTGAAAGTCTGGGGCTTGTTCACCTACATCAACCGCTTCATCCTCGCTAAGTACATTTGAAACAATGGCAAAAAGCATAGCGCCAAACAAAACGACTAAAATGGCTGTTCGATAAATTAGGCGAAATCGCTTTTTTTTACGTTTTTGTTGATTTGCTTTCTCTACCTTATTCATGATTTTCACTCCCTTCGAACATTTTACCATCATATTTATCACAATATTGTGACAGTTATTTAACAATTTTTTGAGCTAACTTTTTTAAATCGCTAATTTCTTGAGGCTTGAGCTCACGATATTCCCCTGGTTGCAATCCATCTAGTGTTAAGAAAGCAAGCCTTTCGCGTCGCAATTTCATTACTGGACAATTGATGGCATCAAACATTCTTCTAATTTGGCGATTTTTTCCTTGATGAAGAATGACCTTCACAATGGCTGTTTGCTTCTTTTTATCTACTGACATGATTTTGACCTGCTTAGCCTTTAGAATATCACCCTCTGAACGGATACCTTTTTTAAATGTTTTAAGAGCTTCATTTGCTGGAATTCCTTTTGTCTTCACAATATATTCTTTGTCCATTTTGTACCTTGGATGAAGTAATACATTCATAAAGTCACCATCATTTGTCATAATGATTAAGCCGGAAGTATCATAATCTAATCTTCCAACAGGGAAAATTCTTTGTTCAAATTCCTCAAAAAAATCCACAACCGTTTTACGGTCCTTATCATCAGATACACTAGAAATAACGCCTCTCGGTTTATAAAAGAGAAAGTAGACAGGCTTTTCCTTCTCTATTGGAATGTTGTTCACCTCGATTTGATCACTATCGGTTACTTTCACTCCTAATTCCGTTATCACTTTACCATTTACCTTTACCTTACCTTCTTCAATTAGTTTTTCTGCTTTTCTTCTTGAAGTGATTCCGCTCTTTGCAATCACTTTTTGTAGACGTTCACTCATGCTATACACTCTTCCTCTGTTTTTTTAAGTTAGTTCGTCATTTTCACATAACCCTTATCATGAAAAGGAGCGTTAACCTATGTTAACGCTTCTACAAGAACATCCATGATACTACAATAACTGAAACAATTATACCAATAAAATCAGCAATCAGTCCAACTTTAAGCGCATCCCCCATTTTTTTAATGCCAACTGCTCCAAAATAGACAGTCAAAATATATAATGTTGTGTCAGTACTACCTTGCATGGTGGAAGCTAACCTCCCTAAGAACGAATCAGGACCATATAGTTCAATCATTTCAGATGTAACACTTAAGGCAGCAGTTCCTGAAATAGGACGGATCAACGCTAATGGTGTAATTTCCGCAGGGAAACCTACTTTCTCGAGAAATGGTTGGAGTAACCCAATAAACGCATCCAGAGCTCCAGAGCTCCTTAGAATGGAAATAGCTACCATCATCCCTAATAAAAATGGAAGAAGGGAAATCGACATTTTTAAGCCTTCTTTCCCACCTTCCACAAATTCCTCGTATGCAGGTATCTTTCTCCATACAGCAGTAAGCAATATGACTAAAATAATGCAAGGAATGAGCCAAACACTTATCGTTGTCACAATTTGAATCAAGACAGCTTCTTCTCCCTTCGTTTCTGAAATAGACGATCTACGAGAATGGCAGTAATGGTAGTTGCCAGTGTAGCAATTAAAGTACTGCCTACAATTTCAGTTGGTGAGTGAGATCCATACTCCATTCTAATCGCAATAACGGTGGTCGGGACTAAAGTAATACTTGACGTATTAATTACGAGAAAGGTGATCATGGAATTAGAAACAGTGCTCGAATTACTTAGCTTCTTCATTTCTTCCATTGCTTTGATTCCCATTGGTGTTGCTGCATTACCTAAACCAAACAAATTTGCGCTAAAATTCGCTAATATATAGCCCATCGCTGGATGATCTGCTGGAATTTCTGGAAAGAGTCTTACTACGAGTGGACGAAAAAGTTTACTAAGCCCTTTCAATAATCCTGCCTTTTCTGCGATTCTCATCATACCTAACCAAAAAACTAGAACACTAGTAAGCGCAATAACTAATGTGACAGCCTCATTAGCTCCATCAAACAATGACTTATTAACTTGTTCCATCGTCCCATTAAACATTGCATACACAATACCAATAGCGGCCATTAGTACCCAAATAAGGTTAATCATTGCTTTTCACCTAATAATGTTTGAAAGGTATCGAGAGTAGCTTGCCAAAATCCACTTTTTTCTTCATTTACTTCTTCTTGATAAATAGCAGTTTCTGCAATCTTCTCCCCATCTAGGTAGAATATCTTTTTTCCAATTTGGTCAAATGCTAATGCTTCTGTTGTTAAAAATACCTTAGAAGAAAGGTTTTTTATTTCTGAATCGGTTAAAGGATAGAGAACATCGTCCGAAATCCAACCATTTGTGAGACCTTCATCTTTCTTGTTTTCGTAGGAATATTCCCCCTCAGATTGGATTTCCTCAAGAGGATAATGCTCAAATCCCCATTCATATAATCTAATATGATCCTGCCAGTCATCAGGAGCATTGAGAGTAACCACAATCAAGGTTTGTCCATCCTTCTGCGCCGTTGTCACTAACGTTCTTCCGGCAGCCTTCGTAAAACCTGTCTTACCCCCAGTACAATATTCATAATACCTTGTTAATAATTTATTTTTATTTTGCCAGGAATAATCACGGTCATTTGCTCGAAATGATTTTGCACCTGATATTTTTTGAAAAGTATCATTTTCCATTGCATACTTCATTAGGAGTCCCATATCATAGGCAGTAGAGTAATGGTCCTCTGAATCAAGACCATGAGGATTGGAAAAATGTGTGTTTGTCATGCCTATCCAATGGGCTTTCTCATTCATTAGATGAACAAACCCTTCTAAGCTACCACCAACATGTTCACTTATCGCAACAGCTGCATCATTTCCAGAGCGTAGCATCAGCCCATAGATTAATTCCTCCAGTGTAAACTGATCCTCGGCCCTTAAGTAAATAGAAGAACCTTCTGTGCCGATGGCATTATCCGATATGCTTACTTGACTATCTAACTCACCTGATTCAATGGCAACAATGGCTGTCATGATCTTCGTAATACTAGCAATCAAGGATTGGTTATGAGCATTCTTTTCGTACAACACTCGACCAGACGTTTGGTCTATGAGTACTGCGCTTTCGGCAGACACGTTTATCTCTGTTTGAGCCTCTACTGCTGGAGATAGTAGTAAGCCTCCAAATACAAGACATATGATTGTGATAGCAAAACGCACTGCTTCACCTCTTCTCAGACAATTAATTTTTATATCTTCATTGTATGCAGAAAAGACAAGCATATGCTCACGTATTTTTCCTATTCCTGTTCAAGCTCTTGGAAACGATCGAAAAATAAATCTGCTTCCGTTTCGACATCAATATCTTCTATGTTTTCTGGTAATGGAGGCAGCTCCTCTAATGATTTTAAACCAAAATAAGTTAAAAAATCTAAGGTAGTACCAAATAGAATTGGTCGTCCTACTCCTTCTTTTCGACCTACTTCTTCAATAAGTGCACGAGAAATTAATGTCTGTACAGGCCTGTCACTCTTAACTCCTCTAATCTCTTCAATTTCCGTTCGGGTTATTGGTTGTAAATAAGCTATGATTGCTAATGTTTCTAATGCAGCCTGTGACAACTTTGAAATAGTCTTCGTTTCAGTCAGGCTGGTATAGTATTCACCATGCTCAGGTTTTGTGGACAAAAATAAGGAACCTTTTGATTCGACTAACATCATTCCTCTACTACTACTTTCATAGTCAAACTTTAACTCATTTAATACATGCTCAGCCATGTCCTTATCTAAATCTAATACCTTTTGAATTTCCTTCTTTGTAATACCTTCATTTCCCGATACAAAAATTAAACCTTCTATAATTGCTTTCATCTCTGATAGTTCCACTAGATTGATACACCGTCCTTCATTCATAAACCCATAATTACGGAATGATCCTTTTTGTGTTTAAGCCTGATAAACCATTAAATCATCAAATTGTTTCTCTTGAATACAATGAATTTTATTATCCTTCATTAATTCTAAAACCGCTATAAAGGTTGCCACAACATAGGATTTCGTATTTTCTGGAAATAGTTGATAGAAGGAAATACCTTGATGAGATTCCTGCAATTGTAATAATATTGCATCCATTCTTTCTTTTATCGGTATCTCCCTTCTCTGAATAGATGTTTCCATTGGTTGATTCCATTTTCTCCGCTCTAATACTTTTGCCATTGCGTTTAGCATATCATAAACACTAGCTGTACCTTCTGGGACAGTAACTCCTTTTGGTTTTTCTAATGGAACAGGAGCTCTCGTATGTATGTGACTTCGTTCCATCTCTCTTTCTTTTAGTTGTTCTGCCGCTTCCTTATACTTTCGATATTCAATTAACCTTCTCATCAATTCCTCACGAGGATCCTCTTCATATTCCTCATCCACCTCTATAGAAGGATTGGGTAATAACACCTTGCTCTTAATTTCTAATAAGGTTGCCGCCATCACTAAATATTCACTTGCAATATTAAGCTCTAATTGCTGCATTGTATGTATATATACCATGTATTGAGAGGTGATTTCCGCAACAGGTATATCATAAATATCAATTTCATACTTATTGATTAAATGCAATAATAAATCTAATGGTCCTTCAAAAGAGTCTAACTTTACTTCATACTGATTAGCCACACATTTTTCCTCCAAAAATCACACAAATATTTTTAAATCATTCTTTATAAGAAAAGTGTAAAAACAAACTGCCATCATTTATTATATACTATTACATATGCCCATACTTTTTTCCATTGTTAGCATACATTAATCTCGAGAAATCAATTTTATAATTGATTTAAAATTGAAAATAGGAGGAATAAAAATGGGTTATTCTTACGGTAGTGGATTTGCGTTGATCGTTGTGTTATTTATCTTGTTGATTATTGTTGGTGCAGCTTGGTATTAAAAAACGGACTTTAGAATAATGGTACTCACCAACCATCCCTAGCCATCCACTTTTACGATGTTAAACGACAAGAAAAGAACCTTTGTGAAACCCACAAAGGTTCTTTTCTATTTTACCATAATCGTATTTCTTGCACCTTCCATACCATTGTCATTATTTGACTGGCTATCAGGATGCATTCATTGTATCTATATAATTGTTTAAGATGTTTTACATTTCTCTAGAAATCGTTCTGTTTGCTCATTCGCATGGATGGAGTAGGACTCATCGAAAAAACCTTCTAATGCATGTACCATTTTCTTTCCAATGCCCATATTACGATGTGATGGATCTACCGTGATATGCTGTACTAAAATTGATTTGTTATCTTCCTTGACAATCAAACCAATAGCCCCTAGAACATCGTCTTCTTCTTTCCATAAAAATAGCTGCCATTGATCGTTTGTCTCATATTCCTTGATCGTATCCTGTAGTCGTTTAACTTCTTTCTCATCAGGCATAAAAGATAAGAGTCCCATTGCTATCTTTTCAAGCCTTTTCTTATAACGAATTAACATTTTGAACCCCTCATTATTCATAACATTATTCATACTGTTATGTTATGTTCTGATTCGATGTGTCGTTACCTTGGATAAAAATTTGAATCATTTAACCATTTGGTAGTGCTATACCGAACCAATAATAAAAACCCCATATCACTGCAATGACAAAAAGAAAGATCAACAATATCCAATTTTTGCGTCTTTGATTCATCCCTATCTTTCCCTTTTAATTTAGAAATTAAACATTCTAATCATTACAATAGTATAATCAAATAAAGATGTCAAACCTTGACAATTTCTATTCCGTCACACGAACGGTTTTCATTGCATCACCTTGTTTGATTCGAAGGACGGTATCCATTCCTTCTATAACTTGTCCAAACACGGTATGCACGCCATCTAAATGTGGCTGAGGCTCGTGAACTAAAAAGAATTGACTACCTCCCGTATCCTTACCGGCATGAGCCATAGATAATGCTCCAGCGACGTGCTTATGTGGGTTTCCTTCCGTTTCGCATTTTATAGTATAGCCAGGACCACCCATTCCGGTTCCGGTAGGATCTCCGCCTTGCGCAACAAATCCTGGAATGACACGGTGAAAAATAACACCATCATAAAAATGATCGTTTGCTAGTTTTTCAAAATTAGCTACGGTGTTTGGCGCAGCCTCCTCAAATAACTCTATTACGATTTCTTCTCCATTTTCAAATGCTATTGTCGCTTGCTTCATTGTTATTCCTCCTCGTAGGATAAGTCATTTGTTACTAAGTCTTGGTAACTTTCTCTTTTGACCACTAACTGATCCTTCCCTTTTTCTACAAATACAACTGCTGGTTTGGCAAAACGGTTGTAGTGGTTTGCCATAGAATAACCATACGCACCTGTACTAAATACTGCTAATATATCATTTGCCTCCACTTCTGGCAACATAATATCCCAAATTAACATGTCTCCTGATTCACAGCATTTTCCAGCAATAGAAACTTCTTCATCGCTCGGTTGTTGGGCTTTATTCGCGACAACTGCTTCATATTTCGCTTGATATAGCGCAGGCCTCAAATTATCAGTCATCCCGCCGTCTACCGCTACATATTTTCTCACATTCGGAATTTCCTTGATCGAACCAATTGAATATAGAGTGATACAGGCATCCCCGACAATAGATCTGCCTGGTTCTATCCAAATCTCAGGAAACACCATGTTATATTTATTAGTTTGGGAGGAAACTTTTTCTATTAATGATTCTACGTATTTCTCTAATGGTAACGGTTCATCCTCTGACGTATAGCGAATGCCAAAACCACCACCTAAATTAAGCACTTCAGCAGTAAATTGATAGCTTTTTGACCACTCTGCTAATTTCTCAAAAAGCCGTTCCACTGCCATCATAAATCCATCTGTTTCAAATATCTGAGAACCTATATGACAGTGCAAGCCCTTCAGATGAATACGCTCTTTCGCTAAAAGCTGTTGTATTGCCTTATCTGCTTGACCATTTGTTAGGTCAAACCCAAATTTAGAGTCTTCGTTACCAGTCAAAATGTAGTCATGTGTATGTGCTTCAATACCTGGCGTTACCCTAATAAGTACATCCATTGTTGCATCATATTCAGCTAGTAGTGATTCTAACAATACCATCTCATGAAAATTGTCGATAACAATACAGCCAATTTTACTCTCAATCGCCATTCTAAGCTCTTCAAGACTTTTATTATTACCATGAAAATGAATTTTGTCAACCGGAAAACCAGCTTGAAGTGCCGTGTATAACTCCCCTTGAGACACAACATCCAAACTAAGATTCTCTTGTTTTGCAACCTGTACCATTGCTATACTTGAAAAAGCCTTGCTTGCATAAGCAACCTGTGCCTTTATACCATGCTTTTGAAATGTCTCCACAAATGCACGGGCGTTTTCCCGAATTTTTTCTACATCATAAACGAATAATGGTGTTCCATATTTCTTCGCCAAATCGATGGTATCAAGTCCTCCAAACAATAAGTGCCCTTTTTCATTATAACTGAATTGCTCTGCCATATAGTCATCCCCCTAGTAACGATAGCCTTCTGTCATCCAATAAAATTTAGCGTTCCATGATTTATTAGTAAAAAATCTGCTATCAATCTAATGTGTACAAAGAAAAAACCCTCCTATTCACCTGCTTGGTAAAGTAGTAAGGGATTTTCTATTCCCGCAGTACCATAAATAAATCATTTCGAAAAAAGTATAAAAATAATTTACCACACAGCCTTCCGAAGTTCAAGCATAACCGCAAAAGCAGTTTTGTACAAGAATTCTAAGATTGTTTTCGATGATTTTTTGTTTGTACAATGCTCGGACGTGTTTTCGATAACGGAACAGCTACTCGGAATAATATTTGCCACAATGCCTTGTCATTAAACGGTAAAAGTGGCCATAAATAAGGTGTCTGTAACGACCTTGTACTAGCAAGAAACAGTATGAAGCAGGTTGTTCCGATGAGAAAACCTGGAACATGGAAGAAAAAGGTCACAATGAGCAAAAGTAATCTTGCTATCTTATTGGCTACACTTAGTTCATAACTAGGTGTGGCAAAAGTCCCGATTGCACTGATCGCAACATAAAGAATGACTTCTGAACTAAACAAACCAACCTCGATTGCAATTTCTCCAATTAATACTGCTGCAATCAAACCCATGGCGGTTGATAAAGGGGTTGGTGTATGAATGGCAGCCATCCTTAAAAACTCAATCCCTATATCAGCTAAAAGAATTTGTACAATTATCGGAACATTACCTGTTTCGTTCGGCCCGATAAATTGTAGTTTTTCTGGTAATAATGTAGGGTCTAGAACTACCAATAGCCACAATGGCAATAAAAATAAAGAGGCAAATATACCTAAAAATCTTATCCAACGAATAAAGGTACCGACAGCCGGTGCTTCCCGGTACTCTTCTGCATGTTGAACATGGTGGAAAAAAGTTGTAGGCACAATAATCATACTAGGTGAAGTATCCACCATCACTAACACATGTCCTTCAAATAAATGAGTCGATGCCACATCTGGCCTTTCTGTATATCTTACTTGGGGATATGGATTTAATCCTTGATGAACCAAATATTCTTCTATTGTTTTGTCTGCCATAGATATTCCGTCAACATCAATATTTTGTAGTTCTTCTTTAATTAAGTTTACTAAATCCGGATCTGCTACATCTTGGATATAAGATATACAAATATCTGTCTTCGATCTTTCTCCAACCTGCATAATTTCGTTTCTTAGTCGTTCGTCTCGTATTCTTCTTCGAGTTAATGCAGTATTTTCAATAATATTTTCTGTATAGCCATCTCTAGAACCTCGAACCACTTTTTCTGTGTCAGGTTCTTCCGGAGTTCTTCCTGGATAGTGTCTGACATCCACGATAAAACAATTTTCTTCTCCGTCTGCAAAAATCACCAGTAAACCAGATAGTAATCGATCCATTGCCTTATCAAATCGATCGGTCTTTTCCACTTGTTGGTGAACAACACGATTATTTAGCTCATCATAGATATCAGTATGAGCATTTTCGTCATCATTAATAGAAATCAATTTTTTCATGATCTCAATGACAAAATCCGTGTCTACTAACCCTGTTACATAGTATAATTGTATTCTCTTTTTAAGTACCACTAATTCTCGAAATCCGACATCAAAGGAAACACCTATTCCGAGCTTTGATTTTAAATAAGACTCATTCATATTTATAGATGATGAGATTTTTTTTTGATTTTTGGTTTTTTTCATCTATTATCCCTCATTAAATTAACATATTTCACGATGACATAATATCGACAAAGGTGATCCAGTGGAAAAGAGAGCCAAAAATTTTGCCTAATACGATTGCCATTAATAACCACAACAGTGCTGTGCTCATTCCTAATCTTTTCATTAAGATGGGAAAAACATTTAGCACCTCTGTCAATGCTGCTGCAAGCATTCCGATAAAAACACCATGGAATAGTCCGAACAATACTTGGATAAGTATGGGAACATGGATCGAAATTTGACTGAAGGAAAAAAGTGTCCCTATTATACCTCCTAGTATGACAGCTGCTTGATATGATTTGACAAAAGTATAAGATTTACTCAGCTGGACCAACCGTGGAATAATTCCTAACACTGTTAATAAAGCGACTAGACCTGAACCAACAATAATTCCAGAACCAAACCCGATAATGGTTTCTGCAATAATAGATCGCATGTCATTCATTGTCTCTATTATTCAAAACATTCTCATGATTAATAAGATAGGTATCTAAATCTTGCTGATAATTAAACATTTCTACTTCGAGCGGGCTCGGTTCCTCATTAAATCGTTTTTGGAAGATGTGATTAAAAAAGAGTACCATTCCTAGTCCTAATCCGATCGAGTATGGAATTTGTATCCATAGTGGTTTGTTCACTCTTTCCCCTGTAAAGAAATATGCCAAACTCTGATGAACCTCCTGCATGCTAACATCATAGTGAAAATTGATAATTGCCATGGCGGATCCCACGAACAGAAGTAGCCAGATTGCTGTAACGAGCAAAATATTGGCTTGTTTTTTTTGTTTGCTAATTTCCACAATTGTCTGACTAGGTCCAACTAATTCAAAAGTCAAGGATGGATATGCTTTAATTAATTTATCTAACAGATGAAATCCATCAATAACTGATACATTTTTATCCTCTTCCGTAATCTGATAAATCTTTAAGTGATCTAACTTATCAAGATAAGAAATATTCCCTGTTAAATAAGCGATATCCTTCAGTAAAATAAGGTGATTATGTTTAACTCTAATTTTCTTTCTAAGCCGGATATATACTTTTTCCTCCACTAAGCATCACCCCTTATATACAAACTTAGTTATAAACTGTTGGTTATGAAGTAGTTTTTGAAATTAGGGAAAAATTATACCCATATAAGAAAAACAACGACTCTTCCAGCATTAGAAAAACTCGCATTCGCTCGTCCTTTAGCCGATGCGTTAGCTTTTCTTATACTTTGGATTTCAAAATTTTCGCTTCGTTGCTTTACTTCCTGCCCAAAATTTTATACTTTCTTAACGTAAAATAAAAAACTCGGCATTCGCCGAGTTATTACGTAAAGGCTATACTATTTTAATTCAACATTTCTTCTTTCATTTTTTCTAATATCTTTTTCTCAATCCTAGAAACCTGAACTTGTGAAATACCTAAACGATTGGCAACCTCAGTTTGTGTTTGATCCTTATAATACCTAAGATAAACAATAAGTCTCTCTCTTTGATCTAATTCATTAATTAACTGTTCCATCGTAATTTTTTCAAACCAGTTATCTCCTGTATCTGCAATTTGATCCAACAGGGTGATCGGATCGCCGTCGTTTTCAAAAACAGTCTCGTGAATGGATTGTGGTTTCTTCGTTGCTTCTTGCGCATGGATGATCTCCTCTGGGCTTAGTTCGAGCTTATTAGCGATCTCTTGAATTGTTGGTGCTCTCCCTAAATCCTTCGTTAATTCATCCGAGGTGCGACGAATTTTATTACCAATCTCCTTTAGGGATCGGCTTACTTTCACCGTTCCATCATCCCTAATAAATCGTTGAATCTCACCGATTATCATAGGTACTGCATAGGTAGAAAATTTCACATCGTAATTCAGATCAAATTTGTCAATCGATTTCAGCAAACCAATACAACCAATTTGAAAAAGATCGTCCTGGTCATACCCCCGATTTAAAAATCGTTGCACAACTGACCATACTAGCCGGATATTTTTTTCTACAAGAATGGATCGAGCATTTTCATCGCCTTCTTGACTTAATTGAATATATCGTTTGACCTCTTTATCCTGAAGGGGGGATGCATTTTTCATTTTTGTCATCCGCATCACCTAATTACAAAAACTTTTACTTCGTTGGAAGTCTTTGACCATTCTGATAGTGGTGCCTTCTCCAGGACTTGATTGTATTTCTACCTTGTCCATAAAGTTTTCCATGATGGTAAAGCCCATCCCCGATCTTTCAAGCTCTGGTTTAGAGGTAAACAATGGCTCTTTAGCTAAATCTATGTTCTCAATTCCTAGGCCTTGATCCTGAATAGAAATGGATAAGGTGCTATCTGTAATGGAACACTCAATATAGACATATTGATTCGGGTCTTCCTCATAACCATGAATAATTGCATTGGTCACCGCTTCGGAGACAACAGTTTTGATTTCTGTTAATTCATCCATCGTTGGATCAATTTGGGATACAAAGGCAGCTACCGTAATCCGTGCAAATGCTTCATTTTCACTAATACTTTTAAAATGTAATTGCATCGAATTATTCATGAGGCCACCCCCAACGTAAGCAATGCAAAGGATTCATCTGATTCTAATCGAACTATTTTGAATAAACCCGACATTTCGAACAAGCGTTTTACTGCAGGGGAAATAGAACAAACAACCATCTCGCCGCCCAGTTGTTTAATCTCTTTATATCTACCTAAGACAACTCCAAGACCTGAACTATCCATGAAATGTAGATGTTGCAAATTTAAAACCACATGTTTTGTTCGGTTTTTTCTCATTTCCTCTTGCCAATCTATCTTTAGTCTTGCTGCAGAATGGTGATCTAGCTCTCCTTCTAATCGTACAATTAATACATTTTCAATAGGAACAAATTGTGTCGTTAATTGCATTATTCATCCTCCCTCTTTTCTAACTTGAGTTTCTATTTCTACAAAGATCTTTTATTATCCTGCTTTATGACAAAACTAGAACGAAATCGAGCAAATATTGCAAAATCATTTCTTCAATTTAGGAAACGATATATTTACGGTAAAACTATAGAGAAAAGAGCGACCGCCAAGTTCTCTTCCATAATTGGAATGTGCTTGCTTTTTTCATATCCTCAGAAAGGACGAGATCTGTTTCACTGATCACTTTTCCACCTTGCATCACTTGTAGCTTACCAACAGTAGTTCCTTTTTTGATTGGAAGGGATATATTTTGATTTATTTTCATTTTTGTTTCAATTCCACTTAAGTCCTCCCCTTTTTGATGTACAATGGAAATAGAGTCATTAGTAATGATATCCACATTTTGTTTGTCAGCTTTTAGCCATTCAAAACTAGTAATCGATTGGTTTTTTTCGAATAACGGTTTTGTTGCATATTTGCTATAAGCATAATCGAGCATTTGACTAACATCACTATTACGTTCCTTAGTGGACCCAGCACCCATCACTACTGCAATCACCCTCATTCCTTCTTTTTCAGCAGTAGCAGTTAGACAGTATTTCGCTTCATTCGTAAATCCTGTTTTCAAACCATCTACGCCATCATAAAATTTTACCAGCTTATTTGTATTCACAAGCCAAAATTCATTTTCCTTGCCTTCACGTAAATAGTCTTCATAAATACTTGTATAATCGGTTATATTTTCATATTTTAATAAAGCCTTTGCCATTGTGGCCATCTCTGCTGCTGTACTTGTATGGTTTTCAGCGGGGAGTCCAGTCGCATTTTGGAAGACCGTATTCTTAAGACCTAATTCCTTCGCTTTTTTGTTCATTAGCTCTACGAATGCTTTTTCACTGCCGGCTATTTTTTCGGCCATCGCAACACTTGCATCATTTCCAGAAGCTACCGCTATACCTTTCAGTAAATCGTTTACGGTCATTTCTTCTCCTGCCTCTAAAAATATTTGTGAGCCACCCATGGAAGCAGCATTCTCACTGACTCGAACCGTTTCTTCTAAGGTTATTTCTCCCTTATCAAGAGCTTCCATAATTAATAGCATTGTCATAATTTTAGTCATACTTGCTGGTGGTAAGGACTCGTCAGCATTTTTCTCAAACAAAACTTTACCAGTATCTCGTTCTATTAATATAGCTGATTTTGAATTTTCAGCTAAATCAAGAGAAGCAGATTCACTTACTGGTTGATGATGGGAAGCATGGATATTTAGATATCCTGAAAAGCATGTTAGAAGCAGAACATTTGCCATTATTAGTAGCAGTCTATTTACCATTTTCACCTACATACACCTCCAATAGTTAACACTAATTATTTTTGCCAAAACCGAGTATTTTTATAACATTAGAAAAACTCGGATTCACTCTTTTTTGGTGAATGCCTAGTTTTTCTTATACCTAATACCTTAAAATTTCAGCTACTTCGAAACTTCTACTGTGTAGAAATTTTATGCTTCCTAACGTATAAAAAAAAGCGATGAATGAATTCATCGCTTTACGAATACTAAGGTTCTTTACTTATCTATTACTTCATAAATCATCTTAGGTTTATTAGAAGGATTATCTTGGATTGTAATAGCATCCCTAATGAGTTCCATGATCTCTTGGACATCCTCCTGATCAGCATGGAGAGTTGCTAGTGGTTCGTCGATTTCGACCTTATCACCTATTTTCTTGTGTAAGGTTATTCCAACTCCATGATGAACCTGATCGTCTTTTTTCGCACGTCCTGCTCCAAGATGCATTGCTGCGATTCCAATAGTATCAGCTGTTATTTCGTGTATATATCCTGTTTGTTTTGCACTAACTTGAATATGGTAAGAAGAGCTCGGTAGCTTTTCAGGATCTTCAATAACCGAAATATCTCCGTTTTGTGCCAATATAAAATCTTTAAAAGCTTTTAGAGCATGGCCTTCATCCAATAATATGGTCAGTTTTGCTATCGCCTCTTCATAGCTTGAGTAAATTCCTGCTAATATTGTCATATGAGCAGCTAATTCTAATACAAGTTCTCGAAGATCCTCTACTTGTTTTCCTTGTAAGACATGGATAGCTTCCCTCACTTCATTTGCATTCCCAATTTCATAACCTAATGGTTGATTCATATCACTAATAACAGCTATTGTTCGTCGACCTAATTGATTTCCAATCTGGACCATTTCTTTAGCCAGACGTTTCGAATCTTCTAACGATTTCATAAATGCCCCTGAACCAGTTTTCACGTCTAAAACAATACTGTCTGCACCTGAAGCAATTTTTTTACTCATTATAGAGCTTGCTATCAACGGTATAGACTCCACTGTTGCGGTTACGTCTCGCAACGCATATAGCTTCTTGTCTGCAGGAGCTAGATTCCCTGTTTGACCGACAACTGCTAGCTTATATTGATTAACATTACGAATAAATTGATCATTCGTTATCTCCACTTGAAATCCAGGTATAGACTCTAATTTATCAATCGTTCCACCTGTATGTCCTAAACCTCTACCTGACATTTTAGCAACAGGTATACCCGCAGCTGCTACTAATGGTCCTACAATTAATGTTGTCTTATCGCCTACTCCACCTGTAGAATGTTTATCAACTTTATGACCTTTAATTGGGGATAAATCAATCTCATCTCCAGACTCTACCATCACTTTTGTTAATAACGCCGTTTCATCTTGATCCATTCCTTGATAATATATTGCCATTAATAAAGCAGAAACCTGATAATCTGGAATTTCATCTTTCATATAGTTTTCGATGAAAAAGCGAATTTCTGCTTCCTCTAGTTTCGTTCCATTTCGTTTCTTGCTAATAATATCAACCATTCTCATATAAACTCATCCTTTTAGTTGTAATTTTCATAAATGCATAAGCAATTATGATATCAAGGAAATTCCACGGTTAGCTATTAGCTAAAATATCCTGTAAAAAGCTTGTCCCATGTTGTGGCCTTTTCACATCAAAATTTTCTGCAATGGTTGCACCGATATCCGCGAAAGTTTCACGAATTGGTAATCGGTTTGCCTTGGTAATATTTTGATGAAAGACTAGTAATGGTACAAATTCTCTAGTATGATCGGTGCCGTGGTGGGTTGGATCATTGCCATGATCTGCCGTAAGGATCAATAAATCATCTGTACCAATATTCTCTAGAATTTCTGGTAGTCTTGTATCAAACGCTTCTAAAGCCTCTGCATAGCCAGCTGGATTTCTACGATGACCATATTTAGCATCAAAATCGACTAGGTTAAGAAAATTTAAACCATGGAAGGATTTGGACATGGAATCAATAAACTTCTGTATGCCATCTGTATTATCCTTTGTTCTAATTGTTTCGGTTACTCCTTCACCATCATAAATATCTGAGATTTTGCCAAGTGCAATGACGTCAAAGCCACCATCCTTTAATTCGTTCATAACTGTTCTACCAAACGGTTTCAGCGCATAATCATGTCGGTTAGAAGTGCGCTCAAAGGCTCCTGGCTTCCCTATGAATGGCCTTGCAATGACTCGCCCTATCATATACTTTTCGTCTAACGTTAACTCACGAGCAATTTCGCAAATTTTATATAACTCTCGGATAGGGACTATTTCCTCGTGTGCTGCGATTTGGAGAACGGAATCAGCAGAGGTATATACAATTAAATTTCCTGTTTTGATATGCTCTTCTCCCAGTTCCTTAATTATCTCTGTTCCAGAGGCAGGCTTATTTCCAATCACATTACGTCCAGTTTTTTTCTCAAGGGCATGTATTAGTTCAGCTGGAAATTGCTCAAACGTACGAAATGGAGTATCTATTCTTAGTCCCATAATCTCCCAATGGCCAGTCATCGTATCCTTCCCATTTGATGCCTCTTGCATTTTGGTATAAAAGGCTTTAGGTTCAGCTGCTGGCTCAATGCCCTTTATTTCACGTATATTACTTAATCCTAACTTCGCAATATTTGGCATGTTTAGGCCACCTCGATGTTCTGCAATATGTCCTAAAGTATCTGCTCCTTTATCTTGAAAGGCTTCTGCATCGGGAGCTTCGCCTATTCCTACAGAATCTAACACAATTAAAAATATTCGTTTAAATGGTGACATATTCTTTCCCTCCCAGTAATCATTACCCTATAGTTTAACCTACTCTGCGAAAAATTTACGTTACCTAATAATCAAGTTTTATTTAGGAGAAAGTTAACACCCATTGACAAGTTTAAACGAATGTCAATGGGTGCTGTAATCTTCGGACTAAGCTCTCGGATGATGCTCTTTGTAAATATCTTTCAAGCGGGACTTCGATACATGTGTGTAAATCTGAGTGGTTGAAATATCAGAGTGTCCAAGCATTTCTTGAACAGCTCTTAAATCAGCACCATTCTCTAATAAATGTGTAGCAAAGGAATGCCTTAATGTATGTGGAGATATTTCTTTTTCAATTCCTACATCTTTGGCAATTTGCTTAATAATTTTCCAGAAACCTTGACGTGATAACCGATTTCCGTGATGATTAACAAATACATTTTCCGTATTTTTTTTGCTTACTAACATTGGCCTCGCCTGTTCAAGGTACATTTCGACCGATTCCTTTGCTAGGTCACCTAATGGTACAATACGCTCCTTAGAGCCTTTACCAAAACAGCGCACAAAGCCCATTGTCAAATGTAGATCTGCTAATGTTAAATCGGTTAATTCGGTTACGCGCAAGCCAGTTGCATAAAGTGTTTCTAGCATTGCTTTGTTACGAATCGAATATTTGTCTTTGGGCTCTATGCTTAGTAGTTTTTCTACATCATCCGTCGAAAGAACCTTAGGAAGTCTCCTTCCGGTTCTTGGTGTTTCGATATGTAAACTCGGATCTTGAGAAAGTTGAAATTCTCTAATCAAAAACTGATGAAATAATCGAATCGTAGATAGTGTTCTCGCAATCGTCGAGGTTGATTTTCCCGTATCATTTAAATGATATAAAAATTGCAAGATATCTTGCCTAGAGACATTATCCCATTTTTCAAGCTTTTTATTTTCATTTAAAAATTGATAATAATGCGATAAGTCTCTGCGATAGGCCTGAAGTGTATTATTTGATAAGCCTCGCTCAATTCGTAAATAATGATAGAATTCTTCTACAGGATATAACATGTCATCCATGATCTATTCACCCAATCGAAAAAATATACTTATCCTTTCCAGGAGATCATTTTCCTCCTGTTCGAAAACCTCTACTGCGTTGCCTTTTGGCATTTCATAGCGGTCCAGCTGTTCATACTCTTGGTGTAATGCCTTTATAACATAATAAAACAATAATGTACATATGACAAAGATCAACAAAACCTTTGTCATCTCTAATATAATTTTGATCATTTTAGACATTTTGATTCTCCTAATAGAAAATATTATTCTATTAGAATTTATACCAAAAAAAAGAAGAAATATACCTAATTCTTCTCCTCTTCCTCCATATTTTCCTGACATACTCTACAGATCCCATGGAAGGTTAGTCGATGATCCTTCACGAGAAATCCCCAATCCTTCTGAACGATTTCCTCAACCTCTTCTAATAAATCATCCATTATTTCTTCTACAGACCCACATTCTGTACAAACTAGATGGTGATGAAAATGCTTAGCCCCTTCCTTCCGAAGGTCATAACGAGAAACACCATCACCAAAATTTATTTTATCTACTACTTTTAGCTCTGTCAGTAATTCTAATGTTCGATAAACTGTTGCTAGGCCAATTTCAGGTGCTTTATCTTTAACTAATAAATAGACATCCTCAGCACTTAAATGATCTTCTTCCCGTTCTAAAAGAACTCTAACCGTAGCTTCCCTTTGAGGGGTTAACTTATAGCTTTGTGCATGTAATTCTTTTTTGATACGGTCTAATCGATGTTCCATACCTAAGACCTCCCTACAAAACAATTATAAATAGAGGTCCTCCGACTGTCAATTAAAATTATTATAATTAGATAAATAATATTAATTTCTAAATTGAAATTGTTATCATTTAAGAATTTGCTCAGATATAAGCTTCATCGATTCAAATGAAACGACTGTTTCTAGAACCGCTGCAACACTTGCTCCTATGATTAAAAGGACGAACAATGCAATATAACGATAAAACACTTGCAGTACAGGAAGCTTATACCGTTTCGAAAAGATACTTTGTATTAACGTAAAGGAAAAGATCATTGCAAAAACACTCGCCATTATATAAACAGGTATAACAATGAGGTTCTGAGGTGCAATGGCAGAAAAAGAGAACAGTAATCCCTTCCATCCAAGTTGATTTACAAAATAACCAACAGTAAAACCAATTGCTACTCCTTTGACGAATAATAGGACCCAAATTATTGGTAATCCAATAACTGCTAGTCCCAGGAAGAAAAGAAGTGCAAGAAACTGTATATGGTAAAGCATGGCATTTTGAAATAGAGCTTTACGAGTAACGCCATCCTCCACTAAAAAATTTTGGAAGAATCGTTCTAAATAAAAAAAGAGATCTTGTTTCTGAATAAATGACATACTATTCACTATAATGGCTCCGAAAATGATCCCAGTCAAAAACAAGATAATAGTAAATATATAAATAGTATAGTGTTGGTTTAAATGTGCTACAATATGATTTCTCTTCTTTAGCATTTCCTTCACATCCTTGAACATAGTCTCATTTCAATCTATGAAAAGGATGCTAGAAATAGAACTTACTTATTAAGTTATTTTGCCATACCTACCTCCGCCACCAGTAATAATCTCCACTTTTCCTTTTCTAATATTAATGATAGAATTTGCTATTTTTTCACCTACTACATCTATTAAGTCGTTTTTTTCAACAAAGTGAATGATGTTCATTTCATTGCCGAAGTGGTCAAGTAACTTTTCAAAGGTTTTCTTTCCAAGTCCTGGTACATATTCTAGAGGGACTTGATAAATATATGGTGGTCGTTCTGGACTCTCTCCATTACTCGATAACTCCATTATTCTATCTGCTACACCTTTTATCATGGATGTGGCACCACAATGTGGACATGGAGTCTCTTTTATTGGAGATAAACATTCCTTACATACGGTATTATGATATTTTCCTAACTTAGGGTTAAGTCCATAGTTAGCGATTATTTTTCTACCATCTACATTCCGTAATGCTTTATACCATTCATCAAAATTTGCTGCTTTCATCTGTAATTGCTGATACTCTCTTCCTATTTTCGCTAGGGAATGAGCATCTGAATTGGACAAAAAGGGATATTCATGTAATTCCTTTATTTGATCTGCCATTTGTGTATCAGAACTTAAGCCAAGTTCGATAGCATCTATTAGGGATGGATCTAATACTTCCTTTAAACTACGGTGCACTCCTTTACCATATAGACTTTTAAAAGGGGTAAAGATATGGGCAGGAATGAACAATCCGTCTAGCTCCTTCACCGTTCGTTGCAATTCAACCGCTTCCCCATAAAAGCGTTGAGAGCTAAGCTCCAGATTCTTCATCTTCCCAACTAACCATTGAGAAAATTGCTTCATTTTATTAATGGTTGGAAAATAGCAAAGGACATGAATCGGACCGCGGCAATGATTATCATATATTTCGATTTCACTTCCCAAAAGTAGGGTTGTATTCTGATAACGAACTCCACCCTCCTCTAGCTCGACTGCCATCTGATCTTGAATAGCATCCTCAAGCTCACTCATTACTGCTGGAGCATGGCAATCGATTACTCCAACTAAATCCATTCCTTTTCGTTCAGAAGCTTCTTTTAATACATTAGTAATTGTTAAACTCTTCGAACCCGTAATTTTCACAGGTTTTCCAAATTTGTTCCTACCAATATGAATGTGTAAATCGGCAAAAAATGTATTCATGTTTTATCTCATACCTTTGCTTTTTAAATAAAGGATTGCATAAGCAGTTTTCGCATCATGTATTTCTTGACTTTGTATTAAATGCTCTGCTTCTTCTAATGTTAATTCTAATAGCTCGACAAATTCATCTTCATCCAGCTGTTTTTCAACCTCTAGTTTCTCTAGATCGCTCGTTTCATATAAATAAATAATCTCGTCTGCAAAGCCTGGTGAAGTATAGAAGGAAGTTACATAATGTAACGACTTCGTTGTATAGCCGGTTTCTTCCTCTAACTCACGAAGAGCTGTAGTAATTGGTGCTTCTCCTTCTTCTAATTTACCAGCAGGGATTTCTACTAAAACCTTTTCTAACGGTTTTCGATATTGTTTCACAAATATGATTTTATTATCCTTCGTAATTGGAATTACGGCAACGGCTCCCGGATGCTTAATAATTTCTCGTTTGGAAGTATGCCCATTCGGTAGTGTAACATCCTCCACCTGCACCTTAATAATTTTGCCATCAAAAATTTCTTTTGTTTGGATTGTTTTTTCTTCTAAATTCACTACACATAAGCTCCTTTGTCTACAGTTAGTTCCACAATATACTTCTACTACATAATCTACACTCATTACAGATGAGCTACAATTATTGTATTTCTTAATCGCTATATATACAATGAAAAAGAATAGCCATTTATATAAAGAGAGGATGTTTGTAGATGAGGAAGGTACAGTTAGGTGACTCTAATTTATATGTATCGGAGCTAGCTTTAGGATGTATGTCACTCGGCACGGAACGAAAGCAAGCCAATTATATAATCGATCAAGCTCTCGACTATGGAATCAATTATTTAGATACTGCCGATTTATATGATCAAGGTAGAAATGAAGAAATAGTCGGAGAAGCTATTAAAAAAAGAAGAAATGATATTGTTTTAGCTACAAAGGTTGGCAATCATCTGAAGGAAGATGGAAGCTGGTATTGGGATCCGTCAAAAGCTTACATAAAATCACAGGTGAAAAGTAGTCTCAAGCGTCTTCAAACAGATCATATTGATTTATACCAATTACATGGTGGAACAATAGAGGATCCAATCGATGAAACAATTGAAGCATTCGAAGAACTCGTCGAAGAAGGGGTCATTCGTTATTATGGTATCTCTTCGATTCGTCCTAATGTCATTAAGCAGTTTGTCAATAAAGCAAGCATCCAAAGTGTCATGATGCAATATAGTATTTTTGATCGTAGAGCAGAAGAAGAGATACTACCACTATTACAGAAACAAAAAATTAGTGTTGTTACTAGGGGTAGTCTTGCTAAAGGCATGCTTACAAAGGATGCCTTATCGATTACTCAAGCGAAAGCACAGAAAGGCTATCTGGATTATCGTCAGGATGAGCTACTCTCCACGATAAAGCAATTAATTGATCTACTAAATAGTGACCAGACTTTGACCGGTTTAGCCATCCAATATGCTCTCCAAAATGGGGCAGTATCCTCCATTGTAGCTGGGGCTAGTTCCTCTACTCAATTAAGCGAAAATGTAAAAGCATTGGAACAATCTTTTACAACAGCTCAACTCGAACAAGTGGCTCATATTGCCAAACAGAATAAATATGAAAAGCATCGATAAATAGGGGTTCTATCCCAATTAGAAGAAGTAGTAAAAGCATCATTTCGGGCAGTAGGAGTAGTCATATTGATGTAAAATGTTAACAAAATGAAAGTCGGTTCCTTGTAAATAGAAACCGACTTTTTTGATTGCACTTATTAGTGACCTATTACAGATGGTGGAATAAATGGGTTTAGCACCCCTTCAGGACTGGATAGTCGAAAGGTTTGTCCATTAAAGTCAAGGGTCATTTCTTTAGCAAAAAACACTGCTTGCTGGTAATGGACACTAACAGAAAACTGATCACAAGAAACACGCTTCTCATTGTCCTCGATCTGATCCTTTAGTTCAAAGGTAGGCATACCATTTACCCCACAACCACAATCTTCCGTATCATAAGCTAAATGAATCCACTCTTTCTTTCGATCATTTAGAGTATTAATTTTTTGAAGTGCATCTTTCGTAATTGTCAATTCCATAATTGCTACCTCCCCTATTTTGAATGAAATTGCTTATGCAGAACTTTTTCCATCGTTGCTGGAAAAAGCTGATAAACAATCGCGCCTACTTGCATCCAGTATGGCAAATTGATCTCCCTTTTTTTCGTGAACATTGCTTGGACTATCTTCTTGGCCACATAATCTGCATCTAACATATATTTCGCTACATTATTTTGGTAACTACCTGATGGATCTGCATGGTCAAAGAAGTTTGTTTTCACAGGCCCAATATTAACAGTCATCACTCGAATGTTTGTATCGATTAATTCGAGACGTAAAGCATTGGAAAAGCTGATCACGCCAGACTTCGTTGCACTATAAACAGCAGACTTTGGTGTGGCTATTTTGCCAGCTTGTGAAGCTATATTAATAATGTGAGCTTCTGGGCGCTGTTTCAACCGATGCAAAAAAGCATGTGTCGTATATATCAATGCTTTGTTATTAAGTCTTAGCATTTTCTCTACTTCTTTCCACTCGATCTTGTCTAATGATTCAAATAAACCTATCCCTGCATTATTGATAATGGCATCTATCGCTACATTTTCGATTTTTATTCGTTCTATCACTTGTTTCCACTCTGAAAGGTTTAGTAGATCAACCGGATAGTACGTAGCTTCAATTTGAAAATCTTCCTTTAATCTATTTTGTAATGTTTGTAATTTGTCTTTTGATCTAGCTACCATAATCGGAATGGCCCCTCTTTTTGCAAGCTCAAGGGCCACTGCAGCACCAATACCATTTGATGCCCCGGTTATTAAAACCTTTTTGCCATTGATCGATTTCATTCACATCACCTATAATTATTTTACCATATAGCGAAGACTTAGTCAGTAAACACATACATGCATGGCAGCAATAAAAGCGCTGGGCGACCGTTTAGAAACGTAGCGACGGAGTGCACCAACTGAGATTATGGAAATATGTCCCTTCATAGGGGTATGCCGACATTGGACGCACAATCCGTATTTAGTCAGCCTTCATTCACATTTAAAACCGATGATGACTTATCGCAGGGTGGTGCGGGAAGTCGCCTACCTATTTTCTAGGCGCGTCGTGGACGTTGCCCAATGCGCTTCTCTTTTTCTTTGGGATCATATTTTTATCTGTCTTACCTTACAAAAAAATGTGACCTGATTCGTTAACCTACCCATAAGGTCACATTCTTTTAATCAAATTATAACTGCTGCTTTTTCTTATATGCTTTAGCATACTGATCGGCAGCAAAGATCGCGTCCACTACCTGATCTGCTGTAATATGAAATGCTTGGTGAATGGTCTCGCCATCAATGGTTGCAGCTTTTGCCACTTTCATAATATCTTCTCTAGTAGCATCCTTCAGTTTGATATCAGCTAACGTTACGGGTAAATCCAGACTAATAAAAAATCCAAGATATTTTTCAATTTCTTCTAGTCTATGCTTTTCTAAGGCTAACTGCACTAATGTACCAAAAGCTACCTTTTCCCCGTGAGTTAAGTGGTGTATATCTCCTTTAAGTGCCGTAAAACCATTATGAATAGCATGTGCAGCTCCCAATCCCCCACTCTCAAAGCCTAGTCCACTAAGTAATGTATTAGCTTCCACGATATACTCTAGTGCAGGTGTTACTACTTTGGCTTTTGCTGATTCATAAGCTAGATGGCCATATTTAAATAACGTTTCCTCACATTTTTCTGCAATTGCTTCTGCAGCAATTGTTGTTGCACCACCAGCCATTGTCTTTCCCCCGAACCGAATAACACTTCTTGCTTCAATCCAGGTCGCCATAGCATCCGCGATACCAGAAGTTAAAAGTCGTGGCGGTGCTTCTGCAATCACCTTTGTATCTACTAGGATTAAATCAGGATTCCGATTATAGAAGCGATAGGACTCGAAAATGCCGTCATCGGAATAAACGACAGAAAGTGCACTAGTTGGTGCATCTGCAGAGGCAGCGGTTGGTATAATAACCGTATAGGCATCAAGGTCATCTGCTACTGCTTTTGCAGTATCTAGGGTTTTACCACCACCTACACCTACAACTATAGTTGCCCCTGTATCCTTTGCGGTTTGTGAGATACGGTTAATCTCTTCCTTTGATGCCTCTCCCTTAAATAATACCTCTTCGGACTTAATACTTCCTTTTTTTAATTCATTGACTACTTTATGTCCCGCAATGTCCCAAACTAATTCATCTGCCATGACAATGGTTTGATCTCCCATTCCCTTTACATATTGACTAATATTTTCTATTACATTTTTACCTTGAACATATTTCGCTGGACTAATAAACACTTTTTCCATTTACTGCTAACACCCTTTCACTAATTGATACTTTAGTTTATCCTTCCTATAATGAAATAATCATGGGATAAGAAGAGACTTCTCTTAAGGTGTAATTTGCTTTATTCATCCATTCGAAACATTACCTCAAAAACGAAGGATAAAGACTAAAAAGGTCCTATCATTAATACAATAGGTAAAGAATGTTAAGAGCATTGACAATTTATAAGAAATACTAGACAATCAGAGGAGACTAAAAGGGCGGGAGTGGATTTATAATGGCACCAATTATTTACGCACATAGGGGTGCAAGTAAAGCAGCTCCAGAAAATACAATGCCTGCTTTTGAACTAGCTGCTAAACAAGGAGCAGATGGTATTGAAACAGATGTTCAACTAACGAAGGATCAAATACCAGTACTCATTCATGATGAAAATGTAAGAAGGACGACGGATGGAATTGGTTTTGTTCAAGACTATACATATAAAGAGCTCCAAGAATTAGATGCAGGGTCATGGTTTTCTTCTACTTATTCCAATACCACCATCCCAACTTTAGATCAGTTACTAGCATGGAATAAAAAGAAGAAGTTAAAGCTGAATATAGAATTAAAAAATGGTGTCATTGATTATGAGCACATTGAAAAAATTGTTTGTGAAAGAATCCAAGCACATAAGATGGAAAAACTTTCTGTCATCTCGACTTTTAATTTTAAGAGTCTTAAGCGTCTGCAAAAGCTTAATTGTGCAATACCATACTCCTATTTAACAAGTAGAAGAAATCCCGATCTGGTCCAACTTGCTAAAGAATTAGGGGTTACAGGTCTTCATATTCGCTACCGATTATTATCCAAGCGATTAGTCGAAAAAGCCAAGGCAGAAAAAATTTATACGGCTGTCTATACGGTTAATCATCCTTTCTCGATAGCTCGAGTGTTGCGATTAGGCGCACACGGATTATTTACGGATATACCAAGCTTAGCTATACAAATCAAAAAAAAATTAACCAACCCTTAAGGAATGAATCAAATGAATGTTACTTTTCTCGGTACAGGAGCTGGAATGCCCAGCAAAAATCGAAATGTTACATCAATCCTGTTAGATCTGCGACAAGAACTAAATGAATTTTGGATGTTTGATTGTGGTGAAGCTAGCCAGCATCAAATACTTCATACAACTGTCAGTCCTAGAAAGATTAATAAGATTTTTATCACACATCTTCATGGTGATCATATTTTTGGCCTCCCCGGTTTTTTAAGCAGTCGGGCATTTCAAGCTGGTAGGGAGCCTGTTTTTATCTATGGTCCTAAAGGTATCCGAGAATTTGTGGAAACTAGCTTAGAGATTAGTGGCACAAGGCTTTCTTATTCCATATATTTTAAAGAATTGGAAGAAGGTTTAATTTTTGAGGATAGTAAATTTAAAGTCTATTGTAAAAAATTAGATCACGGAATTACAAGCTACGGCTTTCGTATGGAAGAAAAAGATTTGCCAGGTAGATTGCTTGTCGATCGGTTAAAGAAAGACAATATATTACCCGGTCCCGTTTATCAACAAATAAAAGAAAATGATTTTGTAACATTGCCAAGCGGGGAAGAAATCGATACAAGTCCATATATAGATAAGCCAAGAAAAGGAAGAGTAATCGTTTTATTCGGTGATACAAGGTATAATGAGGAGCATATTGCTTTTGCGCAGAATGCAACATTACTCATTCATGAAGCGACCTTTTCAAAGGAGCAAGGACAGCTTGCAAGGGATTATTTTCATTCTACCACTATTCAAGCTGCCCATCTAGCTAAAGAAGCGAGAGTAAAACGGTTAATTATAACCCATATTTCCGCAAGGTTTCATAAGAGTGAGTCCAATCAATTATTACAGGAGGCACAATCCGTATTTACTAATACACAAATTGCCAACGATTTAGACGAATTTTTCATTAAAACTACGGAAGTTCATCAAGGTAATCAAAAAGATTAATTTGATAAAATAATTCATCCTTTTTTTCCGTATTCTGCATCGTTATGCCCAATAACCGAACTGGTTCACCGTTCCAATGCTTACTTAAAAGTGTTTCACTGTAGTAAAAGATCTGCTCCCCTTTCTCAATGAAATGAGGTAATTTTATTCGGCGTGTAACTGTATGACGATTGTTATAACGAATCACAAGCTGAATGGTATCTCCAACTGCCTTTTTCCTTTCTAACCGGAAAGCGACCTTTTTAGAAAGGTCTTGTAGTTGAACAATAAGCTCATCATACTCATCAATATCCATTGGAAAAGTCATGGAACTGCCTATACTTTTAAATGCTTGCGCCTGATCAGGATCTACTGGTCGTGGATCCTCTCCTTTCGCCCTTGCTTGTAGCCTTTCCCCATTCACCCCTAATATTGCTTTTAAAGCATGCGTATCTGCTCTTACTAAATCACCGATAGTATAAATATCATATTTCTGTAATTTTTCCGCTGTTTTTTTTCCAACGCCATACATTTGCTCTAATAGTAGTGGCCATAGCCTTGTCTCAACATCTCTTTTACGTAATATAGTAATTCCATTTGGTTTTTTCATATCAGAAGCCATTTTAGCCAAGAATTTATTCGGGGAAATACCAATACTACATGGTAAACCTAGTTCCTTGCGAAGCTCCTCTCGAATCATTTTAGCGATTTCTAAAGGAGAGCCAATATGTGCACATTTTGTTATATCCATATAGGCTTCATCTATAGAGACTGGCTCCACAAATTCTGTGTACGTTTCTAGATGCTTGAAGATTTGTTGGGAAATTTCTCGATAGCGTGGGAAATTAGGACGAATGACTATTAAGTCAGGACATAGCTTTCTAGCTTCCCATAGAGGCATCGTCGTCTTTACTCCTTTATTTCTTGCCTCATAACTACTTGTTACTATAATTCCTTTTCGTTCATCTGGATTTCCCGCTATTGCCACAGGCTTGTTTTTTAAGTTAGGGTCATCGGCAATTTCAACAGACGCATAAAAGCTATTCATATCAACATGTAAGATTACACGACCATTTTTCGGATACCATTTATTCATTTTCTCTCACTACTTTTTAATTGCTTGTTTAATGATTTCAATCATTAATTCTGGAATTTTTAATAATTCCTCTATCGGCATTTTTTCATGTTTGGTATGGATATTTTCATATCCAATTGCTAAGTTAACTGTAGGAATCCCTTTTCCGGATAAGTGGTTTGCATCACTACCTCCACCACTTTTCACGAGTTTTGGAGTTCGTCCAATCTTTGTCACTGCTTCCATTGCATTCATAACCACTTTGTCTTCTTTACTAAAATGGTATGCAGGATACATATATTCTACATTAACCTTTGCTTTCCCGTTCATTTGCTCTGCTGTTTCTTTTAACGCATTTGTCATCATTTCTACTTGCGTATCTAGCTTAGCTTTTGACAGGGAACGAGCTTCTGCAACTAGCAACACTTCATCACATACAACGTTTGTAGGGCCTCGACCTTCAAAACTTCCAATGTTCGCTGTCGTCTCTTCATCAATACGACCAAGTGACATTTTAGTAATCGCCTTGGCCGTAATACTAATAGCAGATACTCCTTTTTCGGGTTGAACACCAGCGTGTGCCGCTTTACCAGTTATAGTAGCATAGATCTTTGCTTGAGAAGGGGCAGAAGTGATGATATGACCTACCGTTCCATCACTATCCAATGCATATCCATAATCCACTGGTAAATGCTTTTTGTCAAAATGTCTTGAACCTACTAATCCTGATTCCTCTCCACTCATAATAGCAAAATAGATGTCTCCATGTTCGATATCCTTTTCTTTTAGGAGATGAATCGTTTCAAAAATAGCTGCAATCCCTGCTTTATCATCCGCCCCTAGTATGGTGCTACCATCTGACATAATGTAACCATCCTTCTGTTGTGGTTGAATATTATTTCCTGGTGTTACTGTATCCATATGAGCAGTGAAATAAATCTTGTCCGCATTTTCGTTTTTTCCAGTTAATTTGCCAATTATATTTCCAGCTTCGTGTTGTGTATCTTTGTAACTATCATCTTCTAATACTTCAAGATCTAAATCTTTCATTTTATCTAAAATATAATCTGCTATCTCACGCTCTTTTGTCGTTTCGGAATTAATTTGAACGAGCTCAATAAATTGATGTACGATCCGTAATTCATTCATCCTATTTCCATCCTTTCATTTAAATTGTTCTATATACACGACGAGGAATCTTATTCTATTATGTACTTGTCCAATGATAAAATACCATGTAAAATAAATAGTAGTATTGCTAAAAGGAGGCTATCGGCATGGCATCAAAATCAAAACGACAAAGAAGAATTAAGTTAATTGTTTATCTTATGATTGCTGCAATGATTTTATCAACATTCACAATGGGATTATCAGCATTTATCTCTCAATAAACTCCTTGCGAACAGTGAACTTCAGGATAATAACAGAAAATATTACAATTAAAAGGGAAAGGAGATCATCACATCCTTTCCCTTCTCTGCTTACCTCTTTAACTTATATTTCCTCACAATAAGCATCAAATAATTGCTGTAACTTATTCACCACTTCTACTGGACTATGTCCTTCGATTTCGTGGCGTTCCACCATTTTTAAGATTTCTCCATCCTTCAATAAGGCAAATGATGGCGAAGATGGGGCATAACCTTTAAAATATTCTCTAGCCTTTTCTGTTGCTTCTCGATCTTGACCAGCAAAAACAGTAACTAATTGATTCGGTCGTTTGTCGTAATGGATCGCACTTGCTGCAGCAGGTCTTGCTACACCCCCTGCACAACCACAGGTAGAATTAACCATCACTAAGGTGGTACCTTCTTTTTCAAGGGTTTCTTCTACTGATTCTGGGGTTTGAAGCTCTGTATATCCTGCTTCCTTAATCTCTTTTCTGGCCGCTTCCACTACATCACCCATAAAAATATTAAAATCCATTTTTCTTCCACTCCTCTATTTATCTATATGTAACCCTTCGATACTCAGTACTAATTAGAAATGACTGCAATTGTCGGACGAATGCTTCTCTTATATCTTATCAAAAAGCAGTCTGTTATTTCAATTGTTTGGTTTAGGAGGAGGCTCCCCTTTATTAGTTATTGCTTCCTTAACAATGGGAAGGGAAATTTTAAATTCCGTTCCTGTTTTGTCTGAATGGGATAAGCAAATTTTGCCATTATGATTTTCTATTATACGTCGAACTAAATTTAACCCTAGACCAGTTCCATTAGATTTGGACGTTGAGAAAGGTTCAAATAGACTATCCTTTATATGGTCAGGAACTCCATGGCCACTATCTTTAAAAGATAGTATACACTGGTCTGCCGCGACCATTGACTTGATTTCAATTTTTCCGTTTGAACCAATTGCTTCAATACTATTTCTAAATAGATTCAGAAATACTTGCTTTAATTGCTTCATATCAGCAAAAATATAATGATTTTCTATATCTAACTCGCAATGAATATTCTTCGCCTCTAGAGTACTATTAAGTAAAGGCATTAAATCATCTAAAACATCCTTCACTTTCGTTAGTTGTTTTTCGGGTTCTTTTTGTTTAGACATAAGAAGCATTTGTTCGACTAAGGAATACAATCTTTCTACTTCTTTCATCATTAAATTCACATTATACTTTTCCATCAAATCTTTTTCAGATGATTCTAGCATTAACGTTAAAAATCCATGAATAACTGTTAGTGGGTTTCTGATTTCGTGTGCTGACATTGCTGCCATTTCCCCAACTAGAGCTAATTTCTCAGATTGAACAATTCTTTTTTCTAGAAGTGTTGACTCTGTGACATCGATAAAATAAAAAATTCGACCTGTAATGTTATCTTCCTGATCTCTTAACTTTGTTTGGGATACTAAATATACATATTTGTTCTTATTTAAATTTATGAGAATCTTTTTATTGTGATAATTTCTTTCGGAAATAAACATTTCTAATAATGGATGTAATTCCTCTGTTTCCTCAATGACTAATCGCTTCAATTCATCTGTCGTAATCTTCAAAGTATTATAAACAAAGGAGTTAGTCGTATATTCTCGACTTTTATTATCGTATGTAATAATGCCAATTGGTAGCGAATTAAGTACCTGTTCATGCTTTATTTTATCTCCAATAATGGTTTGAAATGACTGCTGTAATTGAAGAGACATTTGATTAATCGATTCCGTCAGACTTTGCAGCTCTAATTGGTTGGAATGCTTTAGTCTTTCACCATAGTTACCTTTCGCAATTTTATTCACCTTCTCCACCATTGATTCAATTGGCTTTGTCATACTTCGGCTAATGCGATAGGATAAAATGATGGAAATGATAAATGCTACTAATGTAATAACTAATAATACGATCAAAGACTTTTCAATAATAACTGGATAAGTATTGGCATTCTCATTAAAGATTTTAAATTCCTCATTACTTGCAGACTGAATGGATGTATGTATTTCTTCTAGCTTCGGTAAGTATTCATTTCTGATCACATCTTCGGCTACTTCTTGATTCTCGTATTCTAGCAATCCTCCCACTTTATTTACAATGATAAAATCCAATGTCTGTACTTGATTTTGGTAAGCTTCCAAATCTTTTGGGATAGGCATTAATTCAGACAAATCACTTGCTTGTTGTTCAGTTTCTAGATCTTGATATTTATCAACTAGGTCAGGTTCTATTCCTTTCTCAAGGTGAGCCTCCACTAGATATTTTTTTATCATCACTTCTTGCTCTAATTGTTTATACCAAGTTAATTCTGGAATGTTTTTGTTTTTAATCCGATTAGTAATTTCACTTATTTCATCAATGGATTGAATCAGGAAAAGAGAAAAACCACTAAAAATAACCAAGATAAAGAGGAGAATGCTTAAAAGCTTATTTTTTAATGAAAATTGTTTAAAAAAATCGCGCATTTGCATTACTCCAATCACTTCTTAACACTTTCATTTTTTGTTTTGTGATAAAATTTCCTTTTTTTCTTGTTCAATAATTTCTATTTCATCTTCTGTGTACATTTTCCCTAATGGCGCTAGTCCGTAAACTCCGTCATATGAATCTAAATAAACTTTCTTTTCCGGAGTCTTAAGGTCTTTTTGAAAATCTTTCAAAATAGCGACATACATTTGCGGAACATTGTTTAACACACTTGTTAACATATGGTTCTCTGCCATATAAGATTGATCTTCTAAGTATCCAATCATATATATACCTTTCGTTTTGGCATAATTAATAACGGCTTGGTTATAACCATTTCCTTTTGTATAAATAATATCGACACCGTCATCTATCATCTTTTCAGCTATCGAGAGGGCTCTTTCTTTGTCCTCTCTACTATAAACAACTTCATATAATAATTCAATCTTCGGATTAATGGCTTCTATCCCAGAGGAAAACCCCCAATCCGAATGCTCATTATTAACTGCGTCAATCACACCTATTTTATTTGTCTTTGTTTGTAATGCTGCAGCAACACCTGCAACATACTCCATCTCCTGATGATCAAATGTATAAACCGTTAAATTGGAATTTAGATAATCACCATGAATCGTAACAAATTGAATATCTTTAAATTGATTAGATATCGTATAAAAAGCCTCTGAAAATTCTCTTCCATGGCCAATTACTAAATCCAATTCTTTTTCATTATTGTTTGCCTTTATCAAATTTTTTAAATCCGAGTCAATATCTACTTCATCTTCCATGGAAACTTGAACATCAAATTGTTTTTCTATTAATAATTTCCCTTTATAAGCAAGACTTCCCCAGCTCTGGTCAGTCATTTCATCTGTCGTTAGTATGAGTACATTTGTCGTCTTTTTTTCAGAAGCATTCATATCACTTATAATTTGTGTTGTCTTGACACATAAGATGATAAAGAAAATGGAAATAATTGATAGTATAACAGTAAAAATTAATTTTATTTGTTTTTTAGCATCCATTTTTGTACTCCCTATATTGATGTCTTCCATTTTCATTATACATAAAAGAATTCGATTTGAACACATACTTTTACATAATTCACCTTAATTCGACAAAAACATTTTAAGTAGCTCGTACAAAAAAAACGGACCATTTTGTCATAAAGGAAAATTGGATAAGCATAGAATATAGTAAGTCATTACAAGGGGGGGTTATATTGTTATTTTATTTATTACAATGGGACATTGATTGGGTTCGCTTGCTACAAGTAATCTCCATTGATATTGTCCTATCTGGTGATAATGCACTAATTATCGCGATGGCAACTAAAAATCTTGAGAAAAGATATCAAAATAGAGCCATTTTCATAGGTGTTGCAGGAGCAATTGTGCTTCGAATACTTTTTGCCAGTGGAATTATTTACTTGTTGAGATTTCCATTTATCTATCTAATTGGTGGTCTCCTACTCATTTGGATTGGTTACAAAATTTTAATAAAAAAAGAAGAGAATCCAGACATCTCTTCCCATCATTCCTTATATCGTGCCATCCTCACAATCATTTCAGCTGATTTAGTAATGAGCTTAGACAATGTAGTAGCTATCGCTGGAGCATCAGCAGGAAATATTCCGTTATTAGCTATCGGAGTGATTATTAGCATCCCACTTATGGTTTTTGGTGCTAAATTTATTGTGATATTATTAAAAAAATTCCCGTCTTTAATGTATGTTGGATCAGCAATTTTAGTCTACACCGGTGCCGACATGATTGTTCATGAAGAATTTATCATCCAGCTATTTCAAATTCATCATGCCGTTATTCCTTTATTATTCTCCTGTATTTTAACATTGGCTGTAATTCTGACAGGCTATATCACGAATCGAGAAGCTACTTAAGACTTGATCGTATTTTTTATTTTAGTTCTTTTGGTGACAACTGGAACATTCCACTTCCATTTAAGTGCAAGCATACGTATAGCAAACGTCATAATAAAACAAAGATATAGGCTGATCATCAATGGAAGGAAATCATTTGTTAGAATTAATACAAGGGACCCTGCTATGGAGGCTATTCCGTAAATTTCCTTCCTAAATACTAACGGAATCTCTTTTACGAATACATCTCGTAAAACACCACCGCCAATCCCTGTCACCAGCCCCATTGCTACAATAAGAAAGGGTTGTGAATAATCTAAACTAATTGCTGCGTTTGCGCCAACAGCAGTAAATACACCAAGTCCAATCGCATCAAAAAAGGCAATACTATTTTTAAACTGTCGAATCTTTTCATAAAATAAAATGGTCACTAAACTCGCCAACAAACTGACTAGAAAATATTGCGGGTAGATCAAGTTTGTTGGCGGTATATTTCCGATCATTAAATCACGTATAACTCCACCAGCCAAAGAAGTAGTTAGTCCTAATAACAAAACTCCAAATATATCTAAATTTTTACGTATGGCTAAAATAGAACCCGATATAGCAAACGCCATTGTTCCAATATAAACAAATGTTTCAATTAAAAACATCCCATGTCCTCCTTCGAAACTAATTCACACTTCGGCGATAAACATCCTCTATTTTTGTAAAAAACCATTGCAATGCTAAACCTTGGAGTAGTACCCCTAATATCGAAGTGATGCTTAACAGAATAATAGTAGGAAAATGTTGTATCATTTCTATACTTTTAGCAAATAAAAAAAGATGACTAAAAACTTCTATTATCGCATTATTCCATGAATCCAGTTTGTTATCCATTCTCCAGATAATTAGTGCTTCTATCCATAACCCAAAAGGAATTATACATATTATGATTAGTTTATGAGTTCGCTCTAATTTCTCTAAATAAGGTTTAATATAATATTTCGTGATTGTCTTAATTCGAAAAAGATAGAAAATCCTCACTATTCTAGCTAACTGAAAAAATTGATCCAACGGAATAACTGCTATTATCAAAAAAGGGTTTTTCTTAATAAATTGCCACTTTTCTTTAGCCAAGGCAAATCTTACAATAAAATCAATTGCAAACACTAACCAGACAATAAAGTGTATCTCAGAATTTATTTCATTGTCGGACCATAGGGTTAATATGGTTACAATAATCAATAAAATCATAAGCGAATCATATAAGATTTTCAACAGTTTTTGCATAATATCCATCCAAATCTCGATACATAATAGCTTGCTAGCTAACGCCTTAGAGATGAGAGTCAAGGTGTATGTCTTCCAAGACCTTTGTACTTAGCAACACTTACAGACTAAGCTGCGTCTCATTTGCTAGCTTCTAAAAAGAAGGAAACCCTGTCACTGTGCTAGGGTTTCCTTCTTACATAGTATACGAAATTTTGTTATAAAAAGAAACAACTTTTTGAGAGAATAACCTATTTTTAGTAAATAGGTGTAGTGTCGCTAGATATATTTTCTAATATGGATTTCACATGTGACATGAAAGCACCACAAATGACCCCATCTAATACACGGTGATCCAAAGATAAACAAAGATTAACCATATCTCTTGCGGCAAACATGTCATCTATAATAACCGGTCGTTTTACAATCGACTCTACTTGTAATATAGCAGCTTGAGGATAATTGATAACGCCCATCGATTCAACGGAACCAAAGGATCCTGTATTATTAACCGTAAACGTGCCATCCTCCATATCTTCTTTTGCAAGGGTGCCTGTTCTTGCTTTTCTTGATAATTGGTGAATTTCCTTTGCTATTCCTTTAATACTTTTCTCATCCACATTTTTAATTACTGGTACATATAATTCATGCTCATGAGCTACCGCAATGGATAGATTAATCTCATTTCTTTGGATAATTCGATCTCCAGCCCAGCAACTGTTAAGCTCAGGGAATTTTTTCAAAGCTTTTGCTACGGCATTCAAGAAAAAAGCAAAGTAAGAAAGGTTATATCCTTCATTTTCCTTGAAGGAATCCTTTTCTGCATTTCGATAGGCAACTAAGTTCGTCACATCTACCTCGATCATCATCCATGCATGAGGTATTTCTGTCTTGGAGCGCACCATATTTTGAGCAATGGTTCTTCTTAAGCCAGTAACAGGAATTTCCCTATCACCTTGTCTTGCTTTGACTGGTTTACGACGGATGATTGGTGGTGTAAATTCCTCAAATTCTTCTTCTTCCTTTTTAGTAGGAATAGGCTCCTGGTTATCTTTTTGGGGAGAGTGCTTACTTTCGATGACTTTTTCTACATCTTTTCGCGTAATTCTTCCACCTTTTCCTGTACCATTAATCGTTTTTAAATCTAGGTTGTTTTCCTGTGCCATACGCATTACTGCAGGTGAATAACGGTTTTTCATCGTTTTCTTAGTAGAAACGTGCCCTTGTTCAACGACTTGCTGCGGTTGTTCACTCTCCTGTGCAGCAACTGCTTGTTCTGCTTCCATTTCGATATAACACATTAATTGGCCGACCTCTATTGTTTCTCCTTCTTGTGCGATGATTTCTTTAATCACTCCAGAATAGGAAGAAGGTACCTCTGCATTTACTTTGTCTGTCATGACTTCAGCAATTGCATCATATTTTTCAACATAGTCCCCTACCTTGACTAACCATGTACTCACTGTTCCCTCTGTAACACTCTCACCAAGTTGGGGCATATTAATTCTTTCCACAGTCAAGCGTCTCACTCCGATCTAATTAAAATTCCGCTAATTCTTTAATTGCCTGTTCTATTTTATCAGGATTGATCATAAATTCTTTTTCTAATGGTGATGCAAATGGCATTGCAGGTACTTCCGGTGCCGCAAGTCGTTTAATCGGTGCATCTAAATCAAATAAGCAATTTTCACTGATAATGGCAGCAACCTCTCCTATAATACTGCCTTCTTTATTATCTTCTGTGACTAAAAGAACTTTACCAGTTTTGGTAGCAGCCTTAATAATTGCTTCCTGATCAAGAGGGTAAACGGTTCTTAAATCCAATATTTCTGTACTGATACCTTCCTGTTCTAGCTTCTCTGCCGCTTGTTTCGCAAAATGAACACAAAGGCCATATGTGATCACCGTTACATCCGAGCCTTCTTTTTTCACCTCTGCTTTTCCAAGAGGTACCGTATAATCTGTTTCTGGTACTTCTTCCTTTAACAATCGGTAAGCACGTTTATGTTCTAAAAATAATACAGGATCATCATCTTGAATAGAAGCCTTTAACAAACCTTTAACATCATAAGGACTTGATGGCATAACAATTTTTAAACCTGGCTGATTAGCAAAAATCGCCTCGATTGATTGAGAGTGATATAGTCCTCCATGAACACCACCACCATATGGTGCACGGATCGTAATAGGACAATGCCAATCATTATTCGAACGATACCTAATTTTTGCCGCTTCTGAGATGATTTGATTAACAGCTGGCAAAATAAAATCAGCAAATTGCATTTCTGCGACTGGGCGCATCCCATACATCGCTGCACCAATTCCAACTCCAGCAATTGCAGATTCAGCTAAAGGTGTATCCAATACTCTTTGTTCACCAAACTGATCGTATAGCCCGTCTGTTGCACGAAAAACTCCCCCTCTTGGACCAACATCTTCTCCAAGAATAAATACCTTTTCATCTCTTTCCATTTCTTCTTTTAGTGCAGCTGTAACTGCTTGAATATAGGATAATACTGCCATTATTTTCCCTCCTCCCCATATACATGATCTGTCAATGTACGAATATCCGCATATGGAGCATTTTCGGCATAACTGGTTGCTTCGTTTATTTCTTGTTTTATTTTTTCTTCCATTTCCTGTTCCAAATCCTCTGTCAAAATATTCTCTTCTTGCAGTGCCTGCTTAAATAACCAAATACCATCAGTCTCTCGAGCGGTTGTCACTTCATCTTTCGTTCGATACGTCATATCATCATCATCACTTGAATGTGGGGTTAAACGATAGGAAGTTGCTTCAATTAAGGTCGGTCCTTCCCCTTTTAAAGCACGCTCCCTTGCTTCTTTTACTGCTTGATACACCGTAATTGGGTCATTGCCGTCTACAGTTATCCCATACATACCATAACCTATTGCACGATCGGAAATTTTTTCACATGCTACTTGTTTGTTTAATGGTACAGAAATGGCGTATTTATTATTTTCTACCATAAAAATGACAGGTAGTTTATGAACACCAGCAAAATTTAACCCTTCATGAAAATCTCCTTGATTTGATGAACCTTCCCCAAGTGTAACAAAACTAACGAGTGATTTATTTTCCATTTTGGCAGCTAAAGCAAAGCCTACAGCATGTGGAACTTGTGTAGTTACAGGAGAAGAGCCTGTGACAATTCGGTTTTTTCGTTGACCGAAGTGACTAGGCATCTGTCTCCCGCCAGAGTTTGGATCCTCGGCTTTTCCAAAAGCTTGTAAGAATATTTCTCTTGTTGACATGCCAAAATGGATCACAACACCTAGATCTCGGTAATAGGGCAGGACATAATCGACTTGATTATCCAGCGCCGCCGCTGCAGCTATTTGTAGTGCTTCCTGTCCTTGGCCTGAGACAACAAACGGTATACTGCCAGAACGATTTAACAACCACATTCTTTCATCTATTCTTCTAGCTAAGAGCATTTCTCTATACATTTCTAACAATGTTTCCTCATTCAATAAGCTATTATTTTTTAAGTTAACCATGAATTTTCCTCCCCTCAGCTGCTAAAGCAACTTCTCCAATAATCTCACTTAATGACGGATGTGGGTATACCGCTTCAGATGTTTCTATCCCTGATCCATCAAAATATTGGATTAAACTAGCTTGACCTATTAATTCTGTCACATTTTTTCCAATCAAGTGAACACCTAATACATCATCATTATTCTTGTCCAAAATAATCTTAGCAAAACCACTTACATCTCCGTTTACATGAGCTTTTCCTATTGCTTGGAAAGATGTTTTGGATATTTTGACTGTTTTTCCTTGAAGCTTTGCATCAGATTCAGTTAATCCTATTGTTGCAATTTCAATATTGCCATAAACACATGAAGGGATAGCTGTTTCTTTTAATAAGCTTGGATAATTACCAGCAATATGTTCGACTGCAATATTGCCTTCATATGTCGCAGCATGTGCTAGTTGTTTCCCTCCATTAACATCGCCAATTGCATATATATGAGATTCCTTTGTTTGAAAATATTTATTGACTTCAATAAAACCATTGCTTGATGTTCGAATATCGGTATTTTCTAAACCGATATTTTGAGTGTTTGCTTTTCTACCGACAGCAACTAGCATGAGATCTGTTTTGATTTTTTTTCCATTGGTTGTTTCAACCTCGACCTGATCTTGTTTACGTAGCGTATTCGGATCAACAGCTGTATTGGTTAATACTTGAATCCCTCTTTTAGTTAACAATTTACTCATCTCAGACGAAATATCTTGATCCATGTGAGGTAAAATTTGTTCCTCCGCTTCTATTAGCGTTACTTCTACACCAACATCTTGGAAGAAGGATGCCCATTCTACGCCAATTACTCCTGCACCAACAATCATAATGGAAGTTGGTAGCTCATTTAATGTAAGAGCATGATCAGATGTGATGACTTTTTCCCCATCAATCTCCAAGCCTGGTAACGTATTTGGTGCAGAACCTGTTGCAATAATAACATTTTTTGGTACTAAGATATCATTTTCTCTTCCATCTTGATATTCTACGGAGATACTACCTGCCATCGGAGAAAATATGGAAGGACCTAAAATTCTGCCATACCCTTGATAGACATCGATTTCTGCACTTTGAACTAAAGATTTTACACCATTATGTAGGGTGTTAATAATTTGATTCTTTCGTTCTATTGCTTGATTCAAATGAAATTGTGTTTCCTTCACTTCCACACCAAATTGTTTTGCATTCTTTACCTGTTGGAAAACTTCTGCACTTTTCAGCAATGCTTTTGTAGGTATACAGCCTTTATGAAGACAAGTGCCGCCTAGTTTTTCCTTTTCCACAATTGCTGTTTTTAATCCAAAGCGTGCTGCTCTTGCTGCGGTAACATAGCCTCCGGTTCCGCCACCTAATAGGACCAGATCATATTCTTTTGCCATTCTCCATCATCCTTTATTTCTTTCTCATACTCTTTTGGTATTTCCGTACCTTCTAAAACTCTTAAGGCTCCTCTTGATAAAGCTAGCATTACATTCTCGCCAGGATATTCATGGACGTCTGCAATCCAACTAACACGATTCATTATTTTTTGATTTAAATAGTGAATCTCTGCTAAATCGCCTGTTAGAACTATTTTGTCAACATTCCCTTCAAGAACTACAGCCATTTTACCTATTTCTTTAGCTACTTGGTAAGCAAGTGTTTCTATTACTAAAATAGCTTTATTATCGTTAGCTTCCACCAGATCCTTTACATCCCTTGCTTTATTTGTTCCTAAATATGCATATATACCACCTTGATGTATAATCATTTCCTTTAGCATATTTTGATCATGATGTTGATAGCTCAAATTAATTAATTCATTATTTGGAATACTGCCTGCTCTCTCTAATGAAAAGGGTCCTTCTCCATCAAAGCCGTTATTGACATCAACTACTTTGCCATTGGCATGGGCTCCAATTGTTACACCGCCACCCATATGTGCAATAATTAAATTCATCTCATCATAGTTAGAATTAGATAGTTCAGCTATTTCCCGAGCTACTGATTTTTGATTTAATGCATGAAAAATACTCTTCCTTTGAATAGTAGGTATTCCTGTTCTTTTTGCAATGGTCGTCATCTCGTCCACTACAACGGGGTCAACAATATATGCATCAATATTAAGATTACTAGCGATTTCATTAGCCAAAATTGCCCCTAAATTGGAAACATGCTTTCCATTAATGGATTGAAACAAATCTTCAATCATCTTTTCGGTTACAACATATGTTCCACCACTGATTGGTTGAAGTAAACCACCTCTGCCACAAACAGCATCTACGGATGAAATGTTTAAGCCAATTTCTCGAAATGCTTGAAATATTGCATCCCTTCTAATATGAACCTGTTCATAGATATCTAAATTTACATCGTGAAGTGAAAGGGGTAATTCTTCTTCGTATAAATTTTGTTCATTCTCGAATACGGCAATTCTAGTCGTATAAAGTAATGGATTAATTACTAAAACCCGATAGCTATTCGACATTGGCTATGAACTCTCCCTATTGATCTGATATTTATCCATTTTATAGTATAAATTTCGAACTGAAATTCCCAATGATTTAGCAGTCTGTGTTTTGTTATATTTACATTTTTCTAACATTTGCAATATATATTTTTTTTCGAACAAATCCATAGCTGATTGCAAAGGAAGAGAATCATCAATCGAAATATCCTTTTGCTTGTTTACTATGAATGATCGAAAGTGATCAAGAGTTAATACTTCTGTTAATGAATCAGCATGAGTAAAAGCTATATCCATCCAATACTTTAGCTCTGACACATTTTTAGGCCAATCGTATGTGTAAAAATAATCGAATACATTTTCATCAGCTGTTTTAATATTCATACCATATTTCAAATTATTTTGTGTAATAAAATGATTCACTAATAAAGTTAAATCCTCTCTTCTTTTCTTTAATGACGGTAAATGAATAGGAAAGCGAAGGAACATCTCTGCAAACTTTGAATCGAGCTTCTGCCTTATATCCTTTCTACTAGTACTCACGATTAAGCGAATATTATATTTATTGTTTTGAAATAATTCTACCAATTGCAATTGTATATTTATCGGTATAGCGGTAATCTCTTCGATAAAGAGTGTTCCGTTTTTAACTGTTTCTATGATGCCTTTTTGCTGTTGGTTACCGAAGAGTAGTTCCTCCAGCTTCTTGACATTTTGACCATCGTTACGAATATGGCGAAATGGATGCTTACTTCGATTACTGGCAAAATGGATGATATGGGCTAGCATTCGCTTGCCAGTTCCTGTCTCTCCTTCTATAAATAGAGGGGCATTTGTTTTTGCGTATAATTTACCGTGTTCCTTCGCCATTTTAATCTCGAACGATTGACCGATAAAATCTTCAAAAGTGAATGTCTTTTCCAAGTTTCTAATTAATCGCTTAGCTTGCTCTAATTTTTGCGCTTCTTTTTTTATTTCACTTAAGTTTTGCATCATCATTAGACATCCTATTAGCCTACCTCTAATAAAGGCTGGAGTGGAGCTTATTTTTATCTCTTGCTCCCATTGTCCAATTCGGATCGATTCACTCACAACTCTTCGATCCTGAAAAGTGATGGATTGAACGTGCTTTACTTTTGCTTCTATCTTTTTACGATCTTCAATTTCAAATGAATGGATTAATTGTGTCCAATTAGTATTATGTATTGGTTGTAATTGCTCTATAAGTTGAAAAGAAGCAGCAAAATCAACATGGTTAGCTAGTACTGTAAAGATTTCCTCCATGGAAAACAAATCGGCATGTGCAGTAAGATTTCCTACATAATTTTCGAAATTTTCACAAAGTAATAGTACTCCTATCGTACGTTTTTGTTCATCTAATAAAGGGCTATAAGTGGTAAAAAGTTTCTTTTTATTTTTTGTAATTTGCTCAATTCGATGCAATACCTTTCTCTGTTGCAATACCTTTGATATCGAATCCTCTTCAATCAAATCATTCCAAGGCTGATTAATTAAAGGTTGTTTCCATAGTGATGTTGCCTTTTCGTTTGCTTCCTTAACGATCCCGTCCGTATTAATAATTAGTGCTCCATACGGAAGATTTTCAACATGAACTGCATCCTTAACAAGAGATTTTGCAGACATTTTCATCACACCCTGCATTTTTTTGCGCACTTTTATAATAATATTATATGCAATAATTAGCAAGTAATAACATGAATTTCATAATGATTGAGATTATGCTATACTAATAAAAAATAGGATTAGGTAACATAGAATGGGGAATAAGACATGAGAATTATTGCATTACTATTACTAGTGATGCCAGCCATCATAGCCACTTACGGTATTAAGCTGATGCGTGATGCTTTCTTCGGGGAATTAACCGTCATCTTTTTTCATATTATTATTCAATTTATTATTGGTCTCATTTTGTTTATTGGGGGACTTGCATTTATCGGTGGGTTCATTTTACATCGGGATCGAAAGCGTCAATTGATAAAAGGAGGAAAAAACAACAGGTATCGTTCGTAGCCTGTTGTTTTTTATTTTATTCAGTTTATAAATTCCTTTTATTGAAAGAACATTTCATATAATGCTCTTACTGATTCGTTTACCTTTGATGCTTTAATTCCAAACATCATCGATACCTCAGAGGATCCTTGGTTAATCATTTCTAAATTAACGTTCGCTTTAGCAAAAGCATGTGTAGCTTTATCAGCTAAACCAACAGTACTGTCCATTCCTTCCCCTACTACCATAATTAAAGCAAGATCACGATCCACATGAACCGTATCTGGCTTTAATTCTTTTTTGATACGGGCAATGACACGCTCTTCCTTATCCTTTGGCATGCGTGATTCTCTTACAATGACAGAAATATCATCAATTCCAGAAGGGGTATGTTCAAAGGAGATACCTTCATCCTCTAATATCGTCAATAGTTTGCGACCAAAACCAAGCTCTCTATTCATTAAATATTTGCTAACATAAATACTTACAAAGCCTGTATCACTAGCGATACCTACTACAGGATTAGGTTGTGCAGCTTTTTGAGCAACGATAATAGTTCCCATTCCTTGAGGATTATTCGTATTCTTAATACAAACCGGTATATCTGCTTTGAAAGCAGGAATTAATGCTTCGTCATGGAAAACAGAGAAGCCTGCATAAGACAATTCACGCATTTCTTTATATGTTAGTGAAGTGATTTCTTTTGGATTTTCAACAATATTGGGATTGACACAATAGACGGAGTCTACATCTGTGAAATTCTCATATAGGTCAGCTCTAACTCCAGCAGCGACAATGGATCCAGTAATATCTGATCCTCCTCTTGAGAATGTAATCAGTTTTCCATCTAACGTGTAACCGAAAAATCCAGGGATGACGACAATATCATCGCGATTTCTTAATTTATACAGATGCTCATAGCTTTCATCTAAAATTTGAGCACTTCCTGGATTATCACTTACAAAAATCCCTGCATTCTTAGGATTTAAGTAAGCGGCCTTTAAACCTAGTGATTGCAAATAAACACTTAAAACTTTTGCGAGAGAATCCTCACCCGTTGCTTTTAATGCATCCATTTTTAATGCATCACTATCATCTGAAGATAAGATAGAATGTATGCCATCTTCAATTTCCTTGATAACACGATCAGAAATTTGAAGTTCTGTTGTAATTTCTTGAAAACGATCTAAGATTTTTTGTAATTTTGAATCATATGGTTCATTTTTTAAATAGGCATCTCCCAATTCAATTAACAAATCTGTTACTTTTGTATCTTCTGAAAATCTTTTTCCTGGCGCTGAAACAACAATTACCTTTCTTTCTCGATCATCTTGAATAATATTTGCTACTTTACGCAGTTGTTCAGCATTTGCAACTGAACTTCCTCCAAATTTTGCTACTTTCATGTTATAACCTCTCCAATATTTATTTTTATGACATTAAAAATATTATCATACTTCGCAATATTTTGTTATATAAAAGTGATGTCTAATTCAAAATATATAGGAGGATATACACGTTTATCGAGATAGATCGCATCTGTTGCAAAAATACTGGACTATTTCTACCTATATTATAGGAGAGCGCATTTGTTTTTTTATATCTCCCAGTTTTTGTCATATGATTAGGTTCTGATAACAAAAAACTCTTTTACAAGAGAAAAGAATCCTGCTCTTTCTCTTGTAAAAGAGTGAAATTGCAATATTATGAAGCTCTATGTTCTAGTCTTAGTCTGTCAGCAACCATTGCTATAAATTCTGAATTTGTCGGCTTTGCTTTAGAAACACTTACCGTATAGCCGAATAAAGACGATATGGAATCAATGTTCCCTCTACTCCATGCTACTTCAATTGCGTGGCGTATAGCACGCTCAACCCGAGAAGCAGTTGTGTTATATTTAGATGCGATATCTGGGTATAATACTTTGGTGATCGATCCTAATAACTCAATATCGTTATAAACCATTGTTATGGCTTCTCTTAAGTACATATAACCTTTAATATGGGCAGGAACACCAATCTCGTGGATAATATGTGTAATACTTGTCTCTAAATCGAACTTTTTAGAATGGTTTGTAGATGTTTTGATCTCATTGTTATGTATGGAAGGCTGCATTCCATGCACCTGTCTGATTTGCTCAGCTAAATGCTCTAGGTCAAATGGTTTTAAAATAAAATAAGAAGCACCTAAGGTTACTGCTTTTTTGGTCACATCTTCTTGACCAAAAGCTGTTAGCATAATGACATGGATATGTTTCGTATGCTCAGATTGCTTAATTTTTGACAAAACCGCTAATCCATCAACATGTGGCATAATGATATCTAATACGACTACATCAGGGCGCACATCCTCTATCATATCAAGGCATTCTTTACCATTGTAAGCCTTTCCTACAACCTCCATATCATTTTGATCCCCTAAGTACTCTTCCATTAATTGAACAAGTTCCCTATTATCATCGACTAACAATACTTTAGACTTTTCCACTAAAAAGCTCCTCCTTCAACAATTGCTTTACACTATTATATTTTCGACAAAAGCTTAATAATTCCTGCTTTTCATTAGAAAAACTTTTATTTTTTTCTATTTGCTTTAATTATCTTCATTTTTCGACTATTTTCATTTTGTTTACCCATGGTATGGATTGGTTTTGTCGAATAATCTTTAATTGTTATTATAACAATATTTTCTAGTGACTACAAGATGAATGAACACTTAGAAAAGCTTGTATTCGATCTTCTTTGGTAAATGCCTAGTTTTGCTTATAATTGGCACCTTTGCTACGAATTTTATGCGTACAATCAAAACCACCAGTGTGAACTGGTGGTTTGCTCTGCGGCTGGAAGCCTCTATTACCGGCCTCGGCCTAAAAGGCCCACCGAACGGTTTCTCCTTTTGCACCACATTCACTCACTGATTCTAAAGAATCTCCTACTTCTTCTTATTTTTTTGTCCTATAAACGGATCAAATTCTTCGAATATAGTTAATTGATCCGACATGTAATCTTCTTTTAGCTGATTTCTAATGTATTCTTGTATTTGCTTTCTATTTCGTCCCACTGTATCGACATAGAATCCTCGGCATAAAGATTTTCTATTTCCATATTTATATTTTAAATTGGCATGTCGATCAAATATCATCAAGCTGCTCTTCCCTTTTAAATACCCCATAAATTGAGATACACTTAATTTCGGTGGGATACTTACTAACATATGGATGTGATCCGGACAAGCATTTGCTTCATGTATGATCACACCTTTTCGTTCACATAAATCGCGTATGATTTGACCTATGCTTTTTTTGTATTTTCCGTATATTATTTGCCTTCTGTACTTTGGTGCAAACACTATATGATACTTACAATTCCATGTTGTGTGTGCTAAACTATTCTTGTCCTTCATAGGACTCGCCTCCTTCTTTGGTGAGATTTAGTGGTCGGGAAACCAACTTTATCTTACCATGAAGTGAGGCTTTTTTGGCCCACGCTGAAAGCTTTCCGGAACCCCTCGCATAGCAAGGGGTTTTCAACAACATTAAAAAAAATGGTTATCAGGATAATGCTTTTCCTGATAACCATTCCCTCTAACTTGCCTTTTTATCTTCTTTATATATATCTATTCCAGCTTCGTTTAGCATCCACTCAATATGAACCCCATATCCAGATGTCGGATCATTGACAAAAACATGGGTTACTGCTCCGATTACTTTCCCGTCTTGAATAATTGGACTTCCACTCATTCCTTGAACAATGCCTCCAGTAGCTTCCAACAAACGATCATCGACTATTTTGAGGATGAGACCCTTTGTTGCAGGTGATTCTTGGGCTACTGTATTGACAATTTCCACATCAAATGCTTCCACTTTCTCTCCATCAATAACTGTCAAAATTTTGGCTGGCCCTTCTTTGACTTGATTTGGTAATGCTATCGGCATCGGTTCATTCCACTTACTTTTCTCTACTTTTCCATTTAATGTACCAAAAATTCCAAAAGGTGTATTTTTCGTAATATTGCCAAGTTCACTTTCGTTAACATCAAAATTGGCTCTCTTTTCTCCGGGAACACCATTTTCCCCTTTCTGAATTTCCGTAACTTTTGATTTCACAATCGTTCCATCATTTATTTCAACCGGTTTTCTTGTATCCATATCTGAAATAATATGACCAAGTGCGCCATACTTTTTGGAATTTGGTTCATAAAAGGTCATTGTACCAATCCCAGCTGCTGTATCCCTAATATAAAGCCCTATTTGGAACTCTTGATCATCTGTATCATATTGAGGTGTCAAACTCGTTTGAATCGTTTTATTTCCACGTTTTATCTCTACATCAAGATCTTTTTTATTTTCACCAGCTTCTTTTACTAACGGGGCTACTTGCTCCATTTCCTTTATTGGCTGATTATTTATACTGACAATACTATCTCCGACCTTTATTTCCGCTTTTTCACCAGGAGACAGATCACCTTCTTCTGTGGAGACAAGATGATGTCCAACAACTAGAACCCCTTGTGTGTGCAAATTAATCCCTATCGATTGTCCTCCTGGCACTATACGGATATCCTCATAAACAGAGATATCCACCTTTTTTACAGGAATATCAGAAAAAGTGTAAACAACTTCTTGCTCTCCACTTTCCGCAAAGGAAAATGGAATAATGTCCGTTGCATGTTGAACTGTTTGCTCATTCTCAGCTTGAAGTTCTATGGAATTACCTAAAGTAGGCAAGCTAATATCATGTAAGCCTTCGAATGTTTTTATTTGATTGGGAATGGAAAGATATATTTGAAATGGTGTCAACCATGGAAGTGCAAATAAAGAGACAAGGAGTATTAGTCCTATTCCTTTTCTAATCCAGTCAGTCTTCATCACATCACCCTCCTTGTTAGTACAGATTCAATTTCATCTGTATATCTAATTTGACCTTTTAAGGGGTTTTTTAAACCCGTTTAAACTTAACAATTTCGGGTGATGTTTTCCACATTTCTAATAGGAGTTTGCCATCGGTGGAGTTTTTATCCTTTTTCCTCAGCGGCTTTTATTCATCTCAATTAATTCTTTTGCGTGTTGTTTAGATGCTTCTGTTAATTCTTCACCAGTAATCATTTTCCCAATCTCGGCGATGCGATCTTCACGGGATAATTCTGTAACGGACGTAGTAGTTCGATCATGATTCATATGCTTTTCGATTCGCAAATGAGTGTCTGCTATTGCTGCAACCTGTGGCAAATGAGTAATACAGAGTACTTGTGAATCAATCGAAATATTATACATTTTCTCTGCCATCGCTTGGGCAACTCGGCCACTTACACCTGTATCAACCTCATCGAAAATAACACTTGTAATCCCTTGATGCTGGGCAAATATATTTTTCATCGCTAGCATGATACGTGACATTTCACCGCCTGAAGCGATCTTGTTCAATTCTTTTGGTGGTTCACCTGGATTTGTGGATATATAGAAATGAATTCGATCAATTCCTTTATTATTTGGTCGAACCGATGAACCATCAAGCATTAGCTCATTCTGGTCAGATTTGGTATACGCCACTTCTACAATAAAATTTGCCTTTTCCAAATATAATTCTTTTAACTCCTTTAAAACAGCCTTCTCCAATCCCTTGGCTGCTTTTACACGCACATCATGGAGCTGCTTTGCTTCTAAAAGTAAATCCTCTGTTAATTCTTTAAACCTCTGCTCTAATCTTAATAAATGCTCATCTCGATTTTTAATGGTTTCCAGTTCTTCTTCGATGATGGCACTATATTCCATAATTTCCTCTACATTTGATCCGTATTTTTTCTTCAACTGGTTAAGTTCATTTAATCGTGATTCGATAAATTCTAGTCTTTCCGGATCAAATTCCATCCCATCAATATGCTGCCTAATTTTGTAGGATATTTCTTCAATCATATAATAATGATCAATATAGTCTTCGTATAGCTTCTGCAATTCTTGATTGTTTTCTCCTGCTGCTTCTAAATGATTGGCTGTATGTGATAACCAATCCAATCCCCGCATTTCTCCATGTAATCCATTATACGCATCCTTTAAGCTCTGAAAAATTCGTTCAAAATGAACTAAGGTGTTTCTTTCCTCTAACAGTTCGTCATCTTCTTTTGGGATTAAATTTGCCGATTGAATTTCATTTAATTGAAAAGTTAGAAGGTCTAACCTTTGAGCTAATTCTTTTTCATTTTGATTTTGTTCTCTATAGTCTTTCTTTAGTTGGCTCCATTTATGATATAATTCCTCGTATTCCTTTAGAAATTGTGGATCGTTTACTTGGTAATAAGAATCAAGCAATTCAATATGTTTATCCACATTCAACAATGATTGTGTTTCGTGTTGACTGTGAATATCAATGAGTAACTGACCTATTTCCTTCAATATAGCTAATGTCACTAGCTTACCATTTATTCGACAAATGCTTTTACCAGTTTGTGAAATAGTTCGGTGTAATACGAGCATTTGATCTTCCATAATTTCGATACCTAGTTCATTTGCCTTTTGAAACACAGGATGATTACTTTCCTCCATAATAAAAAGTCCTTCTAGCTCTGCTTTTTTCTCACCAAAGCGGATATATTCAACCGATCCTCTTCCCCCAATAAGTAACCCTAAGGCATCAATAATGATTGATTTACCTGCACCAGTTTCTCCAGTCAGTACTGTTAAGCCTTTTTGGAAGGTAATCGACATTTCTTCTATAATGGCAAAATTTTTAATCGAAAGCTCTGTTAACATACCCACACTCCCATCAAAAAGAAACTCCCATTAACAAATTAATACAGAATTAAAGCATTTCTAAAAATTTAGATTTCATCAATTCTGCCTCTTTCACTGTTTTACAAATGATTAAGATCGTATCATCCCCACAGATGGTTCCCATAATTTCATCCCAGCTTAAATTATCGATCAATGCCCCCATAGCTTGGGCATTTCCCGGCAGTGTTTTCATTACTATAAAATGTGAAGCGATATCAATACTTACAAAAGCATCCATGATCAACCTTCTAAGTTTATTTAAAGGATTAAACTTTTGATCTGCTGGTAAGCTATACTTATATCTGCCATCCGCAGTAGGAACTTTCACAAGGTGTAATTCTTTAATATCTCTGGAAATAGTTGCTTGGGTTATCGTATAGCCTAACTGACGAAACTGATCGACAAGTTCATCTTGTGTCTCGATTTCATTTTCTGTAATAATTTCTCTAATTTTTATATGCCTTTGTGCTTTGTTCATATCCTCATCCTCCAACAATAAGGTATCCCATACGAAAACGGACTACTGTAAATAGGTAGTCCTAATCTTTTTTGTTTAATTCTAGATGTGCTGTCTGTACAACTTCTTTAATTTGTCCCACCATTTCTGGTAAGCTACATTCGTTAACAGAACTTTTCCTTAACCATGCTAAAAACTCAATATTTCCATCCCCTCCAGTTATCGGAGAGAACGTAAGATTAAGAAATTCAAAGCCTGTTTGGTGCGAAAATGTTAGAATATCATTTAATACTCTTTCGTGTATGGCAGCCTCTCGTACAATCCCTTTTTTGCCAACTTCTTCTTTACCTGCCTCAAACTGTGGCTTGATTAAGATCACACAGTCACTGTTTTCTTTTAATAGCTTAAACAACGGTGGTATAATTAATTTTAAAGAAATAAAGGAGACATCAACTGTAGCAAAGTCAGGTTGCTTATCCTCAAGCATGTCAATAGTTACATACCGAAAATTCGTTCTTTCCATAACAATAACGCGTGGATCATTCCTTAATTTCCAGTCGAGCTGATTATAGCCTACATCAACAGCATAGCTTAGACTAACACCATTTTGTAAAGCGCAATCCGTAAATCCGCCAGTAGAGGACCCGACATCGATCATTATCTTTTCCTTTAGGTCCAGATGAAATGTCTTGATCGCTTTTTCTAACTTTAGTCCACCACGTCCAACATAAGGAAATAATTTACCTTTAACTTGAATATCAATATCATCGGAAACCTTTGTTCCAGGCTTGTCTATTCTTTGGCCATTAGAAAATACTAAACCCGCCATAATGGATCTTTTTGCCTTTTCTCTTGATTCGATTAATCCTCGATCTACAATGAGTTGATCAATCCGTATTTTATTAGCCATTTATTATCAAGCCCTTTTTTGCTTATTATCATCCATTTGTAGCATATTCGTCAATTCCTCAATCACTTGTTCTTTCGTTAAATGAATTTCTTCTAATAACTGTTGCACACTTCCATGTTCAATAAAACGGTCAGGAATTCCCATTCGCTTTATCGTTGGATGGTATTGATTTTCTTCAGCAAATTCTAAAATAGAACTTCCAAATCCACCTTGTAGAACGGATTCCTCTATAGTTAGAATCGGTATATTTCTTTTCATTACATCGTGCAGCATTTCCTCATCTAATGGTTTTAGAAAACGTGCATTAATTACTTCTATACTCATACCTTTTTTGGCAAGCTGAATACTTGCAGCCATTGCCATTTCAATTGTTGTACCAAAGGTTAGTATAACAGCATCCTTACCTGTAGTGAGAACCTCCCATTTACCGATAGGGATATTTTTTAATGTTGAATCCATTTCTACACCTAGTCCATTCCCTCTTGGAAAACGTAAGGCAATCGGTCCATCTTCGTATTCAATTGCTGTGTTCACCATATGTTGACACTCATTTTCATCTTTTGGCATCATCAGCACCATATTAGGTAAATGACGCAAAAAGGCGATGTCAAATACCCCTTGATGTGTTTCTCCATCTGCTCCAACTAGTCCTGCTCGATCAATCCCAAAAGCAACATTTAAATTCTGGCGGCAGACATCGTGAACCATTTGATCATAGGCACGTTGCAAAAAGGTAGAATAAATGGCCAGGAATGGTTTCATTCCTTGAGTTGCTAAACCTGCGGCCATTGTAGTAGCATGCTGTTCAGCAATACCAACATCAAATAGTCTCTTCGGGAAGTGCTCTTGAAATTTATCTAATTTGGAACCAAGTACCATTGCTGGCGTGATCACAGCAAGCTTCTCATTCTTTTCTGCGATTTTTTCTAATGTATCACTTACAACTTGGCTCCAGGCAGGCTTATCATCTACTGGCTTGATTTTTTCTCCAGAATCAATTTTATATGGACCAACACCGTGCCATTTATCTTTTTGATCTGTTTCTGCTGGCTGGTAACCTTTTCCTTTTTGAGTGATGACATGAACTAATACTGGGCCTTCCGTTTTAGATGCATATTGTAGGTTTTCTTCTAGTGCCTTGAAATCATGTCCATCAACGGGACCGAAATAAGTAAATCCAAACTCTTCAAATAACATACCTGGTACCATGAAATATTTCATACTGTCTTTTACTCTTTCAGCAGTTTGTGCGATCTTCCCCCCAACTGCTGGTATCCGTTTCATTAGTACTTCTATTTCATCCTTCATTCGATTGTACTTACCTGCACTTCTCATTCTTCCAAGTGCCTTGTGCAATGCTCCTACATTACCCGCTATCGACATTTCATTATCATTTAAAATCACGGTCATGTTCTTTTTCTCGTGACCGATATGATTCAACGCTTCCAGTGCCATCCCGCCTGTTAAAGCACCATCACCAATAATTGGAACAACTGCATAATCCAGTCCTTGCATATCACGTGCAATCGCCATCCCCATAGCAGCAGATAAGGAGGTGGAACTATGTCCGGTTTCCCATACGTCATGTTTACTTTCTGACATTTTCGGGAATCCACATAGCCCGTTATATTGTCGCAGTGTATCAAATTGTTCCGTTCTACCTGTTAAAATTTTATGAATGTAGGATTGATGTCCAACATCAAATATTAGCTTATCAGTGGGACTGTTAAAATGCTTGTGCAAAGCAAGTGTTAGCTCTACAACACCCAAATTAGCCCCTAAATGCCCTCCTGTTACCGAGAGCTTATTAATGAGAAATTGTCTGATTTCATATGCGAGATCTTCTAGTTCTTTTTTTGTTAAATGTTTTAAAAAATTCGGTTGCTTGATTTTGGTAAGATCCATGATGGAATCCTCCCTATTAAGATTCTGTATCTTTAACTTTTTGATAATACTTTTATTTTAAGTCTTTCCTCTAAAAATGCAATTATTTTACCGACTAAGAAAATAATTTGTGTCGAAGAATTAATAGCAAAATATTTGCCTAAAGCTTTCCCACCCACTGTTAAAGCTGCTACAAGACTTGTGAGAATTACTGAGATGGTAATTTGAATGCTAGTACCTTCCTCATATCCGAATACATTAGCAATTTGTAAGACAACGACTGCAGATGCTGTACCACTAATAATACCAGAAATATCACCAATCACGTCATTACAAAAACTTGCGAAGCGGTCTGCATTTCTCACAATCAGTACAGCATGCTTTGCGCCACTTACCTTCTCAGCAGCCATAGCGTGAAAAGGTGCCTCATCAGCTGCTGCTGCCGCAATTCCTAACATATCAAAGAATACACCAATCAATACAATGAATAATACGATTAGTAAACCTACAACAGACATAACTCCACTTAGTATGGATGAAGAAACAACTGAAAAAATAGCCGCTAACACAAATGTGATAACGGCAATACTAAGGCTAAATTTTATCGACTTTTGCAATTGTTTTTTATTCATAACGAACCCCGTTAAAGTGTTTAACATTATTATTATGTATGATGCGGAATGGTCATTTAAGAAGTAAAGACTACGGCTTAGGTCCAGTAGGTTTTCCCAGATATGTACCAAGTGTTGCCACTTTGGCGGTTCCCCTTTAAACATATCTTAGCGTTGTCACCAACAGCTAGACTGGATTACCACTCAGTCCGTACTATAATCCTTCTTAAACTTCCATTTGGAACAGTCTAGGAGATTTCCTCAGCAACCTTTGACCATTTCCTAGCCTCTTTTGCAGTACGAATTTCATATAGAAAACGTGTCCCAAATTAGTGGCCATCCAAAATGAAACACTCTATTGCCTATAATCCCCTTCGTACCACTCAAGGCAGGCTACGCTATGAATAGAAATACCCGATCCCTATTCGATAGGTTCATACCCCATTCCATTCTCTTTACTTGGCTAAGAAAAGAAAACAGTGATGGGCCTCCGCGGAAGAAGGGTCTTCGCCCACATGCCTTTGTGGATCGCCCTTCAACCTTAACTCCCAGCATCGACCCAAGGCTGGGCGCCTCAAGCCAACACAAGGAACTTCATCGATGTGCCCTTTGGCAGATTTTTAGGCCTGCCTTCAGAAATGGAGGATTGACTAGAATACTGCACCATTCCACTTTGTTACTTTTATTCTAACATAATTTCAAGCTTTACTCAATCTTTACAAATCTCTTTCACTTAAATAGTCAGTTAGCCCTTCCAATCTGGAACCTTTTAATCCTGCCTGCTCTAGACATTGTTTAGCTTTGTTTACATAACTCTTCTTATGTGCAATGGCCCCATCTAAGCCTAAAACAGAAGGGTAGGTGCTTTTACTATTACCTTGATCACTACCAGAAGCTTTGCCCATTAGATGCTGATCCCCTACTACGTCCAAAATGTCATCCTGAATTTGGAAGATTAAACCGATATACTCAGCGAATTGTCGCAATATGGAGCGTGTCTTGTCATTTGCTCCTGCCAAATAGCTCCCAGCATCAATAGCGAACGACAATAAGCAGCCCGTTTTTAACCGATGAATTTGCTCTAACTGTTCGATAGTAATCTCTTGTTGCTCTGCTTCCATATCTAACAATTGTCCGCCAACCATTCCTTCCATTCCACTTGCTTCAGTTAGCCTGTTGATTAAATATACTTTTTCCTCTGCATTGTATACGTTTGCGGAAGCAATCACTTGAAAACTATTCGTGAGCAAACCATCGCCCGCCAGAATGGCAGTGGCTTCATCGAATTGACGATGATTGGTTAATTTTCCTCTTCGATACATATCATCATCCATTGCAGGAAGATCATCATGAATTAAGGAATACGTGTGGATCATTTCCAATGCAACTGCTGCAGGATAAATTTTCTCACAGTTTCCTTGAAGCCCTTCGCATGTTAGCCTCATTAGGATAGGACGTAGCCTTTTACCACCAGCATTGATAGAATATTTCGTAGACCGTTTTAATCTCTCAGGAATATTAAGAGTATCTATATACTGAAGCAGTAATTGATTCATTTTTTCTTTTTCTATTGTTATATATTGTAAGAGCTCTTCTTTCACCTATTTTTCCTCCTGCATGTCAAAGCTAATAAGTTCCCCTTTTTCATTCATTATTTCCTGTAGCTGTTGATCGGCCTTTACTAATTTATCATGACAAATTTTCGATAATTTTGAACCTTCCGCATAATAATTCATTGCTTGCTCTAGCGGAATATCTCCCTCTTCCATTTTATTGACGATTTCCTCTAGTTTAGACAAAGCTTCTTCAAAAGAAAGCTCGTCTTTATTTTTTGTCATACGATCACTTCTCCTCTATTTTAGTCACATTAGCGTGGATAACTCCATCAGATAACTTTACCTTAATTTCGTCATTTATCGATAGTTGTTCTGATTGATAGATAATCTCATCTTCATTGGAATACGCAATAGAATAACCTCTTCGCATAATCTTTGTTGGGTCTAATAATTCTAATTGATTTAGTTTATTAGTAAACTGGATTTTTTTATCTTGCAGAATCCTTACTATATTATTTTTTAGTCTTTCATCAAATTGTAACCATCGCTCTCTTCTTTGTCGAATGATTAATTGAGGCCGAACGTATTGAAGCTGTGTATGGAGCAAATTCCATCTATCCTTTTTCGCCTTCATGAATAATTCCGTTTTTTGTTGATGCTCTTCAACGATCCGATCAAGTAATAGTTCTTTTTCTTCTAAAAATCGCTTCGGAAAACGAAAAACAGTGGTTTGTTTGATCCGTTGAAGCTTCTCGTTTGCTTGCTTTAATTGTTGTTGATATGAATGCTCTAACATTCTATTCAGCTGTATCACTCGTTCAGAAAGATCCAATCTAGATGGAACAGCTAATTCTGCAGCTCCTGTTGGGGTTGCTGCCCGGACGTCTGCAACTAAATCACTAATAGTAAAGTCCGTTTCATGACCAACAGCAGAGATAATTGGAACCTCAGATACAAAAATAGCTCTTGCGACAATCTCTTCATTAAAAGACCATAATTCTTCTATGGATCCTCCACCACGCCCTAGAATAATGGTATCAATACCGGTAAGCTTGTTCGCTTTTTCAATCCCTTCCACAATTGATTTTGCAGAAAATTTCCCTTGTACTAAGATTGGAATAATGATGAGATCAACTAACGGATATCTTCGTTCTAGAGTTGTCACAATATCTCTTATGGCAGCACCAGTTGGTGAGGTCAGCACTGCAATTTTCTTTGGAAATGTTGGTAGTTGTTTTTTATGTTCTGTATTAAACAGTCCTTCTAGTCTTAATTTTTCCTTCAGTTGTTCATATGCAAGATGAAGAGAACCAATACCATCTGGTTGCATATCTTGAATATATAATTGGTACTGACCACTCGCTTCAAAAATACTAATATTTCCTTGTAACAACACCTTCATACCATTTTCCGGCTTGAATTTGAGTAAGCTATTCTGTCCTTGAAACATTACCGCTCGAATACTTGCCATATCATCTTTGATCGTCATATACATATGACCGCGACTATGATGCTTAAAATTAGAAATCTCGCCTCTAAGGTAAACATTCGTTAAATGATGATCCACATCAAATTTTTTCTTTATATATTTAGTCAACGCTGTAACTGTTAGGTACTTATGTTCCATCCGTCACACTCACTTTTATCGTTTAATTGTTTAAGCAGAGAAAAGGCCATTCCCAAACATCTGTGGTTGAATGACCTTTTTATACTATCTAAATGGACTTATCTGTTCGCAGATAGTATAAAAGCTTAGCCAATGAATTTCATTGTTTTCTAACTATCCGTTATATACACCGTGAGCAATTTTGGCAGACTTAATCGTATTATGTAACAGCATCGTGATAGTCATTGGACCTACCCCTTTAGGTACTGGCGTAATATAGCTTGCCTTTTCTTTGGCAGAATCAAAGTTAACATCGCCTGTTAAAGTACCTTCTGCCGTTCGATTAACACCTACATCAATCACAACTGCACCCTCTTTAATAAAATCCCCATTTATAAAATGCTCTATACCTACCGCTACTATAAGGATATCTGCGGAAGCTATATAATCCTTCATATTATTAGTTTTGGAATGACAATAGGTTACGGTAGCATTTTCATTTAGTAATAATTGTCCAACTGGCTTTCCTACAATATTACTTCGACCGATAACGACAGCATGCTTCCCAGCTATTTCAATATTTTTTGATTTTAACATTTGGATAATACCGAATGGCGTACATGGAAAAAAGGTATCTTTTCCTGTCATCATTCGTCCAATATTGATCGGGTGGAATCCATCTACATCCTTATCTGGAGAAATCGCTTCGATGATTTTCTCTTCATTGATATGCTTTGGAAGTGGTAATTGGACAAGAATACCATGTACCGTCTCTTGTTCATTTAATTTCTTTATAAGGGATAGTAGCTCCTCTTCAGTAGTACTCTCTGGAAGTGTCATGAGATCGGAATCTACCCCAACATAATCAGATGCCTTTTGTTTCCCTCGAACATATGACTTAGAAGCAGGGTCGTCCCCAATCAAAATGACTGTTAGCCCTGGTACGATTCCTTGTTCTCTTAATTTCACAACCTCTTCTTTCATTTCATCTCTCATCGATTGAGCCAGTTCACTGCCATAGATAACTTCTGCTGACATTTTAATTCCCCCTTAACATTTTTGAAAGTACACCATTTATAAATTTTCCTGAATGGTCATCACCAAAGACATGAGCAATTTCAATCGCTTCATTGATGACAACATTCTCTGGTGCATCTTTATCATAAAATAATTCATATGTCGCAATTCTTAATAATGTTCTTTCCACTGCCGCAAGTCGTTGTAGTGACCATTTTTCTAAATGTTGAGAAATCTTCTTATCGATTTCTTGTTGATGGTTCACGACACCATGGACAATTCTTATCAGAAAATCATCGGACTCGTCCTCTATAATGTACTTCATAGACTCTTCTGCATCAAAATCTGATTGATCAATTGAAAATAATACTTGCAATGCTTTTTCACGTGCCATTCTCCGCTTCATTTATTCCATACTCCTTATCACGATCTATGCCAATTTCCGACACATTAGGTTCATTTACAAATAATATCATGTTATACGCTTGATTACCAATTATATAATGGAAAAAGGCCTTAATAATTTTATACACCACTTTTGAAAAAGTAAGACTTTCATCTTTTGAGTAGTTGCTTTTTCAGAACCTTATAAGTAATACTTAACTTCTCAATTTTGATTTTGTGGCTGATTGAGATGGCATTGTAACATAATCAGAGAACAAAGAGGCTCAAGCTGATTAATTTTAATCAGCTTGAGCCTTATTTTTCACTCAGTTAACTCTTCTGGATTTTGTTCCATGTGTACTCCCACAACATGTACATTTATCTCTTGAATAGAGATTGCAGTCATATTCTCTATTGCTTGTCTAATGCTTGTTTGAATCTGCTCAGCAACCTTAGGAATAGAGAAGCCATAGTCAATCACTGTATGAACGTCAACAGTTACACCACTGTCTCTCAATTCTACTTTGATTCCTTTTCCGTGTGCTTTTTTGCCCAGCTTCTCGGCCACACCAGATGCAAAGTTCCCTCTCATGCTCGAAACACCTTTTACTTCTAAAGTGGCAAATCCTGCGATTACTTCAAGCACATCTGGTGAAATTTCTACCTTACCAAGCTGCGGAGATTGACCAACATCTAATAAATTGTTCTCTGCCATTATTATCCCTCCTAACTATGAGGATAAATAATTTTTTATTCTTCTTCCATTATACTATACTTTTCCAAAAATCTTGTATTAAAATCACCATTTTTAAACACTGGATGGACCATCATTCTTCGGTGGAAAGGAACGGTTGTATGGATCCCTTCTATGATGTACTCATCTAGTGCTCGTTCCATCTTTTTGATCGCTTCTTCTCTCGTTTTTCCGTAAGTGATTAACTTTGCGATCATGGAATCATAATAGGGCGGAATTTTATAACCAGGATATACTGCAGAATCGACGCGTACCCCTAGACCGCCTGGTGGTAAATACATTTTAATTTCTCCAGGTGATGGCATAAAGTCCTTTTCAGGGTTTTCGGCATTGATTCTACATTCCATTGCCCAACCATTAAAGGTTATGTCCTCTTGTTCGAAGGATAACTTCTCGTTATTCGCAATAAGTAATTGCTCTCTTATTAAGTCAACACCTGTCACCATTTCTGTAACTGGGTGTTCTACTTGAATTCGTGTATTCATTTCCATGAAGTAGAATTTATTTTCTTTATTATCAAAAATAAATTCAATTGTACCAGCACCAGAATAGTTTACTGCTTTTGCTGCTTTCACTGCAGCCTCTCCCATTTTTTCTCTCATGGCATCATTTATTGCGGGAGAAGGTGTTTCTTCTATTAGTTTCTGAAGACGTCTTTGCACTGTACAATCACGTTCACCTAGATGGATAGCATTTCCATGATTATCTGCTAATACTTGTATTTCTACATGGCGAAAGTCTTCGATATATTTTTCTATATAGACACCTGGATTTCCAAATGCTTTCTCTGCTTCATTTTGTGTCACTTGTATACCTTTTACAAGTTCTTCTTCGTTACGAGCTACACGAATTCCTTTTCCGCCACCACCAGCAGTTGCTTTAATAATAACTGGGAAGCCAATTTGTTTAGCCACTTTTAATCCATCTTCTTCATCGGCGATAATGCCATTAGAACCTGGAACTACAGGAACACCTGCCTCTTTCATGGTTTCTCTGGCAACATCCTTTGTTCCCATTTTTTGAATAGCGTAAGCACTAGGACCAACAAATGTCACATTACAAGCTTCGCAAATCTCAGCGAAATCAGCATTCTCAGAAAGAAATCCATACCCCGGATGAATCGCATCAGCTTGTGTTAATGTCGCAACACTCATAATGTTGGTAAAGTTTAAATAGCTTTCACTGCTCAACTTCGGTCCAATACAATATGCTTCATCTGCAATTTGTACATGTAGGGCTTCACTATCCGCTTCTGAGTAGATAGCGACAGTTTCCATTCCCATTTCTTTAGCAGTACGAATGATTCTGACTGCTATTTCTCCACGATTGGCAATTAAGAGTTTCTTAATCACAGTTTCATCCCCTTATACGGTCTTAATACGGAATAACGGCTGACCATATTCTACTAATTCACCGTTTTCTACTAACACTTCTGTTACAGTACCCTTTACATCTGCTTCGATTTCATTGAACAATTTCATTGCTTCTACGATACAAATAACGGTGTTCTCACTTACTTGATCCCCTACCTGTACAAAAGCAGGCTTATCAGGGGAAGGAGAACTATAAAAAGTACCTACCATTGGTGATACCACTTCAAAATCATAATCCTTTGATTCTACCACTGGTTTTTCCTCTTGAACTGTAGCCTGCTCTGATTGGCTAGGCTTTTCAATAGATGGAGCAACCTGTTCCTTTATTTGTGGCGTTTGTGGTATATGTACCGCTTCATTCGTCACAGTTTGTACAACAGAATGATGTTTTTTTAATTTAATTTTTGCTCCATTTGCTTCGTATGAAAATTCATCAATTGATGATTGATCTAGTTTATCAATCAAAGCTTCCATTTCTTGGATAGATAACATGTATCTGCACCCTTTCTCTTAAGTTACATTTAATAACAGGTACTAATAACTCCTTATAACATTTTACGCAAACAATTTTAAAACTGCAACTATAGATTTTAATCCAGCTTTATAACGAACAATTGTTTAAGTTAAAATGAGAAAATCCGAACTGATTCAGAAATTCTCCTCATTACTGAATACATGCCCGGATTTTCGACCATTTTAAATATATTTACAAAAACGCTAACCGTTTGTAGGGATAAAGAACCGAAAATTATGTTTAGCGTCGTCGCCTTTATCATTAGCTCGTTTGATAAACTACCTCTACATCCACTTCACCAAATTCATCCTTTGTATGTTGGATAATAGTATTTGCTTCTTTCGGTGTTAAAGAGTCTGCTTGGACCGTTACGACTATATTGTCCCCTTCCATGTTACGGACAAGCACCTGGTCATAGCCAACTGTTGATTTTAATGTATCTTCTAGAATCATTTCCTTTGATTCTACGTATTCAATTTCTTTCATCGCTTCATATGCTTCATTTTTCTCTTCTGTTGAAGCGTCGTTTGATGAAACAATTTTCTCAAGTCTTTCTTTTTCCATGCTTCTTTGATTCGTAATTTCCATTCTCACAGCTGCAAAAAACTCATCAGAATTAACGGTAGAACTATCTGCTTCCTCTGTTGCATCCTCATCCGTTTTAGCTTCTTCGTTAGTTGTCTCTTCCTTATTAGTGATCTCTGTTAAGGATTGGGATGTCGTTTGATCACCTTCTACATCTTCTGTATCAAAATATGCAAGATCCCCTTCACTCGGTGCATTTAAGTAATAAATACTTAAAACAACCATTAAGCTTAACATTGTTAATAACCAAACTGTTTGTTTTTTTAACATAGTGTTACCTCCCAAATGATTTATTTATTTTTAGGCTGAACAGAGATGCGATGTGCTGGAACATCAAGAACTTTTGAAACAGCATCCATCACCCATTTCTTAACTTCTAGGTTGTCCACTCCATTTGCAACAATCAAAACACCTCTAACTTCTGGTTTCTTTGTTTGCACAAGTAAGGGAACTTCCTCTTCTCCTTGGCGAATGATGACAACTGTTTGCTCCCTAGTCTCATCTTCTATTTTCCTCGTTCCACCATTTTGATCAGATTCATTTGTCACTTGTGAACCAATGATTAAATTTTTTTGATAAACCTTCTCGTTGGTTGCATCAAGATTCACCATTACCTCCACATTGGATACACCGGTTATTTTCTCTAATAAAGCTACTAAATCATTTTCATACGCCTCCTCAATTCCTGCCATTTTTTCAGATGCATTATTAGCATCTTTTTGTTTCCATACCTCTTTTGAATCTTCACTTTCAGACTGAGGTAAGGAAGAAGAATAATTAGGTAATTCACTGGATTGATCGGAACCCAGTAAATTACTTACTAACAATATGAATATACCGATTAATCCTATTAACACAATGTAATGTATTTTATTTGGTTTCTTATCAGATATTTTTAAAGAAGAAAGTATTTTTTTCCACCATTCAACCACCTTATTCCTCCTTCCATCTCGCATGAATAATATCTGCCTCTACCTGCCATTGTTCGGCTAAAAAATCAATAATTTCTTGATTATCAAAAGATTCATTGTCCAATTCTTTTTCAGATTCCCCGATGTTAATCTCTACTTTTTCTACTGTTTCCAAATTTCCCTCTTGGAATGGCTTTAACTGCACATATATTGCGGTAATGTCTTCTGTTGTTTCAGCAGTTTCTTCCTCTTTCCACTCTACTTCCAAATGATCTATTGCTGATTGATAATCTTGATTCAACTCCTCTTCTACTAAATTTTTCATCTGGACAACCATCTCTTGTAATACATATGCACGATTTATCGATTCTATTTCATTTTTCTTTTGATTTGTTTGATTTTCTATCTCGGCTTCTAAATTCGAATTAGTTGAGGTTTGAAAAACAGGTGAAATCAGTTGTTCTACATCCACTTTAAAAATGGATAGGATTGGCTGTAAGATAATTAATATAAGAAGTAGCCCAATAACGAGCTTGGCATATTGTTTTATTTTGGAACTTGGCAGTATTAAATCAACTACCATCGCCAAAATGATAAAAATTACAATTTGTAATACCCAGCCTGAAAGAAATTCCAAAATCACTTCCTCCCTTTATCTCACCATTATCGTAAGATTGCTTGCTATGATTAAAATAACAATCGTAAAAAAAAACATAAAAGAAACCAATAGAAGTGCTGCGAATAGATAAAGAATATGTTTACCAATAATATCCAAGCATTCAATAACAGGACCATCACCTACAGGTTGTAGTACTGCTGTGGTAACCTTATACATGATGGATATTACTAATATTTTTATAGCAGGAAACATGACGATACCGATCAATATCGCAACACCTATTAAGCCAATTGCGTTTTTAATTAAGATAGTCGCACTCAAGACAGTATCGGTAGCATCTGTAAACAATCTTCCTATGACAGGGATGAAATTTCCTGTTACAAATTTCGCAGTTTTCATTGCTACGCCATCCTGAATCGCACTTGCTGCACCTTGAACAGAAATAACTCCCAAGAAAACAGTTAATAGAATCCCCATAATACTAATCCCTATGTTCTTCATGAGATTAGCTAGCTTTGTTGCTTTAAATTCTGGATTCAGGGTACTAACAATTTGCAAAATAGCAGACAATAAAAATAAAGGAACAATTAGCTTAGAAACAACAAAAACACTTACATGAATTAAGAAAATAATGATTGGATGAAAAAAAGAGATCGTTAATAAATGCCCGAGGGATGCTAATAAACCGAGTAATAATGGTAGTAATGCAATTAAGAAGTTCTTCGATAAATTTATCGTATCCAATACATAGTTAGTAGCTAACTGAAAGCTTTGCAGTGCAATAATGATTAGCATAATATAAACAACGGCATAAGCTACTTTACTCACCACTTGATTTTCGAAAGCGTTTTGAATCGTTTGAAGCAACAAGCAAAATAAAGTTAATAACATTAAAGTGGCAAGCAATTTTCCATTTTCCATTAATTCATAGAGAAAATATCGTAAAAATCCTTTTAGCCAATCTTTTATACTGATATTTCCTTCACTGTGTACCATTGACCAAAAATCATTTTTCTCAAGTTCTGGCAGGACATGACTATACTCTTTGCTTAATTGCTGCCAATAGCTTTCCAATTCGCTTCCTTCTAATAATGACTCATATCCTGTTAAAATACCTTTATTTTGGGATGCAACTAGTTCAAGGGGTTGTCCTATTACGATTAATACGAAAACAATGAATAAAATTTTGGGAAATGGCTTCATTTTAGATTTCCTTCCATCATTACGAGATTGGAAAAAGATTGATAATGGTTTCAATCAATGATTTAAAAATAGGAATGGCTAATATTATGATAAACACCTTACCAATTAGTTCGATTTTTAAAGCAATCGATTCTAATCCTGCATCTTTGACAATATTTGAGCCGATTTCTGCTATATAAGAAATTCCTATAATTTGTAGAATCGTTTTAATATAAAAGTGATGAATATTTGCCTGCTCTCCTAAATAGGTAACAAGTTGCAAAATTTCCTGCACATATTGAATTAAATAGATAAATAAATAAAGTACGGTGAGTAAAATGATTAAAAATGCGATCGTTGGTTGTTTCTCTTGTAAAAGCAGAACGAAAATTGCAGCGATAATACCGATACTAACAATTTCAATAATCCCCATTATGCATTATCCTTTAAAGAAAAATACGGCTCTAATTTGCTGAAATAAATCCGATATACTGTTTAGTACGAACAAAAGTACAATAATAAAGCCAACTAAACTAACAAATTGTGCAAATTCCTCTTTTCCCATCTGTTTCAAAACTGTGTGAATCATGGCAACGATTATCCCGATTCCAGCAATTTGAAAAAGAATACTAGTATCGCCAACCATCCGTTATCCCCTCTCTATAGCAAGAGTAAAGCAATCAATATTCCTGTTAGAAAACCTAAGCTTTTGGAAATCTTCCCATAACGTTGGTACATTTCCTCCGCTTCTGTATGTTTATTATTCAAGTGAGTTAATGCTAATTGAATATATTTTTGTTGTTGAACCGTATCATGCTGCCCAAGTGTTCTACCGAATTGTTTCATAATCTCTTTTTCATCAGAGAATAAGGGAACACTATTCCAAAATAGTTCTACCTCCTGCTCCCAGATTGAATAAAGCTCTCTGTTCTCGTTTTTTAATCGAAGCCCAACCTGTTCAAAAAATAAGGCAATTGGTTGCGGAACTTGTTTCGAAATATGAATGCACGCATCCTGTACAGCTGTTTGACTATATACAATTTCTGCTTCCAATATTAATAAAGCATTTTTTAATGTCCGAATTAACTTCGGTCGTTTCTCCATTCTATTGGCAAACTCTATCCCTATCCAAAAAAATGTAATAATAATCAAAATAGCCCCGATCCATTTCATGATTGGTTCACTCTCTCCAATATCGGATGTCCCTTACTGTCTAATATGTCTAGGACTTCTCCTGTATGATGTTTATTTGATAAAACAATAAATCTGTCAAAAATTTCGGCGTTTATAAGTGGTGTGATCGCAGGTCGATTCTGGATATCCTTTAAGTCTTTTCCATGAATCGTGCAAATTAAGTTTATTCCTGCGTTCATCACTTCCATTAAGGCTTGTACATCTTTATCGCTACCAATTTCATCCACAATAATCACATCAGGTGACATCGATCGTACGAACATCATCATACCTTCTGATTTAGGACAACGATCCAAAACGTCTACTCGAAGTCCTATGGAGGACATCGGAACTCCTTCTGTTGCGGCACAAATTTCCGAGCGTTCATCCACTATTGCGGTTTTATGTGCTTTCATTTCCTTTGTACCTGTAGAAACAAATCGAGCTAGATCTCGAAGAAAAGTCGTCTTCCCTGACTGTGGGGGTCCAATGATGAGTGTGTTTAAAAAATGTTCTTTGTAAAGATAGGGTAAATACGATTTGGTGATTCCCACTTTATCGGTTGCTAGTCGAATATTAAAAGAAGACACGTGCTTGATTGCCTTTACATAGCCATTTTCTATAATTACGGAACCAGAAATCCCAATTCGATGTCCACCTCTCACCGTTATATAACCTTGTCTTAATTCTTCTTCTAATCGATAGAGAGAATAATCGCTTATTCTATTTAATATGGACTGAGCATCTTCTTTGGAAGTTCTTACATGGGATAACCACATAACACTTTTCCCTGTATTAATTTCAATTGGCCGATTAATGCGAAGTCGAATCTCTTCTGGTACAACTTGTTTTGCTTGAAGGTAATGATCAATCTCTGTTGCGATTGCAATGGGTAGTAAAGAGAGTATGGTTTCCATCATATTGCCTCATTTCAACATAACTTTTTCTTTTACATTCTATGCTTTTAATTGTTAGATATAACCTAGATGATATTTTTGTTAATAGAGAAAAAGAAGACGTTCTATACCTTTTTCTTACATTCCATTCTGTGTTCATGTAGTTTTTAAAAACACAAAAAAGCTACAAGACATCATTGCCCTGTAGCTCTTTTTACTATCGAATATTCATCTATTAGGCGCGGGACACATATTTACCATCACTAGTGCTTATAACAAGTACGTCACCCTCATTAACAAAGAAGGGTACTTGTACCGTTAAGCCAGTTTCCAAAGTGGCGGGTTTAGTACCACCACTAGCTGTATCCCCTTTAATACCAGGCTCAGTTTCCGTAACAGTGAGCTCTACATTATTTGGAAGATCGACTCCGATTGTTTCTCCTTGATATGTGAGAATATTAACTTCCATATTCTCCTTTAAGAATTGCAATTCTCGCTCAATTTGACCTGCTTGTAACTCTGTTTGTTCATAACTCGACGTATCCATAAAAGTATGAGTATCCCCTGAAGCATATAAATATTGCATTTTACGATTTTCTATATGGGCTTTGTTTACTTTCTCTCCGCCACGAAATGTTTTCTCTTGAATATTACCATTTCTTAAATTACGTAGTTTAGAACGAACAAACGCCGCCCCTTTTCCCGGCTTAACATGCTGAAACTCCATAACCTGCCAAATATCACCATCTACCTCTATCGTTAAACCTGTTTTAAAATCATTTACTGAAATCATTCAAATTCCTCCTCCAACTCTGTTCCATTTTGTACATTATTTTGTCAATATATTACGATACCGAAAGCGTAATTAATTCTTTTGGTGCATGGGTTAACCGCTCGTTTCCGTTTTCTGTTAGCCATATATCATCCTCAATTCGACATCCACCGATTTCAGGGATATAGATGCCTGGTTCAACTGTGACAACCATGCCTTTTTCCAATACTTGATTAGATCTAAATGACAATCCTGGCGATTCATGAACTTCTAATCCAAGACCATGACCAGTAGAATGACCGAAGTATTTGCCGAACCCTTTGCTATCTATATAATCTCTTGTCAGAGCGTCTGCTTCTTTTGCAGTTATTCCTGGCTTAATACCGGCTACGCCTCTTATCTGTGCTTCCAATACCGTATCATATATCTCTTTTAGCTCACTAGAAATTTCACCAACTGCTACCGTTCTTGTTATATCTGAGCAATAACCTTTGTAGAGCGCACCAAAATCCATTGTAACAAGCTCTCCTGCTTCTATTTCCTTATCAGAAGCTACACCATGCGGAAGTGCTGAACGGTAACCTGATGCAACAATAATATCAAAGCTTGAAGATTGTGCACCATTTCGTCTCATAAAAAACTCAAGTTCATTGGCAATGTCTATTTCCTTCACACCTGGCTTTATGTAATTCAAAATATGCTCAAAAGCACGATCAACTATATTACACGCATCCTTTAATATAGTAATCTCATCTTCCGATTTAATCAAGCGAATTTTTTCGATGATTCCACTTGTTGGGGTAAATTCCGCATCGATTTCTGCATCAAATTGTTCATATCCTTCATAGGACAATGTTGCTTTTTCAAATCCAATTGTCGATATCGAATAATCTTTTACAATATTTCCTACAACCTTTGGGATGGGTTCTTTATGTTCGATTATGGTAAAGCCTTTCACCTGATCTTTCGCTTGTTCCGTATAACGGAAATCAGTAATGAAAAACGCTTGATCGTTTGTGACGACAGCTGCTCCTGCTGTGCCTGTAAATCCAGTTATGTACTGTCTGTTGACTGCGCTTGTAATAAGCATTGCATCTAAGTTATGATCCTTAAGCTGCTGACGTAATTGGTTTAATCTACTCATTTTTTTCCTCCCCATTCCTTTCACCTAAAAAGATCGCTGCCATTTGATAGCCTTTTGTACCAAGTCCAACTATTTGGCCTTGACAAACCGGTGCTAAAAGGGATGTATGTCTAAAGGATTCTCTACTATGAACATTTGAAATGTGTACTTCAATCACCGGTACGTTTATCGATTGTATGGCATCCCTAAGCGCAATACTAGTATGAGTGTAAGCACCCGGATTAAAAATCACTCCAACATAATGATCATTGGCATCATGAAGCCAATCGATGAGCTCTCCTTCATGATTCGACTGTTTAGCATCTAACTCATGAGAATATCTTTGAAGAACTTTTCTTACATCCCTTTCGACATCATCCAATGTTTCCTTACCATATATGTCTGGTTCTCTCTTTCCCAATCTATTTAAGTTTGGGCCATTTAGTAATAAGATCTTCCCCATTAGGACTCCACCATCCTCATCCAACAATATCAATATTATTCATAGTAACATATTTTCCGTTTAATTTTCATCTTTATATTGCTGATAGGAGAAAGATATCGAATAACCAATAAATACACCATATAAAATAAAAAGACATACTGTTGTAACAATCGTATCACTATCCATATTAAAAATGGTTGGTATATTGGGAAAAATCGGCTCAAATAGCCAAAAGAGAATAAACCATAGAACCACACCAAATCCTATACCTATCCAGATGCCTCTGATTTTTTTTAGAATAAAATAGTAAAGAAACGCAATACCTATGGATAATAGACTGACGACTAAGATAGAAATAAGCTGACCTAGCCATTGATCTGTCCAGTCAGTCTGTAGCCATGAACGCAAGATAAACGATTTAGGCGAGACAGAGGTAAAATGAAAATAAGCTGCAACAGAAGCAACAACACTCCAGATTAATCCACCAAAAAAACCAATACTAACCACTTTTGAAATAAGAGATTGTCCCTTTTCTTCTTCTCTCTTTCTTTGATAACGCATCAATATCACCTCAACCCTAGAATAACCAATATAGGCTTTTTTCATCCCATATTAAAAAGATATCTGGTCAAAATCGAAAAATTCTAATAAAATAGAAGTAAGTAATGAAATTAGTCTATAAGGATATGTAAGCGTTATTATTTATCCTGCATCTATGTAGTTATGAATCCAATATAATTCGCTGGAGACAGTCATTTTTTCAAATTTGTTGATTATTTTTGTATAATTACCATATAAAATCGGGTATAACTAAAATAACAAGCATTTAAAGACCGTAGCATCTTGAAAGGAGGACATGTGATGTCTAGAAATTGGAGTACTTGGCTAGTTTATCTATTTATCGGATTAGCTGCGATTGGTTTCACCGTCACATTGTTTACAGACACATTTGGATTAATTAGAAGTCTTTTATTTTCTTTAATTATTGGTGCCATTATATTTGGCGCGTTCTACTTTCTTTTTCTCCGAAAAAGATCGACTAATGAGCTTAAAAAATATCGTAAAGCGGTAAAACAATCCAAGCAAAAATATAAAACAAACTTTACACGAAAAAGCAGTACAGCAACTAAACCAAAACCGACTTTCACAGCAAATAAATCCCCACTCAAGCATCGTAAAAACGCTCCACATCTTCGAGTGATTGAGGGAAATGCAAATAACAAGAAGCGAAAAAACAGAGCCTCCTTATAAGGCTCTATTTTTTCGCTACTTTTAGTAGGTCCAACTACTCAAGAACTGTTTTGTCTGTTGATAACCATATTCAATGATGCTTACCTTTTCAGATCTTGATAGATCAAAATCGGTTGCCTGAACATCTTCAATGGGGAAAAATAATATTTCCTTTGCGACATTTTCACTAATATAGCGATTATCATAAGAAGTTCGCATTGTAACGATCATCGCTTTAAGTAAATCAAGGGAATTGTGAATGGTAGTAAGGTGGTTTAAATGTTGTGGACTACTTAATTGCATGCCGAGAATGGGGCGTTCCCGCTTTCGATTTGGCTGATCAAACACCCAAAGGGGAAAATTACTCAATATCATCCCATCAACTAATAAGCTTTTTTGATTGGATAATGGGTGGATTAATTTCGACGGGCGAAAAAAATATGGAATGGAAATACTGCTTCTTACTGCCTTTGCAATAGAAAAGAAGGATGGATCTATCTGGTAGCTCTCTTCCAAATCATCAGGAAATACGATGACACGATTGATCGAAATATCTGCAGCTACAATTTTCAACTGATGTGGATTTAAATCTTGGAAGGATTGAATTCCTTTCTCACGTAATACTTCTTCTAGCCATTGTTGAAATACATCTCCACGATATAGTCCCATTGTTTGATATAAGGTCAACCATTTAATAAACGGGAAGATAGACCCAATTCTAGATTGATCTAAGAATTGCTTTAGCTCAAGGGTTAAAAATAATTCCTCTAGCTCCTTTGCTCGAAAACCAGCAGCAACCAATGTCGCAAATAAAGCTCCTGCAGATGTACCAGCCACACGTTCAAACGAAATATTCTCTTCTTCTAACGCTTTTAATGCACCGATAAAAACAAATGCTTTTACACCGCCACCAGAAAAAACTCCATCAATTTTCATAAAAATCACCCGATTCATAAAAGCCTATTATATATGTATACAATAGGCTTTAAAAATAGAATGATTTACTCGTCCTTTTGTTGAATTAATCTTAATTGCTCCACTCTCTCTTTCTTTTCTTCTAGGTATTGTACTAAATCGCCTATACGATCAATCGAATTCCAGCTGAGGTGATGCTCGATTCCTTCCACATCTGTATAAATATTGTCTTCCTCTACTCCGATGATGCGAAGGAATTGCTCTAGAAGCTCGTGACGATATACTAGTCTCTTACCTATTTTCTTCCCTTTCGGTGTTAATACAAGGCCTTGATATTTTTCATAATTTAAATATTCATCTTTGTCTAGTTTTTGAACCATTTTAGTTACAGAAGAAGGCTGAACTTGCAAAGCTTCAGCAATTGCAGATACTCGTGCATAACCTTTTGATTCAATTAGTAAATAAATTTGTTCTATGTAATCTTCCATTGTTGGTGTAGGCATTGACAATCCTCCATTCAATCTACATTTGTTTATGAAAACCTGTTAGGATAGGTGAATGCTTATCATTTCACCTTAAGGAGAAAAGTTTATTAAAAAAAAGCTTTTTATATCCTAAAAATCCTTTTACTATTCTATTTTATAGCACCTCATATTGTACAGTATTTCATAAATCATACCTATCTATGATAAAAGCATACAATAGAATAGCCTGACAAACAAGAAAACTTCATTCTTGTTACGAATTTTTCAAAAAAATCATTTATTACTTTATTTCATGCATAGAAATGGTATAATCCTTTTTAGTAGATAAAATAGTTGGGGGAAATATTATGTTAGAATTATACATCGTAATCGGTATTCTATTAGTTTTTATTCTTTTTACCGTTTATCGATATTTTAAACAAAAGAAGATCTTGAAGCAATTGAGTGAGGAAGAATTCAGAAATGGCTATAGAAAAGCGCAATTAATCGATGTTCGCGAGCCTAACGAATTTGATGGTGGCCATATACTAGGGGCGAGAAATATTCCTCTTACACAAATGAAACAACGATTAACTGAGCTCAGAAAAGACAAGCCTGTCTATCTTTATTGCCAAAATGGCTCAAGATCGATGCGTGCTGCATTACTTCTACACAAAAATGGATACCAAGATTTATATAATCTTAGCGGTGGTTTTAAAAAATGGTCTGGGAAAATTAAGAAAACAAAAAAGATGGATTATTAATAGGATTCACTTATGTATTAAAAAAATCAGGATTCCCTGATTTTTTTTTTGGTTTTTGTCAACACTATTAAAAAGTAAAAATGTTGATATGGAAAACAAAGACTAGGACGGTTGATTATGCGGATACCAATAGAAAAAGATCATAACTTTATTTCAGAGTTTTCGAACCTTATTCATAGTCCAGATCAATTATGTGATTGGAAATTATTTAAGCAATCCTACCAAATCGCTGAAACATTAAAAATTGAAGATTTCGATACCCTTGTTTCTCCTAAGTTCTTACCACACTTAACGTTCCTCCCTCATCAACAAAAATGTGCGGAAACGGTGATACAGGAGATGAATGGAAGAGCACTTTTAGCCGATGAGGTAGGGCTAGGAAAAACAATCGAAGCAGGATTAATTCTTAAGGAGTTTTTAATAAGAGGTTTAGTACAGAAAGTACTTATTTTAGCTCCTGCTTCTCTCGTAAACCAATGGGCATTAGAATTAAATAAGAAATTTCTCATCCCTGCCCTAACTGCCGGAAAGCGAACAAATTGGCAAGCTGCCAATATTATTATAACCACATTGGATACAGCAAAGCGTGAGCCACATAGAAGTGCAATACTTGAGCAAAACTATGATTTTGTCATTGTAGATGAAGCACATAAGCTAAAAAATCACCAAACGAAGAATTATCAATTTGTTCAAGCTTTACAGAAGAAGTATTTTTTACTACTAACAGCAACGCCTGTTCAAAATAAATTAACAGATATTTTTAATTTAATTAGTTTAATAAAGCCCGGATATTTAGGTACTTATGATGATTTTCTTCAACTATACCGTGATCAAAAGAAAGAAATGGAAAAGGATCCTTATTTAAAACAGCTAATCAGTAAAGTAATGGTGCGGAATCGTAGAGAAGATACAGGAATTGAATGGACAAAACGTAAAGTGGAAACCATTTGGGTGGAATTTTCCGAAGAAGAGCAGGCAGTCTATGATTTAATCGAAACCATTTTCCAAGGAGTTCAAGCTTTTTCAAGTGTCACCTATAAGCGGGAATTTTGTAGTTCACGCGAAGCCTGTTATCTTTCCTTAAAAAAATGGCTGGAATCTTCTGAATCGATGGAAATTAAGGAAGAAATTCAACAAGTAATGGCTAGAATAGAACAATTACCACACCATGCGAAGGCTTTAAAGGTCGCAGAATTAATCAAAAAGTCTGATGAGAAATTCATTGTGTTCACCGAATACAGAGCAACCCAAATTTATTTACAATGGTTATTAAAACAAGAAGGAATTCCTGCAGTTATTTATCGCGGTGGATTTAAAAAAGGAAAAAAAGATTGGATGAGACAACTGTTCCAAGAGCATGCTCAAGTGATGATCGCGACCGAGGCAGCTGGTGAAGGGATAAATTTACAGTTTTGTCATCACCTTATTAATTATGACCTTCCTTGGAATCCGATGCGACTTGAGCAAAGAATCGGTAGAATTCATCGTTATGGCCAGGAAAACGATGTTACTATTTATAATCTTGCCACTAAACAAACAATGGAAGAGCAAGTAATGGAATTACTTTATAACAAAATTAGCCTATTTGAGAATGTCATCGGACAGCTAGATCAAATCCTTGCAAAGCTAGAAATGAAAAATTTAGAAAAGGAAATTTCACAAATTTTCGCTGAATCAAATTCTGCAGGAGAAACGAAAATTAAAATGGAGAATTTAAGCTCTGTAATCTCCTCCATGGTAGATGAACAGGTAGGTGAAACTTCATGAAATTAACTAATTTGCATCAATTCTTACATGATTTCTTTACCATTCAGGATTGTGCTGTACGTGACGAAAAAGAGCATACATTAGAAGTCCAATTAACGAGAGAATTGGATCAAGCCTTAATGAATCGTCCATTTTATTGGCATTATATGGATAAAATGGGTCAGCAAGGTGTTCCAATGTCTTTATCCTTAAATACTAGTCCTGAGAAATTGGATGACCAAAAAGAATGGATACATTTCGGGAGCCCAAGATTGCAACAAATATTTTCCTATATCCAAGATAAAGCAAGAATTACTTTGCTATATGAACAAACCGATGGAGAGATGAAAACCTCCCTTCTCCCTTGGTTAGTAGTCAATGTTAAAATGGAATACTTCGGAAAGCAAAAAAAAGATCATATTCAATCGATTGGACTTCAACTTATCAATGGCACGATGTTAACCAATATGATGTTGAAATTAGATTCTCTTCCTTTACAGCGAGTGATGTCAGACTATAGCTATACGATATCTCCTTTAATCAAACCATCTAGTGGTTTTTATCGAATTTTTCAATATTTTGAGGAGAAATTGAGCAACGAAGATATGTATTGGGCGTCCGATGCTCAGAAAGCATTAGAGGATGAACGCAAGTTGTTGGAGCACTTTTTCTCGAAGAACGATGATCTCTCTGACCTGTATGAGCAGGAGCTATATAGAGTAAAGGAACGGTTAGAACCAAAGATTTCTCTCAAAGTAATAAACGCTGGGCTCTTCTATCTAAGTGAAAATACAAATGCGTCGATCATCTCTCAATAAGCTTTTCTAAGATAAAAAGGTACTGACAATATTTATAAGCCAGCACCTTTTTTATTTCTTTCTTCGCAAAAATAGTCGAAAGGCAAACGGTAAAACACCAAACCAACGATTCGAGTATACATGGTGTTCCTTTTCTCTCGGCTTTTTCTGCTTTTGTCTTTCTTCTTTTGGTGTATCCATATATTTCACGATTTTTTGCGTCATGTATTTTACATAATCCTGACTGGACATCGTTTACACCCTCTAGCAATAAGTGTCTTTAATTTATTTATTGCCCAGCTTATATCGATTTATTCATTTCAAGAAGCTTATCTTGTATTTCTTTTACGATATCCCCAATCGATTTACCATCTGTATGTACGATGATATCTGCAACTTCTTCATACTTAGGTATACGCTCTTCTAGTAATATTCTTTTATTTCGAGACTGATTATTCCATATAGGTCGATCTGTATCATTTATCAAACGTTGGTTAATCTCTTCCCAAGAGGTTTTCAGAAAGACGCTAATACCATTTTCTTTTAGCCATTTTCTATTACTATCCTTCTCAATTATTCCTCCACCAGTCGCAATGATGGTATCCTCTGTTGGTGTTTGGAATAATACGGATGATTCATATTCTCTGAATGTTGATTCACCCTTCTGTTGGAAAATCTCTGGAATCGATTGATGGTATTTCTGTACAATGATCTCATCGGTATCTAGCACTTCTTTTGTAAATGCTTGAGAGAGACCATTTGCGACAGTCGTTTTTCCACTACCCATAAAGCCAATTAAATAAATACTTTTCATAAACTATAGATTACCTCCCATTTTTTGTGTTTTTAAAGAAGGATATTAAACAATGACGTCGAATATGTATATTAGACATTGTAGCATCTTTAATCAGGGAGGTGAATATATATTTGAACCATGCAACCATTTTATCGAATCAAATACTCCATACTGCTATCGAACAAAATGCTTCAGACATCCACTACATTCCAAAAGAGAGCAAGATAGATATTTATTTCCGTGTGATTGGAAAGAGACAGTTTTTCAAACAATTAAGTCTCCAAGCTTATACCACGATCTTAGCTTATTACAAATTTATTAGTAACATGGATATTGGAGAAACAAGAAAACCCCAGCAAGGAGCCATATCCATTTCTTACAAGAACCAAAAGTTCTCCTTAAGGCTTTCCTCTTTACCTACTAATACCACTGAAAGCTTAGTGATTCGTATCCTACCTCAAAAAAAAATTCAACAATTAGAAGAATTATTTTTATTCCCAAAACAAATACAACAAATAAATAAATGGTTAAAGTATCGCGCTGGCGTTATTTTATTAACAGGTCCTACAGGATCTGGAAAAACAACCACTCTTTATGCAATGGTGAAAAGCTTAATGAAGGACCGAAAATATCAAATTATTACATTAGAAGATCCTATTGAAAAAGAATTAAATGATGTGATACAAGTGCCAATAAATGAATCGACTGGCATCACATATGATGACGGCTTAAAGGCTGCCTTACGACATGATCCAGACATACTTTTGGTTGGAGAAATTCGTGATAAAAAAACAGCCGAATTCGTCTTTCGAGCCGCTTATACAGGTCATTTAGTATTATCAACCTTACACGCAAAAGATACACTCGGTACCATACAGCGATTAATTGACATGGAGATTCAGCCAATGGATTTAAAGCAAAGCTTATTAGCAGTAGCTTCGGTACAATTAATTCCTCTACATGTATGGAAATATCGTGAAAATCGAGCTGCTATTCTAGAGTTATTAGCCGGTAATGCTTTGACAACTACTATTGATCAGAAAGGAATAAAAATGAATATTTATGATTTCCAAAAGCTAAAAAGAAAGGCATTTGCTTATGGTTTTATCCACCAGTCTTTTCTATTTTAGAAGAAAAAAATTATCGATAGACACACAATATCGAATACTATACCGTATACAACAACTGAACCAAAACGGGTATAGCTTAAATGATGCGCTAGAGATCGTTAGTTGGGATGACGAGTTAGAGTTAATTGCAGACAGGATCTCCCATTCCTTGCAGCATGGAAAAACATTACCAACCGCACTAGAAGAGGTCCATTTTCAACAACGAATTGTTCACTTTCTTGAAATCACCATTAAACATGGAAATTTGCAGGACGGTATCAAGCATTGTAGCTTTTTATTACAACAACAAAAAAATTATGTAGATAGGTTTAAACAAATGACTCGCTATCCTCTTTTTCTGTTCATCTTTTTTTTACTAATTCTATTTTGTATGAAAAGATATATCTTCCCTTCATTTGTTAACTTGTTCCATACGAACGGTTCCAACGCTATTTTTCAAAATGCTATGCTGACAGTGGATATTATCTTTTATGGAATATTTATTCTCATCATTTTTAGTTTGTTATTAATGTTATCTATTAAATATCTAAAGGATAAAGTAACGATTGAAACTAAACTAAAAGTCTTTCAAGTTATACCATTATTGAAACAGTATAAAACATTAGAAATCTCCTTTTATTTTTCCACCCATTTAAGTTCTTTGCTCAAGACAGGCTTAAATTTTAAAAACGCTCTCTCTATTCTACAATCAGAAAGAAGTGAACCCATTACAAGCTTCTATGCTTCCACCATTATAGACCACCTCGTCCAAGGCTTTCACTTAGAAACCATCCTCCCCTCCTGCGAACTCTTAAAACGTGAAATGTCTAGAATTATGCAAAAGGACCGTAACACTAGTCAGATAGCTGAGGATCTTCAGCTTTATGCAGAGCATCTACTTTTTGAAATGGAGGAATTAATGAAAAATTGGTTAAAAATGATTCAACCAATATTTCTAATCTTGTTAGCTACTTTAATTCTTATTGTCTATCTTGCCTTAATGTTACCAATGTTCGATTACATCCAAACCATCTAAAAGTGAGGTATGATCATGTTAAATAACCAAAAAGGCTTTACCTTAATAGAAATGCTCATCGTTCTTGCTGTCATTAGTCTTTTGCTTATCTTATTTATTCCAAACTTAGCTGAAAAAAGTAGCTCGATTCAGGATAAAGGTTGTGATGCTTTATTAGAGCTAGCAGAAAATCAATTAATTGCATTTAAATTAGACAATCAGAAAAGTATTACATCTGCTCAAGATTTAAAAACGAAAAACTATTTGAAATCGATCACCTGTAATAATGGCACGAAAAAACTGGAGTATATCAGTGATGAAGCGACACCTTCCTTTCGGATTGTCGATGTTGCCAATTAAGGAGGAGCACGGATTTACACTAGTCGAACTGTTACTCGTCTTAGCAGTAATTATCTCCCTCCTATCAGTTGGGGCCGGACATTTATTTAAAACAATAGAGAAAAAAGAATATAGGCAGTTTCTTCAACAGTTCAACTTAGATTTACTATATTTGCAACAGCTAAATATGATGAATGATGAACGTTATTACCTCAGTCTTGAACGTTCCTACCATCGCTATCATATTAGAGAAGCTGGTTATGGTGAAATTGTTTTAACTCGACATTACCCTGACGATTGGTCGATTGAAACCAATACCTTAAAGTTTCCAATTACTTACAGCCATAAGGGTACGTTAAATAAGCCAGGAAGCTTTAAAATTATTACAAGAGAAAATCAATATTTTATCACATGTCCTTTTGGAAAAGGGAGGTGTTATTCTGACTCCTCATAATCAATCTGGTTATTTGAATATAGAAGCACTCGTAGCTGCTATTGTCTTTCTCTGTCTAATATTGACATTAATGCCACTATATACTCAATTAAGACTGGAAAACGAGGTGTTAGCAGATAAACGAATTGTCATCCACCAACTCTATGAAGAACTCTTACTTCATTCTTCAACGGATCCAATGGTAGTAACAAAAGAAGAATGGATAAGAAATCCAGTTACACTAAAATTTAAACAAACCTCCTCTTATTTGAAAGGATGTGCTACCTGGAAAAATGTTAAAAAGAACAATGAAAGGTTATGCCTTTATGCCTCTACGTCATGATCAAAATGGTTTTTCGCTAGTATCCACACTCATTAGTGTTTTTGCTACCCTTCTCATATTTTTTATAGCAGGGCAAGTATTTACGATTATCTCTCAACACAAAAATGACAAGGACTTAGAGGTATTTCAATTCTTTCATTTTTTAGAAGATGAATGGAAGCTTGCTGATCAAGTTAAAATTGATCATAACCAATTAATATTTGAACATACTAATGGGGATAAAATTAATTATTCCCTTTATCAAAAAACAATACGAAGACAGGTAAACGGTCTTGGCCATGAAATTATGCTACGAGAGGTAGAAAGCTGGAATTTATCAAGAGCAGCTATGGTACACCTATCCTTAGTGATGAAAGGAGGGAAGCAGTATGAAAAGAAACTTATTCCCTTCCCATAAATCCGAGCATGGTTACGCTTTTCCATATATCCTTTTCATTATTAGTATTTTTCTTTTGTTTACCTTCCATCAGCTTGCGTTATATGATCTGAATCGTCGTACGACATATAACCAAATCGAGCAATATAAGCTTCATACGATATATCGAATGGCCACCAATGCCATTTCAAAAAACATGTCAGTTGAATTGCCCGTTACTTATTCTTTTCCTTATGGAGAGGCAAAATTAGAATCAACATCTAGCAATGGCAACATTGCGTATTATTTAGTAAAAATGAGGACAGATAAAGGAGCTTATCAACGACAAACTTTTCAGCGCCAATATCCAAAATAAAGCAAGCAGTTCAGGAATAGATAGTAATAGAGCCATTAAAATGAAAAGGGAAAGTTTTTAAGAATAATTTACTTTTTAGTCTGACTCGTATATAATATAATGAGAGTATCTTTGTGTGGTGTCTACTAGCATTCATTTTACTAATGTTTTTTAAAGAACGAGTGGAGATCTACACATCGTGATAAATGATAATACATAGTATGTAAGAAGGAGGCGGAATATATGGATCGAGTATTTCGTATGCTTGCATTTTGGACAGGTATTTTTGCTGTAATGTTTTATGTAGGTGATATGATTTCAATGGCATACTTATTCCTTGCTCAAACGGTCTTTTTCCTAGGAGTAGGATTTCTTAAGTTATCGGAGAGAATGTATATGTACTTATTTGCCGCATATTGTACGATATTCTTCATTGGTTTTACATATTATTCAAATTTCATTCTTGTTCCAGGCTTTGGACATTAATCAAAAATGCTCTGATCTTACAGTAGATCAGAGCATTTTCTCTATTGTAGAAACGGATTATTTTGTTTTTCATAGCCAATGGATGTTTCAGGGCCATGTCCCGGGTAAACAAGATATTCTTCAGGTAAAAGAAATAATTTCTTCTCAATGCTATGTATTAATTCGTCTATATCTCCACCTGGCAAATCAGTTCTCCCAATTCCCTCACGAAACAAGCTGTCTCCACCGATCAAGATGGATTCCTGATGAAAAATAAAAGCTACACCACCAGGGGAGTGACCTGGTGTATGAAACACGTCAAATTGAAAGGGACCTATTGTATAACTTCGCTCCTCCACAACATATTCAGCTGGACGACAGGTTACTTTCTGACCAAAGAATAGTAAGGAACCATTTAACTCTGGATTCTGTAACCATTCCTTTTCCTCAGGATGTACATACACAGGAGCCTTATATTGCTGTCTTATTTCCTCTAATGCTCCAATATGATCAAAGTGTGAATGGGTTAATAAGATAGCAAGAGGTTTTAAGGATTGTTTCTCGATGTAGGAAATAATCTTTTCTGGTTCACCTGCTGGATCAAAAATGATCGCCTCATGCCCTTCTTGAAGTATATAGCAATTTGTTTGAAGCTCACCTAAGGTTCTTTTAATAAGTTTCATGAATGGAACACACCTTTCTATAATGATTAATTAAGAAAAATAAAGGGATTTCAATAGACAAAATGTCACTTTTGTTTTACACTAGATAAAGCAAGTTCTCTATTTATTAAGCATAAACAAGCTTGCATGCACTAATTATTTATACATATTATAACTGTAAAAATTTAAAAATGAAATTAGAAAGAGATATAGGAGGTTTATCATGGTAATTGGATTCATTTTCTTAGTTGTTGCTATTTTGTGTGCCATAGCAATTATTCGTGAATTTAAATCACAAAATATGTTTGGTGCTGCATTTTCAGCTATTTCTGCATTAGTATTTGGATTCTTCTCCATAGCAACACTATATGCTGAACTAATCAAGCCTTTAATAGCTGGTTAATCTTTGATATACGATGATTTACATATTTTGAACCGCCAATCCTTGGATTGGCGGTTCTTTACTTTCTTATAAGCCTCAACGCTCTATTGAAAAAACCTCTGATCAAAGTTTAGATCAGAGGTTTTTTATTGGTCCTTAATACTATTTATCCTTGAAATCATAGAAACGGAATAGATCTCCGAAAATGATTTCGTCTGAATAGGATAATTCTTTTTCTACTTGTTCGACATATGGTCCACAAGCAGAACCTTCTACTTCTGTTTCATCATTTGTTTCTTCTTCAATCAATTCACCTGTTTCGCGATCATAGCATTGATCTTTCGTATAGACATAGTCATCTGTTATAAAACTACCATCACGTAATGCAACAAATGGTTTTCGATCATCAACAAATAAGTCTGTTCCAAATGATAGATCATTGGAAGTATCCATACCTAATAAATGTAATAAGGTAGGTTTGACATCAACTTGACCTGCAATTTCTGACATTACTTTCCCTTCTTCACCAGGGATATGAATATAAAATGGAACGCGTTGTAATTGAATATGCTGATAATCTGTATATTCCTTATCTAAATACGTACTCATCGCTTTTTTGTGAAAATCACTAATACCATAATGATCTCCCATTAAAACAATGATCGAATCTTCGTATAACCCGGATTCTTTAAGCTGATTAAAGAATTGTTCTACTGCTTCATCCATATATCTAACTGTTTGGAAATATTGATTTAATGTTCTAGAATTTGAATCATATTTCTCAATTGTTGCATCCTCTTGCTCTAAATCAAACGGATAGTGATTCGTTAACGTAATAAATTTAGAATAAAAAGGCTGTGGTAACTCATTCAAATATTTCATTGATTGACTAAAGAATTCTTTATCCTTCAATCCCCAGCCTACGCTATTCTCTTCATTGACATCATAAGAGTTCACATCAAAGAATTTATCATAGCCAGTATTTTCGTACATGACATCACGATTCCAGAAACTCTTATTGTTGGCATGAAAGACATTCGAATTGTAACCATTGTTACCTAAAATTTCTGGTAAAGAGTGAAAATCATTTTGTGCATGTGTAAAGTAAACTGCTCCCCTTGGAGAAGGATATAAAGAGTTTTCTACAATAAACTCTGAATCAGACGTCTTCCCTTGTGCAGTTTGGTGATAGAAATTCTCAAAATAATAACTGTCGTCAATTAAGTCATTTAAGAATGGCGTTACTTCTTCTCCATTAACCGTATTATTAATCACAAAACTCTGTAACGATTCTAAAGAGATAAAGATAACATTTTTGTCCTTCGCAATACCAAACAGGTCAGATTTTTCATCAGGTGTTGTTTCATCGTCAATATAATTTTTGATATCTGTTAATTGGTTTCCATCGGCTAAAGCTCTTTGTGCTTTAGATTTAGAGTGTAATACAGCATCATAGATATGATAGCTGAATAGTCCGATATTTTTAACTAAATACTCTCTATCGAAAGTTCTTTGTAACAACTGTGGACGTTCAATCTCTGCTAATGCATAATTCCCTAATAAAAAGGCAATAGATAAAGCTAATGCAACCACCTTATATCGCTTTTTGAAAGGATTTACTAGTTTTTCTCCATATTTTTTAGCGAGTATCCAGATAATAATGACATCTGAAAACAATAGAATATCCCATGGCTTAATCAGACCTAAAACACTTGAGCCTAAGTCAGCTGCATTACTTCCTTGAAATAATAAAGGAATGGTAATGAAATCGGAAAAGTTTCGATAAAAGACTATATTAAAATAAATAATCAATGATCCGATCAGCATGATATATTTAATATATTTCTTCTGTCTTCTCTCTTTAAACCAAATCCCTATCATAAAGATAAAAAATGCAGTCGCAAAAGGATTTATAAATAAGATTAACTCTTGCATCACGTTATCAAGTGAAATATTGAAGATAAATCGATAAACGATATATGTTTTTATACCGAATAAAATGGCTGCGATTAAATATAAAGGCATGTGCAGCTTCTTTTTAAACATATTGCTTTCCTCCTCAAAATAGCCCCAAAAAAATAATAGTTTACTATTTTTAATTTCTCTATTTATTATAGACGATCAATATCTCATAAAAGTTTCATAAATCTTAAAAAAGTTACAATAATTTAACGAAAACAACACAACGCTTAGTTTCCTTGGTTTTGGAGAACTAGATAAGCACCACCATAAACTCCAGCATCATTTCCTAATTGTGCGATCACGATTTCACACGCCTCACTAATTCTTGGTAATGCATAGCGCCTAAAAGCTTCGATCAGAGGATCTAATAATACATTACCTGCCTTAGAAACTCCTCCACCTATTACTATTTTGGCTGGATTGGTCGTAACAGCAATATTTGCTAGGCTAAATCCTAGAACATCCATAATTTGATCAATTAATTGTTTTGCTGGTTGGTCGCCGCTAGCAACTGCTTCAAAAATATCTTTTGTTGTTAATTCGCCATTTTCTTTCCATTTCGCTTCAAGTAATGGTGCTTTTCCAAGATTAATCCACTCTTTCGCTTGGCGAACAATCCCTGTTGCAGAAGCAACCGTTTCTAAACATCCACTTCTTCCACAATTACAAGGTGCACCATTTTCTTGGACTACTGTAATATGACCGATTTCGCCACCTGTGCCATTCGCACCACTAATTATTTTTCTATTTGATATGATACCACCGCCTACACCAGTACCCAATGTTACAGCAAGCATATTATGCACTTGGTTCCCTGAACCTTTCCAGTTCTCTCCTAATGCAGCTATATTTGCATCATTATCAATAAAAACGGGAAGTTCTGATAACTCCTCTAAAATGTCCTTTAAAGGAAAGTTCCTCCACCCGATATTAACGGCGATGGCAATGGAACCTGTTTCAGGCTCGATAAAGCCAGGTGCTCCTACGCCCATCCCAATACATCTATCTTTACTAATCTTTAAATCTTGTAACTTTTCTTTAATAGCATTCCAAATATGTCTAGGTACATTTTCACCTGCATTACTTAGTATAGTTGGAATTTCCCATTTTGTGATCATTTCCCCTTTTGTCGATATAAGTGCGATCTTTACGGTTGTTCCACCAATATCAACACCAATTAATACATCCTTTGTCAAATTGTTTAGCCTCCTCTACTCTCTATATCTATCTCTTGTTTTAAAATGGAAATTGCCTGCATAAATTGTTCCTTTGAAATGGCTTTTGTGTTATAGAGTTCTCTAATTTCGATTTCCATCATTTCTAAATCTGCAAGACGATCACCTATATAGATGATCGTCCCAAATTGTTTCAATAATTGTCTCACATCATAAACACTTTTCATCACTATCACCTAAAACATTATACCAGAACAAATTCTAAATGAAAATAAAAAACATAGCTCATTTATAGTCGATCTGGATCCTTAGGATGTAGAAAAGATGGGCGTGAATGATTATGTGGAACAGGTCTTCTTATTAAAACATTGAGAAATGCTTGTAAATTAAACGGGATGAATGGCCAAAAATAGCCAACATAGAAGGTCTTCAAATGAATCAAATATAAGAGATAACAAGTAATCGAAATAACAAACCCTTTCACTCCAAAAATAGCAGTAATGATTAATAAGAATATTCGAATAATCCGGTTCGCTAAACTGAACTCATAACTAGGTGTAGCGAACGTTCCCATTACCGCAATGGCTAAATATAAAATTACTTCATTAGAAAATAGTCCGACTTCTACTGCAATTTGTCCGATTAAAATAGCCGAAACGAGCCCTAAGGCTGTCGCTAAAGAAGATGGAACATGAATTGCAGCCATTCTTAATACATCTACCCCAACTTCAGCAAGAATAAACTGATAAATAAGCGGAATTAACCCAATTTCCTTTGGACCAATAAAATGAAGCATCTCTGGTAATAAATTTGTCGTTGTCGAGACTAAATAATAAAAGGGTAAAATAAATAAAGAAGCAAATACTGCTAGAAAACGAACTAATCGCAAATATACCCCTATAAATGGTTTTTGTCTGTATTCTTCAGCATGCTGTAAATGATGCCAAAAAGTGGCAGGTGTTATCATAACACTTGGTGAGCCATCTACGATAATCAAGATATGACCTTCATATAGGTGAGCCGCTGCTGTGTCTGGTCGCTCTGTATAACGTATTGTTGGATACGGATTCCATGTCTTACCACTTAAATATTCTTCTATCGTTTTTTCCGCCATTGGCAAACCGTCTGTATCGATTTTTTCAAGATGGGCTTTTAATGCTTCCACCTTTTTTTCATCTGCTATATCTGCCAAATAACAAATACAAATATCCGTTTTTGATCTTCTCCCTATAGAAGTATACTCCATTCTAAGGGATCGGTCTCTTACTTTTCGCCTTGTTAGAGCAGTGTTGAATATAATCGTCTCAACAAATCCATCCCTCGAACCTCTAACCACACGTTCAAGATCTGGTTCAGAAGGGCTTCTTACCGGGTAGGTTCTGGCATCAATCAAAATAATCTTATCTAATCCCTCCACCACTAATGCGGATGGTCCCCCGAGTACAAGGTTAGCTGTTTTATTTAAATCTGTCTCTGTATCGATTTCCACATATGGTATAAATCGTTGCATAAGCTGTTCAAGGGGATTTTCCTCTAGTTCCTCTTCATCTAAAAGCGCCAAAAATTTCATTAAATAATGAAGCATTTCATCTTTGATCAATCCATCGATTAAAAAAAGAGACATTCTCCTGCCTGCATAATGTAAATTAAGTTGAATTAAATCAAAACTCTTATCGACCGCCAAATAATCATGTATATATTGAATGTTTTCATCATAATCATGTGATAAATGCTTTTCTTTCTCCATGCTTAACACCTGCTTCTAACGATTTTCCATTAGTTTACGCAGCAAAGTTAAAAAAATGCAGGTTTGAAGAAATCCGTCAGTGGGACAAGCATAAATAACTAAATTATGAAATAGGGAGATTTAAAATGAGAGGAATCTATATTCAAGGAGCCACTGTAATCTTAATGATCATTCTACTCTTACTATCCACTGTGTTAAACCCAACTAGTGAGGAGACGATTAAATTTTTCCCATTAGATCCTTCAGTTGAATTTACTTCTGCTGACACTCACTTATCACTAGTAGAGCAGACAGGGAATGACCAGTATCTCATGAAGTGGGAAACAGAGAGTCAATTAAGTAAACCTGCCTACTTAAGACAGGATGTTTCACTATTATATATGGATGGAAAATTAAAAGGTGTCAAAGGGTTATGGAAACAGGAAGAACAAAACATTGTTCTACAACTAGAATTTGAAGAAAGTGATAGCACTCATTTTGAAGCAGTTACTTTTCATTATGGGGAAATTCATAACGACAAGGACAATGATATTAAGAGTGTTCAAAAAATGACTAGTGATTCGTTATATGTAGTCGATTCTCCTCATTCCTTATTAGAATCCTTTCGGGATCCAGAATCTAAGGAACAGAAAGAATGGAAGGAAACATTGGACCATACGAAAAATCAACATCTAGATTACATGTGGCGTAATTGGATAAAAGAGGCAGCAATCAATACTGATAATTATTATTTTGTGCCTCTTACATCCATTGTTGATTATGCGACAAAACCATTGACTGGGTTGACGCAAGACGAAACCGATAGAGTCATTGGTCAGCTATGGGAAGGCTTATATAAAAATTATATCCTACCAATTGCCAATGCTGAGAAAATCACCAACCATACCATGCCGTTAATCCTAATCGATAAAAATAATGATCATCTAATCGTTTTGTTTCGCAATGATCAGAATCAATTAGAAAAATTGATTCAACAAATATAAGACAGTCTATTTTCAAATGGTTTCCTTTTGAAGCTGCTCATAGAACTGTTGATAGTCCTGATTGTTTGGTGCTAATTCTACCGCTTTTTTTAATAAATCTAACGCTTCTTCTCGTCTGTTCTCTTCATGATATAATAACGCAAGATTATAAAGGGCTTCATGATATTCTGGTTTGATTTCAATTGTTCTCTCCAAATCAGTGATTGCCTCTTGATTTTTGTTTAAAAAGATACTCGCATAGGAGCGATTAAAGCGAAGCTCTGCTTCAAGCTTGTCTGCGTAAGGCATTGCTTTTGTTAGCACCTCATAGGTTTTCTCATATTGTTCTTGTTCTAGAAGCATATGAGAATGGATAACCTGGAGTGTTTCATCAAATTGAACTTCCTCATTGGCGTTTCCATAAAACCATATTCCCCCACTCACTAATAGAAGTAGTAGAAGGGCAGCTGTTTGCCAAAGTATTTTGGATCGTTGTTTAAACATGACAACAGCAGCACCAATAGCTCCACCTATTAACCCACCAATATGTGCACCGTTATCAATTTGTGGCATACTAAATCCAAAAATAATATTGATAATAATCACAATAATGATATTCCAGCCCATTGTTCGGAAAAATGCTTTAGGATACTGGGAGCCAAAGAATAATAACGCTCCAAATAATCCAAAAATTGCACCTGATGCCCCTGCTGCAATCGATGGATTAAGGGCAAAACTGGCTAATCCTCCAACAATACCTGCAATAAAATAGATGATAAGGAACCGAGTGCCCCCATAGATTCTTTCCACTAGTGTGCCGATATAATATAAGGCAAACATGTTGAGTAGGATATGGGCAATTCCAATATGAAGGAACATGGAGCTAATCAATCTCCACCATTCTCCATCGATTATCGCAACATTATACTTGGCACCAAATTCGATCAAATTTTTTGTTGAGGTAGATCCCCCATTGAATTCAAGAAGTATATACATCACAATATTGATAGCAAGAAATAGATAGGTCCAGAATGGTTTCCCTTGCTTAAATAGCTGCTGTAACTGTTGCTGTTGTTTAGTGTGTTCGAAAAGAATGTTTTGTTTTAAATTTACATTTCTTTGTTCAAGTTCCATCAGATCTTCAGATACATCTATTTGAAATGACAAAGCTAAATCGAGCGCTCTAATTAACCTTTCTATCTCCTCTTCTCTACTGTCTATATCTAGCATATACACGGACGACTTCATCCGGTTTGATGATGTTTCCCTTAGTTCTTCCCAGCTATCCACTGGTTGGTAATCTACCACATAAACATGATGAAAATGAATATTTTTCTTCCAAATTGTTGTTGCTTGATGTTTGGTGTAACTATTTTCAAGATGTTTATTGAATGAAAGGAGCTCTCGCTTCCAGTCCATTTGGTTCATAGAGATATGTACAACATCTTTTTTGTTCTTCCGTTTTCTCTCTAATAAATATTCTGTTTGCTCTTTGTTAATGGAAATTAAATCGAAATTTTCATTTTGTATGAGCTGTAGCACCATACTATTTTGAAGAAATTCGTTCTTTAAAAACAAATTTGATCACCAACCTTTACATTACTATATTATACCACAAGGGGCTATATACAGTAACATATGTGGTGATCAAATGACTTATCGTGAAAACATCGACTTCATTAGCTTTTCTCTGACATATGGGGTATTCATTGCTAATTTAACCGTTTGCCTTCGCAAAAATGGGATATTACTTGCGAGATTGATGAAAAAGCTTCTAAAACGATATACTACCGCAACAACGGAAAAGAGGATTATCACCGTTCTCCACCATTTCAAAATTGAACAACTCCTTGCATCATTGTATATCTGTAGCTTAACCTCTTTTCTTGTTTTTATGTACATTTTATAACAGCGGATTCCGTTATGAGATAATCTATTGGAATATCATGCGATTCTGCTTCTATTCTTTCCAACACTTGCACCTTTGCAGCGAGTGCTATTTTAAGTCCTTGATATCCTTTTAAATAGCGATCAAAGAAGCCACCACCATATCCAATGCGATTTCCTTCCCGGTCAAACGCTATTCCCGGAACTATTATAAGGTCTAACTCTTCTTTTGACACGCCTTCTGTTATTTCTGGATTAGGCTCATATAAGTCTAAGTAGGTATTTTCTAATTGATCAAAGGCTGTACACTTGTAAAATTCCATCGAAAAATCGGTTGGATTACATTTAGGCAGTGCTATTTGTTTTTTCTGTTTCCATGCATGCTTGATGATCGATGTAGTATTCCATTCCATTCCTCTAGAAATAGTTAAGCCAACCTTTCGAGCTTGCTTCCAATGATCAAAGGAGTATAACATATCCTGGATACGCTTGTTAACCTTTTCCTTGTGCGTGTAATTAGCCAACAGGGTTGAGATCATTCTTCTTTGCTCTTCTTTTCGAGACATTATTTTTCCTTTCTAGTAAGATGAAAAAACTCCTGCTGTCTACCAGCAAGAGTCCCCTAACATCATTATTTTGTTTCACGGTGTAACGTATGTCTTTTCAAACGTGGGCTATATTTTTTAAGCTCCAAGCGTTCTGGATGTTTACGTTTATTTTTAGTCGTAATATAATTACGGTCACCAGTTTCAGTACAAGCTAATGTAATATTAACGCGCATGGTTTTCCCTCCAAACATATTGCTCTAATCACTTATTATCGATTTACTACCTGATAATAATAGCAAAAAGTTAAAACAATTTCAAGTATATGTTTCAAACTCTTATCACTTATGGTATAACTATTAGTAGAGAGAATCATTGTTTAGGGGGGAAACTATGCTTTATGTCTTAATTAGTCTTATCATAATTGGCGTCATTTTATGGATATTGTCTTTTTTTATGCATGATCGCTTTAAACAGATTGAAGATCAGCTTGAGCAATTCTCCATTTCTTCGTTGCAAGAGTCCTATCAGTTGAAGAAAAAAATAAGTATATTAGAAGAAGAACTTTTAATGGATGATGATATATTGGAACATTCCATGGATTCCAATGAATCCACAATGAATAACAAAATAGCTAATTTATATGTAAATGGATATGATATCCCATCCATTTCTCGTGAACTAAATATAAGTGAATTTGATGTTAGATCAGTAATTAATCAACTTTAATGGTGTGAATGAGGGATAAGAATGAAGCAAATGGTTAGAGCATTTTCGACAGGCCTTTTGACTGCCTCTATCATAATTGGTGTGGTTTTCCTTATTGAGGGTTTACCAAAAGACCAACCAGCAGAAGATGTTGCAGCAAGTGAGCGAATAGCAAGGCTTGAAGCAGAAGGCTATTATGTATACAAAGAAAATATGGAAGATCAAGTCACTCAATTAGAAAATGAAATAGACCAGCTAGAGAATCAACAAGACACATTAGAAAGTGATGCGAACGAAGAAACAGAAACGGAAGTGACTACTCATCCATTTTCTGTTGAACCAGGAATGACAGTACCAGACATTGTAGACGAACTCCTTGAGCTAGAACTAATTGAATCAGAAGACGAATTTATTACATACTTACAAGAAAATGAATTAACGACACGCCTACAAGTAGGCGAATTCGAGTTAAGTGATCAAATGACTGCTGAAGAAATAGCCGATCATTTAACTGGAACAGAAGAGGAGGAGTAAACCGCTAAGGTACTCCTCCTTTTCAACGTTATTCGTTTAAGTCTGCTGACTCCCCTTTTACTAAATACATAACATCTTCCCCGATATTAGTAGCATGATCCCCAATTCGTTCCACATAACGACCACTAAAAGCCATTTGCATAATATGCTGTATCTTCTGTGGATTGGTCGCTGTCTCCTCTAATAATTCCCTTAGCATCGTGGAATACATATTATCAATTACGTCATCCATTTCTGATAATTTTCTTGCTAAAGTAATGTCTTCATTCTCATAAGCTATGATTGAAATATCAATCATTTTAATCGCAATTTCTTTCATTTCCTTTACTGAATCATGAATTTTAATTCCATGATCTTTCCCTAAATGGATGGTAGACTTTGCGATATTCTTTGCATTATCAGCCATTCTTTCTAAATCAGATGAAATACGCAATGCTACGACAAGTCTTCTTAAATCTGTTGCTACTGGTTGCTGCCTAGCAATAAGAAGTATTGCTGTTTCATTAATTTCGAAATCTAGTTTATCTAATTCTTTATCCTTTTCGATCACTGCAAGGGCTCGATCCACATCACTTTGATATAGCACCTCCACTGCGTCTGTCAGTTGTGTTTGTGTCATTTTTGCAAATCGAACAATAAGAGATTCTACCTGTTTTAATTTATCTTCAAAATTCTCTCTACCTACCATACTGCACTCCCTCTCTCTTTTTTTCTCGTTATATCCTTATGCTTTTGTGAAGCGTTTTATTTTTCGTGTAAAGAAAATACGGCGTCAGAAGAGCCGTATCGTCTTCGAGCCACTTCTTGTGACAGTGATAAAATTCTGATGAGCTAAATCAAAACCACCAGTGTGAACTGGTGGTTTGCTCTGCGGCTGGAAGCCTCTATTACCGGCCTCGGCCTAAAAGGCCCACCGAACGGTTTCTCCTTTTGCACCACATTCACTCACTGATTCTAAAGAATCTCCTACTTCTTCTTATTTTTTTGTCCTATAAACGGATCAAATTCTTCGAATATAGTTAATTGATCCGACATGTAATCTTCTTTTAGCTGATTTCTAATGTATTCTTGTATTTGCTTTCTATTTCGTCCCACTGTATCGACATAGAATCTTCGGCATAAAGATTTTCTATTTCCATATTTATATTTTAAATTGGCATGTCGATCAAATATCATCAAGCTGCTCTTCCCTTTTAAATACCCCATAAATTGAGATACACTTAATTTCGGTGGGATACTTACTAACATATGGATGTGATCCGGACAAGCATTTGCTTCATGTATGATCACACCTTTTCGTTCACATAAATCGCGTATGATTTGACCTATGCTTTTTTTGTATTTTCCGTATATTATTTGCCTTCTGTACTTTGGTGCAAACACTATATGATACTTACAATTCCATGTTGTGTGTGCTAAACTATTCTTGTCCTTCATAGGACTCGCCTCCTTCTTTGGTGAGATTTAGTGGTCGGGAAACCAACTTTATCTTACCATGAAGTGAGGCTTTTTTTGGCCCACGCTGAAAGCTTTCCGGAACCCCTCGCATAGCAAGGGGTTTTCAACAACATTAAAAAGAGTCATTGGCAATAATACCTGCCAATGATCATTTTTCTTTATTAACCAAAACGACCCGTGATGTAGTCTTCTGTTCGTTTGTCTTTTGGATTGGAAAACAACTGATCTGTATCGGAAAACTCTACTAATTCTCCATTCAACATAAATGCTGTTTTATCGGAAATTCTGGCAGCTTGCTGCATATTATGTGTGACAATCACAATCGTATAATCATTCTTCAATTCTTTAATTAATTCTTCAATTTTCAAAGTAGAAATTGGGTCTAACGCAGATGTAGGCTCATCCATTAGAATCACGTCAGGCTCAATTGCTAAACAACGAGCGATGCAAATTCTTTGTTGCTGTCCACCAGATAACCCGTACGCATTCTGATTAAGTCGATCCTTTACTTCGTCCCAAATTGCCGCACCGCGAAGGCTTTTCTCTACAATTTCATCTAATACTTTTTTCTTTTTAATTCCATGGATCTTTGGACCATAAGCAACATTTTCATAAATGGATTTCGGAAATGGGTTCGGTTTTTGAAAGACCATTCCTACATGTGTTCTTAGCTCTTCTACTAATTGCTTTTTAGCAAATATTTCTTGATTATTATATTTAATACTTCCAGAAGTATGAACAGAAGGAATGGTTTCAATCATTCTGTTTAACGTTTTTAGTAATGTCGATTTCCCACAACCTGAAGGTCCGATCACTGCAGTAATTTCATTTCTTGGAATTTCCATATTTATTTGATGAATCGCTTGATCATTTCCATACCATAAATTAAAATCCTCGATGGAAAAGACATGCTTACTTAATGTGTTAGTTGTCATCTAAACCCCTCTTTTTCTTAAAATCTATTTTGAAATTTATTTCGGATCCAAACGGCAATTGCATTCATGCATAGTAAGATGATAAGCAACACGATAATCCCAGCTGCCGCAACATATTGCCATTCTTCTTGTGGACGCGAAGTCCAACTCCAAATTTGAATCGGCATAACGGTATATTTAGATAAAAATGAATCTGGAATCGTATAGATTGCGGCTGCAGCTCCCACGATTATTAATGGAGCAGTCTCACCAATCGCTCTGGATAATGCAAGAATGGATCCAGTTAAAATTCCCGGGATTGAAGCAGGCAGTACTATACGCCATATCGTTTGCCACTTAGTTGCCCCCATCCCTATGGAGGCCTCTCTTAATTCCTTCGGTACGGAACGAATTGCTTCCTGTGAAGCTACTACAATAACAGGTAGAACTAAGAGGCTCATCGTTAATGCGCCAGCTATTAACGAATAACCTAGTTCTAATATATAAACAAAGAAGGTTAAACCAAGTAAACCAAATACGATCGATGGTACACCTGCTAAATTTTGTACATTGACTTGAATAAACCGAGTAAAACGATTCTGCTTGGCATATTCCTCTAGATACAATGCGGTTGATACACCAAGTATAATCGAGACCGGCGCGGTTATAGAGATCAAAAAGATCGATCCCATTAACCCTGCAAAGATTCCAGCTTTTTCAATATATGGTGCTGGGTAATTTCGCAGGAAATCTATAGATAAATAGTCAATTCCTTGACTTAATATTCGATAAATGAGTAAAGCTAAAAAAATTAACGCAATGGAAGTTGCTGCAATAAATAAGCTTTTAAAAGCTTTATTTCTTACTACTCTACCTTTAATTTGTGCGGAATTCACTTTTGTTGACATTAATAATCCTCCTTAAATCTTCTCGAAATATACTGTGACAGGATATTCATTAATAAGGTGAAAATAAATAACGTAAACCCTACAGCATAAATACTAAGATAAATATTCGATTGATAGGAGGTATCTCCTGTTGCCCCTTGCACAATAAAGGCAGTTAATGTTTGAATCGATTGCCTCGGATCAAAGGTCATGTTAGGCGTTGCACCCGCAGCAATGGTTACAATCATCGTCTCACCAATAGCTCGAGATATCGCTAGTACAACGGATGCTATAATACCGGATAAAGCCGCTGGTAGAACGACCTTCATAGCAACCTCAAATCTCGTGGCACCTAACCCCAAAGCACCTTCTCTCAGTGATTTCGGTACTGCGCTCATCGCATCCTCAGATAAGGAAGCAATCATCGGGATAATCATAATCCCTACTACAATTCCGGCACTTAATGCATTAAATATTTTCATATCAGTGAAAACAGAGCCTAATAAAGGCGATACAAATGTTAAAGCGAAAAAGCCATACACAACTGTTGGAATACCAGCTAAGATTTCCAGGATTGGCTTAATAATTTTTCTTGTTCTATCACTTGCATATTCACTTAAATAAATCGATGCTGCAAGTCCAATAGGTAATGCTACACATATAGCTATAGCTGTAATTAAAAGAGTTCCAATAATGAGTGGTGCTACCCCAAATCGATCGGTCCATGGTGACCATTCACTTCCTAAATAAAAATCAACCAAGGACACATTAGAGAAAAAAGTAATGGATTCTCGTAATAAGGTGAAGAGAATTCCTATTGTTGTAATGACAGATATGATTGCACATAACAACAAAAAATATGGAATACCTTTTTCAAAATAATTACCGATATTCTTTTTTTGTTTATTTTTCTTTATCATGTCTTGAACGGAATAACTTTGTTCTGCTTTCTTGTTCACATGAATTCCCCTTTTCTTAAAAACCACACAAAGATTATGGGACAGCCCACAATTCATTTACTTGTGAACCTGTCCCTTTGATATACTAGCCTTTTTCAATTCTTACTCTGCTGCTAATTCTTCGATCTCTGTTAATTGCTCTTGGTACTTTTCATCTGGAAGTGCAACATAGCCTACTTCCTCAGCAGCTGCACCAGCATTTTCGATTGAGAATTTCACAAAATCAAGCACTTGTGGCTTTTCTTTCATGTAATCCACATTTACGTATGTGAACAATGGTCGAGAAAGTGGTGAGTAAGAACCATCTTGAATCGTATCAGCTGTTGGCTTTACAGGATTTCCATCACCATTGTCAATTCCAAGTACCTTTAATGTATCTTGATTTTCTGCATAATAGGCATAACCGAAGTAACCAATTGCGTATGGATCACTCTGAATACCAGTTACTAATGTGTTGTCATCTTCAGATAGTGTGACATTTTCGCCTTCACGCATAGGATTTTCTTCTAGGATTACTTCATTGAAATAATCAAACGTTCCGGAATCGTGTCCTGGGCTATAAATAACAATATCCTCTTCTGGCCATTCTGGGTTAATGTCAGACCATTTCGTTGCTCCACCATCCGCTAGGAAGATTTGTTTTAATTGATCAATTGTTAAGTTTTCAACAAAATCATTTTCTTGACTTACCACTACAGATAAACCGTCATAAGCTAATTCAATTTCATGTAAGGTAATGCCATTTTCTTCAGCAGTGGCTTTTTCTTCATCTTTAATTGGACGAGAAGCATTACTTAAATCAATTTCACCAACAGTAGATTTTTCAAATCCACCACCAGAACCGGATGAATTAAGTGCTGTTTCTACTTCTGGATTTTCTTGATTATATTCGTACGTTAAATATTCCATGATCGGTAAAACGGTTGAAGAACCATCAATATTGACTGGTCCAGAAACCTCTCCATCTTCTGAGCCTTCGTCACCAGATCCTTCGCCATTTTCTGATGCATTTGCTTCATTATTTTCATCTGAGCCCGCATCATCTGGGGCATTTCCACAAGCAGCTAACAAACCTACTGTTAATAGAGTGACAGCTACCAACATCATTAACTTCCATTTACTCATTGTTTTTCCCCCTACAATTGTTTTTATAAAAGCTATGATCTTGCTTCTACTACATAGTAACGCAAAACTATTAATTCACTATTAAGCAATTGTAAAGACTATGTAAATTCGACAGATTATGTGGTAATTTTCATAGAAAAAAGCATATAGCCGAGGCTATATGCTTTGAATCATTATATTTATTCTTCTTCGTTGTCTTCGTCAGCAGATTTTCCTTCATAATATGCTTCAATAATACGTTTCCCTATCTTATGATTAATTTCATATTGACCAGCACCTGTACCGTTTTTTGGTACGATTACGGCAAAAGCTACCTCTGGGTTCTCTTCGGGACTATAGCCAACAAGAGATAAATTCTCTGTATTTGCGACTAACTCTCCATCCTTGTATTGAGGATTTTCTGCAGTACCTGTTTTTCCCGCAACTTCATAGGGAACATCCTTCCACAGTCTTTGTGCAGTTCCCTGTGTAAATACTAGACGGAAGCCTTCCTGAACACGTTCAATATATTTGTCATCCATCTCAATACGATTTATTACCTCAGGCTCCATCGTCTTCAAGACAGAGCCTAATTTTCCATCTTCTGTTGATGGCTCTCTGATTTCTTTTACGAGATGTGGTTTAATTCGGTATCCACCATTCGCAATCGTAGAAACATATTGTGCTAATTGCATGGTTGTATAGGTATCAAATTGCCCAAACGACAAGTCGAGGAAATTACCTGGTAATCCATTCGATCCCGTAACACCTGTTGCTTCAAACGGCATATCAATCCCTGTCTCGACACCTAAACCAAACTGTTTAAAATAATTCCTCAACTCTCCAAACGCGCCATAATCAAAATTGTACAGTGGTTCATTATATCGATACGTTGCACCTGCCATTTTGATTGCGATTCTCATCATATAAACGTTGGAGGATTGTTCTAGTGCGTACAAATCAGAAATATTATCTCCAAGATTTTTCCATGAACTTTTCTCTTTTGTTCCTTTTATCTTTATTACCCCATCATCTAATCTTGTTCCGATATCTATCACACCACTCTGATAGCCTGCCAGCATCGTAGCTCCCTTAATAGCAGAACCAGGAGCATGGGCATCATAAATTGTACGGTAAGCATTATTTACATATTCTTTATTTTCACGATCATATCTTATAGCTGACATTGCAAGGATCTCACCTGTCTGTGGATTCATCACAACTGCCATTGCATCTTCTAAATAACCATTATTATTAACCGGATGGTTAATAGCCGTTCGTAGCTCTTCTTCGACGATCTTATCCACCTGTTGTTGAAGCTCCATATCTACTGTTAATATAAGATCCTTGCCTCGTTGTCCTTCGACAACCACTTCTGAGCCGACTACTTCTCCGTCATTATTCGTGGTGTATTGGACTTTTTCTTTTCTTCCTCTTAGTACATGCTCATATTGCTGTTCTAATCCACTCGTTCCGACACGATCATTCCAGGTGTAGCCATTAGCTAAATAGTAATCACTATTCTCTCTCGGTATCCCTTCTTCTGATGACGTGATACTTCCGATAAATGCACTTAATGTTCCTTCATAGTTATTATCACGTTCCCAATCAATGGTTGCATCAATATTTGGAAGATCATGCAGATGTTCTGCAACTTTTGCATATTCTTCATCTGTTATCCCCTCGTTTACGACAATATGTGGGGATAACTCATGTGCTTGATCCAATTCCTTTTTAATTGCAATAATATTTAATAACTCAGGAGTCCAGTCGACTGTGGCAAGATCATCTGCTGTAATGGCATTCAATTCAGCCTGATACTTGTCTCCACCTTCTAGCTCCTTTTCTTTTTCCGTTAAGCGGTCTGCGACTTCTTCTGTATTTTGAATATACCAGTATTCTTTTTTGTCTCGTTCTGTTATTTCTTCTTTTAGTTCTTCTTGATCTTTAATGATCGTAATATATTCTGCTAAATCTTCCGCTAGCTCTAGTCTCTCATCTGCTGTTTGACCATGCTTGGGTGGTGTATACGTAATGGATTTGACTGGATTATTATCCAGTATTAAGTTATGGTTTCGATCATACATCAACCCACGTGGCACAGGTTTTTCAGAAGGAGTGTTTTCTGTTTGATCAATTTCTCGTTGCGCTTCTTCTCCGTTTAAAATTTGCACAACCCCAAGCTGGACAATTAATAAGGAAAAAATCAGGAAAACACTAACGAATAAAATATTTAAACGTAGTGGTAGCTGTGATCGCTTTTTTTTCACTTTTTTCTTTTTTTGCCTAAAGTTTAAGTATTTGCCCATATCCTTCCCCCTCTACTATTTTATCCTGACAAATGCATACTTACTTATTATAGCATGGAAGAAGAATTGGGAAAATTAAATTGATGTTTTTCTGATAAAGAAATAGGAAAGGAAATTACCGCCACCAAAGACAAGCATTAATACTGGAATAATGAAGATTGGATCTAAAAAGGAGACACTCACAATAAAGACAATAATCGCAAGCACTCTTCCAATATTAATGAACACCTCACGAATAATAATATATTCTACTCTCCAATTTCCAGCATTTTTAGATTTTCCGATTATATCGTACGTGAGAGAAACAAATGGGACATTAAATAATGGAAAACTGACCCCTATGATGACGCCATAGAGAAGAATGGTGACATAGCTGGTTGGGAACACAAAAAGTAACACGGCTAAATATAAAGCTAGACCACCATAGAAAATGGCTGCTTTTCTTTTTTTGCTGCTAACCATCTTTGAGACAAAGTAATAGCTAATAAAGGAACAAAGGGAGATCAAAAAATTGAAAAGACCAAGCGAAAGCTCACTATTTGTTTCAATATACACCCAAATTGTAATAATAAAAATAAACAATCCTTCTCTTGATCCCTGTGTAAGGTGGGCGAATAGCACACTACGCCAATTCGTATTATGCTTCCTTTCTTTGAAAACCTCACGGATAAAGAAACGACCTGTTGCTTTTCTTTTCTTTAGATAAAACGAACAAACAATCGCTAAAAAGAAAAGAAAAAAAGATAAAAAGAAAATCGTGCTATATCCTTTGAAATTATCCATCAGTGTGATGATATAGCCAGCAAGTAAGGGTCCGACCATTCCACCAAAGGATTGTAAGGATCCAAGTATCCCATTAAATAAGTCTCGTGTTTCTGGTTCTGTTACTTCGAAGGTTAACACATTGTAAGCTAACCAATAGAAGCCATAGCCAATCCCTAATATAGCGCCAAGCATATAAGTATAATTAACGGCTTTTTCTCCTAGAAGGAGTACCACCATGTAAAAAATGGACAAAAAGATTACACCTATTCGAATAATCAGTGTCCGATCTACATGCTTCACACACTTGCCAGCGACAAAAAAGGAGATTGGTTGTAGCAAATAAATAAAAAGGTTATAGGTGGCAATATCCATATAGTCTCCTGATTGCTTCCATAAGAACACATTGACAAATGTGTTGGAGATAAAAGTGGAAAGTGCGTATAAACCACCGATAATCAGTAATATCTTTAAATCTCTACTTACTGGTATGGAAGGTTTTTTACTTGGAAATAACTGCATTTTCTTACACCTCATTTAAAGCCTATAATCTATAGTCTTTTCCAGTTTAAATGAGATATACGAAAATAAAGTTAGAAACCGATCAAGGTGTGAAGAAGTAATTTTGCGCCTATTAGAAAAACTCGCATTCGAGCTATTTTCGTTAGCTTTTCTAATACTCTGAATTTCAAAATTTATGCTTCGTCGCTTTACTTCCTGTAAAAAATTTGCAAGCAAAAAAGAAGTGCTACGATGAGCACTTCCTTTCCTTTTTTTATTTTGCTTCATTATATAAGCTTGCAACTTTATCCCAATTTACTACATTCCAGAACGCTGCAATGTAATCAGGACGTTTATTTTGATATTTTAGGTAATAAGCATGTTCCCATACATCAAGACCTAGAATTGGTGTTTTCCCTTCAGAAATAGGAGTATCTTGATTTGGTGTACTTGTAATAGCTAAGTTACCATTGTCAACTACTAGCCAAGCCCAGCCTGAGCCGAATCGTCCAGCTGCAGCATTTGCAAATTCCTCTTTGAACTTGTCAAAGCTACCAAATGCTTCGTTAATTTTGTCAGCTAATTCTCCAGTTGGCTCACCACCACCATTTGCTGATAGCAATGTCCAGAATAAACTGTGGTTGGCATGTCCGCCACCATTATTACGAACTGCTGTACGAATATTTTCAGGTACTGCATCAAGATTTGCTAAAATGTCCTCGATTGATTTATTTGCTAAATCATCATGACCTTCTAGTGCAGCGTTTAATTTCGTAACATAAGTGTTGTGATGTTTAGTGTGATGAATGTTCATTGTTTCCTTATCAATATGTGGCTCGAGTGCATCATATGCATAAGGTAAATCTGGTAAAGTAAAATTTGCCATGTTTATTCCTCCTATTTTTTAGTTTGAAGGTTCCTAACCTCTCCAATTCAAATATTATCAAATAGTCAGAATAGATTGCAAATAATTAGCATTTATTCACTATAGTATGAAAGGTTTTCCATCAAGTGAAATTAATTTTATAATAAATAAAAAAACAAGCTTTAACGTTCGCTTGTTGAGAATGGTGGCTCGGGACGGAATCGAACCGCCGACACACGGATTTTCAGTCCGTTGCTCTACCGACTGAGCTACCGAGCCAATTTTTTTATTCTGTTTTTAGACACTGTCCTAGTTATGTATAAATGGCGGAGGAAGAGGGATTCGAACCCCCGCGGGCCGTGAAGCCCCTGTCGGTTTTCAAGACCGATCCCTTCAGCCGGACTTGGGTATTCCTCCGTGTAAAAATATGGTGGACCCTGCAGGATTCGAACCTGCGACCGATCGGTTATGAGCCGATAGCTCTAACCAACTGAGCTAAGGGTCCTTCTTCTCTAAATATATAATGATGGGGCGACCGGTGGGGATCGAACCCACGCATGTCGGAACCACAATCCGATGTGTTAACCACTTCACCACGACCGCCATCGTCTAAGAAATTGGTAGCGGCGGAGGGAATCGAACCCCCGACCTCACGGGTATGAACCGTACGCTCTAGCCAGCTGAGCTACACCGCCATGGCTCCACAGGTAGGATTCGAACCTACGACCGATCGGTTAACAGCCGATAGCTCTACCACTGAGCTACTGTGGATTAAAATTATGTATTTACTGAAGCGACATTTAATAATTTACCATATAAAAAATATAACGTCAATACTTTTTTTGAACTTTTTTATTTAAAGAAGAAGGATTTCGGGATAACAAGCATTTTTCTAAGCTTGTTACCCCGAAAAGATTAATTATGTTTGCCACCAAGCACTTCATCGGCAATGTTCACAGCATGGTCTCCTATTCGCTCTAAATTACTAATAATATCTGCAAATACAATTCCTGCTGCTCCTGTACAAACTCCCTCATTCAGACGAATAATATGCTTTTTACGGTATCTTCTTTCCATTTTATCAATTTCATTTTCTTTCTGTACAACGGATAAAGCAGCTTCCCTATCCATTTGCTCTAATGCTTTAATAGCTTCCTTTACCGTTATAATGGTTAGATCGAACATTTCATTTAAATCTATCATGCCTTGCTCTGTAATATCTACCTTATTCGACATTTTGTAATTAATCAACTCAATAATATTCTCATAATGATCACCTATGCGTTCAATATCCCGAACGGCATTAATTAATGCAGAGTGATCGGTCTTTTCTATGTCTGATAGGGTCGACCCCGACAATTGAACTAAATAGGCTGTGATTTCCCGGTCTAGATTATTTAACGCACCTTCCAATTGTTGCGCCATATCAGCATTTTTGCTATTTTTCGTATTTAAAAAGGAGCTTGTCTCTTCTAGTCCTCTTATTGCATATTCACCCATTCGAATGACTTCGAATTTAGCTTGGTCTAGTGCAACAGATGGCGATTGTTGAATAAAAATTGGATCTAAATGCTTTGCTTTATATTCGACTTCGGTATCTTTTCCTGGAATAATCTTTGTCACGATCAGAGCCAATAATCCGATAAATGGAAATTGAATAATAGTATTCAGCACATTAAAGATTCCATGTGCAAAAGCGATCGTCATGGCAGGATTCAGTTCTAATGCTGCCTGGATATGCTCCATCATAATCGTATAAAAATGAATAAATGTAATGACAATCGTTGCTCCAATTACATTAAAGATTACATGTGTTAATGCAGCACGTTTAGCCGCAATAGTTGCTCCAATCGATGCTAAAACTGCTGTAATCGTTGTCCCGATGTTATCACCAAATAGTACCGGTAAAGCAGCCTTTAATTGGATAGCATCCTCAAGCATCAAGCTTTGTAGTATTCCAATGGTTGCACTTGAGCTTTGAACAGCAATGGTAAACACAGTCCCAATGACAGCGCCAAGTATTGGATTATTAGACATACTTACGGTTAAATCGTGAAATGCTTGTAAATCTCGTAATGGTTTAAGTCCAGAGCTCATTAACTCTAAACCAAAAAACAAGGCACCAAATCCGAAAATGGTTAAACCAATATTGGTAATTCGTTTCTCTTTAAAGAAAAATAATAAAAATGCACCAATACCTAAAATCGGCAATGCATATGCGCCAATATCAAATCCTATAATAAATGCTGTAATCGTTGTCCCAATATTAGCACCCATAATTACACCAATGGATTGTCTTAATGTCATAAACCCTGCATTTACTAACCCAACCGTTAGGACGGTCGTTCCGGAGCTTGATTGAATCAACACAGTCACAATCATCCCGGCAAGTACACCCATAAACGGATTGCTTGTAAATTTATCAAGTATGGTACGTAATCTGTCACCAGCGGATTTTTGAAGCCCTTCCCCCATATATTTAATACCTAAAAGGAAAATACCTAAACCGCCAATAAATTCAAAAATCATAACTTGTACATTTAAATCCAACAGTTTTCATCCCTTCATAAAAGCAAATTCGTCGTTTTGTCCTTATGTCTGCTCATCTCTTTGACATAGTAAGACATTTTTCGCAAAGCACATACGAATTTAATATTAAGTTTTCATGAACGATTTGTAAAGGTCTTTAATAAAAATTTACACTCTCTTAACAATTCATTCATATTATAACAATAATCCTATTTAATTAATATGAATTTTTTATTTTAAAATTAGCAACTATTGGATTTTCTAAAAAAATATAAATTTTAAAAACAAAAAAGCCTGAATTCTCAGACTTTTCCTTTTACTAATATTCTTGTACCATCTACAGACACCACCACAATTCGGGTATCTTTCTCCAGCCACTTCCCTTGTGTGACTGCACTATAGTCGTTTTCTCCGATACGGATGGTCCCTGTAGGCCTCATATCTGTAATAGCTTTTCCTTCCTTCCCTACTAATAATTTGTAGCTTTGATTAACACTTGAATATCCTGCTTCATCTGTTAATTGATCATAGAGTGTAATTTTCGTCCACATCTTCCGCTTCTTAAATACCTTAAGAAATAGTAAAGAAGCAGCTCCTCCTATAAAAACCCCTAATACAGCGTACAGTCCCGCTACCCAATTAGGTGCTGTCATCCCTACAGATATCACCATACAGACCAATCCTATGACAGCTAAAGTTCCATCATTCAGTATTTTGCCATCGATTACGATGAATAACATACCAATTAAATAAATAGCAATCATAATAAAAAACATACTAGGATCTAAAAAAGAAGAAAAATATACTGTAATAAAACCAAGGCCAAGAATGGCAAAAATCCCTTTTACATTGACTAATATTTCCCCAACTAGAAACAGGGTAGCTAAACCACAGATAACAAAACTTATCCAATCTGCATTAAAATCAAACATGGCTACTCACCTCTCGGCTTTTCTTTATCTTATCAAATGATTCGAATGATTAGAACTGAATTGTATGCTCTTAAATATAAAATACGATCCTACTAGGAAAAGGTTTCAATAATTTGCAAATTTGAATGTGTTACACTTCTCATTTACTAGGTTAACCTTTATAATGGAAGTTGGTACAGTAATTAGATTATTTACGTGGAAATATAAAGGAGCGATTTTATTTATGGCTTTAACACATCGTAAGGATACACGACCTGTGAAAATTGGCAACGTAATGGTAGGTGGAAAAAACGAGGTTGTCATTCAGTCTATGACTACAACCAAAACACATGACGTTGAAGCAACCGTTGAAGAAATAAAAAGACTAGAAGATGCAGGTTGTCAAATCGTTCGTGTAGCATGTCCTGATGAGCGTGCTGCCAATGCCATTCCAGAAATAAAAAAAAGAATTAACATCCCATTAGTGGTTGATATACATTTTAATTATAAGCTAGCTCTTAAAGCAATAGAAGGTGGAGCTGATAAGATTAGAATTAATCCAGGTAATATTGGGAAACGAGACAAAGTAGAGGCAGTTGTCAATGCGGCAAAAGCGAAAGGCATTCCGATTCGTATAGGTGTCAATGCAGGTTCATTAGAACGTCATATACTCGAAAAATACGGCTATCCTACTGCTGATGGTATGGTAGAAAGTGCATTACACCATATTAAAATATTAGAAGACCTAGATTTTCATGATATTGTTGTCTCACTCAAGGCTTCTGATGTAAGCCTAGCGATTGAAGCATACGAAAAGGCTGCAGAAGTAATCTCCTATCCACTTCACCTAGGTATTACTGAGTCAGGTACTTTATTTGCTGGGAGTATCAAAAGTGCAGCAGGAATGGGTGCCATTCTTAGTAAAGGAATCGGTAGTACGATGCGAATTTCGTTAAGTGCAGACCCCGTACAAGAGGTAAAAGTAGCAAGAGAATTGCTAAAAACATTTGGTCTTGCTTCCAATGCGGCAACACTAATTTCTTGTCCTACGTGTGGAAGAATAGAAATTGACCTAATCAAAATTGCCAATGAGGTGGAAGAATATATTTCCACGATTAAAGCACCAATTAAAGTTGCCGTGCTTGGCTGTGCTGTTAACGGTCCTGGTGAAGCAAGAGAAGCAGATATTGGTATTGCAGGTGCTCGAGGAGAAGGATTACTATTCCGTCATGGAGAAATCATTCGAAAAGTCCCTGAAGAAACAATGGTAGAGGAATTAAAGAAAGAAGTCGATAAAATCGCAGAAGAGTATTTTGAAAAACAAAAAACGGAAACACAGGAAGTATAAGTAAGCTAGCCCTTCAAAATGGGCTAGCTTTTTTCATTTAAAATAATGGTACAAATATCAAGGACAGTAACAAGGAAATAATGGAAATAACAATAGCACTATTTCCTAGTGTATCTGCTCCTTTTTTTTTGGAGATGAAGCCTAATACGATCCCCCCAATAGCCATTAGTAATGGCCAAACGAAGAATGAAGCGATCGATAAGATCAATCCAATCCATCCATAAACTGTATTCACATCTGTCTGCATACTAGTTCCTTGTTCTGTCTCAACAGCTCGGTTAAACTCGTTAGCTGTAAGTTCTTGCGAAGCTTCTGCCTCACGACTGTAGTCCTTGTTTGCAGCATATAGTTCATCCGTTTCAGCAAATTGCTTGGACTGTTTATCCACACCGTCAGTTCTATTTTGATCATCATGATTTGACATACTCAACCCTCCTCTTCATAAGTTAGAGGTACATTCTTTAGTATGTCTTTATTCCTTGATGATTTACTTGGTAATTTCTACGCTTTGGAAACAACACTTTTATGTACTTATTTAATTTTTGTTATGTAATAATTTACCGAATAAGTACACTTTTAACCAATTCTTGCATAAAATAAAATAATGATTTCATTTCTAGACAAAGGAGTGCCTAAATGAACGGATTTACTAAAAGGATGATTATGATGAAGCTTCAACAAGTAGACCCAAATACATTGTATGACTATGCTAAAATGTATAAACTAAATGTTACATTCGAACAAGCAACAGACATTGCTAATCACCTTAAACAGAATCAATATGATCCAACCAATGCATCGGATCGTGCCCGAATGTTGAAAAAGCTTGCTCAAATTACCGACCTTGAAACAGCAAAAAAATGCCAACAAATATTTCAAAAGTTGGCTAGTGAATATGGAATAAAAGATTTGTTTTAAATATAAAAGCTTGGGCGATCGCCCAAGCCTCTTTTATTGATTCATTATTTGATCTTGTAAATCAGGTACAAATGTACCATTCTTTAGCATTTCTATTTCGAATTTGTATGGTGGTTTTTTATTCTTTTTGTCCGTACCCACATACGGTGTTTCAAGAATTTTCGGTAAATGTTCCAGTTGTGGATGATGAACGATTTTGTTTAATACATCAAATCCTAAATAACCGAAACCGATATTTTGATGTCGGTCTTTTCTTGCACCTTGCTCGTTTTTACTATCATTCACATGGACAACCTTTAATCGATCCAAACCGATAATTTTATCAAATTCATTTAATACACCATCGAAATCCTCGACCACTTGATAGCCTGCATCATGGATATGACACGTATCTAAACAAATAGAGAGCTTTTCGTTATATTTGACCCCATCGATGATTTTAGCTAGCTCATCAAAGCTTCTTCCAATTTCGGACCCTTTTCCAGCCATCGTCTCAAGTGCAATTTGAACCTCTTGTTTGGGATCTAATACTTCATTTAATCCTTCGATAATTTTGGCAATTCCAACTTCAGGCCCTTCCCCAACATGTGCACCTGGATGAAGCACAATTTGTCTTGAACCGATTGCTTCTGTTCGTTCAATTTCGTTTCTTAAAAAATTGACCCCTAGCTCAAAGGTTTCTTTTTTGACAGCATTACCGATATTAATAATATAAGGAGCATGTACAACAATTTCTTCTATGCCATTTTCTTTCATATGATCTTGGGCTGCTTCAATATTTAATTCTTCAATCGGTTTTCTTCTAGTATTTTGTGGGGCACCTGTGTATACCATAAATACGTTTGCTCCGTACGATGTTGCTTCTTCGCTTGAAGCTAATAACATTTTCTTTCCACTCATTGAAACATGTGATCCTATCTTCACCATTTATTCTCCACCCTTTTTATTTCTTGAATTGATTGCGTTGAATTTTTCTCTTTGCTTTCTTTTGCTGTTGCTTCATTTTTTTCTTATAACCAGGCTTTACTTTATTTGGTTTTCTCACCTGTTGCCATGCTTTTTTTTCCACTTCATTTTCTTGCTTTTTTCTCGTCTGTCTGGCATTCCATGCTTTTGTTTCTTGCCATTCCCCTTTGACGATATCATAGAACGTATACTGAATTCCTTTTTTCTCCAATTTTTGAATAAGTCCCAAATCATCTTCTCGATAAAGGTTAATTGCCGTTCCTTCCATTCCTGCTCTAGCAGTTCTCCCTACTCTGTGAATATAAAAGCTCTCCTCTTTTGGAAGCTCTGCATTAATCACATGACTGACACCTTTAATGTCTATTCCTCGAGCTGCAAGATCTGTTGCCACAATATACTGGTACTTTAATTGCTGAATTTCTTTCAACACTCGTTTACGTTCTCTTTGGGATAATCCTCCATGGATTAAACCAACATCTAGTCCCTTTTCTTGTAATGAAGCTGCTAGCTCATCGGCTCGATCTTTTCCATTCGTGAAGATGATCGCAAGATATGGTTGAATTAGCTTAGAAATTTGCCATATTACTTGGGCTGGTTCACGATGCTTTAGGGCAACCATACGGTGCTCCATTTTCTCCGGAGCTAATCGATCATGGATTTGAATGAATTTTGGTGCATGTAAATATTTTTTTAAAAATGGCTGAAGCTTCTCTGGTATGGTGGCTGAGAATACCATTATTTGTATAGATGAATCAGCTCTCATTAATATCCGATCGATTTCCTCAATTAAGCCTAATTCCAGCATTAAATCTGTTTCATCTATTACGAAGGTGCTAGCTTGGAAAATATCCACTACTTCCTCTTGTATTAGATCTAATAATCTTCCTGGAGTTGCTACGATGATATGTGGCGGTTCTTTTAATTTATCGACCATTCGTTTCTTATCCGTTCCACCTATCAAAAGCTTCGCTCTCCACTCCGTCTCTTTATCAGCATAGTTGATCATTTTCTTCACTTCGTCGTAGATTTGGATCGCCAATTCTCTTGTAGGAGCGGTGAGCACTACTTGCGTATGATTATCATCCGTCAAATTATTAAACAGAGGAATAAGAAATGCATGCGTCTTTCCAGAGCCTGTCTCAGATTGTCCAATGATACTATTTCCTTTTAGAGCTTCTGGAATCACTTTTGCTTGAATCGGTGTTGGTTCATAAAAGCCGAGTTGATCTATTATGTGATCCATGGATTCCTTTAGCTGATACTGCTTAAATAAATGATTTTTCATTTTGATCTCCTTTTGCTTAACAAATCTTTGTCAATTGCTAAGAATACCTTTATAATAAAAGTATTGGACAATTTTCTATTCCATTATGTAATATTTTACTTGATCTATGCAAGAAAGTACAGAGGGGGAACCAGAATGGAAGTAATTAAAATCGCTCCACGTGGCTATTGCTATGGTGTTGTCGATGCAATGGTCATTGCGCAAAATGCAGTTAAGGATCCCAATCTACCTCGACCAATCTATATACTAGGTATGATTGTTCACAATTCACACGTAACCAATGCTTTTAAGGAGCAAGGTGTCTATACATTGGATGGTAAAAACCGTTCAGAGCTGCTTGATGATATCGAAGAAGGAACCGTCATATTCACTGCACATGGAGTCTCTCCAGAAGTAAAGAAAAAAGCAGAAGACAAGGGCTTAATGGTTCTTGATGCTACTTGTCCTGATGTAACTAGAACACATGATTTAATCCGTGAAAAAGTAAAAGAAAATTATGAAATTGTCTATATTGGCAAAAAAGGGCACCCAGAGCCTGAAGGTGCTATCGGAGTTGCACCAGATCATGTTCATTTGATCCAAACAGAAGCAGATGTTTCAGAGCTTGACTTATCGAGCTTTGATAAGATTCTTGTTACGAATCAAACCACCATGAGTCAATGGGATGTTTATGATGTCATGCAAAAGGTAAAAGAAAAATATCCGCAAACAGAAATGGAACAAGAGATCTGTATGGCTACCCAAGTACGACAAGAAGCCGTTGCCGAACAAGCGAAGGATGCTGACCTAACCTTAGTGGTAGGAGATCCTCGAAGTAATAACTCGAACCGTCTTGCACAGGTTTCGATCGAACTCGCCGGTACACAAGCATATCGGATAGCCGATGTTTCTGAAATTCAATTAGAATGGTTAGAGGGAGTTAAAAAAGTAGCTATAACTGCTGGTGCATCAACACCTACCCCTATAACAAAAGAAGTAATCAAGTTTATTGAACAATTTGATCCAAACAATTCGGACACATGGGATAAGGACTCAAAAGTAGACAAAAATAAAATATTGCCAAAGGTAAAAGCCAAGGCAAAATAAGAGAATCAGTTCCCACTGATTCTCTTTTTATTACAATCGTTAATAACATTTAAACGGTTCTGTTGAGATGGTGGAAGTGATTATATTAACCGGTGTTGGTAATTCTTTTTGGTGGTGATCAAAATAGCACTTTACCCCATCTTTCATCACTCTTTCTACATGATGTCCTGGATCAATCAGACAAATACCTGCCTGCTCTGCATCCTGTGCATCATGGAAGCTTAAATCACCTGTAATATAGACATCTGCCCCCATTTTTATTGCATTTATAATATAGCCTTTCCCGCTACCTCCTAAGACAGCTACGCTCCTTACTATCTTATTTTCATCCCCGACAAAACGCACGAATGGAACATCTAAAGCATCCTTCACAAAAGAAAGATATTCCTTTAAGGTCATTTCCTTTTCCACTAAACCAATTCGTCCGAGTCCAAGCGTTTCCGTTGAATTATTTAAAGGAAATACATCATAGGCCATTTCCTCATATGGATGACTTTGTTTAGCCATCTCAATTATTTTACTTAACTGCTTTTCTTTTACAATCGTCTCTATTTTAATCTCTTCGACTTCTTCGATTTTTCCTTTCTTTCCTAAGAATGGATTGGTTCCTTCTAATGGCTTGAATGCACCCATTCCAGCTGTTTCAAAGGTGCAATGACTGTAATTACCTATATGACCTGCACCCGCCTTACCAATTGCTTCTTTTACCACATTTGCGTGACTTTTTGGGACATATACCATAAATTTATATAGTTTATCCGTTATGGAAGGTACAAGAACTTGACGATTTTTTAAACACAATTTATCTGCAAGCAGGTCATTTACCCCACCATTCACCATATCTAAATTCGTATGTGCAGCATAGACAGAAATATTGTTTTTTAATAGTTTCTGAATAATCCTTCCTTTTGAATCGTTCACATCAATTTGTTTTAGACCTTTAAATAATAAGGGATGATGGGCGATGATTAGCTGTACTTGATGCTCTATCGCCTCCTCTACTATCTCATCTGTTACATCAAGTGTAATTAGTAAATTTTGTACGCTCTGTTCTAAATCTCCCACTTGAAGTCCTACATTATCCCAAGATTCTGCATAATCCTTCGGAACCCATTTTTCGAATAATTGAATAATGGCTTTAACTGTTGTTTCCATCATCAACAACCTCCTCTATTAAACGAATCTCTTTTGTAAATTGTTGTATTTTTTCATTTGGAGTATGGGTTGCCTTACGCATCTCATTCAGAAGTATTTCTTTTTTATCTCTTTCCCTCCACCATTTTTTTTGAAAAATAGAATTATTTTCGTTTAATAAAAATGGCCCAAACATTAATTCTTTTTCTGTTATCCTCGGTGTGAAATGAACCTGTTCAGCAACTAAAATTTCATATATATAGCCATCTTCTTCGATAATCTCTTCTGCAATAAGGGCATACCGGTGCTGATACAACCATTTTCTGACAATATCGGCATCTAAGTTTGGTTGTAGTATAAGTCTTTTTACACCCGTTAACTTAGATTTCCCTTCCTCTAATATATTTTTGATTAATTTCCCACCCATTCCTGCAATCGTAATCTGTGATACCTCGCCTTCGTTTACCACTTCTAATCCATTTCCTTTACGGACATGTATTCTATTCTCCAACTGGTTGGTTGTTACCGTTTCAATCGCACGAAGGTATGGACCTTGATTAATTTCTCCTGCAATGGCAATTGCAGTAGCATCTTGAAGACAAACATAGCATGGTAAGTAGGCATGGTCTGAACCAATGTCGGCAAATTCGATTGGTTTTACTAAGTATTTTGCTATTTTCTCTAATCTTTTTGACAGCATAACATGATAATTCCTTCCGTATAAGTGTAGAAAAAAGCCTTCTGTTATGAAAACAGAAAGCTTATTCTACGCTTTTATTGTTTTTGAGCAAGCCATTCAGCCAAGACTTGTGCTTTTTCGCTCGATACTAATCCTCCAGGCATTGCCGTACCTTCAATACCATTCATAATAATTTCATTGATTTCTTCCTCTGAATATTTACTTCCGATTTTCTGTAAGCTTGGTCCAGAGCCTTCCACACCCTCTAGGTCGCCACCGTGACAGCCTATACAGTTTTGGGCAATAGCTTCAGGATCGAGGGCGACTTCTTCGCCACCACCATTAGCAATCTCTTCCTGTTGATTTAGTCCTTGTACCGATAAAATAACCATTGCTAGGATACCTAACACAGCAATCAATGCAAAAGGTATAACAGGATTTTTTTTCATTTTTAGTTCCTCCTTATGTAACATGTATTGCTTGTCTCATCGTTATGTATTAGAAATACAAATCCATATCTATTTTACTGTAAATTCTCATTTAAGCAAAGTGATTCTAATTAAATTTCGATAATTTGACTAAAAATATTCGAACCCGACGAAAATGCTGGCAATGATTACAACAAAAACACCTGCTGCTTGTAGAAAGAACTTGCCTTTTACCTTACCAAATAGAATCCATGTAATCCCATTTAAGTAAATCCATATTATCGTAATCCAATCTATGCCAATGTATATGTTAAAAAAAATGACGGTACTGTATAAGAAATTTATAAAGAAAATAAGGATAGAAAAGGTTTCTTTTAAATAAGTTTTTCTTATAGTTAGACGAACAAAACTACCGCTTATACCTAATACTACTAAAACGCCTACAATTTGTAAAAAAAGAGAATCAGTCAGCTGAAAAATAAGCACAGGAAACAAGAACAATAATGCATTAAAAAAGTAAATCAATAAATAATATGGTGTCGACTGTTTGTTAGCAAGCTGTTCTCCTTCTCCTTCGGTATATAATGCAAGCAGGTAATCACAATAATGCTCTGGAAGCAATTGATGTGTCTTCCAGTAATTGATTTCCTTAATCACCGTTTCTTTTCTAGCTTCATCCATTAGATCATCCCCGAACAACGAAATTCTTTCTTTATTTATATCGGTCTTGTGTTAAGGAAATGAAGTCACTTTTATTAGAGCATAAACGGTGGTAAAAGCCAACTATTTACTTCCGTATAAAAAAGCTACCTTCTGCGTAAAGTACACAGAAGGTCATTCAAATCCCCTACTCAAGGAAGTCTTTTAATCGCTTGCTACGACTAGGATGGCGAAGCTTTCGCAATGCTTTTGCTTCAATTTGACGGATACGTTCTCTTGTGACACCAAACACCTTTCCAACTTCTTCTAGTGTTCGAGTCCTTCCATCATCAAGTCCAAAGCGAAGGCGTAAAACATTCTCCTCTCGATCAGTTAACGTGTCTAGTACATCTTCCAGTTGTTCTTTTAGTAATTCGTAAGCGGCATGATCGGATGGCGAGGTAGCTTCTTGATCTTCTATAAAGTCTCCAAGATGCGAATCGTCTTCTTCCCCAATTGGAGTCTCTAAAGAAACGGGCTCTTGAGCAATTTTAAGAATTTCTCTCACTTTATCAGGTGTAAGATCCATGTCTTTAGCAATTTCTTCTGGTGTAGGTTCCCGTCCTAAATCCTGTAATAATTGACGTTGCACGCGAATTAATTTGTTAATCGTTTCAACCATATGCACAGGAATGCGGATGGTTCGTGCTTGATCGGCAATCGCTCTTGTAATGGCTTGGCGAATCCACCAAGTGGCATACGTACTAAATTTAAATCCCTTCCGGAAGTCAAATTTTTCAACTGCCTTAATTAGCCCCATATTCCCTTCTTGAATTAAGTCAAGGAATAGCATTCCTCTACCGACATAGCGTTTTGCAATACTTACAACAAGTCGTAGATTGGCTTCAGCCAAACGTTTCTTGGCATATTCATCGCCCTCTTCGATTCGTTTCGCTAGATCTATTTCCTCTGTTGCCGATAATAAGTCCACACGACCAATTTCCTTTAGATACATCCGAACAGGATCATTTATTTTAATACCTAGAGGTACACTAAGGTCATTTAAATCAAATTCCTCTTCTTTTGATAGCTGTTGTAAAGTTGGATCTTCATCATTATCTCCAATTACTTCCACACCTTGCTCGTTCAATTGCTCATAAAATTCATCAATCTGATCTGATTCCAATTCAAAATTTGATAGTCTTTCAGCAACTTCCTCATATGCTAAAACACCACGCTTTTTACCGATTTCCATTAAATGCTCTTTTGCTTGTTCTAATGTAAGTTCAGGCTCCTTTGAACGTGATGGTTTATTATTTGCCATGAGTGCCCCTCCTTCTAAAAACTTGCTCCATTTTTTGATTGTTGCTTTATCTTTAATATTTCCATCGCAATTTGAGCTGCTTTTACCGGATCTGTTTTCTCTAGTAGCTTTTGTTCCTGTTCTAGTTGTTTAATCCGAACATGATCCGTCTGTTCAGCTAAGATGGTTCTAATATAGTCATCCATTTCTTTATCCGTAATTTCCCAGCTACAATCAAGCATGGACAATTCAACAATTAGCTTACGAATCGTTTCATCTTCTATATATGTGAGAAAATGGCTTGAATTTGGTTCATTTCCTTCCTCATAGAAGCCATAAAGATAGGTAACAATAATTTGGTGTTGTTCTAGATTAAACTTTGATCCAAGTCTATTTTTTACTCTTTCTGCAACATGAGCATTTTGTAGCATGTAAGCAATAAGTCTTCTCTCTGCATTCTGATACGCTGATAATACTTTTTGATTCCGTCGATTCATTAGATGATTTCCATCTTTAGTATGACCAAAGTCTTGACGGTTATCATCATTTTTACTGTTGTTACGTATCCTTGACATTAAATCCTGATTTAATGCATCATAAGATAAATCAAATTGATCAGATAAGTCCCGGATATAATGATCTCTTTCGATCGGACTTTTTAGTAAAGCAATTTCTCCTATAATACTTTCTACATATCTAATCCGATCTCCTTCATGTTGAAGATTAAAATTTTTCTTCAAATGATTAATAAGAAAAGTCATTTCTGATGAACTCGCCTGGAGTACGTTTTCCTTAAAACTAGTTGCACCAAATTCTTGAATATAACTATCTGGGTCATAGCCTTTTGGTAAGTTAGCTACTTTCACTGTACATCCAGCATTCTTTAATAGCTTGATTGCTTTATACGTTGCATTTTGACCGGCATCATCGCCATCAAAACAAATTAAAACCGTATCAACATACCTTCGGAGAATACTTGCATGTGCATCTGTTAAAGACGTTCCTAATGATGCAATACCATTTTTTGCACCTGCTTGATGGACAGCAATAACATCTGCATAACCTTCTAATAATATGGCTTCACTTTTCTTGCGAATTTCACTTCGTGCCAAGTCAAAATTATAAAGTAATTTACTTTTTTGAAAGACAGGTGATTCAGGACTATTTAAATACTTGGGATCCTGTCCATTAATCGATCTTCCACCAAAACCGACTGTTTTTCCAATGGCATTACGAATAGGGAAAATAATCCTTCCTTGAAAACGATCCACATAATTTTGTTGATCATTTGTTGTTAAGAGTCCTGCTTTCACCATTGTTTGACGATGGAAACCTTTATTTTCTAGAAATTGCAAAATGAAATCTTTGGATTGTGGTGAGTAGCCTAGCTGGAATGTATCTATAGATTCATCAGAATAACCTCTTTGATACAAATACTCCAAGCCCTTTTTCCCATCTTTTGTATGTCTCAGGAGATGATGGTATAATTTAGTTAGCCATTGATACGCTTCTAGTATCGCCTGTTCTTCCGTAGAAGGTTCTTTTTTATTTGTTTCGGAAGCTTTTGGTAAGGTATGACCAGATTTATCAGCTAAAAATTCGATGGCCTGTCGAAAGGAAAAGCCTTCGATTTCCATCATAAATGTAATAACATTTCCACCTTTACCACAGCCAAAGCAATGAAAAATTTGTTTCTCCTGGTTTACGGAAAAAGATGGGGTGCTTTCAGAATGAAAAGGGCATAGTCCAAAGAAATTCCTGCCTTGCTTTTTTAGTTGGACATATTCGCCAACAATGTCTACTACATCATTTGCGGCTTGAACAGACGCAATCGTTTCATCTGTATACTGATTAGCCATACTTATCACCAATTCTAATCAAATTATAAAAGCATATTCTATTTTAACATTCGACAAATTTCTCATTCTGTGAAGAAAAAGAGAATTCCCCTTTAATATCATAATACCTCTTTTTGCACTAACTAAAACAACCTTTGTTATTAGGATTTTTGTTTGGCAATCGTAAAAAAAATGAACCCTTATGCTAAATTATTCTACAAAAATTAGCAAATTCCTGCTTTTCCTTAAAATTATTCCTAGAAAAACTATAAAAAAGGTTATAATAAATTTATATTTTGTTTTACACAAAATATTATTATAAAACAATTATGTGTTAATTTCCAATAATAAATACGAGGAATTCGAAATAATTTTCTATTCCTTTATGATTCATCGATTTTTTCACCATTATCATTTTCTAAATTCCAATATGGTTGGTTAATCATATTTAAAATAATATTCGCTGTTTCTTCGACTGCTTTATTGGAAACATCGATAACTGGACAACCTAATCTTTGGATTACATTATCAAAGAAGTTAAGTTCTGCTTCGATTCTATCTAAATTGGCATAGCTTGCTCCATCACTAAGCCCTAGAGACTTTAGTCTCTCTCTACGTATCCCGTTAAGTTTTTCAGGACTTATCTTTAATCCTATACATTTATGTGTGGGAATTTGAAAAAGTGATTCTGGTGGGTCCACTTCTGGCACAATTGGGACATTCGCTACTTTTAATTTTTTGTGTGCTAAATATTGTGATAATGGTGTTTTTGAAGTTCTTGAGACACCAATTAATACAATATCTGCTTGCATCACCCCTCGTGGATCTCGCCCGTCATCGTACCGGACAGCAAATTCTATTGCTTCCACTCTTCTAAAGTAATCCTCGTCTAATTTATGAATATTGCCTGGCTCTTGCTTAGATTTCAAGCTAAACTTCCGCTCCATTGCCCTAAGCATTGGTCCCATAATATCCACACATTCAACTTGTTTAGAAGCTGCCTCCTCTACGAGAAAATCTCTTAATTCATTATTTACTAAAGTAAATCCGATGAGTGCTCCTAATTGCTTTGCGTGGTAGACAGCACCACGCAAAACTTCAAAGCTTTCTACATATGGTATACGATACAGATCATAATCGGTTTCATCCAAAAATTGGCTTAATGCTGCTTTTGTCACTAATTCTGCTGTTTCACCAACCGAATCCGAAACGACATAGATTATTTTTTTCTCCATTACCTCTTTAGCCCCCTGGGTCTCACTAACCTTGAACTTGCTTCCATTGGATCAGTGTTAAATCAGCAAACTTTTTAATATCTTTGGCAATAACACTCAGTAGAGATAAGCGGTTTGCTCGGACCATTTCGTTGTCTGCCATAACCATGGTATGATCGAAAAATTGATGAATTGGCTGAACAAGCGGATCTAAAGCAGTTAACGCTTCTTGAGCTTTTTGTTGCTGAAGGAGTTCTAAGTATGCTGATTGGATCGATTGATAAGTACCGAAGAGTTGCTTTTCCTGCTCATTTTCAAATAATTCTGGCCTAACAGAATCGATCTTCTCTGCTTTATTGGCTAAATTAATGACGCGAACATAGGCCTCTTGTTTTGCTTTAAAAGTAGGATCATTTCTTTTTTCGCTTAGTACGAGTGCTTTTCTTTTTACAAAGGAAATATTGACAAGTTCATTAATTAAGACGGCATCGATCACATCTGCTTCAATATTATCCTCCTTCATAATATATGCAACTCTTTGCTTAAAAAATGATTCTAGCTGAGATAGTACCTTATTGTCACCCTTAGTAGAATATAAAGCTTGTACTTCCTTCACTAATCGATCCAAATTCAAGCTCCATCCTTGATGAGCGATCATTTGAATGACCCCTAAAGCTTGTCGCCTTAAAGCATAAGGATCCTGTGAACCACTAGGGATTAACCCGACAGAAAAACAACCAACAATAGTATCTAGCTTATCGGCAATACTGACTACTGTACCAACAATGCTTTCAGGTAATGCTGCATTCGCATGGCGTGGCATATATTGTTCCTCTATTGCTTGGGCCACTGCTGGATCCTCACCAAAAATATAGGCATAATTTCTTCCCATAATTCCTTGAAGCTCCGTAAATTCCGTTACCATATTTGTAACAAGATCAAACTTACAGATTTCTGCGGCTCGTTTTACAAGTGTTCTGTCCTTCTCTGATAAACCAAGATGGTCCACTATTATTTCTGAGATATTCACTATCCTTTTTGACTTATCTGCAATTGTTCCAAGTTTTTCTTGGAAAACCATCCGAGTTAGCTTATCTAAATTCCGTTCTATCGATTGCTTTTGGTCCTCTTCATAGAAAAATTGCGCATCTTGTAGTCTAGCTCGTAGCACCTTCTCATTACCTCGTGCAACGGTATCGATATGTTCTGCTGTACCATTTCTTACACCGATAAAATAAGGATACAATTCTCCTTCGGTAGATTGAACAGGGAAATATCGTTGGTGTTCCTTCATCGTCGTAATTAACACTTCTTTTGGTAAATGTAAAAAAGATTCATGGAATTTACCACTAAAGACTGTAGGAAATTCTACAAGGTTTTTCACCTCTGATAGTAAGTCTTGATCAACTGGAATTTGCCAATTGTTTTGCTCTTCTAGTCTTTTGATCCCTTCTAAAATAAGCCGCTCACGTTTATGTGCTACTGCAATTACATATTCCCTTTCTAGAAGCTGTTCATATTGAAGTGGTTGATCGATGGTAATCTTTCCACCTAAAAAGCGGTGTCCATACGTTATATTACTAGATTTAACTCCGGCAATACTAAGTGGAATTACTTCATGATCCTGTAAGGCAACGATCCATTTGATTGGACGGATATAGCGAATGCTTTCATTTGCCCAACGCATACTCTTTGGAAAGTGTAAGTTTAAAATGACTTCCTTAAATTGTGGTAAAAGCTCCACCGTACTCTTGCCTTCAATAAACTTCTTCACGAATACATAGTTAGTACCTTTAACTGACTTCATGTATAAGTCTTCAACGGTCTTACCTTGACCTTTTGAAAAACCAATTGCAGCTTTTGTCCAGCCTCCATTTTCGTCTTTTGCAATTTTCTCTGCAGGACCTTTTGCCTCTTCTACTTGATCCTCTTGTTTCAGCTGAAGTCCTTCGATTAATACAGCAAATCGTCTTGGCGTAATGTATGTGTGGATTTTTTGGTAGGATAATCTGACTTCCTCTAACCAATTTATTGTCTTTTCCTTTAATTCCTTCTCTGTATTGTCCATAAAACGAGCAGGCATTTCTTCTAAGCCAATCTCGAATAAAACATTAGTTGTTTTCATTTACGTTACTCTCTCCTTTCAACATCGGAAAACCAAGCCTCTCTCTTTCTTCTACATAAAGCTTTGCGATTTCTCGAGCAAGATTTCTCACTCTTCCGATATAGCCAGTTCTCTCTGTCACAGAGATAACCCCTTTGGCATCTAATAAATTAAACGTATGAGAGCATTTCAAGACATAATCATATGCTGGAAATACTAATCCTTTTTCCATTGTTCGTTTTGCCTCATCCTCATAGGTTGAAAATAGTTCGAACAGCATCTCTGTATTTGATTCCTCAAACGTGTAGGTGGAGTGCTCGTATTCAGGTTGATAGAAAATGTCTCCTACTGTTACACCCTTCGTCCATTCTAATTCGAAAACATTCTCTTTATCCTGAATATAGGATGCAAGACGCTCAATACCATACGTAATTTCCACTGCTACTGGTTTTGCCTCTAGACCACCTATTTGTTGAAAATACGTAAATTGCGTAATTTCCATTCCATCTAACCAAACCTCCCAACCTAAGCCAGCTGCACCCAAAGTTGGGTTTTCCCAATTATCCTCTACAAAACGAATATCATGCTCTTTCGGATCTATACCAAGCTTTTCGAGTGATTTCAAATATAACTCTTGAATATTTGCAGGTGATGGCTTCATAATCACTTGAAACTGGTGATGTTGATAAAGACGATTTGGATTTTGTCCATATCTTCCATCAGCAGGTCTTCTGGATGGTTCTACATAAGCTACATTCCAAGGCTCTGGCCCAAGACTACGCAATAAGGTCATAGGAGACATGGTACCAGCTCCTTTTTCCACATCATATGCTTGCATCAGAATACAATTCTGATCTGACCAATGCTTCTGTAATGTTAAGATCATTTCTTGAATATTCATGTTCACTACCCCCATTAAAAATCGCGTTCTCTAACGTGAAAACCCGTCCCTATGCTTTATCCACTGATAAAGCATAGGGACGGGTTGCCCGCGGTTCCACCCTATTTGTTATCCATTTCTATAGGATAACCACTTTATAAAAAAACTGCTCCAGAGCGCCTTCCTTAACGCATTCCTATCTAGCTCCCACCAACCTAGACTCGCTTTTAAGAATGGATGAAAAGTACTACTCTCTCTCCACGCAGAAACGTCATTCCATTATTCTACATAATAAGAGAAATCTAATCCATTGTCAACTTCTAAGGTTCTTTTAATTGATCCATCTGCTTTAAAAACTTTTTCGATTTAAGATAAAAGCCACCATGCTGTTCATAATATTGATCCATTATTTGATGTAATAAGCGTTTATTTTCTGCTTTGATAGAGATGTTTCCTATTTGTTCCATGTCAATTAAGGAAAAAACAACAAGTAGTCGATGTAAGTTTTCTGAAACATAAAAGGCATACTGATCTTTATAAGAACATGCGGAACACAGCACCCCTCCCTCATGTACAGAAAAATAATGAAGCCCTTTGTTTCGGCCACAGTGAACACATTTGTCAACGATAGGCGCAAAACCCGCCTCTTGATACATTTTCCACTCATATATCATCGTCAAGACTTCAGCATCCTTGTCAGTGTCAATCCATCTAACCGTTTGAAGAAGCTGTTTATAAAGAAACGGATTATATTTTTTTGGGTCAATTAGCTTATCCGTTAATTCAGCTAAATAACTTGTATAAGCTGTTTTAAAGATATCCTCTCTAATTCCTCGAAAAGAAGATAGGACTTCACCCTGTTGGATCGTGGCTAGACTAGTACCAGGTTGGATTAAGAAATTACCATGAATAAATGGCTGCGTGATAGCAGCCATTCTACTTTTTGTTTTTTTTGCACCACGTGCTATTGCGCCAATTTTCCCCATTGTTGGCGTTAGTAATGTCACAATTTTGTGAGTTTCTCCGTAATCCTGTGTTTTAAGAATGAAGCCTTCTACTTTTTCGAACACAAGCTTCACCTTTCCCTTTCTACAATTAAAAATGTGTATCTTTTAGTAAAGATTCTTGCTGATCGTCGGAAGAATCATCCTCCATTATTGGTTCTTCTACTTCCATTTGCTTCATCCATAAATATGCTTCAATATTACCTGTTTGACTGAAAATTTTCCATGGTACATCGATCACAATAAATCTCACCTTTCCTTTTGGTCATTAATCATTGTGCTCATTAATAGAATTACCCAAAACAGTCATTCAATTAGTAATAATATTTACCATGTATGATTTTCAATGATCATACATTTATCATAGTAAAATGATGAAGAAAGCTACTCCATTCGTTAATATTCATCCTGTTTAAAACCGAACTCATGGAGCTGATGCGGTTTATTTCGCCAATTTTCTTGGATCTTTACCCAAAGCTCTAAATAAACCTTCGAACCAAGTAAACGTTCAATATCCTGCCTTGCTCTTTTTCCAATTTCCTTGAGCATCTTACCTTGCTTGCCTATAATAATACCTTTTTGAGATTTTCGCTCAACGATGATACTTGCTTGTATCAAGAGCTTTTGATCATCTCCACGATTCTCTATTTGGTCTATGACCACTGCTACAGAATGTGGAATTTCTTCCCTTGTTAAATGAAGAACCTTTTCACGAATTAATTCTCCAATGATAAACCTTTCTGGATGATCGGTTACTTGGTCCTCTGGATAAAATTGTGGTCCTTCAGGCAAATACTCTGTAAAAATGTCCATTAAATGGGATACATTATTACCTTCTAATGCTGAAATTGGAATAATTTCTTGGAATGGATACTTGTCCTTATATAATTCAATAAGTGGCAAAAGTTCGTCGGGATGTATGAGATCAATTTTATTAATGACTAAAAAAACTGGTGTTTTATTAGTTGCTAGTCGATCGATAATATATTGATCTCCGCGACCATACCCTTCATCAGCATTGATCATAAACATAATTGCATCCACTTCATTTAAAGTGTTCTCTGCAATTTTGACCATAAAATCGCCTAGTTTATGCTTCGGTTTGTGAATTCCGGGCGTATCAATGAAAACAATTTGTTTTTCCTTATCTGTGTATACACCTTGAATCTTATTTCTCGTTGTTTGCGCCTTGTCACTCATAATGGCAATTTTTTGACCAATTACTCTATTCATAAAGGTAGATTTCCCGACATTAGGTCTTCCAATTATAGCTACAAATCCTGATTTGAAAGTGTTTTCCATACTGTTCCTCCGCTATTCTCTTGTTGGCTGCTATATGTATATCATACTATAAATTGCTGTGTATTTCATGCATTCGACAAAACTAGTGGTAATGTTTTTTAAAACCTGTAAAAAGGATGTATTCCCTAATATTCTACACGAATTGGCATTGTTTAAACATTCTAACATGTGATGTTGTTTTTTGGAAGGTTGGTTATCATTATCTAGAGGTTAGAAACTCAAACAAGCTTCATTCGCCTCCCTTTTAAGTTTGTACAAATTGAAAAAGGAAAGCTTCCTAAATAAGTTCACTTTCCCTTTCGTATAATCTCTAATTTTGATAGCACTATGCTAAAATTGCTAACCATTTTGGCAAAAAAATTAGACATGCTATGATGATGGCAATGATTGCCGTAACTAAAACAGCTGCTGCAGCAAGATCTTTTGCGGTACCTATGGCGGTATGTTTTTTTGGCTCTAAGTAGTCTAAAGCTCTTTCGAGGGCAGTATTTATTATTTCCATACTAATGACCGCACCAATGGTTAGAAAAAGGATAGCCCATTCCACTGTGGATAGTTTAGTTATCAGACCGATAATGATCACCATTATCATAGCTAATAGGTGTATTTTGACATTTCGCTCGGTTAATATGGCGACTTTTAATCCTTTCCATGCATAACGAAACCCAAAATGGAACCTATTCTTACCTCGATAATCCGAAGCCATTTAAGATCTCCTCTTGTCTTGAAAACATTTTTGTTTCTTCATCCTTCTCCATGTGGTCGTATCCAAGTAAATGCAAGAAGCCATGTAACGCAAGAAAACCTAGTTCTCTTGATAGGCTATGATTATACTCCTTTGCTTGTTCCTCTGCTTTGGTTACCGAAATGATAATATCTCCTAAAACAAGAGGCAATCCTTCACCATTTATAGCCAATTCTCCTTCTTGTTCCTCCTCTAATGCAAAGGAAAGCACATCAGTAGGTCGATCAAGACTCCTGTATTCTTTATTCAATCGTTGAATCTCCTCATTGTCTACGAATGTGAGTGATAATTCAGCATTGTCAGGTATTTTCTCCTCTGTTGCTGCATAGCTTAATAATCGACTGATAAGTTCCAGATAATCCTGTTTAATACTTTCTGTTTCATCGATAAAATCAATCTCCATGTTATTTTGCCTCCTTGATCGACTCATCTTTTGGATATTGAATCCTTGAATGATAAATACCTTTTAATGTTTCACAGATGACGCTTTTCATTGTTTCTAATTCTTTTAATGTTAAAGAACTATTGTTAAGCTGCCCATCTAACACACGATCCTTTATGATGGATGTTACAATATTTTCTATTTCTTCCTGGTTTGGATGATTGAGTGATCGAACAGCAGCTTCTACTGAGTCACAAATCGATACTGCTGCGGCTTCCTTTGATCTAGGCCTAGGACCTTGATAACGAAATTCGGATTCTGGAACCTTCTCATTAACCTCTTTTGCTTTATAGTAAAAAAACTTTAACAGGGTTGTACCGTGATGCTGCAGGGCAATATCAATGATTTCTTTTGGAAGCTTATCTTTTCTTAACATTTCTGCACTATCCAAAGGATGCTGAAGAATGATTTCAGCGCTCTCGTAAGGGTCCAAAAAATCATGGGGGTTTTTCATTCCCATTTGATTCTCAATAAAGTAATGTGGTCGAACGGTTTTCCCTAAATCGTGATAATAAGCACCTACTCGTGCAAGTAATCCATCCGCACCAATTGCTTCACAAGCTGCTTCACTTAAATTGGCAACCATAATACTATGGTGGTAGGTCCCCGGTGCTTCAATCAATAATTTCCTCAACAACGGTTGATTCGGACTAGACAGGCTCAAAAGCTTTGAATCTGAAATAATTCCTAATCCTGACTCAAAAAATGGAAGCATTCCAATTGTTAACACGGTTGAGAACATGGCAGAAAGAAAGCCATATCCACTAAACATTAAATAGTCTAACCAGTCATATTTCTCAAACGATAATAATAAAAATAAAGATACAGTGACAATATTATATAACGAGATACTGATGCCAGCCTTTAAAATCGCCATTTTATCCTTCACATTGGCTAAAAAATAAATGCTAGCTAGCTGTGTAACCAAAAAGTATACTCCTGCCTCCATATTAAGCAGGCCAGGTATGTTCGCATTAAAAATGACACTACCTACCATTGCATAAAAAATAGAAAAAACGATTGCTAGCCGCTCACTGACTAAGATTTTTAAAAGCATAGATGCTACAGCAATTGGCGCGACAAAATAAAGAGGATTTACCGTAGTCGTATAAAAGCTGACGACCTTCATTAAACTAGCAATAAAAATACTAATAATAATAATGGCAATTAACGAACTAAGCTTCAATGCTTTCTTTTTCTTTGCATGCCACATCTCCAAAAACATCATGGACGCTAGGAGAAGTAATAAAAGCGATAGCCCAATTAACGGGAATATATTCCTCTCTTCATTTAAAAGCCCTGTAATCTTAAGCTCTTCATAAATTTCATTCGTAATTAATTTTCCTTCTTCAACAATGATTTCACCAGCACGAATCATGACAGGCTCAACATTCTCTCTAGCTCTTTGTTGGGCTTCATTTGTTTTATCTGCTGAGAAAAAGGAGTTTGGTTCGACTCCATAGGAAATAAGTGGATATAAAGACCGTACAAAGCTATTATCTAGTGTTGAATAATGCAGCTTTTGTTGGATTGACTCTATTACCTTGTTCTCTTCTTCTATTTGAACCCCTGTATGATAAGCATCATTTAATGCAGTCGTCAATAATTCTTTAGCAAGCATTCTATTCTCTGGACTTGCTTCGAATAAGGAGAAAAATACTTGATCATCAATTTCACGAATGGCTTCATCTTGAACAAGGTCCTTCAAGTAGGAAATTTTGTCATCGATTGTGACGGATGGAAGTGATAGTGTCTTCTTCAAATCCTCTGATTCCACTTTTTCAATTGCTTCAAATATTTCGTGGACAGCAGAGACCCTTTCATCTGCCACTTCTAATGAAATCTCGTAGTGATCCTCTACTGATTGAACAGCTTCTCGTATACGACTGTCCGTCTCCTTTGTGTTTTCAATGGTGATAGGGGAACGAATCGTTTCATTTGCTGTTGAAAATTTCTCGATGTCATATGTTTCCGTATATACATTGGAATACGTCACCAGAAAAAAAATAGAGGCACAAATGAGGGATGTTAGTAAAAATTGTATCCAATCATATTTTAAGTATTTATGTATATCCTTTGTTATGTTTTGTTTTCTCATCATCATCCCTCTTTTGATTATTCAAAGAATGGTTTAATCATTAGTTATTTACACGCATGAGATTTTACATTTGCGCTTTTTATTTCTTTTCATAGGCTTCAATGACTTTTTGCACGATTGGATGTCTGACTACATCTGACTGAGATAAAGTAACAAAGCTTATTCCGTTCATATTTTGGAGCTTTTCCCTTGCCTCCACTAATCCTGAATAAACCCCTTTTGGTAAATCAATTTGAGTTACGTCACCAGTGATAATCATTTTTGACCCAAATCCAAGTCTTGTTAAAAACATTTTCATTTGAGCGGTAGTCGTATTTTGCGCTTCATCTAAAATGACAAAAGCATCATCTAATGTTCGCCCTCGCATATAAGCAAGTGGTGCAATTTCAATTGTTCCACGTTCAATTAATCTCATCGTATGTTCATTGCCAAGCACATCATGTAATGCATCATAAAGTGGACGTAGATACGGATCAACCTTTTCTTTTAAATCTCCTGGTAAAAATCCTAGGCTTTCCCCTGCTTCTACTGCAGGCCTTGTTAGGATGATTCTTTTTACTTTACCACTTTTCAAAGCAGATACTGCCATCACAACGGCTAAATAGGTTTTTCCTGTACCGGCTGGACCAATTCCAAAAACCAAATCATCTCGTTTCATTGCTTGCAAATAATTTCGTTGACCGAGCGTTTTTACCCGAATTGATTTACCCTTAGCGTTTTTTGTAATCTCGTCTTCAAATAATGTCTCAAGTTGATCGATTTTTCCTCTTTTTGCTAAATCTACAGCATAAATAACATCGCGTTCTGTTACCGCAATCCCTTTTCGAATGATGTGAAGTAATCCATCTAACACTTCTTGGATCATTTTTCTATCTTCCATTGTTCCAGAAACGCTTACTTGTTCTCCTCTTGAAACAATGGAAACTTGTAACTGTTCTTCTAATTGTTTGAGATGGCGGTCTTCTGTACCGAATAAATTTAATGCTTCGTTTGGGTTCTCTAGTTGTAAATTAATTAATTTAAAATCCTCTGACATAATCAATCTCCTTGATTTATTGTTTGTCTTTTTACAATGTCTTCTAGAACGGTGTAATATATTGTTAATTTAACTTTACCATGCTCTACTCGTTCGTGCAAAATTTTTTCATCTATTATTTCTGCATCAATTGGTATGCTTTTTTTCAACCTTCTTTTCGCCTGTTGGAGTGCAAGTTTTTTCGCTTCATCCTCTGACCGTTTCTCCTCGATTTGTTCTTTCTCAAATATAGTCTGTTCCACATAACTTATTGGCAGCTTCCATTTCAAGAAATAGAAAGATCGTTCATTTACCTCCATTTGGCTATTTTTGTAATCAGGATATCGGAAATTCCAAACAGGTATGAGCCAATCTATAACCTTCAAATAATGCTTCTTTTCACTCTCCCCTGTTAGCACTTCATACTTATCGTCTATCGAAAGCTCAATTTCACTTCTATACCAAACCTTAGCAATCACTTCCCCTTTAGCAACAAGAGGCTTTGGAGCTTGTTCCTCTTCCTTCTTGTCCTCCTCTTTTTGGTCACCTAAATAAGCAGAAATGAGGATATCGTTTTTGTTTACTACATCATTTGGTTTTACAAGAGGTTGTCCGTTTTCAACGTAAAGATCTACAATTACCCCCTCTTTCGCAGCAACTAGGTGGCCTGGCTCCTCCTCTTCAGGCTTTTCCACTAGTGTTTTTTCAACACCCTCTAAATGGAAGTTTGACCCTCTTTTCGTTACGCCGATCCACAATAACTCTGGAATGTCCTCTAGGAGCTTTTTTTGAATTTCCGCTGGTGAAGCTATATTCCATTGCAAGCTCCCCTTTGTCACACCATACTCGGTGAGGTGCTCCATGACTTTTTTATCCAATTCATTATCTAATCCATTGATGTCGATTCGCCAGACCATGTTAGAAAGGAAAAAAATAAAACACACTGCAATCATAAATCCAATGAGTAGTGGTTTTTGGTATAAGGTATGCTTCATAAAAAAAGGAAAACCATTTTTGTCACGGAAATAAACCTTATGAATAGTCTTCCTTTTAACTTTGCGTAGCTTAGGGATATCCTTTACATTAACAATACCAGTGCAAGTTGTCCTATTTATTTTGTTTATATCCCATGATTGTATGCCATTTTTCGCACATAACTCAAAAAATTTTTCTGGATATTCACCTATCACTTTTATGGTGACATACCCTTTTAACCAGCTTTTTTTCTCGAGAAACATCTATGTTTTCCCTCCATTTATCTCTTTTTGGAAAGTTACATCCGTAATTTTCCCTTCTAGTAAGATCTCTTGTCCGACCATCATTTTCAGTACAAAATCAGATCCAATAATCTTAATAAAGCCATTGTGCACCTTCAGCAAAAGTTCATTGGATTGAAAGATTATTAAACCTTGATGATTTTCGATATAGGCATGAATGGAACCTATCATGGTAATACGTGGGAGTTCCAACATGACTTCTGAAGGAAGATCAAATGTTTTAGTTACGAATCTTGATAGCTTATCTTTCCATTGCCGCACAGCACAACGCCCCCTTCATTTCATTGTATGAAAAGTTAGTTAGCTATATGCTTGAATAGGTACGTTTACTTTGAGCTTAGAATGCTGTGTATCTTACTTACTTTACTAAAATAAAAAATAGCTATAAACCAGTTACGGTTTATAGCTATTTTTCTTCTGAATATTTTGATATGCTTTCGGTTTACCTAATACCTCTGCCATAATCAGCCCTTGGGCAATCCCCTTCGTTGTTAAATTGCTCTTGAGTGAAAGACTAGCAATTTTCTTATTTTCACTTTGTCTTTTAAGGCTTGATCTATTAGGTAAAGCATCATGCTCACCTAATTGCTGCTGGCGAACGTCCTGCGCATTCTGAAGCTTTTCTTTTAAACGTTCCATCTCGTCACGTTTTTGGTCTTGAAAGCTAGCCTCTCCACTAGCTGGAATAGGTTCTATTTTCGGCTCACTCTGCAAGGTTTCCTCTGGTACGCTCGTCTGTTGTTCTTCTCGAGATTGATGCTGAGCTGTAGAAGCTCTTTTCATTTGCTTAGGTTGATTGCTATTCTTTTTCTCGTTAGCTTTGGAGAGGCCGAAAACCCACAAGAGCACTGCAATGATAGCGGGAAGAAAGCCTAAAATATCATCCATTATTCTCTTCCTTTCCAGTAAGAGTTGGCTGATGAATTAATAAAACTACTGATTGGTATCATCGTCTTTATCCGTGTCCGTTAATTTACCAATTGCATCTCTCATATCGGTATCTGCTCCAATATTTTTGTAATTCATATAGTCCATTACACCCATTTTCCCAGAACGTAGCGCCTCTGCTAAAGCAAGTGGTACGTCTGCTTCTGCTTCTACTACTTTGGCACGCATTTCTTGGACTTTTGCCAACATTTCTTGTTCTTGAGCAACCGCCATTGCACGTCGTTCTTCTGCTTTTGCCTGCGCAATGTTTTTGTCTGCCTCTGCTTGGTCTGTTTGCAAAATAGCTCCAATGTTCTTACCGATATCTACATCGGCAATATCAATAGATAGAATTTCAAACGCAGTACCAGCATCCAACCCACGGTTTAAAACATTTTGGGAGATAGAATCAGGGTTTTCCAATACTTTCGTATGGGCTTCCGAGCTACCAATTGTACTAACGACCCCTTCCCCAACACGAGCAATTACCGTCTCTTCACCAGCACCACCGACAAGTCGATCAATGTTCGCTCTAACAGTAATTCTAGCCTTTGCCTTTACCTCGATTCCATCCATTGCAATACCTGCGATAAATGGTGTTTCAATTACCTTTGGATTAACACTCATTTGGACTGCTTCTAATACGTCACGTCCTGCTAAGTCAATAGCTGCGCAGCGTTCAAAGCTTAATTCAATATTTGCTCGTTGTGCTGCAATTAATGCATTTACCACTCTGTCTACATTACCACCTGCTAAATAATGACTCTCTAGTTGGTTCGTGGTAACTCCAAGTCCTGCTTTATGTGCCTTAATCAATGGATTAATAACACGGGATGGGACAACCCTTCTTAAACGCATTCCAACAAGTGTGAAGATACTGACCTTTACCCCTGCTGCTAGTGCACTAATCCATAGCATTACAGGAATAAATGTAAACAGTATAGCAACTGCGATAACAATTAACCCAATGAGTATAATTGGTAAAAATCCTCCAAATCCTGCATCCATTTTCATTTCCTCCTAATCATTTTTTATTGGTCTTACCACAATTCGGGAACCTTCTACTTTGACGATTTTAACAGGTCGACTCATGTCAATAAAAGCCCCTTCTGAAACAACATCTAAACGCTCATCGTTGAATTCAGCTGTTCCTGAGGGTCGAAGAGGTGTCACTGCTATCCCTTCTCGACCGATTAGTTCTTTTCGATTTACTGTTGATACATAACCAAGCTCTGTTGTGGTTGCATCGTTTAATATGACATGTCGAAAGATTCCCTTCTCAAGTCCAATCGTTTTAAACAGAACAACCGCTACAATAATTGCTAATGAAATGGCAATTAAAATACTGATCGACATCTGACCTATATTGTCTGTTGACATAAACAGGGATACAACAATAGCCGCAAGGCCGATAAATCCCAAAATGCCACCAGGTGCAAATATTTCGATTATAATCAAGACAATTCCTAATATTAATAGAACTATCGCCTCATATCCGGCAAGACCTGCAATAATATGGCCGTAAAAAAACAGGATTAAAGATACTAAGCCAATGGAACCAGGAATACCGAAACCAGGTGAATACAATTCTACAACAAGTCCAATACTTGCAAGGGATAACAAGATCGGTACAACAACTGGATTTGTTAGGAAACGAGCAAGACCTTCGGCAAATGTAGGACTCGTTTCAACCACTTCAGCATCAGAAAGCGATAAGCTATGTAATAATGCAGTTCGATGATCTACTATGTCTTCTGCATAACCAATCTCTACTGCGGTTTCTGCATCTAAGGTTAAATACTCGCCTTTTGGCGCACCATAATCTGGTAAGTCGACATTAGCATTGGCCATTGCTTCCGCATAAAGCGGATCCCGATCCTTAGAGCTTGCAGCACTTTTCATACTGGCGATCCATGCTGATTGAGCTTTTTTATCTGCAGCAGTTCCATCTGAGTTAATGACACCACTAGCTCCCATGCTTGCTTGGGGTTTCATATATATATTGTCAGTGTTGAGGGCTAAATAAGACCCTGCAGATAATGCTTCTACCGTTACAAAGGAAGTCGTTTCAATCTCTAAGTCTTGTAATATCTCGCCAATATTTTTGGCTGCATCTACCCTGCCACCAGGTGTATTGATTTCAAATATAATGTGATCAGCACTTGCTTCTTTCGCTTCATTTGTTGTCCGTTTAACAAATGCCTCTAAACCTCTTTCAACTGTGTCTTCGATAGGAATAACATAGACTAGCTTTCCCTCTCCTTCAGCAGCTTGAATATAGGTAAAAAAGCTTAAACAGCTAAAAAGTATAAAAACCATTGCACTTGCTTTTAATAGGATACGTGACAAATTCCCTCCTCCCTTCTTTTCAGGCTATTTTACATTTACGATTGAAAGCTGTAAAAGGTTTCAAAATTTAAACAAAAAAGACTAATCGCATACAGTTTACCATATTTTCATTGCGGAAGGAAAAATATCCTACAACATTTGATTTTTGTTTTACTAAAATTTATTATGTGCTATGAATAAGTAGCCATTTTATTAGCAACAGAAATAGTTCCATTCCTAAAAAATAAACTGTGAATGCTAAGAGGGTGGTTACTCTCTCACATTCACAGTTTATATTTGGAATAATATAATCTTATTAAATTAGGCTCAGAGAAAAGGCCTAAATATTGTGATATTTAAAAGGAATCAATGTATTCTTATCATTTATTTTAAATGCTTTTGAACAAATTGGTTCACTCTTGCTCCTTCTGCCTTACCTTTAACCTTAGGCATTAAAGCACTCATCACTTTTCCCATATCTTTCATGGATTCTGCTTGAACTTCATCAATTGTCTGTACAACTATTTGCTCTAATTCCTCGTCAGATAGTTGCTCAGGCATATATGCTTGTAGTATTTTGATTTCTTCTTCTGTTTTACTTACAAGATCATCGCGTCCAGCTTCTTTAAATTCATGGAGGGAATCATTTCGTTGTTTCAGCTCTCTAGCTAAAACCGTTAATTCTTCATCTTCTGACAATGCATCCTTCTTTAACTTAATGGCTTCATTCTGAATCGATGCTTTGACCATTCTTATTACGCCTAATTTTAATTTATCTTTGTCCTTCATCGCCTGTTTCATATCCTGGTTCAAAAGTTCAACGATTGCCATTGATTCATACACCCTCTTTAAAATTTACGCTTTCTAGCTGCCTCCGATTTTTTCTTACGGCGAACACTAGGTTTTTCATAAAATTCACGCTTACGATATTCAGATAATGTACCAGATTTTGATACACTACGTTTAAAGCGACGAAGAGCATCTTCAAGTGACTCGTTTTTACGAACGCGAGTTGTGTTAGACATGCAATTTCCCTCCCTCCGAAGCATACAACAAAAATTAATCTAACATATGTACAAAAATGGCTACATATGTCTCCTAGCAATTATAATATAGTACTATTGTTAGGTCAACAATTTTATGTTTATTTTCCATTATACTTGTAATGCTGCATCATCCATCACACGAACAAATTTACCATCATTATACGGGTAGCCAGCTTTCGTAATCTTCACTCTTACTATTTCACCAATCATATCCTTTGTTCCTTCGAATCTAACCTTCAAATAGTTATCAGAATAACCGACAAGCATGTTTGGATGATTTTCATCCATCGTTTCTTCAGGAATAACTTCTATTACCTCGTCCTCATATCGCTTCGCATAGGCAAGGGCTTGTTCATTTGATAGGTCTATTAATTTCTGTACGCGATTATTTTTCAATTCTTCATCTACTTGATTATCCATTCTTGCAGCAGGAGTCCCGGTTCGTTTAGAGAATGGAAATACATGCAATTCAGAGTATCCAATCTCTTTGATGAAATCAACAGTTTCTTGAAACTCCTCATCTGTTTCTCCAGGAAAGCCAACAATTACATCAGATGTAATAGCAAGATTCGGCAATGCATTTTGAATTTTCGCGACACGCTTCCGGTAAAAATCAGTGGAATATTTACGACGCATCCGCTCTAATACGGTATCTGATCCAGACTGTAATGGAATGTGAAGATGTGGAACAATTTTCTTTGATTGATCAAGTACCTCAATCACTTCATCAGTAATCTGACTTGCCTCAATAGAAGAAATTCGGATTCGTTTTAAACCTTTTACCTTTGCTTCTAAATCACGTAATAATTGAGCAAAATTATAGTCTTTCATATCCTCACCATAGCCAGCAGTATGAATCCCTGTTAAAACAATTTCTTTATAACCAGCTTCTACAAGCTGTCGCGCTTGCTTTAACACATTCTCCGGATCCCTTGAACGAAGTAATCCCCTTGACCATGGGATAATACAGAAGGTACAAAAATTGTTACAGCCTTCTTGTATTTTTAATGAAGCACGTGTTCGATCCGTAAAGGCTGGGACATCCATCTCCTCAAACACTCTATTTTTCATAATATTAGAAACACCATTAATAGGCTCACGATGCTCTTGATGTTCCTCGATATATTGAATCATCTTTCCGCGATCTTGGGTTCCAACCACAATATCTACACCTGGAATTTCCATGATTTCTCCAGGTGACGTTTGAGCATAGCAACCTGTTACACATACAATACCCTCAGGATTACTCCTAACAGCACGCCTGATAATTTGCCGACTTTTTTTATCACCAGTATTCGTTACAGTACAAGTATTAATAACGTAAACATCTGCATGGTGATCGAATTCTACACGTTCATAGCCTTCGTTTTTAAATTTCTGCCAAATACCTTCTGTTTCATAATGATTCACTTTACAACCTAATGTATGAAATGCAACTGTAGGCATTGGATCACCTCATTTCTTCAAAATAATAGGATAAACTAGACAATGCATAAAGTGGCGCAGTTTCTGTTCGCAATATTCTTGGTCCAAAACGCACCGGTTGAAAGGATGATTTCTTTAAAAGAGTTGCTTCTTGCTCAGAAAAACCACCTTCAGGACCAATACAAATAAGTACAGAAGCTCCTTGATTTATATTGGAAAAGTAGTCGTGTAATTTCTTGCTTTGACGATCTCTCACTTCTTCTTCATAAGCAAAAAATTTACAGTCATAATGGACACTTCTTTCCAATAGACTATCGAACGTCCAAACCCCTGAAACGGTTGGAATTTTATTACGGTGTGCTTGTTCACTCGCTTCTTTCACAATTTTTTCCCAGCGAGGTCTTTTTTTAATTACTTTTTTTTCATCCCACTTTACAACAGAGCGATCTCCTTGAAAAGCAATTAATTCGGAAGCGCCTAATTCTGTCGCTTTTTGCAAAATATACTCCCATTTGTCACCTTTTGGTAAGCCTTGAGCAATGGAAACTTTAATAGGTAATTCAGCAGAATCTGCTATCCATTCTATTATTTTAGCATTTACTGTTTCCGTTCCAATATGTTGAATTTTGCATTTAGCTGTCATTCCATCTGGGTGGCTACAAAGGATGATATCTCCAACAACCATCCGCATGACATTTACAACATGATGAAAGTCATCGCCATTTAACGATACCTCATATTCTGTCCATTTGTCAGCCTGTACAAAATATCGTTGCATGATCTACCTACTCTCTTCCGGTTTTTTTGCGATAATGGAAATCCAGTCTTCCATTTGGTTGACTTCCATAATTTCAAAGCCAGCAGCTTCTAAACCTGATTCTACTTGTTGTCTCTTGGCTTGGATAATGCCTGAAGTAATAAACATTCCACCTGGCTGGAGTAAGCGATACGCATCACGCTCAAAACGGAGAATAATCTCAGCTAATATATTCGCTACAATAATATTTGGTTGGATAGTTATATGATCTAATAAATTATTTTGTTTAACCGTTACATGATCACTAACCTTATTTACTTTCACATTCAATTTCGTGCTTTGTACTGCGACATCGTCTAAATCGTAAGCATAAACCTTTTCCGCCCCAAGTAAAATCGAAGCAATGCTCAACACACCAGAACCACATCCTACATCAAGCACCACATCTTCTGCCTTTATTAGTCTTTCTAAAGCTTGAATGCTAAGAACAGTTGTAGGATGTGTGCCTGTACCAAACGCCATACCAGGATCAAGCTCAATGATCAATTCATCTGAAGAGACAGGCTGGTAATCTTCCCATGTTGGGGTGATCGTGATTCTTTCAGAGATTTTAACTGGTTTATAATATTTTTTCCATGCAGTAGCCCAATCCTCTTCGTTTACTTCACTTAACGTAATTTTGTTCAATCCAATGTCGATATTATATAGCAATAGATTGTTAATTGCTTGTTTAATTTCTGAAACAGTTTCTCCTAGAAAACTATTAACAGGTAAATAGGCCTTTAATCGAACGCCTTCTTCTGGATAGTCCTCTGGATTGAGCTCATAGATTTCTCCGAATTCATCATCTCTTTCAGTAAATAAATCCTGTTGATCTTCAATCACAACACCACTTGCACCCGCTTCATGCAGAATATTGGAGATCGGTTCAATTGCCTCATTTGTCGTATAGATCGAAAGCTCTGTCCACTTCAAACAGATCAACTCACTTTATAAAATATTTTATTCGACTGGGTATACGCCTACTCCCCTTTAAAAGCTCGCTTTACTCTCTGGAAAAAGGAGTCCTCGTGTTCATCTGTTGGTTGATTGCCACTAATCTCATTAAACTCTCTTAAGAGTTCTTTTTGACGTTCATTTAAATTTTGTGGAGTAATGACACGAATTTGGATATGCTGATCACCTTGACCATAGCCGCGAACATTTGGAGCACCTTTACCTTTTAAACGGAAGGTCTTACCAGTTTGAGTTCCTGCTGGTACTTTTAATTTCACCTTGCCATGAAGGGTTGGTACTTCAATCTCATCACCTAGAGCGGCCTGAGCAAAAGTTATCGGCATTTCACAATAAATATGATCTCCTTCTCTTTGATAAAATTCGTGAGGCTTTATTTGAAAGACTACGTATAAATCTCCTGCAGGGCCACCGTTTTTCCCTGGCTCTCCTTGGCCTGAAACGCGAATTTGTTGACCATCATCTATACCTGCTGGAATTTTAACATGTATTTTCTTACGTTGATTGACTTTTCCTTTCCCACCACACGTAGAACATTTATCTGTAATGATCTTACCTGAACCTTGGCAGTGATGACAAACCCTTCTATTTACCACTCTTCCAAATGGAGTGTTTTGTTCTACATTTAACTGACCACTTCCATTACAATGTGAACATGTTTTAGGGCTTGTTCCTGGCTTTGCTCCTGATCCATTACACGTAGAGCAAGTTTCTTCTTTCGGAATATGAATATCGGTTTCTTTACCGAAAATAGCTTCCTCAAAATCAAGTGTCATGGTATATTGTAAATCATTTCCCTGACGTGGTGCATTAGGATCTCTTCTGCCGCCACCGCCGAAGAACATATCAAAGATATCTCCAAAACCACCAAAGTCTTCGCCTCCACCAAAGCCTCCGAATCCTTGACCTTGTGGACCTGCATGCCCAAATTGGTCATATTGCTGGCGTTTTTGCTCATTGCTTAAAACTTCATACGCTTCTTTGACTTCTTTAAACTTTTGATCAGTTCCTTCTTCTTTGTTCACATCTGGGTGATATTTACGCGCAAGCTTACGATAAGCCTTTTTGATTTCATCTTTTGATGCATCCTTGGAAACACCAAGCACTTCGTAATAATCTCTTTTACTCACTGATAAATCACGCTCCCGGTCATTATTGCATAAAACTAATCATAACATTGAATATCCATTGTAAGCAAACAAAATAAGCTTCCGATTATCTTCAACAGTATAGGTGCCATAAGCTGTTTACTTCTCGGCTGATCATCCTTTATACTTGTAATTCTATATTTTTTTGATCTGGCAAGGAAAAAGCCAAAGCCATTAATTTTGACTTTGACTTTCTTTTCTCCTATAACTGCTTACTTTTTATCCTCGTCGTCTACTTCTTCGTAATCCGCGTCTACAACATCATCATCTGAATTTTGCGCTTGGTCACCACTTTGATCCGCTTGTGCTTGTTGTTGGGCTTGTTCATACAATTTAACCGTCAATGCTTGAACTTGCTCCTCTAAAGCTTCTTTCTTCGCTTTAATCTGTTCTTGATCATTGTCCTCTAGCGCTTTTTTCAGTTCGTCCTTAGCTGCTTCTGCTTTTTGCTTTTCTTCATCGGTTACATTATCACCGAGATCCTTTAATGTTTTTTCTGTTTGGAACACTAATTGATCTGCTTCATTACGTAATTCAATTTCCTCACGACGTTTTTTATCTGCCTCTGCATTTTCTTCTGCTTCTTTGACCATTTTTTCTACTTCATCATCAGAAAGACCAGAGGAAGACTTAATCGTAATAGATTGTTCTTTGTTTGTACCAAGATCTTTAGCACGTACATTGACAATACCATTTGCATCAATATCGAAGGAAACTTCGATTTGAGGAACCCCTCTTGGAGCTGGTGGGATATCAGTTAATTGAAAACGACCTAATGTCTTGTTGTCTTGAGCCATCTCGCGTTCCCCTTGTAATACATGAATGTCTACTGCTGTTTGGTTATCTGCAGCTGTTGAGAACACTTGAGAATGACTTGTTGGGATGGTTGTATTTCTCTCGATTAATTTTGTTGTCACTCCACCCATTGTTTCAATACCTAATGAAAGTGGTGTAACATCAAGTAATACAACGTCTTTGACATCACCCTGCAGGACCCCACCTTGAATTGCAGCACCTGCTGCTACTACTTCATCTGGGTTTACCCCTTTAGACGGTTCTTTACCAATTTCTTTTTCAATCGCTTCTTGGACGGCTGGAATCCGTGTAGAACCACCAACAAGAATAACTTTATTAATTTCACTAGCAGAAAGGTCGGCATCACGTAATGCTTTACGCGTTGGTTCCATTGTACGCTCGACTAAATCAGAAGAAAGCTCATCAAATTTAGCTCTTGTAATGTTCATTTCTAAGTGTAATGGACCTGCATCTCCTGCCGTAATAAATGGTAGTGATACTTGTGTTTGAGTAACACCTGAAAGATCTTTCTTCGCCTTTTCTGCCGCATCTTTAAGGCGTTGTAGGGCCATTTTATCTTGAGATAAATCAATACCATTCTCTTTCTTGAATTCTTCGACCATATAATTGATTAATACTTCATCAAAATCGTCACCACCAAGACGATTGTCGCCAGCAGTTGCAACTACTTCAAAAGTACCTTCACCAATATCAAGTATAGAAACATCAAATGTACCACCACCAAGATCATAAACAAGGACGGTTTGGTCTTGGTCTGCTTTGTCTATTCCATATGCAAGCGCAGCAGCTGTCGGCTCGTTAATAATACGCTCTACTTCAAGTCCAGCAATTTTACCAGCATCTTTTGTCGCTTGACGTTCAGCATCATTGAAATATGCAGGAACTGTAATAACTGCTTTATCGACAGTATCCCCTAAATAATCTTCTGCATATGACTTCAAGTGCTGTAAGATGATCGCAGAAATTTCTTGAGGAGTATACTCTTTTCCTTCAATTTCTACTTTGTAATCTGTTCCCATGTGACGCTTAATTGATTGAATCGTATTAGGGTTTGTAATTGCTTGACGTTTTGCAACCTCCCCAATTTGACGTTCACCATTTTTAAATGATACGACAGATGGAGTAGTACGGTTACCTTCAGGGTTAGGAATAACCTTCGCTTCTCCACCTTCCATTACTGCAACACATGAGTTTGTTGTACCTAAGTCAATTCCAATAATTTTACCCATAAAAAACACTCCTTCACATAGCTATGTAGTTATTGGTTTACCTTTACCATTGCTGGTCTAATTACTTTATCCTTTAATTGATAACCTTTTTGTAAGGTTTCCACAATCTGATTAGATTCGAAACCATCTTCTGAAACTTGCATTACCGCTTGGTGAAGGTGTGGATCAAACATTTGATTTTCAGTTTCAATTTCTTTTACACCTTCATTTTCTAGAACGGTTTTCAATTGACGGTACACCATCTCCAAGCCTTCCACGACACTTTTAGCCTGCTCGTCTTCAATATCGACGGCTAGTGCTCGATCAAAATTATCGATCACCGGCAAGAGTTCCGTTACAATTGCTTGGGATTTATATTTTAAGTCTGCTTCTTTTTCTTTTTTTGTTCTTTTTCTAAAATTATCATATTCAGCCTGTATTCGTAGAAGACGATCCTCTAGTTGTGCTTTCTCTTCCTGCAGCTTTTCGTAGTCAGCTATTTCGACTTGTGCTTGTTCTATGTTTTCTTCTTCTACAATCTCTTGCTCTACATCTTGAACTACTTCTTCCTCAATATTTTCTGATTGTTCATTATTTTCTGCTTCATTATTTTGTAGATCTTTTTCTTCCATTCCTGTCACCTCCTAAAGAACCATTGTATAGCAAAACATACCTTACTAAAAAAAGCAAATAAAAACCATAGCAGAGAAAGGTGTTTTCTATTCGCTTCCTTTCTCTATTGATGGATAATTATATGGAAACTAGTACCAAGAATTAAACGTTTTAGTCAATCGTTTAGAAAGTACATTTAACAGAGAGATTACCCTAGAGTACTCCATTCTTGTCGGCCCTAGTAAAGCAATAGTGCCTAATTGCTCTCCTCCTAAGGAATAGGTTGCTGTAATTAAACTACAATCCTGCATTTCATCTAATTTGTTCTCTTGACCAATCGATACCTTAATGCCTTTATGTGAGCTTCTTAATATGTTGGCCATTTCGTCTTCTTTTTCCATAACAGTATATAAAGATTGAATTTTGTGGATATCATTAAATTCGGGCTGTAATAGTATATTTGTCTTACCATCCATGTACAGCTTAACAGGTTTTTTCTCTAATAATGCTTCTTTTAAATAGGCATAGGTTGCTTCAAAATCACTGCTAAATTGTTGAAGAAGTTCAGCAACCTCACCGTATAATTTCTCTTGTAGTCTAATAATTGGCACACCGATTAACCGCGAATTCAATATATTAACAAGCTTCTCGATATCGGTAGCTTGCATTGACTGTGGTATTGTAAAATGACGATGCTCTACATGACCAGCATTTGTGACTAAAATCGCGACAGCGGTATTATCCGAAAGGCTAATAATTTGAATTTGCTTTAATGTTGTCTTAAATACCTCAGGTCCTAAAATAATCGAAGTGTAATTCGTTAAATCAGACAATACTCGCGCTGACTTCTGTACAACCTTCTCAAATTCCAACAACTCTCTTTCAAAGGCATTTGTAATCAGTGACAACTCTTTATTAGACAATTGAAATGGTGAGAGCAAATGGTCCACATAAAAACGATATCCCTTTTCAGAAGGCACACGACCAGATGAAGTATGAGTTTTCTCGATGAATCCAAGCTCCTCTAGGTCAGCCATTTCATTTCTGATCGTTGCGGGGCTAAAAGTAACTTGTTCCTTTTTCGCAATAGCTCTCGATCCAATCGGCTGTGCTGTTTGGATGAATTCATCAATAATGACTTGTAAAACTTGTAGCTGCCTATCTGTTAGCATCGATGATCACCTCTGTTAGCACTCTTATATCACGAGTGCTAAATCTATTAATAAATTATCAAATCGATCGTTAATTGTCAATGAAGAAACTCTAATTTATTTGAGTCCATTAAAAATGCTTGGAACACTTCATTTCCAAAAGGTTTACCTTCTTCTGTTAAACGAATAAAGCCTTCATCGATGATAACCCATCCTCTTTGTTGGAGAGTAATCAGTTCTTCCTTATATAGTGTTTCCATTTTCAACTGATATTTACGCTCAAATTGATCTAGTGAAACTCCTCCACTTTTCCGTAGGCCAAGAAACATTTCCTCTTCTATCCGTTCCTTTAAACCGATCTCTTCGACATGTAATACAGGCTTTCCTGTATCGATTGCTGCTTGAACATATTGTGGATGTGGTCTAATATTGATCACACGCTTTCCTGGTAAATATCCATGAGAACCAGCTCCGAAGCCATAATAATATTCATTATTCCAGTAAGTTAGATTATGCTTACTTTCATATCCGGGCTTAGCAAAATTGCTAATTTCATACTGATATACCCCGTGGTCTCTCATCTCCTTACGTAAATGTTCATACATGTCTGCCTCTATTTCTTCTGGGGGCTTTGTAAGGGTACCTTTTTTATAACGCTGATAAAAGATAGTTTTAGGCTCGATTTGGAGCGAGTAAGCCGAATAATGAGGAAGGTTAAATTGCAGTGCTTCCTCTAGTGTTTTCGAGAAGCCTTCAAAGCTCTGATTTGGCAAGCTATACATTAAATCAATGCTAATGTTCGTTAAACCGATTTGTATTAAGTCATTAACATTTTGGTAAACGTCTTTGATACGATGAAGTCTTCCTAATTGTTCCAACATTTTATCATCCATGACTTGCACTCCCATGGAAATACGTGTAACGCCATGGTTTTTTAAGATTTTAATCTTTTCTTTAGTTAAATCACCCGGATTTGCTTCAAAGGTGTACTCACTGACTTGATCCACATCAAAATAATGCTCAATCATTTGAACAAGCTTCAATAATTGCCGATTATTTAATGCTGTAGGTGTGCCACCACCCACAAATATTGTCTTCATTTTTTGCCTCGGTTTATTTATCGTTGTTGCTATTTCGTTTTCTAGTGCAACTAAATATTCGTCTGCCATTTTTTCTTCATAGAAGAATTTAGTGAAATCACAATAATGACATATTTTTTCACAAAAAGGTATATGAATATACGCTGATGTTATCATGATGCCTTCCCCCTTTTCTAACAGTGTAAAACCCTTGCCTTTATGACAAGGGTTTTTCTCCTATTCATCATCCATTTTCAATACTGCCATAAAGGCTTCTTGCGGAACTTCCACAGAACCCACCATTTTCATGCGTTTTTTACCTTCCTTTTGCTTTTCGAGCAATTTCCGTTTTCTAGAGATGTCACCACCATAGCACTTACTTAATACGTTTTTACGCATTGCCTTAATGTTCGTTCTTGCGACAATTTTATTACCGATGGCTGCTTGAATTGGCACTTCAAATTGCTGCCTTGGAATCAATGTTTTTAGTTTGTCCGCTATTTGCTTCCCACGCTCAAATGCAAAATCTCGATGAACAATAAAGGAAAGTGCGTCAATTGTATCCCCATTTAATAAAATATCCATTTTCACGAGGTTAGAAGGCTTATAGCCAATCAATTCATAATCAAATGATGCATAGCCCTTTGTCTGTGATTTTAACTGATCAAAGAAATCATAGACGATTTCGGATAATGGGATTTCGTAAACAACATTAACACGATTCTCGTCTAAATAATCCATATTAATGAAATCCCCACGCTTCTTCTGACAAATCTCCATAACTGGACCAACAAAGTCATTTGGTACCATCACCGTTGCTTTTACATAAGGCTCTTGCACCTCTTTGATGGATTGGTTATCTGGCATAAAGGATGGATTATCAATAGTTAGTTCTTCATCATCTGTCTTAATCACCTTGTAAATAACACTTGGTGCTGTTGTGATTAGATCAATACCGAATTCCCTCTCAATTCGTTCCTGGATAATCTCCATATGTAATAGACCTAAAAATCCACAACGGAAGCCAAATCCCAATGCTTGAGAGGTTTCCGCTTCATATTGTAAAGAAGAATCGTTCAATTCTAATCTCTCTAAAGCTTCTCGCAAATCATTATATTTGTCCGCATCAACGGGGTATAATCCACAAAATACCATCGGGTTTAACTTACGATAACCTGGTAAAGCTTCTTCTGCTGGGCGATTTGCATGAGTAATCGTATCCCCAACTCTTGTATCACCAACATTTTTAATCGATGCTGTTAAATAACCGACATCGCCAACCGTCAATTTATCCTGTTTGATTGGCTTCGGATTAAATACCCCTACTTCATTGACTTCAAATTCTTTTCCTGTAGCCATCATTTTGATCTTGTCGCCAACTTTAACAGATCCTTCTTTTATACAAACATAAGCAACTACACCACGATAGGGATCATATAATGAATCAAAGATTAATGCTTTAAGCGGCTCTTCTGGGTCACCAACAGGAGCTGGTATTCGTTCTACAATTTCTTCTAATATCTCTTCAATGCCGATTCCAGATTTAGCACTTGCTAAAATAGCTTCTTCCCCATCGATCCCGATCACATCTGTTATTTCCTGTTTTACTCTATCAGGATCTGCACTAGGTAAATCAATCTTATTAATAACCGGAATAATTTCCAGATCATTATCTAACGCTAAGTAGACATTTGCTAGCGTTTGTGCTTCTATTCCTTGGGCGGCATCTACTACTAGGATAGCTCCTTCACATGCAGCAAGACTTCGTGATACTTCATATGTAAAATCGACATGCCCTGGAGTATCAATGAGATGGAACAAATACTCTTCTCCATCCTCACGCTGATATTTTAACTGGACAGCATTTAGTTTTATCGTGATACCACGTTCACGCTCTAGGTCCATAGCATCTAGAAACTGTTCCTTCATTTCACGCGCCGTTAGTGCTTGAGTTTTTTCTAATATTCGATCAGCTAGTGTTGATTTACCGTGATCGATATGGGCAATAATAGAAAAATTTCGTACCTTACTCTGATTTCTTACGTTAGTCAATATCATTCAACTCCTATGTGACAAGCACAATATACTAGGATAGATTATAGCAGTGAAAGGAACGATGTTCAATCAAAAATATGAGGATGCCTTTAAAATAATTCATCTATGATCGCATGTGTAACACCAACAATTTTATTACATACCTTACTCACTATTTCTTCTCCACTATTTGCAACCGCAAATAGTGGAGAATTGCCTGGGGTACCCACTTCTGGTACATCTCCATTAATTTCATCAATAATATCTTCACGATCTACTACATCATCATCTTGTTTACCTTTATCGATCACTTCTTCTTGATGACTCACTGCTTTTGTAGAATCCGTGCGGTCCATACCAACATATAGTCCAAATGAAAATATGACGCATATTACTAATAAAAAGGATAGAAACTTCACATTAATCTCCCCTATTCTGTAGATACTTTTTCCGCATTCCAGTAGTATTCGCTAAAAACCTCTGCAAAAACTTCAGTCGTGTTATAAAGCTGCTCCATTGTGTTATCTACGCCCCCCATTTCAATGGTTAGCGCATTTTCAGAAACATCTTGGTTATATACACCATTGCGTCCGGCCCCGGCATACATCTCCACCCCTCTGCTTAAGCCAGGATATTTTTTCTCTAGCTTTTCATGGAGAGCGGCAGCTAAAGCAGAATTCTTTTCGTGATTAGGGTTGTCTCCACCAATGACAAACATTATTTTGGCATATTCTTTTCCGTTGATTTCCTTTGTCGTGACATCTGCTCTCATACTATCGCGGTGAATATCAAAGACAAAATTAAGATCCTTGTTCGATTGTAGCGCTGTCTCTACTACTTCTTTAGAGGCAGTGTAGGAATGAGTAGAGTAGTTCCAACCTTTATCCACTAAAATCGAACCAATATCCGTATGGTCAACAGTTGAGCCAATTCCATTTCTCTCTAAATCCTTTGCTAGCTGATCACTAACTTTCGTAATATTTACTTCTGGATGAAAGGCATCATTTGGATTATCTGTTTTCGGTAAATATGGAAGGAAAGATTCTCGATTGTGTGTATTATAAATAAATACAACCTCTTTCTCTCCAGTCGTTTGTTGTTTCGGTTCTTTTTCTGCTGGTTTTTCTTGTTCTTTCTTTTCTTCTGGGACGGTTGCTTCTCTTTCTTCTAGGACAATATCCAGAGGAGGTGTCGATTCCACGGTTAAATTCGTATAATCGGTTCCCTCCCCCGCGATCAGAATTTGTCGATCATAGAGGTCAAAGCCTGGAAGCTCTCGGCTAACTAAGCTTCGTACATCATGCAGTCTTATATTCGTACCTACTTCAAATATGAACTTCCATGGCGAGAATTCTGCTTTATCCTCAGGAATTGCCTCTTTAAATAGTCGGTTCTCTAACAACATCAATGAAAGAAAATGAATTTCATCAACATTTGTTGTCCATTTCTTAACAGTGGATGAAGATACACGGTAATTCGGCTCTAAGCTAGTCATGATGCCTACAAGAATGAAGACGGCAAAAAAGCCTGCAATGAAGAACGATAGAATAACAAACACTTTATGTTTAGAAAGTAATAATACACGTCTATTACGGCTAATTTTTCGGCGCATGTTGTTCCCCTTTCTATTAGCTCTATTACATTTACTAGAATGTATGAGCGATCAATAGAAAGTAGAACCTTTCTGCCGAGAATTTTTTTATTATTACAGCAGCTTGTGATAAGGCTATTCTGCTAACGAGTGTACGTACCGAAATTTCGGATCGTCACTTTATCATGGAGACTAGCATTAATTGCTTGTGCCAATAAATGAGCCATGTCCTTCATATAGCCATCCACTTCCTTTGGTGTGACCATAAGGTTGTGACCAAGTGGAGTCAATACCTCTCGCATTAATGCTCTTTTTTCATGATCATTGAGTGAACCAATCATCCCAAAAATTTTTTCTCTTTTTTCGACACTTGGCATATCTTCCTCTGACAAAGAACGATCTCCAAAGCTCATTCCAGCAGGAGTTAAAGATTTAGAGGGGTTATCTTTTTCTCGAAATTCTTTGCCTATATGTTTAAATACATAATCGATTGCATCACTAGTTATGGTAACAGCATCTACTACAGTTGGAACTCCAATTGCAAAAACTGGTATTCCTAATGTGTCCTTGCTCAATTCTTTTCGTTTATTACCAACACCAGATCCTGGATGGATGCCTGAGTCTGATAATTGAATGGTCGTATTTACTCTTTCCATGGAACGAGAAGCTAAAGCATCAATTGCGATGACAAAGTCAGGCTTTAGTTTATCAATTACTCCTTTAATGATGTCACTCGTTTCAATCCCTGTAATACCCATGACTCCGGGATTAATTGAAGCAACTCTTCGATAGCCATCTGCAACATATTGTGGTTCATGTTCAAATAAATGATTGGTTACTAAAACTTTCTCAATCGTAAGAGGGCCGAGGGCATCAGGTGTAACACTTCGGTTGCCAAGCCCAACAACAAGTCCGGTAGCTTCCTTATCAATTTTATTTCTTTTCATTAAATCGCTAAGTTGCTTTGCCATGACTTTGGCGGTCTCTTCTTGTAGTGCAGTATCTTGCTTTTTGATCGCATCAGAGTAAACCGTTCGATAGGAACCTGGATTCTTCCCAATTTTCTTTGCGCCTTCTTCATTAATTTCGACATAAGAAATCCGAATATTTCCATCGGTTTCCTCTTTCATCTTCACCCCTTTAATACGATCTTCTGTTTGATTTTCTTTCTCTACATACATATCTTTTGCTTCTACTGCAAGATCGGTACGGACTTCAAATTTTTCCTCTTCCATTTTTTGTCCTCCTCCTTCAAATATGATTGAACTTGAAAGTAGTTTTACCGCCTCTTGTGAATTGATGCATATAGTTTTTGAAATAATTTTTATTGAAAAGTTTGACGAGCTTTGATAAAATGTCTTTTGACCTAACAAATGAAATGGTACGAAGCTTACGGAGGTGAAGATAATGGCAAATATTAAATCTGCAATTAAACGTGTACGTACAAACGAAGATCGCCGTTTACACAATCAATCCATTAAAACAGATATGCGTTCACATATTAAAAAAGTTGAGGCTTTAGTGGAAAGTAAAGATGTCGAAAATGCAAAGGTAGCACTTCAAACAGCTGTGAAAAAAATTGATAAAGCAGTAAGAAAAGGTTTAGTTCATCAAAACAAAGGGAATCGTCAAAAGTCACGATTAGCGAAAAAAGTTAATGAATTAAGTGCCTAAAGTAAAAAAGCCTGCTTCCCATATTGGAAGCAGGTTTTTGCTTTGTTTCTTTTTCTGTTTATACTCTTGTCGTTTGGCGTAACTGAATTATTTGGTATAGTAAAAGTTCTAGGCCAAGTGATTTATCAACCTTTCCTGTTTTAATTTGGGCATCAGTTTCTGCAAGAATGGTTAATGCTTGGTGAAGTTCTTCTTTGGTAAATTTTTGTTGCCTATTTAAAGAAAGCTTTGCAACATAAGGATGTATCTTAAGTTGGCCTACGATTTGCTGCTGACTATATCCTTTTTGCTTCAATGATTTGACATGTAACAATGTTCGAAATTGAGAAGAAACAAGAGCTACAAGTGCAATCGGGTCTTCATTCATCTTTTCTAAATCTTTTGCGATATGAATTGCTTTTGCAAGATCACTTTCAATAATGGCATCCACTAATTTTAAGCCAGTACTATTTTCTTGATGTGAAAGAAGTAATTCTGCTTCTTCCAATCGAATCGTATTGCCAGGACCAACATATAACGCTAATTTTTCCATTTCGGAGCTTATTATCATCAGATTAGTACCTATTTCCTCCAGTATATATTCCACAACCTCTTCCTTTACAATTACTTGATGCTCCTGTGCAATCTTCTCAATGGCTTCTTTCATATTCCATTCTTTTAACGGTTCACAAGAAATAACAGTTGCTTCCTTCTTTAATTGTTTCACTACTTTCTTTCTTTCGTCCACTTTTTCATATGGTGCTATTAAAACAAGAATGCTATATGGTGCTGGATTCTGTATATAATTAATTAATGTCTCTATTTGATGAGTGAAATCAAGATTAGGTGGTTTTGCTTTCAAAAAGCTAGCATTAGTGGCGATCACTAATTTTTTTTCACCTAAAAAGGGAAATGTATTTGTATCATTAATCACATCTTGAATCGATATTTCCTCCAGGTCATATAATGACACATTTGTATCCCTGTCTTCCTCCTCAATACTATGCTTTAAAAGGGATTGTTTAACTGCTTCCATCATATAGGTTTCTGTTCCATGCATGTAGTAAACAGGAGAAAATTGACCCTTTTTTATTTGTTCCATTACATTTAAATAACTCATGATTCCATCTCCAATATGTATAAAAAATTCCATTATATACGTATAATAAGTGTTGAAAAAAAAACAAATATGTTTTATTGTATAATAAGATTCATGTTAAGAAAAGGTTTCTTCATTGATTACATACTTTTGAAACAGAAGTCCAAAAAACCACTATATTAGATATACATTGGGCTTAACAGCACTTTGGGTTGAATGGAAGTGCTTAAATTGTATCGACAAAAATAAAGAAGGGAAAGAAAAGTACCTTCCCTTCGCAATCTATATTAACGCAACTTCATTAGCCCCGGGTAACTAACGAAGCTACGATGTTTTTCTTATTATATAGATTGACCGTATTGATGAATTATATTGGTGTTAACTCTTGCTAAGTAAGGGAATCCTGTAGAATGAAGGAACTATTTTTTTGAAATAAGGAGGTATGCTATTATGAACGAATTCGAAAAAGAAGTTCAATCCAAGCGTCATGACCTTTTTGATGCAGCTGCTGGTTTTATTTTTTCATTTCTATTTTTCATGATTATTTTCTTTATTGCGGTTATATTTGATGCCATTGGTTCTTAAAAGCGAGACAAAAAGTCTCGTTTTTTTAATTTAGACAAAACCAATGATTTCGCTAAACTTACTTCTTTTTGCTTACGTACTTTTCAGCACCTTCTAGCATGGTGAAATTATACTATACAGGTATAGAAAATAGAGGAAATATCAATAAAAATTCTATCGTTTAGACTTTACATTATCATATGGAAGAAAGGTTGAAATGGTTCCATCATATTGGAAAGTAATCGCCCCCATCCTATCTGTCCGAAAAACTCGAACCTTTCTTCTTTTCAATGTCCTTAATACTTTAGGATGAGGATGACCATAGCCATTGTTTCTTCCTACAGAAATGATGCCTACCTCAGGCTGTATTTGTTCAATAAAAGGAATAGAACTAGATGTATGACTTCCATGATGAGCTACTTTTAGAACATCAACAGGAAGAGACGGATAGTTCGAGGCTAAATATTGCTCACTTTTTTCTCCGATATCTCCTGTAAATAACCAATTAAACTCACCAAATTTACTATATAGAACCAATGAATTTTCATTTTTATCACCATTATCCAGAGAGGGATGCAGCACATGAAAGATATGATCCTTAATACGTAATTTATTTCCCTCTTCCCCCTCTATATGTTGAAAATGCTTATTCTTTTCATGATATTGTTCGAGCAATTTCGGATCAAAATAAGGGGAAGTGATAAGGTAATCCACTTGATAATCGTCAAGAATATAAGGAACACTTCCAATATGATCATGATCAGCATGGGAAAGGATCATGGCATCCACCGCGCTTATACCACGATACCGAAGAAATGCATCTATAATCTGATCATAGACATCACTAGAAGGTTCAGTAAAATGCTTCTTTAGTTTACCTCCCGCATCTATGATAACGACACCTCTTCGATAGGGATATTCAATAACAATAGCATCTCCTTGACCAATATCAAGTGTGGTGATTGATCCATAAGGATTAAGATAGGGAAGGATTGATGCTAATACTAAGCAAACCGCTAACCCAAGACCATAACTAAACGCTCTTATTTGTTTTCCCTGCTCAAAATAAAGTAAAAATAATAACAAACAAATATAGTATCCAATTATCAATGGATTAGGTATTTGGCCAATCGTCCAAGACCATGAAATGGCTTCATCAATCAAACGCATCAATGTTAGAAAATGGGAATGAATAAATTGAAATACATGAGACCATATCGGAAGGAACGAAGGGATCATCGCACTGAAACAAATTAACAATAAAAAAGGTAAAACAAACAGTGTAAAATATGGGACAACTATTAAATTAACTAAAACAGACAATGGTTGGAATTGATAAAATAATTGTATTTGAATAGGCAATAATACCATGAGACTGATAAAGCTAATCCGTAGAGAAATCCAAACAAATCCAATATCACCTGATAGGAGCTTTCGAGAGAACAAAATCGCATACGTAACAATAAAACTAAATTGAAACGCAATAGAATACACATGATAAGGATTTGTCAGCACCATAACAAAAAAGACGATGCTTAGTATACTGGTTGTAGGGAGCTTTATCTTTAGTTTTCGAAGCACGAGCAGGAACAATGCTAAAAGGCTTGCCCGCCATACAGAAGGCGCAGCTCCAGATAGAAGAGGATATATTGGTAGAAATAAGAAGAGGATAAGCTGCATACGTTCTACGGATAGTTTTACGATATACAAGCCAAAAAAGTAGAGACAGGTCATCAGTAATCCAACATGCAATCCAGAGATTGCTAATAAGTGAGAAAGATTCCAATCTTGAAACAACGTAATCGTTTCATCTGATAACAAATCTTTGTTGCCAAATAGAAGTGCATTGATCCAAGAAAAAGTGAAAGGATTGACGTAACCCCCCAGATGCTCCAAAAGTTGATTTCGAGCATTATAAAGCATTTGATAAAAGGATGATCCGCTACAATTCGATGCCGTACTATCATTAATTAGAAATTGACTACTTATGCCTTGATTATGCAAATAGTGTTGATAATCAAACTGACCAGGATTTGTAGCTGTTATCATCTCCTGAAATGTACCGACTAGTTGACATCTACTTCCCCTATTTAATTTTTGGATAAATAAATCTTCTGCTCTTTCGTTTTGATGAAATAGTTGAACCTTCACTTTGTTGGTGCTTCTATATTCTTTAAGCAAAAAAGAAACATATGTATCTGTTTTGTTGACTTCAGAAATAATATCACCCTGAATCATTGACTTATGGGAGGAATCCAGATTTTGTCTATCCGTTGAAGGAGTTTGATTATAGAAGAAAATAAAGCATAGGAGTAAGGAAAAGACTAACCAGAGAGGCATTCTGTGGGTTCGTACAAAATAGATCAAAGGAGGGATAAGAAGGAGGACGATCCAAGGACTCTGATCCATTCTAGCAAAAACCGCTATTACATAAATAATCACAAACCAATGAATCCAAGCAAGCAAACCTTTTCCTCCTATCAGATTTTATTTTACAGTTGGAATAAGCTCAATAGTATGATGATCAAGCTCTACTTTTTCCACCTTTACATTTGCCTCTTCAAAAAGTTCAATAGCATAAGGATGATTTTTATAATCGGCTGCATAGTAAACGGTTTTGATGCCACTTTGAATAATTGCTTTACAACAATTAAGACAAGGAAAATGTGTCACATAAATCTCAGCACCTTCAGTCGGTGCTCCGAATTTAGCACATTGAAGAAGGGCATTCATTTCTGCATGAACCGTTCTCACACAATGTCCATCAATCACATAACAGCCTTCATCAATGCAATGGACACTACCTGACACACTACCATTGTATCCTCCAGCAATAATACGTTTATCTCTAACGATTGTTGCCCCTACCATTAAACGCTCACACGTACTTCTTAATGCTAGCAAATGGCTTTGCGCCATAAAATATTGATGCCATGAGATTCTTTCCATTGGTTACACTCCTCGTTTTTCAAACTTCTATCTTTTAAAGTGTACCGATTCCTTGTACAAGCGTCAATAAGAGCTAAGGAATTTGAACAAAATCGCGAATGTTATCTAGTGTTTTTTCACCAATACCATTAACCTTTGTTAGGTCCTCTATTTTTTCAAACCTTCCATTCGTCTCACGGAAATCGATCATCGCATTTGCCTTTACCTCCCCAATACCTGGTATTTGCATGATTTCTTCCTTTGTAGCCGTATTGATTTTAATTTTCCCGTCTGATTGAACTGCCGATTGAGCTCCAATACTCCCCTCTTCTCCCTTCTTTGGTATTATGATCACCATCTCATCATAAACACGTTCAGCCATGTTTATTGCGGACGGATCTCCTTTTTTAGTTAAACCTCCTGCGATCTTTATCACATCCTGAACTCTGTCTACTGCTTCCATTTGATAAACGCCTGGTTTTGCTATTTCACCCTTCACATCGACCATGACTACTTGCTCTTCATTCTCCTTTTCTATACGATCGATTTCTTCAACAGTTGTTTCGGTATTTTCTGTCATTATAAAATTCTCTGATTGGTTTGTATCACTAGGATTGACGTATATCCAAATAGCTACAACCAATATGATTACAGCAAAATACCAGTATTTTTTTAACCAATACATATTATCAGCCCCTTATCATAGAATGGTATAGTTAATCATAAAAATAAGGTAAGATTGTTTCCTTCACTAAGTGGGAAACTGAAACAAAAGCGGGAGGCGAATACATTGAAATGGGGAATCATCGGAACGGGAAATATGGGAAAGGTATTAATACATGCCTTTCTACAATCTAAGTTATTGGATCAAAGAGACTTATTTGTAACCAATCGAACAGTTGAGCGAGCATATGAGCTGAAGGAAACATATCCTCATATCCAGGTGAAAGATGATCCGTTTACACTGATTGACTCAGTAGATACTGTATTTATCTGTGTAAAGCCAGTGGATATGGTTCCATTATTAAAAGAGATCAGTCATCGACTCAATCAACATCATTTGTTAGTGTCCATTACAAGCCCGGTATCTGTTCAGGAGATTGAAAGCCTTGTCGATTGTCAGGTAGCCAGAATGATTCCGAGCATTACAAATCAAGCCCTTGCTGGAGTCTCACTTCTAACATTTAGTGAAAAGATCGATCATGATCGTAAGCAACTTTTTATCAAGAGATGTCGAAGTTTTTCGGAACCACTGGAGATAAAGGAAGATATTGTGAGGATTTCTTCTGATATTGTTTCTTGTGGACCAGCATTTTTCGCCTTTTTAGCTCAAAGTTTTATTGAGAATGCAAATGAATTAACGGAAATCACAAAAGAAGATGCCACATTGCTAATGGAGAAAATGTTTATTGGCTTTGGAAAGCTTCTAGCAACAGAACAATTTACATTACCGGAATTAATCGAAAAGGTTTGTGTAAAGGGTGGTATTACAGGGGTTGGTATAGCAGCGATAGAGGCTCATACAGATAATCCTTTTCATCATTTAATTAAGGGAACACATGAAAAGTTTCACACAGAAAAAGCACATATACAATCTTCCATTCACTACTCCTAAATTATACTACAGTTTACTAGATATGGATAGTATTTCTATATAAAAAACTCGGCATTAGTTTTGTTAAGTTTTTGTAATGCCGAGTTTTCTTTTTTATTGTTCTAATAGCTCGTCTACTGTTACACTCCATTTGCTTGTTTTATTATTTAATGGATGAACAGTCGCTTTTCCACTATTTTGGTCGACATGTTCAATATAGACATTTGTCCCATTATAAGTAACTTGACACATTTCGCTTGCATTCGCAATTTCTTGTGCTCTTTTGGCATCCATCGTCTAACCTCCTTCTTATTATCCTGTCTTTGTCGTCGATTTTTTCTTTTTGGTTGTTGTCTTCCGTTTTGTACCTTTCTTCTGAGTAGTTTTCGTTTTCTTTAATGATTTCTCCAATGCTTCCATAAGATCTGTTACATTGTCCTTTTTCTTCGGTTCCTTCGCTGTTGAGATCTCCTCACCATTCTTCTTGCGCTCGATCAGTTCAAGTAATGCAGAACGATATTCATCCTTATATTTGGTCGGTTCAAATTCTGTTGTTAATTGATCTATAAGCATTTTAGCCGTATCAAGTTCTTTTCCGACTACATCGGTTTCTTCCGGAACATTTGGTACCTCTTTAAAATCTCTCACTTCATCAGGAAAATAAATGGTTTCCATCACAAGTGTGTTTTGATAAAAACGAATGATCGCTAAATGCTCCTTTGAACGAATCGTGATTTTAGCTAATCCGATTTTCTTCGTATCTTTTAAAGCTTCTCGTAATAACGCATATGCTTTGGTACCACCTTCATTTGGTGAAAGATAATAACTCCTATCAAAATAAATCGGATCAATTTCTTCTAATTTTATAAAATCCATGATTTCAACAGTTTTATCCTGTTTTTCGTCCTTAATCGCCTTTAAATCTTCTTCCTCTAAAATAACAAATTTATTGGTTGTGTACTCAAAGCCCTTCACAATATCTTCATTCCCTACTTCCTTATCACAAACAGGACAAACTTTCTCATATTTTAATGGGGAATGACATTCCTTATGAAGATTTCGTAGAGAAATATCCTTGTTCTCTGTTGCGGAATGAAGACTAACCGGAATATTAACTAAACCGAAGCTTATCGTACCTTTCCACATCGTATGCATGCATTCATCACTCCTCTTGTATTCATAGCATTTGCAAAGTCTTAATAAAAATTCAAAAATAAGCAAATATATAAGGAGAAAGGGTGTTGACAATGTGGAAACCAATGTTACCGACGCTTGTTGAGGAAATAAATAAGCAGAAGGATTGGATCTATGAAATAAAATATGATGGCTTTCGTTGCGGAATTGAGTGGACTGCAGAGAAGATCACATTATGGAGCCGTAATGGCAAGGATCTCACCTTTCAATTTCCTGAAATCGTCTCTACTTGTTTAATTCTCCAAAAGAATATTGAAAAGCAACTTCCGATTTTTTTAGATGGAGAGCTTGTTATCCTAAGAACGCCATATCAAGCTAACTTCTCTTCTATTCAGACAAGAGGAAGAACTCGTTCTAAAGTAAAAATACAACAATTAAGCAAACAGCGACCAGTAAGCTTCCTCTGTTTTGACCTATTACTGCTGAATGATCAAACCCTTCAATCACAAACACTTTTAGACCGAAGAAAACAATTAGAGCAATTATTTAAGCAATTCACGGTGGAGCAGAGGCAGCTACTTCTCATTCACTCCTTTAAGAAGCTCAATGAAATAGAAGAAATCAGTTTCTTCCATCAAGCAGAGGGAATTGTCGCAAAAAATATCCATTCAACCTATATCGAAGGGAAAAGAACGAGACAATGGATAAAATGGAAAAATTATCGAACTGTACAAGGTGTAATAAGTGGATGGAATCTGACAAATGATTATTTTGATGTAAAATTAGACAAGAATGAAGAACTAGGAAAAATCAAACATGGCTTTGCTCAAGAAGATAAAAAAACCTTAACTAATTTCATCCAAGCAAATGGTCGTAAACAGGGCACGCATTGGTACGTAACACCTAGTGTTTGCATAGATATTAATTGTTTAGATGTGAAGGACGGAGAGATAAGAGAACCAGTTTTTCGATCTTTTCGGTTTGATCTATCTCCAACAGATTGTACGGAGGAGATGGTTCGGTTAGGGTTAGCCCAGCTACCTAAAGAAATTGACTTAACTAAGCCCAATAAAGAACTATTTCCCCAGATCACGAAACTTGATTATCTTGTCTATTTGAGGAATGTCGCCCCTTTCTTACTACCTAGATTACAAAACAAACGTTTAACGATGATCCGCTATCCTGATGGAATCGATCAACATTCCTTTTATCAAAAGCATTTACCTGATTATGCTCCTGAGTTTATCGATTATATTTTATCTGAGGATGGGGAAAAGGATTTATTGTGTAATACACTTGAAAGTTTGTTATGGTTCGGTAATCATGGAGGATTAGAATTTCATATTCCTTTTCAAACGGTTCACTCTGCTTACCCTGATGAAATGGTATTTGATCTCGATCCACCAAGTCTAGAGTATTTTTCGTATGCTGTAATGGCCGCCCATTTGATTAAGGATATGGTGGAAGGAGAAGGTATTACTCCATTAATAAAAACATCAGGTAGGACAGGTCTACAAATTCATTTACCATTGCGAGAGAAAATGATGACATTTGAGGAGACGAGAGATTTTATGCGAGCTGTAGCAGAAGTGCTTGTTCAACAATATCCAGATTGTTTTACGATAGAACGATTAAAAAAGAAACGCAAAAATCGTCTTTATATTGACTATGTACAACACGCTGAGGGAAAGACAATAATTGCTCCCTATTCTACTCGAGCCACCAAGGAAGCTACTGTCGCAACACCTTTGTTTTGGGAGGAAGTAGATGAGAAGTTAGATCCGAGAGATTATACGGTAAATACAGTTCCTGAGCGTCTTGTAAAAAAAGGCTGCCCTTTTCTTATGTCACCTCCAGGTAAGATGGATTAATACACCATTTTCTGATAATACTGTGAGGAAAGTCTACTTCATGAATAGTTGAATATTATTTCCTCCTATTACGACAATTTGCTAAAATATTAGTGGGACTTCATCTGATTAGATAGCAGGCTGTTTTATAGCAATAGTGGTTGTTACCTGGATAAATCTTATGGGGGAATATATGTATACTAAAATTTATCTTGATGTTCTGAAGAAGAATTTTATGATTGTTATAATGGTAATCCCATTATTGGTCTTAACCTTTTTTATATGGGTAGGTATTCCCATATACATAATCGGCAATACCGTAGCTGATTTAACTGCTAATTTAGGAGTTATCCATTCTTCTATTTCACTCTCCGTTGGATTATTGTTTTCATTGTTTTTTGTGCCTATCAACTGGAAAGTTGCTAGACGCTTAGCAAAAATAAAAGAATGGACCGTAATGAATGCTTTTTTAAGGTTAGAAATAATTTGGATAATATTTATTTCACTAGTTTTTGAAATAATCGTCATTATCATTTATTGGAGCCTTTAGCTGAATGTAAAAAGGAGCTTGACTTGAAATGCAAGCTCCTTTTTTCTTACAAATTTCTACTCCATTTTAGTTAGAATACGTTTGCTTCTGCCGCTTCTGTCTTTGCCATATGAAAAGGATTATTCCCATTACGAGTAGAACCATACTGCCTAACAAAAGATTATATATGTTTGTCGCAGTATCTGGTAGCGAAATACCCTGCTTACTAGTCAGAGGCTCTTTGTCTTGATTTTTATTCACTCGAATTATTTTATCTGATTCCGAATGTTTCTCTATTTCATCCTGATTGTCGATTTCATTCCCTTTTTCATCTTGTATTGGATTAACTTCTGGCTTGGTTGGAGGTTGCTCTTGATCATTATCCCCCGTACCTGTACCTTCATCTTGATTATTTTCATCATGCTCGCCTTCAGATACATCATCCCTTCCTTTTATAAGAGACCAAATAGACGATCTTTTAGAGCCAGAATACTGATCTGTAATTCGGGTATACCAGTAGTAGGTCTTCCCCTCTTCTAACCCAGACCATGTTATTTCTGCGGTATCTCCACTTGCAACATTTTGAACAGTACCTATCTCAGAATTGGTGTACACATTAACCACAAAGGAATCTGTAGCTACACGTTTTTCCTTTGGTGTTAGATCTAGATTAATCATAAATTCATCCTTGTTCGGATACTCATCTGTATCATAGTAATTGTAATCGTCCATATATGGTGAATACGTATTAACAAAAATTCGGTTATTCGTTGAATCAAAATGTAACAAACGCATATACCCTTGACCACCTTCAGGTCCTGCTTGATAATCTGCTAACATCTGATAAACAGTTCGGTCGGGCATTCCGTCTCCATCATCATCGATTTCATCTATCAAGGTTTGAGCTTCATGATAATGACCAGACAAGACTGTCACTACATTTTCATTTGGAATAACGACTTCATTGTACAGTTTTTCACCTAAAGGATGGCGTGTTCCAGTTGCTTGTAAATATTCATGAAAGGTTAATATCGCCATGCGATCGGGATATTGAGCTAGTATCTCATTCATCCACGCAATTCCCTCCTCATCAATACCCCAGCCTAAATACATCATAATAAAGTCATTGCCATTAACCGAAATTAAATCATAATGTCCTCTGTTATTGAGATAGGAACCACCATAGTACGGTTTTTCCATAAAACGATCCTCACCAAAGTATTTATAATATTCTGTGTAGTCATTATCTTTTTGCAATACATCATGATTTCCTGCAAGCACCCCATATGGAATATTAGCATCGTCCAATGTCTTCATATACTCATCCGCATGTAACCACTGGTATTCTTGGTCTGCTTCATCGACTAAATCACCACTATGAAAGACATATTCGATGTTCATTTTTTCTTGATTTTCGGCAATCCATTGAGTTTGTCTATCATAAATATGCGGATAGCTTTCCGAATAATATTGTGTATCAGACATCCAAACAAAGGTATAATCATATTTATTTGGATTTGCAGGAATTTCATCCTGAATGATAACATGAATGGTATGGTTGTCTGCATACTTGCTCACTTCCACATAACCACTTAACGTAAAGTCATCAGTGCCTGCAATTTGGTAGTCGATCAAGTCCCATTGCGCTTTTTCGATGTTCCATGCATACATGGAGACCTTCCTACCTTCTAATGAATGACCATTCCATACTAATTCTACTTGATCATCGTTATGAACCGATTCATCTAAAGTGACATCAAAGCGATGATAAGGAAATTCAGTCGTAGAATCTGTTACTAAGTATTCCCCATCTAGTTCGGAAGCAAGCTTCAATTCTTGATTGGACAATTTTGCCCTACCAGAGATTTTCCTCGTTGCAGGTGGCTCCGTTTTAGCTGTACTTTGATAGGATATAACGGAGCTTTTATCGGATGGTTTATATTGAAATGCCTGATAAAAACCAACATCTAATTGATCTCCCATTGGGTCCTTGACTTTGACTCGTAGTTTCGGATCACCAATTTGAGTATCCGTTTGGTTGTTTGGTTCTGTTGGATTTTCCTCTACTGTATGGAACATTATTTCTTCGATTTTTGCGTTTCCAACTTTATCAATCGCTTTGATTTTCAACACGTGCTCTCCAGGTGCTAAGGAGCCAGACGATGTCATATATGGAAGGGTGATTTCTTCGTTATCTAACCATGCTTGATAACTGTCCACTCCAGCTATTTCGTCCGTTATTTCTGCATTGATCTCAAACTCACCTTTATAGGACCTATTTTCTTCCATATTGGGGCTGATGATTGGTGCCGTGTTATCGACAAATACCTTTCTTTCGATTAATTTAGTATTTTGAAGAATTTGTACGCGATGAGAACCATCTTCCACCGTAGTCGTATCCCATTGATAAGCTAAAGAATTTGCTAACCCATCCGTAATGGTAAATGTGAAATGCTCCGCTATCCGCTCTGTTCCATCATCCCCCATATCTAACACATCCGACGGATCCGGATGTGACGGATCTGTTAAAACCGTACCATCTGTCATCACTAACCGAACATTACGAAGATTAAAATCATCTCGATTCTCGCCAGGGTCTCCCTCCCATGGAGTAGCTTTATTACCAGCACGAATTGTAATAGTATTATCACCTAACTGCAGTTTTGTTGGATCAATGGGAACCGTAATCGTTTCCCATTGGGCCATCCAATCATCGAAAATATGGACAATCTCATCCCCTATTGTGACACCATTTTGGAAATAAGTGTTAATTCCGCTAACTTCAAATGCTAAATACGCTTGATGTTCCACAGCTTTATACGTATCGTTGATTACTTGTTCGTCAATTTTCATTATTAAGTCATCTGAGCTACTCTTCTCAGCTGTCCCCTTTATGATGGATTTACCAGATAAAATTTGCTCATTCTCTACATTCAATCTGAGAGGACTTTGATCCAGGTCACTTGCCACTCGGATCGTTTCAATGCCGCTTTTTACACTGTTCGTACCATCTGATGCTTGAAAATAATATTCTACATATTCTTTTCCTATGATTTCGGGAGCATAAATGCGATACTGATAAACCCCTTTTTCTTCACTCTCTTCCAGTAAGGCCTCTTTAAATTCTTTTTCATCCTCGGTTCGATAATACACAGCTACCGTTTTAACCTCTTGATTATCATTGGCACTTACTTGTAAATCAATGTTTTCCGTATGATTCACCTGAGAAATGGTCGTTATATTATCGATTTCTGGTGCTATTGTATCTTGTTGTTTTTGAACAGGTTCGTTCGGAACTTGATAGTCCTCTACTGTGCCAGGTGTTGCATCTAATTCACCTGCACTTATTTTTTCCATTACATTCGTCTTATCTACTGGATATCTATAAACAATTCCCTTATTTGCGACAACATCATCCACATTTTCTGTGTCATTATAGTAAGCGATGGAATATTCAATTCCTGTATTGGAAGCAATAATTAAACCTCTTGTGCTACCATTAGCCATCCCTGCTGATTCAATACGAACAATATCCTGATTCTCCACTAACTGGGAGCTAAAATTCGCATTGAAATCTGCTACTGTTTGATCATTATTGTGACCATTAATGATCCAGAAAACAAGTGTTTCCTTTGCTGGAATTACGACATCATCTGGAATAGATGGCCAAATCACATCACTTTCTGGATCAGTACCATAACGATATTGGATCTTGTAATCCTTTAAATTAATCGGTTGATCTGTATTATTATAAATTTCAATAAATTCATAGCCGTCAGCAGACCCTGTGTTTGTCGTATCAGGTACAACCTCTGTTACTAGTAATGGTGGTAATGCTTGAGAATCAATTTTCTCCTGATCAATTTGAATCGTAAATTCCTCTGTTTTACTCTTATTTCTACCATCTGTTGCTTCTATATAATAAGTAAGGTTTTCATCCACATGATTACCAGGTATCTCTACTGTATATTGTGAGGGATTTTCAGGATCTATCGACATTGGTAGACTGATATATTCAGAGTCTTTCTTCTTAACGTAAAGATTCGCTGATGGAATGGTATGATTGTCCACTATCTCTGCTTGAATCGAAATCGGCGAAAAAGCCTGTCCTTCCTTCACTTGTTTATGTGTAATCATTGGTGCTTCTTGGTCTATTTCTTCTTCTGGAACTTCTACAGACTCACTTGGTACTTGAACCTCATCTACCATGCCAGGTGTAGGGTCTGCTAGTACTTGATGCTTCTTCATTTTTGTAGCTTCTTCTAATGGATATTTATATTGAATAACCTTTCCATCATTATTATTATCTTCACCTAGATAATCAGCATAAACAACCTCGTTATTTTTGTGATCTTTAATAATTAAAGCACGATTTCCTCCATTCGCAAATCCAGGAAAGGATGAGCTATTAAATGGGATGACCTCTTCTTTTGTTAGATTAGTAGAAAATTGTTCGTTAAAAGCTTCTAGCTCGTTCTTTCCATTGTTATACCAGAATACTAATGTTTCTTCTGACGCTATATCTACGTCTGGTAATTCAAACATAATGTTCTTACTGGAGTCCGTGTAATGATAAATGAAATGATAATCGCTTAGATGTAAGGTTTGATTAGTATTATTATATAGTTCAAAGTATTCAAAATAATCGGTACCACCACCTGCTGTATTAGGTGAAATTTCTGTAATTAAAAGTTGTGGGTACTGAGTAAAATCCTCGTTGATCATTTTTTGTTCTTCTACTACTGTATTTACTTGCTTCTTTTCTTTTTCTATTTTTTTGACAGTGATCACATTTGGCGTATCTTTTGTTGGGTCAACTGCTCGATGATGTGCATTGGTTGCCATTATATAATACTCTATTTGTCCGGTTATGACTTCTTCTGCAGGTATCTCTGCATGATAGTTATTTGACTCCTGTCTTGACATTTCCACACTTCGATAGGATGCCTCTCCTTGATATCGATAGAATAATTTTGCTTGAAGACTTGAATCTGCATCATCAATGATAGCATTGATAGTAATGGTTGAATTTACATCGGCCTCAGAGACAGGCTTGGATTTGATTATTGGTGCATCACTAGCTGAAACAGTTACTGGTTTCTCAGGTATTTGTTGTTTATCGAGTTTACCAGGTGTGGGTTTTTGTTGCTGCTTGGAAGTTTGCATTGCGGTTGATTCTTGAGGATATAGGTAAGTAAGCGTCTTTCCTAGCTGAATATCTTCTTCTGAGAAGCTTGCTGAAACGATCTCTTGTTGATTATCACGAATACTAATCGTTTGCTTATTAGTATTGCTAAACGAAATAGCTTGATAGCTTATCACTTGTTCTTCCGTGAGCTTAGTTCCGTAATGGTGATTAAAGTCATCAATGGAAAGATTCCCTCCATTGTTCCAAGCAACCACTGTTTCACCTGGCTCAAGAGAAGTTGGTGGTAATTCGAGTATTTTTTCACCTGAACTAGCTGTAGAATGGAAAGAAATATTGTAATAATCTAATTGAATAGCTTGATTAGAATTATTGTAGATTTCGAAATAGGCAAATTGGTCATTTTCCTTACTAAAAGGCATGACCTCTGTAATTAGGATCGAAGGAACCTTTTGAAAATCGATAGAGGGGGTACCTTCTGCATTTTCTATCGAGGATTTCTCTACTTTCTCTTTTTTTTCGTCGATTTCAGGTATGTTTTTTTCTTGTTTTGTCGCAGACTCGGTTATTTCATTCGATTCTTCTACTTCCTTTGTAGATGATTTGTCTTCCTCGTTATGTATCTGATTTGGTTTCCGAGTTAATTGTTTGTCTTTACTTTCAACTGATTGCTGTCCCGAAGTTTCAGCAGAGCGTTCTTCATCTGTATTTTCCTCGATTTTCTGATTTGGACTAGCTTGTACGACTGAAAAATGAACAAATACATGAGAAAATAAAATGCATGTAATTAAAAAAACGGAAAATAATCGTGCCACTTTTTTCTTATTTCTTTTCCTCATTTGTTAAGACCTCCTGTTTCTATACTACTAACAGTATAAATGGAGGATATTAAGAAAGTTTAAAAAAATTGTAAAAATTGCAAAAAAGATGACATTGTTATGTCATTTCTTCTACCAAATTGTAATAAAGTGGGGCCCCCTATTATCGATTTGTACCGTAAATGGTCAAAAAAGATAATTGACTCTGATTAAGAAACCTTATTGGAAGCCTAGTAGTGCCTAGACCACTATCAATATAAAGGTACTTTCCCTTTTCATGCTGGAAAATCCCTTTATCCAGACTTGGGAATAAGCCTTGGTCTGGAGAAATAATGGCACCTAAGAAAGGGAGTCTTATTTGTCCGCCATGTGTATGACCACATAATATAAGGTCAGCTAGCTTTGCAGCCTTCCTATTAATGATTTCTGGTGAGTGTGAGAGCAATATACGATAACCCTCCTTTATAAATAAGCTTTCTGTCAACTGATCATTTCCCGTTGCCGCATCTGCTACCCCTACTAAGCAGATTTGGCATCGCTTGAGCTTAACAATTACTCTTTTATTATCAAGAAGTTTAACATTTCTTTGTCTTAAGCTGTTTATAAATTCCTCCCCTCTAGGATGGTCCCATTCATGGTTACCTGACACAAAATAGACGTATTGATGACTTTTAGCTAGTTGTTCAACAAAAGCAAGGATGCCCGAAAAATCTTTCGTTTTTCGATCAATCAAGTCACCGGTGAGTACGATCAGATCGGGATGAAAATTTATAATTTTTTGCAATAGTCTCGTATATTGATTAAAAAATATTTTGTTATGTATATCCGTTAATTGAACTAAACGAAATGTTTCGTCTTTTAGTCTATCTGTACCAATCGAAAGACGATTTATTTTCCAAACATTTGTATCATAGTAGCTTTTAATAAGGAGACCCCCAATGACTAATCCGGCCAAAATCTTCTTCATTTTATCACCTAACCTCTATAATTCCTTCCTACTTCAGTTATTGTTATTATAGCATTGTACATTTTATTCTTAAAAAAACTTTCAAAAGAATGTAGTATTTTTGATTTTTTCATCGTCTATATTACAGAGAACTACAGAGAGGGGGGAGAGCAATTCAAGAGGATGCTTTAATTAAGAAGGTTCAGCAGGGAAATCAGCAAGCGTTACGGATACTTATTGAACGTTATAAACACCATGTATTTAAAGTGATTTATCATGTTGTCCGTAACCCTAAGGACGCTGAGGACCTTGCACAGGAAACATTTATTAAGATGGTCGATGCTCTCCCTTCCTATCAAAATCAAGGTTTTACGACGTGGCTCAGTCGAATTGCCGTACATAAAGCTATTGATTTTAACCGAAAGAAGCAGCGTCAGAAAGAAGACCTAACTTTTTTTGATCAAGATTATCAATTAACAGATGGCCATAATCCAGAGGAACAATATTTAGCAAAACACGAACGAGAGATGGTCAGAGCTGCCATTATGGAAATGCCGGATAAATTGCGACTAGTGGTGCAACTTTATCATTTAGAGGGCTTATCTTATAAAGAAATATCGGATCAGTTAAATATGAAAGAATCAACAATAAAAATGCGGTTATATCGTGCAAGAAATTGGATGAAGGAAAACTGGAAGAAGGAGGATTTCTGATGAAACATATTCCTAAAGAGCAAATGAACTTATATATTCTTGATCAATTAACGGATGAGAATCGAAAGACAATGGAGAATCATCTATATAGCTGTGAAGCATGTCTAGATAGTTATCTCCAGCTTATGGAAAATAGTCTAGTTGAGGACTCAGTGTCTGATTTCTTTACAGAAAAAACAATAGCAAGGATTCAGCTTGATTCAAAACCATCATCCAAAAGCTCAAATGCTTCTTCCTTGTTCTCTAAAAGTATTATTCACTATGTTCTAGCAGCCGGTTTGACCTTGATTCTCATGTTTTCTGGAGTATTTGATAATATGATCAGTCTCACGGATAGAGCAGAAGTAAGCCCAAAGCAATCGTTAACTGAACAACTCATGAAAAAAACAGATCAATTATTAGAGGAAATGAAAGGAGATCATAACTAATGACAAAATCACCCATACTCGCTTTATTTCTTGCCTTGTTTCCGGGCTTTGGTCATATTTATTTAGGATATCGATGGAGAGGAGTGTTATATACTTTATTCTTCTTAGGTTCCCTTTTTTGTGGATTTATTGCAGGAATCATTGTCTACTCCGATACCTTGTTTATTGGATTTTTCTTAATTGCAGCGATAGTTTGGCTTATCAATATGATGGATATTGTCATGACACTTGTGATGAAAAAACAAGGAGGACTCGCGGGCACAACAAACAATGATCAAGCATTTACCCTAGAAGACCCTAAACAAAAGGAACGCTTTTCTACGATATTATTATCGTTTATTCCTGGAATTGGTCACTTCTATTTAGGATTAACCTATCGAGGACTTACCATACTTGCAGCATTTTTTGGTATTATTGCAATGGTGTTTTTTGTGAGTGTACTAACGAGTAGTATTTTCTTAATCTTTCTCCTTGCGATTCCTATCATTTGGATCTACAGCATGTTTGACGTAATCCAGTTGTTGAACAAAAAACAACAAGGTATTGATTTATTAGATACGACCATTTTTGATGATTTTGATAGGTTTCGTGATGATAGCAAAAAAAGCAGAATGCTAACTACCTTATTGGCAATCTTCCCGGGTGCGGGACATATGTATTTAGGCTTGCAAAATCGCGGTTTACAATTAATGGCTTCTTTTCTACTTTCCATCTATATTCTTGACGTATTACATTTAAGTATATTTTTGTTTGTTATCCCTATTATCTGGTTTTTTAGTTTTTTTGATGCCTTACAGCTAATTAATCGATCCCATGATCAAGAGTTGGAGGATATTCCAGTATTTAAACATTTAGCCAATTACCAAAAATGGTTAGGGATTGGCCTTATATTGTTAGGAGTATTTTATCTGATTGATAGTACCTTCCTCCCTATTATCGCAGATAATCTAAGGGAAATATTTAATATTGATGTATGGTACTATTATCAGCAATACTTCCAAGTCAGTATTGTATGCTTCCTATTAATCCTAGGCGGAATTAAATTGATATCCGGCTCTAAAAAGAAAGAGAAGGTGAAGAAATAATGAGAAAATGGCGTGTTGGCTCTATTTCCATGGGACTTTCCTTAATTGCACTAGGTGTAACCTTATTTTTATCCCAGCTATATAACTGGGAGGTAACGACCTTTATACTTTCTTGGATTCCAATACTCCTAATTATATTAGGCATTGAAATATTAATATATTTGCTGTTATCAAAACAAGAGCAACCTATCGTAAGATATGACGTTTTTTCTATCTTGTTTATCCTTTTTATAGGTGTCCTGACACTTGGTATTTACTTTGTTACTTCGACAGGGCTTGTGACAACGGTAAAAGAATATGTGGACACAGAAGAAGTGAACGGAATATTGCCAGAAGTAAATCAAAAGCTAAGTAAGGACATTAAAAAAGTGGTCATTGATGCGAATAATAATGGGATTGAATTGGAAGCAAACGAAACAGACGAAGTGAATATATTTGGAAGCTTTCGGTCTAATTATGAAACAAAGCTCTCACAGGATGATTATATTTCCATTAATAAAGTTGGAGATACTCTATATATCGAAATACTCTCCCCTCCTTCTAAAAATCGAATGAACCATCATTTTGTTAACTATGATGCTACTATTTCGATCCCGGGAAACAGAAAGGTAGAAGCTCGAACTTATCTTCACGAGGTTAACCTTGATTTGGCTAAATTAAAAGCAGATTGGTATATCGCCAATGCTGATATTGCATTATTAAGTGATGGAGAAGATGCTAATGTAAAAGTGACAACAGATCAACCTTATGATGAGACAAAGTCAACGGAAGGTGAAGATTTGAAAAAGAAAACGTATGGAGATGGAACGCATTCTCTTTACTTTCAGCATGTGAACAGTATTAAAGCCGTACCTTAAAATAGCATAGCAAGTTTCAGAAGCATTCAGCTTCCAATCAGCGTGTTTTTAATATACACTTGTTTTACTAATAATTAAGAGGCAGGTTACAAAGTGAACGAATTCGGCTCCATTTATTATCAAGAGGATTTGGACCATCTTATTCAAAATCATACGCTTAGTCTATTGTTCGTTTCGCAGAAAAATTGTAGTGTTTGTCAGAGTCTTTTACCACAAATTAAACAGGTTATGCAGAAGTATCCTATGGTCAAACTTGGTTATATCCGTGCAGATCAATTTCCAAGTATTGCAGGGATATATTCGATATTTACCGCCCCAGCTGTTTTGTTTTTTGTCGAAGGAAAGGAATACTTTCGGGATGTTCGCTTTGTACCAATTCAAGCATTTTCAGAAAAAGTGAACAAAATATATTCCCATTTTTATTAAATAAAACTTTGTGATTCTTAAATGAGGAGCCTATATATAAGCTCCTCATAAGCGTTTTGACTTTGTAATGGAATAAAACAATAGCACTAGTATGATTAACGACTGACCAAGGATGATGATTGCATCCCAAAAATAGACACTATTCAATGGTAATAATAACTGAGGGATAATATTCATATAGACATACACGGCTTGTGGAAGAAAATAAAAAGCAAATAAACTAAAAGTCAAAATAATTCCACATAAGAAAAAATAGCTGTACAAACGAACGGTTCTTTTTTCCTCTTGATACACTGTAGTTGTAGTATCCTCCTTGATAAAGGGCAACCATTCTCGTAAATGTTGTTTGGCATTTTCCATAAGATTATAGCACCCAGAGATATTCTCAAAAACAAAATACAGATCTGTTTTCATATAAAAACAGCACTGGTAAATCGTTTTAATAAAGATATCTAAAGCAATCATAGACAATATTCCATGGAGGATTAGTTCATCATTTGGAAGGGTGAGTTTCCATGAAAGCGCGGTAAACAGCAATACTTGATCGAAACACATCCCGCCAAGATAGAGAATATTTCTACGATGATTCGGAAGTTTCCAAGCTGCAGTAAGATCTGTTTCCATAACTACTAGCATTAGTCGATGAGCTATATTCCAATTTGTAGGCAGATTGTGAGAACGGATTGCCAAAACGTGTCCCATTTCATGTATTAATAAGAGTATTAAAGATAGAACTGCATATATTAGTACATTCCAGATCATTACATCAAAAACAAACATATCTTGATAGGTGGGTAATAATTTTGGATTTAACACAAGGAACAATATATTCATCATAAAAACTAGAAAGTATAGTTTAGATGTTACCCGATTAAATAAAAGTTTCCCAACCTTTGCAGGAATCCACTCAAAACCTCGAATTTTGTGATTTTCTTTCTTCATTTCAATTATTTTGCCATCAATCGATTGGACTAAACCTAATTCTACTAGCTGATGAGAAAAATCAAGTAAGTCTACTTCTTCCTTAGGATAAGTTTGTAATAAGCTTGCTTGAACCTGTCCCAAATTGAAACCATTGTTCATCATTTTAATTGCATCAATACAAACCTTGGGCATTTCAAAAAATTCACCAGAAATGCTTTCCTCGACAAGATAGTGCTTTTTATCTTCTTTAATCGTTAATGGGTATAGGGTTAAGGTTGATTTTAACGATATCGTCATTATTTCACCACCTAAATAGAAAGTAGGATGTTATCATGACAACATCCCACTCTCTTCATACAGAATCTACCAGTTATTAAAATATGTGCACCACCAACAAGTTACCTTATTTTGCTTAAGCTTACGAATTTTCATCGTCTCACCTCCATTTCATTCGTGTTCTTGTGTGTGATTAAAATGTTTATAATAATCCACCCAGTCTTGATAAATTTCTTTAAATAAATCGACTAGGTTGGGATCAAACTGACTTCCTTTTCCTTGCACAATTTGATCGTAAGCTACTTCTAGTGGTAGTGCCTTTCGGTATGATCTGGATGATGTCATTGCATCAAACGCATCAGCAATGGCTGTAATTCTTGACAGATGGGATATTTCCTCCCCTTTTAAACCGTATGGATAACCTTTTCCATCCCATCTTTCATGATGCTGCTCGATGACTTCGATATGTTCTGAAATCCCCTCTACTTTATGAATAGCATTAGCTCCAACAATGGGATGAGTCTTAATAATATTAAATTCCTCATCTGTTAATTTACCTGGTTTTGTTAAAATGGAATCAGGTATGTTAACTTTTCCGATATCATGTAATAAGCAAGCATAATAAAAAGTTTTTAGTTGATCCTTATTATATTTTCCTGTTGCTTTTGCTAGTATTGCAGCATAGTTTGCTACTCTTTCACTATGCCCTTTTGTATATAAATCCTTTAGTTCAAGGGTGGCAATTATTCCTTTTACTATACCATTTAACTGTCGCTCATAGGATGCTTCTGTTGCAGATACATAGTCTAAAAATCTATGTAATAATATCCACGCAACAATGGAGATAATGGATACTAATATAAGTGGAATTAACACCACAATATCCTTTAAAAAGATACCAATAATGATAAATTTTAATATTGTGCCGATAGAAACAAGATAGAAAAAATGTTTATTTACAAAAATTGGGGAAAAAAGTACAATAACTAATTCTGCTATATTGCCATTTGCATAGGAGATATCTGTACCTATGTAAGAAAGTATATCAACAACTATGTTCGTTGTGGTGAACACAAGGAAATAAATATATTTAACAGGGGCTGGATTATTCTCCTTAATTAGTTGATAAGCAATAGGTATAAGACATACTAGAACAATATATATAATAAAATCTATTATACTCTTATTATTAATTGGGGCTATTTTCCAAGGCATGTTCGGTAAAACAAAGTAATAGATAAGTTCATAGCTAAAATAAACGAAGTAAAATAGCCATAAGAACCAAATCGTTGTTCGCTTCTCTTGATTAAGTAAAAACGAATATCTGCTATTCATGTGATAATTCCTCTCTATTCCAACATATGCCGTCAAATTTCCATTTTTTTAGATAATTATTGTCATTTTCTTAAGTATAGATGAATAACAAACATCTGTAAATAAGATAGTTATTGGTAAAATGGAATAAAGAGTATCGCGCAAAAACTGTTATAACGCACAGTTTTGCATAATGAAAAGTTGACTCATGGTTTAAAAACCGTGTACAACCTTTTCATCTTTATCTTACATGATTTGATGGAAAATGACAAGGTTTTTCTACCTTTTTCTGAATTAATTTGTTTTATTATCCAAAAACAAGTGACAAAGTAGTGCAACTTTTCATCTTACGTGACGTATGTTATAATAAACAGAAGAAACTCATATAATAGTAACCCACAGCTGGCACTGTGGGTTATCGATAAGCGGTTCCCCCAGAGGGTTCGGCTGCAATTGGATTGCATAGACCTCACCTAGTCACTTTTAGGGTAAATAGGGAGGTCTATTTTTTATTGATCAATGTTACAATCAAAGCGAGTAATGCAATTAAGAATGTCCCAAAACCACTAAGAACCATGAAACTCTCATACATACTCATTGGCATCCCCCCCTTCCGTTGGGGCTAGCCGACCTCTCCTTATAAGAACATTATCTTTCTAAATTATACCATAGATTATACACGAGAACAAATGTTCTATCAGTATTTATATTTTCCTAAATGCTTTTCTTTTATACATATAAATGAGATGAATCAAACTATCGCAAAGCTTGTCAGTTATCTGTTTTATTCTTTGTTATTTTATCCTTTCACTGAAAAGATCCCACGGATATTGATCGGGTGGGAAAGAATGACATAGGGTTACTTCTTTTTGAACTGGATGCGTCAATTCTAGCACATTTGACCATAAGGCGATTTGCTGGCCTGGCTTGTTCATTTTTTCTCCATATTTCTGGTCTCCATACAAAGGATAGCCCCTAGATGCAAATTGAACACGAATTTGATGTGGTCTTCCCGTTTGAAGACGAATTTTCACAAGACTTAGACCTTTGGCACTTGCTAAAACTGTATAATCCAAAATGGCTTTTTTTGCCTTTTTCTCGGATGATGCCACAATATGGGTCTTATTTTCATTGCGATCTTTCATTAAATAATCTTCAAGTGTACCAATTTCTTTATGGGGAATTCCTCGTACGACAGCGAGATAGGTTTTCTTGATTTCATTTTTTCTTATCGAATCAGATAAACGGGATGCTGCTTTTGATGTTTTAGCAAAAACCATTACTCCACCTACTGGACGGTCAAGTCGATGAACTAGTCCAAGATAAACATTTCCAGGTTTATTATATCTTCTTTTTATATCTTGCTTAAGAAAATTTAATAGATCTGGATCCTTCGACTTATCTGCTTGTACTGGGATATTTATTGGCTTTTCTACTACTAGCAAGTGATTATCCTCATATAATATTGGAACTTCCATACTTCCCTACTCCTTTTTCGATGTTATTTCTTTAGCATAACATAGTTAAACCCGAAACTGAATGTGCACACTTGTTATCAACTACTCTATATGAATTAAGCACGAGTTATATGAAAATGGTTTATCTTATTATTTTCTACCTTTCGTAATCTGATTTAAATTAGTTAGAATTGTAGGCATTTTTAATACAATATAACAATGGTAACTAACGAAATTATTTTTATAGTATTAATTACCTAATAATAAGATTGTTAACGATTACTTAATGTCAGTTTTGTAAATATTTTTAATGATAAGGCTTCCAATATTGACCATTTTATATGTGGTCTGTATAATTCATTTAGGTATAAATACTTATTAATTTGTGAATTAAATAATATATTTTACCTAATTACAACATGTGGGGGTTTTCTAATGAGAAGAGTAATAGAACTATTTCTATTGTTATGCTTATTACTTTTGGCGGGTTGTTCTGAAAATGAACTATCATCCAATCTTGATAACAAACTAAGAATTGGTGTAATGCTTTCCGATGCAGGTCTTGGTGACCAATCATTTAGTGATTCAGCCTTTAATGGCTTAGAGAAAGCAAGAGAAGAATTAGGCATTCTCTTTGACTACCGTGAATTAAAGGAAGTTGGCGATTATGAAACAGGATTGCAAGAGTTAATCGATCAAGGAAATGATCTAATTGTTGGTTTAGGCTACATGATTGAAGAAGATTTAAAGAAGGTAGCAGAAAAATATCCTGATAAACAATTTGTCATTGTTGATGCTGTGGTAGATTTACCGAATGTAACAAGTGTGACATTCAAAGAACATGAAGGTAGCTTTTTAATTGGAGCAATAGCTGGTATGAGAACCAATTCTGATATTGTTGGATTTGTTGGAGGCTCAGATACTCCGCTTATTCGCAAATTTTTAAATGGCTTTAGCCAAGGTGTTGCTGCAACCAATCCTGAGGCAGTGGTACTCCACCATTTTGCAGAAGACTTTAATAATGACAAACTTGGAGAAGAATTAGCCAAGGAATTGATTAATGATGGTGCTGACTTTATTTATCCGTCAGCAGGATTTACCGGTGTAGGTGTTATAAACATTGCACAGCAGGAAGGAATTTACTCATTTGGGGTGGATTCAGATCAATATTATCTTGGTGAGAAAACAGTAGTCACCTCCATGCTGAAAAATATTGATGTAGCAATGTACAAGCTTGCCAAAGAACTTGTTGAAAATGGGCAAGTAGCTGATGGACATATTACACTTGGCTTAGCAGACGATGGTGTTGGCATCGCTCCTATTCGTGTTATTTCTCTAACTAAGGAAGAAACCGAGCAAATAGAGAAGCTTACAGAAAAAATAAAAACTAATGCTATCACCGTATCAGAATAAAGAGAGGCTGAAATTCAATGAAATTAAAATATCAGTTAGGACTAATTGCATTTTTACCTATTATCAGCTCTACCATTATTATCGGACTGATCATTGTTCAAATGATGAATATTCAATCATCTAATTCAGAAAAAGTAGAACAATTAGTCAATGTCGAGAAGGTTAATAGCTCTATTCTATCAGTGGAACAAGAGCTGATGAGCTTCTCCTTAAATCGAACAGATGCTGCAGCAGAATCCATTCAGTCCAAATTAGAAAGTACGAAATCTTATCTTAATCTATTAGAGCAAGGAAGCACGAAATCTGAAAAAGATCAATTAACATTAATAGATGAAAAATTTCAACAACTATCAGAGGATGTTGTGCTTGCATTAGAAGATAAGGATAGTGCAGAAGCAAAACGTCAATCAATCCGTACACACGGTATTCAAAACGATATCCATCTTTTACAATTAATGGTCGAAGAGAATTATCAGCATGCACAGATACAATTAAAATCAACTATCCAATCCATTATTCTTTTTGCGATTATTTCTACCATTATTCTACTTACTGGAACGATTATATTTGCCTTGATTATGTCAAAAAGGATTGTTACTCCAATAACGAAATTAACGAACGTTGCTGATAAAATTGCCAAAGGAGACTTGACATCCTCTATTATGAAAACAAAGCGAAAGGATGAAATTGGGACACTTCAAAATCGCTTTATTCAGATGAAGGAGGATCTCCTTACATTGATTACTAACTTAATCGACACATCTCAAAGTGTTGCAGCATCAAGTGAGCAACTGAGTGCCAATGCGGACGAAACAGCCTATACGACAGAACAAATTGCTAAGACAATTCAAGAAATATCAAATGATTCCCATACACAATTAGTAAGTGTAAAAGAAGCAACAGAAAATGTTACGAATATCTCAGAGGATATTGATGCAATCTCTGAGGGAATGGGGCGAGTGATTAGCTCCTCAGAAAAAGCACATCAATTTTCTTCAGACGGATTAGCTTCCGTGAGAAGTGTTAATGAACAGATGGAGATCATCAATCAAAATTCCGAAAAAACAACATCGATTATGAAAAGTCTTGAAAGCCACGCCACGCAAATCAACAAAATAGTAGATATGATAACTAATATTGCAGAGCAGACCAATCTTTTAGCTTTAAATGCAGGAATTGAAGCTGCACGTGCTGGAGAACATGGGAGAGGTTTTGCCGTTGTAGCTGAAGAGGTAAGAAAATTAGCAGAAGAATCAAATCAATCTGCACAACAAATCAATCATTTAATTGATTTAATTCAGTCGACCATGCAAGAAGCAATCGAATCGACGACAAGCAGTAATCAAGCTGTGCAAAAAGGGTCTTCATTAGTAATGGAAACCAATAATGCTTTTGATCAAATCACCGATTCGGTTGCAAGTGTTCAAAAAAGGGTTCATCAAGTGACCAATTCGCTTGAGCAATTGATTTCTGTTCGTCAAAAATTAATACACTCTATGGAACATGTTACGAACATTAGTGAGGATACATCTGTCCATTCTCAAGAGGTTGCTAGTGCAACAGAACAACAAACCGCAACAATTCAAGAAGTTTCCGCAGCTACAAGAACTTTAGCCAATATGGCACAAGGTCTACAGGAAAATGTGAGTCGTTTTAAAATCTAATCTCTCATAAAAACGAAGGCTTAAACATGTCTTATGACAATAGCCTTCGTTTTTCAATCTACTAACTCCAAATACTTTTTCTTTCTGACCGTTTGACAAATTTACTCGACATCGCTTTAAGTCTCGCCTTTAACAAAAGCCTTCTTCCCTCTGGTGTTCTAGTGTAGATCATTTTTGCACTACCGATCTGTTTATTCCATCTAGCTAGTAATTTTTCTACATACTCTTTCTTTCTACCAATCTCCTCAGGAACGGCATGATAGTCATGACGAACCCATAAACGTTTTCCCGATTGACGATGTAAAAGATATCTTGGATTATCAATGGGATCTAATAATTCCTGTAAAGCATCAATGAATACTTTTTGTTCATAAGTAGTTCCTTGTTCCAAATAACAAGATAAACTACCATCGTCTCCTTTATTAATGATAATTTTATTTCTATCCAACGAAGTATGAAGGAGCCCAATATCATATAATGTCAAGTAGATGGTTTCAGCTAATTGTTTCATTCTTGATTCTAAGGAGGAATTGAAAATATATATTCTTAATGCCTTCCACCAATAAGGTGCTGAGAACAACAGCCCTAACAAAAATCCGATACATAAAGTTACTATGATTTCTTCCAAAGATGAGGTGTAATAGCCATATTCCCCCATTTCGACAAAAGCACTTGCCAGGATTACGACAGACATAATGATTAATGATTTCAATGTGTTTCGGAACATAAATAGTGGAGGTAAATTTTTTTGGCTCACTCCCATTTCAATTCGTTTCTTTTCTCCTTTCGCTACTGCTTCACGCCATTTTGCAAATAAACGGCTTCTATTTGTTGCACGATTCTTCATTAGTTTATTTGTTTCGTGTATATCTTGTTGTCGGAAAGGTGGTGCTAGCATTCTAAGTCGTTGGATTCCTGATTGAATGACAGCTATTTCTGCATCAACACCTGTTAGTGAATCAAACCGACGAGTCAAGGATTGAAAATCATATCCACCATCACTTATCCCTCGATCCACACAAACAAGATGCCAAATATTCGCAACTTTTTCTTCATTCCCATTCTCTGTTCGAATAGCGCGTCCCCTCATTTGATTGGTCAGCATAAAACTACCTACATACGAAGCTAGAATTAATGTATTTACACTCGGTGCATTCCATCCTTCACCAAGTAATGCTGTCGTCCCAATTAAAACATCAATATCCCCGTTCGAGAAAATGTCAGTCATTACTTTTACCATTTTTTGTCGAGATGAGCCCTTCCAACTGATGAGAGCATAGTGAGGATCATGGTCCAATTGTTTGACAGAGAAATCTAATGAGGCTTCTTCTAATAAATGTATCGTCTCATTAGGAATTATAACTACAGAGCCTGTTAGGACTCCTAATTTGGAAGAAGTGTCCAGTTGACGACGAAGCTTTTCAAATATTGGAATGACTCCTAGTCGGATAAGTGGCTGCGCTTCCTCATTTGCCTTTGGCAAATCGTCCTGATAAATATAATCTGCTAATATTACCATTCGTAGATTTTTCTTTTGGGATTGCTTCTCTAATTGGACAATTTCGACAATACTATCAAGCTTGGAGGCACTATGTAAAAGAGTTCTTTGCATTGCTCTTGTTGCACGAAGTTTTATTTTTCTATGTTCAATAGATCCAATATGAGATAATTGTTTTTTGATACTTTTTAACGGCTCTTCCTTTGGATTCACATACTTATCTTTATATAGTAGATTGCTTAACAATTCCTCTAGCCAGTGCCGATCAAAGGAAGGAAGCTTTTCTACTTTTTCCTCCATTACTAAAAAGGGTTTTTCCCAATATGCACTATCGACTGCACGCAAATAAAGAATCATGCTTATAAAATATGGATAATTAGCAAGCTTCTCTTCTAGGTGTTCTCCATAATTCATCCACGGGTGATGCTCCATTAATGCTTGGAGGGATTGATTTTGCATTAACTTTTCTTGAAATTGTGATACCTGTTGATGAAAAGTATCAATCGGCTCCTTTTCTTTCTTTGTTAAGGAGGAGACCCAGACATAATCTTGGTGTGGACATAAATCTCCTTCTTTTACTAATGCCGCAATTTCAATTTCCTCATCGATTGGACCACAGAGTGCTATGTAGTTTTCCCATTCTGTCTTTCCCACATCATAAGGAGGGGTGGCAGTTAAAGCAACAATGGCTGGATTTTCTAATTGATCTCGTAAATGAATCGTTGTTTTCCACCAACTTGTCCGTAAATGATGAGATTCATCCAAGATCAATGTTTGAAAGTTTTGTTGAAAAAGTCTGTTAATCGATTCGTATTTTGATTGATCTTCTATGTAGATCTCTTCTTCTTCAAGATCATCCAGTTCAGGCTCTTCTGCCCCTTGCTCCATTTTATGAAATAAAGCAAAAATCCCTTGGTAAGTGGTAATCGTTAGAAATGATGGATTTTTTATATCTGTTGAAATCCAATTAGGACGTTCTTTTTTTTGCAAAAATAGCTCTGTAAAGCGGTCTGCCCATTGGTTCCGTATGGCAATCGTTGGAGCAATGATAAGTGTCGCTTTGTTTAATCTTCGCATAACTTCTAGTCCTAACACCGTTTTACCTGAACCAGGTGGAGCTACGAGATGAAGATGTCGATTAGCCAAATGCTCGTCTAAATTATTTAACACTTCTCCTTGATAGCTTCGCCAAGGAAAGCAAAAGTTAATATCATCAGGAAATTTATTCATCAATTCACCTTCCTCTCTTCATCTATGTACGATTTAGGAATGATGTTAGTTTCACTGCTCTCAGTTTAGCATATTTTTGGTATGAACCTTAAAACGGCTGGATATCCTAAATAGTAATGATCATGTTTTGCATGGAGAGGAAGAGCCATTTTGGGTCATTCCAGAAAACTACCACTGAAATTAGAGTGTCTCAAAAGAGCATTACAATCGAGACAGATACCCATTCATCCTAATGCTAAAGAGCAAGAATTAGTCAAAGCCATTCAAAGAAAAGTAAATGAAAAAAATCAAAACAATATTACAAGAACAAATGCTTATTTTCAATTTTTTCAAGCATTTCCGGAAATACAATGGGCGTTTCTAGCACATATGGTCTCAAGGAATAGTGGTTGGAACATGACAGATTTAAAGGGGAGCTATTTATCCGAGCTACTTACCGATAAGCAACAGGAATATTTTTTTAACTATTTAGAGCGAAGTAATTGGTTAATCTTTCAGGATGCCTATCCACAGCTTTTATTATATAAAGAAGCTAAGAAAAGTGGGAGGAATTTATTCCATCTTTTACCCTGTTTCGGTGTATCTGTTTTTATGCAGACCATTTGGAATACTTTTTATTCTTATCATGATAAAGAATTGCTGTCTGTAGCTCTCATTATAAATGAACAACATTATATTGAAAATCGAGTGATTCACAACTCCAATTATCGTGCAAATCTGTTGGAACTAGCCGAAATTAAATTCCAAGAATTATTACAATTAAATATGATCCTCTTTCCATATCAAGATGGGAGTAGGACGAGGTTAGTCGGGCAAGCTGTCAATCATTTCGCTGCATTAGATAAGCGAATATTATTAGGGAAACGCTTATATGAAATTTTATTTGATCCTACTTATTTTCAAAAAATCCTGACAATGGCTTGTCAACACCCTCACACAGGATCACGAGAAGATTTCTTTCCTAATCTATTCCAGAGTGAAAGGCTACGAAAAGGATTTCCCTTATATAGCCCTAAGTTACAAAGTGCTTGGGAGGATGTTCAGCACAAGCCTGCAGAGACCGGAGATTGGTATAAAGAGTGGAAAGTCCTTTACTATTTTCTTAAGGATCAAGCGCATTATTATCCAGATATTCTCGATTTATATATTAAATCTTTGCATACATTGGAACAGGCCGCTCTCCTAAAGGATAGATGGTTAAAATAATACAACCGAAGCTGTTAGGCAGCCTCTTTTGTGATACTTGCAGCGTTTAATATTAATATATAAACTGGATACACTATGAACCCACCTATTAAGAAGAGACCTGTGACAGGAGACGGTGTATCTCCCTCATTTGTTACTGGAAATAAAACCGCACAAAGATAAATAAGAAGTATAAAATAAGGAATCCAAAGGACAAGTGTCCAAAAATTAGCCTTCCTTTCCGTTAGCCATCTTTTAGATAAATTGATAATCAGAATGGAACCAACTATTAACTCGACAATTATAATGCCAATCATCCATTTTTGGACATCGTTCACTTCCGATGATAACCATCTACTTATTCTGTATGTGTTTAATATAAGCTCGAGAGGGAACCAAATCACTACAGCATAGAGCATGCTAATTATATTTAACTTAATAAAATAATGCATCATTAAGACTCCTAACACTTCCTAAATCAATTCGGACTATTAACACTGTAAGCTATCTAGCTTTTGAAAATATGCTAAAAGCTCCTTTGCACTATGCACTTCTTTATCAGCATACCATCTACTATTTTTCGGGACTTCCCTGTTTCGATGATTAAACCATACAGCCTTCCACCCTGCTTGCTTTGCACCAATAATATCTTTCTCATAAGAATCTCCAACATACACCGTTTCGTTCGGATTACAGGCTAATTCTTCTTCGACTATCTTAAAAATCTCTTTTTTTGGTTTAGCATAGCCATAGGAACCAGAAATATAAATATGCTTGCTTAATACCCATTGATTAAGCTGTAATTGCTTGATCTTCATGCTTTGATGGTCTGTCTCTCCATTTGTTAATATAGCTAACTGTTTGCTACTTTGCTTCAATAAATCAAATAGCTCTATTACCTCCGGAAAAAGCTTGATATTCGCTTGCTCTCTTGCATAGAAATGATGAAATGTAGTAGCCTTCTCTTGATCAAGCGGTATTTCAAAGTCCTCACATGCACGAATAATGCGTCCGATCTGCCAATCGAATACCGTTATCTCTCCACGCTCAGATTGATCGAAAAGCATTTCACTATAATGACGGCTAGCTCTGTATATCTGATCGATGTCTTTATATGAAAAATGATCCCCTATTAGCTTTCTAAATGTTGTATGAAAGGATAATGCCTGATCATACAAAGTGTCATCTACATCAAAAATAATCGTATCCATCGCTACCTCCTTAGGATGACAAGAATTCTTTAAGAGGCTCTCCAAGTTTTTTTACATCATGATAGCCTTTTTGATATAAATCCATTAATTTATTTTTATTTTTTTCCACTCGCCCTACTTGCAATTTTTCTGTCGGATTTATAATAAATACATTACCTTTTTTCTCTTCTTCGTAAAGGTAGTTCAACGTGTCATTATATTCGGAATGTCTTTTCTGAATTGCCTCAAGTAATCCGGGATACTGACGGTATTTTTTTCGAATATACCAATTAAAGGATTGCGGTTTCTTATAATAACCTCTATTTCGTGTTAAAATCACCACATTTTTATTGTTTCCCTCTTTCATCGACTGCTTAATCGGAATCGGTGATGTGATGCCTCCATCCATTAATACACGATTATCGAAATGGACAGCCGGTGCAACTAAAGGTAACGAGCTAGATGCTCGAAGAAGAGTAATCATATCCTGCGCATAATCTGATTTGCGGTAAAACAGTGCATCACCTGTCACACAATCTGTCACACCAACTACGAACTCCTCCTTTGCATGATGAAACGTTTCGAAGTCAAATGGGACTAGCTCATTTGGCAATGTTTCAAAAATAAAATCCATTCCAAATAACTGACGTTTCGTAATCCAATTTCGAAAAGATAGATATTCAGGGTGACTGACATAATCAATATTTACACGCTTATTTCGGTCTATCTGTCGTGCAATATAGGAGGATCCACAACAAGCACCTGCCGAGACTCCAATAACATATGGAATATAGATATTTTCCTCCATTAAATATTGTAAAACACCACCTGTATAAACCCCTCTACTTCCTCCACCTTCTAACACTAATCCTGTATTTTTCATATTATATCTCACCTAACTTTTCCTTTAAATGACAGTATCATTATCATACAACAGCCTGTCTTACATTGCTAGTATTCTAAATTGACTAAAATTTTGTAGAAAAGTCCATTCTATTGAAAGATAGCATCTTTTTCCTGTATGATAAGTACCGATATCTTAAGAAAGGTGAAGGGATAATCATGAATAATCAGTTACGATTAACCATTTTAGTTATTGTTGTAGCTGTTGCAGGCTTTAGTCAGGGCATGCTTCTTCCATTAATTGCAGTTATATTTGAAAATAGTGGGCTCTCTTCGTTTTTAAACGGAATCAATTCTACGGCATTGTATATTGGTATTTTATTTACTTCTCCATTCATGGAGCCTCTATTAAGAAAGTTTGGGTATAAGCCTCTTCTAGTTATAGGGGGATTGCTTGTACTAATTTCGCTCGTACTATTTTCACTATGGCAATCATTTTGGTATTGGTTTTTCTTAAGAATGATAATTGGTATTGGTGATAATGCCGTTAATTTTACTGCTCAAACTTGGATTACCGAATTCTCTCCTGAACAAAAGAGGGGACGAAATATTGCTCTGTATGGATTATCTTTTGGAATAGGATTTGCTGTTGGACCTTTGATGGTACCACTTGTTAATATTCATGAAAGCTTGCCATTTCTTATCTCAGCTGGGTTTAGTCTAGTAGGTTGGTTCTTATTATTTATCCTTCGAAATGAACTACCTGAACAAGACTTAACGATGAGCTCTTTTCGAGATACATTTAGACGATTTGGTCAAGCTTGGAGGTATGCATGGATCGCTTTTTTACCACCATTTGCTTATGGATTTTTAGAAACTTCTTTAAATGGGAACTTTCCAGTGTATGCTTTACGAATTGGAATAGAGGTAAGTCACGTTTCTGCATTACTATTTGCTTTTTCTATAGGAGCGATTGTCTTCCAGCTTCCACTTGGTATTATCGGGGATCAGCTTGGTAGAGAAAGGTTGGTTACTATTGTCCTGCTGGTTGGCTTTCTCTGTTTTACAGTGGCTGGATTAATGGAGGATTATTTTTATGTACTACTAGTCTGCTTATTTACCGCTGGGATGTTTGTTGGTTCCATGTTTTCAATAGGAATTACCTACATGACTGATTTGATGCCGCGGAACCTCTTGCCTACAGGTAACCTTCTATGTGGTATATTTTTTAGCATAGGAAGCTTAACTGGTCCATCCATCGGTGGATTATTTATTCAATTTGCTCCAACCACAAGCTTTTTTTATATAATAAGTGGGCTACTTTTGCTCCTATTTCTTATAACATTCGGAAGGAAAATAGCTAGACTAAGTTAAATGGTGGATGTCTTTTATTCCTATCCTTTTTTTCTGAGTGGTTCATTAATGTGCTTAAAGCGTTTAGGAAATCGATAAAGCTTTCGACTCCTAAACGCTTCCATTCTCTTATTCGAAACTTAAATAACCTCTTGCTTCACCTCTAAAAATTCTTTAAGTGGGCGTATAAGCTTTTTCATTTCTTCATACCCTTGCTGATATAAATCCGTTAATTTGTTCTGGTTTTTTTCCATTCTGCCCACTCGGAGTTTTTCGGTTGGACAAATAAGGAAAATCTTTCCTTTTTTCTCTTGGTCATACAGATAATTTAGTACATCATTGTAAACAATATGTCGCCTTTCGATAGCCGCTAACAATGCGGGATATGCCTGATATTTCTTTTTTATGAGCCAATGAAATGCCTCCATTTTTTTAAAATAACCTCGATTTTTAGTTAATATAACAATATTTCGTGAATTTCCATCTTTCATCGACTGTTTAATTGGAATCGGATCGGTTATCCCACCGTCTAAGAGCTCCCTATTCTCAAATGAAACAGCTGGGGCAATCAGCGGCAGAGAACTAGATGCTCTTATTAGTGTCATCATTTCTTGGGCATATTTCGATTTATAATAATAGACTGGCGTTCCAGTAATACAGTCTGTTGCTACCACAACAAATTCTTCTTTCGCCTTTTGGAATGTTGGATAATCAAATGGCTCTAATTCATTCATTAATGTTTCGAATAAAAAATCCATCCCAAAAAGCTGTTTTTTTGTAAACAAATTTTTTAAAGATAGATAATCTGGATGCTGCACATAATCAATATTTACCTTTCTATTACGATCAAGCTGCCTGGAAATATAGGAGGAACCATTACAAGCACCTGATGAAACTCCCATCACATAAGGTATGTATATATTTTGCTCCATTAAATACTGTAACACTCCTGCTGTAAAAACCCCTCTGCTACCGCCACCTTCTAATATTAAACCTACACCTTTCATAAGACCGTTTCACACCACCCTGTCTCTTCCCGTCTTTACCTAATAATTTAGTAGTTAAAGAACCTTATGAGGAATGTACAACATTTTATGCCTAATAATTAATTACTTTCTTTCCATAATTTCATTGGATCTAGCTGCCCTTTATCGAGGGATAATTGTTCTATTTTGATGGATCGTTGATTTTTTGGTTTTTGAAGATCATGATAAATCTCCTTAGATTTCGTTAATCCTACCGCTGTTGCCTCATCTACACTTTGACAAAAGTAAACCTGATTGATCCCCGCAAAATACATTGCGGTCAAACACATGGCACATGGCTCTCCACTTGCATATATAACACAACCCGATAAATCATTCGTATTTAGCCTCTTTTGCGCTCGACGGATAGCGAGTAATTCAGCATGACCGCTTACGTCATGATAAAGATGTAATTCGTTAACACCTTCCGCCAAAACCTCCTCATTACGGACTAATACGGCTCCAAAGGGTTGTCCTCCTTCTTGAACATTTTCTAATGCAAGCCGAATGGCGTGGTTCATATATGAATTCATAAATGATTCTCCTTTCTGGCAATATGAAGTATAAGTAGATTATATAAATGTAGTTTAACATAACTTTTTCAAACCAAAATATGAAAAGCTTTCATCTATGATAAATGCAGGTGTCTAAAAGGAGTTCTTACATATCAAATATCTAATAATCTAGATGGTAATTTTAACAAATCCATATTTGGCTATTTGACTAAAAAAGCAGTATCTAAAATAATATAGCTAAAGGAGGGACCAGAGATGAGCCACGTAAGATTTACATATTCTACATTAAATGATGACATTATTCAGATTATTCAAGAAGATGAAGTACTCTTTTCTTTTATTAAAGCACTACTCCTATCCAAATTTAAAAAAGACCCGATAGAAAAACTAACATTAATAAAAAAAATACCTATCACCTATTATGCGAATACGGAAAAAAATAAGGATTACTTGATCGAAATACACTTTCTACACTTGTTCGATAATATAATTCACAAATTTTTTCATACTCCTCATTACAAACAAGAAGATTATTCTCACAAACAGCAAATAATTATCATAAAGTTTTTAACATTCCCATTATTTTTAAACACAACAAAATTTCACTCCATATATTTACCTGTATATAATTACTCTCTTAGTAATCAGCTTGAATATCATTTCATTGAACTGCCTAAGGTAATAAAGGCTTGGCAAAATCAGATAATAAATCCCTTGCAGGATCATTTTGCAAGATGGCTTCTTTTTCTCGGAATGATTGATCAGCAGCAAAGGATTTATCATGAAAGTATTTACGAGCAATTATGGAAAATAGCGAAAATAGACAAATCCTTGGAAAGAGCTTTGGTTGGTTGGAAGAATAAAAACTCCAAGAAGGTGAGCCAATCTATTATGAAGGCATAATTTCAACATTATTTATCTCATAACACACTTCCACCTGAAATTTTCACTGATTCACCAACTATGTTCTTCGCAGCATCTGTCAAAAGAAAAGCTATTGTATTCGCGACTTCTAGAGTTGTCGTGAGCTCACCTGATGGAATACTATTCTTAGCATTTCTCATAGCAGTCTTATACGAGATTTGATTTCGCTCCGCTTTTTTAGCAATGATTCCTCTTGCCATATTCGTATCAACAAATCCAGGACAGACTGCATTAACACGAATGTTATGCCTTATTGCTTCAACAGCCATAGATTGAGTCCATCCTATGACAGCAAATTTACTTGCTGCATAAGCACTATTACCATATGTACCTCTCAATCCAGAGAGTGAAGCAATATTCACTATATTACCATGTTTTCTTTTGATCATTTTTTGGTAAATGGATTGTGTCAAACTAAATGCAGAAAAATAATTGACTCTCATAATATGTTCGACTTCCTCTTCACTCAAACTTTCAACGACTGTTCCCCCCGTTATTCCTGCTGAATTTACTAGACCTGAAACTATGCCAAATGCTTCCTCTGATTTGGTTAGTAGGTTTAACCTTCCCTGTTCATTATTGATATCTGCTTCTATTGCATGAATTTTATCCTTTGTTGTCACATTTTCGAGTTCTGTTTTTAATTGTACTAGCCTTTTTTTATTTCTTCCTGTAATGGTTACTTTTGCTCCCATTTTAGCAATTGTTTTTGCTGTCTCGGAGCCAATTCCACCTGTAGCACCTGTTATTAATATATGTTGATCAAGTAATGCTTCTTTTGAAAAAATTGACATTTTCTTACCTCCTATACTACGTTCTCACCATTGTATTTTCACCTATTTCAAAGTTTTAAACATACCTTGCTCTTATCATTACTTTCTTTAATCCAATACTTCTATAGAAATAGCCTCTATTAAAGGTGCTATCATCAATTCTTTTTTTCCTCTTCCTTCATATTGATTACGAATAATCCCTACTACCCGGATAGTATTATTAACTTTTACGTTCAGTTTTGTTTGTTTTATGTAAATCAATAAATTTTGTTCTTTTTTCAGGATTGTATATACAGGTAGATAAGTCATCCCTTTATTGTTTTCAATAACCTTGATCACTTTTGCGGTAAGTATTATTTGATGATTATAATAGGCTTGCGGATTCCTGTACATTTTTGCAAAATCCTTTATTGGTACCATCTTTCTTGCCTTGGTTTGAGTAGAACTGTTCGATTTTCGAGCATTATAGCTTACAAGTAGAATAAGTGATGCAAACAATATGAGTAAGGTAGTTACAATTTCCTTCATCCATTCCTTCTCCCTTAAGCTTGATTTTGATTCCAGTATAAGGGGTAATTAGGTACTATCTTTGTCATAATGGAAAATTGTTAGTTGTTTTTATAAAAAATATCATAACGTTAGTCATGACAAGGGATAGAGAAAGGTGAAATAAAAAATGGAAAGTGACATAATAGTGCCACTTTCCAATTACTTAGCGGAATAAATCCCATAATTTGTCCCAAAAACTTTTCTCTTTTTGCTCTTCTTCTTTCTCTTCCTCTTTATCATCCGATTTCTTTATATCTTCTGTTTTAATGACAAACTGAACGGTACCTACCTTTTCATTTTTCTCAGATACAAAAGATATGGCCTTAAAATCAGATTTATCATATTTATTGATCATCTCGTCTACTTCTTTTTGCATTTGTTCCGGAATCTCGCTTGTAGAATCAGCTAATTCGGTTGTACCGTTGTGTAACTCCTTCGCTCCGTTTTCCAATTCCTCTGTACCCTCACCTAATTCAGATATTCCATCATCCAGATCTGTATAGGTATTGGAAAGCTTATGAACTCCATTCGTATATTCCTTTAGCCCATTGTGAAATTCCTGATATTTACTAGCTAGTTGTGACACACCTTCTTGAAGTTTAGTAACCGATTGTTCGATGTTGGCTGGATCTGTAGCATTCGTGATTTCTTTTGACATGGTTCTTAAAGAAGTCACCATCTTCGTAAGGGAACCATTGACTTCCTTTAGGGTTGGACTTACCACCGAAAAAGCTTCTTTAACTTGTTTATATGTTGCTTTTGTTTTACGAGCTTGCTTATAAGTTTCGACTAGTTTATCAACCACTTTTTCATCATCGGTGCTTTGCTTCAATTGATTAATCTCATCATTTGAAATTTCATAATCAGGAATTGCTGTAATTGCTTGATCCAAAGCTTGATACGCATTATCATAATTTTCTTGTAAACTAGACAAGCCTTTCTCCGTACTCTCCAATCCATCTGCAAGTTCCTTTAGCCCATTTATGAGCTCAGTAAAGTCTCCTGCTCCAAACTCTTGATTTAGTGATTCCTTCATTTTGCTTAGTGCCTCATTTATTGCGGATGAGCCATTGATTAATTCCTCTGAACCGTTATCGAGCTCATTTATACCATTCTGATATTGATTAGATCCATTTTCTAAGCTAGCCACCCCATCATTTAATTCGCTGATACCCTGCTGCAATTGACCGACACCATCATTAATTTCTCCAGTTGCATCAGACAAGGATTGGAAATCCTCTGTCATTTCATCCACGTTTGGTGAATCGATTGACATAGAAGATGGAACAGCTGAGATCTCGATCCCGTTTAATTCTAGATCTACTACATCTGCTTCTAGGACAAATGTTTGTTCTTGCTCTGGCATTAACGTGAAGCTTATCTGCTTATTTTTTCCTGCATTCGCTACAGTCGCTTCCTCTGCAATGATATTTTCATATTTCGAAGTGTCTAATGTTAAGGCGATTTGCAATAAATAATTTTCATAAAAGATATCCCCTGCATTTTCATTTTTAGAGGTAGCTATCTCTATTTTCAAGTGTCCATCCTCCCCTAACAACTGGTCTGGCGGTATAACTTTACCATCTAGCTGATAAGAGATATCAAAATTCCATGGTAATGGCTTCTCCTCAAGATTTCCTTGATAAAAAAAGGTATCAGTTGAGGCAGTAAAGGAAACTTTATTTTTTGCTAATGACATTTCAGATAAATCTGTTAGATTTTTGACACTTGTATAATCGCCATAATCTTCGAGATCTCCTTTTTCCTTTATTTGAAAACTATTAACGACATACATTTCCTTCTGTGATCCATTTGGCTTTAAGGTTGTGTAAACTACTTCATCTTTCGTCTTATAGCTTCCTTGCTCAGCAGCAATAGAAACTGGTAAAAAGGAAAATAGTAGTAAACCTATAATCATTAATATCACGAATTTACTAAATTTCATCATGATCCCTTCCCTTTAAAAAAGTTTGGTTTCCATGTTGTTTTTTCGATGACCTTATCCAGTATGACTAACAAAGCTGGTAGGAAAAAGACTACCATAATAAATGCGAGTAATGTTCCTCTACCGAGTAATAACCCAATCGATGAGACAATCGGATTGGAGGAGGTCCATGCTAATATAAAGCCAACACTTGATAAGATCGATGCTGAAATTAAAATGGAAAAGATTTTTTCATCGATCGTCTTTTTAATAGCCTGAACTGCAGGCATTTCTTTACGGTTTTTTTCGTATGCTTCTGTTAACAATATCGCATAGTCAACTGTTGCGGCCAATTGTACTGTACTTATTATTAAATATCCGACATATACAAGTGGTGTATCGGTGAAATACGGAACAGATAAATTAATCCAGACCGATGATTGAATGGTAAGCAATAAGACAATAGGTATAGTGATCGAGCGGAAAGTCACCAATAACACGATTGCAATCGTTATAATTGTTAAAAGATTGACTAGTTGATTATCCTTCTCTACCGTGTTTTTGATATCATATAAGGTAATACTTTCTCCAAGTGAATAAACATCTTCTCCATAATATCCTGAAGCCATTTCTTCTACCTTTTCGATCAGAGTAAAGGCAGCTTCCCCTTCAGCGTCTTGATTTGTATTCAAAATAATTCGCACAAATTGATCAGAATAGAATTGTTCTGTCACAGACTCCTCTAAATATTCTGGAGGAATCACAGGATCCACTGTATTGACATAAGCTAACACGCTCGATACTTCCTCTAATTTTTCTAAATCCTGTACAAGCTCTTCTTCTTTTGCAATGTCACCTTTTGGTACAAGTAATACCATTGGAGTATTCTTTCCAAAGGTTTGTTCAATAGCGAGTTCATCTTGCCCAATTCTTGTATTTTCAGGCTGTTCGCCCGTACCATAAATAAAGTTGGTATTGCTTTGTCCTAAATAAGCTGGGACAATCATTAAAAAAACGAGTATTAACACAGGTATTTTTAGTTTTAATACACTTTTTCCAATATTTTTAAATGCAGGAATAATGGGCTTGTGCTTCGTTTTATCTATCCATTTATAGAAGGTTAATGTTAAAGCAGGTAAGAAAATCATTACACAGATAAAGCTTAACAGGATTCCTTTTACAAGGTTTATCCCCAAATCAGAGCCAATCTCGAAATTCATAAAACTGAGTGCCATAAAACCAAAGAAGGTCGTCGAAGCACTTGCTGTAATCGCAGGAAAGGATCGCTTTATTGCCATACGCATCGCTTCTACTGGTTCTTTTCCTTCCTGTCGAAAATCTGAGAAGCTATGAAGCAGAAATATGGCATAGTCAAGCGATACAGCAAGTTGAAGAATTGGTGCAACTGACTGTGTAACAAAGGATACTTCACCTAGAAAAATATTTGTACCCATATTAACAAGCACAGATACTCCAATCGCAGTTAAAAAGAAGACTGGCTCCATCCAGGAATTAGTGGATATAACAAGTATAAGAATAATAATCGGGACTAATAAGAGAGCAGCATAGGCAGATTCTGTTCCAGCCATCTTTTGAGAATTTGCTGTATTAAGCGCCTCTCCGGACATAGCATTTTCTTCGCCAATAAGTTTATATACCTTATCTGTTACCTCTACTTCTTCCCCTTCTTGAATATGAAAAGATAACAAGGCATCCTTATCTTTATAGTAAGATTCCACGGTATCTTGATCTGCCATTTCTAATGGTGTCTTTAGATCAATAGCGTCATCCAACCACATCACTTCACTTACACCATCAATTGCTGCTATCTTTTCTTTGTAATCAAGTGCTTCTTGGACGGTGACATCTTTAATCATTACTCGAGTATTGGCAACCGCTGCATCAAATTCTTCTTCCATTGTGTCCATTGCGGTCATTGACGGTGCATCTTCTGGTAAATAGTCAACCATATTATAATTAACTGATACGCCAAATTGTGCGATCGAACTAATCAAGGCAATTACCATAAATACAACCACGATAATTTTTTTGTTTTTAATTATTTTTGTTGAAAGATCAATCGTGGATCATCCTCTCTCTTGCCAAATCTAAAACTACACTATATCATTATATAGACACCGTGTTGCCTAATCAACAAACAGTTTTAGAAATAACGTCTAATTTCCAACATATTTTAATTTTTTGTCGGAATGTTACAAAAAATTCACATTTATTTTGTAATAAAAAAGGGGGGCTTCTAAGAATGGCTGCAAGGCTGGATCGACGCAAAAAATATACCCGGATGGTGCTAAAGGATAGCTTAATGCATTTGTTAAATCAGAAACCTTTATCTGCAATAACTGTAAAAGAGATATGTATGGAGGCGGATATTAATCGTTCTACTTTTTACACGCACTATAAAGATCCGCTCGATTTATTGCATCAGATTGAAGAGGAAATTATAGAAGAAATGAATAAGCATTTAACGGAATGTAATTTTGCCAAGGAAGAAGAGTCTCTTCAGCTTACAGAAACTCTTCTAGAATATATCATTGAACAAAAGCATGTATGTCAAACTTTGCTCAACCAAAATACGGGAACAAGCTTTCAGAAGAGAGTGATGATTATAGCAAAGCAAATTTTAATGGATCACGCCGTGACAGAAAAGTCTGATCGGACTGATTATTTCATTACTTTTATCATAAGTGGTGCCATTCATGTAATTAAGGACTGGTTGAATAATGGTACGAAGCAATCCCCAAAAGAAATGGCGGAACTAATTAACCTATTTGTAAACAGATAGTAGGACACTACCCTTAAAGCGAAAATACTTCAGCAATTAATCGGTAGGAGTTTACCTTCTCCTTAAAATCATAAATATTCGTAATAATCATGAATTCATCTGTGTTGTACAACTTACTTAAACGTGTTAGTTCTGTTTTTACTTTTTCTGGAGTCCCAATAATGCATCTTTTTCGATTTTTTTCTATCTGTTTTAATTCTGATGAAGTGAATGGTTTCTTTTTGACCTCTTCCACTGATGGGACTTTGGTGTCTCTTCCCTGACCAACTTGGAGTAGCCATTTATCTTGACTTAGTGCAAGCTCCTCAGCTTTTTCTTGTGTTTCCGAGCAAACCACAAAAATACATATCATTTTATTTGGTCGATCAAATGTTTCAGACGCTTGGAAACTTTCCACATAGGTTCGAAGAATGCCTTCCCCATTGTCTGGACGAATAAAATGCCCAAATACAAAGCCGATACCTAATCTTCCCGCATTTATTGCCGCCCTCTCTGATAATCCTAACAACCAGAGCCTAGGAGCTTGATCTATTCTAGGACCTGCTTTTACCAGGCGAAATGAATGCTCTCTTGGTAGTGTATTATGTAAGAAACCTTGTACATCTGAGAGCTGTCTAGGAAATTCCCCCATTTCTCTTGGCAGCCCGTCTAATAAGGCGCTCCTTGTTAATTGTGAACCACCTGGTGAACGACCAATTCCAAGGTCAATCCTGTTTGGAAATAATGCTTCAAGTGACAAAAATGTTTCTGCAACCTTTAGCGGACTATATTGTGGGAGTAGTACACCACCAGATCCAACCCGTATTCGCTTCGTAGTGGAAGCAATTCGAGCTATAATTATTTCCGGGGCGATGCTTGCCAATCCATTTGCATTGTGATGCTCCGCCATCCAGTAACGAGAATAGCCTAACTCCTCTGCTTTTTTGGCAAGAGCCACTGTATTTTCTAATGTCTTGATTGGATCAGATCCTCTGGAAATGGGGGCTTGATCTAATACACTTAGTTTCATGCTATACCCACCCTTTTACATATGTCTATTCTCATTGTAAGTTTTTAAAATATAAAAGGGAAATAATTGAACTAGTTTTGGTAATGGTCGAGAAGGAGATGGGCTTCTTTTTCTATTTCTTGTTTGAGTGAAGATGGCCCAATAACTCTCGCTTTTGCGCCCATACCTAGAATCCATTTCTTGATAGATTGGTCGCCATTGAGTGTTGCTTGAAAGCGGATCGCGTTATTTGGCAATTCTTCGATAATTTGATCATCACTATAAATGGACTCCTTTACCTGGTTGGAAAAAGGGGGTTCAATAATCAGATCTACCTTCATCGGAGCTTTTATAAATCCTAACTGTGGGAATTGTTTACGAATATCAAATTCCTCTGGAAGATAAAATAGATGATTTGTCGTTACTACGTTTTGAATTCGTATGATTTTGAAGGTTCTTAATTCCTGCTTTCGTTCACAGAAAGCCACACAGTATAAATTCTCATCATAGAGAACAAATGCATATGGATGAATCACTCGTTTTGTCACTTTATTAGTGGATGCTGCTGTATAAGTGATTTCAACTTTTTTCCGCTGGTTAAAGGATTGATAAAGCAGTTGATAATGTTCGGATTGATCCCCAATTTTGTCATTAATCAAATAATCATTAGCAAAGTAAAAATGCTTACTACTAAGTGCTTCATCACGTTGAGCTGCTTTTATTTTATCAAGGGCATTACTTAACATATGTTCATGCTCTGGCTGTCTAGATAGGTAGGATTTCACGGCAATTTGCAAATGTTGAATCTCTTTAGAACTAAAATTGCGAATTGGTAGGATCGTTTTTTTATCAAGATAATACCCTCCATTCGCACCTCGATCACTTTCGATATAAATGCCAGCAAGCTCTAGCTCCTGTTTATATTGACGAATCATTCTAGGCTTCACTTCAAGCTCTGCTGCTAATTCTTCAATTTTCATTTTATTTCTAGCCATTAGAAGCTGAATCATCTGAAGACAATTACTCAATTTACTCATAAGGATCTCCCTTTTAATATGATCACATCATCCTAATTATAACATAATATATGGTAATAAATGAGTCATATTACACATTAAAAGTACAATTGGTATTTTCCCCATTAGAAAATTTCGCATTCGCTCGTCTTTTAGCGATGCGTTTAAATTTTGAACTTCAAAATCTCCGCCTCGACCTTCTGCAAAAATTTTATGCTTTCCAAACGTAAAATAAAAACGTCCTTAACGGACGTTCTTATTTTTTACAGACAAAAAAGATACGATTGCCTGCTTCTGGATTCTTATTTTCTATTTTAGAAAAATCGGTAAAAATACCAATGATCTCTAGACCTACTTCTGATATAAGCCTTCGATACGTTTTTATAGGAAATGTTCGCTGATAATGAATTTCATCGAAGCGTTCATATAGATTTTCGCCTTCCTTTTCCATAAAAAAGGTGAGGTCATGAATCACTTCATTTTCATACTGCCCTTCTTCACAAAACCAGATATAGGATATATCATCATAGATCTCAGAGAAGGTTTGATTCACCATATTCTCCTTGAAATGCTTCACGCTATGCACATCAAAAAGGAAAATGCCATCATCTTTTAATACATGAGCTATATTTTCGAGTGTTTTTTTTATATCTGTTTCGTCTGTTAAATAATTCATAACATCACAAATGCTAATAACAACATCAAAAAGTGCTAGTCCTTCTAATGAACGCATATCCTGATGAAGATAGCTTACAGATAGGTTCTGTGCTTCTGTTTCTGCCTGTGCGTAGGCCAACATATCCTCTGAATAATCAATGCCTGTAACACTGAAGCCCTTACTTGCTAATCGATTACTCATTTCACCTGTTCCACAGCCAAGATCTAAGACCTTCTTCGCATGAGGATGGTGTTTTTTTATGTTATCAAGGATAAACTCTTCCCATTCATCGTACGGAGCATCATCCATTAACAAATCATAAATATAAGCTAACTTAGAGTAGACCATCTTATAGTTTCACTTCTAATTGAGGGGCATCTCCCCATAGCTTTTCTAAATTATAATAAACACGTTCGTCTCGATGAAAGACGTGACAAACCACATTTCCTAAATCAACTAATACCCATCTTGCTTGATCAAAGCCTTCCATTCGCTTTACTTCAATAGCTTGTTCCTCTGCTACGTCCTTAAGCTCTCTTGAAATAGCTTGAACTTGACGCTCATTTGATCCATCACAGATTAAAAAATAATCGGCGATCAGTGATACCTCTTTCATATCTAGAACTACAATATTTTCCGCTCGTTTATCGTCACATGCTTTTGCGACTAAATCGACTAATGCTTTACTATCCATTAACATTCCTCCCTGTTTTTACATAAACCTTCATTATATAACTGAAAAGTATCGGGGTAAATTGGTTGTTCGTGCTCCATCAAAAATTCGATTGTGTTTCTTGCCGCCAGCCAGCAGGCCTTGTTTATATCATGATAAACCACACTACGGACTTCTTCTACGCCTGGGAAAGAACGACCCGGTTCTATATAATCAGCTATAAAAATAATTTGATCGAAAAGAGACATATTTCGCTTCCCTGTCGTATGATAATAAATAGCACTTTGTATCTCGGGATCCTTTATTCCAACTTCTTTTTCGATCATAATAGAGCCGACAGGACCATGTAGTAGCTCTGGCCCATACTCTAACAAATCTTGAGGTAATTGCTCACTGAGCACCCAGCGCTTCATCTCATTGGGATTACGATATTTGGCATAATCATGAAAGATGGCGGCGATCTCTATTTTTTTTACATCAAGCTTGTAATGCCTAGCAAGTGATATTGCTGTATCTGTTACTCTTACTGTATGCTCATACCTTTTTGGTCTTAACTGCTCTTTCACTAATGCTAAAGCTTGTTTTCTTTCCATAAACTACTCCTTCAATCTTCAAAGACGAGTTATTTCATTGTATGATTAGAATTATGACAGATATAACCGTGTATCATCAATTAGTTTTCTGACAGAGGATGGTGTTAGATACCGAATAGATTGACTATTCGCTACCTTCTCCCGAATCATCGTGGAGGAAATGTCAATTAAAGGCATATCCACTTCCAACACTTGATATTTTGAATCCAACTGATATCCAGGGCGTTTTACACCAACAAACGTCACAAGTTCGATTAATTCATCTATTCGATGCCATTTTGGCAAATATTCAACCATGTCTCCACCTATAATAAAGTAAAAACATACATCAGGATGTTTTTTTTGCAGAAAGGCAATCGTATCAATCGTATAGGATTTACCATTTCGTTCTAATTCGATGGGATCCGCTTTAAATGCTGAATGATCTGAAATAGCTGTTTGAATCATTTCATATCGGAGCATCCCTTTGGATTTTGCATTCTCCTTATGTGGTGGTTGGTTCGTCGGAATGAACCAGATTTCATCTAGCTGTAGTGCTTCATATACTTGTTCAGCCATAATTAAATGTCCATAATGTGGCGGATCAAAAGTACCACCGAACAGGCCAATTTTCCTCATTAAATTCACCTCTTATTATGGCAACAAGATTTCTTTATGATTTTCCGATTCTTTATAAAGGACAATAATATTGCCGATAATTTGAACGATATGCGCATCTGTACCATCTGCTAATGATTCAGCAACTTCATCTTTATCCTCCATACAATTTTGCAAAATAGAAATTTTGATTAATTCTCGACGTTCGAGTGCTTCCCCTATTTGTTTGATCATATTATCATTGACGCCATCCTTACCTACTTGAAAAATAGGATTCAAATGATGGGCTTCTGCACGTAAAAAGCGTTTTTGCTTTCCTGTTAATTTCAAATTATTCACCTCTTAACTTATCTTCCAATTCATCAACAAGATGCGAGACATCTAATTTTTCCCCTGTCCATTTTTCAAAAGCTAGCTGTCCCTGATATAAAAGCATGGCATGACCGTGATGTATCCTCGCACCATGAACCTTTGCATCTTGTAAAATTTTCGTCATAATTGGTTGGTACACGATATCACTAACTACTGTATCTTTTCTTATATTATCTAGTTGGATAATTTGCTCTTGAACTTTTGGTTTCATTCCAACAGAGGTTGTTTGGACAATTAAATCATATTGGGATAAATTTTTTTCAGCAGTGTGAAAGGTTAAAACTTCCGAAGGAGTGAAATCTTTCCCTAATGGTAATAGTTCTTTCGCTTTGTCAAGTGTGCGATTAGCAATATCCACCCTCTTCAACCTTTTCTGTACTAATGCTCGGTAGATACCTCTGGCTGCACCCCCAGCTCCTAATATTAACACAGATGTATCTTTGTTTAAAAGACTAGGAAAACTCTCTATGATGGAACGTACATAGCCTTCCCCATCCGTGCTATACCCCTTCCATTTACCATGTTGATTCACTACTGTATTTACGGCACCTAATATTTCCGCATCCGAGTCTAATTCATCCAAATAATCCAAAACAACTTGTTTATAAGGTATTGTAACATTAAAACCATCTATTTTGTTTTGTTTTAATTGTGTTAACACATCAGGTAATTGGTTTGGATTACCCTCATATAATTTATATTCCCCATTTAAACCAGCTAAATCAATAAATTTTGCATGAATCCATGGAGACAATGAATGGCTTATAGGATGACCAATTAAGCCTAGCTTTAAGGTCATATCATTTCCCCTCTCCCTTAATTAAATTAGTGCCTTTCTTATCGATATATGGATACCCTTCGGTACATGAACAGTAATCGTAATACCACCTTCTGGAATCATTACCCAACCAAGCCCCGGAATGACAATATCTGTCCTTTCATGTGAAATTTTGACAGTTTGCTTTACCAGTGGAGGTAAAAGCTCTAAAGATTTAGCACTTGGTGGCTGTAATAATTCTCCAACATGCTTTTCATAAAACTCATCTGCTTGCACTAGTTTCGTACGATGAATCATTAATTGATTGGAGAAATAACCGATAAAGGACTGTTTCATTCCTCTTTCAAAATCGAGTCGCGCAAATCCGCCAAAGAAGAGTGTCTGCTTATCTTGAAGCTGATAAACCTTTGGCTTGATTTCCTTTTTAGGTGTAATTAATTTCAAGTCTTTATCTGTCACGTAATGGACGATTTGAGATCGATTCACTACACCTGGGGTATCAAATAAAGAGGAATGATCATCCAATGGTATTTGAATAAAACCAAGGGTTGTTCCTGGAAAATAAGATGTGGTTATGGCATCTTCCACTCCACTCGAGCGATTGATTAACTGATTAATAAACGTTGATTTACCAACATTTGTACAACCGACCACATATACATCTTGCCCTTTTCGTTTTTCTTCAATTGCTTGTTCTACCTCCTGAAATCCTTGACCTTTTGCAGCTGAAATTAAGAAAACATCCTGAACTTTCAGACCATTATCGCTAGCTGTTTTTTTCATCCAATGGATCAATTTATTTCGATTGGTCGATTTTGGTAGCAAATCTACTTTATTACCTATTAATATAATTGGATTACTTCCAGTTAAGCGTTGTAATCCTGATATAAAGCTTCCATTAAAATCGAATATATCAACAATTTTAACGACGAGACAATTTGTGTCACTTATTTGATGTATCATTCGTAAATAATCATCATCAGTAAATTCTACATCTTGAACTTCATTATAATGCTTAAGCCTAAAGCAGCGCTGACAAATTACATGTTCATTGTTCCATGCACTTTTCGGTAAGTAGCCTGCTTTCTCCTTATTTTCTGACTGTAACTCTACTCCGCAGCCTTCACAATAAATTGCTTTCATGTTTAGTCCTCCCAAGTAATCATGCCTTTTTTGCGCATCCAATTCAATATCCGTCTTTCCATCATCCGATTGAATCTTGTAATCTTTCCATCTGTTTCCACAATTGGTACTACCAGTATCGTATGAAATCCAGCCATATTTCCCCCAAGGACATCTGTCATTAGTTGATCACCAATTACGACAATCTCTTGTTTGGATAGATTCATCTGCTTTGCAGTTCGTTTAAAGGCATGAATTAATGGTTTTCTAGCACTGTATACATAAGGAGCCTCTAACGGCTCAGAAAATACACTGACTCTTTCTCTGTCATTATTTGAAATGATGGTTACTTTAATATCATGTTCCTTCATTTCTTGAAACCAGCTGATTATTTCTGGCGTAGCATCTTTCACATCCCATGCAACAAGAGTATTATCTAAATCGGTAATAATTCCTTTAATCCCCATCTCTTTTAGCTTAGATGGAGTAATATCTAATACTCGTTTTACATGTTCATTTGGTAAAAAGTTCTTTAGCAATGATTGTCCACCTCAATTAAATAATTTCCGTAAAACCTATATCTTTCCTTATGATATACAATTTTAATGATTTGTTCAATTTTGAATCAGGTCCATTCCAAGAAAATCTCATCCGGAATATTTTCCCTGCTATACTTCAAAATGTTTTCATTCGTCAAAAAATTTATCATAAATCTTCAAAATATCATTATTTATGAAATAAAGCACTAATTTATACCTGTTCCTCCATCATTTTTTAATAAATCGTTCGACAAATTTCTACACACATTCCTTTGTGGATAACTTTATTCACAAAATCCACACCTCAAAACCTAGATCAATAATACAAACGCACATCTTGTAGATAAGCTGTCCACAAGTTATAAACAGTCATCTGTAGATAAGTTAACACTTGTCCGTTCAACTATTTCATGCTACATTAACCATAATAAATAAAAATAAAAGAGAGAGAATGAAATAGATCGTGGTTAAGGACAAAAGCATGTAAGTGTCAGACTTAGAATGCTATTAAATGGAGGGACACGGTTTGGAAAATTTATCAGATGAATTACTAATTGAGTCTTATAAAAAAGCGAACGAACTACAGCTTAGCTATGAATTCATCCAACTGATGGAAAATGAAATGAAACGGCGTTCACTGATGGATCACTTATACCCTAATTAAGCTTGAGCATCCTATAGCGAAGTTAAGAAACACAAACTGTGTTTCTTTTTTTATTGATTTATATTATCTAATTTATGTTATATAAGCGCCTCATAAAAAACGAGCCTCATAAAAATTTCATTGTTCATCTATTCATGAAAATACTTCGATTAAAAAATATTTTTTCCGTTTAATTTAAATAGGAAGAATCTCGTCATTTCCCTTTCACCAAGCTTAACAGTGAGCACACAACTCTTGTATTACTACACGATTTTAGATTAAAATATACTATAGATACATAATGCATGACATTCTTTTTATAAAAAGAATTACAAGGGGGATCATCAGTAGATGTTATTTGCAGTCTTTTTACCTGCGATATTGGCCATTTTCATACCTTTTTTAAGTAAATGGAAAGAAAAGATACATACTGGCTATTTTGTATTATTAGCACCTTTAGCTATCTTTATTTACTTTGTTCGCTTCATAGGTAAAGATTTCGACACAGTAATGGAACAATATAGCTGGATTCCATCACTTCAGATTGGTATTGATTTCTATCTGGATGGATTAAGTCTTTTGTTTGTTTTACTAATTAGTGGAATCGGAGCATTAGTTACTTTTTATTCCATTTTTTATTTGCATACCTCAGAAAAATTATCACATTTTTATGTTTATTTACTCCTCTTCATGACAGCCATGCTAGGAGTAGTACTGTCTGATAATGTGTTTGTTCTCTACTCTTTCTGGGAGTTAACCTCTATCTCTTCATTCCTATTAATAGGTTATTGGAATGATAAAGAACGATCTAGGTATGGTGCTTTGAAATCCATGCTCATCACCGTTTTTGGTGGATTAAGTATGCTTGGTGGTTTCATCCTACTATCTATTATTACGAATACAACGAGTATCCAAGCAATGATTGAACAAGCAGATGTTATCCTATCTAGTGATTATTTCGGTTGGATATTAGCACTTGTCTTACTAGGTGCGTTTACGAAATCAGCACAATTTCCGTTCCATATTTGGTTACCAGATGCGATGGAAGCACCGACACCAGTTAGTGCTTATCTACACTCAGCAACAATGGTAAAGGCAGGTATTTTTTTAGTTGCCCGCTTTAGTCCGATTTTCGTCATGAGTGATTGGTTTTTTATCTTCGTTAGCGGTATTGGAGTGCTTACATTAGTATGGGGCTCTTTCATGGCTGTCCGACAAACCGATCTGAAAGGTATTCTTGCATTTTCAACGATTAGTCAGCTTGGAATGATCATGACAATGTTGGGATTTGGTACAAAAGCTGCTATTTTTGCAGCTGTTTTCCATATTTTAAATCATGCTACATTTAAAGGTAGTTTGTTCATGATTGCGGGTATTGTCGATCATGAAACAGGTACAAGAGATATTCGCAAGCTTGGTGGTCTCTTCACCTTAATGCCTATATCCGGTACTCTTGCCTTCTTTGGTACATTTTCAATGGCTGGTGTTCCATTACCGTTTTTGAACGGTTTTTACAGTAAGGAGAAATTCTTCGATTCATCCTTACACCTGAATGAATATACATCGGAATTAGCGAACCTATTAAGTAACGCCATTCCATACTTAGCGGTATTTGGAAGTATATTTACATTTGTTTACTCCATGTATCTTGTGTTTGGAACATTTCTAGGAAAGAAACAGTTTGATCAGCTTCCCAAAAAACCTCATGAAGCACCATTCGGTATGCTAATCTCTCCTATTATTTTAGTATTAGGAATTGTGGTTATCGGGCTAGCACCATTTCTATTCAATGAAACCATTCTAGCACATGCAGCTGAAGCGATTTACGGAGAACCAGTAAAAGCACATATCCAATTCTGGCATGGACTCATTCCAGCATTTTATATGTCTTTAGCCGTTGTTGGCTTTGGTATCGTCTTAACCATCTCAAGAAAAGGATGGCAATCGATTTACCGTTTCATACCTGGAAAGCTAAGCCTAAACAAGGCATATGACTTCATTTTGGCACAGCTAGAAAATAGTTCAGCCAAAATTACGAATACGTACATGAATGGATCGTTAAGAAGATATATGGTGCTTATTCTTTTAACGATTGTTATCTGTTGCTTTACCGCACTTGGTCTAACGAACGGCTTTGCTTGGGATACAAGTAATCTTGCCCCTATTACGGTGCCTGAAATCTTAATCGCACTTGCCATGGCTACCGCTGCGATTGCAACTATATTTACTAATAACAAAATCGCTGCAATCTTAATTTTAGGTGTGGTAGGTTACGGACTTTCGTTGTTATTCGTTGTCTATAAAGCACCAGACCTTGCGCTAACGCAGCTTGTAGTGGAGACCATAACAGTAGCACTATTCCTACTATGCTTCTATCATCTACCTAATTTAACCGAACGCATTGAGTCTAAGGCGGTTAAATCAATGAATGTATTGATCTCGCTTGGTTTTGGAGTTTTGATGACTGTTGTTGCTATTTCAGCACATAATACGAAGCTATTTGACACTATTTCCGAATACTTTATTGAGACCTCCCACGACCTAGGGGGCGGAGATAATGTTGTCAATGTCATTCTTGTAGATATGCGTGGTCTTGATACAATGTTTGAAATAGTTGTGCTTGGTATTGCAGCATTAGCTATCTATGGGCTAGTTAAATTACGAAACAAAAAGGGGGCGGAATAAATGGAGATCATCACATCTATCCTTGCAGGCGTCCTTTTTACCACAGGTATCTATAACCTGCTACAAAAACAGCTTTTACGGATTATTATCGGAACTGCATTGATCTCACATGGAGCTCACCTTTTCATTCTAACGATGGGAGAGCTGAAGCAAGGTGCTCCTCCAATTTTAGAGGAAGGTCTGTCTAATTATACAGATCCTTTACCACAAGCATTAATCTTAACCTCGATCGTTATTAGCTTTGGTGTAACAAGTCTCCTGCTTGTGTTAGCTTATAGAGCTTCTAAAGAAAATGGGACAGATAATATGGATCAATTAAGGGGAAACGAAAATGATTACTAATTTAGCAGTATTGCCAATTGTCATACCATTACTAGCAGCTATTATCGCTAGTTTTTTTCCAAAAAAGTTGCGAGTTGTACGTATTTTTACCCAAGTAATGATGGTAATCAATGTACTCGTAACAGCTGGGGCACTATGGTATGTCCAGCAAAATGGAACAGTTGTTTTAGAGGCTGGGGATTGGATGGCGCCATTTGGTATCGTGCTTGTTGCAGATATGTTATCCATTAGTCTTGTTTTAACAACGAATATTATTGGAGTAGCTTGTGCATTCTATGCTCCGAAATCCTTAAGTCAAAAACAAGAAGAATTTTATTTCTATACTTTTTTCTTCTTGTTAATCACAGGTGTTTCTGGTGCCTTTATAACTGGAGACCTCTTTAACCTATTTGTTTTCTTCGAGGTTCTGTTGATGGCATCTTATGGTTTAATTGTATTAGGTGGAGAAAAAATTCAGCTGCGAGAATCTATCAAATATGTATTGATTAATTTGTTTTCCTCCATGCTTTTTGTAACTACCGTTGCTTTCCTATATTCTGTTGTAGGAACAGTAAATATGGCGCAAATTGCAGAACGGGTTGGAGAGGTGGAACAAAAAGGAATCCTAACAACAATTGGGATGCTTCTATTTTTTGTATTTGCAACGAAAGCGGCCCTTTTTCCACTCTATTATTGGTTACCAAAATCATATATTGTTCCAAATCCAGTTGTTTCCGCACTATTTGGAGCATTATTAACAAAGGTTGGAATTTATTCGATTATTCGCGTATTCACACTTATTTTCGTATATGAGACATCCTTTACCCACGATCTTTTTATCTGGATAGCCGGTTTATCACTTATTTTCGGTGTGATTGGTGCCTTATCAACGAATAATATAAAGCTTATTATTGCTTATAATATTATCCCAGCTATTGGTTTTATATTAATCGGAATTGGCGTGTTCAATGAAACAGGATTTAGTGGCTCAGTGTTCTATTTAGTACATGACATGATCATTAAGGCCGCCTTATTCTTATTAGTTGGGGCCGTGGCCTATTTAGCTGGAACAAGCGACCTTCGTAAAATCCATGGATTTATCCACTATTACCCAGGATTAGGCTGGATGTTTTTTATCGCATGTTTCATTTTAGCTGGTATTCCCCCATTTAGTGGATTTATCGGTAAGCTACTATTACTTAAAGGCGCTTTCGAAGAAGGAGAGATCGCAATTGCCATTATTGGCTTAGGTTCTAGCTTGCTAATCCTATTATCTGTTATGCGTATTTTCATCAGAGGGTTCTGGGGAGAAAAGGATCCAAACATCCGACCAAATCGAAGAGTAGCACGTGGATTTGTGTTTCCTGTTGCATTGCTTTTGTTCTTCAATGTTCTTCTAGGAGTTGGGGCAGAATGGTTCTATCCAAGTATAGAGTCAATTGGAGAATATCTGATGAACCCAGAAATATATATGGATACTGTTCTAAAGGAGTAAACTAATATGCCACTACAAATTTTATTAAATTTGATCATTGCCGTCATGTGGATGTTTTTAAATGAAAGCTACCATTTCGCCTCTTTTTTAACGGGTTTTATCTTTGGTGCATTGCTTTTATTTATTCTAGGTAGATTTATACCAGATGCATTTTACTTACATCGTGTTTGGAAAATCATCAAGCTAGTACTACTATTTTTGAAAGAATTACTTTTAGCTAATTTGGAGATTGTGAAGTGGGTATACCGTCCCGGTAGAAAATATAATCCAGGAATTTTCGCTATGCCAACCGAATTACGAACAGATTGGGAAATTACTATGCTAACATCTCTTATTAGCCTAACTCCAGGAACGCTATCTGTAGATGTTTCCGAAAGTCATGATGTCATTTATATTCATGCGATGGACATCAATGATAAAGAGGAAGCAATTGACGCTATTAAACATACATTTGAGAAAGCGATAATGGAGGTGACAAGATGAAGGAGCTTTCGTTAATTTTAGAAGATGAGGTTATTCCTATTGTTACGATAATTTGTTTAGTTATTATTAGCATATCCATTGCCTTATTATTGTATCGAGTAATTAAAGGACCTACCAATCCAGATCGTGCTGTAGCACTTGATGCAATTGGAATCAACCTAATGGCAATGGTCGGTCTTGTTGCCGTTCTTACTTATACCACTAAATTGAATGATGTTATTTTACTCATAGGTATCCTTCTCTTTATTGGAACGATCGCTTTAGCAAAATTTCTAGAAAAGGGTGTTATCATTGACAGAAAGCATAATTGAGGTCATACTAGCTTGTCTAGTTATTTTGTTACTTATATTCGGTACATTTTTTATTTTTTCTGCAACGATTGGTGTCATTCGCTTTCCTGATATTTTCACAAGACTACATGCTGCTACTAAAGCTTCTACCCTTGGTATTGCAGGGATTTTAATCGGTGCTTTTATCTTTTTATATGCACGACACGATATCGTAAGTGGTAAGCTAATACTTGGTATTATTTTTACCTTGTTGACGGCACCTGTTTCTGCTCATATGATCGGTCGTGCAGCACATATGTCGGAAGTGAAGCCATGGTCAAGAGACGGCATCGTTCGCGATGAATATGAAGAAGCCAAACGAATGGAGAAAAAGTAAGTGGAGAATAGCTTCGGCTTTCTCCTTTTTTACTTTCATTCGAAATATTGGTTCAATATGTTTCGAATGAATTGATTGAGTGTCTCTATATCAATGGATTTCACCTTTTTATCTCTAATGGTATATTTGTTTTTTAGCCCAATGATTCTTCTGACACTCTCATTTATTCTATCCTCTGATATTTCCCCTTTGATTACTGCCTGCTTCAAGGTATCTACAGTGGCAATTATTTTATTATAATCATGTGCAACTAATATAATATCACTTCCCGCCTTTACGGATTCAACCGCTGCTTCTTTCATATCATAATTGTTTGTTATAGCATTCATCGTCATGTCATCACTAATTACCACTCCATCGAATGCAAGCTGTTCCCTTAAAATATCTGTTATAACCTTTTTCGACATGGAAGAAGGAAATTTGCCGTCTATTTTTGGTAATAACAGATGAGCGATCATCACAGCATCAGCACCATTATCTATCGCTTCTTTAAAGGGGAGTAGCTCCAATTCATCTAGCTGCTCAAGTGACTTATTCACTACTGGTAGATTCAAATGAGAATCAACAGAAGTATCCCCATGACCTGGGAAATGCTTAATCACGGAAATGACATTTTGAGATTGAATACCTTTCATTGTTTTTATTCCTAGTTTGCTTACAACATCTGTATCATTGCTAAATGATCTATCCCCAATAACAGGGTTATTTGGATTACTGTTTACATCTAAAACAGGAGCAAAATTAAGATTAAATCCAAATGCATTTAACTCCTTTCCTAAAAGGGTGCCAATTTCATAGGAGAACTGCGAATTATTACGTGCTCCAATTTCTTGATTTGTAGGAATATGTATTATCTCCTTTGGTAATCTTGAAACATCTCCTCCTTCTTGATCAATTCCTAACAGAAGTGGCTGAGGGTTATCCTCATTCTCCATTTTTAGTTGATTCAATAATTGGAGGGTTTGCTTAGATGTTTCTATATTTTCAGCATAAAGAATAATTCCTCCGATTTTATACTTATGAATTAATTCCTTCGTTTTTTGATTAGCTGAAGTACCAGAAATTCCAGCAAAAATCATTTGACCGATTTTTTCATCTAAACTCATTTGATTTATTATTGCCTCATCAGTTATATCATGGTTGTGGCCTAATCCCTTCGAATCATCCGACTCATTATTGTGTGCCGTTCGATCATCATTGATAAAATATATTATAGCAATAGTCAAGAGCACCAATAATATGATGACAAAATATATTCTTGAGTGCATTAGATATCCCTTCCTTTTACATTTAATGGTCTCCAAATTACTTTCCACCTTTAACAAAAAAGCACTGTCGAGCTATATTTTCATATACCCGAAGTGCTTTTGTTTAATGTTTCTATTATTCATTGTATTATTCGAAATGATAAGAAGAACATTTAACATTTGACATATTTCCATTGTGTTTATCGGTTTTCGCTTCCCGATTAAACTGTTTTCTAAATTATATTGAGTCAACAAGCTAGCAACTTCAGAGGTTAGTCGTGGGTTATGTCTACCACCATTCATTGTCCTCCTTTATTTGCTTTACGACCAATTTTATCAAGCTTGTTATTTTTTTGTAAACCATCGAAGGAGATTTATGCTTCTATCTAAACAGTCATTTTATCACAGAGTTTGATCATAAGAAAAATGGGGAAAGAATAACTTCCCCCACTTTTCATGAAAAAATATGATAAATATAATCAGTAGGTACACCTTTCTCGCCCTGCTGATGAAGCATTGCCGTAATATTACCTCGATGATAGGTCCCGTGATTAATCACATGATGAAGAATGTCTGCCATGACGAATTCTGTTTTGCCATAACGAGGATGTTCAGCTTTGATTGTTCCCTCTAAATTTTGATGTAGATTCAAAAACTGATAATAATCTTCAGAAAGCTTGTGATATGCTTTTTCTACCGCAGCGATATCTGCTCCTTCAAGCTGTGACTTCTGCTCATCTATTATCTTTAGGACATCATCATAGTGGACACCTTTTAATGTTAATAAATAAATAATATCTGTAACATATAGATGAACCATAACCTCTGAAATAGTCGAAAAAACGCTAGTAATAGGTTGATGAAAAATAGAATCAGGCAATTGCTTTAAGTGCTCAATAACTTGATGGTTTGCCCACACATGGTAATCGTACATCTTCCTAACTCTGCTTGTTTCCATAAGTAAATCTCCCTTCATCCTTATCGTATTAAATATACTCACTATGACATCAACTATGCTAGTTAATCATTGTTGGACAACCTTTTCAAAATGTTCGACGACTGGAAATGGATCATAAAAATGATGAAGTCTTTCTTTCCATTTCTGATAATCTGGTGATTGTCTAAATCCCACCGTATGGTCCTCAAGTGTATCCCATTCCACGACTAACAGATATTTCCCTTTCTTTTCCATGCATCGATGTAATTGATGTGATCGATACCCTTTCATTGATGAGATAATTTTGGAGGCTTCAAGAAATGCGAGTTCATAATCATTCTCTAAACCTTCTTTCACCTGTAGCATTACTGCTTCTAAAATCATTTTAAACTTCTCCCTTTTATCTAATCTTTTCTAGATGACATGTTCATAAGTAATTAATCACATTTTAGCATAGGTTGATATTACGAGCACAATAGCAATAATTAGGAATACTAAAGCTGGAACAGATTTTCCAAATGTATCTTTTACTCTGCTGTGTGCTAAAAAGGCAAAGAACATCGTTACACCTAACCAAATTCCTCCAATTATAGTCATCCATTCTTCCCAAAAACCTATAATTAAGAATATCACTCCTACCAACTGCACCCACCCAGTAACCAACCTAAACCATTGTGGGAGCTGAAGATTCTTAAAAATCTCAACTTGCATTGGATGACCGAATATTTTCTGAACTCCAAGTACTAAAAACAAACAAATTAAAATGCTCTTTAAAACAATAGAAATAACCAATGTTCTACCTCCTAAGAAAAATTATATCTCTCCAAATTTTTCCGCTGTAGTAATAGAAAGAACAATGCTTACTACTCCCAAAATAGTAAGTACAGCAAGAATAAGATCAAAATTTAGGTTGATCATACTTACAAAATGTGATTGCATGACGACAATTGCACAGATAACAGTTGGAATAGTTGCCCTTTTGCAAATACCAAAATAAAATAGTGGAACAAAACTCATCAAGGTGATGATCAATGAACGAAATACCATTTGGGAAAAGAATGTGAGCAAATCAAAACTAGTCAGATCACCTTGAATAATTGGATGTACCTGGTCAACGATATACGTGGCAATACCTGTTAACATATAGGAAATCATGGTAAGCAGAAACACAAAGAGTCCAATAAATAAAATCTTCGCTGTAAATAGCTTCTTCCGACTGATTGGATATCTGAAAGCTAGTGAAATTGTTTTGTTTTTATATTCATCAATAAAAACTTGATTAATCAAAGAGCCTCCAAATAAGATAAAGCCCATTTGAATGAACATATTCAATTCAATAACTGTCGCATAGTCCTTACCAAAATCAGGACTAACGGCTTCAATAAAATACACAGGTAAAAACATTAAAATTAGTGGATAAATAACCACTTCCCCCACGATAGATTTTTGCTTTAATTTTTTCCACTCCAAACGCATCAAATTAGTCAATATTACCACCTCCATAGATTTGCTGGTAAAAATAGTCTTCTAATGAGCTTGAGTGTTTTTTCATTTCTTCAATACTTACATCATGCATAATCAGTGTTCTTGATATTTCACTTTGTTTATAGGACATATCATATATGCGAATTTTGTGGTCTTCTATAATTTTCATGTTTGAAATATGAAGTTCATTTTCTAATAAAAAAACAGCCCGCTGAACATTAGTTGGCACAAGCTCTATATAATCAGATCTCCCATTTCGAATATCAGCTAACGTTATCTCATTCAATAATTTACCATCATGAATGACACCTACCCGATCCACAACATGCTCTAACTCTCCTAAAATGTGGCTAGAAAGAAGAAATGTCATTCCATATTCTTTATTTAGCATTCGAATTAAATGACGTATGTCTTTTATACCTATAGGATCTAAGCCGTTAGTTGGCTCATCTAAAATGATTAATTCAGGCTTTGTGATAATCGCTCTTGCAATTCCAAGTCGCTGCTTCATTCCCAGTGAAAACTCTTTTATGATTTGATTATCTATTCCTTGTAAATTCACTAAATGCAATGCTTGTTTTATGTCATTTTCATCATAAAAACCTAGATACTCACAATGCAATTTTAAATTCTGGAATGCTGTTAAATGCTCGAAAAAAACTGGATATTCAATGATACTGCCGACTCTTGCTAGGGATAATTTTGATTTCTCTGTAAGTCGTTCATTGAACAGCAAAACCTCTCCAGTTGTTGGTGAAGTCATTCCTGTAAGCATTTTCATAATTGTCGTTTTACCTGCTCCGTTCTTGCCTAGAAAACCGTAAATCTCACCTTTTTTTATGTGAATATTAATATTTGACACAAGGTCCTTCCCTTTTATTTTTTTTGTTAAGTTATTCGTTTGAACAATATAATCCATGAATGAACCTCCTTCGATACTTCTATCATAATAAACAATCTTGTTTTTTTTCTTTCATATTCCTTACAAATTTCTTAAGTGATAAATGGTGCTATCTTAATACTTTTTTAAGTAAGTAAAGAGACTGTAATTCGGGAGGACGACCATGTTTAATAGGTAATTTTTTTAAAAATGCAAGTGAAGATTGTTTTTTCAAAAGGCTTACTATATAAATGGATCTCACCATTCATTGTTTCTACTAAACGTTTCGTAATACTTAATCCAAGGCCACTCCCTTGAAATTCAGGATTCCTTGCATCATCTAGCGTGTAAAGTCTCTCAAAGACTCGATTCAGGTGCACTTCTTCAATACCCTTACCTTTATCCCAGATATCAATTGCAACAGTCTCAAGTTCTTCTCTTATCGTTAGACCTATCACACCCCCATCACTTCCATAACGAATAGCATTCGAAATAAGATTACTGAATATTCGGTTTAATGCACCTTCATTTCCGAGAATATAATGATTTATATTTGGAATATCTACCTCTACACGAAGCCCTTTTGAATGCAATAAATGGTAATACTCTAAAATATTTTTCCTGCAAATTTCATTTATGGATAAACGGCTCATTGGAAGATCCATATCCCCTGACTCTATTTTGACAAGATCAAAAAATTGATTCATCAAATTAATAACACTTAACGTTTTATCATGAAGGCGATGTATTGTTTCATTGTGTTCCTCTTTAGAAATTTTGTCGCTTTTCTTTATTTTCTCAACATAACCTAAAATAACTGTCATGGGAGTTTTTAAATCATGTGACATATTAGATAGCATTTTTCTCAAGCTTTCTTTTGTTCTCTTAAAATCAGCAATTACTCTTTGATTATAACTTAGAAGTCTATTTACTTGTAAAAGTAGATTTCGAACAGTATAATGATTTGTTTGCACTAGTACTTTTTCAGTTGTTTCATTATCTATGATACGAGCTAAATTTTTGTGCAATTCGTTGAGTTCACTTTTTAACTTTTGCCTTGATAAATACTGCCAACCTACCACGATCAATAGTACTGGAATGATTACATATGGTATTATATTCATTTATTACTCTCCTAATTTATAGCCAATTCCCCAAATGGTTTGAATGTATTGAGGTTTAGAAGGATCTTCTTCAATTTTTTCACGAAGTCTACGAATATGAACATTAATGACATTCTCATTACCGTAAAAATCATCTTCCCAAATAAACTGGTAAATTTGTTCTTTTGTAAAGACTCTCGTTTGGTTCGTCATAAATAGCTTTAAAATTTGAAATTCCTTTGAAGTTAGTTGTATATGTTTCCCTTTCACATTTACTGAAAAAGTATCTAAATTGAGTGTAAGTTTGCCAAATTGTATGGAGCCGAAAGTAGTGTCGTTGCTAATGGAAACATATTGTGTAGCTCTTCTAATGGCAGCATTCACTCTTGCAGTTAATTCAAGCATGGAAAAAGGCTTGCTCAAATAATCATCTGCACCAAATCCTAGACCTAACGTTTTATCGATGTCACTTCCTTTAGCTGAAATGATCACCACTGGAACTAAGCTAATTTCTCTCACTTTTTTTAAAAAATCCATCCCATTTAACTTCGGTAGCATGATATCTAGTAAAACTAAATCAATGGCTTCCTTTTCAAAAATTCGAAGTGCTATTTCACCATCGAAGACAGAAAGTACCGAGTAATTTTCTTCTTGTAAGTGACTTGTTATCAGTTCACTAATTTCTTGGTCATCTTCTATTAGCAATATCTTTTTTTGCATAATCACACGTCCAATCATATATGGTAATAACATTATTATACTTTTTAACAGGCTTTTACCAAAGGAATAATTTGATTATTATAACTAATTAGTGATAATTTGCCCTTTTCTACTTTTTAGCGTCCGAAACAATAACACAGGATTACAGTCCACCATAAATCCACTAGCACAATGGACAACATGTCGACATACAATGAAATATGGGCGTATACCTAGTGAGGAGGTGTTAGATTGTCAATCTTGTTCGGTATTATTGCACTTATTAAAGAGGCATTGTTCTTTGTTGCCTATGTTAAAAATAATACCTTTCCACAACCACTTCCACCACAGGAAGAGGCAGAAATGATTGAACGAATGCAACAAGGAGATGATGAGGCACGTAATAAATTAATTGAACATAATCTTCGACTTGTTGCACATATCGTCAAAAAATTTGAAAACACCGGTGAGGACGCTGAGGATTTAATCTCAATCGGTACAATTGGGCTAATTAAAGGAATTGAAAGCTTCTCGAGCGGAAAAGGGACGAAACTAGCTACTTATGCTGCTCGTTGTATCGAAAATGAAATCCTCATGCATTTGCGTGCAATTAAGAAAACCAAAAAAGATGTATCTCTTCATGATCCTATTGGGCAGGATAAAGAAGGAAATGAGATTAGCTTAATGGATATCCTAGAAGCAGAAAATGAAGACATTACCGAAGCGATACAATTGCACATGGAGCTTGAAAAGGTACAAAAATACTTACGTGTATTAGACAGTAGGGAAAAAGAAGTTATAATTGCCAGATTTGGCTTAGGAAATAAAGACGAACTAACACAACGTGAAATTGCGAAAAAGCTCAATATCTCCAGAAGTTATGTCTCTAGAATTGAAAAAAGAGCATTAATGAAAGTATTTCATGAATATTACCGTAATGAATTAAAAAAATAGCAAAGGAAAAAGCAGTAGGATTTCTTTTCCCACTGCTTTTTCCTATTTGTTATGAGCTTTTAATAACATCCATAATTAGATTTGCTGCATTCTCAGCGGCCTTTACTAAAAATGAATCAAAGGAAACAGAAGATTCCTTCCCTGCAATATCAGATAATGCACGAATAATCACAAAAGGTGTTTCATACTGGTAACATACTTGTGCAACAGCTGCAGCTTCCATTTCGGCAGCAATCAGATTAGGAAATTTCTCTCTAACAAAAGACACCTTGTCCTCATCCTGCATAAATGTATCTCCCGTAGAGATAAGACCCTTCATTGCTTGGATTTCTTGAATATTCTTAGCTGCTAGCATGGCTTTTTCCATTAAAATTGGGTCAGATAAAAATCTTTCTGGCATACCTGGTAATTGTCCATATTCATAATCGAATGCTGTAACATCTACATCGTGGTGAACGACCTCAGTGGAAATGACGATATCCCCGACCTCTAAGTCATGATGAAATCCTCCTGCTGACCCAGTATTTATCACATACTCTGGGTGAAACCTTTCAAAAAGAATGGTTGTAGTCATTGCGGCATTGACTTTTCCAATGCCTGATTTTAATAGGACAACCTCTTTTCCCTCCAGCTTACCAATAAAAAAGTGACTATTGGCTATTACGAGATGTTCATCGATTTCCATTTTTGTTTTTAATAATTCTATTTCTTCATCCATTGCTCCAATAATGCCGATCATGATGATCCCTCCCAAAAAGTATCTCTTTGTTATTATTTATGTTTATTCTCTATTAATTGTTCTACTAATGTCGGTTTCCATCCTTCATTTTCGATCCAAGTAAGGTGGACACGATAAGTAGTTTCTTCATCCTTTCTACTTACTGTGTATTCTACCGATTGGTCTCCAGCTCTTCCTACCCACCAAATCGTTTGTTCTTCCGCAGGGATGCCTGTCGCTACTTCGACTGCTTTACTCATTTCCTGACGGTCTACTGAGCCATCATCATAACTTGTCGTATGTGGGCCCTCCTGAACAGTTCCAACGGGATTCCAATTCCCCTCATATGCTTCGGAGACATTTTCATCCTCTGATTCTACGGGGTTTGTTTCTACTTCACCCTCACTATCGGAAGCTTGATCTTCTTGTTGGTTAGGGCTCTCATCCATCTCTTCATTATTTTGATCTTCTGTTCCACTATTATCTTCTTGTTCTTGCTGTTGATCTTGATCTTGTTGCTCTTGTTGTTCGGTTGGTTGATTGTTCTCTTCTTTCTGATCTTTCTCATCATCCCCACCAAAGATGAGCATGAAAATGAGTATGGCGATCAATATAATACCAACAATACTTAGTCCTGTGATTAATTTTGTGTTTTTTCTTTTTTTAACGTATCGATTTTTTCTAGTTTGGCTTTCCCATTCCTCTGACATAGACAAAACCTCCTATTTGCTTATTATACTAGAAGTTTATTTGATACAGCAAATGAATATTATCATGAAAAAATGTAATATTTGTAACGAATTTTTTCTTTTTTTGTCATATGAGCAGGATTTTGTCCATAAATATGGAATATATTATATTAAGAAAGGGTTAGGAGTGTGATTTTGATGAAAACTACAACTTTTAATCGTCAATTATGGGAATTAAATTCCTTTGACTCCATTAGCTATGACAAAGAAAAAAAGTTATTATGTATCTATTTTTTCAATGGTATTACGCTAGAATTTCACTCCATATCAGAAGAAATTATCTTTCAGTTTATTTTAGAAACAAACAAAGAGGGGTTCATTGAAGAAAGACTGAAAACCACCTTCCCTTTTCATGAAGTAACATGTCCATCATCCGTTCATTTAAATATGTAAATGCAGAATATACATAATAGAAATGGATACCCACTTAAAGGGTATCCATTTTATTTATTCTACATTTAAGATTTTCACTTGCATGTCACCAGCTGGTGTAGGTACGGTCAATTCCTCTCCAATAGAATGTCCTAAAAGACTTTTGGCTATTGGTGAATCATTGGATATCTTTCCTTCAAAAGGATCTGCCTCGGCACTTCCGACAATGGTGTAGCTCTCCTCTTCACCATCTGGCAGTTCTTGAAAGGTAACGGTTTTTCCAAGGGAAACTATATCAGGATTATCGGTATCATTTTCAATAATTACAGCATTACGGATCATATTCTCAATTTGTGCGATACGTGATTCAACAAATGCTTGTTCATCCTTAGCCGCATCATATTCCGAATTCTCTGAGAGATCTCCAAATCCTCTTGCAATTTTAATTCTTTCTACAACTTCTTGTCTTCTTTCTGTTTTTAAATATTCCAGTTCTTGTTCTAATTTTACTTTTCCTTCGTCTGTCATATAATAGCTTTTTTCTTCTGGCATGTTCCTACACTCCTTCATTCCAATTACTAACTGATTGATTGTGAGAATATCTCTTTATTTGTATGAAAAATTCATTTATTTATCACCATTTTTTACAGCTCAGAAATTCGTTTGGTATGTAAATGGTGCTATACTTCGAGACATCCTTTTAGCTGGTAGTATCATGTAAATAAAGATTATACCACAAATAAAGATATTTGTGGCATCTTTTGAAGCTAACTGAGAGTTGCTCATCGTGATAAAATATTATACTAACCACTACTATGGCAGATTTCGGATTATTTTTCAATAGTTTTCTATTATTGACGGATCTAAAATTATTTTTTGGCTAAAATCGTCTCTACTTTTGTAGCTAATAAGTCAATCGCAACCATGTTCTGGCCGCCTTCAGGAATAATAATATCTGCATAGCGTTTAGTCGGCTCAATAAACTGCAAGTGTGCAGGCCTTACGGTTTCTAAATATTGATGAATGACGGAATCAATAGAGCGGCCTCTCTCATTAATATCGCGTAATAGACGACGGATAATACGTAAATCCGCATCTGTATCGACAAATACTTTAATATCCATCAAATCGACTAATCTGGGATCATCTAATATTAAAATACCTTCAATTATGATAACATCCTTTGGTTCAACCTTTTCCGTTTCGTCAGACCTTGTGTGAAGCTTATAATCGTAAATTGGTTTATCGATTGGTTGATGATTCACCAGTGCTTGGATATGTTCAATTAGTAGGTCATGATCAAATGCTAATGGATGGTCATAATTTGTTTGTAACCTCTCTTCCAATTCCATATGCGACTGATCTTTATAGTAAAAGTCTTGCTCAATAACAAGAACAGATTGATCGATAAAACGATTTTGAATGGATTTTGTAACAGAGGTTTTTCCGGAGCCGGAGCCCCCTGCAACACCAATAATAACGGGCTTCTTTCTTTCCATGTTGTTTACACTCCTATGTTCCGTTTTGGTACACTTAAGGCCACTCCATCTCCAATAGGTACGATCGTGGTTACGTAATCTGGATGATGGATTAGCCATTGATTATATTGATCAATTTTCTCCGAAAGCTTTTGTAATCTTTTCGAGGCATCTGTACTATCTGCGACAAGTCCACGAAATAGCACATTATCGGTAACAATTAAACCATCCTCTTTAAGCATTGGCTCATATAGTTCAAAAAACTTCTGGTATTGTCCTTTAGCGGCATCAATAAAAAGAAGATCATATGGCGCTCTTTCTTCCACTTCTTGTTGTACTTTTAAAGCATCCCCAAAAATCGGATGGATCTGCTTTTGTTTCTTTAATTTTTCTATGTTTGACAATGCACGCTCAAACATGTTTACATCTCTTTCGACCGTAACAACCTGTATTTCATTTGAGACTTGACTCATTTGTAATGCAGAATAACCAATCGCTGTACCAATCTCTAATATCTTTTTGGCATTTTTTATACGAAGTAGTTGAACTAGAAAATCCATGCTAATTTGGTCCATTATAGGAACATGGTCATTTTGGGCTTCTAATTCCAATATTGTTGTCCATTCTGGCTTGTCCTTTTTTAAGCCTTTTAAATAATCGGTAATGACTGGTTGAATCACTTATAGGCTCCTCCCCGAGCGATATTGTATAGTAGAGTTTGCAATGGAAAAGCAGGGATAATGTTCTCCCCTGCTTCCATCCACGTTTAATCTTGTGAGTGAATATATTTTTCTTCTAGTGTCTGATGTTCCTCATAGGTTGTAGAATAATGTACATTTCCTTCTTGATCTGCCAAGAAATATAAATAATTGGAGTCTTGTGGCTCTAAGACAGCTTGTAGAGAGCTAACACCGAAATTAGCAATAGGACCAATCGGTAAGCCTGTTACTGTATACGTATTATAGGGTGATTCAATCTCGTAGTGATCATACGTTAATCTTGAAATATGTTCACCATGTGCATAAATTACCGTTGGATCTGTTTGGAGTCGCATGCCTTCATCTATTCGATTATAAAAAACTCCAGAAATGAGTCGACGATCCTCATTGTTTGGTGCCTCTTCCTCTACTAATGATGCAAAAGTGAAAATATCGTGCATATTAAATTGCTCCATGCCTTTAATCTGTTCTAGGTAAGGCATAAATACCTCTTTCGTCTTATTCAGCATGCTTGTAACCACTTTTTCAATACTTGGTTTCTCTTCGGCAAACTGATAAGTTGCCGGAAACAAATATCCCTCTAGCGGGTAACGAATATCCTCTTGCAAAATATCTTCTGTCAAAATATCAGGATACTGTTTTATTAGCTCTTGTATATAAGCTTTATCTGACATCTTTTCTAAAAAGGCGTCTTTATCTATCTTTGCTGTTTTTTCATAAGTCTCCGCTATTTCCTCTATGTTACGTCCTTCAGGTATGGTGACACGTACGGCTCCTGCCTGGGTAACAGAACCTGTTTGAAGCTCCTCTGTAACCTCCTCTAATGTCATCGAAGGTGATAATGCATAATCACCAGCTTGAAAGTCAGAGGCATTGTTAAATTTGACATAGAATCGGTAGATTAAGCTATTAGCAATAATCCCATTCTCTTCTAAGATGAAAGCAATATTGGAGGTGCTTGACCCGAGTGGAATCGTAACATTTATCGTTTCCTTATTACTAGGATCAACAGGTGTCAGTCCATTTTTGACATATTTATATCCTAGAAATCCACCTACAATAATGATGAATAATAGTACAAGAAAAATGATCAAGAATATCTTTCTCGCCACACTAGCTTCTTTCCCTCGCTGTTGAGCAATTTCTTTATATGTAGGTTTGTTATTTTTCTTTAGATTGGTTTCATCGGTCTCTTTCCCCATAAGGAATCCCCCTCTCACCCGATATATTATACTACAAAATTCAGCAAAGGAAAACTGAACCTATCGAAATTTGGGAGTATTAGTAAATTTTTAATTCTTTTACTCATTTACACACGTATCTGGTTTACAATAGCTTCAATGGTATTTCCTCTAAAAATTCCATTCGGATACTTTGGACATCAAAATTTTCGCTTCATCGCTTTACTTCCTGCAAAAAAAATTTATACTTTACGTATAAAAAAGCTGGCTAGATGACACTAGCCAGCTTTCATTATTCTTGTAAATCTTCATTTTCTGCAATGGTATTGAGCACTTCTTCTACCATATCCCACTCTTCATCTGATTCAATGTGATAAAGTGCTAAGTCATCGTCATTTTGTTTTTCTTCATAACGAAAGGCAAATACTTCTACCTCTTCATCTTCTTTTTGTTCAGCAGGTACTACTGCTACATAAGATTGTGCGGTTTCATCCACATCAAATGTAAAAAGCACTTCGAATAAATGTTCTTCACCATTTTCGTCAGGAATAATGATACGTTCCTTTTCTTCTAGTGGCACTCAAATGACCTCCTTTTTTACTTACTATCTAAATAACCTTGTAATATCATTACTGCAGCCATTTTGTCGATGACCTTCTTGCGCTTTTTCCGACTAATATCTGCTTCAAGTAGAACTTTTTCCGCCGCCATGGTTGTAAGACGTTCGTCCCATAATATAGCCGGCAGTGAAAAATGGTTTTCGACAAATTTGGCGAACTCTTGTGATGCCTCACCTCGAGGACCAATTGTGCCATTCATGTTTTTGGGTAAACCAATGACAACCTTTTCTACTTCATGATCTTGAATAATTGTAGCTAATTCGCTTTTTACAGACTCGAAAACAGGTTCTTGCCACTGTAGGGTCGTTAAGCCTTGAGCTGTCCAGCCCAAACCATCGCTTATTGCGACTCCTACTGTTTTCGAGCCCACATCTAACCCTAGAATTTTACCCATTATGCTTATTCGAGCTAATATAATATTGGACTAATTCTTCCAATATTTCATCACGCTCAATTCTCCTAATCAAATTTCGTGCATCCTTATGACGGGGAATATATGCTGGATCACCTGATAGTAAATAACCAACAATTTGATTTATTGGATGATAACCTTTTTCCTCTAATGCTTCATGTACTAATAAAAGTACTTCGCTAACATCCTTCTCAACGGGTTCTTCAGCAAAATTAAATTTCATTGTTTTATCCATTCCATCCATGGAAGCACCCCCAAACGATACTAATTTACTCTATTGTGTCCCTATTATACCTTTTATAATAGAAAATTACCAAACTTAGACTTTCTTTTCTGCATATTTTTCTACATATTGTAATGCTTCTTGAATCTTGCTTGGGTCTTTTCCACCAGCTTGTGCCATATCTGGACGGCCGCCACCGCCGCCACCACATATTTTAGCCGTTTCTTTGATTAGATTACCAGCGTGATATTGTTGGACTAAATCTTTGGTCACCCCTGCAGCTAATTGAACCTTATTATTTTGAACAGTTGCTAATAAAATAATCGCAGATTTTAATTTTTGCTTCATATCATCAACCATTTGACGGAGCTGGTTCATATCAGAGACATCCACTTGTTTGGCTAAAACCTTAACTCCATTTATTTCTTTTACATCTTCTAGAATGGAAGATGCTTCAAGTTGAGACAGTTTCTTACTGAGTGAATCCATTTCCTTCGCTTGATCCTTCATTTCTTTAAATAGATGTTCAATCCGTTCAGTAACTTGCTCTTCCTTCGTTTTCAATTTAGAAGCAACTGTTTTTAATAATTGGTGCTTTCCATTAACAAATTGGTAGGCACTTTTGGCAGTTACAGCTTCTATTCTTCTCGTTCCAGCACCTATACCAGATTCTGAAACAATTTTAAATAGGCCAATCTCAGCAGAATTTTGTACATGGCATCCACCACATAATTCGATACTATAGTCACCAATTTGAACAACACGTACGATCTCCCCATATTTTTCACCAAATAATGCCATCGCACCCATCTCTTTTGCTTCCGCTAATTTTTTATTGCTAATCATTACTGGAATGGATGCCCATATTTTTTCATTGACGAGCTGCTCAATTTCTACAATTTCTTCTTCGGTTATAGCGCCAAAGTGGGAAAAGTCAAAGCGAAGACGATTACTAGTGACTAGAGAGCCCGCTTGATTAACATGTGTTCCTAATACATCCTTTAATGCTTGGTGCAATAAATGGGTTGCCGTATGGTTCTTTATAATAAACTGACGTGATGATTCATCTACACGAGCCGTTACTTGTTCATTCGTAGAAACGGTCCCTTTTTTCACTAGAATCCGATGAAGATTTTGTCCATTCGGTGCTTTTTGGACATCCAGTACTTCAGCCTCTCCATTTTTGCTAAAGATCAAACCTTTATCTGCTATTTGTCCACCACTTTCTGCATAAAATGGCGTCTCTGCTAGGATTAAATAAGCTTCTTGACCATCCTGAATAGAAGAAACGGTTTCTTTTTCTGCCACGATCGCTGAAACAGTCGTATCAATTCGTAATTGGTCATATCCAATGAACGTACTATTCGCATCTATGCTAGCTAGGACACCATCTTGAATCTGCATTGAATCAACCTTTTGTCTAGCATTTCGAGCTCTGTCGCGTTGTTTTTCCATCTCTTTTTCAAAACCTTCTTCATCTATTGTAAACCCAGCTTCAGCGACATATTCCTCTGTTAATTCTTTTGGAAAGCCATAGGTATCATATAATCGGAAAACTTCTTCCCCTGGAAATATACTACTATTCTCTTCTTTTTCACGTTTAACAATGGTATTTAAAATCTGTAAACCTTCTTGTAAGGTTTCATGGAATCTTTCTTCCTCTGTTTGAACAACATTTTGAATAAAGGCTTCCTTTGCCTTCACCTCTGGATAGAATGCTTCCATTATTGTTGCTACAGTTGGTACAAGTTTGAACATAAAAGGCTTTTCAATTCCAATTTGTTTCGCATACCGTACTGCACGACGTAATAACCGTCTTAGTACATATCCTCTACCTTCATTAGAAGGAAGTGCACCATCACTCACGGCAAAAGTGACTGTTCTAATATGGTCTGCAATCACTTTAAAGGCAACATCTGATTCAGCTTTTGTCTGATATTTTGTGTTTGCCATTTTTTCAGTAGCTTGTATAATCGGTAAGAATAAATCTGTTTCAAAATTTGTTCTTGTTCCTTGAATAACACTTACTAAACGTTCAAGTCCCATACCGGTATCAATGTTTTTCTTCGGAAGAGGTGTGTAGCTATCATCTGGGTTATGGTTAAATTGAGAAAAAACAAGGTTCCAAATTTCTAGATAGCGCTCATTTTCTCCACCAGGGTATAGCTCAGGATCACTCGGATCATTGCCATATTCCTCCCCACGATCATAAAAAATCTCCGTATTTGGTCCACTTGGTCCTTCCCCAATATCCCAAAAGTTCTCTTCAATTCGTATAATTCGTTCTTCTGGTAAACCGATCTTATCCCGCCAAAGCTTGTAAGCTTCTTCATCCTCGGGGTGGACTGTAACCGATAGCTTTTCACTATCAAATCCAATCCATTTGTCTCCTGTTAAGAACTCCCACGCAAAATCAATCGCTTCCTCTTTAAAATAATCACCAATGGAAAAATTACCAAGCATTTCAAAAAAGGTGTGATGTCTCGCTGTATAACCGACGTTTGTAATATCATTTGTTCTAATTGATTTTTGTGCATTTGTAATTCTAGGATTTTCTGGGATAACACGTCCATCAAAGTATTTTTTCAATGTAGCTACACCACTGTTAATCCATAGTAGTGTTGGGTCATCCTTTGGTACTAATGAGGCACTTGGTTCTATTTCATGACCCTTTTCTTTAAAGAAATCCAAAAACATTTTACGAACCTGTGCAGATGATAATTGTTTCATTTTATTATACCTCCGTTTTATAGTAAAAAAACTCCCATCCCTGCTATAAAGCAAAGGGACGAGAGTTTCCGCGGTACCACCCTAATTATAGCTTTATTCCAAAGCTATCATCTTTCGATCCGTAACGTGGATACCACCGGCAGTGATTAAACTGCACTTCAAACTAGCTTCAGTAACCAGTGCATTAGAATTTCTTCCAGCCAAGGAAATTCCTCTCTAGAAATGTTAGCTACCTACTCATGTTTTTCATCGTTTTACCGTTATATGACTTCGCTAGGATATTATATTGAAAAAATGGCTATCTGTCAATTTGTTTCATCTGTCGGTAAATAAGCGGGACCGCCACTCTCCCGATTGCTAATAAAGGAACGGCTAGGATCATTCCAATCACTCCTCCCACTTTTGCTGCAATAAATAATGCAAGAATGATATAAATAGGATGGATGCGAATACTTTTACCAACAATAAAAGGAGAAAGCAGATTCCCTTCTGTAAGCTGAACAGCTAAAATGACAAGCAATACGAATAACACCATTTTAGTCGAAATCGTAAAGGCGATTAAAAGTGCAGGAATGGCACCAATAATTGGACCAAAATATGGAATGAAGTTGGTTAAACCAATAATAACCCCGAGTAGGATGGAATATTCCATTCCAATCCATTTTAATAATAAGTAGGCAATAAAGCCGACTAAGAAGCAAACTAAAATTTGCCCTCGAATATATTGACCTAAACTCTCTTCCATTTCATTTGCTAATCTTTTTGTAAAGGCATGATATCTAGTAGGTATTAGCTTGAGTACCCCTTTTTCCAAACGGCTGTAATCCTTTAAAAAATAAAAAGACAAAATGGGGATTACGGCAATCATGACAAACACATCAAAAACCATTGGAATATTATCCATTATCGCTGTGAAGATATTGCCAAGCCTATTCTCTATGTTAAGAAAAAATTCATCTAATTTATCATGAAAGCCTTCTGGCAAAAATGATGTTTGATCATAAATACTATATAAAAAGGTCTGATAGGACTCGATTAATTGTGGAATGTTCAGTCTGAACTCATTTAATTGTCTTACGATCGTCGGAAAATAGAAATAGATTCCTAGACCAGCTATTAGAAAAAAGAATAAATAAATTAGTAATATAGCGATTGTTCGTGGAATATTGTATTGATGAATCTTCTCTACAACTGGGTGCAATAAATATGCTATCAAACCCGCTATGAGAAAAGGTAGGATAATTTGAAAAAACATGAGCAATAAGCTTTTATAAAATGGGAATAAAATGATTAATAGATAGAAAAAGAGTACGGCAAGGCAAAGGATGATTAACTGAAGCGCAATGCGAACCTTTTTTGCTTGATTCTTCATCATCATTACCTCTCTACTCTTCTTTCCTCATCGGAAAAAAGGTCATCTAAAGAGCTTAAGGAACCATCCATTTCTACTTCGTGAAGGTGAAGGAGATCATTTTGTATTGATAGCTCTATATAACAATTCCAGCAATAATACTGGTTAGTCCCAATAATTCCAATATCCTTGCTTCTGCAGTTTGGGCAAATCACCAAAGTTCCCTCATTTCTTACGTTTTTACCATACATCCTTTCCATAATAAGGATTTTTATACACATCATAAGGATGGATAAATGAAAGAAATGATCTTTTGCCGTACTTTTTTTCTATTGTGGAAACAATGTATTCAATGAGTGAGTGAAGGTTTTATGATTGATACTTGTTATGCCAAACGCCTGTATGGAAAAGCTCTAACAGTGGGGCTGCCATAAAAGCCATTTTCGCTAGTCCTCATCTCAAATCGGTACTTAAAACTGTAATAAGTACCATTTTCGCTAGTCCTCATCTCAAATTAGTACTTAAAACTGTAATAAGTACCATTTTCGCTAGTCCTCATCTCAAATTAGTACTTAAAACTGTAATAAGTACCATTTTCGCTAGTCCTCGTCTCAAATTGGTACTTAAAACTGTAATAAGTACCATTTTCGCTAGTCCTCATCTCAAATTGGTACTTAAAACTGTAATAAGTACCATTTTCGCTAGTCCTCGTCTCAAATCAGTACTTAAAACTGTAATAAGTACCATTTTCGCTAGTCCTCATCTCAAATCAGTACTTAATTAAGATTTGTACAGCATGCAACTGTGATATATTGTTCAAAACAACCGCCACCTCGGAAACCTGTTAATTAGTGAAACTATTAGAATAAGTAGCACAGCTAATTTCCAATAAATCTTCACTTAATCTTCCATAAAATCATAAGGCGAAAAATCCTCTTGGCCAACCTTCACCTGTAATAGCAACTCATCTGCTGTCTTTTCAGTAGCTGTTTCATCGTCACTTTCTATTTCCTTAAGCTCTTCCTTCTCTTCCATGCCAAAAAGTTCTTGTAAAAACTCCCCTAAGGAAGAGTAGCGTTGATTGGTATCTTCTGTTAGCACCCCTTTTAAAAATGCATCCTCATCTCCGCAAATGACAAGCGATTGCTTAGCACGAGTGATAGCTGTATAAATTAAGTTTTTTCGTAGCATTCGGTTATACCCCCTAATAATTGGAAGTATAACAATAGCAAACTCGCTCCCTTGAGATTTATGAATTGACGTACAATAAGCATGCATTAAATTCATTAAATCTGTTTTAGCATAAGGAACCTCTCGGTCTTCAAAGGCCACCACTACTTGTTCCTCTTGCTCCATATTTTCATCCTTTTCAAAAATGGCTACTACCTCTCCAATATCCCCATTGAAAACTCCATCCTCGGGCTGATTAACGAGCTGGATCACTTTATCTCCTTTTCGGAAAACCATCTCTCCAAAACGCATTTCTCTTCTACCAGGCACGGAAGGATTTAACACTTTTTGTAGTTCTTCGTTTAATCGATGGATTCCTGCCTTTGATCGATACATTGGTGCAAGCACTTGAATTTGTCGTAGATCGACACCTTTATCGTGTGCCTTTTTCACTATTTGCTTCACAATATCGACAACCTGATAATCAGAACATTTAAAAAAATTAAAATCATTAGCTTTCACAAGCGTTTCTTTCTCCACCTGACCATTTTTAATCTCGTGAGCAAGCTGGATTATTTTTGACCCTTCCTTTTGGCGATATACTTCTGTTAGCTGAATGGACTTTACTACTTTACTTGCCAATAAATCTGCCAAAACTTGACCAGGTCCAACAGATGGTAATTGATCTTCATCACCGACGATCAAGACTTGCATATCACTAGGTATAGCTCGGAACAATTGATAAGCAAGCCATATGTCTACCATCGAAAACTCATCGATGACAATTATTTTCCCTGTAATTCGATTGTTTTCATCCTTATCGAAAGTTTCATGTCCATCCCAGCCTAGTAATCGATGAATAGTCATACTCTCTATGCCAGTGGATTCCTTAAGTCTTTTTGCTGCTCTTCCAGTCGGTGCAGTAAGTATAAAAGGGTATTCCTCACTGTCATCATAATCGGCCTTATCAATTGAAAAGTCATGTATCTGAGCATAAGCATTAATAATACCCTTGATTACTGTTGTTTTCCCTGTCCCTGGACCACCTGTTAAAATCATTATTTTTTCCGACAAGGCTGTTTCTATTGCCTCGTATTGTTCTTTTCCGTAGCTTATGGTTTCTTTTTCTTCAATATCTCCAACTATTTTCAAAAGCTCTGCATCGGTAAAAGCCTTTTCTTGGCTCTTGTCCGCAATTCGCTTCACTTGCGCACAAAATCCTGTTTCAGAATAATAAAGTGAAGGCAAATATGCCTTTTTATCTGTCACAATAATTTCTTTTTTCTTATTTAGTTCCACAATTTCAGCAGTCAACTTCTCTGCTTCTATATTATTTTCTTCCCCATGAAGAAGTTGATCCATTTCACCAAGTAAAACATCCATAGGCAAATAGACATTTCCATCCTGTATACTATTTTGTAATACAAAGATACAAGCTGCCTGTAGTCTTGTTGGATGGTCTACTGTAATCCCATTTTGACGGGCAATTTGATCTGCTCTTAAAAATCCGAAACCTTCCACTTCAAACACAAATAAATAAGGATTTTCGATGAGATACTCCAATGTCTTCTCACGATAGGCGCTGTACATTTTTTGTGCCATTTTTAATCCGAAACCATATTTAGATAATTCTATTACTATATGCTCAAAACCCTGGTTCTCATGTAATATTTGATATATTTTCTCTTGTTTGTCTTTAGGTAATCCATTGACCTGTTCCAATACAGATTGGTCATTTAAAATTTTGGATAAGGCCGCTTCTCCTAATACCGTTACTATTCTTTCTGCTGTTTTTTTACCAATACCGGGAAATAAATCACTAGATAAATAAGCAATGACACCTTCCTTTGATTCAGGCAGAAATCGTTGGTAGCTATCCACTTGAAATTGTCGTCCAAATCGTTTATGCTCAACCATTCTTCCATAAAATTCATACGTTTCTCCTGGATCTAATCTTCGAAAATACCCTTTTACAACAATCTCTTTTTCAGAAAGCTCTTGATTTGTTTCCAATACTTTGATCTTTGCTATCGAAAAATGCTCTTGTTTATTTTCGAATATGGTATGGATCATTTCCCCTTTTATAAAATTTTTTTGTTCAACAATTGGATCTGTTGACATTGCCTATACCCCTTTATTCACTCATTATCTGCAAGCATTTTTTCGATTTGATTCTTCCCGTTAGCCGCAAGACTATGTTCAGGCTGAATTTCGAGCGCTCTAGTTAAGTGTGCTAACGCCTCTTGGATGTTCTCATTAAACAAGCTAATAACCCCTAAATTATAGTGGGCATCACTATGATTTGTTTCAAGCTCTAATACTTTTATAAAAACTTCTTTTGCATTGGTTAATTGTTCTGTTTGGGCCAGGGCAAGACCATATTGGAACCAGACATCTGCATCCTCTCCATTTAATTCGGTGGCTCGTTGTAAGTATGGTAACGCATGCTTGAATTTCTCATCATATAAACAAGACAATCCAAGCATAAAATAGACATCCGCTTCATCAAGTCCTAATGTTAATGCCTTTTGAAAATTGACTCTCGCGTCATTAAATTCATCTTGTTCAAAATAAACGTTGCCTAAGCCATAAAAAGCGGTGGCTGCTTCTTCATCTAATTGAGTCGCCTTTTGATAAAACTTCTGGGCACGCCCATAGTCTTTCATATGTAAAAGTAAGTTTCCAAAATTTATATAATGTATTGGGTCGTTTGGGTTTTGTTCTATTGCTTCTGTAAAGTACTTGGCCGCTTCTTCAAGCTTACCTTCTTTCATATATTGTATTCCTTGGTCCATTTCTTTCATCATTTAAAACCTCCATGCACCTATTTTACTTGATTTTAATGAAAAAACAAAGAGAGGGGAGTTCATACTGAAAATTTGATCATTCTTATTATTATATACAAACAAAAAGGCGTATACTGATACTTAAAATTTGTATCAATATACGCACTTTCTTATAGTACTTATTACTAAAGCATTTTCTCGAAAAACTATCCTACATAATCCAAAAATTTATCATTTTTGATGATTTCGTTAATGGTTCCCCCACCTAAACAGACTTCATTTTGATAGAAGACAACTGCTTGGCCTGGCGTAATCGCTCTTTCACTGTCATCAAAAACGACTTTTACTGTTCCATCGGTATTCGGGTAGACAGTCACTCCACTATCCTTTTGGCGATAGCGGAATTTTGCCGTACAATGGAAGGCCTCTACAGGTGCCTCATTAATCCAATTTAGATCTGTAGCCAATAACCCATCAGAATAGAGGGCATCATTATGGTAGTCTGCTCCAACATATAGAACATTTTCCTGAAGGTTTTTACCGACAACAAACCACGGGCCACCTGGCCCCCCAATACCAAGGCCTTGTCTTTGACCGATGGTATAATACATTAAGCCATCATGCTCACCTTTTACTTCTCCCGATAAAGTCATGATTTTACCTGGCTGTGCTGGTAAATATTCACTTAAAAATTCCTTGAAATTGCGCTCACCGATAAAACAAATACCGGTACTATCTTTTTTGGTGGCTGTTGCCAAGCCATTTTCAGTGGCAATGCGACGCACTTCGGATTTTGGTAGATGTCCTAATGGGAACATTACTTTCTCTAATACTTCTTCTGACAATTGATTTAAGAAGTAGGTTTGATCTTTGTTATCATCTACTCCTCGAAGCATTTCTACTCTGTCACCAATGCGGCGTATTTGTGCATAATGGCCAGTTGCCACATAATCAGCGCCTAGTGATAATGCATGCTCTAAAAAGGCTTTAAACTTAATTTCTTTATTACACATCACATCCGGATTTGGCGTTCTCCCAGCTTTATATTCATCCAAAAAGTAGGTGAAGACTTTATCCCAATATTGTTTTTCAAAATTGACTGCATAATATGGAATGTCTAATTGGTTACATACACGAACGACATCATCGAAGTCTTCAGTTGCGGTACAAAAGCCTGTCTCATCGGTATCATCCCAGTTTTTCATAAATATTCCAACAACATCATAGCCTTGTTGTTTCAATAATAGTGCTGTAACAGAAGAATCCACCCCACCACTCATTCCTACAACTACACGTGTGTCTTCAGGTCTTTTCATCTGTATCACCTCATTTTTAGTTTGTTGTTAACCTTTTGACAATTTGAGCAACACGTCTTGCTGCTTCTAAAATATTTTCTTCATTATTGGCAAGCCCAAAACTAAAGCGTATGGAGTTCGTTGTACAGGCACTATTTTCGGTAAACATTGCGCTTAATACATGAGATGGCTCAACTGAACCTGCTGTACATGCACTTCCACTTGATGCAGCAACTCCACTTAGATCAAAATTGGTTAGCAATTGTTCCACATTTGTACCTGGAAAGCTAATGTTTGTTATAGTAGGTACTCTAGGACTATCGTTCCCATTTATTTCGAAATGTACGCCTTCTTCTTTTAAGACATGGATGAATGTCTGATTATAATGAAGGTACATTTCATACCTTAGTTCCCTTTCTGCTTGTGCAAGCTTAATTGCTTCGGTAAATCCTGCAATTCCTGCTACATTTTCTGTGCCTGGACGCCGCTTCCGTTCCTGTTCTCCTCCGAATTGTCGTGGATTTAATCGAACATTAGGATGTGAATATAAGAATCCTAACCCTTTTGGTCCATTAATTTTATGGGAGGAGACAGTTAAAAGGTCTACCCCTAATTCTTGTACATTAATTGGTAGCATTCCATATGCTTGTACAGCATCTGAATGGAATACAGCAGGATGATCTCTCAGCAGTTCACCAATTTCTCTAATTGGCTGAATAACACCTGTTTCATTATTTACCATCATTACTGTGACTAGAATCGTATCATCTGTTAAAGCTCTTTTTAACTCTTCTACACTGACTAAACCATCTTCATCTACATCCAAATAGGTTACGCGATATCCATGTTTTTCTAGATATTCAGTAGTGTGCAATACCGCATGATGCTCTATTTTGGTTGTAATGATGTGCTTCCCTTTTGTCGATTCATTTGCCACACCTAGAATGGCAAGGTTATCTGCTTCTGTTCCACCACTTGTAAAGACAATATCCTTCTCATTAGCTCCAATAGATTGAGCTGCTACGAGTCGAGCTCGATCAAGTATTTGTCTCGATTTTCGACCAAAGGAGTGAACACTCGAAGGATTTCCATATTGATCATGCATGCATTTTGTCATTTCCTCAATAACCTTTGGGTGCATAGGAGATGTTGCTGCATGGTCCAAATAAATTGCATTCATTCGTTGTCAGCCTTTCTCTCTTAAATATAGAACATGTAAGGGTCCTGTGTTCCTTGCTCTCCATAGTTGGAGAGATCCTGTAACGTGGTGGTATCCAATACTTCTTTGACCGCATCACGGATTCGAATCCACAGTTCTTGCTTTGCTGGCTCTTCATTTTCTATGCCCTCTACAGGGGTAATCGGACCTTCTAATATACGTATAATATCCCCTGCAGTAATATCATCTGGTTCCTTTGCAAGCACATAACCTCCATAAGCTCCACGAACACTTTTCACAAGGCTGGCATTTCTTAATGGAGCTACTAATTGCTCTAAATAATGCTCTGATAAATTATTTTCTTTGGCAATCGATTTTAGAGAAATGGGTCCATTGCCATTTTGTTTTGCTAATTCGATCATAATGGTTAATCCATATCTACCTTTTGTCGAGATTTTCATACATACACCTCATTTTAAAATATCTCCATCAAATTTATCTTATGTCTAGAAAAGTTTGTCATTAGTTGCTATTATAGCATGAATGATAGATTTATTGCAGAATGATTATGGAAAAGCTTAAGGGAATGCCAACAATATAATCTATTTGCAAATTCTATAATTATATAGAAAAAGGATAAAAAAGTCAAGAGTAATATTTATAATACAAATACTCTATCTCATAAATAGTGTTAAATAACTCCATTTCTAATAAGGAAGTGATCTTAATGTCAGGTAAACCTTTAGCATTTCGCATGCGTCCTCAACATATTGATGATGTAATCGGACAAAAACATCTTGTTGGCGAGGGTAAAATGATCAGAAGAATGGTAGAGGCAAATAGACTTCATTCTATGGTATTATACGGTCCACCAGGGACAGGCAAAACATCTATGGCAATTGGAATTGCAAACAGCCTCAGCCTACGCTATAAATTATTGAACGCTGCGATTGATAAGAAAAAGGATATGCAAATTGCGGTAGAAGAAGCGAAAATGTCTGGTCAGCTTGTCGTCATACTTGATGAGGTGCATCGCTTGGATAAAGCCAAACAAGACTTCTTGCTTCCACACGTTGAGTCTAATCTAATCACGTTAATTGGTTGTACTACAAGCAATCCATATCATTCGATTAACCCTGCTATTAGAAGTAGGTCTCATATTTTTGAACTCTATCCTTTAGAGCAAGAGGATATTTTAGAAGCTTTAGAGCGAGCTATTCACGATACAACAAACGGGCTAGGAGCCCTCCCTATTTCCCTCCAACAAGATGCAAAAGAACATTTTGCAAATACAGCAAATGGTGATTTAAGAGCAGCATTAAACGGATTAGAACTTGCTGCCTACTCTACACCGAAAAATGAAGAAGGTAAGATTGTAATCAACTTAGCTAATGCAGAGGCGTCCATGCAAAAGAAAAGCTTCTCTCATGATAAAGGCGGGGATGCACATTATGATGTTTTATCAGCCTTTCAGAAATCTATTCGTGGAAGTGATGTAGATGCAGCCCTCCATTATTTAGCAAGGCTTATCGAAGCCGGGGATTTGGATAGTATTGCAAGGAGAATGCTCGTATGTGCCTATGAAGATATTGGACTAGCAAATCCACAGGCAGGCCCACATACACTCTCTGCAATTGAATCTGCTGAGAGAGTAGGATTTCCTGAAGCAAGAATTCCACTATCTGCAGCAATTATAGAGCTATGTCTTTCACCTAAATCCAATAGTGCGATCATGGCGATTGATGCCGCCTTATCTGATATTAGAAAAGGCGATACTGGGGAGGTACCTGCACACCTAAAGGATGCACATTACCAAGGAGCAAAGGCACTTGGTAGAGGACTTGATTATAAGTATCCTCATGCTTATGATGCTGGATGGGTGAAGCAACAATATCTACCTGACAAAATCAAACATAAGCAATATTATCATCCAAAAGAAACTGGTAAATTCGAAAAAAATATTAAGCAAATTTATGATAATTTAAAAAAGTAATGTTTAAATCTTGTTTTTCTGGTCACAATAAGGAATAAGCTCAAACACGTACGATTATGAATCTAGTTTAGATCTATATAATCTATCACAAAAATTATTGATTAGAAAAACAAGGAGTGAAGGAAATGGCCAAAGTACGTCAGGATGCATGGTCTCATGAGGATGATTTGCTACTAGCAGAGACTGTGCTACGTCATATTAGGGAAGGGAGCACACAATTAAAAGCATTCGATGAAGTAGGGGACAAGTTAAACCGTACATCAGCTGCTTGTGGATTCAGATGGAATGCTGAAGTTCGCCAAAGCTATGAACAAGCGGTTCAAATTGCAAAAAAACAACGAAAAGATCGAAAAAGGGCTCTCGCAAACAAAGAGCAAAATACTACTACAACAACTACTAATCTTCATTTACCAGAGGAAGAAGAGGTATTTGATAAAAGTTCACAAGAGGAATCCTTTATTTGGAATTGGAAAAAAGAAGAAACCAAGCCTGCTATGCAAGATGTGGCCCCTCAATCTTCCTTAGATTTGAGTCAAGTCATACGCTATTTGCAATTCCTTAAGAAAGAACAGCAACAAATGAAATATTCCCAGTCTAATATGGAAAGATTAATTCAAGAAAAAGAACAACTTCAAACACAGCTAGAAACTCACCGAAAAAGAGTACAAGAATTAGAACAAGAATTACAAACAATGCATGAAGACTATCAGGCTTTTATGCAGATTGTAGAACGCGCCAGAAAAATGGTAGTCTTTGATGAAGAACAACCACGACCCGTACCTAAATTCCGCATGGATAAGAACGGAAATCTTGAACAGGTCGCAAAATAAAAAACTGAGCTTTTGCTCAGTTTTTTGCTATTTTTAGCCAGAAAAAGATCAAAGTAGTCTTTTTTTAAATTTCACCTAAATAGAACAAAAAAACACACCTTCCTCAGATGTGTTCCGTGTATGTATCGAAATCCCAATTGTGCCGTCGTAGTGATGAAGTTTTGATCCCGCTCAAGGCAGGTGGGTGCCCTGTCCTACACTTCATACTTCCACATTCGCTTCCTAAGTAAAGTGGCTTGCACACCATGTAGGAACACTGGGCTCCCGATGTTAATGGTGTTCGGTCAAAACGTCATTGATCCGACGAACACATCAGGATTTGTTTATCATTTTGTAAATAAATCATAGCATATTTTCACTTGATTTTCAAGTTTACAATTTCTTTACAATGTCGACTCCATTTAGTTTAATTTTAGATGCAATTCATTCAGTTGCTTGATATCTACTGGACTTGGAGCTTCCGTCATCGGATCCTGGGCTGATGCTGTTTTTGGGAATAAAATCGTATCTCGTAGATTTGTGCGACCGGCAAGCAGCATGATAAAACGATCGAAGCCAAACGCAATTCCCCCATGTGGTGGTGCTCCATACTCTAATGCATCCAATAAGAATCCAAACTGTGCTTCCGCTTCTTCTTTAGTAAAGCCTAGCTTTTCAAACATTTGGTTTTGCATCTCTCTTTGATAAATACGTAAAGAACCTCCACCAAGCTCATATCCATTTAACACTAAATCATAAGCCTGTGCACGTACCGCACCTGGATCTGTATCTAACTTATCTAAATCAGATTCCATTGGCATGGTAAACGGATGATGAGCTGCATGGTAGCGACCCGCCTCTTCATCATACTCTAGCAACGGCCAATCTGTAATCCATAAAAATTCATATATGCTTTCGTCAATCAGATGATGCTCCTTCGCAAGCTTCAGACGTAAAGCACCTAAAGTATCGAATACAACCTGCTTCTTATCTGCTACAAAGAATAATAGGTCTCCTGCTTCCGCTTCAAGCAAGGAGCGGAATTGGTTTTGTTCTTCTTCTGAGAAGAACTTTGCAATGGGGCCTACTAATCCCTCTTCCTCCACTTTTAACCAAGCTAGACCCTTTGCTCCATAGATTTTAGCAAAGTCTGTCATATTGTCTAAATCTTTACGAGAATATTGGTCAGCTTTTCCTTTCAGATTCAGACCACTAACTTTACCTCCGTTTTCCACTGCTTCGCGGAAAACTTTAAAGCTAGACTCTTTTACAACGTCTGATAAACTCACTAACTCCATACCAAAACGAACATCTGGTTTATCTGATCCAAAACGCTCCATTGCTTCATCATACGGCATGCGTAAAAATGGTGTTTGCACATCTATACCCTTAACTTCTTTCATGACTTTCTTCATCATTCTTTCTGTCATATCCAAGATATCATCCATCGACATAAACGATGTTTCGATATCAATTTGCGTAAACTCTGGTTGACGATCCGCTCTTAAATCCTCATCACGGAAGCATCGAGCAAATTGATAATATTTCTCAAATCCTGCCACCATTAAAAGCTGTTTAAAAATCTGTGGAGATTGCGGTAATGCATAAAAATACCCTTCATGAACACGACTCGGTACTAAATAATCACGTGCCCCTTCTGGTGTACTTTTCGTTAACATAGGTGTTTCCATTTCTAAAAATGACTCATCATTTAAAAAAGCACGAATAGACTGTGTTGCCTTATGACGTAGTTTGAAGGTTTCTTGCATTACTTCACGTCGCAAATCTAAATAACGGTATTTTAATCGAATATCCTCAGAAACATCGATATCATCAGTTAAGGAAAATGGTGGGTTCAATGAAGCGTTTAGTATTTTTATTTCACTTACAAGGACTTCAATCTCTCCTGTAGCAATTTTAGGATTGATTGTATCTTCATCCCTTTCAACTACTTCCCCTTTTATTTCAACGACATACTCACTTCTCACACTATCTGCAATGACCAACGCCTCTTTTGAAATTTCCGCATTAAAAACGGTTTGAACAACACCTGAGCGGTCACGAAGATCAATGAAAATAATTTCACCTAAGTCCCTTCGCTTTTGTACCCAACCTTTTAACACAACTTCTTTTTTTTCATCTTTTTTTGATAATGTACCAGCTAATGTACGATTTTTCATCTATAGTCCCCCTTACAACAATCTTTGTAAATATCCGTTTAATTGCTCTAATTCGATGGTATCTTGCTCACCAGAATCCATATTTTTCACCGCAATTTGATTATTTGCTAACTCATCCTCACCCAGAACGAGGACGAATTTTGCTTGTAAACGATCTGCTGCTTTAAATTGTGCTTTCATTTTTTTACCTTGATAATCCTTGTCGACTTGAATACCTGATTCTCGTAATTTATTCACAATGGATGCTGCTTTTATATTAGCTTCATCTCCGATCGAGATAACATAGCAATCTAATCGCTCATCGATCGGTAAACCGACACCTTCTGCTTCTAAAGCCATAAGTAGACGTTCAATACTCATAGCAAAACCTATTCCAGGTGTTTCCGGTCCGCCAAGCTCTTGAACTAATCCATTATAGCGTCCCCCGCCAGATAAGGTCGTTATAGCACCAAATCCTTGTGCATCACTCATTATTTCAAAGGCAGTGTGATTATAATAATCTAAACCTCGAACTAGATTTTTATCCACAATATAGGAAATGTTCATGGCATCCAAATATGCTTGAACCTTTTCAAAATATTGACTGGACTCCTCATTTAAATAGTCTAAGATAGACGGAGCTGTTGCCATTGCTTCATGATCACGATCCTTCTTACAATCAAGCACTCGAAGCGGATTTTGCTCCAGTCTTGTTTGACAATCCGAGCAAAGCTCTTCCTTCACTGGTGTGAAATGATCGATCAATGCTTGACGGTGATTTTCTCTGCTTTCCTGATCTCCTAAGCTATTAATGACAAGCTTCAACGACTTTAAACCAAGTGATTGATAGGCATTCATTGCAAGAGATATTACCTCTGCATCAATTGCTGGATCCGCACTACCTAATGCCTCTACTCCATATTGGACAAATTGTCGCATTCTTCCTTGCTGAGGACGTTCATAGCGAAACATTGGTCCGATATAAAAAAGCTTAGTAGGTTGGCTTGGACTTCCAAATAGCTTGTGCTGAACAAACGCTCTTACTACAGATGCAGTTCCTTCAGGTCTTAATGTAATACTGCGATCTCCCTTATCCGTAAAGGTATACATCTCTTTTTGGACAATATCGGTTGTATCACCGACACCTCGCTCAAATAATTCGGTATGCTCGAATATTGGAGTTCGAATCTCTTTATATTGATAGAGATTACTTAATTCCTTCAATTTACCTTCGACATATTGCCACTTATCTGAAACACCAGGTAATAAATCCTGTGTTCCTCTAGGTGCTTTCATAGCATTTCCCCCTATTTAATATTCTGTAATTAGCTTTTTCTTTTCAATCTGGAGAATTAGAAAAACTCTCATCCCAAAAAAGGGACGAGAGTTATACCCGTGTTGCCACCCTAGTTGAAGTAATCCATATTACTCCCACTCAAACAGTTAACGCCTGCCTACGTTTATACCTACTTCATTCAGTATAAAGCCTCCAGAATGTCATTCACTAAAGACGGTTAGTAAGAATTCTTTCAGCCATAGGAATTCTCTCTCTTTTCTACCGTTGACATCAGCTACTATTTCCTTCACATGCTTTCATCGTATCATATTATGGAATTGTTTCTATCATAATCGTTGGAAAAGACTTTTGTCAAGATAGATGAGTGCTTTTCTTCCATTTTTGTGTTGAATGAATGGTAATATTCGCCGCTTGAGCGATATTAAACTTATTATCATTGGCAACATAATCTGTATAACCATGTATTTTCCTTGTATTTACACTGCTTGAGGACAGTATAAGATTTTGTTTAAAATTGGTTCTCATGAAATCCTCTTCCTTTTTCACTTTTATTTCCATCTATTTTTCGTTAAAATATAAACGAGAAAAGACAAAGGAGCGTACCGTTTGTGAAGAAAAAGCTATTATTTATGCTTTTTATTAGTTCGATCATTATTTTTTCCATGTCATGTTATCTTTATGCAAAACAAGCGCAAATTGAGGGAGAAAATCTAAATGTGCGTAATGGGCCAGGAACAGAATATGAAGTCATTGCACAGGTTAATCCACCTGATACTTATCGTATTATTGAAGAAGTAGACGAATGGATTAAAATTGAACTTGCTACTGAAAATGGTTGGATACATAAAGATTATGCTCAAATTGTTGAAAAGGAAATGCAGGAATCCGAAGAGAATGAAAAAAGCACAACGACTACTCAAGCCTCCCCTACAACATCAGAAATAAAGGATTTTCATTCTTCAGTTTCTGATTTAAATGGTAAGATAATCGTGATTGACCCAGGTCATGGAGGAATTGATGTTGGAGCGATTGGAGCAAGTGGTGGCTATGAAAGTAACTACACGTTAAAAACATCGTTTGTCCTAAAAGAAATGCTGGAAGCTCATGGAGCGAAGGTATATCTTACCAGAAACAAAAACTACTATGTTTCTCTTACAAGCCGTACCACTTATTCAGGTTCTAAGTTTCCAGATGTTTTTTTGAGTCTTCATTATAATAGTACTCCTGAGCTACCGGACGTTAAAGGTGTGGGGACTTACTATTATAGTGACACGGATCAATCGTTGGCTAAATATGTACACAAAGGCATCCTTTCACAAACTGGGATGAATGATCGTGGAGTAGTTCAAGAGGATTTACAGGTGTTACGAATGAATCACCGTCCATCCTTACTTCTAGAATTGGGATTTCTCTCCAATCGAGAAGAAGAAAGTCATCTTAGATCAAATGTTTTCTTAGAATCCATGAGTAGAGGAATTATAATGGGCTTGTATGATTATTTCAACAAATGATCGTTATTACCATTCTCAGACAATAGCAAACCCTCCAATAGTTTGTTTTCTATTGAAGGGTTTTGATCTTTTATTTACGTTCTGCTGAATCGAGGATAATTGTTACAGGACCTACATTTGTAAAACTTACGTTCATCATTTCGCCAAAAGCACCTGTTTCGACCGTTATTCCATTATTGCGTAGTTTTCGGTTCCATTGTTCATATAGCTTTTCTGCTTGATCTGGCTTAGCTGCTTGCATAAAATTTGGTCTTCTTCCTTTGCGGCAATCAGCGTATAAGGTGAATTGAGAAATCGATAAGATACTGCCACCAATATCCTTTAATGAGAGGTTCATCTTCCCTTGATTATCCTCAAAGATTCTTAAATGTATCGTTTTGTTGACAAGATACTCCAAGTCCTCTTCTGTGTCGCCGTGAGTGATCCCCACCAATGCAACAAAACCATTCTCTATTTTACCAACTGAAGCATTTTTTACGGTAACTTCAGCATCTTTTGCTCTTTGCAATATTACTTTCATCGTGCTAACCTACCTTATTGAATCGTTCTTTCCACTGTATAGACATCCCCGATCTGTTTTAAGCGATCCACTATTCTACGAAGATGACCAATATTGTGTATCAAAATAGTCACATGAATGACAGCAATCTTGTTACGGTCAGATCGTCCATTAACGGCAATAATGTTTGTCTTTGATTCATTAATTACCTGAAGGACATCATTAAGCAAACCTCTTCTGTCATAACCTGAGATTTCTAAATCTACATGATAAGATTTTGATTCAGACTCCTCATTTTCCCATTCTACATAAATTAATCGATCCTTTGCCTCATCTGTATTCACATTAGGACAATCTTTACGGTGGACGGATACACCTCGACCTTTGGTTATATAGCCAATTATCTCATCTCCGGGTACGGGATTACAGCACTTGGAAAGTCTTATTAGCATGTTTTCCACGCCTTCAACTTTCACCCCAGAATCTCGTTTTGATTTCTTCTTAATTGTTTCACCACTTGCGTTTACCTTTTCAATCGTTTCTTCAATATTCTGGTTTTCATCATGCTCTCGGAGCTTCTCTGTCATTCTTGTCACAATTTGTGCTGCTGTAATTCCGTGATAGCCAACTGCTGCAAACATATCCTCTTCAGAAGTAAAGCTGAACTTTTCCATTGACAATGTAATATTCTCTTCTGTCATGACATCTTTTGGTTCAAAACCAGCCGCCTTAATCTCTTGCTCTACAAGCTCTCGCCCTTTCGTCACATTTTCATCACGACGTTGTTTCTTGAAAAATTGCTTAATTTTATTCTTAGCTTGTGATGTTTGCGTCACTTTTAGCCAATCCTGTGATGGTCCATAAGAGTGCTTGGATGTCATAATCTCTACAATGTCACCATTTTTCAACCGATAGTCTAATGGCTCCATTTTACCATTAATTTTAGCACCGATCGTATGATTTCCTACCTCTGTATGAATTTTATAAGCAAAATCAATTGGCACAGATCCTCGCGGTAATTCAATTACTTCTCCCTTTGGAGTGAATACATATACCATGTCAGAGAATAAATCTACCTTTAATGATTCCATAAACTCTTCCGCATCATGTGCATCGTTTTGCCATTCTAAAATTTCCCTAAACCATGCTAGCTTATCTTCATTGGAATGCTGATTTTGCTTTAACCTTTTCCCTTCTTTGTATGCCCAATGTGCAGCAATCCCGAACTCGGCGATTTCATGCATTTCTTTTGTTCGTATTTGTACTTCTAAAGGTGCACCCTTTGGTCCAATTACGGTTGTGTGTAAGGATTGATATAGATTAGGCTTCGGCATGGCAATATAATCCTTAAACCTTCCTGGCATCGGCTTCCAACATGTATGAATGATACCAAGGACGGCATAACAATCCTTGATGCTGTTCACAATGATTCTTACCGCTAATAAATCGTATATTTCATTAAATTGTTTTTTTTGTATCACCATTTTTCGATAAATGCTATACAAATGTTTCGGACGACCGGAAAATTCTGCATAGATATTCACTTCATCTAGTTGTTTTTTTACTTCATCCATCACTTCTTGGATATAGTTTTCTCTTTCTTCACGCTTTTGTTTCATTAAATGAACAATTCGGTAATATTGCTGAGGATTTAAGTAACGTAATGCTGTATCCTCAAGCTCCCATTTAATGGTGGAAATACCGAGACGATGGGCAAGCGGCGCAAAGATTTCTAAAGTTTCATTGGAAATACGGCGCTGCTTTTCTGTCGGTAAATGCTTTAATGTCCGCATATTATGCAATCTATCCGCAAGCTTAATCAAGATCACGCGTATATCCTTTGCCATCGCAATGAACATTTTGCGATGATTTTCCGCTTGTTGCGCAGCTTTGGACATATATTTAATTTTTCCTAGCTTTGTCACCCCATCTACAAGCATGGCAACCTCTTCATTAAAATCTTTTTCTAGATCTTCAACTGTTACCGATGTGTCTTCTACCACATCATGCAAAAAACCACCAGCTATGGTTTCAGGGTCTAATTTGAGATCAATTAAGATACCTGCAACCTGAACTGGATGAATAATATAAGGTTCACCAGACTTACGAAACTGTCCTTCATGTGCCTTTACTGCATATTGATAAGCCTCTCTGATAAACCGAATATCTTCGTCGTTTAAATAACTTTCGGCTTGTTCAAATATTTCATCAGGCGTTAATATTTTGTCCTTTGCCATGTAATCACCTTTATTCTTAAAACTACTACTTCCACATTGTATGCGTTGTTGCTTCTAAGAGAAAATGGTTCAATGTTCTTTAAAAAGTTTGTTTTATATAGTGTACCAAAAAAAACAGTAATTTTCCTTAAATTTTCTTGCAAAACTCGACAAGCTTCTTCCTAAGATAAAAAATTAGTTGAATAATTATTCATTTATTGTACAAAAAAGCACTCCGAAGAGCACTTTTTTAATTAATATTCCATTAAAGTTAAAACATCATAGCCATCTAATTTGTCACGTCCATCTAAATAAGTTAACTCAATTAAGAATGCACAGCCGACCACTATACCACCGAGTTCCTCTACCAACTTAATCGTCGCTTCAATCGTACCACCAGTTGCGAGTAAATCGTCGGTAATTAGCACTCTTTGACCTGGCTTTATAGCGTCTTTATGAATCGTAAGTATATTCTTTCCATATTCTAAGCCATAATCGACCTTTATTACTTCACGCGGAAGCTTTCCTTCTTTTCTAACTGGTGCAAATCCAACTTCTAATGCATAGGACACCGGGCAACCGACAATGAATCCACGTGCCTCTGGGCCTACTACTAAATCAATTTGTTTCGATTTCGCATATTCTACGATTTCATTAACTGCTGACTTAAAGGCAGGTCCGTTGTCCATAAGTGTTGTAATATCCTTGAATCGAACACCCTCCTTCGGCCAATCCTCGACTACTGTTATATACTTTTTATAATCCATAAACCATTTCCTCCTCTGGCACTGCACCAGTGTTTAATTGTTGATCTATCCAGGCTTTCAGTTGCGGATAGGATGATAAATATAAAGTTTCTTCTACTTTCCTTTGCTCTTGAAGACTTTGATATAAAGAAGATGCCGTTAAATCTTTTTTTTCTGGACTTTGTTTCGGTATAATACGACCACCTTCTCTCGTCACAAAGTTAAGCTCGTGGAAAACTTGGAACATAAATTTTATTTTTTCTAGCTTCCAACCTTTATAGCTTGCCAGCTTAGGAGCATCGACTTTATAATCAAAAAATTGGCGCTGTAAAATTAATTGATACAGCCATTTAAACTCCTCTCTCGTTGGCAAAGTAGTAAAATAGGAGCTTTCTCTAGCCTGAAAACAAGCGTAAATTCTACTAGACTCCACCTTTTGCAAAAGGAAGGTTAATTCTTCTAATGTATTTGGTAAATCAAGTAAGTACAAGGCATTGACGGTTTTTTTCTCTTCTATCACTTGCCTAGCTTCTACCGCATCGATTACATCTTGATATAGATTTTCTTTAAAGTAAACAAAATATTGATCCGAACAAGTAGGGTCAATATGCTTTAACCATGATTGCTGTCCACGGTAGTCAAATAGCTGCCACTCTGATACTGCTAGATCCTTAAGAAATACCTGTGGTTTGCGAATTCCATTCCATTCATTTATTTGAAGTTCAACAACCGCCTCAAGCTTTGACTCCTTAGAAAGTTGATGAAAAAAAGCTCCTAAGCCAAAGCCGATTCCATCCATTACTGTACCAGCTTGCTCCAATTTGACCTTTAAATGATTTTTAGTTGCCCCAATCTGCCTTAGTTCAATTGGGGTTGCTTCGATATGAAAATTCGGCTTAGGATTATTCATTCCAAATGGCGCGAGCTGTTCCAGTTCTTTGATTACCGCAATATCAATATCCTTTAATGGTATTGTCGCATCAATTTTCAGCTGTGGTTTAAAATCTTCTTCTGTTAGGATAGTTTTAGCTTGTTGATCGAGCGCTTTTCTTAATGGCTCGATATTTTTTCTAGGGAGTGTCATCCCTGCAGCCTGAGCGTGTCCACCGAAATGGGTAAATAAATCCTTATGTTCCATCCCATTTTTAAATAAGTCAAAGCCTTCAATACTTCGTGCAGACCCTTTAGCGGTTTCTAATTCTGGATCAATAGCTAACACTATTGCAGGTCGATGATAGGTTTGTACGAGTCTAGAAGCAACGATACCAAGCACGCCTTGATTCCATCCTTCCTTGGCTACGACTAATACATCCATTTCTTCGGTATTACCCGATTGCTCTAATAACTCAATGGCTTCTTCTGCGATATTTGCGACAATCTTTTGGCGCTCTTTATTCAACTCCTGTACATATTGGACTAGCTCCTCTGCTTCTTCTTGATCTGTTGCTAATAGTAGATCCACCGCAATATTTGCATCCTGTAAACGCCCCACTGCATTTAGTCTTGGACCAATTCGAAATCCAATATCCTCTTCTGTCACCTGTCCATCAATAGAACATTGCTTTTTTAAAGCTTGTAGCCCAATTCGTTCTGTTGTGACCATTTCCTTTAATCCATATGATACAAGAACTCGATTTTCTCCTACTAAAGGTACTAAATCAGCGATAGTGCCTATAGCGACTAAATCAAGAAATTTCTTTGGAAAATATCCGAGTAACTGTGTAGCAAATTTAAAAGCAACACCAACTCCTGCCAATTCCTTGAATGGATAGTCTTCTGCACATTTTGGGTGGATAATAGCTAGCGCATCTGGTAATTCTTCCTGTACCTCGTGATGGTCTGTAATAATTACATCCATACCTAATTCATTCGCATAAGCGATTTCCTCTGTTCCTGCAATACCATTATCTACTGTTATAATAAGCTGAAAGCCTTGTCTGTGAATCTCTTGGAATGCCGCTTTATTTGGACCATAGCCTTCTGTAAAACGATTCGGTATATAGTAATCACACATGGCACCTTTTTCTCTTAATGCCTCCACCATTACAGTAGTAGAGGTGACACCATCTGCATCATAATCACCGTAAACTAATATACTTTCCCCTAGTTCTATCGCTTTCTCTACTCGGTTTACTGCTGACTCAATGGTAGAGAACAAGCTCGGATCGTGAAGGTTTTCAAGATTTGGTTGTAAAAAGTCATGGATTTCCTTTTCAGACTTTAGTCCTCGTTGCCATAGTAACTGCTTTACGATAGTGGAATATGGTAGATTTTCTATATCACTATAACGGGCATTTTCGTCGTCTTTATATGTAAAAATCCAATTTGATTGACTTGCTAACATAAATTCACCCCTGACTCACTTATTATACAAAAGTGTATCAAGGGTAGCAAACAGAATTATTCCAACTGTCTTATTTTCATTATTCAGTTATCCATATGCCCAGAAACATGAACTCCTCTTATTGTCTATCCTTTTCTCCAGAATCGAGCGAATTGGTTGCAGTGAATTCAGTAGAGGGATCTAGGTTCTCTCCACTTAGTTCTGATCTCAGTCTTTTGATTTCCTTATTCGCCCTTCTTAATCGAAATAATCCAACTGTAGCTGTTACAACCACTCCCATCAATACGGAAATAAGAATGATTAATATTAATGGCGCCCTACCTGTACCGAATAAATAATTCACTTCAACTGGTTCTACATTGATCACTGCAAAAATAGCGATAATGAGTGCAAATACCACAGTCACGATGATATAGGTTTGGCCTTTCATTTGTAAGCCTCCTCATTGTTGAATTTTCTTATCCTCATTATAAAGGAATAACTTTCCTGTGTCGATTTTTGCCATTTGATTTTAGAATTTAAAAATCCCTCCTGTAATAGGCTATCTATTATAGGAGAGATTATTATAAGAGATTTACTCAATGTTAAACTTGTGGCTTGTCGTTATACTTCTTCTCCTTGTATACAATTGGTTTTTCCTTGATCGATTTTCCTCTCCACACTAACCAAAGCTGTGCTGCAATGAATAAAGAGGAATACGTACCTGCAAATAAACCTATTACCAATGCAAACGAGAAATTAGTTATCGAAGACGCACCAAAGATTAATAACATGACTGCAGCAAAAATGACTGTCAGAACAGTATTAATACTTCTCGTCAAGGTTTCCATTAAACTCTTATTCACAATGTGGGCAAGTTCTCCGAATGAACGCACACGCTTTTTCTTTTTTAAGTTTTCTCGAATTCTGTCAAAGGTCACGATCGTATCATTAATGGAGTAACCAACAATCGTTAAAATTGCAGCAATGATGGTGATGTCAAAGTCTAGTCGGGTTATACTAAAGAATGTCAAGATGAAAAAGGCATCATGTAGTAAAGCAAGAATAGCCGTAACCGCAGAGTAAAACTCAAAACGGATGGTAATGTATATAATAATCCCAACCGATGCATACAATACGGCTAAAACAGCATTTTTCGCTAACTCTTTCCCAACAACTGGAGAAACGGTATTAATCGTTGGGGAGCTTCCGTATTTCTCTTCAAAATAGCTACGAATTTCTGCTACTTTATCTTTGGACAACTCCTTATCAAATTTGGCTACAGCGATGTTTTGATTGTCTCCAGAAAGTACGATAGGACCTGCGGGATTAAGGTCTAATGCTTCATAATGGGATTCCATTTCCTCTGTAGTTAAGGATTGATCGGCTAATACTTCGATTCTAGACCCTGACGTGAAATCAATTCCGACATTCAAACGGAAGACAGCTAAGCATATAATTCCTATCACGACCAATGCTAGGGAAACCGTAAAAAATTTCTTGCGATGCTTAACAAAATCAAACTGACGGCCAAACACCTTTGCTTGCACTTCTTCTTTACTGTTAATATCTTGGATTTGATCCTTCTTCACTCCAAACCAGCCGGGACGTTTGTTTAAGAAATTACTATTTACCCAAAAGCTTAGGAACAATCGTGAACCAAACACCGCTGTGACAAAGCTAAGCACAATACTTACTAATAGTAATGTAGCAAACCCTTTTACAGAGCTTGTCCCAAAGATAAACAAAACGGCTGCTGCGATCATCGTAGTTATATTCGCATCAAAAATAGTGGATAAAGAATGCTGATTTCCTGCCTTAAAAGCAGTCTTGATTGTTTTACCTTGCTTAAGTTCCTCTTTAATTCGTTCATACGTAATGATATTCGCATCAACTGCCATCCCAACACCTAAGACAAGTGCTGCAATACCTGGTAATGTTAAAACACCATTCATTAATTGGAATACTAGTAAAACTAAGTAAATGTAGATGCTCAATGTAATCGTCGCAATAATACCAGGGAATCGGTAATAAGCAATCATATAGATGAAGATAAGTGAAACACCTAAGAGACTTGCTAGTATTGTCTTATCTAATGCTTGTTGTCCAAATTGTGCACCCACCGAAGTAGAGTATTCCTCTTCTAAATCTACTGGTAAAGATCCAGCATTCAATACATCGGCAAGACGTTGTGCAGATTCTACCGTAAAGTTACCTGTAATTTGAATATCCGTTGTCCTTAATACTTCACTAAAGCCCGGTGCAGAGATAAATTTTGGATCTGACTTTGTTTTTTCTGTTTGATAGGAATCTCCATCTTCATAGTCCATCCAAATAACCACTCGATTTTCTAAATCAGGGTTGTTATAAATTTCTTGGGTGACATCGCCAAATAGGTCTTTATTTTTAAATTGGACGGTTACGATTGGCTCATTTGTTGTTTGATCGAAATCTTGTTTTGCACTACCTTCTACAATGTCAGAACCATCAAGATATTCCTTATCATTCACGTCGCGGAATGATAATTCTGCTTGTGTTGCAAGAAGTTCACGAGCTTCCTCCTGGTCCTTTACACCTGCTAATTGAACGCGAATCCGATTTGGTTCTTCAATATTAAAGCTAGGTTCACTTACCCCTAGTGCATTGACACGTTCAGAAAGAATCCTAACAGTGGATTCTAGCAATTCTGGTGTAACCTCCTGACTTTTATCGATTGGCTTGACTTCATATAGAACCTCAAATCCTCCTTGTAAATCAAGACCTAGATTGATTTTGCTTGCAACATTAGAAGATGTCGTACCAATTGTTGCACCTAAAATAATGACGATAAGAAAAAATGCAACAATTCTTCCTTTTTTTATCATATGTAAAGCCTCCCTACAAATTCAACACACAACTTATTCTCCAAATAGTGCTTTAATGGATTCCTGTAAATTAGTATCTTTAAATGATTGCATCGTTAAATAACTCATATATGTATTCGCATTTAAATGAAGGACATCTTGAACAGCCTCAAATAATTTCTTTTTAGGATCTCCTTTCCACACTTTTTCCGTTAGGCAATTCCATATATCATCCTTCGTTGTCTTGTGATATTCAAGCATATGAAATTCGTGGACCTTACTTTCTAACACTCCTTGTAAATCCTGTTTCCAAGCTGATACCTGTTTACTCACACACATTAGGAACCCTCCATCCTCTTTCCATCTGACAGATACTTATTCCATTATATACATTTTTAAGAAAATCGTCATGCTCGTCCTCTCCTCATGCATATAAATTATTGTATATGAAAATTTTCCATTTGAGAAGGTAGGTCGAGCAAAGTGACCAAGCAAAATTTTTTAAAAGGAACAATTATATTAATTATAGCAGGAATGATTACCAGATTTCTCGGTTTTATTAATCGAATTGTAATGGCACGTATAATGGGGGAAGAAGGGATTGGGTTATATAATATGGCCTTACCCACACTTTTCCTCATGTACACCATATCTCAGATTGGTTTACCTATTGCTATCTCCAAACGAGTCGCTGAAGCAGACGCCCGCAAGGATTTTAAAAAAATTAAACAAATTCTCGTCATATCACTAAGTATTACCATTACTCTAAGTATTTTTTCTTCTATACTTATGTATATCATTATTCCATATATTGCGGAGAATTTATTAACCGATGCAAGAGTGTATTATCCAATGCTTGCGATTATCCCTATCATTCCAATTAGCGCAGTCTCCGCTGTCATTCGTGGTTATTTTCAAGGTAGACAAAATATGAAGCCACAAAGTTATGCTCAAGTATTAGAACAAATTGTGAGGATCATTTTTATTATGATTCTTGTTCAATTCCTTGCACCTTATGGATTAGAATTTGCCGCTGCTGGTGCTATGCTTGCCGTAATTATAGGGGAGATTGTTTCATTGTTCCTAATGCTTCATATGTTCAAGCTTAAAAAACGAATTAAACTAAGACAGAATCTCTGGCAATATATTAAGTCGGGTAAAGAAACACTTAACGGACTACTATCCATTGCATTGCCAAGTACGGCAAGTCGAATGGTCGGATCGATTGGAAACTTTTTAGAGCCGATTCTCGTATCGCAAAGCTTAGCCATTGCAGGGTTCCAAACAGCTGTAGCGACAAGTCTTTATGGGGCACTTACCGGTTATGCGATCCCATTACTATACTTACCAACTTTTATTACCCACTCGTTAGCCGTTGCCCTTGTTCCGAATATTAGTGAAGCAGATGCCCATAATCACAAAAAATTAATACATTACCGCATCCATCAAGCGGTTAGATTATCCTTTGCATCAGGGGCGATTGCTACCGTCATTTTAACTTTATTTGCTGATGCGATCCTAACCTATATGTATGGTACCAATAATGCCAGCCTTTTTCTAAAAATTATGGCTCCATGCTTTTTATTTATGTATATTCAATTTCCTTTAAACGCCACATTACAAGCGTTAGATCTAGCAAAGCAAGCAATGTGGAACAATATTATTGCTATGATGGTTAAATTTATTGTTTTAATCGTCCTAACTTCCAATCCAATGTTTGGTATCTATGGTGCAGCTATTGCGATGTGTGTTGGAGTGGTAATTGGAACCATTCTTCACTTATTTGCCCTGTTCCGAACCATTCGTTTTCGTATTCCGCTAGTAATGCTATTTAAAATGATTGTTTTGGTTGGTTTAACCTCATGGCTAGGCTGGTTACTTTCCCATTTGTTTTCATTCCAATTACACCAGATGGTTACATTCTTTGTCATTGCGGTCATCTTATTATGCTTTTATATTCTACTTTTATTTAACCTCAAGTTTATCAGTCTGGAGGAAATACGACAATTGCGAAAAAAATAGCACTTCATAGTGAGTGCTATTTTTCATTTTTTTTATCTATATACCATTCTTTATTCGTATCGATGGAACAAAACGAAATCATATCTAGATCATGATAGTCCCGTTTTTTTAATTGATCTTCTAGCCAGGATGAATCCTTCCCAATTTGTTTCAGTGCATCCTTCTGTATCTTTCCATCCACAATTAACGGAAGTACAAGTCCATTTATTTTTTCACTAAACAATGTATCTGTCTGCTTTTTTTCAATGATCGAAAGTTTACCAGATGGCTCAAGAATAGCATAAGAGACCTTATTAATGCTCTCAATCCCATTCTCACGTAACTGTTGCAGTAAATCATCGAAATTAAAGCGATTTTTCTTCATTTCATATTCATCAATTTTTCCTTGTGAAATTATTATAGCAGGCCTGCCTTCAAACCAAGCACGAAATAGTGGACTTTTCAGTGAGATCCATGCGGTTAAACGCTGAATACCTAATAGGATAGCCATTGGAATTAAACCATAACCAAAAAATAAGCTGAGATCATCGATTGTAAGTACAGCAATTTCTGCAATCATAATGTAGACAACAATATCTAATAAACTTAGCTCCCCTATTTCTCTTTTTCCCATTAAACGGAAAATAATAACTACTACTAGATAATAAAATAAAGTTCGACCAATAAGCATCATGATCTCTTCTATGGACACTATGTCACATCCTCATCTTCATGATGTAACTTAGGGTATCCATTAAAAACGTCTTTATTCTATAATGGCTGTTGAAATGGTAGTAAATAACGAAAATAGACATAGATGGTTGTGATAATTAAACATAAAATCACTATCGGAATCCCATAGAGCATAAATTTCACGAAGGCTATTTTATTGTTACTTGCTTCTGCAAGTCCAGCTACGACTACATTTGCGGAAGCACCGATAAGGGTTGCGTTACCTCCAAGGCATGCACCTAATGCTAATGACCACCATAACGGGTCTAGGTTAGCCATTCCATAGGATTCAAATTCTTGAATGACTGGGATCATCGCAGCAACAAATGGAATATTATCGACAATTCCAGAGAATAATCCGGATGTCCATAGTAAAAGAAGAGATGTTTTGGCCATATCCCCTTCTGTCATCCACATGATAGAGCGTGCGAGCTCATCAATTACTCCAACTTCCTCTAATCCTCCAACGAGCATAAAAAGACCAATGAAGAAAAATAGGGTTACCCACTCGACCTGTTCAAATACCTTTTCTGTCTCCAATTGTTTTTCACTAAGCAATAACAGCATAATCGCACCAGTAAGGGCAATAATCGTCAAATCGACTTGTAGGACTGGATGGAGCATAAAGCCAATAATAGTTAATAACAGGATTAACAATGATTGATAGAGCAACGGACCTTTGATCAAATAATCAGATTCGTTCATAGTCATTAATTGCTTGGGATTTGTTAGTTCTTCTTTTTGTAATGATTTTCTAAAAAGTAGACATAAAATCATTAAAACAATCACAAATAAGAGAATCGCAATAGGTCCTGTGTGCTGTAAAAAAGAAACAAAATTCAATTGTGGTACCGCTTGGCCAATCATAATATTTGGCGGATCACCGATTAACGTAGCAGTTCCCCCAATATTAGCAGTAATAATAATCGTGAGAAGATATGGAAAGGACGGAAGCTTCAATAGATCTGTTAATGTTAGAATAACAGGAACAAACAATAAAACGGTTGTAACATTATCTAAAAAAGCGGAGCCTACTGCTGTTAAGATGGCAATTCCAATTAATAATGGGATTGGCTTTCCTTTAACAAGCTTTGCTAGCCATATCGCTACAAAAGAAAATACTCCCGTTTTTTTTGTGATCGATACAAGTACCATCATCGCAAATAATAATGCAACTGTGTTCCAGTCAATATATCGCGTAATGGCATCCTCCCAATGATAGACATCTGTTAAAAGTAATAAAAGTCCCCCCGCTAGTGCGACGACCGCTCGGTTTATTTTTTCTGACATAATAAAAATATAGCTAACAATAAAAATAACAATTGCAAAAGTTACTCCCAACCAATGACACCTCCAACTATTACTTACAAACCTATATTAATCATTTATATTCGTACAAGCCTAAACTATTCTAAATTCAACTGGACATGCATAAATAATGATTAAATGGAATTACGAGGAGGGAAGATAAATGAAAACTTTTGTAAGTGTTTTGTTTGGTTGGATAGGTATCTTTATTGTTCTATTTGTCGCGAGCCTCATACTAGCATTATTACTTCGCTTTACTTCATTTGGCGAATCAACGATGGAGCTAGTTACACTGCTGATTAGTTTTTTAGCCTTGTTTACCGGGGGATTTATTGCAGGGCTAAAAGCGAAGAATAAAGGAATTCTCGTTGGTGCAATTACAAGTCTTTTATTTACACTATTTGTTTTTTGCTATCGGTATTTAGGACTAGATTCTGTGTTTACTATTGTGGAAATGGTTCATCATACGACCTATTTATTATTAGCCATCATAGGAGCAATTGTTGGAGTAAATCTCTCGGGGGAAGACGAGCAAACAAATTCATAGGAAGATACACCTGAAAGTGACTTTAGTTCTACGTTTTTTCACAAGCTAAAAACAAGCACTCCCAAAAAGAGAGTGCTTGTCTTATTTAGCTTGATACGACATCACGAATTGCTGAACGATCATATGTAAGTTTCGTACCTTCATTCGTAATTATGATCACTGTATCTTCATCTAATGCATGTACTGTCCCATGGAAACCACCAATTGTGACAATTTTGTCTCCCTTTTTCAAATCAGACTGCATTTGGCGTACCTGTTTCTGTTTCTTTTGTTGTGGACGAATCAAAAGAAAATAGAAAATCACAATCATTAGTATCAATGGTGCAAATGTCAATAATCCTTCCATTGTCTAATATTCCCCCTTTCCACTTAAAAGTTTTTTGCGTTCGGTTTATTAAAACCATATTGTTCAAAGAATTCTTCTCTGAAATCTCCAAGTCGGTCTTGCTTGATCGCTTCACGGACTTGTTCCATTAATTTTAACAGAAAATATAGATTATGATAAGTAGTAAGTCTGAAACCGAAAGTTTCATTTGCCTTCACAAGATGTCGAATGTATGCACGTGTGTAATTTTGACAGGTATGACAATCACAATTCGGATCGATCGGATTGAAATCACGTGCATACTTAGCATTTCTTACAACTAATCGACCTTCTGATGTCATACATGTACCATTACGTGCAATTCTAGTAGGCAGGACACAATCAAACATATCGATCCCACGTATTGCTCCATCTATTAACGAATCAGGAGAACCAACTCCCATCAAATAGCGCGGTTTGCTAGATGGTAGCAATGGTGTTGTAAATTCTAGCACCCTATTCATCACATCTTTCGGTTCTCCCACAGATAAACCACCGATGGCATAGCCAGGAAAATCAAGGGAGGTTAAATCACGCGCACTTAATCGTCTTAAATCTTCATATTCTCCACCTTGTACTATACCGAATAAACCTTGTACATCTTTTCTCTCATGAGCCTCTAAGCAACGTTCTGCCCACCTACTAGTTCTTTCGACCGATTTTTTCATATAATCATGCTCTGCAGGATATGGTGGACATTCATCAAATGCCATCATAATATCTGAACCGAGTGCATTTTGAATTTGCATCGCTTTCTCTGGAGAAAGGAAGAGCTTCTCTCCATTTAGATGATTACGAAAATGTACTCCTTCCTCCTCGATTTTACGCAAATCACTTAAACTAAACACTTGAAAGCCACCAGAATCTGTTAGTATTGCACCATTCCAATTCATAAAGGAATGGAGACCGCCAGCTTCCTTAACAATGTCATGACCAGGTCTCAGCCATAAATGATAAGTGTTTGATAAAATTATATTTGCTCCCATCTCTTTTAATTCCTCTGGGCTCATCGTTTTTACGGTTGCTAATGTCCCAACTGGCATAAATGCAGGAGTATCAAAAGATCCGTGTGGAGTATGAACTCTACCTAGCCTTGCACCAGTTTGTTTACATGTTTTAATATGTTCATATGTAATTGCACTCATGTATATAATCCCTTCATTTAAATAATTAACATTGCATCCCCAAAGCTAAAGAATCGGTACTTTTCTTTTACTGCTTGGTTGTAAGCTTCCAATATAAATTCGCGATCAGCTAAGGCACTTACTAGCATGATTAAAGTAGATTTTGGCAAATGGAAATTTGTAATTAATCCATCTATTGCTTGAAATTGATATGGTGGATAGATAAAGATATCTGTCCAGCCATTTCGCTCCTCAAAATTTCCACCCGTATCTCTTGCGATCGTTTCAAGTGTTCTCGTTGAAGTAGTACCTACTGATATAATACGACCACCGCGTTTTTTTACTTTATTAAGCTGCTCTGCTGTTTCACTTGTCATTTGATAGAATTCTGCATGCATTTCATGTGTCGTAACATCCTCCACACTTACAGGTCGAAAAGTTCCTAAGCCAACATGCAATGTAATAAAGGCAATCTCCACACCTTTTTGCTTTATTTCTTCCAATAATTCATCAGTAAAGTGTAAGCCTGCTGTTGGAGCCGCGGCAGACCCTTGCTCCCTAGCAAAGACCGTCTGATAGCGATCTTTCTCCTCCAGCTGTTCTTTAATATAAGGTGGAAGCGGCATTTCCCCTAACTCATCTAATACTTCATAAAAAATTCCTTGATAACGAAACCGAAGAATGCGGCCACCATGCTCTTTAGTATCAACACAAATCGCTCGAAGCTTTCCATCACCAAAACTAATTTCTGTACCTATTTGGATTTTGCGAGCGGGTTTGACTAATACCTCCCAGTCATCCTGTTCCATTTGGGTAAGGAGTAATACTTCCACTTTTGCTCCAGTATCTTTTTTTGTACCAAATAACCGTGCTGGTAACACCTTTGTATCATTCAGTACAAGGCAATCGCCCTTTTCCAAAAAATCTAATACATCATAAAAGTGATGGTGGGAAATGGTGCGCATTTCTCTGTTTAATACCATTAATCGTGAGCTTGAACGGTCTTTTAATGGTGTTTGTGCAATCAACTTTTCTGGTAATTCAAAATCAAAATCATCAATCTTCATTTCGTGACTCCTCTTAGTAAATCTAACCTTTTATTTAAATCGTCCTATTAAGTAAAATATCAGACTTAGGATAATGCTGACAACGATAGATGTCATAATTGGAAAATGAAAGGAAATATTCCCCTTTTTAAAACTAATATCACCTGGTAATTTCCCGACAAATCCCCACAATAACCCTACTATAATGAGAATAACTCCTATTACAATAAAGATTTTGCCAATATCCGTCAAGTATGAGGCACCTCCATATTAAAGTGAAGATAGGCCTTCGCTGTTACCAAACGCCCCCTAGGTGTACGCTGTAAAAACCCTTGCTGTAGCAAGAATGGTTCATAAACATCTTCAATAGTTTGCGATTCTTCCCCAATTGTTGCTGCAATCGTGTCTAGTCCTACTGGGCCTCCTTGGAAGCTCTCAATCATAGCAAGTAATAGCTTATGATCGATTTGGTCTAATCCGGCATCATCAACTTGTAGCATTTTCAGTGCCCGCTGTGTTGTCTCTTTTGAAATCGAAGTTTCTCCAGTAACCTGAGAAATATCGCGAACTCTCTTTAATAGTCTATTTGCAATTCTAGGAGTTCCTCGAGATCGACGTGCAACCTCTAATGCCGCTTGTTTATCAATTTTGACCTCAAAAATATCAGCTGTTCTTTCCACAATTGCGCATAAATCCACCATTTCGTAAAACTCTAGGCGGCTTAGGACACCAAATCGGTCTCTTAGTGGGGCAGTGAGCAACCCTGCTCTGGTAGTAGCACCAATTAAAGTAAATGGTGGAAGATCTAATTGAACAGAACGTGCGCTTGGACCTGTTCCAATGACGATATCCAAACAAAAATCCTCCATAGCTGGATATAAGATTTCTTCCACTGCGCGAGGCAATCGATGAATTTCATCAATGAATAATACATCGCCTACTTCGAGGGATGACAAGATTGCCGCCAAATCGCCGGAACGTTCTATTGCAGGACCTGATGTTGATTTAAATTGAACACCCATCTCATTTGCGATAATTTGTGCCATCGTTGTTTTCCCGAGCCCAGGTGGTCCATATAGTAAAACATGGTCTAAAGGTTCGTTACGCATTTTCGCTGCTTCAATGAAAATCGCTAAATTTTCTTTTGCTTTATGTTGACCAATATATTGTTTTAATAGCTTTGGCCGGAGACTAAGCTCTTCCAATGCCTCTTGCTCCTGTATTTCTCCGGAGATGATTCTATCGTCCATTTGCTATCTCCCTTTCTACTGCTTCATCATTAAGGCAAGTCCCTTGCGGATGTAGCCATCTGGTTCAGTCTGTTTTTCTTCCTTTAATCGTGGTTTAATCTGATTAATTTCTTTATCTGAATAGCCTAGTGCCTTCAATGCTTCGATTGCTTCATTTAACGCAGGATCCATATCTTTTTGTGTCGTTGTTGATTCCTGTTTCTCTACATGATATTCAAAAGGTAATTTACCCTTTAAGTCTAAAATCATTTGTCTTGCCGTTTTCTTCCCTACACCGGGGAAACTCGTCAGGAATTTCTCATTTTCCTGCTCAATAGCCGTTACGAAATCCATAACAGAAGTAGAGGCTAGAACAGCCAGCGCCCCTTTTGGCCCAATACCTGAAACATTTAATATCTTTGCGAATAATTGCTTTTCCTCTGGCTCTTGAAAGCCATACAAAGTTTGGGCATCCTCCCTGACGTGGTGATAAGTATAAATCTTTTCCTTCTGCCCGAGCATTGCTTGAAACTGGAATGGGTTAGGACATATTACTTCATATCCGATACCATTTGTTTCTATTAGTACTGCTTGTTCAGTTATTTCGTCGATAATTCCCCTAATATATGCAATCATTTTGTCTGCCACCTTATCTTTTGTCAATCATATGTTCGTATATATCATAGCTCATTGCCTAGTTACAAGCAAGAAATCTTCTCTATATCTATCATACATGATTGATGAATTTAGTACAAAAGGACTCATAAGGCTCTGGAAAGTCAAAATAGTTGAACGATCTAGGATCGCTCAACTATTTACAGGTTCAGATATTTGATAGGTACGGAAGGTTTCAATCACTTGTTGATAATCTTCTTTTGTTTTGATCTTGATACCGTCCTCTAAATCCTCAAGCAAGTGACTTTCTAGCTCATTTGTATCAATATGATAAAAGGATTGAATGACTTCTTCATGAACAGGAATGCCCTCGAAAATCGTCAACACCCCATCATCAATTCCGAAATAACCATATGTCTTTAAATAGGGAGAAATATCATCTACATCTTGCTTAAAATGTATATATCCCTGTTTTTGTTCTACCAATGTCCATTGCTGGTACTGTGACCAAAAATCCTCCATTGATGAAATCTTGGTTGTTGTTTCTTCGACTTCCGTTTTTCCATCTATATATTTTTTCTCTAATTTAAGCTCTATTGTATGTGGCTCTTTCGCTACTACTGGGGATGTTTCCATTTCTTCCATTGGATCGTTCCTTTCAAAGATAAAATAACACCCTATCATAACTAATACTAGAACATTCAATGATAACCATAGTTTACTCATTTTCCATCCTCCATTCAAACTAGGTTACTATTAGAATGTCCAACTATTAGTAATTTTAACCACATACTCGAGAAAAAGCTTCATTCATTCGGCGATGCACTTTCCATATTTTTCTCCATAATAAAAAACCAGGTAAGTACCTGATTTTTAGAGTTGTGCCATTATATCCTCATCAGCATCTAAGTTATGATAGACTTCCTGAACATCCTCCATATCTTCCAACATATTCACAAGCTTCACCATTTTCTCAGCTGCTGCTTCGTCAACCTCGGATAAAGTTTCTGGAATCATCGTAACTTCAGCTGTTTCGAGAGTGAATCCACTCTCCTCTAAGGAATTTTTTACAGACCCAAATTCTTCTGGATCTGTGTATATTTCAAATGCGCCATCACTTGCTTCCATTTCTTCCGCTCCAGCTTCTATTGCTTCAAGCATTATTGTATCTTCATCAGCATCTGTTGTGCTTTGCTCTATTACAATATAGCCCTTTCGATTAAACATAAATGCGACACAGCCATTCTCGCCTAGATTACCACCATTTCGACTAAAGGCATGTCGTAGCTCTGAGGCTGTACGATTACGATTATCTGTTAGTACCTCTACCATGACAGCAGTACCTCCAGGACCATAACCTTCATAGATTAGCTCTTCATAATTTGCACCATCTAATGCACCTGTTGCTTTTTTAATCGCACGATCAATATTATCATTCGGCATATTATCCGCCTTCGCCTTATCTACAGCAAGTCTTAAAGATGGGTTCATGTCTGGATCTCCACCACCCTGTTTTGCAGCAAGGTAGATATCCTTTGCATGCTTCATAAAGATCTTTCCGCGCTTCGCATCTTGTGCATTTTTTCTGCGCTGTATATTCTTCCATTTAGAATGTCCTGCCATGTCTTTCACCCCTTGTAATCTATCAGCAGTCAAATAATTCTCCTTTTAACTTTATCATACGAAACAAGATATGAAAACACTCGTATCCTAAGATCATGTATTATTCTCATTAAGAACTGGTCTAAACCAAGAATTTATTAATGTTTTAGAGGGAGACATCTTTAGAAACAGGACTTCACAAAGTAGCATAGTCCAAGATGAAATAAATAGTGAAAAGGTGATCCATTTAGAATCACCTTTGTATAATTATCCTTCTCGGTTCCCACATCCACAATCCTTCTTATGATATCCATAAGGCTGAGCTTGCGGATAATGAGGTGTATTTTGACCGTATTGTGGCATCATTGGTTGGGGCATACCATACTGTGGGGACATTTGCTGATTATTTGGCATGCCATACATCGGCATCATTTGCTGTTCTGACATAACCTGGTCTTGTTGTGGCATTTGTCCTTGTTGCATATTAGGTTGTTGCATTGGTTGCCAGTGAGGCATTTGTTGTTCCCATTGTCCCCATTGACCTTGATTCATACCATTGTTTGGTTGCCATGTTTGCTGATTGGAGGCAGGCATTTGTGTCTGTTGTCCCATAACTTGCCCGCCAAAATGATCAGGAAACGGATGATTTTGCATTGGGCCCATGTTACCAAAACCGTAAGGAATTCCATCTTGAGAAACACATGGGGCATGACAAGGATGATGTGGCATTGGCATGTGATGATGATGTGGTGGCATCATCGGTTGCTGCATTTCTGGTTTGGGCATTTCCTGTGCTCCTGCCACTTGATCTTTGACAGGTAGAAATTGATTAATATTTGTTTCCATCACATCTTTATTAAATTGTGTCCATTTCAAGTCCACATCAGGACCTGGTGTTGGTTGTATTGGCATTAATGGCTGTTGTTTCTCCTTCGGTGCAGGTTGTTGCTTATTAAAATGAATTGGCAATGAAGGCATCTCCTTTTTTAATGGCTCCCATTTCTGTTCCTCATCCTCTTTAATCTCCGGTAAAATTTGATTTTGTGGCTGAGGAGCTGGTTTTACTTCTTGCTTATCCTTTTTTGACGGGGCAGTTTGCTGCTTTTTATCCCCAGTTGTAGGGACTTTTATTTTCATTCCAGGCATGATCATATCAGGATTCGATATTTGCTGGTTAGCTGCTATCAATTCTTCAAAATCCACCCCGTATTTTTGCGCAATCTTCCAAAGAGTTTCATTTTCTTGCACAACGTGAATTTTCAATGCTAATACTCCTTTCCCATTATTAAGTATAAATAGGCGTTTATCTCGAGCTTTCGGTCTTCTTTAACAACATATGCAATTAGCCTAAAATGTTGAATGAAATGAAAAAGATATCTTGCAAAAAATACAAGATATCTACTATATTCATAATCATTTTATGAAAGGATAAGCATACGATTAAGAGCTTTCTTTGCTTCTTTTGCAATTTGCTTATCTACTTTAATTTGATTTTGAGAATTCTCTTTTTCTATCTGCTCTAATGACCATAACAAATGTGGTAAGTCAATTCGATTCATCGTAAGACATGGACACATATATGGGTTTAAGGAAATAATTTTTTTATCAGGATGTTGTTGAATAATTCGATTGACGAGGTTCATCTCTGTTCCAATTGCCCATTCCGTTCCAGCCTCTGCCATCTCGATTGTTTCAATTATATATTTTGTCGAACCTGCTAGATCAGATAATTGAACGACCTCATGCTTACATTCTGGATGTACAATTATGTTTATATTGGGGTGATTCTTTCGAACATTTTCAATATTTTTTATGGTAAAGTTCTCATGGACGGAGCAATGTCCTTTCCAGAGAATAACTCGAATTCTACCTACTTCTCCTGTGAATTCAAGCTTTCGATTAATGGGGTCCCATACTGCCATTTCATCAAGTGGGATACCCAGATCATAAGCCGTATTCCTACCTAAATGCTGATCTGGTAAAAACAATAACCTTTCCTTTTGCGTTAATGCCCATCTCACCATTTTTCTCGCATTTGATGAAGTAACAGTAGCACCATCATGCTTTCCCACAAAAGCTTTGATTGCAGCAGTAGAGTTGACATATGTTAAAGGTAAAATCGTATCACCAAAAATTCCCTGCAATGTCTCCCACGCTTCCTTTGTTTGGACATCATCTGCCATATCTGCCATCGAGCAGCCAGCTCGCATATCTGGTAACAGTACCTGTTGATTCTCCTCTGTTAGGATGTCTGCTGTCTCTGCCATAAAATGAACTCCACAAAACACGATATTCGTTGCAGCTTGTTTGGCTGAAATTTGAGCTAGTTGCAAAGAATCACCAGTCGCATCAGCAAACTGAATCACTTCATCCTTTTGATAGTGATGCCCTGGAATAAATAAATCGTTCCCAAGTCTTTTTTTTATTTGTTTAATTCTTTCTTCCATTTCCTCTGATGATAATTGTTTATATTCTTCTGGTAATTGGTTCTCCATAAATAGTGTTGCTATACTCAAGCTTATTCCTCCTCCATTTGGAAACTAATATCTAATGCCTTTGCAGATTGCGTTATAAATCCTAACGAAATATAATCAACGCCTGTATCGTAATAGGAACGTATATTATCAATCGTTATATTTCCAGAGGCTTCGGTAAGGATAGACTTTGGTATTTTACTAATAAGCGTTTTAATCAAAGCTGGTTCCATATTATCGAGCATAATAATATCGGGCTTAGCTAAAATTGCCTCTTCAAGCTGGCGTTCTGTTTCCACTTCTACTTCAATTTTCATCATATGTCCAAGCTTCTCTCTAACTTGTTTAATTGCTTTTTTAATCGAACCAGCTGCAACAATATGATTATCCTTGATCATCACGCCATCATAAAGACCAAAGCGATGATTCACCCCACCACCACAGGTAACGGCATATTTTTCCAGCATTCTTAATCCTGGTGTAGTTTTTCGAGTATCACATACTTGAATAGCTGGATTATTCAATTCATGTACAACTTGATTCGTAATAGTCGCAATGCCACACATTCGTTGAATAAGATTAAGGATGACTCTCTCCCCAGACAATAAAGCAATTGGATTACCTGTGATGGTCGCAATGGTGTCCCCACGATCTAACGGCTCGCCATCTTCCTTCCAACATTCAACCTTAATTTCAGAATCTAGAAGATGATAGGCCTCCAATAATATATCGGATCCTGCGAAAATGCCTCCTTCCTTTGCTATAAAAGCCCCTCGTTTTATTTGACCATTGTCAAATAAAAACGCTGTTGATGGATCGCCACTACCGATATCCTCCTCCAGAAAATCCTCTAATTTCTTCCTTAAACTCCATTTATTCATTAGCATAATCACCTTTCAATAGCTTGATTTGACACATTTATATTTGCTTTTTGTTGAAATGTACGGATAATTCTACGATTTCCCCATTGCCCATCATTTTTACTAGGATAGTCTGATCGATAATGTGCTCCTCTGCTTTCCTTTCGTTCGATGGCTGATGATGCGATCAACCAAGCAACCGTCGTCATATGAAGCTGTTCTATTTGTTTTTTAGAATAAAATTTATCTGTGATAGAAGAGATATGGTGAACTTGGTAAGAACGGAGCCATTCTAATATTTTCTTGAGCCCTTTTTCTTCACGCTCTATCCCTACATATTTCATCATTTTAGCCTGTATCTCTGCGATTGTCGGTAAATCAATACATTCTCTTGTGCTCGGATTATAGGAACGGGATGCTTGAATGATTGACGTGGTTTCTTTTTTCTTTATTAACCAATCAGCTAGCCGATTGGCAAACACTATACACTCTAATAGTGAGTTACTCGCAAGTCTGTTTGCCCCATGCACACGAGTAGATGCAGTCTCTCCAACGGCATACAGCCCAGGGACAGTGGTTTCCCCCTTTAAGTTTGTTTGAATACCTCCCATTAAAAAGTGCGCACCTGGTATGACAGGAATATAACCACTTTTCCAGTTTATGTTCATCTCTTCACATAATGAGCTAATTTGTGGAAAGCGTTCACTAAAATGTTCAATCATATCAATTTTTAAATAAACCTGATTTCCTAGTCCCTCTTCTGTAACCATTGCTCTTGTAACGACATCTCTAGGCGCAAGATCTAAATCTTTGTGATATTTCGCCATGAAAGGAATATCGTTTTGGTCAACTAGAATCGCCCCTTCCCCACGTACTGCTTCTGAGATTAGAAAGTGATGACCCTTCGAATTTTGCTTTAACATAGTTGGATGAAATTGAATGAACTCGATATCTTCAATCCTAGCCCCCGCCTTATAAGCAATAGCTATACCATCTCCTGTAACTGTCCGATCATTGGAGGTTGTTTCAAACAATGCACCACAACCACCTGTTGCTAAAATGAGATGGTCGCAATAATAGGAGTGGTAGTGATCACGATTGTCTATCGTGTTTATTCCCTTACATCTCCCCTCCCACATGATACATTCGACAGCCATTTCATTTTCAATGATCATGATATTTTTTCTCAGCTTTTCCTGTAGATAGCTTACTAAGTATTTTCCTGACTGGTCACCACCCACATGAAGTATTCGGCGTTTTTGATGAGCTCCTTCTCTTCCTAAAAGTATTTTTCCATATTGGTCTTTGTCAAATGGGAAACCTGCATGAATCCACTCCTTTATCCGTTCTGTCCCCTCTTTTGTTAGTACCTCAACTGCTGAGGGATCATTATACTGAACACCTGCCTTCATTGTATCTTGACGATGAATTTCTGCTGAATCATTGGTATCGATTGCCGCCGCAACTCCACCTTGTGCTTTAAGTGAATTATTCTGTTGGATTGACTCTTTTGTAATAATGACAACCTCTTTTTCTTTATAAAGTCTGTCTGCTAGTACAAATGCCGCTAACCCTGCTCCAACTATTATCACTCTTTGTTTTGTCATAATTCCACCTTGCTTTACAGTTGTCTTTACAGATATATTTACATATAATGTGATAGAAGGCAAGACTTTTTTGGATTAAATTTTTCTATAGGGGAGATTAAAACTTGATTTATTGTGATTATGCAGCAACAACACCGATGTCGGAACAAGCATTAACTATGTATCAAACAGTTGCTAGAAAATATTATGGAAATGCTAGCAGCTTACATGACACCGGTTCAAAAGCACAGGACATTTTAGAGCAAGCACGAAATATTTTAGCACGAAGTCTAGGAGTAGATGCTAGTAGACTATTTTTTACAAGTGGTGGAACCGAGAGTAATATTTTGGCTATTGATACGATTCTTCGATCTGCTCCTCCACACGAGAAAAAGCATATCATTACTTCGACGGTCGAGCATAGTTCTATTTATTATTATTTAAAGCAAATGGATAGAAGCGAGATGATTGATGTTACGTTTCTAGCCTGTCCAAACAATGGAAGCATTGATATGAATGAGTTAGCTCGATCAATTCAATCTAATACTTGCCTTGTTTCCATACAACACGTCAATAGTGAGACAGGGATTCAACAACCTATTGAAGAAATCGGGAAACTGTTAAGAACAAGGAATATCGCTTTTCATAGTGATTTTGTTCAATCTTTTGGTAAAATAAAGATAGATCTTAGGCAATTACCTGTTGATGCTATCTCGATATCCAGTCATAAGATTTACGGCCCAAAAGGGGTGGGAGCTGTTTATTTTCATCCAAACATTTTTCTCAAGCCACATCCAATTTCTACAAACCATGAGAAAGGCATTCGTCCTGGAACAGTAGATGTTGCTAGCATTGCGGCTTTCGTCACGGCAGTTGAAGAAATGAATCATCATCTAGATCAACATTTTTATTACTTAAAAAATATTCAACACACCTTTATCGACCAGATTCGCCATAACAAAACAGGATTAACACCCATTTTCGTAGGAGAATCGATGCATTGTCCAAGTATTGTAGGCTGTATATCAGATCATACACAAGGTGATTATTTAATGTTAGAATACAATCGTTTCGAAATTGCCATCTCTACAGGTAGTGCGTGTGGGTTAGGTCAATCTGGTATACCAAGATCGATTCAACCGTTTATTCAGGATGAGGAAGAAGGAAGACGTTTTATTCGATTTTCCTTTAGCCATTTAACAACAGAGGAAGACCTTGAGATGATTATCCGTGTATCAAAACAAATAGGGGAAAAATTCGTGGAGGTATAAGTACTATGAGTAAAAAATTAATCGGAGAAGATCGTCGAAAACAGATTCTCCAATGGCTTCGCCAAGCAGATAGGCCAACTACTGGCTCAGCATTAGCAGATCGGGCGAATGTAAGTCGACAAGTGATTGTCCAAGACATCACCTTACTGAAGGCACAGAATCACCCGATCATGGCAACAAGTAATGGCTATTTGTATGTACAAGCTCAAGATAATCGCAACAGAACTGAAAAAGTGATAGCATGTAATCATCGCCCTGACCAAACCAGAGATGAGTTATATACCATTGTGGACCATGGAGCAATGGTTAAAAATGTAGTGATTGAACATCCAATCTACGGAGATTTAGAAGCATCACTTATGATAAGTAACAGAGCGGAAGTGGATCAATTTATTGAAAAAATAGCAGAAAAGAAAGCTCCCTATCTCCTAGAGCTAACAGATGGTGTACACAACCACACGATAACCGCCGATCAGGAATGGAAGTTAGAAGGGGCTTATCAAGCATTAAAAGAAAAAGGTTATATCGTCCATTAAGTTGACAAAAATTAATAAGCTCCTTCCCCTGGGGAAATGGAGCTTTTTTTACTACGTAGCTATATAATTACTGATTCTCGTAGCTTTCCAAAAAGGCTTGTTCTTCTTCTTGAGAATATACACCTGTAGCTTTTCCAATCGTACCTCCCTGAAGCTCCCAAATAGTATTATGATGGACATCCGCTTCAGCAAAATTACCTTGTTGCCATTGATTTAAAATATTCAAATATGTTTGCTTATGGTTTAAATCACTGGATTGAACTCCTTCTAATAACCAGCTGATTCGTTCATCTGTTATTCGATAGAAACCCCATTTTTCATTTGCAATGACTTTCTGATGAGCCATTTGATGAATATAATCTTGTACATAAGCATCTGTTAATTGGTCCAGTTCATATGGATCTCCAAACGGATTCAACTTGTCTGTATCTTCCTTATTTTTAAATTTCTCATCAGATAATTCTACAATTTCTTTCTCTTCTTGTTGTTCTGAAGTGTTATCATCCTTTGTTTCATCCGATTTTACTACTTCTTTAGAATCACTAAAATCCATATAAATTAATACTGTAAAAAATACGATAATAACAACTAAGCCGGTAAGTAGGATTCCCAGTGTCCATTTAAAGATAGAATTCCACAATTTAACATACCTCCTTGGTCCTATTATAACAATATACTCGATCCTTTAGAAGAATATTTCACATAGAAAAACACTTGCTTATTAAACAGCAAGTGTTACTCCGTTTCCGCTATGCAAATAGTATGGGTAACTACCTAATACATTTACTGTACATCCTAACGACTCTATTTCAGCAATGGCATTTGGTATGAGTACGTTATCCATCTTTTGTTCTATATCAATTAAGAAATAATAATTACCTAATCCTGTTTTCATCGGTCTTGATTCTATTTTGGAGAGATTTAAATTTCTCCAAGCAAATGCAGATAAAACTTGATGTAACGCACCTGGCCTGTCAGAAGGTAATGCAACTGTTATCGTTGTTTTATAACCTTTTTCTTCAAGCTTATTGGAAGTAAGAGCTGTTTCTTGCTTATGAAGAACAATAAAACGTGTATGGTTATTTTCAAAATCATGGATATCCTTTTCTACGATGGAAAGCCCATATTCCTTTGCTGCTAAATGATTAGCAATCGCTGCACTAATTTCCTTTGGATGATTACTAACATACTCCGCAGCGGCACCTGTAGAAGTCATGGACTGTGCCTCTAGATGAGAGAATTGATTACGCAAGAACCTGTGACATTGCGCAATTGCATGTGGATGAGAATAAATTGCCGTTACTTCTTTCCATTTAGCCACATTGCTAGGATGTACCATGATATGCTGCCTTATCGGAACAATGACTTCACTAACGATTTTAATATTTTCTGTTTGTATAATATTATCTAACGTGAGGTTGACTGTCCCTTCAATCGTATTTTCTAAAGGGACAACTGCATATGAGACTTCGTTTTTCTCTATTGCATCAATACATGCTGGAATTGTCTTGTATCCTTTTTTGATTTCTCCATTAAACATGGAGTCTACTGCGATTTTAGAAAAAGTTCCCTTAGGTCCTAAATACCCGATAGTTGTTGCCATGAAAACTGCTCCTCCTATATTATGAAACACCTGAACTTAATATTTCTACCTGATTTACAAATTCCTGTTGTTTTAAGTCATGGATAAGCTCATCAAGCTCTCTTATCATTCCATTCGTGTTCAAGGATAATGTTACATTTGCCTTTCCTTGAATCGGTATGGTTTGATGAATCGTTAAAATGTTACAGCCTGCACCTGCAACGATCGATAACAGATGGGATAATGCACCAGTTTGGTCTTCTAAATGAAAAAATAACGTAATCATCTGCTCCTTCACCATATGCTGAAAAGGAAAAACTGCATCCCGATATTTATAAAAAACGCTTCTAGATAGTCCTACACTTTTAGTTGCTTCATGGATGGAATCCACTTTCTTGACTTCTAACAGCTTCTTTGCCTCTAAGGTCTTTTTCATTCCTTCTGGCAAAAAATCTTCGCGAACTAAATAAAATTTTTCTTTTTTCGAAGCCATCCGTTCATTCCCCTTTGTACTAGACCGTACAGCATATATCTTGTCTATTATTCCATAAACTCAAATTCATAATCAAGTAAACGAACTGTATCACCGTCTTCTGCGCCTCGTTGACGCAATGCTTCATCAACCCCCATGCCTCTGAGTTGTCTCGAGAAACGTTGAATCGATTCTTCACGTGTCATATCCGTCATCTTAAACAATTTTTCAATCTTTTCACCTAACAAAACATATGCTCCATCAGGGTCTCTTGTAATTTGAAACCCTTTGTCCTCTTTTTCAAATCGATAAATAACTCGATCCTCTTTTTCTTCAATGGGCTGATAATTTTTTGGGATTTCATCCAATTTATTGGCTACTGCAAAAAGGAGTTCACGGATTCCTTCCTTTGTCACAGTCGAGATTGGAAAAACTGGATAATCCTCTTCTAATTGTTCCTTAAATAGGGCTAGTTGATCTTCTGCTTCAGGTAGATCCATTTTATTTGCTGCAATAATCTGTGGGCGTTCAAGTAATGTAGGATCATATTGTTCAAGCTCTTGATTGATTGTCTTGTAATCTTGATATGGGTCTCTACCTTCAGTACCAGCCATATCAATTACATGTAAAATGACTCTCGTTCTTTCTACATGACGAAGAAATTGATGACCAAGACCGACACCTTCATGAGCTCCTTCAATCAAGCCCGGTAAATCCGCTAAAACAAAGCTCCTCTGATCCGCTGTATCGACAACACCTAGATTAGGGGATAATGTAGTAAAATGATAATCAGCAATTTTAGGTTTTGCCGCACTCACTACAGAAAGCAATGTTGATTTACCTACACTTGGAAAACCAACTAAGCCAACGTCTGCTATTAATTTTAATTCAATTTGGATATCGCGCTCCACACCGGGCTCGCCATTTTCAGCAATTTCTGGTGCTGGGTTTTTTGCAGTTGCAAAGCGAATATTTCCACGTCCACCGCGTCCACCCTTTGCTATTACAGCTCTTTGCTTATGTTCTATTAAATCTGCTATCACAACACCTGTTCTTACATCTCTTACTGTCGTTCCTGGTGGCACACTTAACACTAATGGTTCTGCATTTTTACCATGCATCCCTTTACCCATTCCATTTTCGCCACGTCTCGCCTTAAAATGCTTTTGATAACGAAAATCCATCAGGGTATTCAAGCCTTCGTCCACCTCAAAAATGATGTCACCACCATCTCCACCATCTCCACCAGCTGGTCCACCCATTGGAACATATATTTCCCGACGAAAGGCTACAATTCCATTTCCACCGTCACCTGCTTTTACATAGACCTTGACCTGATCAACAAACATATTGCAACACCTACTTTAATTTATACTATCCACTTGATGATTATCTCGTTCTTCACGATCTCTACAGACATAATAAATGGTAACTGTTTGATTTTACTCGGTAAACTAGCTACATGATGCCAATCACCAGACACTTGAATGATTACTTGTAAAGAGTTAGATTTTATATCGTAAAAATTGATTGTTGCATGATACTCCTGATATTCTTTCTGTGAATCTTCAAGTAATACAAAAAGAGTTTCTAACTCATCACATAGGAGGGTATCAGATGCTTCTACATTGTCCTCTACATGGATTTTATAAGTTAGATTTAAATTATTCGTGAACCAATTTTTTTGTAAAATCCATAACATAGACTTTGGAAGGTTGAGATGGTCTAATTTACGTTCTTCTGCTGCTTTTTCCACCATTTCCTTCATTTTGGCTTCTACCTTATCTAGTTTACCCAATTGTAAATATCCATTAACTAATTGTAAATCATTTAAGCTATCATGACGATAATGTCGCAAAAGCTCAACCACTTCCGAATCTTTCATCGCTCTCACCCCATATACAATAAGCAAATTATAGCATAGTTATAAAAGAAAAGCGAAAGCAAGGATAGGAAGCTGGTTAAGGACTCAGCCTAAAAATATCATCGTCTGGTCGTTCAAATATTAGAAAAACTACGCATTCGCTCGTCTTTTGGAGAATGCCTAGTTTTTCTTATACTTGGTACCTTAAAATCTCCGCTACGTCGAACTTCTGCTAGATTTTATACTTTCCTAACGTACAAAAAAGGCTCTAATCCTAAGATCAGAGCCTTCCTTTTATTATGCAGGGTATACACTTACTTTTTTACGATCACGGCCGTAGCGTTCGAATTTAACTACACCATCTGTTTTTGCATATAGTGTATCATCTCCACCACGTCCAACATTTACACCTGGGTAAATTTTTGTTCCACGTTGGCGATATAGAATAGAACCACCTGAAACAAACTGACCGTCCGCACGTTTAGCACCTAAACGTTTAGATTCAGAATCACGACCGTTTTTTGTACTACCTACACCTTTTTTAGATGCGAAAAATTGTAGATCTAGACGTAACATATCGGTTGCACCTCCTTATTTTTCAGAGATGGATATAAATTGTCCATAATCCTGCTCCACGGTTTCGAGAGATACAAGCATTCCTTCGAATAACAGAGAAGCATTCTCGTCCTCTTGATTATCAGGTATGGTTACCTCAAGAAATCCGCCTTCATCGCCGGCTTGGTCAATTAATAGATCCATTTCACATAGTGATAAAACCGCATTAACAGCACCAATGGAAATGGCCGATACAGCGGCACAAACTAAATCATGCCCATAAGGTCCACTTCCAGCATGCCCTTTTATCATAAAAGACTTTATATGACCTGCTTTACGCTTAATTGTCACTTCAATCATTAGGAAAGATCCTTATGCATTGATTTTTTCAATCGTCAATTTTGTGTATGGTTGACGGTGACCTTGCTTGCGTGAATAGTTTTTCTTTGGTTTGAACTTGATCACAGTAATTTTCTTTTGACGACCTTGCTTCTCCACTTTCGCAGTTACAGAAGCACCGTCCACAAATGGAGTGCCGAATTTAGCTTCATCTCCACCTACGGCAAGTACCTTGTCAAAAGTTACCGTTTCACCAGCTTCAGCAGCTAACTTCTCTACGTAAATTACTTGACCTTCTTCTACTTTAACTTGTTTACCACCAGTTTCAATAATTGCGTACACAATATGCACCTCCTCATATAACTAAGACTCGCCATACAGGTGCTCTAAATGGAGCTTACTAAACCTGTTCTGCGCGGTTGTAGCAACAGGTGCTACAAAGACAACGAAACGATCATACCATATTCTATAGAATTTTGTCAATGGTTAAATCGGGATGCTGCACTATATATTCATCCATTAGCTGGTTGCTTCCAGAGCGAAGAATATCATAGCCTTTTATGGTTGAATCCTTTATTATAAATATATTTAGCTGAATCTGCTTCTCTAATATAGCACTTGAATATTTTTGAAAAAGGTCGAGTAATGATGGGTTTCCTTTTAACAAGACCACTTCTGCGTTGGTGCGATTCAATTGATATAATTCTCGTTCCAACTGGTAACAAATGGATTCAAGATTGTACTCCCAAGCTACTATTGATGACTTATTCGTTAATTGTTGTAATAGACTAACATTTTCTCTTTTTCTTGTCATTTCTAGTAGTCCAAGCTTGGTAAATCCCATCACTTCCGTCCGAACAGGATATTGAGCGAATGCCCTTTTTAATGACTGATGGATTTTTTCTTGCTCGTCTTTTCTTTTCATTTTCAAAAAGTCTATCAAAATAATCCCAGATATGTTCCGTTTATTAATTTCTGCTGCAATGGCTGGTACAGCTTTTTGATTTATTTGAAATAAAGTGGCCTGTTTATTTTGTCTGCTACGGTATTGACTGCTATCAATATCTATCACCGTCAATCCCTCTGTCTGTTCAATGGTGAGTACAATACCCTCCTTCATTTGAACGACTGGTGATGTTAGTTGCTTCAGTATTTGATCAATGGTCGCTCCTTCTAGCAACGGAAGGGAAGGTAAATACTCCATTTTATCTTTATCATGAGGATAGCGAGTCATCATTTCCTTCATCTTTATGAGCTCATCGAAATATATCCTATCAATTGGATAACTCTGATATTGATTTAACATGTGACTTGGTATCAATTGATCACGATACAAAACAATAGGTGCCTTTTTATTTTTGGTCGAATGAAGAAGCTCCTGAAAGGATGCCCTTAATTGTTCCAATTCATGAATTAATTCGCTATCCGTCTTTTGGGCACTATTCGTACGAATGATTAGACCCTCTTTTTTACGTAATTGTGGTTTCAATACATTTTCCATTCGTTTTCGAGTATCTCCATCAAGCTTTTTGGAGAAAGCCAAATAATCTCCATAAGGGAGAAAAACTATATTGGAGCCACCAATCGTAATATTAGCCGTCAGCTTTGCTCCTTTGTTTTGATATGGTTCCTTTACGATCTGTACAATGATAGCAGATCCTTCTACTATCGATTGATCGAAAGGATACTCGCTTTTTGGTAAAAAGCCGACCTGATCTGCTCCAATATCAACAAATGCCGCCTCGATTGAATGGTCTACATTACGAATTTTCCCTAGAAAAATGGAACCGACCCGACAAGCATCTGTCGGGCGATCTATTGTTATATCCTTTATTTTATCATCCTGCATGAGGATGCCGATTTTTTCTGATAATCTTGTATGAAAATAGAGCTTATTCATATGTAACCTCTTCCTTAACGTACTATGTCACCAATTGTTAGCTGATGAGCTTTTTGTTCAAAATAGAGGGAGAGACATTCCGACTCAGAAATAAATACTCTCTCATGATGGCCCTTTAACCCAATAAAATGATATCGATTTCGATAAAAATGTGGGAATACATCCATCAGCCTCTTTCTCTCATCTACGGCTAAATAAACATTTTTTGTAAAAGAAATGGGACTACTATGACGATATAATAAAAAACGTAACCATCTGTAATACCTATTCTTCCATTCTAATCGATTTTCCAATAATAAAAAAATAAAAAGCAACAAAAGGCTAAGAGATAGTATACCAGTGGAATAAGTAATAATAAGTCCCAATCCTATAGTAACAACCGATACCACAATCGAAAACATATGAGAAGCTTGATATGGCAATAAATGATCTCCCATTAACTGAACCAATCTTCCACCATCTAAAGGCAATATAGGTAATAGGTTTCCTAACAAGATGAATAGATTATATTGATAAGCGAGTGTGAGTGTACTTTCTGGGATCAAAGGTAAAAAATGGATAAAATGTATGATCAAAAAGATAAGAAGGTGTTGAAAGGGGCCAGCTATCGTGACTAACCACTCTTCCCATATCGGTCTTGTCCCGTACTCTTCTGTTTCCATCACCCCACCAAAAAACCATAAATAAATACGACGAATACGCCAGTTAAACATCCTAGCACAAAGATAATGACCCATTTCATGAAATAGAACAATTAAAAAGATAATAAGAAGTTCTGTCAGCATCCCAGTCAAAATGGAAACAGCTAAGAAAAAGAAAACAATTGGGTGAACATGGATAGGAGGTATCCATCTTCTACTGTTCATCAACTTGTATCACCTGAACAGGATCAAGAAATTGTTGATTTTTCTTCACTGCAAAATACATTGATTCATTTTCCTCCGACGGTTCGTAGGTGCCAATTTTTTGATTTCCTTTCACAGATTGGTAAGAATGGACGTCAATACTCGTCAAAGATCCATATATCGTTTCCGTACGGTCTGGATGTTGAATAATAACCGTTTTTCCTGTTTCACGATCATTACCAGCAAACAGTACTGTACCTCCCTTTACTGCAACTACCTCTGTTTCATTGTCTGCAGTGATTCTAATACCTTTTCCGTTCTCACGAAAAGATTGATTGACTTGACCGTAAACCGGTAAGACAGCTAACTCCTCGCTATCTTCCTCCAGATTATTCTCTAAAGCAAGTGGTGCCCCAAATTTTGCTTGATACCAAGCATTAACAGAGGCAAAAGGAAACTCCTCCGATAATGCATAGCTTGTCCATTGCTTTGGTTTTTCTAACCATTTCACATCTGCTGTCATGGATAAAGCAGTTAAAAAGAAGATAGTTGCTGCTATGACACTTCTAAGTAAAAAAAATCGAAAGAAAGGTGTATTGTTAGAATCATTCGAGTAACTGGATGTTGTTGGATAAAAGCCATGTCGTTCTTCATCCTCCACCTCCATCTTTCTTATGGCCAAAGGATTAGTTTTATCCCTTGTCACGACTGTTCCTTTTTTTCGTTGTAGCTTCCTTTGATTAATATTATTTCTGATCTTGGCTAAATTGTTGTTTTTTTTCATATCCTCACAATCCTTTATCCCATTTGTTTCTCAATATATGTGACAAGCTATCGGATTATGAATATCGTAATTCAAACTTTTTTGAAAACTATAGAAAAACCGCACGAATTCATGACTTTAATCATTGAATCATACGGTTAGGCAATACTTAATTCTTTCCAAAAACTTTTTTAATTTTTTCGATAAAGGTTAATTTTTCATCTAGTGATTGAAGTGGAATCGATTCACCTAAAATTCGTCTAGCAATGTTTCGATAAGCAATGGATGCTTTTGTATTAGGCTGGAACGCGATTGGTTCACCATGATTCGATGCTTTGATTACATCATCATCGTCTGCCACAATTCCAATTAAATCAATAGACAAAATTTGCATAATTTCATCAACATCTAGCATATCCCCATTTTTCACCATATGGGTTCTAATACGGTTAATCACTAAATTAGGTGGTTCAATATCCTCTTGTTCCAAGAGGCCGATAATCCTATCCGCATCACGAACACTTGATTTCTCTGGTGTAGTTACCACTAAAGCTTTATCTGCTCCCGAAACTGCATTTTTATATCCTTGTTCGATTCCTGCAGGACAATCAATCAAAATGTAATCATAATCTGGCTTTAAATCATCAATGATAGATTTCATAGCCTCCGGGGTTAAGGCTGTCTTATCGCTAGTTTGTGCTGCTGGTAATAAATATAAGCAATCAAATCGCTTGTCCTTAATTAATGCTTGTGATATTTTACAGCGTTTTTCTACGACATCAATAATATCATAGATAATACGATTCTCTAAACCAATCACAACATCTAAATTCCTGAGTCCAATATCTGTGTCAATTAAACATACTTTCTTATCCAATAGTGCTAGAGAGGTCCCTAGGTTTGCGGTTGTGGTTGTCTTTCCAACTCCACCTTTTCCAGATGTGATAACGATAGCTTCACCCATTTATTATTCTCCTTTCAAAAGCATTAAGATCAAAACGATTTTTTGCTAGAACATTAATTCGATCCATGATAATTTGCTTTCCTGTAGAATCAATAAAGCCACACTCCATGTGAACACCATCCTTCTCTTGATCCGGAGGTCGGCTAATGATATCAGCAATTCTTAATTGACTTGGAGCCATATAGGAAGCAGCGATGACTGCTTTATCATTTCCGTGAACTCCTGCATGAGCAATACCTCTTAGATGCCCCACAATAAAAATATTTCCAGATGCCATTACTTTTCCTCCAGGATTCACATCACCAACTAATAATAAATCACCAGTAACCTTTAGGATTTGGCCAGATCTTACTATTTTATTGTGTAATTCTATTTCCGTCTCTTCTTTCCATTGTAAAGCAGTCTCTTTTAAGATAACATCGGACTCAATTTGTTCAATAATAAACGTATTCTGCTTATCAATCAGCTCACGAAGCTTTTCTTCCTGCTGATCATCTAAATAGCGGTTACCTAACTTTATTTTAATTCGGATGGATTGTTCATCTTCTACTAAATGTTTTGTTGAGATAATATTTTCAAGCTCTTGAAGTAGGTCATCAAAGGCACACTGATCATTCATGAAAAGCGTGAGACCATCTCTCGTTCCTTTTATCGTAATATAACGATTTGCTGCCACAATATTTCAACCCCTTAATCTAGCCTGTTCCCATTCTACTACTCTTTTCGTTCAAACTTAATATATGCCCACTTTTCAAGCATTTTCTTAAATAGAAGATAGAATAGAATTCCAAATATAAAATTCCAGACTAATGTTGGTAATAAGCGATAAGACAAATAGACACTCCAACTCATATCATGAATTTGGATGATACTGTACAGGAAATAAGCGAATATATCAGCAATAAGTACACCAAGGATAACCATTAGCATGGCGACAAAAAAATTAGCATGAAGCCATTTCATCATATTTCGAACCAGATAAATAGCTGTTGCATAAACGAACAGATAAACCCCAATGAGAGAGGTATATAATATATCAACTGTTGCGCCGAGCACTATCGCAAAGGAAAAAGCATAGTATGTATTTTTTTGTTCAAAAAATATCGTTACATAGATCAAGAAAAGGAGGAGAAAATGTGAAACAATAAACCAATCATTCGGTAGGAACGGAATTCTCGCCATCATTTGGGAAATCGACCCTTCTATCATAACGAGAAATAAAGATAGAAAGGCAAGTAGAAAAGGAATAAGGCGAATCATGATTCACCCTCCTCATCACTTGTTGCCATAGCACGGTCAATCACCATAACATGGTTTACTTCATTTAAATTGGCTGATGGCTTAACATAGCCAATTTTTGTTAGACCATATCGATCATCATTAACCTCTACTAGTTCTCCTATTTCTAATCCTTTCGGGAATACGCCGCCTTCACCGGATGAAAAGACCGTTTGTCCTTTTTTTAAGCCTTGGTCATCTTCATTCATTTCTAACAATAGTAGGTTCTTTTCGTCATCATATCCTACGATAAAACCTGATAGATCCTCTGTCTTTTCCTCTTGGTTCACATTTACAGAAATTCGATTTGATCTGTCAAAGCCTGTTAGTAATAATACAGTTGAAGTAAAAGGGGAGCTGGCATGAACCTTTCCTATCATTCCTTCCCCTGTAATGACAGCCATATTGGGTTCTACCCCATCCTCAGTGCCTTTATTAATTGTCACCTGCTTAAACCAATTATCCTTACTACGAGAAATAATGGATGCTTGGATTGTAGTAAAATTCTGCAGGAAATCAGATTCTTTCTTCCCAAGTATTTTTTCTAGTTCTCCAATTTCTTTGGTTAATTCCTGATTTTCATACTCTAATTGTCTCAGTTCCTCTAGTCGAGATTTAAGAATCGTATTTTCTTTGTATACATTTCGTATATCCTTCATATTCGCTACAACGGATGTAGTGAAATCCACCGGTGCATTAACCACTCGCTGCAGCCAACCAACACTATCATGGATAAAGTCCTCAACCATGGTTAGATTACTACGGTCTCTCAGTGAGAAACCAATAATACCTACAATAAGAATCAATGAGATTAGAAGGATAAACATTTGCTTTTTTTTAAAAAAGAACATGGTAACACCTTCTTAATCAAATGACCGTTGAGAAGAGATTTTCGGCTGCGTACGGAATTGGTCAATATATTCTAATGCTTTACCTGTACCAATCGCCACACTATCGAGAGGTTCTTCTGCAACAAATGTCGGCATTTTTGTTTCATCACTTATGACCTCATCGATCCCACGTAATAATGCTCCTCCTCCAGAGAGTACGATTCCTCGGTCCATTACATCTGCTGACAATTCTGGAGGAGTTAATTCTAGCGTATTCTTCACTGATTCCACTATGGCATCAACTGTGTCTTTTAGCGCTGTTGAAATCTCAGAGGCTGTAATGGTGATAGTTTTTGGCAGACCTGTTAGAAGGTCTCTGCCTCGAATATCCATCTCATCCTCTTGATCAGAAGGCTTCGCTGATCCAATGTCCATTTTGATTGATTCCGCTGAACGCTCCCCTATCATTAAATTATACGTACGTTTAATATACTGAATGATCGCTTCATCCATATCATCTCCTGCGACACGGATTGATTTGCTTGTAACAATGCCTCCTAATGAGATAACGGCAACCTCTGTTGTTCCTCCTCCAATATCGACAATCATACTTCCTGTTGGCTCCCAGACAGGTAGTCCCGCTCCAATTGCCGCAGCAAAAGGTTCTGCTATTGGTAATGCATCTTTAGCACCTGCTTGCTTCGTAGCATCTATCACGGCTCTTTCTTCCACCATCGTAATACCTGAAGGGACACAGACCATAACATTAGGCTTTCTAGCAAACGCAGAACGGTTTTTTTGTGCTAAATTAATATAATGCTTCATCATCGTAGCAGTTGTATCATAATCAGCAATAACTCCATCCTTCATTGTTCGAACAACGGAAATGTTACCAGGGGTTCTTCCAAGCATATTTTTAGCTTCACTACCAACTGCCTCGATATCACCAGTCGTTTTATTCACTGCTACAACCGATGGCTCACGTACTACAACACCTTTTCCCTTAATAAAAACTAATGTATTGGCTGTTCCTAAATCTATTCCTAAATCCTGTGAAAAATTAAAAAATCCCAAGTTATTTCTTCCTCTCAACCAAAATATTCAAGCTTATTGTTCATATTTTAAGCATTAATTGCTATGTAATCAAGATTTTAAAATATGCTCTATTCCATATAATGCAATAATAAACGCCTTAATACAAGCAATATCTTGTACAAGGCGTTAATTATAGCTTGTTATTCTATTATACTCAATTTTTTTAAAAATAGATAGTGTTACAAGTACCCTTTTTCTTTTAAGGAAATAAACCTACGATCACCAATTATTAAATGGTCAAGCATTTCAATACCGATCATCTTTCCGCTTTCTACTAATCGTTTCGTTACATGAATATCTTCCTGAGATGGTGCTGGATCGTAGGGTAGAGAACAGGCGCCTTGCCATGTTTCCAAAGTAGGTTTCCAATTCTCCCCCTCAGAACCGTACGTACACCTTTCAGCGTATACGGCTCGCCAGTTGATAAGGAATTAGCTTCTTCTTTGTTACAACAAGTCTACTCAAATGGGATTTATGGAATCTTTTATCTAAAAAAGTGATGAAATGTTTTTTTGATCCTTTGTATGACTGGTGATTAAACCCAATCCCCCCTGCTTACGTCTGCTCATTCTTTTTACTTCTTTCCTGTACGAAGTCTTTCGTTTCATCGCAATCGTTTTAATAAAACTAGCTTTTGCCAAATAATATAATGGCCTAAGATAGTGTCCATTCATTGCAAGTTTATAATAGTTGGTTATGCGAATTAATTCCGTGTTATAAATATGGAGGATTTTAGCTTCTGTATAATGTAGAAGCTTCTTTCGAGGAGTTGCTTGAAAGCTAGTTATATCGCCATATCCATATTGGAAAGCCATCTGATTTACCATTTTTTTCGAAATATATAATTGTATCACATAAGATTTTGTACTCTCTTGGATTGGTAAATCATTTCCCTTAGTTTGATGGAAATATTTCTGTTTAACCTTACAAAATTCATAGTCAAGAAAGGGAATTGGGCGTGTCATATGTGTAATATCGACTTTCTTCCATTCCAAATAGAACTCATGCTCTAGAAGATTTATTACCCCTTGTTTTATCATTCTGACACATTTCTTTGAGGCTCTAACACCAATTAAAAAGCTATTCTGATAACGGATATACTGTAATTGAGGGGTAAACCCATCACCTGGTTGGTCAAATTCCTTAATGACATACTTCCATTGCTTCTCCATAAGGTAATCAAACCTATCAAGATAAATATCTTCAAGTAATAATGGCAGGGAGGTCTGTTGTCTTTTACCATGAATATCCCTAGAATCTTGCCTTGTAACAGCTATTAAAGCTTGCTGAATAAGATTCACGAAACGTTGATCCCTTATACTCTTAGAAATATAGTTAATCAATGACGTTTGATTAAGATGACACCTAACATTGCCAACATTACCATGCACACACCAAGTCAATCCCTTCCATGAGTGCTGAATATGGGTTAATACTTTATGTTCGGAGTGATGTTTACTATATCCATAAGCTCTCCCCATTGGTGCAAATACTTTGTCCAAAATTATGCAGATAACTTCTTGTACTAAATAATCGTTAGTATAATCCTTCTTTATTTTTTTCGTATGAGTGTTGCACAAGTTTTTGAATCGATAATTTCCTGTTCGAAGTAATGTGATTATTCCCTCAAGCCTTCTAGTTAGATTTCCTTCCTGACTTGATTGCTTCGCCTCTGGAAATAATCTAAAATAAGCTTTGATCCATAGTTCCCTTCTATACATTAGCCTGTAACAATCTGTAATGACTCTTCCTTTTTGAGAAGCTTTCCGTATAACGTCCAATTGATGAAATGGATCTTTTGCCATATTCATGACTCCTTCCTTACAGACGTTAAAATCAACCTGTCTTCCTTCCCCATGCTAAACTCATTACAAGCAAACGTAGAGTAGTATGAAGACTCCGTTACCCTATGCAATATTCGTCAACCGATCGTTGAATAGCCACAGTGGCACTTGCACTTAGGCAATCCCTGCATTATGTTTTCATCTAGAACGTGATAGTTAGGTATCCCTTTTGACGGTTTCCTTGTACCAAGGATTGAAGGACAGACTCTACTATGATAGGCATTCTGGCAATATGTCTATATTCTCTCCACATTATCTGTTAGCTATCATTAACAATGGCGCACCCTACGCTCATTCGTCTAGGATTCAAGCAGTTTAGCTTTTACCATATATCACTTGGTCTGAAGAACTCACTCGATTTAGATAGCTTTATCGTCTTTTCTCCTTTTCACATCAGGCTTTTTTTCCTATTTTGGGTTTCCCCTCAAGGTTAGATGCTGACCATAGAACATTGTAGAGAGTTCTAGATTATTTTTCATAATCACTAAAATGAAACACCTTGCAGGCGCACACCAGAAGGGTGATTATGTGCACAAATTACGGATGCTGCAGATCTTTTAATAGCTTCGCGGTAGATTTCACGGGGGTGAACAATCGAGGCATTGAGGCTTCCAATGAAGATAGTTTGTCGGTGGATGACTTGGTTTTTTGTGTTAAGGAAAATGGCGACAAAATGCTCTTGTTTAAGTGCACACATTTCCTCCATCAGAAAATTCGCCCCATCCTCGGGGCTTCTGATAACATAACGATCTTTTTCTTGAAAATGTTGGATTCGTTTTCCTAACTCCACTGCAGCTAGTAAAACAACCCCCTTTGCTTGACCAATACCTTTTACCTTTATTAATTCCTCTATGGTGACTTCTCTTAGCATTCCAATCCCCTCAAAATGTTTAAGTACTCGTTCTGCTAACTGATAGACATTCTCCTTTCTAGTGCCAGTACCAAATAAGATCGCCATTAGTTCTTGATTAGACAAGTTTCCTGGGCCATATTCGATTAACCGTTCTCTTGGACGATCTTGCTTTGGCACTTCTTTCATTTTAACAATTCCACTTTCCATCATAGCCCTCCTCTCAAACAGCCAATAATTGCTGTTTGTCTTTGTATTTTACCGATCTATGGAGGCTAATACAAACTGCTCAAATCTATTTTTCTAAAAAGGAATACCAACAACAAATGATTATTTCCCCTTACATTTCATATTATTTGGATAGGTTCACATACTGATACCAAATTTTTAATAAATCAACCATTTCCGCCTTCGCTGTGTATGCCTTTACTTTATCAATTAATGGAGCTAATGCTTGGGATAATTCCTCTGGGCTTTTCGCTAACCATTGCTCTAATTGTGTTACATTAGTAGGATTAGTTATTAACTCTTTTAAAATGGTGTCAAATTCTTTCATCCATTCCGCTTCAGCTGTATCCACTGATAATTGAACAGGCTCTGTTGTCCACTCCTTACCAGCATAAACTTCCCAATTCTCTAAATGATCCTCTTCAGCAAATTGCTTAGAACCATCTGTTGTTGCATGAACCCCGACAAATACATGGTAGTTATCATCTCTCTGCCAAATCATGGAGGGGATGCTAGCGTTGTTCAATTGATCCAATAATTCCTTTGCCGTAGTTTCAGAGCTGAATACTCCTGCTTGAACAACATAGCCAGTAATTGGAACACCTTCGAATGTACTAGTAGTCGTATTGGCTTCAGTGGCATTTTTCGTTTGCTCCTTTGTCGTACTTACGGCTTGCTCTGTTTGATCAAAAGCCATTTCTTCTGGATCAATATCTACAAATATTTTGAGCATGATAAAGCCAAGAAATGTACCAATTAGAACAGCTGTTAACGAAGAATATATAAATGAACGATATTTTTTCCAGAATCCGTTTTGTCTTTTCTTCATGCTTGAATAATGTGGAGGACTACTTACATGTTCATTATAGTATGGCTTGTCTTCGTCTAAGAGCTTACTCTCCGCCTCCAGCTTACGTTCTATTTTTTTCTTAGGCTGGTTTATTTGAATAGATATGCCTTTATTTTCTCTCATTCAAATCCCTCGTTTCCGTGCTTTTCTATCACCCTACCATAATATTAGTAAGATGTAAGACGAGTTTTGTCAGAAGAAAAATAAAACTTTCCCGAAAAAAAGACAGAATGACAGAATTTCTTCGCCCTTCCTTCGATCCAATCCATGCTATCGCGTCCAACCAACAAATTACGATGTCAGCAGATGCTGAAACAGTTCATAATATGGAAGTAGATTTTTAATAGTATAGAGAGAAATACCAATCCAATAAAGTACTTCCATAAAAAAAGACTGTCCCTCCTGCTAGAATAATCGAAGGACCAAATGGGATTAGGGGTGATTCCCCTTTGTGTAGCAACTTCTGAAGTAAAAAAAAGACAAGCCCATATATGGTGGCCACAAAAAGTGTTAAAAACACGTGAGGGAAACCAACTAAGTATCCTATTACGGAAAATAATTTCATATCTCCTGCCCCCATTCCACCTTTACTAAGCAGAATAATGATAGCAATCAATCCAAATCCAGCAATTCCTCCTAATACAGAGAGCCACCATGGATTAGTTGGAACAATGATTCGGTAAATGATAAATAGTGGGAGAAAAAAGAGAAGAACTTGGTTTGGAATAATCATATAGGTATGATCAGAAACGAAAACAATTGCTAGCATACTAACAAGCAAAAGACCTATACCTATTTCTAATGGAGAGTTAATAAAAAGACAACAGAAGGCAAATCCTACAGCGGTAAATAATTCTATGATGGGATATAAAGGAGAAATAGCTTTGCCACAATGCTTACATTTTCCCTTTTGATAGAAAAAAGATAACAGAGGCACGAGTTCCTTCCAGGAAAGAATATGATGACAGGAAGGGCATGCAGATCTTGAAGAGGAAAACATTTTTCCATGAGGGACTCGCAAGCCAACAACATTATAAAAAGAACCAAATACTAAACCAGTGATAAAAAAGAAAAATACGACATTGTGCTCCAACTAGGAAGACCCCCCTTCTTCAATTATCGTTTCTACACCAGGTGTTCCGTTCGGATCATAATAGAATCTCCCATTATCGAAGATTAGACTTCCTGGAGGGACTTTGTCTAAAGACAAATAGTGATAATGGATTAATTCCTTTGGGGTAACCTCGGTAGCATTCTTTTCACCGTCAAACACCCAAACAGCCTCTTTTGACTCTTCTGGGTCAGCTTTTGCATAAATATAAGCAAGCCTTGCTGCATTTTCCATTAATTTTACATTAGCATCCTTTTCTTGCTCTTGATGCATTACATTACTCAGAATAGGAAAGGAAAGGAAGGTAAGCATACTGATGATTGTTAGAATGGCTAACCATTCCATCAGCCCAAATCTGAGTTGCCTTGGTAATAATTTCATTAGCTAAAATCGCTCCCTTTTCCGAGTTGCCGTTAGTATTAAATACCTAATAAAATATGATAAAAAGTCCGGTTTTATAATCTTATTTTACTAAATAATCATTACTTGTCAAACGTTGCCGAAAAGGGAACATTATTGTTGTACTATTTAATAATTCGTTTCATCTGTTCCACAAAATGCAATGAGCCTGTTATCAATAGCAGGTCCCCTTTTTGTATAGTGTTTTTGACCACTTCATACGCTTTCTTTGCATTAGGTATGTAATCCCATTCCGCGTATAGATCCTTGCTTTTTAAGGCACGTGAATGCTCAAAGGAAGTAACAACAAGCCTTGTCGCCATTTCGTCTAAATATTTAAGCATTTCATTTACCTCCTTATCCCTGAAAGCACTAAATAAGAGATAAACCTTTTTATTGGGATAAAGCACTTCTATTGTTCTTCTTAATGCCTTTATACTAGCCATATTATGTGCTCCATCTACAATAGTTATTGGGTTTTTCGCAACAACTTCCATTCGATTTGAAATCCTTGCATGCTTCATCCCGTTTCGAACGGACTCTTCATTGATAGTCCAGCCTTGCTCTTTTAAACACTCTATTGCCATCATGGCATTTGCTGCATTCTCCATCTGATGAATGCCCTGCATAGTGATTTCTATCAACCATTTTATTTGTTTATATTGAAACAAAAAAGACTGATGTTCCCAATCTGAGTGACTATCATGGATATTAAAATCTGCCCCAAGAATATACATTGGCGCTCTCTCTTGTTTTGCTTTATCTATCACAACCTGATGTGCCTCTTCTGGTAATCTGCCTAAGATAACTGGTGTATTCTTCTTAATGATGCCAGCCTTGTGAGAAGCAATGGAAGCTAGAGTATTCCCCAAAAAAGCGGTATGATCAAAAGAGATCGAAGTAATGATTGTAAGGATGGGAATAACCCGATTTGTAATATCCTCTTTCCCACCCATACCTGTCTCTATTAGGGCGATGTCCACCCTATTAATGAAAAACAATAAGCAGATTACCATTAAAATCTCGTATTCTGTTGGAGCCATATCTTTTTGATCCATTTCTTCTATCGTAGGGACTAATTGATTAAGAAGCTCAAGAAAAACTTTCTCACTTATTGGCTTGTGGTTCCACAATATATGATCTCTTACGGTTGGAAAACCTGGTGATACGAATGAGCCCACACGATAACCATTCGCTATTAATACTTCTTGAATAAAGGTTAAGGTAGAACCTTTTCCATTTGTACCTGCTAGATGTATAGTCTTTATTTTTCTCTCGGGATGATCGGTTTTTGCTAATAAATAATCCAGTCTTTCCAGCCCTGGTTTAATACCAAGTGTCCTACGAGATTCTAAGTATTCGTTCACTTCATGAAAAGATAATAACATTGTATTCACACTTTCCTTGTTTCATTTTTTTAGTATACCTTGTATTATAACTATTAGAAGATATAGCGGGGAGTGATGAAAGATGGAAGGATGGGTCATTTATAATGGGCACATGGCGAGTCATGCTTTTTTACAATTTCCAAAGGCCATTCAACAAGCTGCAGCCCAATACGATATATCAATTGAACTAGTAGCAAATGATGCAGTGGTTAATTCTGTCGATGCAAATGGGCATGACATTCACGCATTGAATGGTTTATCAAAGCCAAGCTTTGTTATTTTCCATGATAAAGATATTGCGCTAGCACGTCAATTAGAGTATGCTGGAATACCTGTATATAATAACGCCAACTGTATCGAAATATGTGATAACAAAGTTATTATGTACCAAAAGCTCGCAGAACATCATGTTACGATACCAAAAACGTTAATCGCCCCAAAAGTATTCACTGGTGCAAAGCTACTCCACTTCGAGCATTATTTACAAATTGCTTCATCGCTGAACTATCCCTTTGTTGTAAAAGAAGGGTTTGGTTCTTTTGGTGAGCAAGTCTATCTTGTTCACCATGAAAAAGAGTATATGGATATTGTAAAAAAAATATATGACAAGCCTTTTGTAATGCAGGAATATATCGAATCAAGTTACGGGAAGGATATCCGGGTATTTATCGTTGGCGGAAGGTTTGTTGCTGCATTAAAGCGAACCTCTCAGGAGGATTTCCGTGCAAATGTATACCAGGGAAGCCGAATCGAGGCATATAGCCCATCAGAAGAAGAAATCCAGTTAGCCATCAATGCCGTTCACGCTGTTGGGGCCGATTTTGCGGGTGTTGATTTATTATTTGGTAAAGGGGATCGTCCAATTGTCTGTGAGGTCAATACGAATGCACATGTTGCTAATATTTTAACCTATACAGGTATCAATGTCGCAGAAAAAATTTTACAAAAGGTTATTTTACCAGCACTATAAAGTCAGAAAACTTGCTTTAAATCAAAGAAGACTACTTTTAATGTGACGAATTTCATTGTTAGAGACAAAAAGCATGGAGTTCCAAACTCCATGCTTCTCTAATACCTTAGCCTTTTAATTCATTCATTCGTGATTTGACTTTTTCTCTTTTCTCCATATAATCTTGTTGCTTTGCCTTTTCTGCTTCTACAACATGTTCTGGTGCCTTTTTGACAAATCCTTCGTTGGAAAGCTTCTTATCGACACGCTCTACTTCCTTATCAAGCTTTTCCAACTCTGCTTGCAAGCGAGCTAATTCCTTATCAATATCGATCAGCCCTTCTAATGGTAAGAAAATCTCCGCACCTGTTACGACAGCAGACATTCCTTTTTCAGGCACTTCCACCGTAGTGTCAATCACAAGCTCACTAGGGTTACAGAAACGATCAAGATACACACGATTCTCTTCCATATTTGCTTTTCCTTCTGGATCATTTGCTTGAATATAAATCGGAATCTCTTTGGATAAAGGTGTATCAACCTCTGCACGAATATTACGTACAGATCGAATTATCGCTACAAGCTGTTGCATGATGTCAGATGCCTCATGGTTAGAAAGCTCCTGTTGAGCTACTGGCCATGATGCACGAACAATAGACTCTCCTTCGTGAGGTAATTGTTGCCAAATTTCTTCTGTGACAAATGGCATAAATGGATGAAGCATTCTCATGGTTTGGTCTAAAACATGGGCCAAAATAGATCGCGTCGTTAATTTTGCCGCTTCATCATCCCCGTATAATGGTAGTTTAGCCATTTCAATATACCAATCACAGAAGTCATCCCAAATGAAATTATATAAGTAACGACCTGCTTCTCCAAAGTCATATTTGTCAACATGACGAGTAACTTGCTCTATCGTTTCATTTAGGCGTGTGAGAATCCATTGATCCGCAACAGACTTTTTCCCTGTTAAGTCAATTTCCTCAAATTTTAATCCATTCATATTCATTAAAGCAAACCGTGATGCGTTCCAAATTTTATTGACAAAGTTCCAAGTAGATTCTACCTTTTCCCATTGGAAGCGCAAATCCTGCCCAGGACTTGAACCAGTGGAAAGGAAATATCGGAGTGAATCAGCACCATACTTCTCGATCACTTCCATTGGATCGACTCCATTTCCTAATGACTTACTCATTTTTCTTCCTTCCGCATCCCTTACAAGACCGTGAATGAGTACATCCTTAAAAGGACGTTCATTGGTAAATTCCTTCGATTGAAAAATCATACGAGCTACCCAGAAAAATATGATATCATACCCTGTTACTAGAGCATTAGTTGGAAAGAAATGCTTGAAATCCTCATCCTCTGTATCTGGCCAATTTAATGTAGAGAAAGGCCATAATGCAGATGAGAACCAAGTATCTAACACATCTGTGTCTTGTTCCCAATTCTCGATATCTTCAGGTGCTTTTTTCCCTACGTAGACCTCTCCAGTCTCCTTATGATACCAAGCAGGAATCCGGTGGCCCCACCATAATTGTCGAGAAATACACCAATCACGAATATTTTCCATCCATCTTAAATAGGTTTTTTCAAAACGAGCTGGGACAAAGTGGACTTTTTCATCACTGTTCTTTTGTAATTCTAGTGCTGCATCTGCTAATGGCTGCATATTCACAAACCATTGTGTTGAAAGGTAAGGTTCCACAACGGCACCACTTCGTTCAGAATGCCCAACTGAATGCATATGTTCTTCTATTTCAAATAATACCCCCTGCTCCTGAAGGTCATTAACAATCTGCTTCCGGCATTCAAAGCGATCCATTCCTTGATATTTACCAGCATTTTCGTTCATCGTCCCATTTTCATTCATAACCAAAATACGTGCAAGATTATGACGATTTCCGATCTCAAAATCATTCGGATCATGGGCGGGCGTGATTTTTACAGCACCGGAACCAAATTCCCTATCCACATAATCATCTGCAACGATTTCTATTTCGCGTCCAACGATCGGAAGCTTAACTTTTTTACCAATTAAATGCTTGTATCGCTCATCTTCTGGATGAACGGCTACAGCTGTATCTCCAAGCATTGTCTCAGGACGAGTTGTGGCAATTTCAATATGTCCTGAACCATCGGCTAGTGGATATCTCATATGATAGAAATAGCCTTGGACATCTTTATAGATAACTTCAATATCTGAAAGAGCGGTCTTTGTCTGTGGGTCCCAGTTAATGATATACTCTCCACGATAAATTAAATCCTTCTCATACAACTTAACAAACACTTCTTTTACTGCATCTGATAAGCCTTGATCAAGAGTAAATCGTTCACGGGAATAATCAAGTCCTAATCCCAGTTTCGACCACTGCTCTCGGATAAAGCTTGCATATTCTTCCTTCCAATCCCATGCCTTTTCTAAGAACTTCTCACGCCCTAGATCATAGCGACTAACTCCTTCTTCACGAAGCTTCTCCTCTACCTTTGCTTGTGTAGCAATTCCAGCATGGTCCATTCCAGGTAAATATAGAACATCATATCCTTGCATACGCTTTATCCTTGTAATAATATCCTGTAATGTGGTATCCCAAGCATGACCAATGTGTAGTTTTCCTGTAACGTTTGGTGGTGGGATGACAATCGTAAATGGGTCTTTCTTTGGATTTCTTTCAGCCTCAAAGAATTTACCATCCACCCAATATTGATAACGACCTTTTTCTACTGTAGTGGGATCATACTTTGGTGGTAAATTCACTTCCTGTTGATCAGCCATATAATTTCCTCCTTGTTATTTCCAGTTTCTATGATATAGGAATCAAAAAAACCTTTTCATCCTAGTAAAAAGGACGAAAAGGTTTGATTTCCGCGGTACCACCTTTGTTTATAAGCAATAAGCCTATACAACTTCTTAAAGAGATAACGGTTCACCCGGCTTTACCTACTACTCGTTCAGTAGAGCTGCATCAGAGGCTACCTTCTTTCACCTTTTATCGAGAAAATCTTTCAGCCAATGGACTTTCTTCTCTTGTACGATAAGCATGAAATACTCTTCCTCATCATCACATTTAACTCCATCAAATAATGGTGTCATATATTATATGTTATTTTATCCAAAAAAGCGTCATTTCGTCAAGGATAATTATCACAGTACATAGGTGAGGGAGTAAAAATATTTTATAATTCAAGCTGTGCCCTTTTGTTAAAAAAGGTTTTAAATCCGAAATATAGGAAGATAATTACGGACAAAGAAACGCTACCTGTAATACCGAGCATTATCGCAATCTGGTATTTGATCGCATCTAACGGGCTTGCCCCAGATAAAATGACCCCTGTCATCATTCCAGGTAAAAAAACAATACCCATCCCAACCATATTGTTTATTGTCGGCAAGATTGCTGAATCAAAGGCATTGTTCACCATTCTTTTGGAAGCTTTACTTGGTGTTGCTCCAAGCATTAAAGCTGCCTCAATTTCTTTTTTTCGTGAACGAAAGCCTTCTAAAAGAGCACTTACGCCTAATGTAATACCCGTCATTGAATTACCTATTAACATTCCAGCAATTGGAATGAAATAACGAGGATCATACCATGGTGAAAATTGTACAACAATAAAATCAAAATATAAAAACGAGAAGAGTGTACCAACAATCATAGCAATCGCAATAATCTTCTTCAGATTTTTTGTAAGAGGCATTTTAGTACGCCTATAAATATTATAAACTGCAAAAATCTCCATTAACATTAGAACCAGAATAGAATAGATCCAGTTCTCATTTTCGAATATAAAAACGAGAACATAGCCCACAAGCACGAGCTGGATTGTCATTCTAAATGTCGCAATAACAATTTCCTTTTCTCGAGGAATCCTACGCCAACGAACAATAACAAGTAATAGAACCATGAAAATATAAGCAGAAATCAATTGCCAAAGAGTGATATCCATCATCTTATTCATGATGAAATCACCTCCTTCTTATTTATATCCTCCATGTAGATGATTTGATCTGCATATTGTTCTGCTACCTCTTTTGAATGGGTAACGAATATAGCGGTTAATTGATCTTGTTGTACACGATGTATCATAAAATCCATTACTTTGTGTTCGGTCCCTTCATCGAGTGCTGAGGTTGGCTCATCCAAAAGGTAGATGACAGCATCCATTAATAAGATTCTCGCAAACGCAACTCTTTGCTTCTCACCACCTGATAATTTATCTGCTTCATCATCCAATGATTTACTTAATTCCAGCTCTTTTAACAAATTGAGCAGCTTCGCATCCTCTACCCTTTCACGCTCAGAAAAATCCAGTCCAATCAATAAATTATCTCGAACCGTCCCCTCAAACATAATAGGATCTTGTCCCAACATCACCACTTTTCTTCTAAGCTCTATTGGGTTATATTCTAGTATCGATTGGTTCTGAAACAAGATCTCCCCATGATCATGGGTCAATAATCCATTTAACATTTTTAATAAAGTAGACTTTCCACTACCACTCTCCCCAAATAGACAGATTACTTTACGATCAGGAATTTCTAGCTTATCAATATGTAAAATATCTCGGAATACTACGTTATTAAGCATAAACAATGGACACACCTCCTTTAAACATTTAGTATGCTGCAATGGTGCAAAAAAATGTAAGGGAGTAGATGTCTACGTTAAACACCTACTCCCGCAAATTTATACTAACGAAAATCTCTTTTATCCTCTAATTTTCTGGAAACAAGAACATAAAAAATCGTTGCAATAATAGTTAGCAATGTATAGAATAAAGTGTTTTTCATCACTTCTACCTCCTTACTAAAATGGTCGGAACTTTCCTTTTTTCAATACTAATCCAGGACCTCCAAGTAAAAATAAATAGCGGTCATCTATCACATGCTTCATTACTTTCGCTTGTAATCCATAAAGTTTATGACCATCGAATACTGTACCCATCGCTTCTGATCCACCAAGTGAAGCAACCGTTCCCTTATCATCAAAGGTGAATTCTCGTAATGTACCACCTTGAATCATTGTTTTAATATTATGAGCACAAACATCTGCTTCTTGAATCGCAATTTGAGCAGTTGGTGGATACGGACGACCGGTATCCTTGTTCATCACCCATGCGCAATCTCCAAGAATAAAGACATCATCATGTCCCGGTGCTCTTAACATCGTATCCACATTGACTTTTCCTTTTGTTAACTCAAAGCCTGATTCCCCGACAATGCGATTTGCCTGTACTCCACCAGTCCATACAAAGGTTCCGGCTTTGATTTCTTCCATATCGTCTCCAACAATGACCGCATCTTTTTTTACTTCCTTAATCATGGTTCCTAGCCTAAATTGGACTCCTCTAGCTTTAAGGGAGCGTTGTGCATATTCTAACAATTCTTCATCAAAATTTGGCAATATAGTAGGAGTTGCTTCAATATTAATGATTTTCACTTTTTTACGGGGAATATCATATTTCTTGCATAGTACCGGAATACGTTCGGCTAATTCCCCGACAAATTCTATTCCAGTAAAGCCGGCTCCGCCAACGATGATGGTTAATATATCATCACTAGGGTTATCTTCTGTTTTATATCTAGAAAATTGATATTCAATATGATCACGGATCATACGGCTTGTATCCACAGACTGTATAGAAAAAGCATGCTCATCCATTCCAGGAATGCCAAATGTCGCTTTTTCAAATCCTAATCCAATCACTAAGTAATCATAATCAAGTTCGCCATTTTGCAATAGAACCTTTTTTTCATCCGCTTTTATCCGTTCAACCGTATCTTGGACAAGATGAACTCGTTTCGTGTTAATCACATCAGAAATCATAATACGTGAACGATTGACATCTATTGTTCCTGCTGCCACTTCATGTAACCAGGTTGTTTGATAATGATAGTTGTGCTTGTTTACAAGAGTGATCTGTGCCTCATGTGGAGCTAGTTGTTGGATCAATCTTTTCGTTGTCATCATACCTGCATAGCCTGCACCTAATACCACAATATGTGGTGTCGTTGTCGACATAAAATTCATCCCTTCTCCAATAAATTAAATGATAACAAATATAGATTGTGTTACTAATTCAATTTATATGTATCATTTACCAATTATCTAAACTTAGTATAACAAATGGAAAAAATAACGTCTAATTATGTCCAAGGTTTCATTACTTGATCGATATTAGAAAAACTCGCATTCGCATGTCCCTTTAGCGGATGCGTTAAACTTTTCTTATACTTTAGTCTTCAAAATTCTCGCTTTGTCGCATTTCTTCCTGCAAAAATTTTATAATTTCCAAATGTAAAAAAGAGACTATTTGAGCCGTAGCCCAGAATAGTCTATGAGTAAAGTGTCCGTATTTCTGATCAATTAAATCATATCACCATCATGAATCATGCACATTTTTCTTTTTTTCTCTATCAATAAATGCCTTTATTTCGGTTATCGTATATCCTTGCTCTTTTGCTTTTAACAATAAGTAAACCCACTCGTAATCCATGTTTAATCCCTTGCTATTCAATTCTAATTCCTCCTAAAATACAAATCTGTATTCCAGGCAGCACAGCCATCCGTTTGCAGTTGTGCTTTAGGATCTGTAACTTTGCGTCCCTACCTTACGATAGGTTTGCCTTTTTCTGAGATAATTAATAGTAAATAGTACTTCTACTACAAAATGATAATTTCTAATAAAGTGAGAATTCACTAGCATCCAAACTATCGAGTAGGCCTGATTTAACCAAAAGTCTCTCCTCGATTTTCTTTATGTCTCAGCTTAAAGATAATAGTATCTAAAGTAGACTAAGGACATTCGGAACAATTGGATACTTTGTTCTCCACTCTCTTTATTACCAGCACTAACCCATCAGTGAAGGTTGAAAAAACACGAATGGAACTCTCACTTTATTGACCTATATACTATTTGCTTCTCATGTGTAACATAATCATGATAACGGACACGATGATGTCTCCAATATTGGTTTTCTATTTATATTCATTACCAATATTAAAATTGTACACCCCTAGCTATTCAACAATCTCTTTTGCCTAAGTAGAGGAACTATCTTATATATATTCTATAAAAATTGGCAAAATCCTGCAAAAAAAACTGTTTTTTGAAAGAATTTATTTGCTATTTTACGTTCGTTGCTAGCCAAATCAGCTTCGACTAATTAGAATAGCACAAAGAATCGTGATAAAAGTTGCTAATTCCCTCACTTTTATTGGAATCCGTGCATATAATGATAAGACTAATCTAGTGAGGTGAGAATATGGGACGATATTATCGATATAAGTTACCTCCATGGGCACGAGAATGTATCATTGTTTGTCAGCGTTGCATTGTTCCGATTGTAATTTTCCAAGGTATTCGTACAATATTTATCCCCACGACATTCGATGTACTCCTTCTAGGTATTTTACTTTGTATTTTAATTGCCTTCCATTTGGAATGGATCTAATCCATCTCCACCTGCTGGATCGTCGAAAATAGGTCTTCTGAAAGCTGAATCGAGAACAAGAGCTTACGATATTCCTTCTCAAATCGAATCGATTCATATATAACTGTTTGTTTATTCGGGGTGTTGTGAGCTTTTAAGCAATGCATATATTTTTCCATAGATAATAATTGTAATGCTAGTTGACTTTTTTCCAGATCGCCAAATGGAATATATTGAAAATAAATGCGAAGTCCTTCCTTTAATTTGTTTATCTGACAATCATGGTATTGAAAGTTAAATAATAAAAAACTGATAAGATCATGTACAGGTGAAGCCATCTGAGCATGCTCCCAGTTCAAGAAATATGTTTGATTGTTTGTCATGATATAGTGGGTAGGGTCTAGGTTCCCATGACATAACACAATACTGGTCTTATCCGATTTTTCTAGAGCATCAAGATATACTTGCTGCCATTTCTCCGTTTCTTCTAATACCCATTCCATATCCCGATAATACATGCAAGCTTGTAATTCAACTGGTGACATAAAACGTTTTGCTTCAAATAAACGAATATATTGTAGTAGCTCATCACTATTTCGTTTCATTTCACTATGGAAATATGCTTGGTACTCTGCTTGATTTTGTTTTTGCTGATCTAATTCAATCAACTGCAATGTACTAGCATGTAATTTTCCCAATGCATGAAAAAAGGATGTCCACTCATCTGTTGGTCGCTCATGTGGAAATGATTCTACCCAAGGCATCAGATAAAAAATGGATTGTTGATTTGTAACAAAAGGATCTCCTGCTACAGTGAAAAAAACAGGAAGAAACCCAAGCACCTTTCGTTGATCGAGAAAATGATGTACCGCCTGCCAGTGACCAAGCTGTTGATCAGATAAAGAAGTATGTTTTAATGCGTAAATCCGATAATTTGTATGAATTTTAAAAACACGATCTGTCACTTTTTCCACTTTAGTTGGTATTATTTGATATGCATCAAGAACGGGTTGAAGATCTATCACTTACATACACTCCTCATCATTAATAAATGTTAGGAAAACGAAAGTATCTGCCTCGTCCCATAGTGGGAGCCGAAGTTTTACAAATATCTTTAATAAAATATTATTCTTATAGTAAAAAAATCCCTTGCTTCAAAATGACCAAGGGATTTTTATCGTTATTCATCTGAAGTAATTGGAATATAAATGAGTTGTCCGGAGGTAACATCTTCATCTTCTAAATGATTCGTTCGCATGATCTGTCGTGGAGAGACATCATATCGCTCGGCAATAGTATGCATTTGGTCCTCTGGCTGTACAATATATAATTTCAATTTTGAATAGCTAGTAGCTTCCTCTTCTTCCGAGAAAATATTTAACAGATAAGAAGTATCATCCACGCCTTCTGATCTACCTTGAACATGTATCTTCTCTTCTTCTCTTTCGTCGTCCTCTAATGATTGTTCATCTTCCACTTCATATTCATCAACTACCTCTTCTTGCTCCACTTCTTCACGATGACTTTCTTCCCAAACATTTTCCTCATGAACTTCTTCACGTTCCATCACAGGTTCCTCACTCTCAGAAGTTGTTTCACTGCTCTCTGTCAATGGAATGACATTGTCTTCTTCCTGTTGAAGGTTTGCTTCTTGATTAACGGTGAACTGAAATTGCTCCTCTTCACGTAATGAATGGTCCGACTCCGCTTCAGCGTCATATCTAACTAACTCTTCCTCTGGGTCCCTTTCAACAATCACAGCTTCTTCTGTTAAACCATGAATCGCCAGAACAGCTTCCACATTTATCGACCCTGGTGAATTCAACACATAATCAAAATGGTCTACCTCCACTGCAACATCCTCCATGGAAGCAATTCTTTCCATCGGAATCGTTATATCCATTATAAATTTGTGAAAAAATTCGCAAGTCTCATCTGAAATTGGCTCCACCCGTTCTACCTTGTTACCTTGATATTCTAGTTCCTCCGCTCTAACCTCTTGTTGATCTGTCTGAATGTATTCACCTTTTAGTTCCATCACTCCACGAACAGACAAGCTTTCCCCTAATTCCTGAATAGAGATAACAGGCTCTAGCCCAATACCTAACATTTCCTTCATTAAAGGTTGATCTTGAAATGAGATTTTCTCATTAATATTGAATGTAAATACCTCACCCAACTCGGTTCCCCCTTCCATATACGATTAGCGAACTAGCTATCTCTCTTAAAATATATGAAGAAGGAATCGAGATTATGAAGAAGTTGATTGATCTTTTATATCTTGAATTTCCCTAAACGTCCATCCAAGTAAAGATAACCATGAAAAAGAGTTGTTCTAAAGTAAGTGGCCCTCCCTCGATAAGGCACCTTTTTAAAACAACTCTTCATATAATCGTTATAATTTAGAAAATGCTTTTTCAGCAGCTTGAATAGTTTTTTCTATGTCTTCATCGGTATGTGCAGTGGAAAGGAACAAACCTTCGAATTGGGAAGGTGGTAGGAAGATTCCCTCTTCTGCCATTGTACGATAATAGCTTGCAAATTGATCGAGATCTGAACGAGAAGAAGTAGCATAATCAACAACTTGTTGATCAGCAAAAAACACGCCTACCATAGAGCCAGCTCGATTAATTTGAAGATTAAGCTTATATTTCTCCGCAGCTTCCTTGTAACCTGTCACAAGCCGGTCGACCTTCTGATTAATTGCTTTATAGGCATCCTTATCCATTGCCTTTAATGTTTCGAGGCCAGCTGTCATAGCAAGTGGGTTCCCTGAAAGAGTACCTGCCTGATAAATATCTCCAACAGGTGCAACGGACTCCATTATGTCACGCTTTCCACCATATGCACCTACCGGTAGCCCTCCACCAATAACCTTTCCTAAACAGGTTAAATCAGGTGTCACACCAAAGTATCCCTGTGCACAATGAAATCCGACACGAAATCCTGTCATGACCTCATCAAAAATTAATAGACTGCCATTTTCTGTTGTTATTTTTCTCAATTCTTGAAGGAAATCGCCTTTCGGTGGAACGACTCCCATATTACCCGACACTGGCTCTACAATCACTGCCGCTATGTCCTTTCCAAATTCATTGAAGGCATATTTCAGACTTTCTATATCATTATAAGGGACTGTAATGGTATGTTTGGCAACACTTTCAGGCACTCCTGGACTATCTGGTAAGCCTAAGGTTGCCACACCAGAACCTGCTTTTATTAATAAAGAATCTCCATGGCCATGGTAATTACCTTCAAATTTCAAAATAATATTACGCCCTGTATAGCCTCGTGCTAATCGTAATGCACTCATGGTAGCTTCTGTTCCAGAATTAACCATTCGAACCATCTCGATAGATGGAACGCGATCAATTACTAACTGAGCTAATTCATTTTCTAACAGTGTTGGAGCACCGAAGCTAGTTCCTTTCTCTGCTACCTCCTTTAATTTTTGAACAACACCTTCATGAGCATGTCCTAGTATTAATGGACCCCAGCTTAGAACATAATCAATATATTCATTTCCATCAATGTCATAAATTTTGGAACCTTTACCGTGATCCATAAAAATCGGATTCATTCCCACTGATTTAAAAGCTCTAACAGGAGAATTTACACCACCAGGCATTAAATCTACTGCTTCTTTGTAAGCATCTACTGATTTTTGATTTTGTAGCATAATGAGGATCCCCTTTCATCTCTATTAGGATTTTTCTTGTAACCATTCTGCAACATCTTTTGCAAAATACGTAATGATAATATCTGCCCCTGCTCTTTTCATACTTGTTAATTTTTCTATGACAACCGCTTTTTCATCTATCCAGCCATTTAAACTAGCAGCCTTAATCATAGAATACTCTCCACTAACATTATAAGCCACGACAGGAACGGGATGGGCATTTCTCATTTCCCGAATAATATCCATATAGGACAAAGCCGGTTTTACGATAATAAAATCCGCTCCTTCTTCTATATCTGATTGTGCTTCACGCATCGCCTCAAGACGATTGGCAGGATCCATCTGATAGGTTTTTCGGTCGCCAAATTGTGGAGTACTATCTGCTGCATCACGAAATGGGCCATAGAATGCGGAGGCATATTTCACAGCATACGACATAATAGGTATCTCACAGAAACCTGCCTCATCTAAGCCTTTTCGTATCTCTGTTACAAAACCGTCCATCATGTTCGATGGTGCAATAATGTCCGCTCCTGCTTCTGCCTGAGTTACGGCTGTTTTTACATGTAACGGCAATGACTTATCGTTATCTACATCATGATCATGAATGACACCACAATGACCGTGAGAAGTATATTCACATAAACAGGTGTCTGCTATCACTAATAATTTATCTGTTTTTTGTTTAATTTGGCGAATGGCTTTCTGCACGATACCATGTGGATCATAAGCTCCAGAGCCAACTTCATCCTTCTCCTTTGGAATTCCAAATAAGAGAACAGCTGGTATGCCAAGCGTAAGAAGTTCATCTATTTCTTCATCTAAATAATCTAACGAAATTTGAAATACACCAGGCATCGAGCTTACTTCACTCTTTATTGTTTCACCTTCTACGATAAACAAGGGATATACTAGATCAGATGTATTTAACTTCGTTTCTCTTACTAATGATCTTAACGTAGCAGATTTACGTAATCTTCTATGGCGGTCAAATTCGTTCACAGTCATTCTTTTTTCGTCCTTTCGTTTTGGAGGTAAGCAACTAATTGCTCTACCATCGCCTCAATCGTATATTTCTGTGGATAAATAACATGTTGGAATCCTTGTTTCTTTAGCTCTGTTGCTGTTGTAAGTCCAATGGCAACAGCAAGTGTTTCCTTTTTCGTCTTTTCTAGGTAATAAGCATCAGCAAATTCGATAAAAGTCTTTACAGTTGAGGGACTCGTAAATAAACATGCATCCATTTCCTGCTTTAAAGCATACCTTAACTTTTTTCTTCCCGCATCATTTTTCATTGTACGATAAATAGCCACCTGTTGAAAGGAAACGTGATTTTTTTGTAGTAAATCCGGGATTTCATCTCTCGCACTTTCTCCACCGATCAATGCTATCTTTTGTTCTTTTCCGAATTTATTAATAAATTCTGGGACCATCACCGCACCACTATAAATGGATGGTTGAAAATGAACAGTATATCCATATTCCATAAGAGCGTGACTAGTTTTCACCCCGACGGCAGCTATTTTCTGACTAAAGGTTAAACCTAATTGTTTTCGGTAAGCTTCAAAAAAATAAACGGTATTAGCACTTGTAAAAAACAGCCAGTCAACCTGTTCTTGTATCTTTTTAAGAGCTTGTTCATTGTTTTTAGAGTATATCGGCTGAAACTGAAGTAAAGGTGCTAGAAATGGTTCTGCACCAGCGTGTTGAACAAGCTCAACTAATGGCTGAGCTTGTTTCTCCTCTCTTGTAATTAAAAGCTTTTTACCTTTAAGTGCTTTGCTCATTCCTTTTCATTCTTTTCTATCGCTTCATCTACTAGTTGTTGAGCACCCTTTGCCTTTAATCTCTCTGCAGCTTCTTTACCTACTTCAACCGGATCAATTCCTGTTACCACTTCTTTTAGAACTGTTTTGCCATCACTACTTGCTACTAAAGCGGTTAGATTAACCTCATCGTTGTCTAGATAAGCATATCCACCAATAGGGACTTGACATCCACCATTCAGTAAATGAAGAAAAGTTCTTTCTGCTGTTACCGTTTTTTCTGTATAGGAATGATTTATTTTTTTCAATAATTCAATAAGTTCCTGATCATCCTCCCGACATTCAATGGCAAGAGCACCTTGTCCTACTGCGGGCACACATACTTCTGGCTCCAAGAATTGGGTAACCATCTCTTCTCCCCACCCCATTCTCTTTAAGCCTGCCGCTGCTAGGATGATAGCATCAAAATTCTCTTCCTTTAATTTTCTCAATCTTGTCTCAATATTTCCTCTTATCCATTTAATTTCTAGATCAGGACGTTCCGCTAATATTTGTGATCCTCTTCGAAGACTACTTGTTCCCACTATAGAACCAGCTGGGAGATCTTCTAATCGGATATGGTCATTTGATATAAACGCATCTCGATGATCTTCTCGCATAGGAATGGATCCTATAATAAGCCCCTCTGGCATAACTGCTGGCATATCCTTCATACTATGAACAGCGAAATCAATTTCATGATCATACATTGCTTTTTCAATCTCTTTTACGAAAAGGCCTTTTCCACCGACCTTGGATAAAGTCACGTTTAAAATTTGGTCCCCTTTTGTTACAATTTTCTTTATTTCAAATGAAAATTGATCCCCAGTATATTTTTTCAATTGATCAATGACCCATTCAGATTGAGTCAAAGCAAGATTACTACGTCTAGATCCTACGACTATTTTTCGCATTTTATTACAACCTCTTTTCTGTCATTAAATATGAAAGTTAGATAAAGTAGTAAACAAGAAAAAGTTTACTAATAGTAGTAAAAAAGAAACTATGTTGACGAATAATATATTTTTCCCTCGATAGTTTCCTTTTGTACGCATATATAAATATAGCGCATAGATCAAAAAAACTAAAATGGAACCAATGGTCTTGCTATCCCCCCAATAGAATTCCGTTCCGGTCTTGTAAGCCCAAACGACCCCTAAAATGATCGACAACAATAGTAATGGTTCAGAAAGTACAATTAATTGAAACGACTTTTTTTCAAGTCCTTCTAGGTCACTTAATCTCTTTAACCATTTATAACCTTTTTTCCATTTTAGTAAACGGTATTGAGTAAAATAGAGTAGGGCAATGATAAACGATACCGTAAATAGTCCATAGGCTATTAACGCTAAAACGATATGGGCATAAAGCAATTCGTTTAACATGCTTGGAATTTGAGATGAATCGACGATTTGCAATGATCTTATTGTATGAATAACCATAACCAAAAAGCCGAAGACACTTATAAAAAACATAAATAAATCAAGATGAAAATATCGGTGTACAACTAATGAGAAAGTAACAATAATCCACACATAGGTATATAATCCATCATTGAATGTCCCAATAGGGAGCGATGATGTGCGAATCACTTCCTGTAACAAAAAGATGGTTTGAATAACCCAAACCATCGCAAGGAACCAGAAAGCAATCCGATTCGCTTTCTGGTTGTGATACAAAAAATCTATAAAATAAAAAATGACACTAATTCCATAAGCGAGCAACATGCCCTCTTGAATAAATCTTTCTGGAAACATAAAGGAATACCATCCTTTTAATGTGTAGAAACATTTTGTAATTTTTGGTATGACTTTTCATTATTTTTATCAAATGAAATTACCTTTTCTTCTTGTTCTGTCTTAGGAATCACTTTCTCTTCTAGATTAAATATTTTCGTAAATAAGGCAAGTGCTTCTTCTGAGTTTTTCTGTCCTGCTAATTCTTTCGCTTGAAGTATTGGCTGTTTTAACATTTGATTCACAATACTTTTTGTATGTTTATTTAACACTTTTCTCTCTCTATCAGTTAAATTCGGCATTTTTCGCTCAATGCTTTGCATTGTATCCTTCTGAATAGTAAGTGCTTGCTCTCGCAATGCTGTAATAATAGGAACAACTCCAAGCGTTTGTAGCCATGTACGGAAAGCGATTATCTCTTCTTCAATCCATATTTCAATCTCCTCAGCAGCTTCTTTTCTCGCTTCGAGATTAGCATCTACAACATTTTGTAAATCATCGATATCATATAAAAAGACATTATCTAATTGAGCAAGATCTGGATCTAAATCACGGGGAACGGCAATATCCACTAAGAATAACGGACGTCCCTTTCTTCTCTTTTCAATTTGTTGGTACGCCTCTTTTGAAATGATAAAATCATTGGATCCTGTTGAACTAATCACAATATCAGCATCTAATAGAATGTCATTTAATTGACTAGTCGGCTTTGCAACGCCATCAAACTGCTCTGCAAGCTGAGTTGCCTTTTCAATCGTCCGGTTCACAACCGTTACTTGCTTAACACCTGATCCATAAATATTTTTGGCTGCTAGCTCTCCCATTTTACCTGCACCTATGATAACCACACGTTTATCTGTAAGATCGGAGAATATTTTCTTCGCCAACTCTACCGCAGCATAGCTAACAGAAACAGCATTATCATTAATATTGGTTTCCCTTTGACTTCGCTTTCCAATGGTAATAGCTTGTTTAAATACTTCGTTTAGAATGGTACCAGTCATTTCAACTTCTTGAGCTTTTAGAAACATCTGTTTCACTTGGCCAAGAATCTGTGTCTCTCCCATAATCATCGATTCTAAGCCACAGCTAAGTCGAAATAAATGTTCCACTGCTGCTTCATTTTCATAAAAAACCAAGTGTGGAGTAAAAGACTCCTTATCCAAATCGAACCAATCTGCTAGAAATTGTTTAATGAAATGTCGCCCTGTATGAAGTTGATCAACGACTGCATAGATTTCCGTCCGATTACATGTAGAAATAATTACATTTTCCAAAATGCTTTTACGTCCCTTTAATTCTGTCATTGCTTCTACAAGTTGCTCTTCACGAAAAGCTAGCATTTCGCGCACTTCAACAGGAGCTGTTTTATAATTTATCCCTGCTGTTAAAATATGCACATTCATCTACCCCCAAAAAAAAGAAAAACAAACACCTATACACATATTGTTAGTATAACATGAATTTTTTATTAAATCGTGATGAAATTATGAACAGTGTTAGAATAAAGTATGTTAAAATATACTTTGTTTGTTCCATTCATCTCTTTTGTCAATAGTACTTTAACATAACCAAGACATATAAGCAAGAAATTAATCTAAATTAATAATTATTTTAATCTAGGAGCGATTTAGTTGAAAAAGAATGGCTTAGTTGCATATTTGTTTATTGGAATAGGTATTTTCTTTTTATTAAGAGAACTAAAATTACCTATCCTTACTGATTTTTATTCTTGGCCAACCTTACTCATATTACTTGGAGCTGCTTTCCTAATTTATTCCTTTCGAGCAAAGGATTTTAGTAGTGTGGTACCTGGTGTCATATTATTAGGCCTTGGAATTCACTTCCATGGTTTGAATCACTATCCGTTTTGGATTGACCACTGGGGCGTTTACCCTTTTATTATTTCGATCGCGTTTCTTATCCGATATTTTAAAACAAAAACAGGGCTTTTACCTGGTTTAATTCTATTTGCCATTGCGGTATTTGCCGTGTATGTGGACAATAAGCCGAGTTGGTTTAGCTGGATTCATGAAGGTATGGTGTTTATCGAAAGATTTTGGCCATTATTATTAATTACTATCGGTATTTATATGCTATGGAGAAAAAAATAAATCGCCGTATAATCAAAAGAAAAAGACGAACAATTTCATAACGTTCGTCTTTTTTATTGTACGCTATTATAATTATGTCCCACACGCATTACTTAGCGTTATATGAAACTTTATCAATGATAGTTAAAGATATTGTTCAAGGTAATGCCAGACATCTTCTTTACCTTCACCCGTTTCTGAAGAAAAAGGGATCACCGTGTCTTCTGGATCTAAGTCTAGTGTTTGAATCACCTGCTCGAGGTGAGCACTTTTTTTGTTTTTTGGAATCTTATCTAACTTTGTAGCAACCACTAGAACTGGAAGCTGGTAATGTTTTAAAAATTCATACATCATTACATCATCATCAGTAGGCTTATGTCTGATATCTATAATTAAAGTAGCTAACTTCAATGTATCTCTAAGGGCAAAATATTCCTCCATCATTTTGCCCCATTTTTCACGTTCTTTTTTCGAAACCTTTGCATAACCATAGCCTGGTACATCTACGAAATAAAACTTCTCGTTAATCCGATAAAAGTTTAATGTTTGAGTTTTCCCTGGCTTGGAAGAAGTTCTAGCTAAATTTTTACGATGAATTAAGCGATTAATAAAGGATGATTTTCCAACATTTGACCTCCCTGCCAATGCAATTTCAGACAGTCGATCCTGTGGATATTGTTTTGGTGAAACGGCACTGATGACTATTTCTGCTTTATTTACCTTCATTGTTCCCCTCCAGTAGTGCATATTCAAGCACTGTATCAAGATGGTCTACTGGAATAAAAGTAAGTTCCTGACGAACACTTTCTGGTATGTCCTCTAAATCCTTCTCATTATCCTTCGGAATAATAATCGTTTTGATACCTGCACGATGAGCACTTAAAGATTTTTCCTTGAGACCACCAATTGGTAATACTCTACCTCTTAACGTGATTTCTCCTGTCATTCCTACCTCTTTACGCACCGCTCTTCCAGTCAATGCAGAAACTAACGCAGTCGCCATCGTAATACCTGCTGAAGGTCCATCCTTTGGAGTTGCCCCCTCTGGAACATGGATATGAATATCTTTTTTCTCATGGAATTTCGGATCAATATTTAACTCATCTGCCTTTGAACGAATATAGCTAAATGCCGCTTGTGCAGATTCCTTCATAACGTCACCAAGCTTACCAGTTAACGTTAGTTTTCCTTTTCCTTCTGAAAGGCTAACCTCTATTGACAAAATATCGCCACCAGCAGAAGTATAGGCAAGACCTGTTGCAGCACCTACTTGATCCTCTACTTCCATTAATCCATATCGGAATTTCGGTTTTCCCAAAATACCCTCAAGCTGCTTTCCTGTCACAATAACTCGCTGTTTTTTCTTTGACACAATAATCTTAGCAGCTTTGCGGCAAACTGATGCCAATTGCCGTTCTAATCCACGGACTCCTGCTTCTCTCGTATATAAGCGAATCAACTTAAGCAAAGCATCATCTCTTAGTTGGATATTGCCTTTTTTCAGACCATTCTCTTTGATTTGTTTTGGCAATAAATGTTCTTTTGCTATATACATTTTCTCTAGCTCCGTATATCCAGCTATGGAGATAATCTCCATTCGATCTAATAATGGTCGTGGTATTGTCGATAGGTTATTTGCTGTTGCAATAAACATAACCTTAGACAGATCGTAGGTTTCTTCCAGGTAATGATCACTAAACGTATGATTTTGTTCTGGATCTAATACTTCTAGCATCGCAGCAGAAGGGTCGCCTCGAAAATCATTAGACATTTTATCAATTTCGTCTAATAAAAAGACCGGATTAATCGTATTGGCTTTTTTCATTCCTTGAATAATTCTACCTGGCATTGCACCGACATATGTTCTTCTATGCCCACGAATTTCAGCCTCGTCACGCACACCCCCTAAAGAAATTCGAACAAAATGACGATCAATCGCTCGCGCAATGGAACGAGCTAAAGAGGTTTTTCCTACTCCTGGTGGGCCTACAAGACATAAAATGGGACCTTTTAATGAATTCGTCAGCTGTTGAACAGCTAAATACTCGAGCACTCTTTCCTTTACCTTTTCTAAACCATAATGATCCTCATCTAATATTTTTTCAGCATTATTAATTTCTAAATTGTCTTCCGTTTCTTCGTTCCAGGGAAGTGCGAGAATCCATTCAATATACGTACGGATAACCGAACTTTCTGCTGAGCTTTGAGGAATTCGTTCATAACGATCTAACTCTTTAAGTGCTACCTTTTCCACTCTATCTGGTAACTCCTTTTCCTCGAGCTGCTTTTTTAAATTAGCAATTTCACCAGTTTTCCCATCCTTGTCGCCGAGCTCCTTCTGAATAGCTTTCATTTGTTCTCGTAAATAATATTCCTTTTGCGTATCTTCCATAGATTTTTTGACACGTTGCCCGATTTTTCGCTCTAATTCCAATACTTCTTTCTCATTAGAGATAATATCTAATAATTTTTTTAAACGTTCTTTTACACCAACAGTTTCTAAAAGGAGCTGTTTATCAGACATTTTTAGGGTTATATGGGATGCAACCATATCTGAAAATTGCGCTGGCTCTTCAATATCGAGTACTGTTGCCAACGTTTCTTTACTAATTTTTTTCGAAATTCGTGTGTAATGTTCAAATTGTTCGAGTAGTGTACGCATGAATGCATCCTCTTCTACTGGATCAACATGGACGTCCTCAAGTTTTACAATTTCAACAAAGAATTGTTTTTCCTCTTGAATAAAAGATTCAATTTTAGCACGATAAAGTCCTTCTACTAGGACACGCATGGTTCCATTAGGTAACTTTAACATTTGATTTACTTTTGCTACTGTACCAATAGTATATATATCATCTTTCTTAGGTTCGTCTATGGCACTTTCCTTTTGGGCGGCTAAAAGAATTTTCTGATCATTCATCATTGCCTTTTCTAATGATTGAATCGATTTCTCTCGGCCAACATCCAAATGAATAACCATGCTAGGAAATACAATTAATCCCCTTAGTGGTAATAAAGGTATATGTAAAAAGTTCTTCTCTGTCATTTGGCACCTCCGTCAAAATTACTAGATGTCGATTAAGAGTAATGTTAGCTTGTATGCCAATATTGTTAGCAATAGCTTGTCCCTCTATCGTTATCTTTCCCTAGTTCAACCTCTCTATTGTACTTAGTTTAAAGAAAATAAGGGTTTTTGTAAATCTTTATGTATATCCTCCATAAAAATAATCGTTCTTATTTTCTATTAGAAAAACTTGCATTCACTCACCTTTAGAGAATGCCTAGTTTTGCTTATACTTGGTAGCTTAAAATTTCAGCTACGTCGAACTTCTGCTGTGTAGAAATTTTCTCTAACTTATAAAATAAAATTACCTTGTCTGAGATAGTTTTTCCTATCTTCCAGGAACTTATGCTCAAACAAAAATCCCTTGTTCACTGAGACAAGGGATTTTTGATTCCTACTATGCACTTTCCTTTGGTGATTGCTTATCTTGATCAATTACAGAACCGTCTTCGTGAATGAGCTTCGGATTACCTTCATTAGCTACTGTCTCCTTTGTGATGACGCATTTCTTAATATCATCACGTGAAGGGAGATCAAACATCACTTCTAGCATGATCCCTTCTAATATAGAGCGTAATCCACGTGCCCCCGTCTTACGTTCAATAGCTTTCTTCGCTACTTCTTCTAAGGCACCTTCTTCAAACTCTAATTCTACACCGTCGATTTCAAACAGCTTATTATATTGTTTTACTAATGCATTTTTTGGTTTGGTCAGGATTTCTACTAATGCAGCTTCATCTAATGGTTCTAAGCTTCCAATAACCGGAAGACGTCCTATAAATTCTGGAATTAATCCAAAACGTAATAAATCCTCTGGAAGAACCTTCGATAGAAGTGTAGCTTTATCTAATTCTTGATTATCAGCATCTGCTCCGAAGCCGATAACTTTCTTGCCTAGACGACGTTTGATAATTTGTTCAATCCCATCAAATGCGCCACCACATATGAATAAAATATTGGTCGTATCAATCTGAATAAATTCTTGATGTGGATGCTTTCTACCACCTTGAGGTGGGACACTTGCCACCGTACCTTCCAAAATCTTAAGTAATGCCTGCTGTACACCTTCTCCAGACACATCTCGAGTAATGGATGGATTTTCTGACTTACGCGCCACTTTATCAATCTCATCAATGTAAATAATGCCTTTTTCTGCCTTTTCCACATCGTAATCTGCAGCTTGAATCAGTTTTAATAAAATATTCTCTACATCTTCCCCAACATAGCCTGCCTCCGTAAGAGAAGTAGCGTCAGCAATAGCAAACGGAACATTTAAAATACGGGCCAATGTTTGAGCAAGTAATGTTTTACCACTACCTGTTGGTCCAATCATCGCAATATTACTTTTAGCTAATTCCACATCATCTTTCGATTTCGGAGAATTAATACGTTTATAATGATTATAGACAGCTACGGATAAATTCTTTTTTGCTTTCTCCTGCCCGATTACATAATCATCTAAAATATCACAAATCTCTTGAGGCTTCGGAATGTCCTTATATTCAACTTCTTCATCTACCCCTAATTCTTCCTCTACAATTTCCGTACATAATTCGATACATTCATCACATATATAAACACCTGGTCCTGCGACAAGCTTACGAACCTGGTCTTGACTTTTCCCACAGAATGAGCACTTTAATTGACCTTTTTCTTCATTAAACTTATACATGCCCTTCACCCCTTATCCAAAAAATATCATTTCTTTCCTGAAATGCAAAGTTTTTAATTACTTTAGCCAATCATATCAAATTGTAAGCAAATTAAAAAGTAAAACACTTTCTAGCTGATCCCTTGCCCATTAATATGGGAGCGGAGACCTTCTAATATACATACCATATTTATATGCCGTTCAATCGTACCAGTTATTCTTACTGATTACAAACCGTATGTTCTTATGTATGGTGATGAAGTATTGTCTATAGTATATGTAAAAAAGTCGTTATGTATATCACAAAAAGTAAATTCCTTATAATGGAGAGAAAACAAGGCGCGACTTCGCACCTTGTTTTCTGTTTTTATCTATACTATCAGAAATTATAAGATTTTTATTTGTGAATAGTATAAGAAAAACTTGGAACTCGCTATTAAACGAGGCGAATGCCAAGTTTTTCTATGTTATATTATTTTGTCTTACTATTTTCCACAAGTACATCAATCGCTTTTTTGAATTTCAAATCGTCTTTTAGTCCTTGTGTATTTCCACCAAGTGCTTGTTTGATTTGGTCTAATTCCATATTGTACATAGAAGCCATAGATTCTAACTCTTTTTCAATATCTTCTTCCGTTACTTCTACATTCTCTGCATTCGCTACAGCTTCAAGGGTTAAGTTCGTTTTCACACGTTTTTCAGCATCTTCTTTCATTTGCTCTTTTAACGCATCTTCGTCTTGACCAGAGAATTGGAAGTACATATCTAGTGTCATGCCTTGCATTTGTAATCTTTGTTCAAATTCTTGAAGCATACGATCTAATTCAGAGTTGACCATAGCTTCTGGAATTTCAACTTCTGCATTATCAGAAGCTTGTTGAATTAATGCTTCCCTTTTATTGTTTTCCACTTCATTTTCTTTTTGCTCCTGTAGACGTTTCTTAGTCTTCTCTTTTAACTCATCAAGAGATTCCACTTCGTCATCTACATCTTTAGCAAATTCATCATCAAGCTCAGGTAATTCTTTAGCCTTAATTTCATGAATTTTCACTTTGAAAGTTGCTTCTTTTCCAGCAAGGTCTTCTGCATGATATTCTTCTGGGAAAGTAACCTGTACTTCTACATCCTCACCTGCTTTTTTACCAACTAGTTGCTCTTCAAAACCTGGTATGAAAGAACCAGATCCGATTTCAAGAGAATGATTTTCGCCTTTACCACCCTCAAATGCTTCACCATCAACAAAACCTTCAAAGTCAATAACAGCTGTGTCACCGTCTTCGACTGTACCTTCTTCTTTAACAACTAGTTCTGCTTGCTGTTCTTGTTGCTGTTTTAAATCATTTTCGACATCTTCATCTGTAATTTCTGTACTTTCTTCCTCTACTTCTAGGCCTTTATAATCTCCTAGTTCAACTTCTGGCTTTACTGTTACTTTAGCTGTAAAAATAAGATTTTTCCCTTTTTCAATCTGCTCGATATCTACTTCTGGTTGATCCACAGGCTCGATTCCAGTTTCTTCGATCGCATTTGTATATTCACCAGGTAAGATAATATCTACTGCATCTTGATAAAGAGATTCGACACCAAAGCGTTTCTCAAATAAACCTCTAGGCATTTTCCCTTTACGGAAACCAGGGACTTGTACTTGTTTTACAACCTTTTTAAAAGCTTGATCTAAGGCACTATCAAATTTATCTGCATCAACTTCGACAGTTAATACACCGACATTACCTTCTTGTTTCTCCCATTTAGCTGTCATGTAAATTTCCCTCCAACAAATAAATCTGTATATTTGACGTTCATTCAATATACCATCATATAATAGACCGAACGCAAATCGCAACCATCTTATTATAACATAATTGCATTTTCTTTCAATAATAATAATGTATCCGCATGATTTTTGCAATGAAATGGCCACTGCTATTCTCCCTGTCCCTAGGGGGGACAATTTCCATATTATTAGAACATACAGTTACCGTTCCGAAAGTGATGACTATAGACAAGTAATTAGGAGTTTCACGTGTAGTTGAAGAAGTAATCCGCTTTTTCGACTACCCAGTTCGACTATATTAATGTTTCTTTAATTATTATTTGGCGTCAAATGATTCACTTGATTATAATCATGGATTTGCCATTTTTCTTGAATGTATTCAATATTACTAATGCAAGCATTTAGAAGCCTTGTTTTACCTGCTCCGATCTCACCTTCTGAGAACATGGATAAAATAGTATTAATCACTCCACCGTGTGCCACTAACAATATCTTTTTTCCAGCATATCGTTCAATTATATGATCAATTCCTACCATAACTCGTTTATTTAAAGCATTACGGGATTCTATGTTTGGATACTTACTGTCAGGATAACGATTATTCCTCTCTTCGAACGTCATTCCTTCTGCGTCTCCAAACGATCGTTCCGAGAACTCTGCCATCACAATATGTTCGATATTCAAACCTTGATTAATAATCTCCGCTGTTGACTTAGCCCGTTTTAATGGACTTGAAATAATAAGATCCCAATCAAATTCTTGTAAATAACTTCGGCATTCTTCTGCTTGCTTGATTCCATTCTGATTTAGTGGTATATCTGTTTTTCCCTGTAATTTCCCCTGTGCATTCCAATCTGTTTCCCCATGTCTTACTAAACAAACGGAAGTCATCTCAATTACCCCTTTCTTTCCTTGCGATAAATGTAATTGCCTTTGTTTTTAATATAACCTCTCTTTCTTCTCTTTTGATGAGATATTCCTGTGGTCTCACTATTTGTTTGAGCCATTTCCAATCATGAAAATGCTTTTTAAGCTTTTCGATTATTTCTTTGGTAGAAAGATTCAGTTCAATAAATGCTTCAAGCTTCTTGCCAGTCTCACGATCAATTTCTTGTACTTCTGAATTTATAATGATCCCATTTATTCCACCGATTTTCGTTCCCTCCGCCACATGATCAAGAACTTGGTCTAGCATGGGTTCATTACTTATGTGCTCTAAACTAGAAACAGCTAGGATAAGATCATAAGTATCTTGAAAGATTTTATAATTATCGATGTCGGCTTTTACCGGAATAATTTCCTGTTCAACATCATGTTGTTTACTATTATTTCTCAAGTGATTGATAGCAGAATCTAGTAAATCGACACAAACCACTTTCACTCCATTTTTCTTTAGAGCTTTTGCGATTGGTATACTGTTTCTCCCTACACCTGCACCTAAATCTAAAATTTTCAAGTTCTCCTTGTCTTCCAAAAGCGGTATTAGATCCATTAAAGATTTTACAGGCTTATGTAACCAGGACCCTTGTTCAAATAATTGATAGCTTTCATAACATTCATCATGATATTTCCTCTCCTGTTCACGGATAACCTTAATATTGTCCAAGCTTACTCCCTCCGTTAATAATTTCTTGTTTTGCTACACCGAATGTTTGACGACTTAGCATATTTTGAATTTTGGCAACACTTTCATCTGGATTCAAAATAGATGTATTAATTTCTAAATCATATATCCCAGGCTCGTGAACAAACTTTTGCCACTTCTCTACTGGCTCAGGTACTTCGCCGTTTTCATCATATCCCTTACCCCATGTTTTGATTCTTCTATTCATAAGCTCATCCATTTGACAAAAAACTCCTACGAAAGCAACAGGATGATTTTCTAGGATTTTCATACATCTAGGAAGTAGGTTTAGTGGCTTCCGATAAAAATTATGATGACCTACATCAACCACAACATTCAAGCCAGTTCGACTAAAGCTAGCAATAGAATGGTACAAAGATAGATACATTTTTTCTACAATTGGCTCTAAATCAGGTCTCTCTCCACCAGGCCTTAATCCAATTCCCGGCTGATATTGCTTTGGAGTCATATTCATCATTTGGTCGACTCCGAAATTCATCCAAATACCGCCCAATTGCTCCTGGATTTTAGTAGCCATCGTAGACTTACCAGATCGAGGCGGACCATTAAGGATTACTATCTTACCTAATTCATGCTCACTAGTCATACACTTCCTCCTCTTCATTTTTTTGAAACCTAACCCATTTATAAATCGTATACTATATATAGACATTTGGAGGTAGATTTCATGAAAAATCCCTTTGCTAAAGCATCACTTAAACAACTAGAAGAATTAACGCAAGCAAAAACCTTTCAGACAGATAAAGATATAAAAATTCTGGAGAAAATGGACCAACTTTCTGAAACTTGTGACCATTGTCAAAATTATTTAATAGCATTCGAGAAAACATTGGATAAAATAAGCGACGAGGAAGGCGAAAAACAAACTGAAGCAATAAACGCTTATCATTCCCTCGTTAAGAACATTACTTCTCATTTAACAAAAAAGCATAAAATAGTGAAAAAAGGATATTATTTGTCTCTTTATATGCCTCTTGGAACAAGTTTAGGTGTAGTATTTGGGTTACTTTTATTCGATAATCTTGCTTTAGGTATTCCAATTGGTGTAGGACTAGGACTAGCGATTGGAAGTCTGTTGGATGAGGACGCAAAAAAGAAAGGATTAACTATATAACGATTGATGCTTGTCGAACTGTTTTGACAAGCATCAATCGTTTTTATACATCTAAGATGGAACCATATAGCGCTTCAGATAAATCAATCATTTTTATGTATTCTTCCTTCATTCGTTCCCCCTGTAGCACAGACTGAGCATCAAAAACTTCTAAGCTTCTATCCACATAGTATTCTAATGCTTCCGCAAGCAACTGATAATTTTCTTCTTGTGGTAAAAAAGGGACATATACATAAGTAAAACGTTCAAGAATAAATTGGATCATTTGAAAATTTGTTGGTTCATTCTGTTCGATCTCTTCTAAGTACTGGTACACTCCATCATAGAATTTTTGTAAATTAAAAATGGTTGCGTTATTTATTGGAATGGTATCTTTGACCTGAAATTTTTCTATTTCGATATGATCGGTTATATCAGCTTTTCGATAAAATTCTAAAATTGCTGTTTTGACTACGGGATGGATATCACTTGTTACTAACATTTCCCTAAGAAGTGGAATATCTTCACGAATATTCAATGACACTAGCCTTTTAATCATATACCATTGTTGCCTATCGTTTTTTGCGTCAATTGCCTCATTTAATACTTTTAGCACTTCTTGATAGGATTTCTTGTCCTCTTGTTGCTGTAGTTCTTTACTTAATTGATACATTTGCTTTAATTGTTCTTCCATTGCTTCGGTTATGATCCCTTCATCGAGGGCATTTTCAATTAAGTACATTACTTCTTTATATTTACTTGCTTGAAATAATAAGGTTGCGTAAATATGTACATAAGATGCGTAATAGTCGTCCTTCTCAGCAATTAATTGTTCACACAACGACTCAACTTCTTCATCCATATTCAATTCCATCATACAAATCAGTTTTCCTGTGAGTACTTCATGTGAGTGAACGCCGTTTTCTGTTAACTGGTGAAAGTAATCATAAGCTTTTTTGTAATCATTTTCTTGCATGGCTGATTTTGCTTTGCCTTCAAGATCGTCCTTCCACTTTGGAAATATTATAAGATTTTCCTCTTTCATCCTTTCACCTACCTTTCGGTTACTTCTATTATATGGTGTATCGGGTTAAGTAACAAGTTTTGTTAGCTTTGATATTAGTTTGAACAAGCTCACATTTTTTACACTATCGGTATAGAAAAAATTTGATGGCTAACAGTTTGCCATAATAGAAGCTCTCATATAAATGTTTAGCTATATATTCCCAATAAAAATTATTTCAAAACAAGTCAATTATACTATCCAAAAGAAGGTATAGCCCTGAACTACAAAGTAGAATATATGTAGTTATTCGAAATATCTTCTCTGTAAATAGAGTGAATAAATAATTACCTAAAAGCAGTCCAAGTATAACGACAGGTATCACAAATAAGCTTGATTCCCATATTAGTTTGCTAGTCCCAGCAAAGGTAATTTGAGTTAGAAGACTAACGAAATATATGAATAAGTAAAAAGCAAGTGTTGTAGCTCTTAATTTTTCTTTTTTTGTAGCTGTCCCTGTAAAATAAAGTAATAATGGTGGTCCTGGCATTCCAATACTTGTGGTTAAAACTCCTGATAACCCCCCAATAATATAATCTCTAAATGGTGTTGCTTTGATTTTAAATTTCACTATTAATAATAAGGTTAAGAACAAAAGTAGGCAACTTACACTTAATTTAAAAATGCTCAGGTTCATGATTAAAAAAATCACGATACCAAGTGGTATACCAAACAAACTTCCTAGTGTAAATCTTTTAAAAAGTTGGAAATCGACTTCACTTCTAATTTTCCACATTAAAGCTATAGAGATAATTAAAGATAAAATAATATTGATTTGAATCGCTTCTTGTGGCCGAAATAAGTACAATAAAAAAGGGGTTGCCATAATGGAAAAACCAAAACCAGTGCTCGTTTGTAGAATCGATGCTACCAAAATAATTACCATAAAAATAACCAAAGCATCCAAAGAGTCTCCTCCTAGCAGTAATGTTGTAAGTAAATCTTTTTAATAAACCTAGAAAAGATTCGAGCTCCCGTCAAATCACTTTGAAGAAATTTTATAATTACTTAAAGCATTAGATTATTCTACTATAGCATAAAGAAAACATCTACTTAACCTTGTTTCAACTATATTAATACGGATGCAGCTATTCACTATAATAAGAACGTAAACTTTTTACCAAATAATGAAGGATAATGTTGTTTAATAGCATATCTTGAAGCTTTCTTTTCAGCCAAATGTGCAAAAAATTAAATCTAAAATCAAAGCAATCTAGAAGAAATCTACAACCAATTATTTGCTACGATAAACAGTAAGTTTGAATTAATAATAGGAGGTCTTGGAATGGGAACAAATAAACCAGTAACGATGACAGTTGAAACGACAGTTCATGCTCCTATTGGAAAGTGTGGGAGTATTGAACGAAGCCAGAGCACATTACAAAGTGGTATTTTGCTACTGATGATTAGCATGCACCAAACGCCGAAAATGATTTAAGGGTTGGAGGAAAATGCGTTACCAGAATGGAAGCAAAAGACGGGAGTTTGGGTTTTGATATTAGTGGGGTTTAAGCTGAATTGAGAAAAAATGAAATTATCGGATTTACTCTTGATGATGGACGAAAAGATACTGTAACTTTTATTGACCATGAAAACGAGACTAGGATTACGGAAGCTTTTGAAGCAGAGGACACTAATGAAATCGCAATGCCAAAAAAGGATGGCAAGCAATTGTAGACAATTTCAGAAAATATATTGATTATTCTAACTAACTGTTAGAAGTCTTGCACGGTAATATTCTTTTTTACTAAATACGAAACTTATAATCTGTCTCATTATTTTCTTCTGGAGCACCCATACAGTGCCTCCTTTTTTAGATTAACAAGCTGTTTACTGCAATTCATAATATAGTTATTTTATAATCCTAATTCAGTATTTATCGCTGTGACTTTTTTTAATATTGATTTTTTCGATAAAATGGTCGAAAACCATCTTGTGTTCTCCAATCCTCAATAAACCACTCTATTAGTTATTCATAAAGTTGTTTGTTTTAAATGGTCATACTCATTGTAATGGTTCTATTTTTGAATCCTAATTTTTCATAAAGTTTATTCGCTTGATTTCCTGCATATACACTTAAACGAACCTCTGAATATCCATCTTGTTTAAAATGGTCGATACCAGTTTCCATCAATTGTTTTGAAATTCCATTTCCCCTAAATTCATCTAACACATATAATTCATAAATAAATCCACATATCTTTTCAGTAAATTGGTCTTTACTTGTTCCTATAAGAATCCAACCCATTAGATTATTGCCTTCAGTTGCTATCAAATAATAGCTTCCTTTCTTCAATAATGGTTCAACAAGTTGTTTGACTTTTTCATCTGACGGATTTGCCTCGCCTAATGTACCATCGAATAATGCTTGTGGTGCAAGTGATAAAATCTTTTTATATTCCGAATCATTAGGTTTTCTAATTTCCATAAATGGAGTTCTCCTCTCCCAATATCTATAAGCCCATTGCCCGTTAATAACCTTTTTTCAGCACCACATTCAGTATAGAGCCCCAAATTATTATGTTCTTTTGGTACTTTTTAATTTAAGAAAAAACCGCTATAAACATTGATATGACAACATTTACAGCGGTTTTCGCATTTTTATTTTCTTACTTATTCTTACGTGGTAACGTCCCAGGAGAGATTCGAACTCCCGACCCACAGCTTAGAAGGCTGTTGCTCTATCCTGCTGAGCTACTGGGACATGGAGCGGGTGAAGGGAATCGAACCCTCGACATCAGCTTGGAAGGCTGAGGTTTTACCACTAAACTACACCCGCGCATTATTATTAATAGTATTATAAAATTGTATATGACGCCCATCATGCTCCTGCATCTTCTAGCTTAACCAATGATGATGGATGCTTCGGAGCAACTCGCCGGTTACTCGGTGGATGCATTGCTCGTGGCTGAGGTTTTACCACTAAACTACACCCGCATTTATTCTTCTGTTTTAAGTAAGATCTGATTCATTTGAAAAGTTATGTAAGTATCCGACTTTTTAGCGGACAAGTAATATTATATAAACATTGCCGATAAAAGTCAACACTTTCTTTGGATTCTTTCTTATTTTTTGATCAACAGGGAGTTACCCTGTTGATCTGACTATGCCAAGGATGTCTGATAAGCTAAAGCTGAAATTTCATCTCCATCTTTTGTATAAAAATTCACTGATATCTCCTTTAGAGCCTCATCTGCAGATAAAAGCACATAGGAACCTGGGTGTGAAGTTCGTGGTAATCTAATGCTACCAGGATTTATAAAAAGCTTATTCTCGACCTTCTCTACTCCAGGAATGTGAGAATGACCAAAACAAACAATATTCGCACCTTCCTCATCGGCACGATAGGAAATGGGCATTAATGTTGTCTTTATTTGGTGTAAATGGCCATGTGCTACGAAAAAATGAAATTTACCAACCTCAAAAGAGAGCTCTTCAGGTAGCTTACTATCAAAGTCCATGTTTCCTTGCACTGTATGTATCCCTTCCAGTTCCCTACTATCATGTGATAGTTCTGAATCACCACAATGAATCATGGCATCAACCTCGTGCTGGTGACGCTGTTTTATTTCCATTACTTCCTCTTCCCAGCCATGACTATCACTTATTATTAGTACCTTTAACATAATTTCATCCCCTTGCAACACATATCAGTATCTATAATTGTTCTACCCACTTCTTTAACTGGTCTAACGCTTTTTTTCGGTGACTTATTTGATTTTTTTCTTCTGGTCTCATCTCAGCCATCGTTCTCCTACTATTTAGGGGATAAAAAATAGGATCATATCCAAAACCGTGCTCACCCTTTACTTGATAACCGATGGTCCCCTCACATTCTCCACGTGTAAAGAAGGTCTCTTTGGCTGGCTGTGACACGGCTAAAACACAAACAAATCGTGCGGTTCGGTTTTCTTCTGAAGTACCTTGTAATTCGGACAGTACTTTCTCTATATTTGCTTGATCATCTTTGTCCTCACCTGCATACCTAGCAGAATATACTCCTGGTGCACCATTTAATGCATCCACAACTAATCCAGAATCATCTGCAATGACAGTAACACCGAACTTATTCGAGATAGCTTCTGCCTTAATCGCTGCGTTTTCCTCAAAGGTTGATCCTGTCTCTTCAATATCCTCTATTCCTTCTATATCTAATAATGACTTCACTTGGATAGAAAAAGGGGAGAATAATTGTTCGAAATCCCTAATTTTCCCTTTATTCTTTGTCGCAATAATTAATTCTTTCATGATATAACTCCTCAACTTATATCTAACATGTCTTTATATGATTGAATAGCATCTTCTTGTATTTTAAATATCTCATTCAATCCTTTATCTGCTAAATCTAGCATCGTCATTAGTTGATTTCGAGTAAAGGTAGCTTCTTCACCTGTACCTTGTAATTCGACAAATTCGCCTTTACCAGTCATGACAACATTCATATCGACATGTGCTATACTATCCTCTACATATTCTAAATCCAGGATTTCTGTTCCATCAGGCAAAACACCTACGGAAATAGCTGCTAAATAATCCTTGATAGGTAATTCTTTCAGAACATCTTTTTCGACGAGTTTTCCTAACGCCAATACCATTGCAACAAAAGCCCCAGTAATAGATGCAGTTCTAGTCCCTCCATCCGCTTGAATGACATCACAGTCAATCCAAATCGTCCTCTCTCCAATGGCATCCAAATCGACTACTGCACGTAAAGACCGTCCAATCAAACGTTGAATCTCCATTGTTCGTCCAGATACTTTTCCCTTCGATGATTCACGAATATTACGGGTTTCTGTTGCCCTCGGAAGCATTGCATATTCTGCTGTTATCCAGCCTTTCCCAGAACCTCTCATAAATGGTGGAACTCTATCCTCAACACTCGCATTACAAATAACTTTCGTATCTCCGACTGTTATTAATACAGATCCTTCTGCATGTTTCGTAAAATTAGTAATAATATCAATATTCCTTAATTGATTTACTTCTCTCCCTGACTCTCGCATCTAACTTCCTCCTAACATTCTTTTTTATCTTAACATATTTTTGGATAACAGTTGAGGTTTCATACACCAATTGATCTAAAATTATTAATAAAATAAGAAAGCCTCACACATTAAAGTATGAGGCTTCATCTATCTAAATGCTTTCTGTTGGCACGACCATGTCTTTAGAGACAGGCTCATTGTATGGCTGTTCTTTTTCATTGAAAACTTGCTCATGGTTTTCAACCATTACCTCGACGGCATTGATTCCTTCCTGCTCCGTTAATGTTAAGACAATCGACTTCATTACCTCATCTGCAATCACACTTTTTTCACTATTAGATAGAATATTTTCATTAAAAGTTAAGGACAGTACGCCATCCTTCATAACAGGTTCTGCTGTAAGAGCAGAACCTGTATTCATATAAGGTGTCAGTGGAAGATCAAATCCTGGCCCATCAAGTAATGCTTGTACAATATTTTGATAAGCATTATCGCCAGTAGTTTCTACATGCTGTGTAATCGGAACAAAATAAACAGATTCCTCACCTTGCATTGGAAAGTAAAGCGTAGTTGCTTTACTTTCCATGAAATCTACTCCAGCAGCTTGATGAACATTAATTCCATTTGCTCTTGAATATCCATTTTCTATAGGGGTTCCATTTACCGGCATTTCTGATAATGCTTGACCGTCAATACGAAGCTGTACATTTTCCACATTTTCAAATTGTGTTAAAGTATATGTCATTGCTTCTAAGATTTTGGCTTCATTTTCCGCTTCATAATTCTTAAATTCCTCGGAGACATCCACAATTAAGGTTCCTTCCTCCAAATTCAGTGATAATATTTCTGTTCCAGCAGGAAGTACAGCTTGGAATCCTGTTGGGAGCATGGAACTTACAGGACCGTCTTTTACTAAATACTCTAATACTTGTTTTGCTACTTCTTTAGATGCAGGTGTTGGCAATTCTACTTCATGTGGTACGACTAATCCGTTTTGATCAATTAAATAAAGCATTCTTGAGACAGATTCTCCTGTAGTGGAGGATTCTTCGTCTTCCGTTTGTCCTTCATTATCATCCTCTACAATTCCTTCTTCTCCACCCTCTTCTGTCCCATCACCTGTATCTTCAGATTCCTCTGGTGCATTTTCTAAATCATCTGTAAATTGTGCATCTTCAGGAGGAGAATCAATTTGTTCTAAAGTCTGCTCTCCTTTAAACACCCCACATCCACTTAAAAACAACAAACTCAATAATAGTAAGCCTACCACTTTTTTTGTTAAATCGATTTTCATAACCGATACCTCCTACGATGGTTTGTACTATTATATATACGAGCTATCAGGTAAAATAGACCAAAAAAAGAAACATGAGATCAATATCCCATGCTTTGTACTTCTGCTAATTCAATTTTCTCAACGATATCAATATTTTGCTTGAGCCATTTCGAAGCAATTTTTTTAAAAATTTCAGGGTCTCCTGTTGTATAAAAAGAATGCTTTGGCTTGCGATCGCCTGTATATAGCTTACTATTGTAACCTAAAATTGTACTGACCTCACGTGCGGTTTCTTCCCCTGAAGAAATTACAATAACTCTAGGCCCCATTACCTCCTGTATTAACTCACGAATCATTGGATAATGTGTACAACCAAGGATTAATGTATCCATCTCTTTATGTTTTTTTAAAGGTAATAACGATTTATGCACAATTTCATAAGCTAGATCTCCAGAAATAAGTCCTTTTTCTACCATTGGTACAAATCTAGGGCAAGCTAAATCATATACGTTAATTCCTTCATTGATATGTTTTAAGGTAGAGGGATAAGCTTTACTGCCTATCGTACCTTCAGTTCCAATAACACCAATTTCATAGCTTCTTGAATGTGTAATTGCTGCTCTTGCACCTGGTTGAATAACCCCTATCACCGGTATATCTAATTCCTCTCGCAATAAATCTAAAGTAAATGCAGTCGCTGTATTACACGCTACAACAAGCATTTTGATTTGTTTTGTTTGTAAAAAACGGACCATTTCCCATGTATATTGAATTACCTCTTCCTTCGGCCTAGGCCCATATGGGCATCTTTCCGTATCTCCCAAATAAATGATCGATTCTTTTGGTAACTGTCGCATTAATTCGATTGCTACTGTTAATCCACCTACTCCTGAATCAATCACGCCAATTGGTTGCTTCATTTCATCGCCTCTTTGTTTGTTCATTCGTTCTTTTTTTCCCTCATTTCCGCATGTAAAACATGTAATAAGTGGGAAAGTTGTTGGATGTCATCTTCTTTTACATTTGCTAATACTTCACCTAAATAGTCTTTTCGTTTTTCAATTACTTCTTTTATGATTTTTTTTCCTTCATCAAGTAAGTGAATCCGTACCACTCTTCGGTCTTTCTTGTCTTTTACTCTCTCGACAACATTTATTTTCTCCATTCGATCCACTAAATCAGTTGTCGTACTAAATGCGAGATGAATTTTATTGGAAAGTTCTCCCAACGTCATATCACCGTATTCTAACAGGAATTGAAGTGCAACAAATTGTGGCGCAGTTATCGGATAATTATGTAAGATCTCCCTGCCCTTTTGTTTGATAATTCCTGCGATATAACGCAATTCTTTTTCAATATCCGCAATTGTATCGTCTGAAGCATGTTTTGACAAGTTAAAATCCTCCCCCTTTTTCGATTAAGTCTTACGAAGTTTTTATACACAAGTATATATAGTATATCGTTTTTTGATTTTTGTGTGTCGTAGTGAATGATGTAAAATTTGATTCAGCACAAAAAAGCACTATTATTATGATATCGAAATATTTACAATTTAGCATCTTTTAAGATTTAGGCATAAAAAAATTGCTAAGCACCTATGTTTAGCAATTTTTACATTTTTAAATAATCATTGATATGTTTAACTATCTTTGTTAAATGTTTCATTATTGCGTGAGGATACTATAGTAAAATAGAGTATAAAATTTAAAAATCCTGTCGAAAAGCTCTACTAGTATTCGATAAATGTTATAATAGATTCATCAATAGATCGGCTTCATATGAGGGGTGGCACACCTTGTTGTACCTTCTTTGGATTTGTCCAATAGAAGGGAGGTGATGCTTATGGATATCGAAAACGTATTAACACTAATGATCTCTTTTGGGATGTTAGTTGCGTTTATCATGTCCGATAAAAATAAAAAATAACCCCTCATATGCTTTTGCGTAGGCTCTGAGGGATTATCTCCTGAAGTGCCGCCCCTCTTAACGGGGTTCGGTCTATTGTAACCGTAAGCGTTGCACCGCTTACGGTTTTTATATGTTATGATTTTCTAATTACATTATACCCGAAATTCTTAAAATGTTAAACAATTAAAATGTAATTTTTTATCTTTGTTAAACCTTTTGTAAATGAGTATCCTTAAAACTTGTCGTATATTTCAAGCCAAATCCACAAAGTCGATCGATCGCAATGTGGATGATCCAAATAATTGCGATAGGGATAATGATTGACCAATGGAATATCACGCCTGAAATTAATAAAATTATTGGAAAAATATAAGTATGGAATATGTTGTACAACTTAGCACCGATGCTTTGATTAATAGCATAACCAAGCATTGATATATCTGGCACCAATAGAAGAACAAAGAATAGCAACCAGCTAAATTCATTGATATAATAAAAATAAAGACACAAAATCAATACCGCCAGTCCTTCTAAATGCAAATATGCTCTATTCATTGTTTAGAGTCACCTCCATTCGCTTTTTTTTTAAATTCAGCCCAAATTAAGTAAACGACATCATATTCATCCAAATTCTCTTTTAAGCTTTGATAGAATTCAGGACCCGGGGATTCGATACTATCTCCTTCGATCTGAAATAAAAAACTTCCAATTAGCATTTCTTCCTTTACTTTTTGTTCCATCAATAAGGGAGAATCTGATAAACCAAGCAAATACTCTGATTCACTATCTTTAAGGTGATCATACATGATATTAGAACTAGTACTACCTTTACTTATAATCCCAGATCTAATCTCAAGTTGATTACCATCCTCGCTATTTGTTGAAAACGTAAGGACTATAGTTCCATCACCAATTTTTTCTGTTGAAATCGAATCCCATTTTTTTATCAACTTACCAGATTTATATTTTTCGAACCTTATGGATACTTTGTTATCCTCCCCTATTAAATTAAAGTCAGTAATTAAAAATTGATCTGTAGTCGTAGTAAGAATTCCATTCTCTTTTGCAGTTAAATTTGCTTGGACAATAACATTTTCTTCTTTTTCTTTATGAGTTTCTTCAGTACTACAACTAATCACCATACATAACGTACTCATAAACCATAAAAGCTTCAAAACAAATTTCATATTTCGTACCTCCAACTGCTTTACAAGAGCACCCCTATCCATCTGTGATTATTTATTCGTACTCTCACTTAACAGCATTAGAAAATAACTGGTCAAGTAGAATAGGCAGGTTATGCCAAAGAAAGAATACATACTTTGAGTTAGCCCAGTATATAGACTTAATGGAAAGGACCATATAAATGCGATAAGCATAGGAACCTTTTTACGTCTCCATGCTGCATAGATAGCAAGACAAGCCGGAAGGGCAAGCAATAAAGTCGTTCTAAAAAAAGGTTCAATACCTATTAGATCATTATACGGATTCATAAAATGAAAAGAAAACCAAAGTAATAAACTAGATAATCCTGCTATAGTGCCAATAATTCTTGAAGCCATAGAGACCTACCCCTTATTTTCATCAGATTTTTCTTATTCTGTTAGTTTTTCCTCAAATTTAGAATACATGTTTTACTCTTTTTTCTTATGCTAATCCTGCTATTTTGCCATATACGACAATATCTTCGAAGCGATCATTTATCCATTCAGCTTGTTGCATAATGCCTTCTTTTACAAATCCAAGCCTTTCAGGGATTGCCCGACTTTTCTTATTATTTACTGCTGCCTTTATTTCCACACGGTTAATGGATAGTTGATTAAATGCATAATCAGTCAGTGCTTCCACTGATTTAGTCATTATTCCTTTTCCTTCATAATTTTTATCCAGCCAATAGCCAATTTGTACACTCTTATTTGACCAATCAATTTGGTTAAATCCTGCGACTCCGACCACTTTTCCTTTCCATACAATAAAGGTGACCATACTTTTCTGATCTATGTAATCTTGCCGACTTATTTGTATAAACTTTCTCGAATTTTCAACCGTTTTGGTAAAGTCAACCCATGGAAGCCATTCACGTAAATACTCTCGAGATCGATCTGTTAACTGAAAAATTCGATCTGCATCCTTTAGTTCTGGGAATTTCAATGAGATATTTTGATTTATGTAATAAGTGAACATGACTCTCTCCTTTATAATTGGAATGCTGTTATTATTTTTTGTGCAACTTGTTTTGGGCTAAGAAATGTATTATTGATCCTAATATAATACGCTTCTTCTATTTCACCATTAGTAGAATTCAGACGATATTTCTCAATCGAATTTTTTAGCTCTTGTTCAGATCTATTAATATTTCGTTTGGAAGGTTTTTCCTTCAATCGGTTAGGTGTTCGATTTCGCTCTAATCTCGTATCTATATTTGCTTCTAATTCTACAAAGTAAACTTCTGCTCCGTTCGAACGGAATATATGACAAAAACGTTCCACCTCTTTCCAATCTTGTTCTAGGTTAAATGCCCATACATAAGTGAAAATCATCCCAAGCTGATCTGTTTGCACAAATGATTGGAAAATTTTCTCGCGAAAGTGAGAGGACAAATGAAACATCTCTGAAGTGAAGTCAAAAAATGGATGAAGTAACTCTATGGTCATATGGTTGTGAAATAATTTTAAGCCTGTTAAATTCGATAGTTCTTTACCAACAGTCATTTTCCCCACTGCCTGAGGTCCAAATATAAGGATAAATTTCAAAATATCCCCCTCCTCTTACTCGTTAAATAAAAAAATATTGTTATAATTTCTATAATGCTTAAATCTATATTAACATTTTTTTCTAATAACGAGAATGAGGATAATAAAAATCGAATTCACTATATTTTTAAGTGAACTCGATTATACAACAGTGAGACACGTTCCTTTAAATTAAATCCCAATCAACTGGAGTACCCTTTGGAATATTCTTCTTAACCGTTTTGCCTAATAAAATGTCATAATATTTTGGTGGTAAGCCATATCCAGGTCGGATAACTCGCATATTCTCTTTTGTAATTTTTTCACCCTTCTTCATATTATCTACAATATATAAGGATCGTCGATATTTTTTGGATGGGGTTTCTGCTTTAGTTGTTCCATAATGTATGTGGCCTAATCCCTGCCATGCTCGTTTGGCTTCCGCTACAAGGACCTTCCATTCGTCAGGCTCTAAGGAAAACTGGGAGTCCACGCCACCTTCTGCTCTGGATAAGGTTAGGTGTTTTTCAATGACTGTTGCCCCTAATGCAATACTTGCTAATGCTACTCCCGAACCTAGCGTATGATCTGAAAGGCCAATTTGACACTGAAACAAATCCTCCATATGAGGGATCGTTCGTACATTACTATTTTCTGGTGTTGCAGGGTATGTACTCGTACACTTGAGTAATACCATTTCAGTGCAGCCAGCCTCTCTTGCTGTTTTTACTGTCTCCTCAATCTCGGCAGCACTACACATACCTGTTGAAATAATCATAGGTTTTTTAGTCTGGGCAACTTTTTTAATTAAAGGTAAATCGGTACACTCAAACGATGCGATTTTATACATAGGAACTTGTAAACTTTCTAAAAAATCGACCGCTGTTTCATCAAACGGTGAACTGAATCCAATAATACCCAGTTCTCTACATTTATCAAATATAGCTTCATGCCATTCCCATGGTGTATAGGCTTCTTGATACAATTGATATAAGGACTTATTCTTCCATAAGCTCTCTTGATCACGAATGACAAAATCGTCCATTTTTGTTTCATTCAAAGTCATGGTGTCTGCTGTATATGTCTGAATCTTTAAAGCATCAACCCCAGCTTCTGCTGCTGCTTCGACTATTTGCAAAGCCCGTTCTAATGACTGATTATGATTTCCTGACATTTCTGCAATGATAAAGGGCGAATGATTCTTGCCAATAAAACGTTCTCCTATAACGATGTCTCTCATCTTTTCCCTCCTTTATTTTCTAGGAGACCTTCACGGACTATCTTCCATTGTTCGTGTAGTAAAGCCATCGGGATAACATCTATAAACAAACCTTCCTTTCGAACATGCTCCACAAATTTACCTTCTGCTTCAAATCCTAGCTTCTTGTGAAAATGCAAGCTTACCTCATTGGTCTGAATCACTTCTGCACAAACTTTATGCATTCCTTCTTCCTGAAACATTTTATCCAATGCCAAAATACTCATTACGGTCCCTGCGCCTTTTGGTGCTGCCTCTACTCCAATATAAAAACCCCAGTAACATCTAGCATGTGTCTGATTAATGTCAAAAAACTGAACAAGTCCTAATGGCTGATTGCCATGATAAAAGATCATTACCTTTTTTTGAGGATTATTCATTAGATGCTGAAACCACTCAAGGTGCTCCTTCCATGTGATAAGATGATCATCATACATAAATGCTCGAACCCTTTTTGAGTTACGCCATTGCAAAATAAGGCTTAGTTCTTTCTCTGATAAAGCTTTTAATGTGAATTCATCCATATATCTAAACCTCCATGATATGCTTAATTAGAGATTCTTTATCATAATCCTTGATTAATTTCTGACAGGCGTCTGACATCCTTTTTAATAGAATGGGGTGGTACATTATTTGCTCCAAGGTTGATCCAATCATTTCTTCTGTCACCTCTTCACTTTTCCCTAAGTGATAAATTGCTCCTAAATTTGCTACATGCTCGAGAATTTCGGTTTGATTGGTGGCCGTCTCAATTGTAATAGTTGGAAGATGGAGATAGCATCTCTCCCATGTCGTTGTTCCACCTGCTCCAATCGCTAAATCTGCTTTAACCATTAAATCTACTAGATAATCTATTTGAATATGAAACTCACGATCGGAACGAGCAACACAGTAGTCTCTTAACTGTTGTTGAAATGGATTAGAACTACCGATTACCACATCTACAAATAATTTGGTCTTCGGTAGTTGATCAATTGCCTTTAGCACCTTCATCGTTTCATTAGTAGGATCACTTCCACCAAATGAGACGAGAATTCTCTTTAAATTTGAGCTTTTCACTCGCCTACGATGAATCTGTTGAAATTCTTTTCTCAGTAATACAAAATTAATTCCAAGTAGAGTGGTCGCATTCTCTGGTATTAACCGATCATATCGAGATTCTTTATTTGGCAATTCATTTTGATCTAATAAAAGATCGCAATCATGTTTTCTATCGGCTAAATCATCTATTACCATTATCTTTTTTACTTTAGGTCTTATCGCTTTTTCCCACTTCTGATCGATAGCATAATGGTCGATAATTAACCAATCGACGGAGGGATAGACTGATAGAATCTCCTTCGTTTTTTTTACATCCTTCTTCCATTCGGAAAGCATCCATTCAAAGTGGTTGTTATCGACAGATCCTGATAATACCATCACCTCGAAACCGTGTCTTTTAATTTCCTTTATCAGATGACCAGGAAAATCATGACAAATAAAAATAACATTTGCTTGGTTTTCTTGCAACATATCCGCTAAGACAAGACATCTCATGACATGGCCAGTTCCAATTTCTCTTGAGGCATCTGTTCTAATAAAAATATTCAAAGCATCCACCTACTAATCTTCTTTCTGTTGTATACTTGTGTTGATTAATTGCCATTCTGGGTTTTCTTCTAAAACCTTTAACGTATCTGAAAAGGTGAATTTCGGGTTTCTTGGATATATTTCCTCTAAGATTCTTTTGATTAATCGATAATCCTCTATCGTATCCACCGTCCAGCGATGGTGACTATAATTAGTAGAGGATGAGACATTAACAAATGGAAATAAGTCTGGATGGTGAAGCATGTATCTGGTAACATGTTCACGGTCTATTGGATTTATTGCTTCTTGATGTGTCTTTTTTAAGGCTCCAAAACTAAAAACTTCTGTATCTAATCCCCTCGGAAAGGTTCTTTTCAGTGTGTTGGACACAAATCGATAAGGATGATCATGCTGAAGATAGGTTTCAATTACCTTATCTATTTGAAAAGGATCGATTAAAGGACAATCCGCTGTCAATCGTACAACGATGTCCGCTCTTGCAATCATAGCAGTGCGAAAATAACGATCAAGCACATCCTCTTCAGATCCGCGATACCATGCAATATCTAATTCTTGACATAATGATATAATTGGATTATCGCCTGAATGACAAGTTGTAGCCACCACGATTTCATCAATTTTTGTTGACCTACCTACCCGTTCTAATTGATATGCTAACAATGGCTTACCAAGAACTTTTTTTAATACTTTTCCTGGTAGTCTAGTAGATCCCATGCGAGCTTGTATGATTGCCACTACCTTCATGTCCTCACCTCAATCAGTAGAAAAATAGGCATGAACCTTTTTCACAGCAGCTATGACATCTTGAATATCCTGTTCTGACATTTTCGGATATAAAGGAAGAGTAATGATTTCTTCATATAGATTTTCTGCAACTGGACATATTCCTTTCTTATATCCCAATTGCTGATAATAGGGATGCCAATATACTGGAATATAATGAACATTCACCCCAATGTTTTCTTTCTGTAATGCTTGGAAAAATAGTAAGCGATCAGCTTTTATTTTGTTTGACTTTAAGCGAATCATATATAAATGCCAGCTAGAATGACCATCTTCGTGTTGAAACGGTGTAATAATAGCATTTAAATCTTTGAACTGTTCCGTATATTGTTTCGCATATGTTCTTCTCGTACGAAGAAATTTGTCCGATTTCTTAAGCTGACTTAGCCCTAATGCTGCTTGAAAGTCGGTCATTCGATAATTAAAGCCAAGATCTTGCATCTCGTAATACCATGGATGATCATGATACAACCATCTGTTTGGATCTCTTGTAATCCCATGTGTGCGAAAGCTTTTTAATTTATCATATAAGGACTTTTGATTTGTAGTAATCATTCCCCCCTCACCGGTTGTAATATGTTTTACCGGATGAAAGCTAAACATTGTCATATCAGCGATGGACCCTATTCGTTTTCCTTTGTATGTCGCACCTAATGCATGAGCGGCGTCATCTATAACCAACAGCTTGTGTTTTTTGGCTAGCTGTTGAATTTGATCATAATTTGCAGGCTGACCGGTATAATCCACGGTGATAATCGCTTTCGTTTTTCCCGTAATGAGGGGTTCTATTCTTTCTGGAGAAATAGTATAGGTGAGAGGATCAATATCAGCAAACACTGGTTTACCATCCAAATATAATATTGCATTCGAAGTGGCAGCAAAAGTCATAGGGGTTGTGATCACTTCATCCCCCTCGTCGATATTTGCTGCATAGCAAGCCGCATGCAATGCTGCTGTACCGCTTGAGAAGGCAACAGCATATTTTGCTCCAACATAATCCGCTACGCTTTCCTCAAAAGCCTGAATAATAGGGCCTGTTGTCAAATAATCACTTCTTAAAACATTACTAACTGCCTGAATATCTTCGTCTTCGATCCATTGACTCCCGTAGGGTAAATAAGCGTCTCTTACTGGCTTCCCTCCATAAATGGCAAGCTGTTCTTTTTTTCTCATGGTGCTTCCTTCCTTATATTAAATTCGTTGATGTAATCCATTCTTCCGTTTTCTTGATCCCTTCCTCTAGGCTATGCATAGGCTCCCAGCCTAATAATTGCTTTGCTTTCGTATAATCACATAATAATCGAGCAATTTCACTTTGTGGATGAATATGTGGTACATGCGTAATACGTGCTTCGTCCTTTACTATTAATTTCGCTAATTCATTAATCGAAATATCCTTGCCTAATCCAGCATTAATGATTTCCCCATCTACATTGGAGGCATATCCTGTTTCGACGACAAACCGTGCGCAATCCTCTACATATAATAGATCCCTTGTTTGTTTTCCATCACCATAAATTTGTAAGGTTTTACCCGCAAGTTTGTTCTTTAGAAAAATAGCAACAACTCCGCCTTCTCCCCCCGTTTTTTGAAAGGGGCCATATGTGTTAAAAGGTCGAATAACAGTAACAGGTAATCCATATGCATAATAGTAAGACAACACCATATTTTCTGCCGCTAATTTCGCACCCGCATACGGGGATGCTGGTTTCACCTGATTTGTCTCCTTGATTCCACTATCATCCATGGCTTTATCGTAAACCATACAAGTGCTCATAAAGATAACCTTTGTTTGATTTTTTTTACATTGTTCTAGAATATTAAAGGTTCCAACCACATCATTAGCGAACGTCGTGCTCGGTTCATCAATACTGTCCTGTACATTAATGCTTGCCGCTAGATGATAGCAAATATCAAAGGAATTCTCGAACAACTTCTCTAGAAGAGGAATGTCCTTAATATCTCCATAGGTTAATCCATTAAAATGATGGTTGGATTCAAATTCTTTAAGGTTTTCCTTTCTACCATTAGATAAATCATCTAATACCCAAACTTGGTGACCGTCCTTTAATAGTCGAGCTACTACCCATCTTCCAATAAAGCCAGCACCACCAGTTACTAAAATATTCAATCAATTCACCTCATTTATTCTTAATCGCTCTTTCATTAATAATTCAGCCATCGCTAAATCTTCTTTTGTGTCAATATCGATAGCACTTTCCCAGTCGAGCTCACAAATTTGATAGTTCTTTCCATAGAAGGTTTTTTCCTTTTTAAAAGCTTCTGCTTGAGCAATCCAAATAGCACCAGTTGGACAATATAGCTCTGGAAGATCCTGAGATCTAGAGCGTAATTCTTCTTCAAAAATTGGCTTCGGTTGATTGTTTTTATCTATATGCAATGCCCACCATGGATTCAGCCATTGATATCTTGTTACACTGATCTGGAAGGCGGTGTTTGACTTCTCAAAATAATTAATAGAGTTGCGAATATCCTCACTAGTCCTCAGTGGACAATTGGGCATTAATTGGGCAATAGTGGAAAATTCCTTCTCAAAAAACTTCTCAGCTTCGATTAATGCACTGAAGGAAGCTAAGCTAACTGGAGATTGGTCATCAGCGTGCTTCTTCCGTAGAAAAGGAACCTCTGCACCATACTTTTGGGATATTTCTGCGATTTTTTCATTATCTGTACTCACGATTATATGATCAAAAAGTTGAGATTCCTTTGCAGCCAAAATAGTCCATGCAAGCATTGGCTTACCATGAAATTCCATTCTGTTTTTATTTGGAATTCGTTTAGAATTGCCTCGAGCAGGAATAATGCAAATGGATTCCTTTACCAAATTGTCCACCCACCATCAATCACCAAATTGTGCCCTGTAATTTGCTTAGACTTATTAGAAACAAAAAAATCTACTGCTCCAATTACATCTTCCTCTGCTAGCATATCACCTGAGGGTGTGAGTTTTGCGTACCTTTCAGCAAATGCTTGATCAACACGGCCTTTAATTCCTCCAAATGATATGCAATTAACGGCTATCCCCTTTGATGCCATTCGTACTGCTAATTCCTTGGTTAAGTGAATTTGTGCTGCTTTGGACACACCGTAATTAATTGGAGATTCAGATTCAAAATCTTCATATAGATGGACATTTGGTGCAACAATCCCGTAGATAGATGAAATATTAATAACAGATCGTAAAACTAATGGATCCTTTTTGGCAAAATGCATGGACCATTCATATGGAACCACAACATTTAGGTTAAATTCATTTAGCCATTGATCACGTGGTGTTTTACCATCAACGATTTGTAGATAATCTCGATTACGAGCATTATTTATTAGTATATTGATCACTAGATTATTTTGTTCACAAAACAGGTCAATGGTTCGCAGTGCGTGGTCGGCTTCTATATCGACAGCTAATGAGTAAAAATGATTGGTATTTTTCAATTTTTCTCTCATGTCTGTAAGCTTTGCTTCATATCTCGAGGTGGTTAGCACCTTGTATCCATTATTTAAAAAGTGTTGAACAAGCTGAAATCCTACTTTACCAGTACCTCCAGTAATGAAAATCGTTTCTTTCATAGATTAAATCCCTGCCTCAATAAATTCGACTGTTTTTAACATTTCTTCATGAGAAAGTGGAGCTTCCTTTCTCGTTACAATACCGATAAATTTCTCTAATGAAGACTTAAATGCAAGAAAAGTGTCTTTCATTTCCAGCTCCATATAGTCATCTGTACCAATCAGTGTAATTCGAAATGGTAAATATATTGCTTCCTCTACTACTGTTATATTAATTAATACATCGTCTTGTGTTAGGTAATTTACATGAACAGCGCCATCAGATTTCGTTACAGTGGATGATTGAATGAGATGGTGATAGCCGATCAAGCGCAAAATTGGATCTATCACATGGATTGCATATTTCTCCCACGACTTCATCACAACAGCATGAATTGATTTGATCTTTCCAACCCTTTTTAATCTATCTTTTGCTAGATTATATTCAGTGGCATATTTAAGGGCAGAGCAAGAAAAGATTTGGCCTTTTTCCTTTTCCTTTAGTAAAATTTCTTCTGCCTTTTTCCGATGAATCGCTAACGGCTTATCGATATAAATAGGAAGGCCTGCTTCGATAAAAATCTCACTATTGATAAGATGATTCTCATAATCATCTCTCGCTAACAGAATAGCGTCCACCTTTCCAATCATTTCTTCCTTTTTATCTACAATATGCGCAATGTTAGCTGATCTAGCAATGTGTTGAGAAATTGTTCTATCCTGTGTCCAAATATGGGTTACTTTCGCACATTTGATCGCATCATCTGGGAATTTTTTTTCACTCAAATATTGAGGTATGGTAGGGAAAGGGCAATCTTGCATATATTCTGGATCATAGCCATTACAGATCGCTGACCAAGAATAGGGATGACCATTTCCCTCATTCATACCAATTATTCCGAGCTTTAGCATTTTTACCATCTCCTTGGATCAATCAAATCTATATCTGAGAGTTGAAAGGAATCGAAAAGAATCTTCCTGTCATCTAATGCTTCAAATGACGCCACGATTTCTTCTAGTTGCTGCAGGTGGTTAATACCAACTAATATATGATCAATTTCATCGATTTGTGAGACAAACTTTAAGGCTCCATCCAGTTTTGTCATTTGGTACTTATCTAGAAAGGCCTTTAGTTTTTGGTTATAAGGTATATAACGATGGAATTTTTTGGGTAGCATATGTTCATCTGCAAGTAAGATACCTTGGAGAAAGATCGATCTAGCATGAATTTCTATATCTTTATCTTTTATTTTTCGCAATGTTCCAGAGTGAAGTAAGCGTTGATCATAGAGATTGATCGGAATTTGAAAGACATCCAAATCATAATTTTCTAGTAAAGTGGAAACCATGTCTTCGTCATAGATCGATACACCTATTTTCTTGATTAGCCCCTCCTCTTTCCATCCTTGAAGTAGCCGAAACAATTTATCACCATTTGCTACTATTAGATTTTGGACATTATGAACAAAAATTCCTTCGATTTGATTTACTTTTAATTTCTTCAAGGATTGATAAAAGCTTGCTTTAATCTGTTGTAGATCCACATTTTTTATAGATTCTACAAATATATGAGGGGTTTTAGAATAAATAGTAAAATAGTTATCTGTGATGATTTCTCCTAAAACTTGTTCACTCTTTCCGTAATCGGCTGCTGCATCGAGAATATGAATATTATTATTTCGGCAATATTGTAGTATTTTTTTCACTTCCTCTTTAGAGGTCCGGCCATTTAAATTAGTGATTCCGTAGTCTAAGCCGAATTGCGCAGTACCTATGATTAGGTCAGATAAACGGCTAATCATAAAACCACCCCTTTCCTGAGTGAACGAAAAAGAGTGAACATTCCTTCTTTTCTTTAGGATTACATCCATCATATTCGTTCAATTTAAGAATATACATGTTAAAAAGGTGTAAATTTACCATTCATTAATTCATATATCAATGCTTTCAACCTTTTCTCTGAAATACCCTTGTATGGGTATGCATAGCGCAAAAATTGCTCTCGCTTATTCTTTGCATAGCTTTTCCAGTGCGGTGTTGTAAAAAATAAAGTAACTAATTTGGCAAGCTTACGGGGATCCTTTTGAACCATTTCATTTAATGGGTTATAATAACCGGTATAATTTGGGAATGAATTATCGAGAATAAAAACAGGTTTATCTGCTAACATGGATTCTAGTGCAACGGTTGAAGTATAGGAAACAACACAATCTACATGTGGCAATATATCGTATAGACTACTGATTTTAGAGGAAGAGACGACTGGAAATTCCTTTGTTAATGGATGGGCATCCTTTCCAGGTATATCTTTAATAAGAATATTGACATCCAACTTTTTGGCATAGATAGTTTTTAAGAATAGCCTCCACTTCTCAATTTTTTGATTTTCACGGACAACAAGCATAATTGTTTTCTTTCTTGGATCCAACCCCAAATTTTGATGGAATGCTTTCCTTGTTTGTTGTGGTAACTGCTTCGCTTGATCAAATCGTGGATGTCCGATAATTTTTAATCCATGTTGATTCACTCCTAATTGCTTATACCAATCTACTTCGAATTGGCCATAGACTGCATCAATTGTTGCTATCTTTGGAATAAAGCCTTGCTCACTATTCATTATTCCATGCTGAAGACAAATACTTGGTATCCCTCTTTCAGCTGCCACTAATGATAGAATCCGACTGATATAACTATGCGTGCTTGACACAAGTACACATGAAATCGGAACCTCATCAAAGAATTGATTTACTTGTTCGATCATTTTAATTGCTTGTGGAATTTTTTTTATCACTTTTGCTTGGAACAATTGATTTTGATAAAAAGGACTATGTTTAGTTGATTGAAATAAAGCCCTTGCTTTATTTTGAACAGCAAGAATCTCTTTTTTATAGGCGGAGGTACGATAATGACAGAGGTTCTTAACTGGTAAGCCAAACTTAATAGTCTTATTTTTTGAAGTGGAAGAGGTAGTGGGATCCGCTACAACGATTAACGATTTAGATTTTTTAAAGGATTTCTCATAAGATTTATCTGGTATTCGGAGAATCGGATCAACGTGAATAGCAATCTTACCATTATTGATTTTTTTCTTTTTAAACCTTTTATGATGTGAATTTACATATTTGGTGAATGCTGCTTGAAATTCTCTTTGATGATTTATTTGGTAGGTTAAGGTATCCGCAAAATTTTCCTGCCCTAAAGCATTAGCCACTTCTTTATTGTTTCTAACTAGGTTAGGAAAGTGTAAAATGTACGGAAGTGAAAAACCTTTATACGTAAGTTCTTTAAACTCCTGTAAAAAATGATAATACAACGACCAGTAATTGCGCATTTTTGTCTCCACAAGATCACCTAGTTTCTTTGAAACATCTTACTGAAGAATTTTGTTAAACCCTTTTGCTTTTTAAAAACACGAATCGTATATGCGCCTAAACCGAGTTCTTTTTCCCCAGTATTTGCTTCGATTTGCTTCATCCCTAAGTTTTCAAAAATCACTTTATAATTCCTTGGAAATAAGCGCCAATTTTTTGCTGTCTCCGCTTCAATGGTAATAAGATAGGATTTCGTTACTCGTGCCATCTCTTTAAATATCCATTCACTTTCTGGATGAATATGCTCTAATACAGCCATGGTAAAGACGACGTGATATTGATTATTAGGTATTTCTTTAATAATATTTTCGATTGGTGAATGAATAATCGTAGCATCTTCGTATAAGGTGGGAAAATTCTTTTTAAGAGAATTCACAGCCTCTTCACTTATTTCAATACCTGTCAAATTCCTGTAGTGATTTTTCATTAAATGATTCAGATTTCTTCCAACATTACACCCAAGTTCTAAGATTCTGTGTCTATTCTCACTATACTTCTGAATATATTCTAGTAATAATTCACTTCTTCCCACTTTATCAATATAATAATCGGATTTACTCACATGCTTCCAATAGTCATGAATTTCTCCTAGGCTTTTACTCATCCAAATTTCTCCTTCCCGACATGAATGATTATTTGGTTAATCTTTTAATTAAAGTTTTTAATCTTTCACCAGAGCTACTTTGAATTGAATACGCTTTGCTTAAGAAAGATTTACGGATTTTATCCGTATAATGACGAAACTTTGCATCGGAAAAATACTTGATAATGATATTTGCCAAAACTCCTGGACTGGTTTGTTCTAATTGATCAAGAAGATGGTAGTAGCCTGTAAAGCCTCTAAAACTTTTATTTAAAACAAATACTGGTTTGCCATGGAGCATTGCCTCTAATCCTACAGTTGAAGAATAAGTAACAACAGCATCCACATTAGGAAAAATATCATAAAGTCCATAGCTTCCTGTTGAATAAACATGTCGAAATTCCTTCGTAAGGATATGTGGCTGTTTGCTTGGATAGTTCTTAATCAAAATGTTCACCTTTAGTTTTCTATCTATTTTCTTGATCAAAATACGCCATCTATTAATATCGTCTTCTCCTCGTAATGCAATCATGACGTTTTTTCTACGAGGATTTAATCCTAACTTTTTATCAAAAGTTGCTCTCCTTACGACTTTTGTATTAAATCTTTCATCAAATCTCGGGTGACCAATAACCTCTACAGAGCCTTTGGGTGCTCCTAAATTCAGATAGAATTCTTTCTCATAATTGCCATAAACAGCATCGACTGTCGCTATTTTTGGTATATAACCAAGTTCACTTGAAATGATTCCATGCTGCATACAAATGGATGGTATTCCTTTTTCAGCAGCTACAATAGAAAGAATTCGACTTACATAACTATGGGTCGTAGACACAACTAAGCATGAGACAGGTACTCTCTTTAGAAAACCAACGGCAGCAGATATTTGTCTAATAACTACTAAAATATTGTTTAATAACCATTTTTGGAAGGCTGGATCGCTATAAATAGGATGATTTTTAAATCCTGCTAATATTTGTCTCGCTTTTTGTTGAGCTTCTTTAATAGCACTCTCGACCTCTCCTGTGTAGTTTTGCAGATAATAGGTGAGCATATTTTGAGTTACACGATAATTCGATCTGGATTTTCCCTTTAGTTTTGATTTGCTAACCCTGACCGTGTTCGTTAGCGGAATAGCCTTCCCTTCCGTTTTTGCGCGGTATGTTCGTGGTGATTGTGTTTTTAGACTTGGCTTTACTTGTTTTTGTTTTGGCCCATTGCTATTAATTAATAGAATCGTTTTCTTACGATCGAAATGACTTTGCATTGTTGATGGTGGAAAGCGTAGTAATTTATCTACATGTAAGACAACCTTTCCATTTTCTACTCTTCTTTTTGGTTTGGTATGTGTAGCAACAAATTGATTAAAAACGGTTTGTATTTCTTTTTGGTTTTGGACATGATTTCTTAAATGTTTGCGATCCATTTTTTCGATTTGTGTTAATAAAGATGGTTTTGGTAGAAGGTAGCTTGGTAAATGACACAAAAATGGTAAAGAAAATCCTAAATATTCTAAACTTTCAAAGTCTTGAAGATAATCAAGATAAACAGACCAATAATTTTGCAAAAAACTATCCATTGGAACCTTCTCCTCTTCCTCTTAATTAAATGAATCCAGCTTTCTTTAATAATGCCCGTAATCCTTCTCGATCTAAGGCTTTTTGACTAGACGAGCTGTAGGTTCGTATATCAGCTTTCTTTGCCCCTTCGTACGCCTTGTTGTTATTCGATAGACTTGGAATGATGTACATATCTTGTAACTCTAATGCTGTTTTGGATTCATCCATTGTCATTAATTCTTCATACATCTTCTCACCAGTTCGAAGTCCTGTAACCTTTACTTCTATACCATCTTCTCTTAATCTATTTTGTTTTGCTATCTCTTCGATTAAAACCTCCGCTAGCAGCCCTAATTGAATGACAGGCATTTTCAAGACAAATACTTCTCCACCTTGCGCTTCTCTTAAAGCTTTTAAGGTTAATTCTGTAGCTTGCTCCAGTGTCATCATAAACCTCGTCATGTTCTTATTTGTCACATTGATTCTTTGGTTGTTTTTAATCTGTTCAATGAATAATGGAATGACTGATCCTCTTGAGCCCATAACATTGCCGAAACGAACACTAGCAAAAATAGTAGACGATTCTTTATTTTTTTCAGTAGCTGCTATCATTCTTTCCGCTAGAAGCTTTGTTGCTCCATAAGCATTGGTTGGTGATATCGCTTTGTCTGAGCTTGTAAACACAACCTTTTTGACATGTTGTTGAGTTGCTGCTTTCATCACGTTATACGTTCCCATCACATTCGTTCTTACTGCCTCAAATGGATTACTTTCACAGACTTCTACTCTCTTCATTGCCGCAACATGTATGACATAATCTATCCTCTCCATTGCTTCGATTAAACTGTCATACTCACGTGCATCTCCGATAATAAAATGTAATTTCTCATGATAATCAAAAGCTTCCTTCATCATGTGTTGCTTATATTCATCACGACTCAATATTTTTATAATTTGTGGATTTTCTTTTAATAGGTATCCTACAAGGCTTGTACCTATAGTCCCAGTACCTCCAATGATTAAAATTCTTTTATTTTCAAAATACACAACATCTCCCTCTTTCATTACAAATTATTCCCCGTACCTTTCATCCATAAGGCCTCTTGTCTTTCTGTTGAAGCCATTTTCAATTTACCAAGTTAATATCCGTTTGTGATAAAGCGAGACTACCATCATGGAGGGTTATTCATTAACGAAACTTAACAGAATGTTTAGTGACTAATATCCGGTCGGACCGCGTTACTTTCACATCCTGAAGTGGTGGTCTTGCGGACGGTTAACTCTGATTTACTTATCTTCACCCATGCTCCTTCCATTTCTTGAGCCTTCCTTATCTTGTGTACTCTAATATATATATTAAAGGGGAGCTTATTAGTTAAAGAGCATGGCCTATATTTTCAACCCATTTTTTAATCCTTAAGCTTTTGAGCAATTTATGTATTTTAACAGGTTCTCTTATATCGACCTATTCCACTTTTTTTGTTTTTCATAAGCTAATCTTAAGCTTCCAAAAAAAATAAAGAGAGGGTATTATCCTCCCTTTATTCATTATCTTTCATTTCATTTGTATCCATGCTTGCATCATGAATTGCTGTGTGATGATTTTCCATTAGCTCCTGAAAGTCATTTAGTTCAGGTGGATGAAAATCCTCCTTCATCTCATGCTTTTTTTCTATAACATTATTATTGGGGAACACAACAGGGCATTGTAATGGAATGGTTGGAGCTGGACATGGCGGGAATGGTAAAATGTCTCTTGGTTGACAGAAAGCCGCTTCAATTTCCAGTGTTACATCAAATGTTGATTGAATGCTCTGGCATAAACGAACATTGACAGTCACATCTAGCTCATCCACCTCTGTCGTTGTGCCAGGGTCACAACTAGTAGTACAAACAAAACAGTCTAAGTCTACATTGATTACGTCAATATCCGTTCCATCGGGAGCACACATAATTACTTGTTCACAGCGAGAAAATTCAACGGAACCGACTTCTACTGTAGCACCACCTAATGCAGCGATTAAGTTCACAAATACCGTTACCTCAAAATTTTTGCGAATATTGACGATTTGGAGAACTACTTCCTCACCATCTATAAAAACGAGTTGGTTCTCTCTGCCTAATATTGTAATGGGATCTGTTTCTGTTGGTGTAACCGTACAACTAACGCTATTAAGGTCTATATCATCACATTCTAATTGTATACCTGTAACTGGATTTACAGGTAAATCTAGATTGTTTAAAGTTAAATCAAATTCTGCTTCATTTAAAATCCAGTCGTAAACTTTTTTCGTATTAATACAAAGAATTTCTTGCTCTCCGTCGACTTGATAACAATTCAAAATATACACCTCCTAAAAAGATTGATCGCTCTTCTTTTCATTGGAAGAGAAAGAGATTAGAGAATTTTCACTTATAGCCTATGATGTAATGGATTAATTGGTTCATACACTCGCTAGATTTTACTCATTAGGTTAAGACTAATCACGATTTGGGCAATCAACCATACGATAGAATAAGAAACATGGAAGGATAATCATTGAAAGGAGATTCGAAATGAATGAAGAGAATGTAAGTGATGAAAGAATAACCGATCCTATCAGCACTCTTCAGCAATCGATCACGCAATTAAAACAAGAGGTTGAATTAATTAAGAAGGACATAGAAGATCTACGGGTGGAGGAGCTATTAAACAAAGTAAACTCCAGCATGAACAAAACGGATAACCAAATTACCGAACTAAAAAAGGATTTGGATCAGCATAATGAACGAATACAGAACCTAAGATCAATAGACGAGCCGGATCTAATAGCTCCTAAGAATAATCAATCTGAGTATCGCCAAATTCAAACGATACTTCATTCCATACACAGAACAAATCCATCTGAGAAAAATCATCATGAATGGAAGCCTTCTCACATCCAACCAGTAAAACAAAAGTACATTCCACCCAGTAATAGCATTAAATTATTCTAGCAATATTTGCTTACGTAATAACTACATGGGCTAATCTCACTAGATGTCCATTGCCTTTTTTTCTAGTTATTGTGAATTTGCCCATTCCAAATTTAACTCAATTTACTATAATGAAATATAAAGTATGAAGGAGCTGTTTTCATGAAGGCAAAGGATAAGTCAGGTAAAAATAGACAAAATAACTCCGAGAATTCCAATTCCAATGAACCAATTGTTATTTCATCCTCTGTTAAGAAAAAAGCAATTATTAGACGTCGTGGAGGATGTTGTTTAAAATAGAGGTATTTATCAGTGGGGGATTGTTCATCCCTCACTGAACTACTTAAGACTAAGTTTATATAAATTAGCAGCTATTGGTACTATTTGATAGGATGTAGAATTGCCTTCAATTTGATCTAGCCTCGAAAAAAAATCTGAAATCTCTTCTCCTGTAAGAGTGAATTTTCGTTTTCTATGTTTTCTATTCAACGAGAGCCGTTTCGGATTTTTCGGTGTAACATGTGATGGTAGTTGAAGATCTCTACAATATTGTAAAATTGAGGTATAAGAATAGCTATTATCATCCCATTTATAAAAGTTGGACAACAACCTACGCTGCTGCTCTTTCTCTTCTGAAGTTAGTATCGACTGAGAGGAAAAAATGTTTTCTAGTATAGAAATAACTTCTTTATAACTTTTTGCTTTCCTCCCTAATTGATTGGGGAGGTCTAATTCTTTTGTGGCAAATGGGATAAAAGAAATAAGCGGTTTATTTAAAAGGAATGCTTCTATACCAGAGGTACATCCATTATGAATAATTACTTGAGCAGCCATTAACCATTTTATAATACTTCCCTCATGGACAACATGGACATTTTTATAGCCAGAGAAGTATTTTCGATAGGAGTTAAAGTCTTCGCCAGGATGTGGTCGTATAACTATGGTGTACTGTGGGAATTTTTTACATAACTCTTCGACTAAATCTAGGAATCTATTATATAATTGCTTAATAAATTGATAATACGTATTTTCCTTCTTTCCCTTTGCTGTATTATATTGAGAAAATCTTGTATTAACAAGAATAAAGTTCCCGTATTGATCCTTTATCGATTGAGCCTCTTCCTCATAGATCGTCCGATATTTGGGCTGTAATAAATCAAATCTTGGGTTACCTACCTCATGACAGCGATTCGTAAGATCTGGATTTGCACTTGTAATGGACCTTTTTTGATGGCTTCCCCAACAAAATTCCTTGGAAACATGTAAAAGAGTATCCCTTCTCATACGATCCATTAAATATGATTTTTTTTGAATTAATAAGCCTTCTTCATCTAACTCCACCACTAAATGTCCATGGTCCTTAGCGTGTGTAATTACTCTTTTTCTAAAACCATGGGGGCCACCTTTAGAAAAAAAGATACCTTTTGGAAAGCTCTCTAAAGCCATTTCGACTTGAATATGATCTCCTATCATGACATGGTATCCTTCCTTAAGCGCATGATAGGCTAATATTAGCTTAGCATCTTGCTCTCTTACCTTTACTTCGATTGGTAAGTATAACCACTTTTCTATACTTTTCACATTCTAACAACCCTTCACGTACCAGTTAATGAAAACTGGTAATCATCTGTAGGTTTTATTATTTGAAAAATGCGTTGGGGTTTCTTTCCATTGGGATATTTAAGAAGACGTGTTCAGCTTTTCTTGAAGTATCGTGATCATTTCTTTGTGTGCCATGTTACTCTCCTCTATCATTTCATCTAAAAGCCTTTCTAATTGCTCGAAATCTTCTGTTGAAATATCTTCTTTCTTTTGAGTTATTGGTTGATTCTCTAAGTGCATGAATAAATAAGTCATGACCATTTGTAACGTATGATTTTCAAGAAAAACAAAACTACGATTGCCTTCATGATGTGTAAAATCCTTTACATACTGATCAAAAAATTGCTTCATCCATTCTTGGTTTCCATTATTCATCCTCTTCACCCTCCCTCAATTGGATGGAGCCATTTATATGAATGGTATTAAGGGAATTTTGCCCATTTGATAGCTCGTCACCATATGTAAAGCCCTGTATACTTTCAGAATAAGTATCCTCAGGATTCCATTTAATTTGAAAATTCGGAAAGGTTAACGTTTCAAAAGGATTCAATATTTGAGTATGGGTTGGCCTTAACCAAAATTCCTGTTTATCTGTCGATTCATTCAAGCGTTCCCATGCATTAGCAACTCGAATTGACTGCTGAAAATTTTTATAAAGGTATTTCCCAGAGAACTCCAATATAGATTCATCGGATAACTTTATACAAATATAGGGATTGATAAGAGGCTTTGTTCCGATATTCTTAATATGATAACTTCCGAGGCAATAATTATCATATCCTTGTGCATGTGTAATATTAAGAGAATAAGTAAAAAAACTAACAATATTTAATGATTGACTCGTATCTAAAGCAGCAATTAAATCTCTGACTTCATTCCATTGGGAAGATTGAACACTCTTCCATTCTTTCATTTTACGCTGTAGTGAATGAATTGAGTTCATGCTTGCACCTCCATGCTAACAGTTTTTTTCTATACATGAGTCAGGATCTTAAAATTACTCGAAAAAAATAAAGAGAGGACTCTCCTCTCTTTATGTTTATGATCTTAGCTTATCTGTTATTACCATTGCTGTTCGGGAAAACAACCGGACATTGCGCTGGCATTGTTGGAGCTGGGCATGGTGGGAATGGTAAAATGTCTCTTGGTTCACAGAAAGCAGCCTCAAGCTCAAGTGTGACTGGGAAAGTAGATTGAATGCTTTGGCAAAGACGAACAGTTACGGTTACATCCAACTCATCTACTTCTGTTGTCGTACCGGGATCACAAGTTGCAGTACATACAAAGCAATCTAAGTCCGTATAAGTTACATTTATGTCTGTTCCTGTTGGAGCACATAAAATCACTTGCTCACAGCGGGTAAAATCTGCCGATCCGACTTCTACCTGTGCTCCTCCAAGCTCAGCCACTAGGTTAACAAAAATAGTCACTTCAAAGTTTTTGCGAATATTTACGAGTTGTAGTGTTACTTCTTCTCCATCAAGCATAAAAACTTGATTTTCTCTGTCTAATACGACAATTGGATCAATTTCGGCTGGAGCAACTGTACAAGAAACCGTATCAAGATCAATATCATCACACTCTAATTGAGTACCTGTAACAGGATTTACCGGTAAGTCTAAATCATTTAGACTGAGATCAAAGGAAGCTTCATTTAAAATCCAATCATATACCTTCTCTGTATTTATACACAGAAGCTCCTGCCCTCCTACTAAATTCTCTGCTTGCATCGTGCAAACACCTCCAAATAAGATTAATGTCCATATAGCCTATGACAATGTGCAGCAAAACGTTTTAGTGAATTAGCGGAAATATCATGATATTTAGGAAGTTAGGTGAATATCATACTAATAGTACTCCGCACAGATGTAACAACAACCATGACTTTCGTAATTCTGAAGAAAATTAGCTTCCAAGAATAGAATAATCCAATTAGGAGTGTAGTTTTTCGATAGTTTATCCATTTTTAGATATGAGGAATTATCGATTGCTCATTATCCAGATTTGTTAAGGAACATTCTTTTCTTTGTGCAACCACTTTAACTAATCTCATTACTACAAAAACTAGCACATTTGTCACGATTTGATGTTTCATCAATATTATATTAATGTGCTATAAAAAGGGTGAATCGTCATGTATCGATATAGGCTGTACAAAACGGAAGATATTGATAAAATAAAGCGTGATTTAGAGGTTTATAAGCACACATTTGATGTTATAAATTCGGAAGACAGTAAAACGTTTCTAAAGTCACAAAGAGAGTTAATCTTATTAAAAAGGAAATTTTCTAAGCTAAAAGGAGAAATGATAGCAATGGAAAATTCATATCAGCGGCAAATCGATAACTATGAAAAGCAAGAACAGAAAATATCAGGAGAAATTCGTACAATCAATCATTCTATCAATCAATTAAAGAAAGACATCTCATTAATCAAAGGTCGTGTAAATGAATTACGTACATCTGATCTTGTACAAAAAATGGATCTTGTCCTTCACAAAACAGATGAGGAATTAGCTAAAGTCAAAAAACAACTAGCAGAGCAAAGAGAAGCTTACCAAAAGGCAATCGAACAGCGACAAAAAAACAGCGGAATCCAGTCAAAAGCGACAAATCAAAAATCAGAATATCGTAGGTTACAACAAATGCTGAAGACGATCCATCAACCAACTCCCTCTTCCACTCAACTACCGAAAAACCACCATACAACCACAAATTCAGCAAGTCAATCTAACTCCTCCTCTGTAGAGAACAACAATAAACGAGGAACAATTACTATTAGTAAAGGAAAAAAGACATTCCGAACAAGAGAATTTGAATTAAACAAAGTTATTATAACAAATACAAAGACTGCCAAATCAAAAGAAAAAGAAGAGATGCAAAAGGCGGAAAATACTCCAGTTAACGAGGAATTAATGGAGGAGCAAATAAAGAAAGCTCAACAACCAAACGTTGATGTAAAAGGAGAAAACGAACCAATTTTAAAACAAGAGGAGATAGCAGTAGAAGCTTCTAATCAAGAGAGTACATTCTCGGATCAAGAAGCTACTAACTCGCCCACAATAATAGACCATAAAAGCGAAGATCCTAAAAATGACAGCACAATAGCGTCAAATGAATTAGAGCCAAACCATGAGGTGCTAGAAAAAGCCGTAGAAGAACCAACCGGTCTTAAAAAGACATGGCTTCTCGCTAAATCCTTGTGGAAAAAAACATAAGCTCCTTAGTACAGGTAATTGCTAAGCCATATATATAGATTAAAGCTGATTGATGATAAAAAAATAGTTACTGGCTTGTGTGATTACCTCCATGCTTTATTTTATCTTGATATCACCTTGGGCTTTTACCTAGATATATCCTTTTATCTTGGCAATAATGCTTTTACATTGGACTTTTACCAAGAGCTTTTACCAAGATATATGGTCTTGACGGACATTATTTTCTAGCCACTATTAGGAATTTTTTTGTATTCGTCTTAATTCCTTGTTCTGTTTGGTGTTCAGTTATAAATTTTTCTAATATTATCCAGTCATCCTCTTGTTCACCGAAATTCGGGATGATAGGGGTATGCTTTAATAAAAAAATTAAATCCTCTGGACGTTGATAATATTCTACTTCTTCTATATCATGGACTTGAATTTGATCAAAACCGGCATCCTCTACTGCGGACCTATACCTCTCTTTTAACGTACCATCGGCAATTTCGAAGGCTTGACCACGTCCGAATGCTTGTTTTAAATTTATTTTATCTCCTTCACTAACTTGTTGCGTTAAAAATGTCCCACCTTGCTTTAATACTCTCTCTACCTCTTTCGCAAAAAATGGTGCATGGCGACAAGTGATGACATCAAAAAACTGATCTGGAAATAATAAATTGTCTGCCGGCATTTCAGCAAAACGTACATTTTGAATAGTACAATTATTTTGGGCTTTTTTGATCATTTCTTGTGATAGATCTATCCCTACTGCTAATAGAACAGAATCAGCTAGGTTTAGCAGCCTCTCCCCACCCCCTGTTCCGATATCCAGCACAATATCTGTTGGGGAACATAACTGATAAACCTCTTGACTAATCTCCTTAGCTATCCCTTCAGTTGTTACTTGAAGATGATCAAAATTCCAGCCGTTTATCTTACCAACTTTATTATAAAAAGAATTTTCCTCCATCAAATCACTCCATACCGCTATACTTTTAGTAACTTGTTCAGTGCTTTTTTACTTCTTTTGGAAGTTAAAATATATAATATATCGCCGACCTCGATTTGTGAATCTCCTGAAGGTGTTATCAAATCTTCCTCTCGGATAATTGCATTAATTAATACATCATCTGGAAAATCTATTTCTTTTATTCTACTTCCCTTTACAAAAGATTCTTCATTTACTACATATTCAATTATTTCGGCATTTGCTTTTCCTATAGAGACAAGCTCTAAGGTGTGACTTGGTTCTACTTTAGTTGGACCAGTTAGCTTTAATTTCTCAGCAAAGGTAGAAATCGTAGAACCTTGCAATAAAGTCGAAGTCATCACAACGAAGAATACGACATTGAAGATCATTTGACTATTTTCAACTTCTGCAATCATCGGGAAGGTGGCCAGTACGATTGGAACAGCACCTCGTAGTCCTGCCCAAGACAGGAATAGCTTTTCTCGCCATTTAAAACCCATTTTAGTAATGGATAATAGCACTGCAATAGGTCGTGCAACCAAAATCAAAGTTCCCGCAAGAATAAGACCTTTCCAGATCACATCTAAGGTAAATAACTGAGAAGGAAATACTAAAAGACCTAAAATGACAAACATTAGGATTTGCATTATCCAAGCAAAACCTTCATTGAACTTTAAAATAGAATAGCGATAAGTTAAATCTGTATTTCCGATAATCATTGCAGATAGGTAGACAGCCAATAAGCCACTTGCTCCGATAAAGTCGGTAATACTATAAGCCAATAAGGCAAATGAAACAGCAAAAACAGGATATAACCCACTAGAGTCCAGATTTACGCGATTAATAGCATTTACTGCAAGTTTCCCTAAGATCCAACCAATTAATAAACCCATTCCCATCTGCCAAAAGAATGATCCGATCATCATAATATAGGATGGATCATCGATAGTTAAGATTTCAATGAACGATACCGTCAAAAACACGGCCATTGGATCATTTGAACCAGACTCCACTTCGAGAGTGGCCCCTAATCTTTCCTTAATATTTTGACCTTTTAATACAGAAAATACCGCTGCTGCATCTGTAGATCCGACAATGGAACCAAATAGAAATGCTTCAAACCAGCTAATATCCATGATTAGTTTTGCTGCAACGGCAACGATGGAGGTAGTGAGTAGTACTCCTATTGTTGCAAGAGATAGTGCGGGCTTTGCGACAGATTTAACAGTGGAGAATTTGGTCTGAAGTCCTCCTTCGAATAGAATAATAACAAGGGCAATAACACCGATTAATTGAGCTACTTTGGCGTTGTCAAAATAAATAAACCCTAAGCCTTCACTTCCGCTTAACATACCAACAATGATAAACAATATGAGAGCTGGAACGCCTAATTTTGTTGAAATTTTTGTGGCCAACACACCAATGATTAATAATAATGCTACAACAAAAATAAAGTGTTCAGATGATAGTATCAAATGATCCATAGATTCACTTTCCTTTCCTACAAGTTTACATCAATCATGATAACTGTATCGTTATCGTTTTGAATATCTAAATAGTGCAACGTTTCACTTGCTGTAGAATGATGAAATATTTTTTGCAATAAAGATATGGCAACACCTTTTTTATAAGCATGATAGCCGAAGGTTTTTCTTAGAGTATGTGTGCCAACCTTACCAGTTAAACCAATTTCTTGTGCCTTTTTGTTTATAATTCGATAGGCTTGTTGACGGGTAATGGGGAGATTGCCTTTTTGTGATTTGAACAGGTAGTGATCTGGTTCCATATCATGATTGCTAAAAATATAGTCCTTGAGTGCCTTTTTAGCATTATCGTTTAAAAAATATGGTGGATCACTATTATCAACATGGAGAAAATCATAAAACGTTTGTCCATTCCAAACATGTTTTACTTTGAGATGTAGAAGGTCATTCAATCTAAGCCCAGTGTTAATTCCAACAACAAAAAAAGCATAATCCCTTTTCGATTGCTGAATTAAGAGCTTCTTCATTCTGTTAATTTGATGGATGTCCTTGATCGGATGAACAAATTCCATTTAATCGCCTCTTTAATTGTTACTTAATATTAATTTTAACAAGGTTATGTAACATTATCAAATGATAGTAATGGATAACCTTCATAAAATTTCTGATAACAATTGTTCTATTTGGTATAATTAGGTGTAATATCTATAATATTCAAATTGTAGAATGAGGGATTTCTGTATGAAACGAAAACGCATGCTCTTTGTAACAATTGGTGTGACCATCTTATTATTATCTGGAATGATCCTCTATTCTTTCTTGTTAGGCGATGACCCTCATCGTTATTATACTGGACTGGGAGAAAGTATTAGTCTTTCTTTTGACGATTCAAAACTAACATTTTCCTACTATGAAAACGGCAAAGAATCGATTTATATGGCGAATCCTGATGGTACCAATGTTCAAAAAATAACTAACCCCACTAATCTACAGCATCGTTCGCCTAAGTTCTCACCCAGTGGTGACAAAATTGTCTATTTAAGTGAGGATCAAGAAGGCATTCAATCACTTCGAACGATTACACTAAATAAAAGCAAAGATAGGGAATTAACAGATGAAGAGCTACACGTCAAAGATGCGATTTTTTCACGTGATGGGGATAATATCTATTTTGTTGCCGTCGAGGCGGAAGAGTTTAAAAAAGGTGAGAACTCTAAAGAGGGATTTGATCTTTTCTCTATTGAAACAGCTGGAGGACAAATAACAAAATTGACGGATGCTGATCACTTTTCGATGAATCACCTTTTCCTATCTCCAGATGGAAAGACAATTTATTATAACGAAGTTGATGGGGAGAAGGAACGAATTTATGCCTATTCCATTGAAGACAAAACACGAACTACGGAACCATCTTTTCTTCCTAAGGAATTCGCTAATACCTACTCTTTTTATGAAGCGGAATTGTCCTTAGAAGAAAAACATTTGGCGTTTACAGACGTCTCACAAGAATCTCAATCATTTTTTGAATATGAATTATATATTCTAGATTTGGCTTCAAACAAAATAGAAAAATTGACTAATTTCAGAAAAGCAGTTACTTCTATCGAATTTTTTCATAAAGGTAAAAAAGTTGCTTTTCTAGAAAGTACGAACTGGCCAAAAGAACCGGATAAGTTTACGTTAAAGACAATCGATTTAGTGACACAGAAGTTGGAAACGATTCAGCTCGATGCTCCTAAGACAGCACATAGCATTCGTTTGATCCATTTAATTGATCAAACAATAAACGGCTTTACGATTGCATGTCTCTATATTTTATTGGTGATTTTACTAAGTATATTCTTTCAACATTACCATACGAGCAAAGTTTATCTTCCTTCAATCATTAGCTTTTCTATTGCTGTGATTATCTTTATGTCGAGTATTGCGGTAGCTGTAACGATAAATCCTTGGTACGGTATAGGCATCGGAATGTTAGCTGGAGCGATCTTTGGCTGTTCTATTGTTGCGATCATATTTATATTTATTTATAAGCGAATTGTTAAATGATGATAAAGAGGTGCTATGAATGAATTACACAAGTCCAAATTGGAGCAATGCGATATTAATGACGATTGATACTCAAAATGATTTTGTGTTACCTGATGCCCCAGCCCGAATTGATGGCACATGGGAAGTTACATCTAAAATTAGGGAATTATTACAAGTGTTCAGACAAAACAACTTACCAATTCTTCATATAATTCGCCTTTATAAAGCGGATGGCTCCAATGTTGACATTTGTCGCAGAGAAGCGGTAGAAAAAGGTTTCCGTATAGCGGTTCCTCATACACAGGGGGCAGAATTAGTTGATGAAATTAAACCAAACAATGAAACTAGATTATGCCCTGATCAATTGCTAAGAGGGAATTTTCAAGAGATTGCTAATGTGGAATGGATTATGTATAAATCTCGTTGGGGTGCTTTTTATAGAACGAATCTAGAGAAATTTTTACGCACTCAAAATATTGATACCATTATTATTAGTGGATGTAATTTCCCAAACTGTCCTAGAACTACCATTTACCAAGCAAGCGAAAGGGACTTTCGAATTGTGATGGCAAAGGATGCAATTTCTCAGACATATGAACGAGGTATAGATGAAATGAGAAATATTGGAGTAAATCTTATGGATACGGTTGAGATTGTACAGTTATTGAGAAATCGTTAGACAAACCTGTCATTCTCATGGTTTAGGAATTAACTGATTACGGGTATTCATTACTTAATCCAACCAGTAACAGATGCCTTTTTGATGTTCATAGCAATAAATCACTTTTTATTATTTCCGCTTTTAACCTAACAGAAAAACCAGTTATTCCTTTTTCAAGTGAATAACTGGTTTTCGATCATTCCATTAAAGCTCTAGCTCGCCCATGCGCAACAATTCCACCACAGCTTGTGAGCGCCCCTTTACACCCAGCTTCTGCATTGCGTTTGAGATATGATTCCTAACTGTTTTTTGGGAGATAAACAGTTCTTGGGCGATTTCCTTTGTTGTTTTGTCTTGTACTAGTAATTCGAATACTTCTCTTTCCCTTTTTGTTAGTAATTGCTTCGGCTTGTAGTCATTGTCTTTCAAATGTGAACCCCTCCTTGCTAACTTTAGGGCATTGTAATAAGAGGGTATTACTTAGTCACTGTATCATATGTTCACGAGAGAGAAGGTGTGCTCTACAAACGTCTAAATAGGGCAATATTTCGCGAATGTATTCTTCCATTACTTATCATTGAGATTTTATCAACAAAAATCCTTCGATTAAGCTAGTCCTTTTCGAATAAATGCAATCGTATGCTCGATTTCCTCCTCATCCTTCCAATTAGCATCCGGTAAAACAACAAAACGAGTAAAAAGGAAACCAACAACAGAGGCTATCGTTAGACGTAATACAGTATTAATTGGAAAGTCTGCTGAAATCTCTCCTCTTCTCTGAAATTCCTTAATGAAATTAGAAAACTTTGGATATACCTTTTCTACAAAGGTTTGCTGAAAAAAGTGCTGGATTTCCTCCTGGAATGCCATTTCCTGAATAATTATTTTTACTAAATCAACATTACTTTGTACAAATTTGAAGCGATTTCTGATTAATTGCTTTAACAATTCTTCATAGCTTTGATTGGTTGGTGCTTCGAAAACCTCCTTTACAAATCGATCTGCGAAAAATGGTAGAATAAGCTCTGTTGCAAAGGGAGATATAATGGAATAAAGTAGTTCCTTTTTTGTTTTGTAATGCCGGAAAATGGTTCCCTCTGCAACACCTGCTTTTTTAGCAATTTCACTTGTTGTTGTAGATGCAAAGCCTTTTTTAGCAAAAATTTCGATTGCTGCTTGAAGAATTTTAGCTTGTTTATCAGTAACCCTTTTCTCTTGATCACCCATTTTCAAGATCTGTTCAAATAAATGTTCTTGATTCATATATGCACCCCTATAAAGTTCGATGTTTTTTTAATACAACAATATTGAGTAAAAAGAAGACTAATGCAAATCCACATAATACAACTATGTTAAACCAAACATCCTGTAAATGGTAACCCTTTATCATCATATCACTCAAAGCATCTGCCCCGTAAGTTAATGGCATGAAATTACTTAATATTTGAATCCATTTATCCAATGTGTCCAAATTGAAGATGCCCGAGAAGAATACCTGAGGAATAATTACAATCGGAATAAATTGCATGATTTGAAATTCATTGTTTGCAAAAGTAGAGAGTAATATTGCTAGGGTTAGAGCAGTAATAGCAAGTAAAATGGTAACAATTAAAAGCTCCCATACATATCCCACCATATGCATATCTAATATATATACGGAGAAAAGGACAATCAAGATCGATTGCAGGATGGTGAAAGTACCAAATCCTACAACATAACCTACAACCAGTTGCCATCGCTTAATAGGTGTCGATAACAGCTTCACTAATGTTCCTTGTGTTCGCTCCCTTAAGAACGAAATCCCACCGAGAATAAACACAAAGAAAAAAACAAAGAATCCAATTAACACTGGACCAACTCGGTCAAATAAACCTAAATCACTTGAGCCATATAAGAATTCAACCTTAGGCTCAGTACCTTTCTGGTTATTATCCATTGATTGGAGTGCTTCCTCGACCACTTGCATCACTGTACTATTTTTATTCGAGTCACTGCCTTCTAATAAAATAGCTGGTTGCTCATTTTCCATGCTAATATATGCATCTAGCTCTTCGCTTTTCATTAAGGATATTGCTTCTTCTCGGTCTAATTTTAACAATTCCTCACTATTATCACTAATAGATTCAATGATTGGATTAGGTAAATTATCATACCCTATTAATGGTTTATAGTCTGAACCATTAAAAACTAACCAAACAAGAAAAAGTAACAACATTGGCGCTAATAGCATCAGTGCTAAAGAACGCTTATCTCTTTTAAACTGACTAACAATTCGCTTTACTATCGCTCCTACTGCCATTAGAGTACACCTCCGTCTTTTAGAAAGACATCTTCAATTGTTTCTACTTGATATTGTTTTTTTAATTCAAGAGGAGTGCCACTCGCTACAATCCTGCCATCACGCAATAGCGCAAGCTGATCACATTTATCTGCTTCATCCATCACATGTGTCGTCACAACGATCGTAACACCATTTTGTTGAAGTTTGCGAAATTCATCCCAAATCGATTTACGTAAAAGTGGATCAATTCCAACAGTGGGTTCATCTAATAATAATATTCTTGGCTCATGCAACAGGGATATAGCTAGCGATAAACGTCTTTTCATCCCTCCTGAAAATTGAGAAATGGGCTTTTTAAGGTGATTTTCCAAATTAACAGCTCTAGCAGCTTCTTTCATTTTTTTTTGTAAAATCTTTTTCTTTACCTGATAGATTGAGCCAATAAACTCCATGTTCTCCCATGCAGTTAGTTCTTGGTATAGAGCATCAGATTGTGCCATAAAACCAATTTTGTGAAGAACCTTGAATGATGGAACTTTTGTATTGTCAACAATAATCGTACCTTTCGTTGGCCTGAGCATGCCCACAATCATATTAATAAGAGTCGTTTTACCAGCACCCGAGGGTCCTAATAAACCATAAATTTTCCCTTTCTCTATTTTCAAATCAACATCCTTCAATACTTTTTCCTTACCAAATTGATGGGAGACATTATCAATTTGTATAATACTCATATTTTCACCTTCTTATCATATAATGAGTGATTACTCACTTTAATTGTAATTGAATATTTTGGATTGTCAACATTTAATACAAAAATAATTAATATATTTTCTGAAGATTTTTGGGAGTGCTATTCTTTTTTGCAACTCTCCGCTTATTCTTGCAAGTTGCCTCTCTTTTTTTGCAACTTTCCACTTATTCTTGCAAGTTGCCTCTCTTTTTTTGCAACTTTCCACTTATTTTTGCAAGTTGCTTCTCTTTTTTGCAACTTTCCACTTATTTTTGCAAGTTGCTTCTCTTTTTTGCAACTTTCCACTTATTTTTGCAAGTTGCTTCTCTTTTTTGCAACTTTCCACTTATTTTTGCAAGTTGCCTCTCTTTTTTTGCAACTCTCTAATTCAATAAGAAAAGCCTTCCCCATTAACTGGAGAAGGCTTCTTTAATCTTAATAAGCATGATCGCTTCCGAAAAAGTTTTTAAATGATTGGATATTTGTATCACGATTTAATGCAGCGATTGAAGTAGTTAATGGAATTCCTTTAGGACAAACCTGCACACAGTTTTGTGAATTTCCACAGCCTGAAATGCCTCCGTCTTCCATTAGTGCTTCTAATCGCTCTGATTTATTCATATCGCCTGTTGGGTGTGCATTAAACAGACGTACTTGTGATAAAGGAGCTGGTCCGATAAAGTCTGATTTGCTGTTGACGTTAGGACATGCTTCGAGACAAACACCACAAGTCATACATTTGGATAATTCATACGCCCATTGACGTTTTTTCTCAGGCATTCTTGGGCCTGGCCCTAAATCGTAAGTACCATCGATTGGAATCCATGCTTTTACTTTCTTTAAGGATTCGAACATTCGACTACGGTCTACCACTAAGTCACGTACAACCGGAAAGGTAGTCATAGGTGCAACTCGAATTGGGTGCTCAAGTTTATCTACAAGTGTAGAACATGCTTGTCTAGGTTCCCCATTAATGACCATGGAACATGCGCCACAAACCTCTTCAAGACAGTTGGACTCCCATTGTACTGGGGCAACTGGCTCGCCGGAAGCATTGACTGGATTCTTTTGGGTTTCCATTAATGCTGAGATGATATTCATATTCTTACGATAATTGATCTTAAAGGTCTCCTCATAAGGAGAAGAATCAGGGCTGTCTTGACGTGTTACTTTTAGCGTAATTTTTTCTTCTGCCATCTCTCGCTACCCCCTTTTTATTTCTTCTTCGTGTAGTCACGTTTTCTAGGTGGGATTAATGAAACATCCACATCCTCATACTCAAACTTTGGAGCATTTGTTGTACGATCAAAGGTTGCCTTGGTTGTTTTTAACCATTCTTCATCATTACGATCAGGAAATTCTGGCTTGTAATGTGCCCCTCGACTTTCGTTACGATTATAAGCACCTTGTGTAATCACGCGAGCTAAATGGAGCATATTTTTCAATTGACGAGTAAACATAACACCTTGGTTATTCCATCGTGAGCTATCATTGATGTTAATATTCTCCCAGCGTTCTAATAACTCTTGGATTTTTTCATCCGTTTTTAATAGCTTTGCATTATCGCGTACAACGGTTACGTTATCTGTCATCCATTCTCCAAGCTCTTTGTGGATTTGATAAGCATTTTCTTCCCCTTTCATATTCAACAGTTGATCAAAAGTTGCTTCTTCTTCTTTTAATCTGCTGTCAAATAAGGAGGAAGGGATGTCATCAACGGTTTTTTCGAGTCCGTCAAGATACTTAATGGCATTTGGACCTGCAACCATTCCACCATATATAGAGGACAATAAAGAGTTCGCTCCAAGGCGGTTTGCGCCATGCTGTGTGTAATCACATTCCCCTGCAGCAAAGATTCCTGGTATATTTGTCATTTGATCATAATCTACCCATAGTCCACCCATTGAATAGTGAACGGCTGGGAAGATTTTCATTGGAACCTTGCGCGGGTCTTCCCCTACGAATTTTTCATAGATTTCGATAATACCACCTAGCTTGATATCTAGTTCCTTCGGATCCTTGTGAGAAAGGTCTAAGTACACCATATTCTCCCCGTTAATACCTAACTTCTGATTCACACAAACATCGAATATTTCACGTGTTGCGATATCACGTGGTACAAGGTTTCCATATGCAGGGTATTTCTCTTCAAGGAAATACCATGGTTCTCCGTCCTTGTATGTCCAAAGGCGACCACCTTCACCACGGGCAGATTCACTCATTAGACGCAGTTTATCGTCCCCAGGAATCGCGGTTGGGTGAATTTGAATAAATTCACCATTCGCATATATAGCACCTTGTAAATAAAGTGATGCTGCAGCAGAACCGGTATTAATAACAGAATTCGTAGACTTACCAAAGATGATACCAGGTCCACCACTCGCAAAAATCGTTGCATCTGCTTTAAATACTTTCAATTCGTGTGACTTAATATTCTGGCCGACTATTCCACGACCAATTCCTTCATCATCTATTACTGCTGAAATAAATTCCCAGCCTTCGTATTTTGTAACTAATCCTTGTACCTCATAACGACGTACTTGCTCATCTAATGCATATAATAATTGTTGCCCTGTTGTTGCACCTGCATATGCTGTCCGATGATGTTGGGTTCCACCGAAACGTCGGAAATCTAGTAAACCTTCCGAAGTACGGTTAAACATAACGCCCATACGATCCAGCATATGTATAATTCCAGGAGCAGCTTCACACATTGCTTTTACCGGAGGTTGATTTGCTAAGAAGTCTCCTCCATAAACTGTATCATCAAAGTGTACCCATGGGGAATCTCCTTCCCCTTTTGTATTCACTGCACCATTAATACCACCTTGTGCACAAACAGAGTGAGAGCGTTTTACTGGTACAATGGATAATAGGTCAACATGTACCCCTTCTTCTGCTGCTTTAATAGTGGCCATTAACCCTGCTAGACCACCACCAACAATAACAATATTGCGATCACTCATTCCCATACTCACTCCTTTTTACTTCCATAAATAACAATCTCTTATACAAATGCGAATAATGCTCGAACACCAATATATGTTACTGCTAGGAAAACTAAAATCGTTGCATATGTAGCGATTTTTTGTGAACGAGGTGTTACTGTAATTCCCCAACTTACTAGGAAGCTCCACAATCCATTCGCAAAGTGAAAAGTTGTGGAAACAACACCAAGAATATAAAATCCAAACATAGCAGGATTTGATAAGATATCTTCCATCAAGCTATAGTCAAGTTCTACATTTCCTAGCCCTATCTGAATTCGTGTCTGCCAAACATGCCATACAATAAATATTAGGGTGATAATTCCTGTAATACGTTGTAAAAAGAACATCCAGTTTCGAAAGAATCCGTAGCGACTAACATTGTTTTTAGCAACGAATACGATATACACTCCTAATACTGCATGAAAGAGAATCGGCAAAAAGATGATGAGAAGCTCTAATGCATAACGGAATGGTAATGATTCCATAAAATGTGCTGCCTTATTGAAGCTTTCTGGACCGTAAACGGCAAAATGGTTCACAACTAAATGCTGTATTAAGAAGATCCCTATTGGTATTACCCCTAGTAGTGAATGCAATCTGCGATAAAAGAATTCCCTATTCTCCACTCGTTTGTACCCCCCTCTAATATAGATAATTACTCTCCAACATACGATTTCTAAAACGCTTAAAATGAAGCGCTTTACATCTCGTTAGGAATGGCACAGCCTGTTAATCATTCTGTACAAGCTTTTTTAACCGTTATTCTCTTTCGTTTCTTTTCCTACTTATTACGAGACAAACCCATCCAAAGAAATTCGTATATTGTCACCACAACTATTGTACTTCTATCAGGAAAAAGCGTCAAGAAAACGAGCGGTATTTCGAATGATTAATTGTCGAATTATTAAGGATTTTACTTAGAATGAAAGAAAATTCATCAACTATTATGAAAAGTTTATTGCAGAAAAAAGGGAAAAAGGTGATAATGGAATTATCAGAAATAATGAATATCTTTTCAGCATGTTAGTACCTATTTCACGAGAAGAATATCATTCGAATCTAACGAATAGGAACTTGTCTAACAGAGGCAGTAAAGAGAGGGGAACTATTTTGACAGAAAAAGAAACCAACATCGCAACCATTCTAGCAAACCTTCAAACTACAAGTAGTGGTTATGATTTATTAAGATACATAGGCTTACCTGATATGTTTGGTAAGGAATCAGACTTTATCTTATACATTCTAGGGAAAAATTTAGCAAGAAAAAGTGAATGGGTATCGACCGAAGAGCTTCAAGAATTCTTTCTTCATGTCGGATGGGGAGAGCTTTTCCTCGTAAAAGAAAAGCGAAGAGGCTATATTTTTGAATTAGCTGGTGAAATTGTTCGATCTAGATTAGAAACGATTCAACAAATTGAATTTCAAATAGAAGCTGGCTTTCTAGCTAATGCAATGGAGCAAATTACGAAAAAAGATTGTGAATGCTTACCTGAAATTAAAAAAGGACAAGTATTTCTCCATGTTATGTACATGGAAAAAAAATAAAAAAGTGACCTTTTCGAACAAGAACCTCCGGACCAAATGGTCCGGAGGTTTGGTATGGACTATCGTTTTACTAAGTAATGTGCTAACTTCCTTTTTCTTCATTTAATTTCGTGATAATATTATTGGCGATAGCTTCTGGAATACCTAGCCTTACAATGTCTTCAATTGTTGCCGCTTTTATTTCGTTTAAAGATTTGTAATGAGTTAATAGAAGCTTCTTCCGCTGAGCACCAACGCCTGGTATATCATCTAACTGAGAACGAAATGCACTTTTCCCTCTGAGCTGTCGATGAAAGGTAATCGCGAATCGATGAACCTCGTCTTGAATGCGCTGAATAAGATAAAATTCATGAGAACGTCGATCTAAATCTACTACTTGGACAGGATTCCCATATAATAGCTCACTCGTTCGATGCTTATCATCTTTAGCTAGACCACATAGTGGAATATCCAAGCCTAGTTCATTTTCTAACACATCTAAAGCAGCTGACATTTGTCCTTTCGCCCCATCTACTAAAATTAAATCAGGTAGAGGATTTCCTTCCTTTAATAGTCTAGTATATCTTCTGCGCATCACTTCTCGCATCGTATCATAGTCATCAGGACCCTCTACTGCTTTAATTTTATATTTTCGATACTCTTTTTTTGCGGGCTTTCCATCCATAAATACGACCATAGCAGAAACTGGATCAGTACCTTGTATATTCGAATTATCGAAGGCTTCAATTCGATAAGGTGTCTCAATATTTAAAGCTTCTCCTAACCTCTCTACAGCCTTAATTGTTCTTTCTTCATTTTGCTCTATTATGCTGAATTTCTCTTTTAAAGCTATTTCTGCGTTCTTTGTTGCGAGTTCGACTAATTCCTTCTTTCGACCACGCATAGGTATGTGAACATCTACTTCTAATAATTCCTTCAGCAAATTCGCATCTGTTGGGAGGGGTACGAGCACTTGCTTTGGCTTAGGGTGATGGTGATGTAAATAAAAACTACCAACGAAACTGAGAAATGTCTCCTCGGCATCGTCAAAGAAAGGAAATAAGGAAACATCTCGTTCAATTAGTTTTCCTTGTCTGATAAAAAAGACTTGAACACACATCCAGCCTTTGTCATAACTAAAGCCAAACACATCACGATTTAGCTGATCATTCATGGTCATTTTCTGTTGTTCCATTACTGATTCAATATGTTGAATGAGATCTCGGAGTTCTTTTGCCCTTTCAAAGTTCATATCATCAGAGGCTTGGAGCATTTTCGTTTTTAATTCTTTCTTGATTTCACGATGACCACCATTTAAAAAACTAGCTACTTCTTGAACAATCTTCTGATATTCCTCTTTCGTAGGAGGATTTTCAGAGCATGCTAAGCATTGATTCATATGATAATACAAACAATGTCTTCCTTTTGGATTATTGCATTTTCGTAAAGGATATAAACGATCTAATAATTTCTTCGTTTCTCGAGCCGCTAGGACGTTCGGATATGGACCAAAATATTTACCTTTATCCTTCTTCACCTTGCGGGTTACAATTAATCTAGGATGCCGTTCATTGGTAATTTTAAGAAAAGGATACGATTTATCATCTTTTAATAGAACATTATACTTTGGATCATATTTTTTGATTAAGTTCATCTCTAATATCAATGCTTCGATTTCCGAGCTTGTGACAATATACTCAAAGTCATGAATTTCTCGGACAAGACGTTGTGTTTTTTGATCATTTGCACCAATAAAGTATGATTTTACTCGATTGCGAAGCATTTTTGATTTACCTACATAGATCACCGTTCCATGCTTATCCTTCATAAGGTAACAACCAGGTTGAGCCGGTAATACTGCTAGTTTCTCCTTTATCCATTCATTCATCTATCATCACCTTCTTACGTACAATATAAATACCCCTTATTATAGCATAAAAGCTATCACAAGGGGTATCATACGTTCAGATTTAAAATTATCCGTGTTTGTTAATTAGCTCAACAAGTGCTTCTTTCGGTTGATATCCAACAACTTGATCTACTACTTCTCCATCCTTGAAAAGCAATAAAGTTGGAATACTCATAACCCCAAATTTGCCAGCTGTTTCTTGGTTTTCATCCACATCTAATTTTACGATTTTCACGGAATCGCTCATTTCGCTATCTATTTCCTCAAGCACAGGTGCAATCATTTTACAAGGTCCACACCAAGTTGCCCAAAAATCAGCTAATACTAAGCCTTCACTCGTTTCAGTATTAAACGTAGTATCGGTCGCTTTTACAATTGCCATGCTGTTTCCTCCTTTGCATTTGAAAATTTCTCCTATAGTATAACACCATTGAGGAATAACTTACTAATACTTTGCTTATTCTTCAAATTTGCAGGACATAGTATACCCCGACAATTAAAAAAATTGCTGCAATCACCATCAACACATATGCTAATGTTTTCAATATGGCCACTCCTTTTTATCCAATACTTGAACCGATGACAAAGGAGAGACCGACAGAAATAACCATCGAGATAAAGCCGACAGCACGGTTGTCGTTGGCGATTTCATGATCGATTTTATAGGTAGGTGTTAAAAATTCAAAAATGAAATAACCAAATAATAATAAGACAAACCCAAAGAATCCCCATGTCATACTTTCAATGAGTGTATCATTGTGCTCAATAGAATAACGGAATATGTTGGCAATACCGAAAATTTTCCCACCTGTTGCCATTGCTACACTCAAATTTCCATTTTTAATTTCGTCCCAATTTTTATAGGATGTAACCAGTTCAAAAATGACTAGAAATACGATCAGACATAGTATGGCAACACTATATCTTGCTGCCGTTTCCACAAATATATTTCCCCAAAAACCCGTCAATGGCACCTTCCTCCTAACTTTTATGAATTTCACATCTACTTAAGCTCTAAAACAGTAACTCCCAGTCCTCCTTCATTCATTTCTCCGTCTCGTGCACTCCTTATTCGTGAGTGTTTTCGAGCAAAATCACGAACACCTTTTCGCAAAGCTCCTGTTCCTTTTCCATGAATAATCGACACCTTATTATAGCCTGCAAGTAAAGAATCGTCTATATACTTTTCCAACTGTTGGAGGGCATCCTCATATCGCTCCCCACGCAAATCCAATTCTGGTTTGACATGATAGTGTGCCCCTCTAACTGTTGCTAAAGGTTTTTCAACCTTTGGTTCCTCTCTCCTAATAAAAAGTAGATCCTTTCGTTTTGCTTTTAATTTCATGATACCAACTTGCACTTGAAATTCATTCTTACCAGATTGTTCGATGATCGTTCCTTTTTGATCAAGAGTCAATAGTTTCACTTCATCTCCTGGCTTTAATTCCTTTGCCTTGTTTTCGTCAAAATTATTACTCGTTTGTTTTGTTTCTTTTTTTGATAAGTCGGGTTGCGCTTCATCTAACAGCTTTTTCGCTTCAATCCATTCATGTTCCTTCCACTCTGACTCTGTTCGCATATTCCGCAAATCGGCCACAATCAATTCCGCTTCCTCACGTGCTTTCTCCAAGGCTTTCTCTGCTTTTTCTTCTGCCTTCTTGTAGAGGCTTTGGCGTTGTTGTTCAAACTTCTGCCATTGTTGCTCCAAATCTCGTTTTAACTGTTCCGCTTCTATTAATAGATCCTCTGCTTCTTTATAATCTGTTTCTGCTTTTCGTCTAGTCGTTTCTAATGAAGCAATCATATTCTCGACACTTCTAGAATCCGTACCGACCTGACTTTTTGCATTTTCAATAATAAGTGGATCTAATCCAAGTCGTTTAGATATTTCAAATGCATTACTACGACCAGGCACACCAATCAATAAACGGTAGGTAGGCTTTAATGTCTGAATATCAAATTCAACCGATGCATTCGTTACCCCTTTGCGATTATATCCATATGCCTTTAATTCAGGATAATGGGTCGTTGCTATTACTCTTGCTCCTACCTGAATGACATGATCTAATATCGACATAGCAAGTGCAGCCCCTTCTTGAGGATCTGTACCTGCACCAAGCTCATCGAACAATAACAAGGATTGTTCATCAAAGCCTTGTAGTATATCAACAATATTGGTCATGTGAGAAGAGAAAGTACTTAAGCTTTGTTCAATAGATTGCTCATCTCCAATATCGGCAAAAACATTGGAAAAAACAGCGAGTTCACAGCCATCCAGTGCTGGAATCTGCAAACCAGATTGTGCCATAAGGGTGCATAGCCCTACCATTTTTAGCGTAACGGTCTTTCCCCCAGTGTTAGGTCCTGTAATGACAATGGCTGTATAATCCGTACCTAGTTCAATGTCATTGGCAACAACTTCCTCACTTGGAATAAGTGGATGTCGTGCTTGCTTCATCTTAATTCGACCAAGATCGTTCATTTTTGGTCTACTTGCTTTCATTTGATGACTAAGCTTCGCTCTCGCAAAAATAAAGTCTAATATAGCTAATACTTCAGCATTTTGTAGTAAAAAGCTCTCATCTGCTGCAATTCGAATAGATAACTCCTTTAAAAGACGTTCAATTTCTCGCTTTTCTTCGACTTTTGTTGATGATAAATCGTTGTTTAATTCCACAACAGATTGAGGCTCCATAAACAAGGTGGCACCTGAAGATGATTGATCATGTACGATTCCACCAATCGCAGAACGATATTCTGCTTTAACTGGTAATACGTAACGGTCATTACGGATAGTAATGATCGAATCAGATAGCATTTTGGATTTCGTTCGTGTGACATTTTCCAATCTGTCTCTAATTTTATTTTCATTTGTACGGATCTTGGAACGTAGACTACGTAATTTATCAGAAGCTCCATCCATCATATGCCCATGATCATCAATACAGCTTTTGATTTCTCGTTCCAATTCATTTAGTGGAACGATTTGATCAGTAAATCGATGGATAATAGGTATTTCTAAATCTTCTATTTGTTCTAGAAACTGTTTTAATTGTTTCCCACCGTAAATTGTGCTAGCAATATCTAAACATTCATGTGTTGTTAGCACACCTCCAATAACCGCTCTTTTGACACTTGGCTTTATATCAAATATTCCTCCTAAAGGAACGTTTCCATTTAATCGGATGACATGAAATGCTTCATCCGTTTCATCCTGCCATTTAACCACTTCTTCTAAATCGGTGGACGGAGCAAGGGAACGGGCTTTTTCTTTACCAAGCGAGGACGCAGCTTGATCAATGAGCTGTTGCTTGATTTTGCTAAATTCCAACACATGAAAGATGCGTTCATTCATGATCAAAACTCCTCTTACTATTTATTTGAGATATAATTTACAATTTCTTCCTTTGACCAACAATTAATAACTGTTTCTTTTGTCAGTCTTCCTCTTCTAGCAGTTCCGCAACCGATAATCATATGATCGAGCATTCCAAAGCTATGGGCATCTGTATTAATCGCGATCTTCACACCTTTTTCTTGGGCTAGCTGGACCCATTTCGCAGCAAGATCTAATCGATTGGGATTGGCGTTCAACTCGAGAATCGTATTCGTCTTTTGAGCTTGATCGATGAGCCATTCCACGTCTAGCTCGTATCCATCTCTTCTTCCGATCAGTCTTCCAGTTGGATGTGCAATCATATCCACATGAGGATTCTCTAACGCCTGTAATAGCCTTGCATGGATTTGATCTTGTGACTGTTGAAAGCTTGAATGGATCGATGCAATCACGAAATCAAGCTCGGCAAGTACGTTATCATCAAAATCGAGCTTTCCATTTGGTAGAATATCCATTTCTGTACCAGCAAATATATGGATATTTGGATATTTTTCCCTTGCATTTTCTATTTCTTTACGCTGTAATCTTAATCTTGTTTCATCAAGACCGTTTGCCACACGCAGGAATTTAGAATGATCCGTGATCGCGATATAATCATAGCCTTTATCTATTGCTCTTTCAACCATTTCATCAATGGATTGAGCACCATCACTCCAAGTAGTGTGCATGTGTAAATCGCCACGAATATCGGTAGCTTTCATAATGGATATTGGTGCTTTTGCAAGCTCTAGTTCATCCGAACCTTCACGCATCTCTGGTGGTACATAATGAAGCCCGAAGCTCCGGAAAAAATCTTTCTCAGAATCAAAGGTTTCCACTTCACCCGTCTCAATATTCTCAACACCATATTCGCTAATTTTTTTCCCTTGTGATTTTGCTAGCTGGCGCATAAGAACATTATGATCCTTAGACCCTGTAAAATGATGTAGTGTTGTCGGGAATTCCTTATCACTAATTAATCGAAAATCAATGCTTATTTCATAGAGGTTTTCTACGACAATCGATACCTTCGTATCACCTGCAGCTATCGTATCAATTCGTTCATCGAATGCAAGCAGTTTTTCTTTTACTACTTCAGGGTTATCCGTTGAAATGATATAATCCAGATCTTTAACCGTTTCGCGCTGACGACGCATACTTCCAGCAATTGAAAAACGGTCGATCTCCTCTATCGTACTCAAATAGGCTTGGAGCTTTTCGACAATAGGTTGTACAACAGCTACTGGTAGCCTTTCGGGTCGTTCATTCCCTTTATCTAAGGCCTCTAATATTTTTTCTTCCGTTTTTTTGCCAAACCCCTTGAGATTTTGAATTTTTCCTTGTTCACACGCTTCCCTTAAAGATTCCGCATCTGTAATATTCAATTCTTGGTAAAGCTTTGCTAATTTTTTCCCTCCTAACCCTTGGAGATGTAGTAGGGGGACTAGTCCGGATGGCACTTCCTTTTCTAATTGTGCTAGTGTTTCGGAGGCTTCCTTTTCGATAAATTCCCCAATTACGGCAGCCGTTCCTTTTCCAACACCTTGTAGCTTTGTAAAATCCCCAATTGCTGAAATCGTTCTTTCGTCCTTTTCGATAGCTTGTGCTGCCTTACGGTAAGCAGAAATCTTGAACGGATTTTCTCCTTTTAATTCAAGAAATGTTGCAATCGTTTCTAAATGTTTAATGACATCTTTTTTATTAACGGACACTTTAATTCTCCTTTCAGGTAGAAGTGCAAAACCCTTGCTAGATTGTAGAAGCAAGGGCATTACACTTAGTCTATGAAGTTGGATCATTCGAGAACCAAATATCCTTAAGCTTTTCAGATAATACTGGAGTATCTTCAATCATATATGTTGCAAGGGATGATTGATCAATCCAAGCTTGGATTTCGGTTACAGGTGCTAGTGCAATAATATAAAGCACAACAAAAATAACTAAATAGACCTCAATAAAACCTAGAATGGCTCCTAACCATGAATTGAAGATCGATAAGATCGGTAAATCTGCAACAAAATCAAGCATTGTCGCAATAATTTGCAGGACAATTTTCGTCGCGAAAAATAATAAACCAAATGCAATAGCATTATAAAATGCTGCTTCAAGTGGTAATGTATCCAAGAACACTGCCCATGTTCCATCATCAGAAAGCTCTGGGTATGGTATCCATAGTTCCAGTATACCTGCTAAGTCCTTGTAATACATCACTGCGACGATAAAGGCAAGTATGAAGCTTGTTAAGTGTAGCAATTGTAAAATGAAGCCTCTTTTTAGCCCCACTAAAAATCCTAATAAAAGTAAAATAAGAATAACAAAAGTTACCATGACAAATTTATTCCTCTTTCTCCTCGAGAAGATTTTGTAAAACTTCATAATCTTCTTTTAATTTAATGTAATCATTCATTGTATTGACAGCAGTTAAAACTGCTAAGCTTGTCGTATCTAAAGATTTATTCACATCGTGGATTTCTTGCATTTTTTCATCGACTAAGCCTGCGACGCGACGCACATGCTCAGAATTCTCTTTTCCAACAATTTTATATGATCTTCCATATATCTTAACGGTAGTTCGAGATTTATCCGGCTGGGTCACCCATAATACCCCCTCATTGACAATACGTTTCAAGTCATTTCACCTGATTATACTACTTTACCACAGATAACCTTAAAAATAATATTAACATGAAGCAAGCAATTAGAAAACTATTCCGCTAAATTGAATCTTTGTTATAATGATCCTTAGTATAATAGAAGGGACGATATAGTTTTGGCTAATGTTGTCATACAAGTAACAAAAGATAAGCTGGAAGAAATAACTGCTTACTATCAAAATTCGATCATTAAAAAACCTGCCAATACACTGTTTTTAGCCAAAGTGAATGGTACGACCATTAATGCCTATCGATCAGGAAAAGTTATGTTTCAAGGGCAAAATGCGGCAAGAGAAGCAAATAAATGGTCGGAAAGTGGTGCGGTAACTTCTGGATCTGCTAATAAAAGCTCGGTGAATGATCATGGCTACAAGCCACCCACCTCTTTATTTAAAAATGCTCATATCGGTTCAGATGAAGCTGGAACAGGGGATTATTTTGGCCCGATAACAGTCAGTGCCGTTTATGTACCAGACGAAAAAATAACGATACTTAAGCAAATGGGTATAACCGATTCCAAAACTTTAACAGATGATAAAATCGCTATATTGGCAAAGGAGTTAGTAAAGGAAAAAATTCCTTATACATTGCTCACACTAGATAATACAAAATATAATAAACTCCAAAAAAAAGGTTGGAATCAGGGAAAAATGAAAGCAATGCTTCATCACCATGCGATAGAAAAGCTATTAGTTAAAATTGGTGCTGCCCCTTTACACGGGATCTTAATTGATCAATTTTGCCAGCCACTTTCCTATCGAAAGCATATAAGTAGTGAGGGGGCGAAGCTTCAAGAAAATGTTTTTTTCATGACAAAAGCCGAAAGTTACTCAACTTCTGTCGCTGCTGCATCTATTATCGCACGTGCTAAATTTGTTAAGGAAATGGATTTGTTGTCTGAACGATTAGGTGTGACGATACCAAAGGGTGCTTCTTCCAAGGTTGATGAAACGGCTGCCTATCTGATTAAAAAACACGGGCTAGACGTACTATATGATAATGCAAAAATCCATTTCGCAAATACGGACAAGGCGATGAATTATGTAAGGTAATTTTTTTGCGAGTTCTCTAATTTTTTTGCGAGTTCTCTAATTTTTTTGCGAGTTCTCTAATTTTTTTGCGAGTTCTCTAATTTTTTTGCGAGTTCTCTAATTTTTTTGCGAGTTCTCTAATTTTTTTGCGAGTTCTCTAATTTTTTTGCGAGTTCTCTAATTTTTTTGCGAGTTCTCTAATTTTTTTGCGAGTTCTCTAATTTTTTTGCGAGTTCTCTAATTTTTTTGCGAGTTCTCTAATTTTTTTGCGAGTTCTCTAATTTTTTTGCGAGTTCTCTAATTTTTTTGCGAAATAGGGCTGCTATCCTGATCGGATGCAGCCCTATTTCTTGTTATTGACCTCTTAATTCCGCTCCGAATTTTTTGGTTACTTCATCCAAAATCGCTTGATATGATGCTTCGACCTCATCGTCTGTCAGTGTTCTTTCGGGATCTTGATAGAACAAGCTAAAGGCGATGGATTTCTTTCCTGCTTCTAAATGCTCTCCTTGATAAACATCAAACACTTGAATGTCCTTAACGAGTGCACCTCCGGCATGAGCGATGGCTTCTTGTATGTCACCTGCTGCAATTTTTTCGTCGACAACTAATGCAATATCTCTTGTCACACTTGGGAAGCGTGGAATTACAGCAAAGCTTGGCTCATTTTCATGAATTTCCAATACATAATCAAAATCAATATCAAAGACATACGTTTCTTTTAAATCATAGGCTTTTTGCATCAGTGGGTGTAACTGACCAACAAAGCCAATCGCACGATCTCCCATGAATATTTGAGCTGTACGTCCTGGGTGCATGCCTTCTATTTTTGCTTGTTTATAAGTGACTGCAACATTCAATAAATCAAACAATCCTTCAAGAATCCCTTTTGTTACAAAGAAATCAACCGGCTTTTTCTCTTGCTGCCAAGGATGTGTTACCCACTCACCAGTTAAAATACCTGCTAAGCGTAATTTCTCCTCAGGTTGTTCGGTTATTTTCTTCTCTTTGGAAACAAACACACTTCCTAATTCATAATAGGCGATATTAGCTTGCTTTCGTGCAAGATTATAAGAGGCTGATGCCAGCATTTCAGGTAAAATACTTACACGTAATGTACTATGGTCCTCACTCATAGGCATTGCTAAGGAAACGGTTGAGACTAATCCATCCTTCACCTCTGGACTTACTAACTCCTCAGCCCGTGATGTCGTTGTTAAGGAATAGGTAACTGTTTCAGATAATCCTACACCTTCTAGAAATTGCTTTACCTGACGTTTCAAGGCTTGATTTTTGGTTAACCCTCCAGCTTGAGATCCTCCTTGAGGCAAGGTGAATGGGAGATTGTCATAACCATAAATACGTGCAACCTCTTCTACCATGTCTTCAAAAATAGTGATATCCTGGCGTCTTGTTGGAGCATAAACGGTAAAGGTTTCCCCATCCTGATCATAGTTAAAATGTAACTTTCGTAAAATATCGGCAATTTCCTCATTCGTTATATTAGTACCTAGTCGTTTATTAATTTTTGAAGTCCAAATCGTTACCGTCTTCTCGTCATAATCAAGCTGATCAAATTCTACTACTCCGTCTAGTACAGAACCATTCGCATACTCTGCAAATAATTGACAAGCACGCTCTCCTGCCTTACGGACTCGATTAGGGTCTACCCCTTTTTCAAAACGATTACTTGATTCACTACGAAGATCGAAATCCTTGGAAGCTCTTCTTACCGATTGACCATCAAAATAAGCAGCCTCCAATAAAACAGTAGTGGTGGAATCAGATACCTCTGAATTTGCCCCACCCATCACACCAGCAAGTGCCACTGGCTCCTTACCATTTGTAATAACGAGATGATCCTCTGTAAGCGTTCGGTCCTGATCATCTAATGTCACCATTCTCTCATCATTACTTGCTTTTCGAACGACGACCTCGTTTGAACCAAATTTATCAAAATCAAAAGCATGGAGTGGTTGACCATATTCTAACAATACATAGTTCGTAATATCGACAACATTGTTAATCGGACGGATACCAGCAGCCATTAAATAATTTCTCATCCATAAAGGAGATGGCCCTACTACTATATTCTTAATGATAAACGCGCCATAATACGGGTTCACATCGGGGGCTTCTACATTTACACGAATATGTTCTTCCGCTTTTTCTTCCACTGTACGTACGGAGGATTGTGGTAAGCGGATCGGTACATCCAAAATCGCTGCTACTTCATAAGCGACACCAAGCATGCTTAATGCATCAGAACGATTTGGTGTTAAGCCTAGTTCCATAATAATATCATCTAAATTCAGTAATTTTGTTACATCTGATCCGATTTCCACATCCTCTGGGAAAACAAATATTCCACTAGTAAATTCTTTTGGTATGAATTTCTCTTCCACTCCTAGCTCTTGCAATGAACAAATCATACCAAAGGATTCGACACCACGCAATTTCGCTTTCTTAATTTTCACATTCCCTGGTAAGACAGCACCAGGTTTCGCAGCTGCTACCTTCTGCCCTTGGGCAATATTTGGTGCGCCACAAATAATTTGTAGGGTTTCATCTCCTACATTTACAAGGCAAAGGTTTAATTTATCCGCATTTGGATGTCTTTCACAGCTTTCCACATAGCCAACTACAACATTCGTTGCAGTGCTTCCGAACCGCTCTATTCCCTCTACTTCTATTCCAGATTTTGTAATGCGTTCCGCTAGCTCTTCTGGAGATAGTTGATCAATATCTACATAATTTTTTAACCAATTTAATGATACTAACATGTCGTAACCTCCTCTTTATGCTTGGTGATATTGCTTTAAGAACCTAACATCATTAGTATAGAAATGACGAATATCATCCACACCATACTTCAACATTGCAATTCTTTCAGGTCCCATTCCGAAAGCAAATCCACTATATTCATTTGGATCATAGCCGGCCATTTCTAATACACGTGGGTGTACCATTCCAGCACCAAGAATCTCAATCCAGCCCGTTTTCTTACATACACTGCAGCCTTCCCCATTACAAACCTTACAAGAGATGTCCATCTCGACAGAAGGTTCCGTAAATGGGAAAAAGCTTGGTCGGAGACGGATTTCGCGGTCTTCTCCAAACATATGCTTGGCAAAACGATCAAGTACCCCTTTTAGGTCACTCATTCGAACATTTTTATCAACATAAAGTCCTTCAATTTGCGTAAATTGATGAGAGTGTGTAGCATCATCGGTGTCACGACGATATACTTTACCAGGACAAATCATTTTAACAGGACGAGCACCTTGAATAGCATTCATTGTCCGTGCTTGTACTGGTGAAGTATGGGTACGCATTAACAAGTCTTCTGTTATATAAAAAGAATCCTGCATATCTCGAGCAGGGTGTCCTTTTGGTAAATTCAATGCTTCGAAATTGTAGTAGTCTGTCTCTACCTCAGGACCTTCTCGAACCTCAAATCCTAAACCAATGAATAAATCCTCAATTTCTTCGACAATGCTTGTTAACAAGTGGGGCCCACCTACAGCAACTGGACGCCCAGGTAGGGTTACATCAATTTGCTCTTCCGCTAATTGCTTCTCTAATTCAGCTCTTTCCATTGCATCTTTCTTTTCTTCCATCGCATTAGCAATATTTGCTCTAACCGTATTGGCTAATTCCCCGATTATTGGGCGTTCTTCTGGTGATAATTTTCCCATCCCTCGCAAAACCTCAGTAATCGGGCCTTTTTTTCCTAAGTATGCTACTCGAACGTCCTGTAATTCTTTTATCGTTGATGCTTCCTCTACTTTGGAAAGAGCTTCTTGTTCAAGTGCTTGTAGTTGTTCTTTCATCTGTTAAACCTCCTTTTATTTTATAAGAAAAACAAAAAAGCCTCATCCCCAAAAAAGGGACGAGACTATACGTATCGCGGTACCACCCTTGTTGATATAGCAATCACTATATCCACTCGTGTTTTTGATAACGGAAAATTTCCGGTACACCTTTACTCTCACACAGAGGTCCAAGTGTCAGCTCCAGAGTGAAATTCAATAGATGGTCGTTAGAAGCACTTCCAGTCTATGGTGCTTCTTCCCTTGTAAACGATGTGTACCTATTTACTTGCTCCTTCAATGCTTTTATAGGTTTTACTTCATATAGTATAATGAAATGAACGAAATGATGCAAGTCCTAAAATAAATGGTGTTAACCTACTACATAGTACATCAGAATAGCTGCTGCCACACTGACGTTTAACGATTCTGCCTTACCATGGATCGGTATTACTACATTTTCACTAGCTTTGTCCATTATTTCTTTGGAGACCCCAGCTCCTTCATTTCCAACTACAATTGCTATTCTATCTGGTTTTTCAACTTGTTGATATGGCTTGGCTTGTGCAAGTCCTGTCGACCAAATAGGAATACCGTTTGCCTGAAGCTTCTCCATTTCTTTTATTAGATCTGCTTGCATGATATTTAAATGAAAGATAGAGCCTTGAGTGGCACGAATTACTTTGTCATTATATAAATCAACGGTACCTTTTCCTAAAATGACGGTATCAAAACCTGCTGCATCCGCTGTTCGAATCATCGTTCCAACATTGCCGGGATCCTGTACTTCGTCAATTAGTAAAGCTTTATTGCTCAAGGAATCCTGGACGTTTCTTTTTTTAACAACAGCTGCAATTCCTTGAGGTGTTTTCGTCTCTGTAATAGCAGCCATTACATTATCTGACACAGTATATAACGGGTATTGTAACAAGCTTTTTTCTATTTCTATATGTTCTTCATGAATCAAAGCAACAATTTCCCACTCACTTTTGTGTGCTTCTTCGATTAGATGGAAGCCTTCTATCATAAATTTCTCTTGTCGATCTCGTTCCTTCTTCTGTTTAAGCTTACGCCATTCTTTGACCATTTCATTTTTCACTGATGTAATCATTGTTCCCATCCTTGCACCATTTTATTTGAATACTGTCCTGTACCTATCATACATATTTTCTCTAATGATGGTCAAACTATAATGAAAAATGATGAGTTGGAAGGAGTGTAAAGAATGGATCTAAATTTGCGAAAAGCAATAAAATCAAATGTTTCTGGTAATTCTGCCGATCAATTGGAAGCAACGATTGTAGATGCGATTCAAAGTGGTGAAGAAAAAATGCTTCCAGGCTTAGGTGTATTATTTGAATTATACTGGCAAAATGCAAGTGAAGCAGATAAAGATGAGGTATTAAATGCATTAGAGCAAGCGGTAAAGTAATTTGTGTAGTAAAGATGGAGCTCTCTATTAAAAATATGGTGCCCAATTCCAATAGGTATGCCTTATTTTTTAAATAGCTCCATCTTTTCATTTGTAGTCTTTTAGTCATATATTCACTAAAATAATATTGCACGAATACGAATAAAAAGGTATATTAGAGATAGATAATTTTTCCTAAAGGGAGTTTATGACGTGAATATTCCACACATCCAATACGCCATGCAAATGCAGGCATTATCTAATCTAACCAATACCAATAATTCTACAACAAATACGGCCGCTAACTTTGATTCGATTTTTCAAGAATTACTTCAATCAATGATTCAGCAATCAAGCTTGGCCTCTAATCATTCCTATCAGCCGATAGACTATACGACAAGACCATTATTAAATATAAAGCAGGCTAACGAGGCTACAACTTCATTGTCTGAATCATCGGATTATGCATCGATTATTAAAGAGGCTGCTGCAAGCTATCATGTTGATGAAAAATTAATTGATGCTGTTATCCGAAATGAATCCAATTATAATGCAAATGCAATCAGTCACGCTGGAGCCCAAGGACTAATGCAACTTATGCCGGCAACTGCTTCTGGATTAGGTGTTCAAAATCCTTTCGATCCGAAGGAAAATATTTTTGGTGGGACGAAATATCTTAGCCAAATGCTTGAGCGTTACAATGGAAATAAGCTTCTTGCCTTAGCGGCATATAATGCCGGCCCTGGTAATGTTGATAAGTATGATGGGATTCCGCCTTTTCAAGAAACCCAAAGCTATGTACAAAAAGTAATGGGTACATACCTTAGCTGATGATAATATTATTGAAAATCTACATGAAATGACGAACCTCTGGATTGTCAGTGGTTCGTCATTTATCTTCTTATCCCCTATCTAAAATTTGTCTTTCCTTATTTGTTTTACTGTTATTAACAGAAAGCCACTAAACAGTAGTAAAGCCCCAGCAAAAAGCCAGCTAAATTGATTGGTTGCCGTATCTGGAAGCCTATTTTCTGTTGAGCTGCTTTCTTTTGTTTCTGTCTTATCATTAGAACTTGTTGCTGATTCGTCATGATCCATGCTTGGATGTTGTTCTTCTGTCAACTCCAATATACCATAAATACTTAAGTGATTTACCAATATGGTAACTATGCCATTCTTTTCATCATAAGATTTAGGTATAATTACTTCCATCTGCTCTCCATTTTCATCGATATAAATTCCTCTGACACTTTCCCAAATCTTTACTTTTTCTCTTTCGATGGAGAAGGAAATCTCAATTGGCCCTTTTAACTCAATAGCTGTACCATCTTCTTCTAGAGTAAAGTCTACTAGGTCAGATATTACTCGCTTATTTTTCAATTGAATTGCTTTTGACACATCTCCAAATGTAAATAAACTACCCTTTTCATTCATGACATTTTCTACAGGTAAAAACACGGTGATTGAATCATAGGTTATCGCTATTTTTTTATCTATATCTCCTCGTATATTATATTTAAGCCCATCTGTTGGACTCACTATTTTCCTCATTTGACCTGCAATAAATTTCAAAAAACACTTGGACGTCTTGTGATGTTCCTAGATAATGGTCTTAAGGATCATTTGGGACAATTCTGTCATCTCCTGTGGCTAACCACATTTAAAGACTGTTTCCCAGTGTACGTGCAGACCTTCCTACTCGCAGGCTGTGCACTCTGTCCCTCGAACTTGGATGGTAGTAGCTCCAAGGCGGCTTTCGATACAGAGATAGTACTGATACACGAGGTTGTTGATCGGCGTTCACACTAGGGATATCCCGAGGCGTCCAAGATAGGTTCCAATGATTCTAATTTAGAAAGGAGGGGAATTCCCCATGCGATTATTTGTCGGATTAGATGTTAGTTCTTTTGATATCAAGGTTTGTTTGTTAGATAGTGAAGGTGTAAAGTTATCTTCCTTCACCGTGTCGAATGATTTACCTGGTGCTACTGCTTTACGTGAAGCTATTTTTCGTACCATGGATGGACAATCTGTGGAAGTATTAAAGATTGGCTTAGAATCCACTTCCGTGTACAGTTTTCATCCAGCGATGTTTTTTCATCAGGATGAAGAGCTCCGTAAGCTTGGTGCACAAGTATTTGTGATGAATCCAAAACAGATTGCCAACTTCAAAAAGAGTTATCCAGACATGGACAAGACCGACGAGATTGATGCATTTGTGATTGCCGATTATTTACGATTTGGTCGTTTATCGATGTCGGTGGTCAAAGAGAGTCAATACGTTGCCCTACAACAGTTGACACGCTCTCGCTACCAACTCGTACATCAGATGACCAAAGAAAAGCAACATTTTCTTCAACACTTGAGTTATAAGTGTAATACGTTTCAAGAAAACGTCGAATCTTCCGTGTTTGGACAAGCTATGATGGACTTATTCTTTGAAAAATATAGCCTGGAAGAACTCGCTCAGATGTCGATCGAAGACCTAGCTGATTACCTCCAAACCAAAGGTAAAAATGGTTTTCACGACCCTGAAAAAGTGGCCAAGTCCATTCAAAAAGCAGTACGTTCTTCCTATCGTTTGGATAAGGTAGTGGAAGACTCGATTGATCTCATCTTGGGCACTATTATTGAGCTGATTCGCACCATGAAGGCACAAATCAAGCAAATCGATAAAGCGATCACTAAAATCATGGCTGGCTTACCCAATACCCTGCAATCCACACCCGGAATTGGACCTGTATTCGCTGCTGGTATCATCGCAGAAATCGGTCAGATTGAACGATTTGAAGCAGAGGCCAAAATAGCCAAATATGCAGGACTATACTGGCGAAAACACCAATCAGGCAGGTTTACGGCAGATGATACTTCCTTATCTCGTAACGGGAATCAGTATTTGCGTTATTACCTTGTTGAAGCCGCCAACTCGGTGAGAAGGCATGTACCTGAATACCAAGCTTATTACGAGAAGAAATACCGTGAAGTACCGAAACACCAACATAAAAGAGCACTCGTCTTAACCGCTAGAAAATTAGTGCGTTTGGTGGATGCGCTACTACGCAACCATCAAATCTACACGCCACAAGGGAGCGTGAAACATGAAGCTTAGAAAGTAGCTTCTACAACCCTTGTGTAATTACCATTAATTTACATTTGATTAATGGTCTAGTTTCCTATTGCCTTTTTTAACAAAATTGCACCTTGATATCTAAATCTTTTTTATTTTGTATCTTGACATATTACCGCAGGTCTTTATCGAACACACCCGCTTTAAATAAATAGCTCTTACCTTCTTGATGGACAATATAGTTTCCATTTTCATCCATAAATAATTGGTCTTTAGATGAAATCGTTATATAATCATCCGTACTCTGGTCGTTTCTTACCTTTAATCCATCAATGGCGCTTTGTAATAGGGAGAGCATCTGGGTGAGCTGTGCTTCTGATTTCATTTCAGTTAGGCTTGCTTCTGCTTGCTCGATCGTCGTTGTTAATTTTTTAAGAGAGGTTTCTGTATAACGCTCTCCATCAAGTAAATCTTTTGCTTCCTTAATCTTTTCTTCGAGTTCTGTCGTATTAATCGGCAATTGTTGAGTACGGTAATAATGTTCTATATCTTCGGCAGATAATGCTTTATTGTTGTATATTAAGACTTCATCCATTAATCCCTCATACGGGAGATCCCAATAGTTTATTCCTAGTGCAAAGACTGCATCTGTTGTTGTAAAAATGTGAGGAAAATTGGTTAAACTCATGATATGCTCTCCATTAATGAAAAGGTTTAAGTTCCCTTTGGTAACAGTAAAAGCTATATGACTCCACTCATCGAGAGGAATGAGCTGTTCTGTTAGTCCTTCATACCATTCCTTGCTACCAGACCAGAGCATCGTCTGTTCATGAGCAGCCGTTCCACCTGGTAACAAGCTAATCCATTGTTCAGGACTAGCAGCACCGAAAAAAGATGTGGTATGTGCTGAATAGGCTACAGGCTTTAGCCAAATTGAAACAGTGTAGGTGTTGCTATCAATGATCCCATTTGGTAATTTAATACCTGATTTTCCATCAAACTTTGCAGCATTACCTATTTTCCCATCAACAAAGGTGATATTACCACCTGTATTATTAATACGATCCCCTGTTACCGTGCCAGCATCTGAACGGTTCGTACGATCATGGAGATTACCTTCAAAGGAATAATGTGCCGCTAAACCTTTAAAAGTTTCAGGTATTATCGTGATGTTAAACTGTTTTGTGGTTGATGCACTTCCTTTTTCAATGGTTGCGGTTAATTCTACTGAAACAGGCTTTTTCTTATAGGCTGGTCGATTTATTTTACCATCATGGGAGAGTACATTCGTATTAGAGGATTTCCAAGTAATGATAGTATCTTGTTCTGCTTCTGTTGGTAAATGTAAATCTTCCATCACTTGACTGGGGTCACCTATTTCTAATTTTTCTGCTATCATCTCTGTTATTTCACTATCCGTATATTGGGTCATTTCATATCGGCTTCCCCATACCGATAATCCATTATTAGCCAACGCTGTAAAGGTAACTGTTTCGGATTGCGAGACTGGATCCCATTGCTTCATTACTATCCCGTTAAATGTTTCTCCATTGATGGATAGTGTCAAATTTGATTCCTCTTTGAATTCCCAAGTTCCCGAAACATCTCCAGTGATCGCTCCATCTTCTGTTAGCTTTATATGGGTAGACTTTGTTATGTCTGCATTAATCGCTTGCTGGAAAGCAATATATTTATAGTCTCCAGCAATTTCATCTTTAGTAACATTCACATTTTCATCAGTTACATATCGGAATGGTGCCACAACTGGCCAGCCTTTTTCATTCATCAAGATTTGATGAACTCGTATCTCATGTGCCTCTCCTCTATTTGGGAAGCGTGTATGAAAAATCAAAAACTGCTGTCCAGTCTTTTCATCATAATAAACAGAGTTATGTCCTGGTGAGACATAACCAGTTGCTTCTCCAGTCTCCCCGAATAGCTTTTCGAACTCGTAATTACCAATAAGCTTCGTCCCGGTCGGTGCAATGGACTCATCATCAAAAAATGTCCCATCTTCCCCTTTTGCTTGAATCATATTGTTCCCTTGGATATCTGTATATGGGCCATCCGGATTCTCTGACCTTGCCACACGAACGTTATATCCACCATCTGATGCTAAGCCTCCATAGGAAAGATAGAGATAATAATAGTCGGTTGTTTTATTATAGACAATATATGGCGCTTCAATTCTACTATGATTCCCACCAAGGAGTTTTTTGCCATAGCCTTGATTTGGTATTGGAAAACCTGTGTCTGGATCAAGTTCTAAAATGAAGATTCCGCCTGAATAAGATCCATATACCATCCAAAGTTTACCTTCCTCATCATAAAACACGTCTGGATCTACCACATTTGGATGAATGGTAGCATCATAGATTTCTGGAAAATGTGCATCATCGTAAGGGGTACCATCGATCGTTGCCGATTCCCCTGCTGTCATTCCTGAACGCAAAATGAGTCCTAAATCCTGATAAGGCCCTTCCGGATGATTAGCCACTGCTATTCCCATTGCTGAACGTGGGGAACTTCCCTCACATGCATTGTAATACATATAATACTTACCATCTGATTTTAATTGAATCATATCCGGTGCCCATAGCGTATCGGTTTTCGCCCAAGTAAGGGCCTCCTCCAATTCTTTTGTTACATCTTCCAATAAAGAATTACCAGGATGGACGCCGTCACCTTCTATTTGTTCCCAATTCATTAAATTATTGGTTTTAGCTGCTGCTAGATGTGATCCAAAAACATAGTATGTATGATTCGTATAAAGGACGGATGGATCATGGACAGAAGCATCTGTAAAAGTAGGCTCCTCAACTGCCAGCATGCTAGGGGCAATAAATATAAGAATACAAGAAAAAATCAGGCTGAACATCAATACTTTTTTCAATATGCTATACCTCCAAATTATTTATTCTTATACGTATATTTATAAAGCGTTTACAATACTAGGCGCCAAACTACTTATTTACATTAATGTTTTTATTAATTATATTATAAGATATTAGACTTAGTATATTATTAAATTATCTTATATATAAATTAACCTCATAAAATATACGTATAAGTTATTTACACTTTACTACATCTTATCAAACATTACAATAACGCTTTCATACTTTCAGCAATTTAAAAGAAACTTGGCCTTTGCTTCTGTGGTAAAATTTACAGAAATAGAGCCAAAATGGAGGTGTGAGTATATATGAAATCTAACTGGAATAATCCTCAGGAAGTATTGGAAAATTATAAAGCTACTATTTCGGAAATAGATGTGGAAGGCTTCCTTTCCTCCTATTCTTCTGACATTCTTATTTATGACTGCTGGAATAACTGGAAAATCGAAGGTATTTCCCAATGGAGAAAAGTAGTGACGGAATGGTTCGAAGGATTAATCAAAAGTGACCTTAGTCTTGATGTGGAGTGGAAGGATTTAATCATGGAGGAAAGTGACCATATCGCATTTACTCATGGAATCGTTACATACATAGAAGATACTGGAGAAAGTATGACATTAAGGTTGACATTAGGTTTTAGGAAGGAGAAGGATTCCTCTTGGTACATCGTTCATGAACATACTTCGCTGCCGATTCATTATGAAGCACGGGAAAGTATTTTTTCTTGATAGTCCGTCAAGAAAAATAACAGACAGAGACAAATGAGTAGTAAAGAAGAAAAAATCCGAACAGTAATATTTCTGAACTGGAACCGCTCCGTCAAAATACTTCGCTTAGTCAGAAAATTGTTCGGATTTTCCTTTCCTTATTTAGTTTTGCCCTATCCTCGTTGCATTTCTATTAGCTAAAAGTAATTTTTTCAACGGTATCACTGTCTAATCGTTTGATAACTTCAACTATTAATTGAACAGCATTATCAAAATCATCCTGGTGTAAAATGGCTGCATGTGTATGAATATATCTTGTTGCAATCGTAATAGATAAGGCAGGCACTCCGTTAGCAGTTAAATGAATCGAACCAGAATCTGTTCCTCCACCTGCCATGGAAGAATACTGATACGGAATATGCTGCGCATCTGCTGTTTCCACAACAAAGTCACGTAACCCTTTATGAGATACCATGGACGCATCATATAAAATAATTTGTGGTCCTTCTCCAATTTTACTGTCCGCTTCCTTAGCAGAAATACCAGGCGTATCACCTGCGATACCAACATCAACCGCAAACCCAATATCTGGCTTAATGGTATGTGCTGCTGTTTTTGCCCCACGCAAGCCAACCTCCTCTTGCGCAGTTGCTACACCATAAACGATGTTCGGGTGCAATTCATCTTTCAATCGTTTTAGTACTTCTATTGCAATGGCACATCCGATTCGGTTATCCCAAGCCTTTGCAAGTAATAGCTTTTCATTTTTCAATGGGGTAAATTCAAAGTAGGGAACAATCGAATCACCTGGGAGCACACCGAATTTCTCAGCCTCTTCCTTGCTAGATGCACCTATATCGATGAACATGTCTTTAATTTCTACAGGCTTCTTGCGTGCTTCTGGAGATAAAATATGCGGTGGTTTTGAGCCAATAATACCAGTAACATCCCCTTTTCTAGTAAGAATGGTTACACGCTGAGCTAGCATAACCTGACTCCACCAGCCTCCAACGGTCTGAAAATAGACAAACCCTTTATCGTCAATTCTTGTTACCATGAAACCGACTTCATCTAAATGACCTGCCACCATAATCTTCGGACCGTTTTCCATTCCTTTTTTTTCAGCAATGAGGCTACCTAAATGATCCGTATATACCTTGTCTGCATATGGGGTAATCCATTTTTCCATTACCTGGCGTGCTTCTCTTTCATCACCAGGTATAGCCCTAGCATCTGTTAATTCCTTCAACATGTTAAGCATCTGTTCCTGATTTGCCATATGTATTTCCTCCTAATTTTTTGTTTGAAGATACTTTTGTCTATTTTTTGCCATTCTATGAAAGTCATACATCCGAGTTCAATAACCTTGATTTTGTCTTTCAAAATTAACTTTATTTTTTTCGATATAGGCTGATTTAATGTCTCCTTGTGTAAAGCCTAAATTCTTTCCTAACTGTAAATAGACATAGAATAACTGGTTAAACGCTTGCTTGGATCTTTCTTTGTTCAGCTGATGAATTGCTTCAAATACACGGAGAAATAATTCTGTCGTCTCTTCACTTGGTTCCTCAATCTCACCATGATAATCTTCTATTCCTATTACTAATCCCAAAGATAAAATAAAATGGATACCGTCGACATATTCTTCTGCAATGACATCTTTTGGACTTGGTGCTTTTACGCTCCAATATTTAAAGCATCTTGTTTCATTAGCAAGTTCACCAATCTCTACCAAAAGGGCCAAAACTTTTTTCTCCACAATTTGTTCATTTTTTAATTGATGCTGTTTTAGTATATAATGGTCTAGATCACGTTGCATTTTAAATAATGTTTCCCAGTTCATTGTACACCTCCTAATACCTGTCGTCATTATATCATGTTTTTTTCATATTTTTGAAACCTTATCACTTGTTCATTCGTATCTATAAAGAAAATGGGGTACGGAAATTTTTATAGCATGTAAGGAGTGGGACTTTCATGATTGTCATTTTATTTCGATTATTAGTGTTAATTGCCTTAGTTATCTTGATATATACTGCATTTAAATATATCGTTAATCCAAAAAGAAAGCTAGAGGTTGCCCAAGAGAAGAAAGAATTTTACTTTTTAGATAACAATGAGAATATTAAGAAAAATTTTTTTATTACCTATAATGGTTACTTATTCGAAGGAGAGAAATATTTAGGAACAACAGAGGATTCTTTTGAGGTTATTCATATTATGATGCATGCCAGAAATCCAGAGAAACTACAAGGCTTTGAGCGAAAAGATCTATATTTTCTTGAAGAGGAAATTCTAATACGCTATCCGCACGCCGAAATTGACTGGAAGCATCCTATTGATCGCCTACATCTTCAAAGATGAGACGTAGGCGAGAAGAAGGTTTGCCATTTAATGATGGTTTGTTTTCTTCTAAAGAAATAGACAAGTATGAGAATAAATAGGGTGACAGGAACTGCATACCATATTGGCATTTGTTGTAGCGTATCCCCTAAGGCTGTATAAACAATGGCAAGTGGAAGGACTGACAAAAGAGTTGTTCGTAAATATTCAATGAAGCTCTTTGTATTTTGATAAATACAGAAGGAAAGCAAATGAAAGTGCATAAATGGTAATAACCTTAACAAACAAATTTGAACAATGGTGAGTTCTCGTTGCTTCAGCCATCTTTTTTCAATTTGTTCACACTTCTTGGATAGGACTGGTAGCCATGATAAAAGACAATAGAAAATAATACTGGAAAATAGTAAGCCAATCACAGAATAAATCGTCCCAGCAATGATTCCGAACACCAATCCCCCCGTGATACACAATAACAGGACAGGTAAAAAAAGAATAGGTCTTAATATATGAACAAAAATGAACGCCATTGGAGCGACAAGTACATAACTATCCCATAATTTCATCTGCAATAACCATTCTAGTTGCATGCTTCATCAACTCCTCTATCTTAACTAATATGACAATAGACGAGCTGTTATGACAGCTTTTTTCTAAGGGATTGGAACACGAGTAAAAGATAGATAGACTATTAAAAGCACCTGTAAAATACCTAGCAAAGGAAGGAATAGCTTAAACGCAAGATGCTTCGTTTTATGTCGAAATACGTTCATCCCCACCGTTGCACCAATCCCTCCACCAATAAAAGCAATAAACCAAATTCTACGCTCGGGAACACGCCACTTATTTTTCTTCGCCCTATTTTTGTCTATTTGCATTGTCCAAAATCCAATAAGATTCATGACAATATAATAAGCCACCAAAATCATTTGAGGTCTCCATTTCCTATATTATTTTATATGTAAGAAAAGGATTGTCCCATCACCTGATGAAACAATCCTTTAAATAAAAATTATTTTAAAGCAGATTTTGCTTGGTCTGCTAATTGTGCAAATGCTTTTTCATCATTCACAGCAAGATCAGCTAGCATTTTACGGTTAACTTCAATGCCTGCTAATTTTAATCCGTGCATGAAACGGCTATATGAAAGGTCATTTAAGCGAGCTGCCGCATTAATACGCGCAATCCAAAGCTTACGGAAATCACGTTTTTTCTGACGGCGGTCACGATAAGCATATTGACCTGATTTTAATACTTGTTGTTTAGCTGTTTTAAATAGTGAATGTTTTGCACCATAATAACCTTTTGCTAGCTTTAATATACGTTTACGACGTTTACGTGTAACTGTTCCACCTTTAACACGTGGCATAATAAATCCCTCCTATATATATCAACGAATTCCTATTATTTCGGTAACATTTGTTTAATGCGTTTATAATCTCCTGCGGAAACGATAGCAGATTTACGTAGTTTACGTTTTTGTTTTTGCGTTTTGTTTGCAAACATATGACTAGTAAATGCGTGCGAACGTTTTACCTTTCCAGATCCTGTTTTTTTGAATCTTTTTGCAGTACCGCTATGAGTCTTCATTTTTGGCATAATAGCTTCCTCCTTGTAAAACTAAACTATATTTGACGTAAATATTCGTTATTTTTTATCAGAAACAGGTGCAAGCATCATGAACATACTACGACCTTCCATTTTCGCTCTTTGCTCAACAGAAGAGATATCTTTACATGCTTCGGCCATTCGTTCCAATACTTTTTGACCTAGTTCCTTATGGGTAATCGCACGTCCACGGAAGCGAATAGAGACCTTTACTTTATCTCCCTTAGATAAAAACTTACGTGCATTACGTAATTTTGTATTGAAATCATGCTCTTCAATACCAGGGCTAAGTCGAACCTCTTTCACATTAATAACTTTTTGCTTTTTGCGCGCTTCCTTCTCTTTTTTCTGTTGCTCAAAGCGATATTTCCCATAATCCATGATTCGGCAAACGGGTGGTTTTGCTTTTGGCGCAACCAATACTAAATCCAGATTTCTAGTTTGAGCAATATCTAATGCTTCCTGACGAGATTTTACGCCTAATTGATCCCCATTAGAATCAATGAGTCGAACCTCACGTGCTCGAATATTCTCATTGACATTCATATCTTTGCTAATAATCAGCCACCTCCGAAATTTAATAAAAAGCGTAATGAAACATGATCATATATTAACAATAAGACAAGTCGATCATCCTTTAAATACTGATTGACTTTATCCCTTTTTGTTCAATAACAAAAAAGTGTCGGTACACATACTGCACCCACACATCCTCGATTTCATTACAAATAAGTCGGATAAATACCTGTCAACTACAACACTTGTGTCAATCAGGTGAGAAGCGGGTGCTTCTACTTGTCTCTGATCATATTTAATTCACTTTAACTATCTTAACATGTACACTTTAACAAGTCAATAATCGTTTTTCGAAAATAGATAAATAATAGACAATCTATTTAACCACAATAGGATTCTTCCGTTAAACATTATACTCTTTAGTAAAAAGATTGTCTATTCAGTTGACATCATCCTTTTTTTCAATGAATATGGTTATATGAAAGCGCAATCTTAAAAGGGAGGGATATTATGTTAGATTGGTTACAAAGCTTTAATGAAAAAGGGGCAGAAATATTAGGAGAAATTGGCGGCTGGGTATGGGGTCCTCCCTTATTAATTTTATTAGTTGGTACAGGGATACTTTTGTCTTGTCGACTACTTTTCTTACAATTTCGTGCTCTTCCCTATGCATTAAAGCTTTCCTTTAGCAAAAATCAAGATAAAAATTCAGAAGGAGACATAACCCATTATCAGGCATTAACGACTGCCTTAGCTGCAACCGTTGGAACTGGTAATATCGCAGGGGTTGCTACAGCTGTGGTTGCTGGTGGACCAGGTGCTGTCTTTTGGATGTGGATCACCGCACTTTTTGGAATGGCGACAAAATATGCAGAGGCCCTCTTAGCTGTCAAATATCGTAAAAAAAATCAGCGTGGTGAAATGTCTGGTGGACCAATGTATTATCTAGAACATGGATTAAAAAATAAACGCATTGGTCGTTTCTTAGGGATTTTATTCGCCATATTTGCTTCTATTGCTGCTTTTGGAATTGGGAATATGGTTCAATCCAATACAGCGGCTGCATCGTTAGAGGAGTCCTTCTCGATCAATCCATTTGTAACAGGAATTGCTTTCACAGTACTTGCCGGATTAGTTATTATTGGTGGAATTAAAAGTATTGGTCGCGTAACCGCATTTTTTGTTCCGGTTATGGCTGTCTTTTATGTATTGGGTGGATTAGTCGTCATTGTGCTTAATTTTGACCTTGTGCCAACAGCCATAAGTTATATCTTTCAGGATGCTTTTACTGGAAAAGCAATTGGTGGTGGGATATTAGGTACTGTCATCCGTTATGGGGTAGCACGTGGTGCATTTTCTAATGAAGCAGGTCTTGGTTCTGCTCCAATTGCCGCTGCAGCTGCAAAAACCGATTACCCCGCACGGCAAGCGCTCGTATCCATGACACAGGTATTTATTGATACGATTGTTATTTGTTCCATAACCGGAATTACCATTGTCATGGCAGATCAATGGACAAGTGGCCTTGATGGGTCCGCACTTACTAGTTCGGCATTTGCACTATTCCTAGGTGATGCTGGTTCAATTATTGTAACATTTGGAATCCTGTTCTTTACCTTTTCTACTATTTTAGGCTGGTCTTATTATGGAGAAAAATCGATCGATTACCTCTTTGGGGAAAAAGGGGTAAAAATCTATCGTTATATTTTTATCTTCTTTGTCTTCATTGGCGCTATTGTATCATTAGATGTTGTATTCAATTTTGCCGATATTATGAACGGACTAATGGCATTTCCAAACCTAATAGGATTGTTGCTATTGTCGGGTGTCGTTGTAGCAGAAACGAACAAATTTATGAAAATTGCAAAAGAAGAAAGAGGAAGAAAATAATCAATTGTTAGCTAAGCATTATCTGTAATTTTACCTGGTTTATGTAAATGTAAAAGCTTAAGAATATTACAATTTTTTACAAACCAACTAGAAGGGAAGGGCAAAATGGGGGGATGAAATGTTTCATTATGAAGTGAAATGCTATAACTGCAAAAATGTGTTTAAAGTTTATGAAGGCAGTGAAAGATACAAAAAATTCAAAGAAAATAGGAAAGCTATATTTTGTTGCGATGACTGTGGCCATAAGATACGACTGGCAGCAATCAAAAATTTTTTCAGATAGAAAAACAACTCCCCACTTATAACAGGTGGGGAGTTTTCCTTTATTTAAGCTATTTTCTTAATTGACGCTCTTCTATTTCTTTCTGAATCAATTGCTTAAATTCTTCGAAATCAATCGTTTCTGAGTTTTTCTCTCCATATCGGCGTATGTTTACAGCATTGGTTTCTACTTCTTTATCCCCAACGACTATAGCAAAAGGTACTTTTTGTGTTTGTGCTTCACGGATTTTATAGCCGATTTTCTCTTCACGCTCATCCAATTCCACTCGAACACCTGCAAAACGAAGTTCATCCTCAACCTTCTTCGCATAGTCGAGATGTACTTCATTGGAAACTGGAATAATTCGTGCTTGAATTGGTGCGAGCCATGTTGGAAAGGCACCTTTGTATTCCTCTAATAAGAAAGCTACAAATCGTTCCATAGTAGAAACTACCCCGCGATGGATAACGACAGGACGATGTTCTTTCCCATCCTCTCCGATGTATGTTAAATCAAATCGTTCAGGCAATAGAAAATCAAGCTGAACGGTTGATAACGTTTCATCTTTTCCAAGTGCTGTTTTCACTTGTACATCCAGTTTTGGACCATAGAAGGCTGCCTCTCCTTCTGCTTCCACATAATCTAGCTTCAAGTCTTCCATCGTCTCTTTGAGCATACTTTGTGCTTTTTCCCACATTTCATCATTATCGATATATTTTTCCGTATCCTCTGGATCACGATAAGATAGACGGAAGTAATAATCCTCAATACCGAAATCTTGATACACGTTTTGTACAAGCTCTACCACTCGACTGAATTCATCCTTTAATTGATCTGGTCTTGCAAAGATGTGAGCATCATTTAAAGTCATACCACGTACACGTTGTAATCCTGCAAGTGCTCCCGACATTTCATGGCGGTGCATTGTTCCAAGCTCTGCTATACGTACAGGTAAATTTCGATAGCTATGCAGTTCATTTTTGTATACCATCATATGATGTGGACAGTTCATTGGACGCAAGATTAAGTCTTCATTATCCATTTCCATTGGTGGGAAAATATCATCCTGATAGTGATCCCAGTGTCCACTTGTTTTGTATAGCTCCACACTCCCTAAAACGGGTGTATACACATGATTATATCCTAATCTTTCTTCCAAATCGACAATATATCGTTCAATCGTACGACGGATAGTTGCTCCCTTTGGAAGCCATAATGGTAACCCTTGCCCAACCTTTTGAGAGATTGTAAAGATACCTAGCTCTTTACCTAGCTTGCGATGATCACGTTCTTTTGCTTCTTCTCTAAGTCGTAAATATTCATCTAGCTGACTTTGCTTTTCAAAGGCAGTTCCGTAAATGCGTTGAAGCATTTGATTATTGCTATCTCCTCGCCAATATGCGCCAGATATACTCAATAATTGGAACACTTTAATTTTGCTAGTTTGCGGGACGTGTACCCCACGACAAAGATCAAAAAATTCCCCTTGTTCATAGATCGTAACTGTTTCATTCTCTGGAATCGCATCAAGTAATTCTAACTTGAGGTCATCACCAATTTCTTCGAATATCGCTTTTGCCTCGTCACGTGATACTTCTTTACGTACTACCTCTAAATTCTCGTCCACTATACGCTTCATTTCTTTTTCAATACGTGGTAAATCTTCTGGTGTTAGGCTTTCTTCCATATCTATATCATAATAGAACCCATTTTCAATGGTTGGCCCTACGCCCAATTTGACATTTGGGAAAATTCGCTTAATTGCTTGTGCCATCAGGTGAGCTGTAGAGTGACGAAGAATCTCCAATCCTTCTTGATTTTTTAATGTAATAATTTCTATCACACCATCTGTTTCAAGTGGTGTTCGCAAATCATAAAACGTATGATCAAGCTTAATTGCTATCGCTTGTTTTTTTAATCCTGGTGAGATTGATGCAGCAATCTCTTCTCCTGTTGTTCCTTTAGGAAACTCCTTGCTATTTCCATCTGGAAAAGTAATCTGAATATGACTCATACTTGTACACTCCTTCTTTACATTAGAAAAACTAACATTCGCTGGTCTTTTAGCGAATGTCAAGTTTTGCTTATACTTGGCACCTTAAAATCTCAGCTACGTCGAACTTCTGCTGTGTAGAGATTTTATACCTTCCTAACGTATTAGATAAACTCGCATTTGTTCGACCTTTAGCAGATGTGTTAGTATTTCTTATCCTTTAATAAGGTAAAATAAAAACGCCCATCCCTCTACTTATTAGTAAAGGGACGAGCGTTGTACCCGTGGTTCCACCCAATTTCCTTACATCCAAATCATGTAAGCTTCCTTGCATCGGTTAACGATGATGAATCGCTACTTATTACTAAACATTCCCGTATGTTCATAAGTAGAGTTCAGAGGTGGTAATAATAAGTGGTCCTACAGAAAGCTTTCAGCCAAGACTCTCCTCTCTAACAGTAAGCCATACCTACTATCATGTCCTCATCAAAACAATTACATTTTTACTATATGCGGTTTATTATAACGACTGTTGCGAAAAAAATCAAGATTCTTTTTCTTCTGCATCAAAAAATGGAAATGCATCAGAAGGAAATAGTGAACATTTTTCTTGAAATATGTTTAGAATAGTATTGATTTGGGCGTCATTTGGGTCCTCCGTGTAAAGAAAAAGATGCTTTGGCGCAAGCATGAGTAATGGGGAAATATTCCATTCATTCTCCTGCATTCCAAAAATAAATAGCGGGAAATGATTCATCAGTTCCTCCAGCATTTCTTTAGTTAGACACGTACCATCCTCTCGATAAAATTGATATTGTTCTCCGGCCAATACAAAAATAACATCCTCTTCTGCTTGTTTACGATGTACGAACTCTCGAATAGAGTTAATAAAGGATTGGTATTCTTCTTCCCGCTTAAATTCATCAATGGCTAGTCCTACAATTTCGGTAAGCTGTTCTAGATAATGATGTAAGCGAAAATGAACAATCGAATCAAATCGGATAACGTCTGGTTCCAAATGCAACAAAAAAATAGCCATTAATATATCTCGTAATTCATGCTGGTGAATCTTGTCCTCATAAATATCTTCATCCTTCTCAAGCAATGAATGGGCAATACTCGTAATTCGTTCTATTTCCTCCTTGTTGGAAAAATGATATTTTTTTTCTAAAATGGTACGTATTTGAGGAATTTCACGACACGTAATATACACATTGCTTAACAGCTTAGCTAATGTTTTCTTCTTGATGTCCATATCAACCGATTCGACCTGTAAAATGAATATACTATTTCTATTTCCCCTACGTCGAATGGCTTTTAATTGTGTTTCTGTTTCTTCTCTAGCAAGCTGATAAAATACATCCGCTTCTTGCTCTTGTTCAAAATATACTTCTAACAATTCTCATCACCCTCATCACCATCAAACTGATATATTATATGGGTGAAAAACAAAAAAAATAACCTCAAGTCTTTTTAACTTTGTACGTTAGGAGTATAAAATGGATGCAAGGAGTAAACGAAGAAGTGTAAATTTTGAAGCCCATAGGAGAAAAAAGCTAACGCATCCGCTATACAAGCGAATGCGCCTAAAAGTTATCCATTATCACGAAACCGTTGATGAAGTTCTATTGGTTTACTAAGCTGTTTAATTCTTTCGATAATTCTTCCTGCTTTTATTGTCTCTACATCTCCACGATTTGATGTAGCTAAATGTGCTTCTAATTGATCTAAATCATAGTTCGAAGTGAAAAATACTGGCAATTCCTCCATCATCCGATATTGTAAAATGGCCCCTAACACTTCATCCCTAAACCAAGGTGAAATCGATTCTGCACCAATATCATCAAACATTAAAACATCCACCTTTTTAAAATGCTCGATTTTAGATTGTAAGGAATCATTTTGGATCGATGCTTTCATTTCCCGTACAAATTCTGGCATATAGATCATCGCCGTATTGATTCTTTTTTTCTTTAATTCATTCGACAAAACCCCTAGAATGAAAGATTTCCCTGTACCAAATGGCCCGTATATATATAAACCTTTTCTAAAGGAGTCTTGGGAATAATGCTTGACGAATTCTATGATTTCCTTTCCTATATCTTTTCTTTCATAACTGGTTGTATCAAGTTGCGCTAATGTCGCTTCCTTTATCTGCTTTGGCATATAAAGGCTTTGCACTAAGGATTCCTTTTCTTTTTGAAGTTCATCCTGTATTTTATACGAACATTTCTCATAACGAATAGAAATATCTTGATCATTTAATTCTAAATGTGGTGTATAGCCTTTGATAATATTCTTACAGCCTGCTAAGTTGGGGCAATCTTTACAATCTTTTGAGGCTTCCTTATATTCATACAGCTTTATTAAATGACGGTCAATATCTGATTCTTCCAATTCCAAATGGTCGCTTAACAGTGCTTGAATCTCCTCGTCCTGTAGCACCTGTTCTTTAATATCCTGGAAGGTAGTTTGGAATTCCTTATTTGACTTCATCCATTTTTTTAATGAGGATTGAATTGGTTCCATCATATCATCCCTAATCTTCATTTGCATGTTGTTGTAAATATTCTGCTAGGAGTGCATCTGCCTCCTGTGCTTTCCGTTCTCTATCAAGCTCTGATTCTTTTGGTTGCTTGCTTTTTTCCTTTTTTGCAGATTCCTTCTGCTTTTTATACCAATCTGGCACAATGTCCTTCTTGTTCGATGTATAATGATATCTTTTGTTCGAAGTATTGGTCGTCCATTGCTGATATTTTTTATTTTCTGATTTTGCTAATGTCATGGCTTGTCTAACGGTTTTTACATTTTTACGCGCCCAATGACTTGCAATTCTCTCCAAATAATTCCTTGATAGCTTCATATCTGTTTTCAGCATAACATAATGGACTAGTACATTCATAACGCCTGCCGTTAAACCTTGCTGTGTCATAATTTCACTTATAAGCTTTAGATCCTGGGTAGATGCAGCGGCACCATCCGATAGGTCCTCCAGCAATTGCTTTGGTGAAATATGCTCCAACCGTTCCACTAGAAGCTCTTCTTTTGATTTCGGTTGAGCGGATGTTTCAGGTATGGGACTAATCTTCTGTTTATATTCTGTTACCTTTAAGGATATTTTGCTTCCATTCGCATTAACTAAGTCAAGACATGCTGCTTGGAATTCTGCTCTATTTAATCGATTCTGATCATTCATTGCCCATAATAAAGCTTTTTCTATCTCATGATTGGTCAAATCATACATTGCTACCATTTGGTTGATCAATTTTTTATTCTCTGCCGTCAAAATTTTATTCACTGGTAGCATTCTCTGTTCTAATATTTGTGTTATCCATTCAAAATCAACGACCGTGTTGATAGGAATTTCTGACACTTCATCATCATATTTGTGTATGAGCTCTGCATCCTTGTCCTTATCCCTCAATTGAAAAACATCCTCAAATTTTGCCGTCGTTTCGAGTGAGGATGGAGATTGTTTTGCTTCTTTTTTTAAGAAAGCTGATTTCACAAGCTTAAACTTTTCACTACCTAGTTGATGATATAATAAGTGGCTTAAAAAATCATTTTGAAAAAAAGCTGTACTGGATAAAGGAGGATGTAACAAATATCGGTAAGTTTTTTGTTCATCTTGATTGCTTTCAAATGTCTGCAATAAACCGATCGCTTCAAGCTTTCTTCTCGCACGGTAAATTCTATCCAGAGGTAAACCGAGATAATTCATCAGCACATGATGTGTCTGATAATCGGATCGATCGATTTGCAAAGTAGACTCCGAATATAGTGTTTGATATAGAGAAAGGGCATCAATCCCAATTAATGGTTGATACAAGTGTGTTAGGGAGCTTGTAAAAGAAAGCTGTACATCACGAGATAAATCGACTATATATAATTCTGATGGTAATATTTTTCCTAAGTCGCCTAGACTCATATACATAGCCCCTTTATTGCCGATAAAATAATTCTATTAGATCATCATGATCCAAATCTCTTCTTAATGATTGTTATCTGTTCTTATTAAATCTTTTAATTCTTCTAAGAACACACTGATATCCTTAAATTGTCGATAAACAGATGCAAAACGAACATAGGCAACCTCATCTACATCTACTAATCGATCCATAACCATTTCGCCAATTTCATTACTTTCCACTTCGGAAGTTCCTCGATTTCTTAATTCCTTCTCAATCTCCACAGCAATATTCTCGATTTTCTCAAGAGCAACTGGTCTCTTCTCACAAGCGCGAATCAAGCCTCGCATTAGCTTATCTCGACTGTACTCTTCTCTCGTTCCTTCCTTTTTAACGACAATGAGTGGAACTTCCTCAATTCGTTCAAAGGTGGTAAAGCGAAAGCTACAAGATTCGCATTCTCTTCTTCTACGTATCGATCGTCCATCTTCAATTGGCCGTGAGTCTAATACTTTTGTGCTTTTATATTGACAATGTGGACATCGCAATTTGAATCATCCCTTGTTTTTTCGATTCTTCATCGTAACACATTATTCCTTTGTTCCGATATAGTCAAGTTCTTTTTTTATTATATCATAAAGCTTTGGAATTAGCTTATGACTATAGCCAAAATCAAATGGAATCGCAGACTCTGTTGTTGCAGAGATATCAATTGCAGTTCGATATGGCTTAACCATAATAATAGTCATAATGATAAAGACTTTTCTTCCTTTTCTATAATTAAAACTAATTTCGCCATGATCTTTTGAAACAGCTACTACTTCAAATTCTTTTCTACTTTTAAACAATGGAACTAGTTTATCAAAAGCTTTATCCTTTGTTGTTTTAAAATAATGAGTTTGAAGCGCTGGGTCCCAATGCTTATCTCTTGTTTCAGAGTGGTTGTTAAAATTCTTGTTTATTACGTCACGAAATGCCATATTCTCCTCACACCTTACTATGTATTTATATTTATTTTATTTTAACACGTTTTCATGAAGAAAACGATTAAATCGAATAAATTAGAAAAGTATGTCGGAGAATATAAGCAATGAACGATAAAACCCTTACGAAATGTAAGGGTTTCTCCATATTATGCTTTCATTTGTTTAAGTTTCACAGTTCCCATACCACGTGGGACTTCTAATTTTTCTACTGTTTTCGCTTCAAGCTTTTCCTCAATGAACTTTACTGCGATATGTGGATCAATAATATCTCCACACGTATAGACATCAATACTTGCATATCCATGCTCAGGAAAACTATGAATCGTTAAATGGGATTCTGAAATAATTACTACACCACTCACCCCAAATGGAGCGAATTTGTGAAAAGCGACTTCCCTTATTTCTGCTCCTGCCTTTAATGCCGCATTAACAAAAGTCTTCTCTAAACGGTCTAAATCATTTAAAATGTCAAGGTTACAATTCCATAACTCTGCAATAACATGTCTTCCCATTGTATCCAATGTCTTACTCCCCCCTTCGCTAATTCTTTTGAAATCCATGCATGAATAACCACGGGGGAAAGTTAGTCCAAAGAGGTCCTAACCCTTTAAGCATTCATCAATAAGGATTTAGCCAAAAGATCTTTTTACATTTCCTCTCCTCAAAAGTTCACTTCATCTTCGTTAGAGATTTCTAAGTAAAAAGATATGCCAAAAAGATTATATATGCTTTCCGCCTATTTTACAAGCTATTTTTAGGACGAATTTTTCCATCTGTCAGAACGGTTATTTATGCCCTATCTCTAATTAAAAATTCTCCATTTTTGCATGAGTTTCTCTAACTGTTGTTCGGTCTGTTCTAGAGAACCGCTATTGTCGATAACCGCATCTGCAAGTCTTTTTTTCTTTACTGGATCCATTTGAGCATTCATTCGCTCCTTTGCTTCTGCTTCTGTTAAATGATTACGATTCATCAACCTTTTTAATTGTTGCTTTTCTTCGGTAAAGACGACGATGGTTCGATCAACTAAATGTGTTAGATTATTTTCGAACAGAAGCGGAATATCTAAAACGATAACCTTTTCCCCTCTGGAAAGATGTGCCTGTTTTTCTTCTTCCATTCTTCTTCTGACTGCGGGGTGAACGATATTATTTAATTTTTCCCGCAAAGAGGAATCATGAAAAATAAGCTGTCCGAGTTTTTTTCGATTAATGGTCTGATCATCCAGTAAAATATCCCGACCAAATGTCTCGACAATTTGATCATAAGAAGTCTCTCCTGGCTCTACCACTTGTCTTGCAATAATATCTGCATCAATAATTGGAATCTGATACGATTCTTTTAACATGTTGCTTACCGTTGACTTCCCACTAGCAATATTACCTGTTAAGCCAATAATCATTCATCTCCACCACCATTTATAGCTGTTGACAGGTTGGACAAAAGTGCGTGCCTCTACCATTCACCTTCATTTTTACAATCTTGTCATGACATTTCCGACAGGCTTTGTCTGTTTGACCATATACATGTAATTGCTGTTGGAACATGCCGATTTGCCCCTGACTGTTCACATAGGAACGAATCGTTGTTCCACCTTGCTTAATTGCTTCCTGTAAGGTAAGCACTGCTGATTGATAAATGGTTTCTATTTCGCTTAAGGTTAGGCTATTACCTTTACGTAATGGATGAATACCTGCGAGAAAAAGTGTCTCATCCACGTAAATATTACCAAGTCCTGCGATTACTGTTTGATCTAATAAGATGTTTTTAATGACACGTTCGCTTTTTTGAATTTTTTGGGCAAAAAGTGTAAAAGAAAAATGTTCTTCTAATGGATCCATTGCCAATTGAATTAGAGGCTTTTCATCAAGTTCTGCACCTTTTTCAAATAAATGCATCGTGCCAAATTTTCGAACATCCTGATATCTAAGCTCTGTTCCATCCACAAAATGGAAGGTGATATGAGTATGTTTGGCAATCTCTTCTCCCTTTTGAAACACGCCATATTTCCCTTCCATTCTTAAATGGGAAACTAACACAAGATCTGTTAAATCGAACAAAAGGAACTTCCCTTTTCTTCGTATTTCCTCTATTGTTTGTCCCACTAATAGCTGCTTGAATTCTTCCATATCATCTGGTTTTTGAATAATTTTTGGCCATTTTATATCGACAGACTCAATTTCCTTGCCAATGACCAATTGTCTTAATGTTTGTCTTATTGTTTCCACTTCTGGTAGCTCTGGCATTTCTGAACTTCTCCTAACTTATTTTGCATCATACCATGTATCACCATGGGATACATCTACTTTTAATGGTACACTTAATTCGATCGCATTTTCCATTACTTCTGCTACAAGGTCTGATATCTTATCCACTTCTTCTTCTGGCACTTCTAAAATCAATTCATCGTGAACTTGTAATAGAAGTCGTGCTTTTACCTCTGCTTCTTTTAATCTACGGTCAAGTTCAATCATTGCTAATTTGATAATATCAGCAGCACTTCCTTGAATCGGTGTATTCATCGCCGTTCGCTCAGCAAAGCTCCTAACATTAAAGTTACGACTAGTAATGTCTGGAAGATAACGCCTTCGGTTCATAATCGTTGTAACGAACCCATCCTGCTTTGCTTTGGCAACGATATCCTTCATATAATCTCTAACAGATGGATAGCTTTCCAAGTAGCGTTCAATAAATTTCTTAGCTTCTTTTCTAGTAATACCAAGACTCTGGGATAAACCGTAATCACTAATTCCATATACAATACCAAAGTTAACCGCCTTTGCTTGACGCCTCATATTGGATGTAACATCTTTTTCCGAAACATGAAAAACATCCATTGCTGTTTGAGTATGAATATCCTTATCCTGTTGGAAGGCTGCTTGTAATTTCTCATCTTCTGCAATATGCGCGAGGACACGCAGTTCGATTTGAGAATAATCCGCTGCAAGCATTTTCCATCCTGCTTTTGACGGAATAAAGGCTTGTCTAATTTTTCTACCTTCTTCGATTCGAATCGGGATATTCTGTAAATTGGGATCAATAGAGCTTAAGCGTCCTGTCTGAGTTAATGCTTGATTAAATCGAGTATGGATTTTTTCATCCTGTTTAAATACTTCCCGTAGTAATCCTGCAATGTACGTGGAGTCTAATTTCTTCAGTTGACGATATAATAGAATCTTCTCAATTATCGGATGCTTTCCTTGTAGCTGCTCGAGAACGTCCGCAGAAGTAGAATAACCCGTTTTCGTTTTCTTGATAGCCGGAAGCTCTAATTTTTCAAACAGAATGGGACCGAGCTGCTTTGGTGAATTAAGATTAAACTTTTCACCAGCTAATTCATAAACCTCTTCTTCTAATACTTTCAGTCTTTCGGTCAACTCTTTTCCCATCTCAACTAGTCGACTACTATCAACCTTTACTCCTCTTGCTTCCATTTCCCCTAAAACGAGTGCTAAGGGGAGCTCTAATTCATAGAGTAAATCTAGCTGTTTATTCCCCTCTAGCTCATCTTCCATTTGTTTCTTTAATTCATAGATCATCGTTGTTTTTCTAACAATGTGCTCTATCCATTTATCTTCCTCATCAGGAAGTCCCTTTTTTGCACCTTTTCCATAAACCTCATCATCGAATTGGATAGCGGTTTTGCCAAAGCGATGACTAATAGCAGGAATGTCATGATTATTCTCAGATGGATTAATCAGATAAGAAGCTAGTAGTAAATCAAAGGAAATTCCTTCTATACCAATTTCGAATCGGTTCAGGAGTACCGTAATTTTTTTGGCATCAAATACATATTTTTTCTTCGAGCTATCCTCTGCCCATCTCTTAAACGCTGTAGATTCTTTGAATACATCGATGGGAATAAAGAATTTACCTTTTTCATTAACAAGTGATGCACCAATCATCTGCTCCCGATGATAATTTTCTTCCAGGATCTCTATATCAAATGCAGCAACACCTGTAAAAAGATCCTCAGAAATACTTTCGATTTTTTCAAAATCTATTGCTTCAAGCGTTGTACTTTCGACCTCCGCTTCCTCATCACCAGAGATTCTCCCCATTAAGGAAGAAAAGCCTAATTCACCAAATAAATTCCGTACATTTGTTGTATCATAACCATCATATAACGTATCCTTTACGGAAATTTCGATTGGAGAAGACTGATTGATCGTTGCTAGGTCCTTGCTCATAAAGGCATCATCTTTATGATTTGTTAAATTTTCCTTTAACTTCTTCCCAGATACCTCATCAAGATGATCATATAAGTTTTCGAGAGTCTGGTATTCCTTTAACAGCTTGACGGCCGTTTTCTGCCCCACTCCAGGGACTCCTGGTATATTATCAGATTTATCTCCCATCAAAGCCTTCAAATCAATGACCTGATCTGGGCTAATTTCCATATCTTCCTTTAATGTATCTGGAGTATAATTCATCACATCACTAATTCCTTTTTTCGTTACACTTACATCGATCTTTTCGGAGACTAGTTGAAGTAAATCTTTATCACCAGAAATTACTTTAACGTTCCAGCCGTCTTTCTTTGCTTGCTTTGAAATAGTTCCAATGATATCATCTGCTTCAAAGTTCTCAAGCTGGTAGTGCTTAATTTGAAAGGCATCTAAAAGTTCTCTTAATAACGGGAATTGTTCACTTAATTCTGGTGGTGTCTTTTGCCGTCCACCTTTATATTCCTTATAGGTTTCATGACGAAAAGTTGTTTTACCAGCATCAAAGGCAACCAATACATGACTTGGCTTTTCCTCTTCTAATATTCTAAGTAGCATTGTAGTAAAACCATAGACAGCATTCGTATACACTCCCTTATCATTGTTCAATAAAGGTAAAGCAAAAAAAGCTCTGTAAGCAATACTGTTTCCATCAATCAGAATTAATTTATTCGACATTTGCACAAAAACTCCTTTATCTATGCCCGAATGGCATATACGTATAATCTTATCCACTATTTTACCACTATTTGAACACAATATCATTTTTATTCTTCTTTATTAGTATGAGGATTTTATAGGAATGACCCTTGCTTGACAAGCCTTTTCATAAAACTCAATTGGCCCAGCCTGACCGATGATCGCATACTCATAACCAGCCTCTTTCATTTCCTTTAAACAATAGTGAAGCAAAGCCTCCAAATCTTTGTTCACAGTCATCCGTGCTGCCATAGCCTTTGGATTCTTACCAAATTATTTTGGAAAAAACTTAATTCATAAATGTCTGGCTTAGAAGTACGATGCCAAAAATCGAAGCCGAATTTTTCGTCAAAATAATTCAGCATAATTGTCATAATATTTCCATGGGTACCTATTACCACTGTTTTGCCTTGATGATCCTTCAGTAACTGGTGAATAACAGGGATTGCTCTACTCTGCGCCTCCGCTGTGGATTCCCCACCTTCTAGGCAGAAGTTCTTATCTACAAATGATTGCTGAATAGCTTTGACTAACTCTCTCTCCTCCAGTTTATAATTTAGCCCTTTTATTGGTCTTTCTCTTAATTCCTCGTACTCGGTGATTGAAAGCCCTTTCCATTCTGCTAAGGGCTGAACAGTTTGTACTGCTCTCGTATAAGGACTTGAAACAATAGAAATATTTTTGTGTTCTGCTAAAATTTCTTTCACTTTATTCGCCGCTTCTTTCCCTTTAGCAGATAACTCTCTTGATCTTTCTTTACCGAATATGTATGGAGACTCGGCATGCCTAACCATAATTAGTGTTGTCTTCAATTTTTCTCACCACCTTTATTTTATAGTGTTTTGCTCCATAAAAGCAGAATAGAGATACAAAAAATTTTCTTTGTATCTCTATTCAAGCATTACTATTCCATATAACCCATCAGTAAATCAGCATAAGGAGAGCCCTGTGGAATGATAATGGTCGTTTCACCATCTATTGTTTTCTTATAGGATTCAAGTGTACGGTATAATTGATAGAATTCTTCATCCTTTGAAAAGGATTGATTATATATTTTCGCTGCCTCTTCTTCCCCTTCTGCACGAATTTGCTCTGCTTGGGCATTTGCTTTGGACAGCATCTCCGTTACATCTCGATCAGCCTCTGCCATGATTCTGTTCTTTTCGGCCTCACCCTGTGACAAATATTGTTGTGCTTGGGACTCACGCTCGGAAATCATACGATTGTAGACAGATTGCTCGTTTTCTTCAGGTAAATCAGAACGCTTAATGCGGACGTCATCCACCTGAATACCATAATTATCTCTTTCTAAGAGCTCATTTACACGATCTGTCACCCGTTGGTTTAAATCCCCTCTTGTACTACCTTCTTCATTAATAATCTGATCATAATTTAGCGTACCTAGCTCAGAACGAATGATAGAAAAAATGAACTCTGACATTCTCGCTTCTGCTCCTATCTCAGTACGAGCATTAGCAATCATTGCCTCAGGATCCGTTATTTCCCAAATGGCATAATTGTCAATAATCATCCGCTTTTTATCTAAAGTATTAATTTCTCTTTCTATGACATCATAAACAAGCTTTTTATTTGGAAGTGTCGTAATAGATTGAAGTAAAGGAATCCGAAAATTTAATCCAGGTTCACTCTCAATCCTCACTACTTCACCAAATTGGCGAACCACCTTATATTCTCCTTCCTTCACTACAAACATACTGCTGATTAAAATGATTAGGAGAATGACGATAAGTAAAAGCGTGATACCTATTTTAATATACCGCTTAATCTCTTTTGGTGACATTTTCTTCATCTCATATACATTATTGTTCGTCATTTGTAGACTCCTCCTCACTGTTTTGTTCAGAATCATTAGGAGACTCATCAGTAGCAGGTGGAATGGTGGCAGTGTTACCGTTTTGGCCTAAAGGTAAGTATTTAATCGTATTCCCATCATCATTCATAATATAAATATTAGCATCTGGCAAGACTTCCTCTAAAGTCTCTAACACAAGTCGTTGTCTTGTTACTTGTGGGTTGCTTTCATAGGCTTGATATAATGCATCAAAAGCAGCTACATTCCCTCGTGCTGTTTCAATTCTTTGAATCTTGTCACCCTCTGCCCTCGTAATAACGGCATCTTTTTCCCCTAAAGCTTCTTCATATTTCTCATTACGATATTTGTCTGCTTCATTCTTCTTTGTATTCATCGTTTCTCTTGCATCCGTAACTTTCATGAATGCTTGACGGACATCCTCATTAGGTAAATCCACCTCTTGAAGCTTGACGTCTTGTATTGCAATCCCAACATCATAATCCTCCATTAAGGATACTAATAAGTCCAAAACCTCATTCTCGATTTTTGCTTTTCCGTCTGTCAATGCTTCATCAATAGTGGATGACCCGATAATACTTCTTAATGAAGCAGAGGTGGCATTATACAAAATTTGTTCTGGATCGTTCGAATGAAATAAATACTTATTCGGCTCTACAATTTTCCATTGCACAACTAGATCTGCTTGGAGAATATTCTCATCTCCTGTAATCATCCTTACGATATCCGCATTTTCCGCTTTTTCCTCATCATAACCAAAATTTAGACTAAATGTCTCCTTTGATAATGTTTCCACCGTTTGAATGGGCCAGGGTAATTTAAAATGTAGACCTGGTTCTGTCGTCCCTTCATCGGCCTCTCCAAATGTAACCACAACCGCTTGTTCGGATTCATCCACTGTGTACCAGCTTGTTAAACCTATGACACCGAGTAAAATTACAGCAACAACAATGCCAACCCAGCTATAGATTTGTTTAAGCGTCATTTGATTTCCCCCTTTTATGTATGTTCTTCCATCTTCCCTTACTACAACTACGAATATGTAGGAAAAAGGTTTCATTAAAATGACAAAAGTGGTAAGAAAATTAATACATTTTCTTACCACTTTTTAGGTAGCTTTACTATAAAAGTTGATCCTTTGTTAAGCTGGCTTTCCACTTCTATCGTTCCATGATGTGCTTCTACTATGTGTTTCACAATAGCTAATCCTAATCCTGTCCCTCCAGTATTTCGACTTCTCGCTCGATCAACCCGGTAAAATCGCTCAAATATCCTTTGTTTAGCTTCAGCTGGAATACCAATCCCATTATCTTGAACCAATAAAGCTATATTATTCTGTTGGTTTTGAATGTGTAACGAGACCTCTCCGCCTTCGGCCGTATAATTGAAAGCATTATACAATAAATTTAATACTACCTGTTGTAACCGGTCTGGGTCTCCATATATAGATAGGCCTTTTTCAATATCAGCATGAAATGCGATGCTTTTTTTATTAGCCTGTTGTTCCATTAATGTTAAGATATTAGGAATCCAATCATCGACCTTAATAATTTTCTGCGATAATTGCATCTCTTCTTTTTCCAGTCTTGATAGCTCCAACAAATCTTGTACAAGTGCTTGAATTCTAGTGCTCTCTTTTAAAATAATATCAAGAAATTGTTTTCTTAGTTTCTCCTCATCCATCGCCCCATCAAGTAAAGTCTCAGTAAACCCTCTAATCGAAGTAATCGGTGTTTTTAGCTCATGAGATACATTGGCAACAAAATCTTTTCGCATTTGTTCCACACGTTTCAAATCCGTTATGTCATGGAAAACGAGTACCGTGCCCTTTAATTCTCGAACATCATTGATAACTGGGGCTCCTACCACTTCAATATGATGCTTATCTTCCTTAATCGATAGCGTAATCGCACCAATCATCTTATCTTCATACAAGAATGTTTCTTGGACTACTTTGTGAATGCTCTTATCATCCAATACGTCATAATATAAATAGCCTATATAATTTGTGGATTGTTTACCGAACATATGTAAAAATTTACGATTTACTAAATGAACATAGCCTCTCTCGTCAATAAGCATAAGTCCACTTTCCATATTGTTAATGACAGTTTTCCATTGACTTCCTTGCATTTTTTCTTGGATTGCCATCTCTTGTAAGTTCCTAGCGAGCATATTTAGCTGATTACTCAGCTGTTGAGCTTCCCCACTCGGCTTTACATATGTGCGAACATTGTAATTACCCTTTACAAGTTCATCTGTCACATTGATGGCTGCTCGTATTGGCTTCACGTAGTTTTCATACATATGATACATTAGTATTAAGACAACTATATAGCCAATTAGCAATGAAAAGAGAACAAATAGTTGGTCATCACCAGTAGTAAAAGGAACCACAACTAATCCGATTAAAAAAAATACGGAGGTGATCATCACCATATATCGATAAAAGCTATTGGTTTTTTGCTCCTTATCCATTAAGTGGGCTCCTCCATTTTGTATCCAAGACCTCTAATTGTTTTAATATATACTGGATGCTTTGTATCAGGTTCAATTTTCTCCCGTAAATGGCTCACATGCACATCCACTATCCTCGTATCTCCTACAAAATCATAATTCCATACAGCACTTAATAGTTGATCTCTTGATAAGACTTTTCCTTTGTGCTTCGCTAAATAATGTAATAATTCAAACTCTTTACGTGTAAAACTCAATGTCTTTCCATCAATCGTCGCCTCGTATTGTTGAGGGTAAATTAATAACTCTGCAATTTTTATGTATGGTTGATCTGTCGCTGTTTCTCGTTGTTTTGTTCTGCGAAGAATTGCTTTGATACGAGCTACTACTTCTTTAGGACTAAAAGGCTTTGTTAAATAATCATCTGCTCCTAGTTCTAATCCAAGTACTTTATCAAATTCATCATCTTTAGCAGTTAACATCAGGATTGGTGTGTCTATTTGTTTTTGTCTTAACGCCTTGCACACTTCTGTTCCTTCTAATCCAGGTAACATAAGGTCAAGCACTATTAAATCAAATTCCCCAGTTGACGCCTTCTGTAGCCCCTCTGTACCATCATAGGCTACTTCTGTCTGAAATCCTGACTTTTCAATGTTATATTGTAAAAGAGTCACAATAGATTGTTCATCATCAACGATTAAAACTTTCTCTTCCATTCCAGCACCCCATCTACTATCTATATACTCCTATCATACATGGACGTACATTTAAAGTGAATAGATAAAGTCCACAAAAAGTCAAAAAATATGTAAAATTTAATTTACATTGGTTAATATTATCTTTACAATCCACTGTTATTCATTGAAAGTACGGAAACAACTATTGTTCTGGCGAGTGAGTTTAGGGTATTGCGGGTAAGCTTTGTGAAAATATTTATGATGATAATGCTTTTCTCTTTCGGTCTAGGCTGGGGAAAAGCTATCTCTTTCTTGGCTTTTTAATATATTGGACAGATTTAGTGTTAATTCTCTCAATGCTGTCCTATATATCAATATATTGGACAAGTCTAACGCTTTAAGTGCCAAATTAGATTGAGGATTTTTATTTCTGGTAATTAGACGGGGGTTAAGGGCCAAATTAGATTCAGGATTTTTATTTTGGGTACTTAGGCGGGAGTTAAGGGCCAAATTAGATTTAGGATTTTTATTTTTGGTACTTAGGCGGGAGTTAAGGGCCAAATTAGATTCAGGATTTTTATTTTTGGTACTTAGGCGGGAGTTAAGTGCCAAATTAGATTTAGGATTTTTATTTTTGGTACTTAGGCGGGAGTTAAGTGCCAAATTAGATTCAGGATTTTTATTTTTGGTGCATAGGCGGGGATTAAGTGCCAAATTAGATTTAGGATTTTTATTTCTGGTGCTTAGGCGGGTTTTAAGTGCCAAATTAGATTCAGTATTTCTCTGCTTTTACTTGTCAATATAACAGGATATTGGACAAGTCTTACGTTGCTTCTGCTTGTTGTCCAATTTTCTCTGCAAAAAGCCTCTCTGCTAAATCTTAGCAGAGAGGCTTTTGATACAATCTTATTATCCCATATTTTTAATTAATTCATCAGCAAATTGAGATGTTTTTACTTCTGTTGCACCTTCCATTAATCGAGCAAAGTCATAGGTTACGACTTTTGATCCGATTGTTTGATCCATGGATTTAAGGACTAAGTCAGCTGCTTCTCTCCAGCCAAGATGTTCAAGCATAAGAACACCTGAAAGAATGACAGAAGATGGGTTCACTTTATCAAGACCCGCATATTTTGGAGCCGTACCATGAGTAGCTTCAAAAATCGCATGTCCAGATTCGTAGTTAATATTAGCGCCTGGAGCTATACCAATACCTCCAACTTGTGCTGCTAATGCATCAGAGATATAGTCACCATTTAGGTTCATGGTTGCTACTACATCAAATTCTTTCGGACGAGTTAATATTTGTTGTAAGAAAATATCCGCAATAGCATCTTTTACGATGATTTTGCCAGCTGCTTCTGCTGCTGATTGTGCTTCATCCGCTGCTTGACGACCTTTTTCTTCTACAATCTTGTCATATTCTGCCCAAGTGAATACTTTATCACCGTATTCTTTTTCAGCAAGCTCATAACCCCAGTTTTTGAATGCACCTTCTGTAAATTTCATAATGTTACCTTTATGTACTAAAGTAACACTCTTACGGCCTTCTTTAATAGCATACTCAATAGCGGCACGAACTAATCGGCTAGTACCTTCCTCAGATACTGGCTTTACACCAATACCAGAAGTTTCAGGGAAACGAATATTCGTTACACCCATCTCATTTTGGAGGAAATCAATAACTTTTTTCACTTCATCTGAACCTTTTTGCCATTCGATACCAGCATAGATGTCCTCAGTATTTTCACGGAAGATAACCATATCTGTATCTTCTGGATGCTTAACAGGGGATGGAACACCATCGAAATAACGCACTGGGCGTAGGCAAGTAAATAAATCTAGCTTTTGACGTAATGCTACGTTTAATGAACGGATACCCCCACCGATTGGAGTTGTAAGAGGACCTTTAATAGCAATTTTATATTCACGAATAGCATCTAGAGTTTCTTCAGGAAGCCATTCACCTGTTTGATTATACGCTTTTTCCCCAGCAAGTACTTCTTTCCATTCGATGCCTTTTTCACCATTATATGCTTTTTCTACTGCTGCTTCGAGAACACGGCTAGCTGCTGCCCAAATATCCGGCCCAGTTCCGTCTCCTTCAATAAATGGAATGATTGGTTTATTTGGTGTTTGTACGACACCATTTTCTACTGTAATCTTTTCTCCCATTCTTCAATTCCTCCTAAAATAAAATTCAAATATATTATATCATTTTCCATAAGAAAATGCTTATCGCTCATTAATATCTACATATGCTTGTTTAGTGGGACCAACATATTCTGCTCTCGGTCTAATTAAACGGTTATTTTCATATTGTTCTAAAATATGTGCAATCCAGCCTGAAAAACGACTCATTGCAAAGATTGGTGTATATAGATCATGCTTGATTCCTAGACTATGATAAACAGATGCTGAATAAAAATCAACATTTGCTGGCAAGCCTTTTTCTTCTTTAATATAATCTTCAATTTTAACAGACATTTCATACCATTTTTCCATATTGTGAAGAGCAGTTAATTCCTTCGACATTTTCTTTAAATGTTTAGCGCGTGGATCTCCAGTCTTGTATACACGGTGACCCATTCCCATAATCTTTTCTTTATTTGCTATTTTTTCTTTTACATATGGAATCGCATTATCTACTTCTTCAATTTCTAATAGCATGCTCATAACCGCTTCGTTTGCTCCCCCATGGAGCGGTCCTTTTAATGCACTTATCGCTGCAGTAATACCCGAATAAATATCTGAAAGTGTTGCTACACAAACTCGAGATGTAAAAGTTGAGGCATTTAACTCATGATCGGCATGAAGGACAAGCGCTTTGTTAATTGCTTCCACCTCTAATTCGTTCGATTCCTCTCCATTAAGCATGAATAAGAAGTTTGCGGCATAGCTTAGGCCTTCCTTTGGTTTCACGATATCCTTGCCATCTCTAATACGTGAGAATGCAGCAACTACTGAAGCAACCTTTGCTTGTAGTCGAATAGCCTTTCGCTTGTTAGCTTCTTCGCTCATGTCATCTGCTTCCTCATCATATAAACCTAGTAATGATATTGCTGTACGTAGAGCAGCCATTGGATGAACGTTATGTATGTCATAGGATTTAAAATGTTCTACAACGCCTTGCGGTAATGTCATATTTTCCACAAGGTCCTTTTCTAATTGTGTTAACTCTTCCTTATTCGGTAGTCGTTTGTTCCATAGTAAGTATATAACCTCTTCGAAGCTAGCATTCTCAGCTAGATCATCGATCGTATAACCAACATATGTAAGCTGATCGTCAATAATGGAACTAATCTTCGTTTCAGCGGCTACTACCCCTTCAAGTCCTTTCGTTGTTGACATAACATCTCTCTCCTTTTCTTATCCTTTTTCACTCGTTAGCTTCGTTTCGCTAACCATTCTTATCCTCAAAAGCTCTCGAGAAGCTTTTGAACATCCCCATGCCTATTATAAACAATCAAAAATAGTTAGTAAATGAAAACGATTAAAATTGAGAATATAATCTTTTCCATTGCATAGCTTGTACTAATGCAGAATATATATAAAAGTGGTCATGACGGAGATTAGGAAAGGTTTGTACCAGCCTATATCATAACATAAAAGAACTTTATTTGGAAAAATTCTATTCATTCACAATTTCTTGAGGTGAAGCAGCATGGCGAAATTAAATGCAAAAATGCTCTATCGGATTGGCTTATTTATTTTTGGACTTGGTCTTACGGTTTATATTTTTTATTTTTTGTTCCAATACTTATTCCCATTACTTCTAGCATGTTGCTTTTCCTTGTTGCTATATCCGATCATTAAGCTTATCAGTGATAAAACTACTATTTCTCACCTTTGGGCATGTTTATTTGTTATTTTTTTCACGATTGCTTTCATTATTTTTTTGCTTGTTTTTGTAGTATTTGAAGTGATAGAGGGGGTTATTTATCTAGCGAAATGGCTACCTGAACCATTTCATGCCTTTTTAATAGATTTTACAGCGGCGGTTAATTCCTTTCTTTTACCTTATATTCAAAAGATTGGTGCATATCTCGATAATCTTTCACCAGAGCAAAGTGCGCTTATGAAAGAACAGCTTGATGAAATTAGCATAAGCTTTGCAGACCAAATCGCAAACTTTCTTGAAAATTTCCTGAGCTGGCTCGGTTTACAATTGGCTGCCTTACCTGGGACGATTACCATTATAATCTTCTCATTACTCTGCACGTTTTTTATTTGTAAGGATTGGGAGAGATTTTATCACTATGTGTCCAAAAAAGTATCTAGTGATCTATTAAGCGTTCCATTTAACATCTACCAACAATTAAAGGTAACGCTAGTCAAATATATCACGGCACAAATCATTTTAGTCAGTATATCTTGGGTCACTATCTTCATCGGGCTTTTACTATTAAAGGTAAAACACGCGTTTACCATTTCGATTATTGTTGCTATTATGGATGTTTTACCTATATTAGGCACAGGACTAATTTTTATCCCTTGGATTCTATTCTTATTTGTTAGTGGAAACTCGTGGCTTGGCTTTTGTGTACTAAGTCTTTTTGGTTTTGTCATGATCCAAAGGCAGGTATTAGAGCCTAAGTTAATCTCACAAGCAATCGGTATTCACCCAATGCTCACCATTTTAGCCATCTATCTTGGCTTTCAGCTATTCGGGATAAATGGCTTATGGATCGCCCCTGCCTTTTTATTTTTTATGAAAGCATGTTATCATGCAGGGTTATTTTCGATGATTCTTACTTATATCCAAAAAGGGAAGTTCGGTTAACGACGATATATCCTGAACTTACCATTATGAATCATTCTTTGTAAAATCTTTTTCATCCATTGTTTGATAGGTCTTCTCGTATATGGAATGAGTAATATTAAACCTACTGAATCTGTTACAAACCCTGGTGTCAACAATAGTACTCCACCAATGATGACACAAAGTCCATCAAATATCTCTTCCTGTGGCGCATAACCCATTGCCATCGATTGACGTGCTTTATTTATCGTATCAAGGCCTTGTTGCTTGGCAAGCCATGCTCCAACAACACCTGTTAGAATAATAAGAAAAATTAGCCACCATGGTCCAATATATCCGCCTGCCCAGACAAACAGGCCTATTTCCAATGCTGGAACGATCAATATTAATAGTAGAAGCCAACGTAGCATGTGATTGTCTCCTTCCGATTTAGTTAATCATTGAATGCCGTAGTACTTGAAAAAAATAGAGAGAAGAATCCTATTAAGGTCCCTCTCTCTATTATAACATGTCTAGTTTTCATTACCTATTAAACGGAAGTTTACTTTTATAATACGCTAGCATGTCCTGCATAAATATCACCTTTCGAAGCATCGATGGTAATATCTTGCTGATCCTTGATCACTTCAAGTGCCTTCTCTACACCTACAATGACAGGAATGCCTAAACTTAAGCCGACAACTGCCGCATGGGAAGTCAAACCGCCCTCTTCTGTAATAATACCTGCTGCTTTTTCGATCGATTTGATCATATCTTTATCTGTACCGTATGTGATAATAATATCGTCCTGCTGTACTTTTAGTTCCGCTTCTTTCGCATCCTTCACAAGTATCGCTCTACCATAAGCACTTCCTTTTCCCACACCTTGGCCTTTAGCTAGGACATCGCCAATAACATGAACTTTCATTAGGTTGGTTGTACCACTCTCTCCAACCGGAACACCTGCTGTAATAATTACTCTATCTCCTCGTTTGAAGTGATTTGTTTCCAACCCTCGCTCAATAACCTCTTCTAATACATCATCTGTTGTATGAAGTAGGTTGCCTACTATTGATTCTACTCCCCATACTAAAGCCAATCTTCTGCTTACTTGTTCGTCAAAAGTCATCGCAATAATTGGAGCTTGTGGACGGTACTTTGAAATCATTCTTGCTGTAAATCCACTAACAGTAGGGGTTAAAATCGCATCTACACTTAGATTCATAGCAGTATGGTTTACTGATTGACTAATCGCATCTGTAATCGTCATATCGGATGCTTTAGATCGTAAATCAAGCATTGCTTTATGATCAATCGCCGTTTCTGCTTTTTTAGCGATATTGCTCATGGTTTGTACTGCTTCAATTGGATAGTCACCTGCCGCAGTTTCTCCTGACAACATAATAGCATCCGTACCATCTAATATAGCATTGGCAACATCTGACGCTTCAGCTCTTGTCGGTCTTGGATTTCGTTGCATAGAATCTAACATTTGCGTAGCAGTAATAACTGGTTTTCCTGCATTATTACATTTGAAAATCATTTCTTTTTGAACTAAAGGCACATCTTCTGGTGGTATCTCTACTCCCAAATCACCACGTGCAACCATTAAGCCATCACTAACTTGGAGAATAGCATCAAGGTTGTCTACACCTTCTTGGTTTTCAATTTTAGGAATGATTTGAATATGTGTAGCATTATTTTCTTCAAGTAATCCTCTGATTTCTAACACATCGGAAGCACGGCGTACAAAAGAAGCAGCGATGAAATCAACACCTTGCTCGATACCAAATTTAATATCGGCAGCATCCTTTTCCGTTATTCCCGGTAAGTTCACACTAACATTAGGCACGTTTACGCCTTTTTTATTTTTCAATAGACCTGAGTTTAAGGCAACTGTTTTTAATTCGTTTTGTTCCTCCAACACTTCCGTTACTTCTAATGCGATTAAACCATCATCTAATAACAGCTTAGAGCCTGGCTCTACATCATGAATTAATTGAGGATATGTAACCGAGATTTTGCTAGCATCCCCTTGGAGTGAGTCATCCATGGATACATAAACGGTATTTCCTTTTATAATATTTGCTTGTCCTTCTTTTAATACACCTGTACGAATCTCTGGACCTTTTGTATCTAAAAGAATGGCTACTGTTTTTCCTAATTTTTTAGCAGCTTTTCTTATATTCGTAATTCTAGCACCGTGCTCCTCAAAGTCACCGTGTGAAAAGTTAAGACGCGCTACATTCATTCCAGCTTCTATTAACTGCTCTAATTTATCAATTGATTCTGAGGCTGGGCCTATCGTACATACTATTTTCGTTCTTCTCATTACAACTTCCTCCTTCGTCATCATTCCTGCATTGTTCTATCATAGTAGATTATCACCTTGTGGATGGCGATCTTCTCATTATTTAAATAGATAATTGGTTAGATAGCTCATACATATTCATATTGATTTCATGTTTTTTATCTAGAATTTCAGAAAAATCATGACTTACCACCACATTGTTCTGTATTCCTACCATTCTTCCACCAATACCATCCATTAATAAATCAACTGCTTTTGCTCCTAATCTACTTGCTAAGACTCGATCGTAGCCAGATGGAGAACCACCGCGTTGGATATGTCCTAATACCGTTACACGTGTATCCATCTTTGTTTCTTCCTCGATTCGTTTTCCATAGTCCATGCCACTACCAATACCTTCTGCTAGGATAATGATACTATGCTTCTTACCACGAACTTGTCCACGCTTCAGCTTTGCCACTACACTTTCAAAGCTTTCTTGTTTTTCTGGAATAATCACACTTTCCGCACCATTTGCAAGACCTGCCCATAATGCTAAATCACCTGCATCCCGTCCCATTACCTCGATCACATATGTACGCTCATGAGATGTTGCTGTATCTCGAATTTTATCCACTGCATCAACAATCGTATTTAGTGCTGTATCAAATCCAATTGTGTAGTCTGTTCCTGGAATATCATTATCAATGGTTCCAGGGACACCAATACAAGGAAATCCTTTTTCCGTAAGCTTTTGCGCACCACGGAAAGACCCATCGCCACCAATTACGATCAGTCCTTCGATACCGAATTTTTTCATTTGTTCAATGGCAATTTTCTGACCTTTATCTGTTTTAAAGTCCATGGAACGCGCTGAATAAAGAATAGTCCCACCTCGTTGAATAATATCACCAACTGAACCTAGTTCCATTTTTTTAATATTGCCTTCCATTAAACCTTCAAAACCATTATAAACTCCATAAACATCTAATTCATGAAAAATAGCCTTACGAACAACTGCACGGACGGCTGCATTCATACCAGGAGCGTCTCCACCACTTGTTAATACACCTATTCTTTTCATGTAATCACCTCTTCATCCACATAATAATTGTCCCTATTTTCTCTATTGTTTATAATAATTTTAACATCAACACAAATTATACATGAAATGATGTCAAAACACACCTCAACATTACTATTTTAGCTAACTTGACAGTAAAAGAGAAGTAATAACAAACGCTTTTCCAATAGTTTGTTACAATATTGTAAACTAAGCGTGCAATTGTTATCCAATATATTACAATGTTGTACAAGTTTTGGATTTTTCATTCCCGTATTTAATTCAGAACAAGCTTTTCTTATACTCAGGACATCAAAATTCTCGCATCTTCGCTTTATCTCCTGCAAACAATTTATACTTTCCTAACGTATAAAATATGCAAGCCAAAAAGCATCTTCTTTACAAGCTAGAAGATGCTTTTTGGCTTTATGCTTTCATTGTTTCACGAACCTCGCCAATCTTTTTATATTTTAACCAGCGTTGTTCCAAAAGATCCTCTTCCTTTAAAATGGATAATTCTTGTAGTGATTGATCCAACACATTTCGAATGTTATCAGCTTGTACGGAGACATTTCGATGTGCACCACCCAAGGGCTCTTCTATTACTTCATCGATAATACCAAGCTCTTTTAAATCTGGTGCTGTAATTTTTAATGACTTAGCAGCTCTTTCTGCTTGCTTGGAATCCTTCCATAATAATGCTGCCGCACCTTCTGGAGAAATAACGGAATAGGTGGAATTTTCCAACATATGAATGCGATCACCTACTCCTAATCCAAGAGCTCCACCACTACCACCTTCACCAATAACGATACAAATAATCGGAACTTGAAGGCCAGCCATTTCCATTAAGTTACGAGCAATCGCCTCACTCTGTCCTCTCTCTTCAGCAGCCTTTCCTGGATAAGCACCCTTTGTATCAATAAACGTAATGATTGGACGTTGAAACTTCTCTGCCTGTTTCATATGACGTAGCGCTTTGCGATAACCTTCTGGGTGTGGCATCCCAAAGTTTCGGTCTATATTTTCCTTCGTATTCTTGCCTCGCTGATGTCCAATAATAGTAACAGGTTTTCCTTGATATTTAGCAATACCGGCTACTATTGCTTCATCCTCACCATAAAAACGATCCCCATGAAATTCAATAAAATCAGTAAATAATTCCGCAATATAATCCTGTGAGGTTGGTCGATCAGCATGACGAGCTATTTGAACACGATCCCAAGGCTTTAACTTACCGTAGATATCATTTTCTAATTTTGCAAGACGTGCTTCCATTTTAGCAATCTCTTCTGATAGATCGATCTCGCTATTTTGAGTCATCTTTTTTAATTCTTCAATCTTTTCACGAAGTTCGATTACTGGTTTTTCAAACTCTAGTACTTGTTTCAATGGTAGCACCCCCTACTTGATGAATTTCTAGTATTGTTGCTAATGTGTCTCTCATTTCATCTCGAGGAATTACTTTATCTAACTGCCCATGCTTTAATTGAAATTCAGCAGTCTGAAAGTCCTCAGGGAGCTTTTCTCGAATGGTTTGTTCAATGATCCGACGTCCTGCGAAACCAATTAAAGCACCAGGCTCTGCAAAATTATAATCTCCGATGGACGCAAAGCTAGCGGAAACTCCTCCTGTGGTTGGATTTGTCATCACTGAGATAAACAAACCCCTTTCCCGATGTAATCGTTCGATAGCGATAGAAGTTTTAGCCATTTGCATGAGACTTAGCATCCCTTCTTGCATTCTTGCACCACCAGATGCAGTGAAAACAATCATCGGGATTCCTTGTTCACGGGCCTTCTCAATCGCCCTAGTAATCTTTTCCCCAACTACCGACCCCATACTTCCCATTCGGAATCTGGCATCCATAACAGCTACAGCAGCTCTATTGCCTTTAATTTTACCTTCCCCTGTAACAACTGCTTCATTTAATCCTGTTTTTACCCGGTCCTTGTCTAGTTTTTCCTCATATTGTGGAAAATCTAAGGGATTGCCAGAGATTAATTCCTTATCCCATTCATTGAATGTATCCTCATCAAATAAGTGGAGGATTCTTTCATATGACGTGATTTGATGATGATGGCCACAGTTAGGACAGACATTTAAGTTCTTCTTCCATTCTTTTTGGTAGTAAATTTTTTGACATTGACTGCACTTTTGCATTAAGCCTTCTGGCACATCTATTTTTGCACCCTCATTTGGTATTGGTGCATATTTTTTTTTCTTACCAAATAATTCTTTCAACTGCAAGGAATACTCCTCCTTTATATTACACGTCTTGTCCAATTCAATCTTGAAAAGGCGCTAAACCATGCATACATATGATTTGTTAGCAGTATCTATCTATGTATATGTAGACAAGGTAATATATTGACAGGCATTAACTATTATATTATATCAGAAGCAAATCTTGTGTAAAGTTAGACCATTCTACTATTACCTTCACAAGAAAAGTAACGTCGCTTTAGATAATGGACTTTATCCATCAGTGAAGGATGCACGGAAGAGCGCCACTGATGGAAGTCTCTCATTATGGACGTAACACGACATTTTCCTCGCCAAAGTGCTGCTTCAATACTTTTATAACATGCCAATTACTGTTAAGATGGTAGTCCTCATCCAATTTGTATAATTTTTTATCCATTGTTCGATACAAAAACACAGGGGTTAACCCAGGATATTTTTGAGCTAGTTTGCCAATTGTATCGAGTAGCTGTGCATGTTCTGTTGCGTGGGTCTGAATAAAGATTTTTTCATTGCTTTGTGTTTGTTGCTCCATCACAAGTGGTTGGATATCTTCTGCGATAATTTGCAATTTATCTCCACGGTTTTCCACTCGTCCATGGACAAAGGCAAATTCTTCTTCTTTCAACCAATGGTTAACCTTCCGAAAAGCAGGAGGAAAAATAACTCCCTCCAACTCATCCGTCTCATCTGCTATCGTTATAAAAGCCATTGATTCTCCCTTTTTAGTACGAATGACCTTGAGGGTTTGAACTACTGCGGCAAGCTTTAGCTTTCTTGATTTTTGATATTTGGCCTGTTGAATCGTAAGGTAACCAATTTTGCCTATCCTCGTTCGTATATTAGTTAAAGGGTGTGTAGAAACAAAAAAACCTACTACTTCTTTTTCCATCATCAACTGTTTGATTGGTGGAAATGGTTCTTTATCAACATAGACAGCATCTAATGCTAGGTCCCCTTGAAATAAGGCTAACTGATCATCAAATCCACGAAATAATTCCCCTTGTTCAATAGCATCATCAAGGCTCGCTAACAATGTCGCTCTGTTCGAATAGGTTTCATCAAATGCCCCAGCTAAAATTAGTGATTCAATAGCACTGCGTTTCACTCTATTTGTCGGAACTCGGAGACAAAAGTCAAAGATATTTTTAAATGGCTTCTCCTTACGTGCTTGTAAAATCTCTTGAACAATTTGAAAACCGATACCTTTTATCGCACTTAACCCCATCCTGATCGATTGATCCTCTACCTTGAATTTTCCGATACTTCTATTAATTGATGGGGGTAATATCTTAATCGATTGATTCGTTGCTTCTCGAATATAGCTTTGCATTTTATCCGCATTGCCCATTTGCATACTTAACATCTCAGCAAAAAATGCCAATGGATAATTTGCTTTTAAATAGGCTAACTGATAAGCAATCATACTGTATGCTACGGCATGACTTCGATTAAAACCATAGTTAGAGAAGCGGAGAATCCATTCAAATACCTCTTCACCTAATGAAGCAGGATATTGGTTTTCCTGACAGCCTTGTAAAAACTTCTCCTTTTGCTCAAGAAGTATATTTTTTTCTTTTTTACTAACTGCACGACGTAATAAATCCGCTTCTCCATAGGAAAAATTAGCCATTTTATTCGCTATTTGCATAATTTGCTCTTGATAGACGAGTACTCCATAAGTCTTGGCTAAAATAGGTCCAAGATCTGGATGTAGATAATGCACCTCTTCTTTACCATGCTTTCGGTTAATAAACAATGAGATAAACTGCATTGGTCCTGGTCGATATAAAGCGTTGACCGCAACGATATCTTCTAAATTAGTTGGCTTTAAATCTCTTAGCACTTGCTTCATTCCTTGGGATTCAAGCTGAAAGACACCATTTGTTCGTCCTTCTCTTAATAAGGAAAATGTGTTGGCATCATCCAATGGAATTGCATCTATTTCCATAGGCTCTGTCGAATGATGATTAATCTGCGAACAGATCCTTTCAATTAAAGTTAAGTTTCTTAATCCAAGAAAATCAAACTTCAATAATCCAACTTTCTCTAAATCATTCATTGGATATTGAGTAAGTAACATTTGATTCTGTGAAGGCATGACAGGGACATATTTCGTCAACGGTTGATCACTGATTATGACACCAGCTGCATGTGTGGAATGATGTCTTGGCAAGCCTTCTAATCGATTGGCAACCTTAAAAAGTATTTTTAATTTTTCTGATTGCTTTACATAATCAATCAATTCTGGTGATTTTTTTAATAACACTGCTAACTTTTCATTAGATTCTTTCGGCAGTTTTTTCAAAATATAGTATAGGTCACTATCAGGTATTTCCATTGTTTTGGATAATTCTCTTAGAATAGACCTTGCAGCAAACGTTCCAAATGTAATAATTTGTGCGACTTGTTCGACACCATATTTTTCAGATACATACTGAATCACTTGATCACGCTTTTCATCGGAAAAATCAATATCAATATCTGGCATGGATACCCGTTCAGGATTCAAAAAACGTTCAAATAACAATCCATATTCTAATGGGTCAACATTCGTTATTCCTAATAAATAGGCAACGAGAGAACCAGCAGCTGATCCCCTTCCCGGTCCAACCATGATATTCGATTCTTTCGCATATCGGACAAAATCCGATACGATAAGAAAGTAATCACTAAATCCCATTGAATGAATAACATCCAATTCGTAATGAAGCCGATCAACTATCACATCGGTAATGTTATCATACTTTTTAGATAATGCTAGATGGCATTGTTTTTCGAGATAGTCGTCGGCACGTTGCCCTTCAGCCAATGGGTATTTTGGTAAAAGCCGCTGATCAAGCTTAAGCTCTATCTGACATTTTTTTGCCACAGAACTTGCTTCTTCCAATAGTTCAGGCCAATTTTGATAAATTTGCTTCAATTCCTGCTCATTTCTTAAGTAAAGATGCTTGTCAAATGATGCGGCTGATGGATCCCATTTGTCTCCAATCGCAAGTTTTTCCAAGCAGCTATAGGCAAGTGCATCATTTTTATATACATATCGTACATCAGGAAGTGCTACTGCCTTCTGCTTCGTTTTCCTCACCCATTCTTGAAGCATTGGCCAGAAATCACCTGTGTTCGGTGAAATACCTAAATAAAGAGAAAATCCCTCACATGCTCTTACTATTCTACTTAGATGATCAAACCATTCCTTTTGCTCTTCAATAAGTGGAGAGATTGGTAAAACGAGGATAAAGTTTTCAGAAGCCTCTCTCAATCCGTCTAATTGACAGACACCTCCTTGTTGTATTAGAGAGCTTAATTGGATTAGTTCCTTATAGCCCGACTCATTTTTTGCTAATAGAAGAAAAGAATAGAGTTGTTCTTCGATTAGGATAGATGCTTCCATTCCGATAATAGGCTTTATTCCTGCCTTTTCGCATGCTTGATAAAACGAGATAGCCCCATGAAGAACGCTCTCATCTGTAAGAGCGAGGGTATCATAATTTAAATTTTTTGCTTGCTGTACGAGCTCATCTATTTGCACCATACTCTTCAGGAATGAAAAACTACTTTTTATTTGTAATTGTGCTAAGGTCATTTCCTCACCTACTGTCCGTACTAACTTCTTTTATTATAACGTATTGATACATGTTATGAAATGGAAACATATCTTGAAAGGCTTGTCATATATTTAAGTAAGAAATATATTATCTACCATGATTGCTTTGAAGCATGAAAGGGTGTTTAGATGGAAGAAAGATTTATTACGACAATGATCCAATGTTACTTTATTGCTTTTGGTGTTATGATTGGTGGTTCTATTATCGGAAGTATAGGTGCTTATGCAACTGGAGAGGCTCCCCTTACTCATATCAGTCGAATCGCAAAAAGCCTCCATATTTGGGCAATTGTTGCAGCAATTGGAGGAACCTTTGATGCCATTTCCAATTTTGAACGAGGAATATGGGAAGGTTCTACCTTGGATATGGTTAAACAAATAATCATGATTATTGCTGCAATGGGAGGCGCTCAAACTGCCCTCCTCATTATTGAATGGCTAATTCAAGAGGAGATACAATAATGCATATCCCTCCACTATATAAACGAGCCAGCTGGCAAAGGTTCTTAGCAGGAACGGCAATCGGAGCTATTATTGCTTATATGATTTTTTTATTTATCTTTGGCGAATTACAGGAAAATTGGATTCAAGAAAATATGGCCTTAAGAGCAGAATATCAAGATTTAAATAAAAGTTATGAAACCTTGCTTGAAAATCATCGTGCCTTAGACCAACAATCGAAGGAAGGTATTGAAATAAAAGAGATTGATATCACCTTTACTAATCTCAAGGAATTAAAGCTCGAAAATGACCGTATCATGGTTCATCAAATCGAGGAGGCTATACGTGAAGAGGCAAATTATGCGATGGGGAAATCAGTGGAAGAAATCGCAACAAGTATTGATCTGCTTATTTCGACAATTGAAAATAAAACAATCAATATTGACGATTTCTCCTATCAATCAAAAATCTCTCGAATCATTGTTATGGAACAGCTTCAGCTTTCCATTGAATTAAGTGTGGCAGATTAATTTTTGCTTAATGGCTGCCATCTTATTCTTGTGCACATATTGATTCTAAATCTTTAAGTAGCTGGGGAACGGTTGCCCAATCATGAATTTTAGCACCAGATGCAAGAGGGTGGCCACCTCCTTCATATTGTGCTGCTAGTTCATTAATAATTGGTCCTTTGGAGCGAAGTCTTACCCGGATGGTGTCCTCTTCTTCAACAAAGATTACCCATACTTTTATTCCTTCAATATCTCCCAATACTCCAACAACTGAACTTGTTTCTGATGGTGTAACTTGGTACTCTTCCAATATTTCCTTTGTCAGCTTTACATGGCTTACACCAGCTGTCGATATGACGACATTTTGTAGGATGTATCCTTTTAATTTCGCGATATTCAGACTTGTTTTATACATTTCTTCATAAATGATGGTCCGATCAAATGGATAGCTAACAAGCTCCGAAGCATACTGAAAAGTTTTCTCTGTAGTACTTGGGAACAAAAATCTCCCCGTATCTCCAACAATCCCGCTATATAGTAATGAAGCACTTTCCTCTGTCATTACTAATCCACCCTTTTCGTGTTCCTTAAAAAGCTGATAAATCATCTCACTTGTTGAGCTTGCTTCTGTTTCTACCCATTGAAGGTCACCATATGGATCGACATTCGGGTGATGGTCAATTTTAATTAACTCTTTCCCGTACTGGAATCTTTGGTCAGATACACGCTCCCGATTAGCCGTATCACAAACAACGACTAATGCATTGTTATACACATGATCAGGAATGTTGTCCATTTTCCCCATAAACGATAACCATTGCTCTTCTTCCCCAACCACGTACACTCGTTTGTCAGGAAAGGAATTCTTTATAATCGTGGCAAGCCCATTCTGGGAACCGTATGCATCAGGATCTGGGCGCACATGTCGATGAATAATAATATCCTCATATTGTTTTATCTTTTCCATTATTTTAGCTGTGATCATAGTCTTCCCTCTTTCAATTAAATTCAATTTATACCATTAACATCGTAATATCAAATTTTACATTTTGCTAGAATTTCATACTTGATAACGGTACAATGATAACGGACTATAACTTTAAATAGTTTGATATGTATTTAGGCAGTACTTTTTTAAGGGGGGATACGATGGTCGTCTTTCCTATTGTAATCATTATCTCCATTGTTTTATATGTCTATTATAAGGTGATGATTTTACGAGGCAGTGACCCATTAATTCAAGAGATTTTGAATGCAAAGGCACGTATTTCACTAGGAATATTTATCAGCTTTTTTGGAGTAAATCAATACTTATACTATCAAACAAAAATCGCTTTATATGTTGCAATCGTCTTTTTGATATTTGGTCTGCTACAAATGTATACAGGTATAAAAAGATACCAGCATTATAAAAGTGAACAACGAAAGAGAAAGGAAAACATATAATGATTTGGGGCTGGGACAAAAAGAATATTATAGGAAGAAAAACCCGAACATTAGTATTTCTGCACAGAAACCGCTCCGTCAACATACTTCGCTTTCCGCGGGCACTGCGATCTGCTAACTTTGCAAAGTGGATCTTCAGCTCGTGCTGTTCCCACTGGAGTCTCCGTATTTTGGATAGCTTAGTCAGAATATTGTTCGGATTCTCATGCTCCTTTTTAATTATGTCCCGGTCCCCTTTCTCTATCGGTCAATTATTTGGGCCATTAGCATGGCTTTGCCGACCATTTTACGCTCATGATAAACCTCTACATCAATCTTAGCAGATTTACGTCCTACATCTATGATCTTTGGATGAAAAGATACCTTTGTTTCCAGTTGAATCGGTTTTATAAAGTAAACGGTAATATTCTCCACAACTAGATCACCTTTTTTCTGTTGACGCAATAAACTACTAGCTGCTTCGATAACAAAAGAAACAAATACACCATTGGAAAGGGTTCCAAGTTGATTCGTCATCTGTGGCGTTATTTCTGCTTCATAAGTGACGTGATGTGCATCGTTATCATGAAGATCAAAATAGTTCGACACAATATCATCAATTGTTTCTCCAACCTGTGGTTGCTTTTGAATATGTTGCAATGCTTTCAATACATCTTGGCGAGAGATTAAACCTTCAAGGTGGTGATGTTGATCCACAACAGGCATAATTTCTATCCCTTCCCATACCATCATATGGGCAGCATAAGCTAATGAAGTTTCCTTCATTACGGTTAAAGGGTTTTTCGTCATTACCTTGTCAATGTTCATATCTGTCTTTTTGCCAATAACATCTTTAGAAGTAACAATCCCGACAACTTTTTGTTTGTCATCTACCACCGGATATCGACTATGTGTCGTTTTTTCCTCCCACTCATGCCATTTTGCCACTCTATCCTTTGTGGACAGATAATACGTACTATCTTTTTTGGTATAGATATCTCCAACAAGGACGATTTCCTTTTTAATCAGCTGATCATAGATAGCACGATTAATCATTGCAGCTACCGTAAATGTGTCGTAGCTAGTAGAAATGATTGGCAATTTCTTTTGGTCTGCAAGCTCTTTTGCGGCTTCATCAGTATCAAAGCCACCTGTAATCAACACGGCAGCGCCTTCTTTTAGTGCAAATTGATGGGCTTCCGTCCGGTTTCCTACTATTAACAAGGAATCCTTTTCTGTATAGCGCATCATCGCATCTAACTCCATTGCACCGATGACAAATTTGTTCAAGGTTTTATATAGTCCCTCTCTACCACCTAATACTTGTCCATCGACAATACTTACAATCTCTGCAAAGGTTAAATTCTCAAAGTTTTCTTTTTGCTTTCGCTCAATTCTAATGGTTCCTACCCGTTCAATTGTGCTAACTAATCCTTTGTTCTCTGCTTCTTTAATTGCCCGATATGCGGTCCCCTCGCTGACGTTTAATTCCTTGGCAATTTGACGAACAGAGATTTTATTTCCTACTTTAAGAGATTCTATAAAAGATAAAATTTGTTCATGTTTTGTAGCCAATAATAGCTCACCATTCTTTCATCTGTACTATTAATTTATTCCTTATTGTTATTATACAGATCATTCTGTCAAGATTCAATTAGTTGTTATAAAAGTATATGGTTCTTCTTCATTATTTTCTACTGTTTTATATTTTATTCATTACCTGTACTACTTTCAAAAGAATGAATGGAAATGACGACTTTACTAAATGAAAAGACAAGGCTTAAAAGATACCTTGTCTTCACTCCTCTTATTCATTTTATTTAACAATTGCCTTTCCCTATAATTCTATCCCTTCACCCGGCTTTAAGGCGATTCCTTGGCCTGTTTTTACTTTGTTTGCAAATGCTTCTCCATCTTGTTCAATTAGTGGAAAAGTATTATAGTGCATCGGAACAATGCGCTTCGCTTTGATCCAGTCCGCTGCAATTAACGCATCCTCTGGTCCCATCGTAAAGTTATCTCCTATTGGCAAAAAGGCAAGATCAATTTGATTCATTTCTCCGATTAGCTTTAAATCAGAAAACAATGCCGTATCACCTGCATGGTAGATTGTTTTATTTTCTACTGAAAATAGGATTCCGCCTGGCATTCCACCATAAATTTTATTCCCTTCTTCATCCTCGAACATTGAGCCATGAAATGCAGGGGTGAATTTTACCTTTCCAAAATCAAACGTATGTGCACCTCCAATATGCATCGGATGCGCATTTAGTCCTCTTGATTCCATATAGACAGCTAATTCATTAGGAGCCACGATCAAACAATTCGTTCTTTTAGCAATACTAATCGTATCCCCAACGTGATCATTATGACCATGAGTTAGTAAGATAGCATCGGGATTTTCTTCTTCCGCATGTAAATCACAGGTGTCATTACCTGTAATAAAAGGATCGACTAAGATCGTGTGATTTTCTGTAACAATTTTAACGACAGATTGACCATGAAAAGATACTTTCATGACAAAGCAACACTCCTTTATTTGCATATTACTTACTTAATCCTCTATACCCAACTTTATCGAAATTTAAAACAATGTTCAATAATGAACCCATGACTTTTCATATATAGGAATCAAAATGGGGTCAATTAATGTATTCACTTGCTTAGTTACCCCATCAGGCCCCTCATCTTCTCCAAAGTACGTCAGGCTTTCCACTAATTCTGTAGTTAAATACGCTGTTTTAGGTTTGATCATCATTTGATTCGCTTGTATTTCTTTTCGACTAGCGAGTACAAAGCCCCAATTACCAAAACTAGGAACATCCACGTGAAAGTTCTCTATATGAAGACCTGTTGCACGTATCGTATTAGAAATAGTCCAATAGACTTCTCTTGCAAAAACTGGACTTGTAGCTTGTACCATCATTGCCCCTGCTTCTTTTAAATGGTTGCGATTAAGAGAATAAAACTCTTTTGTGTATAGTTTATTAAGGCTTTCATTGTTTGGATCAGGCAGATCGACAATTATAACATCATAAACACTCTTGTTATGCTCTAAATATTCAAATGCATCCTGATGAATAACTTCTACCTTGTCATTCATTAATGATCCTTTATTTAATGCTAATAGATGAGGATTTGAATTGGCTAACTCCACGACTGCTGGATCAAGATCTACTAATGTAATTTCCCTTATGTCCTTATATTTAAGTAGCTCTCTAACTACTAATCCATCTCCACCTCCTAATACAAGTACTTTATGATGACTTTGAGCTTGTGCCATCGGAATATGCACAAGTACTTCATGATAGCGGTGTTCATCAATGGAACTAAATTGCAAGCCTCCATCAAGATAAAGCCTAACGTCATCATTGTCTTTTGTTAAAACCATTTTTTGATAATTTGTATCCTCTACATAAACGATAGGGTCTTGATAAATTTTCTGTTCAAATTTATAGGCAATATTTTCACCAAAAAACAACCCTAATATTAGGAGAATAGCGATCACAATACCTACGAATGTATGTAGAGCCTTATTTTTAAGCTCTCGTCGAAAGAGATAGAGAACCACCATTGCAACAATCAGATTAATTAATCCAACGAAAAAAGCACTTTTGACCATTCCTAGCTGAGGCCGGAGAAAAAAAACAAAAAGCAGGCCTCCAATTAGACCACCCGCATAGTCAGAAAATAAAACTCTCGCTGTACTTTTTTCAAGTGTTACACCAATTTCATTCGCTTTTCTTATTAAAATAGGAAGCTCCACACCAGTTAAGGCACCAACTAGAAAGGTAATCACATATAAAAAGATCGCGTCCGCTCCACCTGCTGCAAATGCTGTTACACCAAACATAAGAAAGCTTGAAAACCCACCAATTAGTGCCACAAGAAATTCAATATAAATAAACGATAAAATTAAATTTTTCGTTACCCTTTCACTTAAGGTAGCTCCAATCCCCATCCCTGTAAGGAAAAACGAGATAGTTAGTGTATATTGCTTTACACCATCTCCTAATATATAAGAGCCAAGCGCACCGAATAATACTTCAAATACAATTCCACAAATGGAGACGATTCCTGATGCCCAGTAAATAAAATAACTCTGTCTAATTTTCAAATCCTTCATTTTTTGCCACTCCATCTAAGTACACTTTTATTTAACACTTGTTACCACGGAAATAGAAAACCTGACCATTTGTGGCCAGGTTTTCTATATATTACGTAATAGATGCCCCGATTACAAAGGCCAGGCCAATAGAAACGCCTAATGAAACAATACCAACAGCTATATTATTTTCTTTCAACTGCTGTTCAACAGAGAATTTCCTAGTAAATAGTTCAAATAATAAGTAAGCAACCAACTGAAGTACTACACCATAAGCACCCCAAATAAAAGTTTCCCAAATCGTAATACTATTATAAATGGCAAAGGCTAAAATGATACAAATACCGACAATCTTCCCTGTTATCGATAAAGCCACAGCTTGATTTCCTTCTTTAATTTCATCCCAATCTTTGTACTTCGTCGTCAACCACTCAAAAATAACTAATCCAATAATAACAATAACAATGGCAGCAATAAAATAAACAAATGTCCAAATAAATGGTTCCATTCTCTAATTCCCTCCTTTTATTATTTACCCGCGCTCGGGCCTCCACCTCTTACAGATGACATTCCTCTATTGGTAGTACTTCTTTTATAAGTAGAATATCCACCATAACAATCCCCTGAGCTACATGCTCTACGTCGTTTTTTCGCCCAGTCGTCCACATCCAATACATCATCTAAAATTCTTATCGCAAAATATGTACTTAGGAAATTCGGAGAATAATGATTTCGTACAAATTCGTCACTCGCTACTTCTATTATAGTAGCACCCGGTACTTCTTCACTGTCTTTTAATACAATAAAGTGATCAGGGTAAATCAATATTTGTTGTTGATCGATATATTCACTCTTTTCCTCTGGTGTAACTGTTTCTGCTAACAAATTAGCTAATTCCTCCACTGAAAATTGATCTGTTCCATAAATATTAGATGTTGAATTGTCTTTTACGACAGAATCTACAAAGGGAAAATGGTTTGAAATAAGTGCTTCTATATTCGTTAAATTCTCATTTTTCACGCTTTCAATAATTTCACTTTTAGATTCAGATGTTTGGATAGCATCTTCTGTAAAGGAAGTGGCTTCATTGTAATTATCTTGGCTGCAACCAACCAATAATAAACAAATCATCATGCCTGCTCCTAATAAAACGGAATTTAAACGCACATACTCACCTCCTATGACCTTTTTCCGATAGCAGTATCGATACATCGCTGGTTACTTTTATCACCTAGGTTAATTTTAGAAAGAAAGAGCAATTCTTATGCTAAACATACTATATGTAATTCATCATAGATACATGAACAAAACAGATAACCCTGTTTCTCTACTAAAGGAAACAGGGTTATGTTTACCCTTTTCTAATTGCTTATTCTTCCTTATTCATTTTCTTCTTAAGTGCAGCCAATTCATCATCTACATCATTTTTCTCTAGATCCTCAAACTCATCATCTAATGATCTACTAGCTGCGGATAAATCCTCACTAGTGTCTGCCTCTGCTTCAAAACGCATAACCTTTTCTTCCATACGTTGGAAGCCTTGCTTTGATGCATCATTACCAATAGAGGACATGGCACGATTCATCTTTGTCCTTGTTTTAGCAGATTCTGCACGTGCCTTCAAGGAATCCTTTTTCAGTTGCATTTCTTGATATTCTTTTTTCATTTCATCTAGTTTCACACGTAGTTGATCGGAATCCTTCTTCGCACGTTCCCAAGCTTCTGTCATTGTCGTAACTTGTTGCTCTTGAGCTTTCTTATCCTCTAAAGCTCTTCTAGCAAGATCATCATTACCAGCTTCCACTGCTTTTTCTGCTTGTGCTTGACGCTTTTCCACAAGAGCGGTTGCATCATCTAATCTGCGTTTTAACATTTTTTCGTTTGCAATTTGTTTTGCAACAGCTGATTCTGCTTCACGAATATCCTCTGCCATATCACGCATAAATTGGTCTAGCATTTTTACAGGGTCTTCTGCTTTGTCTAACAATGAATTTAGTTCTGATCCTACGATGGTTTTTACTCTTTTGAAAAATTGAAACATATTAATTTCCTCCTTCATTTGATCCAGCAATTATTTTTATTTCATATTGCTCAATGGGATAGCCATAACTTGCTTCTATTTCACTACCCCAATCCTCTAAGCTTATAAAATGGGTTTCACTTTCATCACAATACTCCACATACTTCATAGTTTGACCTGTTAGGTTACTACTTCTGCCTTCCCCGTTAATATGTGCTTGACCTTTTTCATCAAGGTAGTACTTAATTCCTTGATAAGTAAGTTCCTTTGGTATTTGATTTGCATCCGCTAGTTGAATTTTCTTATAGATGCCTAGTTCTAAATCATCATCCATTTCGGCTGCTAACCAAATTGTCCCAGTTGGTCCTAGTAATTGATAACTTAACCATTCATAGCTACTTTGTCTATACGTGATTTTCCCTACCACCTCATAGTCTTCAAGATCATACTCTACGATATCTCCCACTTGAATCGTTAAAGGAGTTCGTTTCTCCACCTTATGTTGCTTTTGTTTTTTTGGAAAAAGCTTTGATAGAAAACCCAAATGGTGCACCTCATTTCAAACAAATATGGGTTGTTAGTAATGTTTACGAACCAGGATTCGATAGGTTTCATCTTTTTTAAAATTTTTTTATTTTTTATCGATTTTGGTGAATGACATCTAATCCTCCTGTCACCTCAATAATTGTCCCAGTAATCATGTCAGAATCTTGATCACATAGATATAAAATTGTTCTTGCAATATCCTCTCCTGTACCTGACCTTCCAATGGGTGTCTCTTGATCTGGTGCTTTTCTACTTTCTTCTATACTTGCTTCCTTCATATCCCCAACAATATCACCAGGGCAAATCATATTGGAAGTAATGCCATTTTCTGCTTCTTCGTATGCAATGGATTTGGTTAAAGAGACTAAGCCTACCTTTGCTGCAGAAAAGGCAGAGCGATTAACCCAACCAGCTGCATGATTTGCACCTTGAAAACCATAGTTCACAATTCTTCCAAAGTGTTGTTCTCTCATTGCTGGGACGGTTAGTTGTAGAAGATGAAACACACTATCCAGATTACCACTAATCATTTGTTGCCACTCATCTTCCGTGTGATCTAGCAATTTCTTTCGTTCAAAGATGAAAGGCCCTGCATTATTAATGAGATAATCAATTGTACCAAATGTATGTGTAGCTTCTTGGACAGCATTGGTTAGATCATTCTTATCACAAACATCAGCTTGCACAATATGTAAGGAATAATCTGCAAATTTTTGTTTTACTTCATTTGCTCGGTTATTATCTCTAAAATAAGTGACCGTTACAGAATGTCCTAATTTTAAAAAGGCTTCTGTCACTTTTAAGCCTAGACCTTTTGTACCAGCCGTAATAAAAGCATGCCCCATCCAACTTCTCTCCTTCATTTTAAAACTTAACATTCTTATTCTATCCTACAATAAGCTCAAAATTTTTTCTAATATTATAAGGAAGTACACGAAAATTTAACAATTAGGCTATGTTTGAAGAAGAAAGCATAGTGGTAAAATAATAATAGGTAATTAAATTTAATGATAGCGAGTGAAAACGTATTCATGTTATAATAAAAGAGAAGAAAGAGAGGAGTGATCATCATGGCATTTGAATATCATCGAATTCTCGTTGCTGTAGATGGATCCGACGCATCTGAACTAGCTTTCAAAAAAGCAGTAGATATTGTGAAAAGAAATAATGCAAAAATGTTTCTTGTGCATATCATTGATACGAGAACCATAACGACCGTTGCCCCCGAGGTATATGATCAATCGCTCGCGGCACGTTCAGAAAATTATGCCAAAGGTTTACTTGATAATTATAAAGAGAAAGCGAATAGAAGTGGAGTTACCGATATTACTTCACATGTAGAAATCGGTTCACCAAAGATTAAAATACCGAAAGATATTGCAAAAAAATATGAAGCAGATCTTATTATTTGTGGTGCAACAGGAATGAATGCAGTGGAAAGATTTTTAATCGGTAGTGTCTCTGAAAGCATCACAAGACATGCAAAATGTGATGTGCTTGTTGTAAGAAGTTAAAAACGAGAGGGCTCCCCTCTCGTTTTTTATACTTTGACATCTTGCGTTAATCTAACTGTATCTCTCGCAATCATGACTTCTTCATTGGTTGGAATCACAATTACCTTAACAGGTGAATGTGGATAGTTCACAAATGTTTCTTTTCCACGAATATTATTGAGGCTAGGGTCCCAATAAACACCCATAAATTCTAATCCTTGCAACACTCGTTCTCGAATAGTCACACTATTTTCCCCAACACCTGCCGTAAAGATAATGGCATCTACCCCATGCATTCTTGCTGCATATGATCCAATATATTTGTGGATACGCTCAGCAAATACTTGTAATGCAAGCTCTGCTCGTCCATCACCATCGCTCGCACGGTCTGTTATATCTCTTAAATCACTAGAGAATCCTGATAAAGCTAGCATACCGCTTTTTTTGTTCAATACGTTCATCACTTCTGCTGCGGTTTGTCCTGTTTTTTCCATGATGTATGGAATTAATGCGGGGTCGATGTTGCCAGATCTTGTACCCATCGTAACACCAGCTAATGGCGTGAATCCCATCGAAGTATCGATAGACTTACCATTTTCGATAGCTGCAATACTCGCACCGTTTCCTAGGTGACAAGAAATTAAACGTAACTGATTTAATGGTACACCCATCATTTCCGCTGCTCTCTCTGAAACATACTTATGGGAAGTTCCATGAAAACCATATTTCCTTATCCCATAATCTTGGTAATATTCATAAGGAAGACTATATAAATAAGCTTGCTCTGGCATCGTTTGATGAAATGCGGTATCAAAGACTGCAACTGCCGGTACATGAGGTAAAACCTCACGAAATGCATGGATTCCAGTTAAATTGGCTGGATTATGCAATGGTGCCAAATCGGATACTTCTTCGATCTCTTTGATTACTTTATCTGTAATTAGAACAGAATCATTGAACTTTTCTCCACCATGTACTACCCGATGTCCCACACCGTCAATTTCATCAAGACTTGAGATGACTCCTGTACTTGTAAGCTTATCTAGTAACAATTTAACAGCTTTCTCATGGTTTTCTATATCTTCTGTAACTTGATCTTTCGTTTCTTTATACTCAATTGTAAAAACAGAGTTGTCAATGCCGATACGTTCTATTAAGCCTTTTGCCAAAACCGTTTCTTTTGGCATTTCAATAAGCTGAAATTTTAAGGAAGAACTTCCAGCATTTATTGCTAAAATTTTACGCAACATTTTCCATCCTTTCGTTCCGAACTATAATTCTAAAAACATTCCCAACTCCATTTAACCACCGTAAGTACAAGTTTGCAACAGCTATTCCTTTTGTTACCGTTTCCTTTGAAATATTTTTATTTTCTGACTATTCTAATTTTTCGTTCTTAAACCATTTGTCTATTTTTTTAAGCATATTATCCGTTGCCTGTACATCTTTAAAAGAAGGTAACTGGGCCATTAATGCCTGTTTTGGTGGCTTAGTATCCTGTCCTTTCTTTTGTAGTATAAAAAGACTCTTTGCAAATTTTTCCGACGTAAATAAAGTTAAGGGCAATTGCATTAAGCTGACAATGTGGGTATGCTCTCGCAAGTATTTTTGTAGCTTCTCACTTTGATCACTAGTAAAGAGGAAATTAGGTATCAAAAATAATAAATACCCTCCTTCTTTCGTATATTTTATCGATTGCTCGATAAATAGATGGTGTGCATAGGAGTGACCTTCTTCCGCCCTTAATTGATATTGTAAAGATTGCGTATCATCAGGATAATAGCCTACTGGCAAATCGGCAATGACGAAATCAACTGGCTCTAGTAATAAAGGTGTTAAACTATCCTGATGGAAAAATTCAATTTGTTGTTCCTGAAGATTGGCACTTTCTACTGCGATCTGAATTAGGGTTGGATCAATTTCACTTCCATATCCTATTCCGTTAGCCTCCACTTGATTGATTACTGCAGTTAATAAATTTCCGGTGCCACTTGCAGGGTCAAACACCCGAAACTCTTCTTTATTTTTCAAAAACTTTTGAAGAAAGTAACCAATAAACAAGGCGATAGAATCCGGAGTGATCATATGCTGCTGTTGAGTGGAGCCTTTCATTCCTTTTATAATGGCTAGTTGAATGACCTTGCGAATTTGCTCACTCGTCACTTCTGTTTCTTCCAACATTTTGGCCATTTCTTGTAAAGATGGTTCTGTCAATTCTACCCCAGCATTAAATTTTTTTAATGCTAATGCCAATCCATCTAAATAGGTTACTCGCTCTTCATGTTGAATCAATTGTATGGATTGATCTAACAGATCAAATGCTCTTTCTACTGAAAATTCCATTGTTTCTCCTCCAAGCAATTCTTCTATTTATTAAATATTCTCTCTCTGATTCATGAAACGAGAATAATAAAGTGTGACTCCAATTGTGCTGTGATAAATTTGAAATCCACTGCCTCTTATATTATGAAGGCAGTGGACGCTGAAGTCTACTCTGATGATTAACGACGTTTACGTTCTTCATGATTATCTTTATCATCTTTATTTTTCTTAAGCATTTCCATAATTTGATCAACAAGTTCTGGCCCTTTATCCATAACTTTTTCATAAACACGAGTAGTCGTAGATTCGTGTAATGTCACTAATTCTACTCCTTGTTTATTTGCAACTAAAAAAGCACTTGGAGTAATGCTTACACCACCACCACTACCTCCTCCGAACGGAATAATGGCTTCTGATTCTGACTCCGAATCTGACTGTTTATCAGAGGACTGCCCCTTGCCATTGAATTCACTACCTCCAGCTGCAAATCCAAACTTCACCTTAGATAAAGGAATAATCAAGCTTCCATCAGGTGTATCTATAGGCTTTCCAATAGCTGTGTCTACTTCAATCATTTGCTTTAAATTATCCATAGTTAAAGACATGAATCCTTCTAATGGATGCACATTATTTTCTTCCATGTTGACTGGACTCCCTTCTTATTTGTTTTTCCGCAATGCACGAATAGTTTTTCGCATTTTTAAGGAAATCATACATATTCCTTCCGTCTCTAAAATTTCTTCGTCAAAGTCCGCAGAGATATTACAATGAATAGGGGTCATTGTCTTTGTTGAAAAATAATTCTTTAATGCTTCCATTATTCCTTTACATAGGCCATAAAGGATTGCCGTAGTATCCGGTTCTCCTGTTCCTATGATCGCGTCTACTTCAAACTGTTCTAGTCTACCTTGATCCAACAGCAAGCTCCCAATTAACCGTAGATCTTTTTTCTTATTTGTAGATGTCTTCTTATTATCCGAAAAATCGAAACTATCCAGTTCTATTTCTTTATAATAAACTCTGATCTTTAAGAGATGGACAGAAAGAATGACCATTTGTTCTTCTTCATTTATGCTCCAATACAAGGTAAAATAAAAGCGTGCGATGGATAAAATAATGATTAATGCAAGGATTAATATAAAAAAGATTCCAATTAGTATTAGGAGAATCATTTCATTGATCACCACCATTTCTTATTATTCTTTACAAAGTTTGGGTAGATTAATCAAAGGGAGTATCGCATTCCTTTAGATTTTGAGTTTTCCTAATAGTAAGGTAAGCGCTACCGTGATAAAATAATGATGGAATTACTTTTTACAGGAGGCTTTTCTATGGAAAAAAGAAAATATATCTACTTTTATTATTCAAAAAGTGATGATTTAGAGGAAAAAATAAACCCATTGTTTGAACATATCGAAAAAAGCGGATTTGAAATCGTGGATGACCCGAAGGAAGCAAATATCATTGTTAGTGTTGGTGGTGATGGCGAATTTCTACAGGCGGTTCGTCATACCAACTTTAAACAAGATAGTCTCTATGTAGGTATTACAAAAGAAAATGAAGCTGGACTTTATTGTGATTTTCATCTGGGACATTATGTCGACATGATTCATGCGATGAAAAATGAAGAGCTAGAGGTTCGTCGTTTTCCAGTAATCGAAGTTACTATTAACGGAGAATCGAGCTTTTATTGTCTGAATGAGGCTGCCATTCGCTCTGCGATAATCAAAACAATCGTTATGGATGTCTACATAGACGATACTCACTTTGAGAGATTTCGGGGGGATGGATTAATTGTTGCAACACCGACAGGAAGTACTGGCTATAACAAGTCTACACATGGAGCTGTAGTTGATCCTAAATTAGCTTGTATTCAAGTCTCAGAGCTCGCTTCGCTTAATAATAACAGGTATCGTACACTTGGCTCTTCTTTTCTATTAAATCAAGACCGAACACTAAGATTGGAAGTACTCCAAGACGGGAACGATTACCCAATTATTGGACTAGATAATGAGGCTTATTCGATTCGGAATATTCATTCAATTACGATTAGGCTTAGTGATAAACGAATTAAGACAGTTAAATTAAAAAATAATTCATATTGGGATCGTGTTAAACGAACATTTTTGTAATGTCATGCCATCTGCCAAATAAATCATTTATTCGGCAGATGGTTTTATTCGTTATATCTTGGTTATTTAGCTTTTCTCATGTCTTATTAAAAAAATATAATTGTTTATCTTGGCTATCTGGCTTCACTAAAACAACTTTACTAAGATATAGCCTTTTCTCTTGGTTATCTAGCTTTGACTAAGCACTATTTCCAGGATACAGCTTTTGCATTTTGTATTTTTCCGATTAGAAAAACTCACATTCGCTCGTCTTTTAGCAAATGAGTTAGCTTTTCTTATACTTTTGTCATCAAAATTTTGATTTCGTCGTTTTACTTCCTGCAAATATTTCATGCTGTTTCCTAGCGTATAATAAAAATCCGGGCGATTCACCCGGCACTACACTAAGCCTTATACATCCATTCTCCATCGACTATCGTACCTTTTACTGTAACCTCGTCGATTGTTTCGTAATTCTCTATCGAAAATAGATCATGTGATAAAATAGTAAAATCCGCGACATAGCCTGGCTGGATTAATCCTCTGTCGTGTTCATGATTAATAACAAAGGCACTACCTTTCGTATAGAGCGAAACAGCCTCGTACATCGATAATTTTTGTGTTTCTCCATATGCTTGTTGATCTAAATCTGATTGGCGACTCACTGCTGCCTTGATTCCATTTAATGGGTTTACTTCCTCAATAGGTGCATCTGATCCTGCGGCACAAGCTATTCCTTCCTCGATGAAAGTCCTCCATGCATACGCTAAAGGTGCTCGTTCATCTCCTATCCTTTCTAGCACCCAAGGGAAATCCGATGATACAAAGGATGGTTGAATATCTAAGACGACGTTAATCTCTTTTAATAACGACAAAACGTTTTTATTGATGATCTGTGCATGGATAATTCGATCTCGCTTTCCATTTTTAAGTGGATATTTTTTAATTAATTTTGCAACTTCTTCTACTGCTTTATCTCCAATCGCATGAACAGCTATCGGATGATCGTATTTTCTTGCCTTTCTCACCAATTCTTCTAGCCTGTCCGATTCGTGAATTGGAATTCCGTAATTATCTTGGTCATCTGTATAGACATCCGTTAACCATGCTGTTCTCCCACCTAACGCACCGTCAGAAAAAATTTTCATCGCACCTAGTGTTGTGAATGGTCCTCCATCACCATAAGATAATCCGCTTTCGATCATATCATCAAATACGAGATGATGAACTAACAAATGGGCTCTAAATTTATATTTTGCTGGTAGGATATGTTGATATGCTTGTAATGTTCTTTCAAACCCGCCATAGTAGGAAAGATCTTCGGTATGTCCGCCTACTAAACCTTTAGATAATAGATCCTTGATCGCTACTTCTGTTGTTTTTTCCAATTGGCTGTTCGAAATAGGTGATAAAATTTGCTTGATAAGGTCTTGTGCTTTATCCAGTAAATAACCAGTTGGTTCTCCCATTTCATTGCGAACAATCTTACCGCCCTGGGGATCCTTGGTCTCTTTTGTAATACATGCGAGCTTTAGTGCCTTCGAATTTACAATGACAGCATGGCGACAGATTCTTGTTAATAATACTGGATTTTTGGGACAAGCTTTATCCAAATCCCATCTACTAATAATCTTTGCATTCGTCCATTGATTTTCATTCCATCCTTCAGCAATCAGCCATTCCCCGTGTTCTAATTGATGTTGTTTATTTCTTACAGCTTCTAAAACTTGATTGGCGGAAGTCATTGGTGATAGATCTAAACGAGTAAGCTTTTCCCCATGTCCGATAATATGTAAATGGCTATCTACAAATCCCGGATACATTGTATCTCCAATAAGATTATAGCTAGCTTCTATTTTATTTTTATAGCGTCTTTCTAATGACACTTTATTGCCGATTTCTACGATAGATCCGTTTTCCGTATAAATAGCTTCAACAGTTGCATTTGGCTCCGTTAATGTATATATTTTTCCTCCGTACCATAATTTCCCCATTTTCTCACCTACCACGTACGAACAAAAGTCTGAGTTTATAATATACTACGATAGCAAAGTCTAGATAGAAAGAAAAGGATAGTGCTTTAAAAACACTATCCTTTATCATCATGTAATACGATTATTGATTTGCTTGTCCACCTAGTTGTTGCTCAGCCATTTGGACAAGACGCTTAGTGATCTCACCACCAACTGAACCATTTGCACGTGAAGTAGTATCAGCACCTAAGCTTACGCCAAATTCTTGTGCAATCTCGTATTTCATTTGATCAAGTGCTTGACTTACTCCAGGTACTACTAATTGATTAGAGCTGTTGTTATTTGCCATGTTGTTCACCTCCTCTTGTACAATAGTATCTTGCTCGGAGTGAGATGAAATCATGCACAATTTTTACTGGTATTTGTTGTTAATTAATTCAAAATAGTTATACATATTATAATAGATCACTCATGGAATCTTGGTGATGATTATTCGCTGCTATCGTAATAGTTTCTACGTTCTCAAGGATTTCTTCTATATCTTGTTTAAAATCTAATTGGCTTTCGAATTGTTCTACTTTTTCTAATCTTGGTTTTGTTTTCGGTGATTTTGGAACAAAAACAGTACAACAATCTTCATATGGTCGAATCGAAATGGGGTACATCTCGATTTTTTCTGAGATGTAAATAATCTCATCCTTGTCCATTGCAATAAGCGGTCGAATGACTGGATAAGAAGTAACAGCATTAATAGCGTGCATACTTTCCATTGTTTGACTGGCCACTTGTCCTAAGCTTTCACCTGTTATGAGCGAAAGTATCTCTTCTTTTTTTGCAACTGCTTCACTTATTCGCATCATCATTCTACGCATAATGGTCATGGAATACCCATGTGGAATTTCACGATGAATTTTTTGTTGCAATGCTGTAAATGGAATAACATGCACTTTAATATTACGACCATAAAAAGCAAGCTTTTCAGCTAGGTCTAACACTTTTTCCTTTGCTCTTTCACTTGTATATGGTGGTGAGTGAAAATGGATAGCCTCCAGTTCCACTCCACGTTTCATTGCTTGATAACCAGCTACTGGACTGTCAATACCGCCAGACAGTAATAATAAAGATTTACCTGCAGTACCTACTGGTAGACCTCCTGCTCCAACCACTTTTTCTGAGGTTAAGTAAGTTGCTTCATCTCGAATGTCAACTGTAATTTCCAGATCTGGATGATGAACATCTACTGATATATTCTCTGTATTAATTAATAAATGGGCACCTAATAATTGATTAAAATCCTGTGATCCAATCGGAAAATCTTTATTCGACCGCTTCGTTGAAATTTTAAATGTCTTAGCATTACTATTTTTTAAAAGGGCTAATGCCTCTTCCTTTATTGCTTTTTCTTCACTTGCCACTTTTATCGCCAAACTCATATTCTGGATACCAAAAATATTACTGCACCGCTCTATAATCGCTTCCTGATCTTCCCCATTTAAAACAATATACATTCTATCTCGTTTTGTCTGAATATGAATGTTGGGGAATGCTCGTAAAGCTACTTGGACATTCTTCATTAGCTGTGAAGTAAAAAGTTTTCGATTTCTACCTTTAAGAGACAATTCTCCATATCTAATAACAATGTGATCATATTGCATAATATCTACCTCATTACTTTACTTAGTTTTTCCAATACCTCTTGCAATTTCTCTACAAAAAAATCAAGTTCTTGTTGAGTTGTTTCATAGGATAAGCTTACACGAAGTCCTGACGTGCTAATATTATTTGCTTTACCACAAGCCACAAGAACAGCACTCTCGTCAGCACTTTTAGACGAGCATGCAGACTTTGTAGATATATATATTTCTGCTTCCTCTAGCGCATGGATCACCACTTCTGGCTTTAATCCTGGTACAGAAAAATGAATGATATGTGGGGCACTGTTTTCTTCTGGTGTGTTCAGAACACAAGATTCTAGATTGCTTATTTTTTTATATAAAAACATTTTAAGCCGTTCTAGATGATTTAAATGCTGTTCTCTGTCATTATTTACTAATCTCATTGCTTTCACTAGTGCTACAATACCTGGTAAATTTTCCGTTCCTGAGCGGAGGTTTGCTTCTTGTCCTCCACCATGATGTAAAGAGAATAATTTCGTGCCACCTTTAACGTATAGTAAACCAGTTCCCTTAAGTCCGTGTATTTTATGACCTGAAATCGTTAATAAATCAATCCCGCTTTGTTTAATATTTAAAGGAACCTTGCCAAATCCTTGTACATGGTCCACATGGAATAACGCTTTTGGATATTTTTTTAATACTTCTCCGAATCGTTCGATTGGTTGAATAGTTCCGATCTCATTATTGACATGCATAATCGAAACTAAGATGGTGTCTTCCCTTAATGAAGCTCTTAAGTCTTCTACGCATACTCTTCCATCTTGATCAACTGGCAAATAACTGATTTCAAAACCATGCTTTTCTAATGATCGACATGTCTCCAGTACGGAAGGATGCTCTATTTGTGTTGTAATAATATGTTTCCCTCTATTTTGATGCTCTAGTGCTACCCCTTTTATCGCAACATTATTTCCTTCTGTTCCTCCAGAAGTGAAAATTATTTCTCTCGAATCGACTTGTAAAATGGATGCTGCCTGCTTTCTAGACATGCGCAGTAATCTTTCGGCATCCATACCGAGGCCATGAATGGAGGATGAATTTCCAAAATATTGTAATGCTGCTTGTCGGAAGCTTTGGACTACTTCTTCTTTTGGTTTGGTTGTCGCACTGTTGTCCAAATAAATCATTTCTCAATCCCTCATTTATCAATATGCGTATTCTTATTTTGCTTCTCTTTCTTTTTTGTACTCTTTTCCTACAAAATTGACCTTATTTTATCATAATTCCTTTATCATTTATAGATAGAAGATTCATCAAATGATACAAATAGAAAAGATATCCCTAACGTTTCAGGAATATCTTCTCCCTATACCAAATATGAAGTTCTTTATGCCATTCTCTTTAACCTAACATTTCTTGATACCGCTCATCTAGCTCTTCTATTTTTTCCATAGCATTTGTATCCACCTGTTCCAGTGCTTTAATGGTCAATTCGAAGGCACTTTCGTATTTATAGTTACGGAACATTGCTTCTGCTTCCGATAGTTGAGAGGCAAGTTCGGGGTGTTTTCTTCGATATCGATTACCATATTGGATCGCAATTTCGACTAATCTTGCTTTATCAAGTATTTGATTCGTCTGATTGACAAAATTATTAACAGATTTATTTGCTTCTTCTAACGCATGCTGGACTTTCCCCATATCTAATGGGTGTTTTTGTAAATGCTGAATTACAAATTCACATTTTTCTGTTGCCTCTTCTAGCATGTTGAGAATACTGGAAGGAACACCAGGGATATTACTTTTATCTAATCGCTTATTCGTTTGGATTAATTTTTGTTTAATACTAGCAATATCATCCTTTGCTTCGATTTCATCTTTTCTTAGATCTCGAACCTTTTCTTTAAATTCAATCTGGGCTTTTTCAAGCTCGTCTACTTCCTCTTCAAAGAGGTCTAGTCTTTCTTTAATTTCGACATGATGACTTGTTTGTTCCTCATAATCCTTTTCCACTTGATGAAATTGATTTGTAATCTTTTCCAGCCATTTTTCCACACTTAAAAACATTTCTAAATCAGAAGATTCAATAAAATAGGTTTGTTGTAATTCATTTACCTCTTCTTTCATCTTTAAGAAATTTTCTTCAAGCTCCATTGTTTTTTGCTTTGCTTTCGGCAATTGATTCTCCACAATTGATTTTGATTTTTCTTCTTGTTCAAGCAAAAGTTCCATTTCATTTAAACGCTCTTCTATTTGCTCTAATGTCTCATTAATTTCCGCAGTTTCCGCTTTTTCTAATTCACGCATACTGTTTTTTAAAACAAGCTCATATTGTTTTAATTCTTTTTCAAAGCCGAATTGCTCCACTCGATATCCTTCTGCTTCCATTTCTTCCATATCTCGAATAAGCTCATTCATTTGATCAGGAATTTCCTTTCTGCATTTTCGGTAAATACTAGGAAATGCACTGATACGTTGTTCTATCTCTTCTAACTCTTCTTTTATTTGATCAATTTTTTGCTGGGCAGCTAAATAATTTCCGCCTTCCTCTAATTCACTAAACGATTGAAGCTCTTTTTCCATTTCTGTTAAGGTTGCTTCAAACATTATTTCCGCTCTTCCGAATTGTGTTCGATTATGGAGAAGATATTTTTTTAACTCTTTTAATTTAGGACTAACAATTTCGATTTGTTGGCGCGTATATTTTTCGGAATCCATTAGATGGTTTAAATCCTTGAAAATCTCTTCTATGTTTGCCTCGATTGACTGTAGCTTTTCCTCTATGTATTGCAGTCTTTTTTTAGCCGTCATTATTTGAAAACGATTGGCTGCTTCCTCGACATCCATTAAATCTTCTTCCATATCAGGAAGGGTTTCTGTTACAATAAGATCCCAGTTATTTTTCCATGCCTCGAATTTTTGTTGTGTTTCTCCTAGTAAATTTAGTTTTTTTACACGACTTAGTTCTTCTGTCACGTTTCTATTCATGATGTCAATTTTCCATTCCTCTAACCGATCGACATGGTCATATATCTTCCTTCGAAGAATTAATCCTAGAATTAATAGTGCGATTATTAAAAGTATAAACCCGATTAAATACTCCATACGATACCCTCCCAATGAACCCTGTCTATATAGTAACATAAATAAAATTATTTAATGATTATTTCAAGACTTTTGTATGTATCCTTTTCAAAACTTTTGTATATGTAAATAATATCATGTTTCCCCATGGTTTGGCGAAAATTTTAACAAAATTCTCTAGAATATTTTATTTTTTGACCTATTTCGGATAGACCAGAACTTTTCGGCTACAAAATTAACAGCACTTTGAAACGATTTATTTGTCACTTAAAGGCGAATATTGTATGATGATTAAAACTATTTGCATAAAGGAGTGGAGACTGCATGTTTCAAGCATCCCTCTATAATGGAGACAAAGAAAAGGACTACTCACTAGTAATCAAACAGTTAGATGCACTGCTTCAAGGCGAGCCAGATGTGATCGCCAACTTATCCAATGCTTCCGCACTATTAAATCAATTTTTAGATAATATCAATTGGGTTGGATTTTATATTTGGAAGGAAGATGAATTAGTACTTGGACCATTTCAAGGCTTACCTGCTTGTGTAAGGATTAAAAGTGGAAAAGGTGTTTGTGGAACAGCCATTTCCGAGAAAAAAACACAGCTTGTAGCCGATGTAAATCAATTCCCAGGCCACATTGCATGTGATGCAGCAAGTCAGTCGGAAATCGTTGTACCTATCCTTAAGGATGGAGAAATCTTCGGTGTTTTAGATATAGATAGTCCTACAACGAATCGCTTTGATGGAATTGACCAAAAGTACCTAGAACAGTTTGTACAAACACTGGAAAAATATATTTAATTTCTCTAGGGCATCAAAAACAATATTTTTTGTTTTTGATGTTTTTTTGTTAATATCTTTGGGTAAAGCAATGATCTTACAGAAATTCAAGCATTCTAGTATTGACTTTATCTGTCTAAAATCATATAATGGACTTTGTGTAAAAAAGGTAGCCTATGTGAACCGCCGGCTGACCATTTTGTTCCTTACAGCGGATCTTCAACTAAGTACCACCACGTCCTGTGGTGAACGTTGAAGCCACCACTTCCTGTGGAAATGAGGTGTATCACGTAACTCTCTGCTACTAGGGCGAAGGTACATGAAAACAAAATGGCTGACGAATGTAGGAACACACTGTCTTATTTTATGCAAATCTACTATATAAAGGAGAAGATGTACAATGGCTCGCTATACAGGTTCTGTATGGAAAAAGTCTCGTCGTCTTGGTATCTCATTAACAGGGACTGGTAAGGAGTTAGACAAACGCCCTTATGCACCAGGTCAACATGGACCTAATCAACGTCGTAAACTATCTGAATATGGTTTACAGTTACAAGAAAAACAAAAGCTACGTTTCATGTACGGAGTGAACGAACGTCAATTCCGTAACTTATTCGAGCGTGCTGGTAAAATGAAAGGTATCCATGGTGAAAACTTCATGATTCTTTTGGAATCTCGTTTAGATAACCTTGTTTACCGTTTAGGACTTGCTCGTACTCGTCGACAAGCTCGTCAATTAGTAAACCATGGTCATATTCTTGTAGACGGAAGTCGTGTAGACATCCCTTCTTATCAAGTAAAGCCTGGTCAAGTAATCGGTGTTCGTGAAAAATCTCAAAAGCTAGATATCCTCGCAGAAGCTATTGAGGCTAACACTTTCACACCAGAATACGTTTCTTTCGATGCAGACAAATTAGAAGGTACGTTTACTCGCCTACCAGAGCGTTCTGAGCTACCTGCTGAGATTAACGAAGCGCTTATTGTTGAGTTCTACTCTCGTTAATAAAATCGCATTGTTTAATTATAAAAGCTCTCAAGCCTTTCCAGAAGGTTTGGGAGCTTTTTTTATAATTTATTCGTAACCGAATTTCTAAAAAGGGCTTAATCATGATGAACAAAAACCCATTTTTTTAATAAACATATAACATGGCGATTTTATAAAAGTAGGTGATTAAAAGTTGAATCCTGAATTATGTAACTTATTAAACAGTGGTGGAACTGTAACTTGTTTCTTAGCAGACAGTGAGGGGAATCCTATTAGCCCCTTTGATGGTAATTCAAACTTATGTGGTGAGATTATATCTCCTGAAGGAAGAGAAAATGTATTCATCCAAGATGATATCACACTACAAAGAGTAAACATTCGTAAATCTGGATTTATCGTAGTTGAAGTATCAAACACTTTTGATACTTGTCGTTCGGAACCAATTCCTTTCTGTCAATTTGAACAAACACTTCTTTGTGCTCCAAATGGAACAGATATTGTTTGTAATATTACTGATTTCCAATGTAAGGCATTTATTCATTGTCAAGGTACTGAGTTTCAAGCTGTTGAAATCTTCTTGAAAATTTGCCAAGATGTAAAGGTAGTCCATGATGCTACGATTGAGTTAAGTGGTAGCCTTTGTAAGCCGAGAGAAGAAATAACACGTAGCTTTTGTGCACAAACACTACCACCTGAAAAATGTAATTATACTCATACCAAAGTACCACACGAAATTGTTCAGCCCTACAGTGAACGAATGGGATCCCAACAAGAAGAAACATTTTGTGTAAAAACAGAAAAAGTATTTGATTGGGTTGTACAACAGACTGATATTGAGATTCGTAGATCTGCTAATGAGGTAGATTTTATCTGTGATATTTGTACGATCGATCTATTTGTTCCAGCAGTAATAGTTTGTGAACGAACTATTTCTGGCATGGTTGTGTGTGACGGGGAACCTGTAGCCAATGCAGAAGTCTTTTTTACTGACTCCGATAATATTGTCTCATTTAATCCTGAACCTGCTATTACGGATGCTTTTGGTAACTTTGAAACCATTGTTACAGTTCCAGAAGGCACAGACCCAACTGATATTATGATTACAGCAGAGACAGTGGTTAACAATCAAGCATTATCTGTGACATTACCAACTACTGTAAGTTGTCCAGAAGAGGCTTGTATTCTCGAATTATTCGGAGAAGATACGATCAATTGTAATGGTAATGTCTCTGGAAACGTTCGGTGTGGAAATGAGTTTATTCCAGGTGTAGAAGTGACTCTCACTGCAGACCCAAATATTGTAGTATTCAATCCTAATCCAGCCTTAACTGGAGATGATGGTAACTTCTTCTCTGGCGTAACTGTGCCAACAGGTACACCACCAACAGAGGTAGAAATTACGGCTACAGCAACTGTTGATGGGCAGGATCTGGTTGATACCATTATTGTAACTGTTTCTTGTGAAGCTGATTGTGTATTAACACTAACAGCAGATCCTTTAATTACTTGTGAGGGAGAAATCTCTGGAACACTCGTTTGTAATGGTACACCTGTTGCCGGTGCGTCTGTGGAATTTAGTAATTTCCCAGCTATTGGTACATTTATTCCTAACCCTGCCATCACAGAAGCTGATGGTACCTTCACCACAACTCTTACGATACCTGAGGGAACTCCATTGACCTCCACTCTTGTAACTGCATCCACTACTGTCGATGGGGAAATAGTTGAAGGAAGCATTGGAATACAAGTAGAGTGTCCTGGGCCTGAGGAATGCCCTTGTAAATTCCGAATCGGAGTACAAGGTAACGCAGCTCCAGCGACTGTCAATGTCACCGTAGATGGTGAGCCTTCTATGTTTAATGGTACCATCAATGTGACAGCGATCGAATGTTTTGTTGCCGCTCCAATGTGTAATCCAGCAGTAGACAATTTCAACGTTAACTTTGGTGACAATGGTAATACCATTAACTTTATACAAGGTAGAAGAATTGAGATTGAATGTGAAGGCAATACTTTTGCACGAGTTCGTGGAACAGCAAATGCTACAGGCAATGTCTTACCAAATGGAGTATATGAAGTGACTATTACGTTAACCATTGGCCCTGGTAATATTGGTAACTGGACTGTAAATGCTACCGACATGAGTGGTAATACATTTACAACTGCCTTTTCTGCTGCTATAACTCCAATAACATTTATTGGTGATTGTGACGAAACACCTTAAAGTAATAACAGTTAGTTCATCTTGAAAAGTGCCTCCAAGTAAATTAGTATGAGTGGTATATCACCGTAACGATTACCACTCTTTTTTATGATGAAACGAATCCATTATTCCCCTTTTACATCGACCAATTCAAACCGTTCACAAACCAGAATGATATCCTCAGAAAATTCAAGATCATATCGACTTAATTCTTCTGTAAAGAACTCTATATGAACCCTTTTCCAATAATCGTAGGTTCTATCTCCCTCTCCTTCTGCTATGGCAAATTCCTCTGACACTTGATGCATCGGCATGATTTCTACTTCTGTTGTTCTAATAATTGCCACAGGCTCGTCTGTGCTGTTTAAAATAATGCTATAATCACCTACTGCTGGTAGCTGTTCCCCTTCTTTATCATATAAAATTTTTGCTGAGCAGGTTGCTGTTTTTATACCTTCCATAACGAGCTGTGCTAAATAATCAGGGTTTCCTCCAAATTGCCAGGCTGTTACGGTATGTTGATTTTCTACTGATTTTGATAAGGTATAGTGATCCCAATAACTCTGTGCCGCTTCATTCATTTCATATTCCTTCTCTCTCTTTGTTCTATTAAAAAAGAAGGCTTCCATTATAAAAGCCTTCTTTCTACTATACCATTATTTCGTTCCTTTTTGGTTATCCTGTGCTCCCCACCATGAGACGTTTTTCAAACCTTTAATATTTTTATAATGGAATACAGGATCTTTGCCTTCCTTTTTCTGACTAACATAATCATTAAGTACATTGATCGTTATTTTTGTTAGGAATAGGATTGCCACAAGGTTAACGACAGCCATCATTGCCATGAATAAATCTGCCATACTCCATACAATTTGGATCGAAGCTAAGGAGCCGAACATCACCATTGCTAAAACAATAAGACGATAGATTGTTAGTAATGTCTTGCTTTCTCTTAGATAGGCAATGTTTGTTTCCCCATAGTAATAATTTCCGATTACGGAGCTAAACGCAAATAAGAAAATCGTTATCGCTACAAAAATGGATGCCCATTCACCTACATGTGAGCTTAGAGCGACCTGTGTCAGCTGAATACCATCCTCTGATGCTTGATAAAAGCCATCATATAACACAATGATAAATGCAGTAATACTACAAATCACGATCGTATCAAAGAAAACAGCTAATGATTGTACAAGCCCTTGCTTTACTGGGTGATTGACACCAGCAGATGCAGCTGCATTCGGCGCACTACCCATACCAGCCTCGTTAGAAAATAACCCTCTTTTTATCCCGTACATCATAGCTACACCCATTGTTCCACCGATAGCTTCCTCCAGTCCGAATGCATTCTTGATTATCATCATGAAAACATCAGGTAGAGCCGTAATATTTGTGATCATTACATATAAACCAACTACTATGTAGATGATTGCCATGAATGGTACAATGACTCCAGCTATAGACGCAATTCGCTTAATTCCTCCAAATATAATAATGGCAGCTAAAACGACTAGAATGATCCCCGTCCAGATTGGATCAACATTGAATGCCTCATCCACAGCACCAGATATTGTATTCGCTTGCACGGCATTAAAGACAAAGCCGAATGTAATTGTAATTAAAATGGAAAATAAAATACCCATCCATTTTTGTCCTAATGCTTTTTCCATATAATAAGCTGGTCCGCCACGAAATCCGTCTCGATCAGGCACCTTATATACTTGAGCAAGTGTACTTTCCACAAATGCTGTTGCCATACCAATTAGTGCGACAACCCACATCCAAAATACAGCTCCAGGTCCACCAATAGCAACTGCTAATGCTACACCTGCTAAGTTACCAGTACCAACCCTTGAGGCGATCGAGATACTAAATGCTTGAAAGGCATTTGTTCCTCGCTTACCACTTTGCTCTACTGCCTCCTCACGAATAACCTTAAACATTTCTCCAAACAAACGAAATTGGATAAATTTTGTTCTAAGTGTAAAAAATAATCCTGCACCTATTAATAAATAAATAAGGACATAATCCCATAATATGAGGTTTCCCCATTCTACTATCTTGTTGAGTATTTCTTCTATCATACTCATTTTACAACACCTTCCCTTCTTTTCTCTCCAATATATACCCTATTTCCATTAAAAATATCATAAAACGTCAAAAGAGAATTTTTTTCACCCATATAACATTACCAATAGACCTTTACGATTTCAATAAGAAAGAATGGTATTATTACCAAATCTTGAAAAGGAATACCTGATTTGATATCCTCACTTAAAGGTATCCTATTCAATTAAGACGTATAATATTATCTTTTAAGCTGAAAATGAATAAGAAGGATGGGAAATGAAAAGAGGTTTTTACATGTACCAAAAGCATGAGCGGAAATTAGTCATTTTACTAGTGGTCATCGCTATTCTACTAGGTATTGCACTTCTGAGAAGAATTTTAATGGCATAAAGGGAGTTTTATTCATGGACAGTGTATTTTATAGTCGCGTATTAACGGAACTAACCCTCACCTTTCATATTATCTATGCAACGATAGGAGTTGGCATTCCTCTATTCATCTTTATGGCTCAATGGATGGGGATTAAAAAGCAGGATGAGCATTATATTCTCATGGCAAGAAGGTGGACAAGAGGATATATTATTACAGTTGCTGTAGGAGTTGTCACAGGAACAGCTATTGGGTTACAGTTGAATTTGCTTTGGCCAACCTTTATGCAGCTTGCAGGTAAGGCAATTGCATTACCCTTATTTATGGAAACCTTCGCCTTCTTCTTTGAGGCTATTTTCCTTGGTATTTATTTGTATACATGGGATCGTTTTAAGGATCAGAAGAAGCATATGCTTTTATTAATTCCTGTTGCGATCGGGGCATCTTGTTCTGCTGTGTTTATCACAATGGTAAATTCTTTTATGAATGCACCTCAGGGATTTGAAATGATGAATGGTGAATTCATTAATGTTCAACCATTAGTTGCCATGTTTAATCCCGCAATGCCGACAAAGGTTGCTCATGTGCTTGCAACTGCTTATATGACAGCTGCCTTTATACTAGCTTCTATTGGTGCTTATCGCATTATCAAAGGCTCTAATCATATCTACCATAAGAAGGCCCTCTTACTAACGATAAAGGTCGGTCTCGTGTTTGCCATTGCTTCAGCAATTATCGGGGATTTCTCAGGAAAATATTTAGCAGCCTACCAACCAGAAAAGCTAGCCGCTATGGAGTGGCACTTCGAAACAGAAGAAGAGGCTTCTCTTACTCTATTTGGCATTTTAACTAATGGTGATGAGATTAAGTATTCTATTGAAATCCCTTATGCCCTTAGCATTTTGGCACATGGGAATCCAACCTCCAAAGTGCTTGGATTGGATCAATTCCCAAAGGAAGATGTTCCACCGCTCTATATACATTATCTATTTAACATTATGGTCATGATCGGCATGTTCGTTGCACTAGTTGCCCTAATCTATATCGTAGGAAATTGGCTAAGGAAGAAATTTGTTTACAAAAAATTCTTTCTATGGACACTAGTCACGACAGGACCATTATGTATGCTCGCGATCGAGGCTGGCTGGTGGCTTGCAGAAGTAGGAAGACAGCCTTGGGTACTAAGAGGAATACTTAGAACAGAGGATGCGGCTACAACGAGTAATGATGTCGACATCATGCTATATCTCTTTATCGGCTTATACCTTCTATTAGGGATTGCGAGTGTCATTGTACTTATCCGTATGTTTAAAGCAAACCCAATCGAACGTGAATTAAGAGATCGAGAAGGTGGGGAGTAACCATGTCGTATGAATTAATTGGAATATCTGTTTTGTGGCTTTTCTTATTCGGGTATATTATTATTGCTTCGATCGACTTTGGTGCAGGTTTTTTTAATGCCTATAGTTTATTAACGAAAAAAAATCATATCATCAGTAATATTATCCAAAGATATCTATCCCCTGTATGGGAGGTTACCAATGTTTTTCTAGTTTTTTTCTTTGTCGGTATCGTCGGTTTTTTCCCATCCACGGCTTATTATTATGGAACTGTTTTACTCGTACCTGCAAGCTTAGGAATTGTATTACTTGCTATTAGGGGCTCGTACTATGCTTTTACGACCTACGGAAAGTTAAAGAGTCACTTTTGGACCTATTTATATGGATTTTCAGGTTTATTAATTCCTGCCTCCTTATCAATCGTTCTCACTATTTCTGAAGGAGGATTTATTGACAACACTTCAGCAGGGTTATCTCTAAATTATGTGGCACTATTTTTCAGTCCACTAACTTGGAGTATTGTCACATTAAGCTTAACCTCTGTTCTGTATATATCGGCTGTCTTTCTCACTTGGTATGCCAATGAAGCAAAGGATGAGCAGGCAACTGCATTATTAAGAAAATATGCGCTTATTTGGGCATTTCCTGCGATTATTACAGCAGGTGGAATTATAGTAGAACTCCGTGTCCATAATGAACTGCATTTTCAAAACATGCTCAATGTGTGGTGGATGTTTCTGCTATCTGGAATTTTATTTGCTGCAACTGTATATCTGATCTGGAAAAAAAGAAATTACGGGGTTGCTTTTTTGTTATTAATTGGTCAATTCTTGATCGCGTTCTTTGCTTATGGTATCTCCCATTATCCATATTTGCTTTATCCTTACCTAACTATTGCAGAGGGCTTTACAAATGAAGGAATGGCTATAGCATTAATTATCGCATTCATTGCTGGATTTTGCTTATTGTTACCTTCTTTATATCTATTACTTCGATTATTCTTATTTAACAAAAATTATGTTCAAGGAAAAATTAAGTAGTGGAAGGGGTGGTCTTACATGGATGATTTTATACATTTTTACGCTCCGTTTATCGTCATAGTGATTTCGATGATTTTTTCCTTTTGGTTTGTGAGTAAAGACTAGGGGCTGGGACATAACTAAACAGCAAGCGCTATAATCCGAACATTATTCTGCTTTAGCGTAGTCAAAATACGGAGACTCCTGTGGGAACAGCACGAGCTGAAGATCCACTTTGCAAAGCGGTTTTCTTTGCAAAGTTAGCTGAAGCCGTGCCCACGGAAAGCGGAGTATTTTGACGGAGCGGTATCCGAGCAGAAATATTAACGTTCGGATTTTCCTTTCTTTACTTACTCTTTCGTCCCAGCCTCTTGCTTTTATTTATAACGAATGAGGAAATATTTCTTCTTCCCTCTTCTTATAATGGTGAATTTCTCTTCGATTCGATCTGAGGCAGAAATTTGGTGCTCTAGATCTTGGTTTCTTTCTCCATTTATATAAACTGCCCCATTCTTAATGTCCTCACGAGCTTGGCGTTTAGAGGAAGAGATTCCAGCTGTTACGAGTAAATCGATTAAACCGATCTCTTTATCTTCTATGGCGACTGAAGGCACATCCTTAAAGCCTTGTTCTATTTCAGCAGCATTGAGACTTTTTAGTTCTCCACTAAACAAAGCATCGGTAATTTTTATCGCTTGGCTCAATGCTTCTTCACCATGAACAAGTTTTGTCATCTCTTCTGCCAACCGTTTATGTGGCACCCGTTTTTCAGGCGCTGTTTCTAATTCTTGCTCAAGAGCTTTTATTTCGTCCATATCAAGGAAGGTGAAATATTTGATAAAACGAATCACATCACGGTCGTCTGTATTGATCCAGAATTGGTAAAATTCATATGGAGAAGTTTTATCAGAATCTAACCAAACCGCTCCACCTGCTGTTTTTCCAAATTTTGTCCCATCACTTTTGGTGATCAGTGGGACCGTTAATCCGAAAACCTTAGCTTCTTCTTGATTTTTTTCAGATCTAGTACGTCTTATTAGCTCCATACCTGCAGTAATATTACCCCATTGGTCACTACCACCGATTTGCAATGTGCAATTTTCTTTTTCATATAGGTTCATAAAATCAATGGATTGTAAAATCATATAACTGAATTCTGTGAATGAAATCCCATTTTCGATCCTTGAATCGACAGAGTCTTTTGCTAGCATATAATTAATCCCAAAATGTTTACCGACATCGCGCAATACTTCTATAAATGTCATAGAATGAAGCCATTCATGGTTATTCCGAGCAACGGCACTGTTTTTTCCATTGTCAAAATTAAGAATACCTGCTAGCTGTGCTTTAATCCTATCACTGAATCCTTTAACAACCTCTTCACTGTTTAACGAACGTTCTGTCGATCTTCCACTTGGATCGCCAATTAAGCCTGTTCCCCCACCGATTAATGCAATAGGGCGATGTCCAGCTTGTTGAAATCTTTTGAGCATTAGAATCGGTAGCAAATGTCCAATATGAAGACTATCAGCTGTAGGATCAAACCCACAGTAGAGGGTAACGATATTATCTTCTAAATGTTGGCGAAGTCCCTCATCATCTGTTGTTTGTTGAATTAAGTCCCTTTGTTTCAGATCATCCAAAATATGCATGTATTTTCATTCCTCCTATTTTTATTCAATAAAAAAACTCCTCCCTCTAAATAAGGGACGAGATTATCGCGGTACCACCCTTGTTGCAATAAAAAAGTATTGCCACTTAACAAATATCGATGCTGGATACACCGTCTTCATCTTCATGAAGAAACTCCTGATCGTAATTCATTCCATGATTATTACTAACTTCCACCGACCGTTAGCTCTCTTCATAAGGGAATCATGTCCTTACTGCAATCAATCAACGTTTAGCATATAAAGTTATTATTACATTTTTAGCATATATCTAAATGAAATGCAATAAAAATTTAATATTTTTATCATTCGCAAAGAAAACGTCATGATCCTCACTCATAGACACCATTCAAATCAAAAAAAGAAAGCATTTTACATTGACGATTATGCTATAATAATGATTGGGGAAATGGAGGTTTGTTGAATGAATAATAAAAACTTCTTTCATATATGCTGGCAATACATACAAAAAGGCTGGCACTCTTTTTGGGAACTTTGGAAGAAAAACAAGATTCAAAGATCTGCAAGAATAAGTTATCACATCATTTGGAATATAATGTTATTTTTTATAACTCTCGCTATCATTGGTTTCTTTTTTGTCGGTGGGCTAGGTGCAGGCTATTTTGCTTCCCTAGTGTCTGATGAGGAAATCCAAACAAAAGAGGAAATGTCTACAGCTATTTATAATTATGAAGAGACATCTGAATTATATTTTGCCGAGAATCAATTTCTAGCAGATGTTCAAACAGATTTACAAAGGGATGAAGTCTCCTTAGACAAAGTAAGCGAATTTGTTAAGAAAGCAATCATTGCTACAGAGGACGAGTATTTCGAAACACACAACGGTGTTGTCCCGAAAGCTATTTTACGTGCTGTATTCCAAGAGGTGACGAACGCCCAGACGAAAACAGGTGGGAGTACACTTACACAACAAATTATTAAAAACCAGCTGCTAACCAATGAAGTTTCTTTTGAGCGAAAAGCAAAGGAAATGTTATTAGCCTTAAGATTGGAGAAATTCTTTAAAAAAGATGAGATTCTTGAGGTCTATTTAAATATCGTACCATTTGGTAGAAATGCATCTGGTCAAAACATTGCAGGAGTACAAACAGCTGCTCAGGGCATTTTCGGTGTAAATGCGGCTGATCTTAACCTAGCACAATCTGCTTATATCGCTGGTTTGCCTCAAAGTCCTTCCTATTACACACCTTTTGTTAATAGTGGTGGATTGAAGGATCAAGCTGGCTTAGAACCTGGTCTAACCAAAATGAAAACTGTATTGTCACGGATGCTAGATGCTGGTTATATTAATAAAAAGCAATATGACGAAGCAGTTAACTACGATATCATGGCAGATTTTAAAAAACCAGAGGATTCGATGCTGGAGGAATACCCTTGGCTTGTGAAAGAATTAAAAGAGCGATCTATTGATATTCTCACTAATGTGTTAGCAGAGCAAGATGGATACACCGCTGAGGATTTAGCATCTAGTGATGTTCTTCAAGAAGAGTACCAAATTAGAGCAGAACGAGAGCTCGGAAGTAATGGTTACCGTATCCATTCTACCATCGATAAAAAGCTCTATGATGTTTTTCAACAAGTGGCGAAAAGCTATGATAATTATGGAAGAGATAAATTAGCAGTAAATGAAAATACGAATGAACCAATTATGGTAGAAAATCCCGAAACTGGTGAAATGGAACAGTTAGGACTACAGCCAGTACAAGTGGGAAGTATTTTAGTTGAAAACAGTACTGGTAGAATATTAAGCTTTGTCGGCGGTCGTGACTTTGAAACATCTCAATACAATCATGCAACAGAAACGAGAAACCCTAATGGTAGTACCATGAAGCCATTAGCAGCATATGCACCAGCTATGGAATTAGGAGTTGTACAGCCAGGCTCAGTCGTCGCCGATGTTGCCAAGAACTTTAGAGGCTATAATCGACCTCCTACTAACTACACTGGAGGGTATTATGGATTAGTTTCTGTAAGGGAAGCATTATACAAATCTCATAACATTTCAGCATTGCAGGTTTATGACAAAATCTTAGATCAAAATCCAGCCAAGCTATTTTTAGATAAGATGGGCTTTGACGGATTAACAGAGGTTCAAGGACATAGTGATTATGAAAATCTCTCCTTAACATTAGGTAGTCCCTACAATGGGGTTACTGTCGAGGAAAATGTCAATGCTTATGCTACATTTGGAAACATGGGAAATTTCGTGGATGCTTACATGATTGAAAAAATCGAAACAAAAGATGGGAAGGTTGTATATGAACATAAAGGTGAATCAGAAGAAGTCTTTAGCCCTCAAACAAGCTATTTGACCATTGATATGATGCGTGACGTATTAACTCGTGGTACAGGTACAGCAGCTAGAGCAACTTTAACTAACAAAAGTGTGGACTGGGCCGGAAAGACGGGTACGTCAAACGACTTCCAAGATACATGGTTTGTAGCAACGAATCCGAATGTAACGATCGGTACATGGATGGGCTATGACTATAACCAGCAGTTAGATTCTCAAGGTTATAGTAGTCGAAATAATATCTTTTGGGGCAAGCTTGTCAATGCGGCTACGGAGGTTCGTCCTGAATTAATGGCGCCATCCCAATCATTTGAACGACCTGATGGTATTGTTTCTAGAAGCTATTGTGCAACATCAGGAGATCTGCCATCAGATGTATGTAAAGATTTAGGTCTTGTCCGAACGGATATTTACAATGCGAAATACGTACCTACTGAAAAGGATAACAGTTTAATTCGCGAAAATTATGTAATGGTTGGTGACAAGGCTGTACTAGCAAGTGATAAGACACCAAGTGAGTTTACGAAAGAGGAAGGTGCCATTTTTAACCCTGAATGGTTGAAAGAAAAGGGTTATGACAAATTATCAAATATCAAGCAATTGATACCTAGAAACGCATCTGGTGGATGGTTAAAACTAACCTTCCCTAATAGTGGAACGTTAAAAACAAATGGGGAAAACCCAAACCCACCATCTACACTTCAGGTTTCAGGTCAAACATTAAAGTGGAATGACTCAAGTAGCAGTGACGTTGTTGGCTACCGAATTTATCGCTCAAGTAGCTCCAGTGATAAATTTCAACGGGTTGGTAGCACAACGTCCACTAGCTTTAAAGTTCCTGACAATAATGCGGTATATCACATACGAGCAGTTGATTATTCAGGTCTAGAATCACGACCATCTAAAAGTGTCGTCTATGGTGATACGAAAGTGGAAGAAAAGAAGAAAAAAGAAGAAGGAAAAAGGGAAAAAGAGACAAGCTCTTCAAAGGATGTAAAGAAAGAAGAGAAAAAAGAATCTGCGAAAAAAGAAGACAAGAAACAAGAAGAATGATCCATCCTGCCCCTGATCGACTTTTGATGATCAGGGGTTTCTTTTGTATAATAAAGGTACTAGAGTACAAAGAGGTGATACTTCCATTGATCCATTCCAAAAAAACATTCTCCAGCCATTTATCAACATCGTTAGGAGAAATTCAGCTAAAAGGACCAATGACAGAAGAAGAATTGAAGCAATACCCATTGCATTCACGACTTGATTCTTTTCGTAAGGCTAATCAACAGCATCAAGCACTCATCGAAATTACTAATCTTGAGGAAAGCCGAGTGAACGTTGCCATATCGGAAAAAGTAATTATCGGTTATGTGACATTTTTACACCCTGACCCTATTGAAAGATGGTCTACCTTTTATATGGAAAATTTATTAGAATTAGGAGCGATTGAAATAGCTCCTTCTTATCGTGGAATAGGATTGGGATCCAAGCTAATTGAGCTATCTGTTACTGATCCATTTATGGAAAATTACATCATTATTTCCACAGAATATTATTGGCATTGGGATTTGAACAATTCAAAGCTAAGTGTGTGGGATTATCGTAAGATTATGGAGAAAATGATGTTTGCTGGTGGGCTAACCCCGGCCCCTACTAATGATCCAGAAATCATGGCACATCCTGCCAACTGTTTAATGGTTCGTATTGGAAAAAACGTATCAGAAAAAGATAGGAAGCTATTCGATCAATTAAGATTTTTAAATGCATAGAAAGGATGGTAGCCATGTTTGTCAAAGAAATTATGAAGAAAAAGGTAATCAGTCTCAAGAAGCATAATACCATTGCAGATGCATTGTCTTTATTACACAAGCATCACATTCGTCATATTCCAATCGTAGATGACGATCAACATCTGATAGGAATCGTATCAGATCGTGATATCCGTGATGCTAGTCCCTCTATACTTGACTCAGAGATTAATCAAGCATTATTAGACCACACCATTGATCAAATTATGTCATCACCTGTTGTTACCACACACCCTGATGAACTGTTTGAAGAGGTGGCAAATATTTTTTACGAAAAGGAATTTGCGTGTGTCCCAGTTGTCTATCAAAAGAAATTAATTGGAATGGTCACAGAAAAAGACTTGCTCTATGCCTTTATACAATTAACCGGAACACAGGGACCAAGTACACGTTTAGAAATAAGGGTACCGGATCGAGTGGGTATACTTTCAGATGTAAGCACTTTCTTCTCCAAACACAATATTAAAATTGTTTCTGTGTACACCTATCCTACTCCACAGCAATCGGGCTTTAAAATACTGGTGTTTCGGATTCAAACAATGAACCCAATGAATGTGATCCATGATATCAAACAGAGTAAGGAATTTGAAGTTGTGACACCAATGAGGGAGGATAACGAATGAACGCTTGTAAGGCAGCATTTGTTTATACAGATGATTTTCTAGCCTATTCTTTCCATGAAAATCATCCCTTTAATCAAAAGAGAATTCTCTTGACCAAAAAATTATTAGAAAATCACCATGCCCTTACTATAGATCAAGTGATTCCTCCTCCTGTGGCAGAGGAAGAAGACATTTTATCCATTCATTCTCCAGAATATATCCATGCAGTGAAACATGCTAGTAAACTCGAGCCTGTAGCTAATCAAGAGATTTATGGAATAGGGACAACAGATACCCCTATGTTTCAGAATATGTATGATGCCGCTAGACGAATAGTTGGGGGTAGTATAGAAGCTGCTAACCTTGTTCTAACAAACCAAGTAGATCATGCCTTGAATTTAGCGGGAGGACTTCACCATGGCTTTCCGACACATGCATCTGGATTTTGTATATTAAATGATATTGCTATCACCATTCAATATATTCGTCAACATTACCACCTTAAAGTTTTATATATTGATATAGACGCCCATCACGGAGACGGGGTACAGCACTGTTTCTATGATGATCCTAACGTCTGTACCGTTTCCTTTCACGAAACAGGCAGATATTTATATCCAGGGACAGGGAAGATTAGTGAACGTGGGATAAAAAAAGGCTTTGGATATAGCTTCAATTTTCCATTAGATGCATTCACAGAAGATGATTCCTATTTACATACGTTTAACGAATCGATCGACAAAATTGCTAGTTATTTTCAGCCTGATATTATCGTGAGTCAGCACGGAACAGATACTCATTATCTAGATCCTTTAACACATATGCATACTACTATGAAAATCTATGAAACAATACCGAAAAAAATTCATCAGCTTGCTCAACAATATTGTGGTGGGAAGTGGGTAGCGCTTGGTGGTGGAGGGTATGATATTTGGCGAGTTGTTCCACGAGCTTGGGCACAGCTATGGAATATTATGCAGACAAACACTTCATTTTCTGGTGCCATCTCATCTGATTGGATTGAAGAATGGCAAAAAGAAAGTCCAGTCACTTTACCTACTACTTGGCATGACTCATTGGAGAATTATAAAGCAATACCACGAAGAAAGGAAATTAGCGAATTTAATCGACAAGTGTTAGAGCAAGTCTTGAAATTTGTGGAAAACGCCAAAAACTAAAAAAGGATGCTCTAAGCATCCTTACTCTTTCGCATCTAATTCTAAGATCACCATTTCTACCCTTCTATTTTTACTCCAATTCTCTGGAGAATTATTTGGAACAACAGGGCGAGTGTCACCAAAACCGGCTGCGATAAATCGAGAGGAGTCAAAGTTATTATTCGCTAAGATATAGCGTATTACACTACTTGCCCTTGCAACCGATAATTCCCAGTTAGAAGGGTAACGATAGTTAGAGATAGGTCGATCATCCGTATGACCCTCCACTCTTACTTCGTTAGGAATATTGGAAATTAAGGTAGAAACTTTATCGAGAAAAGGTTTGGCAGGCTCAAGAACATCTGCTTCCCCTGTTTCGAACAACACATTCTCCTGTAGAACAAGAACAACACCTTGATCTGTTCTAGAAGCGGAAATAACATCATTCAAATTGTTTTCATTTAAGAATCTCTCGACCTCAGCTAACAATTCATCTAATGTATCTTTATTTTCCGTTATCTCTGCATTATGTACCTCTGGTGTTTCCTTCGGTTGATCGGTCACATCATTCTTTTCTTCCATTTCATCATTTAGACCTTTAACCTCATTCATCGCATTTTCTTTTTCAACAATGGATGGCATGGAATCAAAAATATTTTCAGCTCTTAATGCTTCGGCAACCTTTTTGAATTTTTCAGCATCAATTTGGGACATAGTAAATAATAAGATAAAGAAGACTAGAATTAAAGTGACCATATCAGAATACGTAACCATCCATTTTGGGGCACCTTTGTCAACAGATTTACGTCTTTCTCTATTACGCCTCATTGAAAGACTCCTCTACTAACTCTTCCACATCTTCTTTTTTATTTTTTACTTTATCAGATAGAAATGCACTCAATTTCTCATTTAAAATTCTAGGATTCTGTCCAGATTGGACACCGATAACACCTTCGATGATCACCTGTTTGATAAAAACTTCTTCATTTGTCTTTTCTTCTAATTTACCTGCCATTGGCAAAAATACAAGATTAGCTAATACAGATCCATAGAAAGTCGTAATAAGGGAAACTGCCATGCTCGGGCCAAGGGTTTCTGGGTCTTGTAAATTTTGTAGCATTAAAATTAAGCCAATTAATGTACCAATCATTCCCCATGCTGGCGCGTATTCGCCCGCCTTTTCAATGATTAATCTTCCACGATAATGTCTATCTTCCATTGCATCAATTTCTGCATTCATAATGTCATTGATCACTTCTGGCTCAATTCCATCAATCGCTAGTAGAACCCCTTTTTTAATAAATGGATCTTCTACTTCTTCTAATTCATTTTCTAATGCTAGAAGCCCTTCTCTTCTAGCTCTTTCTGACAATCTTTCAAATAGTGTAATTAATTCTGCAAGATCATGGTCATTTCGTCTGAAGGTTTCTTGAAGAACATCTTTCGTTGTTTTGATTTGTTTAATATTAAAATTAACCAAAAGTGCAGCAACTAATCCTCCAAGAACGATAAGAACGGAAGACCCGTGAATAAAACCAACAAAGCCTCCCATTCCTCCACTTGATACAATTCCGAACATGATCATCATAAATCCTACCGTAATACCAATTGGTGTAAAAATGTCTCTCTTTTTCATTTTTTTCTCTCCCTAAACTATGAAAAGCATTAAAATATCTCACTAAAAAAGGAAAATTACATTACACCAATAGTATCGGCATTAATTTTGTTTTGTTGAGTTTCTTTTGACAATTTGATGTGGTAAAACGACATTTTGTTCATCTACATTTTCTTTGTTCATAAATTTAGTAAGTAAACGCATAGCAACAGCACCGATATCATACATTGGCTGAACAACTGTTGTTAATGTTGGTCGAACCATTGTCGCAAGTCTCGTATTATCAAAACCAAATACTTCTACATCCTCTGGGACTTTTACCCCATTGTCTTGTAACCCGTGTATAATTCCTAAAGCAATCTCATCAGTTGCCGCAAAAACAGCCTTTGGATAATCCTTTAATTGAATAATTTGGTTTGCTGCTTGTACTCCAAATTCATAAGAAAATTCACCTTTTATTACATAATCTTCATTAACCGCTTGTTTTGCTTCGGTAATCGCTCGTTCATAACCTTTATATTTAAGCTCATTAACGACCGATTCTTCCTCCCCAGTTACGTAGAAAGGATGCTTTGTCCCATTATTGATTAAGTGGGATGTCGCTTCAAATGCCGCTTGTTCATAATCAATATTAACCGATGGAATAGTCTCTGTCGCATCAATTGTAGCCGCAAGAGCAACTGGAACAGGTGATGTTTTTAGTTGTTGCACATGCTCTTCTGAAATGGTTGCTCCCATATATATGAGACCATCTACTTGTTTTTCAAACATTGTATTGATTAATCGAAGCTCTTTATCTTTATTTTGGTCAGAGTTACTTAAAATAATATTATATTTGTACATTGTAGCAATATCATCAATTCCTCGTGCTAACTCAGAGAAAAAGATACTTGAGATGTCAGGGATAATAACTCCAACCGTTGTTGTCTTTTTACTTGCTAAACCTCTTGCTACGGCATTTGGACGATATCCTAGCCGTTCAATCGTATTCAATACTTTTTTACGAGTAGCCGGTTTCACATTCGGATTACCATTCACTACTCTTGATACTGTAGCCATAGACACATTTGCTTCTCTTGCTACATCATAAATGGTTACATTCATTTTCTAAACCTCCAAAAATTATTAGTTTCATTAGTATATTTTTTCATCATCCATTACTAGTATTTATTCCACGAATTAAAACCAGTCCAAAAAGGATAGTATATCATTACTATTATAACAAAACTCATAGATTAATTTACAATATTTCGCATAAAATTCGATTTTTTTTCATATTATTCTAGCTTAAAGTATGATGAATTTCTCAAAAAAACAAGTATCCTATAAATAAATTATTTCCCTAAAGCTCGTTATCAAAACCTATGAATGCAAAAATTTTAAAGGATATACTGTTAAATTCCAGTATACACGATCCTATCCAAACTATACGACAATAAGTATCAAAATACGCAAATATATGTCATTATTGTTATATACTTAGCTTCCTACCAACATTCGTATCTTTAACTACAATGCTTAAAGCTTTTATACTTTACATGCATTGAAAAACCTCTTGCAGTCTTATTCATGCAAGAGGTTTTGCTCTGTCTTAAATTCAAGTATCACGTAAATAGAAGATGAACTTTTTCATGCAGATGCAAATCGTTTATTTTCTTTGCAATAACTCATTCATAAAGTTATGGAATGTTGGAATATCCATTTGCTGTGCGGAATCAGATAGAGCAACAGCAGGATCAGGATGCACCTCTGCCATCACACCATCAGCACCAATCGCAAGCGCTGCTTTTGCTGCTGGCAGCAATAAGTCTCTTCTACCTGTAGAGTGTGTAACATCCACCATTACTGGTAAATGTGTCTCTTGTTTTAGAATAGGTACTGCTGTTATATCTAAAGTATTTCTTGTTGCTTTTTCATATGTTCTTATACCACGCTCACAAAGAATAATTTGTCCATTCCCTTTAGAATTAATATATTCCGCAGCATTAATAAAATCAGAAATCGTAGCGGACATTCCGCGTTTTAATAATACGGGCTTATTGGTCTCTCCTGCCGCTTTCAATAATTCAAAGTTTTGCATGTTACGAGCACCAATTTGAATTACGTCAATATAATTAATGGCTTCTTCGATATGAGCAGGATTGACAATTTCACTTACGACCGCTAAACCATATTCGTCTGATACGCGTTTTAATATTTCTAAGCCCTCAAATCCTAACCCTTGGAAATCATATGGGGAGGTTCTAGGTTTAAATGCTCCACCTCGGATCAACTTCAAACCCTCTTCTTTAATGGCGCTAGCTACTTCCGCAACTTGTTCGTAGCTTTCTACCGCACATGGTCCGAAGATGAAATGTTGATTACCATCACCAAATTTGTCGCCATTTATATCAATAACAGTATCTTCTGCTTTCTTTTTACGGGAAACAAGCAATGCCTTTGAATGGTCATCCTCTTGTAATTCTAAACCAGCTTTAAAGATCTCTTTGAACAAATGAACAATTGTTGAATTTTCAAATGGTCCATTATTATTTTTAGTAATTAGATTTAGCATATCTCGCTCACGGACTGGGTCATAGCTACGATTTGCCCCTTGTTTTTCCTTTACTTGACCAGTTTCTTTCACTAGTTCAGCACGTTTATTAATTAACTCTAGTATTTCTAAGTTTATTTCATCAAGCTTTGTTCGCAGCTGATCCAATTGTTCATTACTCATTATAAATCCCCCTACTTCTATTATAAATTACTATGTTATAATTTTTATATAATTAGGGATAATTATAGCTAAAATTTTTCGTCTTGTCACCAGTTAGTTATAATATTTTTAGATAATTTAAAATTTTTTACATAACAGAGAGGAAAAACGTCTATGTCTGATCAAATGTTTGCACTTGATATTGGAACAAGATCTGTAGTTGGATTATTGATGGAGAAAGTGGATAATCAATACCAATTACTAGATTATTATGTCATTGAACATGAAGAACGGTCCATGCTAGATGGCCAAATCCATGATATCGTATCTGTATCTAATGTCATACAACGAGTAAAATCACACCTGGAACAAAAGCATGGTATAACACTAAACAAGGCTTGTGTTGCCGCAGCCGGAAGAGCCTTAAAAACAAAAAGAACACATACCACAAAAAATATTGTGAAACAGCCTTTATTAAATGAAGAGGATGTATTATTTTTAGAACTCGATGCGGTTCAAAAGACTCAATATCAATTAGCAGAGGAAAAGTCTACGGATAAAGAAAATGATTACTATTGTGTCGGTTATTCTGTTTTGAAATATTACATTGATCAAGAAGAGATTGGCTCCTTAATTGATCAACAAGGCGATGAGGCAATGGTAGAAATTATTGCTACATTTTTACCGAAAATTGTGGTGGAATCATTGCTTTCTGCATTGCATCGCGCTAATCTTCAATTAGAGGCTTTAACTCTAGAGCCAATCGCTGCCATACATGTGTTAATCCCTCCGTCAATGCGTCGATTAAATGTAGCATTGGTGGATATTGGCGCAGGGACAAGTGATATTGCTCTTACGTCTGAAGGTGCAGTTACCGCTTATGGCATGGTTCCAAAGGCTGGTGATGAAATCACGGAAGCGATTAGTGATCATTATTTGCTCGATTTCAACCAGGCAGAAGTTTTCAAAAAGGAAATAACGAAGCATAAAACGGCAAAGGTACAAGATATTCTAGGCTTTGAACAAGAGGTAAGCTACAAAGATTTAGCAGAGGTTATAAGTCCTGCTGTAGACAATCTGACAAATGCACTAGCGGAAGAAATGCTCACATTAAACGGAACGCCACCTAAGGCTGTTATGCTTGTCGGTGGTGGAAGTCAGACGCCGGAGCTTGCTATTCGACTAGCCAATAAATTGAAGCTCCCTTCGAATCGAGTAGCAATTAGAGGAGTAGATGCGATTACTCTACTAAAACAAAATGATGATATGCCGATTGGCCCTGAATTTATTACGCCAATCGGCATAGCGATCGCAGCTAAACAGAACCCAGTTCATTATGTTACTCTTACAGTAAATGATCGTACCATACGGCTTTTTGAGATGAAGCAATTAACTGTCGCAGATTCCTTACTTGCTGCAGGCATTCAGGTTCAAAAACTTTACGGTCGACCAGGAATGGCATATATGATTGATTTTAACGGCAAACAGATGACGCTACCGGGAAGCTTTGGACAAGGCCCAACTATTTATGTTAATCAACAGAAAGCAACCATTGATACGATCATCCATGATGGTGACAATATTACGATAACAAAGGGAGTGGACGGGACAAGCCCTGAAATGACAATAGGCGAGTTTATTGGCCAACCAACTCCTATCACTATTTATTTCAATCAGAAAGAACAACACCTATCCCCGCGAATCTTTGTAAATCAGAAAAAAGTTGGTGCGGATTATCTGCTCCAGGATGGGGATCAAGTGAGTTTCAAACAACAGTTTAAGGTACAAGATGTCCTAAAGGATAATAGGATAGACAAAGACATTAATAATTCCTTCATTATTTGGGTGAATAATGAACAAATGCTCTTAAAAGATTATAGTAAGAAGCTAGTTATTAATGGAAAGCCTGCTAGTAAAGAGCAATCGATTAAAAATGGTGATCGAATCGATTTGATCTCTAACGATCATCCACTGTTAGAGGATATTCTCTTGAAATTAAATATTCCAACAGAGAAAACGATTACTGTTACTTATAATCATGAGCCTCTGGTTCTAACGAAATCGTTCATTAAAGTGAGTCGAAATGGAAAGGCAATTGAAAAAAATGCTAGGATAAATGATCAAGACAAGTTAGAAGTTACAGAATTAAAGGAAGAGTCCTTTCTATTTCAAGATATTTTCCGCCACATATCCCTTGACTTAGCCAATGTAAAAGGCAAAGTCATATTGAGAAAAAATGGAGAAAAAGTTTCCTTTTTAGATGAATTAAAAGCCAATGATGAAATAGAAATAATATTGGACTAATCAGGATAGAACTTCTTCCATTCGCTCCTCCTTTAGCGGATGCGTTAGCTTTTCTTATACTTTAGACTCAAAATTTTCACATCATCACATTACTTACTGCACTAACGTATAAACCAAAAAATATCCCGGACTTAGATAAAGTCCGGGTAACTATTTATAAAAGTCTATTTCTTAAATGTTTGTTGCATTCTCTTCTGATTCTATTTCTCGTGCTGCTTCATCAATAGCTTGAGCTACCTCTTCAGCAGCTTTTTCTGGATCATCTTCATTTTTCATTTTATCTTGGATCGTAGCTTTTGTTTCTTTTAATTTTTTCGTAATGTCTTGTGACTTCTCAGATACTACTCTTCCTATATTCTCTGATTGATCTTTTGCATAACTCTTCCATTCATTTCCTTTTTCATAGGCTACACCTTTTAATTCGTTTGCACGTTCTTTTACATAATGCGCACCTTGATTTAAATCCCCACGTAGCTCTTTACCTGATTTCGGTGCAAAAATTAGTGCTAATGATGCTCCGACAATTCCCCCAATCAGAGAGCCAATTAAAAAATCCTTACTATTAATGTTTTTGTTGTCTTCATAATTGTTTGATTGATTTGTCATTTCCAATTCCTCCTATATTATCTAGTTTTATTTTTTTTAAACATCTCTAATACTACAGTACTCCACTTAATAGCTTGTGCAGTCGTTTCTTTATTCTCCTCAGCTACTCGGTTCACTGATTTGGAAACATTTTTAATCGACTGTGTAAATTCTTTTACACTGTCACCAATGTTCTTTACTCCATCGACAAGGGTATTTAGTCTAGTTGCCTTGTCATTAATATCCTCTGCCAATTTATTGGTTTTGTTTAATAAAGCAGTTGTTTCGAGTGTAATACCTTCCATCTGTTTCTCTAGGCCTTCTAAAGTATCTGCAACATTTGCCATCGTCCTTTGTGTTTCTTTTAAAACTTTTACAAGGTAAACAACAAGAACAGCAAAGGCAATTGCAGCTATAATCGCAGCAAGGTATCCTAGTATTTCCATAAGCTCACTCCTCTTTATGTAATTATCGATTAGTTAGAAAGTTTATTATAATTATGGTATACCCGAAGACAAGATTTCTAAACAAAAAAGAAAGAAAGAAGCGAAAAAAATCTTCTTTCCTTACTTTATTCTACAAGAATTATTCATTTTCCTGCTTTTTTTTAAATGAAAATTCTTTCATAAGCATCTTGATATTTTTGAATATCTCCTGCCCCCATAAATACTAATACTCCACTAGCATGATTTTTGAGTTTTTCTACTTCATCTAATTCCAATACTTTACTATTCGGGATAAGCTCCTTTAAATCTTCAATACTTAAATCAGCCTTTGTTTCTCTTGCTGAGCCAAAAATATCGCAAAGATAAATAGCGTCTGCCGCAGATAAAGAATCTCCAAATTCTTTTAAGAATGTCTTTGTTCTTGAGAACGTATGTGGTTGAAAAATAGCGACAATTTCTTTGTCTGGATATTTTTTTCTTGCTGCTTCGATTGTTGCTTCAATTTCTTTCGGATGATGGGCATAATCATCCACCAATACTTGTTTGTTCCATTTTTTTTCTGAAAAGCGCCTTTTAACACCAGTGAAAGACACTATCTCTTTAATTTGTGCAGGATTCATCTCTTCATAATGACAAATTGCAATCACAGCTAATGCATTTAAAATATTATGTGTACCGAATGTATTAATTTCAAAGGTATCATAAAAAGTATTTCGAACATAGACATCAAAAACTGTTCTTTGATTCTCTATTCGAATACTTTTTGCTTGAAAATCATTGTTATCGTTTAAACCATAATATAATACGGGAACTTTTGCTTGAATAGATTGAAGATATTCATCATCACCACAAGCGATAATTCCTTTTTTGACGTTTTCTGCCATCTCTTGAAAAGCAGAATAGACATCCTCAATATCCTTAAAATAGTCCGGATGGTCAAAATCAATATTTGTCATAATTGCGTAATCTGGCTGATACGCCAAGAAATGGCGTCTATACTCACAAGCTTCAAAAACAAAATACTTACTTTCAGGTGCTCCCTTACCTGTACCATCACCAATTAAATAAGAGATAGGGAAGGATGCTTCCAATACGTGTGCTAATAAACCTGTGGTAGAGGTTTTGCCGTGAGCTCCAGTAACTGCAATACTCGTATATTTCCCGAGCCATTCTCCCAAAAATTCATGATAACGATAAAAGGGTAAACCTAGCCGTTTTGCCTCTTTGATTTCCTCATGATCCTCTTTAAATGCATTACCTGCAATAATAATAAGTCCTTCTTTAATATTTTCTTTTGAAAAAGACAGGATTGGTATATCTCTTTTTTCTAATTGGTCTTGTGTAAAAATATATTGATCAATATCAGAACCTTGTACTTGCATCCCTGTATCAGATAAAATTTGCGCAAGTGAACTCATACCAGTTCCTTTTATACCAACAAAATGGTAAATTCCCATAAAATGAACCTCCAACATCTGTAATCTCTCGTAAGTTCGGCTGATCATTCAGACAAACTGACCTTCTTAATTTTTCCCTTCTTCCTTCAATGGCGAAGAGAATTCTCTTCTTGTTATTTGACTGCGAAACCTAGAATGGCTTTTCGAAAACGCCCAGTCGAATAAATGGATTAATTTTTTGTTATCTTATTATTTATGAAATCCTTACGTATAAATTCATTAAATAGTAAGGGCATCGTTATGTTTCATTTGTCTGTTGTCATATTATATACAATTTGCCTAGCTGACGTTCATCTAGACTAAAAATCCAATAGATCTATCATAAAACAATCCCATCTATTCGACAAGTCTTTCCTTATTCAATGCATCTATTGCTCAAAGATTTCACTTTTACTCACTAACACTTCTCGGGGCTTACTACCATTTTGTCCAGAAATTATGCCGTCCTGTTCTAGTGAGTCAATCAAACGTGCCGCTCTGTTGTAACCAATTTTAAAACGTCGTTGAAGTAATGAAGCACTAGCGCCATTATGATCCAAAACAAATTCTATCGCTTCCGAATACAATTCATCACGCTCCTCAGATGAATCAATTTGTTGAATCAATTGCTCCTGTTCGAATAGATAATTAGGTGATGCCATTTGTTTAACATAGTGAGTAATTCTTTCAATTTCCTCGTCAGATACGAAAGCGCCTTGTATTCTCCTTGTTTCACCAGAGCCATTTTCAATAAATAACATGTCCCCTTTTCCAAGTAGTTTCTCGGCTCCAGCTACATCTAGAATCGTTCTCGAATCAACTTGTGATGAAACACTAAAAGCTATTCTCGTCGGTATATTGGCTTTAATCAAACCAGTGATGACATCCACCGAAGGTCTTTGAGTAGCGATTAATAAATGTATTCCACACGCTCTAGCTTTTTGCGCAATTCGACAAATAGCATCTTCTACATCCTGAGGTGATGTCATCATTAGATCAGCAAGCTCATCTATTACAATGACAATATAAGGTAATTTTTCAGTGGTGCGATTTTGCTGGACCATTTTATCATTATATCGTGTTAAATCCCGTACCCGTTCTTCGACAAACAATTGATACCGGTTCTCCATCTCACTAACAGCCCATTTAAGCGAGGAAGTTGCCGCTTTTACATCAGTAATTACTGGTGCTACTAAATGGGGAATCTCATTATATGGTGTCAGCTCTACCATTTTCGGATCTATTAATAAAAATTTCACTTCTTCATGATTCGCCTTGTAAAGCATACTAATTAATATCGTGTTAATACAAACACTTTTTCCTGAACCCGTAGCCCCTGCAATCAGGCCGTGTGGCATTTTCTGCAAATCTGTTACTACCGCATTCCCCTCGATATCAGCCCCTAGTGCAACCGTAAGTGGAGAGGGTTGATCCTGAAATTCTTTCGATTCTAGCATGCGTTGTAGGAATACTGGTTCAGACTTTGCATTAGGCACCTCAATTCCGATGGTATTTTTACCTGGAATGGGAGCTTCCATTCGAATATCCTTTGCTGCAAGATTTAATTTGATGTCATCCGATAAATTCTTTATTTTACTTACCTTCACGCCAGGCTCTGGTTGAATTTCAAATCTCGTAACAGAAGGTCCTTGTGTAGCACCTACTACCTTCGCCTTGATATGAAAATACCGTAATGTTGTTTGTAAATTTTCCGCCTGCTTCCTCACCCATTCCTCATGATTCACCTCTTCATGATCAGAAGCATCATTCAGTAAATGTAATGGTACCTTTTTCACGATATTATTTGACATCTGATTTGGTCTATCCGGCATATTCCTCTGTCTATCGGCTAACACCTTTTTATCTCTCGGTGTCATCATGACATTGATTGGCTTTTTCGAAAATGATCCTTCCTTGTTTGATTTCTGTTGTAATAAAGGTTGTGCGCTTCTCGTCTTTTGAGGCTGATGATTAGGCGAATCTGCTTCACCTTCACTGAATGGCTTACGAACAGATTCCTTTCGATTGTTGTGATTCGGCATATCATCATCTGTTATAAGGTTTAGAGTAGAAGCTTCTACAATCTTCTTTGTATGATGTTCTTGCATATGGTTATGTACTTCCTGGGATTCTGGCTCCTCTTCCCTCGTTTCCACACGCACAGTTCTATTATCGATCGTGTCTGGCTCCTTTTTTTTATAACCACGAAAGCCATGAACTGGTGAAGGAACATCACTTGCCTTAAATGGTTGTGTTCTTTCTGGAAATGATTCTGCTTCCTTGGCACGCTCTTTTGGTTTTTGTCCCTCTTTTTTATTTGCAGCTATAGCTTTCGGCTGAGTATGATTATTTTTAGGGTATTGGTAAGATACTTTTGATTCTATTGATTTATGTCCAAAGCTTCTTACCTGTCGATGATCAGTATTTCTTTCGGTTTGCTCTACTTCCTCATCGAATAAATTGTTCCACTTATTTTTAAATTCCTTCCACATCGTACGTTCACTCACTTCCTCAAATTGGTACGATAAGTATCCATCCTAACTATTTTAGCATGAAACATGGTTAATGAATAGCAGGTGAGGAAACTTAACTTCTCAAACGATATAAACCGCATCTCAATGCAAGCACTAGATCAAGTTGTAGTTTAATGGCTTTATAAACTGCATTTCTAACGAAGTATTAGCTCCATTTGCAGTTTATTGGCTTTATAAAATGCATTTCTAACGAAGTATTAGCTCCATTTGCAGTTTATTGGCTTTATAAACTGCATTTCTAACGAAGTATTAGCTCCACTTGCAGTTTATTGGCTTTATAAAATGCATTTCTAACGAAGTATTAGCTCCATTTGCAGTTTATTGGCTTTATAAAATGCATTTCTAACGAAGTATCAGCTCCACTTGCAGTTTATTGGCTTTATAAAATGCATTTCTAACGGTGTATTAGCTCCACTTGCAGTTTATAAGCTCCTGCATTTCTAACGATAGAACTAGGCCCAGTTAAGAAAAAACAACCATCACTTTTTATCAAATTCCAAGGAAAAAGAAAACCTTTGTTCATGGACAAAGGCTTATAACTGAAATTCTTCTCCTATTTTCATGTTTTCATTTAATACGTAGATTCCTTTTTCTTTTGGAGCGTTAGGAATGCCTAATTCTTTCTGAGAACAGATCATACCAAATGAATCTATTCCTCTAAGATTTGACTCCTTAATTTCCATACCGCTAGGCATAATCGCCCCAACCTTTGCTACGACTACTTTTTGTCCTTCCTGCACGTTGGGGGCACCACATACGATTTGTAGTGTTTCCGTACCAACATCTACTTTACATACCTTTAGTTTATCGGCATTTTCATGTAGTGCAGTCGATTGAACATGCCCCACCACAAATTTAGGGGAAAGATCAAGCTCTAAATCCTCCTCCACTCCATTTTGTTGAAATGCATGTTTAATTTCACTTAAAAGAGATTCAGTTACTTTTAATTTTCCTTGTTCCAAAGAAGCAAAATAAGTGGATGCTTGGAAAATATTATATCCAATAATTTGATTAGTTTCTCTATCCATTATTTTCACAATGTCTTGTTTTCTTTCAAAATCAATTTTGTCATTGGTTGATTTAATCGGAAAAAGTAACACATCTCCAATACCTTGTTTATTATAAAAAGCATACATTTCTTCGTTCTTCCCTTCGGTTTATTTTTTTGGTTTGTTTTTTGCCAGAATAAATATAGGTTCTAAATGCTTGTTGTCATAAACGAATGGCAATGAAGTAATAGGAACTCGTCCTTCAGCAAAGAATTTCATATTCATCTGTGCGATAATATCATAACCGGTTTCGTTTTGGATATCTGCAACAATCAGTACATCCTGATGAGGAACGGCGACAACTAATTCCCCGAGTGCGTTAGCTTTCATTTCCTCCAAGTAGGATTCATTTAATATACGGCTGGCATCATAGCCATCCTGAGTTGCAATAAAGTAATAATCATTTCCAGCAACTGTGTCTTTTTTACTATCTATGTCTAAAGATCGTAGATTAAATATCGATATCTCTCTTAACCGTTCCTTCGTCCAGCCTTGTTCCTCTAACATTTTTTCATCAATTAGTTGGTAGGTTGTTCCAAGATCAAGGGCATAATAAATATTCGTTTCCGCAGTATGTTCGGAATAAACTAACTTGATACCCGCCTTTGTCTTCTTTGGAAAGGAAGTTGCACGAATTACTGGAAAGATATTCTTTTCCTTTCCATCTAACTCATGCTCTTCATGCATCATTTTTAAAGATTCCGATACATGAAACTGAAGTTCGTCTAATGCTTTGTTTCCTCTTTGTTCATATTTTGTAATCACATTGGGAATTTTGATCGAAACACCTTGCTTCGTGTCCTTCCACTCTACTCGATAAATATCTTTATCTCGTAAAAAGGATACACGCCATGCTTCATTTATAAAAAGCTCGTCTAATTTTTTTTTCATTTTTAATGTAGTCATCTTCATTTTTAGCATCCTCCTTCTAGGAAGAAAACAACCAATCTTCATTTTAGCATGTAGAACTTCATGGAATCAAGAAAATGAGCGAATGATTGATCTGCTTAAGCTTCTAGCAAGTACACCACTGCTAATTTCCGTTAAGATTTCATTAGACATAAAAAGAGCCTATCTTTATGATAAGCCCTTTTCATCGATTAATTAAAATAAATCTGTTAAAAAAGTTTCAATTTCTTCCTGTGTTTTGCGATCTTTACTTACGAACCGATCAACTTCTTGACCTTTGTCGAATGCTAAAAAGCTTGGAATGCCGAATATATCATATTCTGCACAAATATCGATAAATTGATCTCGATCAACGGAAACAAATTGATACGTATTAAATTTTTCTTCTATTTCCGGTAAGACTGGTTCGATGATACGACAATCTGGGCACCAACCAGCTGTAAATAGAAAGATGACTCTTTCCCCTTGGATCAATTCGTTAAATTGTTGTTCTGATTGTAATGGCTGCAATGTATAAACCTCCAATTATTGATGATTTTCATAGGCAATGGAATTAGCGATAAGCATCATTTGTTTAGCATCCTCCGCTAACCGACCCTTCTCACTAATTGTAGTAATTTTGACACCACCTACTCCAATCTGGAGCTGTAGCATCTCTTCTTCATCCTCTAAAATATGAATATAACCGAAACGATCCTTTTTTTCAAACGATTCGAGCACTGTATAATCGCTTTCCTTCGCAGCCTCATAATTTAAACGGCTCATTCTATCCTCTAAGGCATTGTAAAACAAAATGTACGTTTGATCATCCCTAATTAAAATAAGGTTATTTTTCGTTTGTTTTTCAATGTCATATTCTTCCGGTAAATAAAAGGAAAAACGATCTGTTTCCTCATTGGGCTCAACAGTTGTATTATCAAAATTCTCTTCCGCTACCTTAATTGCCTCTGATAAGACTTCCTCTGTTGGCTCTATGCTCAAGATACTAATTGCTACGACACAAACTAGTAATACACAAATTACTGCCAATCCTGGCGCATTTACCTTCATAGAGATCCTCCTGATCATATAGTCCTATATTCCCCATTATAATCATACTTTTTTTTCTTTATCTAAACAAGAGGAATTTTTTAATTCTTTTTTCCTATATGCGATGATTGATACTGTCCTTTCAAAAGTAAGGATACATGTACAAACATCTCTTCTCTTGATACCTCTCCATTTGTAAACACACCGATTGCACCTAAATGATGACGAATATCTTCTTCGTGTGTTAGATTAGCCATTATTTCACTTAACTCCAAACCCTTTACTAATTTTTGTTCTATTATTTCCGGTAAGGGTATTTTAGCCCCACTGGCTATAAATAATTCATCTGATGGTGTTACTAATGCACCCCAATTGCAAAGAAAAAGCTGGTTGTTAAGATAAGTAACGCCACCTTCTAATCCGATCCCAAATGATGTATCATTCCGACACGCTCTTGCTCGATTAATCGCCCCTTCTAATGTTTCTTCCTCGCTCCTAGGCTGTCCACTAACCTGTGAGGAAACCTCTTTACTTTCCACGCTAGCTTCTGTAAAAACTCGTTTTACTGCATTTACTTTTGCTTTATTAAAAGAACCAACAATCATGTTCATTTTTTTTAATACTTCCTTATTTGGTCTACTGTATTTTGGTTTGTTGTTTTAACGAGATGAACGAGTAATTCTTTCGCTGCTTGATAATCATCTACGTGAATGATGGAAGCATGTGTATGAATATAGCGTGAACAAATGCCAATAACAGCGGATGGTACACCTTGATTAGACAAATGTACCGCACCAGCATCTGTCCCACCTTGTGATACAAAATACTGATATGGAATGTTATGTGATTCTGCAGTATCTAAAACAAACTCACGAATTCCTTTATGTGTAATCATGGAACGATCGAAGATTCTAAGTAAAGCACCCTTTCCTAGCTGCCCAAATTCTTTTTTATCACCTGACATATCATTTGCAGGCGATGCATCTAGTGCATAAAAAATATCTGGTTCGATCATATTCGCTGCTACTTTTGCACCTCTTAGTCCTACCTCTTCCTGGACAGTTGCTCCCGAATAAAGCTGATTTGGTAAACTTTCTCCCTTTAATTCCTTTAATAGCTCAATCGCTAAACCACAGCCATAGCGATTATCCCAAGCCTTGGCTAATATTTTTTTACGATTAGCCATTGGGGTAAAAGAAGATACAGGTATGATCGATTGTCCTGGTTTAATTCCCATTTTTTTAGCATCTTCTTTGTCATCTGCTCCGACATCAATTAACATGTTTTTCTGTTCCATCGGTTTTTTTCTTTCTTCTGCTGTGAGGAGATGTGGTGGAATCGATCCAACTACCCCAACTACTTTATCATGCTCTGTCATAATTTCTACTCTTTGAGATAATAAAACCTGGGACCACCACCCACCAAGTGGTTGAAATCTAATCATCCCATTTTCGGTTATTTGTGTCACCATAAAGGCTACTTCATCCATATGACCTGCAACCATAACCTTAGGTCCCTCACCATGCTTCAGACCAAATATACCGCCCAATTTATCTTGGATAATTTCATCCGCATATTTTTCAAGCTCTTTGCGCATAAAATCACGCACTTGGTGTTCATTACCCGACGCTCCAGGTAACTCTGTTAATTCACGAAATAATTGTATTGTTTCTTGATTCACAAACAAGCACCCTCTTTTATCATTTTCTTAACTATAACACTTTTTTTATTTTCATTAAAATACTTGCATTTTTTTAATATTTCTATTTACACTAAAGGAAAGTGCAAACATCTATCATTGTCATAATGTAGGAGGATACTGTGAAAACAAATAAATGGATACTGGCAGTTGGAGTTGGGTTTATACTAGGTTATACCATTCAGAAGAAAACTAATCAGTGGATTAAGCCAGAAAATGCTCTTAAAATGGCCAAACAAAAATTTCAGCAACAATATGATGTAAGTGGTTCGTGGATTTATATGAAACCTGAGCAATATCAAATCCATGGGCTAACCTATGATGTATACCATGGTGGAATTACCAAGCATGTAGACGGGCAACATATTTCTTTAGAGTTTTTTGTCGATGCTAGAACAGGATCAGTTATTCAAACAAAAACAGAGTGAGTATATTCGACCACACGGACATCTCCTAGGTGCGAAGAGCGCAGTTAGATCAAAAAAAAGAGCTAAGTCTAAGCTTAGCTCTTTTTTTATTTAAAGTAATGTACAGACATCTAGCTCTTAATTCTAGCGACACAACGATAAATCGGTAGTCCTTTTGCTGAAAATTTCTCTTCATACTCTGTTTTTATATTATTTGGATCATCTTCTGCATGAAGATCTAACGTAACATCCTCTAACACAAAGTCGAATTTTGAAAAGCTAGTTAGTGAATATTCAAACAACCCTCTGTTGTCTGTTTTTAATATAATCTGGCCACTTTTTTTCATAATAGCTTTATATTGTTCTAAAAAAGCTGGAAACGTTAATCGACGTTTTTCATGACGATTTTTCGGCCAAGGATCAGAGAAATTCAAATATAGTGTGTCAATCTCGCCTTCTGCAAACAACTCGGATAAGTTTTCAGCATTTTCATTCAATAAACGAACATTATGAATATCAGTTTCTTTTACCTTTTCAACAGCAGACACAATAATACTTTTGACTACTTCTAATCCGATAAAATTAATTTCCGGATATTGTTTTGCCATTCCTACAATAAATTGACCTTTTCCTGTACCTATTTCTAAATGAATAGGCTTCTCACTTTCAAATAAACTTTTCCAGTTTCCTTTGAATTGTTTTGGTTCAGGCTCGATGATATCTTTATTCTTGTTCAAATATTCATCCGCCCAAGGCTTATGTCTTGCTCTCATTTAAGTGTTCTCCTTTAAAAAAAAGCTATTCTATCGATAGAATAAATCCATAACTTTTGTATAAGCTAAGGATAAAGGTGGGATATTTATGACGTTAAATACACAACATCAATTGGATTTATTGCATGATTTATTAAGCCTACATGCCGAAGAAGGCTGTGGTAGTTCTTCCGAATGTGAGCAAATCGCTCGATTAGTGGAATCACTCCAGCAAAAAACAGATCTACCACATACTAAACTAATGGAACACTTCACCGGTATTTATCAATACGGTACTGATGGTGCCAATTCAGAAGATTTAGATCAGCACATCATAAACAATCAAACATCTATTCAGGGATGGTTAGAAACGATTAAAGATTCCAATTATTAACTTGATAAAGAAGCTGATTTAGTTCCATTAAATGTTGATGGGCTTCTTTTTCTTTTCGATGCTGATAATTCCAAACGTAACCGATAATAGCATCAATTATAAGGTACCAATGCATCCGCTGCATCAAATGTGTACTATTTTCTACACCATAATAAGCTAACCATTGGTTCCAATCCTCCATCGGAATATAGGACTGGAGAATTCGACCAATGTCCATTGCTGGATCACCAACACGCGCATTGTCCCAATCAATTAAATAGAGCTCTCCGTTCTCAGAAAGCATCCAATTGTGATGATCTAAATCGCAGTGACAAACAACTTGATGATCGATATGAATATAAGGTAGGCGGCTTTCTAAGTATTTATATGCCTTATAAAGGACTAATGTTTGAATTGAATTATTTTGAATAAGTTCTTTCACTGTTTTCAGACTATTTTCAGGGGTTACTTCTGTTTTTTCAATCCTTAAAAGCATATCCAATAATTCAGAGGAATGATGTATTTTACTAAGCAATTTGGCTACTTTAGGGTGTTGCATTTCTTCATTATTTAATGCTTTACCGTCTAACCATTGCTGTGCCGTAACAACATCTCCATTTTCTAACCGCTTTGTCCAGACAAGCTTCGGGACAATGCCTTGTGCTGACAATACTGCTAAAAATGGGGATGAGTTGCGTTTAAGAAACAATTGCTTTTGTTCCGAATGAGCGTAGTATGCTGCACCAGTAGAACCACCTGCAGATACGATTTTCCAGTTTTCTCCCAATATATGTTCCACAGCAGTCACCCTCAATTCCTCTCACAAAAATCTGTCTATTTATTATTCCGAAAAATAGGGAATAGTAATAATAGATTACCGCAAAAGTAGACAACTTTTCAAGTAAAAAATGAGATTTTTTCTAAATTTATAAGAAATTATGTCTGTTCATGTCATTATTTTTTTCTTCTTCCTGTTGCCACTCCGGTCTTTTAAACGATTTTGTTTCGCAATATTTTACAATTAAATCAGCAGCTTTCAATTGATTATGCTTAAAGGGTGAAATGAACTTCTGTTTTGCTATTAACCAATCCTCATGTTCCTCTTTACCTACATATTCTGTTTGATAAGGCTCTGTGAGGTATTCGAATACATTCGTTCTAGAGAGGACGACTTTTTTTATCGGAAATTCAACGTCATGCTTTGCTAAAATTGCTCGAATAATTCTTTCCATTCTTTGCAAGGAAATGAGTGGACTTAGCATCTTTGCCTGAACATTATTCTCCTCTATGTACCAAAAACGATTATCCTTTGCTGTAATTCTTCTATCGTAGGATTTTTCTAAAAGTGTGATCACCTCAATTCCAACAGGACTAATCAAGATAATTTCCCCATCCAATAAATGATTTTTCAATTTAAAAATGGGGGAATAAAGGATTAAAAAGGTATCAGGTATCCGTTGTAGAAAGTATTTCAATCGTTCATCATGGTAAAAATCCTTCTCCAAGAATGACATTTCATGTGTAGTAGAAGATGCCCATTTTAGTTGAAATGGCAATAACTTATCAAGGAAATATTGCTTCAATTCCTTTTCACCCTCTGGTAGGTCCAATTTCCGAGCTTGTTCCTCCTTAACCATTTCCTCTTCCTTCCCTTTAAAAAGAGTAGGCCATTTGGTATTGTGTTTCTCTTTCTCCTCTAAAATCTCCACTGGTTGATCATTCTTTTGTTCCTGCCAAAGCTCCCTTAGTCGATTCCAATTTTCCATTTTTAGACGACTGTATTGACTAGGATAATGGTACATATCTTTTTCGTATCGAGAAATATAGTTTTTTAATTTAATTAATTGCGCCAAGTTCAACACCCTCTCTGTAATGGGATGACCTTTATAGGTTGATATTTTATCTCTTTTCGTGGATTTATCTGATATAAGGCGACTTCAGAAAGATAAATTAATTTGTTCAGTTTAAGATTAAATATATTCTTATCTATCTTTTCGGTCTTTCCTGTCCACTTTTTCGCTATAGTGATATGTGGATGATACTCTCTACTATCTACTGGGATTTCGATCTCTTTACAAATCGCCTTTATGGCTAAATATAGTTTTTCTAATTCTTGTGCTTTATCAACACTTGCGTATAAAACTTTCGGTCTATCCTCACGTCCAAAATAGTCCAAACCTGTAATTTGCGTAGCGAATGCTGGTAGCTTTTCAACGCGATTTAGAAGGTCCATCAATTGGTTCCGCTTTTCTTCCTTGATTCCCCCCAAAAATTGAAGTGTAATATGATAATCTTGCTTATGTACCCATGTTTTATAAGGCAGATGATATTTATTGATATCGGGTTTCCATGAATCGAGCCATTCTTTAGTGGAATGATCCAGCTTCATTGCAATAAAATAATGGAAAGACATATTACACCTCCTCCAGAATCCGTTGATGTGATTCTGAATCACAAATTACATATAGCTCTGCATCTTTAGGAATAGTATGATCGAGCATTCGATTTATGTTTAACTGGTCACGATCTGCTACTAAAGTCGCACCTTTTTCAAGTAATGCATCAAACGCATCTCGATAGGTTTTCCATTTAGAATGAGTGGGAATATAGTATAAGTCGTCACCTTCAGCGTGTTTTAATAGTTGAGAAAAAATATTAGATATTCCTTTTCTAAAGGCGGACCTAACAAATAAAGAAGAAATCGTTTCATGTGAAAGGATAAATTCATCCACATTCATATATTTAAAATTTTTCATATGAATTTCTTCCATAATTTCCACTATCGTATATACCTCTGGCGCTATCGACTCAATGGTAGAAGCAATCAAGAGTGTTTTTCCATCTGTTAATTGGCCGTTTTCGATTTTATCATCTGCAAAAACTAAGACTGTATTCGCTTCTTTTATATTGGCTTTTTCTAAGACGTTTCTTTCAGAAGCATTCCCCTGAATATAATGAATATTGTGATCTAATATCGGTGCTTTTTCCAGTTCATCAATGATAATAATTTCAATATTTTTGTCTGTATTAATCATTTCTCTTATCGCATATTTTGCTTTTTGAGACCATCCGATAATAATATAATGATTCTTTCCTTTATACATTATTTCACCTTCTTCTCTTCTTTTACGGTAGATTGCAAATGCTTCGATAATCTTCCCTAATACCAATCCTATAAGTGCGATACCAAAAAGGTACAAAAATACCCCAATAAGTCGACCTCCAATCGACACTGGATAAAAATCTCCATAGCCAACTGTTGTAACAGTCGTCATCACCCACCATAGCCCGTCGAAAAAGGTCGGAAAGGTTTCACGCTCGACTAGCATAATTAACCAAGCTGTCGAAACAATAAGTAGCAAGCTAACGATGAAAATGGCTAAATTTGAGATATGAACAACCTTCGTTAAAAATTTTCTTATTAAATACATCGTGCAACCACCTTTCATCTTTTAATTATCTGTAAATATTCACAATTACGCTAGAAATATTTCTTCGATAAGTGTAAAATAAGGTTAGGCAACATGAATAGAATGATAGTAATTGGATTCGATAACTTTTAAGGAGTGATTCTTTGAGTCAATCAACCACCCGTATGCTATCTCGTGTTAAATCAGTCTATCTTTTTATTAAAGAGAATGGATGTGTAACCACAAACGAAATAGCAGAAGAGTTTGGTATTACAGACCGTACTGTACAGCGAGATTTACACTTATTAGCTTATAACGGGCTTGTCAATAGCCCAAATCGGGGACGTTGGGAAATCACAAAGAAAAAAGTAAAGATATCGTAAAATTTTAAATATATATATAATACAATTCAATTTTAAACCAGCATATAAAGAATGCTGGTTTTTTTATCATCATGCTAAATCAATGGTCGTAAGCAGCATTCAATCAGGGATGACCGATCTACATTAATTGAATACTACTAACCTATCCCTTCGTTTCCTCTAAAATATTTTGTATCTCTTGATCAGTGAGAGCACGATACTGCCCCAATTTTAAGGTTGAGTCAAGTTCCAGTGATCCCATCGTTAACCTTTTTAAATACAACACTTCTTTACCAACAGCTTCAAACATTCGTTTTACTTGGTGAAACTTTCCTTCTGTTATCGTAACTTCTATTTCCGAAACTTCTTTTGCCTTAAGAATCTTCAGTTTGGCTGGCTTTGTAATATAATCACCAATATCCACTCCTTGTAAAAATTCTGCTACATCATTTTCTGTGACAAATCCAGAGATTTTCGCAAAATAGGTTTTGTCTACATGTTTTTTTGGTGATAAGAGCTCATGAGCCAATTGCCCATCATTTGTTAATAATAATAATCCTTCCGTATTCTTGTCCAACCTACCAACTGGAAATGGTGAACGGGCCTGGTCCTCTGTCTTCAAAAGGTCTAACACTGTCTTTTGTTCTTGATCTCTTGTAGCTGAGAGGTAACCTGAAGGCTTATGGAGCATAAAATAAACATATTTTTGGTACTCCACTACCTGACCATTACATTCAATTCTATCAAATTCTGGGTCAATCGAAAGATTTGATTTTATTATTTTCCCATTAACAGAGACTGATTTCTTCTTGATCAGCTCTTTCACTTCTTTTCTACTTCCAATCCCCATATTAGCCAATAGCTTATCAAGACGCATTTTAATTGTCCCCCAATATAATCATCGTCTGAAGATTCGATCTAAGATCGGTATTCGTTTACCGACTATTCGTTCAAAAAGCGTAGACATATAACCGAAGTACATATAGAATGTTCCACCTATAAATACGGCAATTATTGTAATGACAAAAGCAATCAATTGCCCATCATTGTAGGAAATAAAGAATCCAAACAACCATTTTACAAGCAATAACAATATCGCCATAACAATGGTAAAGATTAGCATTAATAGCGATAATTTTCGAAATCTTCGATAGCTGAATTTGAGTGAAGTTTTGATTCTCCACAAGTTTAAGAAAACAGCAACACTTGTTGCCAGTAATGTCGTAATAACTGCTCCTTTTTCAGCAAGTAATTGAATCATTAAAGAGTTTAAAAGGATTTTTATTAATATACCTGCTGATAGACTAATCAATGTGAATTTTTGTTGTTCAATTCCTTGTAAAATAGAACAGGTTACGGTGAAGAAGGCAAAGGTTAATGCAGTCGGGGCATACCAAGCAAATAAAGGTCCAGCAATCGAAATATTATCAATGCCAAACAATCCCCCATAGATTTCATGTGATAAAATGACTAACCCTGCAACCGCTGGTAAGACAAAGAACATAATTATTTGCAATGATTGATTAATCTGTTTATTTAACCGATCGACCTGGTTTAGATTAAAGGATTTAGTTATTTCAGGAATCAATGCCAATGAAAGTCCTGTAGCAATGGTTACAGGAATTAAAATTACTTTATGACCTTGCACATTGAAAACAGAATAAGCGATTGTGGAAATATCCCCTTTTCCAATAGCAACCATTGCCTTATCGAAAGTAATTAAATCGACCAATTGATACAGTGAGGTTGCAATTCCGACTAAAACAAATGGTCCAGCATACTGGAATAATTCCTTTAATAGCTTTGATCTAGGTATCCTTACTTTTTTCTTTTGTTGATCTAGTTTTTCAGATAGAAATCTTTTTCTATTTTTCCAGTACATTAATAATACGACCCATGAAGCAATGGCACCTACAAAGGCGGAAAATGTCGCCAACCCGACAGCGGTAGAATTAGAACCATCCCATACCACCTTAATTAAAAATACACCAATTAGTAAAAAGGTAATTCTTGCAATCTGTTCAATTACTTGTGATACAGCAGTCGGTCCCATGGACTGATTCCCTTGAAAAAAGCCCCGCATGATCGACATGCTCGGGATTATAATTAAAGCAAAGCTTACCATTTGTATAACATGGGCTGCATCTTCTAAAGAAATTTCCTTTTTTTCTTCAGCTAAAAATAATTTAGCAATGACATCCGCACCAAAGTACATAATGAAGAAGGCTACTATACCTGTTATGAACATTAATACCGTACCAAGTTTAAATATTCGCATACTTGTATAATAATCATCTAATGAATTATATTTCGATACAAACTTAGAAACAGCTAAAGGTACCCCAACTGTCGATACACTAATTAATATGCTATATGGTGTATACGCAAATCCATATAAAGTCATTCCCGTTTCTCCAACAATGTTAGTGAAGGGTATAACATAAATCATCCCTAAAAATTTAGAGAGAAAACTTGCTGCAGTTAACAACATCGTTCCTCGTATAAAATTCGAGCTTGACATTTTTTCACCTAAATTCTACAAATTCGTCTAACATTTTTATTCTATCATAAACTACTTAGTGAATGGTATCGATTCATGACGAAATAAGGCATTAGTAATGGTTTAGCTCTATAAGAAGTTGACATTTACTACTGAAGTAAATTAGTTTATGATTAGGTAATGAGATTCACATTAGAAAGTAGGTTATCTTGTATGACATATCAGGTTATCGTTATTGGTGGAGGTCCTTCCGGCTTAATGGCAGCAATTGCTGCAGCTGAACAGGGAGCAAGCACCTTATTAATTGAAAAAGGAAATAAGTTAGGGAAAAAACTGGCTATCTCTGGTGGGGGCAGGTGCAATGTTACAAACCGGCTACCAAAAGAAGAAGTGATTAAACATATTCCAGGTAACGGAAAATTCTTATATAGTCCTTTCTCTATTTTCGATAATTATGACATTATTGAATATTTTGAAGGCTTAGGTGTTGCATTAAAAGAGGAAGACCATGGAAGGATGTTTCCTGTCAGTAATAAAGCAATGGACGTCGTCAATGCGCTACTAAACGAATTACGAAAATACGAAGTGACTATACGCAAGAAAACGGCTGTTCAAGCGATAGATTATGGAGATTCCAACCATCGAGTTATTTTAGAAAATGGGGAGAAAATCGAAACAAAGTCTATAGTCATTGCTGCAGGTGGAAAGGCAGTTCCACATACCGGTTCGACAGGAGATGCATTTCCTTGGGCTAAAAAAGCTGGACATACGGTAACAGATTTGTATCCGACTGAAGTCCCTATTCTTTCTAATGAGTCATTTATACGATCCAAAACTCTACAAGGACTCTCCTTGAGAAATGTAGAGTTATCTGTATATGATGCTAATAGAAAGAAGGTGATCTCACACCAAATGGATATGCTGTTTACCCATTTTGGAATTTCAGGTCCGGCTACTTTAAGATGTTCACAATTTATTGTAAAACTACTCCGATCTGGCTTAGAAAAAGTTCAAGTATCGATTGATGCTATTCCTGAAGAAGCCAAAGAAAAATTACTTAATGAAATTCTCTTAAAAATTCAAGAAAACCCTAAAAGAAGTGTTAAAAATTTGTTAAAAGGTATTGTGCCAGAAAGATATTTAGATTTTATCTTAATCAAAAATAACCTTGAACCACAGTTGAATACTGGTAACATTTCCCGGGAAATGGTAATTTCCATAGTAAATGATCTGAAAGATTTTCGGTTTGATGTACATGGGAGTCTACCTCTTGAAAAAGCATTCGTTACAGGTGGAGGTGTCTCCATTAAAGAAATTGTCCCTAGTACCATGCAATCAAAGCTAATGAATGGACTTTATTTTTGTGGAGAGGTTTTAGATATCCACGGTTATACAGGTGGATATAACATTACGGCAGCCCTTGTCACTGGAAGAGTAGCTGGAATGCACGCAGCATGGGAAAGCTTGGGGTAATTCTTTTGAAAACAAAAAACTAATGGAGATCTTTATATTCGTTTATGTACATTGCGGAAAAAAATCAGCTGTTTAGCAACTATTACAATGTTTAGTGTCCATTACCCTGAAACTCAATCCCAAAAATTGAAATGGGGTTCTATGGACATTTAATATTGTGAATTCATTCCAAAATAATGGAGAAAAATTAGTTGCAAGCCCACCACATATTTTTTTATAAAAAAAGGTTTCTTAATGTAGCTGATATGCTCCCCCTAAAGTAGACACTTAAAAAAGTAAAACTACTTTAGGGGGATTTTTATGCGTTTAAATAGTAAGCATACAGCTGAAGAGTTGGAATGGTATATTCAAATGTATCTGAAAGATGGAATAAGTATTAAAGAATTACGTGAAACATTTGGTTTATTATTAAGTGAATCGGCCTTTCGTCAAAAGGTGCTGAGATACCAAAATCATGGTCTAAAAGGAATTCAAACGACATCAAAAAATAATCATTACAGTGAAGAGTTTAAACAGTCCGTTATTAACGAGTACCTCGTAGAATGTATACCCTTTAAACAATTAGCTCGGAAATATAATATTCCAAATCCTGATACTGTAAGAAGTTGGATCATCAAGTATACTAGAGGGGAAAAGAATAGGAGTTATTCTCCCAAACCCGAGGTGTATACGATGAAGAGTCGAAAAACGACACAAGAAGAGAGAATTGAAATCGTCAAAGATTGTTTAAATACTGGTTTATTGTATAAGGAAACAGCTAAAAAATATCAAGTTTCTTATAATAATGTTTATTCATGGGTTCAAAAGTACAAAGAGCATGGCCCTGACGGGCTGGTAGATGGACGAGGTCGCGGAAAGCCAGACAAGATCCAAACAGATGAAGAAAAGTTACGAACGGAAATTGAGGCATTAAAAGCACGAAATGAGTACCTTGAAACAGAGAATGCTGCGTTAAAAAAGTTAGAAGAAGAGGAAAGAGAGTTGATGTTACGCAAACGCGGCATGAGGCCAAATACCAAACCATTAAAAAACTCGAAAAAAAGGGATTCAAAATAACCATACTTTGTGAAGCATTAGGTGTGAGTCGCTCGGGTTATTATAAGTGGTTCCATCGGAAACCAACAAAAACAGAGAAGCGCTTAAGACACTTGAGCGCTTGCATTCAAAAGATATATGACGAACATAAAGGGATTTATGGTTATCGTCGAATCACGATCTATCTCAACCACTTCCTTAACGCTCAAGTGAATCATAAATGTGTGTACCGCTTGATGCGCTTAGTAGGCTTAAAAGCCGTTATCCGTCGGAAACGTTACAACTATAGACCACATAAACCGCAACACGTGGCTGAAAATGTCCTAAATAGAGAATTTCAAGCAGAGTATAACGCGATGGAGATCTTATTAACAGATGTCACTGAATTTAAGTACGGAGTTCATTCGAAAGCTTATTTAAGTGCCGTCTTAGATTATGGTGAAAATAAAATTGTAGCCTATAAATTATCCCGACATAATAACAATGCCTTAGTACGAGATACGATTACTCAGATTAAAGATACCATTATACCAGCGAAAACATTATTTCATAGTGATCGCGGCTTTCAATATACGTCCCATGGATTTAAACGTTTTGTGGAAGAACACCAGATTACCCAAAGCATGTCGCGTGTTGGTAAATGCATTGATAACGGTCCGATGGAAAACTTTTGGGGGATCATCAAGGAAGAGATGTATCGACTAACCACTCATAACACATTTGAGGAATTAGAAAAAGATATTGAGGCTTATATTGAATTTTATAATACAAAGCGCGTGACGTTGAAGATGGGGTTAAGAATTCCAGCATAAAAAAGCCATGCATGGAAACCATACATGGCACAAAATATTTTGTTTATTTACCTGTCTACTTGACAGGGGGCAGTTCAAGCTTTACACTAAGAAACCTTTTTTCGTTTTGCCTGGCAACGTCCTACTCTTGCAGGGGCGTGAGCCCCAACTACCATGGGCGCTGGAGAGCTTAACTACTGTGTTCGGTATGGGAACAGGTGTGACCTCTCCGCTATCGCCACCAGACTTGGTGGATATAAGCTAATCCTTATTAAGATGGGAGAAACTATACCATCAAAACTAGATAAGAAGTAGACAAACCATCGGTTTTTCATCCAAAGAACGTATAGATAAGTCCTCGATCGATTAGTATTCGTCAGCTCCACATGTCACCATGCTTCCACCTCGAACCTATCTACCTCATCGTCTCTGAGGGATCTTACTCACTTAAAGTGTGGGGAAGTCTCATCTTGAGGGGGGCTTCATGCTTAGATGCTTTCAGCACTTATCCCTTCCACACGTAGCTACCCAGCGATGCTCCTGGCGGAACAACTGGTGCACCAGCGGTGTGTCCATCCCGGTCCTCTCGTACTAAGGACAGCTCCTCTCAAACTTCCAACGCCCACGACGGATAGGGACCGAACTGTCTCACGACGTTCTGAACCCAGCTCGCGTACCGCTTTAATGGGCGAACAGCCCAACCCTTGGGACCGACTACAGCCCCAGGATGCGATGAGCCGACATCGAGGTGCCAAACCTCCCCGTCGATGTGGACTCTTGGGGGAGATAAGCCTGTTATCCCCGGGGTAGCTTTTATCCGTTGAGCGACGGCCCTTCCATTCGGTACCGCCGGATCACTAAGCCCGACTTTCGTCCCTGCTCGACTTGTAGGTCTCGCAGTCAAGCTCCCTTCTGCCTTTACACTCTTCGAATGATTTCCAACCATTCTGAGGGAACCTTTGGGCGCCTCCGTTACTCTTTAGGAGGCGACCGCCCCAGTCAAACTGCCCACCTGACACTGTCTCCGAACCGGATCACGGTTCTGGGTTAGAAGGTTCATACAGCCAGGGTGGTATCCCACCGGCGCCTCCACGTAAGCTAGCGCTCACGCTTCTCAGGCTCCCACCTATCCTGTACAAGCTGTACAAACATTCCATATCAGGCTACAGTAAAGCTCCACGGGGTCTTTCCGTCCTGTCGCGGGTAATGCGCATCTTCACGCATAGTATAATTTCACCGGGTCTCTCGTTGAGACAGTGCCCAAGTCGTTGCACCTTTCGTGCGGGTCGGAACTTACCCGACAAGGAATTTCGCTACCTTAGGACCGTTATAGTTACGGCCGCCGTTTACTGGGGCTTCAGTTCAACGCTTCGCTTACGCTAACGCATCCCCTTAACCTTCCAGCACCGGGCAGGTGTCAGCCCCTATACTTCGCCTTTCGGCTTCGCAGAGACCTGTGTTTTTGCTAAACAGTCGCTTGGGCCTTTTCACTGCGGCTTACTCGTAAGTAAGCACCCCTTCTCCCGAAGTTACGGGGTCATTTTGCCGAGTTCCTTAACGAGAGTTCTCCCGATCACCTTAGGATTCTCTCCTCGCCTACCTGTGTCGGTTTGCGGTACGGGCACCCTTTTCCTTGCTAGAGGCTTTTCTTGGCAGTGTGAAATCCGGAACTTCGGTACTCATTTTCCCTCCCGATCACAGCTTGTGATTGCCAGACGGATTTGCCTATCTGACTCACTCACTGCTTCGACGCACACGTCCAGTCGTGCGCTTTCCTTATCCTACTGCGTCCCCCCATCACTCAAACGGAATTGGGTGGTACAGGAATATCCACCTGTTGTCCATCGCCTACGCCTTTCGGCCTCGGCTTAGGCCCCGACTAACCCTGAGCGGACGAGCCTTCCTCAGGAAACCTTAGGCATTCGGTGTAGAAGATTCTCACTTCTATTTCGCTACTCATACCGGCATTCTCACTTCTAAGCGCTCCACCAGTCCTCACGGTCTGACTTCACTGCACTTAGAACGCTCTCCTACCATTGTTCGTAGAACAATCCGTAGCTTCGGTGATACGTTTAGCCCCGGTACATTTTCGGCGCAGCGTCACTCGACCAGTGAGCTATTACGCACTCTTTAAATGATGGCTGCTTCTAAGCCAACATCCTGGTTGTCTAAGCAACGCCACATCCTTTTCCACTTAACGTATACTTGGGGACCTTAGCTGACGGTCTGGGCTGTTTCCCTTTCGACTATGAACCTTATCACCCATAGTCTGACTCCCAAGGTAATATGATTGGCATTCGGAGTTTGACTGAATTCGGTAACCCGGTGAGGGCCCCTAGTCCAATCAGTGCTCTACCTCCAACATACATCCCTTGAGGCTAGCCCTAAAGCTATTTCGGAGAGAACCAGCTATCTCCGTGTTCGATTGGCATTTCACCCCTACCCACACCTCATCCCCGCACTTTTCAACGTACGTGGGTTCGGGCCTCCAGTCAGTGTTACCTGACCTTCACCCTGGACATGGGTAGATCACACGGTTTCGGGTCTACGACCCCCTACTATCTCGCCCTATTCAGACTCGCTTTCGCTGCGGCTCCGTGTCTTCCACTTAACCTTGCAGGAGATCGTAACTCGCCGGTCCATTCTACAAAAGGTACGCCGTCACCCATAAAAGGGCTTCGACTACTTGTAGGCACACGGTTTCAGGTTCTCTTTCACTCCCCTCCCGGGGTGCTTTTCACCTTTCCCTCACGGTACTGGTTCACTATCGGTCACTAGGGAGTATTTAGCCTTGGGAGATGGTCCTCCCGGATTCCGACGGAATTTCACGTGTTCCGCCGTACTCAGGATCCACTCTGGAGGAAACACGCTTTCGACTACAGGGCTGTTACCCGCTGTGGCTGACCTTTCCAGATCGATTCGTCTAACGTATTTCTTGGTAACTCCGTATAGAGTGTCCTACAACCCCAAAAAGCAAGCTTTTTGGTTTGGGCTAATTCCGTTTCGCTCGCCGCTACTCGGGAAATCGCGTTTGCTTTCTCTTCCTCCGGGTAATGAGATGTTTCAGTTCCCCGGGTCTGCCTCCTCTATCCTATGGATTCAGATAGAGGTTCTACTCCATGACGAGTAGAGGGTTTCCCCATTCGGAAATTCTCGGATCAATGCTTACGTACAGCTCCCCGAGACATATCGGTGTTTGTCCCGTCCTTCTTCGGCTCCTAGTGCCAAGGCATCCACCGTGCGCCCTTTTTCACTTAACTATACTCATGCTTCAGATGAAAAAGTCGTTGGTTTTATTTGATGTCTTGTCATCAGTTTCGTGTTGGCTTCTTTTGGTGCCTTCACGTCCTGATTTCTTCTTATCTAGTTTTCAAGGTACAGCTTCCACACGAGGTGGTGACTTCTGTATTCGTCACAAAACATGACGGGTTTTAACAGAAGATCCTCTGAGCATCAATCGCTCAAAACTGAACCAAACAACCAAGTACAATCTATGATGATCTACGCTAATAGATCATTTCCTATTGTGTCTAGCTCCAGCACCCAGCGACTAGCACAACTTCCCTCACCTCCGTACGATAAGTCAACATCAAGTCGCTAAGCTCCTTGTGTTTCCTTTATCTCCTTCGGTTCAGTCCAGTTTGTACGTCGCTAACCGGGTGCTTCCGCCTTTCACTTTATCCTTAGAAAGGAGGTGATCCAGCCGCACCTTCCGATACGGCTACCTTGTTACGACTTCACCCCAATCATTGCCCCCACCTTCGGCGGCTGGCTCCAAAGGTTACCCCACCGACTTCGGGTGTTGCCAACTCTCGTGGTGTGACGGGCGGTGTGTACAAGGCCCGGGAACGTATTCACCGCGGCATGCTGATCCGCGATTACTAGCGATTCCGGCTTCATGTAGGCGAGTTGCAGCCTACAATCCGAACTGAGAATGGTTTTATGGGATTGGCTTCACCTCACGGCTTCGCTGCCCTTTGTACCATCCATTGTAGCACGTGTGTAGCCCAGGTCATAAGGGGCATGATGATTTGACGTCATCCCCACCTTCCTCCGGTTTGTCACCGGCAGTCACCTTAGAGTGCCCAACTCAATGCTGGCAACTAAGATCAAGGGTTGCGCTCGTTGCGGGACTTAACCCAACATCTCACGACACGAGCTGACGACAACCATGCACCACCTGTCATTCGGTCCCCGAAGGGAACTCCCTATCTCTAGGGACATCCGAAGATGTCAAGACCTGGTAAGGTTCTTCGCGTTGCTTCGAATTAAACCACATGCTCCACCGCTTGTGCGGGCCCCCGTCAATTCTTTTGAGTTTCAGCCTTGCGGCCGTACTCCCCAGGCGGAGTGCTTAATGCGTTAACTGCAGCACTAAGGGGCGGAAACCCCCTAACACCTAGCACTCATCGTTTACGGCGTGGACTACCAGGGTATCTAATCCTGTTCGCTCCCCACGCTTTCGCACCTCAGCGTCAGTTACAGACCAGAGAGCCGCCTTCGCCACTGGTGTTCCTCCACATCTCTACGCATTTCACCGCTACACGTGGAATTCCGCTCTCCTCTTCTGTACTCAAGTTCCCCAGTTTCCAATGACCGCTTGCGGTTGAGCCGCAAGATTTCACATCAGACTTAAGAAACCGCCTACGCGCGCTTTACGCCCAATAATTCCGGACAACGCTTGCCCCCTACGTATTACCGCGGCTGCTGGCACGTAGTTAGCCGGGGCTTCCTCGATAGGTACCGTCAAGGTACCGCCCTATTCGAACGGTACTTGTTCTTCCCTAACAACAGAACTTTACGATCCGAAAACCTTCTTCGTTCACGCGGCGTTGCTCCGTCAGACTTTCGTCCATTGCGGAAGATTCCCTACTGCTGCCTCCCGTAGGAGTCTGGGCCGTGTCTCAGTCCCAGTGTGGCCGATCACCCTCTCAGGTCGGCTATGCATCGTTGCCTTGGTGAGCCGTTACCTCACCAACTAGCTAATGCACCGCGGGCCCATCTGTAAGTGGTAGCTTGCGCCACCTTTCCACTTCGGTTCCTATGAACCAAAGTACTATCCGGTATTAGCTCCGGTTTCCCGGAGTTATCCCAGTCTTACAGGCAGGTTGCCCACGTGTTACTCACCCGTCCGCCGCTCGTTCCACTCACGTCCTCCCGAAGGATTCAGTCAGCTTCCCGCGCTCGACTTGCATGTATTAGGCACGCCGCCAGCGTTCGTCCTGAGCCAAGATCAAACTCTCCATAAAATAGATGCACCGAAGTGCTTGTGTTGATCAAGCTCGCTTAAAGCTAGCATGTTCTTACTTTTTTGTACTGGTTGTTTTGTTCAGTTTTCAATGATCAATGTCTAAAGCGACATATAAATTATAACAAATACACTAGAAAATTGTCAACCACCCGATAAAAAGTTTATCTGTAATGTCGACTTTTTCTATAATACATACTTTGATAAAAAAAGTCAACAAAATTCCGCGAGAAAATAATGGTAATTCAGTGATCTAAACATTCATGTTCTTTAGTAGTTAAAATGTGTCACTTTCCTTGTAGTCATAACAAAAGAATCTCTTTGCATTCAAAAACGAAAAAAGCCACAACAAACATCATTAGAGATGTCATTGTGGCTTTTTTATCTATACTAGTTTGCTACAATATTAACTAATTTCCCAGGTACCACGATTACTTTTCGAACGGTTAACCCTTCTAATTTTTCCTTTATTGCCTCTTGAGACAATGCCTTTTCTTCCATTTCCTCTTTTTGTGCATCTTTTTTCACCATCATTTTCGCTCTTACTTTCCCCATAATTTGAATGACCATCTCGACTTCATTTTGCACAAGCTTAGATTCATCATAGGTCGGCCACTCTTCGTACGTTATAGTTCCATCATGCCCTAGAAATTGCCACAATTCTTCGGCCAGATGTGGGGCAACAGGAGATAAAAGTTTTACAAATCCTTCAGCATAAGCTAGAGGAATACTAGTTGTCTTATATGCTTCATTAACAAATACCATCATTTGTGAAATGCCTGTATTAAAACGTAAGTCCTCAAAATTTTGTGTCACTACTTTTACTGTTTCATGATAAACTTTTTCCAATTCTTGAGATTCTTTATCATCAGAGATTTTACCCGAAAGCTTTTCATCATCTGTTACAAAAAGACGCCACACTCTATCTAAAAATCTTCTTGCTCCATCCAGCCCGTTAGTTGACCATGCTACGGAAGCATCTAAAGGACCCATAAACATTTCATATAACCGAAGTGTGTCTGCTCCATGGCTTTTAACGATTTCATCAGGATTCACTACATTCCCTTTTGACTTACTCATTTTTTCATTATTCTCGCCTAGGATCATTCCTTGATTATATAATTTTTGGAATGGTTCTTTTGTTGGGACTACACCTATATCATACAAAAATTTATGCCAAAAGCGTGCATATAATAAGTGAAGTACCGCGTGTTCTGCACCGCCAATATAAACATCTACTGGCAGCCATTCATTTAGCAATCGTCGATCCGCTAATTGTTTAGAATTCTGTGGATCAATATATCTTAAGAAGTACCAACAGCTTCCAGCCCATTGAGGCATAGTATTTGTTTCACGACGACCCTTTTTGCAAGTCTTTTCGTCCACGACATTTACCCAGTCATCCATATTAGCCAATGGTGATTCTCCCGTTCCCGACGGTTTTATTTCCTCTGTTTTTGGTAAAACCAATGGTAATTCTTCTTCAGGGACTGCCGACATCGTGCCATCTTCCCAATGTATAATCGGAATAGGTTCACCCCAGTACCGTTGACGACTAAATAACCAGTCGCGTAATCGGTAGGTTACCTTTCTTTCCCCTTTATTATGATCTACCAACCATTTAATCGCTTGTTCTATTCCATCTTGCTTGTTTAAGCCATTTAAGAAATCTGAATTAATATGAGGGCCATCTCCTGTAAAGGCTTCTTTTTCAATATCCCCACCTTCTAATACAGGTACAATCTTCAAGCCAAACTTTTTCGCAAATTCATAGTCTCTTTCATCATGTGCAGGCACAGCCATAATAGCTCCTGTACCATATGACATTAATACATAATCTGCAATCCAAATTGGAAGCTTTTCCCCATTAATAGGGTTAACGGCATATGCTCCCGTAAATACACCTGTTTTATCTTTAGCAAGATCTGTTCGTTCTAAGTCACTTTTAGCTTTCACTTGATTAATATATTGTGCAACTGCTTCTTTTTCTGTTTGTGAAACGATCTTACTTACAAGTGGATGTTCTGGAGATAGCACGGCATAGGTCGCACCAAATAAAGTATCAGGCCGTGTTGTAAAAACAGTGAAGGTCTCTTCAAAGCCTTCCACCTCAAAGATTACTTCAGCCCCCTCAGAACGTCCGATCCAGTTTCTTTGCATATCTTTAATACTCTCAGGCCAATCTAACTCTTCTAAATCTTCTATAAGTCTGTCGGCATATGCAGTAATTTTTAACATCCATTGTTTCATTGGCTTCCGTTCCACTGGATGTCCACCGCGTTCACTTTTCCCATCAATAACCTCTTCATTAGCTAACACAGTACCTAGAGCTGGACACCAATTGACAGGTACTTCATCAATATAGGCTAACCCTTTCTCATAAAGCTTTAGAAAAATCCATTGGGTCCATTTATAGTAATTTGGATCGGTTGTCTTTACCTCTCGGTCCCAATCATAGGAAAAGCCTAGTTCTTGAATTTGACGACGGAAATTATTGATGTTTTGCTCTGTAAAAACTGCAGGGTCGTTACCTGTATCCAATGCATATTGTTCTGCAGGAAGACCGAAAGCATCCCAACCAATTGGATGTAACACCTCGTAGCCTTGCATTCTTTTCATTCTTGACAAAATATCTGTTGCGGTATACCCTTCTGGATGCCCCACGTGAAGTCCCGCTCCAGATGGGTATGGAAACATGTCTAATGCATAGAACTTTTCTTTATCGGAATGGGTATCAGTCGCAAAAGTCTTATTATTAATCCAATAATCACGCCATTTTTTTTCTATTTTTAAATGCTCAAATGACATTTTATTCCCTCCTTATTAACAACAAACGAACATTTGTTCTTAAACACAAAAAAACTCTCCTATCCCAGCTATGGGACGAGAGAGATTCCCGCGGTACCACCCAACATTAGTGTTAGTATTTTACACTCACTTTATTTCCTTAACGCGGATTACGACAAAAGCTACTGCTTCACTTTTGTAACATTTGAGGTGAGTTCGTAAAGATTAGTAATGACTTTCACCAAACGCCATCTCTCTTGAACTAATTGCTTTATTACTATTCCTCTTCATCGTTTTTTTACTTTAATTGTTGATTACTTTCTGATAGTTTAATGAAATGTCTTTCTTTTGTCAAGAAGTCCCGTGCCTTTGGGCTTTCATTGGGATACCTTTTGCTTATCTTTTTTAATCTGTTTACTTCTTAATTGTCCACAAGCAGCATCAATATCTGTACCATGCTCGACACGCACACCACAATTTATCCCATTTTCAAGTAATACTTGATAAAAATCAAGAATTGCCTTTTTCTCACTTCTATTATATTGATTATGCTCGTCTACTGGATTATAAGGAATAAGATTGACGTAAGATAAATGTCTTTTATCCTTTAATAGCTGGACTAATTGCTTCGCCTCTCCTACATGATCATTTACATCCCTTAGCAAGATATATTCAAATGTAATTCTTCGATTGGTCTTTTCTAGATAATAATCAATTGCAGGCATCAATTTTTCTAAAGGAAATGCTTTATTTATTTTCATTATTTTAGTTCTTAGCTCATTGTTTGGCGCATGTAGAGATAATGCCAAGTTGACTTGAATATTCTCATCAGCAAAATCATATATCCTTTTTGCTAAACCACTTGTAGACACGGTTATGTGTCTTGCACCTATTGAGAGGCCACTTTTGTCATTTACGATCCTTAAAAAGCTCATTGTATTATCATAATTATCAAAAGGTTCCCCTATTCCCATCACAACAATATGACTCACTCTCTCGTCTTTCCCACGCTGATCTAAATGTTTCTGAACCTTCATAATTTGTTCAACTATTTCACCTGCATTTAAATCGCGATCCTTCGTCAGCAAACCGCTCGCACAAAAGGAGCAACCAATATTACAACCTACTTGTGTGGTAACACAAACGGAATAACCATAATTAAACTTCATCAGAACTGTTTCTATAAGATTCCCATCCTGCATTTTAAACAAAAATTTGATCGTACCATCCTTTGATTCCTGTTTAATTTCTTCCGTCAATGTTCCAAGGATAAAGTGTTCCTCTAATAGTGAAAGACAATCTTTATTTAAATTGTACATGGCTGAAAAAGTATCCACTCTTTTTTTGTATAACCAATCCCAAACTTGCTTCGCTCTAAATTTCTTTTGTCCATGTTCGAGTAACCAACTAGTCAATTCATCAAAGGTTAATGAATAGATGGAAACTTTGTTCATTATAAATACCTCATTTCAATTTTCCGATTCATTACATCCCTTTATCATAATTGGTATAAGGCAATAAATCAAGTTTTCATTTATCCTTCAGAAGGATGTCACGAACTAAATGGATAACCATTAAAATAATACCTAATAGCCAAATTAAGAAGGCTGGATAAATAAAAAATGTAGAGATGTTAGCTAAAAAAGGAATTTCTAGCGCCTTTGATAATTTAAAGGTGGCTATTGTATACATTGCAACAGGGAAAACCATCCCCCACATTTGCTGGTCATAGTTAAGCGGAAATTTATGTATGATATAGCGCCAATACATTAGAATGACTAATAACGGAATCCACCATGTTCCTGTTACCCAGAAAAAAAGAGTGAATCCTTTCACAAATGGAATGAATTGTTGGATCAAAAGTGATTGCTGTGAATTCAGAATAATTAGGGAACCAGCTAAAGTAGTTATCGCGACCGCACCCATATTAATCCAATAAGGTGGAGTATAGGAAGAATATTTAAGATGCAGAAAAGTAAATCGATAAAAGATTAAGGTTATAATACTTAAATACAACATACAACCTAACAAATACATAGATAATGAAACAAAGAATATAAACTCTGCCCACTGCTCATCCCGAATCGAGGACACAAGTAGTGTCCCGACAACAGAGATCGACTGTGTTGCCACAGCTGCAATTAACCATGCTCCGTTAATCCCCTCCGCTAAGCTCGGCTTATCCTCTTGAATCGTAATGGCTGTAAAAAATGTATACATAATGGCAGTCCATAAAATAATGGAGATCAACCATAAGATTAATGCCAGGTTAGTTTTGTTTACGAAAAAAAGAAGCTCTGTTGCATAAACATTAATACCTGCAACAATCGTAAAAAAACCAGGCCCTCTTAAGTGACTTGTTAAATCTTCCTTCACATATGAAAAGAAAAATAAAAACCGAATCGTAACAACAATCGCTAGAGTAATAATAAAAAGAGTATTGAGGTAAAACAAATAGTTACTCCATTTATCATAATCGAGTAAATATGTAGCAATGGATAAAGCCCCAGTGGCCATTACCAATGCAAAGTATCCAGGAAATAAATGCTTGATTTTATCAAAAATAACAGACAATTGAACATACACTTCCATTCCTAACAAGCTTTTTACATTAACAAAGTATAGTACTATTAATATGGAAAATCTACCTAATCCCATTCAAAATTCTAATTTTCGACATATAAGACTCCTTACTGACTCAAACAAAAATCAATTATTTTTGGGATACGCTTGCAATTTATTGTTTCACTTGCTATAATGATTTTAGCTATTTTGTTCGATGACACCTTCAAGTATCGTAACGTAAAGTTTTCGTTTTGAGGCAAGAGCAAGAATAGTAATACATTTGTGTGAACGGTTCACACTAGGAGGAAAAGAATTATGGTACAAGGTACAGTTAAATGGTTTAACGCAGACAAAGGTTTTGGATTTATCGAAGTAGAAGGACAAGACGATGTATTCGTACACTTCTCTGCTATCCAAGGCGAAGGCTTTAAAACACTTGAAGAAGGTCAAAGCGTAACTTTCGATATCGAAGAAGGTAACCGTGGACCACAAGCAGCTAACGTTGAAAAAAACTAATATAGCTTGCAATCAAAAAAACACTAGTTATTCTAACTAGTGTTTTTTTTGATTAATAAAAAAATTCTTTCACTTATCTTCGGCTTTGCACTTCACTCCAATTGCTAAAGTTTTTAAATTCAGAATGAAATTTAATATGGTCCCGCTTGAATTTCGTTGGACTATCCAATCCAGAAACAGCTGCTAAGTCAAACAATCCTTGTCTTAAAGTGACAAGATAATTACATACACGAAATTTCTTTTCCTCAATCACTAATGCTTTTTGTAATTTTTTATCAGTAGTTGCAACCCCAACGGGACAAGTATTCTTATGACAAACTTGTGCCATGATACACCCAACACTCATCATAAACCCACGTGCAATATTAACAAGATCTGCACCAATACATAGGGCCATCGCAATCTTATCAGGGGTCAAAAGCTTTCCAGAAGCAATAATCTTTGTCCTATCTCTTAAATCGTACTTTCGTAGACAATCATCTACTAAGGGCACCGCCGAAAAAGACGGTAATCCAACGGAATACGCTAAGGCATAGTAGGAAGCACCTGTGCCACCCTCTCCACCATCCACTGTTATAAAATCAGGAATGATTTCAGTTCGTTTCATAGCACCTACTAAATTGTTTACTTGTTCTTCGCTACCAACCACAATTTTTATCCCAACCGGCTTACCACCAAATTCACGTAATTGCTGTAAAAAGGATAACAATTCCTCCGCATTTGAGATGCCAGGGAATCTATTAGGACTATTAATATCTTCTCCAACCTTTACCTTTCGAATTTGTGCAATTTCTTCGGTGATTTTAGCCCCATCCACATGTCCACCGCGAGTTTTTGCCCCTTGACCGAGCTTTAATTCAAATGCCTTAATCTGGTCGGTATCGGCATGTTTTTTAAATTCTTCCCATGAAAAGTGACCATCCTTATCTCTGACTCCAAATAATCCAGGACTAATTTGCATTATAATATCGACATTCCCTTTTAAATGGTATGGTGATATACTTCCTTCTCCTGTATTCATCCATGTTCCACCTGCCATTCCAAGGCCTAATGATAAAGAGGTAATGGCATTTTCGCCAAGTGAACCATAGCTCATAGCAGATTGGCCAATCAACCCCTTCAATCGAAATGGCTTTTTAACGGTATTTTCGCCTAATATGACATAATCTTCCTCTTGGAGATATGCTGGATTAATTTTTACTTTCTTGTGGTGCTCCTTACGATTGAATAAGCTTTCATCCTCTATTTCATAAATAAATGTCTCTATTTTAGGTTTTTGATTTATTTTCAATTCCTCTGTTTTAGCTGGAAACATGTCATTAACAAGATATAATCCATCCTTATCAAAATCTCTTTCCGCTCCATAGCCCATTAAGCTTGTTTGATATTTTCCTGCCTTATTAACATATTCAAATTGCTTGCGATTAAATGGTTTTCCTTCTAAATCATGGTGAAATAAATATTGTCTTAATTCTGGTCCAACCTTCTCTAAAATATAGCGTATTTTTCCAAGGAGCGGATAATTTTGTAGAACCGAATGCTCTGATTGTTTAATATCGTGAAGATAAAGCCATAATAAAAAGAAAGCTGGAATCATTAAAATCACAATGATCGTAATGAAAAAAATCATAAACCAAGTATTCATTTTACTCTCACTCCTATCAACCTAAATATGGCAAATATACGATTAGCACGATGAACACCCACACAATGTCAACAAAATGCCAATAATAACTGAAAATTGTTTGTTTTTCCTGATACAAGACTAAAGGAATTTTATGCATCTTCAGTTGTATATAAAGCTGAAGTAGCCAACCTAATCCAAAAAGAACATGTGCTGCATGTAAACCGACAAGCACGAAAAAGGAAGAAAGAAAGACATTAAGGTCTATCACAAATCCTTTCATCCAATAGTTGTAAAACTCATGAAAAGTAGAAATTAAAAAAGCTAGCGCTAAAATAGTCGTCATAATAAATCCTGTATGAAAGATCTTATTATTTTGTTTTTTAAGACCTCTCTCTGACAAAGCGATGGTTCCACTCGATGTTAATAGGAAAATAGATGATAGAATAACGGTTTTCGATTCGAATACCTGCTCTGGCCTCGGTCCAATAGATGCTGGTGTATAAAGGAAATAAGTCGCAAACAAGACAGCGAACATAATACCATCTATTGCTAGATATAGGAAGAAACCCATTTTCTTGTCATCAAATAGAATATTTAAATCTTTTTTTAATAGATTTCCCTTTTGTACATTCTCTACTCTTTTGTCACACCATGATAAAAAAATAATGATGATTATTGTCACTACAGCTGTTAAGCTGGCAAGTGTATGCCACTGATAGATCATTGCAAGAGAAAAAAGAAACAAAGTTGCTGCAATAACAGCAGGAATGACACTTTTGGTGGAAATAGTATTAGGCCGTTGTGGTAGTTTATTTGTCCATTTTTGTTGATTCTTCTTTAGTTGCCATAGGGGCTCTAAGCTATCCACAATTGGTGCAGTGTTAAAATCATCCTCTTTAGGGGGAGAAGAGACTGCCCATTCTAATGTCCGTCCATCCCAGCAATCATTTTCCACCTGTTGTTTTGATCGATAGGTTTTATACACATTCCATGCAAAGAATAGCATTCCAATTCCCATCACAAAAGCACCTATTGTGCTTAAACTATTAAAGAAAAACACACCATCTTCCTTTGTATAAGTAAAAACACGGCGGGGCATACCATTTAGTCCAGCGAAATGCATTGGTAAAAAGGTTAAGTGAAATCCAATGATAAAAAGCCAAAAATGCCATTTACCTAATCGTTCATCTAGCATTTTCCCAGTAATTTTAGGATACCAATAATAGATTCCAGCGAATATACCTAATACGGTAGCACCAAGAATCGTATAGTGAAAATGTCCCACAACAAAATAGCTGTCATGAAATTGAAAATCAGCTGAAGGTATTGCTAGCATAACACCTGTTACCCCTCCCATTGTAAAAGAGGGGATAAATCCGATGGCAAACAACATGGGTACTGTTAACTGAATCTGGCCACCCCTCATAGTAAATAGCCAATTAAATACTTTAATTCCTGTGGGGACAGCAATTAGCATGGTCGTAATCGCGAAAAATGTATTCACCATTGGTCCTAAACCAACTGTGAACATGTGATGCACCCATACCATAAAACCTAAAAAGCCTATTAAAATAATGGATAACACCATGGATGAATATCCAAAAATAATCTTTTTCGAAAAAGTTGAGATAACATCCGAGAAGATACCAAATGCAGGTAATGCCAAAATGTATACTTCTGGATGCCCAAATATCCAGAATAGATGCTGCCAATAAACAGGATCACCTTCTGAACCAGTAAAAAAGCTCGTTCCAAACATTCGATCAAACATCAACAAATAAAGAGCAACCGATAAAGTGCTAAAAGCAATCAATATTAACACAGATGTCACGAAGGTACTCCATGTAAATAATGGCATGCGAAACATTTTCATACCTGGCGCTCGTAAGCGAAGGATGGTGACAATCATATTAATGGCTGTTAGCAATGTCCCTATGCCAGATAGCTGGATACTAAATATGTAAAAGCTGTTACCAACATCTGGAGTGAATTGGGATATACTTAACGGCGCATAGGCAGTCCAACCAGCATTCGGTGGTGTACCAAAGAAAAAGGAAAGATTGAATAAAATTGCACCACTAAAGAACAGCCAAAAGCTTAATGAATTAAGAATGGGGAAGGCTAGATCCTTTGCACCGATCTGAAGCGGAACAACAACATTCATCAATCCTATTAATATTGGCATAGCAACAAAAAAAATCATGATCGTTCCGTGCGTTGTGAACAAACCATTGTATTTATCTCCTTGAAATACCCAAAATTCAGTATTTGGTGCTATTAATTGTGTCCGAATCAAAAGGGCGTCTACTCCACCACGAAAAAAGAAAAGCAAGCCACTTAAAATATACATTGTTCCAATTTTTCTATGATTAGTGGTCGTTACATAATCCCATAAAATTCCCCATTTTCTTTTTTTCCATATATAATAGCCAATAAAAAGAGCCAACACGATTGAAAAAATCCATGCAACAATAATATCAGATGCTTGATATAAGGCTTGTGATGTAAGATCCATATCCATTCTTACCCTTCTTTCCTGCTAAATGATATTTGCTATTTTGACAAGACTCTACATCTCGCCAATGCTATCCTTATTCATCTAGCCAATCTAAAAATTGCTTAGAAGAAATAACTCTTGTCGTAAATCTCATATCTGTATGATTAGTGCCACAAAATTCAGCACATTTCCCTTGATATACTCCGGATTCTATATTTTCTAATTTCATGGTGTTCTCTTTATGTGGTAAAACATCCACCTTTCCCCCGATAGACGGGACCCAAAAGGAATGAATGACATCCTTTGATCGCAAATGTAAAACAATCGTTTTATCACTTGGGAGATATAATTCACCAGATGTCGTTTTTCCATTTTCATAGATGAAGGTCCATTGATATTGCTCTGCTGTTACATTAATATGAACCTCTTCCCTTCTATCACCTGACTGATCCGCTTGATTAGGTGATTGATTATAGGTTACGATAACGGTTGGAATGGCCAATATTGCCAGTAACAAAACAGGAATGATTGTCCATACGATTTCAAGTTTCTTATTGCCTTCCTCATGTTTTAAAGCCTGATGATTTCCTGTCCTGTTACGATATTTACGCACAAATCGGAACAAAAGGAAAAATACGGTAAGAAGCACAAGGATCATGATTCCAAAACTAAAATAAATTAAAAAGCTTTGTGCTTCCGCAGTATCACTCTTCGGATTTAGTACGCGAATGTGACATCCACTCAAGAAAACACCCATCAAGCTAAATAGATAGATAATTTGTTTCATCTTTTTTGCTCCTTACAATAGCCGTTTTAGCACTGTTTTTAAGGATGGCATCTCAAAATCCCCTTCACGCTCTATCAACCTTTTCCATAAATGTTTAGAATATTGAATGGCTTGATTCCATTCAATTTTCCCTGGTAATGGTGCACGATCTTCAATCATTACCTCAATCAATGTAGGACGTTCACTATTTTTAGAGGCATGTAAAGCATCTGATAGTTCTTCTATTGTTTGAGCCATGAAACCTTTCCCGCCACATATATCTGCAAATTTAGCGTATTGGAAATTTTGTAAATCAGTTTGATATGGGATATTGCCGATTTCCTCTTGTTCATACTCAATCATCGCAATTTTTTCATTATTCAAGACAATAACAGTAATAGGTAGGTTGTATTTTACCGATGTCAGAAAATCCTGCATACCCATAGAAAAACCACCATCACCACAAATTGCAATAACCTGTTTATCTGGGTGGGTTAATTTTGCTGCGATCGCTCCAGGTAAGCCACAGCCCATTGTTGCTAACCAACTCGAAATGACAAATTGTTGATTCTGCATTCGAAAAAATCTCGCCATCCATGTGGTGACATTTCCAACATCGACAGATAGTATCGCATCATTTTCTGTATATTCTTGGAGCTTGTGAATAACCTGTGGTCCCTCTAGTTTTTTACCTTCCTCCACCTCGACAAGATGATCCATGTGCTTCCACCAATTGACCATATTCTCCTGACATGCTTCTAAGAATTTTCGATCTTTACGATGAAACAGCTGTTGATTAAATCTACTTAGTATCTCTTTTGCTGAACCTATTAAACCTATTTCTGCAGGATACCATTTTCCTATTTTTTCAGGGTTAATATCTAACTGAATAGCAGGTACCTTTTTCGGTAGAAATTCTCGGTATGGAAAGGAAGTCCCTATAAGTAGCAGTAAGTCAGTCTCTTCCATTGCTTCATATGCAGGTTTTGTCCCTATCTGTCCCAAATTTCCTAGATTCAATGGATGTTGATCTGGTATCACTCCTTTTCCTCTTAGTGAAACAACAACCGGGGCTGCAATTTTCTTTGCGAACTCTATTAATTCCTCTCGTGCATCCATCGCTCCTTTTCCAGCTAAAATTACAGGCTTTTTTGAACGCTGTATTAATGAAACAGCTTGTTTCACACTTTCTTTATTAGGAAAAAGATGATATTCGGCTACTTTTGATGAGCGAAGCTCCACTTTATTCACCGTCTCTTTAAAGATATTATCTGGGACATTTAATACGGCTACACCCTTTTGTTCATATGCTTCTTTAAAAGCTTGTTTTAATAATGGTTGTATTTGTTCACCAGATGTAACTCGTCGGTTAAATATAGCTACATCGTCAAACATTCTTTCCAAGTTTACTTCTTGAAAGTTATTTGTTCCTAAAAGCTGGTGTGAGACCTGTCCAGTAATCACAACCAACGGGGCTGCGTCTTCTTTTGCGTCATACATGCCATTTAATAGATGAATAGCACCAGGCCCTCCAATAGATAAACAGACCCCCACTCTACCCGTTATTTTTGCTTCTGCAGCTGCTGCTAAAGAAGCAGTTTCTTCATGACGAACTTGAATAAATTTTATTTGATCCTTTGCTTTTCTTAATGCCTCTACTAGGTTATTAACAGAGTCCCCTGGATAACCATAAACATGATCAATATTCCAATCTTTTAATATATCAACTACAGCATCTCCGGCTTTCATTCGATCCACTCCTTAGTCAAATTAACCTTATAACAAATCTACCCGTTAACTATGGATTAAAACATTTCACTTACACCCCTTCTGTGGTATTAAAAAAAACGAAGGGTTAAAGTTCCCCCTTCGTTTTAACTATTTCCGTTCATTTATAAGCTTTTCCTTGATAATAACAACATGATTATATTTTAATTCTTTTGTAGCAAAAACGAGTGTGATTTCTCCGTTCTGTTCTTCATAGCATTGTATTAAGTGATCAAAAGCCTCTTTTTTTTCTGTATCTTCCTCTAATTCTTTTAAGTATTTTTGGCGAAATTCATCAAACTTGTCTGGATCATGCCCAAACCATTTGCGTAGTTCTTTCGATGGCCCGATTTCCTTCAACCATAAATCTAGTTTCGCTTCTTGCTTAGAAACCCCTCTTGGCCAGATTCGATCGACTAATACACGAAAATTATCTTTTTTCTCTGCCTCTTCATATACTCTCTTTAATTGCATGATTTCATCTCCCGTTAAGCATAATATTAGACGAACCTTGAAGATAAGCGTATCATTTTTTACATTGAGTAACAAAAGTAGAGACCTTCCCTAGGAAAAGGTAGTCCAATATGATAAATAGGAGTGATCTTATGTCTCAATCCTTTACCAATGTTCAATTTTCTGTATTAGATTTGGCACCAGTGCTTTATGGTCATACCCCAAGCTTGTCCTTTCAAAATAGTGCTGATTTAGCTCAGCATGCGGAAAAATGGGGATATCACCGCTATTGGCTTGCAGAGCACCATAATATGCCAGGAATCGCAAGCTCTGCTACATCACTAGTTATTAGCCATGTAGCAAGTCATACGAAGAAAATCAAAGTCGGTGCAGGTGGAATTATGCTACCAAACCATGCCCCTTTAGTCATCGCAGAACAGTTCGGAACACTCGATGCTCTCTATCCTAATCGAATTGATCTAGGTCTTGGAAGAGCACCTGGTAGTGATCAAGCAACTGCCTACGCTCTTAGAAGAACATTGAATAGTAGTGCAGAGGATTTCCCTCAACAAGTAGAAGAGCTAGAAGCTTATTTTAAAGGCACTGCAAATGTAACAGCAGTTCCAGGCAAAGGCGCAAATATTCCACTATGGCTACTTGGATCGAGCGATTTCAGTGCTCGACTTGCAGCAGAGAAAGGACTTCCTTTTGCATTTGCGAGTCATTTCTCACCAGACTACACTATTCCTGCTTTAAAGATTTATCGTGATCGATTTAAGCCTTCAGAGCAGCTTGAAAAGCCACGTGCGATGGTTGGAGTCAATATTATTGCAGCAGATACTGTTGAGAAAGCTAAATGGTTAGCTACCTCTCAGCAACAGCAATTCTTAAGTCTAGTTCGTGGCGCACCTTCTGAATTGATGCCACCTATTGATGATATTGATCAAGCATGGAATGTTTATGAAAAGGCTTCTGTGGAGAAATCAGTGAATAGTAAAACAACCATCGTTGGAGATAAACAAACAGTTAAAAATAAATTACAAGCATTCGTCGATGAAACAAATGCAGATGAAGTAATTATTAATAGTCAAATTTATGATCATAATGAACGCCTATATTCTTATGAACTAGTAGCAGATATTGTCAATCAAATGTAGAAAGAGAGGGGGTTCCCCTCTCTATTTTTGAATTGGAAGCCATGCTAGAACTTCTTGTATTTTACTATCCCAATAGTCCCATTCGTGATTGCCTGTTGTAAAAGTGTGCGTAATTCCTACCCCTTTAGCATTGGTGAAATCGAAAAATCGTTTATTTTCATCAAACAGGAAATCTTCTGTTCCGCAGGCTTGAAACAAAGCTGGTAATGCTTGATCTTTCTTAAGCCTTTTTTCCAGCAGATAAAATAAATCCTCTTCCGTATTTTTGATGTCCTTTTCTCCGAATACACAATCTAATGCATGACGTATAGGATTATTCTCACCCTGTACACGATTTGTATGTTCAACAATATCAAGGACACCAGAGAGACTTGCAGCAGCTGAGAACATTCCTGGCTTTCTCAAGGCCCATTTAAAGGCACCATAGCCTCCCATTGATAATCCGGCTACAAAGTTATCTTCTCTTCTATCCGATAGAGGAAAAAAGGAACGCACCACTCTCGGAAGCTCTTCCGAAATAAATGTCCAATATTTTTTACCATAAACCATATCGGCATAAAAACTATGGTCCACTTGTGGCATTACAACTGCCAATCCATATTCGGCAGCATATCGCTCAATGGAAGTACGTCTTGTCCAAATTGTATGATCATCACTAAAGCCATGAAGCAAATAAAGTGTTGGGATTTTTTCATGGTTTCGTTTATTGTTCATTCCAATCTGATTAGATGTTTCCTGTGGCAATATAACGGTGATGGAGGTACTTACAGATAAAACCTCTGAGAAAAAATTACATTGGATTAGTGCCATTTCTATCCCTCCTAATGAATAGCTCCATAGATCACATTTCGAATTCTAGGTTGATGATAAAACTCAAGGTTAGGAAGCATTTGTTGCATGTAAACAGCGGATAATTTTTTCTTCGGATCGATAAAGACATAGGTCCCTGCTAAACCGGACCAGCCAAACTCTCCTAAACTACTATTACTTCCACCAATAACTTGATCCATCATCACCCGAACTCCTAAACCATATCCATAGCCATTTTCATAATTCCAACCAAGGTCCGGTAGCTGTGAATCGAGCAAATGATTTTGCGCAAGTAACTGAATTGTATTTTGACTGAGTATATGTATTCCATTCGCTGTACCACCAGTTGCTAAACAATGGGCAAACCGTTGGTAATCATTTAAGGTGGAATGTAATCCAGCACCACCACTTTCAAAGACTGCAATTGGTTCTGAGTCACGGTCTAATGCGTTATTCGGCACAAGCGTCCCATCTTCTAATCTATCATATAAAGTAGCTAAGCGATGCTTTTTTTCCTTTGGAATTTGAAAAAAGGTATCTTTCATTCCTAATGGTTCGAAGATGTTTGTGTAAAGATATTCTCCGAAAGATTTACCAGATATCACTTCTATTAATGCGCCTAATACATCATGGCTTAAACCATATTTCCAGTGTGAGCCTGGTTCAAATTCTAGAGGAAGTTTTGCCAATTGCTTCACAAATTCTCGTAAGTTGGAAGAACCTCCTTTTTTCTCTAGCTTGTGAGCAGTAGCCATTACTTTGCTTGTTAGTTTTTCTACTTCGGAACCACTGCCCCCGTAGCAAATGCCTGAAGTCATCTTAAATAAATCCTTAACAAGAATTGGATTTTGCGCGGCTTCCACCTGGATATTCTCTTCTTGTCCAGATTTATAGACCTTCATCTCCGCAAATTCTGGTAGATAATTTGAAACGGGATCATTTAATAGATACCTTCCTTGTTCATATAACTGTAATGCGGCAACACATGTAACTAGCTTTGACATAGAATAAATGCGATAAATCGTATCCGCAGAGATTTGAACTTTTTTCTCAATGTCCGAATAACCTAAATAATTCTCATATAGGGTGTGTTGATTTCGTCTAACCGAAAGTGCGACACCACTTGGTCCATTTTCTATAAAATGCTTTAATAATCTATCCACATGTTGTTTCAATTCGACCTTCCTCCTTTTTGCAATCGTTTACTTTATTTTACCATATCTTTAAAAAAGATATCATCTTTCTACTGCTCAAGTCTTGATTTATTTGCTACAATAGCATTTAGACAAGAAGGGATGGAAGAATCGATGCAGAAAAAAACCAATCGGACATTAGTTCTGATAGCACTAGTCCTCTCGATGTTCATGGCAGCCATTGAAGGGACCATAGTAGCAACTGCAATGCCTAATATAGTCGCTGATTTGGGTGGCTTTCGATTATATAGCTGGGTTTTCTCTGGATTTTTGTTGATGCAAGCTATTACGACGATGATCTTCGGAAAATTAGCTGATTTATTTGGAAGAAAACCGATTTTTATCATCGGTGTAAGTATTTTCTTAATCGGATCATTGTTATGTGGATTTGCAACAACGATGACAATGCTTGTCATATTTCGTTTACTCCAAGGTGTTGGAGCAGGGGCTATTCAGCCAATTGTAACAACAATTGTTGGAGATATGTATACTGTTAAAGAAAGAGCAAAGGTTCAAGGGTACCTTGCAAGTGTTTGGGGGATCTCTTCTGTTATTGGTCCATTATTAGGTGGGATTATTGTCCAATTCGTAGAATGGTCTTGGATTTTCTGGATGAATATTCCACTTGGTATTATTGGCCTTCTAGGTGTCATTCGATATTTCCATGAACAAGTGAATAAAGAGAAGAAGGCAATTGATTACAATGGAGCAGGATTATTCCTGATTGGCATCTCTTCTTTAATTATCGTTTTCGTTCAAGCAGGAACGGTATGGGCTTGGCTTGATTGGGAAACCATTTCTTTATTTTCCTTATTTATTATTTGTATGATTGTTTTTATTTTTCAAGAGGGGAAAGCACCGTCTCCTATCATGCCATTATTTCTATGGAGAAATAAGCTTATTCTCATCGCTAATCTGGCTACATTTTTTTCAGGTATGATAATTCTCGGATTATCTAGCTTCTTACCCACCTATGTACAGGGTGTTATGGGGGAATCCGCCATTATCGCTGGCTTTACATTAAGTACTCTATCCATTGGGTGGCCGATATCTTCGACCATCGCAGGTCACTTAGTTTTAAAAATTGGTTTTCGTAAAACAGCTTTACTTGGTGGTTGCGCACTTTTAATTGGAACATTTATGTTTTTCTGCTTAACTGCTGAAAAAGGCCCCATTTATGCTGGGATCAGTTCATTTATCGTAGGAGTAGGAATGGGCCTTTCAAGTACAACCTTTATTGTATCCATCCAAAATCATGTAAATTGGAATGTACGTGGAGTTGCCACTTCTCTTAACATGTTTATGCGAATTGTAGGAAGTGCGGTTGGAGCTGCATTATTAGGAGGGATTTTAAATCTACAAATGCGAGCATTTATAGGAACAGAAAGCAAGTCCTTAGATGTTAGTAATATAGACCTTTTACTTGATGAAAATAGAAGAGAATCAATGGATACAGAGATGTTAGAGAAGATTCAAAATGGGCTTAGCTTCGGGTTAGATCATGTGTTTAACGGTCTTTTTATCATAGGAATCTTAGCCTTCCTAATTATTCTCTTCTTCCCAAATGTCCAATTAGAAAAAGCAGAGGAATCTTAATTCTTCTGCTTTTAAAATGTGCCATAAACTTCCGGACACTCAGAACTAAGTGGTGTATAAAAACAATGACTTTTAAACCTACCTGAATTCCATTGTCCAAACCACTGTGCAGGACAGCTACCTCCTGGCATGAAGAACCATAATGCATAGCTTGCAGGATGATATCTTTTCCCATTAATAACCCTTCTTGCAAGCTCTATATCTTGCTCTCTAGCTCGTTGATAAAAGTAGCCTTTTTGTGTGGCCTCAAAGCCTCCTGGACTTTGAAATACCATCCTTCTAATGGTATTAATATCCGTAAAATCAAGACATCTTGCTCTTACCCGATTTACTCCCGTATTACCTACCATAAGCATACCTAATTTGCCATCACCTTCTGCTTCAGCTCGCATGAGTCTAGCTAGTAATCTCACATCTTCTTCCGTTGCTTTCACTACCGCCAATTCTTTCACCCCTTACCTACTTTCTTTATATTCAAAAAGCTTTCAAAATGTACCAGGTTTGAACGAAAGGATTTAGGTAACACTTAAAGAAAACCCTTACATTTATGGTATAATGAATATGAAATATTCAAAGACTAAAATATCGTTTATTTTTAGTCCTTATAATTGGAAGCTTATTTTCTTCGTCTCCTTCGAATACTAGCAATGTTGTGAATTTTCCTTAAGAAAAGGAGGTATAACATGAGATTGTCGAAGCTAATACTTCATAAAGATATACTACTTATACATGCCGATATTCATAGCAATGATTATATATTTACGGTAAAATGGAAGGAATTAGATAATAAAAAAGGTGGTGAATGGGAGCTAAAATCCTATATTAACAACTCCAATGGAAAGAAAGACTTGTCACAAGAAGAGATAGATCAATTAATTAATCAAATTAATCCTGAATGGGGTTGGGAGCAAGAACAAGAACAAATGCAAAAAGCACGAGAGAAAGATGTCGATTAAATATACTAAACCTTGATTCATCGTAATGAATCAAGGTTTTATTACTTATAATGATGAAGCTCCAGCATTTTCTAATGCTTGCTTATTAAACCATTGTAGTTGATCATGCAATAAGACAACTTGACCTATAACAATCATTGACGGATTCGTGATCTCATCTAATCGATCCGTGATTGTTTCGAGTGTACCTACAATCGTTTTTTGTTTATTAGTCGTTCCCCAGTGAATGATTGCTACAGGTGTTGTCTTTTCTAAACCTGCTTGGATAAGGTATTCAGCAGTTTTAGGAAAATTCCTCACACCCATGTAAAAGCAAAGAGTTTCTGTTCCATTAGCTATATGCTGCCATTCCTTTAATGATCTTGATTCAGGATTGGACCCATTAATAAAGCTTACGGAACCACTGAGCCCACGATGGGTTAATGGAATTCCAGCATATGCAGGTGCACTTATACCTGATGTGATACCAGGTACTACTTCAAAAGGAATATTAGCTTTTTCTAAAACAAGTGCTTCTTCCCCGCCTCTACCAAAAATAAACGGATCGCCACCTTTTAATCTCGTGATGATTTTTCCCTCTGTTCCATATTGAACGAGTAAACGATTTATCTCGTCCTGAATAACACCATGCAATTTCGGTTCTTTCCCACAAAAAATTAATTCTGCCTCACTTCTTGCATAGCTTAATAATTCTTGATTAATTAAACGATCATATAAAATAACGTCTGCTTCTTCAATCGCTCTAATTCCTTTTAACGTAATTAGTTCCTTGTCGCCCGGTCCTGCCCCTACTAAATATACTTTACCCAATCTCTTCCCATTCCCTTCTTAATTGATGTTCTTGTTGCTTTGTTTCTGACTTTACTTGATATTTCATTAACACGATTGTAATAAGTATCGTTAAGAATAATAAGATTACAGTATAGTAAGAATGACGAATAAGGATTTCGGTTAAACTATAGGAAATCACTAGTGAAATGATTGGTGAAGAAATCCAAACCTTTGCAATACGATGGATGATTTTTTCCTTCCAAACATTTTGCCAGCTTTTCGTAGCACTGATTCCAACAATTGCCGTCGTCGTTACCTGGGTCATTGGGATAGGAACTCCTAAAAAGGAGGCAGCAATAACTAATATCCCTGTTGTGCTTGAAACAACAATTCCGTTTGCCAGTGATAGATTTGTGATCTTTTTGGCATTGGTATCTAACACTTTTCCCCCAAATAAGATGCTACCATGCGCTACCACTAACGCTAAGACAGGTAAACCAATCTCCATTGTTACTAAATTTGCTCCCACCAATGGTCCTAACGCATTCGCCACATTATTCATACCAGCGGCTATTGCCTCAAAAATACCTGTTATAATTAACAGTCCTGCTAATATTTTACTAGAAAATGAGACCTTTATCTTGTCTCGGTATTTCATTCTTACTTTTTCAAGCGTATATGTCACAAAAAAAGCTAAAATTGGGATAAGAAGCCATAAACCGACGATTTCTAATATAGAAACGGCATATATTTGCTGAAAAGACAAACCAATTCCGACAATAGCACCAACGGTTACCTCACTAGTAGAAAGTGGAATACCAATATAATTCGTAACAAATAAAGTACACGCAGAAACGGCCAGTATAATTGTAGCGATGCGAACATCCATGATTTCCTCTGGAATAATTCCCTTTCCTAGTGTATGAGTAACATGCTTTCCTCCCCAAAGAGCACCAACTATGGCTCCTGAACCAGCTAGAAATAATGCCACTTTTTTATGTTTTATTACCTTACTTCCATATACGACTCCCATACTAGCGGCAGAGCCACTCGCGCCGATATTAAAAGCAAATAAACATGCGGCAAAAAAAGCTAAAATGACTAACATTTTTCATCCTACTTCCTCTATTTTTATCTTCTTAGAAATGAAACCTGCATTTTTATTTCAAGTGAATCTCCGGGCGTGAATGCTTTTCTCTCCATATCAACATAATGCTTCATCAAAATGTCGTATAGGGTTGCCGCTAATTTTCTTACCCTCGCGTCCAGATTTATTAGCGAGATCCTACTTTCTTTCAAAAAAACAAAAAACTTCTACTTGGTCTAAAAGTAGAAGTTAAATACTTCTTCTTATCTGCCAAGGTTGTCTTGCTGGAATTAGCACAGTGCCTCAAATGCCTGTTGCTGAGATTTCATCGGGCCAGTCCCTCCATCTCTCTGGATAAGAAAGCATATAATGTTTTAAGTTATTAAATGATTTGTATTGAATATAATGGTAAATACAATTAATGTCAATAGGTCAATTCCTTGGATTGCTACTGCAATCCACTAAAAATCCTTTATAACCAATGGTTTTACTAGGTTTAATTTTTTTAAATTTTTTCTTGTATTTTTTTACTGGTGATTGTATGATATATTGTATAGTATTTCCAAAACGTTTTAACAACTAAATATTTTAAGCTTATCAAGAGAGGTTTAGGGACTGGCCCGATGATGCCTCAGCAACCAGCATTTTATGCATGGTGCTAAATCCAGAAGGTAATTACCGAAGATAAGAAGTATGTATAAATGTGGGGACTTTCTTCTTATCGGGAGAAAGTCCCTTTTCGTTTTATAGCATATCGTAGGAGGAATGATCGAAATGAAGCATATCGAAACATCATTAGCTCAAATTGGGAATAAATCTGATCCAAAGACAGGTGCCGTCGAGCCACCTATTTATTTATCGACAGCCTACCAGCATGAAACAATTGGCAATTCTACCGGTTTTGATTATACGCGAACGCGTAATCCAACCAGAGATATTGTAGAAAAGGCCATAAGCGACCTTGAAAAAGGCACTAAGGGATTTGCTTGTTCATCCGGTATGGCTGCGATTCAATTAGTGCTTGCCATATTTGAAAAAGGGGATCAAATCATCGTGACAGAGGATGTTTATGGTGGAACATACCGATTATTTAGTCACTATAGTGAAGCATATGCGGTCGATTTTCTCTATGTGAAACCAGAAGAAATTGCAGAACAAATCACATCGAAAACAAAGGCAATATTTATTGAGACGCCAACAAATCCACTGTTAATCGAGTTAGATATTCATAAAGTTGCCCAGATCGCTAAAGAACACCAGCTGCTTTTAATCGTAGATAATACCTTTTTCACACCATATCTCCAAAAGCCACTTACACTAGGAGCAGATATTGTCGTCCATTCTGCAACGAAATATTTAGGTGGACATAATGATGTTCTTGCTGGACTAGTTGCTGTGAAGGATCAACCGTTAGCAGAAAAACTAACCCATCTACACAATGCCATAGGAGCTGTATTGTCACCATTTGATTGTATGTTACTTATTCGAGGCATGAAAACGTTAAGTCTTCGCCTTGAGAAGCAACAGGAAAATGCTAGAGCACTTGAACAGTTTTTCAAGGAGCACCCTTTAGTAACAGACATTCTGTATCCCGGTAAAGGTGCAATGGTTAGTTTCCGGATTAAGGAGAAACAAATGGTTGTCCCCTTCTTATCCCATTTAAAAGTCATTTCTTTTGCGGAAAGCTTAGGTGGGGTGGAGAGCTTTATCACTTATCCAACAACACAAACGCATGCAGATATCCCTTTAGAAGAACGTGAAAAACGTGGTATTTGTGAAAGGCTGTTACGTTTCTCTGTCGGTATTGAGCATATAGAAGATTTAAAAGAAGATCTAGATCAAGCACTACTAAAGAGCAAGGAGGAATTACTTCATGTCTAACCAATTTGATACAAAGCTTATTCATGCAGGGCTACAACAAGGATTTAACGAAAAGGTGACAGGTGCCGTAAATCCTCCGATTTATTTATCATCTACTTATCATCAGAAAGAAATAAATGAATTCGGACCATTCGATTATAGCCGCTCAGGTAACCCAACCAGAGAAATTTTAGAAAAGACGATTGCGCAGTTAGAGAATGGATACGCAGGCTATGCCTTTTCTTCAGGCATGGCAGCTATCTCCTCCGCTTTTTTATTATTGGAAGCGGGAGATCATGTCGTTGTGACAAAAGACGTTTATGGAGGTACCTATCGATTTATCAGTCAGCTATTGACCAGCTTCTCGATTAGCCATACTTTTGTTGACATGACAAACATCGCAGAAATTGAAAAAGCTATTCAAAGTAATACAAAGGTTATTTATATGGAAACACCAGCAAATCCCTTATTGCAAATCACTGACATTAAGAAAGTGGTGGAGTTAGCTAAAGCCAATGATTGCTATACTTATTTAGACAATACATTTATGACACCATTGTATCAAAATCCACTAGATCTTGGTGTAGACATTGTGCTCCATAGTGCGACTAAATTCTTATCTGGTCATAGTGACGTAGTAGCTGGATTAGCTGTGGCAAAAACAGAAGAGTTAGCTGCAAAACTAAAATTTATTCAGAATACAATTGGATCCATTCTAAGTGCACAGGATTCCTATACCTTAATTCAAGGAATGAAAACTTTGGAGACTCGACTAACCAAATCAAGCCAATCTGCACTTGAAATTGCTAAATTTTTGGATGAACATCATGCGATTGAAAAAGTGTATTATCCAGGTCTTACGGATCATCCTGGTTTTAACGTTCATCATTCTCAAGCCAAAAGTGGTGGAGCAGTCCTATCCTTTTTATTATCAGAAAATGTTGACATAGAGGGATTCGTTAGAAAGCTAGAAATACCAGTCTTTGCCGTAAGCTTAGGGGCTGTGGAATCTATTCTTTCTCATCCTGCTACCATGTCTCATGCAGCAATGCCTCCACATGAACGAAAAGAAAGAGGGATCGAGGATCGCTTGTTCCGTTTATCTGTAGGTATAGAGAATGTCGATGATTTGATCAAGGATCTTAATCAATCTTTCCAACAAAGCAAATTAAGCCTTCCATTATAGAGGAGAAGAGAAAAGGACTGGGGGCTTGATTTCCTAAATGCATCGCTTCGATAAACTGTAATTTGGCTTCTTGCCTCAATTGAAGTGCGGTTAAAAAGACTATAAACGGCAACTTGGCCCAGTGCTTCCGTTGAAATGCCGTTTATAGATCGGATCAACCGCAAATTTGGCTGTTGCTTCGCTTGAAATGCCGTTTATAAAGTGAATAAACCGCAACTTGGTCTGGTGTTTAAGTTGAAATACAGTTTATAAAGCGTCCTTTCTATATCTATTAGCCTATTAATAAACGAATGGCACCAATACCCGCAAAGACTAGTACGAGGATCTGAAATAAACGCTGAGGCATTAGTTGTAAAACCTTTACTCCAATAACTGCTCCTATTAAAATCATTGGAATTAACCATAGGTTAAACATGATAGATTCCATATTAATCATACCAAGGGTGATATAAAAAGGAACCTTTATCACATTAACAAATAAAAAGAACCATGCACCTGTTCCGACAAATTCCTTTTTTGGCAGTCCTTTTACTAAGAAGTAAATCGCCATCACACCACCAGCTGCATTTCCAATCATGGTCGCAAATCCAGCTAATGCTCCCATCATCATGGTGAAAATTTTTGCTTCTGGAAGCATCTGATTAAATTTCTCTCCTAATCGCTCTCTACTTATATGGAGTATGATTAATGCTAAAACTAGAATGCCAATCATTGGCTTTAATTGATCACTTGTTACATAGCTCAATACATAATACCCTATTAAAACCCCTACAAGAACGGATGGAACTAGAGAGAACAAATACTTCCAGACCACATTTTTTCGATAATATGTAACGGCAAATAGATCGCCAACAATTAATAATGGTAGTAGTATTCCAACAGATTCTTTTGCAGGGAATAGTATCATAAAGAGCGTGACTACAAGGATCCCCATACTCGATACTCCTGCTTTGGAAAAACCAATTAGCATTGCAGCTATAACTAGAACAATCCATTCAAAAACCGATAAGTCAAACATATTCATCCCCCCACTTCTACTTAGACGCTATTATCCAGGTTGTAAACGTTATCCATTTTATCATAATGAAACGATCTTTTTCCATAGATTTTGAATTTCAACTGTATTAGTATAAGAATATACTTAAAACCTTACATAATTAGATTAACCATTCCCCAAATTAATACAAAGCTAATGATCATGGTCAGATTAGAGGCTGTACCTACAAGCCGTTGGTTATAGCCAAATATAATGGAATATGGGACGACAGATACAGCTGTTGGTAAAATAAAGCCTATAAGCAATGTAAAACGAAACATTTCATCAACGGGAAGAAGGTAATAACATAATAACCCTGTAATAATCCCAATTCCATATCTTACAGCTAAAAACTTCAATATTAGTTTTCCATATCCTTTCGCAAACGTAAAATTCAAATACAATCCTAATAATAGTAAGGACAATGGCATGTTCGCCATCGAAATAATACTCGATACATCCACGACAAAGCTTGGCAGTTGAATCTTCATGATACTTAGTAAGCACATGATAAGATAGGTCATTAATGGAATGGATTGAAACAGCTTATAGATAATCGTTCTTGTTTCAAGCATATTCGCTCTCTCTGCATACATGCCTGCGATAATATAGCTCATACCAAATACTATAAAAGCATTTCCAACATCAAACATACCAAAATACTTTAATCCCTCGAAGCCCCACAAGCCCTCGACTAATGGATAAGCAAATAACCCAATATTCAAGCCAGGAATCATCATGCCAAACATACCACGATCATATCTAGAATCCTTCTTTAAGAGAATAAGTCCAAGTAAACCAATTCCAAGACCATAAACAAAAGCAATCACAATTAAATAAAGTAAGGAGTTGGAAAATTCTACATCACTAAATGTAACAATAATGAGACATGGAAGGGTTAGATTAAACACCACTCTTGCAATCGCTTCCCCATCCTCTTCCTTAACAATATTCCCCTTCTTTAATAGATACCCAATCGCAATGATAAAAACAGAAATTAAAAATTGTTCATTGAAACCATCCATGTAAATACTCCTTCGTTCTATGCTGTAATAATGAATACTTTTTTCACTATAGCATAGATGAAATACAAATGGGGATAAACTAAAAATAATATTTTTGACAGAGAGCATGAGAAGGAGTACCATGATAATGATTGCAAATTAGTATATTTTTAACAGTTTCAACAATGGATACAGTATGGGAGGTTAGTGGCGATAAGAAGTAGTTTTCGCCAATTACGTATGGGAGAAACATGGTATTATCTAGATACGGAAAAAAATACCCCCGCCTATAACATGGCAGTAGACGAATGTCTATTAAAGTGGCATAGGAATAAAGAAATCCCTCCAGTTTTACGTTTCTATGAATGGGAGCCTGCTGGGTTATCTGTCGGGTATTTTCAAAAAACAAAGGGTAAAATTAATTTCAAAGCATTAACAGAACATCATATTGAATTAGTACGGCGATTAACAGGTGGTAGGGCTGTTCTTCATGATCAAGAACTGACCTATAGCGTGATCGTTGCAGAAAGCCACCCGAAAATGCCTGCTTCCGTTAAAGAGGCATATAAAGTAATTTCTAAAGGATTATTAGAAGGATTCCGAAACCTTGATATCGAAGCATCTTTTGCAATTCCAGAAGGTAAACTACAGACAACTCAATCAGCGGTTTGCTTTGAGGAACCTTCGTGGTATGAATTAATTGTCGATGGTAAAAAAGCAGCAGGCAGTGCTCAAACTCGACAAAAGGGTGTTATTTTACAGCATGGCTCCATCCCCATCCATGTCGATAACACCAAGCTCTATGATCTATTTGAATATCCAAGTGAAAAGGTAAAAGCAAGGGCAATGCATGCATTTAAAGACAAAGTAGTTTCATTAGAAGAAGCTTCACCTGGGGAGATCAAAATAGATTTAGCAAAACAAGCATTTAAGCAAGGATTTGAAAAAGGCTTGGACATAGTCTTCGAAAATTTCACTTTATCAATGGAACAAGAAGAAGAAATACATAGTGTAATGAATCAAAAATATAAAGACGACGCATGGAATTTATCTAGATAGGAGATGGGTAGAATGGCAAAAAACGAAGAATACTTAAGAAAACCGGAATGGCTAAAGATAAAAATCAATACGAATAAATCCTATAATCGTTTAAAACATCTAATGCGTGATAAACGTCTCAACACTGTTTGTGAGGAAGCTAAATGTCCAAATATCCACGAATGCTGGAGCGAAAGACAAACAGCGACCTTCATGATACTTGGGGATACTTGTACACGTGGATGCCGTTTTTGTGCAGTAAAGACAGGTCTTCCCAATGAATTAGATTGGGGCGAACCGAAACGTGTTGCTGAATCAGTAGAAATTATGGGACTAAAGCACGTGGTTGTTACTGCAGTTGCACGTGATGATTTAAAGGATGGTGGTGCAGCAGTATTTGCCGAAACAGTTCGTCAAATTCGTGAGAAAGTACCAGGATGCACAATTGAGATATTACCTTCTGATATGAAAGGTGATTATGAAAGCTTACATACACTAATGGATAGTGCTCCCGATATTTTTAATCATAATATTGAAACAGTACGCAGATTAACGAAACGTGTTCGTGCGATTGCGATGTATGACCGTTCGTTAGAATTATTAAGACGAGTGAAAGAAATCGCACCAAATACCCCGACTAAGTCCAGTATTATGGTAGGTCTTGGCGAAACCAAGGAAGAAATAGTGGAAGCAATGGACGATTTACGTGCTAATAATGTTGATATTTTGACCATTGGTCAATATCTACAACCAACCAAAAAACACTTAAAGGTTGAGCGCTACTATCATCCTGATGAATTTACAGAACTTAGAGAAATTGCTCTTTCCAAAGGATTTAAGCATTGTGAAGCTGGTCCTTTAGTTCGCTCCTCCTATCATGCAGATGAACAAGTAAGTCAATCTGCTGCACAACGTAGAATTAAATATATGAAGGGTTATGAAGAAAATACAGGAGAAAAGCTTTCAAAGCTTCCGTTTTAATCATAAAGGAGACATCAAATGAAGCAATATAAAGCATTGTTTTTAGACATTGATGGGACAATATTAAGACAAGATCACACGATCGAACCATCTACAAAGGAAGCCATCAGTATCGCAAGGCAAAAAGGAATCGAAGTTTTTCTGGCTACTGGTAGACCTTTACATGAAATTTATACAATTGCAGAAGAATTAGGTATTCATTCCTTCATAGGCTATAATGGAGCTTATGCCTTATATCAAGAGAAGATACTAGTGGATGAACCGATTTCTGCGACTATTATCGAACATTATTTAAAAATTGCGAAACAAAACCACCATGAGATGATTCTCTATACTAATAGCCACAATTTATTAACATCGCTAGAGACTAAAGCTGTTAGGCAGTTTATTGACTATTTTGCTTTAAGCGATACGGCACTTTATCAAGATAAATATCGAAATCAAATTCTAGGGATTACGATAATGAACGTATCTCCAGATGAGATTGCTCTCTATAACCTTGATCATGAAAATATTTACTTCTCCCAAGTAAATGTTAAAGGTTTAGAACATAGCTATGATGTGATTCGAGAAAATGTCAATAAAGGCATGGCCATTAAAAGCATTTTAGAGGAGCTTCATCTTAGTCCTGATCAAGCCATTGCCTTTGGTGATGGGATGAATGATAAACAAATGCTTCAATTTGTCGGAAATAGCTTTGCTATGGGGAATGCAAACCCGGAATTATTCCAATACGCTAAATACCGAACCACTACAGTGGAGAATTCAGGTATCTTCAATGGATTAAGAAAGCTTGGAATCATTACATAAAGAGTATTTGCAAGTTGGTTCAAAAATACCTTCAGTAGCTTATTTTCAATGCATCATTTGTTGAATTAGTTAAACCGGATTCGATGTGAATCCGGTTTTTCGCCTTGCTTTTTTTATTGCTTCTCTAAAACCATCAATGTGGGATGCAAACCCTTCAAGCTAAGTGGATAGGCTTCCAAGCAAACCATTCCTAAACGATTTACTTCAACATGTAATTGCTGGAAATTTCCCAACAAAATAACTGCCCTGCCCCTTGGTTTTAGCACTCTCGCTATTTCATTCATTACATACCTATAGAACAATCCTAAATCCTCGTCGATTGAAATTTGCTTCCCAAATGGTAGATTTGTGACGACTTTATCAACAAAATTGGTTGATAGGGGCAATTCTCTAGCATCCCAAACATTTATTTTTACCTTAGTGTGCTCAAGATTATGTTTAGCTATCCTTGTCACTGACTCAGATATATCCCCACCATGGATTTGATTGACAGGGTAAGCAGTCCGCTCTGACAAAATAGTACCAGAACCACAACACGGGTCCACAAAAATATCCGTTGATTTTGGATCGGATAACCAAACCATTGAATGAGCAACTGTAGGGCGAAGTGCGGCACGAGAGAACTGACGCACCTGGTTACGATAGCGAAATGTAGGATCGGTAAGTCGAAGAGAAAAAATAAGATTCTGATGCTCCAAATCAACCCTGAATTCTACCTGATTATCCCGATACGTTCCGAGGGACCAATTAGGGTAATGTCTCTGAATACCTTCTGCAGCGGCCCACGCTAACTCATAGCGACTATAAGTTTGTTTTCCTTTACGACTGGCATTTATCCAAAATAGAGAGTTGTGGTCCATATCTTTCAAATCCAAACTTGCAATACGTCCACTTAGCTGAGATAAATGTTTCTTATGTGGTCCTAGTTGAAATTGATCCAATACTTGAAACAAATTATCTGCAGATCTTAAAGCATGCAGGCATGTATCTATACTACTTGTAGTAAAGAATACCTTGCCTCTTTTTATTTGAATGATTTCCACTTCACTCACCTTTTGATTCATTTCATCTAATAAAACATATTCTAATCCGGGTAAAATGCTCGCAAAATATAGAGTCATTCTAACGCCTCCCATTTATGAATACCGTTAAGACATCCATGCTAACTACAGGGGTATTCTGTCCGATATACAAAAAAGGCCGTGAATGAACCATCATTGAGATTCATCACAACCTTTTTGTAAACTAGGAATAAGCTGTTCTTACCCTGTGTCTTTAGTAAGCTTGAACGGTATTTGATGATAAAGTTCATGGACAATGGATACTTAAAAAAGAATAAGACAAACTAAACCCCTTTCTAGGAGCTTTTTTAGTATCACTTCTATTCGATTAGTAATTATCGAATAACTGTCAAGAACACTGCCATCATCATGATTAGAATACCTCCACTAATTTGTCGAATATCTGTAATTTTATTATATCACCTTTTAAAATGCAAGATTTCTTATACAATCATCCGCCCATTTTTCGTGAACATGGTCATTTACCCTAACCGATTAATGAAAATGACATACATTATATAGTGAAAATATTGAAGGAGGTTGATATAAGTGAGTTACTATGGTGGATATCCTTGTGGCGGATACGGAAGTGGCTATGGCGGCGGATACGGCGGTGGCTATGGCGGCGGATTTGCTTTGATCGTTGTACTTTTCATTTTGTTAATTATCGTTGGTGCTTCTTTCTATAGCTAATTCGACATAAAAAATCGGGCATATGCCCGATTTTTTTATATTTCTGGTTCATTTATAATACGCACACGATAGATCCCGCCAGCTATTTTTCCATTAGAGGATTGAAATTTTACCCTTATCGTTTCTTTTTCTTTCATCCAAGCAAACGGTATTGGGTAAACCTCTGTAAACAACTCTCCTGGATGTTGGTTGGTTAATTTCTGACGCGTTAATTCGTTTTCATCGATCCAAATAGTAAAGTCACGTTCCACTACACGTCCATCCATATGCTCTCTACCATCACCTCCGAAATAAGTGACAGCAAGATACATTGACTTTGACGCATCAATCTTCATTTCGTAGCTAAAGTATCCCCCATCTTTTGCTTCGCGGTAACCGCTATGAACGACGTTTTTATAAGCAGAGGTAGACAAGCTTGCCTCCATGTTATGATCCACCTCTGGTTGTTGTTCATGTGGTGTAACAACATCAATCGTAATCCTTTGTTCCCTTAGTCTTCTATCTTTTTCGTTGTCTACAAAATGCTCATAGGCTCCTTTTGATAAAATATTCCAATAAATCGTATATCTTTCATGATGAATGTCATAAAACGGCTTTAGTGTTAGACTCTGATTCCCTGGTTGCCCAACCTCTGTTGTAGTAAAAATTAATTTATCAGGATCAACCAGTTGAATCCATTTTTCTAAGTCCTGTTGATCTGTTACAAGTGCAGGTACTTCTATGAGTGGATGATTATTCAATGATAAATGATCACTTAAAATATCAGTCTCAGGGAAATTCTCTCGACCGAGTGCACCTGCCAAAACAATAGGACCATACATGATAACTTGTTTCTGTTCATCATCTTTTGCCACATATCGATGTAAACAAAGCGGTGTTACTACTGTTAGACAATCCTTCTGTTGCCAAATTCGCGTTATTTTGGCATACCCATTTACCTTCACTACTTCTACCTGTTCCCCATTCACCATAAATGTCATTTCGTCTTTCACCCAATATGGTATCCGAATTAGTAAGTCAAACTCTTCCTCTGGTGTTTGTTCGAAAAAAATACTACTCTCCTCTTTGTATGGAAATCCTGTTTCCTGCCTTACTATCAAGCCTCTATCTTGGTATATAGCCCTAGCAGAGATAAATAAATTAATAAAAAATTGGCGATCATCATGGTGAGAGAAGATACCTCGGTTATACCTTGCTGGATTTTCCATCCCAGTACCTGTACAACACCAAAAGGAATCATCCCTTGAATTATATACTTTAAAATGGCCAGGCTCGGAGGAAACAAAATAGGTCTTCATTCCAGACTCTGGATCTTGCGATGCTAAAATATGATTATATAATGCTTTCTCAAAGAAATCATAGTATTTGGAGTGATGCTCCCATTCAAATAGGAGCTCTGTTAGCTTCAGCATATTATAGGTGTTACAAGTTTCCGTTGTTAAAATACCTAGTTCCTCTGCATTCTCTGGACCAAAATGTTCACGAATACTGTTACCACCAATTGCATAAGTGCGATAATTGGTCACTTGCTCCCAGAAAAAGGTGGCAATCCTTTTATATTTTTCTTTACCTGTTATATTAAAGAGCTTGGCTACTCCAATTACCTTTGGAATTTGGGTATTGGCATGCTTACCCTCCAACTCATCCAGTTGATTGTCCAGAGGATCCAATACTGCTTGATGATAAAATCTTTCTGCTAATTCTAGATAATTGGGGTTTTTTGTCATATCATATAAATCCGCAAAGGCTTCATTCATTCCGCCATGTTCACAAACTAGCATTTTTTGGAATTGATCCTCTGACAAATTAATTAATCCATTATAAGCCCAATCAGCTAATCTCGTAACAATTTGTAATGCTTTTTCCATGTTTAAAAGCTGATAAGCATCTATTAAACCAGCATAGATTTTGTGTATGGAGTACCAAGGTACCCACGAGCCAGCAAGACTAAAATTATCCACCTCGAATTCACCAGTAAACACCTTATCAAAGCAATCTCTAGGAAACCCACTCACATACCCATCCGTATCATAGGATTGAACATGAGCTAGTTCTGCTAGAGCATAGTTTAGTTTTTCTTTTAATCGTCTATCTCCTGTTACATGGTACATATTGGCTGCTGCTGAAAGCCAATGACCAATGGAATGACCAGCGATAGGCGTTTTCTCCCAGCCTCCGTAGCGCTCCTTCTTCGCCTTTTGTCCAGCTGCTTCATAACAAGGAGCAATGAGACGATCCACATCTAGATATAATAAATATTCCTTTCCTTTTAATTGTGATTCATTAAACATACCTTCAAGTAAGTATACTTTTTCCACAACCATCGCACCTCCAAAAAACTTTTACACTATCTAGTATGAAGGCGATTACTACAAATGTACATTCCATAAAATAAGAAAACATATCTTTTTTTTGTATTTTTTGTTATGATCTTAAGTAGAAAAGATTACCTATATAAAACACTTTAATTGTTAGCGGTATAATTAAGATGTGTAGGTGTAATTCACTAAGTTTACCACCATTCAAGAGGTGATTCAAAGCATGAAAAATCCTGTAAAGATTGAAGCACATACACTTCCATTAATTCGCGAGGTCGGCTTTATGTATGATATTGATGGGGTGTTTAAGCATCCAGATCGGGTTATGGAATACTTACATGTCTTTATTTACGTTAAAAAAGGAAGAATACACGTAATAGAGGATGACATTGAGTATTATGTGGATAAAGGTTCCTATCTTTTTCTTAGAAAAGATATCTATCATTTTGGACGTGAATTATATTTACCTGGATCTGAATGGTACTATATTCATTTCTCTGATAAAAATACCGGAGCTCCCAATGTCGAATTCACTCCCTTTCGCCAAACTTCATTGATCGGCGAAGAGGCCTATCAAGCCATTTTCACACTTCCGAAGTATGGAAAGGTCACGAATGCTCCATGGATGGAAACGAAGCTAGTTAAATTATTAGAATTGTATGAATCGACCAATCCAATACGGCCGATTCTTTCCAGCATGGAAGCACATCAAATATTTCTAGAACTATACATGGATAAAATGCAAGAAAATGCAAACAAAAAATCCCACCGGATAATTGCACGAATGGTGAAGCTTTTACACGAAAATGAAGACCAAAAGCTAACAGGAGATCAGATCGCAAATGCGATGGGGATGAATTATTCCTATCTTTCTTCCCTTTTTAAGAACCATACAGGTAAAAGTGTTACCCAGTACCAAAATGAGATTCTTATCGAAAAAGCGATCCAATTATTTAAAAAAGACAATCAAAATGTATCAGAAGTAAGTGATTACCTAGGATTTTCTAATCCATTCTATTTTAGTCGTGTATTCAAAAAGGTTACAGGGGTTTCCCCATCTACTTACTTACAACAAATTTACCGTAATTAAAGGAATCAAAACCAAGCGCATGGACGAGAATAAAAGTCGTCCATGCGCTTGGTTGATGTTTAGGTAATTAATAGTTGGCATCAGATTAAAAACTCTCCTAGTCATGTTATCCAATGATATCTTCTACGATCTCTTCTAATTTCATTCCTCTTGATGCCTTGAATAAAACAACGGTATCCCTATCTAATAAAGGTAATAAGCTCTCCTTTAAATCTTGTTTATCATCAAATGCTCTAGTCTTTATTTCCTCGCTCTTCTCCTTAACAGCACTAGCAATAAATTGACCTAATCTTCCATATGTGAACACATAATCGATAGTTAGATTTGAAATAAAGGAACCCACCTCTTGATGAAATTCTTTTTCTGCTTTCCCCAGCTCTAGCATATCTCCAAGTACTAAAACCTTTTTATGGTACTTCTCTAGTGAATCTACTAATGATACAGCAGCTTTCATAGAGGTTGGGCTAGCATTGTATGCATCATTGATAATCAAGCAATCATTTTTACCTTGATGTGCTTCCATTCGCATAGAAGTTAAAGTCACTTTAGCTAATGCACGCTTCATTTTCTCTTCATTAATCCCCATAAATTGTCCAACTGCGATAGAGGCAAGCGCATTTTTCACGTTATGCATACCAAGTACAGGTAAAAACAACGGTGTCTGCGGAATGGTATTTACCGTAAATTCTGTCCCGTTATCTTTCAATTCGATGGACAGAGGAAATAAATCGGAAGTATCTGTTTCACCAAAAGAGATGGTTTGAAACGAAAATGTGCTACTAGAAATTTTTTGTTGCAGTAGTGGCTCATCTCCATCATAAATAAAAGCTCCATCATTCCTCAGACCTGTCGTGATTTCAAATTTTGCATCCGCAATTTTTTCTCTTGACCCCAAATACTCTAAATGGGATTCACCAATATTCGTGATAACCGCAATATCGGGTTTAGCTATCTTCGAAAGGATTTCAATCTGCCCGACATCACTCATACCCATTTCAAGCACCATCACCTCTGTGTCTTTTTCCAGTTCAAAAATGGATAAAGGTAGACCTAATTGGCTGTTAAAATTGCCTTTCGTTTTTTGAACAGAGAATGTACTCGAAAGAACTTCCGCTATCATGTCCTTTGTCGAAGTTTTTCCATTACTACCGGTTACCCCTACTATCCTTACACCAGTTTGATCCCGATAGCTTCTCGCTAATTGCTGCATGGCTATAAGGGGATCATCCACAAAAATTAATGGAATGTCTTCAGGTGCACCATCTACACCCTTTTTCCAAAAAGTAGCTCTAGCACCTTTTTCAAATGCTTGTCGCACGAACTTATGACCATCAACATTGGAACCAGGTAATGGAATAAACAATTGACCTTGCTGAATCGACCGAGTGTCAATAGAAACCCCTTCTATCTGAACATCCTTCCATTTATCATGAGATAATTCAGCCTCTGCCATCCTCGCAACTTGTTCTAACGTCCTTGTTATCATTATATAAATCCTCCGCTCAATCCATCGTATAAGAGATTTTCAGTTTTTCTTGATGTTTTTCGATTGCTAGCTCTACTAATTTGTTAATAAGAGCCGGATATTCTAGACCACTATGCTTCCATAATAGTGGGAACATACTGTATGGCGTAAAGCCTGGCATTGTGTTCACTTCATTGATTAATATTTCATTATCCTTAGTTAAAAAGAAATCCATTCTTGCTAAACCTGAGCAATCTAACGATTTGTATGCCCTTTTTGCAATATCCTTTATTTGCTCATAAATTTCGTTAGGTAACTCACAAGGTATGATTAACCCTGTATCTTCATCCTCGTATTTCGATTGATAATCATAGAATTCTGTCTTAGGAACAATTTCTCCTACTACAGAGCATTCAAGCTCGTCATTTCCAATAACGCCGATCTCTATTTCTCGCGCATTTACCCCTTCTTCTACAATAATTTTCCGATCATATCGAAGTGCTTCTTTGACTGCTTCTTTTAGCTGTTCCTGATTTTTACACTTACTGATTCCTACACTTGATCCAAGATTAGCTGGTTTGACAAAGCACGGATAACCGATATCAGTCTCAATCTTACTCATTACCCTTTCTGCTTGTTCTTCCCAGTCTTTACGAATAAATCCAACGTATTTTACTTGTGTTAAACCAGCTTGCTCAAAAATAGCCTTCATGGCAATCTTATCCATTCCAGCTGATGAGGCTAACACTCCGTTACCAACGTATGGTAAGCCTAAGATTTCTAGCAGTCCTTGAACCGTTCCATCTTCCCCGTTTGGACCGTGTAATAAAGGGAAAACAACTTCATTGACTTGTGCTGAATCTAATTCTTTTCCCTTTACTGCTCGTTCACTGATCGCGAGAGGAGATACAGTATTTTTTTCCCCTTGAAATGCTAAGGCATGAACATCGTCTACTTTACCTTCTAACACTGGGCCCTTATTCCAGCTACCTTCTTGATCGATATAAATAGGATGCACCTCATATATTGATTGATCAACTGCATTCATAACTGCTTTCGCTGTTTGCATGGAAACCTTATGCTCAGCTGACTTTCCCCCGAACAATAAGTGTAATTTAGTTTTCATAAAACAAATACCTCCAATGATTTCGCACTTTATTTAAAACCAACATTATATTTATGATGTATAATCAGTCACATATCTACTATTATATTGGTAATATACTACATACATACCTATAAGTATACCTCTTTTTTGGGGGTTTACACAAGTTAGTTTCTTAGTCTTTGAGCTTGGTATTGACTAAAGAATACGCGATTACAAATCGCTTGTAGAACAAAAAAATCGCTCAAACAGAGCGATTTTCTAATAGTTAGACAGCTTTTTTAATGGAATGATTTACTGGTAGAAGTTTGGCATTTTCTAAACTTCGTCTGACAACAATACCAATCCAGCTAGCAAGAATCGCTTTTATGATACCGACAATTAAAAATGGGAGAGCTCCTGATACGATAGCGGCATGCCAGGATAAATCAGCAATGAACTTTAATTGAATGGCACCAAACGTTAAGGTGACACACATCCCCACAATATTTGCGATGATTGCCATCCACATATTAAAGGATGTTTTTTCTAGAATTTTGCCTGTAATGTAGGCAGTAGCAATAAATCCAATAATATACCCTCCTGTCGGGCCAATAAGGACATGTGGACCACTTTCAAAGCCTGCAAAAACAGGAATACCTATCAGTCCAAGTAGCATGTAACAGAACATGGCAAGTGCACCAATTTTACTACCTAAAATCGTGGCTGTTAATCCCACTGCTAATGTTTGACCACTAAATGGAACGATAAAAGCTTGAAATTGTATCTGTGCTAAAATGGCCGTTATAGCTGAGAAAATACTAGCTAGAATAAGTGCTGTTAATTTAGTCGATGCCATTTTTTCTTCCTCCATGATATGTAAACCTATAATGAATATAAGTTAACATATTCTATGGAGGAAATCAATCTATTGGAGGAATCATTTACAGATAAGTTTTTGTTGAATTATATCTGCAGTTAACTCCATCCCTTCCACCTTATAAACGTGAAGGATGTCTTTCCAAGCAGGAGAGGTCCATTGTTCTATTAGATTGAATGAACTAGAAAGATAAGAAGGGTTAAAATGTACTCCGTTATTCCCTTCAAAAAGCGCGACATAAAAGATGTCTGCTTCTACCATATCCTGAAAAAAGTGACTGCCATAGGATAATTCTGGTATAAAACCTTTTTCCTCTGAAGCAACCTCACAAATTACATCAACATGCTGAATTTCTGAGAAATGAACAGGAATACCAAGTGAGGGTGTGGATGTGCCCCATCTTCCAGGTCCGATTAATAGTATTCTATCATTTCTTAGATCATTTGTAATTCTCCCAATTAATCTTGCAACATTATACTTATCTTGTTCACTTAATTTAATATATTCATCTGTCACTACATGAACTACATAATCGAGCGGTAAACGTATATTCCCCCCCATAAAATTACCATTTGTACTTATTAAACATCGCTCATTTTCTAGTAATTCCGGGATGTCAACAGACTTTCCCAATCCTTTTGTTTGTAATGGGCGACATTGAACGAGATTAATCTTATAGTCATCCTGATGTTGAAAATTAACGGTAAATTCAATATCTACAGGGTAATCATACACTCTTGCTAATTCTGCCAGTAATTGTTTCATTACTTTAGGAAAAGTAGTATTACCTAAAAGCTGTTTGTAATCAAGAATATACGGTGTAGGCATATGTTGATAGCCTAAATCCTTTAATCTTAAAACTGTTCCTGTATCAATAGAAGCAAATAAACCTTGATCAACATCCCACACATCAGAAATAGCCTTATTTAGTGGGATGCTCGTCCATTTATTATCCTTAATGGAAAGAACATCTGCTTCATGTTGAGAGAATTTCTGTTGGTCATCCATATGCATTAACGGTTTTCTTGTTGGTTGGTCTAATGTAACAATTCTTGCATAATCATCAACGGTTCGATCAACTGCTCTTGTTCCTAATCCAAATACTAGACGAATCATCCCAGCTTCCATCTCAACGCTTTTATCCCATACATATAAGTTAGAAGAATTACCAACTCCAGCAATATGTGGAAAGAAGTGCTCTCCATGATGGTCACCAGAAACTCGCTGGACGAGAATGGCCATTTGTTCATCCTTTTCAAACAATCCACGATTCATCCGATATTCGAGAGCATCAACATTCATTGTACTCGCATAAACAGTTCGTATAGCATTTTCAAAGGCCTGATATCTTTGTTCTGGCGTGCCTTGATTTACACAAAAAACACTATCATATTTTCCAGCAAATGCATTACCGAAATTATCCTCTAATAAAGAACTAGATCGCACAATGATAGGTGACTGTCCAAAGTATTCAAGAACCTGAATAAACTGTTCTTTAATAGTAGCAGGAAACTTCCCTTTCATTAGTTTGTCTTGTAATTCCTTCGCATACTGGTAATAGCCTTTTTTCGTTTTTTGCTTTAATCGAAGTTTCCACCATCCATTTTGAACAATATAAGTATAAAAAATATCAGATCCAATATAAAAAGAGTCATGTGGCTCGATGTATCTTGAGAAGCGACCTTTTTTATCATCCGCTAAAATCTTCCTAGCTAAAAGCATACCAACACTTTTACCTCCGATAAATCCTGTCCCTACTTCTCTTGATACGATTTGCAATAGATCCTGTAAAGTAAAATATTGGTCACATAGATGATACATTCTTGACTTTTCACCGATCAATAGTGGCATTAGCATCTGCTTTGTCTTTTCCTGCTCCACAATGTCTTCTTCCAGCTTTTCCTTAGCTTTTGAGAAGATAACATCCCAATAATCCATCCTTTCTTCAATTCGATTTATATTAGCAAAAAGAGTAGACGCTTCTGCGCTAGCAGTAATACTTTTTAACCGATCTCCTTCAATCAAATGAGGAAAAAACATCGTTGGTGAATAACGCTGCCATACTTTTAATGGATGAATATAATACTTTTCCTTCAACTGATACAGATCTAACAGTACTTGAGTGGTTTCTCTAATTCCCGCGATTGTACTAAATGTGTGAATATTCCGTATAATAGCAAAATAGGCAACGGTATCTAATTCGTATAAATATGGACAACATACCTTGAAAAAGTTTCCAATCATTAAATCAGAGGACCAATTCGATAATAAATCTGTTAAACAATCGAAAATATAAAAAGTCCTTGGACCTTCCTTTTCAATTAGACGGTGGATTTCTGTTGCAAAGCTTTCGAATCCTTTACTTGCATCGACTTCATATTTTTTGATTAAAGGGTCATCTTTTACTATCGGTATGTGCTGACCAAACCGAACGTAGACTATTTTCCGTTGATCCTTCATTGCCTGCAAAACAAAGGGTATTACCATATCTTTATATCCTTCTAAAGTATCGACCTGCCAAACGACATTGTCTCCTAGATGTAAATAATCGATTACATGATCGAAATCTTTTATACCTGTAGAAACCTTCAGTTCAAACTTCATATCATCACATCCATCCAATCCTTTTATATTCTCATTATAGCAATGATTGAAGAATGAACTATATCTATTCAGCATGATTCTCATATTACTATTCGATAGGATAAGTATTATTCCTCGATAGACTTCTTTCCAAACTAGAAGTATCCTTCCAAAATTAATTTTTATTTATTAAATTTTGTAATGCTTTCTGATCTTGTCTAATTAAATCCTCTATATCCTGATGCACTTGCTCAATAGCGTGTTCCGTAATCTCTTCTCCATTTCTGAACTCTGCAAGAGCTACTTTCCAAATATTTTCACTTCCTTTGTCAAGTATGGTTGGCTGTCCTGCGATGCTGTTAGTAACTGAATTCCAATAAATCCTGTTAATATCTTTATTTATAAAAAAGGGATCTTTATTAAAACCTTTATATATATTCATCATATCTTTGCACATATGTTTGATAAATTCCCATGCTATCATTTTATTTTGACTTTGAGAAGAAATAGCAATCGCAGTGCTCGCCTTTCTATCTACCCCATTTAGTCCAAAAGGAAGAGTCGTTATACCCCATTTTTCTTTTTGGTCTGGCACCCATTCCTTTAACTGATCTTGGACATAATTTGCCATATAAAACATAACAAGCTCGTCGTTCTTAAGCGCTGCCTTGCCACTTTCTTCCCATATATTCAAGGAAGGATCTAAATCATTTTCCTCGACCTCAATAGCACCTTCTAATGCTTTTCCAAAAGCATTTTTCTTTGCAATATAATCATAGGTGCCATTAAATAGATTAGAGGTTCGTAAAGCTGTTTCAATGATCTGATGGTCTGTTTCCGTAATATAATGTCCCTTCTGCTTTAAGACTTCCGCCATCTCGATCCATTTCTCCTTATCTGAAATCCATTCACTCAGTCGATCTGGTTCACTTGGAAAACCATATTTCTTTAGGATATCTGCCCGATAATAGGTTACATAAGGAAAATATAATAGCGGTAAAGCAAACAGTTTATTTGAATCACTCGTTCTAAACTCTTCTACCAATCCCTTGGGTAAGGCTTGCATAAAAAGACTATCATCATACATTGGTTTACTTAAATCCTCTAATCCATGAACCCCAGAAAAGCCTCCTATTTTATCGATTGGAAAAACATAGATATCTGGTGTTTTTCCTTTGATCAAGCTATCTCGGTACTTTTCTGCTATGATATTTGGATCTATTTCTTTAATGTTGATTAAAGCATCCGGAAACTTCTCTTGGAATCCTTCTAAGCTATTTGAAAAAATATTATCTGGTGTCCAAATGAGTAGTTCATTTGTTTTAGCATTTTGAGTCTCCTCTTCCGAATCTGTCTCCCTAATAAGGGTCGAATCGTGGACCGATTGTACTGGAGGAGACGTACATCCTGCTAGTATAAAGAACATTAAGAACAAGACGAAACTCTTAGATGTTTGCATTATGATTCTCCTTGATAATAGATAATTCTCTTTGATGATTTCTCTCTTTTTCTTTGTACATTAAAGTGTCAGCATTATGTAGTAATTCATCAATTGTTCTACCATCAACCGGATAAAAACTTACACCAACACTTGCAGATAATGTAATAGACGTTCCTTTAATATTTATTGGTTGAAGAATTACTTTTTCTAGTTCATCACAAACTGCATATACCTCTTCCTTTAAGCTCTTTTTGATTGTCGATACAAATTCGTCGCCTGCTAAACGATATACGTGAAACGATCGATGTTCTTCTTCAAATAATAATAGTCTTTTAGCGAATAGTTTTAATAGTTCGTCCCCACCACTATGGCCTAATGTATCATTAACCTGTTTAAATTTGTCTAAATCAAGAAAAACGACAGCGAAAATATGATCTACTGAATTCTTTAGTAAGGCATCCATATCTTTATAAAAAGAATATCGATTTGGCAAATTGGTTAAAGAGTCATAATGGGCCAAATAGGATAGTTTTGTTTCTGATTCGGTTAACTGGTTCGTTTTCTCCATTAACAATTTATTTTTCAATTTTGTTTCTCGAAACATCTTTTGGAGCTCTAATGCTACTTTTTCGATATTTTCACGTAATTGAGCAAATTCATAAATATTCGTATCTGACCAATTAAATGCTTGCTTCGTCTGAACCTTCCTTGGAAGATCACTTGTAATCTTCGTAATAAATCCTAATGATTGAGATAGAATATGATTAGATACGATCCCACAAACCAAAGCAAAAAATAAGATAAGCATAGCGATTAATAAATATCTTTCCAATTTATTTGCTGCTTTATAGATAGCTTTATCTACTGGAATTAAAAGATACACATCCTTATTAAGAAACGTAGTATGTCCTATATATTTTCCTTCATACCACGCTAAGAAATTCGGGTTGTTCTCGGAAAACCAAATAAACCCATTCTCGTGTATCTCCTTTACAAATCCCGTTTGAAATACCTGACCATCTTCATTAGAATCTAACTGATCTGCTGTCGATAACCAAACCTCAGTATTACTATTTATGAGGTATATTCTCGCATTACTGTCTCCAACCTCATGCTCTAACAATGATTTTAATCTTGCCTTTTCTAAATCCGAATCAAGGGAAAAATTTTGGATTTCCTCTGAATCCATTTCAACGACCTCTTGCCTAAGTGTATAATTTAACTGGGTTAAACTTTGCTTCCACTGTTCATACATATCGGCTTCTAGCGATCTAGAATATAACAAGATGAAAATTAAAATAGGACAAACAGCGAAAAAGATTAAAATATGTGAGATGATTTGACCAAAATAAAGACGATTACGATCCATAAAAACAGACCCAATTTTCGGAATATATGGTAAGTAGTCACATAGAATATCCGCTATTAGTGCTGAGAATAGTGTCGACAACACTAATTGAAAAATAGTAAAATTAATAAATTCACTAGATATGTCCACTGGAATAAAAAACTGGTAGATCATGAAATATAAAATCAATAAAAAACAGTAGACAAAGCTCCATGTAAACAAGTCTTTACCTTTCTTTTTATACAAACTACCAATAACTAATACTTCAATGACATTTAAAAAGTAAAAAGCTTCATTGAATTGGAAGGTATATGAAATCCCATTAATGATTAGAGTGGCAACTAAGGCATAGCGTAAACCAAATAAACGAATTATCGCTAAATAGAAAATAGGTGCAAAACTTATACTGACACCAAATATAAGAGGAATAGTAAATACATGGAAGATGATCGCTATTGTTAAGAAGATTAGATATAATAAAAACCGCTTATTCATCCATTTTTGGAGCATCATTTTTCTTCACCCATATCTCATTTATTATTACAATATTGCAATCTTCCAATATAGTAGAATATAACTGAATAAATATAGTAAAAAAGAACTATAAATTATTATATACTATTTTATAAAGAATCAAAATGTTTTGTCTTATTTTCGTACCGATCCTTGATCCTCTATTTTTAGTTTATTTAATGACTAAGTCTAGTATTATATAGTCCTATTCTCTCAATTAGCATATCATAGAATGAAGGTTGATCAAGTGCTTTTTCATAAATTTTACAACCTAAAATACACTTTTAGAGTTAAGTCAGATAATAAGGTTATAACTATAATTAGCTATACCAACTAAACAATATGTAAAATCCGAACCTAACATATCAAATGAACGAAGGTTCGGATCTTAAATGTTCTAAACCTGCTAGAATAATTTATTCCATGTTTTTGGTCCAACAATACCATCAACCGCCAACCCATTCTTCTTCTGGAAATTTTTCACTGCCTGCTCTGTCTTCTTCCCGAAAATACCATCGACTTTTGTTCCAACTTTTTGTTGGATTTTCTTTACATTATCTCCCTTACTACCAAGTCTTATTAGGGTACCAGGATATTTACTCCATGCTTTCAATGCCTGATTTATTCTGTTTTTCGTAACAGGTCCAACAATCCCATCTACTGTAATCTTTTGATCACTTTGAAAATTTCTAACAGCCCTTTCTGTTTCCGCACCAAACACCCCATCTGCTCCATATTTAGAAAGCGAGTAGCCAAGCTTTATTAAATTTAATTGTAATGTCTTTACCTCACTACCACGCATTCCTTCTTTTATTAAATCTGACTTTTCAGTGAATTGGTTCAAATATTCTACCGGATTCAAGGTAGAGGTTTGTTTATTAGAGCGATAGCCATATGGGGGTGCTGCCTCCGCATGTTTTCTAACTTCATAATGTAGGTGGGAACCTGTCACTTCACCAGTTTGCCCTTGGTATCCAATAATTTGATTCGCACGAACTTTCTGTCCTTTACTTACCGTTACACGATCTAGATGTGCATATAACTGCCCACGGTTGTTAGTGTCCTTCAATAAGACAACATTTCCATAGCCACCTAAGCCTGTACCACTTTGACCCATGCCTGCATATAGAACAGTACCAGCTGTAAATGCCTTAATAGGGGCATTATGCTGTTTTACTAAGTCGATCCCTCCATGAAAATCCTTTGATCCTCTAATAGGGTGAATCCTAGACCCATATGGACTTGAAATTCTAAAGCCTTTAAATTCCGCCATCTAATCACTCCTTTATCATTATTTATCTTGACACATTGTTTGCTTAACAAGCTGATGACTAAATACGGCAACACCTGTTGCGATAATGCCATCAACCATTGAGCGAATATTCCAACCAAACAAATGACATGCTGCAAATATTCCACAGGCTAATAAAATCCAAATAATCAACCAATCAGGTATTAGTGGTGTTCGTTTACATGCATAGCCGATGAACCAAAGAGCTGGTACAATAAAATAAAAATCATCCCGTAACAATGCCCTAAAATCTGTTAACATAGGAACACCTCCTCTAATAAGGGGTTACCGCTGTAACGGCAGCTAGTAAACGAATAACAGAAGATTGTAGGAGCATATAGTATCTTATGATGAATACCATTTAAGTGAAATGGCATTCATCCTGTTTCTTCCTCATCTATATAATCCAAATTTATAGAATAAAGGTATCGTTGTTTAAGCAAATTACTTTAAGGTAGCTTTTTTTTATGTGAAAATATAGAGGATTGTAAAGCGAGGTGTAACCATGGAAATTGAGATTTGGTCTGATTTTAGTTGCCCATTTTGTTATATTGGGAAAATGAGATTAGAAAAAGCGGTGGAAAGATATCCAAAAAAATTAGATATTTTGATCAAATATAAAAGTTTTCAATTAGATCCTGAAGCTCCCAAAACAACGGATAAATCGATTCACGAAATATTAGCAAAAAAATATAACATGACAGTGGAAAGAGCAAAACAAATGAATCAACAACTTGTTGATCAAGCAAAAGGTGTAGGATTACACTTTCATATGGATACATTACAGGCTACAAATACTTTTACTGCACACCGTGTTACTAAATTTGCCCACGCAGAAGGGAAAGAGGAGCAATTTGTAAACAATATGTTTCAACACTATTTTACACATTCTTCTAATTTAAGTGATCCGGAAATACTTCTTCAGGTTTGCAAGGAACTTTCTCTAGATCTTGAAAAGGTGAAGCAAATTATCGAGTCTTCTCAGTTTGAGCAGGACGTTTTAGAAGATATTGAAGAGGCAAAGAATTTAGGTATTACCGGAGTTCCGTTTTTTGTCTTTAATCAAAAATATGCTATATCAGGTGCACAGCCAGTCGAAACATTTATGCAAGCATTAGAGCGGATCACAGAAGAAGAAAACTCTAACCAGAAAGATTTAACCCCTAATAAAAAAAGAAGCTTTTGTGAAGGCGACCAATGTAAATTTTAGTAGAAGAGTAAGAAAATCATCCTGATGATTTAATGATAGTGTCTATAGTTATATAGGCACTATTTTTTATTATATAAAATCAATCAATCCAATCATTCCTGTCAAATTTTATTATTTTTTATCGTCATTTTCTCCTACTTGTGTTATAATCATTTTGTACTATTAGGTAATTTTATTTTCCTATTATTTTATCCATTTCCATCCTACTATTGTATCATTAATATCGTAAGCCTTTTCAAAAATAAATATAAAATGGGGGTTCTATAATTGAGAAAGAAACTGCGGAAAAATTATGATAGAATCATGTCTAAATTTAAGAAAGTTAAGGTGAAAGATCAATGGAATAATCTAAAACTGAAAATAAAAAAAGACCGAAATGGAATTAAGGAAGTTAGCCATTCGAGTGTTCCCAAAAAGAATTCAATCGGTTCGGTCATCTTGTATAGAATTTTAGCAACCGTTTTAATAAGTGTCCTAATCGTTGGAATTTCTTCTTACATCATATCAAACAATATCATTAAGGAAAAAGTAACCGATGCCACAGAGCAAACAATGGTACAAGCAGGAGATAAAATAGATTTTATGATGGAAAGTTATCGGGATCGAGTGACAGAAATCTTAATGGCACCTAATTTTAGCAATACACTTTCCCAATTAGATAAATTTGAAGATCCAAACAGCTTTGATTATTTTTCATTAAGAAGTACGATTGATGATGCATTAACACAAGTTACAATGGTGGATGGAAATGTTAGCTTGTACCTTGTGCATACCGAGAAGGAACGAGTCATTTCTTCTACACAGACATTGGATGAAGAAACCTTAAAAGATAGTAGCTGGTATCAAAAAGCATTGGAAGCAGATGAGGCAGTAGCATGGATTGGTGGTACTGAAAATGGAATTACGGGAACTAATGATAAACCGACGGTAACATTCGGACAAAGTTTACAGATTGGTGGCCAAAATTACATACTTTTTGTCGAATTAGACACAGTCGTCTTTGAGGAAGCACTTCAGGATGTAACCGTCGGGGAAGATGGATTAGTTTATCTCGTTGATCAAAACAATGAGATCGTTTTCTCTTATGATGGGGATGAAATTACAAAAGAATACCCTTATCCGATTCAGTTGGACTCTGATAAGCATGTGAGTGAAAAGGATGGCGAATTAATTTTTCAAGATTCTTCTGGGATCACCGATTGGCATCTAGTTGGTTCTGTTTCGGAAGCTGATTTGACGAAAGATACAAGAGTTATCTTTTATGTAACCCTTGCCATCATTGTTCTTTCCTTACTCATGTCTATATTTATTGCTTCACGAATGGTGAAAAAGGTTGCTACACCGCTAGCTAGCATATCCAATCTAATGGCCGAAGCACAAAATGGTGATCTACGTGTTAAGTCTATAGATACAGAACGAAATGATGAGATCGGCGTTTTATCAAGGAGCTTTAATGATATGCTTCAAAATATTGCTGAAATGATGGACCAGACAAAGCTATCAACAAGTAAGGTTTTAGCAGCTGCTATCAGCCTTCACGATATTTCTCAAACACAGTCACAATCAGCTAAGGAAGTAGCTGCTGCTTCTGAGGAAATCGCTAGTGGTGCAACAGGATTAACGGATGAAGCGGAAAAGGGAAACACACTTGCTGCAACAATCCATGATGAAGTAGAAAATGTATATGGAAATAATGTAGAAATGGAGAATTACGCGATTGATGTATTAGAAAGAAGCCATGAAGGGTTAGAAAAAATGAATGAGTTAGTTCAAAAAACAAGAGACAGCGAGGAAATGACCACAGCACTTGTGGAAAAAGTTGACGCTTTAAAGGCAAGCACAGAGCAAATTAATGATGTCATGCTTATGTTAACGAATATTGTCTCTCAGACGAATCTACTCTCATTAAACGCTGCGATTGAAGCAGCAAGAGCTGGTGAAGCTGGTAAAGGATTTGCTGTAGTCGCAGACGAAATTCGAAAGCTATCTGAACAATCTAAGCAATCCATTGACAAGGTAGATGAAATTACTTCTAGTATTGTCCATGAAGTAAATGATACTTTAGGTGTTTTACAGGAAGCAAACCCTAGATTCAAGGAACAGGTTTCCCAAGCAGAAGAGACGCAAACCATCTTAAATGGTGTTGGTAGTAATATGGCTGCCTTTACAGGTAAGATCCAACAAATTACCGAATCTATTCAGCAATTACGTGATTCTCAAGAGGTGCTAACTTCTACGATTCATCAAGTAAGTGCAACAGCAGAACAATCCTCTGCAATAAGTGAGGAAGTGTCCGCAACTACTGAGGAACAATTAAAAGTAAGCGAATCATTAGTAACAACATCAGATGAGTTAAAAATATTATCAGAAGAATTACAAGAGATGATGAAAAAATTTCAAATATAACTTGACGGGGATCAAGGGAAGGCTCTAATCCTATTAACGAGAAATATACAAAGAACACATATTACTTTTCCAAAAGTAAATGTGTTCTTATTTTTTAATTCACTAACTAATTTTCTCATATATACTCCCCACCAGGATATAATGTTTGGGAATATAATCTTTTACTCTGTGTTTGTGTTTTTCCATTTTTCTTTCTTAGGTCTAGTTTACTACTACCATATATATAGGCAGCCTGCTGATCATAAACAATAACCTGGCTGCGATTACTACCAATTAAATCACCATATACGAGATAACCATCGATTGGAAAGGTAGTAATTACATTTTGGTAACCATCATATATGGTTGGAAGAACATTGCCACCACGTCGATAAGCTAGAATATAATCGAGACCAACGTCATCCCAATTTTCGATTGTTTCTATAATCGTTAACCAGCCTCCAGTATCTCTATTTTCCTTCCAAATCTCTTTCCCATTAGCATCTAATAAAAAAATACCATCCTTCCCATCTGAATAATTGGAACCTCGAACGATTCGATCCAGTCCAGCAACCTGTAAGCCAGGATAATCGTGACGAAACTTACCTAAACATACATGCTGTGATTCTATTGATCCATTATATCTCCATAATTCATTTCCTAAGCAATCATATAAAACGGTTACACTACCTCCAATCACTAACTGATAATGATCAGCGTCTGGTTGCACCTTGCCTACCCATATACAGTCGGCGTGATCCTCAAGCTCCTGACAGGACCAGACTATCTTACCAGCTGCATTCAAAAAATCATAGCCTGCCATTATTTCATCTTTTCCATCTCTATTAAAATCAAATGCCCATGGAAAGTGCCCGATATTCCCTTCGTGTGTCCAGAGAAGCTCCCAATTACTACTTAACGCCCACATCTGCTCATACCTGTTCTTTAGAATAATATCATTAGGAAAGGCATTTCCTGAAATATTGGCAATAATGATGCAATCATGCGCATCCTCACTTGGTAAAGGAAGCTTCTTCTTTACCTCACCTGTTTTGCCATCGATAATGAAAAAGCTCTTTTTCATTATAAAAAGAACCTCGTTATTTCCATCACCATCTATATCATAAATTTGAATCGGATAGTCACTACCAGGGCCTCCAGGTTGGTCTGTTGGTGCTCCAACCTGCCATAATTCATTACCTTCCAAATCAAAGGCCGTCATTGATTCTACTTGATGCGGTTCATATCTATCGTCAATACCACCATTTGGCTGTACCATCAAAATGTCTAATCTACCGTCACCTGTTAAATCACCTAGAAACATTTTGCAATTTTTCCCTGCTGAAGAAATATCCACTCTTCCAAGTAAATAAGGCATAGACAATTTTTTATCAACCGTCATATGGCATTCCCCTCCCTATCCCTATTATTATGCATTACTTTCCTGCATTTGCTCTTGTCTTAATTCTAAGCGAATAAAAGTTCGATAAGCGATCCACATAATGACCAAGCTAGATAAGCTAGCTCCGAAGAAAAAAATAAATACAGGAAGTACAAAATATAGATAATATAATGTTAAACAAGCAGCAATTAAATAGATTGTTCTAACTGGTGAATAGAGCGCAATCAGAATAGCGTTTTTGAAATATAAATATAACTTATTCTCATAATGAACATACAACGGAAAAATATAAAGCAGCATTATCCCATAAACAATTGTCACAACAATAAATAATGTTTTCATCAACTGTTGTAACCATTCTCGATCAAGCTGTAAGAAATTCAAGTTAACATAAAGCATATAGCCGAATACAAGTAAAAGAATGCCAATTGCATTAGCTCGAAGAAACTCTTTTTTGTATGTTTTATAAAAGAGCTTAAATACCCGAATTCCATCCTCACCCATCGACCATTTCCTGAATACCGTAAACATGGCAACAGTACTTGGTCCAATACCGAACACGATGAAACCCACAAGTGTAAAACAAATCCAAAGAAAATTGACATAGAGTAACAGAAAAACAGTTTCTCCGAACATATAAAATTTACCAATTAAACCTTCATTCTGCATCCTATTTCACCACACTTTATTCACTAGTTTATCATCGCATGACTAACTGACAAATTCGCATAAGCTGCAACCATTGGTGCCATTTGTCTAAAGCCGATTCTTCCACCATGTAAAATCGGCCCAAAGCTCCTCCCATCATCTTTCCATTCCAAAATAACCATGTTATTAATAGAAAATTGAACATATTGCTCATATTTGACTAATTGCATGAGATATGGTGAAACGGCATCATCGACCGGTGGCAATGGATCTGCTGCTTGGGTAACTAAATGAAATCCATTACTTTTACGCAAATTACACGTTCTAAAAGCTCGTTCATCTGGATGCTTATGACGGAAATAGGACAGATGCAATGCATTAATAGCTCCTGAATGATATTGAGGATAGTACCCTGTACGTTCTGGTAATGACTTGTCGAACAAATCCTCTCCATTTCGTCCTCTCGCAGCAAAAAACAGCATACATAGTCCTGGTTCTTTGATTGGATAGAACTCCCATTTTATGACTACTTTATCAGGGATTTCTACTGGACACCATAATACCCAATGAGCATGATCACCATATTCCTCTGGATCTAATTTGTTTTCTAACAATAATTTATTTTGCCAGGTTTTCGTTAATACCTCACCTTCTCTTACCCAATCCTCAACAGATTTTTCTCCAGCTAATGTGTTAGTGTATATGGTTTCACCAGCTTTAAAAGAAATATTTTGCATATGGTCCGCCTCCTTGCCAACTATCTTTTGTAAAAAAGGGTGGGATATTTACACTTATGCATGAGCAAATTTTATCCTTTAACAGATCCTAACATGACTCCTTTTGCAAAGTGTTTTTGCAAAAATGGATAGAATAATAGAATAGGAACGGTGGCAATAACAATGACTGCTAATTTAACCGATTCTTCTGGTGGTTCGTATAATTGTGCCTCTTGTAGATCACCTACTCCTAAATTGGCTACCATAACTAATTGTTGCAGTAACAATTGAATTGGCCATTTTGTTGTATCCGTAATATAAAGAAGGGCTTGAAAAAAATCATTCCAATAAAATACAGCATAAAACAATGTAAAAGTAGCAATAACCGGCTTCGATAAAGGTAGCATCACTCGCCAAAATGTTTGAAATTCTGTACAACCATCGATCTTGGATGCATCCTCTAGTTCCTTTGGTAATTGTTGAAAAAAGGTTTTTACAATAATTAAATTAAATGGATTAATCGCTAATGGTAATATCAACGCCCAATAAGAATCTAATAATCCTAAGCCTTTCACAAGTAAATAAGTAGGAATCATTCCTCCACCAAATAACATGGAGAAGAGAATAAGATTTAAGATTAGATTTCTGCCAACCATTGTTGATCTAGAAAGTGGATATGCCATCGTTAATGTTAACACCATACTCACAGCAGTCCCCACTACTGTCACAAGGATAGAAACTCCTAAACTTCTAATAACAGCATTAGTCGAGAAAATATAATTATAGGCATTTGTGGTAAAATCATTTGGTATCAGAAAAAAAGATCTTGTTGCCAATTCCGTCTCTGAGGCAAAGGAGCCAGCTACGACATATAGAAATGGGATCACTGTGATGATCGCAACAAGTGCTAAAAAAATATGGTTAAAAATATCAAACACCCTACCTGGGCCTGTATTATGCATGCGGTGCATTTTTAATACTCCTCTCCTGGTTCTCGTTAAAATAAACCATTCTGTCCAAGTTTTTTCGCTAATCGATCAGCCCCAACAATTAGTACAATACCAACTACTGATTTAAACAGCCCAACTGCGGTACTATAACTAAATGCACCTTCGGTAATACCGACAAAGTAAACATATGTGTCAAACACATCCGCTACACTTCGATTTAGCGAATTCGACATTAAGTAGATTTGTTGGAAACCTGTATCTAAAAAGTTTCCTAATCTTAGGATTAATAGAATTACGATGGTACTCCGCAATGCTGGTAACGTAACATGCCAAAGTCTTCTAAAACGACCTGCACCATCCACAATTGCAGCCTCATATTGCTCCTGATCTACACTTGCTAATGCCGCAAGAAAAATGACAGTTCCCCAACCAGTTTCCTTCCATATAATTTGTCCAATAATCATTGGTCTAAACCAATCAGGACTTGATAAGAAATTGACTTCTTCACCGACGAATTTGGCTAATAACTCATTCACTACCCCACCACTTGTTGTTAAAAATACATAACTGATACTTGCAATAATTACCCATGACATAAAGTGAGGTACATAAACTAATGTTTGAAGCGTTCGTTTATAAAAACTTAGACGTATTTCATTCAACATCAATGCTAAAATAATTGGTGCTGGAAAGAAGAATATTAAATCATACAACGCCAAAATAAATGTATTTCTTAATAGACGTAAAAAATCAGGATTGGTAAAAAAATACTTAAAATGCTCTAGTCCTACCCACTCACTGCCAAGCACACCCAAAAATGGAGAGTAGTCCTGGAATGCAATCACAATTCCCCACATCGGTATATATTTAAAAATGATAAAATAAGCTAATCCAGGCAAAATCATAAAATAAAGCCATTTCTCTTTTAATATTTGATTCCATTTACTTTTTTTCTTTTTAGTATCTAAAGTATTTAACTTACTTTGTTGGACATTTTCCATCTAATCCCCCTCTTAACATTATTGTTGTAGACAAATTCGATCCACCTGCTTCAATGCAACTAAAATTAATCTCTAGTTGAAGGGACTAAATAAGGGAAATCCGAACAGTTCTCAATCAGGAAATTATTCGGATTCCCTATTTAGTTATGCCCTAGTCACTTTGTCATGTGTAGGAATTCTAGACATTGTCAGTAATTCAAAGTCATTACACTCACTCTTTTGCCTTAAGAGATCCTGCGCAATTTATCGATCACTTTTGAGCTTCTTGATGTAATTGATTGATTTCGTCAATATAATCGGTACCACCAGATTGTTTCCAAAGCTCAACAGCTTCCTCCAAACCAGATTCATCAATTTGGCCAACAATATATTTAATACGTGCATCTAAAATAATATTGTCAAGCTGTTGTCCTTTTTTAGAATATACTTCGGAAATATACGCCTCTGCAGGGTTACCGACCACAATATCTTCATTTTCTAGCTTCAATTGCGTTTCTAATTCACGTAATGGTGTGGACTCAGCTGTTAATGATTTAGGCTCTGGGAGGTACATCAACATTTGATTAAACCCATCAACTTCTGCTTTAAGTGCAGCATCCTCGTTGATGTTTGATTGGTATACTCCATCTACTATTTCATAATGGCGACCCTCAATACCATTTTCAGCAAGAATTTGTGCTTCTTCATCATTCATTTTGTCAAGAAAGTCGAGAACCTGCTTTAATTCTTCTTCTGATTTAACCGATGTTTTGGAAACTGAGAGCATGCCTGAGTAACCAGAAGTTGGTAAATTATGCAGTCCAGTTGGACCTTCTACCGCTTTAATGACTGTAATTGGATCTGTATTGTTAGGCTCTGCTTCAATAATTTTTTCTTGAATACGGTGGCCTTCATCCAATACATTTACTTGCACACCAGCTTCTCCTCCAATAACTGGCTCTGACCATTGAGCAGGGTCCATTACAGCAAAGTCTTCATTTACGAGACCTTCATCGTAAAGCTTCTTAAAGAAGTTTAATGCTTCTATATAATTGTCATCCATAAAGAATGGATATAGCTCACCATTCTCATCCTCGCCCCATTTGTTCGGTACACCGAACCATGTTTGCATCACATCCCAAGGACCTTCATATTTAGAGACGACCATACCATAAGTATCATCTTCTCCATTTCCATCAGGATCCTCTTCAGAGAAGGCTTTTAACATGTTATAAAATTCGTCAATCGTTTTAGGTTCTTCTAACCCTAGGTTTTGTAACCAGTCTTTTCGGATAATAACTCCATTTCGACCTAAATCACGTGAACGGTAAATCCCATAGATTTTTCCATTAATCGAACTATTATTTAAGACAATTTCATTAGTTTGACTTAGATTAGGATAATCCTTTAAATATGGACCTAACTCCCAAAACGCCCCATCCTCTACTGCACTAATAAAGCTCGGAGATTTATTCGGAACATACATGACATGCGGCAGGTCACCAGATGATAAAGTAATGTTAAACTTATCTTCTAAATTACTATTCGGTACCCATTCCATCGTAATTTCCTTATTTGTATAGTCTTCAATCTCTTTTAACACCGGACTATCATCTGTTGGGGGTTCGGTAGAGAAGGTTGGAACAAACACTCGCAAATGCATTCTATCCCCTGCATCATCCCCACCTGATTCGCCTTCCTTCTTTTGACCAGATGATTCACTATTACTACATCCAGTAATGATTATCATCATAAATACAAATAAAGCCATGCATAAATAACGGTAATTTTTTGTTTTCATCTTGACCCTCCTTCAATTTACTCACATAACTGACATGGATATGCACCTTTTTCACTCCACTTAAAATAGGTACCCCTCCTTTTATTTAGTTGTCCAGGTGCAAACTTCCTTGTCGTTAAACCAAATATAAAACGCTTACATTTTTCCTACAATATTCAATTTTTGTCCATTTTAATCTAATTGCTTTCATCTCATGGCTATCAATACTTTTCACCAGAAAATTATCATTTTATTTCTGATTTAATACTTTTTTGCAAGGAACTTTTTGGTGGATAATCCTTCAATAATTCAAGGCATACTATCACATTTATCGACCATTGCGAAATAGTATTCGTTGTCACCCAAGGAATTTCATTTAAGGTTTTCCAGCTCGTTACTTTATGCTCTACTATTGGTAATGGCGTGTGATTTTGTTTAGGATCTAACAATAATCTCCATGCTGTTTGTGCTAATTCATGATCCTTTTTTCTTCTCGCTGCATATGCGACCATTGCTGCGGAAAACATTGGCCAATTAAACATCTTATTATGAAGAATGCCACTAGTTCTGTCTTGTTTTTCTTGGTCAGAGAGTGCATAAAATTCCCCAAACTCTGCGAGCATCTCTTTCCATACTTCATCATCTAACAATTCTGCAAGCTCCATCCACACTTGGGGGGCACCAAAGGCAATGATCATATGGAAACCACCTTTGTTGCCATCACCTATATGAAAAAGATGGGATGTTTCTGGGTTATAACCGTATGTTGGGCCAGACAACAATCGAAATGGTGTACTCTTTATATCCTCTATGCCTGTAATGATTTTTTGGAAGTAGCTCTTATCCTCGCTGCGTTCCCATTCACATAACCAGTTAGAACAAAATGCTGCCCAGTCAGGACCTACCCGAGTATGTGTTGGATGTTCATCCTTCGGATAGAATTCACGCATCGGATCCAGCCTTACGGTAGCTTCATCGGCATCCTTGAAATCTTTTAAAATTTCACCTGTCCGTTCATCAGCTGTTAAGTAATAATAAGTTTTATATAAATTTGCCATACTAATCCGGGCTTCCTTACAACCACATCCCCAATGAACAACATTATGTCGAGAGCCTAATCCTTTGTATTCCCCTAAATGATAACAATCCACCTCACTTGTATGTCTAGTCATTGCCTCTGCCATTTCAAAAACAGCTGGATCACCTGAGCGGAGAAAGGCATACCATAACCAAATGTTAGGGGCTAGTTCCGTGTTTTGCCATGCAAAGCCACCTAAATCATAGCGCCATTGATGACGCACTGGATCATATGTATGCATCACATCGCCATAATTCCAAAAGCCATACCAGCTTCGTTGATCGATTTCCTTTCGATAAAAACGCAATGCTTTTTCAAGCTCCATCTCCAGAAAACTTGAGAATTCATTTGACTTATCTGGCAAGCTCCAAACTCCAGTCGCCTTCGTTTGATAATAATAGGCTGGATCACATACTAATAAATTTGTATTCTGCCAAGCCAAGGCTTTTTCAAATAATTGATGAGTAGATGGGGTAGATGAGTAAAGTGACAAAAACAGCTCATTCGTATTCGCAATTCCAATAGGCGATGCTCTCATTTCTTCAAAGCCTTCATAGGCACTCTCCACATGGGTTTCGTTACTATAATGACGAAGATCCATTGCCTCACTATCTGGCGACCATAACCAACAGATAATGGATGTTGTGTCCTTCGTTAGACCTTTTACTTCAAGGGAACTCGGGAACTTTTGCCAAAATTTTTTCTGACCGATCGCAATACCCCCACTATCGCCACCTGCATATAACAGGCCTTGCGAACGACCACCATGTAACACATCAATCCATGCATTTTCTTTTTCTCTACGTTTCATAACTTTATAGTGAACAGCACTATCTTGTATTAGCTTGAAATCATTCCATGTAGCATTTTTTTTCACCAATTTTTTTAAGTCAGGTGTATCGTCTAAATTCACTTGTTCATTCTCAATCTGTTTTTTAAATAATCCATCTGCATTACGGTATTTTCTAGTTAATAATAATTGTCCTGGTTCGCTATATACTCCTTCATCCCCCGCCATTTGCACATGCCTGTTCCATGCTTCCCCTGTGAAACTAGTTGTTATCTTTAATCCAATTCCTTTTATATAATAACGATCTGGATCACTATCATGAATGATCGTATGCACTATTTTGAGATCAGATAAATCACGATAGATAGATAGTCTGACAATAAAAGGTAGAAAACGCTCGCCAGCTTTTGTGTTATGAGCTCCTTTCACCTTTATAACAGTGCGAATCTCTCCTTTATTTTCTAGCTCGATTTGCTCAATATGTCCGATAGCCATCGTGTGTGAGATAACTAAATGATCTCCTTGTTCCTCTCGCTCTTCTACCAATGTTTCTAAAAAACCTTGATATGATTGACTATCCTTTTCTAACTCAAGCATCTTAGCACCTTTTGCATAAACGGTACATACCATGGTTCCATTACGGATAATCATTTTATCCTTTTTTTCCTCCACTACAAGACCTTTGCTTTCAAAAGGTACCTTATCCGTAGAAAGGGACAGGCTTTGTTCCTGACTTAAGTTCGCGGAGTGTGCCGTCCATTTCACACTTCCATCAGGCCAGTAGGCGAGAGGCCAGGTTTGGTGTAGTAGCATTTCTTCATGCTCATTGAGCAAGGTTATAGCTTGATCTCTATTTATTTTACCTTTTGGCCACGGGACCCCCCATGTAATATTTGTTGGTATATTCGGTTTTTTTGTTAACCATTTAAGGTCCAGTTTCATTTTTTATTCATCCTTCCCATTCAGTTATAAACTATTTTCTTAGACGTTTCATTTGATAAGAAACTCCCCATACTGAATAAGTACGGGGAGAGGCTTCATCAGTTGATATGGTTATGCTTCTATGATTAATTGTAAGGAGCTTGAGAGGATCTTTGCCATTTGTTTTGCACCTTTTTCAGTAAAATGCGTGTGATCGGTTCCATTTATGTCCACCATATAATACGTAGTTGCTTCTTGTATCCCCACTTTAGTCAGATGTTGAACGGAAAGCTTCATTAAATCGATCACATGACATTTTTCCTCTTCACCTACTTCCTTCATCGCATTACAATAATCCCCAAAATCTACTAAAAACTCTCCGTTTACGTAGTGTAGGCGAGAAACTGGTGTCAACAATATTGGTATTGCGTGATGTTTTCTTGCTGTATGAATATATTGCTGTAAAAATTTCTTATAATCCTTATACGCTTCTGTATAACGCTCTGGCTTTTCCTTTGTCGAATCATTATGGCCCATTTGTATTAGTAGATAGTCACCTTCTTTCAATTCATTTGCAATAACTTCTAATCTACCTTCCTGAATGAAGGTTTTAGAGCTCCTACCTCCGATTGCGTGATTGATAACGGTACAATCTTTCAAAAATTGTTGTAAAAACTGCCCCCATCCAGCCTGTGGGGCCTCTTTTCTGTCATAACTCTGACAGGTTGAATCACTCGCCAAAAATACCCTGTTCATCTTTTACACCCTTTACTCGTCATATATTTTCCCAAGCACTTTAACTGGCCCGATTAAGCCTGATGGCAAGTGCTGTTTATCCATTTTCACTGCACTATTATTGGTAATTCGTATGTTAAGTGAATTTTCCCCGTTTACTAGACTTTCCCCGGGAACATTAACCTTATAAGGAGGCCACATTTTCACTACAGGTTCACTATGATTAAGGGAAATCTCTGCTATTTCATAAACTTCCCCCAAATCAATAGTCACTTCATCTACCTTATCTCCCTGATAGTCGAAAACAAACGGATATGTCATCGTTCCTGAAAAGTATTGTAAACCATCCGTTTTACTCCAGTCAGAAAGTGTTTGCTTATCCCAGTATTCTAATTTATTGGATTCTGGTTGTAATCTTGGATTTATCTCGATCCATTTTGCTGGTCGTGCTTCCTTCTTCCTTTCTCTCTCTCCTTGACTAGAATCTACTATCCATATCACTGACTCTCGATACGGAAGCTCTAGCTGATATTCTCCATTAGTTGTTGCCAATTTCTGTCGTGAACCAGTCCACGGATTCCACTCTTCAACTGGGAAATCATTCGAAAATTTAATCGTTCCTTTATAAAGCTCCTCGCCTTCGTTTGTCATAAAGTAAAATAATTGGCCTGATTTATTCCCTTTCGTTATCCGAATATTCGGACATTCATTAGAAAGCTTTGCATATCGATAATGGGAGAAATAATGATGGATTGATGCTAGATCATCAGGTGAAACAGTGATAATATCAGGCATGCTCTCTGCTTTACTTTTAGTAGTCACCCAATATACCTTTCCACCATTTTGGGTGAATTTGGTTAAGGTTTGCTTCACTGCCTGATCCACTTCTAGCCATTTTTGTTCATCTATAACGACAGCTTGATAAGAATAATTACCAATGTTCAAACGATCACCCGAAATCATGATCTTTTCTTTAGTAAATAAAGATTCATGCAAATAATTAAACTCTATTTGGTGTTGAAAAAAATATTTAGCCATTTTCCATGGTAAATGGTTATTCGATGCTAATATCGCAATTTCCGCTTGATTGACACTATCTGTCATTAACCAGCTTACACGTTTGATATAAGTACTAAAAAAATGGTAATATGGCCACCATGCATTATTTGGTCCTACATCTGGTGGACGCTCATGACTTCTTTCTCTACCCTTTATAGAGTAATAGAAGGCATGTGGACAAAATAAGTTAACACCTCTAACCGCAAGCCAATCTGTATACCATTTCATATCAGCCGCAGATAAATTCCAGGAATTATCAACACCACATACTCCTAGATACTCATTTAAATTTCGACGACGATCAAAATGTCTAGCAAGATCTGCCCCACATTTTCCGGCAGTAGAATGTTCTCCTATCAATCCTTTTTCGTCTTCAGGTGCTACCCATCTCCACACAACATCCTGGCCTGGAATAGTAAAAGGCTCAAGAAGCTCTATATCATCGCTTTTGGCAGGATGACCAGTAAGATGAAGGTTATTTTGTTGACACCAATTGGCAATAGGTATGTAATACGTCTCCATTAATCGTTTATTTACGGCTTTTTCATATTTTTGACGAACATCATCTGTTTTTTCACCGACAGAAAAAAATAATCCAAGAAGATCCTCCACATGTACTCCCTCTTGATAAACATACCTTTCAAAATTGTTCGTCCAAGCAATACCTCCTGACTGAGCGTTTCTTCCAGTTATGTCGGGTTCGTCAGTAAACATAGCAAAAATTGTCCCTCCGAAATATTCTCCTACCACTTGCCGATATCGCTCATGAGTAATCTCCATAAAACTCTCTACAGCTTCGGGGTTTAATAGGTCAGCAGATCGAGGCGCATTAACTTCCCCATCATCTTGATTGGCATGTATTCCTCGAATCGTTCCGAATGTATAGCTTTCTATTAAGGCTATGCAGCGGTAATCTTCCTTATTGCGTTGGTTAGTTTGAAAGAATTGATCCATCACTTCATTTGGAATAGTAGCAATATTCTCTCGTAATTGAATGATCTGAGCATTAAGTGGAAAAATACAGCTAATTTTCTCTGGATTATAGTCTTGATCAGAATCTTTACACGCCAGGTACACTGCTACAATTCGATCCTCCGGTTTTAATGGTATTTCCACTGTGCTATCAAATATGTCTGTCTCCAACGCATATAATCCTCTACTTCCATATTGAGGATTCTTCTCGACTACTTTTCCATTGGCTGCTCCTGAAGGATACATGGCTTCATCATATAAGATAACATGCATGCCTCGTTTGTCTGCTTCCTCTACAGCAAATTTTACATAATCCATAAATTCATCGGATAAATAGGGGGTATTATTAGGAATTCCTTTACGGGGGTGTAGCACAAAACCTTCTACACCTTTAGACTGGAAATCGATTAATTGTGACCGCAATTTACTTTTATCAAGCTGGTCATTCCAAAACCAAAACGGCATGGCTGAAAATTCTGTATCAGGCTTCAAAAATTGTTGATAAGAAAAACCCATATTTAATTTCCTCCTAAGAACTACTTGCTCTTGTTTTTCGGTATTGACTAGGTGGCAAGCCTACATGTTTTTTAAATATTCGATTAAAGTAACTATGTCTATACCCTACACTTTCTGATATTTCATTAATTTTCATGTTCGTGTACAATAATAACTCTTTTGCTTTATCCATTCTGATCGTAGTAAGATAATCTATAAAATTGACGCCATAAATCTTTTTAAATGCTTTACTTAAGGCATAAGGCGTGATATCAACATATTCAGCACAACTCTCCAGTGAGATATCCTCCATATAATGTTCCTCAAGGTAAGAAACTACTTTTTCTACTATCACTTTCATTTCCATATTCATGTTATTCTCTAAAAAGGTTATATATGGTTCAATAACTTGTACAATTAACCATTTCACTACCCATTCCATTTCCCGAAGCTGTGATAGCTCCTCATACATATTTCGTCCTTTATATAAAACGACAGGATCTACCCCTGATAGTAAAATTTCGTGTTGAATCGTACTATAAAGCTGCATAATACCTGCATGAACACTTACCTCTTTTGTACTATTGTGTAAAAGTTCATCAAAAAATTGACGAATCAACTCTTCTGATTCATTAATTTTACCTCTTCTAATGCTTTGAATGATCTCTTTTTCTGTTTCAAATGGATAAAATAATTTTTGTCCCTTCACTTCTTTCTCCACTTCATTTAACATAAGAATCTGATTCTGGTTATTGAAGTCTCTAAACCTCCTCGCCCTCCCTATTTCCTCGAAAAGAAAAGGAATATCTTTGATTCTTGTTGTTTCAGAACTGATCGTTATTGTCACATAGCTTGATAGAATACGATTAATTGCTGTCATAATATCCTCTGCTAATTGATTCAATTGATCTGACCAATTCGACATGTCATCTGGAATGATCAAAAAAAGGCTTGCCGTCAAATCATATTGATTTAAAACCGTGTACTGATCGAGATATTTTGCTGTCATATCATCCGCAATATTTGCCATCGCAAAAGCAATCAAGCTATCATCCTCATATGTTCGTTGGAGATGTTCATTTCCTCTTGTTAGCTGGATATCTAATAAAACAAAGGAATGATGATGGACCTTCCAGCGATAATTTTCCATTCTTCTTCTTAAGGCATCCTCATCAAAATCATATAAATACCCTTTAGTAAGCTGAATAAGAAAATTTTGCCTTAACTGCGGTATTTGGTGATTTATACGCTTTTCCAATTGTTCACTTTCAAATGTTAAAGAATCTAATCTGTCTCGAATCTGCTTAAATTCATCCTTCCTTCCATTAGAGGTTAAGTTACTTGTTGCTGTAAAACTACTGGCTAAATTCTTCACAGGCTGATACAAACGGTTTGAGGCAAACCAGGTTAAGAAAAAGGCTAATCCGAGCACAATTAAACTTGCGACAAGTATGACCTTTGAAATCGTGATAATAGGTGTTGTAATTGCTGAAATAGGTGCAGCTGATATGTAAGTCCATTTCGATCCAATTCGATCAAAGGTGCCATACGAAACAGAATAGGTTTTATCCTTCCAATCCATTTGAAATGATCGATCCATCTTATTATTATTCGTAAATACATTAATTAATTCTTTTGTGAATTCCTTATCTGAGGATCCTTCTGTCGATAGAAGTAATTCATTCTCTTCATTGATTAACATTGTTACTCCGTTGCTGTATGGGGTTAGTGTCTCTAGTGTACGAACAAGACTTTTATCATCTATTGTAACAACGATGGCACCAAAAGGATTATTAATCACCCCTGGTATTTGGTGGGTTAATATTAAGTTATTTCGATATCCTGTATGTTGAAAAAAGTCTTCCGTATGATCCCAAGTTATATTTTTTGATGTTTTTAATAAGGAATGATAGCCCTCTTGTTCCTTTTCATCCTTTATGTATTCTATGTAAGGTGTGAATAAAACAGGGCCTTCCTTTGTTTCCACAAATAATTCCACCTCACCAATAAGTGGCTGGCTTCCTTCAAGGATCATTAACTTCTGCATAATTTCTCTTGTTTTTTGGAACTCATAAACAAAATCAGTGGTAATTAGTTGATAATTAAAACTTGGATCAAATGCCCAATAGGTTAAGGACTCTTCCAAGTAACTAAATTGTGTATCAATATTTTGAGCACGATCATCAATCTCCTCTACATGTACTTTACGCAACTCTTTTTCGGTAGAGCTTAATCCGAATGTATAAATAGCAATACCTGAAATAATTCCTGGAATAGAAGTAATAAATAAAATTAATAGAAAGCTTTTCCGAAAATAATTGCTCTGCCAACGATAGGAAAACCATTTTTTCATATTGGAGAAAATTTTTTTATCTCTCATATTCTTCACCTCACTTGAATAATTCTATCACAAATGTAAGCACTTACAAATAGTGTGAGGAAAAGGGTGGAATGAAGACTTGCTTTCACCTCCAAACTATATGGATAATATATTATGTTGGAATTTTTCCTGCAATAATAAATTTTTGTATACAATCACAACTAGTTATTATATAAGGATCTAATAAATTAGCACTTTTGAGTAAAATTATCACTTTTTTGCACTACTACATAAGAAAAACTCGCATTCGCTCGTCCTTTAGCGGATGCGTTAGCTTTTCTTATACTTTGGACTTCAAAATTTTTGCTTCATCGCATTCTTTCCTACAAAAATTTTATATTTTCCTAACGTATAAAAAGGGGTAATGGTTATACCATTACCCGTAAACGGCTTGGAAGAATTCTTATTTTTAATGGAGTTTCTTCCCCTTCATCGCCATCAACATTTATCACTTTCGTTGTATTAGTCTGGATGATTGCTTCCTTAGCTTTCCTATAAATGACATTTTTTTGTTCCTTTAACGAACCACTCATTAATTTTGCAATCATTGCTATGCTTTTTATACTTGTTAATTCTTTAAAAATGAATAGATGCAAATATCCATCGTTTATTTCCGCTTCCTTGATCATATTTTTCCAGCCAGCGAAGGTGTCTGTCACCGCCACTAATACAAACATCGCATCAGTGTCCAAGGTGTCTATATCTGTTTCTATTTGTACTCGAAATACGTCTTTTTCGGAAAACTTCTTTACACCTTCGATAAAATAGGCAAAAGATCCATATTTCGATTTTTGCTCAGCAGTTACAGAATAGGTTGCTTCTGCTATCACACCTAAGTTGATTAAGTTCATAAAATACTGATCATTAACTTTGCCAATATCGACATTTTGGAATTGACCTTTTTCTATTATTTCAATAGCTTCATCTGGGTTTAGAGGAAGTTCTAATGCTTTTGCAAAATTATTCACTGTACCAAATGGAATAATGAGTAATGTCGGATAATGATTAGTTGGAGCAATTCCGTTGATCACTTCATTTATTGTACCATCTCCTCCCATGATTACGATAAGATCCAAGTTACTCTCACAAGCTTCCTGCGCAAAATGAACCGCATCCCTTACTTTTTGTGTGATTCTACTAGTCACTCTATACCCCTTATTCTGTAATTTATCTAGCACTTTATTACGATAATTCTCACTTTCTTCGGAACCAGAACTCGGGTTTACAATGACCATAGCTGTTTTCAATTAGAGACCTCCTTTCATAATTACCATAATAAATCCTCATGCTCGTCTAAATACATTGGTGAAATATCCATAAATACGTATAAATTTTCGTCGATAGGATAAGAAAATGTACGAATTCTTTCTCCTGTTTCGATATCATTATAGATGTCTGAAAGTATCCCCGTTTGATCATGATTCATTCGAATGACATTTTCAATAAAGTATGGTCGCCAACTCCAGTTTTTTCCCTTCACTGTAAGATCCTGTCTCCAAGCATCCTTGGTATAAATATAGTTAGCGGTTTTTTGAAAGCCATCTGCATCTGTCACATAAATACGGAAAAACATCTCGTCCCAATTGGTAATAAAACGATCAATCTCTTCCTCTAGGTTCTTTTCTAAACTTAACATTTTAATATTTTGCTGTAATTTTTCATTTAATGTTTCGGTTAACTGATATTTTGCATTAATTTTTGATCTTTCAATATAGATAAATTGTTGGATATCCTTTCTAAACCTAGTTTTTAAAAGGTCTCTCCTTATAAAAGCTTCACTCGGGGTCGATAGAAATGGACCCTGGTAGTATCTTCCATTATTTCGCCATGCATAATGAAAATGATAGTTAGATTCTATTCCATCAAATAACAGTTCTGCTCCCACTCTTCTTGCTAAGATAGATAAGGAGTAAATGGTATGCTGATAGTTAACAGAAAGTGATTGGTCTAGTAAGGAAGCTAGGTTTATTTTGATAATATCTGGTTCAAGTGTGCTAATACGATCCATATTGCTTGAACCCCTTCCGGCATCATTAATCGCAATTTTGACGCCAAAGGTTTTTAAATATTTTAATGAGTTTGATAGGTTATCCATTTCCTCTACTGATTCTTGTTCAACAATTTCTAAAATAACCTTGGATAAATCCAATCCCTTTTCTTGATAAGAAATCAGCTCTTGAACAAAGTCCTTTTCTTCCTCTGTTTTTGTTAAATAGCTTTGATGGACAATGAGGAAAATACTTGCATCCACATTATGCTTCAGATATATATCTAATGCTCTTCGATGAATATGTCGATCCATATCTACTTTGAATTCATCAGGGACATTTTGGTCCTGAAAGAAGGCACGAATACTTTCTCTTTTTCTCTCTGTTTCTAAATAACCAAGTACTTGGTAGCCGACGACCTCATGACTATCAGCACTAAACACTGGTTGATAATATGGTTTAACTCGTTCCATATCAAGCATGATATCTAAAGGATCCATTTTAAACACCTCACTATACATTCACTATATAATTGAATTATATCGATTTTCTAACTTAATTGAAAAGAATACGAGTTTTATAGGAATTCAATCCGTTGTAGAACGCTTATCAAAAAAACAACCCGGACCTTTTTAAAGTTCGGGTTGTATATCAACTAAAAGTATATAATTAAGCGAATAATTAGAATTTACTTTGATAGCTTGCCAACTCCCAATCGGTCACAGCGGTACGATAACTGTTCCATTCTTCTTGTTTTAGTGAAAGGTATTCCTTTAATGCGTATTCTCCAAGCACTTGTTTTCCTATTTCACCATCAACTAATGCTTGAATGGATTCACCTAAGGTTGTTGGTAGATTCTGAATGCCTCGTAGGATTCTTTCATCGTCGTCCATACTAAAAATATCGTCGACTATTTCTGCAGGTGCGTTCATTTCTTTCTCTATTCCGTTAATACCAGATTGTGCAATAGCTGCGAAAGCATAGTATGGATTTGCTGATGGATCTGGGCATCTAATTTCGACACGTGTTCCAGCACCACGGGTTGCTGGGATACGAACTAATGCAGAACGATTGGAAGCAGACCATGCGATATAGCATGGTGCCTCATAACCCGGAACAAGCCTTTTATAAGAATTTACAAGTGGATTAGTAAATACCGCAAAGGAAGAAACATGTGTCAAAAGCCCTGCAATAAATTGATAAGCTTCTTCTGACAATTGTCTTGAGTCCTTTTCATCGAAAAAAGCATTTTTCCCAGCTTTTTGATCAAATAAGGAGATATTTACATGCATTCCATTTCCGTTTTCACCAAAGATAGGCTTTGGCATAAATGTAGCTCTAAGACCAAATTGCTGAGCAATTGTTTTTACTACCCATTTAAATGTCGTTGCATTATCAGCAGTGGTCAGTGCATCGGCATATTTAAAGTTAATCTCATGTTGACCAATGGCTACTTCGTGATGGGAAGCTTCAATTACAAAGCCCATTTTTTTCAATGTTTGATAAATTTCCAAGCGTACTTTTTCTCCTAAATCATATGGTGCCGGTTCAAAATAACCCCCTTGATCGGCCACTCTGTTGGTAGGGTCTCCTTTGGCATCTGTTTCAAATAAGAAAAATTCAAGCTCAGGACCTACCTGAATAGAAAAATTCTTCTCATTCGCCTTATCTACAGTATTTTTTAGAATCGTACGGGGATCTCCTTCAAAGGGAGTTCCATCTGGGTTCGTCACACTACATAAAAATCTTGCCTCTGCATATCCGTCTTCCTCTGTCCATGGTAATACAGCAAATGTATTTAAATCTGGTAATAAATACAGATCTGATTTGTTAATTGGAGTGAATCCTTTAATAGAGGAACCGTCAAACATTGTTTTTCCTTCAACCACGTCACCTAATTGCTCCGAAGTGACGGTTACTTGTTTTAAGGAACCTTCAATATCGACAAATTGTAGATGTAATAGTTCTACATGTCTTTTCTCGATTTGATCCTTGATCATCTCTAAGTTGGTCTTGTGAACCTTCGTTCTATCTGGTGCTAATGTCGCCATTTTTCATATCCCCTTTTTTATGTTAAATCATTTAACATCTTTTGTTATTTACCATCCTACTATTTACGAACATTTAACGTCATGTTTTCTGTAAGGAAATCTAACAAACTTTTTTAGAGGTTTTGGGAATATCGAATTGGAAAATTTGATGATAGTGAAAAAGCTTGATATGAGTGTCTAGCACCTCATATCAAGCTTTTTTAATTTGACTCGACCATAAAGTCTTTTAATGCTTTCCATTCTTCCATTGTTAACGTAATACCTTTACCCATTTTTTCATGATCTGGTGACCAATCTCTTATGTCATATTTAGGCTCGCGGTCATTCCAGCTGATCAAATTCACTTCCTTCGTCCAACCAGAAGGTGATTCAGCTAATACAGCAATGTTCTCCACGATTTCAAATTTAATCCCTGCCATCATCTCACCTCATTACATGCTATAATGATTCTATTTTACGTGATTATAGATGATGATTCAATCTGCACTCATCATTTGGAAATGGTATAACGGTTAATAATGTTACTAAGATCTTGGTTTAACCCTGTTAAGTTTTCTGCTGATTTTGCCACATTGGCAATCGCGTTTATCTGCTCGTCAACGGATGAAGTGATCTCCTCCACAGACGCAGCTGTTTCTTCAGATACACTGGATACACTTTCAATATTTTCATTCATTTTTTCTACTTCGTTCGTAATCTGATCCATCTCTGTCTTAACAGAACCGATTGCTGCCACAATTTCCTTAACAGCTTGCTGTAAGTCCACAAAGATACCCTCTGTTTCCTCCACATCGTTGTTTAACCCTTCTGAACTCTGGACGTTACTCCGAACAGCCTCAACGGTTTTATCAGTTTCTGCAACAATGGTTGAAACAACCTGTTGTACTTGGTGTGTCGCATCCTTAGACTGTTCTGCAAGCTTTCTGATTTCATCAGCGACTACAGAGAATCCTTTACCGTGTTCCCCCGCTCTTGCTGCTTCAATACTTGCATTTAGTGCCAGTAAGTTCGTTTCTTCCGCAATATGCTCTATCGTATCCATAACAGATGTAATCTTTGTAACTTTTTGATTCAATTGTTGGATATCTTCTGCAATTGCCCTAGATGCATGAACGGCTTCACTATTTGATTTCTGTAATTTTGAGACGATTTCTTGGCCATTACTTGATAGCTCTTCTGTCTCTGTAGTGATCGTATCCACCTTAGTGGTTTCGCCTTGCATTTTTTGCACGGCTTGTGATAATAGATCTACTCTATAACTAATATCCTCTAAATCATTTGCTTGTTCTTGAGTGCCTCGAGAGATTTCCTCCATCGCATTTCCAACTTCCTCACTGCTTGCAGAGGTTTGTTCCGAGATTGCTGATAAATCTGTTGCTGCATCAAGTAATTGATCACTTGATTGGTGAACATTTGTTACTAATGTAGTTAATTGATCAGACATTTTATTAAATGCTGCAGCAAGTAAGCCTATTTCGTCCTGAGACTCTTTTAAATTTGTCTTTTTAATATTACCTTCTGCAATGGATGTGGCAACATCTGCCACCATTGTAAGAGATACTAATTTTTTTCTTGTTAACAAATAAAAAATAATAGCACTAATAACGATAATTACGACAACACTACTAATAATAACCAAGAATAATTGATGTAACCCTTCATAAAACTCATCCTGATACACAGCAACACCTATAGTCCAATCCCATGGCTCAAAATATCTCATATAAGCTGTTTTGTCTTTATAGCTTCCATCCTCTTGGAGATCACTGTATTCAGCAATTCTATCATCAGGTTCTGATGCTTTACCTGCTTTTACAAGTGATGCGCGATTACTCCGATTTAAATCATCAGCAGGCTCGCTACCTATTTCGGTAGGATGTAATTGCAAGACAAGCTCTTCATCATAAGCTAGAACATATCCATTGTTTTTATAAACAAAATTTGTTTGAGAATAGTCATATTCTTGCTTATTATTTTCTGGTCCATTTAATAGGAGACGAGCCTCATCCTTCGCTTCTTCTAAGCTTAATCTTCCCTCTTCCACTTCTTGATTTAATAATTCTAGAATGGAATATGCCCCATCTGTTATCTTCCTTAATTCACTTTCTCCTGATTCTACTAATTGAGCTTTTGCTACATTATAACTAAATATTCCAATGACAATTCCTGTTAAGGCAACGATAACGGTAATTAATGAGATTAATTTAGTTGATACACTAGATTTCCACTTCAGTTTTTTCAAGCTGTTTCCTCCCCTTCTAAATAGTTATATCGACATTAATTGCGTATTATCAATACATGTTTTAAAACTATTTAAAAGGAAAAAATTAGCACTTCTTTGGGTTTATCTAGAGTTTTTCTTCAACTTAACCTGTAAATAATCGATAAATTCATTGGCTTTGTCTTCAGGGGCTTTGGTTATGAAACTTGTGCTAATAAAGAGAATAGTAGAAATAATAATCCCCCAAATACCTGACTTCAAGCCTAAAGGTAAAAGTTGAAAGGCTTCAAGAATAATCACAAAAATACTTCCTATGATAACACTTATAATCACACCATTTGCTGTTCCTTTTCTCCAAAAGAATGCGCCGATAATTCCTGGCACTACAACAATTAAACCAGCAGAAGATGCTACTGATAATACGGCAATTAAATCTAGTTGTAATTGTGCAAATAAATAGGCCAGAATTGCAATTATAGGTATTACAATTTTTCCTATTTGCAATTGTTTTTGGTCTGTTGTTTGTTTATGCTTCATAATATTACGATATACATCCCTAGAAAATAAGGAAGAGAGTGTCAATAAAATCGAATCAATGGTCGAGATAGCCGCAGCTAATATTCCTACCATGACAATAACGCCTAGGAGATCTGGAACCAATTCGGATGATAACAGCATTGGTGTTGCTAAATCGGCATTATCTAATTCTGGAAAAAGAACTGTCGCAGATAATCCCCATACAACTGATACAATCGTATAAATAAATCCAAAAATTAAAAAGCCTAGTAGCATATGTCGCATACTTTTCATCGATGATGGCATAAATAAACGCTGACTTACCTGTGGATTAGAAATACTAAAGAAAAACCAAGGAATAGTTAAACCTAAAAATGTCCAAAAGTTAAAAAATCCATTTCCTGGTACCGCTAAGGCTTCTGGTTTTGTCTTTTCAATGGAGTCAAAAAATCCATTCCAGCCCCCTAATCCATCTATAATCAATAAAACCACAATAGTAGACGCGATGATCATAATTAACGATTGTAATGAATCAGTCCAAGCAACTGAGCGAATTCCCGCAATATATGTGAAAACTAATGCTAAAATGGTTGCGATAATAACGCCTGTTGTATAGGAAATTGCACCACTTGTTACCCCTTCTAATAAATAGCCAATCCCTGTAAGTTGTACTGCACTATATGGAATTAAGAATAAGCAGCTGGATAAAGCTGTCACAATTGCTACCCATTTATTTTGGTAGCGATCACCTAGCATTTCTGATGGTGTCACATAGCCATATTTTTTTCCAACTAACCAAAAGCGTGGGCCAAAAATAGCCACCAAAGAAACACCCATGAAATAAATAATCTCAAATCCAAATGCTCCAACGCCACCATTGTAGGTTAATCCTGCAAGACCTACTAGCATGAAAGCACTATAGGTTGTTGCACTATAACTAAGTGCAGAAACAAAACCATTTAGCTTCCGGTCACCGAGAAAATAGCCAGCCATACTGTTTTGTTTTCCTACTCTAGATAGGAAAGCAATAAATATTCCAATTAAAATGTAGAGGGTAATGGTGATCCAAACCATTGTTGTGCTCACTCTTCATCACCCCACTCTTTTGTCAAGATATAATTGATGATAATAACTATTATTGCAAGAATAGTCCATAACAAAAAACTACCATACCATTTTTCTATATTAGAAAATAAGGTATATGGGAGAAAATATCCTAGAAATACGATAAATAGAATGATAAGTCCCCACATTTTTTCTTTTTTATTCATTTAGCTCCCCCTCATTTTTCTTCACATCATTTTCATTATACACATTATATTACATCTGTAAAGACACATGTTCAAACGCCTCTTATAGCTCTACTGCTTCAAATAAAAAAAGATCCGACTAATGAAATCGGATCTTACTCTAACCTAGATTAATTCTTTTTCTGATGTTGTCTCGAAATATTTCTTCTGATATAAATATTATAAGCAATTAAAGCAAATGCAATAATAAAAATAACTATCCCAGGAATATAAATTACCCCAGTCAAATCAAGAATCATTAAAATAACTAATATCGTTAAAAGTGGTATACGAATTTTATTATAATACATCAAAGACCCCCTTCTTTCAAACGCTTTCATTCATTATATCTTATCACACCAAATTCTTTTATACTAGAAGGAATTATTGATCGCAGGTGCTACTTCTGTTGCAAGTAAATGAATTGTTTTTTTCACTTTTTCAATAGGCAGTCCACCGAAATCGACTTGAGCCAAAAAACGATGATGACCAAACAGCTCTCTTTGATAATGGATCTTTCTAATAATTTGTGCAGGTGTTCCAACTAAAAGTGTAGATTGTTCACTTGTTATGTATGCCATATCTGTTCTCGCAACCCCCATCGCTCCTCCAATTCCGTGACTAGTGAGATGACTCCAATATTTCCCATAGTATTGGTAAAATTCCTTTTCAATTTCTGCCTCTGTTTCTCTAATAAAAGTATGAGCTGCAATCGAGATATATGGTGAATTTCCTTGAAATGATTGTTTATATGTTTCGATTAATGGTAGATATTTTTTAACTATCCCACCAATCATCACAACGGTTAAACCACAGCCATTCTGCCCTGCTCGTTGAGCACTCTCTATCGTTCCACCAACCCCAATTGAAATTGGTAGTTTCGCTTGCTTCGGTCTAGGCGAGATCTCTGCATCATGTAATGCTGGTCGAAATTGACCTTCCCATGTCACGCGTTTTTCTTCATTTAAAGTAAGAAATAGCTGTAAATGTTCCTCAAACAGTTCATCATATTTTGCTTCATCATATCCAAACAAAGGGAATGCCTCGACAAACGCTCCTCTTCCTGCAGTAAATTCCACACGACCATCCGACAACAGATCGAGTGTTGCAAAATCCTCAAAAAGTCGAACTGGATCAGCTGTATTTAGTAAGGATGTGAGTGCAGTGAGTTTAATTTGTTTTGTTCTTTGCGCAATGGATGATAGGACGACTTGAGGTGAGGAAACCGCATAGTCAAGACGATGGTGCTCACCAACTCCAAACAAATCAAGGCCAAGTTTATCTGCATAATCAGCCATCTGAATCATTTCGTTTATTTTTTGACTAAAGCTAGGAATATAACGGCTGAATGGATCCTCTAATATTTCTGCTAATGAATAGATACCAATTTCAAATTTTTTCATTTCACTCTTCCTTTATTTCAGTGTATATCCACTAATCTATTTTACCATAATTCTCTGACCTTTCTATTCTACTATTTACCAAAAAAATAACCGAGCATATAGCCCGGTTCAAAAAATTATTGGACAACTAATGTTGCTACCATTTCGTCATGACCTGTTCCACAAGGGATGCTACAACGAATAGTATATTCACCTGCTTCTAAGTTTGCAGTAGCTGTGCCCTCATTTTCTATTGCGATATCTGTATTATCGATCGAAATTCCATGGTACCCATCTTCACTTGTAAGTTGGACAGTTACTTCTCCTGCTGGAACTGTGTATTCTTCTTTGTCAAATTCCCAATTAGATGCTTTTATATCTACTACTTCACCATTCTCACTTGAAGCTGATTCATTTGTGTCAGCTTTATTATCTTCTTCACCGCCACCGCAAGCTGCAAGTAGTAATACTAGAAATAGGCTTGAAACTAGTAATAAAGTCCACTTTTTCATAATTATTACTCCCTTTCATATGTGTTTCTATTACTAGTATATACCAAAAATCTATTTTTTATAGTGACTTATATCAAGCTTCACAAATTCTTCACATTATGACAAACGTATAATTGTTCGGTTTGCCATTGTCTGGAATTATTTTCTATAGTACACTGTTAAGGAATATAAACAACATGGAGGGAGCTCATGATCTTTCGAAAGACAATCATTTGTTTGATTACACTTTTATGCCTGCTTACTGGATGTGGTATGTCCGTAGATCAATCAACTGTTCAAACTAATCATGTAACAAATAAGGAAGAAAACTTAGTAACCGCATCAGTCTTACGAGTTGTTGATGGGGATACATTAAAAATAGAAATAAATGGAGAGGAAGAGACGATTCGGCTTCTTCTTGTGGATACACCAGAAACGAAGCATCCCGACCTTCCCGTTCAGCCATTTGGTGAAGAAGCATCACGATTCACGGAGAATTTGTTATCAAATCAGCAAATCCAAATTGAATTTGACGGTCCACAACGCGATAAATATAATCGATTATTAGGTTATGTATGGATAGATGGAGAAAACTTCAATAAATTGCTATTAAAAGAAGGTTTAGCGAAATATGCCTACGAATATGATCCTCCTTATACACATCAAGAAGAAATGAAGATGGCGGAAAAACAAGCAAGGCAAGAAGGGATAGGTATCTGGAGTATAGATGATTACGTTTCAGAGGTTGGATTTCACGCGGACTCAGAAGACAATGTTATTTATGGGAGTTGTGCGGAAGCTAAAGAAGCAGGGGTCACTCCTCTATACAAAGAAGACCTTGGATATCATTTAGATTTGGATGGTGATCGAGATGGGATTGCATGTGAATAAGAAACAACCACGAAGTATATTGGGCTGTTTCTCCTATCCTTGCTTATAACTTATGAGCAAGGTCACCATGGAACAAAGCAAGATGATAAGCAGATTGAAACAATGATAGAATACTAGCTCACTAGTATTCAATTGTGCGAAGGAGGAATAATGAATAGGTGACAACCAACGTGGGATCCATTCATATGTTCGAAATATACACAAAATAACTAGTAGAACCGTATACAATAAATAAAAGATCTGATTTTTTTGAAATAGATAAGTTCCCAAAATCGCGATTGCACATAATGTCATGAGGCCAGAAACGAGAATAAGATAGCTACCTGTAATATTTAGAATGAATTCTCGATTAAGATGAACCTCGAAAAATAGGGAACCAACCAACATATGTAAGATAAACAGAGAAAAAGTATAGAGAAGAATAAAGAAAGTAATAGCACTTGCTTTACAAATGAGCATATGTGACCACCGATGAATTCTTAACAATACCAGTTGATCGTATTTAGAGAAAACACTCATTAGAGAGTTTATACAAATTAAAATAGGTAATAAATTCGCTAACCAACCAACCATTCTAATAAGGTGATCAGGAGATTTAATGCCAGCTAAAGAATAAACTAGATAATCCATAAGGTTGACATTATTCTCGATCGACAAATCAGAAACAAGGAAGATACGAGTCATCGCTAAGCACAAAAAAAGAAACAGAAGAGAAAAAATAGTCTTCCCGTTTAGAAGATAAACAAGATTTGCCACAAAAATTCTTCTCATTCTATTGTCACCCTCTTCAAAACTGTTTTTTTCTAATGTGTATAAACATTAAAATAATAGAAATAAATAACACAATAAGGTTATAACGAATCGACCAATCGATCGTAAAGTTCTCTACTTGCTCACTGATTTTATTTGGATATAGGGAGAAAAACATCATTTGTGCAATGGGCGTAAATTTAAACATTGTTCGTATCGGATAAATCATCCAAACTATGTAACTCAATAAACAAATGAATACACCGAATCCTAGTGCTATCACTGAATTAAAATATCTTAAAGAAATAAACATCGTAAATGTGCCAATTGAAGTTAATGTCACGATATATAAGGTAATTAACGAAGTAAGGATTGTCAGTGGGTTTTGCTCCTCATAAAAAAATTGTGCACTATCCCAGCTCAATTCCACATGCATCCCTTGAACCCATCCAGAAATAAAAAACAGAATAAAACAAAGAACGGAAAAAGTGAATGCTGCAGCAAAATGAACTACAATAAAATAAAAAAGAAGTCTGACCTTTGATCTAGCCCTTATATAAATAATATTTGAAGCCATTATTTTAGGAATAAAATCCACTATTAGAAGGAAGTAGAGTAATGGAATAACAATTAACGTTAGATAATGTTGGGTTAGCCCCGTGACGATAAATTCAAATATATTTTCAGACTTCTGCACTCCTGTACGATCAATAAAAAAGGTGAGACCAAATAGTGTACCTGTTACAACAAGCCAACGCCATCCATTATGAATAAACAGCTGAATCAATCCGACAGTTAGCATAACACAACCTCTTCCTCCATCATAATCTTTTCTGGTATTATATGGTAACTCATTAAAAAAGCTAATAATTCTTCCTTACTTTCCCACTCCCCTTTACACTGGCCAGTTGCAAAGCCGCCAACCCGTTTGATGATACGGAAATCTGTTAAGACATAACTTAACTGTTCTAATTCCTCAACTGTACGAACAAGAATAATCCATTCACGTTGTTTTTGTTTCTGGATCAGTTCTAATTTTCCGTCCTTTAACAAATAAACTTTGTCGCAAAACCTGCTTATTTCTTCTTCAATGTGAGAGACGAGAATGATCGCAACATGATCATTAATTTGTTTTTCTAAGATCTGGCGAAATAAATCAACCCCATCCTTATCCAATCCATTTGTTGGCTCGTCCAATAGTAAAATTTTCGGTTCTTCCATAATTGCTTGTGCAATACCTAAACGTTGTAGCATACCTTGAGAATATTTCCTTACCTTTTTCTTATCCATAGGTTCTAAACCAACCATTTTTAAACTTTTTTTAATCGTTTCTTTACCGATTTTTTCTTGGATTCCTGCTAGTAATGCTAGATTTTGAAAGCCAGTAAATTGTGGTAAAAATGTTGGTGTTTCAATCAGAGCACCTATTCCTGCTGGGATTTTCCCAACAAGTCCTGGCTCTACTATTTCATTGGAAACGATCACTTCTCCTTGATCAGGGTATAAAAAACCACATATTTGTCGTAGTATCGTTGTTTTGCCAGATCCATTCGCACCTGTTATACCAACTACTTCACCTGCCGATACAGAAAAATTGATTCCATCCAAAATCATCGTTTTCCCTAGTTTCTTCTTTACACCTTTAAATTGAATTAATCTTTGTTTTTCCATATAATTGCAGTCCTTTCTTAAATTTTAATGAGAAACGAAAATACACTAAAAAAGAAGTAATGAGTAAGGAAAAGAGTAGTATAATCGGCAGTTCTAATAAAGAATATTCGAAACTATTCAGCATATATCCTCCCACTAATTCAAATGGAGCGAATTTATTAATATGAAGAGCAAAGAACAAAAGCTGACCAATGATAAAGATGAAAAAAGGAGCAAACATTACGATATAGACATTTTTTGACCATGTTGCCAATAATATAGAGAGGAGCGATATAAACACCGCCAATATGGCAGTATTTAGCACGATGAAGAAAATATAAAGAAAAGGTGATTGAGTAAATAAGTCATGACCGAAGCTTGGCACATAGCCCTCCATTTCGGTTATAGAATTGGGTGGATGGAAAGATATCCGGAGATATAAAAAGCAAAGTATCTCCACAATGAAAACGAATAGAAAACTATTAATCGATGCAGCTATCATTTTGGAGAAAATATATTTTTTGTATGTCGTTCTTAATAGGATAAACTCTATATATCCTGTTTTTCGATCCAATGCTAAAGATGAACCAGATAAAAGGGCAATAATGAAGGGAAAAACAATTGGCAAAATGGCTTTTGGGCCAACGCCATGTGTATATAGGAATGCCGAGAAGTAATTATAGCTATTCCTTTCTAAGCCTAATTCCGTATTTGGGCGGAATTTTTCGGCACCTAAAACAAATAACGCAACAAATAATAGAAAGGCAATGAGCGTACTCCATGTAAACAGATTTCTCTTCATCTCCGTACGGATTAATTTGACCATCATCACTACACTCCATTCACCATCAGAATATTTGAAAAATGGGGGAGCCTAAGAACTAAGGGCAGTTGATGGAACTGCCCTAATGGAAGTTACCATCTCACACGATATTTTGTATATACAGTAGAGGGATTAGTAAGCCTTGTTTCTAGCATTACTCGGATTGCTCTTAAATTCGTTGCGTTGCTGCGTACACGTCGCCATGTTGCTATCGCTAATGGCACTTCTTCTTGTCCAAGATGAATACGTTTATTATCGTCCACTACTGTTGCATATAGTGCGGCATTATTTTCAACAGTAAGAAGGTATACCTGTTGTACTTTTGGATCCATTGCAGGATGAATAGGAGTGAATAAATTTCCGCCAAATCGGGGTACATTTCCTGAGTAGGTATGATATTGGCTAGCAAATGTTATCCCACTAGTTACCAAGATTCCCATAAGAATGATCAAGGAAGCACCAATAATCTTAACCTTTTTCATTTAGTTCAACTCCCTTATAAAATTTGACTTTCCCTAATGACATCACTACCCTCCCTTCTTTTAGATTAATAATTAATTCGATATCCCTTATATAAATTCCTGCCAAAAACAGAAAAATATTACCATATTTTTCTTGATTGCGCTTTCTATAAAACTAAGATTGTCTCGCTTGAATACTATAAGGGACTCATCTTAAAAAGATGAGCCCCTTAACAAAATTTGATAGAATTCCTTTGTGTTCTCTAATATTTTCCTTTCTACTTCAGGAAGAGAGACCTTTTTTATTGTTGCGATTTGCTTGATAGATTCGGCCATCATTACTGGATGAGTCCTTTTATTTTCAAAAGGGCCATGGAATTGCCATGGTCCATCAGTCTCTACCATGATAAATTCTAAAGGATAGATATCTATTATCCTTTGAATTTCTTTTTCATAAACACAATCTGGTGTGACAGAAATACGATATTGGTTCTTAATCATCCGCTTCATCGTATCGCCAGAGCCTTTGAACCAATGAAAATGTGCTTTATTGTGACCATGTTTTTCTAATAGGTCGCACACAATGTCAGCATCCTCATATACAGCATGAAGCACAATCGGTAAATGATATTCTTTTGCCAAATTGATAAATCTCTCCAAAATATGAATATATGGATTTATATCTAACGTTGGACGTTCTTTTTTTAGATAATAAGGTAAACCCACTTCTCCAATTGCGACTATAGAATGATGGTGTTTTCTGATTAACTCTTCCAATTCAGCTAGTTCTTTCTCATCTGGCAATGACTGCTCTGGGTGCCATCCTAAAGCAGGAAAAACTAGCTTGTTTTTCTGAGATAATGACAATACTTTTTTGCAAGATGCTAAGTCACTTGAAATGGCGATAAGACCTGCAATCCTTTTATCCTTTAAGTCCTTTAGGATAGTTTCCCGTTCTTCCTTTCTATACCAGTCAAGGTGAATATGTGCATCAATCATCAGTTTATGAGCCCCTTAATATTCTGTAAATTCGTTTCTTTATTTCTAATAATTCAGGTGATAAAAGTAAGCGAGCTGTTCGAGGTCGTTCAAAAGGGATATGAACCTCTTCGGTTACTTTTGCTGGGCGTTCGCCTAAGACTAGAATGCGATCGGATAAAAAGATTGCTTCTTCAATATTATGTGTAACAAATAAAACCGAAGGACGTTCTTCCTCCCAGATGGATAATAGCCATTTCTGCATATCTACCCTAGTAAACTCATCTAGCGCAGAAAAAGGTTCGTCTAGACAAATAAAGGATTGTGGACTTAATAAGCTTCTAACAAAAGCTACTCGTTGCTGCATCCCGCCAGAAAGCTGATGAGGATAAGCATCAATATAATCATGAAGTCCTGCACGTTTTAACATTTTCTTTGCCTTTCGTTTATCAGGTCTTTCAAAAAGCTCTGCGGCCAATACTACATTTTCAAGAATCGTACGCCACGGAAAAAGGGAAGGACTTTGAGGCATATAGCTAATGGCACCTTTCTTTCCGATAATATTTTCTCCGTTTAAGAGAATGGTTCCTTGATCTGGCTCATACAAGCCTCCAATTAAATGAAAAATCGTACTCTTTCCACTTCCAGATGGACCTAGTAATGACACAAATTCTCCTTCATTTACCACTAGATTCAAATCTTGAATAATGGTATGTGGTTCAAAGCTTTTCGTTAAGTGATTAATTTGTAATGTGCTCAAGCCTACCCCTCCTTTCTCCATTTGATCAAAGCTTTTTCACAGATTAAAATGATCGCAAAAAAGAATAAGCATAATATCATGATAAATAATATCGCTACAAATACTCTATCTGTTCGGAATGAGGAGGATGCTAATGTCATATAAACCCCAATACCTTGATTGGCTCCTAACCATTCTGAGATGACGGCCCCCATCACACTATAGGTTGCTGAAATCTTTAGTCCTGAAAATATAGCAGGCAAAGCGTGTGGTAGCTCTAACTTTCTAAAAATCTGTTGCTTGGTCGCACCTGCCATTTTCATATAATGAATAAGCTCTGGCGAAGTTTGTCTCAATCCATCAATCGTAGCTACTGCAATCGGAAAAAAACACACAAGGATTATAATCAATAGCTTTGGTGTCATGCCAAAACCAAACCAAATCACGAGTAGTGGTGCCAACACTATAATTGGAACATTTTGTGAAAGGATCATAATTGGATATACTGCTTCTCTCACCTTTGGCAACAAATGTAGAATAACCGCTACCGTTAGTCCAACCACTATCCCCATAACCAAACCGAGTATCGTTAGTTGAATTGTTGAGAAGATATGATGACTATAGTTCGGCCAGTTGTTAAGTGCCTCCTGTATAATGACAGTGGGTGCTGGTAGTATCCAATCTGGTATTTGAAAGATTCTCGTCGATAGCTCCCAGATAAAAAGCATTATCGCAATCACTGAGATAGGAAGCCATGATTTTTTTATCATGTGCTTAACACCGTCCTTACTCTGTTATGTTGTTTCCACTACTTTAGTGATATTTCTCTGTTAATTTTTCCATAGACGCCTGATTGTCCGCCCTTGTATAAATTTTAATTTGGGATATGTTGCTCGTACAGCCCATATCTAGCATACGTTGATTCATTTTTTCAATAATCACTAGTAGTGCAGATAGCTCCCCTTCCATTGTTGTTTCTAATGGATTCACTTGGTACTTCACTCCAGCAGCCTCGATTACCTCAATTGCTGCATCTACAAATGGAATCACATCTTCCCCATTTGGTGTTTTCGGGATAATTTGAATACTCACTAATGCATTTGCCATTTTTCTCTCTCCTTTTTATTCAGGTAAAAATTCATTTGTAAACGCTGATTCTACGTCTAGCTCCCTTTCTAATAGACCATTTTCGAACATCCAATCAGAATAATTTCTCCAAACCTCTGGACGTTGTTCTCCCCATCTTGTAGCATCGTCCTGATATTTTGGAGAGAGCCATTCTTGACTTGCTTTTACCAATTCTGGGTCTAAATCGGGTACTTTATCTATTAATATATCTGCTGCTTCAGCTGGATGACTGATAGCATATTGATAACCCTTAGTTACTGCTGCTAACAATGAACGAACCGTTTCAGAATTCTCTTCTAGCATTGTTTCATTTGTTGTGATAACAGGAGTATAGTAATCTAGTTTTTCTGAATAATCGGTTAAGTAGAGCATATCTAGGTCGATACCACGAAGCTCTGCTTCAACACCAGTCCAACCATAGTAAATCCATGCAAAATCTACATCTCGCTCAACTGCAGTAAAAAAGTCGGTATTGCCAATATTCGTAATGGTAACATCATCTACGGATGCACCCTCTTGTTTCATCAAGGAATCGATTACTGCTGATTCCACTGGTGCACCCCAGCCTCCATATGTCTTTTCGGCAAAATCGGCAGGGGATTGGATTCCTTTCTCTACTGGGGCTGCAAAACCAGAAGTATTATGTTGAATAACAGCTGCTATCGATACAATCGGAATATCCTGTACTCTTGCTTCAGTAACCGCCTCCTGTGCACTTATTCCAAAATCGGCCTTCCCTGCAGCTACCGTTTGATCAGCACCTGCTTCACCCGGAAGCACAATATTGACATTTAATCCCTCTTCCTCAAAATAACCCTTTGCTTGGGCGACATATAATCCGGTATGATTTGTATTCGGTGTCCAATCCAAAACAAACGTGACTTCTGTTAAATTCTGTTTGTCTGTTTGAGAAGAGTCTTGGCCACATCCTGTTAACATAAAAAACATACATGCTAAGACAACTAATAGTTTGTTCAATTTGATTTCCCCCTTATGTCGTTTTTAAGGGATACATATAGAAAAAGCGCTCTAGACAGAAGCCTAGAGCGCATATAGATTCATAATTCCATATGTTCCCTACGCTGGTGCTAACCAGATCAGGTTCTAAGGGTCAGTATCTTCCGGATACAATCTCAACTGGCAACACCAGTCCCCCTACATGTCCATATCTTATTGCTATCACATTCATACTTTGACATATTTATCGTAATTATTCAAGTTTTGTGTACTTCATTGGAGATATGAAAAAAACGAGGCATTCTCTCTACTTTAACAAGTACCTAGTTTTTTTTACTTGTTACCTTAAAAAACTTGGTCGATGCTTCTGCTGTGTAGAAATTTTATATCTTCCTAACGTGCAAAAAAAAGCAGACCTTCATTGCTGAAGATCTGCCTTCTACAATTATGATTGAACTATTTTTGAAGCTACTTCCACTACACGAGTTGCTTGGTGCTTCACTGCTGCTTCTACATCCTCCAGCATTTTACCATCTGGAGTTTGTGTGACACTAGTTCCATAAGGGTTTCCGCCTGCCCCATAGATACATTCATTTGTATATCCAGGAGGGACGATGATCGCACCCCAGTGCATCATAGAGGTATATAAATGTAATAAGGTTCCCTCATGACCACCATGCGCATTAGAAGCAGAAGACATGGCTGTTACTACTTTATTCATCGTTTTTCCTGCAGCCCATAATCCGCCTTGTGAATCAATAAATTGCTTCATTTGAGATGGAACATTTCCAAATCTAGTCGGAATACTGAAAATAATCGCATCTGCCCATTCTATATCATCAGAGGTTGCTACAGGGACATGTTGAGTTTCCTCTAAATGCTGTTTCCAAGCTGGATTAGAAGCTACTGCAGCCTCTGGCGCCGTCTCTTGCGCACGCACCACTCTTACCTCAGCATCTGCTGCTTTCACCGCTTCTGCTGCCCAATTAGCAAGTTGATAATTGGTTCCAGTTGAACTATAATAAATTACTGCTACTTTTACCATATCCTAAAACTCCTTCTTTCCTTCCTTTTTGCATGCCTAGTTCAAACTTCTAGGCCTACATAGCATATCAAGTAATTATCTCTAATTCAAGACAATTGCTTATGACTAAGTGGAACTATCCGAACAGGCTTTCAACAAGTAAAGAAATAATAACCATTAGGAAATATTTAAGCATATAATCTTAATATTTCCTAATGGTTAACTTTCATTAATAATGAAGCGCTTGTTCCAAAACCTCTAGATTTCGTTCCATTAATGTGAAATAATTCTCTTCCTTCTCTATATCTTCTTCCGTTAATACAGATAAATTGTGTAATTGGAGTGACTCAATATTAGCTTCATTTTGAATCACCTTTGCAACTTTAGGCTCTACATTTTGCTCAAACAACAAATATTTAATTCCTTTCTCATCAATTTGATGAATAATTTCTTCCAGCTGCTTTTGTGATGGTTCATCGGTTGGTGATAATCCAGAAATCGCAATTTGTTCTATTCCATAGCCTTGTTCCCAATATCCGTATGCAGCATGTGTTACTAGGATTTCTTTGTTGTCAGATTGTTCTAATTGCTCATGGAAGCTTTGATCAAGTGCTGTTAGCCTTTCTTCTAAATCTTGAAAGTTTTCTTCATAGCTTTCCTTTTGTTCAGGTCTAATCTCCACAAGTGCATCCTTAATATTCTCTGCGAGCTGTACCGCTTTTATTGGATCTAACCATACGTGTGGATCCACATCACCATGATCATGGCCTGCATGATCATGCGCCTCTTCGGTTTCGTGGGAGTGTTCGTGGTCATGTCCTTCTTCATCACCATGATCATGTTCATGTTCATGAACATGTTCCTCTAAATCAATCCCCTCTGCTGCTTCTATCATTTTTACATCTTCTCCTTGCAAGGCTTCTTCTATCTCACCTGCGTACGCTTCTAAATTAGCACCATTAAAAACAAATAAGTCCGCAGTAGCAATCTCAACCATCATTTTAGAGGTTGGTTCGAAATTATGCGGATCAGCACCAGCAGGTAATATAGTGGAAACCTCTACGTCATCTCCTCCAATTTCGTCTGCAAAATATGCTAATGGATAAAGTGTTGTATAGATCGACAGACTGTCATCACTTTCTCCATTTGCTTCTGAACCTTCTTCTCCGCAAGCTGTCAATAATAAAGCGATCAAGATAAACAATCCAATACTTAATCTTTTCAAAATAATTCCCCCATAATATGTAATAAGAATTTGAAATAACTTATTAAAACGTAATTAATACGATTTGATTTTATTATAAAGGATGAATACATTTTTGTAAATAGTAATTATTACGATTTGATTATCCGATGTTAAAAAATGTTCAAATATTATCCATTGATTCCAAATATATTTCAGCGTATAGTTAACAATGACTAATGAAGAATATGGAGGAAAATCAATGAAGCGTTTTAAATTTGTCCTAGTAGTAATCATTGCAATAATGGCTTTAACTGCGTGTGGCTCTGATAATAAAAAAGATACAGAAGAAAAAACACTAGAAGACCTAAAAGTTGAATTTAATTTACCTCAAACAGCGGAGGTAGGGCAAACTGTTCCATTAGAAGCTAACGTTACTTCTAACGGAGATCCCATAACAGATGCAGAAGAAATGACCTTCGAATATTGGAATGTTAACGATGAAGAAAATACGACAAATGTAGAATCGACCAATCAAGAGGACGGAACATACACTGCTGAAGTAATCTTTAATGAACCTGGGACCTATGAGATTTATGCTCATACAACAGCAGGTGGACTTCACACAATGCCAAAGAAATCGATTACTATTACTGGTGAGAAATCAGCTCATTCCGAGGATGAAGCGGCTCACGACCATTCACACGAGGCAACAAATTCAGAAGATGGACATACCCATTCAGCGGATGTTTCTATTCAATTTGATAAAATTAACGAAGCCAAATTAAAAGAGGAAACAAGCCTAACAGTAGATGTTGAATTAGGAAATGAACCCCTCACTGATGCGACCGTGCTCTTTGAACTGATTGATCCAGACGAGAACCATGAACTATTAGAAACAGATCAGGTACATGAAGGCACCTATTCCACTCAACATACTTTTCAGAGTAATGGAAACTATCAGGTTATCATTCATATTTCAAATGATGAAGGATTACATGAACATGAGGAACACCAAATAACAGTTACAAAATAATTGTGCGCTCAAGCTTAAGCGCACTTTTTTTATTTTATAAAACTCTAGGGTATAATGGAAGGTAACTGAATATGGAAAAAACAAAATCTTCAGCTAGCCTGAAGATTACGACATTTTCGAAAGATTTTTATAATAAGTGAGGGAACATAATGGGTAACTCGACAATGTACGATGTTATTGGAATTGGAATAGGACCTTATAATTTAGGACTTGCAGCTTTAAGCTATGAAAGAAGCGATTTAAAAACAATCTTCTTTGATCAGAATGGCCAATTCGTCTGGCATCCTGGCATGCTAATCCCCGGGACGGATCTTCAGGTTCCTTTTCTAGCAGACTTAGTCACTTTTGCAAATCCTACAAGTAAATTTACATTCACTAACTACTTACATCAAAAAAACCGTCTATATAAGTTCTTCTTTTTTCAAAAACTCGAAATGCCTCGTGCTGAATATGCAGCCTATTTAAAATGGGTTGCAGACCAATTACCAACCTGCAACTTTCAATCAGAGGTGGTTGATGTGATTGATCAGAAAGATCACTATGAAGTTGTAGTTAACCATTGGGGTAAACAGACTACAGAGTCTTATTTCACAAAACACGTTGTAATGGGAACGGGAAGTGAACCGAATATCCCTATCGAGTTAGAGGGAGCAGAAATAGAAAATGTCCATCATTCGAGCCAGTATTTGTATCATAAGGATCGTACTATAAAAGCGAAGAACATTACAGTAGTCGGATCTGGGCAAAGTGCTTCGGAGATTTTTTATGATTTATTAAAACTACAGGAGCACTTCTCTTACCAATTATCATGGTATACACGCTCACCTGGATTTCTTCAGCTAGACCAGTCAAAATTAGGACAAGAAGTGTTCACACCTGATTATGTGGATTATTTCTATCATTTAGAATTTAAAGAAAGAATCGAATCATTAGATTATCTTGGACAGCTGCGTAAAGGAATTGATGGAGATACCTTACACCATATTCATGAATGGTTATATCATCATTCTGTTGAGAATAAACCATTACCAATTACCATTCAACCATTAACGGAAATCCATAAGGCAAGTTACACTGGTGATCAATTAAAGGTTGAAGGGGAGCAATGGCAGAAAAAAGAAAGCATTACATTCAACACGGATATTCTCATTCTAGCCACTGGATATGTACCTAATATTCCAGATTGGTTTTACAATCGATTCCAAGATAAGATTGAATGGGAGGATGAAAAAAGATTTAAGGTTCTCAAAAATTTCCAATTGGCATTTAAGGACAAAAATCGTTCCCATCATTTCTATACATTAACAAATTTGGAGCATTCTCATGGAACAGGGGCAACGAACCTCGGCTTGGCTGTTGATCGTAATATTCAAATTATTAACGATATTGCAGGCCGAACCGTATATGGAAACCAACGTGGGACGATATTTTCTCAGTTTTTACCTAATAATAAGTAAGTTACAAAAGTCAAAAATAGCTAGATCTCCACAGTGTGATCTAGCTATTGAATTTCTGGCACGACCTTCTTACTTATCTGCAGATAATTGCCAAATGACTCCAAATTGATCGGTTACTTGTCCATATGCATGACTCCAAAATGTTTCCTGTAGTGGCATTCCAATGTTGCCTTTTTCTTTTAAAGCATCATAAAGCTCCCTTGTTTCTTCCACATTATCTAAAATTAAGGCAATGGTAACATGATTACCAGATTGATGCTCTTGGCCTGGAAAAGTATCAGATAACATCCAATCTATATCTCCAATCTGGAGATGTGCGTTTAAAATCCTACTTTCAGCTTCTTTTGGAAGTGGCATTTCAGGATTTGGGGGCATTTCTCCAAAGGTTTGGACATTTACTATTTTCGCTTTTAATGCCTTCTCGTAAAATTGAATTGCCTCCTGTCCATTTCCATTCATAACTAAATACGGATACATCTTTTTAATCATTTTTAAGCTCCTTTTCTTTGAAAATTCTAATTTTACTAGGTCTCCTCTTAAAAATTTGTCCCTGAATTAGGGAAAACTCCACTTTTATCTTAACTATTTAAACGATTACTGTTCGCTAAATCTCGATAAAGTGGATTGATCTTATTAATATGTTGTTGCATTAAAGCAGAAATCGAGATGAGAATAGGTGGATCATCCATTTTAGGTGAGCGAAGTGTGAGTTCTATAGCAGGCACTTCATCTTTATGATTAACAAAAATCGGTTCGCTTCGCTTCGCCCGTAAATTTGTATTTGTCAAAAGGATATCCTTTGAGTTCATCTCCATCGAAACCGATGTAGCTAATAAATAATACCTCCCCGGCTTCACATTCGAGAAATAAAATTCTCCTAACGAGGGAAGGATCAAACCATATAAGGGAAATCCTTCTGGAATCGGCTTCGAAAACAGTCCAATTAATACAATTCCAAGAAAGGGTTGAGTAGCATTAATATGCCCATAAATGGTATTATGTAATACTTTTCTAGTCTGTTGGGTGAAATCCGGCATTTTTGTTATTTGTTGAAATTGTTGTTCTGTTTTAGTAGTTGATTGTCGAAAGACGGACGGAGTTACCCCAACCTTCTCAGTAAACCGTGAAGTAAACGTCCCTAAGCTCTGTTGCCCAACCTCTAAACTTATATCTCGAATACTAAAATTAGTTTTTAATAATAGCTCTTTTGCTTTTTGTAATCGAAGTGCTGATAAATAATATAATGGAGGTAAACCTATTTCCTCTTTAAACATCCGTGAAAAATGATAGGGACTATAGGAAACATAACGAGCTAGCTGCTTCAGATTAATTGGTTCATGAAGGTTTTGATGGATAAATTTAATAGCTTCATCAATCTCAATATTTCGTTTTGCCATAGTGTATCTCCTCTGCAAAAATGGCATGATAACTTGGAAATTTTTCAATGATGAGTATTCTAGTTAGAAAAAAGCGGATTCCTAACAATAGGGGAATTGTCCTCGTTGCAAGTGATTGTGCTACGATAAACCACGCTCTCTTAACATTAACACAGAATGTATGTTCGGTCAATAATATTTAGAAAAATATTATATTTATTAAATAATTCGACAAAATAACTTTAATTCCTCTATTTATGTAAAAACGATTGAATTGACATCTAGGTGGATGTGTATTATAGTACTAGAGGCGAATATTTTCGCCTTAATCAATTAAATCATTCGTCTTTAGGAGTGTAAACAATGGAAAACGTATTTGATTATGAAGATATTCAATTAATTCCTGCAAAATGTATTGTAAATAGTCGTTCAGAATGTGACACTTCTGTTACTTTTGGAAAACATCGATTTCGATTACCAGTAGTACCAGCAAATATGCAAACAATAATAGATGAAAATATAGCAGAATTTCTAGCAAAGAATCGTTATTTTTATATTATGCACCGATTTGAACCAGAAACACGAAAGGCATTTATTAAAAAAATGCAGGATCGTAAATTAATCGCTTCCATTAGCGTTGGCGTAAAAGAACCAGAATATCGTTTTGTAGAAGAATTAGCAGAAGAAAAGCTTATCCCAGATTATATTACGATTGATATTGCTCATGGACATTCTAATGCTGTCATTGATATGATTAAACACTTAAAAAGACATTTACCAGATAGTTTTGTCATTGCAGGGAATGTCGGTACACCTGAAGCTGTTCGTGAGCTCGAAAATGCAGGTGCTGACGCAACTAAGGTAGGGATTGGACCAGGAAAGGTTTGTATTACTAAGATCAAAACAGGTTTTGGTACAGGGGGTTGGCAGCTTGCAGCTCTAAGATGGTGTGCGAAGGCAGCAACTAAGCCTATCATTGCAGATGGCGGTATACGTACCCATGGGGATATCGCAAAATCGATTCGATTTGGTGCATCTATGGTAATGATTGGATCACTCTTCGCTGGTCATGAGGAATCACCAGGAACAACTATTGAAAAGAACGGAAAGCTTTATAAAGAATACTTTGGCTCTGCCTCTGAATTTCAAAAAGGGGAAAAGAAAAACGTCGAAGGGAAAAAAATGTATGTCGATTATAAAGGTTCTTTACAAGATACATTAACAGAAATGGAGCAAGACTTGCAATCCTCTATCTCTTATGCAGGCGGAAAAAGTCTTGATGTCATTAGAACCGTAGATTATGTTATAGTGAAAAATTCGATATTTAATGGAGATAAAGTATACTAACACAAAAATCCGGACTTTCAAAATGTCCGGATTTTTACGTGGAAATATGCAAGGGATATTTATAACACTCAGCTTGTAGGAGAACTTAACCTAATTTTAATTTCGTCTTACCCCTTCTACCGCAAGCAAATACATAGACAGATATTCTCCTTTATTTTGGGTCCATGATCGATATTTCTTTTCAGCAATCACTCGTTCTTCTTCGGTTAGGTACCCATCTTCAACCATTTGCTTCCCTTTTATCTCAGCAACTTCAGACCAGATGTTAATTTGACTTTCAAAGGTTTTCTCTCCTTTTCGTACAAGCTCATGCTGAGGGTAGATAGCTATGTTATCTAAACCTATCTTCTCAAACAGATAGGCTAAATGATCTGCTATGGTATTTACCATTCCTGCATCTTCCCTCCACTTAAGAAACGATGAATAAAAAGCTTCCATTTCTTTCGGTATTTTAGGCTTCCAAATAATCTTTTTATGATTATAGTCTAGAACAAGTACTTTACCGTTTAATTTCACAGTATTCTTCATTGAGCTTAATGCTCTTGTTGGATTTTCCAACCATTGTAGTACTCTAGCTGAGGTAACGATATCGAACTCCGAATCAAATGGTAATGCATAAATATCGGCTACTTCAAAACTAAGATTCGGTAATGAGTGCTTTTCGTTAGCTTTTCGAATCATGTCTTCATTATTATCAATACCAATTACCTTTCCTTTCTCACCAACAGTCTCCGCTATTCCCCTAGTTATCGCACCAGTACCACAACCAACATCCAAAACTGCCATGCCTTCTTGAAGTATTTCTGCTAATCTTTGATGGGATGTAGACAATTTTCGATTATCAATAATCGTCGTCTTCGGAAGTTCCGCCCGCTTCTTTGCCAAATTATTCAATCCAGCTCTCTCCTTCCACTATTTTCACAAAATTCTACTCGATTCCATTTATAAATTCAACTTGAATTTATTTTTAAGTAAAAATAGTTTACAAATATTTAGATACACTTTACTTACAATTATACGTTGTTTCGATTATGATTAGATTAGGAATATAGATAGATCCAAATGGTTTGGGGGATAATGCGATGAAATTAATTGCAACAGATTTAGATGGAACATTACTTAGCAAAAATCACGAAATTAGTGATGCAAACAAGGAAGCACTTAAGCTTGCAAGTGAACAAGGCGTGGAAATTATTGTCGCAACAGGCAGATCCTACTCTGCAGCAAAAATTCCACTTGATAAGGCAGGATTGAATTTTCCAATTATCTGCTTAAATGGCGGAAAAATTTACAATGAGAGAGCACAACTCCTTAATTCTGCACCACTCGATAAGGCAACTTGTAAAAAAATCAAACAGATTTGCACAGCTCAGCATGTTTATTTTGAAGTGTTTACAAATAAAGCTACTTTTTCAGAAAGTAGAGAAAAGTTTATCCAAGTAATGGTAGATATTATGGCGTCAGCCTTTCCTCAACTAACACGAGAAGAAGTTGAAGCTCAAGCAAAAAATCGTTTCCAAGATGAAGAGGTCGAAATCATTGACAACTTTGATCAATTATTCGATCGTGAAGATATCGATGTCTATAAAATATTAGCGTTCTCGTTAGACGACGAGGTCTTGGAGCAAGTCGAGCAAAATCTTAAGGATGATGCAAGCATTGCCATTACTTCCTCTGGTTTTTCCAACCTCGAATTTAACCATCCAAAAGCGCAAAAAGGCATTGCAGTAAAAGAATTTGCCGCACAACTTGGCATCGAAATGAAAGATGTGATGGCAATTGGCGACAATTTCAATGATGCATCCATGATCGAAATGGCAGGCTATGGCGTAGCAATGGGAAATGCTGCAGAGGCCATTAAAGATATGGCAGACTTCACCACGAAAACTAACCATGAAGATGGAGTCGCCCATGCCATTCAAACATTGCTATCTAAAGAGCTTAGCTAGTAATGAAAAGTGGAATTTATGACATTAGGAATATTGCTGAGTTCCCCATTAATGGAGAACTCAGCTTTTTAAAAAGTATTGTTTTAGTCCTTGCCACCGACATTTTAAACACTTCCTCAGAAAAAATTTTCTAGAAAGGAAATAAAAAAACCTGAGCTGATAGGAACACATGATCATCATGTGTTCCTATCAGCTCAGGTTATGCCCGTGAATGGTAACAGATAATTCAGATTATAGTATCCGTTTTCAAGGATTAATTATATTATTTTTTTGAGGAACTTTTTACTTTTAATAATTTCTTTTGCATTTCATAAATTAACTTGTCCATTTCTTCACTAATCATAATGGTATCCCTATGCTCAAGCCCTTTTCGAAGCCCCGATTGAATTAACTCTTCTCGTTTCTGTTGAATTTGATGTTTTAAATTATTCTCATAATCGTTTTGCAACATATACTGTCGCCCCTTTTTGTTCTCTAACAATATCTTCGATTCGAGGGATAATGTTTATGTCCGCCTTTTTAGTTAAAAATTGTCATTATGTACATAATACCTATTTTTTTTGCATTTGCCAACAATTATTGTCAGAATATTAAAAAATGTGGCAAATGGTTACAAAAAATAAGGTTAGGGCAAGCTAACCGCATAAAACTAATGTTTTCCATCCTAATTAAAAAGTCTTACAATATAGAAGCCAACAGAAAAAAATAGAATAGACCCAAATATACTTAACAATACATAAACAATACTTAGGGAATAATTCCTTTGTTTCCACAGTTGCATAGCTTCTACACTGAAGGTAGAAAAAGTAGTAAAAGCACCAAAAAAACCGACACCTAAAAAAATGTATAACCGATCATTGATACCGATTGGTAGTACGGTTTGGTAGGATAAATAATAAAATACACCCAAACCAAAGGATCCGAGAATATTTACAAGAAGCATCGCTATTGGAAATGTGGAATTGTTCCACCATGTTGCAAAGCGTAAACCAAGCCAATAACGACACCCGGCACCGAATGATCCTCCGACTGTTAATAATAGTATTTTCATTCAGCTTCACTGCCTTCTGTAACTGAGTTTTTCCAAAATAGGTTTCCAATTAAATAACCAAGTAAGGCACTCCCAATTCCACCTATCACAGAAAGAGTAACATAGCCGATGATCATAATGGTAGAGTTGTGGATAAAAAAATGAGCTACCTCTGCCGAAAAAGTGGACATCGTTGTAAAACCTCCACAAAACCCAACACCTAATCCAAGCTTCAACCATTCTTTTGGAATGATTCTTGTAAAGATTGATGTAAAAAGACCTAACAGAAAGCTTCCCATGATATTGCCCACTAGTGTCCCGAGTGGAAAGAGGATATTATTCATCCATATACTCAAACTATATCGACAATACGTACCGACAGAAGCACCAATACTTATAGCTAGAAGATTCTTGCCCTGTGATCCCAATAGATTCACCTTCTCTTTATTTACTATGGTATAGTATACAGCCATTTTCAAAAGGATTACAAGTCGATCCTCTAAAAAGAAAAAGACCATCGAAGCAAATTAGTTCGATGGCTGATTTGTACTTTTTTTTGATATTTTATTTCTATCTAATGTCCCAGGTGGTTGTTCTAACCAATTATTTTTGATCATAATATCTAGCCCTTTTTTCGCAAATAACGCTATCTCCATAGAAAGTTTCTCATAGCTTAAAACTAAATCACTCCGTTGACTTGCCGATGCTGCTGTAGAGTAATTCCCAATACCTGCAGCACTAAGCAACGACATTTGAAACATTAACAGCTTATCTGAAAAAGTAGGTGTAGTCGAATTCATAATAGCATAATCGGGTAAATGTGGAGTTTCGATGTCTCCATCTAATAGCGTTTCTGCGAATTTCTTAAGATGCTTTTTGGCGATCTCTTTCCCCTTTAGCATATAATCGCGTACTTCAGGATTATTCGTTGTTTGGGCAAAAGCGATACACAATTTTACACCGACTGAATTTGTCATCGAATTTAAGTATAGATGGGATATTTCAACAGCATTTAAAGGTCGCTTTTGTTTAAATATACCAAGACCACTTAAATAGCTCTTATTATCGATAAAATCGATTTCCTTTGTTGTTTCAATATATGGAGCTCGTCCAAGAATTCCTTTCTCTAAAGCAACTTGAATCGCTTCATCGTAGAGTAATGATGTTTCACGTAATCCTTCAATAAAGTGATTGCGTATATCTGCTCGCACACTCATTGAGACATACCCACTGTAAGCAACCATTCCGACCCGAGCCATTTGTGTAACATACGTTAAACCAAAGGTATCCGTACTTAGTTGTGGTGCATCTAAATCAACATCGTCTTCTGTAAAACCAACTGGAGTAGCCAGATTTTCTTTTTGAAAATATTGCTTTAATTCTTCCACATGTTTTTTAGCCATATTTAGGCTAGTTTGTACTGGCCCTTTTAAATCTTCGTCTTCCATATATTTTATCATATGTGATAATACACAGACTGCCATACTATCATTCATATAAGCTGTCCATATTGCCGCTATTTCTGAAGATGTAAGGCTTATCTTAGAATGTTCCATGGGTTCCCTCCGTGTTATTTATGTTCCTTTACTTTTTATAAAAAGCATAATTAATATTTTTCTTACTATCAAACCAATTGTGACCCCTACCCCTACAAATAATATTGGTAACCAAATCGGTCCCATTAATATCCCGAATATCTCTAAAGTAGAGGAATAAATAAGCCCAATCGTTACAAAGTAAGCGGATGTCACGAATGGAATGAATTCAAATGGGCTTTGTCCTCCGCCAGAATCTTTGTATGCATCCCAAATCGCAAACAAATAAATACAAGGATAGAACATCAGCCATTGATAATTGGTAATTGTAATCGCTTGATCAATTTCTCCATAGAAACTATAAAGAATAGCTTTATTAAAGTTAGATTGTAGGTTAATTATCACTTCCAATATAATAAGAATAATTCCTTTTATCATTCTTCCGTTCAAAAGTTGGCCAAAACCTGGAAATGCTATACTCCATAAAATCTTTTCTAATGAATTTTGCTTTTGATTATTTTCCATTCCTCATTTCTTACCTTACATAAGTTTTTTCGTTTGACATTTCATTTCCCAATCCAAACACCCCCAAATACATTTCATATGTTTAACATAAATGATAAATAATATGCATTAATAAATATTCATGACGAATGATGTTACATTTGTCATCATTTTTTAATATAAAAATAAGTTTATATTCTTTTCTAAAGTGAATATAAAAAGCGAAGAGAATTTGAAGGAGGTTATAAAATGAAAGAAATATTATCCAAAAACATTACTATAGAAGGCAAGCTTACCATAAAAGAAATCCTAACCCTTTATCAATATGAAAAATCTTACGAAGGTAATATTTTACTCTTAGCGAACCATGAGATTGTACATTTAAATCAAATAACAAACCTAGTATCATTTTTTCTTACTTATCACCAAATGAATGAAATCAAAGTTGTAGTTGAAGGTACTGAAGTCCAAAAGACGATGGAAGAAATCGAGGAATGTCTACAAGGTCATTGGAACGAGGTTGCAGGAAATTTGATTTAAAAATAAGGAGTGATTTTTGATGGTATTTAGCCAAATTTTAGTCGCTTTTGATGGTTCCGAGGATAGTGTACTTGCCCTTCAGAAGGCAAAAGAATTGGCTTTTGAATGTAAGAGTAATTTAACCATTGCTTACGTTCATGATGAGAACTATGCTGCACCACTTGCTAGTGAACAAACTGTCATACCAGCACATTCTCACGGTTTTGTTGGTACGGCACCATCTCCTAATCGGATGGAACGAGAAGCTTCTAAACAGATGGATCATACTCCTGAGAAAGTATTGGAAAAAGCAAGAAACTTATTAGAATCTATTCAATACAATGCTGATTACGAAACACTTTATGGCAATCCTGCGAAGGAAATTTGTGACTTCGCGAATAACATGAAAGTAGATTTGATTGTAATCGGTAGTCGAGGTCTAGGTAAAATCAAAAAAATGATGATGGGAAGTGTAAGCAATAAAGTAACAAATAATGCCCATTGTCCTGTATTAGTGGTTAAGTAATATCGTTTTACACCTGGTTTCTCATAAGGAAAAATTGTATCAGCATCGAATGGCTGATACAATTTTTTACATAAAGTCAAAAAAGTAACGAATGATATGAAAAAAGACTGGAGAAGTATAAGTAAGACTATCTATCCGACTTAAATAACGTCCCTGTAGCTGTTTTTGTTTTGCTGTGTTACCAATTAACAAATCTCGTTTTAATACAGAAATACTCAAAATCCCTACAAAACCTGCCACACTTATAATGACACCTGAAAAAATTCCAAATATTAAATCAAATGGTGTTAAATACTCATAGAGTAAGTAAGACGCCAGTGTTGTTACGATTAATGCTCCAACAAAACCTTCTAATGTAATATTGGGATTTGCAGATGGTATTAATTTTTTCTTTCCTATATACAAGGAGATTAAATATTGAACCACGTCTCCCGTTTGGGTTAAAACAATGAGAAACAAGACCAAATTCGACCCAAATTCTGGTGTTGCAATTTGATAAAAGGCTAAATGACTCAGACCAAAGACCATTAGCATTAATCCCCATTGAACAAAGCTGACAGAACGAAGAAAACCTATCGTACCCTTCCCAATGATTCTTGGTAATGGTAAAAACAAGAAAACGTAGACAGGAATAAAGACAATAAACATTCCATACCAACCAATGTAAATCCAATAAAACTGTAAGGGTATCATTAAATAAGACCAAAGAAATAAACGTCGATCTGATTTTCTTGTTTTCATCATGGAGAAGTATTCTTTTAACGAATAGAAACAAAGGATCATGACCGCAAGCAAAGAGACAATAGGTGTAAACAATGTCGCAAAACAAAATACGACATACATTCCCCACCACGCCTTTACGCGAGAATGAATATTAGAGAAATCTTTATTTGGTTGCTTCATTCTAGTAAACTTTAATAAAAGTGTTGCAACTAGTATTACGATAAAGATAATCGCTAATATGGACAGTTTTTCTTCCATAGCATCACCTAACTTTCTTAAAAGCTTCCTTCATTTTACAAGATTTTGTGTATAATGAGAAGGTGAAAGAAATTTGTAAGGTGGGGAAGACCGATGAATGATCAGAAATATATTTATATTATGCTATCCGATACAGGTACTCTATTTACAAGTGTAATAAAAAAATATACAAGAGCCCCATACAATCATGCATCCATTTCATTTGATTCTGAATTAAAAGAGATGTATAGCTTCGGCAGGAAAAAACCCAAAAATCCACTTTATGGAGGCTTTGTAAAAGAGGACGTCTTAACCGGTACCTTTAATCAATATCGAGATACTACCTGTGTTATCTATAAGTTAAAAGTAACTAATCGAGAAATAGAGAAAATGAAACGTATCCTTCATATATTCATAAAAAATGATGATAAATTTTTATATAATATTTTAGGAGTTATCGGTGTGTCACTCAAAGAACCAATTGAATTTAGTAATTCTTATTTCTGTTCACAATTTGTTGCAGAAATTTTAAAACGTTCCGGAATTCATCTCTGGGATAAGCTACCAGCAATGGTAACACCAGACGATTTTCGAACAAATGAACGAATGCAATTGATTTATGAAGGGAAGCTTTATGAATTTGAACCAGTTAAGAAGCGATTAAAATAAGCTTTAATTCTTTAGTAAAAAAACTATCTTCACGAAAAGGAAAATAGATAAAATACAATAGGCAAAAACGAATGATCAGTTTATAATCATTCGTTTTATTTGCCTTAAGCTCACCTATTTCTGTGGAAGTTATGTTATTCGTTTTGCCATCCTTTGATTAAGGCATGGGCATCTTGCTTTAATTTACTTTTTATCGTTTGAGTGAAGCTACTTCTTTCTAAGTGTTTAAGATATCCACGCATGTGTTTAATTGCTTGTGCAGGACGTTCCTTGTTTAAATGATGCTCTACTTGTTTTAATTTATTTAAAAGAACTTTTTGATTTTGTTTTGTAATTTCAAGGTTTGTCATATGCTTTATTGCCGCCAAATTAGGTGTATAGTCAACCTCTGGTAAATCTAAATCATTGGAAAGCACTTTTTCTCTGATGTCTTCTCCTAAGTAATAGCCTAAATGAGGTGGTTGATTATAAGTCGTATTTTGCCAAGCAATGCCCATTCGATAAACAGAATCGTGCATCAAGGTTGGTAAGCGATATTCAGTCGGAATAGTTGTACTAAAGATTCTAAGCTCAGAGCTATCCTCGGTTGGATAGATTGCTTCCTCTCGCCAATCACCCAAAATATCAGCTTGTAAAGTTGGGTTTGCTTTAGTCCCATTATTACTCACTACACCCTCAAAGCTTTCCATGACATTAACACTACCAGATTTTTCATCATATTTGGATATTCTTGTGCCATCCAAAAGTTCGTTTAGCAAATCACCATCCCAATATGTGACAAAATTGACTGGTAATCCAATATTTCGGAAGCTATCTGCTATAACATCTCCTTGAACACTATATACTCCCCCACCAGTTTCTACAGTCGAACCTCCAGTACCCCAGAATTCGTAACCAGGTCTTGATGTGATATTTGCCGCTACACCACGTCCTGCATCTTTATAAGCATAAAATGCTTGTAGCGTTTCTCCAGTAGCGCCATCATGATATTCGAGTGATGCAACTTCAGAAGATTCCCTTACCCCAAAGACATGTAATCCTTCTCGATTGGGGTCGAAAGCACCAACATGTAAAGCATCACCGTGGGAGCCTGCTACTCGACCCATTTCACCATCCATTGCATAAAGAATGGATCCATCATGATCAAGTGTTAGTGAACCGGCGATTATTTCGTCAAAACCGTCATTATCTACATCACCTGTTGCTAGGTTATGATTACCTAAACCTCCTCCTCTACCTGCTTCATCTGAGTCAAAAGTCCAATCCTCTATTAGTTCACCATTTTCTAAGCTATAGGCGGCGAATGCTGTTCGCTCATAATAACCCCTTCCATAAATAGCACTTGGTTTTTCCCCATCAATATAGGCTACACCTGATAAGAATCGGTCCGAACGATTGTAGAATGTATCACCCCATGATGCGCCCTGATCTCCTTCTTCTTTTTCAACAGGGAAAGCAAAGTCAATGGTATCAATCGCCTCACCTGTTTCTCCATCAAAAACAGAAATATACTCAGGACCATCTACAACATGTCCACCCTCATTAATCCACTTTCCATCATCTTCCGCATTTCCGATGACACTGATCACCTTATTGTTATCATATTTCCCATCAGTCGCTCCATATACGGTAGTAGCATCCGCAGTTTTGATTAAAAATTCTGATTTTCCATCACTATTCATATCTGCCACTACAAATTGATGATATTGTGGACCAGAGGTTAAGTTCATGCCCATATTCATTCTCCAAAGCATCGTGCCATCTAACTCATAAGCATCAAAAATAGTCGGCCCTGTAATAACATCTTCTAGTGCAGTCATTGCATTAGATGGACGCCATTTTAGGATGATTTCGTATTCTCCGTCCCCATCTAAATCACCAACACTAGCGTCATTTGCACTATACGTATAATTTCCTGTTGCCGTAGTTCCTCCAGAAGGCTTTTGTAAAGGTAAAGATAAATAATCCTTTTTTTCTACCATTACTTCATTTTGCTCTGAAGGCTTACCATTAACGATAGTTTCTACCTTGTATGTCGCGTTTAGAGTTCCATTTTTATCAGTAAAATTAGTAACATTTAGTGGTTGTTTATTTAATTTCTTTCCATCACGATAAATGTTAAATGTTACATCCTTGCCGTATTCATCCGCTAACAGCCTCCATGAAACAAAGATACCATCATCTGATTGTAGTGCTATTACACCCCTATCTAACCATTCTGTGGCCCGATTCGTTTCCGGTGGTGTTAATCGATTATAAACAAAGACCGTTCCTTTTCGATTAAAAGCATTATCCACTGCCTCTGATTCAGCAATCGTTCCTTCGAATTCATATATACCAGGTTCGTTCGGATTCCAATCCTTATCTACTGGCTTCCATTCTTGGACAGGAGCATCTACTGTCGTATGGTCTGCAAGAGCTACTGGAATTATCTCCGGTAGTCCGATAGAAGTTATATCCTCAGTCGTTTCTCCAACATATACTCTTTGATATGGTAATGCTGGGATACTAGTAATCGTATTATCGTTTATCGGTACATGATAAATCCCAACATTGTCTAAATAAGTTGTCCATGTAAGATTGTTTCCAGAAGTTCGGATTCCAACTAATCTTAATATTGAAACACTGCCATCAAAATCAACCTCATCAAGTGAAGACTGATAGGTTTCCTTCACATTTGTAGCTTGATTTTTCATTTCAAGAGTGACAGCATTTGTAGCTAAATTGAATATTACAGAAATACTATACCATGCTTCCTGGTCTGTAAAGGAAGTGGATTGAGGTTCATTTTTTCCTGCAAAATAAGTAATAGGCTCTTTATTTGTACTATTTAAGGTAAAAATGGTTTTTCCTTCACTATCAGCAATTCGAAATTCTCCACCATTCTCATATAAATGATCACCTTTGTCATTAACTATTCCTGGATACCAATCAAAGGATACAAGGATCTGTTTTCCCATTACCTCAGGGTCTAATTCCTTTGTAGCAACTCTACCACCTGACTGATCTAAAACATTAAATTCAAGTTTCGGTGAATCATTCCCTGCAATATCTTCATCATGAATAGAAAGGTTTGCTCCAAAAGTAGTAAAGCCCCAATTTTCAGGAGATAATTCCTCAGTATCACCGAAATCGCTATAATACACACCTTGATAGCCATCGACCTCAGGTATATCAGTTGCTGCCATTGTGGATATTACTGGAAAATTCGCAAAAATCAAAAGAAATACTGCCATTAATATAAAATACCTCTTCAACTTATTATGCGTATCCTGCATTCATTTTCCTCCTTTTAATCGACCAGTTGCGTAAAAGTTTAGTTTTTAAATGACCACTAATCTCCTAAGTCTTTATACCATTACCTCCTTCCTTCTAACTGTAAGCGTATACAATTTATTGATTTAGTATAGCTCTCACATATAGCCTAGCAATTATTAGCCCAGAATGTCTATAATACTTTTTTGCATCGTGCCTTAAAGTCATGTAATAACAAGATTTAAAATGGAAAATGGTATAATTTTTGCAAGCAAAAATATTGGAAAAAGACATTATTCAAGAAAATAATTTATCTAAAATACAATAAGTAAGCCTTTTCTTTCGCCTTAAAGGTATAGACAACTATACTAAAAGTTGATAGACTATTATTAAAGAAACTCTTTTTGTTAGAAATAGAAAGAATGGTAACACTTTATTAAAGATAAGGTATTACTTATAGGGAGGACAGTTCAATTGCAAATAATTAAAGGAAAAAACTACGAAGATACCAGTCAAAAAGCTGCCCAATTTATTCTTAAACGAATTCATGAAAACAACCGACTTACACTTGGGCTGGCAACAGGCGGGACACCACGAAGGACATATGAGTATTTGATAAAGGATTACAAAAATAATCACACTTCTTATCAAACAGTCTCATCATTCAATCTTGATGAATACATTGGGTTAGCGCCATCAGATCCAAATAGCTATCATTATTACATGTACAAGCAACTGTTTAGCAAAATTGATATTCCAAAGGATCAAATTTTTCTACCTAATGGTTTAGCCACTGACTTGGCAAATGAGTGCTTATCCTATGAAAGAAAAATAAAGGAATATGGTGGAATCGACTTACAACTACTTGGAATCGGAGAAAATGGTCATATAGGATTTAATGAGCCAGGGACTCCATTCAATCAAAGGACCCATGTTGTTTCATTGACCGAATCAACTATTGAAGCAAATGCACGTTTTTTTGACAGTATCGATGAAGTCCCTCGAAAAGCGATTACTGTTGGCATTGCGACGATTCTAAAAAGCAAGGAAATACTGCTACTTGTTACAGGAAAAAGTAAACAAGCTGCTTTAAAGAGACTAATTGAATCAAATGAGGTCAGTGAAGATTTCCCTGCCTCCGCTCTTCGAAAACATGAGAATGTTACCATCATTGCCGATGAGGAAGCTTTGTCGAAGTTAGAATCGTCATAAGCGAGCCTGGGCTATATCGTAATACTACGATATAGCCCAGGCTATTGTATTGGTAGTATAGCTAGTTATCCCCCTGCTCCTTGATAACGATTAAGATTCGACATCCAAAATAAATAGGCAATATAAAATATAATAGGACCGATAAAAGGAGATAGGATATAGGTTATATTTCCATCGTATTGAAATTCTTTTGCAAGAATAAAACTACTTGGAACAAAATTAACAAAAGCTAAGGGGATAATAAACACGAGTAATATTTGAATAAACAAACTATATATAGAAATTGGATAGGATATAAACTCTCTCAAACGATTAAATAACCGAAATAAAAATTGCAGTCGAATTACTCTAAAGGTTAAAGAACCTATAATAGTTAATAATCCTGCAATTACTAATGAACCACTTGCGATATTCAGGCAGAAATAGATCACTTTCAATAGATTCCATTCTATTTTTAATTGAGAGAGAGACCATACAAGAATAGTACCTGATAATAGTAAATGAGCAATATAACCATTATTAAAAGTACTCGTTACAAAATAATAAAAAGGATTTCTTGGCTTAATTAAAATTATGTCAAACGTTCCATCACGAACCATTTCTTCAAGTGACTGCATTTGAACAAAAGTAAAAGAAGCACCAATTGCATATACAAATAAACCAATACTATATAAAAATGCTACCTCAGGCCAGCTCCAGCCATTAATTGCCCCAAATTTTTGCATCAACATCCAAACCACCAAATAATTTGCTGCATAAGCTAATGTTTGAGCACAAACACCTACAATAAAAGCACTCCTATATTCCATTCTTTCTTTAATATGGTATTTAAAAAACACAAAAAACAGCTTCACTTCATATCAAACTCCCTATGTACCATTATTAACCACCTTGAATAATTAATCGCTTCATTGCTTTTTTCCATAATAGAATGACCATTATGACAAGCAGTATTGTCCAGCTGCAACCAATAAACAACGTCTGAAACAATTGCTCCTTCGGAATTTCACCAAGATAAATAGCTGCAGGAATAAAACCTAAAAATTGAAAAGGTAATATTTCCGCAAAGAATCTCCATGTCGGTGGGAAAAACCAGAGTGGAAAAAAAGATCCTGAGAACACCGTCATTAAAGCACCCAAAGACCAATCAAGTGCAAAAGTTGTCAAGAACCAAAATGAAACTAATGCAATGAAATAACCTATCAAAAAAGAAATGATGATACCGAGAAAAAGAGCAATGATAAAAGCGAAACCATGCATGAATGAAAACGGGGTATGAACCTCAAAAATAAATATACAAATGATCATCGTGGGAATAGCTGTAAAAATAAATCGATACAATGCACGTCCTATATTTTCAGCAATTAAAAAAAGTGGATATAGAACGGGTTTAATTAAATATATCGCTATCTTCCCTGTTTTCAGTTCGTTATCAACAGACTTAAATACCTCTGTTAATAATAAGGTTGCGATAAGTGTATTTATTACACTATACGTAATCATCTGTTCTAGAGAAATTCCTTCAACTTGATCATTCCCTATCACTGCCTTCCAGATAGATACTTGTATTAAGATCAGTAAGAAATTACCTAACACTTGCAACCATACTTCTGTTCTGTACGATATTTGTTGCAAGAAAGCCTTTATTCCATAAGAGATATAACCCATCAGCTAATCACACCTCTATCTAGCTCATTCATATTTGAGGCACCTAATTGATGATATAGCCTTCGTATTACATCCTCAATACTAGCAGCTTCAATCGATAAGTCGATAACGGTATACTTCTGAGAAAGGTAATCAATAACCTCTAAAATATTTGTTAATTCTCTTTCATAAATCAAATATTTTATATTTCCATCACCATTTTGAAATGTAAGATCATTTATCACCAATTTATCCAGATTTTCTTTTAATTCTACGCGTATTTTTCGTAGATTACCTAAATTCTCTCTTAATTTCATGGTGGTACCATCATAAACTAGATTACCTTTATTTACGATTAACATTCGGGAACATACTTCTTCAATATCTTGTAGATCATGTGTAGTTAATAAGATGGTCACATTTTTTTCTTGATTCACCTTTCTTAAAAATTGGCGAATATTATCCTTCGCTAGTACATCTAATCCAATTGTCGGCTCATCTAAGAATAAAATTTCTGGATCATGTAATAAAGAAATGGCAATTTCTGCTCTCATTCTTTGGCCTAAACTAAGCTGCCTAACGGGACTATTTAGAAAAGAACCCAAATCTAATAACTCTGTACAAAAATCAAGATTTTTTTTATAGGTTTTTTCATCAATTTTGTACACGTGTCGATGAACCTCAAATGAATCGATCATAGGTAACTCCCACCATAATTGACTTCTCTGTCCAAAAACGACCCCCATTTTCCTAGCGTTCTCCATCCTAGATTGATGAGGAATTTTACCTCTGACAAACAATTGGCCAGCAGTGGGAACTAAAATACCTGTTAACATTTTTATCATTGTTGATTTTCCAGCACCGTTAGGGCCTAAATAACCCACTGTTTCACCTGCATTAATTTTAAAGGAAAGATCATTTACTGCCGGAACTTTTGAATACTGTTGTGTCATTAACGTGCGCATTGCCCCCCAAAAACCTGGAAATCGCTTGAACCTTTTGTATTCCTTAGTCAGATTTTGAGCCTCAATAATATTCATTATCAGTCCTCCTTTATTATTTAATCGCTTTCATTTTTTTGTAAATATAAGGATAATCTTAACACTATCGGCTTCAAAAATATACAATACTTTTTAGAGATAAAAACACGTAAAAACTCTAGTAGTTCATATAATTAAATAAAAAAGACCTTTCTCCTTAATTTCCCATAATGAAATGGATAAAGAGAAAAGGTCCTTGCTTTTATATTCTAAGTAATTGTTTAAATTTGTTCCCTTATTTTCTTCGTTTTTCGTTGATCGATCTCTCCATCTTGGATTACGACACCATATTCTTTTTCAGCAGCTTCTGAGGAAACAAATTCATTTTTCACGTCCTCTAGTACCAGCTCTGGATCCCGTTCCAAAGGATTGCCCCAGCCTCCACCACCGGCTCGATAAAACTGAATGATTCCTTCCGCAGGCATTTTAACTCCAAATGCTGTTTCCTCCACAATTTGAGCATCTTTTGTTCCGTAATTTACGATAATCTTATTACTTGGGGCATCGTGACCACCGGCAAATCCTTTTGTCGTATTGCGGACACCTGCCATCATGACACTTGTCGAACTATCCTCTAAATGTTGAATTTGGACGACAAGTCCGGGAGTGCCTCGCCACTTACCTGCACCGGTGAAATCCTCCACATATTCATGAAGCAAAACTCTACTTGGATACTGAATCTCATTCATCTCAATAGAGGGTAAGGTAACACCTGTCATCACAGGAGGGTATAACCCCCATCCATCCGTTTGATATGCTGCCCCCGCTCCACCTGTGTAGCCAAAGAAATTCAAGTTTACCCATTGGTTTCCTTCTTTATCAATACCGTTTGTATAAGCTAATGGTAGCTTGTGTGCATTGACACCTACTCTTTTGGGAGCACACCTGGAAATAGCTAATAAAACAGCTTCAGCAATTTCAGCACCCACACATGCCGTAGCATGTCCACATGGAGCCGGGAGTTCTGGATTGACTACTGTTCCAGAAGGTGCAGTAACGGTGACAGGATTCATATATCCCTCATTAATCGGAATATCCTCATCACAGCAAGTAGATATGCCGACGAAGGCAAATGAAGTCGTATTCGATAATGGACTATTGATAAATCCATCAACCTGTGGAGAGGAACCAGTAAAATCAATTTTCAAATCACTACCTGCTACTGTGACAGTAGCTTTGATTTTTATATCACGATTCCCTTGAAAGTCATGATCTGCATACGTTTCAGCGGAGTAAGTACCATCAGGCCAACTGGCTATTTCATCTCGTACTCTTCTCTCTGTATATTGAATACGTTCGTCGATCGCACCAATCATTGGTTCAGAGCCATATTGATCTAGCATTTGCTGAATCCTTCTACTAGCAAGTTTACATGCCCCAATCATGGCATCGAGATCACCTTCCAGCCAATGTGATAAACGATTATTGGCGACAATCATATCAAAAACATCCTGACGCTTTTCCCCTTTTTCATAAATCTTCAATGGAGGAATACGCAAGCCATCATGCCAAATATCCTTTGATTTAGGATTATATCCACCAGCTACTGGCCCTCCATTATCCCCCATATGACTTCTCACTGCAGGAAGTAGTATTGGTTTTCGATTATAGAATACCGGCATCACCATCGTCCAATCCAAACTATGAGATCCACCATGGTAAGGATCATTTACAAGTAGAATATCACCAGGGTGCAGGTCATATCGGAATGTTTCGATTAAATGATCCACCGCTCCTACGACTGCATATAAATGGAGTGTACAGCCTGGAGCTTGTGCGACAAGCCTAGACTTCCTACCAGATAAATCAAAGATTCCTGTTGTAAAATCATGTGCTTCATTAAAAAGGGGAGATCGTGCTGTTCTCGTTACAGTTGCACTCATTTCCCGGGCAATTGCATCCAAAGAACCACCAACTACTTGTGATAAAATCATACTTTGATCCATTTCTATTGACCTCCAGTCCTCTCATATACGAATTCCAATCTATTTCCTGGACGTATAGATATTCCCGTACTGCTCTTATGAAAGGTTTTCCTGTTTTCATTAGTTTGTATCGTAATATTTCCATAAGTGTTATTCTCTACTTCTGGAATTATGGTAATCACATTAAAGACAAAATTCTCATTAATTATTTCCACAATCATTTGATTTGCTTTTTTCTCCCGCTTTACCATTTTAAATCCATAATTAAATTCAAGTTCTTCTGCTGATACAAGTTCTCGATCGCCAAACAATGCTGATGGCCCCCAGCCTTCACTAGATTCGGGGTACCCAGGTACGAGAAAAAGTGGAACTGTTTCTTTTAACATTCCGAAGGGCGAAAACAAAATGGCCTGTGGTCCAGGTCCATGTATCTTAGAATAAAGCTTGGTAGAAGTATTTCCTTGTTGTAATGCTTTTGTGATTACACCAGATATAAAATGGCCTGTTATAAAAGTACTAAACCCTACAGAAGCTGGGAAATCTGGATTTAGCAAGCTACCTTTTGGTACATGAATCTCAAAAGCCTCTAATACACCTTCATTAATAGCTATTTCATCTGCTAATGGTGCGAGAATTGGCCAAGTAGCAAATGCCTTTGTTGTAGATAAAGAGGCATTGACCGGTGTATTGACTTGCATTCCTGTTCCATTAAAATCTATTGCTACTTGATTTGTTGATGTATTTATCGAGACATAAATTGTTATATTCTCCCCATTACTCGCAAATGTTATTTTAGAATCCATCGTTTTCTTAGGATATTGACTGATATGTTCTACTATTCTACGGTTTGAATAGTTAGTCATTGTATAAACTGATTCAATCAGCCTTTGTCCATATTGCTTAATTAATCGTTGAAGTTCTTTCTGGGCATAGCGCAGGCAAGCATACATTGCATCTAATTCTGATTGATAAAGGCTTTTGACACGACTATTTGCTAATAAAAAACGTAGAACATCCTGTTGTAATAGTCCCTGCTTATATAATTTCACTGGAGTAATGCGCATGCTCTCCTGCCATATTTCGAATGCATCGGGATTAAAACCACCTGGGAATTCACCTGCCAGATCAGCTATTTGAACGCGAACTGCCGGAAACAGAACAAGCTCTCCATGATAAAAAAGTGGTGCAACCATTGTTAATGTTTGACCTTTTGTTCCTCCATTATAAGGGTCTGCTACAAGTAAAATATCTCCATCGGAAATATCAAATGAAAAGTAATCAAATAAATGATCAACACTATCTTTCATAGCATATAAATGCTCAGGCTCATACTGATGCTGGATAGCAAGCTTCAGTTCATTAGTAAATATAGCTGTAGCAAATGCTCGATCCTGTGAAACTAATGGGGAACGTGATATTCTTTGAAGGGCTTCACCCATTTGGCGACAAACGGCTTGAAGTTTAGAATAAACGATTTGGGCTTCAATCATTGCTGATTCCCCCTCATCTGCTGTACTTCGATAATACAATTCCGATTCGCATCAATTAATGCTTCTTGCCCTGGATAAACAACAATGGTTGTTCCCCATTCCTCTATGACGGAAGGACCTGCGATTAAATTACCAGGTGCTAATAAAGAACCATCATATATAGGAATAGTCATTGGATTATTTTCAAAATATACCGTTCTTTCCGCTATTTTTGCTAGGGATGGATCTTCCTCTCCAAATGATTCATCAGTGATAACAAGCTTTTTACGAACACCAATTAGATCTAGACGAAGGTTTAGTATTTCGATCGTTTGTTCCGGGTCTTGATGGGCATACAGCCTTTCATGCATTTCATGAAAATCCTTCACCGTCGCATCTAAATTAAGACTAGTAATTCGTTTTGTTCTAGAACGAACCGGCACGGTAACTTCATGTACCTCCCCTTTATAACGCATGTCCATATAGCGACGTGTTTCAAAATGATCGACTATGCTTTCCCCACCTAATTTTTCGCGGGCTATTTTCTCCATTTGTTCAAAATCTTGATTTACTTGCTCTAAATTTAATGAAGGAAGATCTTCGAACCTTGTTTTTAGTTCTGTTACTTTTAAATTCGCCGCAACATCACCGAACGCAGAGAATACGGGTGCTAAGGATGGTACAATAACGGTATTAATGCCCAAATCCTCGGCTTGTCTTCCTGCATGAATAGCACCTGCACCACCAACTGCCATTAGGGCAAAATCACGAGGATCGTAGCCTCTTTGCGATGATACATACTGTACGGCATTGGACATATCACTATTGACAATCCTAGATATCGCTAATGCTGCTTCTATCGGGCTAATTCCTAACGGGTCTGCAATATGTTTCATTATCGCTTGCTCCGCTAAATTCCGATCAAGTTTCATTTCTCCTCCAAGAAAATTGTCTGGATTAATATAACCTAATAAAACATTCACGTCTGTTACAGTTGGTTCTGTCCCACCTCTACCGTAACAAGCAGGGCCGGGAAAGGAACCAGCACTTTGTGGCCCAACTCGTAAGGCGCCCCCGCTATCAATCCAAGCAATACTTCCACCACCTGATCCAATGGTGTGAATATCCATCATCGGTAGAGCCACACGATATCGACTAATCCAGCTTTCTGTTGTAATGGTCGGTTGGAGTTGTTCAATAACCGATACATCGTAGCTAGTACCGCCCATGTCTACTGTAATAATATTATCATTCCCCGATTTTTCTCCGATGAACGCACCTGCTGATACACCACCTGCTGGACCTGATAACAGGCTACCTGCTGCTAATTTTCCTGTCTGCTCCACATTTTGGACACCACCATTTGATTGCATGACAAATAATTCTCCACGAAAACCTTGCTCCTGTAATTTAGATTCAAGGTGATTAAGATATGATTGTAAGCTTGGACCAGTATAAGCATTCACAATGGTTGTTGATACTCTTTCAAACTCACGAATTTGAGGTAGTACTTCACTGGATAAAGAAACAAACAAGTGAGGTGCCTCTTCTTCTATGATCTCTTTCACTCTTTTTTCATGCATCGGATTAACAAAACTAAATAAAAAGCAAACCGCGATTGCTTCGATACCTTCTTCAACAAGGCGTTGAACAGCTTGTCTAACTGCTTGTTCATCCAATTCTTTTATTATATTTCCGTCTTTATCTAATCTTTCCCTTATTCCAATCCGGAATCTTCTTGGCACAATTTGATGTGGTGCTTTTAGTCTAACGGAAAATACACTTTCCTTATATGCTCGACGGAATTCAATTTCATCTCGAAAGCCTTCCGTTGTTAATAAGCCTACCTTTGCCCCACTATATTCTAACAAGGTGTTTGTTGCGACAGTGGTCCCATGAACAATTAACGGACAGTTTGCTAGAAAATCTTCTATACTAATATCCAGTAAATCAGCAATTTTTTGTACTCCGTTTATTACACCATCTGATTGATCGGGGGTGGAGGGGGTTTTTGTTGAGACTAGTTGGCCATCCTCTGTAGAAGCAACAAGGTCAGTAAAAGTACCTCCCACATCCACACCTAACACCCATTTTGTTGCCTTATCTTGATTCATATTGATATCCTCCCTAAAAACCATTTGATTCCTCTGATTTTTCACCAATTTCAAATTGAATATTCCATTTAGTTAAAAGATAAGCAATGATGACATAAAGGACAAATCCAATGACAATCGAATTAATTGCGGTAATGCCAAACATTAGCCTTGATCCAATAATTCCTGCTACTACGGTAGCGATAATTGCAGCAACATTCCATTTAGCATATTTCGTCCCTTCACCGAATTGGTAGCTTTTGTGTAAAATCTTTGGTTTTACAATCCAATGATCAGCTATCATCACACCCGCAATCGGAGGTACATAGGTCCCTAGCGCATTTAAAAATGGAACGAAATAATCTTGAATGCCGATTAAAGCAATGCCTAATCCAAGTACTCCAAGAACGATGACAATTACTGTCTTCGATAGATTAACCACATTTCGAAGTCCGAGTGAACCTGTATATAAATTGTTATCATTTGTTGTCCATTGTGCAAACACTAAAATTAAAAAGGCAAAAAATCCAAGTCCAATTTGACTCATTGCTGCAGGAATATTTGGTGTCGAACCAATCGTTGGTACCTGAGCAGCTAAAGTCATCGCTGCACCCGCAATAACACAGAACACTCCTCCTAGAAAGTAACCGACTGCTGCCCCAAATCCACCTTTCGCTGCTGTTTTTCCATACCTAGTGACATCTGCAAATACGACTGCTCCTGCTGCAGCATTTCCGACAACAATTGTAATACCAGCAAATATGGATAAGGGTTCTCCAGTTGGCTTGGTGCTAAGAAGTGCTTCCCAGCTACCTAAATGATTCACTGCTTCTGCAAGTCCCCAAATAGATAGAATAGCAACTAGTGGTACGGCAATCATACTTAGGGTGGACAATCCTTTATAGCCAATAAATGCTGTTAAGATCATCAAGATCCCACCCCAAACCATTGCAATCTTTGGCTCTGCAAACCATTGATTAGGAAACATTTCTGCAACCGTCATTCCAAAGAATGCAATCTGCCAGCCAAACCAGCCTATACCCATCGTTAGTGCCAAAAGGATACCGAATAGATTCGCTCCATATCTACCAAAGGCTTGTCTTGTTAGCATGGTAGTAGAAACCCCGTATTTTGCTCCCATCCATCCTTGAAAAAATCCTAAAATAGCAAGAATCAGCATACCAAAGACAGCCGCAAGTACAGCGCTTTGAAAGTCCATTCCTGCAACAAGTGCCCCTCCAGTAAATAATGTGGATAAAGAAATAATCCAAGCACAGCTTGTAATAGAGACATTGAATGTATTTTTTCTTTCTTCGATTGGAACCGTACGAATCGAAAAATCCTCTAGCTGTGACTTATGACTCTTACTCATTGTTAGTCTCTCCTTTCTCTACAATGGATATGGTCGTACTATTTTTTAATGTATTACCAATTGTACAAGCTCTTTCAGCTAGTTTAGATAATTTATTTTGATAAGCCTTATCTAAGCCTTTTGGCCATTCTATTTCTATCATAAATTGTTCCACTCTAGAAGGACCTGTTGTTGCTTTTTTTGCATCAACCGTAACGGAAAATTCCTCTTCTTCTAATTCTAGTTGGTCTCGCTCAAACAATTTGGAAATAGTAATAAACATACATAGTCCCAGTGAGCTTGTTAATAACTGGATTGGTGTGTAGCCATGTTTATCTGAAGTTGTTCCCCCATTAATCTGTGTCCCATTATCATTAGTGATAATCATTGTTTGATTCGTTGATCTAACGGTTGTTTTCATTGTCTGCCTCCTTGTCCTATCAGACCAAAAAATTCATAGCGGACCATTTCATCCACCACCCTATCAATGGAAAGGCTTGGTTGATAATTCAGTTCATGCATTGGGCCAAATAACCATCGTGATATCGTTCCGGTTACAAGGCTTGTTAGCATTTGTGCCTGAAATTCAACACAATCCCGATCTTCTAGCATTTGCAATTCAATCGCCCTTTGAATATTATTGGCAAATTCTTTTTCAATTGCGACTAATGTTTCCGAAATGGCATTTCTTAGTTTTTCATCACCACCTTGTCCTTTTAAAAGTAGTAAAATCATTAGATTACGATTATTGCTCGCAAAGCTTAGTAGCTTTTTCATTAACCTTTTGGATGAATCCACCATATCGCGGATGTTACCCTCTTCTTTACGATAACCACTATGGACAACTTCTAGTAATTTTTTTCTTCCTTCTGCCATAATTTTTAAGACAATTTCCTCTTTGCTCTCGAAATACCAGTAAAAAGTTCCTTGTGCTACTCCAGCTTTTTTTACGACATCAGATACCTTAGTCGCATGATATCCTTTGGTCGCAAATAGCTCTAATGCCACTTCTAACAGTAGATCCCTCGTATCCTTTTTCAAAGAACAATCCTCCTCGATTGACAGTTCAGTCAGTTTTGAACAAAACTATTCCGATAGATTTACTATAGTTTCTGGATTCCTAATTGTCAATCTGCAAAGCTTCTTTTAGAAAATAAAAAAAAGCATACTTCAAAGAAGTATGCTTTATCGGATCTTACTCATCATTGCGTAATTTTTCTCTTTTTTCATATGCTTCGTCTCGAACCTTTTCGCGATTTTCATAACCTTTGTTTCTTAATTCTTCTCTATACTGATAAGCAGTATCACGTGCGTATTCTCTCAGCTGATAGCCTAGATCGCGTGCTATTTCTCGGATGTCATAACCATCAATTTCTAAAGTTTCCTCCATATAATAGGAAAGCTCTAAAATGCGGTTCTCTTCCTCTTGAGCTAATGTCACCATTTCATTTTCTACTTCGAATAGCTTGTTGACTCTTTCGGATTCTGATTGAAAATACTTATTAACATTTTCACTTTCCCATTCAAACCATTCATTGATTAAGCTAGATTTTTCTTTTTCAAAGTAATCCTTCAATTCTTGTTCATTTCGTACCGTGGAATACTTCCCTTTTCCCGCTTCCGCAACTTTTTTTAATTGCTGTTGTCCTTCATCGTCAACATCAAAGCCTATAATATTAACGATTGCTTCAATGTCTGATTCATTTAGATCTTTTGCTACTTTTACGGGATCTCCATCACATGTCTCTACACCGTCACTTACGACATAAATAATATTTTCAACATTTTCACCAGTTTGCTTACTTAAATCCTCTTTCGCTATTTGAATGGCACTAGCAAGAGGAGTCCAGCCAGCAGGCGAAAAACTATCTAATGCTTGATTGAATGTTTTTTCATCATAATGACCCAATGGATAAATCTCTTCGGTACTACTACAGGAAAGCTCTTTATCCTCATCACTTCCAGTACCCTTATGTCCATAAACTCGCAATGAAATATTTACTTGTTCTGGTAGTTCACTAACAAAGGTGTCAATCGCATTTTTGGCAAGCTCCATTTTTGTTTTCCCATTAATTAATGCGCCCATACTTCCACTTGCGTCAAACAATATTTCTATATTTACCTTGTGTTGTTCCGCTTGGTCTGGTGTCTCTATTTCGCCAGGCTGTGAGCTTGCCGATTCAAAAGATGTATCCACATTATTGAAAAATTCATAATAATTCCGATAATCCTCAGCTGTTAATGCTAGTAAGCGAGAGTAATACTCCTCACCAGATAAATCCTTAGGAAACTGATTAATCAAATCTTTTATCTTTTCTTCCTTATATTTCTCTCCACTATAGTCACCAGGTTCTAATTGCATCCTTTCTTCAACAGTTGATACTAAATATGTTTCATAGTTTAAATTATCGATCTCTTCGTTCGTTCCTTCTTCTGAGTTTTTCTTACTAGGTTGTTCCTCCGAGGAAGCATCTTCTTTACCACCACAACCTGTCATTAGCAATAAAGCAATTAGAAGAGAAATCCATTTGACATGCTTTTTCACACCAATCTAACCTCCACTTTAATTAACATACCAACATATTTTCTCATAACTTGGTAATATTGTTCAATGGTTCTTATCTCCCTTCATTTTACTTTTTTAGGTGTCATTAGACCTATAATTTGTGAAAAAGCATTCTTATGAAACAAAAATAAATCACCAGAGTTCTCTAACCACTGGTGATAAGCTATTTATGCTGTTTTCTTTTCTGCTAGGATTGCTTTTTTTGATTTTCTGACATTAAAAACAATATTTAAACATATAGCAGTTAAACTGCCAAGCACGATCCCACTATCTGTCAGGATTTGTACACTTTCAGGAAAATCTGCGAAGATTTCTGGAACCACGGTTACACCTAGCCCCATTCCGACAGAACAAGCGACGATGAGAAGATTCTCCTGTGACGAGAAGTCCACCTTACTCAACATCTTTATACCGTAAGAAATAACCATACCAAACATCGCGATCATCGCTCCACCTAGTACTGATTTGGGAATCACTAAGGTTAAGGCACCGATTTTAGGAACAAGTCCAAGTAGAACAAGCATGAATCCGGCAGTATAAATAACATTATTCGTTCTTACACCAGATAATTGGATTAAGCCAACATTTTGAGAAAAGGTAGTATATGGAAAAGAATTAAAGATTCCACCAAAAATAATCGCTAACCCTTCTGCTCGATAACCTCTTTCCAAATCTTTATCTTCAATCTTTTTATCACAAATATCACTTAATGCAAAGTATACACCAGTAGATTCTACTAAACTAACTATCGCAACTAAGATCATTGTTAGGATTGGGGTAAGATGGAATTCTGGAACACCAAAGTGAAACGGTGTTGGCATATGGAACCAGGAGCTTTCCGCCACTGGACTTAAATCGACCTGTCCAAAGAAGGATGCTACTATCGTTCCTAGGAGGATACCGATTAGAATCGCAATCGCTTGAACAAAACCTTTACCAAAACGAAAGATAAGTAAGATAATCAGTAATGTCCCAAAGCCTAGTGCTAAGTTCGTCAAACTACCAAAGTTCTCGCTTCCTTCTCCGCCTGCTAAATCATTCATGGCAACAGGTATTAATGTAATCCCAATAATTGTCACAACACTTCCTGTTACGACAGGTGGGAAGAACTTAATTAGTTTACTAAAAAACTTTGCAATAACAACCACTACTAGCCCTGAAACGAGAATGGAACCATATACAGATGTAACCCCATATTCATTTCCTATTGCAATGATTGGTCCAACCGCTGTAAAGGTACAACCGAGTACCACTGGTAGTCCAATACCAGAAAAGCGATTTTTCCATACCTGCAGAATACTTGCTACTCCACACATTAAAATATCAATAGAAATTAGATAAGTAAGCTGTTCATTTGTCAGCCCAATACCTGCACCAACAATTAATGGAACAATAACAGCACCAGCATACATTGCCAATACATGCTGAAAGCCTAGTGAGGCCATTTTACCTTTTGATAAATTCATATTTTTTCCTCCTCATTGATGAATTGAATCGTGTTGTTTTCTAAGGATTTGATTCTTGCTAATGACTCCACCCGATATCCTTTCTTTCTTAAGAGCTCTCCTCCGTCCTGGAATGCCTTTTCGATGACAATTCCAAGTCCCACAGCTTCTGCTTCCGCTTTAGCGATAATGTCAATTAGGGCAAGTGCTGCCTGTCCGTTTGCTAGAAAATCATCAATGATTAAAACTCGATCATCTTTGTTTAAAAATTTACTCGATATCGAAATATCATTCGTTTCTTGCTTCGTATAGGAATAAACTTTCGAAGTAATCAAACCTTCTGTTAAAGTTAATGACTTTTTCTTTCGAGCAAAAATCACGGGTACATCTAGGATTAAGCCTGTCATCACAGCTGGCGCAATACCAGATGATTCCAGTGTGACAATTTTGGTTAACTTTTCATTCTTGAATCGATTAGCAAACTCCTCCCCAATTTCTTTCATTAAATGAGGATCTATTTGATGATTAAGAAATCTATCGACTTTTAAAACAGTATTAGACAATGCTATCCCTTCTGTTAAAATCTTTTGTTGTAGTTTTTCCACGATGCTCACCTCTTCTATATTTTTTCCTTAAATTCTTGCAAAATAGAACGACAAAAAACCCAAAGATCGAAAACTCATCCTATGTGATGAGCAATGATCTTTGGGCATCGATTCGAATAGAACAGCATAGCTATACTAGTAAAACCTTCATTGCTCACTCATAGTCAGATCATTTACGGTAATCTGGTAGAAACTTGTAGGCCATATCCCTACGATTATACGAGTGATTTGTATAATGATATTCTATATTGTAACATGTTATCAGCTGTTGACAAGCGATTTTTTGTAAGATTTATGTGGTTTATTAGAATTCTAGATACTAGTCTCATTTAATTTTTTTATGATGTACGCCATTTATAATTGCGATCATTTGAATTGCAATGGAGGATCATGTAATTTATTCTTATATATTTTTTTCAATAAGGGAGGTATTTTTTTGAATAAGCCTAACCTAAACAAAAAAGATCCTCGGTTTAAAATCGCCAACAGAGAAGCACTGGTAGGAATTGGACTAGTACTTTTTAATTTTATCTGGTGGTATGGCTTTGCTTATGGATTAGGAAGCCAAGATGTTAATGAGTATAACTATGTCTTTGGTTTCCCAGCTTGGTTTTTTTACAGCTGTATTATCGGGGTAACCATCATGGCAATACTTGTATTTATTATGGTAAAATTTTTTTTCGTGGATGTGTCATTTGATGAGGAAGGGTTTGAAGATAAATGAATTGGCATGCGACTATTTCATTATTTGGTTCTGTTGCTATTATTTTTATCATCGGATTATTTGCTAGCAGAAAAAGTAAAACAAGTACATCTTTTATACAAGATTACTATTTAGGTGGCCGTAGTTTAGGTGGGTTTGTGCTTGCCATGACAATGACTGCAACCTATGGAAGTGCCAGTAGTTTCATCGGAGGTCCTGGTGTCGCCTATAATGAAGGACTAGGATGGGTATTGCTTTCCGTTACACAAGTAGCAACCGGTTATTTTACCTTAATGATACTAGGAAAAAAATTCGCGATTATCACCAAACAATATAATGCGGTCACCATGGTCGATTTTCTGAAGGAACGCTATCAATCAAAGTGGGTGGTTGTATTATCGTCTTTTAGTATCGTAATATTCTTATTCTCTGCAATGGCAGCTCAATGGATCGGTGGTGGACGTCTAATTCAATCCCTTACAGGACTCTCTTACGATGGAGCGTTATTTATTTTTGTTATCACTGTACTTATTTATGTTACATTTGGTGGGTTCCGTGCGGTTACTTTAACAGACTCGATCCAAGGAACGATTATGTTTATCGGTACACTAGTCTTGTTAATCGCTGTGATTATTGCTGGCGGAGGAGTAACAGAAATTATGACAAAGCTTCAAGTAGAGAATCCAAATTTAATTACACCTTTTGGAGCTGATGGAACCCTGACCAAGGCATATGTCTCCTCCTATTGGGTTTTAGTAGGGGTCGGTGTCGTTGCTTTACCACAAATCGCCGTTCGTGCTATGTCCTATCGGTCAACGAAATCGTTTCACCGAGCATTAATTATTGGAACAATTGTTGTTGGTTTTATTATGTTGAATATGCACTTAATTGGTGTCTTTGCACGTGCTGTATTACCTGGCATCGAAGTTGGAGATAAGGTGATGCCATTAATCGCTTTAGATGTATTGCCACCTTGGGTAGCAGGGTTTGTATTAGCCGCACCACTCGCTGCCATTATGTCTACGGTAGATTCACTGTTATTATTAGTTAGCTCAACCATCGTAAAGGACATTTATATCAACTACATAAATCCCAATGTAACTAGAAAAAAAGTTCAAATACTAAGTATGTCGATCACAGCAATTTTAGGTATTATCGTTTTTTTACTTGCTATAAATCCACCTGATTTAATTATATGGTTAAATCTATTTGCAATAGGTGGACTGGAGGCTGCTTTTATTTGGCCAATCGTTATGGGACTTTATTGGGATAAAGGAAATCGTTTTGGGGCACTTGCTTCGATGATAGTGGGGATTAGCTCTTATATTTTATTTCAGGCCTACTACCCTGATCCATTTGGGATGCATACAGTGGTAAGTTCTATTGTTTTATCATTTGTGTCTTATATTGGGTTTAGTTTAGTGATGAAAAACCGTATTCAATGATAAACAGACAAAGAACCTTGTATTTTTCAACAGGGTTCTTTGTCATTTACCTATAGATTTATTCGTTATGCTCTATTGAATAATTTCTATTTTTAATAATTCTCCCCATAGCATATCAACAATCGGATACAATCTATCCTCTAATTGATAGGTATAGCGAAGGCTCGGTTGTTCTGTTATCTCTTTTTTTACTAGTTTTAGATCACAAAGCTCATTTAATCTCATCGATAAGATTCGTGGTGAAGGGTTACCTAAAAGTCTTTGTAAAGCTTGAAAGCGGGTGTAATCGTGGTATAAGGAAATCATTAGTGGCCATGTCCAGGATTTGCGGTGTAATGGACCAGCTTCTATAGCCTCCTCTGCTTTTTGAAGGCATTGTGTAATCACAAATAATAATTCCCCATATTCTGTCAATTCATATTCAGGTAACAAAGGATGTCGCCTTTCATATGGAGATAACCGCTTCACAATTTGTTTCGAAACAAGTCTAGAAAAATTATCACTTAATCGAGATGGCGATATTTGTAACTGTTTTTGCAAAGGAGTAAAACGCCCTCCTGATGACTTTAGATGAAGTAAAATGGGCATTATCCACCGTCCAGATAGTTGTTGTGTATGTTGAATCGCCTCTTCTAAATTCATTTAATCCACTATCGTCTGGGATAATTCAAAACTATGACCATCTGGATCCTGAAAAGTAGCAAGCTTTACAAAACCAGGAATTACTTCTATGTCCCCTGTGAACTGAATACCCTTCTTTTTCAACTCAGAAAATGCTAAATCAATGTCTTCTACTTCAAAAACGGCGGAAGAAGTAACAGGAACAACTGTCTCTGACTCAGCAAAGCCAATACAACAATCCTTTGTATTAGTTGTTACTATCGCTATTCCTTGATCCTCATCCTTAAAGTCTAATGAAAATCCCAAACCTTCTGTAAAATATTTTACAGATCGCTCAAAACTTTTGACATTGTACCAAATCGTTAGACCAGGCTTATACATATTTCCCACTCCTCATAGTTAATACCTATATTATATTAACTATAAAAACGGAAGTCAATGAATAAAATTGATAAATGAAATACCATTCCACTATTATTCTTCTGAAAAGTTTGTTTTTCGACTATACAAAGTTCTAATCCTCTAGTATACTAGCATTATATCTAATTATTTATGAAACAGGAGGAATACGATGACAAAGCCTAATAAACCTATTGTGACACATATTTATACAGCAGATCCTTCTGCACATGTTTTTGAGGGAAAACTCTATATTTATCCTTCACATGATTTGGAGCATGATCGTCCATCTAATGATAATGGTGATCAATATGCGATGGAAGATTATCATGTTTTGTCAATGAATGATGTAAGCGCTGCATGTGAGGACCATGGAGAGGTACTTCATGTTAAAGATATACCATGGGCAAGCAAACAGCTATGGGCACCAGATGCTGCCTACAAAAATGGCAAATATTATCTTGTCTTTCCTGCTAGAGATCATGAGAACATTTTCAGAATTGGTGTTGCCACAAGCTCTAGCCCTGCTGGACCTTTTAAGGCAGAAGATAATTATATTCCTGGAAGTTTCAGCATTGATCCAGCTGTCTTTATTGATAACGATGAGAAAGCATATGTTTATTTCGGGGGATTATGGGGCGGTCAGCTAGAAAAATGGCAAACAGGAAGCTTTAATCCTGATGCGGAAGGGCCAGCACCTACTGAACCTGCTTTAGGGCCACAAGTTGCAGAATTAAGTGAGGATATGCTTACATTTAAAGAAGAACCGAAAGAAATTTCCATCGTCGATGAAGATGGTCATCCAATTCTTGCAGGCGATGAGGATCGAAGATTTTTCGAGGGACCATGGGTGCATCAATATAATGGCCTCTATTATCTTTCCTATTCAACAGGAACGACACATAAAATAGTTTATGCTGTTAGTGAAAATCCTCTAGGACCGTTTGTCTTTAAAGGAACGATTCTGAAGCCTGTCATTGGTTGGACCACTCACCACTCTATTGTAGAGTTTAAAGGAAAGTGGTATCTGTTCTATCATGACAGCTCCTTATCTAAAGGATTGAATCATCAGCGCTCTGTTAAATTTACTGAATTGACTTATAATGAGGATGGAACGATCCAAACCATTGATCCCTATCCAGAAGACTAATTCCAATGATTACACCCTGTCCATTTACTGGAACAGGGTGTTTTTGTACCAACTACCGATGCATTAACTGCACTCTCGCGTAATCACTCATGTTAGCTGGTGACCATGCTGGTGTCCAAACTAAGTCTACCTCGACATTTTCCACTTCATTTACTTTTTCGATAGCTGTCTTTACCCCTGTAACAATGGTTGCATGGAGAGGACAGCCTGGTGTAGTAAGTGTCATTCTTATTGAGACATTTTTACTCTCTACACTGATATCGTACACGAGACCAAGATCCATGATATTAATATTCAATTCTGGATCGATGACCTCATAAAGGGCTGCTTCTACCTTATCTTTTATGCTCATCGCTTCTGTCCTTTCTACTATTTCCTCAAAATTTGAATAATTGTGATACCATATAAAACAATGGACACAAATAATAAACCTTGAAAAACCTGCATAAGCAGAATATTTTCAGTCAAGAAAGCTATTACTGTTCCAACTATTCCAATGAGAAAGCTACAATAGATGATGATGTCATTCTTTTCATTTATTAAATCTTTTAAGGCTGGAACTTGTTCTTTGCCTATTTTTTTATCATATTTTAATGTCCACCATAGAACGGGAACGATTTTCTTTAAATAACCTAATATACTAAAAATAATCCATGTCATTATATATAGATAAATAAGCACTCCCCATATAACGGCATTTGCTTTCATTAAACTAACTATAAATGCTAGGAAATGAATAACCGAGCCAAAATATATTGCCATTAAAGCAAATCGAAAGGATCTATCTAATTGTCTTCGTAATCTTTTTGCAAGCATTTCTCGAATATCTAATAAAAATAACGTAAAGCCGATCCATAGTAATAACCAACCGATTTGGCTTAAGGTTGAATCATTCATCCAAAAGGATAGAATTAAAAAGAACATACCAAGAAGATAGATAAAATAAGCTTTTTTTATCCACCTCATCGAAAACCCGTGAGCAAGGCTAAACATCGGAACAAGCTTATAGGAAAAACCAATAATTAATAGAGTAAACCACCCGGTAAGCCCAAACAATAAATGGGACGAAAAAATACTTTCATGACGTAGAATCTCCCCATTGCCAATATTCCAAGCAAGCAGGAATCCAGCTATTATCGTGAGAAAAAGGAAAGTTAGTGCCCCGACCACTAGCCCTGTTATCCTATTTTTTTGTTTCTGTGCTTTTATTGTCAGGTACATTTGAAATAAAAACATTAGAATTCCAATTATCGTTATTGCCCCGCCATAGAAAGCGATACTAGGCTTAAGACCAAGCTGAATACTTAATATTAGGATACCGGATATAGTGATAATGTATTGATAAAATCCGAAACGTTCATTCCAAATGGGCGTCAACAGTACCACTGGAATCATTTGATACATAGCGCCCATGACAACCATTACAGCAAAGCCTAATATTAATAAATGAAACGCCATCCATAAGCTCGGAATTCGAAAATAGCCATGGATCAACCATTCTGAATTCCAAAATAAAATAAATTGCGAAGCTACCAGTCCTAGTAAACTTGTTAGAATAAAGGCTAGTGCTAGTTTTATATTTACATGAGAAAAGGAATTATTCATCGTTCATCACCTTTATTTATAAATCGTGATAATGTAGCTACCATCCGATTGTGCTTCACATTCATAATGGATTCCTTGTTCATCCAATTCTTGAAACAAAAACATTGGTCTGCGATCATTGATGATCATAAGCTTTTCACCAGATGTTAATTCCTCTAATTTTTCCAATGTTCGAATCATCGGCTGAGGTGGTTGAAGACCTCTGTTATCTAATTGAATCATTCCCCTTCACCTCCCCTATGACGAAATGTGACAACCCAATGCTTATGACCGATTTTTTCTGCCTCATAGGTAAAACCTCTTCTCTCCATTATCTTAAAGAGAGGAAATGGTTTAAATGGGGCATGTAAAATAAAAGCCTGGTCGTGATCTAACGACTTGACGGCATTCATAATCTTTTGAAAGGGTTCTTTATTTAATCGAAGATCTTCTCTAACATCCAGTTCAATATAGCTATTTTGATTTTCCCTCATCATTATTCCTCCAGAAGTTCTTTCATTAATGATAATCATTCTCGATGAAATTCGATGTGATTTTTGTCACTTAAAGATGACATCAATATCATCATACTTCTAAAGAAAAAAGAGACTTTCCTAAAGGGAACAGTCTCTTGATAACACATTTCCAGTAAACTTTTTAAATAAATCGAGATATTCTACCAACACGGTTTTTTATCATTTACTTGCTAAAATACTTAGTATTTATTTTAGATAAACTTGTAATGAAACCTTTCCATTGGCGTAAGACCAAACAGTGTTTTCTACTTTTAAGTTAGCATGAAATGCTTCAATCCAAACTTGTTTTGAGTTTAATAATGCTAATAGTTGGGCAGAATGAAGTGTCAACTCTTCAGTTTGTTCATTTTTTTGATACACAAATACAACAGTTATAGAATCTCCTTGACTAGATACAATACTCATTTACTTCACTCCTTAATATTTATACTATTGCATACGAGTAGCCTAAGCAACAGGTTTCACAACAAATATGTCCATAAGAGCACAAATCCTTGATTGTTAATAAACTCCTGTTATAAGAAAAATAATTGGAAGTATACTAAATGCGATGTTTACAATAAAATGACAAATGATTAGAGGAAATAATCTTTTTTGTTTAAGGTAAATAAACCCACTGCCTAATCCCCATACAAAGAATGCCACTGCATAGACAATAGCACCCTGTATACTTGCTGCTAGCATAACGTGCTGTAATGCAAAACCAATGGAAGGAATTATAATACTAATCCATACTCTTTTATATTTTATTATAAACTTTCGTTGTGCATATCCACGGTACATTAGCTCTTCAATCGGTGCATTTAGAAAAGGGAAAATTAATGATATACATGCGGCAAACCATATAAGCCATCTTGGTCGTGTGAAAGAATAATTCTCCACATTTCCAGCAAAAACCGTTTGAAAATGGTGGATAAACTCAGTGCCATACATAATAAACATGGTTCCAATAACAGCTATCACAAATGGAATATACAAAATAAAAAGCCAAAATAAACCGTACAAAATATCTTTCCCTATACGATTTGGATGAAAATCTAATAAATTTTTTATAGAACGTCCTTCTTTTTTAAGTATTCGATATAAAAGCACGTAGCAAATCAAATTGACAACAGTAAAGTAAATGACCGATAAATCAGGTAAAAAGAAAAAATTAGGTTCAAAGCCAAATATTTTTAATAGTATGAAAACAAAAAATAACGTAACAATCAACAACGGAATTCGAATAAATGAGATAATCCATGCATTTTTCATGAAATAGACACCTGCTCCCCTGCTTTATTTATACATCAGCCTCTACTCCTACAATTGGAAGAATTACTCCTAACAAAGTTAACGGAAGAAGACTAGAAAAATAATAAAACCCACGACCATAATAATAAGAAGAATACCAGTCCCTTTCCAGCCCAAGCTTCCGACCAAATCAACCAAACTTCCATTCTGCGCTCTACTAAAACCATCACTCACATTAGTTGTTGGATTATTCTTTAATTCCGATTGCCTTAGCCTTTCTCTTTTTTGTTCAGCTGTTTCTCTATTGCTCATCAAGTCCTCCCCTTTACTTAATTCTGATTTATATCATTTTCATTATATAATTATAAAGATCATTATTATTGGGATACGAAGTTAAGTTAATTGAGCTTTTATTTTCTCAATAATGAATCGATAAAAAGAATCTTGATGTGGAACGAACTGATCTCTTCCTACATATTTTTCCATCCATTCCTTTTCTCCTTTAGTAAAAACAAATCCTGTAATTTTAATTTTCTCTTTTTTACCTAACCAGAATTGTTCAAAATCTTTTATTCTAGCTTTCACCATACCGGACACCTCTTCAGCTTGCAGAATAAAATCATTCAGATGATGTTCGCTATTATATAAAAAAATATTAGCAAATTCGTTATCGATTAGGTTTCCATGCTTGACACTATAGGAAAATACGCCTAATGGAACCAATTTTTCATAAGCTATATCCATACCTAGCTCTTCCTTTATCTCCCTTACTCCATCCTGAACGGTTTCATCTGCCAATAAATGACCAGCTGCTGTAATATCTAAAAGGTTAGGATAGTCCTTCTTTTCTTTACTCCTTCGTTGCAAATGAATATAGTAGGTATCTTCTTCCTTACTGACAAACCAACAGTGGAATACCTCATGCCAATAGCCGAATTTATGTACATTGTCTCGAGTAGCGATACCTATCTCATTTTTATTCATATCAAAGATTTTAAGCTGTTCTTCTTCCAAGCTATTTCCTCCTTGAGCTTACGGAATTTCATATAAAGGTTAACATAATATTCCAACAAAAGACATAGGAAAAGCCAATCAAATTTTGAACTGCCCCCTGTCAAGTAGACAGCGGAAATAATAAAAACTGACCTAAGCGGCTTTAGCTCTATATTCCTAGGGCTAAGGCCGTTTAGTCGTTCTTGATATCTTTCATTGTTATAAAAGTGAATATATTCATCAATTGCTTTGAGAGATCCTCAAATGTCTCATACTTATGTATATAATACTTCTCGCATTTAAGAGTTCCCCAAAATGATTCCATCGGACCATTATCAATACACTTTCCAACTCGAGACATACTATGTGTCATCTCTGCATTATCTATCCTTCTTTTAAACCCTTGTGAGGTATACTGAAATCCACGGTCACTATGAATTAGAGGATGTTCCCCATCTAATAGATTAATAGCTTGATCAACGGTTTTAAATACAAGTTTATTATTTTAGAATGACCTAAAACATAGCTGACAATCGAACCATCATACAAATCTAGTATGGCACTTGAATACGCTTTCTTTGAGGAACCATATTTGAATTCGGTGACATCGGTTCCCCATTTTTCATTCGGCTTTTCAGCTCTTAGAACGTCCTCGTCTATCCTGTAAAGCACCCATCCACCATTTTCGTATTTACGTACCCATTGATAAACTTGTTAATAAGAAACTCGATATTTCTCCGCTGTTTGTTGATAGCTCTTCCCGTTCGCTAAAGTGTCTTGTACAATTTCAATACGTTCTTCCCAAGTCGTTTTTCTTCCTTTGGTCATAGAGCTCGTCCTTCTTTTTCCCGTATCTTTTAATTCCCTATGACCATTATACTGCTTTATCCATCTACGTAATACCGACCGACTCGAAATTTCAAATTTTCGAACAATCTCTTCTTGGGAAAACTCTCCGGATACGTAACTCTTTATAGCTCTTACCTTTAATTCTTTAGAATACCTTTTCCATGTTTTTGAGTTTTTTAACCCTCTTATACCTTCCTTTTCAAATTTCTGTATCCATTTATAAAGAGTATATTTTGAAATTTGATATCTTGAGCATAATTCCTTCAATGTATAATTTTCGTTTTGATAGTCCTTTATTACTTCATATTTAAATTTACTTGAATAAGATTTATTTGACATAGAAACTCCCCTTAAGGCAAAACAGATTTATATTTTTTAATCTGTCTACCTTAAGGGGAGCATATCATTTATTGATCGACTTTTTACTCCTTCTATTTAACAATCGTAATATTGTAGACAATCCATATCTAATAATAGATAGCCTCCTTTCGTGCCTTTGACGAGTCCCTCTCTTTTCAATTTATTAATTGTTCGACTGACGGTTTCCCTTGAGGAACCGATCATGTTCGCTAGTTCTTGATTCGTAAAACGAGTGGTGAGGATCATATTTTTATCCGTACATTGCTTCCCATGTGTCTTGGAAAGGCGAATTAATAGCATGATAATTTGTTCTTCCGTATTATGGAGTACTAGTTCTTCTAAGCGTTTTTGTAAATCTACAATAATATCACCCATTACTCGGAACAATTTAATGCTTAATGATGGGTATTGTAATAGTAATTGCTCAAATGCAAGAATTGGTATTTCCACTAAAGTAGCTGGCTCTATAATCTCGGCATGTGCCGGATAATTACCTTTTCTAAAGAAACCAGCATGTGGAAACATATCCTCAGATTTGAGGATCGATACAATTTGTTCTTTTCCATTAATATCTGTTTTATATATTTTGACTTTACCTTTATGGATGAAATGAACTCGTTCTAAGGACTCGCCCTGCATAAAAACATAACTATTGGTTGCATATTGTTTAATTTTAGCAATTTCCGTTATAGCCCCAATTTCTTCTCTGGTCAATTCTTTAAATAATGGCACATTCCATAAAACATCCTGAATGATATTTGTAGACATCCAAACCTGCTCCTTCCCACAGACATTGTCTTAGCTAAGTAACCAATTGATGGAGATCTCTTCTTTATTGTAGAAAAGTTTATCAAATAACTTTGTGATTCAAATCACAATCTAACACTATTATTATCGATTCTTAGGGCTAATTCAATAAATTGTCATAAAGTTTTCCTTTAAAAGTGATTTTTTTCACTATTATGACATCCATTTCGGATTACACTGCATCTATATTTTAAATTTTTCACAAGAAGGAGTTCATCAATGTTTACTCGAGATTATCATAAAAATCCATTTATCGTTATATGGGAACTAACTCGCGCCTGTGAACTAAAATGTCTTCATTGCCGAGCAGAAGCACAATATAAACGCCATCCTCTTGAACTCAGCTATGAGGAAGGTATAAATCTAATTGATCAGATTCACTTGATGGATAATCCACTTTTGGTATTTACTGGTGGTGATCCCTTAATGCGTAACGATGTTTATGCTCTAGCAGAATATGCCGTAAAGAAGGGTGTCAGAGTGTCGATGACACCAAGTGCAACACCAAACGTGACGAAAGAAGCTATTCAAAAAGCAAAGGTGGTCGGCTTATCAAGATGGGCATTTAGTTTAGATGGTCCAACTGCAAAAATTCATGACCATTTTAGAGGAACAAATGGCTCATTTGACTTAACGATACAAAGTATTCAATACTTACATGAATTAGAAATACCTGTTCAGATCAACACGGTTATCTCCAAATATAATTATGAGGTACTAGATGAGATGGCAGAATTAGTAAAAAAACTGCAATGTGTGCTTTGGAGTGTCTTTTTTCTTGTCCCGATTGGAAGGGGACAAGCGAAGGATATGATCTCTCCTGCAGAGCATGAAAAGGTTTTGCGCTGGCTATACCAGTTAAGTAAAAGAGTGGATTTTGATATTAAAACAACAGCAGCACAGCATTACCGACGAGTTGTAATCCAGCAAAAAATGAGGGAACATAAAAATCGGCATGACCATATTGATTATGAGGATGCCTTAATAAAAGGGGCAACTGGTACAATTGATGGTCTTGGACGTGCACCTAAGGGAGTAAATGATGGAAATGGCTTTGTTTTTGTTAGCCATATTGGAGATGTTTACCCAAGCGGTTTATTGCCGATAAAAGCTGGAAATGTTAGATCATCATCTCTTGCAAATATCTATCAGAATTCCACCATTTTCAAAGAATTACGAGATCCTGACCTTTACAAGGGGAAATGCGGTGTTTGCGAATTTCGACATGTATGTGGAGGATCACGCTCTCGAGCGTATGCTGCCACCGGAGACTATTTGGAAAGTGAGCCATATTGTGTATATATTCCCAAAGCAATGAGAAAGAAAAAACCCATCTAAAAAAAGCTCGGTGAAAAGCCGAGCTTTTTTGATTATAGTAGAGCTATTTCCTTTAAGTAAACGAGCACCAGCCCTGTTCGACTAAGAGCAGGCTTTCATCAAAATCTTCATTCATAATCTCCTGGATTGATGAACCATTTCTGGATTAAATAAATCATGATACATATTCCCATTGTTATAAAGCCCCATCCTAGTGTAACTTGTTCTACTAGCAAATAATTATTACAAAGCTGAACAGGGGATAGAATATAAAGAACTCCCATTACTGTAAACAATACTAATATAAGAACAAACAACCATTGTTTAGCTGATGAAGGGACCTTGGACCAGCTGTCTCGAAGTGGGATTCCTGCAAAAAAGGTTAAACTAACAAATTTAAACCACTCGACCAAATAGTTTTGTAACGCATCATCCATTGTGCGAGGAATTGTCCAATATACAGTAATCAATAAAAACAATAACAGTCCTGGCTTACCATTTTTGTTCCATTCTAAAAAAAAATTTGGAGCCTTCTCACGCAGGAATGGATACATTAAAAATCCTGATAGGATAAATAAGGGCATCTGCATATGCATGTGTAGGATCATAATCGATTCAAAAAAACGAGCAATTGGCGGTATAATTAAAAATATAAATAACAACATACCAATGAATGGTTGAGTCATACTTGTTCCCCACCTTCACTATTCAAGATATGCTTTACCTTTTGTATCGCTTGTTCGACATTTTTATAATCCAATACATCTAGTAACTCACCATGTTGATCTATCAAATAAAAAGCCGAATTGTGTGCAAAATTTCCTTGATTATCTGGAATGACAATCACACCCAACCTCTCCAATAATCGCTCTTGCTCTTCATGATTATTAATTCGGGCCATTCGCCATGAGTCGTGTTCATCGGTAAAATAATCATGATACGATTTTAATCTTGCTGGTAGATCTCTTGTTGGATCAAAGGTAATGCTTAGAAAAACGATATCCTTACCTAAGTACGTTTTAGGAATTGCCTCATAAACCTTTGCCATATTCCCTTCCAATTCAATACATATGGAAGAACATGATGCATAAAAAAAGGTGATAAATAAGTATTTTCCCTCAAACTGATCAAATCCATAAACTCGATTCAGATGATCCTCTAACATAACCTCCGGCAATTTTGGTTGTTGATCCTTTAATTGATTCACCCTTGCGGTCTCGGCAGTGAAAGCACGAAAGCCATCCGTTCCTAAAAAATAAATAAGGAAACAAACAATAAGAACTATCACATAGGAGAAAGTGTTTTTTGATTTCAAATATAATTCGCCTCCTGATTTTCGGAGTCGCTCTTACCATGTTTTAAAAGGGGGTGAGCCTGGTGGTGCATTGACAATAAATTCAACGAGTGGAATTACATAGCCCATGGCTACTGTTATTAATAACAGGAATACCCATGTTCCCCATCTTTCCGTCCAATAAGGCGTAGGTGTTGCATGTTCTTCCTCTTCAGCGATTGGAAACCCTTCCTCTCCTCTAGGTGAGAGAAACATCATATGAAATACAGCATAGACCTGAATGATTACCGCAATAATTAATAAGGTTCCTCCAATAGCTAGAATAATTAAATAAGGATCCCAGGATAAGGCCACCTCATGTTCCCCATAATTAGAAAATGAAGTACGCCTTGGTGAGCCAATCAATCCAACTAAATGCATGGCTATAGACATGAGTGACATACCGACAGTCCATAGAATAGTTTGCAAGATCCCTAATGTATTAACTTTTGCGGTTAACTTTCTACCAGATAAATAGGGTATAAGCCAGTAACTAATTCCAAAGAAGGTTAAAGCAACCGTCATCCCAAGCGTTAGATGAAAATGTCCAACAACCCAAAGTGTGTTATGGATCACTTGATTTAATTGATGCATCGTCTGCACAATCCCACCAGCTCCACCAGCTATAAAAGCAACCATTGCTACAAACGGTGCAAAAAAGCGAACATCCTTCCATGGCAGCTTGGTGAACCAGCCAAATAGCCCTCTACCACCTTTCTTCCGGCCTGTGCGCTCGAAAACGGCAAACATCGCAAAGGCGGTCATTAATGATGGAAATCCTATCGCAAGACTCATAAATACATGCATATATTTAATTGGTTCTGATATTCCCGGATCCACAATTTGATGGTGAAATCCACCTGGAATATTTAAAATAACAAGTAAAATAACTACAACTCTAGTTAACGTATCACTAAATCTTTTTCCTCCAATAATTTTGGGAATGATCACATACCATGCAGATATAGCCGTGATATACCAAATATTAACGAGTGTATGTCCAAACGCCCAAAACAGTGTCCGACTTAGCATGACATTGATGGTTTCTACCCATCCGATAGCCCATGGGATAATCATGAATACTTCGACTGCAACAAAAATACTGGAGAAAAATAATAAAACAAAAACACCTGTAGCAAAAAAAGCTAAGATCGGTATGTTTTGACCTTTGTGTTGTTTTCTCCATTTTGCCACACTAATAAATACGCCAAATGCACTGACCCAAATTCCTAATACAATCAATACAAGCCCAATATAAAAAATCGGAGATGCAGCCATTGGTGGATAAAAGGTATACAAAACAGATGCTTCATTTTGCAGAATAGGAATTAGAGCGATAATAAAGCCGATTATCTTTAATCCAAAGGCGATCCAAGCCATTTTTCTTACCTTTGGTGATAAACCACCTAAAGTATGAGACAAACCAGCATAAAAGTAACCAATAGTAAAAAATGCAGTAAAAATGAGAATTAATAAAATACCGTGTGCTGTGAGAATTTGATAATAATTGAATCCATTCGGTATTTCGAGTAAACCTGCACGATTTAAGCCTTGCACTAATCCGAGTATTCCACCTACAAGCAAGGCAATGAATGTGACCACCATGTAGGATTTTGATATTTTAACATCTTCTGGAATTGCACCAAGCTTGTTCTCTACTCTTTCTATCATACTTTTTTTAAGTACAGTCAATCCTCTCACCCTCTCTACTAACTAATCTGAATCGTTGTTGACATCACTTGATGGCCAGCTCCACAATATTCATTACAAAGCACTAAATAATTTCCTGGTTTATCAAAGGTTTGCGTGATTCTCTGGATATAACCTGGAACCACCATTGTATTAACATTGGTATTGGCAATCTCTATTCCGTGAACCACATCCTTAGATGTCATGACAAAATGCACGGTTGAACCAGCTGGAAACTCTAATTCCATGGGGTCAAAGCTAAAAATTTCTAAAGTCATGACAACTTCATATTCCTTTTCCCCGATTTTTTTTACGCCAGGATTATTAAAGGGCTCTTGTTGCTCGACTTTTTGTGGATCAATCGTCTCTTGATTGCTGGGAGGACCAAGCTCATCTGCAAAGGCTTGATAACCGATAATAAACATAAACCCTAAAATCATAACAGAACTTAAAATTAACCATATTTTTTCATAACGATGCACGAGATTCCCTCCTCTAAACTCTTGCCATAAATAAGCTCCAAATACCTAACCATAATAATGCAATGAAACTACCTAAAAATAATACAGATACGAATGCACCTTTTAATGAAGCTTCTTTATTATTCTCCACTTGTTTTCCCACCGTATTTGCCTCCTTTTTCTTATTTAGCTTCATTGTATTTTCACTGATAATCATTCGCAGTGAGGTAAATCACTTTCCTCTAATGTTCATTTTTTAGACAAAGAATTAGGATAATATATTTAAATGTGATTTTTCTCACAGAGTCTACTATTGGATAACGATATAGTTAGCATGAACAATTAAATTGGAGGGATTTTCATGAATAGATTTGATTTAGAAATGAAGACAGGAGACATAGTTACACAATTCCCAAAGGCTAGTTCCCTATTCAAACAGTATAAAATAGATTTTTGTTGTGGAGGGAATCGTCCGATTGGAGAGGCTCTAGAAAAAAGAAAGCTCGACAAAGAAGCGGTTTTGACTGAAATAAACCAGCTATATGAGGAAACAAATAATCAAGATGAAATCGATTGGACAAGCAAAAGCAATCTAGAGCTCATTGAACATATAGTGGAAAAACATCATGGTTATTTGAAACAAGTTCTACCTGAATTAAGCAAATATGTGACAAAGGTTCAACGCGTGCATGGAGAAGCACATCCAGAGCTTACGACCGTTTACACCGTATTCCATCAATTAAAAAGTGAACTAGAATCACATCTTGAAAAGGAAGAAAGCACGCTATTTCCTAAATTAATGGATAATGATGTAGAGGCAGCAGCTGCAATCATTCATCATTTCGAGGAAGAACATGAGCATGAGGGCAGATTGCTAGAGCTGATGCGTGAAGTAACAGACGATTACGCTATTCCAACAGGGGCATGTAATACGTACCAGCTAACTTATTTAAAATTAGATGAATTAGAGTCAGATCTATTTCAGCATATTCATCTAGAGAACAATATACTCTTCCCACGTTTTACTGCTTCATAAAAGACGATATATAGCAGGGCAATCTAGAGATAAGGTGATAACAATGGCAAAAACAAAAATAATTTTACCAAAAGAACATGGTTCGTGGGCCATGTTCCTTCTTCCCACATTACTTGGCATCTTTTTATCTAACCCTAGAGGGCTACATGTTGTCTTTTTGATTGGCTGGTTTTTTCTATATTTAATGTCAACCCCATTACTTAATGTGGTAAGGAATAAACGCAAGAAGAAAAAGATGCTTCCATGGATGCTGTGGTATGGTATACCATCCTTACTATGTTTGATTCCATTAGTGATCATTATGCCAAGTCTTCTACTATTTGGTTCGTTTATGCTCCCACTCTTTGCAGTTAATGTGTATTTTATTAAGACTAAAAATGAACGATCACTGTGGAATGACTTAAGTGGGATCATTATTTTTGCGATTGGGGGTATGGCGAGCTACTACATCGGGATTGAACAGTTCACTATGGACCTATTGATCCTTTTGTTCATAATCACTGCTTATTTTATGGGTAGTGCCTTTTATGTGAAATCATTGATTCGTGAGTTAAAAAATCGATCCTTTCAATACAAATCTAATATTTACCACGCCCTGTTATTACTTCTACCGATACTCCTAAATTGGAAGTCCTTAGCGATTGCTTTTCTTCCTGGAGTACTTAAGGATTGGCTGACACCTAGAGATGGCCAAGTCAAGCCGATCCATTCTGGAATTGTTGAAATTGTTAATTCCATTCTATTCTTTATTCTCGTTCTAATAATGTAAAGAGGAGCTGTCACAGGGACGACTCCTCTTTTTTGTTTGCATTTATTTTGTAATAAGTGAATGGAGATTAGCTGTTAATTGCTGAAGGTCGTCTATCTTCATGACTTTATCGACCATTGGAAACAAAACGGTTTCTTCTTTAACAAAATGAATCATGATCACCTCAAACGCTTCACCAGCATCCTGGACCACTTTTTTCAGCTCCTGATATGACATCTCCTCTATATTTCCTCGGGAATGATAGAAGAAATGTCCAATATAACCATCAATTTCTTGATGCTCTTCTTCGATCGATACAATCGGACCTTGTTCTTTACCTATATACATGCCAAGAGCAGGAAAAAAATACTTCTCTTCTTTATCCGTATGTTTTTTCCATGGCTCAATGAAATCCTTTAATTTGTTTCTCAAAGCTTGAAACGCTAGCACAGCATCCTCTTTTTCTTCAAATCGATCATTCTCAAAGTCTAATACAATCGGATGCCATTCTTCCATTAAATATCTTAAATAGTGGTGTTCATTTTCGAGCATTTTCATTGCTTTATTACGACTATTCAGATCTCTTTCTGTCCACATGTAAACACCTACTTCTGTATCATTTGTCAACACTATTATAAGAAAGAAAGACCTAATACAACATTGGGGAATTCCCTTGATTTAATGATTTTATTCTCTCTAATTTTCCTTTTTATCTATTTCATTTAAAACAAATTAGGGATTCTCCTCATTATTTTATGATGAATTATTTGCTAGGATGGTAACAAAGAATTCATTTTAGAATTTTCGATCGAGGTGGGAGTATAGATGTCACAAACAAGCACGCCTTATATCCATTTTCCTTTATTTCAAAATCTTACAGAAGATGAATTAATTCATTTGAGCGAGATTTCAATGGAACGCAGCTATAATCAAGGCAAAATTTTGTTTCACCAAGACGAATCCCGAACCAATGTATATTTTATCTTATCAGGATTAGTCAAGATGATTAAAATAAATAGAAACGGCCATGAACAGATACTACATGTTCTTCACACTAATGATATGTTTCCATATGTAGGTTTTTTTGAGAATGTTCCATATCCATCATCTGCTATTGCTCTTACCAATGTGCATGTGTTATCTATTCCGATAATGGAATTCGAGCTTTTACTTATTCAAAAACCAGGGCTATTAATAAAAGTGATTCGTATAATAGAAAAAAATTATCAAGAAACACAGGATCGATTACTATATAGGCAAACTCAGGATGTCTTTCATCAAGTTGTGCTCATACTAGTCCAGTTTGTCTGTGATCTCGGGATTAGGCAGAAGGAAGATACGATTCAACTTCATCTACCAATTACAAATTCTGAATTAGCCAATATGATCGGTGTTTCGAGAGAAAGCGTTAATCGAGTCTTTAACCAATTAAAAAAAACCGGGATAATGACTTACAATCGAAAGGAAATACTAATCTATGATTTTTGGCAATTGAAGCAGTATCTTCAAGATTAGTGGTTCGTTTGCAGCAAGAGCTTTCAAACTAAAGAGGCCCTTTCAAGCACCTCTATATCCAAATGCTTTTTCAGGGCCTCTTACTGATACTTGCCCTAATGGGGCAAAAATTCATTTAAGAAATAGGGGACTTCACTTTGAAAATATGCTTTTCGTTCTTCAATATAATCTCGAATACTCTTAAAAAAACCATCATCTAATATGGGATATTTAACGGTTCGAAGTTGATCAAGATAGGAATTATGAGCAATTACTAAATCAATACTGGTAAGTAAATTCTCTATTATTTTCTTAGAAGGAGATATTCCCATAATATCTTGATAGATTTGCTTGTCCTTTTTCACATCAAGAGCATGATAGGGAAGCTTCATATCTATATGAATGCCATCTACAAGATTTTCATCATATAATTGTTGAACCTTCTTTTGATAGATACCGCTTGTTGTCACAATAATCTTGCCATCAAATAGCTTTCTAGTTTCCAGAAGCAATGGACGAATCTCCTTCATACTATCGATTAAAAATTCTCCTCCGCTAAACATAACTGCATCAAACAAAAACCCACTTTTTTTCAAGTATAGAAAATAATCATCGGTAGTTTTATACACACTCGGTGTCTGGGCTATGATTTCGTCATAGTTATGACATCCAAAGCAATGCAGTGGACAACCAGATAAAGAATGAACGAGTAATGTCGTATGATTTGGTAAATCCGAAAAGGTTCGGATAAAATTCTGATAAAATTTCATAGTGTTCCCCCTACTATTGACGGACAACCTCTTCCAATGTATGGTCTTTTACACGGTTTCGTACAGTCCAGTCATGTCTTCTCGCTTTAGACCAAAAATTATATTTCCCTTCATAATACCCTTTTTGATCAACATGGATATTATTACGTGCAATCATTTTCAAATATCCAATAACTCGACTAAATGTAGCAATATCAACGGAATGACATGTAGGACATTTCTTTATATTCTTCGCATCATCTGCAATAATCTTTTGACCACAGCTCATGCAAGAAGTAATGGTTGGAGTTAATGTAATATAGTTAATGGGCTTTTGAAAAATTTTATCGAGATAAGTGGCTAAACGTTCAGGTGTTACCTTTGATTCTAGGAAATGGTGAAGCACACTTCCCGATGTAGCATAGCCTTGGAATTCCGCACTATTTTCCAATTGAGCTAGAAAATTCTCCTCAGAAAATGGAGTCATACACCCACTCGTTAAGTATGGATTCTCCCCTTCTCCTTGAACAAAAATTTCACGGTCATGTTTAGCTGCCCACTTCACATCATGACGTGCCAATTTGATTGCCGCATTTTCCGCTGGTGCGTATTCGATTCCACATGCAACCTTATCCCGTACAATAAATTCATTAATGATCTCTGTCATATATTGCATCCATTCATGGGCAAGCATCTTCCCGTCTTCGTCTTTTATTCCTTCTGTAAATCCAAAGTTTATCAGCCCTTCATTCATGCCTGTTATAGCAAAAACATTAAAATAGTTTTTCAGATTATCATTGTAAGCAAAAAAGGTAGGATATAACTCTTTATTCTGTTCAATCCAATGGCGTTTTGCCATATGGGCCGCTTGCATAATTTCTAAATAGTCCCTCATTTTCTTCTTCAACAAATCATGATCATGACCAAACTCTATTAGCATTCGATTCATATTTAAGTTTAATACTTGAACTGCTCCAGTAGATCCAGTAGAGGAACCAAAGACACCCCCACCGGCCTTGGACAATGTCTCAAGGTTAATCTGAAGACGGCAACAGAGACTACGACTAACCTCTTGATCCTTCGGTTGAATCAATGGATTGAACTTTTTATAATAAGGATCCTGGAACGGACTAGTTTTAAAATTTTCAAAATAAACTCCACCCCAGTTGTACATCTTGTCCAATAGCTCGAGAAACAGAGGATTTTGATAATTGAATGCATCATCTATTTGTACGGTTAATAAAGGAAAAGTAAATGGAATACCCTCACTACCTGTTCCCTCACTCATCACATCGATGATGGCTTGATTGATTCTATCAAAATAGCTGCTTGGAATGTCCTTGTACTGGATAAATCTTATTTCCCCACCAATGATAATATATTCTTCTTTAATTTCTTCTGAAGGCTTTCCAAATTCCAATGTTATATTAGAGAAACTACTTTGAGCCCCTGAACGAAGAGGCATATTCAATTCCCAGATTAACCCTTGAAACAATTGCTTTAATTCATCATCTGAATAATTTACTCCACGTAGCGCTTCATCATGTAAATAAGATGCGGCAATCGTGGATAACTGTGCTAGCATCACTGCACCTGACACTTGCTGTGAAATTAAAGTGACAACATTGCTAAAGTGGCGAAGTAATGTGGCTAATCGTTTTGTTGGTTTTGATGAAATCATATTCTTAGCAAGAGATGGAATACCTTTCGTTGCGATATCTAAACAGCTAATCGATACACAATACGGGGCAAGCTGTTTGTCATGAACATATACTACCCCATCATCATAGAGTGTTTTTATTTCTTTCGGTAAAATATGTGTGAACAAATACTCCTCCTCAGCATAATTGTTTAAATTATGTCGGAGTAATGGGAGGGAATACACATAATTGCTATTTTCATGTTTCAAGAAATCGGTTTGCTTATCCTCCCCATTCATGGTGAATTTTTGGATGATTTGTTTGGAATTTTTAAACATGACTCTCTTCTCCTTTTTTCATTATATGTACCATTTCTTCTAGCTCCATAGGATTAACACCTATACATCTGTTCAACTCCCTATTGAGATTGTCCAATAAAATGGTAGTTGGTACAGACATTACTTTATAGCTTTCTGCCATTTCTTGTTGATCTACCAAATCGATGACTTGAAATGGCACATCCATTTGGCTTAAAAATCGATAGACTACTTCACATTTTGGACAGGCCTTTGTCTTTAGCAACATTAGCTTCAATCCTAGAACCCCTTTCTATAGCATAATATAAACACAATATATAGTATTTTAAAACAAATAAATAACTATATATAGATATAATAGACGATTCATAATAGATAGGAAGTGACAAAAATCACTGCAAGATCGAAAAGGAAGGATATAGAATGAAATGAAATCATTAAAGGAGTCGAAATAGGATGCAACGAGTGGAGGAAAGACAATATCAAAAATGGGAAGAACTCTTCATACAATCCTTAGAGAAACAACATGTCGATACAATTTTTGGATCAAGAAGCCATCCAATGTTTACTTCTAATAAGAAGGATTTCACACAATATTTGTTAACACATGAGCAAGCCATTCTTCATGCCGGTGATGGTTATGCAAGAGCTACAGGTAAAGTAGGTATTGCTTTTATCCCAACAAAATACGGAATCACCAATGCTGTGACGGGTATAGCAACTGCTCAATTAGATAGTGTACCAATGGTCGTATTTATTCAGCAGGAACATGCTCTAGATGTAGAAGCAATAATGAATCCTATTTGCAAGCACTATTTTAAGCTCCAACAATTAACTGAGCTTCCCCCTATTGTAGAAAAAGCATGTACGCTTGCCAATGCTGGTAGACCTGGAGTCGTTATTGTCGAATACGATAACAAGCTTTTTCAGCAAGAATGGAAGGAAAATGGTGCGATTAAACAAATGCACATAATACCACCTAAATCACTCACTATACAAAATCATCAAATCAAACGGATAGTTGAGGAGATAAAAAAAGCGAAAAAACCAGTCCTATTGGTCGGAGGTGGTACCATAATATCTGGTGCTAGCAAAGCATTAAATGAATTTCTAACCTTGACGGAAATTCCCTTTGTCAGTACGCTTATGGGATTAGGTGCAATAGATGTGGGAAACCGCCTTCATCTAGGAATGGTGGGAATGCACGGAACCTTTGCAGCAAACAAAGCTGTCCATCAATGTGATCTTCTTATTTGTCTCGGTGTCCGTTTTAGTGACAGAATCACCGGCAAGACCAAAGGATTCTCTCCCCATTCAACGAAAATTCAAATTGAAATAGATCCGGTTGAAGTGAATAAAAATATTATGGTCGATCTACCTATCATTGGGGATGTTAAAGAAGTTTTAGAAGCCGTTAATCAACAACTATCCACCTTGAAAGCTGGGCATTGGCAAGAAGAGGTAGTAACTTGGAAAAAAACCTCTCCTCAATTTAGTTATTCGACGAGTGAGTTAAAGCCAGATAGCATTATCCAGTGTTTGTACAAAAATGCGGAGGATCATGTCATCGTTACAACAGATGTCGGGCAGCATCAAATGTGGACAGCACTTCATTTTCCTTTCCAGCAGCCAAGACATTTCCTTACCTCTGGTGGTTTTGGGACAATGGGCTATGGATTACCAGCAGCAATAGGGGCAGCAGTTTGCCAACCAAACCAACCTGTTGTGTGTGTATCTGGTGATGGAAGTATCCAGATGAATATCCAAGAGCTTCTCACTGTTGCAAAGTACCGATTAAATATCAAAATTGCGATTCTAAGAAATGGCTATCTCGGCATGGTTCGCCAGTGGCAGCAATTATTTTATAAGCATAAATATTCTCAAGTAAAAATAGCTTCACCAGATTTTCTTTTATTAGCGAAAAGCTTCGGGATTAAGGCCTTTCAAATAACAGCTAAAGATAATCTGGAAAAAATAATGGAAGAAGCTTTTCAAATCGATGGACCTGTACTATTGGATTTTCTTATAGAAGAAGAGGTCAATGTTTATCCGATCGTACCTCCTGGGGGAAATAACACGGATGCGATCAGTGGAGAATAGAGCTGGGGTCTAGCACTGACCCCACCTATTTATTTCCTTAACAAGGATAACACTTCATTCATAAAGCTTTGATACACATACAACCAAAGAGATTCATCATGCTGATATTTTTCTGTTAATATAGTGATTACTTCCTTGTTTTTTTCCTGAAAGGTCGGATCATCCTTTGGTGGTAATGGTGCTCTTAATTGATCGACTAATTTCTGTACTTCTGGTGCTCTTGGCCCCCATTTACCAATTAGTTCACCCTTAGCATCTAGTATTAAAACAATTGGAATCGCCCTCCCACCATTTGTTAAATGACGGTCAATTAATGCTGTGTCTTGGTCTCTTAAAGTAACTCTTGAATCAATATCAGCTTCTTCTGCAATTTTGCGAATAACTGGATTAATCATCATCGCATCTCCGCACCAATCCTCGGTAATCGTTAAAAAATGAATACTACTCCCTTTTAATTGTTCGATTAATCCGTCATTTGGTAGCTGGAAATTTTCATATACGTAAAAGCTTTCCTCTTTTAATTTACTCATTTCATTCATATATGCTTGAATGGTTCTACCTTCTTGAAAATATTGCTCTTCTGTTTTCATCATTCCATCCCTTTCCGATCGTTATGTCCAAAAAGTAGCACATTCAAGCGAAAAAGTACAGAGGGATGCCTGTTACTATTTTTTATTATGAAATGGACATTTTGCTAAAGTAATGTTCTCATCTCGCAGAAAATATTGCTTCCATTCAAAATTGTCTTCATCTCCATAAGTTCTTAATTCCGGATGTCTTGAAATCGTATCATATTCTTGTAATCTTGTTCTTACTTGATGAATGATCTTATCTGCATGTTTTGTTTTATTAAACTTTTGGAAAACCCATCTTGGAGTAATTGCCAGCATTAGTGTAGGGAAGGATCGACTATTTCTATTACTATGCGCTGGGGTTGCACAATACATGAAATATCTTTCTCCATGAAAACAAAACTCCCACAGTGGATGCTGAGCTTCTCTCGGAATTTCATTTGGCCACTCTATCTCATCATATTCTACTAGCTCGTTAAGCTGCTGCCAAAATAATTGTTCATATTGCTCCACCGTATATGTTTTCTTTACTTCTTCTGGTAAATCATAAAAAACAATCAGTGATGTATAATCCCCGTATTCATCTGCATGTTCAGTAAAATTCCCTAATAGTTTTGCCAGTTCCTGCACCGTATTGTGCTTAATTGAATCTTTTAAAAAGCCATATCTTAACTGATTCAATGAGAATCCTATTGTAGCAGGAATACATGGGAAAAGATCGTTCTTATCAGTCATTTTCGCTTTAAATTGTTCGAGCACTTCTTTTTGCCAAGTGGAAAGGGACTCTTCTACAGCAATATCCTGACAATTTAATTGCTTCATTTAGATCACCTCACGCATACTCCACTATATTCGTGCAAGTTCGTTTGGGTGAATGTCTCGAAAATAATAAAAAGACCAGTTTAGCTTATTCCAGTTAAACCGATCTTTTTCTAATATTATTTAGAATCATTTTGTTTCTGTTGGAGCTGTTCTTGGCCCATTTTAATTAATTCCTTGACCATCTTACCACCAAGCTGACCTCCGACCTTCCCAGCATCCTTAGCTTTTATATTACCATTGTATCCTTGATTAAGCTCAACATGCTGTTCTTCCGCTATTTCATATTTCGCTCGTTGAGGATCATTTGTATTGGCAACCTTTGCTTTGAGCAGATCTAAACCTTGACGGGCTTCTGGAACTAAAATTTTATTTCTTTTAGCCATTTTATTCATATCCTTTTCTAGGAATTTCTTCCCCATCATGACTTGTTACTTCATCGTTTTCATTAGTTTCGTCAATCTTAGCGTCTATTGTACCTTCCATGTAATTGTCAGATGCTTGTTCATGAGTAATTGCTAACCCTTTTTCTGTTTGATCCTGGCTATTGTAATGGTTAACATTATAATGATTGTTCGCTACTTTTTCACTACTTGATATTGGCTTCCTTTTATTTTTCGACATATCAATCCCTCCATAATTAGCATTTGCAATTAGACTAAAATTATGAATGATTATTTGGAAGAAAAAATTTAAAGGAATAGTTAAATAAAGAACAGGCAAAAATAACCGATCAGATATTTGAACTGATAGAAGTGTCTACAAGATTTTAATAAAGGCAGAAAACAAACCCCATCCAATAAATTCTGATGGGGTTTCATCTGTGTTTTTTATAGTAAACTTCTTGAATGTAATCTAGACGCCGTTATTCTAGACTTTCCATTTCCTTTACTAATCCAAGTGCTTTTGACGTCTTTAGATGAATATCTTGAATCAACTCGGGATGATCCAACAATCTCACTCCATAGGATGGGATCATTTCTTTGATCCTTGGCTCCCATTGTTTGATTTGTTGAGGGAAACAATTTTCCAAAACCTGTAGCATCACGGAAACCGCCGTTGATGCACCAGGTGAAGCCCCTAGTAAGGCCGCTATCGAACCATCTTCTGCACTTACTACTTCCGTACCGAATTGGAGCGTTCCTTTCCCTCCTGCTTCCGTATCTTTTATCACCTGTACTCGTTGGCCTGCAATAACTAAATCCCAATCTTCACTTTTTGCATCTGGAATAAATTCACGTAATTCTTCCATTCGTTGTTCTTTAGATAGCAACACTTGTTGAATCAGATATTTAGTCAATGACAAGTTTTTCGCACCTGCTGATAGCATGGTGAAAAGATTATCTGGTTTTACTGAGGTGATCAAATCAAACATGGATCCCGTCTTCAAGAACTTAGGCGAAAAGCCTGCAAAAGGTCCAAACAATAATGATTTTTTGTTATTGATGAAGCGTGTATCAAGGTGTGGAACGGACATCGGTGGTGCACCAACCTTTGCCTTTCCGTATACTTTAGCATGATGTTTGGCAATGACCTCAGGGTTTTTACAGACCATAAATATACCACTTACAGGAAAACCACCCATATGTTTCCCTTCAGGAATACCAGATTTTTGGAGTAGATGTAGACTTCCGCCTCCTGCTCCAATAAAGACAAATTTCGCAGTTTGTCGCTCAGTCGTACCAGTCTCTAAATCCCTAACCTTTACTTCCCAGGCCCCATCTTCCGTCCGTTTCAATGATTCAACACTATGCTTGTATTTTAAATCAACATCATTTGCTTCTAAATGTTCGAATAATTTACGGGTTAAGGCACCAAAATTAACATCCGTACCAGATTCGATTTTGGTAGCAGCTATAGGTTGATCCACCTTACGCTCTTGCATCATTAATGGAATCCATTCCATCAATTTGACTGGGTCATCAGTATATTCCATCCCATAAAACAAAGGATTTTCAGAAAGCGCTTCATAACGTTTTTTTAAAAATTCGACATTGCTTTTCCCTTGTACGAAGCTCATGTGAGGTAGGGACACAATAAAATCTTGTGGATTTTCGATCAAATTGCTATTAACAAGATGAGACCAGAACTGTTTCGAAACCTGAAACTGCTCATTTACCTTGATTGCTTTTGTCATATCTATGGAACCATCGGGTTTTTCCGAAGTGTAATTAAGCTCACAAAGTGCAGAATGACCTGTACCTGCATTATTCCATTCATTCGAGCTTTCTTCTCCTGCCTTGCCAAGCTTTTCAAATACTTTGATTTTCCAGTCTGGTGCTAGCTCTTTTAATAAAGCACCTAAAGTTGCACTCATGATTCCTGCACCAATTAAGATAACGTCTGTTTTTGTCTGTGTGTTACTCATTTTTACCTTCCTTATCCCCTATTAAATTGCAGAAAGGATGCATGAAGCGCCATGTCTCGCTAAGATGGTATCTAGTCACACATCGTTTCTGGACCGGTTTATCTTGTCATAGTGTAACACTATGTTTTCGAAATTAAAATGCTTACCTAATATTATATAATAGATGAAAATTATTTAAAAGACACAGGAGAAACTTAATAAAATAGGTTTTTTTACAAACTTAATAAATTGTTCTTGGCTTGACACGAAGCCTCTAGGGACATGAGTTTTATGCGAAAGTGTGAGGGTCGCATTTTTTGATAGGATACCGAGAAGCGACATGATCCAGGGAACCATCCCTTGATATAAAACTAAAGCGCCATCCACCTTATGGATAACCTTTTCATTGTGGAACACGGGAACAGATTTTCATTTGGAAGATTTCTTTTCATATTCAACGAACCTCAAAATTCGATCAGTAACTAAATCCGCTGGCAACTGATGTCCTGCCTTTGGTAGAATTGCTACTTCAACATTTTGCAATAGCTTTTTTGCTCGGTTGGCTGCACGTTTGGAATTGTGCATAGGACTTTTCTCTCCTAAAAGCACTAGAGTTGGTACTTTCACAGATTGAAGCTCCTCATCACTGATATATTGCGGAGGAATGCGTTGCATCTTGTAATCTCGCATAGCTGAAACCACTAACTGCTGCTGTAGTTCGTTGGAAGACGAACCTACACTGCTCCAATAGATAAATGCTCGACGAACAAAGTCAGGTCCAATCATACTTGCCCAAATCATAAACGGCCACGCTATAAACTTTAAACCGGCGAGTGCACGAGCTGGTTCGATTAGTGTAATAGATTGAAGCAACTGTGGTGAATGCACTGCTTGATTCAGGGTTATCCAGCCACCATAGGATGCACCAATTAAATGCACCTTTGTCACATCAAGAGCATTCAATACTTCGTCTAACCAAGAACTATAATCTTCTGCACGTTGAATAGGTAATTTTTGTATACTTTTCCCTGCATCGCCAATTGTGTCCACAGCAAAAACTGGATGATTTTTTCCCAATTCTACAACAAAATTTGCCCAGGATGCGGAAGTGCCGTTCGCTCCATGAAGTAAAACAATGGGAATCCCGTCCTGTGCCCCAAAACGATATACAAGTGTCGGACCGTAACTTGTTCCTATGTTTATTTCCTGACGTGAATCAGGCCATTGTTCCATTGCTTTGTCATAAATTCTTAGGAACTTTATCTCTGCTTCTTTATTAATAAAATGTCCAACAGTATTTTTCTGTTCAGCACTCTTCGTTATTTGTAGTTGTTCTCTTTTTTGAACCAACCCTATTTCTCCTCTCTAAAATAGCTCTTTTTGTGTCCTCACACCATGCAAGTGCTGTTTCATTCACGCGTTTACCATAGTCCAATGTATACAGCCAATAGGGTGTATCGGCACTTTCTTTTTGTTCCAAAATACTTTCTTCGATCTCCATAAAGATGACTTGCTTCGCTTTCAGAAGTTCTTTTTGCATGTCAAGATGTGCCAATACTTTTTCAAAGGAAAGATGCCTCCCAAAAAATATTTTTACAAGAAGTTCTTTTCGTTGAATGTCTGTTTCTAAAACAGGCATTTCAAGCCATTGCAAAAGCTTTTCGCTCCCTTTTTCCGTAATTTCATGATGTTTTCGTTCTAATGGATCACCATCAACTTGAATAACGATTGCAAGATTTTCATCAACAAGTTTTTTCAGAGCCGGATATATTTGACCATAGCTCATCTTCCAGAAATAACTGAAACTCGTATCTATTAATTTCTTAATCTCATATCCAGTTTTACATCCAATTGTTAACATCCCAAGAATGATAAATTTCGTTTCAGTTTTCATTTTTAATCTCCTAACATATCTTTAAGATATATTTTATAGACATGTTATCATGAACGGTATTATGATTCAATAAGAAAGGCCAAGAAGGTATTATCCGTATTCAACAATCGTCAACGAAAAAACAAAATGATTCGAGATTTTGACATAATTTTATTTCAAATAATTACCTGTTCCACTACCACTACGTTACCTCTTTTATCCACTACACAATATTCGATGTTCTCTTCCTTTTCGCCACAGCAGAGGTCAAACACTCGACTACACTGCTTGCCTCTGTAGTGCCCCCCTCCGCTCAAAGGTTCCGAATATCTTTTTCGAGTTTCTTGTTTGCAGCTAACAGAAATATTTCCGCGGGTGTAGTTACCTCAACCTCCCACCTCCTTACACCATGAGTGTTTCAGTCGATGTTCGAAAAGTGACACGAGTCATCACGATAGCTATGCGGTCGGGTTTGACGAGTTTTTGGGACGTCGGGATATTTTGGATACGAAGCAGTTCGTTTTATACGGATCGCTGTAGCAAAGGAGATTTTTGCCCGCCCTGTTGACAGTAATATATTTTTGTGTTTAAATATGAATGAATATAATTTAATTCATTCATAAAGGATTGAGATATGTGGACATAAAATTCACAATTTTCACATGCGGTAAGGAACTGTTCTGTACAAAGGGATTTAAAAAAACAAATATTAAAGAAATAGCTGAGCAAGCCGGAATAGGTGTTGGAACGTTTTATAATTACTACGATTCTAAAGAACAATTATTTATTGAAATCTATAAGCAAGAAAATGAGAAACTTAAGAACCGGCTGATCGAATCGTTGGATTTAAACCAGGAGCCGGTTATTCTAATCAGTCAATTGCTCAAAGAGAATCAAGAAGCGATCCATGCAAATCCTATCCTAAGAGAGTGGTACAAACAAGATTTCTATAAGGAGCTAGAGAAACATTACCGAGATGAAGACGGCCAAAGCATGGATTCCGTACGCGACTTCTTTTTGGATTTATTACTGAATTGGAAACAACAAGGGAGGCTCAGGGATGATGTAGATGAAGAGCTTCTGCCTGTTTTCTTTGATTCCCTAGTCTGCATTGACATGCATAAAGATGAAATTGGGATCGAATATTTCCCAAAAGCGATGCAATATTTAATTGAATTTATCATAAAAGGTCTGACTAAGCATCATGATTGATGCGATTTTATTAAAGTAATATGAATGAATTTTACTTTATTCATTCATATTACGCCGTAACGTTAAAAGAGTTCAGTAACTCTATGATCAATCTATGAGGAGTCAAGTTGTATGAATAGAAAAAATGTCAGTGTTTTTATAAGCGTTTTTGTCGCCATGTTAGGTGTGATGATTCTTGCCCCTATCACCCCCTCATTGATCCGCGAGTTAGGCCTGAAAGAAATCCACTCCGGTATCCTAATTTCAACCGGATCGATTATGACGGCGGTCATGGCTCCGGTGTGGGGGAAAATTAGTGACAGAAGAGGTAGGAAACCGGTTATTATTATCGGATTGTTTGGATTGACCATCAGTACCATATTGTTGACCATCACGTTCTATAGCGGTCTCCAACACTGGATAAGCGGTGGATGGTTGCTGTTCTTAATGATCGCAATGCGAAGCGTAGTTGGCTTGTTCATCCCGGCCATTCTGTCGGCATCTCAAGCATTAATGGGAGATGAAGCAGGAGAGCAGGAGCGGGGCAAAGGAATGGCTGTTATCAGCGCTGCCAATGGTATGGGGTTAATCTTCGGCCCAGCCATAGCAGGTATTTTTAGTTTGGTTGATTTGTTATGGCCGATGTACTTTGGCATCACGATCACAGCAGTCGCCTTGTTGATCATTGTGTTTCTCATGCCAGCTACTATGCCGCAGGGCCGGATTGTAAAACTTAGACTCAAACCGCTTCAACGCGGTTTGCGACTTTATTTATTCGCTTCATTCATTACGATGATTGGTCTGTTTACAATCCAAGTTATTGCCGGGTTTTATTTGCAAGATCAACTCGGCCTTCCGTCTGATCGACTGGCGTGGTCCGTTTCCTTTGGCTTGATGTGTACAGGTTTGGCTATACTTATCGCCCAGGTCATTCAGTCCAAATGGCTGCAATGGAAGCCATCGACGATGAGTTTGTGCGGTTCCATCTTTATGTTCGCAAGTATGGTTACCTTTCTGTTTGCTCATCAGCTGCCAGGTTATTATTTTGCATTTGTCCTATTGGGTGCCGGAGCCGGCTTCATGATGACGGGGTTTATGGCCGGTGCCTCTATCTCTGTTACAAGTGAACAGCAAGGCAGTGTAGCCGGATTGGTTACAACTGTACAAGGAATTTCTGCGATTATCGCACCGATTGTTAGTACTTCGCTCTATCATGCAGATCATCGAATTCCCATAGCAGGGATTGCCTTGCTGAGTGCAACGATGGGGTTGTCAATGCTAAACAAATGGCTAAAAAGCAAAAATATTGATATAAATGGAGGTTTTTTTATGAGACGAACATTGGAAATTACCTTAAGCGTACTTGGAATTATTGCTAGTTTCGTCATGATAGTAACCGGCATTGTATTTAAAATTTTAACGAAGAGTGATAAATTTCTGCAATATTTGGAATCCGGATGGAGTGCAAGCGAGAATGCGTACACGTTGGAACAGTTGGGTCATGCAGGAACGATGTTTATCGCCCCTGGATTGATCACGATGGCTCTCGGCGTTTGTGCAGTAATCCTACTAAGAGGTAACCGCCGTCCGTTCATAGCAGGCTGGGGAATGATTATCGTGACCGTGGTGGTTTGTTTCCTATCACTTTTTGCCGCAATTCCTGGTCTATTCTATATTGCCGCGGGTATTATCACTTTGGTAAGAAAACCACAATATAGACATTGATGAAACAAGTGATGTGGCTATAAAAGAGGCTGGGACAAAACCCAGAAAAATAGAAATTACGTGACACCGACACTAAGCATAGTGAAGGTGCCACGTTTTTTAGAATTTCTACGAAATTTAGATAAACAAAAAGGACACCCTTTGATAGAATTAAAGTGAGCAAACCATAATCCAGAAAGGATGTCCTTATGTTTAAACATTATACCATGAATCAAGTTATTTTGCCTTTAGATTTAGAAGTTAGTTTGTGTCAAACTTTTCTCGGTACCCTATTCATCCCAGTATTTCTGGCACTCTAAATTTGTACGCTTTTCCAGCTACCGCGCGAATGTCTTCGCTTGGTTCCCCGTCATTTTAAGTTACGTTCTAAAGACCAAGAACCTAACTTAAAATGCCAGGATGGTTATCTAAAACTTTTAGCTAGCTTTCCTATGGCGGATGAATGAGGTGCATACACACCGATTACGCCTTGCTTAGCACCCATCGACGGGCGTGTAGGTTGATGCAAATAAGAAGACATGCGGACAACCTTCTTCACTTCTCGTTGCTTTCTTGCACTTCGTTTAAGATCCGCAAGATAAACTTCTCGTAAGGTGCCGTTTAGTATGCCTTGTTTTACCTTTACCATCGCCTCTGCGCCCTCTGGACTCCAATGCATGCCTCGTTTCTTCATACGGTAAGTAACACGTCGCTGATTCGATTCCATCGCACCTAGATTTCTTGCGTCTTCTGGAGGATTATCTATACGCTTTTTCCAATTCAAAATACGATCCCAATTGTTCAAGATATACGTACGAAACACCTTAACTTTTTCGGTTTTTTTGGAGTCTTCAAGCGTGCTTTCGTAAGTATCCAGCCATAAGTTAAAATGCTCTAAGTCATGATTCTCTAACGCTTTTCGTAATTCCGTTTTATAGTCACTCTGTTTGGCACCAAGTGCTCGATTAAGCCCTTGGAATACATGGTAAGGGTCTAGTTGGTTTAGAACAGGATATTCTGACTGGGAAAAGGCTTCTTGAAACTTCTCAGCTGTGTAACCGGCTCCACCATCACTATTCGTTACAACTCGTGTCTTTTCCAAAGAATAATGATTGGCAGTAAGTGCCTGAACTTCTTTCCAAAATTCCGAGGTTGGTTTGGTTGTCATAAGCACTTTCTGATTACGCAAAGATACGCGTTTCCCACTCTTATCCCAGCCTTCGTAAATAATCGCATGGCTTACCTCGTGACTCTTTTTCTTTTCCGTTCCCCTAACGAATACCCCATCAGCTTCTGCATAAAGAAACTCAACTTTTTCACCTTCTGGCAATTCAGCGGAATCCTCTAAATCAATGACCATGTCCTTATCCGCTATAGCTTGTGCTCTCCCAACCTCTCTCACAATCGTTCCAACCGTTGCGTGACTAATATCTACAGCTGTCCACTCCTTCAGTACATGAGCCACTTCTCTGTAGGTACTTTCAGCGGCCATTTCGGCAACCTTTACTTCTACAAAAGGACTTCTACGCTTGTACTTTTTAAATCCAATCCATTCATCAAAAGGATAGTGGGAATGACCTTCTAAATCATGCATAAGCGTATGTGTAAATCTCACTCCACCAAAAGTGAATTGAATTTCCCTTTCGTCATTTCTTTCAACCCTCCAGCCTTCCGCTTGTTTTTTCTTCACAATGACAGTGTTCATATTGGTGAATACGTCCCCCAACAAGGACGCAAACAACTCATACATCAAGGTACGAACACTTTCCTCGAAATCAATTAAATTATCTGTTTGGTGTATTAATCTGTATAATTTTGATATAATAGTATTCATGAAGAGGCCTCTTTCTACGATGTATTTGCTCTGGTAGGCATACATTTATGATAGAGTGCCTCTTCTTTTTTGGCTAGGATTTTGTAGAAATACCACCGAGAACTATTTTACACATACTAGAAGTTAAATTACGAGAAGGTGATATTGCTTTTGCCATCAATGAATTAGTGGAAAGCATTCCGGAGGAAGCGTTCAAGGGTTTTCTTCGAAAAACTGGTTGTCCTGCTTATCATCCTTGAATGATGCTGAAGATAATCTTGTGCGCCTATACGCAATCTGCTTTCTCAGGGAGAAAGATGGAAGCGATGTTAGCAGACAGTGTTCGAATGATGTGGTTAGCTCAAGGCCATGAACCGAGTTATCGTACAATCAACCGATTCCGTTCCCATCCCTTAGTTGAAGAATTACTGAGGGAATGCTTTGTTCAATTTCGTTCCCAGTTAGTCAAAGAAGATTTAATTGAGGAAGAAGCCATTTTTATTGATGGAACAAAGATTGAAGCAAACGCGAATAAGTTTACGTTTGTATGGCGGAAATCCGTGGAGAAGTACAGTGCCAATCTGATGGAGAAATCAAATCACATGTATGATGAACTTTTAGAAAAACAAATCCTCCCAGAAATAGAACGTGAAAGCCCTGACGAGCTAACGATGGATGAACTGGAAGTAGTAGTGGAAAAACTCGATGAAAAAGTGAAAGAGTACGATGAAAAAATTAAAACGAGTGAAGTGGTGAGCGAACGGAAACAATTGCGTTCTGAAAGGAAAGCACCCAAACAAGCTCGTAACAAGTTTAAAGATTTTATACTACGGAAACAAAAATATCAAAATGATATGAAAATTTTTGGCGACCGCAACAGTTATTCTAAAACGGATACTGATGCCACGTTTATGCGTATGAAAGACGATTACATGAAGAACGGACAATTAAAGGCTGGTTATAATGTGCAAGTTGCGACCGAAGGTCAGTATGCCTTAGCTTACGACGTTTTCCCAAATCCTACGGATACACGTACTTTAATTCCTTTTCTTGATCATATAGATAAAAACTACTTTACGTTGCCTCCTTATATTGTTGCGGACGCAGGTTACGGTAGTGAACAAAATTATGAAGATATTATCGAACACAGAAAACGAACTCCCCTTATTATTTACAATCAATACCGAAAGGAGAAGAAAAAGAAATATAAAAACAACCCTTTTCATGTAGATAATTGGCCATTCAATGAAGAAGAAGATACCTACACATGTCCAAACGGCAAAAGAGTATCGTTTAGCTATCTATCCAATCGAACAGATAGATATGGTTATTCACGACAGTACAAAGTGTATGAATGTGAAGACTGTACCGATTGTCCTCTACACTCGCTTTGTACGAAGGCGAAAGAAGGAAACAATCGCAAAGTTCTCTACAACGAGAAGTGGGAAATACAAAAAGAATATGTGAGAGCGAAGCTTTCAGATGAGAAAACTGGCGAATTATATGGTAAACGTAAAATCGATGTAGAACCAGTTTTTGGATTCTTGAAGGCTAATTTGGGTTTCACTCGCATGTCTTTGAGAGGCAAAGACAAAGTGAAAAATGAATTAGGGTTTGCGTTTATGGCGGTAAACTTGAGAAAGTATACCGCCAAGGATGGAAGACTTCTGATAAAAATGGCAAATAAACAAACAAAAAATGGCACTGAACAAATTATTTTGTTCAGTGCCATTTTCTATACTTTTTTGGCTACTCTGTTTCCTCATTTGGCTCGAATAACTCACTAATTAGTTTAACTTCGACTGATAGTATTACATCAGATAATTGGAGAGATGATGGCTTAGTTATCCGTTCAACTACCTCAGACAACTTTAATGCGATTGATGGAGATTTAGTCATGGATGAAAATGGCCAACCATGGCTTTCATTTGGTTCATTTTGGAATGGTATTAAACTAACGAAATTAGATCCTAATACAATGAAACCTACTGGTCAAATTTATTCCATTGCTGCAAGACCAAATGTATCAGACCATGCCATTGAAGCACCTAACATCACTTATAAGGATGGTTATTATTACTTATTTGTATCCTTTGATCACTGCTGCCGCGGTGTAGATAGTGACTACAAAATTGCCTATGGCAGATCTAAAAACATAACAGGACCTTACTATGATAAAAATGGTGTGAACATGCTGAATGGGGGAGGAACCATCTTGGATGCTGGTAATGAACGTTGGATCGGACCAGGTCACCAGGATGTTTATAATAATAATGTAATTGTCCGCCATGCATATGATGCCAATAATAATGGCGCACCAAGATTATTAATAAATGACTTGTATTGGGATTCTAATGGGTGGCCAACCTATTAAAAGGATTGATATGACAATGTAGCAAAAACTGGTCTATATCCCAAAAATAGACCAGTTTCCCTTTTCATTATTTTTCAGGTGATAATTCGATTGCTTGGTGTATAGCTTCGATCATACTTCCATCATCAACCATGCCTTTTCCTGCTATATCAAATGCTGTACCATGGTCAACACTTGTACGAATAATGGGTAGTCCGACCGTAATATTCACTCCTGCTTCAAGGCCAAGCACTTTAATTGGACCATGTCCTTGGTCATGATACATTGCAACTACTATATCGAAATCACCACGTTGCGCACGGAAAAACAGCGTGTCTGCTGGTAAAGCTCCTTCGACATCAATCCCTTCCTTCTTCGCACGTTGGATAGCAGGATCAATTTTTTCTTCTTCCTCTCCATTTCCGAACAAGCCATTTTCTCCTGCATGTGGATTAATGCCACAAACGCCAATCTTCGGTTGCTTAACCCCTGATTTATAAAGGGTATCATGCGCTAACCGAATAACATTGTATACACGCTCGGGTTCAATGCTGTTGATCGCATCAATAAGGCCCATATGAGTAGTTACATGGATCACTTTTAACTTAGGCGATGATAGCATCATAGAAAAATCTTTTGTATCGGTTAACTCCGCAAGAATTTCGGTATGGCCTGGATAAATATGGCCGCCTTTGTGCAGCGCTTCTTTATTTAGTGGGGCTGTACAAATCGCATCAATTTTTTTCTCATTTGCTAGTTCAATGGCTGTTTTCAAATATTGAAATGCTGCATTACCTGCATCAGCAGAAACCTCTCCAAACGGAAGGTTTTCTGGCAGTAAATCTAAGTCTACACATGCAATCTCGCCAAAAGCTGTTTCTGTAAAATCTGCTTGATGATCGAACGATTTTACTGTAATCTCCACATCCAAAATATCAGCAGCTCGTTTTAGCATGTTAGCATCACCAATTACTACTGGATGAGCTTGTTCATAAACCTCTTTATGTTGCAGACTTTTCACGATTACCTCAGGCCCTACACCTGCAGCGTCTCCCATTGTAATCCCTATAATTGGCTTTTTACTCATTGTTTAAAACTCCCTTCAATACTTGCATGGCATGATAAATAGACTGTTGGTTGCCAAATGCGCCTGCTTTAGTTACAATTCTAAATTCTTTCTCTGTTCCGATCAATGTACCAACCGGGATTCCTGCTTCCAATTGTTTCAACAAACGAAAGCCAATTCCACCTAACTGACGAGCAACCTCTTTTGCTGTATCACCGCCAGTTAAAACAAGTCCGGATAGATTCTTATTTCTCTCAGATACCCCTACAACAATTTCACCAATTGATTGTGAGATGTGTTCTCCGATTTGATAGTCAGACAAATCTCGTTTTCGTCCAATTCGTTTCACCTTGTCACGAATTTGTTCATTCGAAGGCACATAAACGACAATATCATCACCTGACTTAATCACATCTACACATTTTTCAATATGATTGTCTTTTAGCATTTCCCAATCATTCGTAAACATTTGAATTGGATCTAATTCAATAGCTGTAACGTCCGCCTGTTCCGCTGCAAACCGTACTTGATGTTGTGTTACTTGAGACAAACTTCCGCATACTGTCATAACATGCTCAGATTTAGTCAATGAATGTTTCCCCATCTTTTGACTAATTCCTAATACTTCTGGCAGTACTTCAGCTAAACCTGCTGAACCTGCCCAAATGATATTTTCAGAAATCTTTACAACCTTTTGTGCCATTTGTAATAATTCTTCTTGAGATTCTGCATCACAAACAATATATTGAATATTTTTTACTTGATAAGATTGTAGTTTTGCCTGTAAAGTAGATCCTTTTATATCTTCTGTAGTTAATAAACCTACCGCTTCATCAATTTCATCTTCTATCAAACTTGGTATATATGATTGTCTAACAGGGTGCTTTGGATCTTTGGCAGCTTCCGTTTCTGATAGCTTTATGCCATTCACATAATGAACCCCATCCTTAGTTGTTCTTCCATATGCAGGTAAGGCAGGAGCAATGATAACAAACTCTGGCGAAAACACTTCAGATAGTGCTTGTAACTCTGTAGCAATATGACCTCTTAATGTCGAATCCATTTTTTTATAGACATAGCGATAACCAGCTTCTTTAAGAAATAAAGCGGCTTGCTTTGTAATTGACCTAGCTTCTTGATTCGATAATGCTCGTGAATTTGTATCGATCACTAATCCACTATCTAAATTATGAGAGTGCTCAGGGATATCAAACAACACCGAGGTTTTGACTCCTTTTTCAGTTAATTGTACGCCACTATCATTTGCCCCAGTCAAATCATCTGCAATAATTCCTAATAGTCTACTCATGTTGATCCCTCATTCTATCGATATTAAACTCATTCATTGATAACGTAATCGTCTGGTAAACGTACCCCTTTTTTCTCTAGTCGTTTCACTAAAAAGGCAATATAAAATGGTAGAAGAACGGCAGTTGTCACCGTTGATGCTGCAACCTGTACAGTTGCAATATCAACATTTACTGCAAAGCTTGCACTAGCAGCTGCTATTGCTGCAGGCGTTGCTACGGCATTACCGGCTGTAGATCCTTCTGCAGCACCTGCAATCGGATTCCATTTTAATGCTTTAAATACGAGGTATCCAACTGTACCAGTAACAAACACAGTTAATAATCCGAGAATAATTCCTGATAATCCGCCTTCAATAATACTTTTAAAATCAATTCCCATACCTAGTGAAAATGCAAAGAACGGGATTAACATCGAGCTTCCTTTGTCTAAAAACTCCCTCATCTCAACGTCTAGATTACCTAGTACCATACCAACTAAAATTGGTAATAGGACAGAAATAAAGGATACAAATGAGAACATACCATCAACAAATCCCATTGCGCCAAAAATAGCTAACGCTACCATTGTAAAGAATGGTCCATCATTTAAAGCAAGTAGCGAATAAGCTGCCCTATCTGTCTTATCGCCATATTGACCTACCATTGCTACATAAAGTCCTCCATTACTGTTTGTCATCGCTGCAATTATTGCAATTGGCGCAAGACCTAACCATAATCCATTGTCTCCAGCAAACATGTAAGCAATCAACCCTACAGCAGCACCTACTATCCATTTTGTTGCCAATAATGTTGCGCCTTTTCCAAGACTAACACCAACACTTCTTACGTTTATTTGAGCACCAGTACATAGTAAGAATAATGCGATTAATGTACTCGCCCCATCTACAAACAACGCTTGAGTAAAGTTACCTATTCTTAATAAATCAGGTACAAATGTATTTAATACGGCAGCTAGTAATAACGGAACAACCATCATTCCACCTGGTATTTTCTCTAAGGTTGCTTTTATTCTCATAGTAAATCCTCCCCCAATTAATTTGTTATCTTTTGCAACACACCTAAAAACATAAACCGTTTACATTTATGATTATATTAAAAATAACAATAAATTGCAACACTTTTTTTTATAAAAAAGGCAAATTACTTAAACTTTATAAAATAATTGTTTTATTTTGCAACAACAAAAGACTCGGTATTATCTCCGAGTCTTTTGTTATCTTTATAACATAATAAACATTATGACTTCAGCTTTCTCCATAATGTTGAACGGTTGATCCCTAAGCGATTGGCTGCTTTAGATTGATTATGATTTTCTTCTGTTAAGACAGTTTTTATAATCTGTTGTTCTATTTCCTTCAATGTTCCTTGTAAGGATAATTCATTTATCTCTTCGTTTTCAAATTGAGCTAACAATTGTTCCACTTGTGAATATTCAATATAGCTTCCATCTGATAACAGCGTTAATTCACGTACAACTTGTTTTAATTGACTGAGATTACCTTTCCAATTATATTGTTGCATTAGTTCCACTGCCTCTTGTTTCATTCCCAATGTCTCCATTCCTTCTCGCGTGTGAAACTCCGTAATAAAGAAATTAACATATGCCTGGATATCGTCTTTTCTCTGCCTTAATGGTGGAATATGTAACGGATACTTCATAATCTGTTGATAAAGCTCTTTCGAGAAACTTCCCTCTGCAACTAAATGATCCAATGTTCGGTTCGTTAACGTAATTACTTTCAAATGAGTGAATAAACTTATGACTTCTTCCATCGTGGCTGATAATGCCCCAGTCAATTTTTCTATATTTTTTATCAACAGGGTCCCTTTATCCAATCGATTTATTTTACTTTTAATCGTCTTTATCTCCGAATCTGTTACCTTTTCACCATCAATTATCATTAGAGGTGCATCCAGACCAAACCGTTGAAAATGTATTTCCTTTGCAAGAGTAAGCTTTCCTACACCTTGTTCACCCATCACACACATAGGTTCATCAATACGTACATAATGTCCGATATTTTCCTTTAATCTTCGAGCAAAGGAACTATCACCAAGGATAGGTACATGACCTACACTATTATAAATAGTTACGGATTGGATTTTTTTATTTAATAAAGGGGAATGGAATATTAATCCGACAATTCCTTCAATTTTATTAACGATAAACGCTTGAACATCATAGCAATTATCCCCTTCTCTTAATTCAGTCCAATGTGTACCTTCACCTGTTATTACTCGCTGAATTAATTGCGCAATAGTAGAAGATTTGGAGACTTGTTGAGGTTGAATATCTTGATCGAATTTGGCATTTTTTGCAATGATGTTCTGTCGCTGGTCCAATAGTACGATTGGCAATGGAGTATTAGTAAAAGCATTTCTCAAGTAATTAAAATGACGATTAACCTTACGAAAGAAATGATAAACGCGCTTCCCTTCCTCGATAGCATCCATAAGCGCCTCCCTTCCAGATGCTATTAACACTCCCCGCAATCCAAGCTCTTCCGCAACTTGAACAGTAATAACATCCCCTATAACAACGGAAAAGTTAGCTTGTTTCAATCGTTGTAAATGTCCTCTAACTTCTTTTCTATCTTTAATCGTAATCATTTTGACATTAAATTCTAAAATATTGCAAATAGTGTTAGCGCCTTCTGATATATTAGGATAACCGACTAATGCAACACCACCTTCAAGTCCACGTAAAAGGGTAAACACTCGCAGCATATCATAACCAGTAATATCGATATGAACTACAGGTATAGAAATAGCATCTTGAATCATTGTAGCCGTTCCACCACGACTAATCACCAATTGATATCCTTGTTTTTCAGCTTTTTGAGCTATTTTTAACCCTTCTTCCAAGTTTCCGATGACAACATCTAATTGAACATCATTCGGTAAGACCGTTTTTTTCGCTATTTCTGCTAAACCTGAGTATGGTGCGATCAATAGTGCCTTAATCATTTCACATTACTCCTCACTTGTTGCATTATTCAACACTATTATTATGTCATAAACTCGTAAAAATGTCATTAAGAAGAGGTATTGGATATTCCCTCACCTCCTTACTTAATCCTCTTTAACCTAAATAGAAATGCCCCTCTTAATGCACTGTCATCGGAGCATTTCTTCTACCACCATTTTCAATTCTTATGCAAAATCAAGTCTGTACATTTCCCCTTCACGAACGGTAAGCTCATATAAACAAGCATCAACCTCTGTTAATGGAGATCCATCAATAGAAACACTATAAGATGAAGGAATCCTTATTCGACACTTTCTTGATTGGCTGGAAAAGATGGAAGCATATCGCAATCGATGATTCTGCCATTTTAATTCTATTTCATAACCACCTCTTGCTTTTAACCCTTTTACATAACCATTTCTCCATGCCTTTGGAACTGATGGCAATAGATGGATTTCTTGAAGGTGACTTTGGACGATCATCTCTACAATTCCAGCAGTTCCACCGAAGTTTCCATCAATTTGGAATGGTGGATGATTATCGAATAAATTTGGCAAGGTAGATTGCTTTAATAGTTCTAGAATATTCTGATAGGCATCCTCACCCCTAAATAAACGTGCCCACATATTAATAATCCATGCCCTACTCCAACCGGTATGGCCTCCTCCGTGTTTTAATCTTCTATTTAAAGTTACGACCGCTGCATTGGCTAATTCCGGAGTAGTTATTGGCGAAATTTGATTGCTAGGATGTAATGCAAATAAATGAGAAATATGACGATGACCAGGCTCCGCTTCCTCATAATCCTCTAGCCATTCTTGAATTTGACCATGCTTTCCTATTTGGATTTTTGGCAATTTTGCCCTAATATCGATCAATTGTTGACGAAAAACCTCATCACTTTTCATCAATTCACTTGCTTTGATACAGCTAGTAAATAAGGCGTAGATTATTTGACTATCCATAGAAGGTGCCTCACATAGATTCCCTTTCTCGCCATTTGGAAGTAAATAAGTATTTTCAGGTGAGACAGATGGTGTAGTAATCATCCATCCTTCGCTATTTTCTACTAAATAATCAACAAAAAATAAAGCAGCTTCCTTCATTGTTTCATAAGCTTCATGAAGAAACTCGATGTCACCTGTATATTCGAAATGCTCCCAAAGATGGAGACAGATCCAGGCAGCACCTAATGGCCAATAGCTTGCTGGTGTATAAATATCCTGTGGAGCTGTATCGCCCCAAATATCGGTATTATGATGTGCGGTAAATCCTTGACAGTCATACATCTTTTGCGCTGTCATTCTTCCGGTCTCTTTCATTTTCTCAATATGTTTCAGTAAAGGTGCATGGCATTCTGAGAGATTACATACTTCTGCTGGCCAATAATTCATCTGTGTATTAATGTTGATGGTATATTTACTATCCCAAGGTGGAAGCATTTGATCATTCCAAATACCTTGTAAGGTCGCAGGTAAAGAGTTTGGCCGGCTACAAGCAATCATTAGATAACGTCCAAAATGAAAATACGTACTGATTAAATCTAGGTCTGTTCCTCCTTGTTTAAGGTTTTCTAACCTTTCATCAGTAGGTATAAATTCAGCTGTCTCAGAATGATCGGTGATATCTAATTCGACACGATGAAATAGCTTTTGATAATCCTCTATATGCCTCCTTCTCAAAAGCTCATCATCTATCACTTTCACTTGTTCTATTGTTCTCTTGCATTGCTGTGTAGGATCCTGGTATCGAAAAGTGGTAGCAGCACTTAATAAAATCGTGACTGCACTTGCATTATTAACACATATTCGATTACCAATCGTGTTCACTTCTCCATCCTCTGCAATAACCTTTACTAAAGTAGAAAAAGAAATACCACCTTTTCCACCTGTCTCCCCTGTCATTAAGATACTAGTATCAGAAAGAGCACTGTTTTCATCTAAGTTCCTACTATTTCCTCTGTCTAAATTCAACTGGAAGGTAATGGAATTAGTTTCTGTACAAGTTAATCTTGTTACCATAATCTGATCAGGGTAGCTTGTAAAAACCTCTCTTTTGTAGGTACGATTATCTACTGAAAAGGATGTCTTAACGATGGCTGTATCGAGATCAAGCTCTCGCTTATAATCTTTGAAACCTTCCAATCCTTTGAAAAGAATATTCAACTCACCTAATGGCTCATAATGACGTTGACTCATAGGAATACCCGAGAAACTTAACCTAGCTAATTCCTCCGCTTCCTGTAGTTTTCCTTCAGATAGGAGTTTTCTTATTTTAGGCAAATGATCTAGAGCATCTGGATTCAATCTATCTCTTGGTCCTCCATACCAAACGGAATCCTCATTCAATTGAATTTTTTCTTTTACTACTTCACCATATACCATACCACCAAGTCGACCATTTCCAATTGGTAATGCTTCGTTCCAATTAGAAGCGGGATTATTGTACCAAAGTATCTTTCCCATTGAAACACCTCACCTTTTTATGGAAATGGGTGAAAACATCATCCTGTTAAATTGATTCCACCCATTCATTATCCATTTTATTGATTTTTCAAACTCTCATTAAATTCCTTTAATACATCCGATCCTCCGGCTTCTTCCCATTTTTTAATGGCTGCCTGGAATCCATCTTCATCCATTTCTCCTAGCATATATTGATAGGTTGCATCTGAAATAATTTGATCTAGCTGTCCAGCATTTTTCGCGTAAGTTTCCGAATCTAGGGTGACGGTTGGATCTTTAATAAGATAATTTTCATTATCCTTTTCCAACTCTATTGCTTTTATAGCTGGTTCATATTCATTATAAGGTTCATATTTTCCACTTGTTTCTGGTTCACCAATCTCAAAGATCTTATATGGTCTAACCTCTGCATCATACTTTGTTTGATCAATTACCTTAGCTCGACCATCGATTAATTCATAGTGAACCCCTTCTTCTCCCCACAGCGCTAAATTAGCTACTTCGGGTGTCATGAGATAATCATAAAACTCCAATATGTTTTTCAGCTCTTCTTCTGATCCAACTGATGATTTTGGAAACAGCATTAAACTCCCAAATCCAGGTATCGACCAAATACCATATTCCCCATGAGGGCCTTCTACATAATTTTGAACATCATATTCGACATCGGGATTAATTTTTGATGCATCATCATACATTGCTTTGACATCAGACATGGAACCAACGTATAATCCAGCCGTTCCGTTTTTAAACATCTCGGTCTGATCTTCCTTACTTGTAACAGGGAAATCCTGATTCATATATCCATTCTCATGCAATTTTTTGATAAAATCCATTGTCTCGATATATTCAGGATACATGAATTGAGGCACTATTTCTCCATCCTTCTCTCCCCAATAATTCGGTGTACCAAACCAGGAAGCTATCGTTTTAAAAGAACCATAGATTAAATCATTTCGGTCTGTTAAGCCGATCGTATTATCTTTTCCATCACCATCTGGGTCATCCTCAGTAAATGCTTTAGCCATTTCATAGAACTCCTCTGTTGTCGTTGGTGCTGAAAGACCCAGATTATCTGCCCAGTCCTTTCGGTAAATAATACCAGATCTTGATAAAGGACGCCCCTGATATATTCCATAAACTTTTCCATCTACTTTGGAATTATTGATGATTTCTTCTTTTAATTTACTCAAGTTCTCATATTCTTCAAGATATGGACCAATCTCCCAAAATTGACCATCACGAATAGCATCTTTAAACTGATTAATTTGTTGAAATCCGATACCTACTACATCAGGAAGGGAATTTGTGGCAAAAGCAGAATTTAATCTTTCATTATAATTATTATCAGGAACCCAATCAATTTCTAAGTTATAGCCTGTGACCTCTTCCACTTTGGTCAAGATTTTGTCATTAGGGACATTTGGAGTTAAAAGGTTAGTCATAAAGTGGATCGTTGGACGACCATCACTGTCCCCATCATTATCCTCTCCACTTGAAGCGCTTTCATTATTGCATGCAACTAACAACGACATAAGACAAAATACTAACAATAGCTTAACTTGAAGCTTTCTCATCCATATCACCCTTTCTTAATTATACGTTATCGATAACATTACATGTATTGTACATAATATTATTCCATATAAAAATAGTTTATTTTGATTATTTTATACTGTTTTTTGATTTTTCATATATAGTGTTAGCTATTTTCATTTGTTATAATTAAATTAATATTTTTAAAATGATGGGGTAACTATGGAATTAATACATTGGATGATAAAAAGGATTCGGCAAGCCTTCTTAGACAAAATATATTCTGCTAATCACCTCTTGAACGACCGTTATCAGGTTGAGAAGGTATTGGGTGATGGGAGTTATGGGATTGTTTATTTATGTATCGAGGTAAACACCAAACAGAAATTTGTGGTCAAACAATTACGTAAAAGTAAGAAAAAAGAGAATCAAGAGTTGTATAAGCAAGAAATTTCCATACTTAGAAAGCTAGACCATCCAAGCATTCCTAAGTTGTCCGAACATTCACTTATGAAAATAATAAATTTTTCTCGATGACATTTATGGATGGAGTTAATTTGGAGGATTCATTGTTTAAAAAGAAAAAGAAATTTAATGAGAAGGATGCTTTGTTATTTTTCAAAAAGCTGGTGAAACTTGTCTCCTTTATACATGACCAAGGTATTGCTCATCGAGACCTTAGAATTCCGAATGTCATCATCCATCACAATCAACCATACTTAATCGACTTTGGGCTAGCGGAATTATTCAAATCTGATAATAAGAAAGAAATGGTCCAGGATGATTTCTATGACTTAGGAGACTTTTTACTATTCATTCTATACTCCACCTTTGATGATAAGTCTAAAAAAAATCAGCCATGGACCGAGGAGTTAAATCTTGATAACCTCACCACGAGAATCTTGAAAAGGTTACTGCAAATTGAGAAACCTTACGCTTCTGCTGAGGAAATACAAATAGATGTAAACCACGCATTGAAAAAATTTAGTAGTTAGCTACTGCTACTCCCAAAGAAGCTACGTCTTTTATAACGGTGTGAGCCTGAATAAGGATGACGGTGACGACGACCACTGCTACTTCCGTAATAGCGGTGTTTTCTTTTATTAGAACTGTAACGATGGTATCTATGTCTCTTACTACTACCATACTTTTTCATCTCATGTGAAATCTTTCTCATAAATTTTTTAAACATAACATAACCTCCATGTTTAAGGTACGATTAGATAAAGCTAATAGTTTCATTAAAATTATTCGATTCTGTTCGAGGAGTGTCCAGGCTTAAAACTCTACCCCTTTATCGAACCAGCCACAAGACCTGTAACAATTTTCTCTTGTGCTATAAAGTATACTAATAAAAGAGGTAAACTTCCAAGGGTAAGGGTCGCCATAATTCCTAGAATATTATAAACCAAAGCATTTTTTGTCCATACTATCAAGCTCCTTTTTGTTAATCAACGATCCTCTTTTTTCACTTTTCAAACAATATAATTATTCAGAACTTATTTCTCGGGTAAAACTTCATTTAGGTTAAAGTATTAATAAGTATATCCTTATGTTTAATAATCTATAGTTTTATAATATAAAACTATATTTTATATTATTGACACATCTCTATTTAACTTTTATACTTAATTTACAAATGTAAACGCTTTAAAGAGAGGTGTCTCGATGAATAAATTAGAACAATTAATGCATCATTCCGAAAAGATATATGATATTAAGACCGTGGCAAGAGGTCCGGTTGGCAAGCTACCACTGACTGATCAAATGCTTAGGAAATCCCCAAGCGGAAATTTATTCGGGTTGTCACAAAATGTGGGAATGGGTTGGAGTCCTAACATGTTAGATGGTAAGCAAGTATTATTATTAAGTACACAGGGCGGACTAAAGGATGAAGATGGTAACCCTTTAGCATTAGGCTACCATACAGGACACTGGGAAGTAGACATACTCATGAAGGAAGCAGCAAATGAAGTTAGTAAACAAGCTGGGATTCCTTTTGCTGCCTATGTTAGCGATCCTTGTGATGGGAGATCACAAGGCACAACAGGAATGTTCGATTCCTTTCCCTATCGCAATGATGCGGCAATGGTATACCGTCGCTTAATCCGCTCATTACCTACTAGGGATGCTGTGCTCGGGATCGCTACATGTGACAAAGGCTTGCCAGCAATGATCATTGCATTAGCATCTATGCACGATTTACCTACTGTTGTCATACCAGGAGGGGTTACTCTACCTCCGTTATACGGGGAGGATGCTGGGAAGGTTCAAACGATAGGAGCAAGATACTCTAACAATGAATTATCATTAGAGGAAGCTGCCGAATTAGGTTGTATGGCATGTGCTACCCCTGGTGGAGGATGTCAATTTCTTGGAACAGCTGCCACAGCACAAGTAGTTGCGGAAGCATTAGGTATGACTGTTCCTCATGCAGCACTAGCACCATCAGGGCAAAAGGTATGGAAAGAGATGGCTCGTCAATCTGCCAGATCGATTATTGCAATGGAGAATAAAAAAATAACAACAAAGGATATCGTCACAGATGATGCTATTCATAATGCAATGGTCGTACATGCTGCTTTCGGTGGATCTACTAATCTATTATTACACATTCCAGCAATCGCACATGCTGCAAAATGTCAAATACCATCATTGGAAGATTGGCATCATATTAACAAAAAAACTCCTCGTCTTGTGAGTGTGTTACCAAATGGTCCTACTCCACACCCAACCATACGTGCTTTTTTAGCAGGTGGCGTTCCAGAAGTCATGCTACATCTTCGTAATTTAGGTTTGCTACGTGAACATGTCATGACGGTGACAGGACATACTCTTAGTGAAAATTTAGATTGGTGGGAACAATCGGAACGGCGACAAAAAATGAAGGAAAAACTAAAGGAAGAGGATCAGATTGATGCGGATGAAGTCATTATGTCAAAGGAGAAAGCAATAGAACGAGGACTAACCTCTACCGTTACCTTCCCCACAGGTAACCTTGCACCAGAGGGAGCTGTTATTAAATCTACGTCGATCGATTCGTCTAGATTAGATAAAAATAAAGTTTATTATCACAAAAGCGAGGCAAAAGTATTCACTAGTGAGGCAAACGCGATTGAGGCAATCAAAACACAACAAATTAAAAAAGGCGATATCATGGTTCTAACCGGCTGTGGTCCCCTAGGTACAGGAATGGAGGAAACCTATCAGGTTACCTCTGCGTTAAAGCATTTATCCTATGGAAAATATGTAACGTTAATTACAGATGCTCGTTTCTCAGGGGTATCGACAGGTGCTTGTATAGGTCATGTTGGGCCAGAAGGATTAGCTGATGGTCCTATCGGTAAAATACAAGATGGCGATTTAATCGAAGTACGAATCGATGCTAAAAACTTGGAGGGTTCGATTAACTTTTTAGGCACGCAGGAACGTGAAATCACACCAGAAGAAGGTGCTCGCATCCTTGCATCCAGAAAAATGAATAAAGAGATTAAGCCATCTGACAATTTACCTGATGATACACGTCTTTGGGCTGCCTTGCAAAAAGTAAGTGGTGGTACATGGAAAGGTAGTGTTTATGACGTCGATCGTATTATCGAAGTATTAGAGGCTGGAGAGAGGGTATTAAGGGAAAATAGGAAGACGAAAGAATCGACTTATTAAACCCAAACTATTAAGCAGAAACCCATATGAAGGAGTTTCTGCTTTTTTTTCTTTGTTATCCTTTAAGAAAAACTGTTTTTGTTGTCGTAAAGAATTCTTTTGCTGCTTGCCCTTGTTCTCTTGAGTAGGAACTGGATGCCTTCATTCCCCCGAATGGCGCTTGCAATTCTACCCCTGCTGTTTCAGAATTGATCCGAACCAATCCCGCTTCGATATCATCGATAAAGGATAGAATGTGGTCAATATTTTTAGTAAAAATCGATGCACTCAGTCCATATTCCACATCATTTGCTAAATCAATTGCTTCTTCCACCGAATCTGCTTTCATCAAAGCCAAAACAGGACCAAAGATTTCTTCCTGAGCTATTGACATATCAGTAGTTACATCTTCGAAAATAGTTGGCTCTATATAGTAGCCTTCCTTTAAATCTCCCTCTGTTAGTTGTTTACCTCCTAGTATTAAGCTTGCTCCTTCTTCTATTCCCCTATTAATATAATGCTTGACTGTCTTAAACTGACCTTCACTTGCACATGGCCCCATCCAAGTTGATGGATCCATTCCATCACCTACTGTAATTTTCTTTGCTTTTTCAATTAAACGGTTTTTGAATTGCTCATAAATACTGGATTGAACAATAACACGACTGCTAGAGGTACATTTTTGCCCGGTTGATTTCAATCCACCACTTAGAGTGGCATCTACTGCTGCTTCTATATTCGCATCTTCAGCTATGATAATGGGATTCTTACCACCCATTTCTAATTGATATTTCCCTCCACGTGCTGCGACAATTTTTCCAATATTTTTTCCTACGTTATTCGAGCCAGTAAATGTAACGGCATGGACATCCTTATTTTCTGCCAATCCTTGACCTATTACAGAGCCACTTCCTGTTACAAAATTCACCACACCTGCTGGGAAACCAGCCTTTTCAAAGCATTCGATTACCTTAGCAGCTGTCACCGCCCCTTCCGTTGCAGGCTTTAAAACAACCGTATTACCATATATTAAAGCTGGCGCCATTTTCCAGATTGGAATAGCGACTGGAAAATTCCATGGAGTAATCACACCGACAACACCGATAGGTACTCTTTTACTAAACATAAGTGCGCTAGCGTCTGTAGATGGGATGAGATCTCCATCAGATCTCATGCCTTCCCCTGCATAGTATTTGAGTATTTGAATACCTCTAGTTGTTTCTCCTTGTGCTTCAGGAAAGGACTTTCCCATTTCCTTCGTCATAGTTGTCGCAATTTCTTCCAGATTTTCTTCTAAAAACGTCGCTGCTTGATACAAATAATTTCCTCTTTCTGCTCCGGATAATTTCCGCCAAGCTTTTTGTGCATCTTTGGCACGGGCTATTGCCTCATTTAAATCAGAGCTTGAAGAATTTTGCACGCTTCCAACTACTTCATTCTTTTTTGCAGGATTATAGCTTTCTAACAATTCCCCAGAGGATGATTTCTTCCATTCTCCACCGATATAATTCAAGAATACATTTCCACTCATATTAGACTCTCCTTTTTATGAATATTGCTGGCTAATTTAACTGGATTTCTTAAGATGCCAATTGACTCAATTTCTATTTCAATAACATCTCCCTCTTCTAATGTAAAGCTGTCATCTGGAATAATACATGTTCCTGTCAATAACGTGGTTCCGTCTACAATGTCGTTATCTTTTATTAAATAAGAAACTAATTCTTTAAATGTCCTTTTCAACATAGACGTGTTGGCAGACCCTTTCGATATTATTTCACCTTCTCGTGTAATTCGACATTCTATATTTAAGTTATAAGGATCAATCATTGTATCCGCTAACAAAATGGACGGCCCAATAGAACAAGAGTGCTTCCACATTTTCGCCTGTGGCAAATACAGTGGATTTTCTCCCTCGATATCACGACTACTCATATCATTACCTATTGTATAGCCTAAAATCTCTCCTTCAGCTTTTACGACTAATGCTAATTCAGGTTCAGGTATCTGCCAATTTGAATCTGTTCTAATACCTACTGGTTCATTAGGACCTATTAACCTTCTAGCAGTAGATTTCAAAAAAATCTCAGGCCTCTCCGCATCGTACACCTTATCATAGAAAGAATTGCTTTCTACCTTTGCTTCTCTATTTCTTGCTTCCTTACTTTTTAAATAGGTAACGCCTGCAGCCCACACTTCTTCTGATACAATAGGAGTCAACAATTCTAATTCTGTTAGATCCTTATTCATTGGCTTTTTGCTTATTATTTCTTCTTCGATAATCTGGCTACAGCTCTTGCTCGCCTTATCTGCCTGACGAATTAGATCCTGAAAAGAATCTGTAGATAACTCATAGATTTGATTGTCATCATTCACAACAGCAAGCTGTTCTACACCCGAATCCTTTTTAAATCTGATTATCTTCAATTGAATAATTCCTCCTTTTTTCTCTTTAGTTTTATAATATAAAACTACGTTCATTAATATAACTATTAAAAAATTTATCCTTTTACAGATAAAATGAAATCCATATCAGTGGGTTACTCTTTCTCCCACTGATGGTCTATTTAAATTTTTCTATTTCCCAAAGCTTTAGAAATATCCGTACACGTTTGTTGAAGTGTAAGGACAATTTTTTGTTCCAGTGTTGGTGTAATAGTTTGTTTTGTAGTAGAGATACTAATAGCCGCCACTACATTGTTGGTATGATCAAATATCGGTACGGCAATACAATAGATGCCAGGTTCATTTTCCTCATTATCAACCGAATAACCTTGTTTCCTAACCTTTACCAGCTCATCTAGATATACTTGCTTGTCTGTGATAGTGTTTGGTGTTTGAGCATAAAACTCATAATTCTGCAAAAGTTCCACTGTCTCTTTTTGCTGTCTAAATGCCATTAGTGATTTCCCTACAGCACTGCTGTGGATGGGGACTCTTTTTCCTATTCTGGAGTATACAACTGCTGAAGCACCCTCTACCTTATCAATATAAACACCGTACATATCTTCTAATATCACTAAATGTGTTGTTTGACCAGTTGTTACAGATAATTCAATTAAGTACTTTCGAGCAATTTCTCTTATATCCATACTATTTAACATAAACTGGCCACGTTCTAACAGCTTTAATCCTAAGCTGTACTTGCCACTATTTACATCCTGCTTAATATAATCATGTTCCTTTAATGTTTTTAACAAGGAATGAGTGGTACTTTTGTTTAGATCTAATTTTCTGCTAATTTCGGTAATTTTCATTTCACTGTTATGTTCATTAAATAAATCTAGTATTCTTAAAGCTCTATCGACAGACTGGATGATCGGCATGTGCATGTAACCTCTTTCATTTTTTTGCTTAGAGAAAGTATATCATATATGTTTTATATCATCAAAACTATTTTAGAATAGATAAATCTTTCTCCGTTTAATAATACATGAGGAATATATAAGGAGATGCCCTAAAGATAAGTCTTTAAGACATCTATACTTATTATATACTCTTACATGGTACTAACGTCGATAACAAATCGATACTTCACGTCTGAAGCTAGTACACGTTCATAAGCTTCATCAATTTTATCAGCAGAAATTGTTTCAATTTTTGGAGCAATGTTATGCTTTGCACAAAAATTTAACATCTCCTGTGTCTCACGAATACCTCCAATCATGGATCCCGCAAATGAGCGTCGATGGCCGATAAGAGAAAATACATTTACTGCCAATGGCTCTGCAGGTGCACCAACATTTACTAACGTACCATCAAGTGTTAACAACGAGAGGTAAGCATTCATATCAATCTTTGCACTTACAGTGTTGATAATTAAGTCAAAAGTGCCCGCAAGCTTGTCAAATGTAGCTGGATCACTAGTGGCATAGTAATCATTTGCACCGAATTGCAAGCCATCTTCTCTTTTACTCAACGTTTGTGATAGTACGGTAACCTCTGCACCCATGGCATGTGCGATTTTGACCGCCATATGACCGAGTCCGCCCATCCCTACGACCGCTACTTTCTTACCTGGACCAGCATTCCAATGATTTAATGGGGAATATGTTGTAATACCCGCACAAAGTAATGGTGCTGCTTCATCAAGTGAAATGTTCTCTGGGATGCTAACAACAAAATCTTCCGTTACTACTATATGTGTAGAATACCCACCTTGAGTTGGTTCACCATACTTGTCCACTCCCGCATAGGTGGGGACATTACCTTCTAAGCAATATTGTTCTTCTCCTTGACGGCAGTTTTCACATTCACCGCAGGAGTCAACCATACATCCGACACCTACTCGATCGCCAACCTTGTACTTTGTCACCTCGGAACCGATGTCTGTCACAATACCGGCAATCTCGTGTCCTGGTACAAGCGGATAGTTCACTTCTCCCCATTCTCCATGAGCGGTATGAATGTCTGAGTGACAGATACCCGCGTACTTAATCTCAATTAATACATCATGTGAATCAAGATCACGACGTTGAATTTCCGCTTTTCGAAATAATTTGTCAGGTCCATCAACAGCCCGTGCTTTAGCAATTACCATGAATAAAAACCTCCTAGTAATTTTTTGGTTATTCAAGAGAAAATCTATTATTCGTAATATTTCCCTTGCAATATTATGATATTACTTATAGTTAACTCTAGGTCAAGCATTATTTGATTATTTGGCTCATTTCATCGATCACGTTTGTCGTAAACATTGATTTGACAATAACGAATGGGTGTGATAATATTTTTAGACTCTTAGAGTTAACTCGAAGTTTAAATGAAACGAGGAGAGAAATAATGAGAACCTATTCTATTAGCGAAGTGGCACATGAATTGAATCTTACGGTATATACATTACGTTATTATGACAAAGAGGGACTCCTTCCTTTCGTAGAACGTACCGACAGTGGAATACGAAGATTTAAGGAGTCTGATATCGAAGCATTAAGAGTCATTGAATGTCTCAAATCGACTGGGATGCCTATTAAAGAAATTAAAAAATTTATCGATTGGTGCTCTGAAGGTGATTCTACTTTACAAGAAAGATATGATATGTTTATGGAGAGAAAAGCTAGCGTAGTAGCACAAATGGAAGAACTTAAGAAAACGATGGAACTCATCGAATATAAGTGTTCCTACTATCAAGAAGCATTAGATGCTGGGACAGAAGATATTCATAAAAATAATAAAATAGAAATTTATAGTTCTAATTAAGATCATATAGCTGAATCCTGTTGAGGATCTCAGCATTTTTTTATATTCTTCATTCATCGTACTAGAACAAAAAATTTGATTAGTCATATAGTGTAGTAAATCAGCCTAGTGAAAGAGGGATTATATGAATTCGTTACCAGCAATTGATCTCGGCCTGATGTCGGAGCATTTATTAGCACATGATGGAGTCATTCATAAGTTAGTATACTATCAAAATTTAGTAACTAGCACTGAACTACAAAACATCCTAAAATTACAAGAAGAAGTAATGCGCACTCATGTATGGATTATGTTAGCATTTATTAATCCGAGCTATCATAACGATATAGAAGTCCCGCAATTAAGTACTTTTGAACAGAAATATAATTTCCAAAGAGCAGGGAATGATGAAAATAATAAATGGGTTGCATTAGAATCACATAGTACAGCAAAAAATATGTCTATAGAAAATTACCAATCTGCAATGTTAATGAAGAATATGAATGTAAAAAATGCACACATCGAAATGGCATTACAACAAAATCAAATAAAAGAAAAATACGCAAATTATATAAAGAAAATGGGTTGGGATTTTGTACCTAAAGCAACTACAGAGGCGCAGATTAGCACATTTCTGCATTTTAATTATTTACTGAATCGTCATCTAATTTGAGCCTTCTATTTTCAAAAAAAAGCCATAATCCTTTATACTTAAAGGTTTATGGCTTAGACATTCCATAATATCGTTCTATTTAGCTATTTATCAATGACAAATTCCTTCTTACTATAAATTTCATAAGCAATGTATCCAAATAAAAAGCCTAATCCAGCTCCTAAACTAACGGTAAGGTGTAAAAACACTGGGAGAAATATACCTAGTATAACACCGATAGCACAACCAAAGAGCATTCCGATTGGTATTAAACTATCTAATAAATATTGAGCATTTTTTGACTTTTTCTTCCCTAAGGTACCTTGATTATATTTAAGCTTAAGCCTTGTCAGAACAAACACTACTATCCCACCGATAATAACAACAGGAGCAATTGCCATAACAAACCCCATATAAGAACCTCCTCACGCTTTTAATGTTCATACGTGCTACTAGAAATTGCTTATAAGCTCCACACTTTAATGTAATTATACCAAAATTTTTACAGCATATCGATCTTTGCATAAATTCTCCAGTTTATATTTTCAAACAAGATGTCTATAGGCAAGGAAAGTCTACCTTCAAAAGTTTATTTTCAACCCTTCTCAACTATTATTACTGTGCTTCAATTGGTAAAGTAAACCAGAATGTATGTCTATTGCCATTTGAAATTAATCCTATGCTGCCTTTATGCCTTTCCACAATTTCTTTTGATATTGCTAATCCAAGTCCACTTCCTCCAAGCTCACGACTTCTAGAGTTTTCTATCCGATGAAATCTCTCGAATATTTTTGCCTGCTCTCCTTGAGGAATAGTTTGACCTTCACTTGTAATGGAGACTCTGTACACTTGATCGAGACTCTCCCCTTTAATTGTTACTAGACTATTCCCTTTATGATATCGTATTGCATTATCGATTAGGTTGCTAATCACTTGTGAAATTCCCCCAATATTGAGATGCAACTTCTGATATTCTGCTTGCATCTCACAACGAAGCCCTTCTTTATTCAATAACCAACGAAACATTTCTATCGATTGTTCAATTAAAATTACTATATTTGTAGACTCCTTTTCAGACAAGGGCTGTTCTGAATCAACATCCCACTCTTTTAATTGATCCATTTGTTCAACTAATTTTATTAATCGTTTGGATTCCTTCAGAAGAGATTCATACAATTTGCTATCTCCTTCAATCAAACCGCTTTTCAATGCATTTAAATACCCATTTAGGTTGGATAATGGTGTGCGAAATTCATGTGATAGATCAGATACAATTCTTTGACGTTGCTGTTCTTTTATTTTTAACTGTACTACCAATTGATTGAAGTGATCAATAAATTCTCCCATTTCATCTGAAGCATGGTTTTGGATTGCCATGAAATTTCTGATCTGGATATGACTTGGATAAATTCATATGTAAAAGATGCGGTGAAAAAAATGTTCAAAAACGTATACAGTAAATCAATGACTTGCTTATCTCTCTTAGTTTTTCTATAGGACTCAAATATCACCGTTAGTAAAACAGCAATGTAAAACGCCTTCGAATCACTTGGGTATGCTAATATAGAAATTGGATCACTGATAAAGGAGTGAAGATTGGTAAAAATCTTTCCAATCCATAAAGTAATAACAAATACTACCAGTAGATTACTGGCCTCTTCTATCCACTTTTTTGTTTCCATTTTTGAGTGGGGGCTCATAAACCAAAAGAAGAGAAACCCCACAATAAAACTACCAATTAATACAACTAAATCACTTTTTATCACAAGCGATCCAATCATCCAAGCAGATGGCATATTACTCCCTCCTTCCTTTAGGATAATAAAGTATTGTGAAAATTTAATGAATATAGCAAAAAACGATAAAGGAAAATAATATCCTCTATCGCTAAGATTGGTAACGAAAAACACATTTATCTATACAGTTAATTAGTCTTGTTTCAATATCCTCATCATTCAAATTTACTGCTAAGTTTGCTAAAATTTTTTCAGGTGGTAATGATGATCTTCTTTCTTCACTTATTATCTTATGTGCGTTATCGGGATTAATTTTTTCTCAGACATAAGTCTACCTCCTTATTGGATAATTATTATTAAATGGAAACCAGTTTTCTATTATATTTTCACCTAAATAGTGTTATATAAACAAAAAAACTATTACCTACTTGTCACAAGTAAATTTACTGCTTCTTTTATTAACGCTTCTGATTTTTCACCAGTTTGTTGTTCCTCACGAATACACTGCTCAAGATTTGTACTAACAATTAATGCAGCTGTACGGTCTAAAGCACTTCTTACAGCCGTCATTTGTATCACCACATCTCTACAATCCTTTTGTTCTTCCATCATACGTAATAAACCTCTGACTTGGCCTTCTATTCTTTTTATTCTATTTTTCAATTGAGCATTATACTCCATAGATGCCTACTCCTTTCCATTCACAAAATATCCATCCAGATATTAATGGCTGTACCTGCAATAAGGATGGCTAAAATAATCTGCAAGTATTTCGTGTTGATTGTTTTGCCTGCATTCGCTCCTAAGGGGGACGCGATTAAGCTAGCAATAATCATAATTACAGCTGGTAAGTAGTCTACCTGGCCTGTCGTGATCTTCCCTATAGTAGCACCAATAGACGAGATAAAAGTTATCGCTAATGACGAAGCGATCGTCATACGTGTCGGAACTTTAAGAAAGACTAGCATGATCGGAACTAATAAGAACGCCCCAGCTGCTCCAACAATTCCAGCTCCAATCCCGACAACTAAAGCAAAGAATGCTGCCAACCATTTATTAAATGTAACTTTTTCTAGAGGGATATCGTCAATTCCCTTTTTCGGAACAAACATCATGATGGCAGCAATTAGTGCCAATATGCCATATGTTAGATTAATTTCACCTCCGGATAATAGCTTCGATCCATACCCACCTATAAAACTACCTATTAGAATACTTATCCCCATATAAGCAATCAGTGTTTTATTTAAATATCCTCCTTTTCGATATGCCCAAACGCCACCAATTGTTGCAAACAAAACTTGGACTGCGCTAATTCCAGATACCTCATGTGCTGAAAAAGTTGCCACACCAAATAATGGTGGAATGTATAAAAGCATCGGATATTTGATGATCGAACCGCCTATCCCTAACATTCCTGAAATATATGATCCAACAAAACCGATTAAAAATACGGTAATCATAAAAGCAAAATCCATTTTCACACTTCCTATCCTAAATAAAAGGGAACCATCCTCGTGGTTCCCTTTCATTAACTTTTCTTAATCCAAAACAAAAATACATCATTTTCTTCTGAAAAATTTAGTAGCTCATGTCCACTAGATTTCGCCCATGCTGTTAAATCACTTTTAGCACCTTTATCTGTAGCTTGAACTTCTAAGATTTGGCCAGATTCCAATTCATCCATCGCTTTTTTTGTTCTTACTATTGGCATTGGACATGCTAAACCTTTTGCATCTATTACTTTAGTAACATCCATTTACCTCTTCCTCCTTTAATTGTTATTTAACGTACCGCACAACGATTTGGCCCGATTTCCATTTCTCTTTGCTCCTCTTCCTTAGGTGTTATTTTCCCCATATTTGTTTCACGTATTTCTTGGTATGCATTTGGTTGTGGTGGTAAATTTTCTGTCACTATTTTGCGAAAATCAGTTTCATCTTCGATATTTAGTCCATGATTCTTTGTAAAGAGAACATCTAATTTTTCTGCAACCCTACCATCGTCATTTAGTTCTTCCATCCTCATAAAGTGTGCTGGTAGAACTACTAGATCTCCTGACAGTTCTTTATAACGAGAATATAAAGTCTCCCTTAAATCTCCAACCCAATCTTCTGCTTTTCCAGCTAAGTCAGGTCTTCCAATCGAATCAATAAACAGAATATCTCCAGATAACAAGAATTTCTCTTCTACCACAAAAGATGTAGAACCGATCGTATGACCTGGTGAATGCAATGCTTGAATTTCTATCGCTGTTTTACCGATTTTTACGACATTTCCATCTTCTAAAGCATTGTACTGAAAGGTTACCTCGACGGCATCTTTAGCAGGTAACCAATAGCTAGCACCTGTTAATTCTGCTAGCTTTCTACCACCTGATATATGATCTGCATGCAAATGTGTATCGAGCACGTTCGTGACACTTACCGCTTTCTTTCTAGCAAAATCTAAGAAAATATCAGTCATTCTTGTAGCATCAATAATAGCAGCTTCTCCATCTGAAAGGATCATATAAGAAAGACATCCTTTACCGATACGGACAAACTGATAAATCTCTCCACCGTCTTTTAAGTCACCTACTTTAACAGGCTCTAGGTGCTCACTCCATGCCTTCATTCCACCTTGAAGATAAGATACATTTAATCCTGCACCAGATAGCATTTCTGCTACCATGACAGATGAGCCTTCCTTGGCACAAACTACTAATATATCTTTATTGGAAGGAATTTTTTCAAAGATTTCATCTACTCCGTCTAAAAGTTCGAAATAGGGAATGTTTAAATATTCAATGTTTTCTCCTTCAATCTTCCAATCTTCAAATGCATCTTCATTACGTACATCCAAAATAAATAATTCCCGTTTATCTATTATTTTTTGCGTTACCTCATGTGCAGTCATCCTATTTACTGCCATCACCAATTACCCCCTATAGTATCATTTGTTGTAAAAAAATTTAACTTCCTATAGTCTATAGTGATATTAGCCATCTAGTTTAGTTGTTTTACCAGTCCAGTTGCTCATACCTGGTAAAACATTTAATACATTCAAAAAACCATTTTCTGCTAATTTTTGTGCAGCTAAATCACTCCTGCTACCGGTTCGACACACCACATAAATTTTATCCTCTTTATTCAACTCATTCATTCTTTCCTCTAATTCACCTAATGGAATCGATACGGCATCGGGAATATGATTAAAGGCATATTCTGCTGACTCTCTTACATCGAGAACCACAATATCTTTATCTAGGTTAGATTCCAATTCATCATTAGTAGCAGTTACTGGATGGTTCCTTTCTACAGTATCTTCTTCAGACGCTTTTCTTAAATAATGTTTTAAAGCGTCACCTTCTTCCAGCGTCCCTAAATATTGGTGTCCAGAGCTATTAGCCCATGCTTGTATATCAGCCTTAGATCCTTTATCTGTTGCTTGCACTTCCATAACTTGCCCTGCTTCTAAATCCTTCATCGCTTTTTTTGTTTTCACGATAGGCATTGGACACGATAGACCTTTTGCATCTAATAACAAATTTGCTTTAATTGCTCTCATATTAATACCTCCAAATACTTAAAATTTCTTATTCTCTTGTTCTTTCAAGTATGGCATTCCGGATTTTTCTAGGGATTTTTCCAATCTATCACTCTCGAAGAAAATTTAAATAAACAAGTTTACATGACCATCTTTCGCATCAGCTAGATAAGCTGCCACTCCTGCGTAGTCGATGTCATCTAGTAATTCTTCTTTTTGAAGTCCTAATAGATCCATTGTCATTGTACATGCAACTAGCTTAACCTCTTGTTCTTGAGCCATTTCAATTAAGTTGGGTAAGCTCATCACATTGTGCTTTTTCATTACATTTTTAATCATTTTAGGTCCAATTCCAGCGAAATTCATTTTGGATAACCCCATTTTATCTGCACCCTTTGGCATCATCTTTCCAAACATTTTTTCCATAAAACCTTTTTTGACATCAATCTTTTCATTTTTTCTAAGTGCATTTAAGCCCCAAAATGTATGAAAGATGGTAACTTCATGATCATATGCTGCTGCACCATTCGCAATAATATAAGCTGCCATTGCTTTATCATAGTCACCACTAAATAAAACGATGGTTGTTTTTCCCTTTTCCAACATGTTAATCCTCCTATATTTATTCACTCAACAATTACCCCTGCGGGTATAATTGATATTAAAAAAATAAAAATGAGTATAATCCCATTTTTATTATATATCAACTGTGATGTCGATCTGACGAAGTCTATAATATACCCTTATAGGTATTTTGTCAACAAAAAAATTATTATTTTTTTGATTAACTAAAGCCCCAAACCAGTGTTATAAAGGTTTAAGGCTTATTTTTATGATTCCGAATTTGACTCGAACCAACGATCTCCACCCTGTCAAAATAAAGTGAGGTCATCTATCAAAAACATACTCGCATTATATCCTTTATTTATAAGGATTTACGTTTGCTACTAGGAATCGGTAACTAGCAAATGGAGTTAATTTCACTTTATCTATCAACTCGAGAAAAACTTAATGGATATTAACGCAAATACAAATGCACTAACAAATCCGCATATAAAAAATGGCACTGTATCTAATGTGAAGTATTGCCAGTTGTCTACTAATGAAATAGTACTTGCACCCAACATGATTGGTACAGCCATGATGAAAGTAAAGTCTGCTGCTGCACGATGACTGACACCTAAAATAACCCCTCCAGATATTGTTGAACCAGATCGTGAAAATTCGGGCCATAATGCGAAACACTGAAAAACTCCTATGATGAACGCTTGATTTAAAGTTAGTTGATCTATAGAATTAGTTTTTATCATACGCTTTGATTTCCAGTCCGCTATAATCATCAAAATCGCACCAAAAACTAACCCTACAATGACTGTCTCAACTGAAAATAAATATTCATCAATATAATCATCGAATAGAATTCCTAGAACACCTGCAGGTAATAGCCCAATGACAATATGACGGATTGTTAATCTTTTTACAGATTTATATCCTGTCTTCTGATTCAGATTAAGTAATAGCTTCATCCTGTCTTTGAATACAATCACAACGGCTAATATGGAGCCTAACTGAATAACAATTTTGAATGTATTTGCTATTTCAGTTGAAAAAGTTTTCTTGGATTGTAACAGAAGATCATCCACAATAATCATGTGGCCGGTAAAGGAGATGGGGGCAAATTCTGTCAACCCTTCTACAATTCCCAATATGAATGCTATAAAAATTTCCTTCAATATCCATTTCTCCCTCTAATTTAATTACTTTTATTTTTAATTTCATCCCATGTATTTATCATATCCCAAGAAAAGTCAGGTAGTTCAGAAAGTATTTCATTACTTCCCGATATTTCGCCCGCAATATAAATAGAGCCAAAAAATACTAGAAACAAAAGCAGCATAACTAAGTAGCACTCCACCGTTTGTAAAAACTCTTTTTTATTTTTCATTATCTATTCCTTCCACACTTCTTTTTGATTATAGTTTTTAAGGCATAACAAAATAAGCCTAAGCAAGGCAAAAATAAAAAAAATAAATTTTATGGTCGTGAAAATAAGCCTAGAGAAGAGACTAGACTAAGTAGATATGTAAGTTAGAGGTAGTTTGAGGTGTGTTGAACGATTTTACAATTCTCTAAAAATTGTTTGTTCTCATCTGTCAGATTAAACTTGTTTTTCTCTAAAGAATTGATGTTTTTATTTATCGCTTCGTTATCAGCTTTCAATAAAATAAACAACTTAAATTTCTGCACGGTATAAAAAACACTATCAGTTATTGCTTCATCATTAATAACCAGCTCTTGTGCAGAGACAGCCACATCGTTAGCATTTCCATTGACAGATATATCATCTGTTGTGTTGACTACCAATGTCGCAGTTAAGAAAAAAGATACTAAACACAGTAAAAAAGAACTCCTCACTTTTTTCACCTCCATTCATCTTCCTTTATTATAAAATATTAAGCAATAAAAGCAAATTCAGTGATAAAGAAACGTAAAAGCTTAAATATTATTCGAGTACGTTAGAGGGAATATGGGTGCATATAGTCTTATATCGAGTTGAATTTTCATCTTCCTTTTTGATATTTGTATGTAACTATTTTCGTTTCGTTTAAATAGTAGATTAACATTTAAGATTAATATTATGCTATAAATTATTGAGTTGAACGATAATACGTATTTAATTGATGGCAAAACTTCAATTCAAGTTGTAAATGCTTTCTTTGAAATTACTTTAATAAATGAAAATGTAGATACTATTTCAGGCTGGATACTTAATAAAAACATAGACGAAAAAGAAGAAACAGTCGTACCACACGATACACTAAAATTCAAAGTAACTGAGCGATCAAATAAAAAAAGTAAAATTATATACTAAGTAATCGCTAACTAATAACATTGTACGGGAGACCACTTTATTAAGCGGTCTTTTTTTGTCACCAAGTGTAGGTGTACCCCTACTGTCTATTAAGACGTACTCACGCAACGTTAGTGCAGAAACTAAGTAAGGCCCAAGTTACTAAGCAAGAACTTGCACCAAAATAATCTTACCATGATGTGATGCATTTAGTCAGAGTTTTCATAACCATTAACAACACGATATTTTTTTGTTAAAAATGTCGAGTACTTTTATATTTGCTTTGGTATGATGTATTCATGAAAGGAGGGATATGTTGTTAAAAGAACTAAACGAAGTGATTGACTATATTGAAGTTCATTTAACCGATGACCTGTCTCTTGAAAACATTTCTGAATATGCTGGGGTTTCGGACTATCATTTTAGAACAGTATTTTTTCATCTTTCAGGGTTGACCCTGAATGAATATATAAAAAACAGAAAACTATCTGAAGCGAATAAGGATTTATTGAGTGGAGAAAAGGTTACGGATGTTGCTTTTAAATATGGTTATCAATCAGTAGATGGTTTTACAAGGGCATTTAAAAAATGGTGTGGTTTTTTACCTTCAGATGTAATAAAAAAAAGGATAAGCAAATCATTTCCTAAACTTTCATTCGTAATTACTGTTAAAGGAGGAATTTCTATGGAATTTAGAATTGAAGATAAACCAGCGTTTAATTTAGTTGGTGTAAGTAAACGTGTTCCAATGCAATTTGAAGGTGTAAATAACGAAATTGTAAAATTGGCAGAAAGTATAACAGAAGAACAAAGAAAAGAAATGCATTCACTTCAAAATATAGAGCCCTATGAAATTGTTAATGCTTCTTATAATGCTGACGCAAATTTCTTAAAAGAAGAAGGGGATTTAACACACTTGATAGGAGTTTTAACGACTAAAAATCAAGTAAGTGATCAATTAGATAAAGTAGCCGTTGAAGCATGCACTTGGGCAATATTTCCAAACGAAGGACCATTTCCATCTACTTTACAAGAAACAATGGCAAAAACATATTCAGAATGGCTTCCTTCTTCTAATTATGAAGTAATCAATGCTCCTGCTTTTTCATTTACTAAAATGGATAATAATGATAACTATGCTTATAGTGAAATTTGGATTCCTGTTCGGAGCAAGTAAAAAGCATAACCAATAATATATGAAGAGCAATGCTAATCTTTCGGCATTGCTTTTTTCTTTTTTTGACCATTCAAACGTACTACCATTATAACTCTTATGTGATGTCCATTTTCCTTTAAAAAGCCTTCTATGTAATAATTTTAACGCTAAAAGGCGGAACACTTACGACTTAGGTACCACAACACAATGTAAAAAAATAGTGTTAACACTTCGACCTAAAATGCTGTAACCATGCACGGTGTATGATTCCGATTGTGGTTTAGCTTTATAATGAAAAAAGCTGATTTTCATTACTGAAAACCAGCTTCTCCTTATATTAAGCTTCTATGTCATAGCCTTGTTCTTCAATAGCTTCTTTCATGACATCAATATTTACTTTAGACTCATCATAAGTTACATCTACACTACCAGCTTCTAAATTAACCTCAGCAGCTGACACGCCATCTATTTCTTTTAATGCCCCTTCAACGGACATTTTGCAATGGCCGCATGTCATGCCTTGTACGATTAACGTTTTTTCCATGACCATTCACCTCCTTTAAGGTGGACTTTATAACTTGACTCGTTTTAAGCGTAATGAGTTAGAGACAACACTTACCGAACTTAATGCCATTGCTGCACCAGCAATCCAAGGCGCCAGTAGACCTAATGCTGCAATCGGGACTCCTGCTGTATTGTAACCGAAGGCCCAGAAAAGATTTTGGCGGATATTCTTGATTGTGGCATGGCTAATTTTGATTGCTTTTGGAATAAGCAATAACTCCCCACCAAGAATCGTGACATCGGCAGCTTCAATGGCTACTTCCGTTCCCGTACCAATAGCAATTCCAATATCAGCGATTGCTAATGCTGGGGCATCATTTACCCCATCACCGACCATTGCAACCTTTTTACCCTTATCCTGAATTTCTTTCACTTTATCTGCTTTTTCTTCTGGTAAAACTTGAGCAATTACTTTGTCGATGCCAACCTGTTTGGCAATTGCTTGTGCAGTTCGCTCATTATCACCTGTTAACATGATAACTTCTAAGCCTTCTTTTTTTAACTCTCTAATTGCTTGTGGTGCTGTTTCTTTAATGGTATCAGCGACCGAAACAATTCCACGAAACTGTCCATCAATTGCTATTAACATTGCTGTTTTTCCTTCTATCTCATAATCAATCAATTCTTGTTCAGCTCCACCAACGTCGATTTGGTGATTCTGCATGAGTTTTCGATTACCAACAAGAATTTGTTTATTTGATATCGTTACTTCGATACCATGTCCAGGTATTGCAGTAAAATCATCTACATTAACTAATTCGATATTTTTTTCGGTTGCATACGCTACAATAGCTTCCGCCAGCGGATGTTCTGAGCCTTTCTCCGCACTAGCAAGTAACTGTAATGTTTCCTTATCACCAGTAAAGTTTGTAACTTCGGGTTTTCCTTTTGTGATGGTACCTGTTTTATCGAGCACGATTGCATTTAATGCATGTGTACGCTCGAGATGCTCTCCACCTTTAAACAGGATTCCATTCTCTGCAGCCTTTCCTGTTCCAACCATAATGGATGTAGGTGTTGCAAGGCCTAAAGCACAAGGACAGGCAATAACAAGGACAGCAATTGCTGCAACTAGAGCTGGTTCAAACTGGCCAGGTTGGACAAATGCTATCCATATGACAAATGTGAGAATGGCTATCCCCACAACAATCGGTACGAAATAACCTGAAATGATATCAGCTAATCGCTGGATTGGTGCTTTAGAACCTTGGGCATCCTCTACAATTTTCACAATCGATGCAAGGGCAGTATCTTTACCAACTTTTGTTGCTTCCATTTCAATCGAACCATTTTTATTGATCGTTGACCCTATAACAATTGCGTCTATTTCTTTTTCAATTGGAATAGATTCTCCTGTAATCATCGATTCATCGACAGATGTTCTTCCTTTTACAACCATACCATCAACAGGTATTTTCTCACCCGGTTTTACAACTAAACGATCCCCAACGGCAACTTCTTCCACTGGTATCATCGTTTCCTCGCCATTTCTTATCACACGTGCTTCTTTCGCTTGTAAATTAAGTAAAGAAGACAGTGCATTCGTCGTTTGACTCTTTGCTCTTGCTTCCAAATACTTACCAAATAATATCAAAGTGATTAAAACAGCACTTGTTTCAAAGTATAGATGAGGCATATATTCAGGATTACCAATGGTCTTAAATGATTCATATAAACTGTAAAAATAAGCCGCACTTGTACCTAATGCAACAAGCACATCCATGTTCGCTCCACCATTACGAAGGTTCTTATATGCCCCAACATAAAATTGCCAGCCGATAATAAATTGGACAGGTGTTGCTAAAGTAAACTGGAACCATGGATTCATAAAGATGGCCGGTATTGTCATATTAAATAAATGAACCAGCATCGTAACTAAAAGCGGTGCAGCTAAAACGGCAGAAATTATTAATTTTGTCTTCATATTCTTAATTTCTTTTTCTTTATGTGTTTGTTTTTCTGCTGCTTCCACTTTTGGCTTTGCATCATAGCCAAGCTTTTTAATTTTCTCAATGATTGCTTTCGGGTTTACCAATCCTGGATTATATTGTATTGATGCAGATTCTGTTGTTAAGTTTACAGAAGCAGACTTAACACCCTCTTGTTTATTCAAGACTTTTTCAATTCGGGTTGAACATGCAGCACAAGTCATTCCAAAAACATCTAATTCTGTTTTTTCCATTAAAACCCCGTAGCCAACTTTTTCAATTTTTTTTGTAATATCCTCAATGGAAGTCTTCTCAGAATCGTAATCTACAGTTGCTTTTTCGGTAGTTAAATTGACTTGTGCCTCAACTCCATCCATTTTATTTAATACCTTTTCAATTCGCGTTGAACAAGCAGCACAGGTCATTCCCGTTATACCAAGTGTTGCATGATTTGTTTCTCCCATAATCGTTTCCTCCTTACTTGGAAAACTGCTTCATCACACTCATTAATTCATCAATCGTTGCTTTCCCGTCACCTTGCTTAATCGCATCACTAACACAATGGTTAAGATGTCGTTCTGTGACAGAGAAACCAACATTTTTTAACGCGGACTGTATTGCACTAATTTGTACTAAAATATCAACACAATACCTGTCTTCCTCAACCATTTTCTGAATTCCGCGTACTTGTCCTTCGATACGTTTTAAACGGTTGATTACTTTTTGCTTTTCATCTTTTGTTCTAGGTTTACTTGGGTGATCCTGTAAGAACTTATCCAAATAAATCACTTCCTTTTTATTTTATACTTATACTATACCCCCTTATGGTATATTTGTCAAATAATATAGAACTTTCGTCTCCTATCAATAAAGCTTGAAACTTTTATAATATTTGTGATTAATGGGTACTATTTTGGGTAGCTTTGCGATTGCTGCAACAAATGGAGAAAGCTGTAAAATCTGCTGCAAGTATAAAACAAGAATATATACTAGCGGGAACCATGATGCCGCTAGTAAGAAAACAGAAATATTTCCTATCGCAAGATAAGGTCTTTAAAAATACATGTCGGCATTTTGGTTATTCTCATAAAAAAATAGCGACTCTCGAATTAAATCAAGAATCGCTATATACCAAGGGTTTAGGGCTATGATTCCGATTGGGCTCGAACCAACGACCTCCACCCTGTCAAGGTGGCGCTCTCCCAGCTGAGCTACGGAATCATGATATGTAACTGTATTATAACTATAGGGAATTATTATTATTTTGTCAATTAACTCTGCCTTACTTTATTTGCGAAATAAAAACCTGATCCAGAGAATCAGGTTTCTTCATATATTTCACTTGGGATAACAATTTCTTGATTGCCTGAGACATAAGGGGCAATTTCGTATTGCTGAAATACTAATGTGATGCCCTGATTATTAAAATAAAATGCTGTCTGTTTTCCTAATTGTATATCCTCTTTTTTAAGATCTGGGTAGAAGATTTCCGGACGTTCAATTGCGTATTCCCACACATAATCGGTAACAGCTTTAATCTGTTCATCTGTTGTCAAAATATCAGTTAGATAAACCCTTTTACCTGTCTCTACATTATAATTAAAGGACTCAACAGTTGTGTTGCCATGGGCTCCACCACTAAAGATATATTTACTCATTAAGATACTAAGCCTTGGGAGTTGATTATATTTCACTTCAAATTCTGTCTGAAAATCTGCTGCAAACCCATGCTTTTCTGCTTGTTTTTCATTTTCTTTATATTCCTTATAGGCTTTCTTAATATAGTTTGTAAAATCTTGATTTATCCTTTTTTCCATCTTTTTATCAGTAACATCACTTACTTGAGGATATTTTAGTTGTTCGTTATTTTTATAATATTCAGCTTGAACGGTGGCTGTTTTTCCTGTTGATTCATTAGCATTTACCGCTAATCCAGTAACACTAAACAGGACAAGAAATATCGATAAATAGATGGCAGTTGTTTTTTTCCAATTCATTCGTTGACACACCCTTCTTTTTTCATTAGGTTGCACATCTTGAACCGTTTCATGCAAATTTCTTCTCTTTTCGAGCAATTATGATACACTTTTTAAAAAGTACTGTTTATATGGGGGAAATAGAATGAAGCGTAAAGGAAAAATGGAGGATTTAGTGATTGAAAGTCAATATTTACAGGAAGCTCTAACGGTTAAAATTTACGTTCCAGAGGGATTTTCACCTTTTCATGATTACCAGCTATGTATCATGCAGGACGGTGATGATTATTTCCGAATCGGACGTATAGCAACATTAAGTGATCAGCTTCATGCTTCAATGGAGATTGAGCCAACTATTTTTGTTGGCATTCATTATCAGGATCGATATGATAGATTGGATAAATATCATCCTGACGGGAAACTACAAAAGAAGTATATCGATTTCCTAATCCGTGAGGTAATACCATCACTTGAGGAAAAGTTACATATAACCCCTCTTTCCTATACATTGATGGGAGATTCACTTGCTGGTACGTTAGCCTTTATGATTGCAAGTAGTTATCCTAGTACGATCAATAAAGTGGTTATGCAATCCCCTTTTGTCAATGAAACGGTATTAAAAAAAATTCGTGAAACCAATCAACTTCAGGGACTAAAGGTATATCACTCCGTCGGTACAGAAGAAACAGATGTAAAGATAACGACTGGGGAGGTGCTGGATTTTTTAGCTGAGAATCGTACCTTTCAGCATTTATTAGCTAAAAAAGTATCGAATTATACTTATGAGGAATTTAATGGTGATCATACATGGACATATTGGCAACAGGACTTACGCAAAATACTAATACATATATTGGGAGAGTGAAGGAATTGGAAATCAAAATAGTACAAACAGATGAGCAGCTTCAAGATGCTTATCAAGTGCGGAAAGAAGTATTTGTCGAGGAACAGAACGTACCAGTTGAATTGGAAATTGATGAACTAGAAAAAATGGCCACTCATTTCGTTGGTTACAGTGAAGGCAAACCTATTGCAGCAAGCCGGATTCGCTTTCAAAATGATTATGGTAAAATGGAACGGATTTGTATACGAAAGGACTTTCGTGGAAAGGGCTACGGAAAAGACATTTTATTGTTTATGGAAAATTATGCAAAAGAAAATGGTTTGAATAAGGCAAAATTACACGGACAGATTCAAGCAGAAAAGTTTTATCAAAAACTTGGGTATAAAACCGTATCAGACCAATTCATGGATGCAGGAATACCTCATGTCGAAATGATCAAAAGCCTTACCGAATGGAATAGATAGGTATGTATACTTCCTAAATTGGCTATCCTATTGTTAGATTAAAGATAAAGGCAGGGATAAGCCTAATGGAGTATGGTGCCATTTTACTGGAAACCTTTTTTGGGTTCATTATCTTATTTATTTTAGCTAAAAGCCTTGGAAAAACACAAATTAAGCAATTAACCGCCTTTGACTTCATTTCTGCTTTAATTTTGGGAGAATTAATTGGAAATGGTTTATATGATAAAGAGGTCGGCATTCTCCACATGGGTTTTGCCGTTATTTTATGGGGAGTTTTGCTTTATGTAACAGAGATCATTACCCAAAAATATAAAAAGTCTCGTTCATTATTAGAGGGTAGCCCCTCGATCATGATTCATAAAGGAAAAATACAGCGCGAGCAAATGAGGAAAGCAAAATTAGATATGAACCAGCTCTTGCATTTACTTCGCTCCAAAGGGGTATTTTCCGTTAAAGAAGTCGAATATGCTATTTTGGAAACAGATGGGACGGTATCTGTATTGAAGAAGACAAATTATCAGTCACCTGTCCGTAAAGACTTCAATCTTCCTTTAGAAAGTGTTGCCCTTACGTTTATGATCATTAATGACGGGGAAATTCTTTATGATAACCTCTCCGAGATTGGCTATGACAAAGCTTGGCTGGAGGAAGAATTAAAAAAAGAAGAAGTGTATTCGATACGAGATGTATTTTATGCAGAATATGATAAAAATAACGGACTGTATATTCAAGGATTCTAGAAAACAAATATAGCCAGACATCACCGATGTCTGGCTATACTTTTGCAATGAATTGACGACCCTTTCCCGTCATTTTTGCATATATCTGATTGTTTATCGATTTCATGTATTCTAAATCCTTTTGCTCTTGTTTTACTCCCGCTTTTTTTAGTAATGCTTGTTCTACATCCTTTTCGCGAAGTCGGTCATAATTACTGTCAAGTTGAATTGGGTATAGTCTTTCAATTGGAAAAGGATCACGTTCTCTTTTCGTCACTCGCTGTTGGTACTGTTGATATTGATAATTCTCAACTGGAATAACATACCCCATCGAAAACCCTCCCCCATTCACACCATTTTAAAACTATACCCATATATTCGTTTTCTTAAACATCTATTTGGCTGTTTATCCGCATTATAACCAGGAAAAAGGTGGGCGATCGTCACGATCCTTGTGATCATCATGCTCCTCATGATCGTGTCTCTCATCTCTCTCTTCTCTCACATCATCATTGTCATGATGGTGTTCACGCTCATCCGCTTGAGGTTCCTGCCTAGCACCCCCGAATAAAGGATCACGGCGACGTGTTGGTTCGATTCGGACATTATCTGCTTTAATAACCAAATCTTTTACATAAATCACTTTTTTCTTTTCTGACAATTTGTTTCACTCCCTTTTACCCAAAATCATTATCGATATATCCTATGCAGCTTTACCTATTGGGTGTCACACTCCTATTTAGAAGCCAATAAGGTTTATTTCCGTAATCTGCTCAATAGGAACAGAAATTTCTTCCTCTTTACTGACAGTTTGGACTAGTGCCATATTACTTTTACTACCTAGAATATATCCATAGTATTTTTTTCTTTCTGTTATGATTTCACATCTTACTCTTGGTAAGTATGAAGGTATTCTTGAAAAGTGTTCTATCTTCTCCAATATTGTCATATCTTTAAATCGTTTTTTAGAAGAACTTCTATCTTCCACTATTTCTTCACCATGATCCTCTGTAGACATTTCGTCACTATCATTCAATGGATGCTTTGCATGATAAAAGCTTTGCATTTTACGATCGGGCTTTGTTAATTTTGGCTGGTGTAAATATAACTTAGGTTCTTGGTTATTACTTTTAATGGAACTCACTGTCCATTCCTCCCTATCTCACCAATTCATATATTAATCATATGTGAAGAGCCCAATAAATGTGCGAGAAGAATGAAATTTACCTACAAAATAGAGACATTCGTCCATACACATTCGCTAATTCTCCATAGATTATTATTGTTAAGGAAATCTTATAAAAAGGAGTGTAGTAATTTATGGGAAAACACCACGATAGCTGTAATGATAACGAAGTAGGTGGCATCCAAAGCGGAAATTGTGTCTGTGACGTTGTTCGTACAATCGCTGATGCTCAAGATGACGTAGCAGATAGAACTTGTGATGTTAGCTGCGTACGTTCGATAAGAAGCCTTGTCTCTCCTGTAACTACAAATGGTTTAGACACTGTACCATTTATCCTATATGGAAAAGATCATAAACCATTTAAAGGATTTGGTGCGGAATTCAAATCCCACGGAAATGGTCCAGCAAAATTTGACTGTGTGGAGAGCTTTATCTTCCGTGTAAAAGAAGTCGGAGATGACTGCTGTGCTGTATTAGAATTGTTAGTATTCGACAATGAGCATGATGCTTGCCACGATCCTTGTGAGCAAATCAACAAAGAGGAAGTAGCAGATCTTGAACGTACTGGAATTTGTATCACAGTAGATCTTAACTGCTTCTGTGCAATCACTTGTTTACCAGCTGTATCTTTATTCTAAATGAACCCTTTTCTCTGATTAGAGGACTGCTGCCTAGCAGTCCTTTTTCTATGTGCGCCAGGCATGGCGACTATCTAGGTGGTGAAAGTCCACTGTGGGGGTACACATCAACCAACCACTAGAGAAGCGCAAGGTACTTATCGTGAGGTAAGGGCTGAAGGAAGCGTGTATCAAAATCTTGGCTCGACGAACAGAAATCTGATACCAAGGCTTTATAGGCGGATAAGGCTCCATAACAAGTCAAAGTCCAAAAGATGTGCGTAATCCTATAGAGTAAATCAGACGAGTAAAAGAGGAAAGATAGTTGTCTTACCCTAGGAGGTCTCACGGACAGCTGAGGAGTCCCCTATAAAGAAAGCTGGTCGAAAAAGGTTTACCGTGAGAAGTCAGCCGAAGCCATAGTAGTGATGAAATCATGAAGGGCTGAACAATTTATAGTGTTTCTACGCCATGAATGCACGGCAGATATATTTCAGAATGTGTTAATGAGGAAAGTATGAGCGTATCTCAGAGGATACTCAAAAGAGAAGTGTCTGATCGTCACGTTAACGGAAAGGAAGAAACGAGTGTGGAGCTTTTAGAAGAAATCTTAAGCAATCAAAATATGAATCAAGCTTATAAGCGCGTGTATCGCAATAAAGGTGCAAGTGGAGTAGACGGAGTGAGTGTAGAAGAATTAAAGGAATATCTGAAAGAACAGAAGGATGAACTTCGTGCTCAAATCCGGAAAAGAAAATACCAACCTTCGCCAGCATTGCGAGTCGAGATTCCAAAAGAAAATGGAAAAATGCGCAAACTAGGTATCCCAACGGTTGTCGACAGAGTGGTACAACAAGCAATCAGTCAAAAACTTAACCCCATATTTGAAAAACAATTCAGTGAATACAGCTATGGTTTCCGACCTAGAAGAAGCTGTGAAATGGCAATTATTCAAGCACTAGAATATATAAATGATGGATATGAATGGTTAGTAGATATTGACTTAGAGCGATTCTTTGATACGGTTCATCACGACAAGCTGATGAGAATCATCTCCCATACGATAAAAGATGGAGATGTGATTTCCCTTATACGGAAATATCTCGTAAGTGGAGTAATGGTCCATGGTAAATATGAAGATACGCCAGTTGGAACACCACAGGGAGGCAATCTTAGCCCACTCCTAAGCAACATTATGTTGAACGAGTTGGATAAGGAACTAGAAGCAAGAGGACTGCGTTTCGTCAGATACGCAGATGATAGTCTCATTTTCATAAGAAGCGAAAAAGCAGCGAATAGAGTGCTCACTTCCATTACAAAATTTATCGAGAAGAAATTGGGATTAAAGGTAAATGTGGAAAAGAGTAGAATCTCCCGTCCTGGTGAAACAAAATTTCTAGGATTCGGTTTCTACTATGATTTTAATAAGGAAAAGTTCCAACCAAGACCACATGAAAAATCGATTCAGAAATTTCAAAGGAAACTGCGAAAGCTAACGAAACGGAATCTGGGCATCTCACTAGATGACAGAATCGTCAAGTTAAAACAGGTCATTCTTGGTTGGGTCAACTACTTCAAGATAGCCAACATGAAGAAAGCACTTGGAGCGGTAGACGCAAAACTTCGCTCCCGACTTCGAGTAATCATCTGGAAGCAATGGAAGAACAACAAGAAGAGAATAAAATCTCTTATCCAGCTTGGCATTCCCGAAGAGGAAGCAAAAGGCTTAACTTACTGTCGAAGAGGGTATCGTTTCATTGGGCTATCGAAGGTGGTTCAAAGAGCTTTATCTAACAAACGTCTCAAGCAAAGGGGTATACCCTTTGTCTTAGACTACTATTTAAAAGTACACACTGTGATATAAATTGAACCGCCGTATACGGAACCGTACGTACGGTGGTGTGAGAGGGGCGGATAGTTATTTAACTTTCCCCTCTACTCGATTGCCAATGAGATGGTTTATTTCCAATATATAAGGGAAACATATCCATATCATTTGCATTTATGCCATATCATCTGTTAAAATTCGTCTTTGTATGTGAAATGCGGATACTCCAATAAGGAATTGGAGAATATAGTCTTATATTTATCAAACTTAATATCAGAAAGGATGGTTGTGTGCGAAAAACGACTAAAGTATTTTACATTTCTTTAATCATATCATTATTATTTATCATTTGGGGTATCGTCCCAAAGGAAGTTTGGCCAACTTGGAATCTAGCAAGCATTACTACTAATATTCAAGGATTTTTAGTAACACGCTTTGGATGGTTTTACTTACTCGTTGCAACCACATTTTTAATCTTCGCGATCTTCTTAATTGTCTCAAAATACGGAAATATCGTTCTCGGAAAAGATGGCGATAAGCCGGAATATAATTTCATAACATGGTTTGCTATGTTATTCAGTGCCGGTATGGGGATTGGACTTGTCTTCTGGGGAGCTGCAGAACCTATTTCTCATTTAACTGCTCCACCATATGCGACAGAATCTGAAGCAGAAGCAGCAAGAGTAGCAATGCAATATAGTTTTTTCCACTGGGGCTTCCACCCATGGGCTGTTTATGCAACACTTGCTTTAGCGCTTGCTTATTTCCAGTTTAGAAAGGACGAGCCTGGACTTATAAGTAGTACACTTAAGCCATTATATGGTGATAAAATGAATGGTGGTTTAGGTACTCTCATTAATGTCATTGCCGTATTTGCAACGGTATTCGGTGTCGCAACGTCACTAGGTTTAGGGGCACAGCAAATTGGAAGTGGTATTGAATTTTTAACTGGAAATGTTGTGAATAATATAACACTTCAATTAATTATTATCGGTGTCGTGACAGTCTTATATATGTCATCAGCGCTTACTGGTCTAAACAAAGGAATCAAATACTTAAGTAATACTAATATTGTCTTAGCTGTGTTGTTAATGCTTTTCGTTTTGTTCACAGGTCCGACGAACTTTATTATGAACTTTTTCACCACAACATTAGGCTCCTATTTAGCCAACTTACCTGAAATGAGTTTTCGAATGGCTCCGTTTAATGAGGATAATGCTACATGGTTAGAGGGATGGACCATATTTTACTGGGCATGGTGGATTGCATGGGCACCGTTTGTCGGTATGTTTATTGCAAGGGTATCTCGTGGTCGTACTGTACGTGAATTCGTGCTAGGGGTACTCCTTGTTCCAACCATTTTTAGTGCATTATGGTTTAGTGTATTCGGTGGATCCTCTATTTCTTTACAAATGAATAACGGAATCGATGTTTCTGGTGTAATGGATGATTCAGGTACAGAAGCCGCTTTATTTACTGTATTAGAGAACTTTCCATTAGCTACCATTACCATTACTTTAGCTGTACTCTTAATAAGTACGTTCTTTATCACCTCTGCCGACTCTGCGACATTTGTTCTTGGTATGCAAACAACAAATGGAGATTTAAATCCTGACGTAAGAATTAAGGTTGCATGGGGAGTTGTCCAATCAGGTACTGCGGCCGTATTATTATGGCAAGGTGGCTTAGAAGCCCTTCAAACAGCGTCTATAATAGCCGCATTCCCATTTGCCATTATATTGATCCTTGTGGTCATCTCCGTCTTCAAAGCTTTTCAAGAAGAAGGTAGAAACTATACATTGAAGCGAAAAAAGGCAGAATAGCTCATCAAAAATCCCCATTACTGCAAGAATTGCAATAATGGGGGTTTTAATCTAAAAATCGTTGCTTATCTTCTGGGTTTGGTATCATACAGGAGGTCCTTTTCCCAAACCATCTATAGCGGTTTTTGGCCACGATTTGATAAATTTTATCTCTAATGGGCTTTGGAATTATCAGTAGTACATAGAGTCCTTTGTACAATCCTTTTAACTCTTTTGCAATCCGAAGAGCAGCGGTTGATTTGGTATAAGCTTTTTCCTCGTCTATTAATACGATACTGTCAATATGATGTGGGATATGATAATCTTTTTTAAACTGCTCACCTATCTTACTTTGTAATGAGGCAAACTGAAACTTTTGTTTTGGATCATGCTTAATAATAAATTGAACACTGTGATTACAAAAGTTACATACACCATCGAATAGTATCACTTTCTTCACTGCTTCCCCTCCCTATCTTTAACCTATCATAGTCTGAAGCTTTCTTAAAGAAAAAATCCCCAAACCAAATGTTCGAGGATTTTCCACTTATATTAGGATAAACCTAAAGTATTGTAGCCAGAATCGACATGAATCGTTTCACCTGTTACTCCACGTGAAAGATCACTTAACAAATAATAAGCAGTATCCCCTACTTCCTCTTGGGTAACCGTACGTCGTAATGGGGCTTCTTCTTCGATTTTTTTCAATACACTGTTGAAATCTCCAATCCCTTTTGCCGAGAGTGTACGGATTGGTCCAGCAGATATGGCATTAACGCGAATTCCTTTTTTACCAAGGTCGTTTGCTAAATATTTCATACTTGCATCAAGACTTGCTTTAGCCACACCCATCACATTGTAATTTTTAACCACTCTTTCTCCACCTAAATAAGTCATTGTTACAATGCCTCCACCATCAGTCATTAATGGGGCAGCTTCTCGTGCAACTGCAACCAAGGAATAAGCACTAATATTGTGTGCGAGTAAGTATCCATCTCTACTAGTGTCAATAAAATCTCCCTGTAGATCCTCCTTATTTGCAAAAGCAATGCAATGAGCTAGTCCATGAATCGTGCCAACATCTTGTTTCATTTCTTGAAAAGTTTTTGCCACTGCCTGATCGTCCGTTACATCACATTCATAGAACAGTGCATCTTGACCTTCTAATGTAGAGACAAGGTCCTTCACAGGCTGTTCAAAGCGATCATTGGCATAAGTGAAAATAAGTCGAGCACCAGCAGCATGTAAGGACTTCGCAATCCCCCATGCAATACTTCTTTTGTTTGCGACACCCATTACAACATAAGTACGCCCCTCTAAGGAAAAATTCATCATAAAGCCTCCTCATCCGTTTATTACTTATTATTAGTACCTACTAATATTTTATCTGAATCGCACCTATTACTCAAATATAAGAAGACTACCAGCTATACATATTCCAATAAGTCTTGTAATTCTTCCACATATTCCTGCGAGCCTGTAACAATAATTCGGTCTCCATACAGAAGCTCGGTATCTCCATGAGGGACAATCGAATCCTTCCCGCGGAAAATACGTACGATGATAGCATCACCTGTAAATGGAAATTCCCGTAAGAACACACCTTCATATTGGGTATTATTCATATTAATTTCATATAAAGCATGCTCTTGTCCTGTCAAAATATCTACTACACTTGGTGATTCTATTAATGCTTTCAGCAATGTTTTCGTGGACATTAACACGGAGAAGACATCTACACCTATTTCCTTCAAACGTTTTTCCACATCTGGTCTTTCGATTCTAGCGATAACTCGCTCCACACCAGCTTCTTTTGCAAATCTTGCAATTTGCTCATTTCTCTCTTCTTCTCCTGTCGAAACAACCACAATATCATGGTCAAACACCCCGGCAGAGGCTAATGTATTCAATTCATAATTATCTACATGATGAATATCAAAGATAGAGCGTGTACCGTTATTATTTTCTTCAAGTTTATCCTGTTTCGTATGGTAAAGATATGTTTCAAAATCTTTTGGTTCTAATTCTCGTAAGACTGGAATCGTAGCTTGGTTAACCCCAACGAATGAAACCGTCTGTTGATATTCTACTTCTTCTTTATTTTCATAATACTTCTTAAAGAAGGATGGGGTAATGATACAAGATAGGACAGCAACCATAATTAAGGCACTATGCATCTCACTAGTAATAACTTCTAGCCTTTCACCAATAGTTGCAGCAGCAATCACTAATGACAACGTAGAAGTTAATAGCATACTTGCTGCAAATACCGTTTTCGTATCATACCACTTTTTCAATATGGCGATTGGCAATACCTTTGAAATTAACAAGGCAATAAAGAGTAATGGTATTAATGCCAACACCTTAGGTTCATCAAACAATGCTCGTAAATCTAAGTCGACCCCTACCATAACAAAAAATATCGGAATAAGAAATCCGTACCCAAAGCTGTCTAGCTTTTGAACGAGATCTTGATTTGGTGCTAATAAGGAAACCAGTGCTCCAGCAATAAACGCACCTAATATATTCTCTGCTCCTACAGACTCTGACAAGGCAACTAGAAATATAATTAAAGTAAAGACTGCCCTTGTACCTATTTGGATCGTTCCTTTTGACATGGCTTCAATGAATGACTGGTTTCTAAAATATTTACCAACAAAATAAAGCACAAGTCCGACACCAAACAAGATTAATAACAACCACATATTTCCTGCTTCTTCTCCAAAGAAGGAAACAAACACTGCCAGTAAAATCATTGTTGCTAAATCGGCAATCACTGCTATCAGCAGGATAGTTTGTCCAACAGTTGTTTGCATTGCTTGTGTTTCTTTTAATGTTGGTACAACTACACCTAATGAGATTGTGGAAATGATCAATGTCATTAAATAAATATTGTCGATAAAACCAAACAATACAAACAAATAGGACAAACCAAATGACAGTACTAATATCCCTACAAAAATTAAACTAGCAATTAAAACAGGGTTCGGGATGGTGTTCTCTGTTTTCTTTCTATTTTTACTCGAGAAAAGGGTAAAATCTATTTCTAATCCACTTAAGAACATCAGGAAGATAAATCCTAATGTGGACAATGTCTCTAGCCAACTACTTTCTGCAACTAAGTCCAATCCGGTGTTACCAATAATAATCCCAACGATGATCTCTGCAACGACGACAGGTATCATCTTTAGTCGAAATCGATGTAATAGGATTGGTGTTAAAAAAGCTGCAATGATCACAATCAAAAGAGAAGTGATTGATCCTCCATGCTCCATTCATTCATCCCCCTATCAATAAATCCATAAATACTGTTGCCAAACCAAAGTAAATCAACATCGATATAATGTCGTTTAATGTCGTAATAAAAGGACCTGATGCAACTGCAGGGTCTATATTAAAACGGTCCATCACGATTGGAACGAAGGCACCTGCAATGGTTGCAACAAAGAGGGTAGCCATAATCGAAATCCCGACAAGGATACCTAAATAAAGATCTCCATACCAGAAGCCGACAATACCAGTGATTAGGATACCACAGACTGTTCCTGTTATAATCCCTGTTTTTGCCTCTTGCCAAATGACAGTTGCTTTCCCAATTTTATTCATATCACCTGTTGAAATGCTGCGTACTGCTACCGCTAGTGCTTGTGTCCCAGTGTTACCGGCCATACCAGCAATAACAGGAATAAACACAGCTAATAAGGCTACTTTATCTAGTGCTTCTTCAAAACGACCAATAATACTAGCAGTAAACATACCGAGGAAAAGTAATACAATCAGCCAAGGTAATCTTTTCTTAGCAGATTGTATTGCTGTATCTCCAAAACGTTCTACCTCAGAGATACCGGCTAGCTTGGAATAATCATCACTAGCCTCTTCTTCCATGACATCCATAATATCGTCAACTGTAATGATCCCTAATAAATGATTTTGAAAGTCGACAACTGGCAAGGCAAGAAAGTCATAATCTCTCATCATTTGAGCGATTTCTTCTTGATCCTCTCCAACAGGAACAGAGACTACGCGCTCACTCATTACCTCTTGAATAAGCCAGTCCCCTTCTGCAATAATTAAATCTCTTAAAGATATAACACCTACTAGCTTTTTATCAGAATCTACCACATAGATGTAATAAATCGTCTCAGCATCTGGTGCTTCCTTTCGCAGATGTCTCATTGCTTCCTTTACGGTCATCTGGTGGTGAATAACAACAAATTCTGTTGTCATGATACTAGCAGCCGTTTTTTCTTCATAGTGGAGCAATTCTTTTATTTCTTCTGACTCTTCCTTATCCATAATAGTAAGGAAGCTTGCCACTTTATTTTTGTCTAATTCATTTAGAATATCGACGGCATCATCTGTAGACATTTCTTCTAATATCTTGGCAGCAAACGCTGGTACCATCTCAATAATAAACTCGTTAACTAAATCACGATCCACATGCTCGATAACATCAGCCATTTCGTTTGGAGATAGATACGTGTAAATGAGAAAACGAATATCTTCCTCTTGCTCCTCAAATATTCTCGCTTGATCATATGGATGTAATTCTAAAAATTCAGCCCTAAATTGATCAATTTGTTCATTTAGTAGGGCCTTTTGTATTTTCTCCCAAACTCGCTGTCTCTCTTGTTGTTCTAAATGCTCCATCACACTACCTCCTAACGCTGCAAAAATCCTCTATGACGTCTCGATCTTTTGCCTGAAGCAAAAATAATCATTTTCTGTTTTTAAAAGAATAACATATCCTTCAACCAATTGCGCCAATTTTACACTATTTTTTCAAAAACTTATCTAAATTTGTCTTATACGTTTGCTAGTCTCTATCAGAGGAGGATTGCGGACAACTAACACGATGATAAAAGAAAAATCGGGCATATTTTTCATTTTTGTTTCTCAAATTACACATTTTCCACTATACTAGGAAGAGACAATAATTTACGAAAGAGGTATGGTTCTGGTTTATGGATCAACAAAATTATAATTCAAAAATTGATTATACACTTATCTTCATTATTATATTATTAGCGATCATTAGCATTTTCACGTTATATACATTAAATCCCTTCCTTGATCAGTCGTATTATATTCAACAAATTGTTTGGTATATTGCTGGTTCTATGGCAATTGCCGTAATTATGATATTCGATTATGACCGTTTCAGACAAATATCATGGATTCTATATGGATTAGGTGTCATCGCCTTATTAATGTTATTTTTTCATTTCCCACCAGGTATTGCGAAATCCGTAAATGGAGCATGGGGTTGGTTTCAAATTCCTGGCTTTGGTTCACTCCAACCAGCCGAATTTATGAAGGTGTTCTTAATTATTTTTCTTGCCCATATCATGGTGACACATAATGAAAAATATCCAGAGCATACCGTGAAAATGGATTTGTGGTTACTAGTTAAAATAGGCATTGCAGCAGTTATCCCTATTTTTTTCTTAGTAAAACAGCCTGACTTAGGTGGTGTACTCGTCCTAATCGCCATTACTGCATGTATGATTCTCGTTTCAGGTATCAAATGGAGAATCATTCTATCCATCCTTGGAGGTATTATCATTGCAGGCTGTATAGTGGTTATTTTATATATTAGTTTTCCCGAACAGACTGAAACATTTTTGGAAAGTACTGGACTAGATCACGTCGAAGGACGGTTTAATGCATGGCTCAACACTGATGAAAATACTCAAGGGGATGCTTATCAGCTTATTCGTGCCATGCTAGCAATTGGTTCTGGTCAGTTGACAGGGAAAGGAATTGGCGGCTTTGAAGTATCTCAAGATATTCCAGAATTTCATACAGATATGATTTTCACTTCCATCGCTGAGCAATTTGGATTTTTTGGTTCTAGTATTGTTATTACCATTTATTTCTTATTGATTTATCGTCTTATTCATATTGCAATTAAATCTAAGGATCCCTTTGGAAGCTATATGATCACAGGAATTATTGGAATGTTTGCCTTTCAGATTTTTCAAAATATCGGGATGTCCGTAAAACTACTTCCAATCACTGGATTGCCACTACCTTTTATTAGCTACGGTGGGAGCTCTACATTAACCTATATGATAGCAATTGGAATTGTTTTGAACATTTATTACCGTATAAAAACCTACATGTTTGATGAATCCTAACAATACTTATAACAAGTGAAAGGGAATGATTTCATGAAGGTAGATATTATAGGAGATATTCATGGTTGCTATCAAGAGCTTTTGTCTTTATTAAACCGTTTAGGTTACCATATTGATGAACATCAAAACTTATCTCACCCCGAGAATCGGAGAGTAGCCTTTGTCGGTGATTTAACCGATAGAGGACCTGATTCTATTCATGTTATTCGTTTTGTTTATGAAATCGTGAGGAACCAGAAGGTAAGCTATTATGTACCAGGAAATCATTGTAATAAATTGTATCGATATTTCCTTGGCAATAATGTGAAACAACAGCATGGTTTAGAAACAACGGTTGCTGAATTACAGCAATTATCGAAGCAGGAGCAAAAAGAAATCCAAAAAAAAATGATCGAATTATATGAAAATGCTCCACTTTATTTAGATCTCCCTGAGATCGATGCAATCGTCGCACATGCAGGAATTCGAGAAGATTTAATTGGCAGAAAAGATAAAAAGGTCAGGACCTTTGTGCTTTATGGTGATATTACGGGTGAGACTTTACCTGATGGAAGACCTGTCAGACGAGATTGGGCTCAGCATTATCATGGGGATAAATGGATTGTTTATGGACATACCCCCGTCCTAGAAGCGCGATTTGTTAATAAGACCGTCAATATTGATACAGGCTGTGTGTTTGGAAATAAATTAACCGCCTTTCGCTTACCAGAGGAAAAAATTATTTCTGTGCCATCAAAGCAACCCTTCGTTGAAGAAAAATTTCATTCATACTAGTCGGTTGCTTTTTATTCTCTTGTTTAGCAACGAATTTGTTTTTCTACTACTTATTCTTAGCTCCAATTCTATGATCATGAGAATTCATTTTGGTACTTATACCTATTTTAAATACCAAATTGGCAGCAATCTTTCTTTTTTTGGCATTTAATCCTCTCGTAAGTACTATTTTGACTTTGTTCGTTTTTATTTTAGTATTTACTAGGTAATAAAAAAAAGAGGTTAGGATCTCGACTCCTAGCCTCTTTCTTACTATGTTAGTAATGGCGCCATATCCTTAGGTAGATCTAATGTAAAGTTCATTATCTCCTTTGTCATAGGATGGTGGAACGTCAATTTATTGCAGTGTAATGCTTGACGAGCCATTTTATCCATAGCTCCACCATATAAGGAATCCCCTATTAATGGGTGCCCAATGGAAGTAAAATGTACTCTTATTTGATGTGTTCTGCCTGTTTCGAGTTGAACCTGTACGAAGGAATAGCCATGGCATTCCTTTACCACCTTGTAATGAGTTATAGCCTCTTGTCCTTGTTCACTCACCATTCTTTTTAAAATAGAGCTTGGATCTCTTGTAATGGCTGCGTTGATCGTACCTTCCTTCTCCTTCAGATGCCCTGCTACTATCGCAACATACCTACGATTCACTCTTCCTGTTAACTGGTCCTGAAAAAGGGTAGCATGGCTATAACGATGTTTGGCAATTAATATTAATCCAGACGTATCTCGATCTAGTCTTGTAACGACATGTACTGTATAAGGCAATTTTTGTTCATCATAATGATATAATATAGCATTAGCAAGCGTTTGATCCGGGTGATGCCTTGATGGGATTGTTGCCATAAAGGGAGGTTTATTTACCACTAGTACATCGTCATCCTCAAAAATAATTGGAAAGGAGATTGGTTGGGGCTTCATGAATTCACTGCGAGTTTCAGGGGGGAAAATAACCTCCACTACATCATTTCTCTGAAGCATGTAACGGACGGTTACTTCCTTACCATTGATTAACAACTTTCCACCCTTATGCTTCACTGCTGCAAGCGTCCTTCTTGAAAATCCCCTTACACTATACAAATATTCCCTAAGCAATATTTGCTCCTCTTTCTTGTTAATGATCCATTTCAACTTAATTTCGTTTCCTTTCTGTCATCTCGCCTGAGAAGTTTTCTTTCATCTTTCATCTGAAATAAAGGAATCATGCACCCTTTTCCAGAATGGTAATGCACGGAATCGAGCAAAGCGGATGTTTTTCTCCGAAACTTTGCACTCTATTGTATCTATATTAGAATACGTATCGGTATAATGATCAATCGTAATGAGAAAGTTTTTTTCATGATGTAATGGTTTTAATTCACACACATGATGCTTTGGCAGTATTAATGGTGATCCAACGGTCCGAAACACACGATTATTAATGGAAGCCATCTCCGTGATTTGAAGTGCCTTTAATGATGGATGAATAATTGCCCCTCCAAGTGCTTTGTTATAGGCTGTGCTACCCGAAGGTGTAGATATACACAAACCGTCCCCTCTAAATCGTTCAAAGTGAGCTCCTTTAATAAATACATCAAGAACCACTGTGCCATCTGCTGACTTAACGGACGCTTCATTTAACGCTAAAAACTGCTTTGCCTTCTTTTCACCAGCTGGATAAATAACTATATCTAATAAAGGATATTCGACGATTTCATAAGGCTTCTTCGCAATCTCAATAATTAATTTCTCCACCTCATCAGGTAACCAGTCTGCGTAGAATCCTAAATGTCCTGTATGTATACCAATAAAAGCAGTATGCTCTAAACGATCCTGATAGGTATGAAAAGCCTCTAAAAAAGTACCATCACCCCCAACAGAAATAACTAGCTCTGGCTCCTTCTCATCATACTCAAGGGAAAATCCTTCTAAATACTGCTTCATTCTTCCTTTTATTATATCCGATTTATGGTCACCTTTTGAAAGGATGTAAAACCGCATGACTGATACCCTCCATCATGTATGATTATGTTTTTTCGTATGATATATTCTTTGCGCTTCTTGGATTTCGTCTTTTATCTTGGCCATTTCCTCATCTAACCTGAATGCCGCTTCTGCCGCTCGCTTTAATCGTGTTTGTATCTTCTCAGGGATTTGCCCCTCATATTTATAATTTAAAGAATGCTCATTGGTTGCCCAAAAATTCATGGCTAAGGTTCGAATCTGAATTTCTGCAATAATTTGACGCAAACCATGAATCGTCTCAACTGGATATTGGATGATTAGATGATAGGATCTGTATCCACTCTCTTTTTTATGATTAATATAATCTCTTTCTTCTATAATTTCAAAATCTTCCCTTGATCGAAGTCGGTTGACGATGTCATGAATATCATCAACAAATTGGCAGACAATTCGTAGCCCAGCAATATCCTGTAGGTCTGTTTCTATCTTTTCAAAAGGTATATGTTTTCTTTTCATTTTCTCCTTGATACTGGAAATCGGCTTAACTCTACCTGTTACAAATTCGATTGGTGAGTGATGAGACTCATATTCAAATTGTGCACGCATTCCGCGAAGTTTAACCTTTAATTCATCGACCACCTGTGCATAAGGTGCCAAAAATGTTCTCCAGTCCATGCCCTGCACCACCTTAGTCTACTTTCTCTTATAAGTATATTTTACCACATCTTCCTTTCAATTTGATAATAGATTAATTTTTTGCAATTTTACGCTATAACAGCGAAAATATTTAAGGGAAAGTATTATAGACCATATAGGGGGCTTCTTATGTCACAAGAAATCGAGATTGAATTTAAAAATTTACTTACTAGCCAGGAGTATCGAAAGCTTGATCCACTTTTTCATTCCGTTACACCTATTGTTCAAATCAACCACTATTTTGAAACACCTGATTTCGCGCTTAAAAGACATGGTGCAGCCCTTAGAATTCGTGTAAAACAAAATCAATATCAACTAACCTTAAAGCAGCCCAATCCATCTGGTTCTGGTTTATTGGAGACCCATCAATGGTTGTCTGAAAAGGAAGCAGGCTTATGGCTATCCGGTAAAATGACACATGTAAATGAAATAACTCCATTGTTAGAAAAACTATCTGTTCATTGGAAAGAGCTACGATATGGTGGCAAGCTACAAACAACGCGAAAAGAAACAAACTATCAAGAAACAATCCTTGTTCTAGATCACAGTGTATATAATGGAAAAGAGGATTTTGAATTGGAGTTAGAAGCAACGGATGAGCAATACGGCAATCAAGTCTTTACAGAGCTGCTCGATGCATTTCAGATCGAAAAAAGAGAAACTCCTAGCAAAATTGAGCGATTTTATCATACACTAGAATAAACAATGTACAAGACATACACATAAGGATAGGACAACAGTTTCTATAGGTTAAAACTGTTCAATAACAGATAAATGCTTACCTTTAAAGGTTTAGATTACCAAATCACTTTATTTGCTTGTTCTTACTGTTCACTGTTACAATATAGTGAAAGAATTTCTTTAAATGATCATGAAAGGTATGGAATAGCATGAAAGAGGCAAGCTCCATTTTTGAAGCAATTGGTGGTCAAGCAAAAATTAATGAATTGGTAGATGCGTTTTATGCTCGAGTTCAAAAGCATCCTGATTTAATTCCGATTTTTCCCAATAATTTTACAGAGATAGCTCGAAAGCAAAAACAATTTCTAACTCAATTCTTTGGTGGACCACCGTTATATATACAAGAACATGGGCATCCGATGATGAAAAGACGACACGCTCCTTTTCCCATTACACCTACAAGAAGAGATGCCTGGCTAACATGCATGGAGGGTGCATTGGAAGAGGCGCAAATAGAAGAACCGTTTCGAAGTGCGATGTTTGATCGGCTTATCTTAACAGCCAATCACATGATGAACACACCTGAACCTGAAAAAGAGAAAGGAGAATCATTGTGAATTGGAATTCTGCCGGTTCATGGCAACCACAAGATCGTAACCAAATAGCACAATATCACTTTATTGATGTGTTAAAAAAACCGGTTGAGATTTATGTATTTGTTGATCCTCTATGTCCTGAATGCTGGTCATTAGAACCTTATTTAAAAAAGTTGACCGTTGAGTATGGAAGGTTTTTCACCATTAGACCTGTATTAAGCGGGCAACTAACCGATTTGCATAGGGATAAATTTGAACGCCCCAAAAAACTAAAGGATATTTGGGAAAAGACGGCAAAGCGAACGGGAATGAGCTGCGATGGTGACCTATGGATAGAGAACCCGATTTATTATCCATGGCTAACCTCTATTGCGATTAAGGCAGCAGAGCTTCAAGGTAAAAAGGCGGGAAAGAAATTTCTTAGAAAGATTCAGGAATTGGCTTTCCTAGATAAACAGGATATTTCAAGCGAAACTGTCTTACTCCATTGCGCGGAAGCTGTTCATCTTGACATCGAAGAGTTCCGAAATGATCTTTATTCCAAATCTGCCAAAAAAGCATTACAGTGTGATCTGAAAATCACGAAAGAAATGGAAGTAGAATATATTCCAACGATGGTTTTCTTCAATGAATCAGAAAATGAAGAAGGCTTGAAGATCTCTGGTATTTATCCATATGATATCTATGTAAAAGTCTTAAAACAAATGCTACAAAAAGAACCTTTACCAGCAAAAAAACCGAAATTATTAGATTTCTTATCCCATTATGAATTTGTTGGTACAAAGGAAGTAGCTGTTGTCTATGACTGGACAATGGATAAAGCCGAAAAAGAAATGAAAAAGCTCCAGCTTCGACAAGATGTAGAAAAGGTTCCTGTAAAATTCGGATCCTTTTGGAAATATAATAAATAATGTCTAACTAACACAATGGTTGTTCTACTATTGTGTTAGTTTTTTAATCGGATGGTAATGAAGAAAGAGGACTAGTTTTAGTCCTCTTTCTTCAGGTTCTAGTTTTCTATATAAAGATAAGGGATGGGAGAAAGTTTCAAGTCAAACAAAGGGGTTTTGTTTGTAAAACGTCTCATATAGAATATATCAAGGACAAGTACAAATGGCAATAGTTATGTGCAACATTTCACAAAAGTGTCACACTTCTAAAATGGTCCTATTCTTCATACATTATTTTTGGGTAGAATTATTTATAGAGGAGGCTTGACAATGCTAATGAGGTTAATATTTATTCTACTTGCCGTATTTGCTGCCTTACTTAACCTTTTAGGGTTACTGCGATTTATTCCAATGTACATAACCATCCCTATACTATTTGTATCCATTTACCTGGCTGTATACTTTTACCATGATCGAAAGCAATTTAAAGGGTTTCACTCCTAATTAACGACTACAATTTAAAATAACGATTATCTCACTATATAGTGGCTGTGACATGACTGAAAAAAAGTAACACACAATAATAAGCACCGATTATCCTTATTTAGATAATCGGTGCTTATTTTTGATAGAAAGAATCGTTTAGTCTATTAAATGAAGAGGGCATTTTCTGCTTCCATCCTTCCTTGGACGGAATGTGAGTGAACATGCCACCTTTAGGTTTTTCTTGGAAGCCGTTGACCTGTGAATCACTTCCCAATTCAAGGACTCCAAATCTTCCTGCCGGCTGAATCGAAGTGACTGTAGCTAATTTTTTATGAGTGTTATGAAAATCGCGAAGCTTTAACAAGTCAATATCTGCCAAGCCATCACCGTAAGTTAGCATAAACGGTCCATTTCCAATATAAGGTTGTATCCTCTTCAACCTTCCTCCAGTCATTACATTATCACCAGTATCAACTAAAGTAACTTTCCATTGTTCAGCCATCGATTGAAGGTAAAACTTGTGGGATTGTTTAGTAAAATCAAATATTAAATTGGAGTTTTGTACATTAAAATACTCTTTTATCACATGTCCCTTGTATCCAAGACAAATAATAAACGTTAAATCCATATGAGGAATAAATTTTTATAATATGCCATAAAACAGGTTTTCCTCCTATTTCGACCATAGGCTTTGGTTTTAAGTGAGTTTCTTCGCTAAGACGAGTACCGTAACCTCCCGCTAGAATAACAACTTTCACAAATATCTATCCTCCTTTTTGCCTAATAACCACTTCAATAATCTCATTAATAACTGTAACCTTACATAAAAGATAAGAGTGTCTCCGAAACAGATCGAGAAAAATTCGTTACATAAGAACAGAAAAATGAGGCTGGGACAAAACCCCAGTAGATAAAAAATAAACGTGATGCCGTCACTCAGCGTAGTGATGGTATCACGTTTTTATATTTCTTCGAAATTTATGTAAACAAAAAGGACACCTTTTGATAGAATTAAAGTGACCAAACCATAATTCAGAAAGGGTGTCCTTATGTTTAAACATTATACCATGAACCAAGTTGTTTTGCCTTTAGATTTAGAAGTTAAACTACGAAAAAATGATATTGCTTTTGCCATTAATGAATTAGTGGAAAGCATTCCGGAGGAAGCGTTCAAGAGTTTTCTACGAAAAACTGGTTGTCCTGCTTACCATCCTCGCATGATGCTGAAGATTATCTTATGCGGCTATACGCAGTCAGCTTTCTCAGGAAGAAAGATTGAAGCGATGTTAGTAGATAGTGTTCGAATGATGTGGTTAGCTCAAGGTCATGAACCAAGTTATCGTACCATTAATCGATTCCGTTCCAATCCTTTGGTTGAAGAATTACTAAGGGAATGCTTTGTTCAATTTCGTTCTCATTTAGTGAAAGAAGATTTAATTGAGGAAGAAGCTATTTTTATTGATGGCACAAAGATTGAAGCGAATGCAAATAAGTTTACGTTTGTGTGGCGGAAGTCTGTGGAGAAATACAGTTCTAGCCTGATTAAAAAGTCGAATCAAATGTATGATGAACTACTAGAGAAGCAAATCATCCCAGAAATAAAACGAGAAAATCTTGAGGAATTATCGACAGAAGAAATGGAAGAAGTAGTGGAAAAACTTGATGAAAAGATAAAAGAATATGATACAAGAATTGAAGAGAATAAAATTGTAAGTGAACGAAAACAATTACGTAGTGAACGGAAGCTACCAAAGCAATCTCGCAAGCACTTTATGGATTTTATACAGCGTAAACATAAATATCAAAAAGCTATGAAAATCTTTGGAGATCGCAACAGTTATTCCAAAACAGACCCAGATGCCACGTTTATGAGAATGAAAGATGATTATATGAAGAACGGTCAATTAAAAGCAGGCTATAATATACAGATCGCGACCGAAGGTCAGTATACTTTAGCCTATGATGTTTTTGCGAATCCTACGGATACGCGAACCTTCATTCCATTTCTCAATCATATAGAAAACAATTTCTTTGAATTACCTAAATACATTGTGGCCGACGCCGGATATGGTAGCGAGCAAAATTATGAAGATGTCCTCGAACAAAGAAAAAGAATACCTCTCATTACATATAATCAATACCGAAAGGAGAAAAAAAAGAAGCATAAAAATAACGCTTTTCATGTAGATAATTGGGCGTACAACAAGGAAGACGATACATATACATGTCCAAATGGCAAAAGAGTGTCGTTTAGCTATGTGTCTAATCGAACAGATAAATATGGTTATTCCCGACAGTACAAAGTGTATGAGTGTGAAGATTGTACTGATTGTCCTTTACGTTCACTTTGTACGAAAGCAAAAGAAGGAAATAATCGGAAAGTTCATTACAATGAAAAGTGGGAAACTCAAAAAGAATATGTGAGAGCGAAGCTTTCAGATGAGAAAACTGGTGAAATATACGGTAAACGTAAAATCGATGTGGAACCAGTTTTTGGATTCTTGAAGGCTAATTTGGGTTTCACTCGAATGTCTTTAAGAGGCAAAGACAAAGTTAAAAATGAATTAGGATTTGCGTTTATGGCGGTAAACTTGAGAAAGTATACCGCCAAGGATGGAAAACTTTTGTTGAAAATAGAAAATAAACAAACAAAAAGTGTCTCTGAACAAAATAAATTGTTCAGAGACACTTTTTATACTTTTTTGGCTAGTTATGTCCCAGCCCCATTTTAGTAGGAGTAAGAAATCAAAAAAACTGGTTCTATGTGTATTTTACTTTCTCCTGTAATGGTTCATAGGGACACACCGCCGAAGGTTATTGTGTGGTTTCTTTGATTTTAATCTAATGGGTTTTGTCCCAGCCGTTTTTCCTTTACTTATCGATTTCCTCTAACAGATTTTCCATCTCTGTTAATTTCTCTTCAAAAACTTTTAAGGCATTTGTTACGGGTGTTTTTTCTGTCATGTCCACACCTGCTCGTTTGAGGACTTCAATTGGATAATCACTACTTCCAGCTTTTAAATAATCTAAATATCGCTCAACCGCAGGCTCTTTTTCCTCTAAGATTTGATTTGCTAATGACTGTGCTGCTGCATAGCCTGTTGCATATTGATAGACATAATAATTGTAATAGAAATGAGGGATTCTTGCCCATTCCAGTCCAATTTCTTCATCCACTATCAAATCATCGCCAAAGTATTTTTTATTTAGATTATAGTAAAGCTCCGTCAGTTTATCTGCGGTTAATGCTTCACCATTTTGGGAAAGAACATGTATCTCGTGTTCAAACTCTGCAAACATTGTTTGTCGGAATACTGTTCCTCTAAATCCCTCTAAGAAATGATTTAATAAGTATAACTTTTCCTTAGGATCAGAGGTATTTTCCACTAAATAATCGTTTAACAATGCCTCATTACACGTTGAAGCAACCTCTGCAACGAAAATAGAATAGTTTCCATAACGGTATGGTTGACTTTCATGTGTGTAATAGCTATGCATGGAGTGTCCTAATTCATGAGCAAGAGTAAATAAGTTGTTTAAATTGTCCTGCCAATTCATTAAGATGTACGGGTTCGTACTATAGGATCCAGAAGAATAAGCACCACTTCTTTTCCCCTTGTTCTCCTCTACATCAATCCACCTTTCCTCAAAGGCTCTTTTCATTACATTTAAATAGTCTTTACCTAATGGCGATAATGCCTTTAATACCGTTTCCTGTGCCTTATCATAAGTAAAGGTCATATCAACATCCTTAACAAGCGGGGTGTATAAATCATACATATGGAGTTCATCTAGTCCGAGGACTTTTTTACGAAGTGCCACATAGCGCTGTAGTAATGGCAAACCTTCATGAATTGCTGCAATAAGGTTATCATAAACAGATTCTGGAATGTTATTACGATTTAGTGCAGCTTCACGAGCAGATTGGTAATTTCTAACCTTTGCATAAAAATTATCCTTTTTCACCACACCTTGCAGAGTAGAGGCAAAGGTGTTGCGGAAGCTACCGAATGTATCGTACATCGCTTTAAAAGCATCATGACGTACACGTTGATCCTTGGATTCGAGGAAGTTAATATAACGACCATGTGTCAAATCCACTTCATTGCCATTTTCGTCCTTGACTTCTGGAAATGTCATGTCAGCATTGTTCAACATACCAAAGGTTTGAGAAGCACTATCTGTAACTTCTGATGCTTCCGCTAGCAGTGCTTCTTCTTTCTCAGACAAAACATGTGGTCTCTGACGATTAATCTCATCTAGTGTGTGCTGATATAATTGAAGCGGTTCATATTGTGCTAAATATTCTTTTAATGTTGATTCTTCTAGCTTTAATATTTCTGGGGTGATAAAGCTCATGACACTAGATGCTTGTGTGATAAGATTTTCTGCTTTTCCGTTCATCGCTTGGTAGAAAGAATTGGCTGTATCTTGATCATAGCGCATATGAGCATATGTATACAATGTGCTTAGACGATCAGAAACCTCATCTTGCAACTGAAATAATTGATATAACTTCTCTGGGGACTCATGTAGCTTACCCTGAAAGGTTTCAAACTTTGGTAGTAGCTCCTTTACATCCTTCCACTCTTTTTCCCATTCCTCGTCTGAGGCATAAATATCTTCTAATTTCCAAGTTAATTCTACAGGAATTTCTTCACGAGTTGGTAAAGATTTTTGTGCTTTTGCCATTTTGCTTCCTCCTTTATTTCTATCTGTTTCTTTTATTATAACTTATAATACCATTATTCATACAGTATGATGTTTTTACATATGCTTACTAGGAATTGTTACAGTATAGTTATCTTCTGTTTTAGCCTTTAAAATACCTATACGCTCCAACAACTGTAAATATTCGGCGATAGGATTGTTTGGTGAAGAAATCAACGGAAATTGAGAAGGATTTATTTGATGACTTTGAAGGAGGTAGATTGCTTCTTGAAGGGAAAAGCATGATCTTTTCTTCATTAAATCAATAAATATTCGTGTTTGCCAAATCCATGGAGCAGAGTTCATTAAAAATTGCGAACGAACAGGGAGATAAATAAAGGATGGAAGGTCTTGTACTGTAAACTGATGTAAGTAAAGCCACTGTCGCCAAGCCGTTTCTTTAGACTGATATATCGGTACTGGTCTAATCCTCCACTTCTTTCTTTGATTTAGCCAGTGAGACTTAAGAATCGACATATCCAACTGCATTTGTTGAAATAGTAGCCGAAAACCAAGCTCTTCTAATGGAATTGTTTTTAATTTACCGATTGCTTTTGTTCTCGTCAAAAAATAAAAATCTTGAAAAAGAATGAATTGTCTTTCCGTACTACAGTAAAAATATATCGTCAAAGGAAATTTGGAATGAAATTGATGGATGTAGGATTGGTCGTTTGATGTTAGTTTGATAGTTTGGGAGGAAAGGCGATGGAAGCGATTCGCACCGAGGATCCATATTGGATGATAACCATTTTTCCGATAAGCATTTGTACGTTTCATCATTTCGTTCGTTGAGATTTTCGCACATTGATATTCAATCGGTATTTGCCTATTCTCAATCTGGACTAACAAATCTGGTCTTTGTTTTATTTCTGGCAAGTATTGTTCCAAACTTACCTCAATCCCTTGGTTCCTAAACCTTTGATATAAATCTATTTTACCTTTTTCATGATAAGCGCCTTCTCCGCCTTGGGAGCATGTCGTATTCGACCGATGTGCAAAATGAGGGATCACCTTTTCTCCTGCTTTAATGATTAATTTCTCCTCACATTCTGGGCAGATAAAAGTAGTGGCTTCTTTATACTGATTAATTTCTTCTGTTGTACACGTATAAAGGGAGATATGCTCTCCTTTTTCATTTTGGGCTTGTAACATACAAAAAAACACCTCCAGTCTACATAGTTCGACGTAGTGGTGTCTTTACCCTGCTTAATTAGATAATTTTCCTGGAATAGAATTTTTAATAAAAAAGGCTAAAACGAAACCTACAAGTGCGAATACACCAGCAACAATGAACGAGACATTTACTCCATGAACCATTCCTTGTAATCCTCGATCTGGATTGGCTTGATTCATCATCACGGATACAAGTAATGCCGTACCTATTGCTCCAGACATTTGACGCATTGTATTGTTCATGGCTGTCCCATGAGGCATTAGTTCAGCTGGAAGCTGATTTAAGCCTGCAGTTGTAACTGGCATCATGACCATAGCAATTCCAAACATCCTTATTGCATTCACAACCGTTAAATAGAAAAACGTTGTTTCAGTTGTTAAAACGGCAAACATGAAGGTTGTAATCACAATAAGTCCTAGACCAGTAATGGCAAGCCATTTGCCACCGAACTTATCAAATAGTCGTCCGGTAACAGGATTCATTAACCCCATAAGTACTGCTCCTGGCAATAAAGCTAGTCCTGATTCAAAGGCTGTAAACCCAAGATATTGCTGCATCATAATTGGTAGGATGATCGCTCCACCAATCATAGCAAAGAAGGAAATCATTCCAATAGCAGTAGTTAATGTAAACATTTTATATTTAAATATTCGAAATTCAAGAATTGGCTTCTCAATTCTTAATTGTCTCATGATGAAGAAAAATAACGTAATCGCTCCAATAATTAATGGTATATACACAAATGGACTTCCCCATCCATGATGCTCATCCCCTGCATAGCTAAATCCGAACAATAATCCACCGAATCCAACAGTAGAAAGGGAAATAGAAATTGGATCAACTTTCGGAAAGGTTTGTTTTGTAACATTAACGAGTATTTTGTACGCTACGATAATATCCAAAATCGCAATCGGTAGTACAATATAAAATAAACTTCTCCAAGGGAAATGCTCTACTAACCATCCTGATAATGTGGGACCAATCGCCGGCGCAAACGCGATGACGAGACCAAATAACCCCATTGCAGAGCCTCTTTTCTCAATCGGAAAAACAAGAAACATAATCGTTTGCATTAATGGCATCATAATTCCTGCTCCAGCCGCTTGCAGAATTCTACCTATTAATAAGACCGTGAAGTCTGGCGAAATGGCACAAACAGCAGTACCTAATGCAAAGCTACCCATCGCTGTTAAAAATAGTGCTCGTGTTGTAAATCGTTCAATTAAGAATGCCGTAATTGGGATCATAATACCATTTACAAGCATAAAAATAGATTGTAACCATTGGGCGGTAGCAGTCTCAATATTTAAATCATCCATGATATGCGGTAGAGCAGTACCTAACAATGTTTGATTTAAAATAGCTACAAAAGCACCCGAAATGAGCACAATCATCAGTGGAGTACGGTTGATTGTTGAAGTGTCACTCATAAAATTGTATTCCTCTCTTTTTTGCAATATCCTTCATCTTAACATAATATATTTCGAAAATCGAAATATATGCACTTAGCCTATTCTGATGATTGTAGTTTACCCAATTACCTTTCTAGTAAACATAACCAATGAAGGAATACTATACAGACGGTAAAAAAAAAGAAAGCTAGGTATTCCATAACTGAAATACCTAGCCTATAAACTAAAGTGCTCTTTTACTTGAGCTAACGCATCTTCTTCAAAAATTTCCTTACCATACTCCTGAACAACAAACATAGTTAGAGGCGATTCTTGGCCAAATTCAAGAATTTGACTAATTAAGTCCTCTTGTTCATCATCAGACAAATAATCCTCATCAAAACGGGTGATCAGCATATATTTGTCATCATAATAATATAGCTCTTCTCCCATTCCCTCTACAGGTTCAAAGACATGACTTAATTGAATAATATCTTCTAAATCCTTAAAGCTTACTACAACTACAAAATCCTGACCATACTGCTGCTCAATCTCGTCCGCCTTATTCATTGGACCAAACTTTTCCTCCAGCAAAGATTCTATTTTGTCATCAACTGGCATATCAATCGTTTTGCCAGACTCTGTTGGTAATTGTAGATTTTGACCATCCTTTGATATCTGTGCTTTTGTTACAACAATTTCTAAACCTTTCTCTAATGCTTGCACTTGTATCCATAATGGTCCATCTATTTGAAAATCTTCTTCATTATAATTGACTTCGTCCATCACTTGCCAGAAAAGCTGTTCACTTTTCTCACGATTATACCAAATATCTTCGCGATCAAAACCACGATCTTCTATATCCATATATGAGATATAAAATTTAATGGTATTCTCATTAATTCTCTCGATCTCCATACATTAACTCTCCCTTCATGAATAAATGGTTGGGTTGGAAGGGAATCACCTTTTCTTTCTAAACCCTCTTCTTTCTTATACCCTATTGTTATAAGCCATACCTGATGGAAAAGATGCTATTACTATTGTATGACAATAAACACTTATTTGGAAACATAACAACTTATTTTTTTCATTTTTACCCTTTATAAGTATAAGGTATTATTTTAGATTGTAGCTTATTCTTTGTCATTTGTCATTAGATATATACATCATTTTTCGTCTATTTTTCTGTAATAACGAATTTACTGTAACGAGATATCCTTCTTTGTGAAAAAAAGCAGATCTCATGTAAGATCTGCTTTTCCTTTAATTAACCATTCGTTGGGCTTCACGTAACTGAAATGTTCTTACAGTACGTGGTAAGAAACGTCTTATTTCATCTTCATTATATCCAACTTGTAATCTTTTTTCATCCAAGATAATCGGTCTTCTAAGTAAGCCAGGATTATCCTGAATCAATTGAAATAAATCTTTTAAAGGTAATTGGTCAAGATTCACATTCAATTTCTGAAAAACTTTGGAACGTGTAGAGATAATCTCATCAGTTCCATCCTCTGTCATTCGTAGAATCTCTTTAATTTCATCAAGCGTCAATGGTTCAGAGAAAATATTTCGTTCATGAAATGCGATATCGTGCTCCTCTAACCATGCTTTCGCTTTCCGACATGATGTACAACTTGGCGAGGTATAAAGTGTTACCATGTAACTTCACTCCTCAAATGGATAAATTTATAATATTGATGCCTCTTACATCATTTATTACATTAAAATCAATCTAATTAACTTGGATATGTTTTCATTATACTACATATTGTGTTTGAAAGATAGAGTATTATGTGTTTTTCTTCACTTTTTACATATTTCTATCTTCAGTAGATTATACCCTATTAAGGACAGACTAAACATCCTAGTCGACTATTTCTTTTCATTTTCTTTGTTTTGCTCCAATGAATGGAATATGTCATCCCCATCAATATCTTGTTCATAGGTGAGCACCTCGTCAACAGGCTGATAGGACTTCCCATAGATTTCTTCATCTTTATATGTATGTATATCCTCATACATTTTTCTCATTTGGTTATAGATTTGTTCCTCATTTTCACCACTAGGTGACCAATACAAAATTTCTAATGTATTGCTTTCATCTGTTGCCAAGGATTTGCGTGTATAACCAATCGATTGTGCATGCTTAAACCCTTCACGACGATAAAAACGTAATCTCTTTGTCGAATCTGTGTCCTTATAATCAAAAGGTTCGACCTCTAAAATAATTGGCTTATTCTTCTGCTTAAGCTTTTGCATAAGCTGATGTCCAATCCCTTGTCCTCTCGACTCTTTAGATACATAGACATAATCTATAAACAGAAAGGTTGGAAACTCCGCATACATTAGCACGTGATGTGGACCTTCATCCTTATAATAGACGTCCCCTTTTTCTTTTAAAAGAATTTCCATATGTTCCTTTGACTTCATTTCTTCTATCGGAAAATATTGCTTCAATTTATCATACCAATTCATTAAATCTTGAATCCCCTTTTTGACAATCTGTTTTCACTATATTTACTATACCCTTAATTTTATTGCATTAATCCTAAAAAGCTAAGAAAAAACATTAGTGGAAAAACCCCACAAAATTGTGAGGTTAATCTAATGGCGTATAATCAACATTTTCTGTGTAGCTATTTCCTGCATTCCAAATAAGAAATTCCTCGATACCATTCTCATTTAATGCCTTTATTTGTGCTTCTACTTCTTCTTTACCATATTGGAAGGTAGGTCCACTGTAAAGCCAAGGAGCTTCAAAATCTTGAATCCAAGGTCTAGAAACAGGAGGCGACTCCAATGCTCCAAGCACTTTATTTTCTAATTTGGCATATTCATTAACGAGTTTATAAGGTTCTTTATCCGGAAAATCAATTCCGAAATAAGGAGTCCAATGGCTAGGATATATCATGGATGAAATAACATCAACATTACTAGATATTCTAGAAAAATTTTGCCCAATTCCAGGGGCTTCCTCAATCGTCGCTGCATAACCAAATATGTCCACAGACACATCCACATCATAATTCGACAATTCCTTCTTAGCATATGCAACAAAATCAGTTACCGCCTCAACACGTTTTTTTACCTCATTTAATTCCATATCCTTATAATCACCTTGATTATATTCGAGTTCTTTATCTCTCGTCTCAAAACCTTCAGGGAATCGCACATAATCAAATTGAATTTCTTGAAACCCCATTTTCGCAGCCATCTTGGCAATTTCTAGATTGTATTCCCAGACTTCCTTCTGGAAAGGACTAACAAATGCTTCACCTTTACTATTTTTCCACACTTTACCGTTTTGCGTGAAGGAAAGTTCCGGTCGTTTTTCAGCTAAAACGGAATCTTTAAAAACCACGATTCTTGCAATTGGATAAATTTGTTTTTGCTCTAATGTTTTTAATAGCTTCTTCATATCACTTATGTAATTCAAGGAAATATCCTTATAAGGAGAGTCGTTCTCTGGTGTAAAGGTTAAATTGCCATGATCCTCCTTCACATCAATTACCATAGAGTTTAAATCTGTTGAATCTACTAGATCCACTAACTGGCTAAATCGACTTCCACCTGCAGACGGTCCTGTCACATAAATCCCTCTTACCGCATCAGGATACTTAAACTCCAATCCGGATTGATAGGTGAATAAAGGAAAAGTTTCTGGAATGTTATATAAAGCACTAAATAGTTTTTTACTTGTATGGGGGTATGCAAGTAATGGATCTGACGATGCCGCTTTCGTCTCTTGATATGATGGAAGAACAATAAAGCCAATAATAATGAGAAGAAGTAGTTTTTCCATGATGCTCTTGCTTTTCTTCATTTTTATCAATCTCCTACCTGTTTTTACTTTTATACTCTCATTATATAGAAAAAATAGAGTTTTTTGTTAAAATATCGGTAATTTCCTTGAAATTTATCAAAATTGAGTCATTAGACTTAATTAGTAACGTTTATACCGTGCCAAAGTAACTCAATTAGTTGTTCAGCCGTCTCTTCCACAGAATAAGTTAAGGTAGGGTGCTGCTTATTCATATAGCCGACCTTTAACAAGGAAACATAGGAATGAGTCAAAAAGGCAGGATGAAATGGACGAATCTCTTCACTATCTATCGCTTGTCGAAATGCGCTCTCTAACACTTGATACATTTCTTCCTCTGACTGCTTTATTTTTTCAAGCTGACTTTCGGATAATTCCTTTCTAGCTCCCTTTAAATAGTTCTCTACATCGATATCAATTGTTTTCTCTAAGTGAATCTTAGTTATTTTAACTAGCCGAGTCTTTAATGGTAATTCCTCTTCTAAAAAAATTTGTATCTGATCTCGAATACGGATCATTAACATAATCATGGCTTCCGTAAATAATTCTGCCTTACTAGCATAATAATAATATACCGAAGCTTTCGTTACATCACATTTATTTGCAACACTTGCAATCGATACATTAAGATAACCATTTTCAAGAAAGAGCCTTAATGCCTCTTGTAATATTAATTCATTGGTAGGTTGTTTTATGTCACTATCCTTTGGCCTACCCAAGCGTCTAAATCCCTTCTCTTTCAAAGATTTTCTCTCCTTATAAAACTTTTGTGTTCTACAATTATAACATAATTTTCATAAGTAATGTTTGATAATTAACCGACCAGTATATATAATTAATTCTATAAAGCAGACTAATTAAATACATACAACGAGGGAGAGATTATTAGATGAAGTTACTAGAAAATTGGGGTAATTTAGTCGCTAACAAAAAAAGCCGGTTTGTTACATTCATTATTTGGCTAGTCATTATAGCTTTACTTTCATCTATATGGCCACAAGTCAATGAAGAAAAAACAGGATCTAACCATTTATTACCGGAAAATGCCATGTCAGTACAAGCAGACCAAATAATGGAGGAACAATTTCCAAATGAAAATGGAATTCCGTTATTACTTGTATGGCACCATGATAATCAGTTAACAGATGAGGATTATCAATTAGTCCAGCGCATATACCAAGAATTAAAAGAGAACCCGCTTGCACATCAATCCATGGTTCCTCCATTTGCGGAAATGCCACTACAGGCCTTAAAGCAAAGTGCATCAGGCGATGGATCAGCCCTTATCACTCCAATTTTCTTTGAAAAAAATACAGAAACAGAAGCATTAGCGGAATCACTTACTACTTTAAGAGATAAAATAACGGAGCAATTGGACTATAATCCATTTGATGAGAAATTATCTAGTGACAATCTTCATATTCGTCTAACAGGGCCAGTAGCTATTTCTACAGATGCAGTTGAATTGTTTAGTGAAGCCGATATAACCTTATTAATTGCAACGGTTATTTTAGTTTTAGTATTACTCATTATTTTATATCGATCACCTATTCTGGCAATCGTTCCTCTAATAGGTGTCGGAATAGCATATGGTTTGATTAGTCCCCTACTTGGTTTTATGGCTAACAAGGGTTGGATTGAAGTCGATGCACAAGCCATTTCCATTATGACTGTACTATTATTTGGTGCTGGAACGGATTATTGTTTGTTCCTTATATCAAGGTATCGTGATGAACTTCAGCACATTCATAACAAGTTCACTGCATTGCAACAAGCTATTAAAGGTTCTGGTGGAGCAATAGCCATGAGCTGCCTTACTACCTGTATAGGGCTATTATCACTTGGGTTAGCTAATTATGCTTCCTATGACCGATTCGCTGTTCCATTTAGTTTAGCAATATTTATTATGGGCTTTGCTGTTCTGACCTTCCTACCATCGATTTTATCTATGTTAGGACGTGTCGCTTTTTTTCCTTTTATTCCAAGAACCGAAAGTATGGTAGAAGATCTTGCTAAAAAGAAAGGAAAAGCGGTTCGTCTCCCAAAAGAACGAAGTAAGCTTCGTAAAGGTATTGGGAAATTAGTAACGGAAAAACCTTGGCGCATCATTGTCATATGTAGTGTCTTTCTTATTGGTTTAGCCCTGATCGTCCCTAAAATTTCCTATACATTTGGAGTACTTGATTCCTTTCCAGAGGATATGCCTTCAAGAGAAGGCTATACCCTAATTGAGGAGCACTATCCACCAGGAAATATTGCACCTGTTCAAGTAATAATGCAGACAAATGGTAAGGATATCGATGTAAAAGATGAGCTTTCCAATTTGGAAATCGTAGAGAGTGTATCTGATATAGCAACTGGCGAAAAGGATCCTAACTATCATTCCTATGAAGTCACCTTAGCTATTGATCCTTATTCCGATCAAGCAGTGAATGAAATTCCTGTGATCAAATCAGTTGTAGAAAAGAAGCTACGTGCTGCCGAAATGAATAATGCTAGTGACCATGTCTGGATTGGTGGAGAAACAGCAACCTTATATGATACAGAAGAGATCACGACAGATGACCAAAATCTTATTATCCCAGTTGTACTATTAATTATCGCTGTCCTTTTACTTGCGTATTTGCGCTCTATTGTCGCAACAATTTACCTGTTACTAACCGTCGTACTGTCTTATTTATCTGCACTAGGTTTAGGATGGCTAGTCATTCATTATCTTCTGGATGCACCTGCCATGCAAGGATTAATCCCGCTTTATGCATTTGTGTTTCTTGTTGCTTTAGGGGAAGATTATAATATTTTCATGGTATCAAGTATATGGAAAAATAGAAAGAAGATGCCATTGAAACAAGCTATTGCAAAAGGTGTCAGTGAAACAAGTAGTGTCATTAGCTCAGCTGGGCTAATTTTAGCAGGTACATTTGCTGTGTTAGCAGTACTACCAATGCAAGTGCTTGTTCAATTTGGAATTGTTACAGCAATTGGCGTATTATTAGATACCTTTATTGTTCGACCATTGCTCGTTCCTGCCATTACTACCGTTCTCGGGAGATTTTCCTTCTGGCCAAACAAACTATGGAAGAAAAAGTAAAAAACCGGGTGTGAACCCGGTTTTTTACTTCATTTTTTTAAACTCTTCTTCTGTACATAACACCCAGTGACCATTCTTTATCTCTCTTAAAGTGGCTCCTTCGGGATTGTAGCTATCATGATCAAAAACAACTCTTTGACGGTTTCTCTCATAATCTGGATCTGGAACGGGTATAGCTGAAAGCAGGGACTTGGTATAGGAATGAAGTGGGTTGCTGTATAGCTCCTCACTATCCGCTAATTCCACAATTCTCCCAGCAAACATAACTGCTATTCGATCACTAATATATTTTACCATTGATAAATCATGAGCAATAAATAAATAAGTGAGCCCTCGTTTTTGTTGTAATTCCTTCATTAAATTAACAACCTGCGCCTGTATCGATACATCTAATGCAGAAATTGGTTCATCCGCAATAATAAATTCAGGATCAACCGCTAATGCTCTTGCAATTCCGATACGCTGTCGTTGTCCACCACTAAACTCATGAGGATAACGAGATGCATGCTCTTTATTCAAGCCAACGGTTTCTAATAATTCATGAACTCGATCAGTTTTTTCTTTTTCATTTTTGGCTAATCCATGTATATCAATACCTTCTGAAATAATCTCTTTCACCGTCATTCTAGGATTTAACGAAGCATAAGGATCCTGAAAGATCATTTGCATCTGTCTATTGAAGGATTTTATTTCTTGCTTTGATTTCAAGCTATGGACATCGACACCGTTAAATTTCACTTCACCACTTGTTGCATCATAAAGTCTGATTATCGTTCTTCCAGTCGTTGATTTTCCGCAACCAGATTCGCCTACAAGTCCAAAAGTTTCCCCACGGTAAATATCAAAGCTGATACCATCAACTGCTTTTATGACACTTTTTTTACTTGTGCGAAAATGTTGTTTCAATTCTTTAACTTCTAAAATCTTATCCTTATTCATTCTTGTTGTCCCCCTCAGTCGAGAAGCCCTTCATCCGTCTTTTTACAGCCTCAGGTGGCTCGATATGTGGAGCATCTTCATGCAATAACCAAGTCGCAGCATAATGAGAATCAGATACTTGGAACATTGGTGGCTCCTCTTCGAAATCAATCGCTAGGGCAAATTCATTTCTTGCTGCAAATGCATCTCCTTTTGGTGGATGAATTAAATCAGGTGGTGTACCTGGTATGGCAATTAATTTTTCCTCTTGACTATCGACTGTTGGCATTGAACCTAATAATCCCCAAGTATATGGATGTTTCGGATTATAAAAAACGTCATCGACTGTTCCAATTTCAACTATCTTCCCCGCATACATTACCGCAACACGGTCTGCCACATTGGCAACTACGCCTAAATCGTGTGTAATAAAGATAATGGATGTTTCCATTTTTTTCTGAATATTCTTCATCAACTCAATAATTTGTGCTTGAATAGTCACATCCAATGCCGTTGTTGGCTCATCAGCAATTAATACCTTTGGATTACAAGCTAGTGCAATCGCAATAACTACACGCTGACGCATCCCACCTGAAAATTGATGTGGATATTGATTGATTCTTTTTTCCGGATCAGGAATACCAACTAATTGTAATAATTCTAGTGCTCGTTTTTTTGCTTCTTGCTTGGACTGGTTCTGATGAAGAATTAAGCCCTCCATAATTTGTTTTCCAACCTTCATTGTTGGGTTTAAGGAAGTCATCGGATCTTGAAAAATCATCGAAATATCCTTACCACGAATTTTTTGCATTTGTTTATTTGATAATTTCGTTAAGTCTTTTCCTTCAAACAAAATTTCCCCTTTAGGGATTTTACCAGCTGGCTTTGCTACTAACCCCATTAATGCTTTTGTAGTAACAGACTTACCTGAACCAGATTCTCCAACGATTGCGAGAGTTTCTCCTTTATTTAAAGAAAAATTCACACCTCTCACGGCCTGTACACTTCCACCATACGTATCAAATGTAACATGTAGATTGTTTACATCTAAAATAGAATCCAACTTTCGTCCACCTCCCTTTCTATTTTCTCATCTTAGGATCTAATGCATCCCTTAGACCGTCTGCTAATATATTAAAACCAATCATCAATAGAGATATAATCACAGCAGGAAATAGTAACATATAAGGATATACACGATAATCATCAAATGCTGTATCGATTAAAGTACCTAATGATGCGACTGGTGGTTGTAGACCTAATCCAATAAAGCTTAAAAACGATTCAAAGAAAATCGCACTTGGTATGGTAAACATTGTGTTTATAATAATGACACTTGTTACGTTTGGAATTAGATGTTTCATTAGAATTCGTTTATCATTAGCACCTAAAGTCCTTGCCGCAAGCACGAACTCTTGATTTTTTAATTTTAAAACTTGCCCGCGTACAATACGTGCCATGCCAATCCAGCCTGTGATCGTTAAGGCAATTGTTATCGCTAATAAACCTGGATCAAGTAACATGATCATTAAGATGACGACAACCAAATTAGGTATACCTGATAAAACCTCAATGACACGTTGCATATAATTATCAACACGACCACCGTAATAGCCAGAAATACCGCCATATAGTACACCAACAATCATATCAATCATGGCTGCTAAGATACCAATGTATAAAGAGATTTGTGTACCTTTCCAAATTCTTGTCCAAAGATCTCGACCCATGCTGTCTGTTCCAAACCAATAATAGCTATCCTCTTGTCCTCTTGCTGCATAAATGTCTACTTCCATTGCAACAGTATAATAATTATCATTATCTTCACTTGGTTCTTGAACTATTTCAACATTTTCCACATATTTTTCTTCAATATCATAGCTTTCTAGACCACGTTTAAGTGCTTCTTCCTCTGATTTCCCTTGTACTTCATACGTTTGAAGCCCATCTAGTCCTAGCCACTCTAAGCCTTTTACTTTTGCTGGTAAATATGCTGCATCATAATTTGCTTCTTCCATCGAATAATCGTTCATTAAAGGACCCATTAATGCAAGCAAAACAATAAATACAATGACTATTAACCCAGCAATTGCGCCTTTATTTTTCGTTAAACGAATCCAAGCATCCTTCCAATAGGAGAGTTGAGGACGAGTAAGCTCTTCACCTAAATCCTCTTGCAAATGGACACGTTGAAACTTTTCTTTGTTAGCTCCTTTTGTATCTTTGTCCATTAATCCTTCCCTCCTGCAATTCTAATTCTTGGATCAATCAAGCCGTATAATAGATCGACAATTAAAATAACTAAAACAAATAGTATCGCAAATAAAATGGTTGTCCCCATAATAACTGGATAATCATTCGTACTAATTGAAATAACAAATTGCTCCCCAATACCAGGTATAGCAAAAATTTGTTCGATAACTAAGGTTCCTGTCATTAAGCTAACTGTCATAGGTCCTAACACTGTAATCACAGGGATAAGTGCATTTCTTAAAGCATGCTTAAACATAACGATCCTATTAGATACTCCCTTTGCTCGTGCCAATTCAATATAATCAGACCCTAATACTTCTAACATTTCCGTCCGCATAAACCTTGCACATATTGCCATTGGGAAAATCATTAAAGCAATTGTTGGAAGGACAGAATAAATCGGTGACTCCCAGAACGAAACAGGAAAAAGTCTCCATTTTACCGCTAAGTAATATTGAAGTAAACCAGCAAACACAAAAGACGGTATTGATATTCCAATAACCGCTAAAATATTGGATGTATAATCTACCCAAGTGTTATGTCTTATTGCTGCAAACATCCCTAAAATGATACCTAGTATGGAACCAATAATTAATGCTTGTGCTCCTAAGTGGGCAGATGGCCCAATTCGATCAAGTATTATGTCTGTAACAGGACGATTATCATATTGAAATGACACGCCTAGATCACCACGGAAAATACCCGTTATATATTTTACATATTGAACAGGGACAGGCTCATCTAAGCCATATTGTTCCATTAAGAACGCCTCTTGCTCCACCGTCAATTTCCCGCCGATATTATTAAAAGGGGAGCCTGGCATCATTTTCATTAAGAAAAAGGTTGCCGATATGATTATAAATAGAGTGATGACCATATAAATCACTCGTTTTGTAATATATTTTGCCATTCCAACCACCTCCTATTTTATTAGAATGAAAAGCACAAAGCACCAGATTAAAACGTAGCGACTGCACCAGTATCCTACAGGTGGATCGACTTTGTCCGTCGAAGTGACAGTTTTAGTCAATCAATTCACAAAGCCGAAATAATACAAATTGATGTGACTCTTCGTATTACGGATTCGGGAAGTCACTTAGTTTTGGCGCTTGGAGCTAGTCATCTCTCTTTATATTTTCTTATCTTATTTAAAATTCAAAATTTTCCAAATTTTTTAGATAACAGGGGAAAAGAGAGTATGCCAACAATATGTTCGCTATACTCTCTTAATTAATTAAAGTTAATCAGTGATTTTTATTTGTTTAGTTCCACGTATTTAAAGCTGTAATTATTAGCAAACGGATTTCGAACATCTAAACCTTCTACATAATCCTTAACTAGTACAGATGTTTTTCTTTGCATAATTGGCGCAATTGCTGCATCTTCTAGTAGAATTTTTTCAGCATCTTGCAATGCTTCAAATCGTGCAACAGGATCTAGTGCTAAATCAGTTTTCGCTGATTTAACAAGCGAATCGTATTCTTCATTTGAATAGCCAACATCATTGTTCTCTCCACCAGTTACGAAGACATCAAGGAATGAAACAGCATCCAAATAGTCTGGCCCCCAACCAGAAACAGCAAGTTCATAATTCTTTTCGCGCATGAGGTCTAATTGCTGTGCCCATGGTACATTCTTCGTTTCGATTGTTAGACCTTCTAGATTTTTTTCTAATTCCGTTTTCATTACTTCACTAATACTTTTCGCCGTATCTGTATCACCACTTAAGAAGCTTAAAGATACCTCTTCAAAACCTAATTCTTCTTTAGCAGCTGCCCAATATTCTTGCGCTGCCTCTACATCAAATGATAATAAATCACTTCCAGTTTGGAAGTCTTCTTCCGTTTCTGGATGTTGAATAAATTCTGTTGGAACATAAAAATCAATAGGAGTTGAATCATTACCATAAGCAACATCTATATATGCTTGTTTATCAAAACCTTTAGCCAATGCCATTCTAAAGTTTTTATTTTGCATATATTCACTTTTCTCTAAAGACTCTTGATTCATCTTCATATAAAATACAGCAGTTTCTGATAATACTTGGTATTCTGGGCTTGTTCTATTCTCACTTACTTGTGAACCTTGTAAAGTCACTCTATCTAATTCTCCAACCTCATAATTAGATAGTCTCGTGTCTGCCTGTTTAATTACTTTAACAGAAATCCCATCTAAGGCTACATTTTCAGCATCCCAATATTCTTCATTCTTTTCTAACTCCCAACCACTATCAGCTTGCCAGCTTGTCATTTTAAACGGTCCATTCGCTAAAATGCCCTCAGGAGATAAAGAAAACTGATCTCCCTGTTCTTCAACAAATTCCTTATGTGCAGGTAAGAAGTTAGAATTAATAACATATGAATCAAAATAAGGAACAGGAACTTCTAATTCAACAACGAAAGTATAGTCATCTGGTGCACTTACACCTAAATCTTCAGGAGGTAATTCACCTGCAAATATTTGTTCTGCATTTTTTATTTTTCCACTCATTAAGTAATTACCATAAAAAGAACCATTATCTGGGTTCACAGCACGTTGCCAACCATAAACAAAATCTTGTGCTGTTACCGGATCTCCGTTTGCCCATTTCGCGTCTTCACGTAAATGGAAAGTATATGTTAAACCATCATCACTTACTTCTGTCTCTTCTTTTTTCGCAATTCCTGATACAATTTCGCCACCTGGAGCTTGTCGATAAAGACCTTCATAAACAGTATCAATCCAAAGTGTTGAAACATTGTCCTCCGTCATAATCGGATCCATTGTTGGAATATCTGCAGTTTCTGCAATTCTTAAGACATTCTCTTCCTCTGAACTACCTTCTTCACTTTGCTTGTCGTCTGAACTGTTATCGTTTTCAAACGAGCAAGCCGCTAAGACAAAAGTTAAAATGGTAAAAATTAGTAGCAAAAGCCCACTTTTTTGCTTCATCTCATAAATCCTCCTAAAGTAATTTGATTTGTAAAGTAATTGTAAACTTGCAATGACTATTATACAGAGAACCCTTTTTTTATTCAGCATTTTTTTACTTAAACCGACTAAATTGATTCATAATACCTATTTTTTATAATCTTAATGAACTATATCTCAGTAAATCGTCCGAATACTCCGATTTTTTCGAGTTTTCTCATTTTTCAGTTAATTTACGAAATTCTATTTTATTATTTGCTAAATTCGTGTTAATTTTTAATAATAGGAACAGAACCAGAAAGGAGCTTCAATAGATGAAAAAACATTTCTTCATATTTTTCCTCCATGTAATACTATGTTCCATTCTGACAGTTTTACTCAATAAAGGGCTTACATTACTGCATTTGATTAATAGTATTTTTTATATAAGCAGTTTTTACCTGATTATAGGGCTCCTATTATTCGTTATTTCTAGACGATTCTTTGATATTACGGCAAATAGTTTTCGCAAAGTATTCACTCGAATAACCAAACAAAAAAACTGGGCGTCCACGTGGAGTGACGATAAATTACCTTCAGAAAAAATAAATCAAAATTGGATGATATTTTTCCTTTTACAGGGAAGCTTCCTATTATTACTAATGATTATTCTGCTAATCCTCTTTTATTACTAATTCATTGATTTAGATATGGAAAAAGCAAGTGAAGAACTTCCTGACCATTTCTCACTTGCTTTTCTTTGCAATCCTGCTATTTTTTTATAATATTTCTCCCTTTAATTACTAGATAGGGTAACATTCGCTTCCTGTAATTCGCCTTGACGATAGAATTGAATATTCACAACATCACCGACTGAAAGCTCTGAATATAAATATTTTCTTAAATTGCTTGCTGTTGCTACATTTTGATTGTTGATTGATACGATAATATCCTCGATTTGCAAACCAGCTTGAGCAGCTCCTCCATTTTCATCGATTGCTGTAATGATAACACCATCTGTAATTTCACTTGATGTAGTATTTGTGTAGTACGGTAAATCCGAAATATTTGCCATTGTTATGCCTAAATATGGACGAATAATTTGACCATTTTCCATGAGCTGGTCAATTATAGTAGTGACATTGTTACTCGGTATCGCAAAACCTAAGCCTTCCACATCATTATCTGCAATCTTCATACTGTTAATCCCTACAAGTTCTCCAGAAGTATTGATTAAAGCACCACCACTATTTCCAGGATTAATTGCTGCATCTGTTTGAATTACTTCCATATCCCACACTCCAGCTGACGTAGATGCCTCAATTGTACGATCCACTGCACTAACAATTCCTTGAGTTACCGTCCCATACAAATCAAGACCAAGTGGGTTTCCAATTGCAATTACCTCTTCTCCTGCTCTTAGCTCGGAAGAGTCACCAAAAGCTAACGAAGTTATATCGTATTCACCTTCTACTTTTAATACTGCGAGATCTGTTAAAGAATCAGAACCTATTAGCTCTGCTGTTACTGTTTCCTCCGTATAAAGTGTTACTTCAATAGTAGATGCATCCTCTATTACATGGTGGTTTGTAATAATATATAAAGCGTCGTCAGTTACTTGATAAATAACTCCAGAGCCTGTTCCGCTTTCTATCTCTTCACTTTCTTGATTTTGATGCTGTCCAAATCCCTGACTATAAAATGGATTGGACTGTTGCACTTGTATATTCGTAATACCTACAATTGCTTGAGAAGTTTGTTCTACAATGTCAGCAGTGGTTGAACTAGAATTTGTTACTTGCTCGATGTTTATATCCGATGTTGAATTTACCGTTTGTTCCTCTGCAATAGGCTCCTCAACAGCAAGATTCGCTGGCTCTTCTGTCTGAAGAAAACCTGTCTGAGCAACTATCGTTAATGTGAGAACAGAACCTACGACTCCAGCAGAAATAGATTTAAAAATCCCTTTATATTTATCGTTTTTCTTATTTATTTCCCTTTGTACATCTTTATTTTGATTTTTTTTATCTTGAAACATTTCTAGCCCTCCATATTCGATAGTTAATGGTGTTTTTCTGTCTATTACACTTTTTACTATAATCCGCGAATATGTCAGGAAGATGTCTAAACTAGATTTATCTGTTTCACAAAAAAATAACAGTTGAAAATCAACTGTTGTTTTTTGGTAGATATATTCGAAAAGTGGTACCTTTCTGTGAACTACTTAGCAAGGTTAAGTCTCCCCCCTGTACTTGGGCAATCATTTTACTTAAAGGTAATCCTAGTCCAAGTCCTCTCATTTTATATTTCTTTTCTTCTCCTCGGTAAAAGCGTTCAAAAATAAAGGGTTGTTCGTCTTTCGGAATTCCCCTTCCACAATCCTCTACATCAATATTAATTTGTGAACTATCCTCTTGTAACCTTATATTAATTACTGGTTCTTGATGATTTTCCATCGCCTGCTTTGCATTGTTTAAAAGATTTGTCATGATTTGCTGTAAACGAATTGGATCAACATTTACCTTAGTCGGTGATTTTAGCTTGGTAAGGTTAATCTTCATATCCTCATGTAGTATATTCCAGCTATAAACGGCAGTTTCCACAACATCATTGATATCGTGTACCTCCATATTAACATCGAAAGCATTTGCAGCAAATTGATTAAAGGCAAGTAAATCCTCTACCATCTTTTTCATTTTATCTGCTTCGTTTAAGGAAATCGTCAAAAATTCCTTTGCCTCCTCACCTGTAACCACCTCATCCTTCATCGCTTGGAGTAATCCACTAATAGAGGTAACTGGTGTTTTTAACTCGTGTGTAACACCTGCTAATAATTCTGTTCGTAATGCTTCTAATTTTTCAAGCTTATATGCCATTTCTTTAAAGGAATGAATTAACTCATGAACTTCTTTTTCTTTACTTTCATTTGGCAAATCAATCTGATAATTCCCTTCCTCCACTTGTTTCGCAGCCTTTGCCACTTCTTGAATTGGCTTAGATAACCGCTTAGACAAAAAGTAGATAGCAGCCCATCCAAGTATAGCAAGTCCGATGATCATAATGGCTAGCTGAGTGTATTCCTGATTTACTCGTGATAGATTTTGCTTTGACTCAAACATAACGACCCAGCCCAATGTGGATCCATCGATTTCTATCGGATATTTAACTACATAAAAACGAGTATCGCTAAGTGTAAATTGTTGAATCGTATCATCATTTTCTAAAACTGAAGAATGAATTTCCCCTGCCATCGGCCCTCCAGGTCGGTTACTTGAAAGGATAGCCCCTGAAGTGTCGATAATATAAGTAAACGGGTCAATCTCGAAATGTTTTTCTCCTTCTTTCTCTCTAAAAAAGTCATTTCTACCTGGTTCTGGTCCCTCATCCTCTGCCGATACAATACGATCAGCCATACTTTCCGCCATAATCGTCATCATATTTAGTCGATTTTCTAATGTCGTATGCCTAATCCAAAATGCGGAAATAAGTGCAATGACGATTAGTCCAATGCAAAGTGTTAATAAATATCGGCTGGTCCAGTACCGTCTCAGTGAGACTCTTCTCTTATTTTTGATTAACACGTAGCTGATACCCCAATCCTCTTAATGTTTTAATTTCTCCTTCAGAACTTGGCCAAGTATTTAGTACTTTACGAATTCGTTTAATAGCAAGATCGACTGCACGATCACTACCTTCATAATCCCAGCCCCATACATGTTCAATTAACTGCTCTCTTGTAAATGTTTGGTTTGGATTTTCTGCTAAGAACATTAATACAGAAAGATCGCGAGGCGTGAGTGTAACATTCTTTTTATTAAGGATTACTTGATGTGCTCTTATATTAATCTCTAACTGTCCATACCGTTTTATAGGATTTTCATGGTCTGCCCGTGACCGTCTTAACACAGCTTTTACCCGAGCCACTACTTCATCGGCCACAAAGGGTTTCGTAATATAGTCATCTGCCCCTTCATTTAACCCTTCTAATCGATGATTCACTTCTCCTAGCGCGGTTAACATAATAACGGGACAGTTGCTTTCCATTCTTATCTCTCTTAATATTTCCCAGCCATCCTTACCCGGAAGCATAACATCTAATAGAACTAAATCTGGATAGATGGTATCGAACTTATCCAACGCTTCTTCTCCATCATAAGCTTGTTCTACCTGATAGTTCACTTTTTGTAAATATGCCTTTAAAACTTGACTAATTGAAAATTCATCTTCAATTATTAATATTTTGACCATTAATTTCACCTTGATTTCTTTATATTTGGCGAGTTTATCCTTAGATTACCACATAATGAGAAATCGAGAAACTTGCCATACTTCTTTTTATCAGATCCATAAGTCAGCCATATGTCTAAAAACCAAATGAATATTTACAAAAAATTTACTTGACATTTTCCTGACACATTTCCTTTATAAACTAAAAATTGTTCCAGCGATTAACATGATAACAAAACGAACAGAAGGAGGCAGCTCAATGACCTTTCAGACATCCTTTCATCCTAATGGACGTCGTGAACGTAAGTACGCAATATCACAAACAGAATATCATATCCTGCGCGGCAAGCTACTTCATTTTATGAGCAGGGATCCCAATGCAGGGTCAAGCGGAAAGTATCGCATTCGTTCTACTTATTTTGATAACTTTTCCAATCGTATTCTAAATGAGAAGAAGGAAGGTTATTTAAATCGAGACAAATATCGAGTTCGCATTTATGAAAAAAGGGATCACTACATTAATCTTGAAAGAAAGAGTAAACGTAATAATTTAACCTTCAAATCAAAATGTATGGTCACCCGTAGGGAATTTGAAAAATGGCGAATTGGAGATATTGATTGGATGGAGCATGACGAAAGACCACTCATTCGAGATTTATACACAGAAATGAAATATAACCAAATCAAACCTACAACAGTTGTCGATTACGAACGAGAGCCGCTAATATACCCATTTGGAAATGTTCGCATTACCTTTGATAGCAAAATACAATCCAGTCTTTACAATACAGACATGTTTCATAAGCAGCTACCGATGGTCGATGTTCTCGAGCCAAATCTTATCATCTTGGAGGTGAAATATGATGAATATCTACCTGAAATAATAAAACATTTGCTACAGCTATCAGATACAAGACAAGAAGCCTACTCTAAATATCAATTAAGTCGGATGTATGGCTAACAGTAAAAATATTAAATCATTAGGAGAGAAAAAATGAATTCTATCACAAATTTTTCAGATATTTTTAAATCAAGCTTTTTAGAAACAACCTCATCCTTTTCTATTATTGATGCTTTACTTGGAATTGGTGTGGCATTTATGGTCGGGTTGTTTATCTACTTCATATATAAGAAAACTTTTAATGGGGTCATATATTCCCATTCCTACAATATCTCTTTAGTAATAATGACAATGGCTACTGCTTTAGTCATTATGGGGATTAGTCAGAATGTTCTGTTATCTCTTGGTATGGTTGGTGCTTTATCGATTGTTCGTTTCCGTACACCGATTAAGGATCCAATGGATTTAGTATACTTATTCTGGTCCGTCATAGCTGGAATATTATGTGGTGCAGGTTTTATTCTATTAGCAGTAATTGGCTCTGTTCTCATAGGATTAGTGTTACTTATATTCGCTAATAAGATCAAAGTCGAAAATCCCTATCTATTAATTATAAAATATGATCAAAATGCAGTTAATGAAGAGTTAGAACAAATTGTCAAAACCTATACGAAGAGGTTTAGCCTAAAATCAAAATCAATGATAGAGGACTATGAAGAGATAACCTATGAAATTCGTGTGAAAGATAATGATTCTAATATCACTTCTGAACTTGCTAGAATAAAAGGAGTCCAAACCGCTGTAATGCTTAGCTATGATGGAAACTTTACAGCCTAAAAAAGGGTGAACATTATGGAAAGAATTATTAATTATAGGTGGTTTTTAACCCTTTCTGTGATCTTGATTATCACCATAAGTGGTTGTAGTCAGGAGAACGGAGAAGCTACGGATGAGCTTATAAATAATCTGGTGCAATATGACACGGATGATGCTTATACGAGCTGGGAGGACCAAGAGGCCATCTCCATTCATCTAGATGGGAAAGAAGTAATCGCAGAAGAAAATGATTCTGTCCTTGTCTCTCAAAATCAAATCAATATATACACTTCAGGGACATATGTAATAGATGGAACATTAGAGGATGGACAAATTGTAGTAGATGCAGAAGATAGTGGAACAGTACGACTAATATTAAATGGTGTCTCGCTCCAATCCTCGACGAGTGCACCTATTTATATTAACCAAGCAGAGAAAACAGTTATTTCATTAGAAGAAGACACCCAAAACACATTAACTGACGCAACAGAATATGTATACGCGGATGAAGAAACAGATGAACCAGAAGCAACGATTTTTAGCAAAGATGATTTAACAATAAATGGTTCAGGTACTCTAAAAATAAATGGAAATTATAACGATGGTATAACGAGTCGTGATGCCCTTAAGATTATTGGTGGTACTATTAATATCACTTCTATAGATGACGGTATCGTCGGTCGAGATCTGTTTGCAATGAAGAAGGCTTCGATCACGATCGATGCAAAAGGTGATGGAGTAAAGTCATCCAATGATGAGGATGAATCAAAAGGTAATATCATCCTAGAAAATGGAGAGCTTAACATCGAGGCAGGTGGGGATGGTATTCAGGCAGAAAAATCTGTATATGGTATAGATGGAAAGTATTCTATTATATCTGGTGGAGGAAGTCCAGAAGAAATAGAAGGCACTACTACAGATTTTGATCGAATGGGAGAAATTCCTAATGGAGAAAATCCTCCCGAAAATATGCCACAAATGCCAAGCAATACTGATCGATCGGATTTACCAGAAGGAGACTTTCCTTCTAATGGTGGGGATCCACCTCAAGCTTCTAGTCAAAATAAAGATGAAACAGAAGATACAGAAAGTACAAAAGGAATAAAGGCAAACGAAGAAATTCATATTCTTAATGGTTCTTTCACAATTGACTCCTTTGATGATGCTCTACACAGTAATAAAAATTTGGTTATATCTGACGGAGATCTTTTTCTATCCACTGGGGATGATGCAATTCATGCAGATGGTGATGTACAAATAGAAAATGGAACGATAGATGTGAAGAAAAGCTATGAAGGATTAGAAGGATTAAATATTACAATAACCGGTGGTGATATTCATATTCATGCTGAGGATGATGGGGTTAATGTGAATAGTAGTAGTAATTATGCTAACATGCCGGGAATGAGTAACACAGATACCGAGACAACAAGTGAATCAAACGAAGAGACTACAGAAACTGGTGAACTTCTAATTGAAGATGGTTATTTATATGTTGACGCAAATGGTGATGGACTAGATTCAAATACCTCGATAACCATGACAGGTGGAATAGTGCTAGTTTATGGACCATCCTCATCTGGAAATGGATCACTTGATTATGATCAATCGTTTAACATCGAAGGTGGCACACTAGTGGCTGTTGGTAGTAGTGGCATGGCTCAAGGAGTATCAGAAGACTCCAGCCAATCTACTATTATGATGACATACTCAGAAATTCAAAACGCAGAAACTACCTTATATCTGGAAAATAGTAATGGGGAAAAAATACTTGCTATTGAACCTGAAAAAGATTTTCAAACAATTTTAATAAGCTCAGAGGACTTACAACAAGGTAAAAATTACATCCTTTATAATGGTGGAAGCATAACAGGAGATAAGGTAGATGGTGTATATGAGAATGCTGACTATCAAGAGGGAATTCAAGCAATTGAATTCACTTTAAACACTGCTATGACCTATTTAAACGAGGAGGGTGTCACTGAACAACAATCCAATCCTAAAGGTGGTAGATGGGGACAAAGAAAAGATTTTAATCAATAAGGATAGAAATTCTTTCAGTAAACATAAGATCAAGCTAAGAATGTAAGAGACGTTCTTAGCTTGATTGTTTTATATTCAAACTTTTATGCCATTATAGAATTATACAGTCCCTATTACTTTTTGTTGTATTCACTGCTTTTCTCATTCACACTCTTTACTCAGGGATATACGGCAAATCTAACTGATCAGGAACATTTATGACATGTGTATCTGTATAAGCTAGAAGCCCTTCTTTTCCATATTCACGTCCTATTCCAGACTGCTTTACACCACCGAATGGAAAACGTACATCAAGTCCTTGAACGGCGGCTGTATTAATCATCGTCGTACCTGCCTGTATACGTTTGGCAACCTCAATGGCATGTTCTTCTTCTCCCCATACAGAACTAGTCAATCCAAATATACTGTCATTAGCAAGATGGATTGCATGTTCCTCATCCTCAAAAGGTAAAATAGGAACCGTCGGACCAAACTGTTCTTCAACAACGATTGGATCATCCTGACTTGCTCCTAAAACGACGGTAGGCTGCATAAAGTAACCTTTCTCATAAAGAGCTTGATCAAGTATTTCACCAAGTTTCACAACTTGAGCCCCTTTACTTTTAGCATCATCAATTAGACTTTGGACATACTTTGCTTGCTTTTCATTATTAACAGGACCAATCGTCACATTTTTATCAAATGGGTCTCCTACTCGAATCCATTTATTAGCTGCCTCAATATACCTTTCAACAAATGAATCATAGATTGATTTATCAACATAAATTCTTTTAGCAATCATACATATTTGTCCAGCAGTAAGAAAATTAGATATGACAATCCGCCTCATTGCTTTCTCATCATTTACATCAAAATCATTTAAAACAATTGCTGCATCATTACCACCTAATTCAAGTGTCATATGTTTGATTGTATCTGCCGCTGCTTTCATAATATGTTTAGCTGTTTCTGTCCCACCTGTAAAGGCAATTTTGGCAACCTTTGGATTGGATGTTAACTCTACACCAACGTCCGCTTCCCCGTGAACAAGATTTAACACTCCTGGTGGAAATTCGTTTGCAATTAATTCAATTACTTTACTTACAGCTAACGGGGCTAACGGACTCGGTTTTAAGACCATCGTGTTACCTGCTAATAATGCTGGTGCAACCTTAATTGTCGAAAGGGAAATCGGATAATTCCATGGTGTGATAGCAGATACGACGCCAATAGCATCTTTGGCTATAATAGTTTTACCATTATCATGTCTTTGCACTTCATTTTTCAAAACTTCTTTTACATTATCACACGCAAATTCCATCCACATTAGAGAGACAGCTATTTCTCCTTTCGAATCATAAAGTGCTTTGCCATGTTCCCGTGATAATAGTTGTGCAATTTCTGGGGTAGCATCTTTTATTTTTTGGATCGCCCTACTCATCCGTTCTATTCTTTCATCCATAGACGATCTTCTCCAAGTAGTAAACGTTTCATATGCTACATTAATGGCCTTTCTTGTGTCTTCTCGTGTATTTACTGGTGAAAACCCAACTATTTCCTCTGGATTTGTTGGGTTTTCACGTGGGGCTTGTTTTTCCGTTTTATACTTTTCCCCATTGATAATAGCATCAATTACAATCGGATTTTTAGACATATGATTCCTTCCTTTCGTTAAAATTTTTTATAGTATGCTCTTCCACTAAATATCTAATTCACACTATAATTTGAAATCGTAAAATCCTACAGAGGTAGTGAACTTTATTTTAGCCAGATCTTGGGTTTGGAATACGTTTTATTATATCTATAAACTTCATTTGGTGAGGAGAGTAGGTTTGATATGCGTTTTATAAGACCTATAAACTTCATTTGGTGAGGAGAGTAGGTTTGATATGCGTTTTATAAGACCTGTAAACTTCATTTGGTGAGGAAAGTAGGTTTGATATGCGTTTTATAAGACCTGTAAACTTCATTTGGTGAGGAAAGTAGGTTTGATATGCGTTTTATAAGACCTGTAAACTTCATTTTCTGGGAATCTGGGCTTAAAAATGAGTTTCAATCCATTCTATTTTCGAAAGAATTTAGTACTTTTTGTGTCTATGCTATAATGCTGGGGAGGGTAGGAACAAAATACGTAATCAATGCCTCAGTTCAGTAACAAAATCCAACAAATAAGAAATTATTTAAAACATATGATAAACTCTATTTAGCCCGTTTTATACCAAAAAGTGATCTTAACTATATATCAAGAGGTGACGATAATGAAAACAATTTTTTCAGGAATTCAACCAAGTGGTACTTTAACACTTGGAAACTATCTAGGCGCAATGAAACATTTTGTCGATCTACAGGAAGAAAACAATTGCTATTTTTGTATTGTTGATGAACACGCCATTACTGTTCCACAAGAAAGACTAAAATTAAGAGAAAATATAAAATCTCTTGCTGCATTATACATAGCTTCAGGTATTGATCCGAAAAAGTCTATTTTGTTTATTCAATCAGAGGTACCAGCACATACACAGCTCGGCTGGATTTTACAATCAATAAGCTATATCGGTGAGTTAGAACGAATGACACAGTTTAAAGATAAATCGAATGGAAAAGAAGCAGTTTCTTCCGCACTTCTTACCTATCCCCCATTGATGGCGGCAGATATATTACTTTACAAAACAGATATCGTACCAGTAGGTGATGATCAAAAGCAGCATTTAGAGCTAACCCGGGATCTTGCTCAACGATTCAATAATAGATATAACGATATTTTCACGATTCCTGAAATTCGTGTCCCTAAGGTAGGTGCACGAATAATGTCCTTACAGGAACCAACAAAAAAAATGAGTAAATCTGATGAGAACTTAAAAGCATCGATTCTTATGTTAGACACAGATAAGCAAATCGAGAAAAAAATTAAAAGTGCGGTTACTGATTCGGATGGGATCGTAAAATTTGATAAAACAAATAAGCCTGGAATTAGTAATTTACTTACCATTCATGCTAGCTGCACTGGTGAGAGTGTAGAAGATCTTGAGAGAAAGTATGACGGAAAAGGTTATGGAGAATTTAAACAGGAAACAGCAAATGCGGTGATGGCAACATTACGCCCTATTAGAGAAAAATATGAGAAATTAATGGCTTCCGATGAGCTAGATAGACTTCTAGATGAAGGTGCGGAAAAAGCGAATTTTGTTGCTAACAAAATGCTAGCAAAAGCGAAGAAAGCCATAGGTCTCGGACGAGTGAAGAAAAAAAGGTAAACGTAAAGGATTTCTTCCTCTCTGTTGTTCCAAATTATCTCTACAAGAAAAACCGGACTTTGCTAAAAAATAAAGTCCGGTTTTCAATTCCTTATCGCACAGATTTTGTAGTTGAATTATCATGTTCTTGATCCCAAATCGTTTCATAATAGGTTTGACCTTTAATGATTTGCTTGCAGAAATATTCGTGTTTTTCCGACCATCCTTCGATTAATTCTTTATATAGTGTATTCCATGCCTCTTGAAAACTCATCCGTTTAATAGCATGATATTGATCTGGCTTCCATTCCGTTAGCCAGTACCTTATTTCCTCGAGACATTTTGAAACCTCTAACTGGTCCAATGCAACCATTAGCAATTGCTTGAGCTGTCTTTCTTTTCTAGTCAATCCCTTCATTCTTTCAGGTGGAAGTGAAAGAATATGATATTCCTTTTCTTCTTGATAGGGTACTTGATATACCGTGGGTTCTCGACTCTCAATTAATTCAAGAACCAATCTCTCTTGCCTTGGAATTAACCTGCTCTTTCGGACAGGAATTTGAAAACCCATAGTATCAAATGCCATTATTGATCTGCCGTCAGATATGATGGCTGCATATTCCAATACTTTTCGTTCTTGATTTTTTCTTATGTAAGCTCTTTTATAAATGGTGTCAAGCATCTTTTTAGGTAAGTCCTGTAAGTCGTTTTCAATGTATTGATAAGTCTTGGGATCAATAAGTAGAACAGGAACTTGATCTAGTATCTCAATACCATCAGAGGTTCTCCATTCATGAAATGGACATACATTATAACCATTTTCTTCACCCTCAAACCAATTTACCCATACATCATGCAAATATAACATATGACCAAACCTCACTTTATGCTTTTTCTTATCAAACAGTATGACCAAAATGGAATGAATTATTCTTTTCTTCTATTATTTAACAGATAAAATGGTCAGCTTCTGGATCGATAAACCCATGAGAATCAGACCTATGATAAAAAAATAACATTCTACTTTTGTTTGAATAAGTGCGATATAGTCATATAAAGTGAGCCCAGCCGGTATAAAATTCAAGTACAATATAAGTGACATGCCTCCAGAGACTGAAAAACCGAATCCTATTAGAAATATTAATGCATAGATCAAAACTACTCACCCGCTTGTCCACCTAATTTATTTCATTATATGTACAAGTATCCTCACATATGAGTGGATCAATATAGAGTGTAAATTCCCACCCATCATTTCTGCAATTGGAAGGCTATAAACATAATAAATCCTGTTCCCCAATATGGAAACAGGATTTATTGTACTTGTATTACTGATATTTTTTAAAAATTAGAGAAACATTATGCCCACCGAAACCTAATGAATTACTCAAAGTAATATTCACTTCTTTTTGTTTTGCTTTATTCGGAACATAATGAAGATCACAATCTGGATCAGGTGTTTCATAATTAATGGTCGGAGGTAAGATCCCATCTTGAATAGCTTTCACACATGCAATGGCTTCCACTGCACCTGCTGCTCCTAATAGATGTCCAGTCATTGATTTCGTCGAAGAAACATCTAATTGATAGGCATGATCTCCGAAAACTGTCTTAATGGCTTGAGTTTCAAATGAATCATTATATTCTGTACTAGTACCATGTGCATTAATATAATCTATATCCGTTACTTGTATATCCGCATCTTCAATCGCTTGTTGCATCGCTCTTGCGGCCCCTTCTCCCTCTGGAGCCGGTGAAGTAATATGATAAGCATCCCCTGAAGCACCATAACCAACAATTTCCGCATAAATCTTTGCTCCACGTTTTTGGGCGGATTCTAATGATTCTAAAATAATAATTCCTGCACCTTCTCCCATAACGAATCCATCACGATTTTTGTCAAATGGTCTACTGGCCGTTTTTGGGTCTTCGTTAAAAGATAATGCTTTTGCTGTGGAGAATCCGGCATATGCCATTGGTGTTAGTGGAGCCTCCGCACCACCAGTGATCATGTAATCTGCATCCCCACGCTCAATGACTTTAAAAGCATCTCCAATGGAGTTAGCTCCAGATGCACATGCAGTAACAGAACAATTATTAATTCCTTTTGCACCTAACTGAATCGAGACTTGACCAGCGGCCATATCCGGAATAAGCATAGGTACGAAGAATGGACTGACACGACGATAGCCTTTGTCCATAAACCTTCTAAATTGTTCATCATATGTTGCCATTCCGCCAATACCAGAACCAATCCAAACACCTACCCTTGGCGCAATTTCATCGGTAATTTCAAGATTGGCATCCTCTACCGCATTTTTCGCTGCAGCCACTGCATATTGGGTAAACAAGTCCATTCTTTTGGTTTCTTTTTTGTCCATATATTGTGTAGGATCCCAGTCCTTCACTTCGCCTGCTACTTTTGCAGGAAAATCATCTTTATTTACTTTAGTAACAATATCAATACCGGATACACCATTTTTTAAATGATCCCAAAATTGATCTACTTCATTTCCTAATGGTGTGATTGCTCCTAATCCGGTCACGACAACCCTATTTTTACCCATGAATATTCCTCCTTTTATCTAATTTTACGTTATTTTCCCCATCTTAAAGCAACGGCTCCCCATGTAAGACCACCACCAAAACCTACTAAGACAACTAAATCATTATCGTTTATTTTACCTTTTTTTACAGCTTCAGACAAAGCAATTGGTATCGAAGCAGCTGATGTATTTCCATAATGATTCACATTGACTGCCATTTTACTTTCATCGATTCCTAACCGTTGTCTTGCAGCTTCCATAATTCGAATATTTGCTTGATGAGGTATTAAATAATCAACATCCTCTTTAGCAAGTCCGGCTTTTTCAACCACCTTAACAGATGATTCTGGCATTTGACGTACAGCAAATTTAAATACTTCTCTTCCATTCATTATGATATGCTCATCCTGTTGGGCTAGATGCTTTCCACCACTTCCATCTGCACCTAACTCAAAGGATAAAACGCCTTTGCCATCACTTACTGGACCCATAACCGCAGCACCAGCACCATCTCCAAATAAGACACATGTATTACGATCTTCCCAATCGGTAATTTTGGATAATTTTTCGGCACCAACGATTAAGATATGCTTATAATCACCTGATTCGATAAATTGCTTGGCTGTAATCATCCCATACATAAAACCAGCACATGCTGCACTTATATCCATTGCAGCTGCTTTTGTTGCACCAAGCTTCTCCTGCAAAATACATGAGACCGTAGGAAATGGCTGATCTGGTGTAACAGTGGCCACAAGTATTAAGTCTAGTTCTTCAGCAGTAAGATCTGCTTCTTTTAAGGCATCCTCTGCAGCTTTTAATGCCATATCAGAGGTGTTCTCATCATCTGAGGCAATTCTTCGCTCCTCTATTCCTGTTCTAGTACGAATCCATTCATCCGTAGTATCTACTATTTTCTCTAAATCTTTATTGGTTAAAATTTTCTCTGGAGCATAATGACCAGTTCCTAAAACTCCTGCTTTCATTATTATCCTTCCTCTCAAAGGAATTAATATCAATTATTAAGACTTGGTACTAATTTTAAGCGAAAACAAGTAAATTTTCAAGTATCAAATCTTCTCACAACTGGTCTATTTTTCATGATACATAACGAAAATGTTCATCCTTCCCTACAAATTGTTATGGCTATCCATTCCAATGAGGCTCGGACACAAAAGTAAATAGAAAGGTTACCACACCTATTTGTGATCTGGAAGTAGTCCTGTCTCTATATATTCATTTAATTGTTCATCTAAATGATCTTGAAAATCTTCTGGTATTTCATCACTGTAAGGTCCCATTGAAATTACTTCTTCCGTGAAGCCGTAATTATAAATACCACCTTCTAGCTCGCCTTTTTCAATCTGTTCTACCGCATAAAGATATAATTTATCTACATGCTGAATGGTGCTTGTTAAGACAGATTGTCCACCTATCGACTGCTGATCATTAACATAGCCAATCGAATAAATCTGGTCATTTTGAGCTTCCTCTACTACTTTCATACTATAGGCATCCCCAGTCGGATAAATCACATCTACCCCATTATCTACCATATTGCGATAGTGATCCATAGCAATTTCTGACTCATCCCAACTATAGACATATTGAATATTTATGTTTGCATCAGGGTTCTGATAAGCTACTCCCTCATAAAAACCCTCTACTTCTGGCTGCCATTCATATGCTGCAATAATGCCTACATGATCAGATTCTGTCATTCTACCCGCTACCATTCCAGCAAAGAATCCCATCGACATAGAGTTGAAATTTAAGCTAATAAGATTGTCATCTGAATAAGCACCATTGACATAAACAAACTGAATATCAGGATAAGAAGAGGCAATCGTATGAAAGAATTGTCCATATGTACTGCTATGACCAATTATTAACTGGACTCCTTGATTCGCAAACTCTTCGATTGCACGATTTACCTGTGGTTGGGTTTGTACACCTTCTTTAAAGTATACTTCCATATCCAATTCTTTCTCTATATCGAGTAAACCATGATATCCTTTACTTCCCCATGTTTGATCATTTATCGAGTGCTCAATGAGCATACCCACCTTCTCAATATTCTGGGACGAATTTGATGGAAAACATCCCGTTAAGGTTAACATGGCTAATAATGTGAATAATATAATTCCTAGTCGTTTTTCCAATATACGCACTCCTTGAAATGCATAATGATTCGTACAAATGTTCAATTTATAGGTATATAACTATTATTTTACCGTTTTCAGCAGATAAGGTAAACCAAAATTGTCCAGAAATGAAGTGTTCAAAGATTACTCTTTATTTTCTTCCAAAGTTTTGATAAAATTAATTTGGTGTAAAATAGATTATTAAATTATTCAAAATACATATTGGTCCTATAAAAGTGGGGTGAATGTTAGATGAAATATATTATGACAATTGTTTGGGCGGTTATCATTTCTTTCGTGATAGGATACGTACTTGCAAGCATGGCTGGTGAGACTTTACATGTACCTTCTGTATTATCACTTGCTGCCATTTTTAGTATTATTGTTATCTTGCTCGGTGATGGCGTATTAAAAGAAAGTAATTAAACAAACAGATCCATAATAAAACCCTTGTCTTCGATTAAGACAAGGGTTTTATTTAAGTAATGGTTTAATCTGGAATACCTAGAGCGATTTTAGCATAACGGGACATACGATCCTTGGACCAAGGTGGACTCCAGACAATATTTACTTCTGTATCCTTTACCTCTGGAATATCTTCCATTACACGCTTGACGTCTTGCTCAATATGACCTGCTAGCGGGCAGCCCATTGCTGTCAGTGTCATCGTTACTGTTGCAATTCCTTCTTCATTCAGATCAACGCCATATACTAATCCTAAATTAACAATATCTATTCCAAGCTCTGGGTCAATAACATTTTCCAAAGCTCCCATTAGATTATCCTCAAGTGCTTGATCCATTATAACCCCTCCTTAAAAAAAGTAAAGCATTACTTAATAACATTATAACAAAATGAAAGAAAATTTAAATCATTTACGTCTTTTGTAACAATATCTCCATAAAGTAAAAATGGCTTGCTCTGTTATAAATGCTCTGATGCTAAAGCATGTATTCTAACCAATTAGTAAACTCCACGATAGCAAATCGACTAACCTTGTGTCCACGTCCCATTTCTCGGAAAAATCGAATATTTTCCGGGTTTTTGTAATGATCGATAGCTTGCTCATAAAAATTATATGCATGGGCAAATGGAACAACGTTATCCTCTTCCCCGTGCCAAAAGAATAATGGACGTCCGAAAAGCTTCTCCACTTGCAGGGATAGATCCATTTCCTTCAATTCTGATAATAGAAGGTTGATTTCTTGCTCAGGAATAGGAAGCTCACCCATTTTCTTTTCCATCAATTGGATTTGTAATTCCGCATAGGCTGTCAATTTAGGAGAACCCATTAGGATCGCTGCTGCTTTCACCCAAGAAAATTGGGTAAGGGCTGCAGCTGTTGTGATCCCTCCCATGCTCGTACCTGCAAGTCCAAAACGATCTTTTTCCAATAAATGCTTTGTAACTAACGTCTCATAAATACTTTCCACATCATCTATATTTTGTTTTACAATCTCAAAAAAACGTAATTCTCGTTCCTCTGACTTTATATCTCCTTCTCTTTCCCCATGAAGTAAGCAGTCTGGTAAGAGTACACGGTAGCCCTTTTCAGCTATTATATAAGCAATATCTAGATTATGCTCCTTTGCACTCGTATAACCGTGTATATATACTAAGGTAGGTAAAGGCTGTTCTTTTTTTTCCGCTTCCACTACATGAAGTAATGGGATCTCATTCCAGGATTCTCTATTTACGATGATCATAACATTTTGTCCTTTCTATATCTATTCTATCTTCATGATAGCTTTTTCCAGAAAAACTTGCAAAATATAGAAACGAAAATATACAAGAACTTTACAACCATATGTTTCCCATTTAGACTATACTTACAGGGAACTGTAAAAAATTCTATGAAAACTAAATGGGATGGAAATAAAGTTCCAGATAATAAGGTGAAGTTGTAGATTATAATTTAAAATGGTTGGGAATTCAAGAAGAAAAAAATTAGCACCAGAGAGTGGAGATAAACGAGGCCGTGTCAAATAAACCAGTGCTTTTACTACACTGGCTACTGTGACCTGCTCTGCTGTCGGCCGCCACCCTTGACTTTGTTTGCGGTCGTGGTAGTGATTCCGTTGGCGGATGGCAAAAATAAAGCCTATACGGCTCCCATCCGCCTGTCTAGCGTACCACGACCGATCCCTTCTAAGCTCCAATGGCCGGGGCCCCGTCCCCAACCATTGATCCCTAAGAAGGGGCACGACAGTCAAGGGCAAGCAGTTTCACGGTGGCTAAGTGATTAGCCGTACGGTTGTAGGTTAAGCAGATGTCTTTTCTGCCAAGAAGTCCTCCGCTAACGCCAGTAGTTGTACCCATTTACCAGGCATGAACTGGATATTAGCTAATTCAGGAAGCGTCACAGGTACCTTTTGCTCCAATGAGGCATGAGGACGTAAAAAGTTAAAATAAGCCACAAATAAGGTGACAAAAGATACGGATCCAGCTTCTGAACCAAACCCAGTCGTAGGACGATAGTTGCCTTTGAACGTACGGTTTAAGCGCTCAATGATTTGTTTTAACGGTCGATACTCTTTTGACACCGGATCTTCATTGGTTAAGCCAATCACACGAGTGATATCAAAGTGGATGTCATGTTGCGCAAAGTAATGCTGTGCCAAGATGTAAATAGGATTACCATCTACTACAAAGTTCAAGTTGTCAGGGAGTTTATCTTTCTCACCAAACTTTTGTAAGACATCATCTATCGCGCGAACAGCGACTTCTGTATCACGATGCGGCGATACAGGATAAGCTAGGATGAGCTTTTTCACCGCATCAAAGAAAAAGACAAGATAATGCCAGCGCCCTTTGACACGGATGTAGGTTTCATCGCCACAAAAGCTGTTTGATAGCTGATAAGGATAATGGTCGACAAAGGGTTTCATCCGAAGTGCCACACTGTTTATGTAGTTAAGAATCGTTTGGTGGGAGACCTTCACCCCATGGATATCGTACATCATGGCAGCTGTTTTGCGGGCACCGATCCCGTAATTGACATAATACGTTAAGATCAATCCTAAAACGTGTGGAGAAGCGTGAATACGAGACAAATCCACTTTCGGTTGCACGGGAGATGTAGCTGCCATCGGCTGGAAATCAAAACGAAAAGCACGAAAGAGATACCGCACCTTAAATGCTTGCGGATCTTCTTTAAAACGTTGCTTCTCTTCTTTGGTCATATGGCGTAAGTTACGTTGATAAAAAGAACAACCGTTGTTTTTACATTTGTAAATATCAAAATCTTTACGTTCTTTAATGCGTTCTAGCACGTAAGAACAATGGGGACATTTAAGGATAGCTTCTTTCGCAAAACGATTCTTTTGATTAAATAAACAATCACACACCTTACACAAATACTGTCCTTTGTCTCCATTATTGGCATAAAGGTAATCAGAAGGAGCTGTACATTTTGGGCAGGTGAGCGTCGCTGGAACTTTCACCACACTATTTTTCCGGCGGGCGACTGGCTTTAATACCTTGCCATATTGAAGGTGGTACGCCTTCAATAATTGTTGAAAATCTAGTTTTTCCAGCTTTTCGATGATGGGCATCTCATCGACTTGTAATTTTCGATAAGGTTGATTGAGAGGTTCATCATAAGCTGGTCGAGCAATAGATTTACCTAACACCATGCCTAGTAAAGCATAAATAATTCGTTCTTGATACTTGATATATTGAAGTAAATAGTATATAAATTGAGGTAACAACTTGTCACAACCTTTCTTAGGGATTTTGAGTGTGTGGTTACCTCATAAATACCCTATTTTGAAGGGGGTGGCAAGTTTTTTTGTGTAAAAAGTTATTAAATCAAGCTTAAAAGCTATTTGGGTAAGAAATATTTTGACAATACGACTTACAGAGTGGGGGGATAAAAATGAGTAGTAGTAAAAGACATCTTATTGCACTGGATTTGGACGGTACTTTATTAACGGAACAGAAAAAAATTAGTCCTTTTACCAAAAAAGTAATTCAGGAAGCAATAAACGAAGGACATATTGTCGTAATTGCAACAGGAAGACCTCATCGATCCAGTATTATGTATTATAAGGAGCTCGGTTTACAGACTCCTATGGTTAACTTTAATGGTGCGTTAATCCACCATCCATTTGATTCCAATTGGGATGCGATACATTCCCCATTACCAAATCGTTCAGCAAAAAGAATTATTCAAACATGCTATGATTTTGAAGTAGAGAATATTTTTGCCGAAATTCAAGATAATATGTACCTAGATAGACATAGTGATAAAATTATCGATTTCTTTACGGAACCAGGAGATAAAGAACTGATTACTGTAGGAAGTTTGAAAAACCAATTAACGGAAGACCCTACTTCTTTGTTAATCCATCCGAAGGAGGAGCATATTGACGAATTGAGGCAATATTTAAGTGACGAACATGCTTCTGTCATTGAGCACCGAAAATGGGGAGTGCCTTGGGAAATTATTGAGGTTGTACGGAAAGGCGTCCATAAAGCTGTCGGATTAAAGAAAATAGCCCATTATTTCCATATCCCACAAGAGAACATTATTGCCTTTGGAGATGAGGATAATGATCTAGAAATGATTGAATATGCTGGGATTGGAGTCGCTATGGGGAATGCTATAGTGGAACTAAAAAAGATCGCGAACCATGAAACGTCCACAAATCAAGAGGATGGAATCGGTACATTTTTAGCGGATTATTTAAATTTAGTGAAAAACCCAGTCATTGTTAAAGAATAAATCGAATAACAAACGAATGATTAGTCATAATAAGTATGAACATCCCCTTGAGGTGTTCGTGCTTATTTTTCTTTCAACAAGGAGGGCCTTATGATGCAACAACAAAACAGAATGTTTGAACAAGCTAAAAATGCTGTCAATCGTCTTATGGGTGGTAACAGCATGAGTGAGCAGGATAAGCAAGCTGCTCAAGATGCAATTCAATCAGCTTATACAAATGCTACTGCAGAAGAGCAACAGGAGTTACGTCAATTAGAGCAACAGTTAAAGCAAAACAATCGTTAAATATAAGGCTAGAGGACTTACACAACCAGCTGAGCTCATGCTCAGTTGGTTGATTTTCATGTTTTTTTGTAAAGGGGTGGAGTTTAGATCTTTTTTTCTTTTTAAATTCCATGATTTCTGATATGATAGAGGCGAGTACGGATACATATAGGAGGGAAGATTATGAGTATTCACATTGAAGCAACTCCAAACCCGAATGCAATGAAATTCACAAGTGATAGAATGATCTTTGAAGGTAATAGTAGTATTTCGGTTATGCCTGGTCAAACAAGTGAACATGATATTTTAAATGATCTAATGAAACTTGATGGTGTTGATAATGTTTTTGGATTTCAACATTTTATTACCGTTAATAAAAAACCAGATGTTGAGTGGGATCTATTAACAAAACAAATTGAAGAAACCATTACAAGCTATGGTTATTAGTGATTGAAGGCAAGGACATTCATCCTCGCCTTTTTTTATTGCTGTTCAAGAACTACAGGTAATTGAATAGAACGGTCTTTGTTAAACAATAGAAGCATTAATGTACCGTTTTGTGGAATTAAATCCTCTGAAATGATAATATCTAACTGAAATTCCTGCCATGTCTCACCTTCTACCTCTATTGGAGTTTGCTCAACTAAATATTGATGACCATCTTCAACCTCATAGTAGGCTTCTCCAATAGAACCATGGATTTCTCCTTTTAATTGATAATTTCCATGCTTACCTGAGACCTCTATATTCCGAAAAGGCTCTTGTACTTCCTCTAATTCTTCTTGTATGTCGGAAAGCTCAAGAGTAAGCTTTTTTGTAAAAGCAGATTGGTTTATTTTTTGACGGTTTATTTCTTGAGGTAAAAGCATTATTTCTACTTGATACTTACCTGGTTCTAACTCCCTTTTAGGCTGCCATATCTCTTTCCAAAATAGCTTTTCCCCGCTTCTTATCTCTTTATCAATTAATGCTTGTGTAAACATTTTTTCTTCAGAATATCGATAAATATTTTCGCCATCTTTTGTTAATAATATTTCAAACTGTTGCCCCGAAGAGAAAGTTAAGCTAAGATCTTCTTCATTTTTATTTTGTAATTCCATCGTAAAGATAATTCCTTCTTCAGTTTGCTCTGCCCCAGCCGTCATTTCGAAATTTTCAATTAATTGTTTCGTTTCCTCGTCCATTACTATCTCCTCGCTTGCCATTTCTTCTTGTGTTTCCCCCGTTGCTGTCTCCTCTTTATCACTTGTTCCACAACTGGTAAGCAGGATAATCATAGAAATTAATAAAACGATTCTCTTCATTGGAAACTCCTTCCTATCCCACAGATTTAGCCAACCCCGTAAGGCTTCCTTAATGGAATAGTCGTTTTTCTCTGATAAAAGTTTCAATCATTTCTTCGAAAGAAGCCATAGACCCCTGCGGTTTGGATAACATTCGTAAATGCATTCTCATCCACTTCTTGAATAATTCTTTCTAAATCATAGAGCTCATATCTCGTTATTACTAAATATAGCATATTTTTATCTTCCTTTGTGTAAGCTCCCTTTACTGGCAAAATCGTAATTCCACGTATCATAGTGTCATGAATGGCACGTTGTAGCTCATCGGCTTTCTTTGTCACAATCATAGCTGTAACCTTTTCATGTCTTGTATGAATACCATCAATCACTCTTGTAGTGACATATAAACCAATTAATGTATAGAGCGCATTTTCAGGTTCATTTAATAAACCTGCAATGACAATAACAGCCCCATTTATCGCCATCAAATAGCCACCGATCGGTTTATCCTTCATTCGAGAAAGGACCATTGCTATAATGTCGGAGCCACCTGTTGAAGCACCCCATTTTAGAGTAATCCCTACACCGAAACCAGCAATCACACCACCAAATACCGCATTTAAGATAATATCATTCGACAATTCGATAATCGGGAGAATTTCAAGAAATAATGAAGTAAAAATGACGGAAAGAAAACTATAAATCGTAAATCCTTTCCCAACTTTTAACCATCCTAAAATCGCAACAGGAATATTTAAGATAAAGAGCATAATACCAGTACTAACATTTTCAAAGCCAAAATAGTCTGTAAAAATTGTGGATAGTATTTGAGAGATACCAGTAAAACCACTTGCATAAACATTTGCAGCTATAAAGAAGAAGTTCAGGGCAATCGCATTTAATAAAGCACCTATAATAACAATAGCAATTCTTTTAGATTGAATTAAAAACATATGTACACCTCCCATTTATCCTAGCATTTGTTCACCTAATTCGATCAACAGACGCTAATCACCCCTTGCCTAGTAAGCAAAGGATGGCTACCTTCCCATACCCTATCCTAACACTTTTAAATCATGCTTTACATGAAAATATTACATAATTTGTTTTGACGGATGACCCTGTTACGCTTAAACTTATATTAAGCAAAAATAGGACATCCATACATGACCTATCTATCATAAAGGAGGGCAAGGAAAATGACAATTAAAATTATTGCTGACTCTGCATCAGATTTATCCGTAGAAGATTATAAACAGTATGACATTGAGATGGTGCCACTTACGGTTCAATTAGATGGAGAAAACTACGAGGACGGGATTTCCATTTCACCGAAGACTATCTATGAGGAAATGAGAGCTGGAAAATCACCCAAAACAGCACAAGTGAGTCCACAGGTATTTCAGGATACTTTTGAGAAGCACGCCAAGGCGGGTGATGATGTAATTTATTTAGCCTTTTCTTCAGAACTTTCCGGAACTTATCAATCTGCGAAATTAATGGAACAGCAAGTAAAGGAGAACTATCCGGATTTTAATCTTCATATCTTAGATACGAAGTGTGCTTCTCTTGGTTATGGATTAGTTGTAATAAAGGCTGCTGAGATGGTAAAGCATGGAGCAACTCTAGAGGAAGTGCTCGAAGTAAGTCAATATTATTACGAAAACATGGAACATATTTTTACTGTCGATGATTTAGAATATTTATATCGTGGTGGACGTGTTAGTAAAACAGCTGCTTTCGTTGGCACCCTACTAAAGGTCAAGCCATTATTACATATGGAAGATGGCAAACTAATCCCTCTAGAAAAGGTCCGTGGCTCCAAAAAGGTATTGAAACGTATGGTGGAAGTCATGGAAGAGCGTGGTGTTGATCTTGAAAAGCAAACGATAGGTATTAGTCATGGAGATGTAGAGGATGTCGCTAACCAGCTCGCTGAATTGATTCAAGAGAAATGGAAAGTAAAGGAAATCAAAATGAATATGGTTGGCTCGTCTATTGGTGCTCATTCAGGGCCAGGAACACTCGCCTTGTTTTTCTTAAATCAACCTCCAAAAAATTAGCATTTTTCGCTCGAAATAGCTCATACTAGGAAAAACAATAGTATGAGGTGAGTAAAATGACTAAAAGTCAAAAGAAACCAATTCTCCCAAAGCAGCATCAAAACCGCCAGCCAGGCTTGGAGTATGAGATGAATCCTATTCCAATAAGCATAACGAAAAATTATGTAGGCAGTAATAAACTGAAGGGTAAAGTTGCGGTCATTACTGGTGGAGATAGTGGAATTGGCAAGGCAGTTGCTCTGCATTATGCAAGAGAAGGAGCAAATATTGCCATTATTTATTTTGACGAGGATAAGGATGCAAACGATACAAGGCAATTGGTTGAGCAAGAACAGGTGACATGTCAACTATTCAGAGGAGATATAGCAGATCGTAATTTCTGTTATCAGGTAGTGGAGCAAGTCATCGAGCAATTTGGAAAAATGGATATCCTTGTAAATAATGCTGCCATGCAATTTCCACAGCAAAATTTTCTAGCGATTACAGAGGAGCAATTAGAACGGACTTTTCGAGTAAATATTTTTTCATTTTTCTATATGACACAAGCAGCTCTCCCTCATTTACAAAAAGGGAGCTCTATTATTAACACCTCTTCTATTACCGCATTCAAAGGTAGTGAAAACTTAATTGACTATTCGAGCACAAAAGGTGCGATTACTACTTTTACCAAGTCGCTAGCGAAGTCACTTGTATCTAAAGGAATTCGTGTGAACAGTGTTGCTCCAGGTCCAATCTGGACACCACTCATTCCTGCTACCTTTGATGAAAATGCTGTTTCTACCTTTGGGTCAGATTCTGAAATGGCGAGACCTGGTGAGCCAAGTGAAGTCGCCCCAGCCTATGTCTATTTAGCTAGTGATGATGCCAACTATGTAACTGGACAGACGATTCATGTTAATGGTGGGCAAATTATCTAAAAAAGAAGCTGGGACATAACTAAATAGGAAGAAGGAAAATCCGAACAACCTTCTGACTGAGCGTAGTCAAAATACGGAGACTCCTGTGGGAACAGCACGAGCTGAAGATCCACTTTGCAAAGTGGTTTCCTTTGCAAAGTTAGCTGAGGCCGTGCCCACGGAAAGCGAAGTATTTTGACGGAGCGGTTACAGTGCACAAATATTAACGTTCGGATTATTCCTGCTTTACTACTCTTTTGTCCCAGCCCCTTTTTTTGCTCTTCTATTTAGTGCGATCACAAAAGCAACAAATCCTCCGAAAATAACGATCATCATTGCAATAAAGAACCAGTTTAATCCTGTGTTTTCCTCTAGGACAAAAATATTGCTTGTCTCCCGGTTTAAGGTGATTTTGTAGCTTCCATCTTCTTGTTCTCTTATCAAGTTATCCTCTAGTAAACCTTTTAACTGCTTATTTGATCCCAAATTCTCAATCGTAGCCGTTTGCGTTTGTGTATCATTATTTATCGCAACATACAATGTCTCATCTTGATAAGTCCTTTTAAATACTGTCATCTCCCCGACTTGTTCAACAAATTCCATATCTCCTTCTGATAATGCCTTTGATTCACGATGAATAGTTGCAAGCTTTTCCAAATGTTGCGTAATCTCTTCATCCTCTTTATTTAATTCTGCCATTCGGTGATCAGGCTCAGCTACACCATTATCCATTGGCACTTCGAGACCCTGATAAAAGAAAGCAGAGCCTGGTAATGCGTAAAGAAGGGTTGCGGCAAGCTTCCACCTTGTTACAGGATGGTATTCTTCTTGCATTGATTCGAAAGCGAAACGATTGGAAAAGACTGTTTCCATCGATAGAATTTGGTCAGATTGCAGAAAATCCTCCTCATCAAATAAAGGCTTCAAGGAAGTTCCTGCCTGTTTCAATAGAGCAACAGCTTCGTTTTGAAATTCATGATTTACTACTAAATTTCCTTCTTCTGCTCCATCTACTAGAACAATGGCATTTTCTTTCTCCTCTTTTACTTGGTGTTCAAATGCTTGAATAAAGGTTTCGTCTGCCTCTCCATCTAGATAAAGGTGAAAACCATCTATATTCGCTTCTTTCAGCCAATAACTTGCAGCTTCTAATAAATACTGCTGTACTTGCTCATTTCTTGTATCGATAGTAGCTACTTGCTCACCGAATAAGGTGGAGTCTTGATCGGAAGCTAAAGGATGATTTGGAGCTACATTATCTGCAACAAAATCTAATATTACCTTCATCTCTTCTTTATGTGCTTGCTCGACTAATTGTTTCAACCTGACAATACTTCCGAATGACTTATGGATCGTTTGGTGGTCTAGTGTGCTAAAACCATGATAGGCATTAGTACTCATTATTGGACTAAGATTAATCGTGGTAATGCCTAGCTTTTTTAGATCAGGTATTTTTTCCATTACCCCATCTAAATCTCCTCCATGAAACGCTTTTGAATCTTCAATATTCAATTCTCCATCATTAGAACTGTCCCCATTGACAAATCGATCTACTAGTATGTAATAAATCGTCTCATCCCTGACTTCCTCAGCCTTTGTAACATGAAGTGGGAGAAACAAAGTGACGATCATAAGCCCGATTAGTGAAATGATGCTATATTTTGTTTTTTTCATCTATTGTCCCCTCTTTTTCATAGTTCGTCTTCTATTATCCTAGACAACAGAGAAATGTCAAATGAGAGAGAGAATAAAGAGAGTAGAAGTTTTTTCATCTGTTTAGCATCGGTATTAGTAAATGATGCTTCTTCTCGAGCTAAAAAAAGTGGTGGTTAGTTCTGTCTAAAAATAAAGAAGAAAGCTAATCAACGCTCTCTTCTTACTTGCTTTCGATATTTTTCTTTCCTAACGTGTAATACAATTAAACAACCTAAAAATAAAAATGGAATAAAATTATATACTAGTGTACTCCAGTGAAAAGGGATATCCATTTGATAAATCGCCTTTTTAAATTTTCCATCATCTGCGACTGCTAATACCTTTCTCGGATCCGTGTCGTAAATGATATGATATTTTGTACCAACTGGATAAAAATTAGAGGCATTGCCCTTTATTGAATCCGATTCGTCAATCAAAGCGGACACTCGACCGACTGATTTCCCAATTAAATCTGTACTTACCTCTTCCTCAACCACCACCCGATATATCCTTCCATCCATTACAATAAAAGGATAATCGAGATTTACTCCTTTTATTTGGAGGAATGGTTGAAGTAGAAAAACAATAAAGATAATGATCCAGCTTTTTCGCATATTTGTCACTACTTCCCTTTACCAATCTATCTTATAGCCTTAATTCAATATTGTATTCTCTTAACCAAAAATCCATTTGACCTAAATGGGCTAATAACTGTGGGCCTGTCATTAATTGACCAAACCATGGTACTTGAATATTTGTCGCTTTTTGCTCGACTAATTGTTTGACCTCAGATTTATCTAATATTTCAAACAAGCGCGCATCTTTATCCTCTAATATTGTATGCATCCATTCGACAACAGCTTGTGTATATGCCGGATGATGTGTTTTAGGATAGGGACTTTTCTTACGGTAGAGAATATCCTTAGGCAAAATTCCCTCTAAAGATTTTCTCAAAATTCCTTTTTCCCGATTACCTATGGTCTTTATTTCCCAGGGAATATTCCAAACATATTCAATTAGTCTATGATCACTAAATGGAACCCTTGCCTCAAAGCTCGCTCCCATACTCATTCGATCTTTTCTGTCTAATAATGTCGGCATAAACCATTGCATATTCAGGTAAAACATTTGTCTACGTTCTGTCTCTTCCTTATCCTCTCCATCTAGTAAGGGGGTTTCATCTATGGTTTCTTTATATCTATTGAGTGCATATTCTTCTAAAGAAAGCTTCGATTGTAATTCGTTTCTAAGTAGCTGCTGTCTTACCTCTGAAGATCGAATCCATGGAAAGCCTTTTCGCTCTAAATCTTCTTTTCGATAAAACCATGGATATCCTCCAAAGATTTCATCTGCACATTCACCGGATAATGCTACCGTCACTTGTTTTTTTGTTTGTTCACAAAACCATAATAAAGAAGAATCCACATCTGTCATTCCAGGCAGATCTCGATATTTCACGGCATCTTTTAACAGTGTAGCAAGTGTTTGATTATCCATTTCATAATTGCTATGCTTCGTATTTAATGCATGAACCATTTTCCCGATATAGGTTTTATCTTGATTTGGCTGAAAATCACTACTCTGAAAATAGTGATCATTACCGATATAATCAATAGAAAACGTTCGCAGGCTTTGATTTTGACTTGCTAAATAATTGGCTGCAATCGCACTTATTGCACTAGAGTCAACTCCTCCTGATAAAAATGTTCCAAGCGGCACATCGGAAACAAGCTGTCTTTCGACTGCGTCCTCTAGTAATTCCTTCACTCTTTGTGCTGTTTCCTCCACTGACTCTGTATGTTTCTCACTAACAACATTCCAATATCTAGCTGTTCTCCAGCCATTTTTATCAAATATTCCAACATGTCCTGCTCGCAATTCTTCAATTTGATGAAACACGCCATTCCCAGGAGTTCTGGAGGGCCCTACAGCAAATAACTCTGCTAATCCTTGTTGATCGATAACCGCTTTGACTTCATTATTTGCTAAAATAGCTTTTATCTCAGATCCGAATAAAAGTCCATGTTCGTGTTTTTTAAAGAATAATGGTTTCACGCCTACTCTATCTCTTGCTAGAAATAATTGTTCCTTTGCTGAATCCCATATTGCAAAAGCAAATATACCATTTAGCTTCTCTACATGAGATTCTCCCCATTCTATATAGCTCTTTAGCAAAACTTCCGTATCAGAATGAGAATGAAAGGTCCAGCCAGCTTTTAACAATTCCTTTCTTAAATCTTCTGTATTATAAAGCTCGCCATTATAAATGAGCACATATCGATTTTTATCCACCATTTCTTTCATTGGCTGTTTTCCGCCTTCTGGATCAACGACAATTAACCGTTGGTGACCAAAGCCTATATGTGTATCATACCAATAACCCGTTTCATCGGGACCTCTATGCGCTACTGCTTCAACCATTTTTTCAAGCTTATGGTGCTCCTTATGCACGTTACGACTAAAGTCTATCCACCCTACAATGCCACACATACTTCGTCTCACACCTTTCTTCACTGCCTCGCTTTTATTAATTTATGCTTACTTAAAGGGAAAATGATTGAAAAATTTCTCTATATAGAAAGGTGTGTGGAGAATAATAGGTGGGACAATAACGAGGATAGGAAAAAACCCTGCTTCAGCAAGAAGCAGGGGCTACATTCTATTATCCAAAATAAAAACCATTTGGTAAGCGGAAAAAACCTAATACTAAAACAATAATAAACGCAATCACGAATTGTATCCAGAAGCTTTTCGCTGGCTTTTGCTTTGAGGCTTTGACTAAAATCATCTCAATTGAAGAAATCACCCATAACCCTGCAATTAGCTTCACAATTAGCTCGCCTAATAGTGGAAATTCAGGCAAGCCTGCTGTTGCATAATCCGCGAACAATGATCCACCTGAATATAAGATTAATAAGTAATCCAAGCGAACAATCATGTGTATTATTTTGCCTACCTTGTTATTCCCTTTTTTATACATGGAGTACGAAATCACTAATAAAATTAGTGCCAACACCCATGCTGTGATATGTAAATGTGTCAATCTTCCTTCCCCCAATCATTTCAAAGTTTTTAATAAACTCACTAGATAAGAGTATCATACCATGTAATCTTAAATTTTTCATTTCCGAGCCTACACTTCACTACATTGTCACACAATCCTTAGCTAGCAAGCTCTTGCTTTCTTTTATTTGTAAGTTTTTTTCGATATGTCCAGCTCCGCCATACCCACTCGAGTGGTCCTCTCTTATAACGTTTCAGCCAGAGCCAACTGAGAATTATTTGAATAGGAAATACAAAAAATGCTATTAGTATTGTTTGTAGTGGACTCAATTCCCCGTACAAACCAAAACCGATCGAATAAAATAATAGTACCCCTACAAGTGATTGCAAAATATAATTGGATAACGCCATTTTTCCCACGTATTCCAATCCTCTGAACAATGAAGGTATCATTCGATATAGTAAGGTGATCGTGGTGATATAAAAGATGGCCGAGCTCACTCCACCAACAGTATCCTGTAGCATCGAAAGCCATAAAGGATTTCCTATAAAATGGGGCCCTGCTTTAAAAATAAAAAATAACGACAACGAAATTAGCCAAATTCGCTTCAATATCGGTAAATGGACGTCCACTTGATGTAACCACTTCTTACGTGCAAACAGTGTACCAAGTAAGAATATCGGTAAGAGATTACATGCAATCAAAATAAATGAATAAACATTATTGGCAAAAAGCCAATCTGCAAGGTTTTGCTGGAGGATATCAAGTATCGAGCCTGATCCGTAATGTTGGTAGGATGCCTCAATTGCAGCCTGGTTTGTTATATCTAAAGTAAACTGACTTGCTAAATATAATAATCCAGTAAATAGTACTACTGGTGCAAGTAACAAGGAGACACTCCAGATGATTAACGTTGTATTTTTTCTATTTAGAAAGAAAAGCAGAAGAAAACCGATAATGCTATAGCTAATTAATATATCCCCGTGCCATATAAGAAAAGCATGGATAACTCCAAATACTAATAACATGGTTAATCTACGTGACAGCGTATGGGTAGCTTGAATTCCTTTAGAATGCAGATTTTCTAACATCATTTGAATCCCAAAACCAAATAGGAAGGAAAATAAAGAATAAAAGCTAGCTTGAAAAAAGATATCAATAATCATCGAAAGGATACCAGATTCTTCATTTCCCCAGTAATTCGTACCATTTCCATATAAAAAGTAAGGACCATGAAACGATGGAAGATTGACGATAAATATGCCAAAAATTGCAAAACCTCTCGCTGCATCTATCCAAGGTAATCTTAGTTTTTCTTGAACTGGTTTTAATTGATTCATGATTACATCCCCCTTAGAAAACTCACATTCGCTTGTGCTTTAGTGGAAGCGTTAGTTTTCTTATACTCTAAAAAATAACATACTGTGTTTATTTTATCCTATAACCTTTGCAGAGACTAGTTTTAATGTCATTTTCACAAACTCTTTACTTTTTCATAAACTAATCATGGATAACTTTAAATGTTAGGAGATTGTATATGCCAGCCATCGTAGGTGCTGTAAAAGTGGTAAGTATTGGTTCATCGGGCATCTTTCATATTGGGGATGTCTATCGAGTCCAACCATATAGCCAAGTTAAAACCTTTGCAGGTGGTGGATCCTTTAATACGGGGGATGGCATCCAAGTACATCTTGAAAATGCCTACACAAGTCTTGTCGATGAGGATCAATTTGATCAAAATATAAATGCTTTGTAATAAGTGAGTGATTCTATGCAGTTAACAGTACATCAATCCATTTATATACATCTTCTAAAGGTGGGCAGTGTAACTAATTCATCAGTATTACAAATTGGAAGCACTGGTCAAATACAAGCACTATCTCAGCTATATAATACAGGTGGTTATGAAGAAAAAGCGGAGCCTGCTGAACCACAAGGATTGAGCGCGCCTTTAGTACCATTAGCACCACCTTAAGCTTTAAAAAAACCTAGTCTAGTCTTAAGGAGTGATCGAAAATGGAGTATCAGCAAATGTATTTCTACATTCAACAGCTTGAGCAACAGATCCATTATCTACAAAATGAAGTGACCTCCTTAACGAATCGTCTCCAGCAATTAGAAGGCCAAACAAACCAAAAAACAACGATTGAGAAATTAGAATATCATTTTGATCAGCTGAAAATCGAACGATTAGACGGTACCTTGCATATTGGAGTAACCCCAGAAGAACTAAAGCAAGCAGATGATCTGTCATTGCCAATAAAACAAGCTAACCCATCACCTGTTCATCAAAATTTATATCAGTATATAGATCAAGATTTACCAAGCTATATCGAGCAATTAGAGAGAGAACACCAGTATCCTTTAGAAGAGGATTATCGTCAGCTATTATTGGAAGATGTCAAAAAACAATTACCACAACGTATTTCCTTTTATGAACAACAACAAAACCCAGCCTCCACACAATATGTATACAGTCAAGTTAAAGATGAACTAATGAGAGGTTTAAAAAAGTGGTTTGATCAACAAACGAAAAAGGAGTAGAGACTTATGCAATTTGATGTCCATAATTGGAATTTAGAAGTCGGAAATGTATCAATCCTTGGTATATCTAGCTCTTCTTTATTTATCGTTGGAGATACGAATGAGATTCAGCTTTCTTCTTTATTTGATACACCACCTGAATCTTATATTGTTGGAGCTAATATTCCAGCACCGGTACAAGGAGCAACGAATGTCCAATCAGCGGGTGACTAAAGTTAAAGCAATAAAGGTAATCAATTCATCTTATAGTTCGGTATTCAATATTGGAGATATCCATACACTCCAGCCTAAGACAGATGTATTAGCTGTTCAAAGAGAAGGAGGAATTTCTTCAGATAAAGGATTTGAACTAGAAAAATACCCCATATTCCAAACAGAACTCCCTTTCCTGGAAAAAACACCAATGACCCAAGCTCATTCTCATCACTGTTCATCCATTCATGTTCCTAATATTCGTGTCAACGGTATCTCTTCCTCTGCCATTTTACAGCTAGGGCAAGTAAATCAAACTTTTTCAAGATCAAGAATTAAGCATATTCGAATTTTGAAAGATTAAAAAAGAAGGGGTGTGAACCTACATGCCATCCATTGTAGGCCCGATTAAAATTACAAGTGTTGACGGTGGAGTAGTTAATTTTGGAGACACCTTTTACCTATCACCTAAGAGTGCCTCCAAATCTGCATCTGGCTCAGGATCGATTAATACAGGTGATCTGCATAATACAAACACTGGATTTAATATTACCAATGCGATTGATCCTGATGCTGTAGATCAAGTGATGAATGCAAATGCGTAAGAGAGAGATCTCCCTTACGCATTATATTTCTATAATCAATTCCTTATCAAAGAAGTACAAATATTTTCGATAAATGGGTTCATGCCATATATTTTCTAACGCTCTAGCATATAATTCAAGCTGAATATTATATTTTTCTTTTAGCTTCTCCCTAACATGGTCATCGACTGTTTCTTCGATTCTATCAGTCTTATAATCCAACATAATCCATCCCTCTTCTGTTTTTATTAAACAATCAATCACACCTTGAAGGAAGATGCGCTCTTCTGCTTCTGACCAGTCTGGATATATGTCATTCGCGGGTAGTGTTAAACTAAACGGAACTTCTCTCTCTATACGTTTCGCATAAAGGGCAAGCTCCCCGAGCTGGCTTTTAAAAAAGGCAAGGATGGATTGTGTGTCAATGACCTCTGTTTCTTCTCTTGTCAATATTTCTTTCTCTTCTAATTGTACAATAAACTCTTCAAGTGTATCTATGTTCCACTCTCTATTTAGAGGGATATGTTGCATAACAGTGTGCATGGCTGTTCCAATTTCTGCACGCGTCCATTCCTTTTGACGCTGCATAAAACGTGGTCTGCGATTAATAGGTGCACGGAACGGATCGATAATAGCAGAATCACTGTACATATCTCTTACCTCTTGTTGTCGCTTTAATTCGGTTACCGACTGTTTAGCCCGAAAGGAAGTAGCATTTAGGTATGGATATTGATAGTTCAAATAGTTGTCGACTATCTCTCGCTCCAATTCATCCCCTGTCTCTATAGGCTTCCATTCAAATATTGCCTCTTCTAACGCTATTATAGTTTCTTTATTTGTTTCTTCCATATTTTGATAATGGCTACTGTGGACTCGAGCGATACTCCATTTAGACGAATCATACAGGATCGACTCAGGAATATGGGTAACAGTGGATTCATTTCTTAAGATCTCGCCGTGTTGATGTCTTGTCAAGACTGCTCCTATCCAATCAAAATAGGATAATGCCTCTAATCGATAATAATGTGGAAGTACCCAATCATTATGATGGAGCATCATTTCCCATTTTCTCTTCTTCTTATCTAGGGACGGAACGGTACCAACCATGACCAGCTTCTCTCTTGCTCTTGTTAAGGCAACATACAATACACGCATTTCTTCTGCCAGCATTTCTCGTTGCATTTCCTTCTTTAAGGCATGATAGTGCAAGGTTGGATACATGATTCTTTTTAATGGATCAATATATTTCGTTGCAAAGCCAAGCTCTTTATGGAGCAAGTACTTTTCTTTTAAATCCTGTTGATTGAACTGCTTATTCATCGCACCAACGATTACGACTGGAAATTCTAGTCCTTTGCTTTTATGAATAGTCATAATTCTCACTACATCTTCCTGTTCACCTAATGCCTTTGCTGCACCAAGATCCTCTCCTCTATCCTCCATTCGTTCAATAAAGCGGAGAAAACGGAAAAGTCCTCGAAAGGAAGTCGATTCATAGCTCTTTGCCCTGTCGTATAGTGCTCTTAGATTTGCTTGACGTTGTCTACCACCAGGGATGCCACCAACAAAGTCATAATAACCTGTTTCCTGATAAATTTGCCAAATTAAAGCAGATAGCGCCCCCTGTCTTGCTTCTTTACGCCATTTTTCTAAGTTTGTCATAAAGCCATCAAGCTTGCCTTCTGTTTGCCCACCAGCTGTTTTAGCCAAATATGCTTTAGTCGCTTCATAATAGGTACTGTTTTTCTTAGTCAAACGAATCTCTGCTAGCTCGTTTTCATCTAATCCAACAATTGGTGATTTCAGCACTGCTGCTAAAGGAATATCCTGTCTTGGGTTATCGACTATCTTTAATAAACTCATCATTACTTGAATTTCGATTGCAGCCAAATAGCCGGTAGATAGTTCAGCATAGACTGGAATTCCTTGTTTTTTGAATTCCTCCATAATGGTCGGAGCCCATGTCATCGAGCGTAGTAAAATAACAATATCTCGGTACTCAACTTTTCTAGGCATAGATGTTTTTTTATCCATAACTTGAAGTGGAGGTCGGTCATCATGTCCAATAAAAGATTGTATTTTTTTAGCATACGCTCTTGCTTCAAGCTGTGCTTTTTCCAGGTCTTCCCTATCCTCTAACTCCATATCTAGGGCTTCTCTTTCTGCTTCATTCGATTCTTGATCAATAATGATGATCTCTGTGTCAGGCTGAGCAAGTGGTATGTCGTCATAACTCTTATTTCCATAAATGAGCTCTGCATCTTGATCATACTCTAAATCTCCTACCTCTTGATCAAATAATTGCCTAAACACATAGTTTGCGGCAACTAATACCTCTTTTCGACTTCTGAAGTTGCGCGCTAGATCAATTCGATAGCCTGGATCTTCTTCCTCAGAAAATCGAGTATATTTGTCAATAAAAAGTGATGGCTCAGCATGGCGAAATCGGTAAATACTTTGCTTCACATCCCCTACCATAAACATATTGCCATTGTCTTGATCTGCAATACTTGTAAGAATCGTTTCCTGAACAATATTTGTATCCTGATATTCATCCACCATAATTTCACGGTATTTTTTTCTTAGCTCTAGAGCAATTGAAGAAGGAAGCTTATCGGACTTGTCTTCTAATAATACATCTAAGGCAAAATGCTCCAAATCACTGAAATCGACGAGTCCTTTTTCTTTTTTGGCTTCTTGGTAGTGGAAACGAAAGTCCTTAATCATTTTAGTTAAATGATTAATTATTGGATAAAGCTCCTTCATATCAGCAAGGTGGAAAGATAAATCTCGACTAAACCAATCAGAGGCAACCTTATTCCACCTTTTTTTTAGATCATCTCGAAAAGCTTTGACCTGATCCTTTTTATCCTCACTACATTCCACCTTTTTTCTAGATAATGCTTTGAATTTTCCATTAGTAAAAACTGCTCGTGCTTCTTGCCATGATAGTGCAATAGCTCCTTTTGCCTCCTGTATCATCTCTTTGTCCGAATCTAGAGCTTCTGCGTAGTGATATGGTCCATCTGCCTCTTTCGTTAACTCTAATGCCTGGGTGATTTGCATCTCCATTACTTCTAATTGACGTGCAACCTCTTTCTTCAAAATGGTTAGCCAGGTTAACGTAGACTCATCTGTTGTTTCTTCTACAGCATAGGTTTCTGCAAGCTGCTCTAACCATAAATCAGGATTAGGGTGTTGAATCGAAAATTCATATAAAGTCAAGATTAAACCTTCAATTTCCAAATCATTCCGATCATTGGAGAAACGATCGACAACTTGGAAAAATGCCTCCTGTTCCGCGTCCTCTTCTAATCCATACCACTCTTCAAAAAGCTGCTCTAATACATCTTGGCGAATCATATCTGCCTCAACCTCATCTGCAATTCGAAAACTCGGGTCGATATCTAAACGATAAGCGTATTTACGTACAAGCTCCATACAGAATGAGTGTAAAGTAGAAATCGAGGCATGCTGTAGCAAGGATATTTGCTTCTTCAAATGATTCGATCCCGGATCTGCTGCTAATGCTTCTTCTAAAGCTTCACCGATTCTGTTACGCATCTCTTGAGCAGCTGCGTTTGTAAAAGTTACCACGAGTAACTGATCAATATCAACAGGAGTTTCTTTGTTTAATAGTTTTTGAATAATTCGTTCTACTAGGACTGCTGTTTTACCTGAACCAGCTGCTGCAGCAACGAGAATGTTGCTTCCAGATTGATAAATTGCCTCTTCTTGTTCCTTTGTCCATTGTGGCATTACAACTCACCTCGCTTAATTGCCTCTGTTACTTCTTCGTCTTGTAAATCCTGCAGTCTACGATAATTATTTTCGGGCAATGTTGAGTCAAACTGACAAACTGATCGAAAGGAACAAAATGTACAAGCTGTTTGATCTTGCTTTTGGAAAGGATTTAACTCCAAGTTTCCTTCTATCATCGATAAACCTGCGTTTTTCATTAATTGCCTTATGTAGGCTTGCAAATCTTGAAATACTTCTTCTTCCGCTACTTTTGATCCTTTATAGAATCTACCTGACTTACTAAATCCTGCTGGAATAACATTACTTCTACCAGACTCCAGTGAGGTATCCATCATTTTCACAACATTCTCTTGATCTAGTAGTAAACCTTTCATTTTAAATTGCTTAAAAAGCTCTGCATTAATTTTCTCATCCGCTAAGCTTTCAGATAACGAAAGCATGGGATTATGCACATGAAAATATAATACACCACCAGGAGTTGCTTTTTGACCTAACCATTTTTCTGCATTCAGTAAGACAACATCCAAATAAGTAATCATCTGTAAAGCTAATCCATAATAAACCTCTGCTAAATTCAAGCCTTTGGCACTTGACTTATAATCAATAATTCGAAGGTAGAGCTGCTCTTCGTCTGTCGCTTGATCAATTCGGTCAATTCTTCCTCTTAGTAAAAGCTTTCGCTCATCTGTTAATGGAATTTCTAGAGGATCCAACTGGTTTGGATATCCAAATCCAACTTCTAAACCAACAGGAGAAAAGTTCGTTAGTCTTGATTGTTCACTAAGGATAAAGGTGGCCCTAGCGACAATACTTTCCAGCTTCCTTTGTATATATTGATAACGTTTCGAACTGTGTAGGATTTGATGCTGCAATACTGGTGCTAAATAACTGATCGCTTTGTTCGCATAATTTCTCGCCTCTTGTTCATGAATATCTGCAAACCTCAATCCATCCTTTTGGATCCATTCGGTTATTTGTTTTAAAGCTTCATGAAAGAGTTGACCTATATCTGGAGCATCAAGCTTATAGGTTTGTCTCTCTTCTAATCCTAAACCATATCTAGCAAAATGTTGGTAGGAACAACGGTAGAACATCTCTAATCTAGAGACACTCGCCTTTATTTTTTCTGGATACATTTTCTCAACCGTAGTAGAGGAAAGATTAGTTGGTTTGTTTTGATAGAATAGCCCTCGCAAAACTCGCTGATTCGTGAGCTTGTCCTCTATATTTTCTATATACCAGTTCAGCACATTCTGCCATATTGGATCAATGGGATAGCCGCGTAGCTGTCTTGCTAATTGGGAGGTTAGAGCACCTCTTGTTTTTCTTGGTGTCGTAACAAATCTTCTAGCATCTGTCATCTCTTCAGGATCTTGAAGTAGGATTTTATCCCATTGTTGTGGGAAAAGCTCCTCCATTCTTTTAATTAAAGAAGAAGCCACCTTTGCTTTTCCTTCACTATTACTTATAGGATAACTAATCCAGAGATAATCTTCAGGCAGTGTAAACGCAAGATAAACGTAAAACCAATCATCCAATAATTGCCGTTTACTTCCTTCTGCTAGTTGAAAACCATTATCCTGCAACAAAGCACGTTCTTCCTCCGTAATAATTCCATCACTACTCTGCTTCATTGGCCATGTACCTTCATTCACTCCAAGTAAAAGTGCACATTTTACCCCTTGCATTCTTGAACGGTCAATGGATCCAACGACGACATGATCAAGACTTGGTGGAACATGAGAGAATTGTAGTGATTCAAACCCGGATTCCAAGATACTTCGAAATAGCTTCAAATCCGTTTCTTCCTGGCCTGCTATTTCCGTAATTTCCTCAAGCAATTGAATAACCGCATCCCATACTTGATCTTGCTCACGTCCTTTTTCCACAAGACCTTCTTCATCATATTGTTCACGAATTTTTTCTAAATGCTTTGGAATTTGCATTTCCTCAAGCCATTGATAAAGTACAATCGCTTTTTGCTCAATAGTTTTCGCTTCTTTTAACGCTTGATCTATCGGTGCTAGTGCGTCCACTACTTGCATTCGGTATGCATTGATTCTTTCTTGGATAGCCATTTCTCTATCTGTTTGTGCTGATTCATCAAAGCCTTTAAAGCGCTGAAAAACCCAAGGCTGATCGTTTGTCCATCTATTTTTCCCTCTAATTCCGTACTCTAAGACATAGTTTTCGAGCTCATCAATCGCTTCTTGATCTAATCTTGGTTGCTCTTTTCCTTCTGGAATTAGACCTGTCTTTAATACACGGAAAACAGCGTCATAACGCCAATCTCCTTCGATGAGATCTAATAGTGATCGTAAGCATTCAATTAAGGGATGGTGAAGCATGGTTCGTTTCTCATCCACAAAAATGGGAATCTGATAATCATCAAAAACCGTCGTAATTAAGTCATGATAAACATCAGGCTCACGAAGCAATATCGCGATATCTCGATATCTATAGTTTTCATCACGCACAAGTTTAATAATTTCCTGTGCTACACCTTCTACCTCTGCCCTTGGGTGGACTGCCTCTGCCATTCTAATTGGTGCTTTTTTTTCATATGGTACTGCGGGTCTACTATCAAAATGTTGATCTAAATGAATAAAGGCAGTGTTTTCTTTTGTTTGTTTACTGAGTGTTTCCTTTTCTATTTTAATACTATGCTTCTGTGCTAGTTGCTCCAATTGTAAGAATGTTTCTTTCGTTTGGTAAAAAAGATCTAATGGCTCTGCAATAATCTCATCTGCTTGATCCATAGTTAAGGTTATCGTCACATTTTGTGCCTTTTGAAGCATTGCTTCTATAACAAGCAATTCCTGTGGAGTAAATCGATGGAATCCATCAATGTACACTTCGGTTTCTTCTAGGAAGTTGGATTCCACTAGCTTCTTCGTTAAGAGCTGGAGCTGATCCTCACTATCAATATAATTTCCTTCTAGTTCCTTGACTAAATGATGATAAACATAATATAAGTCATCCAGCTTATTTCTTAAGGCATGTTCCCCCATTGATTGATGCTTAAAGCGATCCATTTCCATCAATTGTGCGGTGACTTGCTCTGGCGTAATACAGTAACGTTTAAATTCTATCATCATTTCTTCTAACTGTTCGATAAAGCCTTGTTTTTCTACTGCCTTTTGAAAAACCTTCCAATCTGATGTTCTTTGTTCGATTATTTTACGTAACATCATTTGAATCCCTGTGGAAGTAATAAATTTCTTTGTTGCCCCTCCTGTTTGTTGCATAACCCTCCAAGCTAATCTTGAAAAACTATAGATTTGGGCACGTATGGATCCATTTAGCTCTGGATCGTTTAGTAAGGCATATTCTTGTTGGAACGTCATTTGGTCTGGAACTAAATAAATAATTGGCGATCCCTGAGGGTTTTGCTGAAGCTTATTTTTTATCTCCATTAAACATTGTTCACTTTTATTTACAGTAGAGCTACCTACAATAAAACGTAACATTCAAGCACCTACTCTCTGTCCTCTCTTTTACTCATTATACCAAACTAATGTTCTTTTGTTTAGTGGAAAAATCTCGGTTGTTTTCTTTGGAACAAAGAAAAAAGTAGAGGGCCAAGTAAGCTTGTGCCTTCTACTTTTTGATTTATTATCGTGCTAACGGTCCGTAATATCTCTCACTTTATTGGATAAATTGAAAATTAAGATCTGACATCGGCCAATAAAGGACATCTACTTTACCAACGACTGAACTTTGATCTATAAAGCCTATTTCTCTACTATCAAAGCTTTTGGTGCGATTATCCCCTAATACAAACAGCATATTTGGTGGAACTTTACTTTCACCTGTTAACTCCTCTAAGGTAAACTCGTCCGTTAATGGTCGTTCTTCACTTTCACGGAATGGTTCTAAATAGGGTTCTTCTACTGGATTTCCATTTAAATAAAGCGTATCGTCCCGATAGGCAATGTGATCACCTGGTATCCCAATTACACGTTTAACATAATCCTCTTCTTTATTCGCATGAAAGACGATGACATCAAACCGTTCTATTTCTTTTAAGTCATATATCATTTTATTCACCATTAATAGATTCCCATCATGTAAAGTAGGTTCCATTGACTTGCCATTTACCACATAACTTGCAAATAAATAGGAGCGAAAGAAAAAAGCAAGTAAAAGTGCAAATAACACAACTCTAACAATCGGCCATATTCTTTTTTGTTTCATAATATTCCCTCCAAAGGGATTAATATTACTAATTTACCCCCATTCCATCAACTTTAATCCTTTTTATTTCCAATTTTTTCGTTCTGCACGTTTTTGTAATCGTTTCTCTAAATACTTTCCAAATATCCAAATAATTGCAATCCCTATGGCTACTAAAATAGTCTTTACCGGATTTTGCGCAAAGGAAACGATACTATCTCCAATATAGGATACAGTGAAAATCATTACCGATTTCCCTAACAAAACCGCTAATGCAAATTGATAAAGACTAATCCCCGACAATGCTGCAACCAAATTAATAATGGCCGAAGGCGAAAACGGAAAGCATAGTAATAAAAACAATGGACCAAATCCATGCTTTTCTAACCAATTCATGACTTTCTTGACTTGTTTATTTTTTCGAATCCATTTCAATAAACGTATATCCTTAAATCTTCGGACGATCATAAAAACTACGATAGCCCCCATACTTGCCCCACTCCATGAAAGGAGAAATCCCTCTAACAGTCCGTACGCTGCAGCATTCGTCATGACAAAAACAACTAAAGGTAAAAATGGCAAAAATGCCTCCAAAAATGGAAGTAAAAAGCCTGGAATTGGTCCTAGGCTTTCATAGCTTCTAAGCAGGAAGGAAACAAGTCGGTCAAAATCATTTGCTTCAATTAATTGTTTGATTTCTTCTATATTAATATTGTCAATATTACTTATATTATATGTAAACATAAATAAATGAACCCCTCTTTAACAAATCTTTGGAAAAAAGTTTGCTGGAATCATATTTATCCTTATTTTAATACTTTTTAACTGATTTTCCTAACAGAAAATGTTAGTGTGTTTTTAATTAAGCACCATTATCTATATACTTCCTTCTCTATAATTTATATCGGGGGTATCTCACTAATTTTTATTTTATTTGTTCTATTGCTTTTATCTCGGTTCTTTCTCGTGGTATTGGTATTATTGCCTAGATATAATTCTTTACCTCTGTTTTCTCTCGTGGTATTAGCATTATTGCCAAGTTATAGCTCTTTATCTTGGTTATCTCTCGTAATATTAGCATTATTGCCAAGATATAGCTCCTAATCTTGATTAGCTCAAATTAACATTTATTCTATTACCATGATACTTACTATTTCTCATTTTACTTCATATAAAAGAAAAAAACCTCCACAGCTGTGGAGATTTTCACCATCTATAGACACCTTCACACGTATTAGCTTCCGGTTCATAGTAACAATGTTGTTTAAATTGGCCGGTAAAAGGTTGGCCATACCAAGTAGGTGGACATACATCATATGGATTAAAATACCATAGTGCAAACTTAGAAGGATGTTGACGCCAATAATCTAATGTTTGTTTGGCTAGTCTTTTTTCTTTACTCCTTGCTCTGTTGTAAAAAACATTTCCTTTTTGTACCGCTTCGAACGAGTAATTTCCTCCCTGTACTTGATAAATAACATCTGGTATAGATGTTAAGCCTTGGAAATCTAAGCAACCGGCTTTTAAGCGATTTACAATAACATTACCGACCATAAGCATTCCTAAAGCACCTTCACCTTCGGCTTCAGCCCTCATCATCCTTGCCATCAAAGCAACATCACTATCGGTATATTTAACTCTTGGCATCTTTTATCACCTCTACATGATTGTATGAGGAAAGCCTTGCAAAAATGTAGATTGTATCAACTGAGTCAAAATTGAAAGGTTGCCCTATTCTGCTTGATTAACCAGTCCATTACTTTGGTATCGAGTTTTCAGCATTAATATAACCTGCTCCATATATATTATGGTCACGGTCTTCCCATAAATCGGTACCGTTTTTCAGTAATTCTTTTATTTCATCTGGCGTTAATTGAGGATTTTGCTCTTTGATCAAGCTCACAATTCCAGCACAAATAGGGGTTGCCATCGATGTACCTGACATGACAAAGTAATCCCCATCGACGCGATTGTATTTTTGCAATCTGTCTATATAAGAATTTGGTGAACGCAATGATATAATGTCAACACCTGGTGCCAAAATATCTGGCTTTTCTTGCCCATAAATGGTTGGACCTCTGCTTGAAAAGCTAGCTACCTCATCATCACTTCGTGTATCTCGAGTATCACGATCATTTAAGGCTCCAACAGTTATAACAAGATCACTGAGGCCAGGACTTGAAATACTCTGTGGATCTGGACCACTGTTGCCAGCTGCTGCGCAAACAATAATTCCACTGCTCCATGCTTCTTCAACAATTTGTACGAGAGGATCCTGATCCTCTTCCCCATAATCATACGGTTCGGTTCCTAGAGACATACTAATAATGTCTATTGGACTATCGGAATTGCTTTCATTATATTGAATGCACCACTCTACACCTTGCATAATGGTATCTAAAGAGCCCGATCCCGTGTCATTTAAAACTTTTACTCCCGCTACACTGGCTGCTGGAGCGGGCCCCCTATATTTCTCGGATGAAAGAGATCCATCTCCTGCTGCATCCCCAGCACAATGTGTTCCATGGCCATTATCATCATAAGGTTCGGAACGATAATTAATAAAATCTACAAAATCAGTAATTCTCCCTGATAAGTCTTGATGTGGATAGATTCCAGTATCTAGTATCGCTATCTTTGTCCCTTTACCAGTTAACATGGTATTATTGCGAACCACTTGCTTTGCATTAGCTGATTCCACTGCGACGTCTAGTAATGCATGAACCTCTCTATTTTTATAAACCTTCTTCACATGTTTACAATTAGTTAGCAATATCTCCAAACTGTCTGGAGTCATATCAGCTGAGCAACAAGAAATTCTAGAATAATATTGGTATAACTTATTTTTTCTATGACTATTGATAATTCCCTCTATTTGATGACAACCAGACTCATAAGCCTCTTGATGAAACTGTACAATGACAGATATTTTCTTCTTCTGTTTTAACCTATTCTCTAATACTCGGTGTAAAAAGCACGGTGTAAATTTTAGAGGCTTATAGAGATTAACTAACTCATTGCGCAGAGGACGATCTAATTTACTCGCATAGTTTCGTACTGTCTGAATCATGGAATAGCCAAACAAATTATCCCCTCATTTCTACCTTTTTTACAAGCTATGAGAGCATAGAGGGTTTGGCATTTATGATTGTCTATAAATCTTTCAAAAAAGGCAAATGAACAAAATAGGATCGAACGTACCACTCACATCTGCTCATCCTCTAACGACCCCATCGAGTTTCATCCTTGCTATAAATTCTCTTTAAAGTGTGTGCAGAAAGAGTCGCTACCTAGATGATAACGACTCCTTCTTTCACATATGTCTATTTTTAATACCTGGCTCTTTTCGTTTCCATCCAGATTCAGCAACATAGTGAGATAATTGAAGGACATCCTCCATTTTGTTCCCTAGTAAGTATCGGTATTGAGCAGTACGGTAGATTTGATTAATGATCGTTGCATAGGAAATATCTAAGGTGATGGTGCGGTTGTTTTTAAAGATGATTTTGGAGCGATTTCGTTCAAGCTTTTCTGCTTGTTGAACATGAGAGTGAGCAATCCATGAACAGGATTTCCTTAATGGAGATTCGACAGGAAAAAAATACATGCCACTCATTCGATCTATGGCAATGGGTGGCTTATGTGTAATACCTGTGAGCATTCGTGAACCTTCAATTAACCCTCTTAAACTTATACCGAATTCTCTACAGGTAATATCCATAACTTTCTGAGCACTATGAGTTGTTTCATAATCATCCTCTTCGTCATATTCCATAACCTTAGTTAAATAGTCTCCCTCCTCTCTCTCACCGATAACGGCTAATGTACTTGGACTAATTTCCGTAAGTCTCTCTTGTAATGTTTCCATCATTAATTCCTCCTTTTGTGTGGTTTGGTTTAAAACCACCTATAATGTACCAAAATTTGATAAAATATGATAGAAAAATTAGGTAAATTTACTTAGACTATTAAATTTTCCATGAAATCGATCAAAATGTGATAAAATCTATGTAGCAATTATTCACTCATTAAGGATGTTTTCAAAAATTTGAATCAAGTGTGGTGAGAAATATGTGGAGAAAGATACTACTTAAAAAGAAGCCAGAAGATAAGCACCCTGTAAAAGAAATATCTTATGCTCAAATGAAAAAAGCCATCCAAGAATATAGTCTAGAGCTACCGAAAAATATCCCTTTACAAGTTCTGATTAAAGATGACTTGTCGGTTGATCACACGCTTCTTCTTCCATACCTTAAGGCGATACCGAAAAAAACATTTTACATGTCGAAGGAAACATATGATTTATTTGAAGAAGAAGAACGACATATTGCCGTTGCATTGGATCAAGTCCAACGAGCATTAGATCAATATATTGCACAAAAGAAATCGTTACCAATTATTGATCATGATCCGTATCGAAAGGTTAGCTTCTTTAAGCTTGAGCAATTGAATCTCATACAGGAACGACCAGAAATCGATTTTTTCATCACAGACCAAGAATATTTAGTCACTACAAAAAAGCCTCAGTAATTTGTACTGGGCTTTTGAACTATATGGAACGAATGCTTATGCCTGAAAGATTAAATTCTCCCACTCGCTCTCTGCATGTGTAATAGTATGTACAATATCTTTTTCAAGTTTCTTTAACTGTGTCACTGTTTGTGATACCTTTTCCCGCATACTATTTACTTCATTAGCAGATTGATTAATTTTATCCTGTACGAACCAATCCATTACTAAACCATCTAAGAAATAATCAGCAAAGGTGAGTCCACCTGAGATTTTTATATCTGCTTGAAAAGATTCACCGATATCTGCTAATTCGTGAGAAAATTTCCTTAATAAACGCTGGGCATTGTGACTAGAACGTCTAGCATCATCTATGTGGCTATGCTTTAGAGAAGTGGAGATAAAACCGCCACCAAACATATCCGCAGTTCCCCAATTTTTGGCTTTATCTAAGGAGATGCTAGCATTATTTAGTGCGGACTTCACTTGATCACCAGCTTGAATCGCTTCCGCTATTTCTTTTTTCTCGTCTTTTAATGTACCTAGATGTTCTAATAATTGAAGGGCTTCTTTTCCCTTTGGATCATTTGTATTTAATAATTGCTCGTATTTTTCCTTTAACAGTTGATGAAATCGAGTGTCAGGATCACCTAATTCACGAATTTGTTGATTAATGACCTCCAAATCCTCTTTCAAGTCATTAACCGCTTCCTTGGCCTCTTCATATTGAAGCTGGGCGATTGCTAGCTCCTGTTTTTCTTTATCTAATTTTTCAAGTTTTTTACCTGATAATGTATAAAATAAATTCGCTACACTAAATCCTTCTAGCTTCTCAACATCTACTTTTTCCTCTTGTAGCTTGTGATAGAGATCCTCTTGTCGATTGGTTAATTGATTTAATTCTTCTGTCAATTTCTTCTTTTCCCTTTGAAGGCGCATTACCTTCCGTTTCTTTTCTTGTTCTTCTACTAGTTTTTGATCATATACGTCCATCTTTCATCACCTCTATTCATTATACGAATGAAATCATGGATTGGTTTCACGTTTAATCATTTCTTGCTCTATTCGAACGATTCGGTCTGCTATTGATGGATGGGACGAGCGAAGTAATTTTATCCAAGTAGCAGGAGATATATCTGTCTTTGATTGCTCTGCTAATTGATAATAGCTTGCTAAGGCTGGATTTAAATCTTCTGTATGTTCTATTGCATATTGGTCTGCTGCTTGCTCCATATGACGTGAAATAAACAGGGATAACGGCTCTGTAATAATAAGTACTATATTGACAGTCAAAAATAATTTCAACAGCACTGTTAAGCTCGGTGTTTGTTGTTGTTTAGTCCAACGAGTGCTAAATTTTTGCAGGAACAATAATAAAACTAATCCGAGTAATAAGTACAAGCCCGTACCAATGTAAACATGGTTATACAAGTAGTGGGCAATTTCATGTGCCATAATAAATAATATTTCAGCACTTTCCATTCCTTTGAGCATCGTATCCCAGATCACAATTCTAGCATTATCAAAAATACCCGTAACATAAGCATTGTAGGTGGATACCTTCTCACTTTTATGAACAACTAATAAGTCGACATCATTTAATCCCGCATTTCCCGTTAGCTCTACTATTTCATTGCGTAAATTACCTTGTTCTAAAGGAGAAAAATCATCAAATAATGGATCAATCAACACTGGTTGAATAAACACCATGAAAATAACCGCTGGAATCAACCATAACCAAAGCATAAACCCCCATATTTTTGGCCATTGCTTCATGATTATTGAAGCGATATAAAAAATAATAACAAGCACAAGTAAAGTGATGAATGAGCTAATGAGACGTTCTAAGAGCCATGGCCAGAACAACTGTGTTCGTGTGCCCTCATTTCTAGAAATCATATACCAGAGCACACGAAAAGGGAGATGAATGAGAAAATCGATGAGCATAATCACTGCAGCAAGGAAAAATGTTCGGAGAAGCAATGAATAACGCTCCATCCATTGGTAGGAAGCTTTTCTTTTCAAAAGTAAAACAGGTACAAGAAGCTGTAATGGTAGCATGGAAAAGTAAAAGGCATGTGAGAGAGCACCATAGCGAGAATTACCGAAGGACTCTAGTGGATAATAAAAAAAGAAATAAACAAACAGTACGGATACATACAAGCCATAAGTAATGATTAGCTTCTTCATCTACTTCCTCCTTTCCTATTCTCTTACGCAAAAAGGCTGTAGCCAAGAATGGCACAGCCTCTTGTATGCTTCCATCAATCGCTAACTAGATGCCATTAATAAATTAATCCTAAAAGCTCTTCTTTCGAAATTTTACCTAAGTAATGAGATACTTCGATATCTTCTAGTGCATCATCCATTGCTTGACGATCATATCGTACCCCTTTTAGCTTGTCCTCTAATTCACTAACATCTCCAACACCGAAAAAGTCACCATAAATTTTGCAATCCTCAATCATTCCTTTATGCACATCCAAGCGTATGTCAACTAAACCAGCTGGGAATTTGTGTGAATGCTGGATGTTAAATTTCGGTGATTTTCCATAATTCCATTCCCATTGCTGATAGCGTTCTTTCGATAATTGATGAATATTTTCCCAGTCTTCTTCTGTTAATTCATAACGTGGTACCTCTTCTAGCTTATCAACATGAAAGACATGACAAAGTATATGCTCCTTTAATGCATCCATTGATAGCTTATTTTCCATAAATTCTGAAATATTTGCTACACGACTTCTGATGGATTTTATTCCTTTAGAGATTATCTTCTCTGTTTTTACATTGAGTGATCTTACCACATGTTCAATTTCAGAATCATACATTAATGTTCCATGACTAAACATTCGACCACGTGTTGTAAATTGGGCATTTCCTGAGATCTTGCGCCCCTCTGCAACTAAGTCATTACGTCCACTTAATTCGGCAGGAACCCCCAGTGCCTTCAATGCATCCACAACGGGTTCTGTGAATTTTGCAAAGTTATGAAAACTGTTACCATCATCTTTTGTAATAAAGCTAAAATTCAGATTTCCTTGATCATGGTAGACTGCACCGCCACCAGAAAGACGACGGACAACGTGAATACCTTTTTCCTCTACATAGTCTGTATTGATCTCTTCAATTGTATTCTGATTTTTACCAATAATGATCGAAGGTTCATTTATGTAGAACAGCAAATAGGTATCCTTCTCTCCGAACTGTTTTAATATATATTCTTCAATAGCTAAATTAATGTGTGGATCTGTAATTCCTTTATTATCAATAAATTTCATTTGATAGTGACACCCCTTTTTATCTAAGCTTTTCTACCTAAGTATAAAAGAAGAAAGAGGATAAAACAATTTTTTGAAATTGTACTAATACAAAGTATTGATTTTTTGATTTTGTTATAATACAATAAATGTACGACACGATTTTTGGAGGGATTTGTCTATGATAAACATCTTAGAATTCTTTCGTAATATCCCTAGAAAAAAGTGTGTAAAGTGCGGAAATGATATTGTAGAACAAGCAGATTGTTATCATAACATTTGTGACAGCTGCAATCATCCCGCCATTTAACCTATACGTCTTTTACCCTATATCTTTCGTTCCTTTCATCCTTCTTATCCTGCTGAATAAGGATGACGAACATTCCCATCCAATTAATCAAGATATATGTGAAAGACAGACACCTGCAGCTTCTAAAGCTGCTCTTTTTTTATATATGGTATAAACACAAAAAAAAGTAGAGTGCTTTTCTAAGCAACTCTACTCGGCTAAAAACTCTAACATTTTCTTGACGGTCTCTTCCCCTTGATCAATACAGTCCGGAATCCCAATCCCTTTATAGGGACTACCAGCTACATATACGCCAGGGAGGTGTTCCATCAAATCTCCTTCTAATTTTTCTACCATCTGCTTATGCCCAACACGGTATTGGGGCATTGCATTTTCCCAACGTGTCACAACAGAAAAAAGAGGTTTACCATCAATCCTCATAATCTTATTCAAATCGGCAAGAACTAGCTCCTCTAATCCATCATCTGATAGATGAATCACTTCTTCATCACCAGGTCTTCCTACATAACAACGAAGCAATGCCTTTCCTTCTGGTACAGTGGTTTCCGGCCATTTTTTATGTGTCCATGTACAAGCTGTTATACGATTACTACTATTGCGTGATACGACGAAACCAGTACCATCAATATCTTCTTTAATAGCAGACTGATCAAAGGCTAACACAACATTTGCTACAGATGTTGCCTTCATTTCCCCTAGCTTTTGGATAAAATCATAAGAACCTAACATTTGTTTCATGGATGCAAAAGGTGTTGCCACCATCACCGCATCAGCATTCACTATTGAGCCATCTGATAAGGAAAGTTGGTAGTTACTATTTATTTTTTCCAATGATTTAACCTTTGTATTTTTATAGATCATTTCATCCCCAAGAGCTTGCTCTAATGCTTCCACGAGTGTTTGTAAACCACCTTCAAGACTGTAGAACATGCTTCTCTTTTTACCCGTATTCTTCGTCTTTGGCATCGACTTTTGCAAGCCCCTTACAATACTGCCATACTTTTGCTCCAGTTCGTAAAAATTTGGGAAAGTAGCCATTAAGCTTAAATCATCGATATCTCCGGCATAAATACCAGATAGTAATGGTTCTATTAAATTTTCAACCAATTCATCACCAAATCGCTTGCGAAAGAATTTTCCTAGTGATTGATCGTCTTGAGGCATTCCTTTAGGTCTAATAAAATCCATCCCTGCTCGAAGCTTGCCCGCTATACTAAATAAATCGGATAATAAAAATGGTTTGACTTGAGTAGGAATACCCATAAATGATCCTTGAGGCATACTATGGAGTTCATTTCCAATTAGTATATAAGATTTCCCTGTCCCATTTGTTACTAGCTTATCCCCTAAGCCAACCTCACGGACAAGACGCTCAGCCGACTGCTTTCGAATGAGAAAGGAATCAGGCCCACGTTCCATTGTAAAGCCATCCCGACGCTCTGTTTTAATTTTTCCACCAAGACGATTGCTCGCTTCTATTACATTCACTTCATATGGTAGATTTTCTTCTTTTATCTGCTTTTTTAAGTAAAAAGCGGCGGTAAGTCCCGCAATACCACCGCCAATGATTACAATCTTTTTCATGATCGATCATTACTTTTATATTTATTTAACACAACGGTTGCTAAAGTATCGATAAATTTAGGATGAGCGTTCGGCATGGATGGACGATAGTAGTTCGCACCAAGCTCCTCACATACAACCTTACATTCATAATCATTGTCATAGAGAACTTCTAAGTGGTCTGCAACAAACCCAACCGGGGCATAAATAAAGCTGCGGTATCCTTTTTCATTATATAACTCACGGGTTAAATCCTGTACATCTGGACCTAACCAAGGATCAGGCGTATTTCCTTCACTTTGCCAGCCAATTTCCAAATTTTTGATTCCTGTTTTTGCTTTAATAAGGTCTGCCGTTTTTTGTAATTGCTCTGGATATGGGTCACCATATTGCAAAATTTTCTCAGGAAGGCTATGGGCAGAGACAATAAGCACCGCGTTCTCTTTTTCTGTTTCTTCCATTTTTTCATATTCTGCTAAGATGGCTTCCTTCCAATAATCGATAAATCCTTCTGCATCATACCAGCTTTCCACAGAGTTTATCGTGATACCAAATTTAGCTGCCTCGTCTTGAGCACGACCATTGTAAGACTTCACACTAAAAGTAGAATAATGTGGGGCAAGTACTATAGAAATAGCTTCTGTTATCCCATCATCAGCCATTTTTTTCACTGCGTCTTCTACAAATGGCTCAATATGCTTTAAGCCTAAGTAGTGAACGAATTCCACATCATCCTGTACTTCATTTAAATGGTCTTCTAATGCCTTTGCCTGATCTTTCGTGATTTTAGCAAGTGGAGAAATACCACCGATTGCTTTGTATCTCTCTTTTAAGTCTTCTAACATCTCTGGGGATGGTTTACGTCCATGGCGAATATCTGTGTAATAGCGTTCTATGTCTGCTTCCTCATAAGGAGTACCATATGCCATTACGAGTAGTCCGATTTTTTTCTTTGTCATCATGAAACATCCTTTCTATGCTTGCTTGGAATAAGTATGAATAAATTCAGTTAATTTTTTTAAACGATCTGGATTTATTTCTGGTGTCACTCCATGTCCAAGGTTAAATATATGACTCGGATATTGTTTTCCTTCATCAATGATTTCTTTCACTTTCTTTTCAACCGTTGCCCAATCTGAGAGCAGGAAGGCTGGGTCTAAGTTCCCTTGTAATGCCTTTGTTACATCTAAGCTTCTCGCCTCACGAATAGATAAGCGCCAGTCTAATCCAAGCACATCAACAGGGAGATCATTCCATTCCTTCACTAAATGACTTGCACCTACTCCAAATAAAATAAGAGGTACATTATTTTTTCTCAATTCTGTAAAAATATGCTGCATAATTGGTTTGATGTAGGTACGATAATCAGCAACATTTAACGCACCAACCCATGAATCAAAAATTTGAATAGCTTGGGCACCAGCTTGTATCTGGGCGTTGACATACGTTATTGTCATATCAGCTAATTTGTCCATCAGAGCAAACCATGCCTTCGGGTCACTATACATCAATGCTTTTGTTCGATGATAATTTTTCGATGGACCTCCTTCAATCATATAGCTTGCTATGGTAAAAGGAGCACCACTAAAACCGATCAAAGGTACTTGAAGCTGTTCCTTTGTTAATATTCGAATCGTTTCTAATACATATGGAACGTCACTTTCGGGATCGATTGTTCCTAATTTCTCCACATCTTTTAATGACTTTATAGGATTCTCAATTACTGGACCAATGCCAGATTGGATCTCTACATCTACACCAATTGCCGGTAATGGTGACATGATATCCTTGTACAAAACAGCTGCATCGACATTATACATGTCTACAGGAAGCTTCGTAACATAGGCACATAGTTCCGGCTGGTGAGTAATTTCAAATAAAGAATATTTCTTTTTTAATTCTCTATATTCTTTTTGGGACCTTCCAGCCTGACGCATATACCAGACAGGCGTATAGTCTGTTTCCTCACCACGAAACGCTTTTAAAATCGTATCATTAAATGCTGTCATATCTATTCCATCCTTTTTCCTCATTCTATTTAACTATAAAATGTTTAATCGTACATGTATAGCATTTTTCACAATTGTTCACTAAATTGTAATTATTATAACTAAAAAACAATTATAAAGCTAAAATTAATTCTTATTCTCTAAAGGTTGTGATATTCGATGGTTGTCCCGATTGCTCTGTTAACGGATTATATGGAACTACATAATACTGCTTTGATTGAAAAACATCACCTAATCCAACAGTATAATTCCCTTTCCCTTTCACTTCTCCAACTAATTTATCCTTTTCTTCCCTCTGTTCATAAATTTGATAAACAATTCGTTCATCATCAGCTACTGTCCAGTTTAATTCTCCTTGAATTACGGTGAAACCGCCAAATTCTATCGATGTCGATAAATCCGTAATGACAGGTAATTCTCCGATTGGCTTAGGCAACTCCTTCACTTGATTAGGTTTTTCAAAGTTTTGCTTTAACGAATAATGTTTATCTATCTCTTGTAAAATCGATTTTGTCAATCGAGTCGGTGCTTCACTACCAGTGGTGAGATAATTTTCTGCTGGAGCTTCGGAAAACCCTATCCATGCTGACATCACATAGTCAGGAGTGAATCCCGCAAACCAGGCATCTTTTATATTCCCCGGTGAGTGTGGATGCTCTGTCGATCCTGTTTTTCCTGCTAATGCTTTGGAAAAATCTCCATTTTGTGCTGTACCCGTTTGGACAACCCCCTCTAACATCCGTACCATATTCCATGCGACCTGTTGGTTAAAAATCTCCGTTGTTTTTTGTTCTTGTGGAGTGATAATCTCTCCTGAGGAATCGGTTATGGATTGGATACTTCTCGATTCCGTCCATTGTCCTCGATGAATAAAGGTACGATATGCTTCTGTTATTTCTATAGGTGTTAATCCTTTTTCTAGCCCACCTAATGCGATAGCAAGTCCTTTATCTTTTATAGTAAGATTCATTTTTTCTAAAACAGCTTTACTATAATCAATTCCGATTTGATCTAATAACCAGACTGCTGGAGCATTTTTCGATTGGTTGATCGCCTCATACATCGTGACTTGCCCATCATATTGACCGTCTGCATTTTTAACGTGATAGCCATCATAATCGATATCTTTGTCAAGGAGTAAATCGTATGGTTTATATTCCCCTAATTGCATAGCTGGACCATAGACTGCTAAAGGCTTCATAATAGACCCAGGCTGTTTAGCAACATGAAGCTGATTAATTTCCGAGAAGGAAAAATCACGACCAGCAATTAATGCCTTTAAATGTCCTGATTCTTGTTCCATTAATACGAAGGTCCCATCCACCTTTTGATTAGAAGCTTGAAAAAAGCTATCGTCCTGCATTTTTTGATAGGCAATTTTTTGCATTAGTGGATCCATATATACCTCTATCGTATAGCCACCACGCTTCAACGCCTCCCTACTGAGCCCATATACATACTCTACTTCCTTCAATACATGGTCAAAATAGTCATCTAACCATGGTTCCTCCTCCTGCTCATGTGTTTGAACGTTTATCGTTTTTGCTTGGAAGGAGAGCATCTCTTCTGTTGAAATTTCTCCATACTTCTCCATTTGAGAAAGGGCAAGGTCTCTTCTTTCTTTTGCCTTTTCCTTATCAATATAAGGAGAATAAGTGTTAGGGGCTTTTACCATTGCAGCAAGGAGTGCCCCTTCATCGATCGTAAGCTCTGAAATATCTTTTCCAAAAAAGTAATCCGCTGCTGTTCCGACACCATAAATTCCATGCGCAAAATACACTTCATTTAAATAAAGCTCAAGAATTTTTTCCTTACTATAATTACGTTCCAAATAGATGGAAGCCATAACCTCTTTCGTTTTTCGCATCCATGTTTTATCATTAACTAAGAATAAGTTTTTCGCTAGCTGTTGCGTAATCGTACTTCCGCCTTCGACTTTGCTCATGGCGAGAATGTCACGATATAATGCCCGTGCAACTGCTGGAAAGGATATTCCGGAATGTTCATAAAAATCCTTGTCCTCTAATGATAAAAAGGCAGCTTCCACATGTTCAGGTATTTCATCTATGGAGACATACTCACGATTTTCGCTATAAAGTTTTCCTAGAATTGTCCCATCCTCAGTTACAACCTTAGAGGTTTGGGGTAAATATGTAGCAGCTTCATTAAAAACTAAACTTCCACCAAATAATAAGAATAAATAACCACAGAAAGCGAAGAAAATCATTGCAGTAAAGATAATAACCAACACTTTAAAGCGTTTTATCATTACCCAGCTGTTCTGCATCCATTTATGGAGAAATCCCAACAGTTTGCACCACCTTTCATCAAATTTTGGTATCTACACTTGCATCTTTTGTCACATTTTAACACACAATATTTTTATTTTATCACACAACATACGGGAAAAACGATTTTAAAGAATTGATAATCGAGGAGGAAAGAAAATGAAGGCATTTATGACAAATGGTACTTTTGAATACTTATCGAAGTTAGAAGATCAACACCCCTTTATTCTAATGCATAATGCGGATACAGCCATTGCATATTATGAAGATGATAAAAATTCTTCTATTTTCAAAACAAGCCGAAATTATGAAGTAGTCCTATCACAAAATGATTTGCAAGAAACTGGTTTTATCGCTCTTACACATCTTCCCATTACAGACGAAGGTGCTCCTATTTTTGAATTGGAATTAAAGGAAACAGCTAAGAACATAACAGATCACCCAGGATTTATCGCACTTAGACTCCTACGTCCTTCCAAGGGGAAAACGTATATCTTACTAACAGAGTGGCGAAATAAATATGCTTATCAAAGATGGAAAAATGACGAAGGAATGGCAATAGAACAAAAGCCATATAGTGCAGGCCCTGCCTATACTAATGTATATCAAGTAGGAGAAGAGGAAGCGTAAGTACTTGGAGAAATAGGGACTGAAGGATTGCATGGGTGTTGGGACGTGTATCATCGCTTTGATAACAGAGTTTTTAAAATGTGGAATCGCCCGAAATGTTACTTCACTAAAAAACAATCCAGACTTTTCTAACTAGATAAAAGTCTGGATTTATACCTTTTTTATTCCATTATTCTAATACTTCTGTTTCAAAAAATGATTCGAATCTTTCATTTTCTTGTTCCCCAACAATACGGGCAGATTCTTCTCCATCTTCAAAATGGACAAGGGTTGGTGTTGCCTCAATTCCATATGCATCCCATTGTGCTTCAAACTCTAATAAATTTAATTTAACTAGATCAATCCCATAGCCTTCTGCCATTGGAACGACAACTGGGGTAGTACGTTGGCAGTGTACACATGTAGGACTATAGAAATAAACCGTTACATCTTCACCATTTTCAAGCTTGTCTGCTAGCTCATCTGGTAGAATTTGATTTTGATAGTTTTCATCATCTAATTGTTCGATGGTTGCAGAATGAAGGTCTGATTTATCGTACGGATTTCCTTCTGACGCCTTGTCCTTTTGATATTTCACGACGAAGAATAAGGCTAAAAAAATTACTACTAGCACTATGATAAATATAATCATCTTTTTCAAAATTAAGCTCTCCTTTGTTGAACAATTAATGCAAGGTGTAGGCTAAAAATGACTAAAAAAGCTACAAATGCTTGAAAAGGAATGGTGATAAACCCTAGAAAATCTACATAGATAGCATTACAAGGAACCACTCCACATGCATCCCCAGCAGATTGTAAGCTTGGTACATTTTGAATTAAATAATGATAGCCAGAAACGAGAATACCGATTCCACTCATTATGATTCCAGGAAATGCATATCTGATATCTTTTTTATAAAGAGCATACCCATAAATAAGAACTAGTGGATACATTAAAATTCGTTGATACCAGCATAGTTCACAGGGTATATAATCCATAACTTCTGAGTAAAATAGGCTGCCTAGCATAGCAACTAAACTTTGCGCCCAAATGATAAACAATAGCGTATCTTTCTTACTATCCATTATCCACCTCTCTCCTCTCCCATCTTATTATACAGATAACCATTCTATTTACAAAATAGATTGAGCGATTTTACAAAAAATTTAAACAGAGGCTAGCCGTGAAGGTAGCCCCTGTAATTTTTAACCGATAAATTGATAATATAATTTTTTAGCTTCTGTCAAATCTTTTGTGCCATGAATCAATGTTCTACCATCTTGAAAAACGACCATACGATGGTTCTCTATTTCAAATGAAAGAAGGTATGGATTCTGAAAAACCTTTAATGATTGTTTTTTTTGTAAATGTCTAGCGATTTCTTCTAAATGTACTTGTTTATGTGGGGAACGAATTTGAACCGTATTTCTTCCACATAAAACGGCGGTTTTTAATTGTTGCTCATAAGAAAGATTTGGAAACTGTTTATTTTCGGAGCACGATGGGCAATCTTTCTTTCTTAAAGATTCGACTGCTAACTCCATTCGCTGATTTTGCCATAGATCAAACGCTATTAGTTTTCCTGATAATTGTTGCTTGTTACCAGTTAAAATCTTGAATGCCTCGATCATTTGATGAGATACGACCATTTGTACTACAGGGCTAACAATACCAACAGTATCGCAGGTTGCGCCATCCTGTGGAATATGTTTCATTAGGCATTGTAAGCATGGGGTTTCATTAGGTAAAACGGTAAATGTGATGCCATAGCTAGCAACACAGCCACCATAAATCCATGGCTTTCGATATTTTTGACAAAGGTCATTTATAAGCAAACGGGTTTCAAAATTATCGGTCGCATCAATGACTAAGTGAACCTTTGGTATGATTTGTTCCAGCTTACTGACATCTGCATCCATCACCATTGCGTCAATTTTGACCAAATGATTAATCGACTCTAAGCGTTCCTTAGCAGCAATTGCCTTTGGAGTTTGATTGATTACATCCTTTTCAGTGAACAGCTGCTGTCTCTGCAAATTACTCTCTTCCACATAGTCACGATCTACCAAGGTTAATTTTCCAACTCCAGCACGTGTCAATGTCTCTGCACTAATAGATCCTAAGGCACCTACCCCAATGATAAGTACATGGCTTTTAGAAAGTCGCAATTGCCCCTCTTCCCCGATTGGCTCAAACAATATTTGTCTACTATAACGACTAGCTTCCAACACTTATCCCATCCTTAGGACTACTGGCTACAGCATAATTCTTCTTTTCTATCCTACCTGCTGTATAGCCGAGTCTTCCTGCGTCAATCCCTAGCCGCATAGCCTCTGCCATTTGTACTGGATTATCCGCCCCAGAAACTGCCGTATTTAACAAAACACCATCTGCTCCTAATTCCATTGCTAACGCTGCATCACTAGGTGAGCCAATACCTGCGTCCACGATAACTGGGACCTTTGCTTGTTCGATTATAAATTGCAAGTTTAATGGATTTACAATGCCTTGGCCACTTCCAATTGGAGAAGCTCCTGGCATAATAGCGTGAGCACCTAATTCCTCTAATTTACGTGCTAGTACAACATCATCCGAGGTATATGGCAATACAGTGAAGCCTTCTGTCAATAGAGCTTCTGTTGCTTTTAATGTTTCTACTGGATCTGGGAGCAATGTTTTGGAGCATCCAATAACCTCTACTTTCACCATATCACATAACCCTGAAGCATCAGCTAATTTAGCGATTCGAACTGCCTCTTCTGCATTACTTGCTCCTGCTGTATTTGGCAAGAAAGTAAATTTTTCAAGGTCGATTTTTTCAAGAAAATTGGGTTGGTTTGGATCAAAAATATTCATTCTCCGAACAGAGAAGGTTAATACTTCTGTTTGGGACACCTCCACCGCTTTTTTCTGCACATCAAAATCCGAGAATTTACCTGTTCCTAAAAATAATCGTGAGTTAAATTGATACTTTCCTATTGTAAGCATTGCTCATCCTCCTCCTACAAAATGAACGATTTCGATTCTGTCACCATCGTTTATGATAGTCTTCTCATGGTCCTCTTTTTTCAATATTTGCTGGTTATGTTCTACAATCAAAGATTTGTTCCTTAGCTCTAAATGTTCGATCAATTGCTGTATGCTATTCACACTGCTATTAACTGTTAAATCATTTCCATTGACCAAAAGCTTCAATCATTTCACCTACCTTCATGTAAATGCTTTTTGAAATCGATGAAGAGAAAAATTCTCCTTATATGCTGCCTTTACTTCTTTTCCTTCTATTAAATCGGCCATAAACTCACCCGTAATAGGTGAAAGCAAAATACCATTTCTAAAGTGAGCATTTGCCATATATAAACCTGCTATATCGGGTACTTCTCCTAGAAAAGGGAAGCCATCTGCTGATTGTGGTCGTAATCCCGACCAAAAGCCTTCCATTTTTGCCTTCTTCAAACATGGCAAAATCTTTTGAGCACGAGTTAATAATTGATAAATTCCTTCAACACGCACTTCTTTATCCCAATCGTTAGGCATAGAAGTCGCACCAATGATGATTCTTTGCTTACTCTTAGGAACGAGATAACAGCCATTGGTAACTATTGTTGATTCTACCTTCAGCTCTTCTGTGATTAACGATAAGCACTCCCCTTTTACAGGTGAAATAATATACGGATCTGTTAAAAAAGGAAGCAAATGATTTCCGCCTACTCCTGTTGCCAATATTATTTGATCTGCATAATAACAACATTGATTTGCTCTTACTCCTTGAACTTGCCCATCTTTGATCAGAAGTTTAGTTACAGCCGTATATTCCTTTATTGTTGCTCCATTGTTTCTTGCAGCAAGAGCAAATGCTATTGTTAAATCTGGTGCTGACACCTGACCGTCATTCGGTAAGTATAATGCTGTTAGAAAATGAGAGGTAATATTTTTTAGTTCCTTAACTACCTCATCACGCCCTAAAATATATGCCTCTTCGCCTGCATCAACTTGGAAACGAGCGATTTCCTCTAATTGCTGCCATTCCTTTTCATGGAAGGCAAGCTTATACATCCCATTGTTCATATAATGGATATCCACGTCACTTTGATCCTTTAGCTCTGTTGCTAACCCTGGAAAAAGGGAGCGACTTTCTCTTGCAAATCGAAACAAAGGAGAATCCTCTGAAAATTCCGCTTGTGCTCCGAGCATTCCAGCAGCAGCACTTGATGCCTCACATCCTATTTTGTTTTGTTCCAATACTAAAACGTTATACCCCCTTTTCGTTAATTGATACGCAATTGAGCAACCTATGACACCAGCACCGACAATGATTTGATCATAATTATTCATACCTATCCCTCCTTGCTTCCTTCAACACTTTCCGGTATGCCTTTACAGCTTGAAGAGGTTGAGCTGCCTCCCATATTCCAGACATTATCGCAATGCCACTCGCATTACATTTCAGTATATCCCGTGCTAGAGCTGGAGTTATTCCACCGATTGCATAAACTGGAATTGCAACACTGTCTATTAACCTATTAAGTGCAATTAATCCTCTTGGAACCTGGTTAGGTTTAGAATTACTAGCAAAAATATGTCCATACAACAAAAAATCTGCACCTTCTTCTTCTGCTCGCTTTGCCTCTTTTACGGAATGAACAGATTTCCCACATAACATGGATGGAAAATGTTTTTTTACTGCAGATACACAAGCACTATGGTAAGCAAGCTGCACCCCAGCGCACTTCATCATGTATGCTACATCGATCCGATCATTTATGATGATTTTGGATAGAGGGAACCCAATCCCTATTAATGAATTAATAGAATCCATTAATTGTTTTGCAGTTTTTTCTTTTTCTCTAATATGGAGAAAGTCAATATCATGTTGGATTTCTTTAAGGATAGGGAGATGTTGGTTAGAAAAATTCCCATTAGATATTAAGTGCAGATGTTTCTCGATCAAAATCTTTCACTCCTTTGTCACACGCAATGGGAAATGGAAGAAAAACTTAAATTGAAACGTAAATAGCCACTTATCTAATAAAGACAAGTGGCTTGATTATGCTAAAAACATGCAAAGCTATTCTACCACTTCCCTACGCTAGTGTTAACCAGATCAGGTTCAAAGGGTCCGAAATAATCCGTCTCAGCCTTAAAGGCTCCCCTAGTGTTCGTTATGAAGTTAGTTGCTTACAGGAAAAGAATAGCATAGATTCACGGATTTGCCAATAAGGGAGTTTTTTTATGTTTAATTTTAAAATTTAAGGGTAGACATATAATGGAAGATTAAAACGTGAAAGGATGTTAGCTAACATGGCACAAGATGAAAAAAAATTACAAGAATTAATTGATGGATTAAATGTAGACTTAGCGAATGAATATGCTTCTACTATTATGTATACCTATCATGCATCTGTAGTATCTGGGTTGTATCGCTCCTTATTAAAGCCTTTCTTTGAAGATGAGATTGATGATGAGATTGGACATGCCCTATATTTGTCAGACAAGATCAAAACATTAGGCGGGACTCCAACTACGACACCAGCTAAAGTAGAACAATTAACAGATGTAAGAGCAATGCTTGAAGCAACATTAAAAGCAGAAACCGAGACAATTGAACGCTATGAAAAAAGGAAACAACAAGCAGAAGAATTAGGTTTTACAGAGCTTGTCGTTAAATTAGACGATATGATCGCAGATGAAACAGGACATAAAGAAGAAACGCAAAGACTTCTAGCTGATAAAAGCTTCTTTTAGGAAAAACCTGACTTCTTGCGATGCCTTTATGCTTTTCTAAAATGTAAATACCCCCCTTTTTATATAGATTAATGTTAGCCCGGGCTCACAAGCTCGGGTTATTTTTTTTAGCTTGAGTCACCATGCACATCTAGAATACTGTGATATAATGAGAAAAAATGTAAGAGGATGATGCATATATGCTAAACAATCTTTTTATAGAAATAGACCAACATTATGATGAGATGGTAAATATGCGAAGATATTTGCATCAATACCCTGAGCTTTCCTTTTATGAATACAAAACCGCTGCCTTTATTGCAGAGCACTATCAGAGACTAGAAATACCATACCAAGCAAATGTCGGTGGAAACGGTGTTGTCGCTACACTAACTGGAGGCAAACCTGGTAAGACCATCGCATTGCGAGCAGATTTTGATGGACTTCCCATCCAAGATGAAAAAAAGGTGGAATATCGTTCCAAAAGTCAAGGTGTGATGCACGCCTGTGGCCACGATGGTCATACTACGACACTGTTAACCATTGCAAAAATATTTAAACAATATAAAGAAGTTATTCCTGGCAAAATTGTTTTTATCCATCAGCATGCTGAGGAAGTCGCACCTGGAGGCGCAAAACCAATGATTGATACAGGAATATTAGATGAGGTGGAGCTTGTATTTGGAACACACTTATGGACAAATACGCCATATGGAGTTGTGCAGACAGCACCTGGAAATTTTATGGCTGCTGCCGATAAGTTTACGATTAAAATTAATGGAACCGGTGGTCATGGAGGTATTCCACATCAAACCAAGGATCCTATCGTGATAGGTTCCCAATTAATCGCAAATCTTCAGCAAATTATTAGTAGAAAGCTTGATCCATTAGCCACAGCCGTTCTATCCATCGGTACCTTTCATGCAGGGAATGCTTATAATGTAATACCAGATTCCGCAATCATTGAAGGTACTGTAAGAACGCTTGATTTAAAACTACAGCGGTTCATCATCTCTGAAATGGAAAGGATCATCAAAGGTACTTGTCATAGCTATGATGTTTCCTATCATTTTGATTACCAAAAAGGATATCCACCTGTCGTGAATCATAAGGAACAGGCAGCATGGATTATTGAAGCTGCCCAACAGGTTTCAGAGGTTAAAAAAGCTGAAATGGTTGAACCAAGCATGACAGGAGAGGATTTTGCTTATTATTTAGAACGTAAACCTGGGGCATTTTTCTTTACGGGCGCACAAATAGAGGATGGATTTATACCACATCACCATCCTAGGTTTGACTTTGATGAACGAGCAATGAAAATCGCAGCAAAAACTTTGATTTCAGCAGTATATCGTGCCAACCAGTAGATAACTATTACATAGTTAACCACCATTAAAAATGGCTATCCCCTAATAAAAAATGGGATAGCCTCTCCTATTATTTGTTTACCTGTTTCGTTTTTACCCCTTCAACTTCTTATGAACATAAGCAGGGATAACAAATTGAATGAATAAAATGCTAAAAATAAACATGAACAGACCAAGCTCTAGATTTCCGACAAAGAATAAAAATACAGCAAATATAACGAGCTGGATAATCATTAATTGCTTTAACCACTTAATAAAGGACGCTTCCCTAACTTTTTCAGTAATTGGATATAGATCCAACCATACTAAGGTAAAATGATGTTTCCATAATGGCATTAATTGTATGAATGTCATATAACCAAAGAGAATCGCAAAGATGAGCTTGAGCCATGGATTTGGTACATAGTAAACGAGTAGGCAGCCAATAACTAGTAACCGGATATATATTCCAAAGTATTCTCCACTTCTTGCCGTAGTTAAACGGAACAAGAAGGTATAGCTATTATGTTGTTTATGAGGAATAGAGCTTGTTAGTAGGCGCGCCAATCCATGTCGCTTCTTCACTGTCGTTTCTAAGTGTGGTACGTCTGTGAACATGTTAGCCAGACGATAGAAGGAGCGCATTCTTAAATAATCCCGTTCTATTAACAAATCCCATTGGATACCAGGCTGCTTTTTTGCTAATAAATAATTGTATAGGAACAAACCAACAAGTATAGCCGTCACCATAAATAAATACATCGTTTCCCTTTCCAAAAAGAAATAAACGATAGCAATAATAAGTAATAAACGCACAAGCTGATCGATAACTCGTGAGGATCGCTCCCTTATCTTTAACATCCACCAATTGGCCAGTATACTCCATGCTTTGATAAGTAAAAGTAAAAAGAGTAGAAGGAAGTAAAGTGATCCATCGGAAAAGGATGCAAAATACAATGGTGCCATTACAGCATAAACAAACAAGACAAGGTAGATTTGAGTAAGATAACTATAGATTAGCGTACGAGTAAAATAACTAGCAAGCTTCTGTTCAGCAGGTATTAAAAAAACCACATCTGCCTTTTTTAATAGTGTTTGAATCGGACTATACATAGTAAAAAAGCCTAACAAAACGGCAATTACAATGGCTACTGGAAAGTTTTCTGGGAGCTCTTCTAACCATTTTTGGTAATAAACAGCCATAGCAGAGAAAATAAAAAACATCGCGATTGCTAGGTGACCTGTTAGAATATAACGCAAATAGCGATTCAATTCTTTTACATGTGCCTTGAGACGTTCGAAAAAAAACTCCTTCGCGTTAAGCATGAGCATCTGCTTCCTTTGTTAATTGAATATATAAATCATCAAGTGTCGCTTCAGGGCGACCGAAGGCATGTCTTAATTCTTCTAACGTTCCCTGTGCTCTGATCTTCCCATCATGAAGAATGACAAAACGATCACAATACCGTTCTGCAGTTGCTAAAATATGCGTTGACATTAGTACGCCTGCCCCTTGCTCCTTCATTCGATTCATCCATTGCAAATAAGACTGGATTCCAAGTGGGTCTAAGCCAACAAACGGCTCGTCCACTATGTATAAATCGGGCTCCACAAGAAAAGCACACATGATCATCACCTTTTGACGCATCCCTTTAGAAAAATGGATTGGAAACCATTTTAACTTTCCATCTAGTCGAAATTCCTTTAATAAAGGCTCTACCCGTTTCTTGAAGATTTCTTCTGGAATATCATAAGCCATAGCTGTTAAGCGTAAATGCTCTTCCAATGTTAGCTCATCATATAAAACAGGCATTTCTGGTATATATGAAAACTGTTGTCGATAGGCTTCTTTTTGCTGATTAAAGGTTTTTCCATTGATCGCAACAGAACCTTTTTTCGCCTGCATTAATCCAATGACATGTTTAATAGTTGTACTTTTCCCAGCGCCATTTAAACCGATCAAACCGACGATTTCGTTAGGAAATACATCAAAGGAAATCCCGTGCAATACATTCCGATGAGTATATCCACCTTCTAATTGTTCAATATGTAATAGTGGCTCCATTTCCAACCATCCTTTCTATTACCTTACATGCTAAAATATTATCATTTTACTGGTGTTATGCCAAAGAATTTCACTAGATGAAAGAAATGTGATGGTCATTGTTGCGCAACCTAATATTTATTTATACAATAGAATTAATGATTACATACTAAATGAATATGCTAAATATAAAATTAAAAGGAGCGATATCGTTGGCTACACACAGTGATTGCATTTTCTGTAAAATTGTCAAAGGAGACATACCGTCTGCTAAGGTTTATGAGGATGAATTGGTTTACGCCTTTTTAGACATCAGTCAGGTAACAAAAGGACATACATTAGTTATACCGAAAACACATGCGAAGGATATTTATGAAACAGAGGAAGATATCGCAGCAAATGTGTTTAGCCGTGTTCCAAAGATCGCTAATGCTATTAAAGAATCGTTTTCACCAATTGGATTAAACATATTGAATAATAACGAGGCACCTGCAGGGCAATCTGTTTTTCATTTACATATCCACTTAATTCCCCGCTATAATAAAGAAGACGGATTTGGTATGAAATGGGTAACACATGATGATCGGTATACACGAGAAGACCTTTCATCGATTGCCGAACAGATAAATCAAAAGATTTCATCCTAGAAGATTTGAAAAATATAGTTTGATCCGATAATAAATAGAGAATAATAAGAATAGAAAGGACGTGGTTGATCATGATTAATACGAAATCACTTATGCTTGGAATCGTTGTAGGTGGTGTAGTTAGTGCTACAGCTACATTACTAAGCACTCCGAAGTCTGGTAAAGACCTTCGTAATAATATGAAGCATTATAGCAATGAAGCCATTGATTCATTCAATCGCTTTCGTGAAGATGGGATGGATATTAAAGAACAAATCACCAAAACCTCTAAAGAAGGGGTATCACTAATTAAAGATCTCTCTCTTGATGTTAAAGAATCGATTGAATCATGGAAGAAAACCGTCGAGCCCCATCAGAAAAATATCCAGAAGTATTTAAATCAAATAGAAAAAAGCTTAAAAGAACTAGAGGACAAAACCAAAAATCGTACGGAAAGCTACTAATTATCAAAAATGGCTCCTGTCAATATAATGACAGGAGCCATTTTTTTATTTGAACGGGTATTGCTTTTCTTCGTAATTCTACATGACATAATCATTCTTCTTATACTTAAAATGAAGCTTAATAAACTGGTTCATCATTTTTTTATACATTCCCTCATCTCTGAGTGCAATCATCGTTTTTTCCGGCTCCAATTTCTCACAAAGTGCTCCAACGAATTGGACGAGTAATGGTTCAAAATGAAGGTAGCCTTCCTCTATCCATTCCTCAAATTGACCCTCTAATCGTTTTAAAAGATCTAGGGTTTCTTGATATTCATATTCTGTTACTTCATTTTCAAATAACATTTGGGTAAAAGGATGGTCATTTAATTTGCTTATAGAGCGCAATAAATAAAGTTGAAATTGTTGTTTTTTCAATTCTGCCTCCATTTTTGACACGTTTCCTACCACCTTTCCAAAAACCATTGTTCTATTCTAAATTTTTGCAGGCAATTTCAATCAAAAATTCTTTCGTAATTTTTTCGTAAAACCTATTGATTTTTCTTATGAAACATACTATATTCATGAGGTGCTTTTTTAAAATGAAAATAAAAACCCAATCATCCTATGTAAGAAAGAGGTGATCCAATTGAATTGTTGGGATTCCATAAATGTTACTAAGCAATTAGGGTTTTATCGTAGTATGATCCTTTCGTTATTATTCGGTTTCTTATCCTTTATATTATTATATTTGCCTTTTAATTTTATACATGAAAATACGTCGATTCGAGAATATGGACTATTCCCATTGATTGTTGGATTAGCTATACTACCATTATTACACAAATTCTTGCATATTGTACCTCTAAAATGCGCAAATAAACATCTGAAATTAAAATGGTCTTTAAAGCTGAAGGTACTTCCATATTTTGAGGTTTGTAGCAATACTAAGACATCAAAGCCTGTCTTATTAATTGGTCTATTAGCACCGACAATCTTTATTACCATTCCTTGTGTTATCATGGGATACCTTTCTTCTGGCTATTATCCATATTTTATCTTATTTGGTGCCATTAATTTGAGCCTCTCCTATGTTGATTTTGTTTACGTCAATAGATTATGGCGTGCACCGAGACACTGTGTGATTGCAAACGATGATCGAGGCTATGATATACTAATTCAGAAATAATACAAGGATTTTTATCCTTGTATTATTTCTATTTTACCTAAAGGACATACTGTTCAAATATACAATTTTTTGATAAAGTAGTAACATGAGAGAAGGAGGTAAATGCATGATTTTTGTATTTATAGTATTTTCTGTATTTGTATTATTTATTTTTAATTCTTTAACATATAGGTTATGTCTACAAACCGATATGGCGAAAGAGAAACAGCCAAACGTATTTCGAACGATTAATATTCTCATTACCATCCTGCTTATTTCATCCTATGTGGAAGTAATCTATACATAATAATATTAAAATATGTAAAAATAGAGTAATCTTCTTTTTCTCTATTTATTTTTATAAAAAGTATGTTATATTATTGCAAGAACGAAAAAATAGTCTTAGAAAACAGTAGGAGTGTATGTATTATGAAAAAGTTAGCAATAACAGCAACTCTAGCAGCTAGTGTATTAACCCTTTCTGCCTGTTCCTCAGATCCCGAAACAGTGGTAGAAACAGATTCAGGTGAAGTGACAAAAGAGCAATTCTATGAAGAATTAAAGGCAAACAGTGGAGAGCAAGTTCTTCAGCAACTAGTGCTTGAAACGATCTTAAATGATAAATATGAAGTTTCTGATGAAGAAATTGATGCACAAATCGACCAAATGAAAGAACAATATGGCGATCAATGGGAAACAGCTTTAAGTGGTAGTGGTTATGCAGATGAAGATGCATTACGGGAGGATATCCGTGTTAGCCTACTTCAACAAAAAGCTGTGACCGAAGATGTGGAAGTAACCGATGAAGAGATTCAACAACGTTATGATCGTATGGGTACAAAGCTAGTGGCAAGTCATATTCTTGTTGCAGATGAGAAAACAGCGAATGAGGTTATTGAGAAATTAGATGCCGGGGAAGATTTCGCTGCCTTAGCAGAGGAATACTCAACAGATACAGCAAGTGCCGCTAATGGTGGTGAACTTGGAGAGTTCGGACCAGGGGAAATGGTACCAGAATTTGAAGATGCTGCTTACAATTTAGAAATTGATGAAATTAGTGAGCCAGTACAATCTTCTCATGGATGGCATGTCATTAAAGTAACTGATCATGTAGAAAGTGAAGAAGAACTTGAACCATTAGAAGATATCAAAGATCAAATTCGCCAAGAAATTGCGCTATCTAAAGTAGATCAAACGGCAGGTCAAGAAAAACTTCAAAGCCTAATTGATAATGCTAAAGTGGATGTTAAACTCGATGAGTTTAAAGATCTATTCAAGAAAGAAGAAGCACCTGCTGAATCAGGCGGAACAGAGCCTGGAACGGATGCAGAATCTGGAGAAGGTGCTGAATCAGAGGAAGGAACAGAATCCAACAGTGATTCTGCAGAGGAAGAAACAGAATCAAATTCTGACGCTGAGAAAGAGTCTAATGCAAATGACGGAGATGAATCTTCAGCTGAATAATTTATCTTTTCGCCCTATCTCTCCACACGAAGAGATAGGGTTTTTCTAAGCATCGAAATTTAACTCGGCTCGGTAATCTTCGAGATTTCTATATAAGGAGTGTTATCATGACTCAACTCACCTATTTTTATGATATGATTCCCATTCAATATGAGGTAAGCGATGAATTAGCAGCACATATTACTTCCACATTCTCACTACCACCACTCCCTGAAGAAACGGCTATTTTCGATTTAAACCAATCAAAAAAGGGTACAACGATAGCAACTAGAGTATTACTGAATGAGTTTGAGATAAGACAAACAAAGACAAAAAAATCCTTTCTCAAGATCACCTTCAGTAATCAAGCTGGAAATATTCCTGCTAAAATGTGGGATAATAATGGGGCTGTACTGAATACAATACCATTACTAGAAAAGGAAGCTATTTTTGATATTCATGCACAGGTAGATGAGTTCAATGGTTATAAGAGTCTCACCATTAATAGCTTAGCACCTTGTCAGGATCAAATCGATCCATTTCAATTGCTAGCATACACGAAGCAGGATTTATCGCAGCTCCGATTGGAATTATTCGCCTATTTATATGAATTAAAAGAACCTTTTCAGCAAATTTCGATACAAGCAATGGAACAATTATGGGACGCCTTTCGACTGAGCCCAGCTGCTAAAGGGCATCATCATAATTATCTCGGTGGTCTATTAAAACATACGGTTGGGTTAATGCGATTTTGCCGATATATCGTGCTACAAGAGGAAAATCCTTTTAAAGCAGTCATGAAACTAATTAACAAAATTGAAACACAATATAAATTGGAAATCTGGGACTCATTAAAATCAGACGACCAAGTCTCCTCCTTTGTCTGGAAGGATACGATCGACCATTTATACCATATGTTACAAGGAATGACAGCACATAAGTTTGATGATGTGCATTACGATGCCTTGATAACAAGTATTCTTTTCCATGATATTGGTAAACTAATGGAATACGACTATGCCGGAAAATCATTAGATATTTTTCGTTATTTATACCCAACTGCACATTTTGCTGAAAACGATACGCGTAAGCAAGCTGGGATCACCATGGATCCATTAGGTGTATTGATTGGACATATTCCTTATGGTGTACTTCTATTAACAAAAATTATCGAGGAAAAGAAGATATCGATAAGCATGGAAGAAATTCATTTAATGTCACACTGTATTTTGTGTCATCACGGCTTACCAGAATGGGGTAGTGCTGTCCGAAAACCTCTAAATCTAGAAGGCTATATTATTCACATAGTAGATTATTTAGACAGCCGTTATGAAAATACAGAAACATTTGATCAGAAGTAAGTTACATCTATGAATAAAGGAGTTTATTAGAAAAATGAACTGGAGATTATGGGAAAAGATTAGTCTCGAAGATTGGATTCAAATCGCCATTTCGATTGGGATTATCCTTTTCTTCCTAGTATTACGCAAGCTGTTTACAAAGTACGTATTCTACCTACTTGTAAAGCTCTTCAAAAAAACGAAATCAGATTTCCTCAATCAAGTATTAGAGGCATTTGAACGACCATTAAGATGGGTGTTTATTCTAATTGGCCTTTATATTGCAGCCATCTATTTTCCGTTTTTTAATCATAGAAATGAATTATTTGGTGATTTACTTAGAGCTGGCTATATTTTACTTATTACTTGGGGACTGTTTAACTTATCCTCCAAAACTTCCATATTATTTATGAAAATTAGTAATAACTCAGCAATCGAAATCGATCAGATTCTCATCCCATTTTTATCTAAGACAGTTCGAGTGATCATCATCCTCATCAGTATTAGTGTGATTGCTGAAGAGTTCGGTTATGAGGTCAGTACATTTGTTGCTGGACTTGGTCTTGGTGGATTAGCATTCGCTCTAGCTGCTCAAGAGGTGATCAAAAACTTATTTGGTGGAATTGTCATCATAACCGAAAAACCTTTTTCGATAGGGGATTGGGTTCAAACACCAAGTGTCGAAGGGGTTGTTGAGGATATTAATTTCAGAAGTACGATTATCCGAACATTTGCCGATGCCCTAATCACCATTCCAAATTCCACTTTATCCAATGAACCCATTACGAACTGGAGTAAAATGGGCAAAAGGCAAATTAGTTTCCATTTAAGATTAGAGTATGGCACCCCTAAGGAAAAAATAGAAGCAGTGACGAAAAAAATTCGACGCCTGCTTGAGAACCACGAGGAAATTCATAAGGAAACTATATTTGCCAGATTTACTGATTTTGGTGAGAGTAGTATGGATATTATGCTATACTTCTTCACGAAAACGACAAATTGGGGAGAATATTTACGAATTCAAGAGGAGACCAACCTTCTCATTCTAGAAATATTAGAAGAAGAAGGAGTCAAAGTAGCAGTTCCTGTTAGAGCAATCCATGTGAATGAACGGGATGAAAGACCAGATTCTCTGTAAACCAATTATTAGAAAAACTCGTATTCGCTGGTCCTTTGGCGAAGGCCTAGTTTTGCTTATACTTGGTACCTTAAATTTTCAGCTACGTCGAAACCCTACTGTGTAGAAATTTTATACTCCCTCTATATACTAACGAATTCTCTTGATTACTCTATTTTTCTTAGAATATTATATAAATATCAAGTGTAATTTCACAACTTTAATTAGGTCAACCGAATGATGGATGAAATAATGGTGAAAAAGGGTTTACTTAATAAGCCATTTCTTTATTTTTGAAAAAAATGGTAACTAACTGTGCTATGATCGCACTCTTTTCCCACAATACTCATGGCGACAAACCCTCCCATATCTCACAGCGTCCGATGCGCATACATTCCTTCGTTCGGTCTATCCATGAAGTGGGGCCGGCGATGCTTTCCTACAGGGTCATTGCCCGATCGTATATAAATTTGCCGGCTGCTCCGTGCTTCAGATGTTGTGTTTGTTTTCTTGATGAAATACATGAGCTTCTAATTAAGATATTCTTTTATTCATACGTTACCATCGTCAATAGTCTTCCACTACACTCTATTCATTGCACGGCTTGATGTGGAGAGGTGGGCATGATACCCTGATCCAACTGAGCCAATTTTTTACCATTTGGTTCCTTGGCGAGGAGATCATGCCCATAGAGGCTCCATGTCAAGCCACTTAGGTATAAATGTCACTCAATGAAGAGAACATTACCAAACCTTTGTTAAACGGCATCTTTTAAACGAAAATGCGGGATATCTTGTAACATCTTCTCTGGACTAAATGCTACTTGTTTCTTTCCAATGGCAAACAATACTCGAATTAACTTGCAACATAATGCAATTAAGGATTGTTTTTTCTTCAATGGATTTTCTTTTCTTGTCGTAAAATATTCATGTAATGCCTTAAATGCACGATTGTGATTAACTAACGGCAGAATGACTTTAAACAACAGAGCACGTAATTTAGGGCGCCCTCTCTTCGTGATGATGGTTCTGCCTTTCCATTTACCAGACGTAGCCAGTTTCAAATTTAATCCTGACAATTTAGTGATTTGTTCTGGATGTGTATAGTTTTCTAAATCACCTACTTCTGCATAGAATGCAGCTATTGTTACCTTGCCAATCCCTTCAATATCATCCATTTCGTTTACGCCTGGAATGGTATCTAGAAATTGCTCTATCATTGCCCATGCCTCTTCTATTTTCTCTTGAATCAGCATATATTGTTCCATTAGCGTTTTCAGTTTAAACCTAGCTAGGATTTTTCCTTCTTGTATGCCAACAGAATGGCCTGCAACTTCTTGTAATTGTCGAACCTTTTTCAGTCCCACCCCTCTTTTAACTGCTTTACGGATTGCATTCAAGATGGTTATGTCCTCTGTTTCGGCGATTTCATCCGGAAACAATCCCATCTTCAGGACTTCCAAAGAGGCTTTTCCTTCCCATTTGGAAAAGACTGTTGTATATTCGGGGAAATACCGGTCAATCCATTGATGGACACGACCTTTTATCGTCTGAAAATCCTTCATTAATTGCTCATACAAATTCATACCTTCTCGAAGTTCTGCATAGATGCCTTCTGGCAAATTCGGTTCCGAATAACGGCCATCTTGGATGAGACGGGATATCACTCTCGCATCTTTCACATCATTTTTAGTTGGTGAATTGTCATCCAACTCTTTTGATTTCTTGACATGCGCCGGGTTGACAACGACGACTTTTATCTGCTTTTCTCTCAACCAATGAGCTAAAGGTAACCAATAATGTCCCGTTGGTTCCATCCCAATGATGATGTTTATTTTTCCATGCTGAACGCATAGTTCATCTTTCCAACACATGAGGGATTCAAAGCCTTCCCATGAGTTATCAAAGTATAAAGCTTTTCCAAACTGGATACCACGAAAATCTTGTGCTCGAGCTACGTGTTTGTTCTTAGCAATATCAATTCCGATAATTAATGTTTGTTCCGTTAGTTGTGCTATTTTGTCATTTTGTTTATAATACATAATAGTCCTCCTTGGTTCTAATTTAAGGGTCCTTTTACACTGCAGTGATCGGACACCTCGTATCATACCAAGGGGGCATTTTTTATTCAATCCTCATTTTGCTTTATTACAGGAATGCTTTCCTAACGTATAAAAAAAGCTCCTTCCTTCTGGAATGGAGCTTTTATTCTCTAATTTATTTTTATCATACTGCCACTGGAAACCTGAGTAGTGAAGTATAATATTTGGTGGTCCTCACTTAATTCTTGTAATATTTCTAAAATGGACTCCTTTCTGTATTGATCGAAGTGGACAAAACCATCGTCTATTAAAAAAGGTAACGATAAATCCTTTGCCATCACATTACTCAAGGCTAGCCGAATGGCAATATATAATTGGTCTTTTGTCCCTTGTGATAATTCATCTACAGTATAGAAAAATCCCTCACGATCCTCTACTTGAATCCAATTACTCTCTTCTAGTAGTACAAGCTGTCGGTATCTTCCTAATGTTAGCCTAGAGAAATAATTACTTGCATGCTGAAAAACCTTTGGCACATAAATTTCGTAGTAACGATTTTTGGCTTGTAGTAATCTTTCTAAGGCAATTTGATCAATGGCCCATTCTCCTGCTAGCTTTTCTAATTTCTCTTTTTTTAAGGCAATTTGATGCTTTAATAGTGACACTTCCTCTCTATCTTCTAGCATTTCTAGTGCTGCCCGTTGATCACTTAGCTGCTGACTTTTTTGTTTCCATTTCTCTTTTACATCGTCTATTTCCTTGCTTATTTTCGTTAATTGTTTCTTAAGCAGAACTTCATCATCATATTCCCCTGCTTTAATTTTATTGATTTCCGTTACGTCCATCCAAACAGTAAGACTATCGAATAATTGGCTAGCCTTTTTTTCTAATTCTCGTTTCTCATGTATTCTTTCTCCTTTTTCAATAAATTCATGCTCATCCTTCGTATTAGCTGCTTGGAATAAAAGAGAAATTTCCTCCAAATAAGGCTGCTGTCTGTCGATACATTGATTTTGTTCATCGACTAATTGTTGATAGTGATTTCGTAATTGTAAATATTCTTTTCTTTTCATCTCTTCTACTGTTAGTTTTTCCTCTATTTCTGTAGCATCGATATTTAGAGGATTCAATGCTTCTGCTTGTTTGCTTTCTAATTGCTTAAGCTGATCCCTACAAGAGGAGTTTTTTTCCTGTTCCTTATACCTCTCTATTATTCTTTCCTGTAAAAGCATTAGCTGTTGATATAACTTTGGCCAGTAGGTTAACACGATATTTTCTAAAAAGGGATATGCTTCGATTTGATCAGTTATTTTCTCCTGTAACTGTTGATACCGACTTTGAATAGAGCTTGCTCTCTCTTCTAGTTTTAGCTTTTCCACTTGATTTGCTGTTAAATCCCTTTCTACTTTATCTAATAACTGTTGTACCTTTTCTTGTTCGGAAATTATTTCTTCCCTTTTGGTGAGGTCTTCATCGGTTAGGAACGTCTCGGTAGGATTCATTTGAAGCATCCATTTATTAAATATTCTTCGATTTAATTGGAAATAGATAAATGGTAGAGCGGTCACAATGACTAGTAGGCTTCCCCAAAGCAATTCATTTTTCCAAAAAACTAAGCCTATTGCAATAATGAGACCAACAATTAAAAGCATCATCGATAGTAGATAGCTTGTCTTTCCTGCTTGTTGGTTTGTCATTTGCTTTATTTGAGACTGTTGTTCTCTGTTTAGTTTGGATTTTTCTACCTCTTGTTGATATTTTGATATAATCGCTGCATCGACTAAGCTTGACTGACAGCTCTGCTTTTTTTCCTTTAACTCCTTGATTATTTTATCCAATGCTTGAAGTTCGTTCCTAATATATTGATTTTCTAGTTCTAGCTGATCCTTTTGTTTACTTAGGTCTGTCCATAATTCTTCTAAGTAAAAAGGTAATGTTAAGGCTTCTAATTCCTCTACTGATAAAGTAATTTGAAGTGATTGTAGTTTCGTATGCACTTCCACTTCGATATTTTTTATTTTCTGCTCGTGCTCATTCTTTTGTTTTTTCCATTGCTTTATTGCATCTGATAGCTCCATTGCTTGCTTTAATAAGCCTATATCTTCTTCTGAAAAAACGGTGTCAGAAAGTGTATCAAGTTTATGCTTGATCTCTTCTATGTTCCTTTGAAGCATGAGGTTTTCACTTTTGTATGGGAGCAGCTCTTCCTTCAATTGTTTATACCGCTCTAACCCGTGTGCAGGAAAAGCAGTCAATCCCGTTAAACGATCAAGCCGTTGGATCGTTAAATAATACTCTTCTATTTGTGCATAATAGGATAAGATCTTCTCAAGCTGTAATTGATGAGCTTGCTTTTCTTCGATTGACTTTTCCAATTGAACGATTTCTTCTTCTAATGCTCTAATTTTGGTTAGCCTGTCATTGTAAGTTGCTTCTTCCTCTTTCGCTACGCTTAACTTCTTTTTCAGCAGGCTTAACTCTGCTAATACTTGATTAATAGCTGGCTTTTTTCCAAATGGTTTAAATAGATCTGAGCGGTCTTTTTCTAGATTTTTTTCTGCATAATAGATCCTGTCAGATCCTGTCATTCCCACTGCTAGTAGTACATCATTTAGACTATCATTATTCAATTGATGAATCTGTCTTAGATCTGCAGAATCAAAAGAGTAAATAGCTTCATATTGTGCTCTATCTATACCTCTTATGTGTTGTAGTAACCAGGCTTCCTCTTCTCTCTTCCCATTTTCCAAGTAGATAATGGCCTTTCCTTTATTTTTCCCCTGCACACGTTCAACCGTTACTTCCTTACTTGACAAAGCTGATATCACCATTCTACCACCAATTTGTGCTCCTTGTTTTGGAAGATATTTTTCGAGCTTTTTACTCGGTAACCCGAACAACATATATAAAATAAACTGTCTTAATGTAGACTTTCCAGCCTCATTTTCTCCTGTTATTTCTAGCAAGGAAGAATTATTTAAATAGAACTGTTTATTTTGCCATTTTCCAAAACCATAAATATGTACGGACTCTATTCTCATCTTTTTCACACCTCCCTCTCATGGAGCATTTGATAGACTTTCTCCTTTGCTTGTTTATTCAGATCTTCTTGCTCTTGATCGGACAGATTTTTTAACCATTTTCGACCCTCTGGATGTTGCCAAAGCGATGAAAGCAATGTCATTGTATGATTACTATCTTCAAATGTAGCTACTAATTGCTCCAAAAATTGCTCTCCATGGTGCCATTCATGAAAGCTAGCAGGTTGTTTGCTTTTGACTGAGATGATTTGCACCCAATTTTCTTGATCAATAAGAGTCGAATTGATAATTTCTATCATGTCTGTTATTAAACCTTGCCTTTGCCATACTTCAAACATTTCGGTCGTATTCGTCCATTCAATTTCAAGAAATACCTTGCCTAATTTGTTACAATGACGACGAATAACTGTTACTAATTGCTCAGTTGCATCCGCAATGTCTGTCCAATTTGTCGTATCAATGTCTAGTCTTTCAAAACGAATTTGACCTAAAGGGCAGAATTCCAATCTTGAATGGTCACCGGTCAAGATTACATGGTAACAACCTTTTATGCCCCTTTCTTTTATCGATCTACCCTGCATATTCCCTGGGTAGATAATGGGTGGTTGATTCGATAAGTGCTCCCTCTGATGGATGTGACCTAATGCCCAATAATCAAATCCTGACTCCTTCAGTCTGCTTAATTGGAAAGGAGCATAATTTGCATGATCTTTTGATTCCGAAGCTCCGAGACTACCATGAAGCATTGCAATATGATAACTAGCATTTCCTGTTTTGATGAATTCTCTTGATTTATCGATATCGACTGCTCTTTCTATATAACTAAAACCGTAAATTGTTGCAAGTATTTCTTCATCCTTTCTATAATGATATGCCTCCACTACATCCTTTTCAAAAACAAATACATTACTTGGATAATTTCGAGAAAAGGTTTGACTATTTATATAATCATGGTTTCCAAAGGATAAATAGACTGAAATATTATAGTTTTGTAATGTTTTAAACGCACCAACTAATGCGATATGTGCTTTCATACTCTGCTCTTCCTGATCAAATATATCGCCAACCATTAGAACAAAATCAACCCGGCGTTCGATAGCTGTTTGTACTAATTTCTCTAGTGCAAGAAAGGTACTATTTCTAACTTCATCAAAAAGATGTGCTGGCAAATTGCTCAATCCTTTAAATGGACTATCTAAATGTAAATCCGCACAATGGATAAAAGAAATACCTTTGCCCATTTGATCACCTACTTTCTGTATACTAGTTTATCAAAGGCAGAAACAGAATGCACGTTCGATCATTCTATCAAGAAGCTTCATTAGAAGTTATGCCTTCGATCTTCTTTTGTGAATGCCTAGTTTTGCTTATATGTGGTACCTTAAAATTTTAGTTATGTCGAAACTTCTGCTGTGTAAAAATTTAATACTTTCCTAATGTGTTAAAAAAGCTATTCCGCTTTAAATTGCGAAATAGCTTTTTTGTCTAGTCTTTTTTAGATAATTGTAAGGCTTTTTTGAAATCTTTTAACGAGGTTGATGTTCCATACATGAGTACACCACCACGATAAACTCTTGCACCAACAATAGCTAGAATAACTATGGTGATGATTAAAATAGCTATACTTAAACCTACCTCCCAGAACGGAATATTTAACATTCCGACACGTAAGAACATTGCCATAGGGGAGAAAAACGGTATATACGATGCAATGGTAACAAACTGAGAACTCGGATTGGATAAGCCGAAGATCGAGATCATAAAGGCGACTACAATTAATAAAATGACTGGAGTCATCAATTGCTGGACATCCTCTGTTCTACTTACAAGGGAACCGAGCATAGCTGATAATGTCGCATATAGAAAATAGCCTAACAAGAAAAAGACAATGGCATAAACAAATGTAGAAGCACTTGTTTCGGAAAGTCCGAAAAATTCAAAAAATCCACCGACTAGCTCTTCTTGCTTTTGTTGAATGACAATATAACCTACTCCTAAATAGAGTAACATTTGCACTAATCCAACACTACCGATCCCTAAAATTTTGGCAAACATTTGGCTAACAGGAGAGGAGCTTGATATTAATATTTCCATGACACGAGAAGTTTTTTCATTGGCAATATCTGTTGCAATCATATTGCCATATGCAATGACGGCAAAATAAAGGAGAAAGAGAATAACATATACTAATCCTCTGGCACCACTTAATTCTTCCTCTGTTTTGACACTTCCCTCTTCACCCTCAGCTACAATTGGTTCTTTCTCGAAGCTGATTGGTTCATAAATTGTTGCAATAGTTCTAGGATCTAATCCAGCCTTGTTTGTAGCTATTTCTGTTTTAATTTGTTCCAATGCTTGATTCAGAGTTGATTCAATAGAAGTACTACTCATTTCTGCTGTATAGTAAACAGCTGCTGGTAATTGTTCTTGTTCGGTAATTTCTAAAACTGCCTTATACTCTCCATCTATAACCTGTTCTTGCGCTTTTTCTAACGCATCATTATATCTTACAATTTCAATTTCTGATTCGGTGGTCTGTAGACTATTATCTAACGCTTCATAAAAAGAATCTATCTCCGTTACAACAGCTACTTGGTCGACCGCTTCTTCTTGGTCAAATATATCCATAATTGATTGTATGTTTGACATAATAATAATAAAAGCTAGAAAAAGTGCAGTAGTAATAATGAAGGATTTGGCCTTTATTTTAGACATAAACGTATGAGAAAAGACAATCCAGAATTTATTCATAGGATTCACCCGCCTTTTCAATAAAAATATCATTTAAACTAGGTTCGTCTAACTCAAATTTTCGTATAAATCCTTTACCGATTAAATTTTCTAAAACTGCTTGTGATACTGCTTCATTCTCAATCTGACAAACCATACCTCCAGAATACGGAGTTGTTTTTAGAACACCTGGTACTTGGTTAACAAAGTCTAAATTACAATCTGCTTCAATGGATAAATTCTTTTTCCCAAAGGAACGCTTAATTTCTTTTAAATTCCCATGCAAGATCGTTTTTCCTTTTTGAAGCATACAAAGATGCTCACAAAGCTGCTCCACATGCTCCATTCTATGGGAAGAAAATACAATAGATGTACCACTCTTTCCAAGCTCCACAACTGCTTCTTTAAGCATTTCTACATTAACTGGATCGAGGCCTGAGAAAGGTTCATCCAGAATTAATAGCTTAGGTTTATGTATCACTGCTGAGATGAATTGTATCTTTTGTTGATTCCCCTTGGATAACTCTTCTACTTTTTTGTCTAGATATTGTGGTACTTTTAATCGATCTAACCATTTCTTTAACTCATTGGAAGCATCGTTCTTAGATAGACCTCTTAATTTACCAAGATAAATTAACTGGTCACGCACCTTGAGTTTAGGGTATAAGCCTCTTTCCTCCGGTAGATAGCCAATTCTGTCACTATTATTGTAGTTAATTTCCTCACCATTCCACGTAATCGAGCCATCAGATTGATCGATTAAATTCAAGATCATACGAAATGTCGTCGTTTTTCCAGCTCCATTCGCTCCTAAGAAACCGAATATATTGTTCTCAGGTATTTCCAACGATAAATTATCCACCGCTGTAAATGAGCCAAATCGTTTTGTCACATTTTTTAGTTCTAATGTCAATGCTCTACACTCCCTTCTCCTTTAGATACGATTAAATAATGAAAAAGTTTCACTTATTCCTAGAAAAACTCGCATTCCTTTACAGAATGCATTCAATTTTATTATAATTTAATGCTTAAATTTGTGCTATTCCTAACATATAAAAAATGACGAGCCTATTCAGTAGGAATCCTTTCACCGAATAGAGCTCGTATTTTTGTATTGTCCTATTTTACTATTTCTTATTGCTGTTCTGCACTATATAATTCTTCTAGTGGCTTTGTAATAATGCGACTTATGTCATTAATGAGCACATTCACTCGTTGTTCCTGCTCCATTAATTTTGAAATATCTTCATGCTGTTGAACAAGCTCGACAACTTTCTTTGCCTTTTCTACTTCTTCTTCTGTGATTTCCATTCCTTGCATTTGCTTTTGCTGTAATTCTAATTGTGTATTGCGGAAATTATCAAACATTTGTTTAGATGATGGATCTCCCATTACTTTATCGTAAGCGGCTTTTAGGTCTTGGAACTCCTCACTCTGCTCAATCGCTTTTTCTAACTCTTTTGCGCTATCTTGGATCGTTGCCATAAAAATAAATCCTCCTAATATTTAAGCTTAACTAGCTGCTATTTTCTCGCGTGCATCTACCACTATAACAGAGATTATTATCATTATCCAACTAAGATAAAGAGAAGTCCTTGAATTAGTCCAATTATCCCGCCTAAGAGTGCCCCTAAGTAAGTAATTAGTTTGAATTCCTTCCTAGAAATTGACAAGATAATTTGTTCAATTCTTTCCGTTGGGAAGGCTGCCACTTGCTTTTCCACCATTTTCTCCATTTCTAAATGCTTGAAAGCTTCTGGTATGTTCTTTACCATTTTCTTAAAAATAGCATTCACCACATCTGGAACTACTTTTTGCTTTATTGTAGTTGCAAATGGTCGTAAAAGGCTAGGCGCATTGGTTTGAAGCCATTTTTGAATAGGCAGATTGCTTCTAACTAATTGGTTAATCATACTTTTTATTAAATCCCTTTCTAAAACATGACGATAATCAGAGAGCGTACTATCCTTTAATTTAATCCATTCCTGTTGGACTGCTTGATGTAACCATCTATAACCATCTGCTGACTGTATATATTGAACGAACAAGACTTGTACCTTTGTGGATAAATCCTCACTACTAAACATAGATAGAACCATGTTCCCAAAAAAACCTTTTGACTGTGCATACTGGTTGATAACTTTTTCTATTTTGACCTGTGTTGATGGTGCTTCTAGCATAGAAACAATTCGTTTGTGCAAATAGGTAGAAACCTTTTCAAGTACTTCCTCTATCTCTTTTTCTGCTTCGGTATTGAAAAAATCTTTCAACTGGGTAGATTGGTGTTGATCCAGTCTTTGTTGGTATAGTTCCACTATCCACTCACCAACTCTTTTTTCTACATCTTGCTTCGATATTGACAAATGGAATTGCCGTAACAATTGATCAATGGTTATTTGTTTTTGTAAGAATTGATCGAATTCTTTAGATAAAAGCTTGATCAGTTGATTCCTTAAACGTTCTTCCTTTAATTTTGCTTGAATACTTTCCTCCGTAATTAAATGGTTGACGACAAGCTGTCCCAATTGTACAGCTAACTGATCACGCCTTTTAGGAATAAGACCTGGAGTAAATGGTATTCTCCACTTACCTATATATTTCGCTTCATATGGTCGGAAAAGCATTTTTATTGCTAGAGAATTGGTTAATCCTCCAATCAACGCACCTACGACGATCATCATACATAATGTAAGGAATATATTCATTTATAGTTAACACCTTTCTTAGATATTTACTACCACTAACCAAAGGAATAGAGCATCATTTAGTATCATATAATGGATTAACTTTTCCACATTTTAATATGTAGTCTACGGACAATTACTGTGATAAAGAAAGGAAGTATGATCATGGATCAACTTCAAATTAAGGAATATACGAACCCAAAACCACGCATTATTGTGCCACACGACATTTATCGATATAATACTGTCATCCGCAAAATTAAAAATGGACCATACTCCACTACTTGTGAATGTCTAAGTCATTACCAGCGATCGGACACCATATATATTTCCTCTGCGCTGATGCAACAATTGCATCTCCACAATAATCATCATTATTCTATGCGATTTATTGGAGATACTTGTATGATTACTTATACCTTAGGCATATTCATCGCCAATTCGAGACAATTACATCGAAGTGCTCACCAATTAAAAGAGATTGTCCAAGTAGGGGAGAAATATGGTTTTATCACTTATGTTTTTGGATATAAGGATGTAGATTTATCGAAACAAAAAATACAGGCTTATCAATATGATAAGCAGCAATGGTTAACAACTAATGTTGACATCCCATTCGTTATTTATAACAGAATTCCAAACAGAAAATTAGAAGCTCACCATCAAATCAAAAAAATAAAGCAAGGATTACAATCCACTTCTATTATATTTAATCATGATTTTTTTAACAAATGGCAGGTGTATGAATATCTTTTCCAGGATAATGAATCAAGACATCTTTTACCACATGCAATATTCCAGCCTTCCGAACAGTCGGTTAAGGACTGGCTAAATTTTACCTCCATCTATTTGAAACCATTACAAAAATATCGTGGGGAAGAAAGCTATTTAATAGTAAAAAGAAAGGAGCAATTTATTCTTATTCAGACGGATGCGCCACCTAATAGCAAAGAGATGTATTTTCCTTCATTTGATCTATTAAAAACTAGACGTTTTCCAAAAGGCTTTCAGCATTATGTCATGGAGGAAGCACATGCTCTATTTACTTATCAGGATAGTGAGATTATCTTTCGTGTACACAGTAATAAAAATGAAAACAATAAATGGGTAACCACGGTAATTGCAGCTTATCAAGTTAGACATTCTAATCGCTCAAACTTAGTCCCATTGTCCAACCTTTTTTCCGAAAAAGAGGAGGAAGCCTTTCAAATAAAGATTGCAAAAATGGCTGTCACATTAAGTAAAATTTTAGAAAATCGGTTAGATAAAAACCTTGGTGAGCTTGCTTTTGATGTTGCTATCGATAAAGAAAAAAGAACATGGTTACTTGATGTCTACTCTCGTCCGAGCTGGAGAATTCTAGACCACGGTACGCTATATCCATTTGCTCTGGATATGATTGGGCACCTATTCCGCTACTCCTTCTATTTACACAATCATAAAAGAATGAACCTTTCCTAGTTTGTGCAAAATAAAAGGCAAGGAGGGATGAATATGGCAAAACCATCTTCAAAGAAAGAAAAAGATCCAAGAGAAACACATGAATTAGATGTAGATCGCATGATTAATGAAGGAATGGCAGGTGGTACTACCTATTCGATTCATGGTAGAATGCAAATCGAACAAGCTAGAGAATTACCAAAGCAAAACGACAAATTTCCATCAGAAAGCGATGATTAAATAAAATGACTGGAAGGAAAAATCCTATGTGCACTGAAACCGCCCAGTTAGAAGTTTATTCGGATTCTCCCTACTCTATTTAGTTATGTCTCAGCCCCCCATGATGTTTGGTCTCCGCTTGCACTACACGAAAAACGCACACTCAAGTGCGTTTTTTCTATTTATCATTTATGCAATCACTGTACACTTTGTTATACTAAAGTTAAGACTGAATGAAAGAGGCTAGAATATGCTTGTGCAATTACAACAAATGTTCCCTAATTTAACCAAAGCAACAGAAGAAAGTAGCTATGATTCTGCAGAGTACAAATGGTTTATAACGAAGGATAATGAAATTATTGGTATACCTGCGAGTGATCTATCCGATAGAGAAAAAGAGCTACTGGAGATTTTGTTGACACCATATTTTGCAAATGAACCTCCTACAAATGCTCGGGAAAAAAAATGGATGGATGTTTTATTTCATCATGAAATTCCTAGAACATTAATGGAGGATAGTTTTGAAAAATATTATTTTGTTTATTTCTCCTTTTCAGATGATACCGTAGATCCTGAAGCATTTCGTGAAGCTATTTATGGGTTATTTCCTGTACAAATACCGATTCTGTGGGAAAATAATCATGAAGGGATACTTATCATAGAAGGAGAACAAACAACGGACGAGGATATTTCCTATTCTGAGATTATTGAAGTATTAACAACGGATTTCTATATGAACATCCAATTATTTATCGGGCCTACTCTCTACCATATCACAGAGGCAGCGAAATATTACCAATGGTTAAAAAAATGTTATAAGCTAACGAAAAGTCAAAACAGAGAAGTAATGTATTATATTAAGGCTATTCCATATCTTGTCATGCAACATTTATCTGATGAGGAGAAGCATCTTCTTTATCACTCCATTCTTCATACTGTTATAGAAGAAGAGGAATTACTTAAGACGATACAAGTGTTCTTGGAATCCAATTCAAACACCACTCTTGCAGCTAAGAAAATGTTTATGCACCGAAATAGTCTCCAATACCGTGTAGATAAATTCATTGAAAAAACGGGGATTGATGTGAAGAAATTTGATGGTGCCTTAGCGGTATATCTGTGCCTAATTTTAAGAACACAATTGGCTTAGTATTTTTGATGTTTCTCCAACCGTGAAAGGTGGATCTCTAGGTCGATAAGCACGCTGTGAAAAAGCTTGTATCCGTTTTCTGTAATCGTGCACAAAGCCCTCGACATTTTTTGTGCACGATAGCTATTTACGTTTGGATACTTTATTAGTAAACTATAACCTATAGATGAAACGCTTTCAACAAATTTAGGAGGGAATACAATGGCAGAACTATCATTAAGAAATATTGACAAAATCTATAACAAAGATGAAGGTAAAGCAGTAGATAACTTTAACCTTGAAATTAAAGACAAAGAGTTTATCGTTTTCGTAGGTCCTTCAGGTTGCGGTAAGTCAACCACATTACGAATGATTGCAGGTCTAGAAGAAATTTCAGGTGGAGAATTCTATATTGATGATAAATTAATGAATGATGTAGCTCCAAAAGACCGCGATATTGCGATGGTATTCCAAAACTATGCCCTCTATCCTCACATGAATGTATACGATAACATGGCATTTGGTTTGAAACTACGTAAATTTAAGAAAGACGAAATCGAGCGTCGTGTAAAGGAAGCTGCTCGTATTCTTGGACTAGAAGCATACCTAGATCGTAAACCAAAAGCACTTTCCGGTGGGCAACGTCAACGTGTTGCGTTAGGACGTGCGATTGTCCGTGATGCAAAGGTATTCTTAATGGATGAGCCTTTATCAAACTTGGATGCAAAGCTCCGTGTACAAATGCGTGCAGAAATTCAAAAGCTTCACCATCGCCTTCAAACAACTACTATTTACGTTACACACGATCAAACAGAAGCGATGACGATGGCAACTCGACTAGTTGTATTAAAAGACGGAATTATTCAACAAGTTGGTGCACCAAAAGAAGTATACGATAAGCCTAACAACGTTTTTGTTGGTGGATTTATCGGTTCTCCAGCAATGAACTTCTTTACTGGAACATTAGATGAAGGTCACGTTAATCTTGGTGATACTAAGGTAGCAGTACCAGAAGGTAAAATGAAGGTTCTACGTGAGCAAGGTTATGTTGGTAAAGAGATTGTTTTAGGTGTTCGTCCTGAAGATATCCATGATGAGCCAGTTTTCTTAGATGCAAACCCTGGTTCCAAGATTACTGCAACGATCGACGTTTCTGAATTAATGGGTTCTGAGTCTTACCTTTATTCAGAAGTAAATGGTCAAGAATTTGTAGCACGTGTAGATTCTCGTACGGATATTCATGGTGGAGAGAAAATCGATCTTGCTTTTGATATGCATAAGTCTCACTTCTTTGATAAGGATTCAGAAGAACGTATTAAATAGTCTGCCAATTTTCAACTATATGAGTAAACGCATAGCAAGTGGTGCTATGCGTTTATTTTATTACATTCTATAACCTAGATTGTGTCTTCTTCAAGACTAACTTCTTGGACATAGCTACACGCAGGACAAACCCCAAAATGTATACACCTGTGTTCATCACTACTTACTGGATCACCATCAATCATTTTTCCGTCTTCTATCTCTATATAAGGGGAATAATCTCCATAAAAGTCAACGACCTTCCCACCATCCCGCATCTCGGTATGACAAGCAGGACAAGTATAGGAAAAGGATTCCATCCCATTACAAACTAAACATACAAACATCATGATCACCTTCTCGAATCACATTCTATTGACGACTAGTATTGTGACAACTTATCAGTACAAAAAGAGGCGCATCATTGCGCCCCTTTCTTCATATCAAACAATTTTCGTTATTGTGGTCTTCCGCCAAACTGTTGTTCAGCCATTTGTACTAGTCTTTTAGTGATTTCTCCACCAACAGAACCGTTAGCGCGAGAAGTTGAATCTGCACCTAAGTTTACTCCAAACTCTTGTGCAATCTCATATTTCATTTGATCTAGAGCTTGTTCAACGCCAGGAACAACTAATTGATTGGAATTGTTAGTTGCCATTTATAATCACCTCCTGTACACCATATTGTGAACAAAAAGGAAATCAATATGCCAAAATCCCATTAGTAATTTCTAGCAATATATCCATTTAATAAAGGTCATTTCTATTTAGGGTAAGTCATTTCTTCAGGCTTAATCCACTCATCAAATTGTTCTGCCGTTAATAAACCTAAATCGATTGCCGCTTCTTTCAATGTTGTATTATCATTAAATGCCTTTTTGGCAATTTTAGCTGCATTCTCGTAACCAATATGAGGATTTAACGCCGTTACAAGCATCAAGGAATCATTAAGATTTTTCTTGATTTGCTCATAATTTGGTTCAAGTCCAACTAGACAACGATCATTAAATGATAGCATACTATCAGCTAAAAGTTGGGCAGATTGAAGAAAATTATATGCAATAACTGGTTTGAAAACATTTAGCTCAAAGTTTCCTTGACTTGCCGCAAAGCCAATTGCTGCATCATTCCCCATTACCTGTGTTGCTACCATTGTTATTGCTTCACTCTGTGTTGGGTTAACCTTACCAGGCATGATCGAGCTACCCGGTTCATTAGCAGGGATAGCAATCTCACCAATTCCGCAACGTGGTCCGCTTGCTAACCAACGAACGTCATTTGCGATTTTCATTAAATCTGCTGCTAACCCTTTTAAAGCACCATGAGCAAATACTAGTTCGTCATGACTTGTTAAAGCATGGAATTTATTCGGGGCTGAAATAAATTGTTTTTCCGTATATGCACTAATTTTTTCGGTCACTCGTTCTGAGAATTCAGGGTGGGCATTTAAACCAGTTCCTACTGCTGTACCACCAATTGCTAATTCCTTCACATGTGGGAGGCTGTTCTCGATCATTAACTCCGTTTTTTCGATCATACGATGCCAGCCACTAATTTCCTGACCTAACGTTAATGGTGTAGCATCTTGAAGATGTGTTCTCCCGATTTTCACAACATCATGAAACGCTTCCATCTTCTCTTTTAATGTTTGCTTAATAATGTGTAAGGCAGGTATCAATACATCCTCTAATTTTCTCACTGCAGCAATATGTAAGGCGGTTGGATAAGTATCATTCGAGCTTTGCGACTTATTTACATCATCATTTGGATGTAAGGTTATCTCACTATTTTGTTCTTTTAACCATTGGTTACCAACATATGCAATAACCTCGTTCACATTCATATTCGATTGAGTACCACTACCAGTCTGCCAAACAACTAGTGGAAAATGCTCTGTTAGTTCACCTGCTAATATTTTATCTGCTGCATAGGTTATAGCCTCAGCTTTTTCTTTTTCCATTAATCCTAATTCACTATTAACGATAGCAGCACTTCGCTTTAAAATAGCAAAGCCTTCAATTATTTCAAGTGGCATTTTTTCGTTGCCAATTGGGAAGTTTTCCTTGCTACGCTGTGTTTGTGCCCCCCAATATTTATCACTTGCGACTTTGATTTCACCAATCGTGTCACGTTCCAAACGATAATCCATTTCCACTCTCCCTCTCTAATCTTCATTCCCTTTTATTGTACCAAAAAAAGCGATAATTGTATTCTTCTATCATGTGAAAACTTTACGTCCGCCACTTGTTAATTTAAGTAAAAAAAAATAGTGACATCCATGCCACTATTTCGTCTCCACATATGGTAAGCCTGTTCGAAACAAGCCTTTTGTTTCCATGCCACCTAATCCTTTTTCTCCTGTCATCGTATTCTTTAAAACATCATATACATTGACCTTATCCATAAACGGCGTATAAGCGATCTTTGCAATGACATATACGGGGTCTAATGCATGAATATTAATGCGTTCCGGAGAACTAGCAAAATTTGCTCCAGCACGGATGATCGACTCAAAATGGGATTGACAGGCACCAGCAAAAATGATTAATTGATCTAGATTAGGCTCCCACATTCTTGCTTTTCTTACCGTTTCCACAAAGTATTTGGAGTTCCGATAGGCAGTTAGTTCCTTTTTTGCCCCTTTAGATTTGGAATAGGCATCATGTCCTGTTACTACTAAAATCTCTGGCTGTATCTTTCGGATAATAGTATCTATTTCTAAAGGAAGCTCATTTTCTTGAAGATAGACACCATGGACTTGCAATCCAAGTCTTTGATATAAATCAATGCATTTTTTTAAGTAGAGCCGGTCTCCATCGATATGGAGAACTTTAACAGGTAGCTGAAAGCGAGCAATATTACTAGGCTCATCCCGTTTATGTTTCATATCCTTCTTTTCTTTCATTAATTGGTAATCTTGACGGAACATACGATAAGAATATTCCTCTTTATCCTTCATCTCCTCTTGTCGCTCTCGTATATCATCCTCAGGTAGAACTCTAACATCTTCAATAGGAGCATCTGCTTCTAAACGTAAATCCTCACCATGGAGAATTACTGTATTCTCAACGATATTCTTAATACGAAAAACAATATCATGTTGATGGGAATATCTCGTTACTAGCATTCCAGTCATCAGTTTCACCAAATCACCAGCTTCCTTCAAAACATTGTATGTTATAGGCTATGATCATAAGTGATGTTTGGTGAAATGACATCATTAATTTTTACGGATATAACCCAAAAAATTCCTCCAGCGTTGTTTGTTGTTCATACACTTCTGTTGCAATTTCTTTTCCGACATATCTGACATGCCACGGCTCATAGCTATATCCTGTAATATCATCCTTGCCTTCTGGATATCGAATAATAAAGCCATATTCATGGGCATGTTCCTCTAACCACTGTCCTTCCTCCGTCTGGATAAAGCTTGGCTCAAGAACAGAAACTAAGGCTGCTGAGGCAACATCCATCGCAAGACCTGTTTGATGTTCACTTGTTCCAGGTCTTGCAGAATATTTATCCGCATGCTCCTGACCGTTTTGTGCCACATTGTTCTCATATATTGCTTTTTGTCTATCATAGGAACGATAGCCTGAAACCGCCACTAACTCTAAGCCATCAGCTTTAGCACCTTCAAATAACTTCTCCAAGGCCGTTGCAGCTATTTGACGTAATTGACGTTTTGGATCTCCTTCTTCTGCATAAAAAGAAACATTTGGTTCCACTAAATCTGTCGGCTCATACCCATCAGGCAACCTTCTCTGTTTATTTACAATTACTTCTACACTTTTTGGATTATCAACGATGAAAAGCCCATTCTCATCCACCTTGAGCTCTTCTTCATCTGAAACATTTTTATCTTCTGTAGTACTTGCTTCTTCTGCTTTATTTTGTTCCTCTTGCTGATCATTTTTTTCTTGATCAGAAGGGATTTCCTCCTGTTGGTTGTTTTCCACAGTAGGTGTTTCTTCTTTCTGGTCTTTATCTGTTGAATTCTCTTGTTGACATCCTACTAAAATGGTCCCCATTAGTAGCATAACGAAAAGCTTTTCCTTCATCAAATTTCTATCCTCTCTATTTTTTCACTTCTTCTACTATAACAAATATAATAAACCTCGTCACTCAATTACGGACGAGGTTTATCTCTATGCTTCCCATATATAACTTTTATAAGAATCGCTTAAGCGCTTAAATGATTCGATGTCCTGTTGATCAATAGCTTCATTTAATTTCTCTTCTAAGCGTGCTTTGTTCCAACTAAAACAAAGATCATCAAGCACTAACTGTGAAGCAAGCTTAATTTCAAATGGTATTTCTCTTTTGGCGATCAGCTTTTTATCACCGTTTTGTTGAAATGATTTTAAACGATAACTTACCTTCTGCTTTTTCATGGAGCACGCCTCCTTTAATTCTTTGTTACTAAGTAATTCCCTAAATAGAACGCCATTAAACCTCAAGAGATGCTGTGTATTTCAGTTCGTGAAATTTATCACCGATCATTGTTCTGTAAATCTAAACAATTAGGTAATACTAATCCGTAGAGAAAAGAGTAAGACTAGACATTACTTTCATACATTTGATAAGCTTATTATACCAAAAACCGAAAGTGCGGGGACGATTCATGAATCCATATGAAAAATATAAGAAGGCGGAAATAGGAGCATGGATAAGCATTGTTGCCTATTTATTGCTTGCTACGATAAAATTGATTGTTGCTCAAATTGGGAACTCTTCTGCTCTAAAAGCAGATGGACTAAATAACGCTACAGATATTATTGCATCTGTCGCTGTGTTAATTGGTTTAAGAATCTCTCGAAAACCTCCTGATGAAGATCACCATTATGGTCATTTTCGAGCAGAAATGATTGCATCTCTCCTTGCAGCATTTATTATGATGACAATCGGTTTACAAGTATTATATGATACAATCCGGTCAATTGTTATAGGTCATTACACAGAGCCTAATTTACTTACAGCTTGGGTTGCTATCGGCTCTGCAATCTTTATGTATCTCGTTTATTTGTACAACCTCCGGCTTGGCAAAAAAGTGAATAGTACGGCACTATTAGCAGCAGCACAAGACAATAAATCAGATGCTTTAGTCAGCATTGGTGCTTTTATTGGTATAATTGGTGCACAATTTCAACTATTTTGGCTTGATCCTTTAGCAGGCTCTATTGTGGGAATCATTATTTGTAAAACAGCTTGGGATATCTTCCGCGAAGCCACTCACACGTTGACAGATGGATTTCAGCCGGATGATCTTGAGGAAATTAAACAAGCGATCTATTCTCATTCTGAGGTTCTGGAAATTAAAGATGTGAAAGGAAGAATGCATGGAAATCAGGCTCTTATTGAAGCAACGATTTTTGTTGATCCTCAGCTTACGGTTGAGGCAAGTCATCGTATAACAGATCATCTAGAGGATATGCTTAAGCATAATCACAATGTGCCCCATACGCATATTCATATTGAGCCCTTTAAGAAATAGTGAGGATCCAGTGGGGTTATTCACCCCACTGAGATCGAAAGAACCACAACGGTGAGGATGCTCAACAGAACAACGAAAATAATATGTACCCTAAACCATGCTAATAATATGGCAGCAACTCCTGCAACTAACCCGACGAAAGGCTTATCAGGAATGACAGATAGAATTCCTGGAAAAATGAGAGCACCTAATGCGGCATAAGGGATTGCCTTTAACCATTTATTTACCCACTCAGGAAAATGAATAAGATCTACGATAAAAGCCGGGATTATCCTAGGAATTATCGTCACTAATGCCATCCCAATAATAATCACCCAAATCATACCTTATCCTCCTCCAGTATAAACACTCCCGCAAGACCACCAAGAATGGTGCCAACAACAATTCCCCATCCTTGTCCAATATACGGTGTGACTAAATAATTGATAAGCATTGCAACAACACTAATTACTGCAACACGTTTATATTTCCTAACTGAAGGAATTAATAGTCCAATGAACATCGCATAAAGTGCAACTCCCATACTTTGACTAAGCCTTTCTGGAATAACATCACCTAAAACTCCTCCTAATAATGATCCTATTACCCAAGATAAGTAGGAGGTTAGTATAATGGTTCCATAAAAGTAGGCTCCATATCTATGATCTACTTGCTTTTTGTAAATGGAGGAAACGGAAAAGGTTTCATCGGTTAGCCCAAGGACAAGAGGTAGCTTCCATTTTAAAGGATATTGCTTCATTTGATTGACAAAGGAAAGACTTAAAACAAAATGCCTAAAATTAAGAACAAAGGTTGCTACAATAATCTCTAAAGCACTTGCACCTAGGCCAATCATCCCAGCTCCCATAAATTGAGAAGCACCAGCATAAACAAGAATACTCATGCCAGTTAACTCAAATAGGCTCATACCTGCTTGTTTAGCAAGTACACCATACGCTATCGCTATTGGGATATAACCAATAACAATTGGGGAACCTGCTATAAAGCCATCCCTTATCTGTATTCTTTTTAGTGATCGCTTCTGTTTGTCCATTTTAGCTTTCAGTCAATTTCTCCTTCTTGGTCTGTTAAAATCAATGGACCATCATTAGTAATAACGATCGTATGTTCAAATTGCGCAGAACGACCTCCATCAATAGTTCGAGCTGTCCAATTATTATCATCCATTTTACTTTTCCAATCACCTTCATTAATCATTGGTTCGATTGTTACGACCATTCCTTCTTTTAGACGAGGGCCTTTTCCCGCTAGTCCATAGTGTGGAATATGTGGATCCTCATGAATTGTTCGACCAATTCCATGACCGGTAAAATCTCTAACGACTGAGTAACCTTCTCCTTCAGCATATTGCTGTATAGCATGGCCGATATCTCCAATACGATTTCCTGGCTGTGCTTGTTCTATCCCTTTGTACAAAGAATTTTTTGTTACATCTAATAATTTTTTGGTTTTATCGTCCGCTTCGCCAACAACATAAGTCCATGCAGAGTCGGCTAATCCACCTTTTAAATTCACTACCATATCAATTGTAACAATATCACCTTGTACTAGTTTTTCTTCCCGTGGAAATCCATGACAGATTTCATCATTCACAGACGCACAAGTAGCATAGGGATAGCCACTGTAGCCTTTTTGTTCTGGTGTTGCCCCATGTTCTGCAAGAAATTCCTCAACAAAATCATCAATTTCCTTTGTTGTTATTCCTGGCTTTATTCTTTTCGCGATTTCTTTATGGCACTTAGCAAGTAATTTTCCTGCATCGTGCATCATTTCTATTTCACGTTTACTTTTTCTTGTAATCATTTCAAACTTCCTTTCTACCGATACCAAAAACTTATATCATTCCTTAAACAGTTTATCATATTTTGCTAAGAAGTTGTGTACTGACCTCTTCACCTACAAAAAACTGGCGTGGAGCTTTTAGCCATGCCAGTTTTTTCTTTATTAAAGATAATATATAGATGAATAAAACGCAGGCTCCCGCTAAATTGCGAGAAGCCTTGTGTGAATAACCTTAGTATCCGCCGTAACCCCAAGAAGCACCGATAATGATCAATAGAATAAATAAGACAACGATTAGCGCGAAGCCTGAACCGTATCCTCCACATTGTTGTGCACCCATGATTCATCCCTCCTTTAATACTTACACTTATAACGTATGTAAAAAAGGGGAAAATGTCCTTCGTTTTTTAAAAAATGGGTTGTTACCTATACTCGGCTATAGGATGTCTTTTACACTTAAGTACTCTCCATTTTTGACCAATGTAGGATTCAATAGACGATCTACTAATACTTTTGCTACTTTACTTGTATCACGTAGATTGTTTTCGGTTTTATATGCTTTAAATTTCTCTACATCTATAAATTGGCTTTTATCAGCAGATCTAATCTCTCCCTGCATATCTGTATCCATGATGCTTGGATCAAAAAGGAATACTTTATTTTCTGTTTCTAACTCTTCTTGCTCTAATGCAACTGTTTTAGTATATCGATCGAGAGCTGCTTTCGTACTTCCATAAGCATTCCAACCATAAACGGATCGATTTGCTGCTCCAGAGGTTACATTAACGAGAATAAGTGGAAATGTTGTATTTCTCCAAGCATCGAGCCATATGTTAGTGACGATCATCGGTGATGCTAAATTGATATGAACATGATCTATAATTTGATCATTGTTCTGTTTACCAACCTGTTCAATCGGTGTCACAACTGCTGCATTTTGTACCAGTACTAACGATTCTAGCTCTTTATCTTGTAATGAATGAATGATTTGGTTAAAAGTAGCTTCTGTTGCTTTTAGATCTGACAAGTCTGTTTGATAATGCTGATAGCTCCCATGTGTTGATAATTGCTTCAACTCATCATTTTGACTACGTGCTAAACCAATCACATGATAAGAAGCTTCCATAAGCAATTTTGCAATAGAAGCACCTAATCCTTTAGACGTACCAGTAATGACCGCATATTTCATTAAACTCACCTCATTTTTTAGCAATATTTAACGCATGTGTTATTGCTTCAATAATATCAGATGCTTCCTCAATTCCTACAGAAATCCGCACTAAACCTTTTGTAATTCCTAACTCCTTTTGAGCAGCTTCAGGCAAGTTTCGGTGAGAGGTTCCGATTGGATAGGATACCGTTGTTTCCACCCCTGCTAATGTTGCGACAATTTTAATCCATGCTAATGATTGGAAAAAGGTATCAATATCAGCATTTTCTGCTAATTCTATTGTAACAATAGCACCATTTCCCTGTTCAGACACAAATGTAGGATAATAAACCCTTCTAACAGCTGGATGTTCCTCTAACGATTTTGCTAGTTTTTGGGCATTTTGTACATGACGTTCCATTCTTACCCCTAATGTCTTCATCCCTCTTACTGTTAACCATGCTTCAAACGGACTCAGGTTTGCTCCTAGGTTAACACACTTCTTTTGTGCGGAAGCTATTAAATTCTCGCTGCCAACCACAACACCAGCAGTAATATCACTATGCCCACCTAAATATTTCGTAGCACTATGGACAACTAAATCTACTCCTAATACATATGGTTGAACTAAGTAAGGTGTTGCAAATGTATTGTCTATCATTGTTTTCAGCTGATGTTTCTTTGCGATTTCGACAACTTTTTTAAGATTTTCCACACGTAATAACGGATTCGTAATGGATTCTGTATATAATAAGACAGTATTTGGCTGAATATGCTCTTCTATTTCTGCATCAAAGGATATGAAGCTAACCTCTATTCCGAATTCCGTCAATTCATTGGCAAGTAGCTCATAGGTACCTCCGTACAAATCATTGGATGCTAATACATGATCTCCTGATTTCACTACAGAAAGTAATCCCACAAGTATAGCCGATAATCCAGACGATGTTGCTATTCCACTCGGAGCACCCTCAAGCTTCGCAACTGCTTGACCGAGCTCATCTGTGTTAGGATTTCCAACACGTGTATATAAATAATCACGTTCCCCTGTATAAAAGTTTTCAATATCTTCTAAATCTTTAAATGTAAAAGCAGAGGTTTGATGAATTGGTGTAACCTTTGTTGGAATTCCGTCTCGTTTCATTGTAATATGTACAGATTTTGTATCAAATCCTTGTCCCATTCTCCTCTTCCTTTCTATTTGTCTATGTATTACTTTAACGCAATCTCAACCTATTTCCAAATAAGAAGATGTCAGAGAGCTACCTCTGACATCTCCTATCCTTATTGATCGCGTAACCATGCCACACACATTGTTCCATGACCTGTGTGTACACCTGCTACTGGTACTAATGTTTGTATTTGAATTTTCAATTCCTGATAGAGCTGTTCAAGCTCACTCTTCCATTGCTGGGCTTGGTCGATTACCCCACCATGTAGAATACATATTTCCTTTAATGAATAAGCATTCATCGCTTCATCTATTAAATGAAACATTTTCTTCTTTGCCCTTTTTTTTATTCTTACTTTGTCCTTGATGACCACCTTACCATTATCAAATCCAAGAATAACATGTATATTTAACAAGGAAGCAAATATGGATTGTGTAGTGGTTACTCTACCACTTTTACGCATTTGCTCAAAGCTTTGTGGCATTAAGTACATTTGAGCAAGCTTAGGCAAATCGCGAATCTTTTCAACAATTTGTTGAAAGCTCTTACCATTTCTGTGCATTTCCAGACCATTTTTAATCATTTTCCCTAAAGCAAAATCACCTATCTTAGAATCAATGACCTCCACTTCAAATCCGGTTAATTCAGATGCAGAAACAGAGCTTTGGTACGTGCCTGTTAGTTGACTTGAAGCATGGAGAGCAATACCGCAGTCATACTCTTTTTTAAGTTTTTCATATAATTCCACAAAATCACCAAAGGCTGGCTGACTTGTTTTCGCCCCGTCCCCATGCTTTTGTAAAAGCTGATAGAATTCCTCTTTCGTTAAGTCGACATCCTCACGATAGGTTTTCCCGTTTATAATAACATTAAGTGGAAGGATGTATATATTATGTTTCTCCGCGAATTCCTTTGATAAACCTGAAGAACTATCGGTAATCCATGCTATCTTTTTCATCTAACCGCCCCATTTTCTGCAATTATTTATTACCTTATATTTTATCGAACAATATATAAGAAGTAAAATTATTCGACAAATTATCACAGTATTAGTCTTTCACTATTTTTTATTTTGTATAAAGCAACTTAGATAATTTCGCTATGTTCGACTTTCTCCATTGTTAAAGGTGTAAAAAAAGCGAAGAGGTCTCCCTCTCCGCTTTTTTAGTGCGCTGCATGGCCTGATGTTAGAACCCAAATGGATCCAAATACAATAACAAGTGCTAAGAACACACTATAAACAATATTTACAATATTAATGACCCCTTCTTTACCTTCCGTTACGTGCATGAACATAAACAACTGAATTAATGCTTGGAAAATGGCAAATGCACCAATAATCCACAAGATCACCAAACTTGAGAAGTCTGTATAAAACTTAACAAAAACAGCAAGTAATGTTAGTGCAATCGACAGAAGAAACCCAATTAAAAGATTCCATGGAAAATGATTTGACTTTGCACTCATCTATATCACCATTCCTTTCAGATAGACGAATGTAAAAATAAAAATCCATACAACGTCTAAGAAGTGCCAATATAAACTTGCGATAAACAATTTACTGGAAGTCTTTTCAGTAATTCCACGGCGAACTAATTGCACTAGTAATAAACTAATCCAAATAATCCCGAAGGTTACGTGAGCACCATGAGTACCTAATAACGTGAATAATCCAGCAGTAAAACCACTCGTTTGAATGGTTGCACCTTCATGAATGAAATGAAGAAACTCATTAATTTCAAAATATAAGAATCCTGCACCCAATAATAAGGTCACAATCATCCAAGTGAGTAAGCCTTTTTTATCGTGATTTCGCATAGCGTGAATAGCAAGGCCTGAAGTGAAGCTACTAGTTAATAGTAAAAAAGTTTCGATCAAGACATCCTTTAAAACAAAAATGTCTTGACCTGCAGGACCAGCTGCTGTGTTATGCTCTAGAACGAAATAGGAAGCAAACAAGGTAGAGAATAGGACAATCTCAGCACCTAAAAATATCCAAAAGCCTAATATATTCATTTGACTCTGTTGTGATTTATATTCTAAAGGTGTTTCTGTGTGTGAGCTCATTTTAATTCACCCCTCCATTCTCGTTCTTCTTCCTCTAATTCCTCAACAGGTATATGATACCCATCATCGTAATCAAAACTATTCGCAATTAATCCAATAATAATCAATACACTTGATATAATCGCTAGCGTAAACCATTCAAATACTAGGAAAAATCCAACAATGCCAAATGCTACACCAAGGAAAACTGGAGTCCAACTATTACTTGGCATATGGACAGGCTTCAATTCAGATTTTTTCAGACCTAGCTTGCCTGATTTCTTCTTGTGCCAGAAATCATCTAAACGATCAACTTTTGGAACTACTGCGAAATTGTAGTGTGGCGCAGGTGATGCTGTTGACCATTCTAGCGTTCGAGCATTCCAAGGATCATTGCCTGCATCACGTTTCGCATAGCGGAAGCTCCAGTAAATGTTATAGCATAATGCTGCAAATCCTGCCGCCATAATCAGTGATCCTACTGCAGAGACTCCTAGCCATGCTCCCCAGCCAGTGCTTTCCGCATAGGTGTATAGACGACGAGACATACCATCTAATCCGACAAAGAACATTGGCATAAAGGTTAGGTTAAAGCCTATAACAAATAACCAGAAATGCCATTTTCCAATTTTTTCATTTAATTTAAATCCAAACATTTTTGGCCACCAGTAATATAGAGCTGCAAATACAGCAAATACGACACCTGGAATCAATACATAGTGGAAGTGTGCCACTAAGAACATGGTATTGTGATATTGGTAGTCAGCTGCTGCCATCGCAAGCATTACTCCAGTTACCCCACCGATTGTAAAACATGGAATAAAGGCCAAAGCCCAAAGCATCGACGTTGAAAATTCAATTCGACCTTTTCTTAAAGTAAATAGCCAGTTAAATATTTTTACTCCTGTCGGTATGGCAATCATCATGGTAGTTAAGGAGAAGATTGAGTTAACTGCCGCACTATTACCCATTGTATAGAAATGGTGTACCCATACGAGCATACTTAGAAATGCGATACCCGCAACGGCAAATACCATAGATTTATAGCCATATAAATTTTTACGTGCAAAAGTAGCAATAACCTCAGAGAACATACCGAAAGCTGGTAGCACAACAATATAAACTTCTGGGTGTCCCCATAACCAGAACAAGTTGAGCCATAGCATTGGATCTCCACCACTCGCCACAGTAAAGAAGTGTGTACCGAATAAACGGTCCATGGACATATATAGTAAAGCAACAGTGAAGATTGGGAATGCTGCCACGATAATGATGGATGTGATTAAACTAGTCCATACAAAGATAGGCATCTTCATCCAAGACATACCAGGTGCACGCATTTTTATAATTGTCACAACAAAGTTAATCCCTGACATCAATGTCCCAATACCGGCGATCTGAATGGCTATTGCATAATAGTTATTTCCGACGCCAGGAGTAAATTCCTTACCTGCTAGAGGAAAATAAGATGTCCATCCTGCATCTGGCGAACCGCCAATAACAAAGGATACGTTAAATAGCATCGCTGCAGCAAAGAATAGCCAAAAACTTAATGCGTTTAATTTAGGGAAAGCAACGTCTCGTGCTCCTATTTGTAATGGAACAACAACGTTCATAATCCCGATTAACATTGGCATTGCCATAAATAAAATCATGATCACACCATGTGTTGTGAAGATCTCATCATAGTGCTGTGCATCTAAAAAGTCTAACTCAGGTCTGGAGGTTTGAGCCTTCATTAATAGCCCATCAACTCCCCCTCTGAAAAACATTAAGACACCTGAGATAATGTACATAATTCCAATTTTTTTATGATCAACAGTTGTAAACCATTCATTCCACAACCATTTCCATCTCTTTAAATAAGTGATCAATGCTAAAAGCCCAATCATCGTTAAGCCAATTGCAATTTGAGATCCTAGTATTAATGGATCACCAGTTACAAAAAATTCATCTAAGGACATGTTCTTCACCACCTCTTTTAATGATTAGAGTGATCTTCCATATGGGAGGAATCACTATGTTGTTCGGACTGGTCGTTTTCTGATTGATGCTTAGATTCTATTTCAGGTTGACCATCTAATTCTTGCTCTTTTTCTTCTCCATGCTGAATCTCATAAAGTTCAGGATGAATATAATCGGCTGATCCGCCTTTAGCATGGTCTATCCAATCTAAATGAGTATTATTAAAGGTCATACGACCAACCACTCCAGGCTCTAACAACTCATCATATTGATCCTCTGTTAGTTTGTTTGCTGTTTTCTTCACATCATGAATCCATTCATTAAAGTCCTCTTTAGATTGTGCTTGGACTTCGAAATCCATATGGGCATAACCTCTACCATTGAAGTTAGTATTTCTACCATAAAAAGAGCCTTCTTGGTCTGCGACTAAGTAAAGGTTTGTTTGCATATTTGCCATGGTATATTTTTGGCCACCCAATTCAGGTACCCAGAAGGATTGCATCGTTCCAGCTGAGGTTAGTTTAAATTGCACTGGATGATCCTTCGGAATATTAATATAGTTCACTGTTTCAATATTTTGGTCTGGATAGCTAAATATCCATTTCCAGTCAGCTGAAGTTACATGGATAACCAGTGGTTCTTCCTCTTCATATCCTTGCGGGATATCTTCCACTTCATAGATCGTTTTTGTTGTAGGGATCATCAATGCAATAACGATCAATACAGGGATACCAAACCATATGATTTCTAAAATATGGTTCCCTTTCTCTTCTTTCGGTTCAAAATCTCCATCATTTGGTCTTGCCCGATATTTCCACACAATGACAGTGAACAAAATGAATACTACTGCTACTATAATGAGCATAAAAATAATAGAGAATATAATTAAATCTGATAAATTTCTAGCTACAGGTCCCTTCGGATCAAAAACTATTAATTTATTTTCACAACCAGCAAGTATTAGCGGTGTGACTAATAATAAAAATAGACCATAGACCTTTTTCAATGCCTTCATCTTATTACTCCCTCCATAAAGCATCTATACAAAACAAATCCAGTTCAGTAATGGGAATGATTACCCCTCTTTCTTCTCCATTGTTACATCTAAATATGATGAAATTATGATGAAAGAAAATTTGTCATAGAAAGTTCAATTTTGAACCAAAGAGGGAATAGAAAAGGAAGTGAAAGTGTTTTACGTAATGCACAAATAGGAAATAGTGAAAAAGATCACAGACATTGATAACATAACTTTTATGATTAGATGGTTAGCACTGTGATACAACAAATTGAAAAAGACTGGAACCTTTACTATTCCATCAAATTTCTATACTATTTTAATGAGGATTATTTTAGCTAAAGAGGGATAGACATGATAAAACCGACAGTTTTAATTGTAGATGACGAAAGGCAAATGCGAACAATGCTTAAGCTACATCTTCGCAATAAATATGAATGGATAGAAGCTTCCAATGGTAGGGAAGCCATTGATAAAATGAAAGAGAACGATGTAAGTATTGTGTTACTAGATATTATGATGCCGGAATTAGATGGGATGGAAGCATGTAAGAAGATGAAGGAAATGAGACCAGATGTACCTATCATCTTATTGACCGCATTAAATGATACATCACAAAAGGTAGAAGGGTTAAACATTGGTGCAGATGATTATATCGTCAAGCCATTTGAGCCAGAAGAGTTGATTGCACGTATGAAAGTACAGCTCAGACATTTTTCCCATACAAAGGAAAAGACGACGAATCAGCAGGTAAACTTTGCAGAATGGTCTATTGATCCTCAAGCTAGATCTGTGAAGGTAAAAGGAAATGAACTGAAGTATAGCCCAAAAGAATTCGATCTTCTATACTTGCTTGCCTCCCATCCAAATCGCGTATATACGAGGGAACAATTATTGGATATGATTTGGGGAATGGATGAGATTGTCGATATAAGAACAGTGGATTCACACGTTCGCTATGTGAGAGATAAATTAAAAAAAGCAGGACTTCCTTATCAGCCAATTCAAACTATTTGGGGAGTTGGTTATAAATTTATAACGGAGGATTCCAATGAGGTTAAATAGTGTGGTTTTTAAAATTGGTGCGACGATTTTATTTTTGCAATTAATCATTTTAATTCCATTTGGATATATTGTCTTACAGCTTATTCTAAATTATTCCATTAATCAAACAGAAACACAGCTTGTGCAATTATCGGAAAAATATGCTGGGGAAATTAATGAATTAGAAGATCCTGAAAATATTCAGTTATTAGAGCATTTAACAGAAATGACGAATACAAGTGCTGTCATTGTCGATCAAGATGGTAAAATTATTACAAAGGCAAATTGGCATGATGAATTAACGAATCAAATAGTAACAGACGATCAATTACAGCATCTTCATAAAGGCGAAACAGTTATTGAGGAGGTCTCCTTTAATGGTTCTACCTATTTAAAGGTCGGTCAACCGATTGTGAAAGAAAATAAAAATGAGGAAAATGCTAGTGTGATCTTATTCTCGTCCTTTGGTTTAATCAGTAATTCTATTCATAATATTATCATCCTCGTAATTTTAGCAAGTCTAGGTGCAATTGGTCTGGCAATAGGCTTTACTATCTTTATTTCCAAAAAAATTGGTGGTCCACTAATAGCTATGGAGAAAGTCGCAAAACAAATAGCGGAGAAAAAAGATTTCTCTCGAAAAGTAGACTATCAAGCAAATGATGAGATTGGATCACTCGCAACTGCCATCAATCATCTGTCACAAACTCTTGAGAGATATCAGACAAACAGAAATGAATTTTTTTCTAATATTACCCATGAGTTAAAAACACCATTAACCTACGTAAAGGGATATGCTAATGCAGTAAGACATGAAATGTACCAATCAGAAGAAGAAAAACAAGAGTTTCTTGAAATTATTGAAAATGAAGCAGACCATATTAGTAATTTAATGGATGATTTAACCGATTTATCCAAAATTGAAGAGGGTAAAATTGATTTAAACAAGGAAGCATTTAATCTCAATATGCTAGCAGAAGAAATGATGCGTCGTTCACAATTTAGAGCGAATCAAAAGGGTTTAAAGCTAAATGTCCATACACCGAATACCCCTCTTCACTTATATGCAGATAAGAATCGGATGGAGCAAATTTTTACTAATCTTATCGAAAATGCAGTCCGTTATACAGAAAAAGGAGAAATAAAAATAGAAGTAACCGATATAGGAAATCACATTCAGGTAAAAATTATCGATACAGGTATTGGAATAAAAAAACAAGATATTCCGTTCTTATTTGAACGGTTTTATCGAGTCGATAAATCTAGATCTAGAGCAAATGGTGGAACAGGTTTAGGACTTTCGATTGTGAAGAATCTTGTGGAAATGCACGAAGGAACAATTGACTTTGATAGTGAATTAAACAAAGGAACAACAGTTACATTAACATTCCCTAAATAAATAATCGATGGAGTTCTATGGTTAGCCCCCCCTACACTTATAATAATCCTATCATTGGGTAAAATCTTACTAATGTTGTTGTGAAGGGATTGGCAAGCATGGAACTCCAATTAATCGAAGTATATATTCCTACTGACCGGTTTGAGGCATTTGAAAAAGAGATTAAGGCATATGAATATATTGAAAAATGGCATCACCAAGTCTCTAAGCAAGTACAACTAGTGAAAATAGTCCTTAATAAAAAACAAACAGAGGAAATCCTTGATTTTCTTGAAGTGAATGATGATCAAACAAATGAATTGAAAGTAATTCTATACAACATCTCCACCTATTTACCCCGAATAAAACAAGAAGTTGCTCCAAATGAAAAGGAAGAAGAAAATAGAGAAATCGCTCGAGCGAGTAGGCACGAGTTATATAATGTAGTTCAATCTTCTAGTAGAATTAACTTGAATTACATTTGGTTGCTTATTTTATCAGCTATTGTAGCAACTGCAGGAATTGTCAAAGACAGTGCTGCTATTGTTATTGGTGCAATGGTGATTGCTCCCTTAATTGGACCATTTACTGCTATTGCATTTTCTTCCATCCTAGGAGATTATCAAATAATAAAAAAAGCTGTTACAACCGCGCTACTCGGTCTTGTAATTCCTATTAGTATTGCCATCTTATTTGGAGTCATCTTTCCATTACCAAGCCAAAGTAGAGAATTTCTAGCTCGAACGAATATTGAATTAATGGATATCGTTGTGGCCATTGCAGCAGGTGCCGCTGGCGCGTTGTCTTTTGCAAGAAGAGTATCGGAGGCGCTTGTAGGCGTTATGGTATCTGTGGCATTACTTCCCCCAGCTATTGTATTCGGGATGATGATTGGTTCTGCAGCGTTTGAAGAAGCTGTTACCCCTATTTTGTTATTACTAGTCAATATTAGTGCCATCTTACTTTCTGCTATTATTATTTTTTGGATTAGTGGAATCGAACCGAACAATTGGAGTGACCTTCAAGCTGCCTATACTTCTAAAAAATATGCACTGCTTTTTGTAAGTATTGTTATCCTCATCTTAGCTACTGTCATTTACTTTATAAATTTTTAATATCCATTGTAAAGAAAAATTTACAAAATATAGCCTTGTCGATTAATGTATCTATTAGTAGAATGAGAACTAACTATTTCATTTTAAGGAGGCTTTATGAAAAAAAATTTACAAAACTATCTTAATATTTTATGGATCGCGACAAGATTGGGATTCACCTCCTTTGGTGGGCCGATCGCACACCTCGGTTATTTTCACGAGGAATACGTGCGTCGTAAAAAATGGCTAGATGAAAAAAGCTATGCAGATTTAGTGGCACTATGCCAGTTCTTACCAGGACCAGCTAGTAGTCAAGTTGGTATTGGGATTGGAATGATACGTGGAGGTATCTTAGGTGGAATTTTTGCATTTATCGGATTTACTTTACCTTCCGTTATAGTCCTTATGTTATTCGCGCTTGCGCTCCATCAATTCTCTTTTTATGATGCAAGCTTTATTCACGGTTTAAAAATTGTGGCAGTTGCTGTAGTAGCACATGCTATTATGGGTATGGGGACGAAGCTAGCACCAGATCTTTCGAGAAAAGCCATTGCACTTATAGCGCTCATTATCATGGTTGCATGGCAATCCACTTTAACTCAGGTTGCTATTATTCTAATGGCAGCATTGATTGGTTTACTTTTTTTTAAGAAGAAGGATACAACCGAATCTACCTTTACTTCCTTAGTGTTATCCAAGAAAACAGGACTATTTAGTATTTTACTATTTTTTTTATTCTTGCTCATTCTCCCTATCTTTAGTCAATTAACGAATTGGCAGTGGTTAGCTATGTTCGATAGCTTTTATCGCTCAGGTGCATTAGTTTTTGGCGGCGGTCATGTTGTTTTACCACTACTTGAGCAAGAATTTGTACCTACAGGTTGGCTTACAGAACAAGAATTTCTTGCAGGATACGGAGCAGCCCAGGCAGTTCCTGGACCATTATTTACTTTTGCCGCTTATTTAGGGACTGTTATCAACGGGATTCCGGGAGGACTACTAGCTACATTTTCCATCTTTTTACCTGCATTCCTACTTATTATTGGGGCATTACCATTTTGGCATGCATTAAGGCATGTGAAGGCTATACAGGGTGCTTTAATTGCTGTTAATGCAGCGGTTGTCGGAATATTAATTGCAGCCTTCTATCAGCCTATTTGGACAAGTACCATCACCTCAGGTAAGGATTTTATTCTCGCCGTCATCTTGTTTAGCTTGTTAGCTTTCTGGAAATTGCCTTCATGGATAATTGTCATAATCGGACTAATCGGTGGCATACTATTACCATATCTACCCTTTTAGCAAATCTTATCATACTTATGAAAATGGTGTTGAAGATTTTAAACTTTTCTTGCACCATTTTTTATTAAGTATTATAATATGAATATATGTTCATATATTATATTATGGAGGTATTCTTATGGGACATTCACATGATCACGGTCATGGACACCACCATCATACGAATAATAAAAAAGCTTTAATGCTTAGCTTTTTTATCATTTTTGGTTATATGATCGTGGAAATAATTGGAGGATTATTAACGAATAGTCTTGCACTTTTATCTGATGCAGGACATATGTTCAGTGACGCATTTGCCTTAGGATTGAGTTTATTTGCATTTAAATTAAGTGAACGGATGGCAAGTCCATCTAAAACATTTGGCTATAAACGATTTGAGATAGTGGCAGCCTTTATCAATGGAATAACGCTTATTGCGATTTCTGTTTATATCTTTTGGGAGGCATATCATCGTTTCTTAGAACCTCCTACTGTTAGTCCGACAATGCTTTGGATCGCTATTGTTGGTTTTGTAGTCAATATTGTGGTTGCATTAATTTTGATGCTTAGTGGTGATACAGAAGATAACCTGAATATGAAAAGTGCTTTTCTACACGTATTAGGAGACCTTCTTGGATCTGTCGGAGCCATTGTAGCTGGAGTGCTAATTTTATTTTTTGATTGGTATTTAGCAGATCCTATAGCAAGTATTTTAGTAGCCATCCTCATTTTAATAAGTGGCTTTCGTGTGACAAAAGATTCCATTCACATCTTAATGGAAGGCACACCGATCAATGTTTCTTTTGAAAAGGTGGAAAATTCACTAGTAAAAATAGATGGTGTCATAAGTATTCATGATTTGCATCTTTGGACGATCACCTCTAATTTTCCTGCATTTAGCTGTCACATGATCGTTGAAAGGGAAGTCAACCGTGATGAACTATTGAAAAAAGCTTCGAAAATCTTACATGATCAGTTTGGAATTCACCACTCTACGATCCAGATAGAAGGTATTGACGCAAATATTGAGAACCATGAAGATAGCTGTAACTAAAGGAGGCAAACAGAGCAATGACTGAAAGCAAATATGAAGAACTTGATGAAGAAACGCTTTTCCTTGTGTCACAAACCTTTAAAGCACTTGCAGATCCAACTAGAATTCGTATTTTACATCTTTTATTTGAACAGGAGCTATCTGTTTCAAACATTGCTACTACCCTAGAACTAAATCAATCAAATGTTTCACACCAATTGCGCTTCTTAAAAAATTTACGTCTGGTTAAATATCGTCGCGATGGAAAAACAGTCTATTACTCTCAGGATGATGAGCATGTTATGAAGATATTACAGCAATCCATCGATCACGCCTGTCATCATTAAAGCTTTAATGCTTTGAATAAGGTTGTGGCAGTACTAAAGCCATCCAAAAGTTTAAATAAAAACATTTGGATGGCTACAATCTTTTAAACACACGTAAATGAATCAATACGTTCTAGATCTATACCAAAGTATATCCAATTAAATCCAGTCCATCGATAACCAGCTACTGATCGTCTCCCAACAAAAGTTGGATAAAACCAAAAGCCTTGGAAACGATTGAGCCAAATATACGTATATCGATATAAACAACCTCTTATTCCACCTGGATCAACCGCTTTTACTTGTGGTCCTCCTAATGCTTGTGGCTGCTGTGGGATCTGCTGAGGTGGTGGTCCTAATGGAGCTCCACCAGGTGCTGCTTGTGGTGGAGGTCCAGGAGGTGCTTGCCCTTGACCTGATCCTGGGAATCCAGGGAATCCCGGAAAGCCTCCGCCAGGAAAGAAAGGAAACTGCCGATCCTGATAAACCAAATTACCATGATGATCATATACTTCAGAGTGAGATGGATACATATATTCCACTATTATAACCTCCTATCTCTTACACTATATGATGTAAAACAAAATAGGCAATTTGTCCATCACAAGATTCTCGGTCAAGTCCATGGCAGTTCGATATAAAGATGGTGCTCTAACTCTTTTCCTTCCACAGTATAGCCTTTATCTATTTTCATCTTTCCAGCTGATAAACCATTGAATTTCGCATAATCATACATTGCTCCAAAGGTGTTAGCGATATTTTCTCGTTTACCATTGTGAAGATGATACAAATAGTTTTTCTCTGGTATCGTTATCCTTTTCATATCACTTGGAATTTGACTTTCTCCTTCCATTTCTACACAAATAAACTGAGTATAAACCCCGTTCTCTTCATAAAGACTAATATCCATCATTACATCCGTTTTTCTGTTTTCTATCTCTGGCAACCTTTTTTTAAAATGCTCCCATTTCAGTGGCATCTCACGATGAAGTCCTTCCCAATTACTTTCGACAGTGATTCCTATTGCATGAAATTCTGGTAATTTAATCTTTTCCATATGTTTACCTCCGTTTACATTAGCTTATTAGTTCTATTATTCGATAAACGGAGACATATTCCTGCTTGAAAAGCCGAGAAAGCTCATTATGGAAAATAGCAATATATAATTCTTCTAGGCTAAAATATTATAAATACTTCTTTACTACTTTTGTTTCATGACAGGAAAAAAGGCTATCCCTGCCCTCCATAACCGTTTCTAAATGAACATCCCGCCCCCAGAGCCGATAAATATAGGGAAGCGTCTTTTCCAAATATTTTATATCTAATTCCTGACCTTCAAAATGGTGTTTTAAATAAAGCTCCCCATTTCTTGAATAATCCCCATTTTCTACTGTAATATATGGAAAACCACCATTTAATCGATCAGAAATCAGCTGGTCTCTTACCTCCTCCCAATTTTTATCAACTATCTTGTATTGGTGGTTTTGTTTCTGGAATAAATATAAATCTTCACGATCGACTAAATCCTTGGTTAAATAGTTTCGCATAAAAGAGATATCAGACTCTATTTCACGAACTTCAAATATTTTCTCACGACCTGTACCTGGCTTTATTCCCATCTTCTTCATTTCTTCTGTTGGATTATTGTAACGCGATTCTATATCCTCTAGAATCCTCACCCCGAGATAATACGGATTAATATGAGTTTTGGAAGGCTGAACCACGCTCGCATTTAATGAAGCAAACTCAATTATTTCATCACTCGTTAAGTCTAGTTCTCTTAAAATCCTTTGGTGCCAGAAAGTGGCCCAACCTTCATTCATGATTTTCGTTTCGAGCTGTGGCCAAAAATAGAGCATTTCTTCCCTCATCATTGTTAAAATATCTCGCTGCCAATCGTCCAATTCCTTGCTATGTTCCTCAATAAATAACAATAAATCCTTCTCAGGTTCTGGTGGAAAGGGTTTTTTCCGCTTTGGTTGGTTTGACGATTTATTTTCGGTGTCTTTATCTAGCTCCCATAGATCATCATAAGCTGTGATTCTAGGCTTTTGTACATTCTCCTCTTGATCCTTTTCCCAATTCAGCTTTGCTTTTAGCAATGTTGGATCAATATGCTCCTGAATGGCAAGTACTGCATCTAAAAATTGTTCCACTTCCTTAATTCCGTATTGTTTTTCATATCCATTAACCCTTTCAGCAGTTGCAGCCATGCTCTCCACCATATCCCGTTTCGTATTTTGGAAGCGAATATTATTTTTGAAAAAGTCACAGTGGGCCAACACATGTGCAACAATTAATTTATTTTGGATTAGTGAATTGGAATTTAATAAAAAAGCATAACAAGGGTTCGAATTAATGACAAGCTCATATATTTTACTCAAACCGAGATCGTATTGAAGCTTCATCCGATGGAACTGCTTACCAAAACTCCAATGGGAAAATCGGGTTGGCATCCCATATGCCCCAAAAGTATAGAGTATTTCTGGTGGACAAATTTCATACCTCATCGGATAAAAATCTAGGCCAAATTCTTCGGCTACTTCTGTAATTTCACTGATAGCCGCTTCTAACTGCTTTTTTTCCTCACTCTTCAAAGCATCTACACCCCCAACTAACGATTGTTATAGTATATGAAAGAATGCTAAAAAAAGGACATCTGATTCCAGATGTCCTTGATCTACTATATATTTTTATTACAACACTACCTATTAGTCTGGGACGTACGAGCTTCTGCTGATGGAAATCTCTCTTAATGTCAATTATTAGTGTATTAATCCTAATCTTAAGCTAATTTACCAAATTTATCTTTGCATTTACCATTTGTTAAGCTGTAGCCTTTAATATGAAAGCCTTTATTTTTCAAAAAGCGAATGGCTACATTTTTTTCAAGATGATCAGATGCAATGATATGAAGAGAACGTCGTGGTATTTCCTGATAATACCGATGCAAATAAGGCACAGGCATGACCACTGCATCATGAATCTTGTCATTGGAAGCCTGCTGATAATCACGAATATCCAATAATACATTCTCCATCGAATCTTCCTTATGAAAATCAAGGCAAGGAATTCCTTTTATTGGAACATATCTAACGTATAACCATTGAACGATCAAAGCCAATATAGCCAATCCAATAATTGCTGTTATCAGCATTTTCTTATTCCTCCAAATTCATAGAAGAGCTTAGATTTTAACAAAACATAAGACATTACATATCGTATAAATTTACTGTTAAATTGTCAAGCTTTTCCTTTTTTGAAAATTTTATTGGCTTACTTTTTCCCAATATGTTGCGATGGTTTGCATACCCTTCTCAAAATGATCTACAGGAAAGCTTTCATTTGGAGAATGCAAGCGATCTTCTGGTGTTCCAAACCCTAGTAATACAACAGGAATATGATAAATACTATCAAGCCATTCAACTACAGGAATGGAACCACCCATTCGAACATAAACTGCTTCTTTTCCAAACGTCTCCTCGAAGCTTTCTGCTGCCTTTTTCATTAATGGATGATTAGGATCGACTCGATATGCCTTTGCAGATAGAGGTTCTTTTTTTATTTCTGCTGTAACTCCTTCTGGTAGATGATTCTCTATATGCTTAATGAGTAAATCCTGAATTTCCTGAGGTTCTTGTCCTGGTACTAAACGACAAGTCAATTTAGCGGTTGCGGTTGCTGGAATAATAGTTTTCGTACCTTCTCCCTGATATCCACTATATAATCCATTGATCTCCAGTGTTGGTCGGGCCATTGTATGTTCTTTTGCCGTAAATCCTTTTTCAGAAACCGTTCCGCTTGCTCCAGTCGTTGTAGCATAATCTTCACTAGGCGCTTGCGCCATGAGTTCCCTTTCCTCTTCTGTTAATTCTTCTACTTGATCGTAAAATCCATTTACCAATACGACTTCCTCTAAGTTCTTCATTGATGCTAAGACATGAGCCATCGCCATCGCTGGATTCCTTATTGCTCCACCATACATACCGGAATGCAAATCACTATCAGGTCCCTTTATCGTAAACTCAAGACCCGTAAATCCTTTTAATCCATAAAGAATAGTCGGTTGATCATTGTCCACCATGCCAGAATCAGAAATAACAGCAAAATCTGCTTGGAACTGGTCTTTTTTTTCATTTAACCGTTCATAAAGGTTCGCACTTCCAATCTCTTCTTCCCCTTCAATGCAGATCTTTACATTGATAGGTAGCCTTTCTTTTGTTTGAAGATAGGCTTTAAATACTGCTAAATGCATAAAGACTTGCCCTTTATCATCACTTGCACCGCGAGCGTAAATTCTCCCATCTCTAATTTCTGGAGAAAATGGTTCACTTTTCCACTCATGAAGAGGCTCAGCAGGCTGTACATCATAATGACCATAGAACAAGACAGTTGGCGCATTATCACTTGCTTCTAACCATTCTGCATATACTAACGGATGTCCTTTTGTTTCTTGAATCTCCACTTGATTAAATCCTGCTTCTTTTAAATAGCCTGCAACAAATGTTGCTGCATCCTTCACATCTTTTTTATATGTCGAATCTGTACTTACACTTGGAATTTTTAAGAACTTTAATAATTGATCGAGATTTTCTTGTTGATGTTCATTCAAATACTTGATGACTTGTTCATCCAATCTACTCAATCCCTTCCTTTTCTATCCATTTCATAGTGTAACACGGATGATACAGAACATTCATGTTTTTTGCACTATAAAATAGCAAAAAACCATCCTTCCTAAGAAGAATGGTTCTTAAACTATACTAAAGCTTGAGATAAATCCTCGATTAGATCTTCGATATCCTCTATTCCAATGGACAAACGGATTAAACCGTCTGTGATACCTAGTTCCTCTCGTCGATCTTTCGGAATAGATGCATGGGTCATTCTAGCTGGTATCGAAATTAAGCTTTCCACTGCACCTAGACTTTCGGCTAAGGTAAAATATTTTACTTTACTTAAGACTTGATCAGCCTTTTCACTACTTCCTACATCAAATGCAATCATACCACCGTATCCAGCTGCCTGTTTACTTGCAAGCACATGGTCCTGATGCTGCTTAAGACCTGGATAATATACTTTCGTAACATTCTCGTGCTGATCTAAGAAAGTAGCGATTTTATTAGCATTTTTCTCAATAGCTTCCATACGTAGTCCTAAGGTTTTGATTCCACGTAGTAATAACCAAGAATCCTGCGGTCCTAATATTGCTCCAGCAGAGTTTTGGATGAAATGAATCCTCTCTGCTAGTTGATCATCCTGGACAACCACTAAACCTGCCACAACATCACTATGTCCCCCAATGTATTTTGTTGCACTATGAAGAACAATGTCTGCTCCAAAGTCAAGTGGTAATTGAATGTAAGGTGTGGCAAAGGTATTATCTACCACAAGAAGTAAATCATGCTTCTCTACCAATTGCTTCATTTTATTTAAATCAGTGACTTTTAATAAAGGATTTGTTGGTGTTTCTATATAGAGAATTTTTGTGTTCGGTTGAATTGCCTTTTCCACTGCATTTGGATCACTTGTATCCACGAAGCTATGGGTTAAATTCATATGGTTTAACACTTTTGTTGTTAATCGGTAGGTTCCCCCGTAAACATCATCCGTTAAGACAACATGATCCCCAGCCTTTAGCAGCATCATAACCGCATTAATTGCTGCCATTCCTGATGCAAACGCAAAGCCATGAGTACCATTTTCTAGTTCAGCTATAACCGTTTCAAGAGCGTGTCTTGTCGGATTTCCCGTTCTTGAATATTCATACCCCGTATGCTTTCCTGCTTCAGGTTGCTTGTACGTACTTACTTGGTAAATAGGGACAGAAACTGCACCCGTCCTTTCATCTCCGGTTATACCACCATGAACCATTTTCGTTTTTCTTCTCATTTTCTCCACCTCAATCAAATGAATAGATCTCTTTACTTAGATAACGTTCACTACTATCTGGGAAAATGGTGACAATATTACTGCCTTTTCTCGCGTTTTGAGCTTCTGTTAATGCTGCACACATTGCTGAACCAGAGGAGCTACCTACAAGCAACCCTTCCTTCAACGCCAGCTTCTTTACCATTTTAAATGCATCATCATCATTTATAGTATAAATTTGATCAAAATAAGAACGATCCATATATTCGGGGAGGAATTCCATCCCTATCCCTTCCGTTTTGTGGGGGCCTGGCTTCCCGTTAGCAATAACTGATCCTTCAGGCTCAACAATTACGGTCTTAATATTAGGGTCTTTGTCCTTAAAATATCGCGCAGAACCCATAAAAGTTCCACCAGTACCTGCGCCGGCTACAAAAACGGAAATATTCCCATCTAACTCTTGATAAATTTCTGGTGCGATTGATTTGTAATAAGTGTCTGGGTTCGCTGGATTAGCAAATTGCTGAACAGTATAACTATTCGGAATCTCCTTTAATAGTTGATTCGTTTTCTCGATTGCACCTTGCATACCCTTTGCTTTAGGTGTATGCACAATTTCTGCCCCTAAAGCTCGCATAAGCAATTGTTTTTCTTGGCTAAAATGCTCAGGTACACAAAATATAATGTGAAAACCTTTATTTACAGCAGCTAAAGCAATACCAATACCTGTATTACCAGCGGTCGGTTCAATAATCGTTCCACCTTGCTTTAATTCCCCAGATCTAATAGCTTGATTTATCAAATACAAGCCTAATCGATCTTTTATGCTACCACCAGGGTTAAAAAACTCTAATTTCGCAAAAAGTCTCACATCATCTGGGAGATCAAAGTTGGTGATTTCTAATAATGGTGTGTTTCCAATCAATTGCTGTATATTCCTATAAAGTGTCAACGTTAATCCCTCTTATTCAGCAAAAACAATATGCCATTCATCTTTACCTTCTAACATTTTTTTGGCGATGTCCTTCGCACCTTCTAGGCTATGATTAGCAGCCCAACCACATTGAACTTCATTACATGCTGGAACTTCTGTAGCATTTAGCACATCATGTAATGTTTTTTCTAATGCATCAACTACATCATCAAAGTTATCATTGTTAAGAATAGATAAATAAAATCCTGTTTGACATCCCATTGGACTAATATCTAATACATTATCAATATGGTTACGTATATTCTCAGCCATTAAATGCTCAATAGAGTGTAGTCCTGCCATTTCCATGTGATCTTTATTTGGTTGACGGAAACGAATATCATATTTGTACACTTTATCACCATTTTGACCGGTAGTGACTCCGACAAGTCTCACATATGGCGCCTTTACTTTTGTATGATCTAGATTAAAGCTTTCTACATTCATTTTTTTAACCAAGTTAAACACTCCTTTTTCATTGTTTTCTTGCCATAATTAACCAAACATATTTGTTACACTGCTTTGCCTCAAATTGAAATCCATTTTGTGTAAATAGGACCTTTAAATCTTGAAGAAAAGGATAATATTCTGTTTGTAAATCATGTAATAAGTCCGTATATTCATTTGCTTCTGCTTCCTGATGAAGTTTTTGCTTCGCTGCTTGATTCTTATATACCGTATCAGCAAATACTATACGACCATTGTCTGCCAGTATTTCATAGAACTGTGTGATTGCCTTATTCTTTTCTTCATCTGTTAAATGATGAAAGGCATAGGTACTCACAATCGTATTGATTTCAACAGCTGGTTTATGATATTGAAGAAAATCTCCGTCTTTAATATCTAATTGTGGAAATTTCTTTTGAGCAAGCTCTCTCATTGGATCTGAAGGCTCAATGCCAAACACGGTGTGGCCTTTTGCGATGAGCTTTGCCGAAAGGTTCCCTGTCCCAACCCCAAATTCTAATACATTCCCTACCGTGAGCTTTGCCACTTCATTTAGTATTGTATCATATCCTTCGAATACATCTCTATATTGAGGGTCATTTCCAGTCACTGCATCATCATAGGAAGACGCCCATTCTTCAAATACATCCAAAAATTCTCTCCCCACTTTAAACCCTCCGTCAATATTATTTAATTCATACTATTTTACTCTGTTTTATCGGAATTGTTACCACTATATCATAAATAAGTAGAATATGCAAAAAAAGAACAGGTATCCATGTTCGGTACCTGTCCTTATATATAAATAATTAGGAAGCTTCTTCTTGCTCAGGAAAAACTCGATTTAACATATTTCCAATTCGATTAAAAAAGCCTTCCACTGGCTCGCCAGCATCTAAATCTTGTGCATAACGATCAGCTAAATCGAAGAAGTCTGGATTTGTAGTAACATACACATTATCGATATCTTTATTAACAGATTTCACAATATCGGTAATCTGTTTTCGGACCTTATCACTAATTTCGTTCCCTGTTTCACTTGTATCATTTCCATCTTTGTTCCAAGATGCAGCAACATAAGCATTGTTTTCAGTCGTTAATACATATACGCGATTAATTTCTGGAAGTTCTTCCTTAATACGATCCTGTGCTTTTTCTGCGACTTCATAATTGTCGGACTCTTGATTAGTATTTTGGTTATTGTTATTCGTCCCATTATTACCATTATAGCCAGGGTTTTGATTATTCATAAAGCTACCTGGATCTCGACCTTCTTGGTTTTGATATTGATCATTTGGTCCATGACCTCTGTTTATATCTCTATCGTTCATTGGATCATCAGAGGTCTGATTATATCCAATTGGCCTAGTATTATTATTTACATCATTATTACCTTGTCCGTAATCATTATTACCACAAGCTGCTAAAGAAATTGTCGTAGCACATGTGATGGCTAGAGCAGTTCTTTTCCAATTCATGACATTCCCTCCTTTTCATCAGAATTATCATTATTATTTGTTGAAAAATAAAGGTTTATCCTTGTATTCCATATAAAAATCTTGGAAAATCCACCATAAAAACTGATGGTTTCACAACCTAGAAGTCGTGCATACTATGTATAAAGCGAGACTTTCCAACGGTTTGGGCATGTCGGACCTGCCATGATCACGACGATGAGGTGTTTTTCTTCCATTCATCCTCTACTGTTGGTTAGCAAAAATTCACATGAATAATTATCGCCTATATTAACTCTTAATTTTGGATTATTGGGCGGTATGGAAATGATAAAACGAAGAATCCCCTCCACTAGATGAAATAAAAAGGTAAGAAAGGGGAATGAATGGTGCAAAATATAGACTATGACAAAGCTTTATACTTTACTTTATGGGGGCATTGGGACGATTTGTTAGTCTTAATGGTTCGAACAAATGATGATTTACTTGCAAAAAAAATTGAACAATTTCTCCACGCCTATCATTACCCTATTTCAAGGGAATGGTTATCGATGACACATGAAGAATTGTTACACTATATAGATCATGCCTTACTAAGCCAAATGACGGTAAAGTGAGACTTCCATCAAGGGGGTGATTTTTCCCCCTTGATGGTTAGCGAAACTTACCAGGATGTTTAGCGACCGTTTCCTCCTTAACTTCCTTGAGCTTCTCCATTTTTAAGGAGGATTACGGACGCTTTACGCTGTGGTAAAGTGAGACTTCCATCAAGGGGGTGATTTTTCCCCCTTGATGGTTAGCGAAACTTACCAGGATGTTTAGCGACCGTTTCCTCCTTAACTTCCTTGAGCTTCTCCATTTTTAAGGAGGATTACGGACGCTTTACGCTGTAATTAAAAGAAAGTGGCCACTAATTTGGTCACTTTCTATTTCTCATACATATAAAATTAAATTATGATGACATGACTGAAAACCATTCACAATCTGAACGGTTATGGAACAAATAAAGATTATGGATATGCCCTTCTCGAATTAGGAGCAGCGTTTGATTTTCCATTCTTTGCATTATGATTAGCTTTGGAATTAAATTTTTTTTTCTTGTTTCTTCTTGTTGACATTTGGTCGACTTTCTTGTTTCTTTTGATTAGCTTTTTGCTTCTTATGGTTGTCTTTACTTTGACTGATCTGTTTAGTATAGCTATTGTTTTGGTTCACACGGCTTTTTTCCTTCGCATGCTCAGGTATTCGTTCGTTTATTGTATCTTTAACTTTGTTTTGGCTCATTGCAAGACCAGGCTTCTGGGAGTTTTGCCCCTTTATTGCGTTATTTTCCCTTGCTTGATCATTAGCTTGTGGAGGTAACAGAGTGGCAACAGAATCGTTTGTTTCTTTACTTTTTTCGCTTTCAACAGGTACAGGATCGCTATCGTCTTCGTCTTCCTCTAGATGATCTTGGTAAAAATTATGAATAAGTTCTTCTTCTTCTTCATCCAAATCAGGAAGTGACTCCTCATTCTCCTCTACCGAAGATGTCGAAATAGCCGTTGCCTCTTTCTCTAGTTCCTGTGCCGCAACCTCATTCATTGACTTTTGTTCTTTTTGAGCCTCGTTTCTAATTGCTTCCTTTACCTCATATATCGCCATCTCATGTTGATTCTCCCCATAATACTGATTAAGTTCATCCATCATATTCTTCTCATTTTTTTGATGAAGATAACTAATCGCCATTAAAACAGGAGAATCATTGGAAAGTTCAAAAGTATTTTGGGATAATTCAATAATTTTTTCAGATACTATAAAAAATGATTTGTTTTGCCAATTAATTTGACTAACAACCTGCTCTGCATCTTCATTTAGCGCCTCTAATTTCAAAACTTGAAAGTTTTGGTCAATCGACACATTGATACTTGGATTAATATCAATGCTTACTACTGCGTATACGTCTTCCTTCGAAACCCATAAATATATAGGACTTAAAAGTAAAACACATATAATGGCCATTGTAGCGATTTTGAACGGTACTCCTCTAAATAGTGGCAATATATGATCCCATATGTAGGATTTAGATTTAAATTGGATCTCCATCCCAATTTCTTCCTTTTGTAATGGCCTAACCTTGTGGAACAATCCTTGCCTGTCCATGACAATGGAATACCTTTTTTTATGTTCCACAATAATACCTTTTTTCACGGATCTACCCCCTCAAGGTATTCTCTCAAGTAAACGAAATCACCAGTTAAGATGATAAAAATAGTCAGAATATATTTTCTGTTTCTTTCTAGTGTTTTCTTACTTACTGGAACTTCCTTTAGTAATTTTTTTATTGGAACCCTTTTCTTAGTCAATACATATTCCCTTAAGGCTTCGTTTTTCGCTAGAATATTCGCAGCAAACATTGCTGATTCCCTTGCATCCTGGTGTTTCGGTGAAATAAGCGTTAATTCTTGAAACGTTATTTTATATGCTTTTAATTGCCTCGTTAATTCTAGTATTTCCTGTTGTCGGTTCCATGCATCCATCTTTAATTGATGAATACGTGTTGCTTCTTTAATCTCTTGAGGTGTCTGATTAAATTCTGTTTCCTCCATGTTTTCAAGGGATGGAACAATATACTGCCTTTTTTCTTTTCTTATATAATCAATTACTTTTCGCTTAATAATCACCTGCGAAAAAGCGAGAAAAGACGTTCCTTTTTCTCTTGAATACATATTCATAGCATCATGGAAGGCAATCATACCGATACTGAATTCATCATCACTCGATTGTTCAATATACCTTTTACATACTTCGGATACACATTTCGCGATAAAAGGCTGATATGCTTTAATTATATCATTCTTTAGCTGCTCATCACCTCTTTGTATCATTTCGATCTGATCTTCTAATGTTATTTCATTTGCTAACTGGTTCTCTAGCATTGTAGATCACCACCAGCATTTATAATTTTCGCTATATTTATATTATTTTTGGCTGTATTATCCATAATATTTTTGAGAATGTTATCTAGTTGTTTATATTGTAACAATTTTCATTCACCAACTTTTAATAAAAACTTTACACTGTTCTAGTTTAATTGATAACAAAGTTACAGTGCTACCATGCTTTCATTACAAATCATTAAATTTCATTTTCAAAACCTAGTATAAAAGTCACGTTGCGGTAAAACACTCGATATCTTTATGAAAATTTACCTACCTAACCGGTAATTGGTTGTTAATTTCTTCTATTGGAATTGCTAGACCTACTTTACTATACTGTTCGTGATTTATCGTTGCGAATACGACACCTATTACTTCTCCTGCTTGGTTTAATACTGGACTACCACTATTTCCTCTATACACAGGGGCATTTAACATATACACAGGGGTATTCCAATCTGTTAGTTGTGTTGTCCCAATAATTTGGCCCTTATTGGCAATTCCATTAAAACGTAGTGGATTTCCGATAAATAAGACATTCTGATAATCTTTTTCTGTCACTTTATCCGCTAAACGAAGAAATGGTAGCTTCTCCCCGTCTATTTTCAATAAAGCAATATCTATTTCTGGTAAAGCCTTGACTACTTCTGCATGATAAAGCCCTTGTTTTTCAAAAGCTACAGTTATAGTCGGCTGTGATTCTATGACATGATAATTCGTTAAGATATACCCATTTTCAGAAATAGCAAAACCTGTTCCCTTGTTGTTTTCTCCTTCGATAACAACAACTGCTTCGCGATATTGGTTCACTTGGTCGTCTTGCATTAATATAGTGGAGGTTCTAATAAAATCAATGGCGGGTATGGAGAAGGTCTGTGGAAAAATAGCGATAACCTGGATAAACATGGCGATAACAATAGACATTAATGCCCATTTTGGAATATGAAGTGTTCTTTTCTTTTTTTCGTTTTGCTCTTCTTTTTCTAATAATTGTCGTCGTTCTTCTTCTAATAATTCGAGCATTTCTTCGGCACTCAGTTCTTCATACAAATCCTCATCTATGATATCCCATTCCTTGTCATCCGAATTTCGCATTACATCACCCACCTTACACAACATACTTAGAATAGATTATAACACTTTTCACAGGAATAGTGGGAATTAGGATTTTTGGTAAATGCTTCTTTATTAAATGTTTAATACAGAAAAATCCGATCGATAATTCGACCGGATTCGTTTCTATACTTTTGTTATTCATTTACAGAGTTCTTTTCTTCCTTCGTATGAGAACCAACCCAACCAAGAGAAGGGCGAGTCCTGCTAAAATAAAATTACCAAAGAAGCTGGAGGTGTCTGGTAATTCGTTCATTTGGCTCTCTTTATTGTCTGCAATATTTCGTTCTCTTTCACTTTTTACAACGTCAGCGTCATTTTCAGGCTGGTTGGAAGTAGGTTCTGCATTTGCTGATTCCTCTTCTTTATTGTTTACTATTGGTTCTTTTGTTTGAATGTCTTCCTTCATTTCTTCCGGCAGAATAGTTACCTTTATTAGATGCTCAGAGAAATTATCTTTATCGTCTGTTGCTTGATAAAGGAATTGGTATTCTCCTGGTTTTTTGGTGGAAAAGGCATTCTTATCTATTGTTTCTCCATCACTATTTTTAATGGTTAATAATAACTCAACATTTTCATCTATATTATCTACTGCTTGTACCTCTGGAAAAGTGAATTTATCTCCGTAAGCGAGGGTTTTCTGGTCCTCCTCCACGCCAGTGATCATCGGAGCCTCCGTATCTTGTTTGACGATAATATTTAGGACAAGTCGATCCGTATTTTTCACAGAATCAACAGCAGTTGCTTGAAGTGTATATTCTCCTATAGCTGGGGATTTGGAGAATTCCTCCCACTTAATTTCTTCCCCTGTCGCATTGTTTGTTAGTAGATTCTCAACCGGAACCGTTTCATCAAAATCATCTGTTGCCGTTATCTCAGGAAAATCAAAGGGCTCGCCAACTGATATTGTTAACGTATCCTTTTCCCCCTCATATGCAATCACTGGTGGTTTATCAGAGTAATGTACAAGTCCAAAACCGTATTCAGAATCACGACCTTGTGGCCCTAAGTCATTGGCGAGATTTTGTGCTAATTCTCTTAATTCAGTTGCCGAATGATTAGGCAATTTTTGTTTCAGAATCGCAAGGATTCCAGTTACATGTGGTGTTGCTTGGGAAGTACCACTGTTTTGGGTATAGCTATTTTCCGTAGACAAACTAGTAATATTAACCCCAGGTGCTGTTAGTTCATTTTCTGAACCTGTTGCAGAAAAGCTTGCAATACTTTGATCACTTTCCACTGCTGAAACTGCAATCACCTCTTCAAAGGCAGCAGGATACTCTACAGCTCCACCATTATTTCCACTTGCAGCAACTAGTAGGATTCCTTCCTCATAAGCTTTTACTATCGCCTCATGAACAGCTTCATCCTCTGTTGGTGTTCCTAAGCTCATATTGATAATATCAACCTCTTTTTCAATCGCCCAACTAATCGCTTGAATTAAATCAATCGAGTTACCTTTTATTTTTCCTTTTGTTTCATCGTATTCAAATACTTTTGCACCATAAAGATCTGCATCTGGTGCTACTCCATAAGTACTTGACCCGATAATTCCTGCCACATGTGTGCCGTGTCCCTCGTAATCAACATCATATTCCTCTGTGTTACTATTCTCTTCCTCATTCTCGTTAATGGCTGAAAAGCCCTCTTTTATTTGATAATCGTCATGCTTAGCAAAGCCTGTATCTAGTATAGCGATTTTCACATTATCACCAGTAAGCTTATGCCTATGCGCATCATCTGCCCCAATCATTTCTAAGTTTGTCTCATTTATCGTAGCTTGAGGATTTTCTTCCGCAATATCTATCGTATAATTTTGATTGATGGAAACAGACTTTACATTTGGGTCTTTTTTAAATTTTTCCATTTCTGTAGTTGGCACTGTGACTATTTTCATCGATAAATTATGGAGGTTACGCTCATTTTCATATTTCTCCACATGATAGTTTTTTGATAGTTCTTTATTATTAGGTACACCATCATTATATGTAACAATAATATCGATCATTTCTTCTTCTGTTTGTGCACTCGTCATAGGTATAAATAAATGAAAGAAAGCGAAAGCGAAAACGGACACTACGACCATTCTATACCAATTTACATGTTTCAAAATTTCCTCTCCTCTTCTGTGCAGGATCGTTTGCCTACGAATATCTCTTTTAATATTAAAGTTTAATAGACAATTCGTCAATTTTCATAGAGTAATAGTTTGACGATAAGAAACAGGTTTGAAACCTGCCGAAAATTGTATTATGATATTTATGTATAGAAAAAAGGAGATGGACATCATGTTATTAGATGAAATTCTTTCATTCAACGAGAAGTTTGTAGTAGACAAAAAATATGAGGCTTACGCTACAGACAAGTTTCCGAATAAGCGTGCCGTTGTATTTACTTGCATGGATACGAGACTCGTTGAACTTTTACCAAAAGCATTAAACCTAAAAAATGGTGATGTCAAAATGGTCAAAAATGCTGGGGCAATTTTAGATGATCCTTATGATAGTACAATGAAAAGTATATTAGTGGCCATTCATGCACTTCAAGCAGACGAAGTATTTGTCATTGCTCACCACGGCTGTGGTATGACGAACTTCGATTCAGATGCTTTTCTTGAATTAACGAAGGATAGAGGAATTGAACAATCGGCCATTGATCAACTAAAAGTAGATCCAAATGAATGGTTAGTTGGCTTTGAGGATCCAGCGGCATCTGTCAAGAAATCGGTTGAAATTATTGAAAACCATCCATTATTGCCAGAGGATGTACCAGTACATGGTCTAGTAATCGACCCAGCCACAGGTAAACTTGATTTAGTGAAAAAAGGATATTAATGAAAAGCATACGCCTAGTTATCTAGGCGGCGCTATATTAATAGTAATGAAATTTATGCTTTAAGGTATCTGAATTAACTTACGATTTTTATACATTTTGTAATGCATCGACTTTTTGAAACACTCTGTAGCAAAGAGATAAATTCAAGTAAGACCCAATACCAAACACTAACACTATAGTGATCGGAATGTAGAGTAATATTACCGTAAGTAAAACCATAATTAATAAATTTAGCAACGTAGTAGGCAGATAAGCAAATGACATGATAAAAGAATTTTTAATCGTTGCCTTCCAGTTCATTCGATAATGTGACATTATAGGAAATAAAAACAAGGAAGTAAATAGAAAAATAAGGCCCATAAAACACAGGGGTATTAATATAATCATGTTTGACTCGATTTGTAAAAAAAGTTGGAAATCTAAATAAAACACAATTAAGAATATTCCCCATAGAGCTCCAATGAAAATACCTTGTTTGAAATGACGTCTCAAAAAATGAAAATATACAGACAGAACCTTCGTTTCTCCATTTCTCTTCCACCTACGGATAACGCTATACATTGCTGTTGTTGCAGGAAATATCGTTATCACTGGAAGACAGGAGATCAACCATAGGAAATTTAAAATTAACAAATTAGAAAGAAGTTCTAAGGCTCCATACCATTGACTGTTTACTATCTTCATCTTTTTCACCTATCTTTATCATTTATTATAATTTCACACCTAAGAAATTTATTTTCGCTTAAAGATTGTATGCCACCTACAGTGATATTTAATATTTGGATAAGTAATATCTTTCCATCTTCTAGCTCCACCCTAAACTTGTTAAAGCCATCCACACCTTATGGTAAGAAGCATAGAGATGCGTTTCCTCTATGCTTTCTTCAGAAGGCCTTCCTAAAAACAAGAATTATTCCCCAGTGATTCCAGATCGTTCAATACTTTCTACAAAGGATCGTTGAACAAACAGATAAAGTATCATTATTGGCAGAATAGTCAGCATGACTGCTGCCATTATCTGATTTATTTTCGTAGGTGCAAGTCCTAGTGCATCACTAGCTGTAATTTGATTGGAGACCTGAGCTAACCCCTCCTGATTTGCACTTCCATTAAAAGTGGCTAGGTTTTGAGCAAGATTAAAAAAGTCAGGTACTAGCAAGTACATATTTGGTTGAAAAACATCATTCCAATTCCACACAACCGAGAACAGAAAAACAACTAACATTGCTGGTTTCGCTAAAGGGAACATAATCCTCCAATATATTCGATAAGGTCCTGCACCGTCTATTCTTGCAGCTTCCACCAATACATTCGGTAAACCTCGATAGAATTGGATAAAAATCAACACAAATAATGCTCCCTTTAAACCAAACCCAAATAATGATGGGAATATAAATGGGTACAAAGTATTTATCCATCCTAAATCACTAAAAAAGGTGTAAAGTGGAACAACAATCGTATGTGGAGGCACCAGAAATGTAAAAATTAATAATGCCATCCAGAGACCCTTTCCAGGAAATTTATATCGAGCAAATCCATACCCTATAAAGGAACAGCTTATAATTTGAAATAGAGCACTACCAAATGAAATTAAGACACTATTTAACAGTCCATTCCAGTAGTTAATCGCATTAAATGCTATCGCATAATTCTCCAAAGTAAATACTTTTGGGATCCATTGTATCGTTGCATCTGCAACATCTTGAGATCGCATTAACGATTCTGAAATCATATATAATAATGGATATACAAATACGAAGGATAAGCAAAATAACATCGCATAATGAAAAACTTTACCTAAGACTAATTTCACTCGTCTCGCCAGATAGATTGCACTATGATATTTCTTCTTTTGTTTTTGAATAGACTGAATAAGCGGTAAATTCATAAAATTTAACCTCCTTTCATAATTCTCTCATTGACTTTCTAAAGATAAGTAAAACAATACCAAGTACGATAAAAATGGTAATAAAGTACAACCAACCGATAGCTGAACCATATCCGTAATCGTTTGAAACAAAAACAACATGTAACAAATGATTCATCAAGACATTATCAGGCTTCGTAAAGGAATTTACTATACTGTACAATGTATTGACTAGAATCATTGGCATAAGCATTGGGAATGTAATTTTCCAAAAAAGTTCCCAGCTTGTTGCACCATCGATAGTGGCCGCTTCATATAATGATCTTGGTATCGTTTGTAATCCCGCAAGAAATATGAGAATTTGTACACCAGAATCCCACATTACAAGTGTTAAAGAGTCTGCATATTTTAATAGTACATCCAGAATATCTTCTGGAATAAAATTGTTGAGAACACGATATAAATCATAATCATAAAAGATTGGTAAATTAGCAGCACCCTGCTCTAGTAATTTTCGAAGTGCTGCTCCAGAGGCAATAATTACTGGAAGGAAAAATATTCCTCTAAAAAAAGTTTTTCCTACCATATTACGACTCAATAATAAGGCACTAACAATCGCAAAAATTAAAATGAGTGGCACTTGTGTTACCATACTTGTAAGTGTTTCCAATAATAAAGGCAAGAAGTGGATATCTGTTGTAAAAGCTTCTCTAAAATTGTTTAGACCAATAAATGATGCCTTAAGTCCTCCTTTGGATGGATTCATTTCATTAAATGAGTAAAAGAGTGAACGACCTAAAGGAACTGCCATAAAAAGGAAGAATCCGATAATCCATATAGATACAAATGAATATCCTTCAAGTACGTTTCTTGCTTTCATTGATAATTTCATACTTAATTATTCTCCCCTTTCACTAAAGCATAACTGTTACCTTTTATGTCCACTCCATCTAGCTTCACCACTTCACGACCATAATTAACAATTACTTGATTACCGTTAGCATAAGTAGTCCTGAAGAGCTCTTGATCTAATTGCTCATGATTTACAATAGCTTGATTGTATATGCCCTCATAAATATCAGCATATTTTTCATATTCTTCTATTGATTCTTCAAACCAATAATCAAATTCTGAACTGAATAACCGATCCTCCATTGTTCTTTGTAAATCACTTGAAGGTGCATAGGTTAATTCAAAGCTTGGTAATGCACCATATTCTAAAGCTTTTAAAAATTGATATTTCTGATCATCTCTTAGATTTGATGGTTCTGCAGTATAAGGTATTAATCCGTGAATTGCTATTTGATAGAATGGTATTGACCTATCAGCAAAAACAAAATGGCTAGAATCTAAAGGAATATTCTTAATGACATCTATTTTTCCTAAAGTATATGCTAAGCCATAATCAACACTAATTTTATCTACTTTTTGACCTAGTGTTTCTAAAGAATCTTTCCACACCTTTGTAGATTGATCACGACTGACAAAATGATTTGAATCTTGATCTGAGTACAACATTTCCCCAAGATATTCCAAATGTACACCTGTTATATTCAGATCGCTGAAATCGTCCATCTCTTTTTTTATATACTCCAATGCCTTATCCGGCTTCAATAAGTTGAAGAATTCGTCTGAGTTGCTGTACCTGCTTGATACAAACCAGTTTGGACTAGTCATTACTTCTCGATTTATTCCTCTTATTGTATCCCTGCGAATATTAAATCCATCACTTTTTTGAAAAGGTCTTACATAATTCGTTTGTAAGTACAGTGAAACTCCTTTTTTGTTAGCATATTTTATTAATTTTTCCAACTCTTTTTTACCGCCAAGTTTTCCTTCGATAGGGAAATGCTTTGGTTGATTGCCATACAAACCATCTTTGCCCCAGCCATTTAGAGTAATTTCCAGATGTTTAATTCCCTTATTCTTATAGTCATCAATTATCGATCTTACTTGTTCAAATGTCGTCATCTCAATGAATGTAGAGCCTAGTATTTCATCTCTTTTAATTCCCCCGAGAATCTCTACATGTAAAGGGATATTTTCATCGCTTTGCTCCTTAAGACCAACATTTTCGGTTAAATAATCGCGATAAGCATGAGCCATTCCTACATAATCCGCTTTTTCATCCTCTAATAATACATACTTTACTTTTCGTTCTCCTTCAATTTTACTAGCTTGAAACAAAGGAATCTGTCCAGATGAACCGATAAATGAAATATCTTGCTTACGATATACAAATTCAACACCTGTATTATATAAAGGTATATTACGAATTCCAGCTGGGGTTACATTAACTTTCGCTGCTCCTTCACCTTCTGTAATAATTCCTAAAAATGCAGATTTGTTTTTGTAAAGACCAAATACCGGCAGTGCTATTTTTTCCATTGGTGGATCTGCACGTCGCCAGTCATCTGCCAAAACTTCACCTATCTCATCAGCAAATGCATGATCAGGGCCGTATACAGGCTGCGAATAACCACTAAAATAGACTGGATGTGTTTCCTTAAATTGCATTAACGCACCGGATCCATCCGGTATTAATACAGCACCGTTATCTGACTCTTTTGCTGAATGGAAATATGGTAATACGGATAAACTAACGAGTCTCACAGAACCTTCTTCCTTTATTGAATCAAATGGTATGTTAACTTCAAATCCATTCTCTGTAAGTCGGTATTCGATTATAAAAGACATTTTTAATTCAGACACATTAAATGTGACTCTTACTCCTTCGTCTATTAATTCTATATCTTGCTGATTACTCGAGTCTTTTAATGTATAAGTACTAGAAATACTAGCCCCATCTGTATAAGTTATATGAATTGGTGAATCCATATAGGCTTTATTATTCGGTAGCGTGTTTTTATCCACTTGAGGTGCACCAAGCCACTCCTTCTCTGTTTGTTTGTTTTTAATTCTCATGTTTCCGTTTTCTCTATCTATATACATTTCAAACATTTCATTCTCTGCAACTTTTTCTGTCGCTGTAACTGGGAATAGTTCACCACTTTCCTCCATAAGTGGCGGAGCTCCTTCGTTTGTTGGAGATTGCTCATTATTACTATTAGTCTCAGAATTTTCGGTTACGTTTTCTATTACTTCGTTTGTTTGATCGATTTCATTCTCTTTCGTTTCTTCTGCAGAGCTAGTTAATGGAAGGACACTAAATATTAACACGATAATCAGAAGCTTTATTAATGGTTGGTGTGATGATAAGTTCATTTTATAGCCACCTCCTACATGCGAAATCTTAATTCTTTCAATATGTCAAAGAAAAAATTGATAAACTGACTCATTAAACCAAACAAAAGAATCCCGATAAACCATATAATCAATACTCCTAATATCGTTATGAACGTAATCCATATTAGTTTACCAAGCTCAAAATCATGTAATATTTTCATTTTGCAAAGGATTAGCCAGCCAACCCATATATAAATTAGATTTGCCGTTGATACATATAGAAAGCTTTCATTCAATGCAATGATATTAGTAATTAACGAAAGAGGAATACTAAAAATGATGTATGGTACGAGACAATAACAAGTACCAACTAGTATTTCTTTAAATTTTCCTTCACCATCCAATATCGTACTAACACTCCAATTAGACACACACCATGTTAACAAAGGAATAAATAACCAAATGAACTCATGAAGGTATGAAATTTCATATGGCTCTCTTGACTCAAAGTGGTACCCAATTAATAGAAGGGAGGCCATTCTAACGATATAAGCTAAAAAAAGGAGTAATAACCCATCCATCCATCTTACACGTTCGGGATGCTGCAAGTCTCGAAAAAAGTCTATAGGATGCATCATTATCTGTTGCATCATCTGAAAAGTACTCAAATTACCTTCCCTCCCCTTCTATTAGCCGACTTTTTTACTATATTTTTTCTGAATATGCTTTTTCTCAATAAAGGAACTCCAATTTTAAAGAAAAGGAAAAGGAGTATAACTCCAAAAAAAATCCAAGCAAAGTTTTCTCTTGTAAATTCAACTCTATATTCCCTGAATGCCTCTGAGTAATCGGAGCGAGAATTAGCTAATTTAAAATATTCCATAGCTTCTTTATATTGCTCATTTCGGTAAAGTGCTTTGCCAATGGCTTGATAGGCAATATCATAATTACCGTTCAACTTTATAACCTGCTCCCATATTTCTCGAGCTTCTTCATATCTACCCTGTACATACAATTCTGATGCTTCATGAACTAAATTAGCAAAAGGAGTTGTTCGAAAAACATCCACCCGATTACGACCTTTATCTACTACAAATACTTCGCCCTTGGAATTCTGCTCAATACTAGAAGGCGTTGTGAATACACCATTTTGGTCCCCTAAACCACCAAATATAAATAATAAATTACCTAATCTATCATATTGATAAATCCTACTTGTTTGTAAGTTTATCGCTGTAATTAAACCATGGTCATTTACAGATAAATCGATAAAAGCAGTATTTTCAATATATGCACCATAATTTTCCAAATCGCCATATTTATTTACTTCACTATTTAAAGTGTCAACACCTACAGGGGATAATCGTTTTATTTGATTTTCATTTGTTCCAAGTGTTGTCGTGTATATAAATCCGTCTTTATCAAGATCAAGATTAGAAAAAGCAAGGGGTTGAACGGACTCTAACTTCGCCTCTTGATCTTCAGTGGCTATCAATTGTACAATTAATCTTTTCAAACTAAAACCTACATCATTTGCACCAAAGAATCCCTTAAATTCACCCTCTGGATCAATTTGCATTAAGCCTTTCGTATTCCCTTCACTCACAACAAAGAGATAATCTCGTTTATCTACCACTAACTTTGAAGGGGAGTAGGTAAAGTTCTTTCCTAATAAAGGACTTTCCGGTGCCTTCATCTCCCTTAGAAAGTTTCCATCTTTATCAAAAATAACAATTCTTTGATTTTTTGTATCTGCTACGTAAATAGTACCATCTTCTTCTTTTACATAAACTCCTTTAGGTCCATTTAACATTCCGGGTCCTTCCGTATCACCTATCGTATTAATAACTTCAAAGTTTTCATTTAGATGTACTATACGATTATTTCCAGTATCAACAACATATATCGAGTCATCCTCTGTAATAAAGATATCTTCCGGACCATTGAATGCGCCTGTAGAAAGATATGCGCCATCAATTGATTCCTCATACAAATAGCCATTAATGGACTCAATATCTCTTCCCGCATTACTCCATATATAACCTTCATAAGGTGTTTCAGCTAGCACTCGTATTGGAGTTAATAGGATTATAATTGTAATGAAGAGTACACTTAGTCTCTTAAACAATTTTCTCAACTAATATCCCTCCTATTCCTTTAGCCCCGAATGTGCCATTGTTTGTAGGACCATTTTCTGTGTAATAATAAACACAATGATAGTTGGAACAATCATAAGAAAACTTGCTGCGGCAAATGTGCCAACACGAGCAATTACTCCAGCACCACCTTGAATCGTCTGAATGGCTAATGGAAGCGTCTTCAATTCTTCTTTCGTGGTATACATCATGGAAGCATAGGGATCATTCCAAGCTTGAATAAAACTTAATAAAGCAAATGTCGCTAGAGCAGGCTTTAACAAAGGTATAATAATAGTAAATAATATACGCATTTCCGAGGCACCATCTATTCTTGCTGACTCGATTAATGAATCCGGAATTTGCTTCAGGAATTGGATCATTAAAAAGATACCGATAGGTGCTGCGAGGTAAGGTAAAATCATGGCAAAATAAGTATTCATTAACCCTGATTTACTAATCATTAAATATTGAGGTATTTGTAGCACCATCGGAGAAAACATGATAGCTGTAACAATTAAATTAAAAATAGTTTTCTTAAATGGCATATTATGTTTTGCCAATGGGTAAGCAGCCATAGCAGATATGAGCACTCCTAAACCAACAATAGACCCTGTAACAACAACGCTGTTAAATATATATCGCGAAAAGGGTACAACAGAAGTACCTGTAACCAAAAGCAAATCACGAAAATTAACGAGTGTAGGGTTTATCGGAAAAAACCTAGGTGGAAATAAAAATAGTTCACTTATCGGCTTGACTGCTGTTGAGGCCATATAAACTAGTGGTGCCAACATCAACAATCCGCCAACGGTTAAGAAAACATACAGAAACAAACCGCCCCAATCAAATTTCTTTTTCACTATTCCACGACTCATGACTTAATCCCTCCCTAACACTTTAAATACTAGCCTATTTAACCCTAGCATTAATAGAAATAGAATTACCGCAATTGCTGATGCATAACCCATCTCAAAACGAATAAACGCATAATCATGCAAATGTGCAAGTATCGTATGTCCTGCATATAGTGGACTAGGCATACCAACAAGTTGCATACTTACATCGAATACTTGTAAGGAAAACACTACCTGTAATACTGCCCCAAATAATAATTGTGGTTTGACAGATGGTAGTGTGATGTAAATTAATTCTTGCCATCGATACTTGACTCCATCAATTTTACCTGCCTCATACAATACTGTTGGGACATTTTGCAAACCTGCTAAAAAAGCTAAGAATCCAGTCCCCATACTCATCCACAGTGATACAATGATTATTACTGGAACGATTGATTCAACATTTTGCAGAAATAGGTATGGTTCATCTAGGATCCCTAATTCAATTAACCAGTGGTTGAATAAACCTTTACGATCCCCAGCAAATAAATACAACCAAACAACCGACATTGCAACAGCACTTGTAATCGATGGTGTATAAAAACAAAGGGTATAAAAAAATCGGTACTTTTGCGGAATTTGACTAATTAACCATGCTAGGAAAAAAGAGATTATATAACCTAATGGTCCAGTGATAAACGCAAATTTCAGCGTAATACCTACGGATTTCAGGAAAATATCATCATCAACAAACAATAATTTGTAGTTTGATAGACCAATAAATTCTGGAGCTTCTACAATATTGTAATAAGAAAAACTAAGTGCTACAGAAACAATAATTGGAATGATGGTGAAAAAAGTAAAAAAAAGCAGGAATGGAGAAAGCAACAGATAGGAAATCTTATTTCTTGGGAGTGTAATATTAACTGTGTAAGTAAGAAATGCGTACGGTTTCTTACTCACACAGTTTTTTATTTGGTAGAATAATAACTATAAAGCTAAAGGAGTGTTTTAAATGGGCAAACCCAAAAGAGATCCTAACTCCGTAGAATTAGCTAACAAGATTATTGAACAGTATCAACCAAAGTCTGTAGAAGATATGCAACATGCATTAAAGGACATATTCGGACCGATGTTTGAATCGATGTTAAAAGGTGAAATGAATCATCATTTGGGCTATGAATCCAATGATAAAGGAGAAAAGGAAACAAACAATAGACGGAACGGGTACGGAAAAAAGACAGTCAAAACGACTGCTGGCGAAGTGGATATTGCTGTACCTCGTGATCGTGACGGTTCATTTGAACCACACCTCATTCCCAAGCGTAAAAGAGATGTTTCTGCCATCGAGGATAAAGTCATCTCCATGTATGCAAGAGGAATGTCTCAGCGAGATATTTCATCCACGATTGAAGATATCTATGGATTCTCCGTGTCTCATGAAATGATATCCGATATTACGGATACAGTGCTTCCTGATTTAGAAGAGTGGCAAAGTCGTCCTTTAAGCAACTGTTATCCTTTTGTGTTCGTAGATTGTCTTTATACGACCGTACGTAACGACTACGAAACCAAGAAATACGCTGTTTATACCATGTTAGGCTATACCATGGAAGGAAAGAAAGACATTCTTGGTTTATGGTTAAATGAAACGGAAAGTAAGCATAAATGGATGCAAATCTTTGATGAAATAAAAGCTCGTGGTGTAGAAGATATTTTCTTTATTTCTATGGATGGAGTAAGTGGATTAGAAGATGGAGCTCGTGCCATTTTCCCACAAGTTGTCGTACAACGCTGTATGGTTCATCTCATTAGAAATTCGATTAAGTATGTTCCAAGTAAAGACTATAAAGCTTTTACTGCTGCATTAAAAAAGGTTTACGCAGCACCAAGCCTTAAAGCATGTCATAGTGCATTTGAAACCTTTCAACAACAATGGGCTACCTATCCTGGAGCAGTTGACGTTTGGAAACGAAACTTCTCCCATGTGGAACAATTATTTGATTATGGAAGTGCGATACGCAAAATTATGTACACTACGAATGCCGTAGAAAGTATACATTCCAGCTTTAGAAAAGTGACAAAAAAAGGAGCATTCCCAAACGAGAACGCCCTTCTAAAAGTATTATATTTACGAACCAAAGAACTTGAAAATAAATGGGAAGGCGGCCATATTCAACAATGGGCAATGGTCATGAATCAGCTGTTAATTCATGATCACCTTAATGAACGTGTGCTGAAGTATTTAGAATAACTTACACACTTTTCTTGACAAGCCCTATTTCTTTTTAAATTAAACCATAACAGTGCCCATTTCCCTTTAGGAGTTGGACGCACTGATTCATTAAAGATCGATGCATCTTTAAGTGTATTCATAATTATTCACCGCCTCCTCCGTCCTCAGTTCCTTCATCTACATCTAAACCAAACTCTTCACGCTTTTTACGGAGTTCCTTATTAATTTCTTTAACACCTTCTTCAACTGCTTCTCTCGGCAGTTTTCCATTTAGTACTATTTCATTCCACATGTTCGCTATATGTCTTGTTGTAAAGTAACCTCCAATTACCACTTCTCGCTCCCTAAACCATTCCCATTGCTCTAGGATTGCATTTAAATCGTCTTCATTCCAAGGCAGCCTCTCCAATGCTTCAACATTCGCAGTATTCCACCTAGCCTCAACACCAAGTAGTGCCTCTAACTCAGAGCCAAATCTCTCTTGGGAATCAGCACTAGTCCACCATTTTAAAAATTCCCAGGATTCCTCTTTCATATTTGTGTCTTTGAAAATAATTCCTGTTTGACCAAGACCACCAGTAGAACGGTTTATTTGTCCGTCTCCTTGTCTAATACCTGGCATAGGTACCATCTTCCACCAACCAGTTAATTCTGGTGCTGCGGTTGAAAGAAGAATATAAGTGGAATAATCTGCAACACCGATAGGCATTTCCCCTGATCTAAAACGATTATAAAAATCAGCTTGTTTTTCAATCTTGTAATTGGTAAACAGTTCTGTCCACATTTCCATTGCTTCTAATGCCTCAGGTGTATCTAATGCAGATTTCATCCCTGCCTCATCATATAAATCTCCACCGTGCTGGAATAAAAAAGGCGCAAATTCGTTAATTGCTTGAGTCGTATCATTAGGTGCATGCGGATAATAAAAATCCATTCCATTTTGTTGCAATAGTGGAATAATTTCCATAACCTCATCCCATGTTTCTGGTATTTCGTCCTCTGAAATACCTAGTTCTTCCATGATGTCTAAGCGATAAAAAAGCATATTAAAATTCTGATTCTCTGGTAATGCAAAATCTCCACTATTATACTTATATGGTATTAATGCACCTGGTCTAAATCGCGATGCTACCTCCTTATAGTCGGAGAATTCGTTTAAGTTAACCAGTGCATTTCTTACTGCAAAATCAATCGGCATTTCCCCTTCAACCCCAAGTGCAACATCTGGTGCAAGACCTGCAGTATTTGCTAATAACAGAACCTCCATTTTCCCTGCAGGAACTGTATTTACATTTACTTTAATACCTGTTTCAGGTGTAAATTCTTCATCAATCATTTGTTTAATAATATCTACCCAATCTCTACCCCGTGCGACCCACACGTCTAACACATCTTCACCTTCGTAGACATTTCCAATTCCACTGTAATCCTTTGTAAAAGAGCTGACTAAATCATATGCAGCTATCTTCGATTTTTCATGCCATTTTGCTGTTGCACGTTGCCACGGAACATCTGGCGACTGGATTAAAATATAATCAAGTAATAAGCTCTGCGAACTTAATCCATTCATCCAAAGTCCTAAATTAGATTGCAAATTATTAATTGTTTCAAATTGCCCAGGAATGCTGGAAGTATCTTCTGCCATACTGATAAACGTATCCCTTGCTTCATATAAGGTGTTAATGTCTGAGCTACCTTCATCCACCCCAAAGTCATACAATGCTTGGATCACATTATCCAAATTCCTCGCCATTGCATGAAGACGAGGGACTAGGTTTGGAATGCTTTCTTCTAAATTCCAATCAACATTAGGGTCGGGCTCAGTCCCTGTAACTCTGATTACCTCTCGACTTATTAGCGATAGTTTGTTAGTTGTTAAACGGACAGTATCAAGCAATTTACCTAATGCGCCTACTTGCACCTCCATTCGAATCGTATGCTTACCCTTTTCCAAATAAAATAAATACTCACCATCACCTGTTCCTAATCTCTTCATATCGAAATTCTGTTTATATTGGTAAGTCACTGCATTCATTTCTTTAAATAGTAACTCCCCATCAATCGTGATTTTTCTTTGAGTTGGGACTCCATTTAAATACCATTGTCCGTAGCGCATCCCGATATTATATAAACCGCTTTCAGGAACCTCGAATTCCCATTCTGCCCATTGTCCACCTGTTCTCCATCCTTGACCACCGAATGTATTTAGTGTGATAACATCTGGATTAAATGGTTCGGTTATTGCTTCACGGTCCTCCACTCGTTTCAGTGTAGGATCAGATCTAAGGATAGATTCTTCCGCTTGAATCTTGACTTGGATTCCTTCTGTTTCCTTGTATCCCATTTTCTTATAGTCTCGTACTACTTCTTCATAAGTTGGCAACACTATTGGTGAAAAGATCTTTATTTCTCCAATAGCAGCAGGTTCTCGAATTGCATTGATGCGAAGCGTATGCTTGCCTTTAGTTAAATAAAACCTTAGTGGTTCAGCTACTTTTGATTCAGAATCTCTTATTTCTTTGTATTGCCATCCTTGCACTTCTACTCTAGCAGGATTAAATTCATTCCCTTGATTATCAAACCAAGTTTCTTCATCTTCTTTCCACATTCGTTGAAAGGTTAATTTCTTCGCCTCAAAAAATGGATATTCTCCATCTATTTGAATACTCCTTATCACAGAGGATCGTTTTCCTTCTAATGGGTAGTAGCTCATTCCTATTTGGTAATAACCAGATTCCGGTACTTCAATCGTGTATTCCACCCAACTATTTTCTTCCATTAATGCAACTACTTCATTTGATTTTCCACCTACATCTTCTAAAACAGTTGCGTTTACTTCACTTATCTGTGTATATTCTATCGAAGGAATATTTAAATTAAATCCTTTAGTATCCTCTGCCCCATTACTATTATGGGTTTCATAGTATTCAAAAAAAGATGGTTCTAATTTATTTTGAATGTTTTCATCTTCCAAGATAGACTGAAGTTCATCCTCGTTATATTCTGGTATTCCGGCCATAACTGTGTCATCATATCCCCGATTGTTATTCCATATAACAACAAATGTAATGAGTACGGCAAAAACAATAATACTGACTAAATATCTATGGAATATCTTTAACAATTTGGTCATCCCTCCTATCTTCAAGTACAAATCAAGTGGCTGGGACAAATGGTTAGCTAAGGAAGAAAGATCCGAACGTTAATATTTGTGAACTCTAACCGCACTGTCAAAATACTTGCTTTTACCTATAGAGCATAAGTCAAAATTTCTCAAGTAAACTTTCGCAGTGTTTCCTTTACAATGAGTACGGCAGTCTGCTAACTTTTTAAGGAGAATCTTCAGCTCGTGCTGTTGCTACAGGAATCTACGCATTTTGACAGCACTCAGTCAGAAGATTGTTCGGATTCTCTCTTTCCAACTTTAGTTATAACTTAGCCCTATATACTTTAGTTCATATTCATTTCCTCTAACTGTTTTTCTATTTCAGGACCTAGCTGTTTTAGTGTATTATCCTCGATTTGTTGCAAAATTGTTTTTGAGTCAATGTTCTTATCAATAGCTTCATTTATTTTATCAATGTAAAGTGGCCATGCTGCTCCTTCTAATGGAGAAAATTTACGAACTGGAATTGCTTCATCGAGTGTGTCATAGAATTTATAGTCTTGAATTCCCCCTAAGTATTCATTAGTATGCTCCTGGAACCATGGCAGACTAGTAATGTGACTTACACCTGGTTGTACCGCTTTTTCTACATATATTTTCCAAGCCTCTTCTGCTAAAGTAATATATTCTATAAATGCCCATGCAGCTTCTTTATTCTCACTTTGTTCAGGAATAACAAACGTTGATCCACCTAGTCCGACATTAATCCCTAGAGGCATTCGGGTAACACTCCATTTTCCTGACTGATCAGGGAAAATATCTTCGAGGGCACGTGCTGCATTATTCCCCGCTGGAAATGATGCTACCTTTCCTTGATTAACTAATTGTTTTCCTTCATCACTGTATAGAATGGACATTTGTGGTGCCCAATTTAATTGAACTCCTTGCTTTACAATATCTAAAAGTTCAGCCATCCTATCATCATTACGTAAATAATTGTATTCCCTATCGAAATAGCCAACAGAATCACCATATTGAATAGCTGGGGAATCTCTCCATTCATACATGTAAATACCGTTTGCAGATAATGTCTGTGCTACTGTTAGAACATTCTCCGGATCTTGTAGGAATTCTCCTAGTTCTTCAGGATCTGTTGGAAATCCCATTTGTTCGTATATATCTGTTCTATAATAAAACACTCCTGGCACAATATCCCACGGCAATGCCAATTGTCGTGTTTCATCGTAAGATTGCCAGCGGGTCCAATTGTAATCTGAAAACAGGTCCTGGAATCTGTCAGCATTATAAGGAGGCTGAGAAACATCTACCAGCAAGCCCTCTGATTGAAATCTAGCTATTTGAAATTGTTCCATATGAGCAACGTCTGGTGCTCCTTCTCCTGCATTAATGGTAGTTTGTAAATTATCGTGTAATTCACCTAATTCCATATTGACTAATTCCACTTTTACATTGGGATATACTTTGTTAAATTCCTTGATTATATCTTCAAACATAGCATCCCAAGACCAAAAAGTTATTTCACCTGAAACACTAGAGTCATATGTATACTCTATTTCGCCTGATTCACCTTCTTTACCTTCTTCACCTACCTCATTATCAGTATCTGCTGCTGTCGGTTCTTTTGTATCTGCGCCAGAATTAATGTTACAGCCAGCTAATAAAATCATAAACAAAATAGAAAATAGAAATATTACTTTGATTTTTGTTTCCATCTAAATGATCCTCCCTAAAATTATTATATGAAAGCGTTTTACTATTCATTCAAGATACATCACTCCTTTCAAAGAAAACAAACTACTGATAAACTTACTAAGAGAAGGTTTAGATTAACTAACTTTCATTAATGTCAGCGTTTACAAATCAATACTTAATATTCTATTTCCTAAAATTAGATAATTTCTTAGGTGTGATAACGTTTACACAATTAAAAAAGAATTTGGAGTTAATGAAAAGGATCCACTCAATTTGGATTGTATTTTCATGGTGGTGAGGGACATGTATAGTTACGACAGATGGAGGTCATCTTGGAACTAGAATCAGCTCTTCTAGCCACTCATTATATGTAATCGATTACATATTTACACAAATGCAATTGTCTTTATTTCTATTGTTTCCGTATCCATTTAGGATTTGAAAAGTTCTTTCACTTCATTCACTTACCTTGTTTTTTTTATCCTAACATGCATCTATGAGATTGACAAGCTTTTTTTGTAATTTTAAAAATAATTGGATACAGCTAATTATACATATAATACATACATAGTATATGCTTTGGATGAATCTATGGTAGATAATAAATTTTTGATTTGATATAATGCGTTGAGTAGTCTTTGTTAATATAGTTTAATAATATGCTTTAAAACTCAGTATCAGAAACTATAGTGGTGAAATTAGTGCCTTACCTCGCAGTTCCTCCAACAACCAAAATGAATCAATACGAAATAGTGTTTGGCAACATATCGTATAAAAAGTGATTGGAATGGTTGAAGTTATTCGGAAAATTCTTCGAATCCTTCGAATCTAAAGGGATTAGTTATATATAAATTTTCAAGTAAGGTGGAATAGAACATGACCTATAAAAATCCTGTTATTTCCATTAAAAATACAGATCACGGAGACCCTGCTGTACTAAAATACAGCGGTGTATACTACTTATATCATACCGCTGCGAAAGAAATTCCTGTTTATTGTTCGAACAATCTTATTGATTGGGAAAAAGTTGGAATAGCTTTAAAAGCTTCGAATGGACCAAATCATTGGGCACAAATTGATTTGTGGGCACCAGAAGTTATATACGAAAATGGTAGATTTTATATGTATGTAACCGGTACAGTTATGAATGATGACGGAACAGGTAATGATAAAATTAGACGAATTGGAGTGGCAACAAGTAACTCCCCAATCGGTCCATTTCAATTAGCTAGTGAACCTTTAACAGATGAATGGTCCATTGATGCGCATCCCTTTAAGGATGAAGATGGTTCTTATTATCTGTTTTACAATGTCCGAAATAAATACACAAGAGGGCCAAATGGTGTAATTGGTACTGGAAATGTGGTGGATCGGATGACTGATTTAACTACTCTGAGTGGGAATCCTACTTTGGTTGTAAAACCAGAATATCGCTGGGAAGGAAATAAGGAAGGCACATTCTATTGGAATGAAGGACCGTTTGTAGTAAAAAAATCAGGCTTATATTACCAGATGTATAGTGCAGGATTTTTTGGAGATGATTCTTATGGTGTTTACTATGCTACGTCAGATACACCTATGGGGTCTGAAGGAATGAAGGATACAAGCTGGAAGAAATGGAGAAACGGCAAACCAGTACTTCAAACGAATGAAGCCTGTTTTGGCCCTGGACACCATGTTGTTGTCAAAGGGCCAAACGGATTAGATGATTATATTGTTTATCATGGTTTTGAACCACATGATATGAACGGAAGAAAAGTAAGGGTTGGTCGTTTAGCGTGGGATGATACCAATTTAATATTGGAGCTTCCTTCAAAAGATAAGCTGGCAAGACCTGTTTTGCCAACTTTTGATGGAAGGTTTATCGATTCGGTTACGGAGCTGAATGACAAACTAAAGAAGCACCGTTTTTTCTCCTTCCTGTTTGAGACAAATCAATCTTTTAAAGGGGAGAACGGTGTTTGTACATTATTTCAATTAGTGAATGAAATAATGACAATTGATTGGAAAATTGACATTCCGAAAAAAAAGATTTACGCTACAAATAAAGAGCAACTGCTTGCTTCTTATAACTTATCGAATATTTTTAATACGGATGTATTTCATCATATTGTTCTTATCAAAGAAAATTATGAGGTGAACCTTAAGATAGATGATATGAGTATTATTACGTTAAAAATTAATGCAAGGAATAACTTCATAAATATACATAATGGATCAAGCATAGGTACGGTTTTAACAGAAATAAAGTGAGACTATTATCTGTGGGAGTTTTCTTAAAACGAATGGTTAGCGAAATACGATAGTCTTTCCTCCCTAAATTAACGGCTGTCAGTAATCTGACAGCCGTTATAGATAATAATTTTAATTATCCATTTTTGTTTTTAACTCTTCAATCTCCGAACTAAGTTGATTAAGTACGTTGTCCTCTATTTGTTGTAAGGTTGTTTTGGAATCAATATTCTGGTCAATGGCTTCCGCAACTTTTTCAATATAAAGTGGCCATGCTTGCCCATCCAATGGAGTCAATCTTCGTACAGGAATTTGAGAAGCAATCTGATCATAGAGCTGATAAGCCTGTTGCCCACCTAAGTATGGATTTGTATGCTCTTGATACCATGGTAGACTAGTAATATGTCTCCACCCTGGCTGAACGGAATGCTCTACAAATATTTTCCAAGCCTCTTCTGCCATATTCATCCACTCTATAAATGCCCAAGCAGCTTCTTTGTTCTGACTTTGAGAGGGGATCATAAAAGATGACCCTCCCAACCCAACATACAGCCCAAGCGGCATTGTCGTAACTCTCCATTTTCCTTCTTGCTCAGGAAATATATTTTCTAGTTCCCTTGCCCCCCAGCTTCCAATTGGAAAAGAGGCAACTTTCCCTTGATTTACAAGCTGCTTCCCTTCATCTGAAGCAAGAACTGATATTTGTGGGGCCCATCCTAGTTGATGACCTCTTTTTACAAGATCTAATAATTCTGCCATTTTTTCATCATTACGAAGCCAATTATATTCACTATCAAAGTAACCAATAGCATCTCCGTATTGAACAGCAGGGGAATCTCTCCATTCAAACATATACATACCACTAGATGCTAACGTTTGCGCTGCAGTTATAACATTTTCAGGATCCTTAAGAAATTCTCCTAATGCCTCAGGTTCACTAGGAAGCCCTACCTGTTCATAAAGATCCTCACGATAGTAAAATACACCTGGCGTAACGTCCCAAGGCATTCCTAATAACCTTTCTCCATCGACTGACTTCCATCTCTCCCAATTATACTCAGATGTACCGTCTTGATAACGACTTGCATTGTATGGTGGCTGTAGTAAATCTTCTACAAGATCACCAGTTGAATACCTTGCAAATTGATTTTGTTCAACCTGTACTGCATCTGGAGCTCCTTCTCCCGCTGCAAGTGTTGTTTGTAAGGTATCATGTAAATCTCCAAACTCTAATCCAACCAATTCTACTTCAACATTCGGATAATCCTTATTAAATTCAACAATGATTTGTTCATAAATATCAGGAGTCCACGTCCAGAAGGTAACTGTACCTGAAAGGCTAGAATCATATGTTAGCTTTTCCGTTAAACTGCCTATCTCCGTTGTTTCTCCTTCTTCAGAGGTACCCTCACCATCGCTTTCTTGATTGGTCTCACCCTGTGAAGGACCACCAACTTGACTTCCGCCAATTGAACAGCCTGTCAATAATAGCATAAATAACATAAAAAACATAAGAACATAAGTATACTTTTTCAAATGTCTTCCCCCCCGTTTATTATGTCTAAGCTTTTTTAAAAGTCAAACAACCTCCTTTCAAAATGTTCTAGACTTTTATCCATTAATAAATGGAAAAATCTTAGTAATAATTTGTAATCCAACCAATAAAGTTGTAAACGTTATTTGTCAATGCTACGCTTTTAGACTGCTACCTTCCCCTCTTATGGTTAGCGTTAATACGCCAAAGTAAGGCAGAATACTTAAGTCATAATACGTAAGCGTTATCATTTATAGGAATATTACTTTATTAACTTAATAAAATAATGGTATATCAATAAAGTTACTGAAATTATAAGTTTTTTTACCACCATTCACAATAGATGATACGAACCAAAAATCGTACATTATGAACCCTTTATTGGAGGTGTGAAAATGACAATACTTTATTTACAATGTCCTCCACTACCTCACTATATGGTTAGTCATACCATTACTTTTCAAGAAGTGGATAATCAATTAGGGCAAATTCAAAATGGTGTATTTCATTTAATTGTTGTTACGAAAGGTGCAATTCATATAAGAGAAGCTAATAATAAAGAGTGGAAAGTAAATGCTGGGGAGTATGTAATCTTAAGACCTCAATCTAAATATTTTTTTCACCAACTTGCCCCTTCTACAACTAATTTGTTTTGGGTACAGTTCAACACAATAGGGGGATGGCAATGGGAAACCGAACCATCTCCATTTAATAGTTGGAACAGCCAGAACTATCAATTCGAGATCGTCCTACATCAGTATAAGAAAATCTCCTCTGCAGAAGTAATTTATGATATGTTAACAGAGCTAGGTATTTTAGAGCAACAATCTATTGTGCTTAATAAATGGAAACAACAATTAATTTTTCAAGATATATTGATTGAATTAGCCTTATCAGAACAAACAACTTATCCCACTACGGCCCATAAAGTTGCTGAATTAGCATGTTCCTACCTAAAGCAACATTATAATGAAAACTTTACAAATCAAAAGCTTAGTCTTGCAATTAATTTCCATGAAGCCTATATAAATCGTTGCATGAAAAAAATATACGGAATGACTGCATTGGAATTTGTTAATCAGTACCGCATCTATATAGCGAAATTACTACTCCTTAATTCATCGTTGACCATTAATGAAATTGCGCAAGAAGTTGGATTTACAAATACTACTTATTTCATTCGTAAGTTCAAAAAAATTGTTAAAAGTACACCTTCGTCTTTTCGAAAAAATACTCTGGTAGATAGTAGAAACAAATGGCTGTTTAAGAATTAAGCTTAGATTTTTTGGTAATTTTACAGTTATCTATTCATCTATGGGGAGATTTCTTCATCTCCACTGACTCCACATTAATCGTAGTCTCATCGACCTTTGACACAATGAGAAAAGATATATCTAACGTACTACCAGAAAAATCTCTCTTTAAAAAATAAATTTTCCAGCTTCTCACGATCGGTTTTATCTAGCTCTTCTTCCATTTCTACAATTATCTCTTCCCTCCTCAAGGTGTCTGTTGTCATGCTAATCCATTCACGTTTTAAGTCTGCATCCAATAGGAGAATACCTTTACTTGACAACCAATCCTTCCATTCTATTAAGGACAGATCTCTTTTTTGCTCACCATTAGGATTGCCTGTATAAATGAAATTTTTCAAATACTGTCTCATCCTGTAAGCTAGTTTTTGACGCCCTCTTTTATTATGTTCATTAAAATAATTTGATCCTGCGTCTCTTGCTAATCCAGTAACCATACCTGAATAGAAATCTAAATCTGCACCATGAAAGGCTCCAAATAATAATTGCAAATCTGATGAAATAACGTCATTTTTTGTTCCCCACGCAAACCGATACACGTAGATAGAATCATTATGATTACCCTTACTAATAGATGTTGCTGTACTTTCCGCGTTAAAAGCTGCAAATAGTTTGCTACCATAATTTGTAGCTGCATAAAATAGCTTCTCTTCTTTTTTACAATTTCTTAAAAATCTATCTGAAACGAATGAAGAAAAGTAAGCGTGCCTCGTTACGAATGAAGAAAATTCAGAATTTGTACTACCAATTATCATTGGTATTACAGGTATCCCTTTGGATGGAACCCCTTCTGTTGGAATAACTGCTCCATCTTTAAATAAGTGAGGAAAAGGTTGCATCTGTAACGGTGAGTCTGAGTAAAGACTAAGAATTTCCTTAGCGTGCAAATTACTTAGAAAAGAATAAACGGTGGTAGAATTGTTATCCTTCAACCACTTTTTTGCATCTTGTCTAGAATTCACTACTTTTTTCATGACTAAAAGCTGTTCCACGATATCTTGTGAACGCTTTTCCCCTAATGCAGGATCACAATTAGTCATACCACCACTTAAAATGATTGCCTTATGATATAATGAATGATTTAGAGGTGATATTAATGTTGCTAACAGATTTCTGGCACCGGCAGAATGCCCAGCAGCTGTAATATTATGAGGATCTCCTCCAAAGTTTGCAATATTCTTTTTTACCCAGTCAAATGCTTGTAGTATATCAAGAATAGCAAAATTACCAGAATCAGTAGCTGGATCACCACTTCTGATGGAAGGATGACGAAAAAATCCCATTGCCCCTAAGCGGTAATTAATCGTCACAACTACACTGTCAGTAGCTTTGCAAAGATTTTCACCATTAAAATCTTCCCCAGATCCTGTTACATTGCCACCTCCATGTACAAATACCAATACAGGTCGCACTGTTTTTTGTTTTAAAGGTTTCCATATATTTAAATATAAGCAATCTTCACTTCCTATTAGTTTTCCGTCAACCAATTGAGCGGAACGGTCTTTATACTCGGTGGTATTTAATAATCCCTCCCATTTTTCCGGTGGATCTGATACTTTCCAACGTCGTTCTTTCACCGGGGGCTTAGCATAAGGGATTCCAAGCCATTGTAAAGTAGTGGAATTAACATCATATTTCCCTTTAACCTTCCCATACTTTGTTTGAACTATCATTTGAACAGGTTCCATGTTTTCAACTCCTTTCCTTTTGAATTACCATAACATAATTATCCCACCAATAATCGGGGTTGATATCATAGCAAAACGAACAACCGCAGAAGGTGCCTTATTTGTAAATTTTGCACCAATGTATGAACCTATCATTGGTCCTGCAACCACTTTTAAAAAAAGAATCCAATTAAAAAAACCGGCTTGCAGAAATCCAACAGCCCCGAAAAATGCGATTGGTAAAATGATAAGCATAGTTGTTCCAATCGCTTTTCTCATTGAAAACCCAAAGAACACCAGTAACGAGAGCTGGATAAACGGTGTAGAGCCGATTCCAAATACCCCAGATAAACCGCCTGTTCCAAGTCCGACAATGATAACACGTAACCAATAGGACAAGCTACTTTTATTATTTTTCTTTTCTTCTTGGGGTTGATGCATTTTGGTGCGCATCCATATTAATATTCCAGATAAAATTAACATGCTGCTAGTCATCCACACTAGCTGATTGGATTCAATTTGCCGTGATAATAAAGTTCCTTAAAATGCACCAATTCCACCATAAATACTTATCCATATACCTGTTCTCAATTTTGTGTTTCCTTCCCTAAAATGACTAATGGAACCTGATAAAGTCGTAAAAACCATTGCAGCTATGGATGTACCTAGTGCGGTATGTACGGGAATATTAAAAAAAGCAATCAATAGTCCAATAATAAACCCTGAACCACCTGTTCCGGTAAAACCTAATAAAATGCCCATTAAAAACATAACTAATAAGATCATTCAAACTATGCTCCTACTATTCCGGTACTTTTTTAGATAATTAAAAAACTTTATACGAGCAAACGATGTGAGTAACTCAACTCACATCTTTTACTCATGATCAATTGTGCAAACTTAATATAAGAAGTACGTTTGTTACGTCTTTCATAAAGATTAATTTTTTTGGAATTCAAAATCGATTTTTTTATCCTTCTTCCAAACCTCCTCTATTTAAGAAGATTTTGCTAATAAATCAGACTACCTCTGGTTCATAAGAGGATTTTACTTCTTTATGACGCAATATATCCTTTTTTGTTGGCGCATTATCACAAACATCATCTATTACTCGTGCATGAAGCATTAGTTCAAATAGTTCTCCACGCAATGTTTTATAAGCTGGTTCATGGTATAAATTATTCATCTCCTTTGGATCTTTGTTTAGATCATACATTTCTCCATCTTTAAAATGAGGATTATACCAAAGCTTATAACCCTTTGTCCGAATACCCATCATTCCATTTCCATCTGCTAAGGTTACATATTCTCTAACAGATATACCATTCTTAACAGAAGGGAATAATGAATGTCCTGGTAAGGATATATCCAATGTTAGATTCATTATATCCAATAGTGTAGGGACAAAATCTATACTAGAACCAAAGCTTTCTACTGTTTCGCCTGCTCTATATCCATCTGGAAAACGTATCATAAATGGTACACGTATTTCTGCTTCGTATGAAGTAGCAGCTTTATTAAAAATTCCGTGTTCTCCTAGCATTTCTCCATGGTCAGACGCAAATACAATAATTGAATTTTCTAACAAATTCCTCTCTTTAAGTTTATTCATAATCAGTCCTAAACAATCATCGACCATTTTCAGTAAACAATAATGACCGGCAATGCCTTTTCGAACCATATCGTCAGTCATTTTTCCAAACTTCTCATGAAATAAATCCACTCGTCTGCGATATGCTTCAGATTTAGTTTCATATTCGTTCTCGTGTCGGTTTTTAGGAAGGCTCACATCCTCTGGTTTGCAATATTCCAAATATTTTTCAGGCATCATATACGGTTCATGTGGGGCATGAAAACCTATAAACATAGCAAACGGATCCGCACCATCATCTAATCTATCCGGCGCATCACATGCCCGTCTAGCAGCATGAATATCATAATATAAATCTTCTTGCTCTGGTGAAGCACTAGGTTCAAAGTGATTCCAATCACCACTATTTCCAAATGTTTTACCAACTGGGATTTGAATATGGAAACTTCCCGCATGCACCATATGCGTTTTTCCTACAGAAACACATTTATATCCGTAATCACGAAGAATTTGCATCCAGGTTGTATCCCCTTCTTCCCCAAATTTAAGGTTGCCGTGTACTTGATTTTTCCATGGCTGTCTTCCCGTTAAAAACGAATGACGGGATGGCACTCATGGCGAAGCTGCTGTATAGAAATTATCAAATGCAACTGACTCTTTCCGTAACTGCTCCATATGAGGATAGTCAGCATTTTCTTTACGATTTGGTCCAATAGAATCCGCGCGTTGTTGATCAGTCATAATAAAGATTACATTCTTTTTGTCCATTATATAACCCCTCCTAGCTCTAAGCATGTAGATTGTTTTTTCTAAGTCCCCAGTAATAGAGGAGTACACAAACTAAGACCGCTACATTAGAGCGCAACATTTACATGATTAGTCATCAGGCCTATCCCATACAGGTGGAGATCATACTTATTTTCCACTAAAGGTCTGTTTGTAAGATTAAAACGTCTAATCCATTAAGTTGAACCTTTCCATAAACTGACTTTCTATTCAGAATATCATATCCTCTTTCTTGTATATGAACATGAGCAGTTTGATTACTTCTATTAATATAAAAAGTATATCGCTTATTCTCATTAACTCTACTAGATAAATAGACTCCTTTTGGTAAGCGTATCGGATTTAAATTACATGCTCTTACCATATCATACAGAAGGTCACTAGCTAGCTCATCATTTCCCATTACACCAACATAGTACACGATTCCTCTACCATAAGTATTCCTCGAGATTGCTGTTCTGCCAGCATAAAATTTCTTATTATAAATGGCTAGTGACTCTGCCGTTTTAGGTTCAAGCATATCTAACCATATTTTTACATCATAATCTCTACCATTATATGTAATCGTATTCATATAACGATTAGGTAGTACTTCAAATTCATCAATTTCAATACCTGCGAGTTCTGCAAACAGGCCTGGCCACGGGCTATCAGTCGTCGTATTTGCCCATGTCTTCATACCACTTCTTGCTCCGATAATTAAATGCCCACCACTTTCTACATATTTTTTGAAATTATTGTATATTTGATCATTCACCATCGCCATTGATGGTGCAATAACTAACTTGTAAGAAGACAAATCAGTCGTAGGATCAACCAAATCTGAGGTAATACCCATACGATTTAATGCTTTATAATAGGTTAACAAATGGCCCCGATAATCAAATTTTTTGTATTGAACATGTGAATCAAAGCCCCACATCTGATTAAAACTGTAAATAATGGCAACTGGTGCTTCTACTTTTGTATTCGCTAGATCCTCTCTAAATGCTGCTATTTCTGTCGTTACCTGTTGTGCTTCATAATAGGCTCTTCTAGGTGTACCGTCATGTCTTAACAAACCATTTGGATTCTGCTCACCGCTCCATCTATTAGAACGCCAACGATAATACATGACACCATTAGCCCCTCTGGCAATATCTTGGTATGTCCATAATCTTACAAGTCCAGGTTCAATCGCTAAGTTATAATCACTATAATTAAAATAACCATTTTTTTGTTCCATGACCCAATGACTTTTTTGTTTAGTTGCCCGGAAATGGTCATGAAGAAAACATTCAATATTATTATCTCCATCAACGCTAGGATAACTGTCCCAACTAATAAAATCTAATCTTTTCGAAATATCATAAGAATTTAATTTATGATACCATCCTAGCATATTATGGGTTACGAATTGGTGTGGTGCATGTTTCTTAATAATATCGACTTGTTCGTTTAAATGATTGACTGTAGAATCGGAACCAAAACGAGTAAAATCTAGCTTTTGACTAACAGAAATCGTTAATTGATCTGCAGATGGTAACATAACTTCTTCCCAATCATGATAAATCTGGCTCCAAAAATGAGTTCCCCATGTTTCATTTAGCTTATCTAATGTTCCATATCTATCCTTTAACCATTCACGAAACTTGTGAGCACATTCATTGCAATAGCAATCGACATTTCTTAGTTCATTGTCGATCTGCCAGCCTATAACAGCAGGATGATCACCAAAGTGTTCGACCATTTTTGTCACAATGCGATTAACATAAAAACGAAATGTTGAGTTATTGTGACAATGCATGCCTCTATCACCATGAATTCTACCAAATTTATTATGTCTTACGACTTCTGGATATTTATCTCGTAACCATACCGGTGATGCCTCTATTGGTGTACCAAGAATAAATTCAATACCTTCCTTAGAAGCTATTTCTATAAAGTCATTTAGCCAACCAAAATCAAATTGACCTTCTCTCGATTCTAGCTTAGACCAAGAGAGCTCAGCTACTCTTAATGTTTTAATGCCAGCTTCGATCATCAATTGAATATCTGTTTGCCAACGTTCTCTTGGCCAATGATCAGGATAATAGCTTGCACCAATCGTTATTGCTTGATCCATTATTTCACCCTTCCTTGTTATTTTTCTAATAACTTACACTGTGACCGTTTGATGAACTGGAGCAGAATATGCAATAATCATTTGGCAAGGCTCTCAGCTAAGTTATACTGTATTAATCAATGCACCTCTTTAGGCTGATAAGTACATAATTCAATCTAATTATTAATGACTGGCTTTTCTTTAAGGGTGATACTGGGATTTATATCTTCCAATTTTGGCCAACCGTCCACCCATTCAATTTTATCTATGAATAATGGTCTTCTTGTTGCACCACTACTCAGTGTAGGATTATCTGCAGGAATACCATGATAAACGATCCAATCTACACCTACATCATCTGTAATTATCGCATTATGGCCAGGTCCAACAATATGCCCCTTCCCTTCTTCTGATGGTGTATTTCCAAATAATAGAACGTCTCCACGGTGATATAACAAATCTTCGCCATTTTTATTTAAGTAAGGACCGAAGAGTGATTTTGATCGTCCCATTCCAACATTGTATGAACTATCGGCACCATTACAACATGATCCGTTCGACCCAAAGAAATAATAATATCCATCTCGTTTTATAATATAAGGTGCTTCATAACCCGTACCAATTATATCTTTTCTTTCACCAACAGTTGACAGACCATCTGGGGTTAATTCTATAGCAAAAATGCCTGATGTAATTCCACCAAAAAACAGATATGGAGTACCTCCATCCACAAATAACATCGGATCAATGGCATATACGTCCATTTGTTCTGAATCTAATAGTTTTCCATGATCTTCAAAAGGTCCTGCAGGATGGTCTGCAACTGCTACCCCAATACCAGGGTTTTGGTCTCCCCAAGTTGATTTAGTATAGTACATATAGTATTTGCCATTTAGCTCACTTACGTCAGGTGCCCAAACCCAGCCTTCTTTCCAATTGGGCTTACTTTCAAACGCTGAACCTAAATACTTCCAGTTCACAAGGTCTTCCGAACGAATTACAGGGGCAACCTTAGTCCCCATACCATCTCCCCAATCATCCTCTGTTGCATAAGCATAAAAGAAGCCATCATCCCCTCTAATGATCGAAGGATCTGCGAATACAGGTGTAAAAACAGGATTTTGATACTTTCCTTTATTTTTAGATTTTTTTCCAGTTGACCCTTCCTCTCGATCCTTACTTTTCGATAATTTACCATCTAAATCGTTGGTTATGGTACTATTTTGATAATATACAGCAATTCCTATTACGGCTGCTAATAATAGAAGGATACTTAATGCTGTTAGTTTTTTCGGCATGAATCTTCTCCTTATTTTGAAGTGAGATTTTCTAAGTCTTTTTGTCTTTCTGTGTTGTTACTATAACTATATCAAAGTGCCAATATCGTTATTCATCATAGTATTAGTTCAATTAATCAATACGAAAAATTTTCCTCATGATAATCACGCACTCCTATCAAGAAGAGTACGTGATATTGTTTATTGCATTAGATATTTTCTAATCCATCTTTGCTTGGTAGTTTAGGAAAAGATTGATGTGGCTCAGTTTGATACCAATATGCAACAGAAGCAATATCATCCTGCAATGGAAGATATCTACCTCCAGAACGCCAGCCTAATGCCTGGATAGTTACACGTAAATCTTCTTCAAAACGAATTGGATCCATAATGTGCCACCTGTACATTCCAAAACGTTGATTAGCACGATAAAGTCCATCTGGTTTTATGATCTGTGGCATTCCTAGATAGGCGGTAGAAAAGGTCCCATATTCGCCTTTAGGATGCTCAAAATTCCAAGCACCTCCAAAGTAATCCTCCGTACCTGTTCCACATATAGTTGGAAATTCTTCATCTCCATCCATATAAAATTTAATTTCTCCTTCTCCCCACCAGCCATTGTTATTAACCTGCCAAGCTATATAAGTACCTACATAATGTCCATGACCTTTTATATCATCTACTATGGTGTGTACTTCTTTATATGGTAAAGGATTACTCCGTCTCCATTGTGCATGAAAATAGGCGATATCATTTGGAATATCTGTTAAGCTATAATCCACTTGATAGTATAAAGGGAATTCATCTTCACTAATATTTTCCACTGTGATTTTCGCTGATTTTCTAAACGGCATTTCCCAGTATGCATTCATACCACCAGCTGGATTCACAGCAACTGGTATTGAATTAACATGACATCTTTCATTCCATCCGTTACAGAAAAAATCTCCAAAAGGTACTTCTATTGATGGGTTTTCTTCCCCATCCCAATACATTCTTAATATTAGGGTTCGCCAATGAGCTGGGAAACAAGTCATCCAAATGTGTTGGATAACTCCAGGGCCATCAATTTCAGCGATTGTATATGATTGATTTGCCTCAATCATAATTGAAGGTGAAATTTTCCACCCCCGACCTAGATCACGGCCTGCATTGGCACCTGTCCCTTCTGTTGCCATTCCACCCTTTCCCTTCGCACCATCAAAATTTTCAGCACTTATTGATCTGGTTTTTGCTTTCGATAGCCTAGATAAGTTTCCTAATCCCATACCTAATCCATTAAATTCAACCATTTGATCCTTCCTTTCTCTATTATTAATCTTATATTCAACTTTACTTCGACCGACCATAATCTCCGTAAAGTTATAACACTATTGTTAATAGTCCCTATTTGTCTCCTGTGACTAGCATTAATTCGCCTAGTGCTGCAGCAGCTGACCCATTTCCCCAGTCAAATATGGTAAACTCACCTGGTTCAATGTCAGTATAAGACCCATTTGCTCCGTGATGGGCATTCTCCATTTCAAATCCATAATCCAATTCACTAAAATAATGAAATTTATCTTCATATATTTTTTTCATTACTTGGTTCTCAGGACAATACATCATGTAAAAAGCAGCTCTCATCGCCCAAATACCTCTATATTTGTACTCTTCCTTTCCAGTAATTCGATAATAATTAAAATAGGTGCATGCAAACAGACTTTGCCTTGCATCGTTCCACTCATCATCTGAGTTCATTACACCAAATCCACCTAATACAGGTACTGTTACATATTCAGGCTCCCACACAGCCTGATACAAGGAGAGTTCTGCTAATAACTGTTCTCCCTTTTGAAGATATACAGACTCTTTTGTAATTGTATAGAGTAATTGCAGGGCTTCTATTGTCCAATATATAGAGAAGTTACACTGGTTATACAAACCACTTCGAGCATCTTTTACACCATATTGCTTTCCATCCCATTGTCTGGAACAAGACCAATAGGTTTCAAAATCTTCCCAACGTCCTGTTGGAATTATCTCATGAATCACAAATTTTATACCTTTCAAAGCAGCTTCTAAGTATTGACTTTCATTGGTAACCTCATACATTTTCGTTAATAGCCACACGTGCATGGATGTTTCAGGACTCTCTGCTAAATAAGGTGAATGCTCTCCTGTTTGCATATGTACCCAGGCTGGGAAACTCCCATTTGTTGCCTGTGTTTCTAGTAAACGCTCTACATAAGTCTCGACGTAGTCTATTAATCTCTGATCACGCTCAATATCCTTATACCACTTCAGCATCCAAATTCCTGTCCATGACATATCTAAAAGATGACCGAATTCTTCATGGCTCTGAGGTCTCCTATCTGAATGCCCCCATGTGCCGTTTTCCCATTGCTGTAGTTTACTTGCACGGTAAACTGATGGAAAAAGACCATGTGTTTGTGGTGCTGATAAAGCAAATTTTTTAGCTAACTCTGCCTTCCGAATCATCTCCTGATTATTCCAATGCTCTCCCCAAATTCGGTATCCATAGGCACTTCTTAAACTAGAGAACCAGGCTTGATTCCATATACTTTTCTTTTCACGCCAACTATCCGAGTCTCCATTATTCGGGGATTGAGATGCTCGAACAATAAAAACACAGCCACCTACTTTTAGTTGGTTTAAATCAAATTCTTGCCACACTACTTTTGACCACTTGTTAAATGCCCAATCATAGGTCCTTTTAGCAAAAATCTCAAGGTCTTCAATCGTAGTATTAAAATCCGATTGTTGATCTTGTTCTAAAATCATCCTTTTCCTAGCAAATTTCTCCCAAATAAAGGTTGTAACAGGTGAAAAATCTCTAGATGGTTGGTTTTTCTCCCAACAAACTAAATAAAATCGAAACAATGGCTGATTATTTTTTACTAAGTACGGTTGCTTTGTTCTCTGAAAGTAGACATGATTTACCTTCTCATAATGGGTCAAACCATAGTAAAGACATTTATCTGTTTCCACATAGTCCATTACATGCGGAGCAGTTCGATGTGTCTCTAAAAAATCTAAATCCGGAATCAATGCAAGCATCTCATTTTCGTTCTCTAATATAATAGCTGGTGATCGGAAAACTAAATCTCCAACCACCATATTTTCTTGTGGGCACAGATGTGGTTTCCAGCTACAGCTTGCCTTTGGACTTCGCACTTGCATATTTAGTTGTATGTCTGCATGTTCTTTCGTTTCCCGTTGCCATTTCGCTTCTATTAAAGCAATATTTTTGGTTTTATCTTTTTGTTCTTCGTTTAACGTTATTTGAATAGAAGGATCACTATTTCTAAAGACCAACCATTTGGAAAGCCATCCAGGAATTCTACATGGCAATATTATTACCTCCTTTCTAACCTGTATCATTGCGTAATTTCTTCGACATTTGAAATTGGATTTAACTTTGTTGATATGTCACTTAGGAAAATTTTTGCGTAATAGCCAGAACGGTTGCCAGGCATATTAAATCCACCTGTAAAGGTTTCCATTTCTCCAGATTTCAATTTTTTTGTTACACTAGAAACATTCATAACTTCATTTTTTTTATTATATAAAGCAAGCACATAGGTTACGTCTTTATCTTCTTTAGAATTATTTCGAAAGTCTGCCGTTGCTGAAATAAATCCCTTCTGTGGAAGTGTTTTTAATGTATTACCTTCTGAATCATGGAATTTCACATTCGACATTGTGTAATTTTCACCTAATACAATTACTTTACGTTCCACTTTTTTTGCTTGATTACCATCATAATCAGTTACATTATAGGTCAATAAATAATTACCAACTATATTTGTGTTCACTTCACCTGATACTTCTATTTTGTCGGTAATATCACCATCTAAGTAATCAAAGGCGGTTGCTCCAGGATCACTAAAATCACCACCAAGCGGTATTTCGATTGTCGATTCACCATTTAACGTAATTTCTGGAGGATTAGTATCAACTTCAACCAATAAATAGTCATCCATTTGTACCCATGTATCCCCGTTCGCATGCATTCCAGTAAATACTGTAACAAAATCATTGTTTCCGGAGTCAAATTCTACTATTAACTTTTTATAATTATCATGTCTATCGAACTTTTGTTCCTTTAGGATTTCTCCATTCACATCTCTGATACCAAAATAGCCAGCGTTATTATTTTGAGAGGTCCTTATGAATCCATGTAGTCTATATTTAGTATTCGGTTTTACTGTAATCTTTTGCGTAAGGCCATTCCAGCCTGTATCATTTCTTAAATACGCATTGTTACTGCCACTTCTAGAGTGATTACTATCTACATCTACTCCACCTTCTCCATTTTCTAGGGACCATGGTTCTGCAATCTCCTCTGTGGATTGATCTTCAAAGGAAGGGTCGGAGATAAGATTTGGCTTAGGGTCACCCTCTTTTAATTCAGACTTCATTAGGACAACATTGTAAGGTCCCCATTCAGACATTAAGAAATATAAATCTTGTCCATCATTTGTCCAAGGGTGGATATAACCTCCATATAGTCCTGGAAACTCTGCTCCTGTCGCAATCTCTGTTTCAGGAGACCACCCATGAGTTAAATTTCCTGAACTTCTCATTACCATTGCATAACGATTTTCATTCAAGTACACCATAATCCATTTGTTATAATAAGAGTTATATACTACTGTTAATTCGCTAACAGGTGTATCGATGACAGGAATAGCTACTTCCTCTTTATCTTTTATCCACTCATTTCCATTCCAATATGCATATTCCTGCTTATTAAGAAATTCTGATTCCTCCACTCTAGCCAAATAAGCATGATCCATTCTTCCGGAAGGCGTTCCAAACATATATACAAAGCCTTCATGTTTTACATAGGCAGCTTGAGCAAATTTACTATCAGCTCCCCATTTCACACCAGATTTTGTCCAGTTTTGTCCTTCATCTTCCGAATAAGCTATTTCTGAGAAGTTAGTATTCCATCTCCCAGCAGAACCCCAATTTCTAATCTGCATGTAATGAATATAATGCCGATCTTCTATCGTCACACCTGCTGTTGGAATAGCAGTAAAATCCCCATTTCCTGATGTATCTTTCTCTGAGTAAATAATTTCCTTCGCATAGTCTGGGTCATCCTCGGATGTAATCATAGACGAAAATGCTAAACCGTCTGAAAGATCATTATCCTTTGACAGGGCAAGTAAATTGCTTCTCCAACCTTCCCTGTCACCTCCGCCGCCAAAGCCACCCCAGCCCTCATCATAAGAATCACCAAATGCAATCATAACTTTTCTATCTTCTGGATTCGTTGTAGCATCCCAGATAACACCTAGATCAGTAGCTCTTAAACCATAATTGACATCTGTCTGATTGGGATTAGGTATATCCTCTCCTTCTAGTGTTGGTCCAGTAACTCTCGCGACTTTCTTTGCTTTTGTTGCGATAAGTCCACTCATTACCTCTCCACCATCCTTATTTGATTCCGCTTCCACAAATAACAGAAAACATAGTGATACCATAGATACTGTCAAAATACCGATAGCTATTTTTTTGAATTTGATCAATAGTTCTACCTCCCATTTGTTTATTTTTTATTTAACAAATTGCTATTGGATGTATAACAGATGCAGTAGCACCTTTCAGTTTGAGTGGGGTAACAATTAGCACAAACTCATAAACTTTATCTTGGGCTAATTCATCTAGATATAAATTTTCTATTATTGGCACCCCTTGTTCAACAAGTAAATAGACATGTACATCATGTTTGGGAGAAGGTAATACTTCAAAGGTGGGTGTGTCTCCACCAACAACGGACACACCCTGTTCCACTAAATATCTTGCTGATTCTAAATTAACACCAGCATGACTAGTCAAAAATCGTTCATTATCCTTTTTCCAATATTTCGAGAATCCAGTTCTTAATAAGACACAATCCTTAGGTTTTAATTTAATACCCTGATATTTTAGACAGGATTCTATATCCGCCTTTGTAATCACGTAACTGTCTTTTAATACATCTCTACTTAAAGATCCTGCAATATCAAGTAACACACACCTCTGAATAATTGGGGGCATTTTCTCAATACTCCAAGTATGAATACCTTTTTCATTTTCTGATCCGGCTACAGGTTTATTTCCATGGAAATACCGTTGATCACCTATTTTTTTACTAAAGTGACAGAGTGCATCGATATGAGTTCCTGTGTGTTGCCCCATAATAACCATTTCAGTAGCAGCTCCGGCGGACCCTTCGAACTCATTTTCTGTATCACTATGACGTAAGTAGGAACTTATCGAAAAAGGAGCATGACCTGGTATGACAGGAATTTCATCTTCTAATGTGTATTGAAGACTGTATATTTTCCCTTTGCTAATTAAAGATATTAGTTCTGATGAAAATACAGGATAAGTAAGCTTTCCATAATTATTAATTCGATTCACCCCTCTTTCTTGTAAATATCTCTAGTAATCACCTGTGTTGGGCAATGATTTGTAAACGTTTGCAGTTTATGAAAAAATATTTCAGAGAAACTGGTTATTAGTCTTTAGATTTATTACGATAAATCATAATAATTTTTGAGTTGAATTTAATAATCAAAGCACTTTTTCATATCTTTTGAATCAAATGGTTTTATGTCTGGTAATGGTAGCCTTTTTTCTACAGATAGTATCGGATGGATTGTTTGGTGTGGCTCCGTCTGATACCAATATGCTGTACTAGAATAATCATCACTTCTATTATTATTATGACCATGCTCAATTGTTACTTTAATAGATTTATCAAATGTAACGGGATCTTGAATATGATATCGATATGCAGAAATCTTGTCCGACCAGTTGGGACCACCGCCCAATATAATTCCGTGATATGGCGTGTTCTGCTCCTGCTGAGGGCACCAAGCAGTATTAAAATAATCTTCCATACCAGTCCCATGCAATGAAGGAGGCCAAGGCTCGCCATCGATAAAGATCATATCGTCTCCTTCACCATACCAATTCCACTCTTGGGTAAATCTTAAATTATGAATATTTAAATTACAACCTACATAGTGTCCTTTTCCAACAGCATCTAAAAGCACATAATTTTCTTCTCCAGTCTTATTCTTACCTCCGAAGCAGTATAGAGCATTAGATATATTATCATCTATTCCTTCTGTTAACTCTCTATTCCAGACTGCATGGAATCTCAAGGGGCTGTCAATATCGTTATTGTATAGCTCGTAGTCCACATAAAAATAAAACTTTATTGCCTCATCTGCATTACTTTCAACTTCTAATCTTGCTTTCTCTCCAAAAGGCATCGGAAAGAAGCAATTTAATGCCCTCCCATCTTCCGGGCTCATTTGCAAAGGTGCTGATGAGTAATTCTTCGTAATACCATGACCCATTCCAAAAAAATCACCAATCGGTGCCTGAACACTTGGATTTTCTTCCCCATCCCAAAACATACGAATGACTACCTTACGGTGAAGAAACTCCTCCATATCATCATTTAAAGGAGCCATCGTCATCCAAATATGTGTGATACAACCTGAACCTTGAAGTGTACAAATATCTACTTTATCTCCTGGGTATATTTTCAGAAAATCTCGATTCCCACCTGTTGTATCATAGCTTGATGCCCTCTTCCGTTTTGCGTCTCTCTGACGGTATAAATCACGTATTGACGTTCCTAAAAAAGTCATTTTTTTGCCTCCATCAAATAATTTTTACTTCGATAATTCTTTACCAAGACTTCCACCTGGATGATATAGGTGAAAATCCTTATTAGTAAAATTCCTTAGTTCACAAAGCGCTACGGCTAAAGCATCACCAATCACAAGCACAATTGTTGAACTTGTAGTAGGAGCTAATCCTAAATGATCAGCCTCCTTTTCATATTGATAGGTAAGTGCCACATCACATGCCTTTGCTAATGAAGAATTTACCTTTGATGTAATGGCAATCTTCTTCGCACCTATTTCCTCTAATGACGGAAGAAGGTTCAATAACTCGGCAGTCTCCCCACTATTGGATATCATTATTACCACATCATTAGACTCTATCATACCCAAGTCACCATGGACCCCTTCTGTACTATGAACAAAAAATGCTGGAGTTCCTGTACTTGATAAAGATGCTGCTATTTTTTTCCCCACATGTCCTGATTTACCGACTCCAGTAATAACTACTTTACCAGTAGCACTTCGGATAAGTTCTATAGCATCTTCATATTTACCTCCAACTTGCTCTAACAACGTATTAATAGCTGTCGCTTCTATCTCCATCGCTTTTCTTACATAGTCTAAAACCGACATTGTTCTCCCTCCTTTTCTAATTTACTCTCCCAATATTTCACCAGCTTCTGGTAATTCAATAATCGGATTAAAGACTTCATGAGTAGGTCCGTTCAAATTATTAACTAAACGATCCATGGCAATTTGACCGACACGAATTCCCATATTATATGGCGATTGTTTTATACATATTGTTCCTAAAGGATCGATTAGCTGAGTAAGTTCTGTTTCACCATATGATGCAACGAATACATCTTCTGGGATTTGCATTCCTCTTTTTGTTAACTCAAGAATAATACCAACAGTCATCGTGTTATTAAAAGATAAAATGGCAGTTGGTTTATTTTTTAACGACATAAAATTTTCTACTGCCTGCCTTCCATCTTCTACAGTAAAGTGACCATTAAAAATAAATTCCTCATCAAGACTTAAGCTGTAATCCTGTATAGCCTTCTTAAAACCTGAAAATCTTTCTTCACCAGTACTTACATTTAAAGAACCATTTACTATACCTATTTTGTCATGTCCTTTTTGAATAAGATAACTAGCTAATTGGTATGCACCTTCAAAATTATTTTCTACTACTAGATCCATCTTTTCATTTGCGTTTTTTAGTTTTCTATCTAGCAAAATTACTGGTGTACTTTCATAAATATTTTTAATTATTTCATCATTTCCGCCTGAAGTTGCTAAAATGATACCATCTACTCTATTTTCCATGAGTACTTTTAATAATTTTTTTTCTTTTTTAGGATTTTCATCACCACTCATAAAAAGTAAATTGTAGCCTTTTTCTTGAACCACATCTTCAATTCCCTTTGCAATTTTCATGAAATAAGGGTTCGATATGTCAGGGATTATAACACCGATAGTATTCGTTTTATGCATTTTCAAGCTTTTGGCAATTCCGTTAGGACGATAATTTAATCTTTTAGCAACAGCTAAAACATTTTCTTTAATTTCGTCACTAGCGTATCCTCTGTTACTTAGAACTCTTGAAACTGTAGCAGTTGAAACACCTGATTCTTTTGCTATATCCTTAATTGTTACATTATTTTTCATATTATCACGGCCTCTCACCTGTAATCGTTTACAGATATTGTAATACACCGTAAATAATTAATCAACAAAAATAAGCACAAATCAGGATAAAAATGGTGATTGCTTTTCCACTATTAAAGATTATCAACAATGTTATGATTTTATTTCATACATTGTTCTTAACATATCTCTATCAGGACTGCATCTCGACCTGGAATGGAAATCTCTACTTTTCGTTTAGCGTTTGAATCACATTTACTTCTAGATAATTCATTACCGGCTATAGAAAGCACCCTGATATCTCTGTCTTTATTATTTAAGTCAAACTCATTTAAGTCTAGTTCTAATTGAATGTTTTGTTTTACTTTATGAACATTTGCAAAAAATAAACCAACACTTTTTTGTCGATACTGCCATGCTGAATGAACTATTGAGGGTACTTCAATTACTCCAGTATCCTCATATTCTTTGAAATGAACATTACAATTATAATGAAACCAGTCAAGCGTGATACTTTCACATGTGAACCTCAAAGGTTTCAGCATCTTCCCATAGGCTAAATATTTATTCCCTAGACCTGTTCTTAATCTAGCAAACTGAGAAAGATACTTTGCTCTTTCAGGAGAGAAAGCATATTTTCGCTCTTCAAACTTATAATAATGTTCCTCTCCTAAATTTTCCTCCCCTTCAACCATTTCCATCGGGCTATATTCATAGTTTAGTTCATATAATCCCCCCCATAGATACGTGCGAGCCACTGTAAAATAAAATAAGTCTCCAATTTCCTCCACTAGTTTTCCCCAGCCGTCAATCCTTACTTCCCCAAATTCATGATAGACATATGTGAACATTGGTATCAGTTCTACTTTTCCAAATCTGAATAATTCTTTGACATTCCATCCTTCAAGTGGTGCTGCTGGCTGTCCGCCAGCTCGAGCTTGATAATAATCTAATACATCCAAAAAAACCTCATTCATCATTTCTGTACCCATTGGAATATACTTTCCGGAAGCAGCTTCTTTCATAGATTGTTTAGTATTGAGATAGTTTTCCCTATAAGCTTCGGTAATTAATTTTCCCGCACCTATTGGATGTCCATGTGAATTATCCATACAAACCTTCAAAATATTATTTGCTGATATATCATAGTAAATAGCATCTACAGCCATTTCTTCCTGCAAATAGGAATCTCTTTCTACATGTAAATGCTGGACAAATGGATCTACTGGACATAATAATGAAAATTTATATTTATCAATACTTTTAAGCGAATCCTGAGGAAATTGCTGTAATGCTTTTCTCCCTTTATCTCCATCAGCTCCATTAATATTAAATAGATAATCAAATTCAAATGGTGCATATTTATCCCCATGTCTGGTAATAGCATTTAAAGTTTGTGCATTGAATTTAGTTGGGAACCAATCCGCCATTCCTCCAGGAATATGATTTCCAAAGTCTTGAACAGTGTGTGGCCAATCAGGTCCTAAAATATGAAACATTTTCGTATCAATATAGTCGTGAAAATTATCCAGCCACTTGGAACGATCATGACCTGCATTAATTCCAAAAGTTGCTACACCCATTTCTTCCATAAGCCATGTGGATTTTTCCGTTTCACTTACATCAGCTATTGGCCCATTTTTACACCAATATTGTTTAACAGCCCACCTTTTATAGATATCTGCAGATTCATACCAATCCAACCCATCTAACAGCTTTACTGTAACTCGATACGGAACTTTTATTCCTTTTTTCGGACCGATGTCCTGACACGCATGACCAAATGATGCTTCAAGCCATTTGTTTTCATTTATGTAAAAATTATGCCACTTCGAATAGGACTCACTATCCGTTGTAGCAAAATACAACCCCCCCTTATTCAGTCCATAATAACTAAAGAATTGCATCGTTGATCCCGAAAAACCTTCTGGATAAGGCATATACCTAAAACCATTGGAGTTATCCCCAAAATGTTCCAGTGGATTATTCATTTTAATTCCTGTAGCAAAACTATGGATAAAATAATCTTGCTCCCCATTTTCTGTAATCGGAAGAATATTGGAGATAATTGGATACTCCAAATTTACTACGGGTAACTCGGATTCATTCACAAGTTCGCAATGAAAGTAAATGTCTTTTGATTTCTTTTCTAGATAAACCTTTGCATATACCTGTATGGTAGGAGTAATTGTCCATTGAAAGTTGTAACCTGTTGCTTCATCTCTCTTCCAAAATGTATATTTAAATTCAGAAAATTCACTAGTAATAGTAGCTTGTTCATATTCAACATGAAATGGAACGCTATTTGCTTGCTGAGAAATATAATCTATCTGTTTTTGCTTATCAAAAATACGTTTAACACTCCCCGTTTCTTTATCAATAGCAACTAGTATATACTCATTTTCAAGATTTAACATGGTCATCTCCCTTCCCATGTGTATTATTTTATTCCGGAAATCTTAATACCTTCTATTAAATATCTTTGGAAAATGAAAAACAAAATGATTACTGGCAATGCAGCAACAGTGGAACCTGCCATTACCATTCCCCACTCATTATTTTGATCAGATCGGAAATAAGCTAGCAATTGCATAATCTGATACAAATTCTCATCTGATATAACCATAATTGGCCAAATAAATGAATTCCAGAAACCGAGAAATGCTGTAATACCTACAAGAACAAACACAGGTACCGAGAGTGGAACAAAAATATACCAATAGATTTTAAATCTTGATGCACCATCCATAAATGCAGCATCCTCTAACTCTGTCGGAATATTCAGATAGAATTGGCGTATCAAAAACACATTCATTGCTGATGCAATTCCAGGAACAATTAATACTGCCAAAGTGTTAAGCATTTGTAGTTTAGCAACTACGATATATGATGGAATTAGAATTGCCATAGATGGGATAAAAAGTGTCATAATGACATACATCCACCAGAAATTTTTTAATGGAAAATCTATTCTGGCAAAGACATAAGCTGCCATAGAATTAATTAATATTATCAAAAAGGTAAATATCACCGCCCCCATTAGTGTAATCCCAATAGACCGTATAAACTCCGAAGTTTCAAATAATCCCATATAGTTAGTAAAAATCCACTCCGATGGGAAAAATTTAAATGGATAAGCTAAAACTTCCGATTCTTTTTTAAATCCAGCAATGGCCATCCAAACTAAAGGAAAAATGGAGACAATTGCCACAAATATACCTATTATTTTCAGAAACACATCTTGAACCATGTTTTTCATTATTACTCACCCTCATATTCACTTAACCATCTAGTCCTTTTTTGGAATTAAACAATTTAAACACGACTGCTGACAACGTTCCTAACATAACAAATAACAGCAAAGCAGATGTTACGGTATAACCCATATAAGGATCGCTTTTAAAATGGTTATATATAAATAAATTAGGGGTCATTGTCGAGTTTAAAGGGCCCCCACCTGTCATCATGTATGGAAGATCAAATTGCTGAATAGCACCCGTAACTCCAACAACTGTGAGATACAAAAATACATTTTTTAATAATGGTATAGTGATGTATATCATTTTATGGAATGCATTTGCACCATCAATTACTGCAGCCTCATAATATGTTTTAGGTATGTCATTTAAGCCAGCAAGCATAATAAGTGTAGTCATTCCAAACCCCAGCCACACCGCTGGTACTGCAATACTGCCCAATGCATATTTTACATCCGCAAGCCAAGCTATTTGACCAATTCCAACTAACTCGATGATGTAATTGGCAAAACCACCATCATAGTCATAGATGAAAATAAAGATAATGGATGCCACTACTCCAGATATTACGTGAGGAATATATATGGAAGTTTTGACAAAGCCACCAATTTTCCCTGTCAAAATTTTAATTAAGTGAGCGAATAGAAACGCTAAAATAAATTGAGCTGGGATAACTAACAATGTAAATTTCACGCCAGTTAGCAATGCATCATAGAACAACGGATCAGTTAATACCGTTTTGTAATTTTTAAATCCTATGAATACATTTTCCTGATAGAAGTTCCATTGGTTGAAGCTTACATTTACTGCATATATTAAAGGAATAATCACAAAGATTGATAATAAACCCAAAAGTGGGAGGAGCATCATATATGCTGTTTTCACATCGTTCTTTCTCTGTGTAGTAAATTTATCCACTATAGACACCACCTTCTAATAGGGGAGGTTAATTACATATATACTAACCTCCCACTGTGCAAATTTTAGTCTTTATTGTTGAGGTTTCGCTTCAGAATAATCATTTGCTTCTATATAGTCCTTAATTTCCTTTTCAGCTTGTGCAAGTGATTTTTCAATAGCTTGATCTTCTTTATATACTCGTTCCAGTGCAGTCGCGTAAGCTAAACTAATTTCCCATGCATAAATTGGTTCAGGAATTGCATAAGGAATAACTTCTTCTGCGACTAATTTTCTCCATGGATCACTCTGTGCTTCTGGATCAGAATTAATTGCCTCATCTACTGATTTACGCGCTGAGAACTTTGAGAATTTTGTTGCATCTCTAAAAAATTCTACTAAGATCTCTGTGTCTCCAGCTAAAAGATATGATATAAAATCAGCAGCTTCTTGAGGATGCTCTGAGTTTCCGTCAATGGTTAACGTCCAGCCACCTAATGAAGCAGTAGTTTTTTCTTGATTTCCATCTGGTGTTGGCAATACTGCAACACCTACATTTTCTACCACATCAGGGAAATCCGTTTTTAACTGATTTGCTGCCCATGATCCATTAATTGTCATAGCTGTTCTTCCTTCAGCAAATGCTTGAATATCCGTGTATCCGCCTGGCATTTGTACAGGCATTATTTTTTCATCATATAGTGTTTTCCAAAATTCAAATAACTCTTTATACTTATCATTATTAACCGTTGCCTCTGACCAATCTTCACTAATTGGGTGTCCTCCAATCATTCCCTGAAGACCCCAATGTGTCCATGCCAGTTCATCGGTAGTGCCAGCTGCCGTTAGTCCAGACCTTCTGTCTTTTTTTAGTTTCTTACCATATTCTATCAACTCATCCCATGTGGTAGGTGGTTGTTCAGGGTCTAAACCCGCCTCTTCAAAGAAATCTTTCCGGTAATATAACAAGGAAGAAGGTTCAGCAAGTAATGGCATCGCATAATGTTTACCGTTGTATGTTACAAATTCTTCAATATTATCATGAAGATCTTCCCAAACCCCCGGATCCAAGTATTCATCCAGAGCTTGTATCTTGCCTTGATCAGCTGAGAAAATGATTTTGTTATAGTTCATTGTTGTAATATCCGGACCTTCACCAGAAGCTTGTGCTGCTGTAATTTTTTGATCCCATGCATCACCTGGAATTACTTCCATCTTCACCAACACTTCGTCTTGGGAGTTGTTGTATTCATCAATCCATTTATTAAACCACTCTTCTTCTGATTCACCCCATTTAGGTGTCCAAAAATTAATCACTGTTCTATCAGTATTTGCTTCTCCCCCTCCACTCCCAGCTTTTGAAGTAGGACCATCGCCACACGCAACGAGTAATGAGAGTACTAGAGCATTCATAATTATTAATAATACAAATCGTTTTTTACGTAACATAACAACACCCCTTTTAGTCATTTTTTATTTTTCAGTGAGTAGAACACTTATACAATAGAATAGAAAATCTCATTATGTAAGCGTATTCACTATTGCATCTATTAATCTTGTAGCTTTTTACTATCTTCACAATCACCTCCTTTAAATTGAGAATAAAAATCAGCTTAATTTACAACTGAACCATTTAAATTTGTAATAAACGATTCGACTTCAGAAGCATATGGCAATGAAGGTATCGCACCTTCTCTTGTCACTGTTATTGCTCCAACAGCATTTGCAAATCTGACTACCTCAGGCAAAGGCAACTCTTTAACAATTCCAACTGCTAATGCACCATTAAAGGAATCTCCTGCAGCAACCGAATCAACTGGCTTTACTGAAAAGCCAGAAACATGTTCTACTCCGTTATCATTAACTATTAGTGATCCTTTTTCAGCCAATGTAATAATGACGTTTTTTACTCCTTTTTTTAATAATACCTTTCCAGCGTTTTCTGCATCTCCTATTTCATTAACTTTAATTCCAGTTAATATTTCTACTTCTGTTTCATTGGGGGTTAAATAAGTGACTTGACTTAATAACTTATCACTTAGTTCTCTTGCTGGGGCAGGATTTAAGATAACAGGAGTATGATAATAATTTGCCATCGATACCGCTTTTTCTACCATCTCAATATCCATTTCTAATTGGACAATTAGTATTTTTGAAGCTTTAATTACCTCTTTAACCTTCTCCAAATCGGTTACAGAATAACGTAAATTAGCACCTGGAACGACAATAATTCGATTATTCCCGTTTCTTTCTAATGTTACTAATCCAACTCCCGTGTTCTCATTGAAATCCTGAAGCAGATATTTCGTATCTATACCTTCATTAATTAAGGTTTTAATGGCTTCATCACCAAATTGGTCCCCTCCGAGTTTACCTATCATCGTTACTTTCTCATTAAGTCTCGCAGCTGCTACAGCTTGATTTGCCCCCTTTCCACCTGGAAATCTCGAGAAGTTATCCCCTATAATTGTTTCTCCATCCTCCGGTGCTCTTGGGGTTCGAACAACTAAATCCATCATAAAACTACCAATAACTAATATACTCACAACAAATCTACTTCCTTTTCTGTAAAATTCTATGTGTAATCGTTATCACATAAATTAATTATCTATTTTGTTTAAAAAATAATTAGTTTCTAAGTTTCTTTCTCTACGCAATATGTGTAATCGTTATCATATTGTTAAACTTTTTATTTATCGGCAAAACTAAAAATTAAAGAACTATGTATATAGATTAAGTAATCGATTACACATATGATACTATATTAAATAATAAAACACAATATCTTTTTTTAAAATGTTTTGTCTTTTATAAATACTCATTTACAAATAAAAGTGTCTTTTTAATATGCTCTTCTTGATGTACAAAATGTTGAGCAAAAGGATAAACTTCTAATGTTTTCGGTGCATTTATCTGATTATATACCCCAAACACAGGTTTCGGAGGGCAGATCGGATCTTTTAAACCTACAGAAACTCTAATTCTGCAATTAATATTAGCAGCTAAATTCAAATTATCAAAATAAGATAAAGTTGAAAATACTTGTTCTATTTGCTCAGGGTGGCGATCTAAAAAACGCTCAATAAAAGTTAATGAACCCTCTAATTTTTCGTGTATAGCCAATTCAATATCACACATATTAGGTATATCAGCAATTACTAATTTCGGCCGACTATCAAGTGCTGCTACTGCTAATGTAATCCCTCCGCCCATACTTGTGCCTATTAAAGCCATTCTATTATGATCAATTTCAGAACGAGTACAAGCAAAATCAATAGCTCTAACTCCATCCATATAAACCTTTCGATAATAATACTCTTCTTTATCCAAAATACCTTGTGTTACCCAACTTCCCATCTCATTGCTAGAATAATTGGAATAATCACCACTTTGTCCGTGTCCTCTGCAATCAACTGCAATAACCGCATATCCTTGAATCAGCCACTTCATGTAATCAGCAATAGCGCCTTTACTACCAGCATATCCATGAAAAGAAATTAAACATGGTAGCTTTCCTTGAAACTTCTTTGGCAACAAATAATAAGCTTTTATGGCTGTTTCATCAAACCCATGATAGGTTAGTTCATAAGCACTGATTTGCGAGATCGGATAATCAAGCTCTTTCAATACACTGTTTAGAGGTTTCTTCCTTATTTCATTGTAGGTCTCTTTCCAAAAGGCATTATGGTCATTTCTCTTTCTTTGTGAAGGGCGATATAATTCTAATTGGTTAATTGTATGCTGAATATATTTTGACACCTTTTCCCACTCCCTTGCTTTCTTTATTTTTCAACGATTTTACACCTCACATTCACTACACTCTTTATATAAGTAATCCTTTAAATTAGCTAATACATCAGAAGTAAAAGTTACATAATCAAACACCGTGTGAAACCGACGAAATTTATGGTTATACCCGTTGACAGTCATTAACGTTTCTTTTATTTCCTGCCAGGTGATTCCAATGTCATCTGGATGATAGATTACTTGTGCATCCTCCAAGGCTTGACGGAGAATCTTTAAACTACTATTAGACAAATAAAATTGCTGTAAATAGGAGACAATTACAATTCCGAGGGCAACTATTTCACCATGTATATAGTTTTTCTTAGTGGTCATTTCTAAATTCCAGGCAAATAAGTGTTCTGATCCCGCACTTATGGGTGCATCTGGGTGTTCCTTATATAATTCTGTCGAGAATCTTGTGTTTTCCATCAGAAGATGCAATCCATCCTCCGTTACGTTTCCTATTTCTTTTGCATGTTTCGTTACTTTACCCATCATTTCCTCGATTCTTTGCCTCACTTTTGGATTAACTGACGCAAGTCTTCCTTTTTTCGCTCCAATCAACCAATCATTTAATGTTGTTTGCATGTATAATAGGTCTCCGTATCCTGCACGGTTAAGACGCTGGTCTGATAAAGATAGTATATCATAGTCAATTACTAACTGTTTCGGGTAACTAGCTATTTTAAAGCCAAATGCACTTCCATCTTTTTTAATAGAAATAAAATCACTGAAAGGTGCATTTGTTGAGGAAATCGTTGGTACTAATATTGGAGTCAAATCTTGTAGATAGGCAAAATATTTAGCGGCATCTATGGCCGTCCCTCCACCGAGACCGACAATGCTATTAACTTTAGGGAATGAACAACTTAACCTATCTAATGTCTCTTTGTCCAGCGTATCGATAATTACTACTTGCACTGGCATATTCTCTTCAAATAAATGCTTACATAGCTTCCAGGGTATATCCATCGTTACAACAATGTAGCGTTCTAGTTGTGTTAAATAATTGCTTAAAATCCTCTTACCATATTTTATATCCATATGCTTTTTCACTTAATAATTCCTCCTCCATTCATATTTCCAAGATATTCACGAGACTTCAGAGCTAACAAGTTTTAGTTAGCTCTGAACATCCATTTATTTTCACTCATTGAATTACTATAGCATCTAACGCTTCTATCATAACCTTACCTGTTACATGTTTACCTGTGAGGATATCTATTCCTTTTTCTGGAATGGTTATCTCTTTCGGCTCTGTATTCATATTCACATAAAAATAATACTTATCTTCCTTGTTTTCTCTACAAGTTTTGTAAACACCTTTTGGTAATAATGTATAAGCTAAAGCAGATTCATTAGCTATATCTTTTAGCAAATCACTCACTAAGGTGTCGTTTCCCATCACTCCGACAAAGTAAACGATTCCAGATTTGTAAAGATTCTTGGATATAGCTGTCCGACCAGCATAGAATTTTTTCGTATAGGTGGCTAAACTTTCTGCTGTTTTTAACTCTAGCATATCTAACCAGACTTTTACTTCATATTCCTTATTATTATAGGAAATACTGTTTGAGTAACGATCAGGTAATACTTCAAATTCATCTACATTAACACCTGCCAAATCTGTCAACAATCCGGGCCATGGAGTATCAATGGTGGTATTTTCCCACGTTTTAAATCCACTTCTTGCTCCAATAATAAGATGACCACCATTTTCCACATATTCTTTCAAATTAGCTTGTATTTCATCCGATACCATTGTTAATGATGGCGCGATAACTAAACGATATTCAGATAGATCCATCCGAGGATCTACTAAATCAGGAGTTATGCCCATTTGAAGTAACGCCTTATAATACGAAACGATGTGCTTTCGATAATCAAAATTTTTATATTGAGTATGTGCTTCAAAGGACCAGATATGGTCATAGCTGTGAATAATTGCAACAGGTGACTGTATTTTTGTTTCTGCTAATGCTTCACTGAAATCTTGCAATTCATTTGTTAATTGTTTTATTTCATCAAAGGCTCTTCTTGGCGAACCGTCATGTCTAAGGATACCGTTCGGATTTTGCTCCCAACTATATCCATTAGATCTCCATCGATAAAAAAGTACTGCATTGGATCCTCTAGCTATATCCTGTAATGCCCACAATCGTACTAATCCAGGTTCAATTGCTAAATTATAATTACTATAGTTAAAATAGCCATTTTTCTGTTCCATTACCCAGACATTATCCTTTTTTGCACTACGATGTATATCCAAACTCAGGCATGTCCAAGTATTATCCGCATCCACATCTGGGTAAATATCAAGACTTATGAAGTCTAGCTTCTCAGATAAGTTATATACATCCAAACCAGGATACAAGCCCATTGTATTATGAGTGACAAAATGATGTGGTGCGTGTTTTTTGATAATTTCAACCTGACGATTTAGATGATTTACAGTGGAATCAGATTGAAATCGCTTGTAGTCAAGTATTTGACTTACTGACTTTGTTAATTGATCAGCAGTTGGCAGTTTTATTTCTTCCCACTCATTATACACCTGGCTCCAGAATGTTGTCCCCCATGCTCTATTCAGGTTATCTAAAGTATTATACTTGTCCTTTAACCAATTCCGATATCCCTCTTCACATTCAGAACAGTAACAAGGTACGCTCCGAAGTTCATTGTCAATCTGCCATCCAACTACAATCGGATTCTTGGCATAATGTTCTGCCAATTTATTTACTAAGCGATCGACATAATATTTAAAATTTGAGTTGTTATGGCAATGAAATCCCCTTTCAGCATGGATACGACCAAATCGATCATGTGCAACAACTTCCGGATTCACATGGCGCAGCCAGACTGGAGATGCTTCAATTGGTGTACCTAAAACAACTTCCATATTTTCTTCCGATATCATGGAAATAAAATCATCCAACCAGCTAAAATCGAAATCTCCATCTCTTGGTTCAAGTTTGGCCCAAGCTGACTCTGCAAGTCTTAATACATTAATTCCTGCTTCCTTCATTAATTGAATATCCTTTTGCCATCTATCCCTTGGCCAATGTTCTGGATAATAAGTTGTACCAATTTTGACATTCTGCTTCATATTAAACACTCTCCCTTTCAAAATTAAGCCCCTTAACGAAAACCTATAGAAAACTGTTGTTAAATATTATGGAACAATTGTATAATAGATGAAGATATTTCCGTTTTATACTATACAAAACCTTTGATTCTCGTAAAAGATGCTTCTAATTATTATATGAAGAAATTCTTTAAAAAAGGAATGCAGAAAATGACTGATTTCATTAACAATCCTGCTATAACTAAACATACACGTCCACCGGGTATTTTAGTATGTGACCATTACAATAAGGCTGTAGGATATGTCGTCAACCGTACTGATGGAGCAAGGAATTGGCATATTACTTTTACCCTTTCTGGTACAGGGATTTATAAAGTATTAAGGAGAAACTGGAATTGTCAAGCTGGTGATGTCGTTATAATCCCCCCTAATATGTCACACTATTATGCAACAAACAGTGAACAACCATGGAATTTTATATGGGCACATTTTACTCCAAAAGGAGATTGGTTAGATCTATTAAAATCGTTAGAGAAGTCGAATAATGTTATTTTTCTTAGTATCAAAAATCAAATTACTCATAATAAATTATTACAGACTTTCAAGCAACTTCAGCACTGCAGTATACAACAAGATGCTATTCATAATCGCATTGCTTATAATTCATTAGAGTATATTCTCTTACTGCTTGCTCAATATAATGCAAAAAATAAAGCTCCAAAAATTGATGAAAGAGTAGAAAAGTTATTAGACTATCTCCAAGTAAATTTAAAAAAGAAACACTCGATAGAATCACTCGCTAACACGGTGGCCCTATCTCCATCAAGATTGTCACACCTGTTTAAACAAGAGGTGGGGGATTCCATTGTACAATATTTGTTAAAAATGCGACTACGACAAGCTGCAAATCTCTTGGAATACACGTCTGATCCAATACTTGAAATTGCTGAAGAAGTAGGATTTAAAAATCCATATTACTTTACTAGACAATTTACAGCTTACTATGGTGTAAGTCCGAGATACTATCGAAATCGTCATAAAACTAAATAATAGTTACTTTCTTTAGAAAACAATTCATATAAATCAGGTGATAATGTGAACAGTAAATTATACATATTTGTAGAGGGTTTTTCACATCTAATTATTCTTAACTTTCTTTGGATTTTGTCTTGTATACCGATTGTCACTATTTTTCCAGCCACTTCTGCTATGGTAAGTGTTATTAGACACTGGAAAACGCAAGGTGGGGTTACTAGAATTACCCATACGTATTTTAAATATTTTAAAAATAACTTTGTCCAAAACTTTATCCTTGGTGTTATCTGGTTGATCTTTGCAGCTATCCTTTCTATCGATTACTTTTTTTTAGCACAAATTTCTTCAAATATGAAAACGGTATTAATTGTTTGCTTATTAATTGTATGCTTATTATTCCTAGCTACATCAGTGTTTTTATTTCCAGTCGTCACACACTATCAAGTGAATATAAAATATGCGATAAAAAATTCATTTCTATTATCTATCGTATATTTTCCGACTACTTTAATCATATTACTGAATATTGCTTTGTTAGTGGTTATTCTATACATTGCTCCTTTAACTGGACTAATTGCTTTTAGTTTATTAGCATTTGTGAATTATTCGTTGTGTCACTCTATTTTTCAAAGAGTGGATCGATTGAACAATTTTTCTAGCTAAAATGGAAAGAAGAAAAATCCATGGAGTATTTCTATGGATTTTTCGTATTATTTTAAAGTTATTATTCCGTTGGGGTTTCTATTTTTGTTTTTAAATCACGGATGTCATCAGCTAATTGTTTAAGAACAGCATCCTCTATTTGTTGCAAAGTAGTGTTCGAATCTATATTTTTTGCAATAGACTCATTAATTTTCTCAATAAATATAGGCCATGCTTTTCCGTCGAGTGGGGTATATCTGCGAATTGGAAGTTGATCGCTTAATTCTGCATATAACCGATTTGCTTTCTGGTCACCCAGGAATGGATTAGTTGTCTCTTGATACCAAGGCAAACTAGTAATATGATTCCATGCAGGTTGAAGATTATTATCCACAAAAATTTTCCATGCTTCTTCAGTAACATTCATCCACTCAACAAATGCCCAGGCAGCTTCTTTATTCTCGCTTTGTGATGGTATAACCCAGGTCGATCCTCCAATTGCTACATTTATTCCTAGAGGCATACTAGTAGCACGCCACTTTCCTTCTTGTTCAGGTACTGCGGCTTCAATAGCTCTGACTGCCCAGCTTCCTGAAGGTAAGGAAACTAATTTTCCTTGCTTCAATAACTGTTTACCTTCTTCACTGTACAATCCTGATAAATGTGGTGCCCACTCTAATTGTGCACCTCGTTTCACATAATCTAACCTTTCAGCGATTAAGTCTGTATTTCGCAACCAATTCAATTCACTATCAAAGTAGCCTACTGAATCTACTGTATGAATAAATGGTGAATCATTGAATTCCATAATATACATACCATTAGCGGTTAAAGTTTGGGCTACTGTCATAAAGTTTTCTGGGTCTTTAATGTATTCCCCTAGTTCTTCTGGTTCGCTTGGTAAGCCTAACTGTTCGTAAACATCTTGTCTGTAAAAGAACACTCCTGGTGCAATACCTGAAGGCATTCCTAATAGCCTTTTTCCATCAATAGATTTCCATTGCTCCCAATAAAATTCAGGTACTAAATCTTGATATCTTCCTGCATTATAAGGAGGTTGTAACAGGTCTTCTAAGAAGTTATCCACACTATATCTCGGAAAATTTCCTATTTCAACCATCGATACATCGGGAGCTCCTTCACCAGCAGCTAAAGTTGTTTGTAGCTTATTGTGTAGATCACCAGTTTCTAGTACCACCTTGTTTACTTTTATATTTGGGTAAGTTTTATTAAATGCTTTTATAATATCGTCATATGTGTCAGTAGTCCAAGTCCAAAATGTTATTTCTCCTGATAAATCGGAATCATAAGTTAATTCAATACTCTGTGTACCTCCCCCGGCACTACCATCGCCTTCACTTATCTCACTGTTATTGGTGCTATCAGATGTATTATCAGTATTACTCTCTGTACTACCGATGGAACAACCAACTAAAAATAATGTAATAAAAACCATTAACACTACAATTGTCCTTGTTTTCATATTAGGTTCCTCCTGTAATTTTATTAGTATCTAGAGAACACCTTTTGTGAACCTCTCCCCTCCTTTTACTTTGATAAAATATGTGAAAGCGTATTATCATACACTTTACACTCATATAATGTAAACGTTATCATATTTGGCAAGACTTTATTCATAAGGGTTGGTAACTATACCTATGATTCGAATATTAAAGATCAAATTCCTGTGCAACATATTTTACTTCCTGGTATTCTTCGAGACCATGCCTTGCGCCTTCTCTTCCTAAGCCACTGTGCTTCATTCCACCCATCGGTGCATACGCTACTGATGGAAGTGCGTTATTTAAACCTAATACACCAACTTTTAAACTTCTTTGTAATCGCTCAATTCGTGAAATATCATTCGTATAAAGATAGCCAGCTAATCCCATGTTTGTGTTATTAGCCTTTTCTATTGCTTCCTTTTCCTCTGAAAATCTATACACTGCTACGATTGGTCCGAATATTTCAGTTTGTGCCAAATTACATTTACTTGGGATGTTATCTAACATTACAGGTGCTACATAATAACCTATAGAAGGTATCTTTACATCTGATGTTAAACGCCTTGCTCCAAATTCCTCTGCTTCCCTTACCAACTGTTCTAAACGATCTTTGTTTTTTAAATCTATTACGGGTCCTAAGTCAGAAGATAGGTCATTGACTGGATCTGAAACTTTCATTGCACTGATAGATTCTCTAAACTTAGTAACGAACTCATCATATACACTGTCATGAATATAAAATCGATTTGCTCCTATACAAGATTGGCCATTATTTCGAAATTTTGCAATCATTGCCCCTTCTACAGCTTTATCCATATCAGCATCGTTAAATACAATAAATGGTGCATCCCCACCTAATTCAAGTGCCAGCCGTATGAGTCCTTTTGCAGATTGTTGTACAATTGTTTTTCCTATTTCTGTTGAACCTGTAAAACTAGCAACTTTAACTGCAGGGTGAGACATCAGAGCTTCTGTCATTTGTGCCCCCGGACCATGTATTAAATTTACTACACCGTCTGGAAATTCAGCTTCTTCTAAACACTTAAATAGTTCTATTACTGATAAAGGAGCTAATTGCGACCCCCGAGCAACAACGGTACAACCAGCAGCTAAAGCCGGAGCAATCTTTCGAGCTTGTATAGATATAGGGAAGTTCCATGGTGTTAGTGTTAGAGCAACCCCTGCTGGTTCTGTATAATAGATGTGTGATTTATTACGTACATCACTTGGCACAATATGTCCATGAGGTCTTCTAATCTCTTCAGCAAACCACTGAAAATACTCAGCAGCGAAATTAATCTCACCGATTCCCTCATGTAATCTTTTACCAGATTCCTCTGCTAAAACTTTACCAATTTGCTCTCTTTTTTCTCTTAGTAAATCTGCAACATGATGTAACATATTTGATCTTTCTCGTACTGAAAATTGGGACCATTCTCGAAAAGCTTTTTCCGCAGCTTCCACTGCTAAAGCTGCGTCATCTTTTCCACCATATCCTATTTTACGTATAACCTCTTCAGTAGAAGGATTTATAACGGGAATGGTAGCTTGTTGTATTGGTTCGGTCCAAATACCATTGATAAATAAAGATTTATTCTCTACCGTATTCTTCATAACTATTACCACCTTTTGTAGAGTAATTATTACAAGAGGATTATATTGGATTAGGAAATATCAAACCGTGTTCTAATCCAAAACTGCTCAATTCCTTCACAATTTCTTCTGTTAAACTCATTCCATTAATCTTACTATTTTTATAAGTTTTATTTCTCCTCTCACCCGGATAATAGATTTCTTTAACTCCTTCTATTTTGGGAGAGTCTTTCATTTCATCTATTAAACAATCAATTCTTTCAAAATATTGCTCTAAATCCCCTAATTTACGAATGTCCATTACGATAAAGCTATGTCCGACGTTTGCCTCTGCATTCTTTTCACTGTATAGATTATGAACATATGGGCCAAACGCAGCTCCAGTTAATATCCCGGATAAAACCTCTACAGCCAATGCTAAGGCATAGCCTTTAACACCACCAAATGGAAGTAAAGCACCATTCAGAGCTGTCTCTGGGTTTTCGGTCGCTTTTCCTTTCTGATCAACTGCCCATCCAGAAGGAATTAGTTGATTATTTTTTTTGGCTAAAATAATATTCCCTCGTGCTACAACACTCGAAGACATATCAATGATTATTGGTGGTTTATTACGGACAGGAAAGCCAAAAGCAATAGGATTCGTACCGAAATATGCTTTTTTCCCTCCCCAAGGAGCAATACCGGGTGGCGAATTAGTAGTCGCCATCAATGCCATATTATTTTGGCATGCTTTTTGGCAATAGAAAGCTGCTGTTCCAAAATGATTACTTCCTTTAATAAATACTCCTACCATACCTAATTCTTCAGCAACTGCGAACGCTCTCTCTAAAGCTCTAATCGCCACAATCTGTCCTAAACCATTATCTCCATCAACCTTTAAAAATGAGCCTATTTGTTCTATGTTCACATCCGGATTTGCATTTATTCTTCCTTCTCTCACTCTTTTTGCATAGGTTACTAATCGATTAATACCATGACTACTCGCTCCCTCAAGCTCTGCTCTCACTAGTGAATCCATTACCATATTTGCATCATACTCATTTAAACCTACTTCTACTAATAGATTAACTCCATATTGATAAACTTGATCAATTTGGAACTGTAATTTTGCCATACTAAACTAGACACCCTCTAATAATTGAAATTTGTATTTCCTGTTAAGCACTTGGATATAGCTTCGTCATGACAAACTCCCTATGTCCTAATGCCTCGGCTGCTGTCAATCGGCCATTTGCTGTTCGATAAAGCATCTCCATCAACTGATTACCCGCCTCATGCAAATTAATATCACGCGTTAGTAATCCACTAACGTCGACATCAATATGCTCACTCATAGTCGTAGCAGTAATCGGATTAGCAGTTAACTTAATCACTGGTTCAATAGGATTGCCAACGATATTACCTTGTCCGGTTGGAAAGAAATGTACCACTGCACCACCGGCTGCCATTAATGTAATATGCTCTGCGGCTGCAGATGAGCTATCCATAAAGTATAATCCCGCCCCATTAGCTGGAGTTTCTGCAGGCGTCAAAACACCAACAATCTCTTTTGTACCTGTTTTTGCAATATTACCCAAAGCTTTTTCTTCGATCGTTGACAGTCCTCCTGCAATATTTCCTTGTGTTGGCTGTGAGCCCAACAGATCAACACCTTGATTTTTAATAAAACCAACGTAATTGTTATACATTTCTAGAAACCTTTGTTTCAATTCTGGTGTCACCATGCGGTTTGCAATAATATGTTCTCCACCAGTTAGTTCAGATGTTTCACCGAACAATACGGTGGCTTCCTCATCTACTAATCGATCTACTACCCTTGCAACAGTCGGGCAAGATCCTAATCCTGTTGTAGTATCAGATTCCCCACATTTTATACTGACAGTTAATTCCCCTAATTCTATTGGTACTCTTGTCATTTCAGATGCCCATTGTACATACTCTTTTGCCTTCCAAGAGGCATTCCGAATCGTTTCTAGGTCTCCATATCTTTCAATGGAAAAATACGTGACAGGTTTTCCTGTTTTAGCAATACCATCTGCAATTCTTTTTGACCAATTTTCCTCAATCCCTATAACTACTACTGCAGCAACGTTTGGATTACTCCCTGTACCTATCATTGTTCGAAAATGCAACTCTAAATCTTCTCCATATTGAAGTCTTCCATAGGAATGAGGTAGTGCCAACGCACCTTTAATTTGATTGGCGACTGCCTCGCATGCTGTGTTCGAAATATCGTCTACTGGTAAAATTATTACATGATTTCGTATACCTATCCTTCCATTTTCTCTACGATATCCATACAATTGTTTCGTCATTATTACCACCTCGCCGTTTTAATATTATGTGTGTGAACATAGTCTCCAGCATGCCAAACCTTTGTTGTTAAACCAATTTGGGTCTTATATTCAATAACAAATTCCCCCTCCTTTAAATCTACTAAAGCTATCTTATGCCCAAGTGGTATATCATGTTTTGCATGTATCACGATGGAAGTATCATCATCCATGTAAACTCCTTTCACCTCTTCCCCTTTCTTAATTTCATTTGTTGCTACTCCTACATGATCACCTTTATAGTGAATAAGAAATTTATGCTTCAAATTAAACACATCCTTTTGAATGAATAGAAATAGATAGTTAATAATTAACGAAATACTAACTTCAAGATTATGAAAACTATAGTTCGCGGGTTCTTATTCATTTGCTAAAAAAAGCCCAAAAGCTTGATCATAGATATGCCATTTACCATGCTTCATCGTAAATCCTTTTACAATTCCACTATAATTTTCCACTTGATTCACAAATTCCTTTGGATTTGCAGTATTTTCTTTAAACATGTCAATATGCATTGGAATGGCATATTTTGGTTGGATGTGTGCTGTAAGTCTTGTAGCGTCAGGTATATTCATACATCCTAGCCTACCATTGATACATACCATCATTAAATCCAATTGCTCGTTGAGAATTAGCTCATCAGAATAAGTGGTGTCACCACTTATATATAATTTCACACCATTTAATTCCAGTACATAACCTAAACTATCCTCTGTGTGAATAGCTAAAACGGCTTCTACATTTAAATTCCCTATTCTTTGCTTTTCTCCCCTCCTTATAACATTGATGTTATCTTTCGGAATGTTCATCTCGATAAATAGGTCGAGACATGAAGGTGGTGCAAGAAAAGTAACAGCAGGGTTTGCCTTATATATTTCTGGAATGGAATCGGGATCTAAATGATCTTTATGATGATGCGTAATAAAAACATAATCAGCTTCCAATTGGTTTGCTTGGACAGGTGGTTCAATCATGCGATGAAATCCTACCGTTTTGGAACATGCATTAGAAAGATAGGGATCAATGTGATAGACTATCTTGTTTTCGTCAACAAAGACAAATCCTGCTTGACCAGTCCAGGCTAGACCTAACTGTCCTTTTTGAATATTTAACTTTTGTTGCATTTTGATAAAATGGTTCATAATCATCACCCCTCGTATATTATATTTAAGCCCATCTTTTGGACTTATTTTTTACTCTTTTGACCTGCAATAATTTTTTAAAAAACACTTGGGCGTCTTGTGATGTTCCTAGATAATGGTCTTAAGGATCATTTGGGAGAATTCTGTTCACCCCTGTGGCTAGCCACATTTAAAGAAAAACTACTAATATATTTTTAATTCGACACCGAAGATGCTTGGATTAATTTTCTTGCACTTGCCTGTAAACCTTCTCGATTAATTGTATCAACATATTCTTTTCCTAATAAATGGACTCCAACTCCAATTGCTGATGCTCCCGCCTTAAAAAGATTTTCTGCCATATCTAACGTTATGCCACCACTTGGCATCAATGGTATTTGATTAAGTGGTCCTCGAATCTGGGTTATATATTGGTGTCCAACGATGTTAATTGGGAACACTTTTACCATATCAGCACCTGTTTTCCAAGCTAACTCAATTTCTGTTGGTGTAAACGCACCTGGTATAGAAACTAATCCCAACTCTTTTGTTGTTCTAATAATTTTCGTATTTGTATTAGGCGAAATTATATAAGTTGCGCCCATTTCAGCTGCCAATCTTACCTGTTTAACTGTAGTTACTGTACCTGCACCGATATGAATATTACTTGGTAATCTATTTCGAAGTAATTTAATGGCTTCTAATGCATGCTCCGAATTCATTGTTACTTCAAAAAATCGAAGTCCAGCTTGCATGAGTATTTTACTTAGTTCTAAACACTTCTCTGCGCTATACCCCCGGTAAATGATGACCACAGAAGATTCTTTCAATTGTTTTATTATTTCCATAGAGACACCCTTTTTTATAAAAATAGTAAAGTTTAACATTAAAAAGCTTATTGCTTTACTGATCCGGCAATTCCTTCAATGAAATAGCGTTGCATCACAATAAAAATAAGCATAACAGGCAGAAGTGAGATGGTTGCTCCTGCAGCCATTCCTGTCCAATCTGTTGAATATTGTTCCGTAAATGCTGTCATACCAACTGCCAAAGTTCTAAGTTCAGGTTTTGTAATCGTTAACACAAGTGGTACTAAATAAGAACTCCACGTCCAAATAAATTGCATGATAACAGCAGTTGCAAAAACAGGTTTTGCAGTAGGCAAGATTACTTTGAAAAATGTTCCTAAAAAACCACACCCATCTAACATTGCAGATTCCTCTAATTCTTTTGGAACCCTCGCAAAGAAGGAAGCGAACAATAAAATAAATAACACATGTGCCCCCGATGATTCTGCTGCAATCACCCCTAGCAATGAATCATTTAATCCTAATAGAACCATAAACTGATATAATGGAATAATGGTGTAACCTTTTGGAATGAAAGTAAATCCAATAATAATCCCAATAATAACTTTTCTTCCAGGAAAATTGACCCTTCCAATCGCATATCCCGTAAGACAACTGAGTACTACCACAATTAGAATGACAGTTAATGTAATGATCACTGTATTTAGAAAATACCCCTCAAAATTAGCAACCTGCCATGCCCTGGAGAAGTTATCCCAATGGAATTTCTCTGGTATCGGATTAACGCCTGAGCTTAAGAATGTATTATTCGTTTTTAACGAGGAAAAAACCATCCATACAAATGGATATATCCAAACAATCCCAACTATAATTAAAAGAAAATGGACAAAAAGATGGGTTATACGCATTGATTTCATGTTTGTATCCCCCTATTAATTTTAATGAGATTATTTTTCCTCCTCCGATTAATGGTCCAACCAATTGCAGCGAATAAACCAGTAATTAGAAACACAAACAAGCCTAATAATACACCTGCCGCAGATGCAAAACCTGTTCGAGCCCCTCCGCCAACAGAAGCAAAAGCATATCGATAAATATATAATTCTAACGTCTCAGTAGAATAGTAAGGACCACCATTGGTTAAAGTTTTTACAAGGTCGAATACGTGCATACTGCTTGTTAAAGTGAGGAGTAAAATGGTAAAACCAATTGGCGCGAGTAAGGGTAATGTAATATATCTTAACCTCTTCCAATACCCCGCTCCATCAATTTGAGCTGCCTCATGTATGTCTTGAGGAATGGTTTGTAATCCAGTTAACCAATAAATCATTGTTATTCCAATGTTTTTCCATGAACCAACCACAATTAATAAAATCATCGCGAGAATTGGGTCTAATAACCAGGAAACTGGTTTTTGCATAATTCCTAGCGCTATTAAAAGCTGGTTAACTGTCCCTTGAGTTCCAAACATGGTCTGCATTATGATACCAACGATTGCAGCAGTGGTGACCACAGGAAGAAAAAAAATCGTCCGATAAAAACCTTTTGCTTTAAATTTTGGTTCATTTAGAATTAATGCCAATATTAAACCTAGTGTCACTGACACAGTAGTAAAACCTATCGCGTAAATAAGTGAATTTTGAAAGGCATTCCAGAATTCAGGTGTTTGCAGTAATTCTTTAAAATTAGCTAAGCCGATAAAGTTATCTAGCTCTTCCAGCCCATTCCAATCGTAAAAAGCGTATACGTAGCTCATTATTATCGGATAAATAGATAAACCAATGAACCAAATTATTTGCGGCATCATGAAAGTATACGCCCAAATATACCGTTTCCTGTTGATTGAGAATACGTTTTTATTGTGATTCTTTTGCTCAAACACTCTACTATCTTTCACATTTTACACCTCCTCATTGTTGCTATTTGCAACCGAATTATCGGGATTGATAATCCTCCTTAACGTAATTTTGACCAGGTACCCAATTTTTGTACATATAATCCTCTATCGACACTTTTCCTTCAGATTGCTCTATCGCATCCATAAGCGCTTTATTATTCGCATCTGTCAATTCTTGAAGTGTACCCCCTAAGTCTTTGATCTGTCCGGTCAAATAACCATTTATAATGGTATCTAATCCTTCTTTTGGAGCCATTTCACCATGTTCTTGATTGACCTTGATTGTATCAGGGTTAATTTGAGCAGGATTTGGTGCTACTACCATAACTTCATTCATAATTTCGGCAATCTCATTAAACTGAGCTAATTTTGATTCTGTTGTTCCGACATGTTCTAGTTTTAAAGCTGGTGCAGAGGTCCCACTTTCAACGATGTAATCATACATATGGTCTATCAAGTAATTAATAAAAATTTTCACTTCTTCCCAGTTATCTGTATATTTTGAAACTGCGATCATTTCCGGAGTGGCCTTCTCCCCGTATTGTATACCTTCACCATTTTTGGTTGGTAATTTTGCAACTCCAAAATCTTCTAATCCACGCTCTTTCAGTTGCGCCCCCACATAATTTCCAGCAAACATAAATGCAGAATGGCCATTAGCAAACTGAGTATAGACGTCCTGCGCACCTAATTCTAGGCTCTGAATAGACATGACATTATTATCAAGCATTGTTTTATAGAATTCGGCTGTTTCAATCACACCTTCAGTCGCAAAATTAAACTCACCTGTTGTCCAATCTCTTTCTGTCTTTGGTGTTAAAGCTTTTGCCATTTGTAAGGTTACATCTGAAATCAACCAGCCTGCTTGCATACCGATAAGTAATCCATATTTAGTCCCATCTGATTTCTCATAAATTTCTTGTCCCAATTCCATGAAGCCTTCCCATGAGTCAGGTACCTCTGGCTTAATATCAAGTTCTTCTAACAGATCTTTGTTATAATAAGTCATAAAAGCACCATGAGAAGGAGAAAAAACAGGAAATGCGTAAACTTTATCATCCATTACAGTTTGCCCTGATTCAAATGAACCTGTTACAAATTTTTCTTTTACCTCATTTGTAAAGACTTCGTCCAAAGACCGGATCTGATCCGCTGCAACTAGTTGTGGTACACCGTATCCTCCACCTGTTGTAAAAAGATCTGGTAATTTATTTTCTTGAACTGCAGCTTGATACTGCTGTTCCTGGGCCTCTACTGGCAGATTCTCGAGATCAACTCTAATATCTGGGTACTCTTTTTCAAAAGAGGTGATTATTTCAGGAAGATAGACATCCAAACCTGAGAGGCGATTCCACATGGTTATAACCGTTTTACCTTCCTCATCTTTACTCGTATTTTCATCATCTTGGCAGCCTACGATGAAAGTAATCGATAATAATAATGCATACATTAATATATAAAGCGGTTTCATTATTGACCTCCTTAAATTTATTTGTAAATGTTCCTTGCTTACCTTTCTGCTAATGACCCGTCTTCATTACGCCAGATTGGTGCTCTATAATTGTGACCTATTATTGCAGCCTGTCGTACTCTCTCTTCGTTGATTTCAATTCCTAATCCAGGACCTTCTGGTATTCGTACAAAACCTTCTTGATAATCAAATACGGATGGATCTTTAAGATAATCAGTTAAATCATAGTCGACATTATAATGAATATTCTTGCTTTGCTCTTGGATGAGTGCATTTGGTGTACAAGCATCTAATTGTAAGGAAGATGCTAAAGCAATTGGACCTAATGGACAGTGAGGAGCAACTGCAATATCATAGGCTTCAGCCATTGCTGCAATTTTTCTTGTTTCTAATATTCCACCTGCATGGGATAGATCTGGCTGAATAATGTCTACTATACCTTCCTGAATAATGCTTTTAAATCCCCATCTTGTATACATCCTCTCACCTGTAGCTATTGGAATGGATGTATATGCAGCTAACTGTTTCAATGCTTCATTGTGTTCAGGTAAAACTGGTTCTTCAATGAACATAGGGTGAAACGCTTCCATTTCCTTCACTAAAGTTTTTGCCATTGCTTTGTGAACACGGCCATGAAAATCGATAGCAATACCGAAATCCTCTCCTGCTATCTCTCTAACTTTTGCTAACCGCTCAACTGCTGCAGTTACCCTTGAATGAGAATCAATATAATTAAGTTCCTCCGTTCCATTCATCTTAATTGCAGTGAAGCCAGCTTCTAATCGTTCTTTTGCTGCCTCTGCTACGCCAGATGGACGATCACCTCCTATCCAGCTATACACTCGAACCTTGTCACGGCATTTTCCTCCGAGCAGTTCATATACTGGGGCATTATAATATTTCCCTTTAATATCCCATAGAGCCTGTTCAATTCCAGAAACGGCACTAGATAATATTGGTCCACCCCTATAAAACCAGCCATGAGTGAGCACTTGAAAATGATCTTCTATATGTAATGGATTTTTGCCAATTAAATATTCGCTCAATTCATTCACAGCTGTTCTTACAGTGTCAGTCTTTCCTTCTACAATTGGTTCTCCCCAACCTTTTATACCCTCATCGGTATCTATTTTTAAGAATAGCCATCTTGGAGGAACCTTAAATAATTCCATGCTTTTGATTTTCATAAATAAAACTCTCCTTTGTGTAATCGATTACATTTTTAAAAATTTTTTAAATTAGCTCTTTTTTTCTGACATTTTTTTGATTAATGCATTTTCAACACTGTTTAAGTGTTCTAGCATTTTTCTCTCGGATTGTATAGCGTCTTTATTCGATAATGCTTTCAAAATTTCCCGATGTTCCTCTACAGATTTTTCCAATCGTCCTGGGATTTGTAATGTTTCCATCCTTACTTCTTTCATCAAGTCTATTAAATTATACATAATTCTATATAGGACGGAGTTACCTGACAATTTTGAAATCAGCAAGTGAAATTTTTGATCAGCTAAAGAGATATCAATGTATTTCTCTTTATTTTTGATGTAATCAAGATCCTTGTCAATGAAACTATTTAGTTCCTCGATATGTTTATGCTGAATGTTGCTCACAGCCCATTTTACACTTTGCGTTTCTAATAACTTTCTTATTTCAAATAATTCAATTAATTGATCATTTTTATTAAAAAATGATGCTGCCCACTGCTGAATGGATTCTGTATCACTTGACACAAATACACCTTGCCCGTGTTTAATATGGACATAACCTAAAGAAGACAAAATCTGATATGCCTCTCGAACAGTATTTCTACTAACATTTAGAATCTCAGACATTTCTCTTTCAGAGGGAAGCTTTTCCCCTTGTGTTAAGTCTTCATTAATAATTAGATTTCTGATATAGTCAACCACTGATCTTGAAATGGTAGTTTTTTGAAAATTAATCGAGCGGAACATGCTTTTCTTCCTTTCTCATACAGAAAATAGAGAAGATTCTCCATTCATTACTTTTAACACTTCATTAGCAACTAGAACAGAAGTTCTTATTTGAGATTCCTCCGTTAATCCAGCAATATGCGGAGTAAGATTTGCCTTATTATTTAATAATAACTCATTGTCTTCATCAGGCGGTTCAATACCAAATACATCAAGATAGGCACCAGCTATATATTGATTATTCAATGCTTCATTCAAAGCATGTTCATCGATAATACCACCTCTGGAGGTATTAATTAGACAACTGCTACTTTTCATAAGTTTAAAAATGTCTATATTAAACATCTTTTTAGTAGTTGGTAATAAGGGAACATGTATACTGATAAAATCTGATTTACTTAGTAATTCCTCAAATGTGACTAGTCGAATTCCTGTTTCTGCAACCGAGAAATCATAAGTGGAACGAAATGGATCGTATCCGATTACTTCCATTCCAAAGGCAAATGCTCTTTTTGCAATTCGGTGTGCAATCTCTCCAACTCCAACTAAACCCAGTGTTTTACCATATATTTCATTGCCCGTGAATTGCTGTCTATCCCACTTTCCCTGTTTCACACTAGCATTTGCCTCATATAGATTTCTTCTAAAAGATAGTATAACGTTCATCACATACTCTGCTACCGAAATAGCATTAGCATTATGAGCATATACAACTGTTATACCTCTTTCTTTACAAGCTTGAATATCTATATTGTCTAACCCCACTCCAAGACGTCCGATAACCTTTAATTGTTTTGCCTTTTCCAAAAGTAGTGGCGTTATCATGGTCTGGTTACGAATAACCATCGCATCAACATCTTTAACCATTTGAAGCAATTCGTCGTATTTTTCTGATAATGATTTATCATAGTTCACATCTGCTACTCTCGATAAAACATCTAACCCTTCTTTCCACATCAGTTCAGTAACTAGGATTTTCAACAAATTCCTCCATTCTAGCTTTTATCAACCAGTGAACGGGTGACCCAACCACTAAATCATTTGTATTCATTGTAATGGTTAGTTATGTCTTTTTCAAGCTAAAAAAAACTTTATATAGGATTGATTTTCAAAACTAAAGGAAACAAGGGAACGAAATAACTTATATAAATTTGTAATGTAACTTATTATAAAAAGTAATAACTTAACTACTAAGTTTTATGCTACAGTAAATAGCATATTAAGATTTCGTTAGGGGTTGAGGGAAGCTTGATACGTAAAATATGGCTACTTATTCAAATAAAGCTTAAAGGTATATTAATAACTATAATAATTGCTTTAATATCTACCATTCTTGCCAAGCTACCGATTTTATCTATAATGGGTGTTATGATACTATCTATATTTATTGGTATGATGTGGAAAAGGATGTTTGTGCTTCCGACTAATGCTGAATCAGGAATTGTTTTTACTACTAAGTCTTTGCTAAAACTTGGTATAATCTTACTGGGGGTAAGATTAAACATCTACCAAATTTTAGCCGATGGGTATTTTATTTTTTGTATAAATGTAATCGTTATCACATTTTCCTTGTCACTAGTTCTTTATTTTGGAAAATTGCTTTCTGTGGAAAAACAAATCACTACATTAATAGCAGTAGGTACTGCAGTTTGTGGGGCTTCTGCAATTTTAGCTATTGCACCAATAATTAAGAGCAATAAACAAAGTACAGTAGTAGCCATTGCGTGTATCTCGATAATTGGAACATTAGCAACTATTATCTATATATTGACTTTTTCCATATTTAACATAAATTCAGTAGAATTTGGGGTGATTGTAGGAGCTACTCTTCAAGAAGTATCACATGTAGCAGCAACAGGTTTGGCTACGAATCAACTCAGTTACGATACAGCCATTATTACGAAGCTAGGTAGGGTTGCTTTACTTATACCTGTATCAATTATAATAGGAAGGATTTTTCAAAAAAAAGAAGAGGGTTCTCTAATATATCGTAATAAATTGCCTGTACCGTGGTTTATTTTCGGTTTTTTAGGTATGGCAATTATCAATTCTTTTGGTTTAATTCCCGTATCTATAGCCCATTCTTTGATGACTATTAGCTCCTTTTTGATTTCGATGGCTATGGCAGGAATAGGTTTGAATGTGAATTTTGTTGATCTTAAGAAAGCTGGTATGAGACCAGTTATTGTATCTATAGTCGGGTATGTTTCATTATTAATATTAGTTTTGATATTAATTCGATTTTTTTAGAGCTAAAATGAGATTTTTATGTGAGAAGTGAATGTTAGGGAGGTATTTTAATTGAATTTTGATCATTTGAAAGTGTTTTATACTGTTGCAATGAAACGAAACTTCTCTGAATCAGCAAAAAATTTACATCTATCACAACCTTCGGTAAGTTCACAGATTAAACAGCTTGAAAATTCTTTAGGAGTTTTATTGTTCAATAGATCCACAAAGAAAGTGAACTTAACCAACGAAGGAAAGCTTCTTTTTCGAAATGCAGAGCAAATATTAAAACTAGTGAACCAAACTAAAAATGAAATCACTTTATTGTCGGAAAAAATGAATGGGGACTTAGAGATCGGAGCAAGTCTAACAATTGCAGAGCATATTCTTCCTAAACTATTAGGACTTTATAAACAACAATTTCCACAAGTTAACGTGCATTTAAAAGTCTTTAACTCTGAAATAATTGTAAAAAAACTCCTCAATGAAGAGATAAATTTAGGCTTTATTGAATCAATGGTTTCTTATTCGAATCTAAATCAGTCTATTTTTATGAATGATGAATTAGTACTGATTTCTTCTCTTTTATTTTGGCATCGTTATATTGGGAGTAAAGATCAAATCTTACCCAAAGAATTATTCTCATTACCCATAATTTTGCGAGAACGTGGTTCTGGAACAAGACAGGTTATTGAAGAAAAGTTAATTCAAAATCAACTAAATCCTGAAAATCTGAATGTTATTTTAGAATTGGAAAGCACAGAATCAATTAAATCAGCCGTAGAATCTGGTCTAGGTGTATCAATTGTTTCAAAGTCAGCTATATCTAAAGAATTGAAGTTAAACACGTTAAAGTATTTAACTATAAGTGGCATTCGACTAGATCGTTATTTTTTTAGTGTGTATCAAGAAAGAAACATTTCAGCTGTAAGCGAGTCGTTTCTAACATATTTCAAAAATTCCATCTGATTACTTTCCTCGAATACAGTGATAAATACTAAGCAAAACCCAGTTTTTCGCTCCAAAAATTTAAGCGTCTGAGTTTTGCAGTTTATATACAACTAATTGGTAGAAAGATTCAACAACGTTTGATGCTAAAAGGAAATTGTAGTTTAATGAATTGCTTCATTTTTAATAATTTCGATAACCCTTCTTTTTGCTTCGCTGGTTTTATAATTGCGCATATTATCTTTCATCACATATTTATCCTTTTTTAATTGTTTGACTGCCGTTATTAAAGATTCAGTTGTTAATGAAGCTTCCTCTAATATTTTGGCATAACCTTGATTAGCGAATGAATTGGCATTCACAATTTGATCGCCCCTACTTGCTTGTAAAGATAATGGAATCAAGAGCATCGGTTTATGTAATGCCAAAAATTCAAAAATAGCATTGGCACCAGCTCTAGAGCACACAAGGTCCGTAATGGCTAAGAAATCCTTTAATTCGTCTTGTACATACTCGTATTGTACATAGCCCTTTCGATGAATAGAATCATCAACCAAACCTTTCCCACAAATATGAATAATGTGAAAATCAGAAAGTAGTTCATCTAAGCCTTCCCGGATGGCATCATTTATCTTTTTCGACCCAGCACTTCCACCCATTATCAGCAATACATTCTTACGGCTATCCAGTCCAGTTAACTCATAACCTTTTTTCCGATTACCATTAAATAGCTCCTCACGTACTACTGCACCTATCCATTCCGCTTTTTTCTCGGGTAAATATTTCATCGTTTCAGGAAAAGTCGCCAAAATCTTTTTAGCAAATGGCATTGCTAACTTATTTGCAAGCCCCGGTGTATAATCTGATTCGTGAATCACTGCAGGTATTCCTCTCATTTTTGCTGCAACTAATACTGGTACAGAGACAAAACCACCCTTGGAGAAAATCACGGCAGGCTTCTTTTTCCCAATAATGCGATAAGCTTGTAAAGTCCCTTTTAACACTTTAAACGGATCCTTGAAATTTTCCTTTGAAAAATATCTTCGCAGCTTTCCAGTAGAGATCGGATGATAAGTTACTCCTTCTATTGTTGCAATTAACTCTTTTTCTATTCCAGTTTTTGAACCAATATAGTCCACATCCCACCCATCTTTAATAAACTCAGGGATAATGGCCATATTAACCATGACATGCCCAGCTGTTCCTCCACCTGTAAATATTATTTGTTTCCTATTCATTAGAGTTTCTTCCTCTCCTATCTTCACCATTCTGTTACATTTATGTATATAAAATAATGCTTTTTATAATAAACGAAGCTATTAATGATTATACTTATACTTATTCTAATCACGCAAGTAAGTATGTATGGGAGAACTGTAAAAACCTGCTCCAAATGATGGAAACAGGTTTCACTTTAATTATTTTCTCAAATTCATTACAATCAAACGTTCTTCTGTCATCTCTTCTATGGAGTATTTTGGTCCTTCCTTTCCGTTTCCACTATCCTTTACTCCACCATATGGCATTAAATCAACACGATATTGGGAACCATCGTTTATCATAAAACCGCCAACCTCTACATTTTTAGCTGCATAAAACGCTGTGTCAAGGTTTTGCGTGAAAATTCCGCCTTGTAAGCCATAATCTGATTGGTTTACTTCACGAATACAGGCATCAAGATCATGGAATGGAATCACACTTGCGACAGGCGCAAAAATCTCTTCACACACTACCCTAAATTGAGGCTGCACATTCGTAAGAATGGTAGGCTTTAATAAAGCCCCCTTTCTTTCCCCACCAATAGCAATTCTTGCTCCTTTTTCTACTGCTTCTTGAATCCATTTCTCTGCTCGCTCTGCTTCTTTTACATCAATCATTGGACCGACATCTGTCTCGGGATCATTAGGATCTCCAACCTGTAATTGGTTAATCTCAGAGATCAATTTCTCTAAAAAAATGTCTTTAATCGTTTCATGCACATAAATTCTTTGTACTGAAATACACACTTGTCCAGCAAAGGCAAAGCTTTGACCAGCTAGTGTTTTAGCCGCATGATTAAGGTCTGCCTCTTTATCGATAATTACTGGCGAATTATTGCCTAATTCTAAAATGAGCCGATTAAGACCAGTTTCTTGTTTTAATTGAAGTCCCACTTTTGCACTTCCGGTAAATGTATAGAGTGCAATTCTTTCGTCTTCCATCATTAATTTTCCAACAGTAGAACCAGAACCTACCAAGACTTGTAAAAGTCCAGCTGGAAGTCCTGCCTCTTCAAGAATTTTTGCAAGCTTCAAGGCGGATATAGGTGTTTTACTTGCCGGCTTTAATACAACAGCATTTCCTGCTGCAAGTGCCGGGGCAACCTTATGAGCTACTAAATTTAATGGGAAATTAAAGGGGCTGATGGCGCCAACTACACCTACAGGTACCTTTATAGTAAAAGCAAGTCGATTCTCTGAACCTGGTGCTGCCTCTACAGGCACTCCTTCACCATGAATTCTTTTGGCTTCCTCTGCGGCTATTAAAAAGGTTTGAGCTGATCTATCTATTTCACTACGCGCCTGCTTTAATGGCTTACCAGCTTCTAAAACAATCGTTTTGGCTAAATCCTCCTTATTTGCGAGCAATAATTCTGAACTCTTTTGCAAGATTTTATACCGATCATATGGAGATAGATTTTTTGTTTCGAATGCCTCCAATGCACTAGAAATTGCCAGATCCACATCGTTTTCAGATGCTTTTGATACTTTTGCAAATGGTTTCTGTGAATACTTATCCAGTACTTCTAATGTATCTTCTGTATCGATCCATTTTCCGTTTATGTACAATCCATATTTATCCATCATCTGACACCTCTTTTTTATTGATTACTAAGGTTATTCCACGTATCCATCCTTTCAAACATACTTGATAAACCTATTTATTAAGAAAGCCGGCTCATCTTCTAACATCGCTAAGGATCGAAATTCCTCTTTCATAAATCCTTCTGATACCATATGATCTAACCATTTTGCCAATGGTTGGTAATATTGTTGTATATTTAACATACCAATTGGTTTTTGATGGATACCAATTTGAGCCCATGTAAAAATTTCAAATAATTCCTCTAAGGTTCCAGGACCACCAGGTAACGCAATGAATCCATCTGCTAATTCTGCCATTTTTGCCTTTCGCTCATGCATGGACTCAACAGTAATTAGCTCTGTTAAATTCTGATGAGCTACCTCCTGTTCAACAAAAAAATTAGGGATCACACCAATCACTTTACCGCCAGTATCTAGGACTGCATCGGCAACAGACCCCATTAATCCTGTACTTGAGCCTCCATAAACTAAAGTAATATTTCGTTTTGCCAATTCCTTTCCAAGCTCACGTGCCCCCTCTTCATAAGCTAAAGACTTACCTTTTCTCGAGCCACAATAAACCGCAATATGCTTCATCCTACCATCACTTCCTTTACTAGCTATAATCCTATTTAAAAAGCACAAATGTTTAGTAAACATTTGTGCTTTTTTAGTATATGTCAGGCTATTAATTTTATAAAAATAATCCAGCAATTGTTGCAGATAGAATGGAACCTAACGTTGCTCCGATCAATAGTTTGAAACCAAATTTCGATACGGCTGCTCCTTTTTCACTATCAATTCCTTGTACGGTACCGGCAATAATACCAATAGAAGAGAAGTTAGCAAAACTTGTAAGGAAGACAGTAACAATTCCTACAGTTTTTTCAGAGAACGTATCTACTAATGGCTGTAGCTGAAGCATTGCAACAAATTCGTTTGTAATAATTTTTGTTCCCATAATACTTCCTGCTTCGATTACTTCATTTGGAGAGATCCCCATTAATATGCCGATTGGAGCTAAGATATAACCTAATATTTGCTCTAAAGTAATGTCATTAAAAATAAATTGAATTACCCAGTTCACCGCTTCTAGTGATGCAATAAAAGCTATCAGCATTGCAGCTACGATTAAGGCTATTTTCCCACCATCTAATGCACCATTTCCCATTGCTTCAAAAAGGCTTTTTGATTCTGAAACATTCTTTACATCGATCTCATCATCATGATCCCCTACCTTAACAGGTGCAATAATGGATGCAATGATAAGAGCGCTAAACATGTTTAAGGGAATGGCAACAAGAACATATTCAGCTGGAAGCATTTGCATATAGGATCCTATGATCGATGCAGAAACAGATCCCATTGCCGATGCACTTACAATATATAGGCGATTATTATTCAATTTTGAAAATTGAGATTTTACCGCAAGCAATGCTTCTGATTGACCAAAAAACATACTATTTACCGCATTGAATGATTCCACCTTTGGAAGCCCAGTAACTTTGGAAATGAGTCCCCCAAAATATTTAATAATAATTGGCAAAATTCGTAGGTAAGTAAGCACAGATAACAATGTGGCAAAGAAAATAATAATTAATAGAACATTAAAGAAGAAAACCCCTTCTCCCTCAATTCCTCCAACAACAAAATTAACCCCTTCTGTTCCAAATTCAATCAACTTGTTGAATACACTGGAAATCCAGTTAATAATAGCTGCACCAATGGATGTCATAAACATAAACCATGTAGTAACTAGCTGTGCGATTAACATAATGACAATTGCACGATAATTAATGTTTTTCCTGTCATTACTCATTGCATAAGCAATCGCTAACACTAAAATAATAGCAATAATACCTAATAAAATTCCCAATTATAGCTCCTCCTTTTCTCTTTCTTCTAATCTTTCCCTTTATATTGTATGGATAACCATATCACAAGAAAAATGGACTTAAATCTGATCATTTTCATACTTAGAAGGTAAAGTCGACTTTTTCTAAAAAAGGTACACTTTAATTTATACTATATTAAAGTGTGCCATTGCAATGATTTTTATGATATTTGTTGAACAAGAGAGAAAAATGTTACACTCTCTTACATTTCGAATTATTTTCGCAATATTTGGGCAATTTTGATAATAAAATATATAAAAAAAAGCTACCCTATAGGATAGCTTTTTCTTCATGGAAAAAGTGTTTCATTGCATAGAATACATCTTCTTTATTTCGTAAAATAAATTGCTTAAAACGAGGATGATCAATGTCTTTAAAAGCCTGAGTTAATGTCGAATAACGGTTGTATTGATTGACCTCTCCATATCCAAATAAACTTGCATGCTCCAATAATTTTGAGACAGCCTCAAGGGATCTTCGGTTATCAGAGGTTAAATTGTCTCCATCCGATATATGAAATGGATAGATATTATATCTGCTTGGAGGATATTTTTCTTCAATTAATTCTAGTGCTTTTCGATAGGCTGAAGAACAAATTGTTCCCCCACTCTCGCCTTTCGTAAAAAAGGATTCTTCATCCACTACTTTTGCTTCCGTATGATGGGCAATAAATTCGACTTCTACTGATTCATATTTTTTCCGCAAAAACCGTACAGTCCAGAAATAAAAGCTTCTAGCTACATATTTTTCAAATTGGCCCATTGACCCACTTGTATCCATCATGGCAAGAACGACCGCTTTAGATTCAGGTTTAATAATATTATCCCAGGTTTTATATCGTAAATCATCAGGATAAATAGGAGTAAACGACGGATTACCTTCTAATGCGTTTCGACGATAAGAGGCAAGCATTGTCCTTTTCTTATCTATATTTCCGGTTAATCCTTTTTTACGAATATCTTTAAACTCAACATCTGTTATCGTAATATTATCCTTCTCTTTTTCTTCTAAATTAGGTAAAGCTAATTCCTGAAAGAATGCTTCTTCCAGTGTTTCAAAATCCACCTCTGCTTCATAGTAATCTGTACCAGGTTTGTCACCTGCTTTTTGCCCTTTTTGACCTTTTTGTGGTGTACCGTCTTGAGCTACTATGTCTCCTACCTTACTATCACCATTTCCTTGACCAACATGCTTATTCTTCGACTGGTTGTATCGTATTTTATACTCATCTAATGAGCGAATAGGAACACGAATAATGTCCTTGCCTCGAGACATAATAATGTTTTCTTCACTGACGATATCAGGTAAGCGCTTTTTTATGGCATCCTTTATTTTCTCCTGATGTCTCTTCTGATCGTCAAACCCTTTTCTATGGAGGGACCAATCCTCTTCCGCTATAACAAAATTATAATCAGTCATCCTTCCCCTCCTCTGCTTGTATTATTTTATTGTATGCAAGTTTTGGCAGAATGATTAAGTATTTCACGATATTTTTTCATCTATTCTAATGTCCAAATTATCAAAGACTTCACCAACCCATTTGCTGTACTTTAATCATTTTTATACGCAAAAAAACGCTCATTAACCTTTTCGGTTAATGAACGTTTTTACAAATCTATCCTTCTAGCAAGAGATCGTAAGGGTCTTCCAGCAATTGCTTAATTCGAACTAGGAATTGTACTGCATCTTTACCATCTACTATTCGATGGTCATAAGACAAGGCAATATACATCATTGGTCGCACCTCAATAGAGTCATCAGGCATGACCACTGCGCGTTTTTGAATCGAATGCATCCCTAAAATACCCACCTGTGGTGTATTTAGTATTGGTGTGGATAACAATGATCCAAAGATCCCACCATTTGTAATGGTAAAGGAGCCTCCTTGTAAATCAGAAATCTGAAGTTCTTTATTTTTCGCTTTGGCACCTAACCTACCAATTTCAGATTCAATTCCTGCGAAGTCTAGTCGATCAGCGTCACGTACTACTGGAACAACCAAACCATCGTCAGTAGAAACAGCAATACCAATATCATAGAATTTCTTGAGGACAATCTCATTTTCTTGAATTTCCGCATTTATATAAGGAAATTCTTTTAATGCTCCAACAACAGCTTTTGTAAAGAAAGACATAAAGCCTAATTTCACATCATGCTTTTCTAAAAATTTGTCTTTTCTCTCGCTTCTCAGCTTCATCACTGCTGTCATATCGACTTCATTAAAGGTTGTTAACATAGCAGCTGTATGCTGTGCTTCAACTAAACGATTAGCGATTGTTTGACGACGGCGTGTCATCTTTACTCTTTCCACAGGCTTATCAAATTCCTGCTGAGAAGAGTTAGTAGAAATCTGTTGTTTACTCTTACTGTCACTTGAAGCTTGCTTTTGCTTCTCCGCTTTTAAAGCATCGGATAAATGTTCTACGTCCTCAGGACGAATTCTACCTAATGGATCTGTTGGTACGACATCATTTAAATCAATACCTAATTCACGTGCTCTCTTTCTCGTAGCAGGGGAAGCGACAACCTTTTGCTCTTTACCAGACTTTTTCGGCTCTGGTGTAGAGGCTTCGTTATTATCTGTGGCCTGCTTCTCTTCCTTAGAAGGGGCAGTAGCTTCAGAGTCCTCTGACTTCGATTCCTCTTTTGTATCTACTGCTTCACCATTTTCATCTATTTTGGCAATAACTTCTCCTACTTCCACATCATCGCCAGCATTTTTTACAAATTCTTTTAAGACACCAGCATATTCTGCGTTAACCTCAACATTTACTTTATCTGTTTCTAATTCACAAATTGGGTCGCCTTTTTCTACCGCATCCCCCTCACTCACTAACCATTCCGCAATTGTACCTTCTGTAATAGATTCTGCTAATTCTGGGACTTTAATTTCTTTCATTAGTTTTTTCCTCCTTCAGAAAGCTCTAATGCTCTTTTTACTAGGCTTCGTTGTTCTGCTTTATGGATATGTGGGTCACCTACGGATGGCGATGAGCGTTGACATCTACCAACATAATGTAAATCAATTTTCTTTTCTTCGAGCATTTTAAATAGTAGCTCTTTCACAAAATTCCAGCAACCCATGTTTCGAGGTTCTTCCTGAACCCACACTACTTCTGTTAGATTTGGACAACCTTCAATCACTTCTCGAATTTGTTGTTCAGGGAATGGGTAGATTTGCTCTAAGCGTAGAACATGAACATCTTCATACGCTGCTTGATTATCACTCATTTTGTCTTCAATATCTACCATTACTTTTCCTGTTCCGATTAGTAATCTTTTTGCTTTCTTAGAAGTCCATTCTAAACCTGGTTGCTGCATTAATGGTTGGAATTTACCATTCGTGAATTTATCAAGTGTGGAAACTACACGAGAGCTTCTTAATAGACTCTTCGGTGTCATGACAATTAATGGTCTAGCAGCTTCACTATCCACTAATGCCGCTTGTCGACGTAATAGGTGGAAGAATTGCGCACTTGATGTAACATTTGCTACTATCCAGTTATTTTCAGCTGCCATTGTTAAAAATCTTTCCACCCTACCGCTGGAATGTTCAGGCCCTTGCCCCTCATAACCATGTGGCAATAGAATGACCATATTAGATCGCTCATCCCATTTAGCACGTGAAGAAGAAATAAATTGATCAAAAATAACTTGTGCTGCATTGGCAAAATCACCAAATTGAGCTTCCCATATTACTAGTGTCTTTGGTGCTTTCACACTATAGCCATACTCAAAGCCGAGTACAGCTGCTTCTGATAAAGGGCTATTATGAACATCGAATGTTGCCTTTGCTTCATCCAAACCATGAAGTGGACAATACGTGTCATTTGTCTCTATATCATGTAATACTAAATGACGATGTGCAAAGGTTCCTCGCTCAGAATCTTGACCAGATAAACGAATTGGAATACCATCTTGCAAAATGGATGCATAAGCTAAAGCTTCTCCAACAGCCCAATCTGCTTTTTCCTCATTAGCGAAAGTATTATGACGTTTTTGAAGAATCTTTTCTAACTTTTTAAATGCCTGAAATCCTTCAGGACGCTTCAATATTCCTTCATTAAGTGATAATAGTAATTCCTTTGGAACAGCTGTTTCAATATCATTCAAGCTTGTTTGTAAGGCTTTAGGTACAGGTAATGCCTCCGGATTCTCGTTCGTGCTCTCCGTCATTTCATCATAAATACCTTGAAGTTTATTGAAAACGGCTTCCTTCATTTCTTCAAAAGCGTTTTCTTGAATAATGCCTTGGTCCTGAAGGTTCTTCGCATACACAGTTGCACAAGTGTCGTGCTGATCTATACTTTTGTACAATTTAGGTTGGGTTGCTCTTGGTTCATCCATTTCGTTATGACCATATCTGCGATAACCAACTAGATCAATTAAGACATCTTTCTGAAACTTTTTACGATAGTCATAGGCAAGCTTTGCTGCCGAAATACAAGCCTCTGGATCATCTGCATTAACATGAATGATCGGTACCTCGAACCCTTTCGCTAGATCACTAGCATAGCGGGTGGACCTTCCTTGTTCCTGTCCTGTTGTAAAACCAACTAGATTGTTGGCAATAATATGCATAGTTCCACCGGTTTTGTATCCTGGTAATGCACTAAGGTTGAAAGTTTCAGCGACAACACCTTCTCCAATAAATGCAGCATCCCCATGGATTAAAATACTAAATGCTCTTTCAAAATTTTGTTCAGTTCTTCCCTTTTGAAATCGAAAATCCTGTGCTGCTCGTGTAAATCCTTCTACAACCGGGTTAACAAACTCTAAGTGTGAAGGGTTATGAGCAAGTGTAATTTTTGTTGGGGAAGGTTTCTCTTCTCCTAATTGGCGCTTTGCTCCAAAGTGATATTTCACATCACCAGTCCATCCATAAGTAATGGCTCTTGAGCCTGGCGATGATGGAACTAATTCCTTATCAGCTGATGGATGAAATTCAGAGAATAGTTTATCAAATGGCTTACCTAATATATGAGTTAATACACTTAACCTACCTCTGTGAGCCATTCCCATTAGAATCTCTTCTGTTTCATCATAGAAGGATTTCTGTACGATATGGTCTAAGATCGGAACCATCATCTCTAATCCTTCAATAGAAAATCGCTTTTGTGCAACAAACGTTTTAGCTAAGAAGTTCTCAAATCCTTCTACATCTACTATTTTACCTAGTAACTGCCTTTTTTCGTCATCACTTAATGTAAAACGATAATTCCCTGATTCAATATTATCTTGGAACCAGTAGCGTTCGTCATCATTGTTTACATGATCGTACTCAAAAGAAATTGATCCAGCATATTGTGCCATGAGATATTCTACTACATCATTTGCAGTCGTTACTCCGACCATGTTTTTGTCCCAAACCCAATCCGCGGGAATCGCTTCCAAAATCTCTTTTGAGAGATGATAATGTTCCGGGTTTACTAATGTAGTGTCACTTGTCTTCCCTGAACCAACTGGATAAATATTCGCTTTCAAGTGTCCATAACGCCTAATAGCCTCAACAAGCTTGATTGCTGAGGTTAACTGTTTTGCATTAAATTGAGACGGCAAGCTACTCCCCTTAACGACCTCTGCTGTTCCATTGCCCGTTTCTTTAGGAGCTCCATATTGTGCAAACATTTCTTGAAGCGTTGCATCAACAGAGTCCCTGTCTTGTAAATAAAGCTCATACTGTTCCTCAAGGTATCCCATATTGGGACCGTAAAATTTTTTCCAGAATCTCTCACTGGATTCCTGCTGTGTCACGTCCTATACCCCCATTAGTAGTACTTTCTACTGCTTTACTTAACTCCCATCCAAATAAAGTAATGATTAATCATTACATCCATAATATAACCTATTTTACTATGGGAAACAACATAAAACTATAGATTATTTAAATTCTTTTTGTGTTTATTTGAAAATCTTGAAATATAGTCGTTACATTACTTAGAAAGGTGTATTTTCCTTACTAAATAATAAGTTGTCCCCTTTGACTTTAATTACTAGTGATAGCCTCGTTTATTTCATATTTCGCACTTATCTGTCGAGTTTGTTTATTACAAAAATTTCAAATTCCTAAACACACCAAAAAATTAGATGTCCTATTAATTTTGCTCAAACTAATAGAACATCGATATACTAATCACTATTTCAACCTTCTCCTGAAGATAATGGCCTCTATTCTCTCATTTTCTTTATTTCATCAGCAACAAATTGTACTTGTGTACCAACAATAACTTGAATACTATTTTTTCCTACAATATTGATTCCTGGTATACCGGTATTTTTAATTCGCTGCTGGTCTACTTTATCCATATCCTTTACCTCTAACCTTAACCTTGTCACACAATTATCTACAGATAAGACATTTTCATCACCACCAAGTCCAGCATAAATCTCCTCAGCCATTTCAGCGATTTTATCTCCTGAGGTTGTTGAAGCTGTTGAAGATTCTTCCATGTCTTCATCCTCTTCTCGTCCAGGTGTTTTAAAATTAAATTTTAAAATTAAAACCCTAAATAAAACATAATAAATGATCGCAAATACCATACCTTGAACCAATAGCATAAATGGCTGATTGGCTAAGGGAAGTCTTGAACTTAATACAAAATCAATAAAACCTGCACTAAAACCAAAGCCTGCTGTCCAATCAAACATAGCAGCAATACCTAACGAAAGACCAGTTAAAACTGCATGAACAACATATAGTGCTGGCGCTAAAAACATAAACGAAAATTCAAGCGGCTCTGTTACACCGGTAAAAAAAGAAGCAAATGCTGCTGCTAATAATAAGGCTGCAGCCATTTTCTTTCTTTTCGTTTTTGCCGTTTGATACATGGCTAAGGCAGCAGCTGGTAATCCAAACATCATAACAGGGAAAAAGCCTGCTTGATACATACCAGTTACACCTTTTTCACCTTGACCAGACCAGAAATTAGCAATATCATTAATCCCTGCAACATCAAACCAAAAAACAGAGTTCAACGCGTGATGCAATCCAGTGGGAATTAGTAACCGATTGAAAAATCCATATAGACCTGCACCAATTGCATCTAAATCAATAATGGCCTTACCAAAAGAAACAAGTCCAGAATAAATGAATGGCCAAATAAAGAATAAAATTGCAGATGCCAACAACATTGTAACCGCCGACATAATAGGCACAAGTCGTTTACCACTAAAGAATGCTAGTGCATCTGGTAACTTTATATGACTAAAACGATTGTACATAATGGAAGCTACTATCCCAGATAATATTCCAATGAATTGATTTCCAATACTATCAAATGCAGCATTAACATCTTCCACATCTACTCCTTGTAATAGAGCAACCGTTTCTGTTGATAATAAGGTGGTCACGACAAGATAGGCAACTAATCCACTTAACGCAGCAGATCCATCTTTATCCTTTGACATACCAAAAGCAACACCTACAGCAAACAAAATAGACATACTAGGTCCTGAAACAATCGATTCACCCGCCTTAATTAAAAATGCGGCAACCGCACTTGCTTCTCCCCATCCTTCTGGATCTATCCAGTATCCAAGTCCCATTAAAATTGCCGCTGCAGGTAAAACCGCTACTGGCAACATTAAGGAACGACCAATATTTTGAAGATATTTCATCATAACATTCTTCCTCCCTTTTATTGTTAATTATCTGACAGAATTAAGACACCTATTTACCGTTATATTATTGAATGAAACAATTAATATTCATCTTAAATCATTTAATTAATTTTGTATCAATAACACTTACTACAACTAAATTAATCCCTTTTATATTTTCCCATGGTTCATATTTTAAGATTTCATTGGCTCCACTCCTTAGCATTTTCTCTTTTTTATTTCCAACAATCCAACCATAATGTACAGTTGTCTATACATATATTAACTTCATTTAAATTTTACGTCAATATGCTTTCTTCCTTCCATTTAATTTAGTGAAAATAAAGCGTGAACAGTTAACAATACTACATTTGTTAAGAATAGTGTTTCATTTTAATAACACCTGTATTTATGTATAGACAACTATATCTTAAATTGGTATGCTTACTATTGAATCTAAAACGTCGAATGAGGTGTGTAGAGATGAGTCAAAAATTATTGATAAAGAATGTTACGATATATACAGATACCGCTATTATTGACTCTGGTTTTATCAAAATAGAAAATACAAAAATAACTGAAATTGGAACTTTAACTGATTTGAGAACTCCAGATGATTTTGAAATAATGGATTTGTCAGGAAAAACGATAAAGGCCATTCCTGGTTTCATTGATGTTCATATTCATGGAGCAGATGGAGCGGATGTGATGGATGGAACTTCTGAAGCTCTTCATAAAATGGCAATGGCTTTGCCAAAAGAAGGGACCACTAGTTTTTTGGCAACAACAATGACGCAAAGTAATACATCGATAGAAAAGGCGTTATCTAATACTGTTAATTATATGAGCAACCAACCAGCTACACAGGCTGAAATAATAGGAATTCATTTAGAGGGACCATTTATCAATGAAACCCGTAAAGGTGCACAGCCAGCCGAACATATTCAAAAACCTAATCTGGAACTATTCAAAAAGTGGAACGAATTAGCAAAAGGAAAGATTAAATTAGTGACATTAGCCCCTGAAATAGACGGAAGTAGCGAACTGATTGAATACTTTAAAAATAATAGAATTATTGCTTCAGCTGGGCACACCGATGCAAGCTCCGAACAGATCAACCGTGCAATAAAACACGGCCTATCTCACATTACTCATCTGTACAACCAAATGAGAGGCTTTCACCATAGAGAACCTGGGGTAGTTGGTGCCGCATGGAACAATGATTCCTTAATGGTTGAAATTATTGCAGATGGTGTTCATTCCACAAAAGAAGCCGTTCAAATCGCCTATCAACAAAAACAGGAAAACAAGCTTATACTTATTACCGATTCGATGCGAGCGAAATGCTTAAAGGACGGTGTTTATGATTTAGGCGGACAAGAGGTAACCGTTAAAAATCAAGAAGCAACCTTAAAAGATGGTACCCTTGCTGGAAGCACCTTAAAGCTAGGAGATGGATTTAAAAACATCATCCAATTTACAGATTGCTCTATCGAGGCTGCTATTTGTATGTCCTCGCAAAATGCAGCAAAGGAATTAGGTATTTATGAGAAAAAAGGGAGCATTACGGTTGGGAAAGACGCTGATATTGTCTTGTTGAACGAAGACAATGATGTCATTACGACCATATGCCGTGGAAATATTGCTTACAGTAATGAGTAAGATAGTCTAGAATGATAAGTAAAATGGATATTTCAAAAATCAATAGTGCTATAATAAGATTACTTAAGACATGAATGTTAGCTGGAAGGAGTTATTTACTTTATGATTGATAAACATTCGCCAATCCCAATCTATCATCAATTAGAGGAACAAATCAAAACGAAAATTGAAAGTGGTGAGTATAAGGCTGGTGATTCATTGCCTTCTGAAAGAGAGTATGCAGAGCAACTTGGCATCAGTCGAATGACAGTAAGGCAGGCCATTACAAACCTTGCGAATAAACATTATCTATACCGAATAAAAGGAAAAGGAACGTTTATTGCAGAGCAAAAGCTTGAACAAAACTTAAATGGATTAACAAGCTTTACAGAGGATATGAAGGCACGTGGTATGAAACCTAGTAATAAGTTAATTAATTTTGAAATTATACCTGCAAACGAGGGATTAGCAGAACAGCTCCATATTCCTGTTTATACACCTGTTTACGAAATTAAACGTATTCGCCTTGCAGAGGACGAACCAATGGCGCTAGAAAGAACGTATATTTCTGCTAACTTGATCAAGGGCTTAACTGACGAAATTGCACAAAGCTCTTTATATTATTACATTGAAGACAAATTGGGATTAAGGATAGGAAAAGCAAGCCAAATATTTGAAGCAACACTTGCTAATGAAGAAGAAATTCAATATTTAAAGATTGAAGAAAATTCACCAGTGCTTTTTATGAAAAGAGTAACTCAATTAGCTGATGGAACCACCTTTGAAGTTGTAAAATCTTCTTACCGTGCAGATCGGTATAAATTCATGCTAGATTTAGAACGTTGAGAAAGGAAGACTATTAATGGAAACTCCTGTAACAGAATCTGTTAATAACAACTCTCTTACTATTGACGAGATGAGTTCATTGGATATTGTTAATTTAATGCACCAAGAGGATCAAACTATTCAAAAAGCAATACAAGATAACATAGAAAAAATTGCAGAAGCAATCGACCTAATCGTAAACAAGTGGAAGATTGGGGGAAGAGTATTTATCGTTGGTGCTGGCACGAGTGGTAGAATCGGTATTTTAGATTCCGTGGAACTCCCCCCTACATTCTCTATTAATCCTGAACGCTGGAAAGGCATAATTGCGGGTGGAAAAGAAGCTATGTGGGAACCACTTGAACAGCATGAGGATGATCAAAATAATGTTATCCAAGAATTGCAACACGATTCTTTCTGTGAAAAAGACGTTCTCATAGCCATAAGTGCTAGTGGCTCCACGCCATTTTCTGTTGCAGCTCTTCGTTATGCAAACCAAGTAAAGGCAACCACTATATCCATCAGCTGTAATCAACAATCGATCTCCTCCATAATGAGTGATATTGCGATTGAATTAGTAGTTGGTCCTGAGATTATTCGTGGATCAACAAGATTAAAGGCAGGTACTGCACAAAAAATAGCTATAAATATGATCTCAACTGTCACCATGATAAGATTAGGGAAGGTCTATCAAAATGAGATGATTGATATGATGCTGATTAATAAGAAACTGGTTAAAAGAGGAAATGAGATGCTTAAGGAATTAACCGGTATTAGTGATCAACAAGCAGAAAATTTGATGAAAGAAACGAATAATCAATTAAAAAATGCTGTTTTTATGGCAATTACAAATAGCAGTTTACAAGAGTCCGAAATGTATCTTCATAAAGCGGAAGGACATTTAAAGCAAGCGATTAAGAGTTATCTGAATGACTAAGTGTTTATTGGAAGGAAAATTCCTTTTTAGTAAATTCACTGCTTTCCTATCAAATATGAATACTATTTTCTAATCATAAAACAACTAATACCCGAACTTGAAAGAAAGTCCGGGTAAAGTTGCTATAACTTTGTTATCGATTCAACAAGCTACCTACATATCGCAATAGATCATTGGCAGATTGTGTATTGTAACCATACTCATCGACGAGTGTTGCCACAACCTCATTCATTTTCTTTAATTGTTGTTCGTCAGGTGTTTTGGTTGATGTAGTAATTTTAACGACATCTTTCAGATCAGCAAATAATTTCTTTTGAATCGCCTCACGTAATCTTTCGTGTGATTGGTAATCGAATTTCTTCCCTTTACGAGCATAGGCGGAAATTCGGATCAGAATTTCTTCTCGGAATGGTTTTTTTGCGTTTTCAGAAATTCCGATTTGTTCTTCAATGGAACGCATTAATTTTTCATCTGGATGCATTTCTTCCCCTGTTAATGGGTCTTCTAATTTCGTTTTATTACAAAATGCCTCCACATTGTCTAAATAATTATTCATCAAGGTTTTTGCAGATTCCTCATAAGAATAGACAAATGCTTTTTGTACTTCCTTCTTTGCAAGCTCATCGTATTCTTTTCTTGCGATGGAAATGAAATCTAAATAGTCCTCTTTCTGTTCCTTTGTGATAGATGGATGATCATCTAACCCGTCCTTCAATGATCGCAATACATCTAAAGCGTTTATTGCCTGCATCTCTTTTCTTATAATGGTAGAAGAAATACGATTAATAACATAACGGGGATCAATACCTGTCATTCCTTCATCAGCATATTCCTTCTTTAATGCCACAACATCTTGATCACTAAAGCCTTCAACATCCTGACCGTTATAAAGATACAATTTTTTCAATAGACTAATATTATTTTGCTTTGATTCCTTCAATCTAGTTAATATGGTGAACATTGCTGCAATTTTCAAGGTATGTGGGGCAATATGCACATCCTGTATATCACTTTCTTCAATCATTTTTTGATAAATACGTTCTTCTTCATCCACCTTCAGATTGTACGGGATCGGCATGACAATCATTCTAGAATGTAAAGCTTCATTCTTCTTATTCGATATAAACGAACGATACTCTGATTCATTTGTATGTGCAACGATCATCTCATCTGCGGAAATTAATGCAAATCTACCTGCTTTAAAATTCCCTTCCTGTGTTAAAGAAAGTAAATGCCAGAGAAACTTTTCATCACACTTCAGCATTTCTTGAAATTCCATTAAGCCACGATTAGCTTTATTCAGTTCACCATCGAATCTGTAAGCTCTTGGATCAGATTCGGAACCATAAGTAGCAATGGTGGAAAAATCAATCGATCCGGTTAAATCGGCAATATCTTGAGATTTAGGATCTGATGGACTGAACGTACCAATTCCAACTCTTCTATCCTCTGAAAAAAATATCCGCTCTATTAAGACGTCTTCAATCCTACCACCATAGTCTTCCTCCAGTCTTAGCTGATTAAGTGGTGACAGACTTCCTTCTATCCTTATTCCATACTCTTTTTCAAAATCTGATCTTAAATGTTGAGGAATAAGATGAAGTGGATTCTCATGCATAGGGCACCCTTTTATAGCATATACAGCCCCTCTATCTGTTAACGTATATTCTTCTAACCCTCTTTTGAGAAGTGTAACTAAAGTCGATTTTCCACCACTAACTGGACCCATTAAAAGCAGGATACGCTTTTTAACATCTAATCGTTTTGCTGCCGGATGAAAATATTCTTCGACTAATTTTTCTAAAGCTTCTTCTAAACCGAATAAATCATTACGGAAGAAGGCATATTCTCTTACTCCATCTACTTCTTCTACCCCTTGATCTCGAATCATCTGATAAATTCTTGAATGGGCAGATTGTGCTAAATAAGGCCTCTCCTTTAAAAGCTCTAAATAATCGCTAAAAGTGCCTTCCCATTTTAATTGATTTTGTTTCTCCCGGTATGCTTGCACCTTTTTCAGTATATCCATTCCAAAACCTCCTGGTAAGCATTTCTTTCTATAAAAATGTTGGAACTAACGAGAAAATAATTAAGAGAAAATCTTCGGAGTGAGGGGTTCATATGCTGTTTAGCCATATGGACAATTACTGGCAGTTACCCCCCACTTACATTTCTTACTCGAAGTGAGCCGTACCGCCAGTTTATGTGTAATATAGTAGATAATACTTAATCTAATGTATGTAAGTAAGCCAAAAAAAATGAATCACTTTCCCATACAGAAGAAAATAGACAAGCAGTTTACGAGTGAATGGAGAACGATTACAATATATATAATCGATTTAACTCAAATCCAAAGAAATAGTGCACATTATTCATTACTTTAAAAGGGGTTCATCCATTGAATAAATTATACAAGGTTCTCATTGTTGATGATGAAATGCTAATTAGACAAGGGATCATAAATTATATTGATTGGGAAAAGGAAGGCTATCAAATAATTGGGGAAGCTGCGAATGGGGAAGAGGCTTTAGCATTGTTAGAGAAGGAAAGGCCTGACATTATTATTACGGATATCGTTATGCCAGAGATGGATGGAATCGAATTAGTGAAAATAGCAAAAGAAAAAAATCCAGCGGTCAACATTATTATCTTGAGTAGCTTTGAGAATTTTGATTATGTACGAACAACCTTCCAACACGGAATAGCTGATTATATTCTCAAGCCGAAGTTAAATGCAAAGGAACTTATTCAGACACTAAATAACATTACAATAGGAAGCAAGGAACCTAAACAACAAGAGATACAATCCATTGAAGAACAGTTAAAGAAAATATTACAAGGCTACCAACCGAAACTATCCAAAACTCAATGGAAAAAATCTTTACCGTACAATCAATTTTTACTTGTAAGTATAATCCTTGAGCAAGAGGATTCATTATTCAAGACATCATTACTAGAAGAATACACAAAAAAACCTGATGTAGCAGTATATGATATTTCGGTGAATGAGAAGGAATTCTTATTGTTATATAATTTTGAGAAATATGAATTATCATCTATTAAAAAATCGATCTTACATTTTAAAGATAAATTTATGTATACTAATCATACTTGGCTGATTGCTGCACCATTCTCTTCTTTAGAGAATCTTCAGCAATGCTATCAAGACCATCTAGGCAAACTAAAGCATTACCTTTTTTATTTACCAGAAAAAAAATACATCATCTATGATCAATTACCACATGACCATGAATCAGAGCTGAATTTTGATTTGAATCAATTTATTTTTCTCTTTAAAAGGAAGGAATTTGATGATGCATTTTCCTATCTTACAGAACATATTACCATCTTAAGGAAACAGTATAGTCGTGATGTCTTCGAGTTTAAATCATGGCTTGAAAATATTATCTTTAATTCTATTGTTTTACTAGGTAATATGAAATATGAAATAACGAACCTAGAAGAATCCAAGTACCAGTATTTTGCACGTATCAATGAAGCGAATGATGCAGAAGAGGCCATTGCCATTTTTCATGAATTTCTAGAACAAGTAAAAAGCATCGTTCACTTAGATCGAGATGAACAATCTCCTAATATGCGGATGCTCTTAAATTATATTGATAGTCATTATGCAGAACATTTAACTTTGAAAATCCTAGCAGATCATTTTCATTTTAATCCTTCTTATTTATCCAATTATTTTAGCACCCATCATGAAGAAGGATTTAGTGAATATTTAAGCAAGGTTAGAATAAAAAAATCTATGGAAATTCTTGAGACAAGCAAGGTCTCAATAGCTATGGTAAGCGAAATGGTTGGTTATTCTGATCCGAGCTATTTCTGTAAGGTCTTCAAAAAATCAACAGGCTTATCACCTAGTCAGTATCGGCGGAATTCGACAGCAAGGAATCGAGGAAGCAATGATGAAAAAAATAGTCCATATCATTCAAGATAATAATTTATTTATAAAAATTTTCCTTGTAATGGTCATTAGCATCATTGCTGTATCTATTTTTATAACGATAAGCTCTATCCGTATGTCAAGCAATCTTTTTATGGAAACATTTAGCATTACCAATACAAAAGTACTAACACAAATAAAAGATCGATTCAATACTTTTAGTTATTCGGTTGTCTCCACCTCTATAAAAGTAGATGAAAACGGTACGATAAAACGACGACTTCAGGAAGAAACGTCTAATGATATAGAAAAATCACGCTCTTATTACCAAATAAAGACGCAAATGGAACGTATTTTTGCAGAAATTGATCCGAATGAAGCCAATTTAATTATTATGAGCTTGGATAATGAAATATTTAATATGAATTATTTTAATTGGCCAGTAAAAGGTACGGAATTAAGGAACCATGCGATCACGAAACAAACAGAAGCACGTCCAAATGAAATCATCTACCAATTTGATCAATCAAATTTAACCAATAACATCCCTATGGTAATTGTATCAAAGGCTTTAACAGAGCATTCAACTGGTAAAATCTATGGATATCAGTATGTTTCTATTCGAGAAAAGGATTTGAGAAGCTTCTATGAAGGCTATACGAGTGAAGGAAATAATGTTCTTCTGATAAACAGTTCCGGCCAAATCATCTCAAGTAATTTCCATCAAAAAATTGGAGAAAAAGAACCGAAGTTACTACAAACTGCTAAGAATATTGAAAACCAAGGAATCGAATACCTCAATGTAAACATTTTTAACGAAGACTATTTAATGTTAGCAGAATATTTGCCAACTTTAGATATGTATATTGTCAACCTTGTTGACAAGGATAAGGTGCAAAGCAATTTAGTTGATACAAATGAAATCATCTTGATTAGTATTCTCATTGTATTGATTGCTGTTTTCATTGTCTTTTTAATATTAAGGAAAATGACGGTTTCTATTAGTAAATTGGTTAATCAAATCTCCGATATGGCTAGGTATCAATTTACCAAGCCATTAGAAGAAACTGGTGGATATGAAGCTAAGAAAATCGCCAATTCTTTTAATTACATGTTAAACGAGCTCCATGACTATGTAGAGATACTGCTAAGAACACAGGAAAAGCAACGCAAGGCTGAGTTAGAAGCATTACAACATCAAATTAATCCACATTTTATTTATAATACACTAGCATCGATTAAATTTATGATCAAGCAAGGAAAGAAAGAGACAGCATTTAACACGATAGATGCCTTTATCTCCCTAATTCAGAATGCACTTGGTGATGTAGATGAATTGATTACAGTGGAACAGGAGCTGGGTAATTTAAAAAATTATGTACTCATAAACCATGCAAGATATGGCGATAGAATCAAGGTAAATTATTTAGTTTCACCAGATTGCCTCCATTTTCAGTTGCCAAAGCTTGTCATACAACCATTTATTGAAAATGCCTTTTTTCATGCTTTTACGAAAAAGAAGCATGGTTATATTCAGATTTTAATGGCCCAAAGAGAAAATTCACTAGTTTGTGAAATTGTAGATAACGGAGATGGAATCAATGAGGAAAAGATCGATCGTAAGGCGATTGGTATGAAAGGCAAAAGACAGCTATTTAGTGGGATCGGTGTGCGAAATGTCCATGAGAGAATCCAGTTGTTATATGGGAAAAATTATGGTGTGAACATCACAAGTGAATTAAATAAAGGAACAAAAGTAGTGATTACCCTCCCTATTATAGAGGAGCTGGAGAATCAGAAGTAACCATATCTACCTAAAAATAATACCATTTTCTAAAATAAATACCATTTTGTATTCGACAGAATAAAAATATCTAAAAATATTCAAAATATCAACTAAAGATCGTTCTAACGACCTTTAGTTTTTTTTGTTACGATAATGTTACAGCGTTGATAACGCTTGCAAATTTTTATAAGGGGGTTTTATAAAGTGAAACGTATATCAAAAAAATTACTCTTTTTCTTGTTCTTAGCTCTAATTCTTACACTAGCAGCATGTTCTGGAGGGAATGAAAGCGGTTCAGATGAAGGAGGATCTGATGGAAACACCATTACTGCTTGGGCTTGGGATCCTAATTTTAATATTGCAGCACTTGAATTAGCCAAAGAAAAATATTCAGGTGAGGAAGAAATTGAATTAGATATTATTGAAAATGCCCAAGACGACATTGTTCAAAAGCTAAATACTGGTTTAAGTTCTGGCACAATGAAAGGTATGCCCAATATTGTTTTAATTGAAGATCAACGTGCCCAAAGCTTCTTGCAGTCTTATCCAGACGCTTTTTATCCAATTGGTGACTATTTTAACAAAGAAGATTTTGCTAGCTATAAACTACCACCAACGAGTCTTGACGGAAAACAATACGGATTACCTTTTGATACAGGGGTAACAGGACTATTTTATCGAACAGATTATTTGGAAGAAGCAGGATTTACCAAGGAAGATCTTACAAACATAACTTGGAAACAATATATCGAAATTGGTAAAACAGTAAAAGAAAAGACTGGACATAATTTTCTATCATTAGACCCGAATGACTTAGGAATTCTTCGTGTCATGATGCAAAGTGCTGGTGCTTGGTATACAGATGAAGAAGGGAATATTAACCTCGTAGATAATGAACCTTTAAGATTAGCCCTAGAAAATTATAAAGCAATTATGGAAGCGGATATGGTAAAACTCAACTCTGATTGGTCACAATATATTGCAGCATTTAACAGTGGAGACGTCGCAACCGTTCCAGCAGGAAACTGGATTGCACCTAGTATTGAAGCGGAGGAATCACAGGCTGGAAAATGGGCAGTCGCTCCTACACCAAGATTGGACATCGAAGGAACAGTTAATGCCTCTAACCAAGGTGGAAGCTCTTTCTATGTGTTAAATATAGATGGTAAAGAAAAAGCAGCTGAATTCCTTGCCAACACATTTGGCTCCAATGTTGAATTTTATGATGAGCTTGTTACAGAGGTTGGTGCATTAGGAACATATACTCCAGCAGCTGAAAGTGAAGCATATCAGGTTGAAAATGAATTTTTTGGCGGTCAACAGCTTATTTCTGATTTTTCAAAGTGGATGGAAGAGATTCCTCAAGTTGATTATGGAATGAACACTTACGGAATTGAAGATATTCTAGCAGCAGAAATACAGAATTACTTAAATGGTAAAAGCTTAGAGGATGTACTAGCAGATGCTCAATCTCAAGCGGAAGCACAATTTAAATAAGTGAGTGAAGAAGCCCTTGGGTATGTGCTAAATCTCTTTACAGAAATAGTTCCCAACCAAGGGCTTCTTTTCACTACAGGTTCCATCGTTAATCCCAAGGTAAGAGGAGTGAGAAAATGAGTCAGGTTACACACGGAACTAGTTACCCGAGTAATAAAAAAAGTTTTTCCAATAAATTGCGAAAAAATTACATTGGTTGGTTATTCATCTTATTATCTGTCCTCGGAATCAGTTTATTTTATTTCTATCCGATGGTTCAGGCATTCATTCTTTCACTGAAATCTGGAATGGGGGCAAACCTTGAGTTCGTTGGATTTGAAAACTATGCTAGACTCTTTAATGATCCAACATTTATCTCAGCTTTAACGAATACATTCATTTATTTGCTTGTCCAAGTCCCTGCAATGATTATTTTGGCACTAATTTTTTCTGTGCTATTAAATGATTCGACTTTAAAGTTTAGAGGTTTTTTTCGTACAGCTATCTTCTTACCATGTGTTACCTCTCTTGTTGCATATGCGGTAATTTTTAAATATTTATTTGCTGTTGATGGTTTAGTTAATAAATTTTTGATGGATCTTTCCCTTATTTCAGAGCCATTGGATTGGTTAGCAGATCCTTTCCTAGCCAAAATAACGATTATTATTGCGATTACATGGAGATGGACTGGTTATAATATGATTTTCTACTTATCTGCCCTTCAAAATGTAGATAAATCAATGTATGAAGCAGCTAGAATTGATGGTGCTTCTAGTATTCAACAATTCTTCTATATCACCATCCCGATGTTAAAGCCGATTATTCTCTTTACATCCATCGTCTCTACAATCGGTACGTTACAATTATTTGATGAGGTCATGAATATTACAAATGGTGGACCAGGGAATGCAACACTATCGATTTCTATGTACATTTATAACCTTTCCTTTGAATATACACCTGATTTCGGTTATGCAGCTACTGTGTCTTATGTCATCGTAATCTTAGTTGTGATCTTATCCTTCATTCAATTTAAAGTGGCAGGTGATCGAAAATGAAGAAAGTAAAACGAATATTCACCTATTTATTTCTTAGCATCGCATCGATTATCTCCATCTTCCCTTTTTTATGGATGCTTGTAAGTATGACGAATAAATCGGTCGATGTTACCCAAGGTAAGTTGTTACCTGGTACCCATTTTATAGAAAATGTTAAAGGACTATTCAACACAGTCGATATTGGAACAGCGCTAATTAACTCAACTATTATAGCTGTTATCACTACGTTCTTGACACTATTAATTGGTTCACTTGCTGGCTATGGTTTTGAGATTTATCGCTCACGTGGGAAGGACATGGTATTTAATATTTTACTATTATCCATGATGATTCCATTTGCAGCAATTATGATCCCGCTCTATCGTTTCTTTGGTGGTGTATCAGCAAATGTTCCTTTTCTAGGTATTGATACATTAGCTGCTGCGATCTTACCGACAGTTATTACTGCGTTTTTTATTTTCTTCTTTCGTCAAAACACAAAAATGTTTGCGAAGGAATTAGTGGAAGCAGGACGGATTGATGGTCTCAGTGAGTTGGGAATCTTCTTCCGAATTTATTTACCAACAATGAAAACGACTTATGCCGCAGCTGCGATCATTGCCTTTATGAACAGCTGGAATAATTATCTATGGCCATTGGTTGTATTACAATCACCCGAAAACCAGACCATTCCATTATTAATTTCAAATCTTGGTGCAGGTTATTCACCTGATTATGGCTTAATTATGACAGCAATTGTTATTGCGACATTACCGACAGCCATCGTCTTCTTTGTGATGCAAAGACACTTTGTTGCTGGTATGATGGGTTCGGTAAAAGGATAAAGCGAGACTTCCTAAAAGCATAAGTTCCAAAGATAAAATAACTTCACAAACCAATAATCTTTCGGTATAATAGTGGAAAGTTATTGTAAACGGTTCGAACGTTTAAAAGGAGGATTATCGTGGGTCTTACATTAGTTATAGGTGTATGTATCACCTTCTTTGTCGCGATCTTTGCATCAGGCTATGAAGCAAAATAAATAACCATTAGAAAACGGGCTCTGGGAGAGCCCGTTTTTTAGTTGGAGAGAAAGTAGCTTTTCCCCACTTTTGCTATTTCTACTTCTCCTTTATAATTTTGTTTCGCTTCCGCAACTAACTGATTCAGTTCACCAAAATGTGGAAGGTGTGTTAGGATTAATTTTTTTACCTTTGCTTCCTTTGCAAGTAGGCCTGCCTGTCTACCACTCATATGACCGGGAATTTGACCTTCAAAAGACTTGTAAAGATTCGATTCACTAATTAATAAATCGACCATAGAAGAAAAGGAACCAAGCTCTACAAACCATTCTGTATCTGCAGTGAATACGACTGATTGACCCTCTACAGTTAGCTTTATCGCTAAGCAATATGCTGGATGGGTAGTTTTGATCGTATGGATCACAAATGGTCCTATTGCGTATTCCTTATTTTCTTCTAATACCTTTCCCTTTGTATGTTTATTAAATGTAAGCTTTTGAAAAAAATCCTTCTCATGATTGGGGGCATAAATAGGCAATGTTTTTACATCATTGTTTAATTGACTTTGTATCAACTTACTATACTGTAATGGACCAATATCGGCCACATGATCATGATGAAAATGTGTTAGAATGACAGCGTCAAGCTCGTCTATAGAAATATAGTTTTGCAGAGAGGATAACACTCCACTACCACAATCCAATAAGAGATGAAATCCTTTATCTTCAATTAAGAACGAAGAGGTTGCACTATTTGCTTTTGGATAACCTCCCCATATACCTAAAGGAATGATTTTCATTTTTAACACCTCCTATTTTCTCATCAATAGCCGTTATAGGTTATATCCTAATTAGAAGTCTCCCTTGTCCGCCTCGCCCGCATTTTTGCTCGCTGCTTCACGGTCTTGTGCCATTTCTTCGACAGTTTTGACCTTTCGTCTTGCTGCTCCTCGATAATCTTTTGTCGGTACTAAAGGACCTTCTGCTAATCTTATTTCTGCTTTCGTAATGGCATCACGGTATTGTGGTAACCACTTCGCTTGCGATACAAGCATTTCGTCAACCATTTGCCAAATTTCCTTTGGATTACAAACAGCCCCAACTAATGGATCCATCATCATTGCTTGTCGCAATAAATAATCATCACCATGAATAGCTGCTTCTACAGCTAATCTTTGAACAGAAATGCTCACATTACAAACTGCTGCTGGGCCTAATGGTAAGTCGCCAACAACGGGCATGCTTATACCATTTCGGTCTACAAACCCGGGCGCCTCAATGATCGCATCTTCAGGAAGATTGCCGATAACACCATTATTCACCACATTAAAATGGCCTCTATATGTACGTCCAGTCTCTAATCCTTCTAAAATATAAGAACCGTGCTCCTCTCCCCTATTTTCATGCTTAAATTCAAATGCCGGCTCTTTTAACCAATTAGGAAAATCTGTCTCGAACCAATTACGTCCTTCTGTACATACCCTTAAATATCCACCAGTTTCCCCGTTGATCCATGTTCCTAAATCAATCCAGTCATTAATTTCTTCTGGACGCTTTCTATACCATGGTAAATATTCACTTAAGTGGCCATTGGATTCAGTACTAAAATAACCAAATCTTCTTAACATATCAATTCTTACTTTCTCTGTTTTGCTATATTCTGAATGGTTTTCAAATGCTTCTAATAGTTCAGCTGTTTTATCCTCACCAGCTACTTTCACTTGAATATACCATGTTTGATGGTTAATACCAGCACAGATGATATCTACTTCTTCTCTTTTCTTTCCTAACACCTCGGCAATTTGCTTATGCCCATTTTGCACACCATGACAAAGCCCAATTGTACGAACCCCACCATATTGATTACATGCCCATGTTAACATAGCCATTGGATTTGCATAGTTTAATAAGAGTACCTCAGCATCTGCTACATCACGAATATCTTTACAGATCTCTAACATTTCTGCTATTCCACGTTGCCCATACATAATTCCACCAGCACTTAGTGTATCACCTACACATTGGTCTACTCCATACTTTAATGGAATTTCAATATCAGCTTTAAAAGCTTCCAATCCACCTATTCGTACAACATTAAATATATATTTTGCATTCTTTAAAGCTTCCCTGCGATTAGTTGTTGCTTTAATTTGAATATCTAAGCCATTTTCATCAATATCTCGCTGACAAAGCTGTGTAACCATTTCTAAATTTTTTTGATTAATATCAGTAAAGGTAACCTCAATCTTCTGGAATTCTGGTACGGATAATATATCTCGTAACAGTCCTCTCGTAAACCCAATACTACCTGCACCGATAAAAGCAATTTTAAATGTCATTACCATTTCCTCCTTGATAAAATCGTTTAAAAATAGCTTATCACGATTTGATTGAAAGCGATTTAAAAATAATCGCTTATCAGAAGAAAAATGTATAAAATCCTAGCATTTATATATCCCTAAAATGTCTACGATAATTAGATGGGCTTAATCCGGTACTTCTACGAAAGACACTACTAAAGTATTGACTTGTATTAATTCCTACATATGAAGAGATTTCCGTTACAGCAATATCTGTTTTCTCTAATAACATTTTGGCTTTTTCTATTCTAACCCTTGAGATATATTCGTGTAATGTCATACCTGTAGACTGTTTAAAAATTCGGTGTAAGTAGCTCGGATGGATATGAGCCACGTTCGCTAATTGCTCCACGGTTATGTCATGATCATAATTTTCGTGAATATATGTAATAACCTTCTTTACATAGTTCTCGTTCTTACCATTTTCTTCATGATTTTGTTCCCTACGCTGTCTAGCAATAATTAATAGTAACTGCAAAAGGAGGTTATCAATCATCATAGAGTTTTCGTTTGATTGATTATCTAGCTCAAATACTAAATTTCTTAACGTATAATATATATGATCAGCATCTCTTAATATAAAAAAAGGTTCCTCAGATAAAATTGCAGATGGAAATGAGTCATCTAGCTTCGCTAATTTTTCCAGTGAAATGAGTCTTTGCTCGCCACTTCTCCACTCAAACTCCAAATTTAACATTCGACAAGGTCTGTTCTTCTCAACAACAAGGCGATGCGGAATATGGCTTTGAATAATTATATATTGTCCCTTTCGCATACCAATACATTCATTATTTATCTCAACCCTACAGCTTCCACTAATTACATACATAATCTCTGTAGCTTCGTGGTGATGAAAAGGCATCTCAAATTCCTTCCATTCCTTAAAATAATAAGCTACAGCTTGAGGAAAAACATTTAAATCCAACATAGAACACCTTCTTCTTATCTTCCTATATACATCATAAACGATGAAGCAAGTGCTTGCACAAAAATTGTAGAAATATGCTATACTACAAAATAGATTTGATTTATGCTAGGTCATGGAGGAAGCAAAATGTCAGATATAACTTATAAAAATAAAATTAATCGAATACGTACCTTTGCATTGAGTCTCATTTTTATCGGTTTTGGAATTATGTACATTGGTTTACTTGTCAAAAAAGTAGAATGGCTTATGCTTATTTTTATTATTCTTGGTATGATTGCAATCGTATTTAGTACAGTTGTTTACTTTTGGATTGGGCTATTGTCCACAAGAGCAGTTCCAATAATTTGTCCAACCTGTGAAAAACCGACAAAAATGCTAGGTCGTGTGGATGCTTGTATGCATTGTAAGCAGCCTTTAACATTAGATAAGAGTTTAGAAGGTAAAGAATTTGATGAAAGCTACAACTCCAAGAGAAGTTAGAATGATACTTCCATTGGTGAAGGTTTTCCTTGTTGAAATACTAAGTCTAAAGAAAAACACACGAGCAATAACTCGTGTGTTTTGATATTAAACAATTTGTTTTTTATCTTTTTTACACTCTTGACATACTCCATATACTTCCATTCGGTGGTGGCTAACATCAAATCCTGTAATTTGTTCTGCCAATGATTCCACTTCATCCAAGCTAGGATAGTGAAAATCAACTATTTTTCCACAGCTTTCACATATAATATGATAATGCTTAGAAGTATTACAATCAAAGCGACTAGAAGAATCTCCATAGGTTAGCTCTCGCACAAGACCAATTTCTCGAAAAACTCGTAAATTATTATATACGGTAGCTACACTCATATTTGGAAACTTACCTTCTAAAGCCTTATAAATATCATCAGCAGTAGGATGAATTTCTGCATTTAATAAAAATTCCAACACCGCATGACGCTGTGGTGTGATACGAACTCCAGATGACTTTAGCTTTTCAACAGCCTCTTGTAACATATGTTCCGACACCCGCCATGCACCTCGCTTTCTCCTACAATTATTTTTAATTATTAATAACTAGTTTACAATATAAACTGTATTAACACAATTATTAAATTATAATCCTTATAATTAGTGTAAACCCTTCAAGTCTTTTCTGTCAATAAAAGTATACGAATTATTGCTGATTTTATGCTTTAATCACTTTTATATTGGAAAATTCGATTTGCTCCATTGTTTCTTGTTAGAAAAACTTGCTTTCGCTCGTCCTTTAGCGAATGCTCAGTTTTGCTTATACTTTGCACCATAAAATTTCAGCTACGTTGAACTTCTGCTGTGTAGAACTCTTATGCTTTCTTAACGCATTAGAAAAACTCGCATTCGCTCGTCCTTTGGCGAATGCCTAGTTTTGCTTATACTTGGTACCTTAACATTTCAGCTACGTCGAAACGCCACTGTGTAGAAATTTTATACTTTCCTAACGTACAAAAAAATACAGGAATCGATCTATGCTTTCGATTCCTGTTTCCTTCATTGAGGTTTTTCATAAGCTATGGCTCGAAGGGATTAGCTTAATTCTTCACGAATATAGCTTAATGCCTTTTCAACATGTCCCTTTACTTGTACATTACGAAACTCTTTTTGAAGAATTCCTTGTTTGTCTATAATAAAGGTGGAACGAACAATTCCCATATACTCTTTACCGAATTTATTCTTTAATTGCCAAACATTAAATTGCTCCGCAACCTTCTTGTCTTCGTCAACGAGTAGTTCAAACGGCAAACTATGCTTATCAATAAATTTTTTATGACTTTCTTCGGAATCTGGACTCACTCCTAAAATAACGGCATCAAGATCCTGGAAGCTCTCATAATTATCGCGAAAGTCACACGCTTCCGTTGTACAGCCTGGTGTATCATCCTTTGGATAGAAATAAAGAACAACATGTTTCCCTTTATAATCAGATAGCTTAACTGTTTCACCTTTGTTATTCATTAGTTCAAAGTCTTGTACTTCTTGTCCAACTTCTACTGTCACTTCAAATCCCTCCAATGAAATTTACTCCTTCTAGCGTACTGGAATTAGAAGAAAGACTCAACTAAAAACTACTTGTGACGTCTATCATTTCCTTGCCAAATCTTAATAAAAAACGCGGGCGGTAAAATGTAACCAATCAATGCCTCCAGTAAAGCAAGTAGTCTCCCCCAGCCGATTGGCGTAATATCTCCATAACCGACTGTCATTAAAGTAACTCCACTGAAATAAAAGGAATGTGCTAATGTTTCAAACGGTGATAACCTCTTAAGCTCACCATCTTCTAATAAGAGTACTCCGTGGAAGGACAAAACGAAATACAAGCATGCAAAGGATGTTAGAACAGTAAAGTACACTACGAGTAAAGTATAAAAAATTTCGTATGAAAAATAACTTCTTTGATGAACCTTTCCAAAAATAAATGCGTATAAGCTCCCACATAATAATACCCCAATGATCAAAACAGAAATGATTGCTATCATTCTAGACCAATCTCCACTCTATTTATATTTTCACAGCTAACTCTAAACTAATAGAACTACAGAGGTAACCATTATTGGAATAACCTGTCCCTTGATGGCAGTCTCACTTTATTTATTCCTACTTTTAGTTTACGATGGACAAGTAGAGGTGATGACAATTGATCAAAATTTATATAGTAGAAGATGATCCAAAAATTCGAGATATTCTTGCTGATTTTTTATCTAAATATGATTATGAAATAAAAACGGTGGACGACTTCGATCTTATTCAAGAGGAATTTTTACAGTGGGAACCTCATCTAGTTCTATTAGATATAAACCTACCACGATTCGACGGTTTTTACTGGTGTCGTAAAATTCGTGCACGTAGTAATTGTCCAATCATCTTTATATCAGCAAGGGATAGCGGGATGGATCAAGTAATGGCTATTGAAAATGGCGCAGACGATTACATTACAAAACCGTTTCAACTGGAAGTTGTATTAGCGAAAATTAAAAGTATTTTAAGACGTGTATATGGAGAGTATCGCACGGAAAAATCGACTCAAGTAATCGATTTTGAAGGTCTTACATTAGATACAACGACGTTTATTCTTTCCTTTCAAGACAAAGAAGTACTATTAACAAAAAAGGAATGCCTCCTAGCTCAAGCATTTTTAACACATCCAGATCAAATTATCTCTAGGGAATTTTTACTGGAAAGGCTTTGGGACGATCAAGATTTTGTTGATGACAATACATTAAGTGTCAATATCACTCGTATCAGAAAAAAATTATCTGAGCTTGGGATTGATCAAGCCATTTCTACCATACGAGGTGCGGGTTACAAACTTGAAAAAACATGGGTGAACAATAAATGAAAGCATATGTACAGGATCAACTCATATCCATTCTTTTCTTTTATTCGCAAGTTGGTATTCTTTTAATCATCGCAAGACTGGCAAGCTCTGTTAGTGCTGAAGCGATTAGTACTGCAAATCTGATGTATATGCTCCTTGTTGCTACCAGTTTTTTAGTTATCTATCATATCTTTCGTTATATGAAGTATCGAGAAATATATCAATTTACCGCAAAGGAAACGAACGAGGCTGCATGGCTTCCAGATGCTCCAGATCAATTAACGAGACAATTAAAGGAGCATTACGAGAAACAGTATCACGCTTATAAGCAACAGTTAGAAAAGCTACATGCGGAGAAGAAACAGGAAAATATGTTTATGCAGCAATGGGTTCATCAAATGAAAACACCATTATCCGTAATAAGTTTAACCATCGAAAATGAGCAAATAAATCTCCCCCATGCATTCAAGCAGGATATGGAAGAAGAACTAGATCGGATGAAGAATGGGTTACAGCTTGCTTTATACCAATCTAGATTACAACAGTTCGAACGAGATTTCCATGTGGAAAAGATTGATCTGAATCAACTAGTCAGAACAGTCATTCAAGAGTATAAATCCAGCTTTATACGCCATCATGTATATCCAAAAATAGAGATACCATCTAATACGTATATTTATTCTGATCAAAAATGGCTAGGTTTCGTCCTTGGACAAATTACAAGTAATGCCATTAAATACGCAAGTGGAACAAAGACTAACATAACCTTTTCTACTGACAATCAATATGGTTATTATACTTTATCCATAATAGATCAAGGTATTGGTATTCCTAAACAAGACATTAAACAGGTATTTCATCCTTTTTTCACTGGAGAAAATGGCCGAAATTATCAAGAGTCCACTGGGATGGGACTCTATTTAACGAAACAAATTTGTGATGAATTACATCATCAGGTTTCCATTGATTCTGAGGTTAAGAAGGGCACTAAGATCTCCATTTCCTTTAACGCTTCATAGAAATCTTACAATAATGTAAGGTTTCTTTTTACTTTTGAAAGAATTATGAATAGGTTATCTCGACATATTGCATTTATAATAAAATTACTACAGTGGGAAAGGTTGGATTACTATGCCATTATTAGAAGCAAAAAATATCTCAAAAATATACGGAAACAATCGTGGCATTGAACATAGGGCCATCGATAATATCTCATTTGAAATTGAAAAAGGAGAATTTGTTGGGGTAATGGGTCCATCAGGTAGCGGAAAAACAACCTTATTAAATGTTCTCTCTACTATTGATCGATTATCTGCAGGTACTATCGAAATTAATAACGAGAATGTTACAAAACTCTCCAAAACAAAGCTCGCAAAATTCAGAAGAAAGCAAATGGGATTTATATTTCAAGACTTCAATTTATTAGAAACCTTAACCATAGAAGAGAATATAATGCTACCACTCACTCTTGACGGGTGTAAGGTAAATGAAATGGAGAAAAAACTTAGTAAAGTTGCCAAACAGCTAGGGATTGATACGATTTTAAAAAATAGAATCTTTGAAGTATCTGGCGGCCAGATGCAACGTGCTGCTATTGCCCGGGCAATTATTCATCAACCCGCCATTATATTTGCAGATGAACCTACAGGAAACTTAGATTCTAAAGCATCAAAGCAAGTAATGGAGGCCCTTTCCACTCTAAATGAAAAGCAGGAGGCAACAACCCTAATGGTAACACATGACCCTTTTGCTGCAAGTTTCTGTGAAAGGATACTATTCATTAAGGATGGAAGAATTTTTAACCAGCTCTATAAAGGGGAAAATCGTCAAACCTTTTTCCAGGAAATATTAAATGTTCAATCAATGCTTGGAGGTGATACAGATGACCTTCAGACAATTCGCATTTAATAATGTAAAGCGCAATGCACGTCAATATATGAGCTACTTCTTTAGCTGTATGTTCTCTGTTGCCGTGTTCTTTATCTATGCTGTTATTATGTTTCATCCTGAAATTGATGGACATGAATTTCGGGAAGGCGTCCAAAGAGGGATTATGGCAGCAGAGATCATCATATTTGGTTTTTCTTTTCTGTTCGTTATGTATTCGACTGGTGCCTTCATTAAATCAAGGAAAAAAGAGTATGGTTTGTTAATGACATTAGGAATTAGTAAGTCAAAATTAAACCGGATGCTCATACTAGAAAATACGATCATTGGTGTTGTTTCTATACTTGCAGGAATTCTAGTTGGCATGCTATTTGCAAATTTATTTATTATGGGTTTTTCCAAGATACTAGAACTAGAAGGAACATTAGGTTTTCATATAGCACCAAAGGCTATCATTATCACTGTCATAAGTTATTTCTTGATGTTTGAATTCAATTCTATTTTTGTAGTTTGGACATTGAAGACAAATGCAGTAGTAGACCTATTACGAGGAGTGAAAGCGAACAAACGCCCTCCTAAGTTCTCCTGGGTATTAAGTATCTTAGGATTAGCTCTAGTTATAGTAGCATATTATTTAGCTGCCACCTCTACCCTTATCACGATCGTTTATCGAATGTTTTACATCTTATTATTAATCATCCCTGGAACATATTTGTTGTTTACTCAATTTTCGGTTGCATTCATTTATTTATTGAAAAGAAGGAGAAATCTTTACTTTCATAAAACAAATTTGCTAACAATATCTGACTTAAGCTATAAATTAAAGGATCATGCAAGATTATTATTTTTTGTAACCATTTTAAGTGCTGTAGCATTCACTGCCTCTGGGGTATTATTTGGTGCTTTTAAAAGTGCAGAAGCAGAAGCGAACGCTTATTACCCGCAAGATGTTTCATTTTTAGCCAAAGGTGAAGATAATATTGCCATGATGGATAAAGAAATGGATACTGTCTTACAAAAATTTGAACAAGCTAACATCAACTATCAATCCATCACGGTAAATCGAACTCAGGCACAGCTCGAGAATCTAGGGGAAATGAACTGGGCTGATCTAATTTCTTTTTCCGATTATCAGCAAATAGCAGATCTAAATCAATATTCAAGTAAACAGAGTATAAAGGAAGATCAGATGTATATTATGCTTCCTAATATCGTTTTACCTGGAGAAGCTGATTTTCCTGAGGAATTAACCGTTAGCTCAAATAATTTTCAAGCTGTGCTTAATGTTGATACTATCACTTCAGTCATTAATACAACGATACACACTCGTTATACAATCGTCGTACCTGATCAAATTTTTGATGAATTCGCCAATGTTGCTGATCCAAATGAACAATATCGTTACACAGCAATGAATGTTCCTAATTGGACCAATCAAGCAGATCAAATAGTAGAGATTATGAAACATGTAAATAATGACATAGTAGAAATAGATGCAAGTGCTGATTTCTATGTAATGATGAAAAAAACTCTTGCACACACCTTATTCTTTGGGCTATTCATTAGTGTACTATTTTTCTTAGCAGCGGGGTCCATTCTCTATTTCAAATTATATCAGGATTTAGACAAAGACATTAGCAAATATAAAGCATTGTACCGAATTGGTTTAACGAGAAAAGAAATGAAGGCAAGTATTACTCAAGAGATTGCCTACTTGTTTTTTATCCCTTTTACAGTTGCAGTGATTCACGCAGGATTTGCTTTTAAGGCATTACAAAATATGTTAAGTGCTTCTGTATTATGGCCTAGTGTCATGTTAATAAGTTGTTATTTAGCTATTTATGCGGTTTACTTCTTTTTTATTAGAGGTTTATATATTTCCAAAATTAAACATGTCCTGTAACAGATTATTTTTCCCTTCATGGTAGTTAGTGCTATAATTAATCATGCATTTTCTTTCATGGAGGGATTTATTATGCAGTTTACTAATTCAGAAGCTTTACATAAAGAAGCACAGAAACATATAGTAGGTGGAGTAAATTCACCATCTCGAGCATATAAAGGAGTTGGTGGAGGATCTCCCGTATATATGGAGCGTGCAAAGGGGGCTTATTTTTGGGATGTTGACGGTAATCAATACATTGATTATCTCGGCGCATATGGGCCTATTATTACTGGTCATGCCCATCCACATATTACGAATGCTATTCAAAAGGCAGCAGAAAATGGCGTGCTATTTGGTACCCCTACAAAATTGGAAAACATTTTTGCTCAAAAACTAAAAGCTGCTATTCCTTCAATGGATAAGGTTCGCTTTGTCAATTCAGGAACAGAGGCTGTGATGACAACAATTCGAGTTGCAAGAGCTTATACAAATCGTGAAAAAATAATTAAATTTGCTGGCTGTTACCATGGACATTTTGATGCGGTACTTGTCCAAGCGGGTTCAGGTCCATCTACATTAGGAAACCCCGATTCAGCTGGAGTAACAGAAGCAACCGCAAAGGAAGTCATTACTGTTCCTTTTAATGATATGGAAGCTTTTCAAGAAGCTCTCCATCATTGGGGCGACCAAGTAGCTGCTGTTTTAGTTGAGCCAATTGTCGGTAATTTCGGCATTGTGGAACCCCACCCTGGTTTTTTAGAAAAAGTAAATCAGCTCGCGCACCAAAATGGTTCTCTTGTTATCTATGATGAAGTAATAACGGCCTTCCGTTTTACATATGGTTCTGCGCAAAAATTAGTAGGAGTCGAACCAGACATGACAGCACTGGGAAAAATAATCGGTGGTGGATTACCAATTGGTGCATATGGTGGAAAAAAAGAAATAATGGAACAGGTGGCACCATTAGGACCAGCCTATCAAGCTGGAACAATGGCAGGTAATCCTGCATCCATATCAGCTGGAATTGCTTGTTTAGAGGTTTTAAGTGAAAAAGGGTTATATGATCGCCTTGATTACTTAGGAGCGATACTCGAAGACGGAATGAACAAAGCTGCTCAAAAATATGGCATTGATATTACAGTAAATCGATTAAAAGGTGCACTAACCCTTTATTTCGGAAAGGAAAAAGTGACCAATTATGCTCAGGCAGAGGCAACGGATGGAGAGAAATTCGGTCAATTTTTTAAATTAATGCTAGAACAAGGTATTAACTTGGCTCCATCAAAATACGAAGCGTGGTTTTTAACGATTGCCCACACAGAAGCTGATATATTAGAAACCATTCGTTGTATTGACACAGCATTTCAGAAGATGAGTTAAAGGAAACCCGGAGTTTTAGTCCGGATTTCCTTTGTTAAAGAGATGGTTGCACTTTTTGACTTGGTTTGATTAAAAACAAAGTAATAAGAAAGGCTACGATGCTTAGTGCTGCTAAAAACCAATATAAAACCGACAAGTTATTCTCCATAATAATGGCAATGATAGGTGGACCTGCCGCTACACCTAAAAAACGCATACTGCTATATAATGAGGTAATCGTCCCCCTAACATCTTTTTCTACTCCTTCTGTAATAAGGGCATCTAGACAAGGTAATGACACACCAATACCAACACCTGCTATTGTTAATAAGAAAAGAACACTAACAATACTTGCATCACTCTTCACAAAAAATAAGGCACAAGCAGCAATAATATTACCGATTGCGATTAACCATTTCATCATTATTTTGTTTTTCCCTATTTTTTTTCCGGCACCATATGAGGCAAGACAAAGAAACAAAAGCGGAATGGCAAGATAAAGCCCCTTTCTCACACCATCTATTAAGTATCTGTCCTCAAGTAATGTTGACAAATGAAACAAAAACCCAAATAAAACGAACATATTGATACTCCCAATAATAAATGTTGTCATAAGCCATTTGCCGTTATAATGAAAGACTTTTTTTAGAGATCCTAAAAACTCAGAAAATGTTTGATTTGATTCTTGTTCTTTTTTCGGTGTTTTCACCATAAATAGTACTAATATAATGGAGATTGCCGAGAATATCGGAATAAAAATAAATGGTAAATACCAGATCGCTATAGCTAAAGCGGCACCTATAATGGGACTTAAAACCTTTCCAAACGTATTCGATGTCTCAATTAAGCCAAGTCCAGTACTGACCTCTTCTTCATCCTTGAATAAATCACCAACTGTTGGGATAACTACTGGGAACGCACCTGATGCCCCCACCCCCTGTAAAAAACGCCCAACTAATATAAGAAAATAGGGCTCATCCATACTCCATGCTGCAAACGCAGCAATCAATCCGCCAATTCCTGTCAATAATAAGCTAGGAATGATTACTTTCTTCCTGCCTATTTTGTCGGATAAGTAGCCAGCTAAAGGAATTAATATAATTGCTACAACGGAATAGACAGTAATGATTAAACTGGATTGAAAGGATGTAATGTTTATTTCTTTCTCGATTATGGGTAATACAGGTATTAACATAGAATTTCCTAATGTCATCATTAGTGGAATGGATGCTAGAGCGAATAAATCCTTTTTTTGCCTTCCATCATGCTACTCCTTCTCATGTATACTTTATAGTTGACCTTCTTCCTATTCTTCTCTGATTTAAAATTTTCATACCCTTTCTATGCTCTGAAGTTTTTTCATTCCATTATCGGTGGTATACTTGTGAAAAAAGTGCAGTATATCTACAAAAGAGGTTGTGGGTACGTCTTTTGCAACTAATTTTAAAACGAACTAAAAGTTGGGAGGAACATTTATATGAAGCTCGGGGCACGGATGTTAAAAACAGGTATTGCTGTAGCTGTAGCTTTATATGTTGCCAATCTAATCGGAATTCCATCACCAACTTATGTTGGAATTGCAGCAGCATTTGCGATCCAACCAAACATTTACCGCTCCTTCCAGACGATGTTTGAACAAATTTATGCAAATTTAATTGGAGTCAGTATTGCAGCAATTGTTGTTTTTACGATAGGGAATGATCCTATTGTTATTGGATTTACAACTATTATCGTTATTGGAATATGTCTATATCTAAAAATGAATGAAAACACAATCGCGCTTGCTATTATTGCCATACTTGCGATTATGGAAACGACTGAAATGTTGCTCCTACATTTCGCAGGATTGCGATTTTTTTCGTTAAGCTTAGGAATTGTTTCAGCATTTATCGTAAATATGGTTTTTTTACCACCTAATTATGAGCAAAAATTATTTAAACATATTAACCGAGTAACAACGGAGATTTTACAATGGCTTCGTATTTCGACAAGACACCTTTCCGATGAGCCAGCATTGAAGGTGGAAGTAGAAAAGCTACAAAGGGAAATCAAGCTTATTGACAATACTTATTTATTGTTTAGCGAGGAGAGAATTTACCGTAAAAAAAACCGAATCCCTAAAATGCGTAGACTAGCGGTTTTTAAGCAAATGATTATCACATCCAAAAAATCTCTCGAAACATTAGAAACGTTTCACCAATATGACAACAAGATTGAAACAATACCAAAGGAATTCCAAGGTGTACTTGTGAAGGAGTTAGATAAAATTATTTATTCTCATGAGAGATTATTATTAAGTGCTATGGGAAGAATTAGAAGAAACCAAACAAAATTGGTGCAGGAGATTACAACACCAAACATTCCTCACGTTGTAGATCAATTGTTTCAACTTTATGAAAAGGATGAAGAAGATCCATTGTCCCTACTCCCATTAGCCGCTCGTTTAATGGAATATCATAAAGAAATTCTTCATCTGCAAACATTGCTTTACAGCTACCAAAAGTTTCATCAAGGTATGGTAATCGAAATAGAGGAAAAGAAAAAACGAATATTACCTTAAATTAAAAGCCCCTACTAGAGCTGTATAGTAAGGGCTTCATTTGGTTCAATTATTTTGTTCATCTAATTCCTGGATTTGATAGAGGTTATAATAGCTTCCTCGCTTTTGCATTAATTTCTGGTGATTTCCTTCCTCTTTAATAAGACCATTTTCAATTAAAATAATACGATCAGCATGAGTAATGGTTGACAATCGATGTGCTACTATAAACGTTGTGCGATCAGAGGCTAGTTTCTCTAATGCTCCCTGTATTAAGCTTTCGCTCTCCAAATCTAATGCAGAAGTTGCTTCATCTAATATCAATAATGGTGGATTCTTCAAGAAAATACGTGCAATAGCGACTCGTTGCTTTTGCCCTCCTGACAATTTCACTCCACGCTCGCCAACTAGAGTATCATACCCATTTGATAATTCACTAATAAATGTATGTGCATTTGCCGCTTTAGCAGCTTCTATTACTTCTTCGTCTGTGGCATCAGGGTTTCCCATGCGAATATTCGCAGCAATTGATTCACTAAAGAGAATATTATCCTGTAACACCATACCAATCTTGTCTCTCAATGATCGAACCTTAACGTCACGAATATCCGTTCCATCGAGTAAAATCTGACCACTCGTTACATCATAAAATCTAGGTATCAGGCTAATAATGGTAGATTTTCCACCACCACTCATCCCTACTAATGCAATGGTTTCCCCTTTTTTCGCTTTTAAGGAAATATCCTGTAATACCAGTTCCTCTTCCTCGTCATAGCGAAAAGAAACATGATCAAATTCAATTTCGCCTTCTACTTTTTCTAAATTTTGTGCATTTGGTGAATCTTTAATATCGTATTTTTCGTCAATAAATTCAAAGACCCGATCCATAGAAGCAATGGATTGCACTAGTACTGTTGATGAACTAATAAGGCGTCGTAAAGGGTTGTATACAAGATCCATATAGCCTACGAAAGCAGCAATTGTTCCAACCGTTAATCCAGAGGTTATAGCAAAATATCCGGCAAAGCCAATTACTAATAATGGAGCAAGATCCGTGATCGTATTCATCACCGAAAATGTCTTCGCATTCCACGCCGTATGATCAATCGCTCTATCTAAGAAATTTTTATTCTGTTTATCGAATTGCCCCTGTTCATATTCCTCTAATGCAAAGCTTCTTGTAACAGGAATCCCTTGAACGCGTTCATGTAGATGTCCCTGTACTTGCGCCAATGCTTGTGACCTTTTTCTTGTTAATTCTCGAAGCTTTCCATAAAATATTTTTACTGATATTCCGTATAAAGGAAATAATGCAATGGCCACAATCGTTAACCAAACATCAAGATAAAGCATAATTCCGATCGCAATTAAGATGGTAACCATGTCCAGCCAAACATTCATAAGTCCAGTCATTACGAAATTTTTCGTTTGTTCCACATCATGAACAACACGTGAAATGATTTCACCGGTTTTCGTCCTTGCGTAAAACTGCATACTTAAGCGTTGGATATGATCAAATAATCTCTCACGGATATCGTATAGGATTTTATTTCCAGTCCATTGGGCCAAATATTGGCGGTAATATTCAACTGGTGGACGTAGCACAACAAAAACAAATCCAGCTACACCCATGAGCCAAGCTAATTCTGTTAATTTTTCATTGGAGCTCATTGTTTCAGAACCGATAATGTTGTCAATGACATATTTAACAATTAATGGAATTAATAAAGGGATCCCAAATTTAATGATCCCGATAAATATCGTTAATAAAATTTTCCATTTGTATGGTACAACATATTTTATATATCTTCTAATACTATCCAAATGATATTCACCTTTCTCTATGTTAGTGTAAGTTTTAAGATCGATAGGTCAAAAAAAGCTCATACCACTGATCTACAAACTCAGGTGAAAATGGTCCTTTCCTCTGTCTAATCCAATGTAATAAGTGCTCTACATTATTTTTTAATATTTTGTCTAATACTTTGGGATAATTCATCTGTTCCTTGTGCAGCTCATATTCATCCTCATCCAAAAGGGTATAAGTCATATCTGGAAATACTTTAACATCCAAATCATAATCGATATATTTAACAGCGCCATCCTCAAAAACAAACGGTGAACTAATATTACAATAGTAATGAATGCCATCATTACGTAACATTCCGATTATATTAAACCAATATTTCACATGAAAGAAACATATTGCTGGTTCTCTTGTAATCCATGTTCTACCATCACTTTCTGTCACAAGGGTTTTATCATTTGCCCCAATTACGCGATTGTTCGTTCCCTTCAATATGGTCGTTGTATCCCAGATACGATGGAGCTGACCATTATGTTTATAGCTCTGTATTTGAATGTTTCTACCTGGTTCAAGGCCATCCATACGTATCTTCCTTCCTATAATTTTTTTATTTTTATTTACATCTTAAGATGCGTCTTTTAGGTCATCCTTTATTATAACGATAAAATTTTATAAAATAAAATAATACAACTAGAATGAACCGAATATATCTATGTAAAAATAAGTAAATATCCCTATATATAGAAAAAGCTTAGATCATTGTGAGAATGATCTAAGCCTTTGATTTAAATGTTATTTTTTGTTGCTTTCAGACTTTCTGTTTTGTGCTCTTACTTCTTGAGCATTTGTTTCGCTAGCGAACTCAGTACCAAATTGTCCTTGACCTTGAGCAGCTTGTTGGTTTTGGCGCTTAACCTCTTGAGCATTTGTTTTGCTTGCTTGTGCTTGGTTAGCTTTGTTTGGTTGTTTAGCCATCATAATCACCTCCACGACCATTAATTTACCCACCTAAAAACTTTTTATCCACGAATTATAAATAGAAAAAAATGGTTAAATCAATTCGGCCACGCGATGGCTTAATTACCGTTATATTCTTGTATTTGAGATAATACCTTTTGATGTGAAACAGGCATCGGATATTGTGTTACTTCATCTAGAGGCAGCATCAATCCTTTTGGTTGGCCTACTCCTTTTATTCGCCAAACATCCATATTCCATGTAATATGGGAAAAAACATGCTTAACTGGCTTTAATTTTTCTAATTGAATTACATCTATTTCAAACTTTTCCTTTATATAGGTTTGAAGCAATGACTCGCTTACTTCCTTTTTGCTTACCATTGGAAATTGCCACATTTGAGCGAGCAACCCAGTATCTGGTCTTTGTTCTAACATAACCTTTTCAGTTTCATCTTCGATCACTAATGTAAAGTGGTCCTCTATTTTCTGTTTTGTTTTTTTTGATTTTATTGGTAATGATTGCTCTACACCTTTTGCAAATGCGGTGCAATGATCTTGAACAGGACAAAGCATGCAGCTTGGCTTTCTCGGTGTACATATGAGTGCACCAAGCTCCATTAATCCCTGATTAAAATAAGATGGATTTTCCTCTGATATCAGTTCACGGACAGCTTGTTCAAAAATTTTCCTTGTTTTGGCCTTAGCAATATCTTCCTCAATCAATAATATTCTTGACAATACACGCATTACGTTTCCATCAACCGCTGGTTCTGGTTTATTATACGCAATACTTAGTATGGCACCTCTTGTATATGGACCAACTCCTTTTAGATTCCCAAGTGACTCCACGTCATCTGGCACCTTAGCATCATAATTTTCGACTACCTCCCGTACCGCTGTTTGCAAATTTCTGACTCGAGAATAATACCCTAATCCTTCCCATGCCTTTAATACTTCTTGTTCATCTGCTTCTGCTAAGGCAGATAATGTAGGAAAAGATTTAGTGAACTGATTAAAATATGGAATAACGGTATCCACTTTTGTTTGTTGTAGCATAATTTCTGACACCCATACTCGATATGGATCTTGATTTTTGCGCCAAGGAAGATTTCTTTGTTCTTTTTCAAACCAATCGATTAAATCTTTACGAAATTGGGGTATATTAATAGTAATGGCTATATGATCATGATTATTTTTCACAATAATTCATCCTTCATGTTACAATGTTGTTAGAAAAAGTGTTATTCGAGTTAGATAATTTTTTATAGGGGGCAACTAAGAATGGATACTGCAACACATATCACAATGGGCATTGCTCTTGGTGGTATTGCCACTTTAGATCCAGTTGTACAACAGGACTCTGCACTATTTACAGCTGTTATGGTTGGTACCATAGTCGGCTCCCATGCACCTGATTTTGATACAATCTTGAAATTACGAAATAATGCCACCTATTTAAGACATCACAGAGGTATTACTCATTCGATTCCATTAGTAATCTTTTGGGGAATCGCTATTTCTTCTATAATCTACCTTTTCTTACCCGAGGTGAATTTTTTACATCTTTGGTTATGGACATCTCTTGCAGTAATTCTGCATGTTTTTGTTGATATTTTTAACGCATATGGCACACAAGCCTATCGCCCATTCACAAAAAAATGGGTAGCTCACGGTTTTATTAGCACCTTTGATCCCTATATTTTTAGTCTTCATGTTATTGGGATTATTGCATGGATATTAGGTGCCACTCCAGGCTACACATGGCTTGCCATCTATTTTATTATATTATTGTATTACATTAAAAGATATATGGACAAGAGAGAAATTGTTAAATTGATTTACGAACACTTTGACCATACCGAAAAAATTGCTACTTCACCGACAACGAAGCAAAATATATGGCGAATTGCCATCACTACGAAAGACTTTTACTATGTTGGTCAAGTAGAAGATGGACACATTGTCGTAAATGACCAATTTGATAAGATGCCTGTACCAGATAATAGGTTATTCGAGATTGCGAAAAAGGATAAAAATATCGCTGCTTTTCTTTCCTTCTCCCCGATTTATCGCTGGGAATGGAACATGTATGATGACTTCAGTGAAATTCGTTTTATCGATCTACGTTATCGAACAGCTGGTCATTATCCATTTGTCGCTGTAGTACAAATCGACGATAATCAGCGAATAATGAATTCTTATACAGGCTGGATTTTTTCAGAGGAAAAACTACAAAGTAAATTAAATGTGGATAAACAGGTTTCCTCGACTTTTTAAAGGAGCTGACAATTTTTGAGTCAGCTCCTTTAATTTAGGATTATGGAGTGTCATAATCACCCTTCTATTTTATCGCCAAGAATAGATAACGGCACTGCTTCTTCTTGTTCCAAGTGTTGTCCCAATAGATTAATGCGGTGTCCCCAAGCAAATACGCCATTAATATAGGTAATTTGAAATTGATGCCCTGGGTCTTTCGCAAGCTCATATTTATCGCCTTTTTTAAAATCAGCCGGATTGACAAGATAGGCCGCTGCCATTTGTAATTTCCGTTCTAATATTTCATATTCACTTATATTACCAAGCTGTTCAGCCTTTTGTACTTTTTCCTTAAGATTTGCCATTTCTTTTCTTAATTCCTCTACAGTATAGGAACTATATCTTCTCTCCATTTTACGCACCACCATTTAATATTACTCTTATTGTAGCATGATCCAAAAGGTGAATGGAAGTAACATATCCTTACTGTTAGAACTTCTATTGAAAAAGAAGTATACTAGGGGCAGAAGGGAGAGTTTTCTTCATGATTAAATTATTTGCAACAGATTTGGACGGAACGTTATTAAAGTCTGGAAACACAATTAAAAATAAGGATATTGAAGCTATACATAGCTTATCAAAAACTGAGATCGACTTTGCTATTGCTACTGGGAGGTTAGATCGAGACATCCTTGAAATTTGTAAAGAAATTAAGAAAAATGCCCATAGAGTAAGTCAAAATGGCGCATTTGTTTTGTCTGATTCCCATGATTTTATCCACCAGAGAACATTTGATTTAGAAATGAGCTACAAGTTGCATGAGCATATTACAAGCTACTCACATCTTGTTTGTATTTCTACAAAGGATGAGATCTATATTTCGAAGAGAACAGAGGAATTAAAAGCGATGGAGAATTTTCTTTATTTCCCATTAATAGAAGGGATTGATTTCATCGATAAGTATGGAACAGAAATTAATCCCAGTAAGTATATGTTGTTAGGAGAAAACAAACAGTTAGTATCTATTGAAGAAGAAATAAAGAACCTCTTCGGAATAAGTATCGAATCCTATATTTCTGACCCGAATTGTTTGGATATCGTACCAAAGGGTGTAAGTAAAGCAGATGGATTAAAGCGATTAGCCAAGCATTTACATATTAAACCTTCGGAAATAGCCGTTATTGGTGATGCTTATAATGATATTCCAATGTTTGAAATGACACCAAATAGCTTCTGTATGTCATCAGCACCGATTGAAGTACAGGCTAAAGCAAAACACATCGTCGATGATGTATATGAAGCAATCGAACAAATCACAAGCCTTGTGAGTAATTAAGTGAAAGAAGCACGAATCCAAACACTATAGCTTGTAATTAGAGCTAAGGAGTCGTGCTCTTCCTTATAAGTCTTCCTCCATATATTCATCTATAAATCGTTGAATGGATTCTCCATCAAAGCCTTTTCTGTATAAAGCTGCTTTTACTTTTTGTTTTAGCTTATAACCTGTATCTTTCTTTTGATACTTGGTTTGTATTTTTTGACCTTGATAAACAACTGCTTGATATTCTGCTTCGGCGTCTTCTCCTAAGTCTATTTCCTGCAAAACGTCATGAATTAATTCAAGCGTAAAGCCTTTTTGAAGAATGTTTTGTTTAACGGCATTCAATTGTTGCTTGAAAGATTTCTTAGACGAATTAGTCATTTTTTTCTCAATTAATCGTTTCGTTTTCTCAAATTGCTTATCATACGTATAAAGCTCTAAGGCTCTATCAATGATAGCTGCTTCCACACCTTTGTCCTTTAACTCCTTCCTAACTAATATAGGACCTTTTGATGTTGTTTGGATTCTGGTTCGAACGAATGCTTCACTAAATGCTAAATCATCTAGTAAACTCTCCCGTTTTAATCTTTGGACAACTTCCTTGATGTATGTGATTTCTATGTCTTTTTTTTGTAAATATTCTATTAATTCTTGCTCAGATCGCATTCGGTAACTTAAGAAACGTATAGATAGGGTATACACTTTATAGGAGGCATCTTTCTCTTGAATTTGATCGATCAGTCCCTTGGTTAATTCCATACCTTTTCGGAGATGATAAGAAATTAGTAAATCTTCATCCACACTAAATGCATAATATTCCTTGTCATTTTCCTTTAAAAAAATATTATATCGATACTTTTGTTTCTTTTGAACGGTAATTTTTGAAATGGTTGGCAAAACACTCACCTCGTTTCCCTACCATTTTATCACACAAACACACGTTCTTCAAAGGGGGGGGATTCTTAGATTTTTCTTACAGTCGTTTACTATTGAAAAACAAAAATAGGAGAGTGAGACGATGAAAATAGCGATAGCTGGTGGTACAGGATTTGTTGGTCAACATCTTACCAAGCATTTAATTGATCGTGGAGACGAGGTATTTATCCTAACTCGGCATCCCAATAAACATAGGAATAAGCAAAAAATAACCTATATCGGTTGGTTAAATGAGAATCTAAATCCCATTGCTCAATTACCACCATTGGATGCCATCATAAATTTGGCAGGGGAGTCCCTTTTTGGATATTGGACTAAATCAAAGAAGGATCGTATTTATCAAAGTAGAATCAAAGCTACCTATGCAATCATCGATATGATAAAAGAAATGAAATATAAACCTGCTGTGCTAATCAATGCCTCTGCAGTCGGCTATTTTGGTACTTCTCTTACAGAAACATTTACAGAATCAAGAAAGGAATCAAGAAATGATTTTTTAGCAGAAGTAACAGAAGCTTGGGAAAAAACCGCCCTAGAAGCGAATACTTATGGTGTACGTACGGTTATTGCAAGGTTTGGTGTCATTTTAGGGACGGAAGGTGCCTTGCCTTTAATGACAATGCCATTCAAATGGTATGTTGGGGGCAAAATTGGCTCAGGCGAGCAGTGGGTATCATGGATTCATATCACGGATGTCATTGGAATGATTTTATTTTCATTAGATCATCCTACGATTGATCAAGCCTTTCATATGACCGCACCAAGTCCTATAAAAAATAGCAAAATGGCAGAAGTTATTGCTCAAACACTTCATAAGCCTAACTGGTTACCAGTTCCAAGAGTTGCCATAAAGACCCTACTAGGTGAAATGAGTATACTTGTAGAATCAGGGCAAAAGGTTCTTCCTGAAAAAGCAATAAAGAGTGGTTACTCGTTCCAATATTCTCATATCGAAAAAGCACTAGAAGATTTACTTAAATAGTTTAATTATTGGTCATATTAAAGCAAATAACTGAATATTTTGGCATTTACATTAACTAAATGTATATTTTATAAACTTTCCTTAATATTACTTCTTATTACAAAGAATTTTTTTGTTTTTTTTACAAAAAAACTATTTACAATTGCAGTGATTGTTGTGTAAGATAATAATGAGTTTTTTAGTAATTTCATTTTGTTATTTGATGACATATAAGGGAAGGCAAATGGTGCGCCACCAATACTGAGATATTGGTTCTAGTGGGTTCGATTCCCACCCCGAATTTTTGTGGCTTTTTGATAAAAATTCGAGGGTGGATGAGACACACTATAGGGCAAAGCTGCCTTTTTCATCACACCCTCCATCGAATAGGAGGGATTTTTTATGTTAAAAAAGAGAGATTTACAAGACGTGCCAGCCCTATATGAATTATTGAAGCACCCAGAGGTTTTTCCATATGTAAGACAAAAGGCATATTCCACAGATGAATTTTATTTTTTAACCAAAAAGACAATGGAAGCAGAGGAGAACGGAGAATTAATTTCTCGTACTATTCTAGATGATTACTACAACCCAATTGGAACAATAAACTTGTTTGATATTCAGAATAATACAGGATTTTTAGCGACGTGGATCGGCAAGCCTTATTTTGGAAAGGGATATAACCAATTAGCAAAAGACGCATTTTTTGAAGAGCTTTTTTACCAACAAGAGATTGAGGCGATTTTTATAAAAATCCGTAAATCTAATATCCGTTCAATGAAGGCCATTTTGAAGGTGCCTTTTGTCATATATGCAAATGTTACTTATCCAGAGATTTTCCAACAAATTAACCACTCTGAAATGGATCATCCAATTTATGACTTATTTGTGATCACGAAAGCGAATTATTTGCACCATTCGGAAACAGCAAAGGAGGGCGAAGAAGCAATCTAATTTTTTGTCATCGATTGGATAAAGTGCTACGATAAGATAGTGATTTTTCATTATTTTATTTGGAGGATTTATCAGGATGAAATATATACTGGTTCCAGCGCAAATCAGTATGCTGTTTTTATTTTATTATATTGGAGAGTGGATTCAAGATCTTTTCTCTTTGTTGATTCCTGGTAGCATCATTGGCATGCTACTATTTTTTCTTTTGCTACAAGTAAAAGCAATTAGAGTTCATTGGATAGAAAAAGGAATTGACCTCTTACTAAAGGATATGCCGATCTTTTTTGTTCCCGTAACAGTAGGAATAGTGGAATACCTTGATTTTTTAAATGGTAAAGGGATTTTAATCCTACCAATAGCATTCGTGAGTACGTTAATCGTAACTGTTATTACAGCAATTATTTCTCAGAAAATTCTTCATAAAAGAGTTGAATCCTATGAGTAGACTAATACTTGGAATATTGTTCATCATACTAACAGTGCTTATTTTCTATCTTAGTAAAAAATTGTATCACATAATTCCGACACCATTCACATTGCCTATTTTTATCACATCCCTTTTCTTTGTTTTGCTACTCATCATTTTCGACATACCTTATCAAACGTACATGATAGGTGGACAATGGTTAGATCATTTTCTAGGCCCCCTTGTCGTTGCCTTAGCATTACCTCTTTACCGGCAACGACATTTAGTTAAGAAATATGCCACAACCATTTTCATTGGTGTTGCAATTGGCTCAATCATTGGAGTTACCAGTGGAATTGTTTTTGCTAAATGGTTTTCCTTTGAGGAGGTAATCATACAATCTATTGCTCCTAAATCTGTGACAACACCTGTAGCTCTAAGTATTGCAGATTCAGTTGGTGGCAACATGACTATTGCTGCTATCGGTGTAATGATTGCAGGTATTGGTGGGGCAATGTTTGCACCACTTATGTTAAGGATTTTCCGTATTGACCATCCCGTTGCACGAGGGTTAGGTATTGGCACAGCTTCTCATGCAATTGGAACAGCAAAAGCTTTAGAACTTGGAGAGCTTGAGGGTGCTATTAGTGCATTGGCGATGACAATAACTGCCATAACTGTATCAATCATAGCCCCATTTCTTTTACAATGGCTCTTATAATGCTATAATAGCATTCATAATTTTTCTGATAAATGACAAAATAGGGCAGATGGCATTCATTTAAAAAGCGATCCTAGGAAGTCGTAAGCAGGCAAGGAAGGTGATCAAAATAGGAATCGTGGTGGTAGATGTTTGTGATAGTAATTTAATAACTACCTTTGATATAGAAGAAATTATTGAATCTGAATATCCGGAGGTTGCTGTACTAATACATGACTGTTTGAATTTTTGTGGATTGTGTCGTCTCAAGCCATACGCTATGGTAAATGGTAAAAGGGTACACGGGAAAACACCGGAGGAAACATTAGAAAAAATAAAAGCAGCGATTGAAGAAGAGCTGGCATTCTATAAATAGAAAAAAGGGCTAAAGTGAAGTGCAATCCAGTTGGGCTTGCACTGACAATAAGCCCTTTTTTTTATTCAAATATTGTCGAAAGCTCTATAAATCGTTTGTCTAACCCCTTCGCAACTGCTTCATGGACAATCTTTCCTTGATGGGTGTTCAAACCTTTAGCAAATGCTGGGTCTTTCCTCACATACCCCTGTAAGCCAAGATTTGCTAGGCGCACGATATATGGGATGGTAACATTTGTTAGTGCATAGGTTGCTGTCTTCGGTACTGCTCCTGGGATATTGGCAACTGCATAATGAGTAACTCCATGCTTCACATATATAGGATTATCATGGGTAGTAACACGATCAATCGTTTCGATCGTTCCTCCTTGATCAACGGCTACATCGACAACTACCGAGCCTTCTTCCATTGTTTTAATCATTTTTTCTGTTACCAGTTTTGGCGCTTTTGCACCTGGGATTAACACAGCACCAATTAGTAAATCTGCTGTTTTTATTTGTTCGTTAATATTGTATTCATTAGAAGCAAGTGTCCTTATTTTACCTTGGAATAGATCCTCTAATTCTCGCAGCCTTTGTATATTTATATCTAATAGCGTAACATTAGCTCCCAATCCAATTGCCATTCGTGCAGCATTTGTTCCAACAATTCCCCCACCTATAATGACAACATTCGCTGGGGATACTCCTGGGACACCGCCAACTAACACACCTTTACCACCATGAACCTTTTCTAAAAACCGCACACCTGCCTGGATAGACATTCTCCCAGCAATTTCACTCATTGGTACTAAGAGTGGTAAGCCTCCACTTCTAGCTTGAATCGTTTCATACGCGATTCCAGTTACTTTATTTTCAATAAGTGCATCAGCTACCTTTGGTTCTGCAGCAAGATGTAGATAAGTAAATAAAATTAAGCCTTCTCTAAAAAAGACAAATTCCTCTGGCTGAGGCTCTTTGACCTTTACTACTAGTTCCTGTGACCAAGCTTCTCTTGCCGTTTGTACAATTACTGCCCCAGCTTCTTCATAGGCATGATCCGAAATAGCACTGCCTACACCAGCACCTGTTTCCACCTTCACCTCATGGCCAGCTTGGGTTAGTGTCAGCACTCCTGCTGGTGTCATAGCTACCCGATTCTCATTACTTTTCATTTCTTTTGGTACCCCTATTTTCATCCAGTTCACCTACCTTCTATTTGCTAGTATGTTATGAAAAATTCTTATTATTCGTTTTCCCTTTTTTGTATTGTTTTAATACAAAAAGTTACAGTGGTATTCAACCTGATATTATTTTTTTTGGTTATCGTGCAATGTAATTGTGACATTACCAAGATATTGCCTTTTATCTTGTAACTCATACCGTTTGGCGACTATTCTTTCGATACTTTAATTTCAAAAAAACCATAGCATCAATCGCTATGGCTTAAAATCCAAAATCAAGTTGTTTCCCTGTTTCCGTAAAAGTTTTGATATTACTTAAAATCATTGGCCAATGGTCTTTCGTGCTTTTATAGGATGGATGTTCTTGTGACCATAGATCATTTATTAAAGTTAATTTCGTACAGTTTCCAACAGTAGTTAAAGTATAAGTGATACGTGTCTCAAGGTTAGCATGATCTTGATTATACGAAGGACCAGGATGTTCCGTAAAGCTCAGTTTTTCTAATGGATTACATGTCAATATCTTTCCATATACATGAACTGTCTCCTCACCATCATTACCAGGTCCGATATAGGAAATAGTCTCACCTGGTATAAAAGATGATCGGATCGTACATCCATAAAAGGTTTGCTGTACCCCCTCATCGGATACCAGCGTTTCCCATACCTTTTCTATTGGTGCATTGATATAAAAATCGTAACTCAAATCCATTTGTCATTCCTCCTATTCCATTTTACTAGTATGGTATAATAACCTCATCAAAATGTATTGTATAAATGCGACAAACATATAAGTTAGGTGTGAGAATTATTGAAAAAAGTAATTACAGTTCCAAAAGGGATTCTACATTCAAAGGAAGGAAGTAAGAAGTTTACTCTTCATCGCTATAAACCTAGTATTGAAGCATCTGCTATTGTTCAACATTATTGGTTTGTAAGATGGGATCTATTAGAGGACACACCATACGAACAACATGTTGTTTCACATCCTAATATTAATTTGGTTTTCGAAAAAGATTATGCCAGTATTCATGGAATAAAGCGCACTATTTCTTCCCATTTGTTAGAAGGTAGGGGCTCGGTATTTGGTGTAAAGTTTTTGCCTGGAGGTTTCTATCCACTCTGGAAAAAGGATATATCTCAACTAACGGAAAAATCGATCGACTTTCAAGAGGTTTTCCATATAGACAGTAAAACGATTCGAGATCAACTTTTTCAAAACCATGATGTGGCTGAACTCTCTATTCCACTAATAGACCAGCTAATATGTTCTAATCTGCCGGAACCTGATGAAAAAGTTGATTTAATCTCTCAAATTGTTTTATTCATTAGAGAAGATCGGTCAATTATCAAAGTGGAAGATGTGGCGAACAAATTCAATTTGCATGTGAGAACGCTTCAACGCTTGTTTGACCGCTATGTTGGCGTTAGCCCTAAATGGGTAATCAAGCGTTATCGACTTCATGAAGTAGTGGAAAGCATTGATAAGGGTAGTACTAAGAATTGGGCAGATCTGTACACAAGACTGGGTTACTATGATCAGGCACACTTTATTAAAGACTTTCGTTTGATTGTTGGGAAATCACCTGAAAAATATTTTAAGGAAAGCTAGGAAGTGATTATTTAATTTTAAAAAAAAAAAAATGGAGCATATCGGGCTCGAACCGATGACCTTCGCGCTGCCAGCACGACGCTCTCCCAGCTGAGCTAATGCCCCGTAAATTTTATATTATCAATTAATGAAAGTTGTAGCAAGTAAAAAAGAGCATTAATTATTAATACTCTTCTATTCCGCCATTTCTTTTGTTTGAAAAATATATCTTGAAAATAGTAAAAGAATCAATGAGAGACCCAGGGTAATGGCTGATGCCATCCACAATTCATTTGGAATAGAGCCTTCAGTAAGCATAGTGGTTATATGCTCACTAATACTATTTGGTAACCAGGGTAAACGAAATGAAAAAATTTGGTTCAACACTGACATCGCCATTATTGTTATAACTGTTGATGTTAAGACAAGTCCAGGAACCTTCATCATTGTATTATAAAAAACAGTGAGCGTGACAACAAATATGAGCCAAACAAAGTAGAACAAGAATAAACTGAAGAATTCTATAATTGTAATTTCACCAAATAATAAATTTACATAATACCAACTTGCAAGCATTCCTACTAAATAAGAGACAAATACTAATAAAAGCTTGGCACTCCATTTAGCCAAAATATAAGTTACATAACGGACTGGCTTAACTAGAATAAGTTCTGCAACGCCACTTTTTCTTTCACCTGCGATAACACCCATTGTAATGGCTATAACTACTAACACGCCGAGCATACTCATTTGAGTGAGACTCATCATAATTGCCATTTCTGGTTCTGTTTCAGGTATATCAATAACTGCTCCATCTGGTAAGCCACCAACCGCTTGGATGATTTGTGGTAAATAATACGTAGATAATGGGTCCATAATACAGAACAATATAAAAACAAGTGGAACCCAGATCCATTTATAACTCCGCCAATCTTCCAATAACTCTTTCATAAAAATTGTCTTCCATTGCATCAGCTTTGCACCACCTTCATAAACAAATCCTCAAGAGATGTTCGACTTAATTCAAACTTTACTATAGGCCAATCTTCTTGCACTGCTTTTGTTAAAATCTCTGCACGGGCTCTAGCAATATCATTAACAAAAATATGAAGTTCACCTTTCTCAAGTACGATCGTATTCACAGATTCTAGCCTTTCGATTTTGTCCACATATTTATTTGCACTATCGCGCAAGCTGAGCTCAAACTTAGGTGATTGATGTCTCTTTCGCAGATCATCGATAGATCCTGATTCTAGTATTTCACCATGATGTAATAATAATAAATCATCACAAATTTCTTCTGCATCCCCTAAGATATGAGTGGAAAACAAAATAGTTGTTTCTTCCTTCAATTCTTCCATCAGTGTAAGTACTTCACGCCGACCAATTGGATCTAGTGAGGATACTGGTTCATCCAACATGAGAAGCTTCGGCTTATGCATCATCGCTTGTGCAATTCCAAGTCTTTGTTTCATTCCACCTGAATATTTGCTAATTCTTTGATTTTTCGCATCATCAATTGCTACTTTTTTTAATAATTCTTCGGCTCTTTCATTGGCTTCTTTTTTGGAAAGGTAGGCAAGCTCGCCGACATACATTAAAAATTCCTTACCTGACATCCATGAATGAAAAACTGGATATTGAGGTAAATAACCAATAGAATACCTAATATCATTTAGAGCATTCTTCTCTTGAAACTTGATCGAACCATTACTAGGCTTTAATAATCCGGAAAGCATACGTAATGTTGTTGTTTTTCCAGCGCCATTTGGCCCTAGTAAAGCAACACATCTTCCCTTATTTAATTCAAAGCTTATCCCTTTCACTACTTCTTTACCTTTAAAGACCTTTTTTAATTGCTCCACCTTTATAACCGACATGTTATGACTGTCTCCTTCCAACAATGAAATATAAGATTGGACCGATAAAAGTGAGAAAAACAATAATTACTGCCCATATAGGTTTAGGACCATTTGTGTCATCCGCCTTTATAAGTGAAATAATTGCAATAATCATTAAAATCAATTGAATAAGTATAAGTGGAGCAATAATAGGGAGGAATTCTACCAGATCTTCTATCGAACCATTAGTGAAATCTTGCATAAAGACTCACCTCCTAATCCTTGTTACGTTTAAGGTGAATAAAAGGTTTCAAAAAAGTAATACGAATGGTTAACACAATGAAATAAAGCTTGGTATGTCACCAAGCTCCAATATTTTATCTATTTGTCCTTCTTATTGGTAATGTACAGCAACGAAATGCTCCACCAGATTTGATTATCTCTGAAAACTCTACCTCTATAACCTGATAACCCCTGGCACGTAATTCAGAGTTAACATTTTTATTTTCAGGAAGAGAAATCACTGTTTTATTACCAATCGAAAAGACATTGGTACCAAGTGTAAACTGTTCATCATCCGAAACTTCGATTAGATCATACATTTCCATTAATCTATCCAGTTCTCTTTGTTTGAATGCTGATGTATATATTAAACCTTCTTTCTCACTGAGCAAATTAAATGCGCAATCTAAATGGAGAATGTCTTCACTAATCGGTATAGGCATGAGTTTCCTATCTTGAATTATTTCCTGAAGAGCATCGACAGCTTGATAGGTGGTCCTTTCGCTAATACCGATCCATACTCTATCTCCCGCAAGTACTACATCTCCTCCTTCAATGGAAGGGGTAGTTAATTTCATGTAATTAAAATTTCTATTTTTCAAAAATTCTTCTAGGAGCTCGACTTCATGTTCCCTTATTTCACTCCCCATCTTCGATATGTAAACCGTATCACCAATTGTAAAGCCTATATCACGTGTAAAAACTTGTTCATTTAGTTCTTCTTTAGGATCAATGGATAGCACCTTAACGCCATGTTCCTCTAGGGTTCTCACAAATTGCTCATGCTGTCTATTGGCAATTTCTACATCTATATTCTCGTCTTTATAAAATTTTTGTGTTTCATTTATAACATTTGTAATTCTCATATAGGTTGGTGGGCACACCATTACTTTTTCTAATACGTCGAATTCATTTTGTTGAAATACCAAATCTAGCGCCCCCTCTGTTGTAAGATAATAAAATCATGCTTTTATTATACCAAAAAATGATACTTTCATTCTTTATCCTTTGTTTCTATTCCAGACAGAATCCTTCAGGAAAAAGGTGGGTACATTTTCTAACAAATTCATTTCACCCTCTCTTTTTCGATGCTACTCTTGAGTTACAATAAAAAATGGAGGGATTTACATGAAACGAAAAAGAATGAAAAACCCTAATTTTTTTACCTTTGTCATTTTAACCTTCAGAGTCATATTTCAATAATGTTTGCATAAAATGAAATAATACTATTAAACAAGCACGGTCGACTTTCCTATCTAGTCTATCGTGCTTCCTTTTGTTATGTAATATATTGCATTAAACTCAGATTCCACAAACCCCAATAAAAAACTCTAGCCGTTTCTGGCTAGAGTTTTAATTCCTTCTTATGCTTTTTTCACCACAATATCATTGTTCTCAAAGACAATTTTTAATTTCTTGACTTCTTCCTCCTCAAGAACAACATCTGTGATTCCATCTTCTACTTTATCTTGGATAACACGTCGTAATGGTCTTGCACCAAAACGTGGATCATAGCCTTTATCCGCGATATATTGTTTGGCTTCTTTAGATATAGTTATATCTAAATCTTGGTCTTTGAGGTGTTCTTCTAGTTCAGCAATCATTAAATCGACAATCGCTAATAAGTTAGCTTCTGTCAACTCATTAAAAGGAATGATTGCATCGAAACGATTTAAGAATTCAGGTTTGAAATAATCACTTAAATTTTCAAGTGTTGATACTGCTTCATTGTTGTCACTATTAAATCCGACAGTTATATTTTTCACACCTGTTCCTGCATTACTTGTCATAATAATCACCGTATCTTTAAAGCTTACGGTTCGACCATGACTGTCTGTTAAGTGACCATCCTCCATAATTTGTAGGAACATATTCTGCACATCTGGATGTGCCTTTTCAATCTCATCAAGCAATATTAAGCTATAAGGATTGCGGCGGACCTTTTCTGTTAATTGTCCAGCCTCTTCATGACCTACATATCCTGGTGGCGAACCAATAATTTTGGAAACGGCATGTTTCTCCATATATTCACTCATATCAAGGCGAATCATGGCATCCTTTGTACCAAATAATTCTTCAGCGAGTGCCTTGGTTAATTCTGTTTTACCTACACCAGTTGGACCAACGAATAAAAAGGACCCAATTGGACGACCTTTTGCTTTTAAGCCTGCTCTACTTCGACGAATGGCCTTAGCTACTTTATTGACAGCTGTTTCTTGTCCTATTACTTTTCCCATTAGGTTTTGTGCTAGATTTTTCATCTTAGACTGTTCATCTGATTGAATTTTCCGCACAGGAATTCCTGTCTTTTCTTCTATTATTTGTTGAATATCCTCAATAGAAACGACAGCTTTTGGTGATTCTGTTTGTTCTTCTAGTTTTTTCTCTAATTTAATCTCTTGGTGGCGTAGATTTGCTGCTCGTTCATAATCCTCTCGTTCTGCTGCCTCCATTTTTTCTTTGGCAATTTCATCAAGTCGTTGCTGTAATGAATCATGGTCTGTTTCTGCTACCGCTAGGTTTAAACGAGCCCCAGCTTCATCAAGTAGATCAATTGCTTTGTCAGGTAAGAAACGATCTTGAATATAGCGTTTAGATAGTACTACTGCAGCGCGAAGTACTTCATCTGGATAGCTAACTTTATGGTAGTTCTCATATCGTTCTTTCAACCCTAGCAAGATTTGCTCAGCTTCCTCCATGCTAGGCTCTTTTACGATAATTGGCTGGAATCTACGTTCAAGTGCTGCATCCTTTTCAATTTTTCGATATTCTTTCAAGGTAGTAGCTCCAATTAATTGAAGCTCACCACGTGCTAATGCTGGCTTTAGGATGTTTCCTGCATCCATTTGAGATCCTTCAGCAGTTCCTGCCCCAACTAACAAATGAATTTCATCAACAAAAAGAATAACATTTTGACGTTCTTGCAACTCTGATACAAGTTGTTTCATTCTTTCTTCAAATTGTCCTCGAACCCCTGTATTAGCTACAAGAGATGCGACATCAAGGATATAGATTTCTTTATTTAAAAGCTTAGCTGGAACATTTCCTTCCACAACCTTTAGTGCTAATCCCTCAGCAATTGCTGTTTTCCCAACACCAGGTTCACCAATTAGTACAGGATTGTTTTTATTTCTACGATTTAATGTTTCTATTACACGCTTCACTTCATTATCACGCCCAATAACAGGATCAATTAAACCTGCTCTTGCTGCATCTGTTAAATTTTTACCAAGTTGATCTAGTAACCCATTTCCGTTAGATCCATTCGTCGTATAAGTACTGGAAGTTGCCTTATGAGAACCACTTGCTCCTCCTGCAAAGAAGCCTTCAAATCCTTTGTCTCCAAACATTCCAGATGGATTTTGTGCTTTGTTTTGTATTTCTTGAAAGCATGTCTCACATACATGCAAGGATTGTGTTTGGTCATTAAATCGAAGGCTTACATTAATTGTTGCTTGACGAATACCACAATGCTGACATTTCATCATTCATTCCTCCTTCAATTTTAAAGGTCAATTTGACTTTGACTATATTTGACCTTTATGTAACTCATATTATACTTTGACCTTTTTTGACTTTCAAGACTTTTGCTCAAATTTTTTTCTTTAAATTTAAAAAACAAAAACCAACCTACTATAGTAGATTGGCTCTATTGATTAAGTATCTATATTTTATATAACAACTCCAAAAGGGATAAAAATAAAGGCTAATGCTAAAATTATTGACCAAATCACTTCTTTTAGCATTGTATTCCTCCTAGTTAGCTTTTTTTCTATCATAGCATAACCGTATCCATAAATATCTCATTTCCATAAAACATTACAAACAATTTACATTTAACCGAGCTCTACGACTAATTCTATCTATTAATGTTAAAGTCCCGCTTTATTGAAAAAATTAACTATGTTAAAATAAACGTATCCTGGTATTAAGGAGTTGTTTTATATGGTCAAAATTAACCTTTTACATCATAACAAGAAAAAAATCCCAATGACAGTAACAAAATTAACGATATTCAAACAGGCCAAAATATTAGATGCTATTAGTAAAAACAATCAATATTACACAGTGATTTTTTATAAGAATAAGTGTATAAATGGTAAGAAAACTACCGAAGTAAGAAGGAACAGCTTTTTAGCTACTGCATACCGTTATGGAACTACTTACAATGCTACACACCCTCTCACTGAAGCTTTTGTATCCACTATTCAAAACTATCGCACCATTTCATTCAATCAAATGTTTCAAAAACTAAAAGATAAATATAACGATAACGAAATGCTATATATACTATCCATGTTCGACAACTTTATTAATGAGAAGAAGATTCAAGCACTTTGCAAAAAAGTTTTCTACCAATATAGAAGAAATGGACAACTAAAAAAAGCGTTTAGTACCCTCATAACTTATGCACAAGTACGACCTCATGATCGATTTGCAAGTGACATGATCCATCACATAGATTTTCAAAAATATAAAGTTCTGTATGATGAAATGACAGATCTTTCCTTCGATAACGACGCCCTTTATCTAGAAGCAAAGCTTTCTCAACAACAATTATCTACTACCCAATTTAACCGTGTGATACGATTATTACAAAAAGAAGACAGAGTTTTTGATATACTTTTTGCTAACTATGATCATATCCTTCAAAATCTGCCTCCTATTAGCATTTCAGCTATAGAGCAATTCGATACATTAATCGAAGACCTATTACCTGATGACTGCATCATTTCGTTGTGGGAGAAGCTCCTTGAACACGATCCTAGCTGCTTAACGATCTACAATAAACTCGAATCAAAACAAGCATACACCACCATCGTCCATCATCTAATAAAGCAAAAAATAGCAATACCTCTTGATTTGTTAGTAAATGCTATACACCAAATGAATGGAAAACAGCTGTCGCGATACACAGAGGAGATATTTCCTTTGTTAAGTGAACTTATCGAAGATTCGGCTCAATTAGAGCCATTAATCCATCATTGTATTATTAAGCTACTGCCCTTCTATTCGATCGAAGAATTAGTGGAAAAGCTTCCAAATACAAAGCTACCTATTGCGAGAAAACTATGTAAAATGGGCCAATATGAGAACAATCCTGATGAGCAACTCGCGTTAGGAGAATTATACTTTGAACTCGAGCAATACGAGAAGGCTATTCAGTGCTTTGAATGGGAAATGGAGTTAAATCCTGAAAATCCTAAATCACTACAATATTTACAAAAAAGCTATCAGGCTATCGGTGATAAAGAACAAGCCAACAATTATCAACAGCTCTTACTTAACATGCCTTCGTAATATATTGAGCTCCCATCAGTGGAGAGTTTTTCCCCACTGATGGCTTGTGCGCTTCGTGCTTACCGTTCCTCTATACTTCTCCACAGTGTCATCGTTGCATAGGAACGGTAAGGCTTCCATTTCTCGCTCCAGCCTTGCATCCTATCACGGGTTGGCTTCTTTTCTAGATCATAATACTTCTTTAATGCATTTTGCACCCCTATATCTGCTACTGGAAAAAGATCTTTCCTACCAAGAGAAAACATGAGCCAATTCTGGGCTGTCCATGGGCCAATTCCTCTCAATTTCGTCAATGTTGAAATGACTTCTTCATCATTTTTTGTCTCGAAGGTAGAGAGATTAATATGACCTTGAACAACTTGTTTGGCAGTATCAATGACGTATTCTGCCTTTCTTCTACTAAATTGCATTGCTTGCAGCTTTTCGTATGGAATCACTGCAACCTTGTCTGGTTCCGGATAAAACCATGTGTCTTCTACTTTTTCTCCATATGTTTTCACGAATCGCTCAGTTAAAGTTTGGGCAAAAGACATATTTAATTGCTGGTGGATTATTGTTTTCATTAGATTGCTAAACAAATCAAATTCCTTTACAAGTGGTGTATAAGGATATTTCTTAAATAATTGCTTTAGGTCAGTCTGTTCAAAGAATTTTTGAATTGCCTGTAAATCCTCATCCCATGCAAAGATTTTTTTAACTTGTTCCAATACCGTCGCCTTTTGTTCCTCTTGACTTCCTTCCAATAGAAAGCTCGGTTTCTCCGTCGTACCTAGGGAGGTGACCTTTACTAATGTATTTTTATTTTTTACTCTGAGAGGAATTGTAATTCTTCGCTCCAATTTATTAATATTGTTTAGTGGATCCATAGCCAAACGCATAAGTATGTAATCAAAATCATAAGATGATGTTAGATCAATTTGCTCTTTCCACATTACAGACACACCTTTTCCTTTTTCAGTATTTTCTTTCCATTATGGTATAATCAAACCAAATACACAACAATAAAAATAGGTGGTTACAATGAAAAAGCAATATTATGCCATAATTGACATCGGTTCGAATACTATGCGCTTAGTTATCTATCTACGAGAAAAAGGTGGTCGGTTAAAAGAGGTTGAAAATGTAAAGGCAGTAGCGAGACTTCGAACATTCTTGGATACAAACAACCAATTAACAAATGCAGGGATAGATAAGCTCATCATGACATTACTTAGCTTTAAGCATGTATTGGCTACTTATGATTTAAAAGAGATCGTATGTGTTGCTACAGCTACAATTAGACAAGCTGAGAATCAACTAGATATTCAAGCAATTGTGAAGGAAAAAACGAATCTTCATATGCGCATTTTATCTGAAAAGGAAGAAGCCTTCTATGGTTTTCTAGCTGTAGTAAACTCTACTTCTATTGAAACTGGTATTACCGTCGATATTGGTGGTGGTAGTACCGAAGTCACTTATTTTAGAAAAAGAGAACTAGTCGAATCACACAGCTTCCCATTTGGAGCATTAACTCTTAAGGAATTTTTCCAGAAGGATATTCCCACTTACGAAGAGCTTGAAAAACTTCATCATTTTCTAAGTAAGGAATTCCATCATCTGCCATGGTTAGTTGGAAAAGAAGTTCCGTTAATTGCTATTGGTGGAAGTGCTCGGAACCTTGTGCAAATCGAACAAAATCTGAAAAAATATCCGCTAGCAGGACTCCATCAATATAAGATGTATGATACAGACATCCAAACAGTTAGTCATTATTTAACCTCACGGAACAAGGAAGAACTATTAAAAGTAGAAGGATTATCGAAGGACAGAGCAGACATTATCATTCCTGCTATAGAGGTTTTCCATACACTATATCAAACCATCCAAGCAGACTGCTTTATTCTCAGTAGGAAAGGATTACGAGATGGTGTATTCTTTGAGCAATTGTCAAAGGAGATGGGGTCTCTACTCTTCCCTAATGTGTTGGAAGATAGCATTCAAGAATTAATTAATGATTATAACCTTGATTCAAAGCAAATCATTCATGTCCAATACCTTACTCGTAGGCTATTTCACTATTTGAAGGACAATGGTGTAATCCATCTTAGCAAGAAAGATTGGTCTTTATTAAAACGAGCGAGCTATTTGTGTCATTTAGGAGAATACATTGATGCAGAAGCAAGTGCTCAGCATACGTTCTATTTACTTGCAAACCGTACGATTGATGGGTTAATGCATCGCGAGCGATTAATGATTGCCTTGATTGCATCCTATAAAAATAATACGTTATTCAAACAATTTATAAAGCCATACAAAACATGGTTTCTAAAGGAAGAACGTAAAAAGCTTCGTCATCTTGGAGCTATATTAAAATTTACTTATTGCTTAGATGCTACGAGAAGACAGATTGTTACTGATTTATCGATAACAAGAAAGCAAGATAGATTTATATTTGAGCTAGAGTGTATAGGTGATTGGTCACCAGAGGAATACCAGGCAGAAAAACAAAAAAAGCATCTCGAGAAAATAGTGAAAACAGATATTGAATTAATCTTCAAGCCAAAATTGTAAAGAATTAATTTACATGAAATTAACATAGCATTAACAAAAATTCCTTTTCATAGCGTTATGATAGAAAAGTAATGGTGAGTCTATCATCTCATTAACCACTACTAACAAATGTTCATAGTTCACGAAAAAGGAATGATTTGAATGGCTACAATTGAAACGAAAGAAGAGCTAGGTCATCCTACCTATTATAATAATAGAGAAATTAGCTGGCTTTCTTTTAATAGAAGAGTTTTAGGAGAAGCCGCTGACGAAAGTAATCCATTATTAGAACGTTTAAAATTCCTCGCCATCTTCTCATCTAACTTAGATGAATTTTTTATGGTAAGGGTGGCTGGATTAAAGGATCAAGTGAAGGCAGGATATAATCGGAAGGATAATAAATCTGGGCTAACACCTAAGGAACAGCTTGCTTATATTTCTTCCTTTAATCATGAGCTTGTTGAGGAACAATATGATATATATAAGCTACTTCACGATTCATTAAGTAAAACGAATATAAAGATTTTATCAATGGAAGATCTAACAGTTGAACAAATCAACATGTTAGAGATATATTTTGATGATCAAATCTTTCCAGTGCTTACCCCAATGGCTATCGATGCATATAGGGCATTTCCTATGCTCTTAAATAAGTCGATCAATTTAGCGGTTCGACTTGAGGATTTATATGATCAAGCTGTTAAAACAGCTATAGTTCAAGTACCTGCATTACTGGATCGTTTTATCCAAGTAAATTCAGGACATGACTATATATTGTTAGAGGACTTAATCTGTTATTTTATCGGCAAATTTTTTAAAGGCTATCAAGTAAAATCAACAACTACTTTTCGCATTACTCGAAACGCCGATATGACTATACATGAGGAAGGGGCACGGGATTTATTAAAGGAAATTGAAAAGGAACTTAAAAAACGAAAATGGGGGGCGGCAGTTCGTCTAGAGGTCGATGCCCGTGCACAATGTCCAAAAATGATTGATTTTTTACTACATGTATTAGAAATCCATCATAAAGATTTATACGTGATAGACGGTCCCCTCGATTTGACCTTTTTATCTGATTTCTGCAACCATGTTAAAAAGGATTTTGATCAGCTAATTTATCAAACCTTAATCCCCCAGCCTCCCCAGGATATTTATGAAGACGAAAGTATCTATGATGCTGTACGTAGACGAGATGTATTCCTACACCATCCATACGAATCATTTGAACCTGTTGTAGATTTAATAAGCGAAGCAGCTACTGATCCAAATGTATTAGCAATTAAACAAACCTTGTATCGAGTAAGTGGCGACTCTCCGATCATTGATGGGTTAAAGCGAGCAGCGGAAATGGGAAAACAAGTGACCGTCCTTGTGGAATTAAAGGCACGTTTTGATGAAGAGAATAATGTTCAATGGGCAAAAGAACTTGAAAAGGCTGGATGTCATGTTATATACGGAATGATTTCCTTAAAAACACATAGTAAAATCACCTTAATTGTAAGACGAACCAATCAAAAAATTGAAAGAATCGTCCATTTAGGAACAGGTAACTATAATGATCAAACGGCAAAGTTTTATACAGATATGTCTTATTTAACGACAAAACGCAAATTTGGGATTGATGCTACTAATTTTTTTAATTATTTAAGTGGTTATACAGAAAAACCAACCTTTCATCATCTATCCATGGCACCATTTGATATTAGAAATGATTTGCTTCAATATATAGATACAGAAATTCATTATCAGAAACAATATGGTAATGGGAGAATCATTGCCAAAATGAATTCCTTAACAGATAAACCATTAATCCAAAAATTTTATGAAGCCTCTCAGGCTGGTATTCAAATTGATTTGATTATTCGAGGAATTTGCTGTTTAAAACCAGGCTTGGATGGAGTGAGTGACAACATTCAGGTAAGGAGTATTGTTGGACGGTTTCTTGAGCATAGTCGGATTTACTATTTCCATCATAATGGAGAAGAAAAACTGTTTCTTTCCTCTGCTGACCTTATGACTAGAAATATGGTAAAACGTGTGGAGATAATGTTTCCTATTTTTGAGGGGAGAATTAAATCAAGAATTTATCATATACTGCAAATTATGCTACATGATACAGCAAAAGCGCGCATCCAAGATAGTGATGGAAGCTATACTCATATTAAAGATCAATCCGCTGAGCCTATAATGGATAGCCAGTTAACATTATTTGATATGGCGTACAGAGTTTTAGAAGATGAAGAATAAAAGGACGGGGATTTTTGCACAAAAATCCCCGTCAATAGAAAATTATTCGAAACCTAGTACAGACTGTGGTAAAAGCTGTTTTAGCATTAAATCGTCTAAGCTTTTAAATTCATAGCCTTTCTTACGTAAATCATCAATAAGATAGCTTAAAGCATCCGCATTGTCCTTAGATACAGTATGCATCAAAATAATGGCACCTGGGTGTATTTGTTCCATCACTTGATCGTAGGCATTCTTCCAGCCTTTTTCTGAGCCTTCATTCCAATCTACAAAGGCTAAAGACCAAAAAATATGTGTATAACCCAATTCGTTCGCCCATTGTAATGATTGCTCATTAAAAGTTCCTTTTGGTGGTCGTACATACTGAACATTGGCATCTTCTGATACCTTTTTAATTTTTTTCGTTAAAACCTCAAGATCTTCTGTAAATTCCTGCTTAGAAAGCTTCGTAAAATCTCGATGACCATCTGAATGATTTCCAATTGTATGACCATCGTCAAGCATTCGCTTCGTTAGCTCAGGCTGATCCTCTACATAATGGCCAGTCAGAAAGAACGTTGCTGGTGCATTCTTTTCCTTTAACACATCTAAAATTTGTTCTGTATATCCTGCCTCATAGCCATTATCAAAGGTTAAATAAACATGCTTATCTCCTGAGGGATCGACATAATAGCTATTATATTTCTCTAGAATCGGCTTATATTTTCCCACTTCTGGTTGAGTATGATCTGTTGTTTTTTTGTATCCCCAACCATAGCTATTGGCATAGGCCTGCAGTGGAAAAAAACTGAAACAAAATATTACCAATAAGATTACATAAGAATTTTTCATCCAAATCACCTTTTTTATTTTTAGCTTCCCGTGAACGGATGAAGTTATGCTTTTATCCTTTTATAATAATAATGGTATAATTACCAATTTACCCCTTTGGGAGGTATTGTAAAGTAACATAGTTCTTAACAGGAATAAAGGCACCTACCTCCTGCTTCGTTACATTCTGAATCACAATCTTTTTCTTTGTCCCTCTTAATTCAATATAAACCTCCCCAAAGGTTACTTCTCCTTTTTCGAGTAAAGCAGGAACATATGCAGCTAATTCACCCTTTTGACCCGCGGGAACCTCATATGTCTTACTTAATTTCGTATCTTCGCCAAACACAGTCTGGAAGGAAAGTGGTAAAGAATAACTTTTCTTTGCTTCTTTTAAAATAAGCTGCTTTATTTGGTCAGGCTTTTCTACTTTGGCAGTCAATCCACCATTTACGCGTTTTTCTTCTAACTGCTGATAATAAATCTCTTCATCATTTTCAACACTTTTATTTTCCACTTCATTTGTGTTAACTAATTGAAAATCCCACTTAATGTTTGATTTCTCCGATTCATAATTTAATGGCCAATGACCTAAATAAATATTGCCGCGATAACCTATAGAAAAGAAGGATGGTTTTATTTTCGTTTCATTCAGCATCTTGATTAAGCTCTCATTTTCGATCTTTATATCTTCATCATCCAATAATTTTTTAAGCGATTTGTCTAATTTAACCTGTTTTTCTTTGTTATTTGATTGATGAAACGTATTCTCTTCCTTAATCGATTCAACATTTTCAGGTATTTTTTCTTTTGCCGTTACTAATAGTGGTGCACTAAGTGTCATTAAACAAAGCACAACCGTTAGCCCTATTTTCTCCATCGCTCTCGCCCTTTCGTTTTTTGCTTAGTTTGACAAAAGGATAGGAAAATTATACATTATTTGCTAAGTGGAATAATTTCTAGTTTTTCAGTAATGTCTACACAGTTCTCTATTGTACGTATCATCGAACAATTTTTTCTTGCAATCTCTAGACTCTTCTCTAAAATATCCCGGTCTAAATGATGTCCTTTCACCATAAATGTCAAGGAAATAGAGCTAATCCTGTTAGCTTGTATAGGATCCCGTTTTACCTCTGCTGATATAGTTAAATCATCGATATTGATGCGTTTTTTAGTGAGAATCTTTTGGAATACAGAAGCACTACAGCCTGCCACAGACGCAACCATTAGTTGAAATGGACGAAATCCAAATTCTTCATTTCCAGAAATGTCTAACTGATCATAGGGAAGCTTGGTCCTTACTCCTCCTTCTTTCACATAGAAATCCATGTCCACCCTCCTATTAAGGAATTTATTGTAACTTTCCAGCATATTATTTTCTAGTAGATCTTTTATAATCTTTAAATACAATGTATTTCACCATAAAAAAACTGGCTAATGAAGATAATAGCATTGCTAGTCCCTTTGCAATATTATATCTTAACCAGTTTTGAACATGTAGCCATTCCAAGAAATTATTTAATCCAATAAATACAGCGTTACTTATACCTAAACTAATCATGCTTTGAATTAAAAAACCGATTCTTTGGTAGCTACTCCCTTTCGATGTACGGTTAAAGGTAATATTCGCATTCCAGAAATAACTATTCGCTATTGCTAAAGTATACGAGATGGAATTATAGATAGTTAGCATCATTCGATCCTCAGTATAAAATAGGATTAATAAAAGATTTAAGGTACCAATATCAATTAATGCATTACCAATCCCGATTACGCCGAATTGTAAAAACTGAAAGGGACCACTTTTTCGTTTATTATTCGTTTCTTTTGAACGCTTCATAACAAGACACTAACCTCTATTATTTGTTTTGCTTTTTTGATATTTGATAGCTGTTGTTCTTTTTGCCCGCTAGTTGGAGATAAAAATTTAATACCTGCTTCGATTGTTCATCCCAACCCATCTCTGCAATCTCTTCTCTTGCCCTTTTTGCTAACCTTTTTCTTAATGTTTCATCTTCGAATTGCAATATAGTTGTTGTAAAGTCTTCCTTCCTATTTGGATCATATAGTAAACCCGTCTGACCATCACTGATTTGTTCACAGGTCGGTCCACTTTTCGCTGCAACAATTGGTAGACCTGAAGCCATTGCTTCCGTTATCACTAAGCCTAACGTTTCTGTTGTTGATGGAAATACAAAAACATCTGAGGAAGCATAAGCCTCAGCTAGTGCTTGTCCATGCAAGAACCCTGTAAAGACAGTATTCGTTCCAGCAAAATGCCGCTCTAATGAACTGCGATGTGGACCATCCCCCACGATAGCTAATACGAACTCTGATGATGCCTCTAACACATGCTTAATCTTTTCAATTTCTTTTTCTGGAGCCAATCTCCCAACATAGAGTAAAAGTTTTTTATCTGTATGGCCGCCAGATAAAGTCTCCCGCATTTTTTTATGAAAATTACGTGGATGGAATAAGGAGGTATCTACTCCGCGTTTCCATACATGTAAATTTTTAAAGTTCTGTTCCACCAGTTCTTTATGCACTACCTGAGATGTACAAAGATTTAGATCAGCATTGTTATGTAATTTCCGAAAATACCACCATAGCAATCCTTTAAAAATCGATAAATGGTAGTAGTCAGCATATTTGGGTACTTGCGTATGGAAGGAAGCAAGCAATGGATAGTTTAACCTTTTTCCATAGTAAATACCCGCTGCCCCAATAAGTGCAGGATTGACAACATGCATAACATCAGGATCGAAATCTCGAATCATCTTTTTTACTTTTGGTGTAGGAAAGGCAAATAGTTTAGAACGATAAAAGAATAAACGACGGGCCTTAACACCAATAACCTTAGCACTTTCAAATTCATACACACCGAGATCAGGTGCAATAATCTGCACCTGATGCCCAGCTTTAATGAAATATCGGATACTATTGGTTAGTCGTGTTACGACACCGTCGGTTGAAGGTAAAAATGTTTCGGTGATCAGTAAAATTTTCATTCGGAAATCATCCTTCAGAATTTGGAATTTGTCAGGAGAGCCAACATATTATTTCCAAGTAACTTTTGGTAAAATATTCGCTTCGATGACACGATCCTTATGGTTTTCTACTGTTTTAAGGATTTCTCTTATCACTTCATCATCTAATAAATGTGGTTCCAATCCAAGATCTTTTAATTTCGTATTTTCTGCATGGAAAAAGTGATCTTCAAGCTCTACTCTTGGATTATCTAAATTCGAAATGTTGACTTGATATCCTTCTTGTTGTGCTACATTTTGGACCTTATTCGCTAAATCTCCAACGCTAAATTCTTCTGTGAATTGATTAAAGACTCGGAATTCGCCATGATCTGCAGGATTTTCAGCTGCAATTTCAATACAGCGTACGGTATCTTTAATATGTAAAAAGCCTCTTGTTTGTCCGCCTTTTCCATACACTGTTAGGTCATGACCAACTGTTGATTGAATAATAAATCGGTTTAATGCGGTACCGTATACCCCATCATAATCTAATCGATTGGTTAGTACGGGATCAAGTCGTGTTTCTTCTGTATCTAATCCATAAACGATTCCTTGATTTAAATCTGTTGCCCGGATGCCCCAGATCTTACAAGCAAACATAATATTGTGGCTATCATGTACTTTTGACAGGTGATAGAAGGAGCCAGGCTGTTTCGGAAATGGTAGTACATCTTTTCTACCTTTATGTTCGATTTCAATATAGCCTTCTTCTATCTGAATATTTGGAGTACCGTATTCTCCTAGTGTACCCAACTTTATCAAATGACAATCAGGGACCAATTCTTTTATACCAAAAAGAACATTCAGTGTACCGGTTACATTATTCGTCTGAGTATACACCGCATGTTCTCGATCAATCATTGAGTAAGGAGCAGATCTTTGTTCAGCAAAATGGACAAAAGCATCTGGTTCTTCTCTTTTCAAAACTTCTTTTAAGAAATCGTAATGCACAAGATCTCCTTCATAAATTCGGATTTCTTTTCCCGTTAGTTCTTTCCATTTTGCAACTCGTTCTTCAAGACTTGCAATTGGTGTAAGTGAATTAGAATGTAGCTCACTATCAATCTTTCTTCTTACCATGCTATCAATAATAGAAACATCATGGCCTCTTTTAGATAAATAAAGTGCGGTAGGCCATCCACAAAAACCATCTCCACCTGCTACGATAATCTTCATCAATACGACACCTCTTTTTCTCATATAAGTCTTTCAAACTAAAGTAATTCTGTTTCATAGTATCATAGTCAAAAAAAGAATAAAATTATAATTACAATGTTTACAGAATTTTTAGAAAGAGTGAGTATGGACTTTTTTTGGATGGATCACCTCCCAAAATAATAGGACAATGTAGGTTTAGTTTTCTATGATCTCCTCGGTACAATGGTGTTTATTCACTGGATAACAGCCATTTTCACCTTAATTATCTGGCAAAATGACTGATATTGCCTTGATAACGGATATCTTCATCTTATTCCTTGAGCAAAATGGCCTTCCATACTTTGAGATATCCATTTTGTTACTAAATTTTGACTAACTCATTAAATACTATTTCTACCAATGTTCTATTTTTCCTTTCTCATCCTTATATACAACATGCTGGCGATTAAATTTTATTGGAGAATCTAAACCAGCTGCAGCGGCTACTCTATAAAGTCCTTTTCTCATCGTTATAACATAGTTAGCTGTTCGCCATTTCTTTTCATCAATGACGAGTGCCTTCTGCAATTCTGGATCTGTTGTTGCTACACCAACAGGACATGCATTGGATGCACATTTTAATGTTTGAATACATCCTACTGTTATCATGAAGCCACGAGCAATGTTTATAAGATCTGCCCCCATTGCTAATGCGATAGCTACACGATCAGGAGAAAATAATTTTCCGGAGGCAATGATTTTGACTTGATCTCGTATCTCATATTTTTTTAATGCTTCATCAATTAGTGGTAATGCAGACCGAATCGGAAGGCCAACACTATCAGCTAACTCTTGGTAGGATGCTCCTGTTCCACCTTCACCACCATCAATTGTAATAAAGTCGGGACCGGTAGCTAAATCACGGATACTTCGTGCTAATTCATCTGCTTCATCAGGACTGCCAACAACAATCTTCATACCAACAGGTTTGCCAGTATGTTGACGAATTTGATCAATAAATCCAAACAATGATGGAATATCGCTAAAATCAGTAAAACGATTAGGGCTATCTATAGATTTATATGGCTCAACACGACGAATTCTTGCAATTTCTTCTGTTACTTTTTCTCCATCAATGTGACCACCACGTGTTTTCGCTCCTTGGGCCAGCTTTACTTCAAATGCTTTAACTTGAGGTAGTTTACTCTTTTCAAGTAGTTCATCCCAATCAAAGTTACCATCCCTATCCCGAACACCGAATAGGCCGGGGCCAATTTGCATAATAATATCAACCCCACCTTTTAAATGATATTCAGATAATCCCCCCTCCCCTGTATTCATCCAAGTACCTTTAGCAATACCTAGCCCTTCAGACAAAGCCGTAATTGCTTTTTCTCCAAGCGAACCATAGCTCATAGCAGACATCCCAATTTGCCCTCTTACTATGAAGGGATGTGTCGTTTTTTCTCCAATTACTATTGCATCCTCTTCTGGTAATAAATAAGCTTCTGATTCATGTTTTTCAAGCTTTTCTTCTCTATCCATAAACAAGGGATCCTTTAACAGCAAATAACGATATGTAGCTACCCTTGTATCATGATCCATTTTTAACTCTTCTGTTAGCTTCGGAAACAATGAATTGCGAATATAGAAACCCGCTTCCTCAAAGTCCCTTTGTGATCCAAAACCAATGACATCACGCTTATATTTTGCTTTTCGAACAATATGTTGGTAATCCCTACGCGAGAAAGGTTTTCCTTCATTATCATTGTTAAAAAAATATTGTCTAAGCTCTGGTCCAATTTTTTCAGAAAAGTAACGGATACGTCCGATTACAGGATAATTTCTTAGTACAGGGTGTTGTTTTTGCGATCGGTCTATTAGGTATAGATAGATGCCCATCACGATTAGAACAAGCAATATTACCGTAACAAAGATAAAACCAATAACTGTCATGATGTCCGCGATATTCAATCCAATCAACCTACCTTTATAACAGTTGTACCTATTTCGAAACCAAACAATTTTAAGATAGCATATGATGGATCATCCTATATTATTCAAAAACAAGTTTCATTGAAGGGAACTTTCTATGCATTATAAAATTCACTTATAGTTCACACTGTTTACTTGTTTATTCATAAAAGGAACCTCCCGAAAAAACTTTTTATTGTTTTTCCCCCTTAAATAGCTTATTCTCTATACATACTCAAAACTCCATCCAAAATGGCTAAATATTGCTTTATCGATTGGAAGTTGATTGAAAACTTTTTTTATTACTTATATACTATTTATAATTTTAAGTGGGAGGGGTTTCATGGCGATTGACTCTTGGAATGCAACATTATATGACCAAAAGCATGTATTTGTCTCAAAATTCGGAGAGGATGTCATTGATCTTTTAGCACCAAGGAAAAGGGAAAATATTCTTGATTTAGGCTGTGGTACAGGGGATTTAGCTGAGAGAATCTCGAAATACGGGACAAATGTCATCGGAGTCGACCAATCGGAAAATATGATCAACAAAGCAAGAGCAAAATATCCTAATATTCATTTCCAAGTACAAGATATCCAACAACTGGACTATTCCAATGAGTTTGATGCTGTGTTTTCCAATGCTACCCTTCATTGGGTAAAACAACCTGAAATAGCCCTTCGCAACATTCACCATGCTTTAAAGCCTGGAGGAAGATTTGTAGCAGAATTTGGTGGTCAAGGTAATGTTCAAACTATAACTGACCAATTGAAAAAACATTTAAAAGTTAGTGAGAATTCTGATCGTTACCCATGGTATTTTCCTAGTATTGGTCAATACTCTGCTCTAATGGAGAAAGTAGGATTTCGAGTTGTATTTGCTCATCACTTTGATCGACCTACCGTTCTTCATGGTGAGGATGGCTTAAGAAATTGGATCGAAATGTTCGCTTCTAATATGTTTATAGATATGGATACACAAGCGATGGTGAAAACACTAGAAAGTATTGAAGCCGAAGTAAAAGATAAGTTGTATATCGATGGAAAATGGGTAGCAGATTATAAAAGGCTGCGAGTTATCGGTATAAAACAGTAAATGCTCATCTAAGATGGGGTCTATTAATGGCTAAAACCATTGTCCAAGAAGTCCCAGACTCACCGCATTTTTGAAATCCTAATTTTTGATATAAGTGTAATGCTGTTAAATTCTCTGGGTCGACACTTAGTGATAAGGAGGAAAAGCCATCATCATTAGCCGACTTGATTAAACTTTTCATGAGTATGGTTCCAACTCCTTTTCCTCTTCCTTCACTACTAATCGCAATACCTAATTCAGGAGTTTGTTCATCGATATAGCCGTAACCTTGGTTTTCTTTTGTAAATAAGCGATACCAAGCTGCCCCGATAGGATTACCTTCATTCGTATAAGCAATAATGGCTCTATCCCCTTCTCTCCCCCAACTTTCACTGTATTTTTTCAACTGGGATGAAGTTAATAACACTTCCTTGGAAGGCTTATTTTCTGGAATGTAAAACGACTCGTATAACATATCTGTGAAAAAGTCAAAATCCTGCTCATTCATTAATTGAATGTTTATCAATAGAATTATCTCCTTTCTATAGTAAGATTTTCTTTTTTCATTTTATCATCAACAAGAGAGAATTACTTTAAAAAATTTAGAGCCTTCTTGGCGCAATTGACCATGAACATGGCTTGATCCGTGTCGATAACAAGATCTAATCTAGTTAGAATGAAGATATCATGACAAGAAGAAGGGGGTTGTCTTTTTGAAGATCATCATGATTTCACTTGATTCTCTCAGAGCAAACAGATTAGGTTGCTATGGATATAGTAAACCAACAAGTCCTTATCTTGATCAAATTGCCTCAGAAGGCGTGCTGTTTGAAAAAGCATTTGCATCTGATATACCAACAGAAGTTGCTCATACATCTATTTTTACTGGAAAAGTAGGACTGCGAACAAGAGTAGTCTCGCACGGATCACAACTAAGTATCCTTTCTAAATCTACACAATGGCTACCCACTATGTTACGCCAATCTGGATTTACAACTGGTGCTGTGGATAACTTATACCAATTAAAAGAATGGTTTGCACGAGGATTTCGTTACTATATTAATAGTGTTGGAAATAGACGTTGGATCGACGGTGCCACGATAAATGAACTGGCGAAACCTTGGCTCAGGGAGCACAAAGATGAAGACTTTTTTCTATTCCTTCATTACTGGGATCCTCATACTCCATACTTACCTCCAAAAGAATATGTGAAAAATTTTTATGATTTCAGCAAAGACCCTTATGATAAACAAAACAAGAGTATGGAACCAGCCTATAGTCATTTAGCCTATCCTTTTTTTAAACATCATCATTTTGACTTATTAGGTCCTGTCACAGATGCTGAATACGTCAATGCATTATATGATGCAGAAGTACGCTACTTAGATGATAAATTAAGGGAAATAGATGACTATTTAGAGAGACTGAATATTAAGGAAGAAACAATGCTTATTATTTTTGGTGATCACGGGGAAAGTTTAACAGAACATGACATCTACTGGGATCATTGTGGCCTATATGATACAACCGTACAAGTTCCATTGATTATAAGATGGCCTAACCAAATCCCTGAAGGAAGAAGAGTAAAAGGAATGGTTCAACAAGTCGACTTGATGCCTACGATCTTGGAAGCAATTGATTTATCTTCCACATTACTAAAAGACATTGATGGTAAAAGTTTATGGCCGTCTATGTTGGGGGAAGCTAACGGAACAGAGTCCACTATCTATTTAAGTGAATGTGCATGGCAAGCAGCAAGAGGTGTAAGGAATGATCGTTTCAAATTGATTCGTACAAGAGACAGCGGCCCCTTCTCTCGTCCACCAAGGGAATTATATGATTTGCACCACGATCCACAAGAAACAGTAAATCTAATACTTTCTCATCCTCAGATTGCAGACAAACTAGAGAATCAACTAGATAATTGGATCGAGAGCATTTTAGAAGGGCAAGAAGACCCGATGGAAATGCAACTGGAACAAGAAGGTCTTCCCTTCCATAGAAGAATTGAAGAAATTCTAAGGAATGTAGGGCTAACCTGGGAGGATTGGTTAAAGAATCCTTCCTCCAAAAGACTCGAGAAACTTTTACAAAAATAAACGAGTATTCTATTCGACGTGAAGGAATAAACGTCGAATGGAATTACTCCTGTCCAACAAAACATCATCTAATCCTTTAAGACTAGATGATCTATTATTATATTCATTTCTCACTACTTAAACGCTTTTTAATCGCCAAATATTAGAAAAGGACTGATATGCAGAAAACATCACTAAAAAGGCAAATAGACTAGGTCCTATCATAACCACTAGCCCTAAGAAATTCCTGAGCAATAAGTATAGTATAATACTTCCAGCAGCTATCATCAATGTAGAAAGGGGAGATACGATCATCGTTAAAAAGGAGTGTTTCAACACGCTGATAACGGACATTTTATAATGAACAAAAACTGGAAATGCGTACAAGGCTGTTAAGATATACATAAAGGTTAACACGGCAACTACGTAAGAGATAATCGTTATCCAAGCATTATTACTGGCATGCTGAAGCAATTGAAAATCAATATATAAAGTGATTCCAACAACAAACAGAATCAGCCCCAGCAAATTACTTTTTATAAAATCCTCTTTATAAAACAACCAAAAACTCCTTAGTATTGGAATGTCTGTATCACCCATGATCCATTTTCGAAAAATCGCAAACATGGAAATAGTAGCTGGTATCAAACCAAACAGAAACAAACCTATTAGAGAAAAACTAATCCATAACAGATTAACATAGGTGAACTTTATTATCCATTCAGGAATTTTAAGTATACCAAAAGTCCCCATAAGCTTCCTCCCTTTAGAGAACGGGACAAAAGAGTAGGAAGAAGAAAAATACGAACATTAATATTTGTGCACAGCATTCTGCTTACTTTGCAAAGTGGCAGAGTCAAGCTGGTTCAGATTCTCATTCTCCCCTATTGTCCCAGTCTCTTTATTTGGCTTGAATCTTTCGTGCATTGGATATCGAACCAAGATATAACTTATCATAAGCTTCTTGAGAAGATTTTAGTGGTCCTTCCTCTAATCCGTGATAATGAATATTTGTATAGATAGGATTTACCCTTCCGGTCTCTGCTTCACGTTCAGCAATATAATTTTTCATTCTTTGCTGTAAAACGTATACCATTTCAGGTTCTTCACTAGCTAGATTATGAATTTCCTCAGGATCCTTCACCAAATGATATAATTCTATTTCTGGTTTAAAATGAAAATCTGGCTCCAATGCTTGGATCAGCTTCCATTCTGGTGTACGCCAGCCATGCTTTCTCATCCAGGTACATTCCGTGATATAAAACTCTGCTATTGGTGCCAATTCCTCCCCTTTTATAGCACGGGCTAGACTTTGTCCATTAAAAGCAATATCTGTTTCAATCCCTAATAACTCTAAAATAGTTGGTGTTATATCTTGGATCACCGTAGTATCTGTGATACGTTTTCCTTCCGTTAATTGTCCAGGGAACTTAAGAATGAGGGGAACAATTAAACAATTGTCATACATGCCATGATGATCAAAAAAGCATTCATGCTCATATAATGTCTCACCGTGATCTGATGTCAACACGATCAATGTCTCTTCTTCAATTCCTAACTCTTCTACCGTAGTAAAAATATGCTGAATACATGCATCCATATAGGCTATAGCGCCTTCGTATTGGGCGCATACATAGCGTTGATCGGTAACTCCTTGTGGAATCCATGACTTAAAAAAGTCTGCATGTGGTTTAAAGTTATAGACAGGTTCCATCGATTGATTGGTTGGATCTTTTTCATCACCATCATAGAAAATGCGTTCAAATGGTCTTGGTGGCAAATACGGTGAGTGAGGATCCATATGTCTTAAAAATAAAAAGAATGGTTTATCTTCTTTATTCAGCCGCTTTAATTCAGGAATAGCTACTTCATTCAAATTTTCGGCTTTTGGACATCTTCCTGTTTCGTCAGGCTGCCATGCTTCATATTCTAAGTATTTTTGAAATCCTCTTGAAGAAGGGTTATTGGTAAAACCAATACATGTTGTATTATAATCATGTTGCGCCAAAATTTCTGGTAATGTTTTCACATGATTTCCTAGGCCTCCTTGATGTCTTAACGCCACAACATCCGTACCAAAGCAATCCATACCTGTAAGCATAGAAGCATATGCTGGCGTAGTCGGTATACTCGGACTGAAATGATTTTCAAATAACACTCCTTCACTTGCAATTTTGTCCATGTGTGGTGTAGTCAAGCGATGATATCCGTAACTACTCATATAATCACGTCTTAAACTATCGATACCAAACATAATAACATTCGGTTTTTTCATTATAGAATCCTCCCTATACAATTGATTAACAGCCTGGCAGATCACTTTGTAAGGTTTCTACATTACTTTGATCACGATATTTTCCAGGTGAGCAACCGACCTTCCTCGTAAATAATCGAGTGAAAAATGCCGGATCATCATAACCTACGTCCATCGCAATCCAAATTACCTTTTCATTCGTCTCTGTTAACAATTTCATTGCTCTTGTAATCCGAATGTGATGAATAAACTCAATAACTGTCTTTCCTGTCTCCGCCTTGAAAGTTCGATTCAAATGACGAGTACTAATATTGAATAGTTCAGATAGACTAGCAATGGTTATCTTCTGATCGTAATGTCTTTCCAAATAACCGCAAATCCGTTGTATAAACATTTTCCTTTCATGTGCTTTAACATTTAATGGTTCTGTAATAACGTTTTGTCTTACGTAGATTCTCGATAATACAATAAGCAACTGTACTAGTTGTAGGCGAATTAAAGGAGAATATCCCTTTCTTTTACTTTTAAATTCGTCTGCAAGTTCTTCTAACTTAGCTCGAATATCTTCTGCCTCTTGTCCTCTTAATTTTAAACAACGATGGAATCGTTCGCATTTTTCTAAAAATGGATGTACATAGAAATAGTCCATCGATTCAGATATTCCTAGTCCACGTAACCATGCTTCATTAAATAAGCTAGGCATAAAGAGACAATTAACAATCCCTAATTCACTATTTGGTTTGACTTGATAGGTGTGTACTTCCCCAGGATTAATGATGAAGACATCCCCTTTTGATAATGGATAGTGCTCCCCTTCAAAAAGATGCTCCGCCTCGCCTTCTGTGACATAAACTAACTCAATAAAATCATGTGCGTGTATTGGTGGTGTGTTACGGGTTGTATGAACAGTATGGTCAATCCAGAATGGAAACTCTTCTTCTTCCATATACAAACTGCTTTCTATCCTCAATTCACATCCCACTCCTTTCACAATCATTTTTTTACTCGTTAGAATTTGCCAAGCTAATTCACAAAATAATTAATTATTCACTGATAATAGGAGACCTTTATCAGTGGGGGCTTCGTCGTCCCCACTGATTTTAGACAATCTTATTGTTCGTTTAATCGAATACGCTTACGAATTCATGCTATGGTTTATGTTAAATTTCCTTATCTATTTTGGGAACTTCCATAACCTTACCATTTGCCATTTGTGATTGAATAGCTGCTTCGATTACTTCCTGACTAGCGAGTGCATGCACACCTGATGCTTCCATATTGTCGGGTTCTACTTCATCTAATATTTGCTTGATAAAATGGTCTAATCTATTTTTAAATGTCTCTTGAAAACTACCAACACCGGTCATGATAGAATTCCGCAAAACTAGTAATTCTTCATTCTCATGTGGATAATACGTGAAATTTTCATAGACATTGTCAATAACAAATCGCCCTTTATTCCCAGCCACTTCACAGTATTCTATCGGATGACGACCAGACATATCATAACTACCAGTCAAATGACCAACAGCGCCAGAGGCAAACTCTAGATTAATGGAAGCGGTCGACCAAATATTTCGCCCAGGTGCCTTTGTCATAAAAGCTTGCACTCGTTTAATATCACCTGCAAAATAACTGATCACATCAATCGAATGTGGATGAAGTGCCCGTAAGTGGAACCATGGACTTGTTTCATTCGGGTTTTGGATCGTTAGTTTCATATTTACGAAAAGTATTGTGCCTAAATCACCTTTTTCGATTAATTCTTTGCCTTTATAAGCTGCTGGAACGAAACGATGATTTAAATTACTTACTAGGCGAACATTCTTCTGAGAGGCAAGTCGAACCATTTCGCGAGCTTTTTCGATATTATTGGAAATGGGTTTTTCCACGAGCACATCTTTTCCTGCTTCTATTGCCATTACGGTAGGAGTATAATGATCTCCACCATTTTCCTCTCCCGCTGTAGCAATACTTATAATATCTATTTCCTCTTCCTTCAGCATTGTCGCCATGTCTTGATACGCCTGGATTCCGTACAGATTAGCCATAGCTTGTGCACGCTCTTCGATTAAATCACATGCCGTAACCAATTTTACATCTGGATTTTCACTATAATATTTACAATGTATTTTTCCGATATTACCAACACCGACAACTGCTACTTTTAACACTGGAATCCCCCCCTCTTTTCCTTCGCCTCTTCGATTAAACGCTGTAAGTATCCTTTACTTTCTGCGGCAATCGCCGTAATCTCAGGTAATTCGTAGTCCTTTGCTCCAATTATCTCTAATACTGTCGCCCCTTGATAATCGACCTCCGTCATTTTATCCACCACTTCTTTTAGTGGAACGGTTCCCCTACCTGCTGTTTGAAATTCAGGGGAAGCAATCTGTAGTTGTTCCATAAAGGTATCACGGATATGTGAATGAATAATATGATCTGACAGAACATCCAATGCTTCGACTGGATCGTCTCCCACACGACCAACATGGGTAGCATCAAAATTCAATCCTAATGCTGAATGTTTCACTTCATCCATCAACCGAAGAGCTGTTTTCGTATTGTAAATACTTTGCCCATAGTGTAATTTTAATGCATATTGTATACCCATATCATTTGCTGCCTGTGTTAATTCTTCAATCGCTCGGATGGAATCTTCTGTGCTTTCTTCATCATCAGACTTTCCACCACTTCCTGTTGTTACCATCGGAATTCCCAGTTTGGCGGCACGTTCAAAAACTCTTTTGGTTCGTTCACGGTTCTCGGCAACAAGTATATTTGTTGCAGCCTCGACACAATAAAGATCAAGTCCAACCTCTTCTACCATTTTCCTTATTTCAGCAAGTTCTGCATCACTTGCTGTATCTGTCAAATGCTCCACCATGCCTACAATAGATGATAGTTCGATACCGTCATAGCCACAAAATTTGATGTATCGAATGGCTGTCTTTAGATCGTATCCACTAAAAAGAACGGAATTAACGCCTAATTTCATTTTTTCTCCTCCTTCATTAGACTACTACTCCTAGCATATAAGGTGGCAATAGGCCCCGCATAGCTTATTACGCCTTTCACTAGGTCATTTACGACACCCCTTTTAGCCTTTCACTGCCCCAGCAGTCATTCCATCTACTATTTTTTTATTGAAGAAAATAAACAAGATTAACGGTGGGATGGAAATCAACAATACGTCTGCGAACAATAAGTGATAAGATGTTCCATAAACACCCGTAAAGTTATAAAGTGTTAGTTGGACGGTGGCATTTTCCGCACCTGGAAAGAAATAGAGCATATTTTCAAAGTCATTATAAATCTGTATGGAAGATAATACGATAACCGTAGAAGTTACTGGCTTTAATAATGGAAAGATAATCTTAAAGAATAATTGAAATGGCCCACATCCATCCATCAATGCTGCTTCATCAAGTTCTCGTGGAATGGTAGCAACAAAGGCCGTATACAATAAACAAGCAAATGAAAAGTGCAACGCAGATTCTAGTAAAATAATGCCTGGAAATGACTTAAAAAGTCCTAACTGTTGTAACACCCAAATAGTAGGAACAATGGTTGGTGGAATCATCAGCCCCATTAGAATCACGTAATTGAGTTTTTTTGCCATTCCTTGTCTGCGTGATAATACAAAGCCTGCCATCGAGCAAATAAAAATGATGATTATAATCGATGCGATTGTAATAAGAGAGCTATTCAAAAATGCCCTCAATACGACCCCGTCATTTAATGTTAATACTTCCTTATAGTTGGCGAAAAATTGAAATGCCTCTGGCCATGCTAGGCTCAATTTCGCTGCATCTGCACTATTTTTAAAGGAATTAATAATCACAAAATAAAATGGAATTCCAAAAAAGATAGCAGCAAATAAAACAGCGAAAGTCTCAAACAAAAACCATTTCTTCGAAGCTTTTTTCTTTGTTTCTAATCGTGTAGTTGCTTGTTCTATAACCCCTTCTTGTTTCCCACTCATAGGTCCACCTCTTTCCGATTAAGCAGTTTGAAGATTGGGAAAGCTATAAAACCAACAAACAAAAACAATAGGACATTACCTGCAGTTGCAAGGCCGAAAAAGCCACTTGCATATTGTTTGTAGACAATCGATGCTAAAAGGTCAGAGCTAAAGCCTGGCCCACCACCAGTCATCGCCCATACTAAGTCAAAGGTTCGCAATCCACCGATTAATGCTAGAATGATTACAGTATTTAAGGCTGGTCGTGAAAGTGGTAAGGTAATGTAAAAAAACGATTGCAACGCATTCCCACCATCTATTTTTAATGCTTCATAATAATGATTTGGTATCGCCATAATCCCTGCAATAAAAATAACAGTAGCAATCCCAACCCCTTTCCATATATCTGTCATCGCAACTGATAATAATGCTATCTTTGCATCTCCGAGCCAATTAGGTCCTGTTATCCCTACTAATGATAATGCTTTATTAATAATCCCATCTGTTGGGTGCATTAATGCGCTAAAAGTAAAACCTACAGCAATCGTACTTAACAATGCAGGGAAGAATACAATAGAACGAAGAAAATCTTTATTCTTTATTTTTGAACATAGGAATACTGCAAGGAATAAACCAAGTATCACCTTTCCGCCCATTGTCGTGAAAGCATAAATCAATGTATTACGGAACCCAATTCTTAAGGAAGGCTCTTGAAAAAACTGCACAAAGTTTTCAAAACCAATAAATTCCCAATCATCTAATGTCCACCATGTCATACTGTAGAAGAACGCCATTAATGTTGGAAACAAGAAGAAAGTACAATAAACAAGTGCGGCAGGAATGAGAAAAACGAATGGGTACATTTTCTTGGCCGAACTATTCATCTATGTCAGCTCCTTTCTATCAGAAAGTAAAATTCCTTTAGAGTCAGAACGGGAATAACTGTTTCATGATTACCTTAGTCCCATTCCATCCCTAATTGTTTCGCTTGTTTCTCAACATCATCATCGTACATTTCAGCAGCTTCTTCTGCTGTCATTTGTCCAGTGCCTACAGCTGTGCATATTTGGGGCAAGTTCGGCCCTTTGATTGGAGAGACAAACTCTAATGCAGGTGCGACATCCCCTGACTCAAAGTAAGGCACTACGTCTTTTACCGCAGTATACGAATCCTCTGGAAGCTCAACACCCTCTATGACGTACGGTCCAATACTTTTCGAGTTTTCTTCGTAAAGCTTTATTGCCTTATCTGACAGGAAATAGTCCATCCATTTTTTTGCTGTTTCCACCTTTTCTGAATCTTTGTTAATTAAATATGCATTCGGCATCCAAACAGTAAACCCATTAATACTAGGGTCATCACTAGGCTGTGGGAAAATACCAATATCATTTACTAGCTCAGGGAAATCTTCATTTATATTTTCTAATACTTGGGTTAACATTGGATAATGAACTCCTTCCCCCTCCGCCAACATTTGTCTACCTTGACCATATTCTGCAACAGTGTAATCCTCATTCATAAAACCGCGCTCATATAATTCCTGTATTCTTTCAAATCCTCTTTGAGCTTCTGGAGTATTAGAAAATTTCGCCTTTCCAGCAGTGTATTCCTCTGCAAAATTTGGCACCTCTCTTTGCACGTTGTAGAAATCAGCAAGAATCGGTAATTGAGAAGTCCAAATTTCACCATGGGTACCGATGACAGGTACTTTACCAGCTTCCTTAATTTTTTCATTATTCTCCATTAATTCATCCCATGTTTTCGGAACCTCTAAGTCTAGTTCCTCATAGACACGCTTGTTATATAACCAGCCTCCTACTTGACTCGATCCTTCTGGAATACCGTATATTTTTCCTTCTTCACTCACTACCTCTTTATAAGAATCCATTATTTTGTCAACGAATGGCTCATCCGACAAATCGACAAAATATTTTTCCGGATTTAATGCCATTAACAATGATCCAGAATTAAATAATAAAATATCCGACATTTCTCCAGTGGCGAGACGAGTCTTTACAATATTTTCTCCTTCTGGTCCTCCTGGACGTAATTCAATTTTTGTTTTGATCCCAATATCCTCTTCCATCGCCTCCGTTACCGCTCTAAAACCTTCCGTATCATCTGCCTCTCCCATTAACAATGTAATTTCTGTCATTTCTTCATTACTTGCCTCACCTTCTGTGCTCCCTTTTTCATCAGTTGTTATTTCTTCATTTGAGCTACTACACCCGAAAAGAAGAAACGAAGATAGTAAAAACCAAACTATTACCGTAAGATAATTAACACGCCCCATTTTTTCACTTCCTTTTATAAAATAGTTTTTGTCGAATCGTGTAATCGCTTACATTTTATAAGTTAAACATTTGATTTTCCTTGGACATTTGAAATATCCACTACTTCCCCACCATTTTTTTGAGATTGAATAGCGGCTTCAATCACTTCCTGTACAGCAAGAGCATCATGGCTAGAGGCATTCATTTCAGCAGGTGGCACACCTTCTTTTACCTGTTGGATAAAATCAGCAAAACGATACAGAAAGGTATCATGGAAGCTTCCAATATCTGAAAAAATAGAATTATGTTCCATAAGTATCTCATCTCTGTTATGTGGAAAAAACAGTAATCGTTCGAACACATTGTCTATTTCAAAACGACCTTTCGTTCCACCAACTTCGCAATATTCAATCGGATGAATTCTAGACATGTCATAGCTTCCCGTTAGATGACCAACTGCTCCTGAAGCAAATTCCATATTTATCGAAACAGTAGACCATATGTTTCTCTCGGGGGCTTTTGTCATAAAAGATTGTACACGACGTATTTCTCCTCCAAAGTAACGCATAACATCAATCGAATGTGGATGCAATGCCCTCATATGGAACCACTCTGTCATGTCCTTTGGATTTTGGATCGTTAACTTCATATTAAGAAATAATAAAGCTCCTAGACTACCATTGTCGATTAAATTCTTTCCTTTACTGGCTATAGGGACAAATCGATGGTTTAAATTACATACAAAACGTACATTTTGATGTGTTGCAAATTGCACCATTTCACGTGCTTCCTCGATACTATTAGATATTGGCTTTTCCACTAACACATCTTTTCCTGCTTTAATTGCAGTCATAGCCGGCTTAAAATGATGACTACCGTTTTCTACCCCTGCAGTCGCGATACTTACAATATCAATTTCCTCAGTTTCAAGCATTTTTTCTAGATCCGTATAACATGCTGTATGATACGTTTCTGCCATTTGCTGTGCACGATTCTTAATCAAATCACAAACGGCTACGAGCTCAGTGTCATTATGTTGATGATAAAATTGGCAATGAAGCTTCCCGATTTTGTTAACTCCTACAACAGCAACCTTTAGCATAACGCCCCACCTTTCATCAAACCATTGAAATACTAACAACCAATTGGTTAGTTATATAGTAAAGCAACTTGGAGACGCAATCATAGCTATTTAAGCCAATTTTTCTAAAGGAGAAATGGGAAAATAGTTATGTTAGAGAAATAGTGCATGCTAATTATACAGTGTAGCCTTTACCCTGTTGACTATATTTCCTTTTTGTGATCAAGTTTTTTTCTTGTTCATTTACGCCATAAAGGGAATTCACTAATCATAAGTGATTGTATGTATCTTAAATGTGAAAAAAAGAACAAATCATTGATTTGTCCCTCTATTTCACATATCTACTAAAACGCTCTTCCATTTTTTCTTGAAAATAGGCAATGATAATACAAAGCGGCCAATATATAAGGGCAACTAATATATACATCGTTAAGGAATCAAATGTACGACCACCTGCAATTTGCGCCTTTTGGAAAAGTTCAGGCACTGTAATAACTGCAGCCAGAGAGGTTGCCTTTACTAAATCTAAAAAAACATTGGTCAACGGTGGCATTGCAATTCTCGTTCCTTGTGGTAATATAATTTTCATTAATGTTTGCCAATAATTAAATCCAAGAGCCTTTGCCGATTCCCACTGTCCTTTTGGTACGCTGTTTAAGGAAGAACGAATTACCTCAGCAATATATGCAGCACTATTAAGGCCAAACCCTAAAACTGCAGCTAGATATGCCGATAAATTTAAATCAACCATTGGTAATCCATAATATAAAATAAACAAAAACACTAGAATTGGTGTTCCGCGCATAAAAGAAATATAGACTCTAGCCGGATAACGCAATATAAGATATTCTGAGCTTCTAGCTAAGGAAATAAATAGCCCTAGCACGAGCCCTAATCCCATTGCTACGAATGAGACAGCAATAGTCATCGGGAGCCCGCCTAAAATAAATGGTAAATTTTCTAATGCTAGTTTGACATCAAAAAAATCTTGCATTTATATTTCACACCTTATAGATCAAGACCTTCAATCTCCTCAATTTCACCTTCAGGTTTTTTAGAGGCATCCTCTTGATAAAATTTTATTGCTAATTCAGATAATGTACGATCTTCACGCATCTCTTGCAATGCGTCGTTTATTTTTGTTTGTAATACCGTTGCTTCTTTATCCATTACCACAGCTTGTTCTGTTGGATGAAATTTCAAATCTGGATGAAGGGTTATATCAAACTCTGGGAATGCCGCTACACCAAATTTTGATAAATAATAGTCATTGACAATCACGTCTGTATTCCCATTGTGCACATCTCTTAAATATGCCTCGTTTGGTGCATTCCCATAGGTGACAACCTCTGCACCAAAATGCTCCGCAATTTGACTAAAAATTGTTGTTGCTCCACCACCAGCACGCTTTCCTTCTAAATCCTCTAAGCTATTTATTCCAGAATTATCTTCTTTACGAACAACCATTGTCGTGTAGGAATACTTATATGGATTAGAAAATGCAAATTGTTTTTTTCGTTTGTCTGTTATCTCAATATCATTTACAGCAACGTCTATTCTTCCACTTTGGATAGCCGGTAGCATACTGTCAATTCCCATGATTTCAAACTTAACATCAAGCCCTAATCGCTTACCTATCTCGCGCATCAGCTCTACGTCATATCCTGTTAATTTGTCTGTACCTTCCTCATATGTAGAAGCTCCAACTAATGTACCAGATGTCCCAGCAATAATTTTACCTCTTTTTTCGATCCCACTCCAGACAGCATCCTCTTTCGTTGCTGAAGCCTCCTCTTTTTCATCACCTGTTCCACAGGCAGAAAGAACCATCATTACTAAAATAGCAATAAACAAATAAAATCTCTTCATTTTTCGCCACCCCTTTAAGTTGTTATATATTTTTCTTAATTTAAAAGATAACAGTTTATGCTTTATATTTCAACATTTTAATTCACTGTATTTATCATCAAAAATTAACTGTTACACATTAATCACAAGTTAAGGAATGAACCTATTGACTTTTGTCATAATTAATTTATAATTATATTAATTATTAATTTATAATAATTATAAATAATAAGAATGAATTTCATTCTCGTTAGGAGGCAAAATGATGAGTTATATTAAGATGTTTTTTGAAAATTCTATTGGTATTCCTTTTTCTTTTTCTGTCATTAGCAAAAAATTAAAAACACACCTTGAGCTAATCATGGCTCTCACTAGTGGTCTTCTAATATTGCTTGCATGGATTTTTCATGAAACACCTTCCGAAACACCATCCATTATTCTCTTACTTACCGCATTTATCGTTGGTGGATATGCCAAGGCCAAAGAAGGAATAATCGAAACGATAAAAGAAAAGAAACTGAATGTAGAACTTTTAATGGTGTTAGCTGCAATCGGCTCTGCTTCGATTGGTCATTGGACAGAAGGGGCCATTTTAATTTTTATTTTTGCTCTATCTGGTGCACTAGAAACCTATACCGAAAACAAAAGTAGTCATGAATTAAAGGCATTAATGGACTTGCAACCTGAGACTGCGAACCTATTATTAAATAATAAAGTACAAAAAGTACCTGTCGCTAATTTAAAAATAGGTGACCACATCTTAATAAAGGCAGGAGAACGAATTCCAGCAGATGGTTTAATTGTTAAAGGACATACATCGGTTGATGAAAGTGCCCTTACAGGAGAATCACTTCCTGTTACCAAATCAAAAGAAGAAGCCGTCTTTGCAAGTACAATCAACCTAAATGGTAATATAACTGTTCGTATTCATACCCTTCCATCGCAAACTTTATTTCAAAAAATCATTCAGTTAGTACAACAAGCGCAAGCGGAAAGATCACGCTCTCAGGCATTTATTGAACGTTTTGAAAACAGTTATGTGAAAGTAGTCCTTGGGATGGTTGCGATGATGATGGTTATCCCTCATTTTTTATTAGACTGGTCTTGGAATGATACGATCTATCGAGCTATGATTTTACTTGTAGTAGCATCTCCATGTGCACTAGTTGCATCTATTATGCCTGCGACTTTGTCCGCTATCTCTAGTAGTGCAAGAAATGGTGTTTTGTTTAAAGGCGGGGCGCATTTGGAGACATTAGGGGAGATCGACGCAATTGCCTTTGATAAAACAGGAACCTTAACAGAAGGGAAACCTGTCGTAACAAATACATTTTTCGAACATATTGACCAACGTCTTATCGAAATCATTTATTCGGTCGAAAGGTATTCCAATCATCCACTTGCACACGCTATTTCTAATTGGTGTGAAGAGCAAACGGAGATCAAAGCGATAGAAATAGAAGATATCACTCATCTTGATGGAAAAGGAATTCAAGCTAAAGTAGGTGATGTGCATTGGTTAATAGGGAATACGCGACTTGTGGGTGATGCTAGTGTGGAGCAATTTGTCCAAAAACATGATATTTCAAGTGACAGATGGTTGGGGAAAACAGTCATTTTTGTAAAAAGAAATGAAGAAATTCTTGGATTATTCGTTCTTCAGGATAAGCTAAGACAAGAGGCTATGGACGCAGTAAATGATTTAAAGCAATTAGGAATCAAAACCATCATGTTAACAGGAGATAATGAGCAAACAGCACAAGAAATAGCAAAAGAAATTGATATTCATGATTTTAGGGCTAATTGTTTACCAGAGGATAAGGTAGATGCAATCAAACAAGAGAAAAACAGTGGTTTCAAGATAGCGATGATCGGAGATGGAATTAATGATGCTCCTGCACTTGCTACTGCTAACTTAGGTGTTGCTATGGGGGCTGGTACGGATGTGGCATTAGAAACAGCAGATATGGTTCTGGTAAAAAACAGCCTACCTAAAATAGTAGATTCTATTAAACTATCCAAAAAAATGAATCGAATTATTAAACAAAATATTCTCTTTTCCATTGCAGTTATCCTTACACTCATTGCCTCCAATTTCCTTCAGGTAATTAATTTGCCATTAGGTGTCATTGGTCACGAAGGCAGTACCATACTTGTTATTCTAAATGGACTACGATTATTGAAGAAGAATAAGCAATAACAGAAATGAAAAAATGGATGCCTAGCTTTTAGACATCCGTTTCTTTTCATAGAATGCATTAATTTCACAGCCTATTATAATGATAATTCCAGATAAATAAAACCAAATCATTAAAATGATAACACCACCAAGACTTCCATAGGTTGCAGAATAATTACCTAATGTAGAAACATAATACGAAAAGGCCAGAGAGGTTAACTGCCAACCTACCGTAGCAAAAATTGCTCCAACATATATATGCTTAAAGTATACCTTTTTACTAGGAGCTAAACGATAAAGAACGATTAAAACAATAAAAAAAATAACAGAGGAGATTACCCACCTTAGCGTATTCCACAGATTTATGAAATCATCGGATAATCCCATAAAGGAGAAAATATAAACACCAATCGCCCGCCCAAAGATTGGTAGAATAAAGGCGACCAAAATAACTAAAAGCATTACAATCGTAAGAAAAATCGCAATTGAACGAGTGATGAAAAAAGGGCGCTCTTCCTCAATATCGTAAGCACGATTAAATGAACGAATCAAGGCATTAATTCCATTCGACGCAGACCATAATGTCCCAATAATACCAATCGACAACAAGCTTCCATTACGACTATTCATGATTTGTGTTAGATTGTTATTGATAAGTGTCATAATTTCTTCAGGTGCGTATTTAGAAATAAGATTTGTGACACTAATATCATCAAACGGTAGATATCCGATTAGTGTTACTAAAAAAATCATAAAAGGAAATAATGATAACAAAAGAAAATAGGCGAGCTGAGCCCCAAGCCCCGGAACATCATCATCAATAATCTCATGGAGTAATTGCTTACCATTAGCAAGAATAGAGGAGCCCGCCCTATTGTTCAGACTCATTTTTTATCGATCTTTCTCGTCATTTCTTGTAGCTGATTTAAAATCTCCAGGGCTTGAGACAAACCTGTTGATAATTGCTCGGAGCCTTTTTGATAAAATTGATTAAGCTCACGGACTAAATCGGAAGGATTTTTGATATAGAATTGGGCCCTTTGTTTGGTCACCTGACATTTAGAACGAACATACCTTCTCGTATCTCGATCCCCTAAGGATACTAATCCTCCAATCACTGCCCCAAAAATAATTCCTTTGACAAGTTTTTGTTTTCCCATAATTTATCCACCTCTTATTCTCATTTATCTCATAGATGCTTCCTTTTTATATAAGCATACAATGATTCACAGCCTTCTTTTACAAGTTCATACGTATAGTCAAAATTCTTGGTGAAATATGGATCCGGCACATTTTCTTCCTTAGCATTTTCAACGAAATCCATCAGCTTTTTGATTACTACTTTTTCTGAATTTTTACCCAGTTCTGCTAAATCATTGATATTTTGCTGATCCATTGCAATAATATAATCAAAATTCTCCAGATCCTTTGGATTTATTTGTCTCGCTTTTTGTCCTTCATATGTAATTTTCATTTGATCTAGCTTAGCTCTAGTCCCTTGATGTGGCGGCTTTCCAATATGCCAATTCCCCATTCCAGCAGAATCAATAAAGAAGCGTTTCTCCATTCCATCTTCCTTGGCTATTTGACGAAAGACCGCTTCTGCCATTGGCGAACGACAAATATTCCCTAAACAAATAAATAAAACATTAATCATATAATACCACCTATTCTAATTTGTTAATCCTAATATTTTAGAAAAACTCTATTTTCTAGAAAAGTTATTGATTTAACTTGTTAGCAGCTTATCCATCACCTTGTCTGCTTCTAGTGGCTGACTATAGAAATAGCCTTGATAGTAATCACACGCTACATTACGAATAAAACTTAATGCATGTTCTCCTTCTACCCCTTCCGCTACTACTTTTAAACCAAAGGTATGACCAAGATGAATCATTGATTTAATAATTTCGGCACTTCCAGAATCCGTACATACATCCTTCAAAAAGGATTGGTCAATTTTTAGATAATCTATCGGGAATTTTTTTAAATACCCTATCGAGGAATAGCCGGTACCAAAGTCATCAATCGATAAAGAAATTCCTATACTTCTTAACTTTTCCATTGTTTCAATACATTCTTCTGGGTTATGTATAAAGCTATTTTCTGTTATTTCCATCTCCAGATACTTTGGATCCATCCCCATCTGCTCTATAATACGGATTACTCGATGATAAAAGCAAGGTTGCTGTAACTCGAGTGCAGATACATTAATGGCAATCAAAATTGGTGGAACACCAATACGCTTCCATTCCAGGTATTGTTGACAAACTGCTCTTAATACCCATTCTCCAATAGAATGGATCATACCGATTTTCTCTGCTATCGGAATAAATCTAGATGGTGAAATTTCTCCTAATTGATGATGTTTCCACCTTAATAAGGCTTCTAGTCCGATCATTTTATTTGTCTTAACATCTACCTTAGGCTGATAGACAAGATAGAACTCATTGAATTGTACTGCTTTTATGATATCGGATTCCAGTGAGATTAACTCATTATATATTGCTCCCATAAAGCTTTTATATTCATTTACTTGATTTCCACCTTTTGTTTTTCCATGCCTTACTGCGAACCTTGCTTGATGGATATGTTCAGAAGGCTTTATATCAGACTCTTGAATATGACTAATGCCGATCGTTGCGGTAAGGTAGAATTCATGATTCTCCGCAAAAATTGGTCGTTGAATAGCTTTCATGAGCTGGTTTGCAAGCGAGAAGCTCTGACTGACTGTGTTGTCAATTGACACCAAAAATTGATCACCAAAAAGATGATACAAATTACAAGTTTCTGGAAGATGTTCATTAATCCTGTCTTCGACTAGTTCAATTACCTGATCTCCTATCTGTCGGCCTGCAATATCATTCACATTTTTAAATCGATCTATATCAAAGAAAAGAATCGACTTTGGTCTTTGAGCATCTAACTTCATCGACTCTTCGAGATCTTCTATCCATCTATAACGATTGTCGAACGGCATTTCGCTAATTCGATTTATTCTCTCATTCCGCTGTGATGTTTTATTTAATATTTGATCTATAAACGTTTGAAACATTATCGTCACCTTTAATTTTCTAAATATTATTGTCATGCCAATTGGGACATATGCATAGACAGGGTTATCTTTAGATATCACAAATTTTGAGGTTCCTTCATCTCTAAGGACGAACTAACGCTGTGATAAACGATCTAATTTGTGACGATATTGCCTATACACAGGTGATTTTTTTATACCGCGTTTTTCGATAAGCATCCTTAGTCGTAGCTCTTTTTCTGTAAGTTTTTTCTCCAGACGTTTTTTTTCTGATTCGCTATCACATGACTTGATCAAATCTCTTAATGTTACTAATTCTTTGTTTATTTGTAATTCCTCTGGAAGAAAACCACTATTCTTTAACAGACGGTATCCCATCCGCAAATCCTCTGGAACGTGTGATAAATCATCTTGCTTTAATGGCTTCCCTCTCCCTTTTAGTTGATCAAATTCCCCTTCCTCTATAGCTTTTTTATCCTTTCCTCCGCTAATTGTGCAAATACATCCATATTAATCATCCTAGATTATTTTTTTAGGCACGCTTCTATTCACTCATCTATTTTATCATTCGACTAGACAGGAATCTTATCCACACGTCTGATGCTATTAACTACCTTTATTATACTAGATTATCAACAGAAGTTTTATTATAATGAATTTTTCGCTTTTAAAATTTCACACTAAAGTTAGTTTTTTTGCATTAACAAAAACTTCCATCCATAATACGGTCATAATTTCCTATGAAAAATAGAACAATTATAAAGGTAGAGATTTATGATATAGAATTAATGGAGGGTACGTAATGTTTGCAAATACAGAAATTGGTATTGACCTAGGAACCGCAAATATATTAATTTATACCAAAACCAAAGGAATTATATTAAATGAACCTGCCGTTGTGGCACTAGATACAAAGACAAATAATGTCGTTGCTGTCGGAAATGAAGCGAAAAGTATGATTGGGAAGACTCCAAAACATATTATTCCAATTCGCCCATTAAGAAATGGCGTGATTGCAGACTTTGATTCCACTACTCAAATGTTAACAGCTATGTTAAAGAAAGTCAGTAAAAAAGCTGGAATCTCTATGCGAAAGCCTACCGTTGTCGTTTGTACGCCATCAGGTAGTACGGCTGTAGAACGACGCGCTATTGATAATGCTATTAAAAGCTATGGAGCGAAAGAAGTTCATCTAATAGAAGAACCGATCGCAGCTGCTATCGGTGCAGATCTTCCTGTGGCAGAGCCTCAAGCAAGTATGATTGTCGATATTGGCGGCGGAACAAGCGAGGTAGGGATTATTTCTTTCGGTGGTGTTGTTGCAAGTAGATCTGTTCGAATTGGCGGGGATCACATCGATGAAGAGATTATCCAGTATATAAAAAGACATTTCAATGTCCTTATTGGGGAAAGCACAGCAGAAAAGATTAAAATAGAAATCGGACATGCCCTCATTGAACATGATGAAAAAACAATGGACGTTCGTGGACGAGACCTTGTAACAGGGTTACCTAAAGTGATTGAAATTAAATCTACCGAAGTGCAATACGCGATAAAAGAAGTATTAGAGGCTATTCTAAACTCCATTCGAGACACATTAGAAAATTGTCCACCAGAGCTAAGTGGAGATATAGTAGACCAAGGAATTACACTGACTGGAGGGGGAGCATTACTACAAGGGATGGAAAAATGGCTTTCTAAAGTAATCAATGTTCCCGTACATCTTGCTCCAAACCCGTTAGAATCCGTAGCAATTGGTACAGGTAGATCGCTAAAAATGATTCAAAAATTGCAAAAAGCTGCGAAATAACTTGCTAAAGACAGCTCGTGTTGATAGGCTATAGGAAATCATTACCTAATGAGAGGAGTCATTAACATGAAATCCCCCTTTACATTGAGTCATGAAGAAAGAAATGAATTTATTACTCTCATTCAAGATTACTACTTAAGAGAACATAACGAGGAATTAGGAAATTTACAGGCAGGATTTCTTCTAGATTTTTTTATGAGGGAAATAGCTCCAACCTTTTATAATTTAGGGGTAAGAGATTCCCATACTTATGTAAGTAATAAACTAGACGATTTATTTGAAATAGAAAAAAGGTAATTTTCCATCAGTAGGGTTATGTCCTTGAGCCTAGAAAAACCGAACTATATTTAGAGCCTTAAGAAAAAGCTCTAAGTAGTTCGGTTCCTTTCTTTATCCATTCCTTCACCTAATCAAAATCGACAAAGAATGTTTCTGGACCTGTAGGAGTTTTACTGCCTCCCAATGGTTCTACACTTGCTTTTATATGCTTATATTCCGATAAGTCATTTAAACGATATAATACTTTTGCCTCACCATTCGTATCTACCATTAATAATTCACCTTCAGCATGATTATCCTGGTCAACGATCCAAAGCTGATAATCATTTTGCTCCAAGCCCTCTAGCCCCTTTACTTTAAGTAACATCTCCTGTGTTTCTTTATTGACCCATAAAGCACCGTCAATATTACTAGTATTGGAAAACGAAACAAGCTGTTGTACTTCTACATGTGGACTATTGGTAAATAAACTTTCCTCATTGATTTCATTATTTTGATAAATTTCATATTCCGGTTGAACCGTATTACTTTGGTAAACAATATCATTTAATCCCCAGAACAGAAAAGCCACAATTGCTAGACTAGCGGTGAGAATTATTGGTTTAAATGAAATGAAACGATGACTTTTTTTCTTTTCGATCGATTCATCTAATCTCTCCTTTAGTGAAGGAGAAGGGGAAACATCTGTCATACTTTCCATCGTATTTTGCCAAAATTTATATACTCCTTGGCATTCTGGGCATGTATTTATATGGTTTTGAATTTCAAATTTTTCTTCTTCTGAAACATTACCATCAAGCAGGTCGATGATTTTTTCTTCCTTCAAATGGTTACTGCTCATTTATTTGTCACCTCCACTAGAACCATACCAACGTAGTAATGATTTTTGCTTCCGTAAATTTTGGAGTCCATAACGAATAGATGATTTAACAGAACCGAGTGGTCGGTTAAACCTAAATGCAATCTCCTTTTGGGTAAAATGCTCAAAATACATATGATAGATTGCTTGTTGTTGCTCCTTTGGAAGACGGCTCATCGCATTAACGAGTAGCTCCTTTTCCATTCTTTCTATTACATATTGATCTGCAGAAGGAGAAGCATTCATCAGGATATCTTCGAGCTTATTTGTTAACAGACCTGATTTTTTCCGCAAACGATCTATTGCTCTTGACCTTGTCTTCACTCCTATCCATGCTTTTACACTTCCTCGTTCGGGATTGTATTGTATCGCTTTTTGATAAATCTCGAGAAAAACATCGTGGCAAATATCTTCCGCCTCACTACGATTACTCACAACCTTATAAGCAATTTGAAAAATGTAGATATGATATTTTTCGTAGAAGCTATCAAATGCTTGTTTTTGTCCATCTGCCATTCGTTTTAATAACAAATGATCTTCTTCCAACATGATCCCCCCTCTAAGAGTTCATCAACAATTTATTTACATTGTACAAATTTTTTTCAAAAAAACAAATCCAACTACGTAATTTCCACGTATCACTCACTGAAAAATCATTTTAAGGAGGATCTAACCATGTATAAAAAAATTATATCTTTAATATGTTCCGTGTTGTTATTATTTCCTATTTTATTTATTGGAAAAGTAGAAGCAGCAGGTGGAATCTCTCTTTACACACCTTATACAGGCTTATCCGTCACACCAGGAGAAACATTAAGCTATGACGTCACTGTGCTTAACAAAAGTAGTTCGATATCGAATATGACCTTTGATGTAGAAGGACTCCCGAAAGGTTGGAACTACACAATTACTGCTGGTGGAAATGATATTAGTCAATTATCTGTACGCGAAAATGGTGAGCAAAGTATCCAATTCGATGTAACCGTTCCATTAGAAATTAAAAAGGCGGATTATCAATTTACGCTTATTGCAGATGGTGAAGGCGATGATTATGCAGAATTACCTTTTATTACAACGGTATCGGAGGAAGGTACATCTGCGACTGAATTAACATCGGAACAGCCAAATATGGAGGGGCATGCTGATGCTACCTTTTCTTATACAGTGAGCTTAAAAAATCGTACTGCTGAAGAACAAACCTATGCTTTGAGTGCAGGAACAAAAGAAGGCTGGGGTGTACAATTTAAAGCAGATGGAAAAGCAGTAACTTCAGTAGCACTAGAACCAAATGCATCAAAGGATATTACAGTGGAAGTAACACCACCGACAAATGTAAAAGCAGATACCTACTCCATCCCAATAAAAGCAGCTAATAGCTCTACCTCTGCAGAAACAACGTTAGAAGCCGTTATAACAGGTTCGTACGAATTGAAAATAAGTACTCCAGAAGGAAATTTAAGCACAGATGTTACAGCAGGAAATTCCCGTACTGTGAATTTAGTAATCGAAAATACTGGTACTGCTACCCTATCTGATATTTCCGTAAAAGCTTCCACTCCGCCTAATTGGGAATCAGAATTCAATTCAGACAAAATTGCTTCATTAAAAGCAGGAGAAACCAAAACAATAAAAGCAACACTAACCGCACCGGATGAAGCCATTGCAGGGGATTATGTAACCACCTTCACAGCGGAAACTGCGGAAGCTTCCTCGGATGCAAGTTTTCGTGTAGCAGTCGAAACCTCTACATTATGGGGCATTGTAGCTATTCTTATCATTCTCATCGTGATAGGTGGCCTTTACTTTATATTTAGAAAATTTGGGAGGAGATAATTATGTCATCACCGATCATTACACTAGACGAAATCTCCAAGCAATATGACGAACAATATGCAGTTGATCACCTCTCCTTAGCGATAAAAAAAGGTGAGATCTTTGGATTATTAGGACCCAATGGAGCAGGAAAATCCACTTCCATCTTAATGATGCTTGGATTAAGTGAGCCAACAACTGGGTCCGTTCATGTTTGTGGAATTAACTCTACATCCAATCCAATTGAAGTGAAGCGTAGAGTAGGATATTTGCCAGATGACCTTGGCTTTTACGAGCATATGACTGGATTTGAAAACCTCCTCTATACCGCGAGCTTAAACGGCTTGTCACGCAAACTTGCAGAAGAACGTGCTAACTATCTATTACAAAGGGTCGGACTAACAGATGCAACAAACAAAAAAGCAGGAAAATATTCTCGGGGTATGCGTCAACGATTAGGGCTTGCGGATGTCTTAATGAAAGATCCTGAAGTCATTATTTTAGATGAACCAACCCTCGGTATTGACCCTGAAGGTGTTAGAGAAATACTGAAATTAATACAACAATTGAATAAAGAAGATGGAATTACTGTACTACTTTCTTCCCATCAATTACATCAGGTACAGCAAATTTGCGATCGTGTTGGCATCTTTGTCAAAGGGAAGCTTTTAGCAGAAGGAAATATGGAGGAATTAGCTAAACAATTATTTTTTGAAGATTTATTCATCATCTATGTCAAAGCAGAACCTATTGATTCTGAATTAATCGAAAAAATCCGGACATTAAGGGGTGTCAATCATATTGAACAAGCTTTAGATAAATTAGAAATTTATGTGGATCATGATATATCTGCAGATATAGCGAAAATCATCGTTCAGAACAATATATCCTTAACACAAATACAAAAGAAAAATTATGGCCTCGACGAAATTTATCATCGATATTTTGAAGGAGGTGATAGTCGTGGAGAGGCTCCAAACTCTTAAAGGGAACATACAAAAATGGTTTACCATCCCGAACAGAGAAAAAAGTAGTCATATGACCGCATTCCAGGCGATCGTTCGAAAGGAATTTACAGATTATATTACGAGCTGGAGAATAATTATTTTGCTCCTTATTATTACCTTTACTTGTATCGGTTCACTCTACACTGCTATTACAAATATTCAGGATGCCTTAGATGCCGCAGCTGAGGAAACAAAAGAAGTGGCAAGAAGTGCTTTTCTATTTTTAAAGCTTTTTACCATCTCTGATGGAACCTTACCTTCTTTTATTACATTCGTAGGTTTTTTAGGACCATTACTTGGTGTTGCTCTTGGGTTTGATGCCATTAATTCAGAACGTAATAAAGGGACCTTAAGTAGATTAATGGCACAACCTATACCTAGGGATTTTGTTTTGAATGGGAAATTTGCGGCAGCATTACTTATAAATGCTCTGTTGTTCTTTGCATTAGGCTTTTTAGTAATGTCCTTCGGTATTCTAATTTTAGGTATTCCACCTACATTAGAAGAATTCTTACGAATTATTTGTTTCTTAATTTTGTGTATTGCCTATATTGCCTTCTGGCTTAATTTAGGTATCCTGTTTTCCGTTCGATTCAAGCAAGCTGCTACATCCGCATTAGCATCGATTGCAATATGGATTTTTTTTAGTCTATTCTATTCAATGCTAGTAGAGCTATTATCAAAGTCGATTCTCAATCCTGAGAATATCGCAAGCACATCAGACGCAATAAGTAAACAAGGACTGGTGCTCAATTTAATGAGAATTTCTCCAAACTACCTTTTTACAGAATCGACAACGACACTCATGTCACCATCTGTTCGAAGCCTAGGTCCTTTAACAGTTGAGCAAACGACAGGTGCTATAGCAGGTCCGCTTCCTTTGAGCCAAAGTCTTTTATTAATTTGGCCTCAATTAACTGGACTCATTGCTGCAACTCTTGTATGTTTTGCCCTATCCTATTTACTCTTTATGAGACAAGAAATTAGATCCAAATAACGAGTGATTCTCAAAACCAGTTTGCATCAGAGCTTACTGGTTTTTTGTTTTTCACTTTCGAATAAACATGTTATGATGGGTAAATTGGAGGTGATTAGATGAAGGCATATTTATTATTAATTCTGGCTGCTATCTTCTATGCTGGTAATCTAATTATCGGAAAGCCAGTAACCGCAGAGATTCCACCAATTACACTATCTTTCTTCCGCTACATTATTGCAGCATTCGTTATATTTCCTCTTGGATACAGAGAATGGAAGAACAACCGTGCCCTTTGGAAAAAGGAATGGAAAGCTATTTTAGCACTTTCTGTGACAGGTCTCGTATTATTTAATATTTTTGTCTATTTAGCATTAAATTACACTACCACGATTAATGCTGGAATTGTAGAAGCATCTACACCTATTTTCACGCTTCTTTTGGCATTTATATTATTTGGCGATCGCTTTACAGCAAAACAGCTATTCGGTGTATTTATTTCTTTATTTGGCGTATTTTTTGTTATCACGAAGGGATCATTAGAGGTCATTACCAATCTCCAAATAAATATTGGAGATTTAATTATGCTACTAGCAATGGTAAGTTGGTCCGTTTATTCTATTTTCATTAAGCAACACACTTGGAAATTCCCAACATATGGTGCATTACTCGTTATGTCTGTCATTGCTATTATCCTCTTTATTCCATTACTCCCGATCGAGTGGGAGGAGATCAAACAAATTAATTGGTCTTGGGCGATCATAGGTGGAACCTTATATCTCGGTATATTTCCATCACTTATCGCATTGATGGCATACAACAAAGGAGTACAAGAGCTTGGTCCATCAAGGGCTTCTATTTTTCTTAATTTAATTCCTGTATTTACCATGATTGGTGCTGTCATCTTTTTAAAGGAGCAAATCTCCTTCGTTCAAATTTTAGGAGGATTATTCGTCATCATCGGGGTCATGATTACAAATCGGATGGGGAAAAAGAAAAACAAAAGTACTACGGAAATAGAATCCTAACTTAGACTGAGATTAGTAAGAAATTATTCTTGTTAAACTGTACGTACAAAAAAAGAGCCAAGCAAAGGATAGAAGAAATCCTCTACTTGGCTCTTTCTTAAACATAGTATTAGTTATTCACCAAACGTCCACTCTGCTAAGCTATCTATTGAATAGGTTGGCTTTGCTTCTATTGTTTCTAAATCTTTTTTCGTTGTCACACCTGTATGCACTAGTACAGAATCAATGCCAGCATTCATTCCTGCTAATATATCTGTAGCATAATTGTCACCAACCATAAGTGTTTCTTCCTTCTTTGTGCCAAGTACTTCTAGAGCTTGGTCCACAATGATTGATTCAGGCTTACCTATAAATGTTGGTTGTATTCCTGTAGTAACAGTTAGAACAGAAATAAGGGAACCAGCACCAGGTAAGAAGCCTCTTTCTGTTGGTAATGCTACATCACCATTTGTTGCGACAAATTTTGCGCCCTTGCGAATATTTAGTGCCCCTTTTGTTAGCTTTTCATAATTTATATTTCGATCCAGTCCCATTACGACAAAATCTGCATCTTCTTCTACGAGCTCAAGCCCACATTCCTTAAGCGCCATATAGAGTCCTTCTTCACCGATTGCATAGACTTTTGCATTCGTTTTTTGTCCCTTTATATAGCTTGCTGTCGCCATACTTGTCGTAAAGACATGTTTAGCTGTACTTGGGACGCCCATATTAACTAATTTTTCTGAAACATCCTTTGGATGCTTGGTAGAATTATTTGTTAGAAATAGATAGGGGAGCCCCTTTCGTTCTAATTCTTTCACAAACTCTATAGCCTCTATGATTTTTTCTGTACCTTTATACACTGTTCCATCTAAATCAATTAGAAATCCTTGGTAATTTTTCATCATATCCTCCTGAATTTTTTGAAAATTCTATGTATTTTGTTTTGTCATTTTTTTAATAAGTGATAGTATATATTTATGACAATCACGTCATTTTACCAATTTATATGTTATCATGTATAATTAGCAAATGAAATAAAAGCCATTATGCATTCCTATTTTTTAAGAAACATTTTGATTATAGCATATCGTGACACATATGCGTATAACTCGCTTATTAATAATTAAATGAAGAAAGGTAGTTTAAGTTAATGACAACGAATAACCCAAAAGCAGTTATTGTTATATTTGGTGCAACAGGTGATCTTGCAAATAGAAAACTCTATCCTTCCATCTATCGACTCTATCGTAATGGAAAATTATCAAAGAACTTTGCCGTAATTGGTGTTGCAAGACGACCACTAACGAATGAAGACTTCCGAAATAATGTAAAAGAATCTATAAACGGGTTAAATGATCCAAGTATTGATCCAGATGAATTTGCTAGCCATTTTCATTATAACCCTTTCGATATTCAAGACCTTGAGCATTATGCAGAGTTAGAGAACCTTATCAATCAGCTTGATGAGAAGCATGAAACTGACGGAAATCGTCTATTCTACTTTTCGATGGCGCCTAATTTCTTTGGTACACTTGCTGCAAACTTAAAGTCAGAAGGTTTAACAACAACAAAAGGTTGGACTAGACTTGTTATCGAAAAACCATTTGGTCATGACTATGAGTCTGCCGAAAAATTAAATAACCAAATTCGTGAAGCTTTTTCTGAGGATCAAATCTATCGTATTGACCATTACTTAGGAAAAGAAATGGTCCAAAACATTGAAGTAATTCGATTTGCCAATGCATTATTTGAGCCACTCTGGAATAATCAATATATTTCAAATATTCAAATTACGTCAAGTGAGATTCTAGGTGTTGAAGAGCGTGGACGCTATTATGATAGTGCTGGTGCCTTAAAAGACATGATGCAAAATCATATGTTGCAAATGCTCGCATTGATCGCTATGGATCCACCAATTAAGCTAACACCTGAAGAAATTCGTAGTGAGAAAGTAAAAGTGTTGCGTGCATTGCGCTTCTTTGAAGAAGACAATCTTGACCAATATATTGTCCGTGGTCAATATGGCCGTGGAATGGTAAATGGTGAGGAATTACCCGCATACCGCGAAGGAAATGGTGTGGACCCTGAATCAAATACAGATACGTTCGTAGCAGCAAAACTCATGATTGATAACTTCCGCTGGGCTGGAGTTCCATTCTATATTCGTACAGGTAAGCGTATGGAGAAAAAATCCACTGAAATTGTAGTCGAATTTAAAGATTTACCGATGAACCTCTATTATGGAAAAGAACATGAAACGAAGTCTAACTTACTCGTTATCCATGTCCAACCACATGAAGGGATCACATTGCATGTTAATGCGAAGAAAGGTGACTATAGTGCTACCTCTACTCCAATCACATTAAGTTATGACAATAATTCTGGTGACAAGATGAATACTCCAGAAGCATATGAAATTCTGTTACATGATTGTATGCGCGGTGATTCCACTAATTTCACACACTGGGATGAGGTTGCTCTTTCTTGGAAATTTATTGATATTATCGCAAATGCTTGGTCCAAGAAAAAAGCAGACTTTCCAAATTATGAATCAGGAACAAATGGACCGAAGGAAGCTGATGAGTTATTAGCGAAAGACGGTTTTAAATGGTGGAACATTACACCTGAAAAATAGTAGAACAAGAGGAAGAGCAATCGTTTTAGGTTGCTCTTTCTTATCTAAAAAGGAGAGATTAAAAGTGAAATTCTATGATATTTCAATGACGATTCATCCAGAAATGCAAGTATGGGAAAATATTCAAGCAATTAAACCACATTTTGACCGAAATACCTCCGGTTATGTTACAAGTACAACAATGGAATTAAACCTTCATAGCGGAACCCATATTGATGCACCCCTTCATATGTTGAACGACGGGGATACATTTGAATCGATCTCATTAGAAAAATTAATTAGAAAGGTAAAGGTATTAGATTTAACGAATGCTAAAGATGGAATAAGTCGCACAGATTTGGAAGCGCATTCTATTTTTGAAAATGATTTTCTTTTATTGAAAACAAAAAATTCCTCCTTTGCGAAGAACGAGTTTGATTTCGACTTTATTTATTTAAAAGAAGACGGCGCTGACTACCTCATTCAAAAGCAGGTCGCGGGTGTAGGAATAGATACATTAGGAATCGAACGTAGTCAAGAAGGGAACCCAACTCATCGCAAGCTTTTCACAGAAGAGATTATTATTATGGAAGGTCTACGTCTTGCTGAAGTCACACCTGGAGAATATTTGATGGTCGCTGCACCATTAAAATTAATTGATACAGAAGCAGCCCCAGCTAGAGTGCTATTATTCGAAGAAGGTCTATGATAATAACAAAATCCCTCTCGCATATATGCAAGAGGGATTTTATTATTAGTCCTCTAACCACTCTGTATGGAAGATTCCTTCTTTGTCCACACGTTGGTATGTGTGTGCGCCAAAGTAATCACGTTGTGCTTGTAAAAGGTTAGCAGGCAATGTTTCTGTACGATAGCTATCATAATAAGCTAAGGCACTTGCAAATCCAGGAACTGGAATTCCACGCTCCATTGCGATCGATAATACTTTACGCAATGATTCTTGATAGCCTTCTACAATTTCTTTGAAGTAAGGATCTAGTAAGAGATTAGCAAGACCTGGCTCACGATCGTATGCATCTTTAATTTTTTGTAGGAATTGTGCACGAATAATACATCCTCCACGGAAGATCATGGATATATCTCCATAACGTAGATTCCAATCATTTTCCTCAGATGCTGCTCTCATTTGAGCAAAACCTTGTGCATAGGAAACAATTTTACTCATATAAAGGGCTTTACGAATCGCTTCAATTAGTTCATCCTTATCTCCTTCATACGGCTTGTCCGCTGCAGATGGCCCTTGTAATACCTTGCTCGCTGCCACACGCTCTTCTTTCATTGCTGAAATAAAACGCGCGAATACAGATTCTGTAATAACCGGTAATGGTACCCCTAGATCTAGTGCGCTTTGACTTGTCCATTTTCCCGTACCTTTTTGACCAGCAGTATCTAGGATCACGTCCACCATTGGTTTTCCTGTTTCAGCATCCTTTTTCTTAAAGATATCTGTTGTTATCTCGATTAAATAGCTATCTAGTTCACCTTTGTTCCATTCTTTAAATACTTCATGAAGCTCCTCAGCACCTAGACCTAGCACGTGTTTCATAATAAAATATGCTTCACAAATAAGTTGCATATCTCCATATTCTATACCATTGTGAACCATTTTGACATAGTGTCCAGCACCATTCGGTCCGATATAAGTTACACAAGGGTCGCCATTTACTTTAGCAGAAATTGCTTCGAAAATTGGTGCAACTAAATCATATGCTTCTTTTTGTCCACCAGGCATGATGGAAGGGCCTTTGAGTGCTCCTTCTTCCCCACCTGATACACCTGTTCCAATAAAGTGGATTCCAGATTCATCAAGCTCAGCATTACGACGCATGGTATCTTTAAAGAACGTATTCCCACCATCGATTAAAATATCACCTTTATCAAGTAATGGCCGTAGGGAAGCAATCGTCGCATCAGTAGCTGGCCCTGCTTGTACCATTAACATAATCTTACGCGGCTTCTCTAAGGAATCAACAAATTCTTCAATCGTTTTTGCTCCAACGAAATTCTTCCCTTTTGCTTCATTGTTCAAGAAGTCTTCTGTTTTTTGATAAGTTCTATTAAAAACTGCTACAGAATAACCTCTGCTCTCTACGTTTAAGGCAAGGTTTTTCCCCATAACAGCAAGACCTATCACACCAAATTGTTGTTTTGCCATTCTCCTAATCGCTCCTTTTGTTAATTTATCACTACTTATGTATTATTCCATATCCTCTATTTTAGCACGAAATGGAACAATGCGTAAGTCCAGTATAAAAATTCACTCCATATAATAAGTTATTACATCAAATGGTTCACTGCAAGTAATAGCTACCTATTTTCAGAAATTTCTATCATTTCTAGCAAATATTTCAGGATCCAGCACTACACGAAAATACTTTACTGTTAAGTCGATGATAATACCCACTTTTCAATAGCAAGGGCTACTCCGTCCTCATCATTAGAAGCGGTTACCCAATCAGCTGCTTTTTTTACAGGTTCCTGAGCATTTCCCATCGCGATGCCTAATCCAGCTAATTCTATCATTTTTATATCATTCAAACTATCACCAGCCGTCATCACCTGATCCATGGTGATACCAATTCTTTCACAAACCTTTTCAATTGCCGCTGCTTTATTCACTCCGACTGCATTGACTTCAATATTGGTTAGACTAGAATTACTTACCTCGACATCCTCCCATTCTGACAATGTTTGGTTAATTTTTTCCTTTATTTCTGGGGCGTCTGTGTCAAAGCCAAATTTCAGCCATTCATGTGCTTCAATATCCTCAGGAGTCTCTCCCCGCCAAATTTTATCAACAGAAGCAAGCCAAGCCCATGTTTGATGCTCCTCTCTAAGCTTTACAAGCTTCATAACAATACTTGGATCCAATGTTTGTCTTGCAATTAAGTCACCATGCATTGTCCAAATCTCACTACCATTCACCGTAATCAAATAATGTAAACCTAATTCTTTTGCAATAATAGAGCTTGTTTGATAGTGACGACCTGTTGAGATAATCACCTCTACCCCATTATCTTGGGCTCTTTTTATTGCAGTTTTATTTACGTCGGAGACTTGGTGCTGATTATTTAAAAGCGTGCCATCCATGTCTAATGCAATCATTTTAATTTCCTTCATCAGAAGCCCTCCAATTCTTAATACCCCTATATTTTATGCGAAAATAATGGTTTTAGCAAAAATGCGATATCGATATTCCGTGTTATAATGAGCATACTAACGAAATAGAGGTGATAAAATTGAAAAAACGAGCAGTAGTAAGTGTTGTAGGTAAGGATAAAGTAGGAATTATAGCTAAAGTTACTAATGTATTAGCAGATAATCATATAAATATTTCTGACATAAGTCAGACGATTTTGCAGGATTTTTTCACAATGATTATGATTATAGATATTCAAGACAGTAGTAATATTAATCATTTAAAACAAAAATTCGAACCTGTTGAAAAGGAACTTGGACTGAATATTAACATTCAACTTGAAGATGTTTTTCAAGCAATGCATCGTGTTTAAGGAGGAAATCAATTATGCCAATAGGATTCACAGAGATACAAGAAACAATACGAATGGTAGAAATGGAACATTTAGATATTCGAACGGTTACAATGGGGATTAGCTTACGGGATTGTATGGATTCAGATTTTGATAAATTAAAAGAGAATGTTTATAAAAAAATTACGCACTATGCAAAGGAGCTTCAAACAACTGCTGACCAAGTCGCGGAGGAATATGGGGTGCCAATTATCAACAAACGAATTGCGATCTCACCTGTCGCAGAATTACTAGGAAATGCATCAAAGCAACAAGTAATAGAATTAGCCAAAATATTAGATGACGCAGCTAAATGTTTAGATGTGGATTTCATTGGTGGATTTTCTGCATTGGTACATAAAGGGATAACCAAGGGAGATCAAGCCCTACTTTCTGCACTCCCAGAGGCACTAAGCTTCACAGAAAGAGTATGTGCTTCTATTTCTGTTGCTACAACGAAAACAGGAATAAACATGGATGCTGTAGCAAGCATGGGATCGATTATAAAGCGAACAGCGGAGCTAACGAAAGATCATAATAGTATTGGTTGTGCCAAACTAGTTGTTTTTTGTAATCCGGTTGAGGATAATCCATTTATGGCAGGAGCCTTTCACGGCACGGGTGAAGGGGAAGTAGTGTTAAGTGTTGGAGTAAGTGGTCCTGGTGTTGTATTAAATGCATTAAAAAAATTCCCAAATGCCGATTTGGGAGAAATAGCTGATGTGATCAAAAATACGGCATTTAAGATTACAAGGGCAGGTGAATTAATTGGGCGTGTAGTAGCACAAAGACTAAACGTCCCATTTGGTATAATGGACTTGTCGCTTGCACCAACCAATGCTATGAATGACAGTGTTGCGGAAATACTAGAAGAGATTGGTTTAGAACGTGTCGGTACACATGGAACCATTGCCGCATTAGCACTCATGAACGATGCGGTCAAAAAAGGTGGGGCGATGGCCAGCTCCTACGTTGGTGGTTTAAGTGGCGCTTTTATACCAGTAAGTGAAGATAATGGAATGATTCGTGGTATTGAGGATGGTGCTCTTGAATTATCAAAGCTTGAAGCGATGACATGTGTCTGCTCTGTTGGATTAGACATGATTGCACTAGATGGATCAGCTAGCGAAGAAACCATTGCTGCCATCATAGCGGATGAAGCTGCAATAGGCATGATCAATCGAAAAACAACAGCTGTACGTGTTATTCCAGTGATCGGCAAAAAACAAGGCGAATCGGTCGAATTTGGCGGACTACTTGGTCGAGCACCGATAATCGGAGTTAGTTCTTTTAGTTCTGAGAAAATTATTCAGCGTGGTGGAAGGATACCTGCACCAATTCAATCCCTTACCAATTAAGGATCCAGAGATACTAATGTTAAAAGAAGTCTATAAAAGCAATGCAGCTATCATAGACTTCTTCTAGCATTATTTCGCTCGTTTTATCTGATTTACAATTAATGTAACAAAAAATGCTACTAGACATGGTACAAGCATTGCAATGATGAAGCCAAGAGAGTGATTGGCAAGCAATGGTGCCGTAAAGGTAGGAACATAGGCTGTTCCACGAACCTCAAAAAAGCCAACTAATGCACCACCTATCCCCCCAGATAGAAGAGCTCCAGCGAAAATCCATTTGCTCGAAAACATAAATGGGTAGGCTGATTCAACAAAGGTTCCAAAGCCAAGATTGATTAGAAAGCCTGGAACGGCAACTGCTGCCTCTCCTTTATCACGTGGTCGAATAATATTCGCTAAGTTAATACCAGCAGCTACCATTACTAATCCCACCATATCAACAGCACCTAAAAAGCTGTTCCCCGTACGCTCCATTTCTAGCAATACAATCGGCAAGATGGCAGCATGATAGACCCCACCAATAATGGCTGGCCAAATTAACACTCCCGCAATGGTACCAGCAAGAATCGGATTAAAATCTACCGCAAGCTCAATTAACTGTTTTATTCCATCACCTATAAATAAAGCAATTGGTGCAATAAAATAATAAACTAATAATCCAGAGAATAATCCAGCAATTCCACCTGCAGCAATGTTGACTGTTGTCATTGGAAAGCGCCATTCAACAAATTTTCGGAAGAGTATACGCACCAGGACCCCTGCAAGAATACCAGCGATCATTCCACCAATAATCCCGCCATCAACCGACAATACTCCTGCAATAACACCTGCAACAATAGACACTTCATCTAATTCTGAAACCTGCTTTGCGGCAATAACGGCAATAACAACAGGAAGTGCACCAATTAATAGATCGAACACCTCACTTAAACCAGAAAGTGCTGGTATTTTACTTAATGCCAATATAAGAGCCATTGCGATAAAACCTGGTAATGCCGACATCATGATCCCACGAATATTGATATTTCGCCATCCGAGCCCATTTGATATTTGATTGGATGGATTGCTTCCTAAAATCGGGCGATACGACAGTTGAAATTCTTTACTTAAAGAAGTAATAAACGAAACAGCCCTCGTTCGATTGGTTGTTCCAGTGGTACCAGAGGTTGCTATTACTCTAGCACCCAAGGTGGCAATAGTTGCCATAGAAGTACCACCAGTTCCTACTACTGGTACTTGTTTCTTAGCGGCAGCACGAATGACGTGTTGATTCGTATCATTTGGATCACCACTCATTACAATTAATCCATCTATTTGCTCTTCTTCTATTAAATCGGCAATTTTCTGATCCAATAATCGCGCTTCTTCATTTACGACACTAAGATTAGCTCTTTCACTTTGAGTAAATGTTCCACTTTCATCAAGTTGCCATAAAGACGCCTTTGTGTCTTGTTTTGCAGAGTCCATGCTTTCTTCAGCACCAACGAACTGGACAGCGTGAAGCTTCATTCCTGCACTGTTTGCTTGAACTCTAATTTCTTCTAGTAGCTTAGCTGGTTTTTTTCCACCAAGGTTATAGAGGTTCCCACCACTACTACCAATTATTGCGATATGTTTCATCTCTTAACCTCTTTTCATTTAATCTACCAATTGTCTATTATAGTCGAAAATTGTCTAATGCGCTACTATAGTAGAGTAAAAGAGTAAAAAATTATTCAAAGTACTAGAGTTGAATTTTCTGAAAAGTCCGATGATTACAACAATTAGTAGACTTATTGACTTCACTTATTTGTCATGCTATGATTACCTTTATAATAAAAGTAATACTCTTATCAAGAGAGGTGGAGGGACTGGCCCTATGAAACCCAGCAACCGTCAGATGATTCTGATAGGTGCTAATTCCATCAAAGCAAGTTCGCTTTGAAAGATAAGAGGACTAAGCGGAGCATACATCCTTTCTGTCCTCTTGTACAGAAAGGATTTTTTGTTTTTCTACCCCAGAGAAAGGAGTGGGCTGATTGATTAAGATTGAAAACTTATCAAAGCTATATCAGACAAATAAACAACAAGTGCAAGCTGTCAATAATGTTTCATTAAACATAGAAAAAGGAGAAATATTTGGTGTAATTGGCTATAGTGGTGCTGGAAAAAGTACCTTTATCCGATTGATTAATCGATTAGAGGAACCAACAAATGGTACTGTTTCAATACAAGAGCTTGATATAACGAATATGTCTCAAGCTCAGCTGCGGAAAAAACGTCAAAAGATCGGTATGATCTTCCAGCATTTTAACCTCCTTTGGTCTAGAACCGTATTTGATAATATTGCCTTTCCACTAGAGATAGCAGGTGTACCAAAAGCCAAGAGATCTGAAAAGGTAACTGAATTAATTCATCTAGTAGGATTATCTGGAAAAGAAAATTCCTATCCTGCACAACTAAGTGGTGGTCAGAAACAAAGAGTTGGCATTGCCCGTGCACTTGCCAATGATCCAGAGGTATTGCTTTGTGATGAAGCTACTTCTGCATTAGATCCTGAAACAACCGATGATATTCTCGAATTACTTGTGTCCATTAATCAGAAACTAGGTCTTACTATTATTTTGATCACACACGAGATGCATGTCATTCAAAAAATATGTAATCGAGTCGCTGTTATGGAGAGTGGAGAAGTTGTCGAAACGGGAGACGTATTGGATGTATTTGTTCGTCCGAAGTCAGCTACTACAAAGCGATTTGTTCAGCAATTAAATCCATTAGAGCATGAACAAGATAAATTGCAGAACTTCATAACCAATCATGACAATAGTGAAGTAATCAAGCTACACTTTATTGGTAATGATGCTAAAAGGGCCCTCATTACAGAAATCGTTAGAAAATTTGATGTAGAAATTAATATTCTACAAGGCTCTATTGCCCCAACTAGAGAAGGTGCCTATGGAACATTGTATATTGAATTAAACGGAGAGAAAGATATTCTATCCAAAACTATTCAATTTATTGAAACCTCTGGTGTGGAAGTTGAGGTGTTACGTCATGCTTAAAGAATTATTTCCAAATGTAAACATGGAGGATTTATGGACAGCAACAGAAGAAACCTTATACATGACACTCATCTCCGTAGCTGGAACTCTCATTCTTGGAATTATACTTGGGCTATTGCTGTTTTTAACAGATAGAGGAAACCTTTGGCAAAATCGCTTTATTAACTTTGTCACTGCAACGGTTGTCAATGTGTTTCGAGCCATACCATTTATTATCTTGATCCTACTCTTATTTCCTTTCACTGATTTTCTAATAGGTACGATTCGAGGATGGAAGGCTGCACTCCCTGCATTAATTATTGGAGCGGCTCCCTTTTATGCACGACTGGTAGAGATAGGATTAAAAGAAGTAGACAAAGGTGTTATCGAAGCAGCAAAATCAATGGGGGCAAAACCTCACACCATCATTTTTAAGGTGCTTTTACCGGAATCAATGCCTGCTCTTATATCAGGTATTACGGTAACAGCTATTTCCTTAATCGGCTATACAGCAATGGCTGGTATAATTGGTGCAGGTGGACTTGGGGATCTTGCCTATATGAAAGGTTTCTTAAGAAGAGATTTCGATGTAGTCCTTATATGTACCATATTTGTTATCGCTATTGTGTTTGTTTTTCAATTAATTGGGGATTTACTATCCAAAGCGGTAGATAAAAGATAAAATTTAGAAGGGATGATTTATTTTGAAAAAATTACTAGCTTTATTATTCACAGCATCTGTATTAATCGTATTGGCAGCTTGTGGAACTTCAGAGAATGAGGATGCAAGCAATGAAGAAGGAAACCAGGAGACAACTTCTATTACAGTTGGTGCGACCAGTGTGCCACATGCTGAAGTATTAGAAAAAGCTGCTCCTATTTTAAAAGAAGAAGGCATTGAACTTAAGGTGGAAGCCTATCAAGAGTACACATTCTTAAATGAAGACTTAAATAATGGAACATTAGATGCGAACTATTTCCAACACATACCTTACTTCGAGCAACAAAAAGAAGAATTTGATTTTGATATTGTTAATTTAGGTGGTATTCATATTGAGCCAATGGGAATTTATTCAAAGAACATAAACAATATCGATGATATTCCAGAGGGTACAACTTTTATTATGAGTCGTAATGTACCAGACCATGGAAGAATTCTTGCTCTATTAGAAAAAGAAGGTTTAATCAAAATTGATGAGAATGTAGATAAACAATCTGCAACTGTTGATGATATTGTTGAGAATCCTCTAAACCTTGAATTTGATGCTAGTATCGACCCAGGCTTTTTACCTGAGTTCTATGAAAGAGAAAAAGATGCTATTCTAGCTATTAATACAAACTATGCCTTGGAAGCAGGTTTAGTTCCAACAGAGGATGCATTAATCTTGGAAGGCTCTGAGTCACCATATGTTAACATTATTGCAGCTCGTAGCGAAGACGAAAACAATGAAGCATTGGCAAAATTAGTAGAAGTGCTTCGCTCTGATGAAATTCAAACATTTATCGAAGAAGAATACAACGGATCAGTTGTACCAGTATCAGAATAACGAAGAAGCAGGCACAACATGTGGTGCCTGCTTTTTGCTTTTCCTTCATAAGTATGATTAAATCAAAGAAAGTTATAGGGAGATGAGCAAATGCAACGATTATTATTAGAAGCCGCTTGGGAAAAGACCATTGCTAAAGGTGATTTAGCCATAATTGAACAGGTGTTTCACTCAACAAAGGAAGATCAGAAACAAGCGATTACCTTCAATACCATTCGCTATGCTTTTAACCATAAGGATCAATTGTTGTATACGAATTTAATTCACAATTTTTCCGAAACAGGAGTGGATTTAAGCAAGGTAGATTTAGTTATTTTTCAAGAGCAAGAAATGATTGCTGGTCATTCATTTCAAGAAAATAGATTACACATCCCTCCAAAAACAAGCATGCCCTGGACCTTTATTTTCCCAAAAGGAAGCTACCAATCAGATAAGGTGTCAAACACGATGAAGATGGAAATCAAGAAAGCGGACTAATTTTTTGTCTCTAACGAGAAAAAGACCAGATTCTCTTATGAGAACCTGATCTTTTTATATATTAGGCACTTTCACTCTTCTGCAGATTATTATCCTCTTTTTCTTGTAGTTTACGAAAAACAGTTGCTACAATCGGTCCAGAAATATTATGCCATACACTAAATATAGCACTAGGAACAGCAGATAGTGGATTAAAGTGTGCTGCTGCCAGCGTAGCCCCAAGACCAGAATTTTGCATCCCGACTTCTATTGATACAGCTTTTTGCTGTTTTGGATCCATTTTAGTAAGTTTTCCAAGCCCATAACCTAATAGATAGCCAAATGTATTATGAAGGACGACAATAAGAAATATTAATAAGCCCATTTTTGCAATTTGTTCTTGATTCACACTTACTACTGCTGCAACGATTGCTACGATACCAATAACTGATACTAATGGAATTGCCTTTACCCCTGCTTCTACTTTATCCTTCAACAATCCTTTAACAAGTAAGCCTAACAAGATCGGTACTAAAACAATCTGTACGATTGATACAAATAAGGAAGCGGCCGATACTTCTAGCCATTGGCTGGCAAAAAGAAAAATAAGTGCAGGTGTCAAAACCGGTGCCAGAATCGTAGAAACCGCAGTAATCGAAACCGACAATGCTGTATCTCCTTTGGATAAGTATGTCATCACATTGGATGAAGTACCACCTGGACAACATCCAACGAGAATCACTCCAATTGCGACCTCCTTTGATACAGGTAGAATGGTTACAAGCGCAAAGGCAATTAATGGCATGATTAGGAATTGTCCTACAACTCCTATTGCTACTTCCTTTGGTCGTTTAAATGCTTCTTTGAAATCACTAGTGGAGAGTGTGAGTCCCATACCGAACATAATAATTCCTAATAATGGCGTAATATATGCTGCTAACCATGTAAAGCCTGCTGGTACGAGAAATGATAAGATTGCAAATAGTACGACCCAAATCGCAAAGGTATTTCCAACAAAACTGCTAACTCTTTCTAATGCTTTCATTTTATTCCCCCTCTTATTATCATTTCAGAAATTATATCTTATTTTTTGAAAAATTCAAATATTATTTAATTAATCCTTTATGTATATCGACAAAAAAAGACTGGGACAAAAGAATAATTAAATAGAGAAAATCCAAACATTAATATTTCTGCACTGTAACCCAGTCAGAAAATTGTTCGGATTCCCCATTATCCCTATTTAATTATGTCCCAGCCACTAGCCGATAACATCTCTTTTTCGAAAACCAATAAATCCAGCAACGGTGCCTATTAGATTTAGACCGATTAGAACGATGATTGGTAACCAATCAAATGCCTCGACCGGGAGCTGTGGAATATGTGAATAGCTGGATAACTGTGCTAACCATTCCGGCAAATCTAACATTTCACCTAAATAAACCACGATGAAGGAGAAAACTAAATATCCCCAAATTATTGGGGTCCATTTAGGCAGAAACCCAAAGATACAGAGAGCGATTGTGAGTAAAAACCAGCTTGCTGGTAAATAAGCCATCCCTGCCTTCCAAAAGTTAATAAAAGGAATCGGCTCCTCCATGACAAAGCTAGAACTAATCCACAATCCATAAACAGCCAAAAATTGTGAGATAGTGGATAGAAGGATTCCGATTAAATAATAGACACCGACAATGTTCCATCTCGATACAGTACCTGTTAGGAGCATTCCCAAGCGTTCTTTCTTCTCTTCTCCTTTTATTTTGAGAAAGGTTATAAGGGCTGGAATCGTAGAGAATATAGCTAGTATTACCATTAGCATAGTAATAAATTGTTCGGTTAAGGAATAGTTCGCATTACTGCCAAGCATTTGCTTAATTGCTTCATTATTTTCAAAAAAGGCCTCTAGATCTCCAAACACTGATCCGTAAGATAGCCCTAATAGAAGCATCGCCACTAACCAAGCAATGATAGAGGTTCTCTGAATTCGAAGAGCTAATCCTATAGTTGAAAGAATCCACCCTGATGCCTTTTTTCTACCAGGCTTGGTAGCAATTAATCCTGCTCCAACATCTCTTCGATTATTCAATAAAAAGGCGACAGCGACAAGGATTAGATAAACCATGAACGTTATAAGAATTGGCCACCAATAGTTGTGCACAAATACTTCCACTCGAAGAAGGAGACCTAGTGGAGAGCTTAAGCTTAAAGCCTCATTTGATACGTCTCCAATAGCTCGAATAAAGTAAAACAAAAGTAAAAAGGTAAAAGAATAGCCTAGTGTTCCCCTTGCAGTCTGTGATAATTGGGCAAAAATTGCCGTAATCGCTGTAAAAATTAACCCACCACAAGCAAGCGTTATTCCATATAAGAACGATCCCTCTATTCCAATACCATCGATATTCATGGCCACAAGACCAAAAGCTATCAATAAACCGATGATAATATTATAGGAGGAAACAGTAATGAAGGAAGCCATTAATGGTGAAAGCCTTCCAACAGGTAAAGCTCTAATTAATTCTAGTTTACCATCCTCTTCTTCTGCTCTAGTTTGTTTACTAACCATTAGAATGCTCATCACAGCAAAGGCAATCATCGTAAATAAAAGCATTTCATGTGCCATCATCGCACCATTAGTATAATTACTTAAACCATATCCTGGTCCAACCATAGCTGTCATTGCAGGATTTTCCATCGTCTGTGCCATTGCAGCCCTTTCCTGCTCATTTTGATATAACCCACTAAAAGCACTGGCAGTAGCAACTGTAATCAGTACTAGAGAGACTCCCCAGATCATAAAACTAACTCTACTTTGTCTCCACTTCCATGCTAGTAGTTTCTGTAAGGAATGAAATCGCATATTCATCCTCCTTTCTATCCTTTTTGCTCATAATGACGCATAAACAAATCCTCTAAAGTTGGCGGCTTACTCTCGATTTTTATAATTCCATAGCTACTTAATTTAGTCATAGTTTCTGGCAGTTTATCTGTATCAACCTGGAATATATAATCACCATTTTCTTTCTGAAGCTCATGTATCCCTGACCATTCAAACAAATCCTTGATCGCACTATTTGTTGTTAGCTTCAAATTTGTTCTTGTTAAATAACTTAATTCCTCTAAAGTACCTGTTTCAATCATCTCACCCTGTCGAATAATCCCGACTCGGTCACATAGCTTTTCAACTTCAGAGAGAATATGACTAGAAAGCAAAACACTTTTTCCATTCTTCTTCACTTCTGCAACACATTGCTGAAATACTTGTTCCATTAATGGATCTAATCCAGAGGTTGGCTCATCTAGAATGAACAATTCTGCGTCCGATGCAAATGCAGCGATTAGAGCTACCTTTTGTCGATTCCCTTTTGAATAGGTCCCACATTTTTTCCTTGGGTCTAATTGAAATAAATCGATAAGCTTCTCTTTTTTCTTATAATCCACCTTACCTCTGAGCCTTAGAAATATATCAATCACTTCCCCACCAGTTAGGTTTTCCCATAAATGAACATCACCAGGTACATAGGCAATTCTATGATGGATCTGTACAGCCTCCTTCCATACATCCATTCCAAAGATCTTTGCACTTCCTGCACTAGCTTGGATGATCCCTAACAACACACGGATAGTCGTCGATTTCCCTGCCCCATTCGGTCCGATAAAACCGAAAACCTCTCCTTTATTAACTTGTAAATTAATCTTATTTAATGCTTGAAAGGAGCCAAACCTTTTTTCTACATTTTGAACCTGTACAACGGTCATCCTATCCCCTCCAATTTAATCAACCCAATAAAAGTTTTGAAATATTATACTTCATATATTTCATAATATTAGATTTCATTTGATTCTGCAACCTCTTTATGAAATATTTTACTTGTTTTATTTCAAAACTTTACATACAATATGAAGTGAGGTGAAGGAAATGGACGGATTTGAAAGAAGAAAACAAAAAAAACAAAACAACATTTTAAATACAGCTGTTTCTCTTTTTTTACAAAAAGGGATTAAAAGTGTGTCCATAGCAGAAATTGCGAATACGGCTAGCGTCTCTCAAGTGACCATTTATAATTATTTCGGAAGTAAAGATAAGCTACTAAAGCAAGCCATGATTTTTTATGTCGAAGAGTTATTTGGCGAGTATGTGGAAATACTCGATTCCGATCAACCATTCCCCGAGAAAATAAAGCAGTTCATTTTTCATAAAGCGGAATTATCGGAACAAATTCATGAAGAAGTTTACGAATACTTATTAAACGACTTGCATGGAGCACCGTCTTTTTTAGAGAAGATCTATCAAGAAAAATCAATTCCTTTCTTCCATCAATTAATTCAATTAGGGAAAAAGGATGGTTATATTAACGAGCAGATTTCCGAAGAGTCTATTATGATGCATATTCAAATGTATAAAAATTTCCTTCAACAGAAAAATATCGGTAATAAAATTCTTCCATATACAGAGGATATTATGAATCTTTTCTTCTACGGAATTATGGGCAAGGAAAAATGATTCGAGTTTTTTTGCAAAAACAAAAAATAATGAAACAATTTGCCAAACACTTCCGTATGTAACATAAGCGAAGTGTTTGTTATTTTATTGAAAAGGAGTAGGGTCATTTTGAAAAAAAAGCAAAATAAATTTCTATCACTTATTCTATCTACTAGAATTCCAAGATTAGCACTTGTGATTGGGTTAGTTGGAGGTTTATTCACGACATTAGTGGGGTTAACCATCCCACTTTTAACGCGTCAAATGGTCGATGGCTTTGATGCCAGCAATCTGAATATTACATTAATTGCTGTTATTGTAATCGTGTTCATCTTACAAGCAGTGCTTGATGGTGTGTCTACCTATTCCTTGGCCTATGTTGGTCAGAAAATAGTTGCGAGATTAAGAGAACAGATGTGGACAAAGTTTATTCGTTTACCCGTCTCCTACTTTGATAAAAATAAAAGTGGAGAATCAGTCAGCAGGGTTGTCAATGATACGAGTATTGTGAAAGATCTCATTACACAACACTTCCCTCAATTTATTACAGGGATTATTACAATCATTGGTGCGATTATCATCTTATTTATTATGGATTGGAAAATGACCTTACTCATGCTTATTTCTGTACCGATTGCGGTCACTGTTCTATTACCACTAGGAAAGAGAATGTCTAAGATTTCTAGGAATCTACAGGATGAAACGGCAAACTTCTCTGGTAGTATTCAGCAAACCTTAGGAGAAATACGCTTAATGAAGTCCTCTAATGCGGAAAAGGCAGAGCAAACGAAAGGCTTTAAAAACATTACAAAGCTTTTTAGTTTTGGTTTAAAAGAAGCCAAAATTTTTGCGTTAGTCGGGCCAACGATGTATTTGATTAATATGATTGTCATAGTGATGATCATCGGCTATGGAGGAATTCGAGTCGAGGAAGGAACGATGACAACAGGTTCTCTTGTTGCCTTCCTACTTTACCTTTTTCAAATCATTTATCCAATCACATCCTTTGCGATGTTCTTTACCCAATTACAAAAAGCACAGGGTGCCACGGAAAGAATAATGGAGATTCTCGATTTGAAATTAGAAGAGGATAAGGAAGGTATTGATCTAGATATTGCAAATAAAACAATATATTTTGATCATGTCACCTTTGGCTACGATAAATCAGAGATTGTTTTAAAAGATATATCATTTGAGGTTCATCCTGGAACAATGGTTGCTTTTGCTGGCCCGAGTGGTGGTGGTAAAACGACGATCTTCGGTTTAATGGAACAATTTTATCGACCATCATCAGGTATTATACGTATAGGAGATACACCTATTCAAAAGCTTTCCATGAAATCTTGGCGTGGTCAGATTGGTTATGTTTCTCAGGATAGCCCCATGATGGCAGGTACAATAAGAGAAAACCTTTGTTACGGGATGGAAGACATTTCAGAAATTGATGATCAACGTTTATGGCAGGTTGCTGAGATGGCTTATGCTGCTCAGTTTATTAAAGAATTTCCTAATGGGTTAGATACAGAAGTCGGAGAACGCGGAGTGAAGCTATCAGGTGGTCAACGCCAAAGAATTGCGATTGCTCGCGCTTTCTTACGCAATCCGAAAATCCTAATGATGGATGAAGCGACAGCAAGTCTTGATAGCCAGTCAGAAGGCATTGTTCAAAAAGCTTTAATGAAACTCATGGAGGGTAGAACGACCTTTGTTATTGCCCATCGCCTGTCTACTATTATAGATGCAGATAAAATCCTTTTTATCGAAAAAGGGCAAATTACAGGTGTTGGAACACACCAGCAATTAGTCGCAAATCATGCACTTTATAAGGAATTTGCCGAACAACAATTAACATAATGTTAGCCAGGTGCAACAAGTTGCGCCTGGCTAACCATTTAACTATCAAATTTTTGTAACTCAATTAGATATCCACTCATTTTCTCATCATAATCTGGATAATGATAACCAAAGTTTTTAGCCAATTCTATCGAAGTCTCCCTAAATAGTTGAATTGCGATATATAATGCATCCCAACAGGCAGTAATGCTATCTAGCTTATAAGTAGTAAGAATCCGATTCCATACATCCTTCGAAACATATTTATCTAGATATTTATGTGATTTGCCTACACTTAATTGGAAATTTGTTTCCACACCAACCTTCCATTCAAGCATTCGAAATAATTCTTTGCGAACAATTTTTTCAAAATGATCAGCTGCAAATAGAAATTCCTTACGACATAGTCCCTTCGCTACATAGGTTGTTACCCACCAAAATTCATTACAACAATCATCAAATTCTGCTGCACTCGGTTTTTTTACATGATAATCTCGATCATTAGGTATTGGCTTCTCTCTGATTCGATCGTCTTTATCCAACAATATTTTTGTTAAAGAATCATCCCCAAGATAGGCATCCAACTCTTCTAAAGGAATTAACATTAAATCAATGCGATTTCCGTCTTCGAATAACATTAGATAAGAGAACCAATTACCTAATGTTGCTGGATATAGGGTCATTGCTTCAGGTGTTTGTAGGATTAATCTTTTTCCAAAATAATCTATCCAGTCTTTATTTCTAATAAACGAGGACATATCCTTTACAATATAGACAATGTCATAATCTTGGAACAGGTCTTTTTTTACTCTGTCATTTGTTCTTGAACCATTCATACCGACTACCCTTACACGCTCATCCATTTCAGCAAAGTCCATAACTAGACTCATTATTTCTTGCTCTGATCGCAATATTTTCCCCCTCCTTTATGCGGTATATTCTATAATTCTATAATACATCAAGTGAGACTTCCATCTCCAAATGAAATAATACTATTTTTGAGATGTTTGGGTTATACTTGATAACAATGGAGAGGGAACAGTTCTTTTCAACACGAAGGGAGCATGCATTGATGCCAAACGATTGGTTGGAAGCAGATCCTTATTTGTCAACAATAAAAGTTATTTCAAATTCTGATAACGAGCCTGTAACGATTGAAGGCAATTCTGATGTATTGAAGTGTATCGGAATCGGAACAGATGCTGCTGTATTTCAATATATACATTTACCTCAATATGCTTATAAACTATACTCTGAGGAAAGGAAAGAAAAAATAAAACAAGAAGCTGAGATTTATCATCGACTCGGTACCTCTTCTTATTTCTCGACATGCTATGGTTATCATAAAAATTACCTTGTTTTGCAATATGAAGAAGGAATAACGCTTTACGACTGTCTGCTTAGAGGGATATACATTCCAAAACAGGTTGTACAGGATGTAGATAATGCAAGAGAATATGCTCGCCAGAAAGGAATGAACCCTAGAGATATCCATCTAAGAAATATTCTTTTACAAAATGGCAGGGCCAAGGTAATTGATGTTTCTGAATATTTAAACACTGGTAATGACTATCGATGGGAACATTTACGAAAGGGGTATGATGAATATTATCACCTCATTGCAGGTAAATCTATCCCTATTTTTATATTGGAATCAATTAGAAAATGGTACAGCCAAAGAAGGATCGGAGAAAACCAAATCGACGATTTTATGCAGAATATCTCGAAACTTATTAATTTTTGGAAATGAATTTGGATCCATACCATTGTATAAAAATAATTTTTATTGTATTATTATACAAAAGGTAGGAGGACTAAGTATGTTACCCGAATCAAGTTATCTTCCAGATTACTTAGAAGAATCCGATATTATAGATTTTTCTAATCCATTAATTGAAAGGAAATGTAATCATCTATTCGATCGGCCATCTTCATCTTCGGAATTGAAAAAGGTTAAAATAGCATTCGAATTTGTCCGAGATGAGATCCCACATTCTTGGGATATCCAAGGATCTGTGGTAACTTGCAGTGCCTCAGAAGTGCTAAAACATCAACAAGGAATCTGTTATGCTAAGTCCCATCTTCTAGCTGCAATATTAAGAAGGGTGGGTATTCCAACAGGCTTCTGCTACCAAAAACTTATGCTCTTTGATACACCTGACAAAGGTTATGCTATTCACGCATTAAATGGTATTTATCTTCATTCACTCGAAAAATGGATCAGATTAGATGCAAGAGGGAACAAGCCAGGTGTTAAAGCTGAATTTTCTTTAACTGAGGAAAAATTAGCCTTTCCGATACAAGAGCAATATGGTGAAAGGGATTATCAAACAATCTTTACGAAACCAAACCAAAAAACTATTACTACCTTAAAAGATAATTCAAATGTCATCGAAATGTACAAAAATAAATTACCAGATGAGTTATAAAGAAATCATTGAAAGGGAGCCAACTTAATTGCTCCCTTAATTTTTATTTTGTCACCTTAATACTTCCATTATAGGTCTTTAATTTTACTAGATTATCACCATCACCAATAATGTTGGAAAAATTAGTGTCATCCAAAATGGTAATCTTCCCATTGTGAACACTTGTATCAAACCTAACATTAGTTGGCTCTTTTTCCGTCTGAATATTTATTTTCCCGTTGTGTGTTTCAAGATCAATTGGACGATCTAAATTGCTTGTTACAAGAGAAATCGAGCCATTATTTGTTCTTCCCTTCAAATCGCCTATTATATCACTCATCTCTATCTCCCCATTTTTAGTACTCACCTGAATATAATCGGAAATAATATCCTCAAGATGAATGCTCCCATTGTTTGTACTAATCATAGAAGTTACAGTTTGTAAATGGTTCATATCAATCTCTCCATTATTTGTATCCACTTCTAAATCAGTAGTACGGACTTCTTCCATCTCAAGCTCTCCATTGTTAACTTTTATTGTTATTGCTTGATAGTCTTTCTCTGGTATAAATAATTTAAGCTTCTGTTTCCAATTATGAAAATGAAAGCTAAAAAATGAACGCTCTTTATCTTCTATCTGAATTTCTGCAGTGTCATCCTTTTCATCAACCGTAAACGTACTATTGGTTATTCCTTCCCTTGTAAGTTCAGCCTTTATAGTTGTGCCAGACGTAGGGATAACCTCCACTCTTTGATTATCCACCTTCATCTTAATATTTTCGATATTTTCAGCATTTATTTCTTTTGTTTCCACACTAGATGACTGTGCATACATGCGGTACGAGAAAATAGTTCCTAGTCCACCAACAATAATACAAATAAATGCTCCTAGTAATACCTTTTTTAATTTAGTCATGCTTCAACCCTCCCTTTACCATACGAACATTAAACTTCAGATATTGAATAAATCCTTTCTGTGACCAGTAGGTAACGTAATACATGCCAATAATTAATAAAAGACCAACACCCGTTAGAGCAATAGATGAAAACAAATCAAGATAATTAAATTGTCCAGGGAAAATGATTATATTTATAAGAAACAAAAGTGGCGATATCGTAAATGCTCCTCCGGCAACCCACCCACTTAAAATAATCGCTGCTATCGCAATTAAAGGACCTGCAACAATAACCAGATTAAAAAATCCTAAACCAATTACAGCCCATATGGCACTAAAAATATTTTTAGTCGATGAAGTTGTTTCTATTTTCTCTAAATAGTAATTAGCTAGAATTTCTTTTGCAATTTGGTTTGGTGATCCTAATGCTGAAACGATCTCCTTCTCTGATTTATTTTCTGTTTTTCCTATTTCAAAATGTTCCTGAAAGTCTTGTATAATATCTTTCCGTTCTTCATACGGTAGTCTGTTTAAAGACTTATCTAGCTTATTCAGAAATTCATTTTTATTCATGCTTGACACCTTCCTTTATAATCTGATTTACACCGTTTGTGAAATGTTGCCATTCTTCCATAAGTTCATGTAAATGCTCCCGCCCTTTATTTGTCAATTGATAATATTTACGTGATGGGCCTTCGGTTGATTCCTGTAAATAGGTTGTGAAATATTGCTCCTTCTTTAAACGCCTTAATAATGGATACACGGAACCTTCAGAGATAGCTATTTGATCCGAAATTTTTTGGACTAATTCATAGCCATATCTATCCTGTTTATCCAGTAAAGCGAGTACACATAGTTCTAGGGCACCCTTTTTAAATTGTATATTCATTGTTATCACCTACACTTATATTCACTACTGTTTAATAAACAGTACCTGAATAAAAATAATACTTATAATTATATAATACCACTCACTATTGTTTAATGCAAGGTACTGTTTATAATATTTATTTGATGAATATTTTAGATATAGCGATAAACAAAACAGATTTTGTAAAATGCAAAACCCGGACTTTACCTCAAGTTAATGAGATAAAGTCCGGGTTACTACTGAGAACAAAGACCTCAATCCAGCCTTATTCTATTATATACCTAATATATTATACCCTGAATCAACATAAACGATCTCACCAGTCACCCCACGAGACAAATGGCTCATCATGGCGAGTGTCATGTCACCGACTTCTTCTTTTGTAACATTTCGTTTTAATGGAGCATTTTCTTCAATTTTGTTCAATACTTCATTAAACGATGGGACACCCTTTGCCGCAAGTGTCCGAATGGCACCAGCGGAAATTGCATTGACTCGGATATTATCTTCTCCAAGGTCTGCAGCTAAATATTTTACTGATGCCTCTAATGTAGCTTTTGCAACTCCCATAACATTATAGCCACGAACAACACGCTCTGCTCCATAGTAACTCATCGCAATGATGGAGCCACCCTCTGTCATATATGGTCTTGCAGCCCTAGCAACAGCTACAAGCGAGTATGCACTTGTATCTTGCGCAAAAGCAAATCCATCACGTGAGGTATTAACAAAATCATCATTAAGATCTTCAGAGTGCGCAAAAGCAATGGAATGAACAATACCATGTATAACCTTCACGTCTTCCCCAATTTCAGAAAAGGCATGTGCAATACTTTCATCATTATTCACATCACATTGAATGACTGCCTTTGCTTCTACTTCATTTGTGTCCAACAGTTTATTTAATTTCTTTAATGAACGCTCTTTACGATAAGTAAAGAAAAGGTTGGCTCCCGCTTTACTCAAAGATTCGGCCACTCCCCATGCAATACTTCGCTCATTAGCAACTCCCATAATTACAATGTTTTTGTCTTTTAGTTGTAGTAAATCTTCCATGTTGTCCTCCTGATACCCTATTTTTCTATTTGTATATACCATAAGTTGCATTTACATCCTGTACAAAGATAATTCCATTTCCAGGTTCGTCTATTTTTAAATCTTTTCTAATTTTATCGACAATCCCATTTGTTGCTTTTTCCTCCGATAAAATCATCACTATTTCTTTTTCAGGTTCAATGTTCATCGCAAATAATTTACTTGTCTCATGAATTCCTGATCCTCTTGCATTAATAATTGTACCACCCTTAGAACCAGCAGACTCCGCTACACTAATGACATCCTCTGCTACTCCTTTATCCACGATAACCATAATGTTTTGAAACATGGACTTTCTGTCACCTCTTTCTTCTGTACCATTGATTTGACAGCTTCTAGTTCCGAGCAAAGTCGTGATTAAAGTAGTAAAAGCTATACCATGATTTGGTTTATCAAACTCAAATACTTTGTTCAAATGCTTTAATACTATTTCAGAAATATGTTTATTCGAAATCATTAGAACTACTTCTTTTCGAACATCCGATATAGCTAATAGGTTCAATATTTTATGATGAATGGTACCTTTTCCAAGCACAATTGTTCCACCTGATACGCCACATTTTTTGGCCTCTTTGATCACTTTGCTTCCTAAACCATACTTCACAATGACATACATTAATTCGAAGTGAGGTGTGGTGCTTTCATTCATCATATTAGGATAAACCTCCCTTTCTAGACTTAGCCTTAAAAATGAGCCCTAGAATCTGTAGCGTAATTAATGGAGTCAATGCTACCATAGCTATCATACCAAATCCATCAACAATAACATCCGCCCCTTCCACAGCATCAGCAACCCCTTGTGTAAAGGCTAGAATAAAAGTTGCTGTCATTGGCCCTGAAGCAACCCCACCAGAATCAAAGGCTATCCCAACGAATAATTTTGGTGTAAGATAAGTCAAAATAATGGCGAGTAAGTATCCAGGTAATAAATAATGCCAGAGCTGTAGTTCTGGGATCAATATTCTTAACATCGATAAAGCAATGGCAATACCAACACCAATTGCTAAAGTGATTAATACAACTTTTCTGTTTACATAACCACTAGTAACATCTTCTATTTGATTTGTTAAAACATATACAGCTGGCTCTGCTAAAATCGTAACAATACCAAGAATAAGGCCTATGACCACAATATAAACCTTATTGTCCAATAAGGCAATACTATATCCTAATTCCATACCTAAATCCATAAATCCTGCATTTACACCAACTAAAAATAAAACTAATCCAATAAATGTAAAAACAAGACCTTTGATCACCTTTCGAAAACTCTTTCTTGATAATTTGAATGAAATTTTTTGAAATACTAAAAATATGACTATAATAGGCAGCAAAGCAATTAATACCTCTTGTGCTATATGACCAAATTCCGTTAAAAACGGTCCAATGATCGAGTTCGAAATCGTATGATCCTGTTCTGTACTACCTTTTAATTCTTCTGCACCAGAAAAAATACTCATCAGCATAACAGTAATAATCGCGCCAATCGAGGCGATAGCCACAAGCCCAAAGCTATCTTTTTCTGACGCCTTACTATCCTTCTTCAGTACAGATATCCCTAAAGAAAGTGCTAAGATAAACGGCACAGTCAAGGCACCCGTTGTAGCACCAGAAGCATCGAATGAGATTGCTAAAAATTCTCTAGAAGCAAATAAAGCAATAATAAATACTAATCCATAAAGAATCGTTAAAAGCTTATATAAGGGGAAGCTATAAACAATTCGTACAAGTCCAGTTGCTAATAACACTGCAATCCCGAGGGACACAACAACCACGATAATGAATTTTGAAATCACTCCTGATGTTACCGTCTCTACTTGGCCAGCCAAAATGTGTAGATCAGGCTCTGCTATGGAAATAAAAAATCCTAAAAAGATTCCAGCACCAATAACAATCCATAATTTATTCGATTTAGCAACCGTTTTCCCCATTAATGTACCTATAGGTGTAATACCAATATCAACCCCAAATAAAAAAATGGAAAGACCAATAATAATAAATACAGCGCCAATCAGAAAACGGATTATAAGAGAAATATCAAGAGAAGTTAAAGTGAAGTTCAATATGAGTACAATCACAGTTATCGGTAAAACAGATAAGATAACTTCAGAGAATTTTGACCATAATACGCCCAAGCTCTACACATTCCTCTCTTCGTTTGAATTATTTATGTACGTAGGTTGATGATTTACCGAGGAAACTAGGAATAAATTTTTATTCGTGGAAATATTCTTTACTATTATAGCATAGTCATGGAATTACTAACAAAGCATTAACTCTTCCTAAAAAAGAGGCTTGTTTTTTGCTTTACAGCAGTGTATCATTTAATAACAACGTTTTCATTCTATTAGAAAGGGGGCATGATACGAAAAAATGGTTTATTTTCTTTCACAGGTCGATCGCGCAATTCTGACTTGTGATGTATTCTCTTAAAATAGTTATAAAGGGGCGGAGAAATATTGAAAAATTGGTCAAAAGTACTTATCCCATGTTACCTTGTTTTAATCGGATTTTTGTTATTAGGTTGCAGCAATAATGAAAGCGCTTCAAATAATAAGGGTGGAAATAGTGACTCTGGACCACAAGAAATTTCAATCATGTTAAATCTGCACGTTCCGGAAGTACCTGACAAACGTTTGGAAGAATTAATAGAAAAAGAAACGAATACCCAGCTAGATATTAGATGGGTACCAGATAACAATTATGCAGAAAATTTAAATACTGCTATTGCTACAAATAACCTTCCTGATGTCTTTTTATTAAAAGATGTGACATTAGACCAGCAAAAAGCTGCTATCCGTGACGATCAATATTGGGAAATTGGGCCATATTTAGATGATTATCCGAATTTATCAAAGTTGAATAAAGATATCCTTAAAAACACAGCCGTAGATGGTAAAATCTATACTTTGTATGCTGGCAGACCATTATCCCGCCAAGGATTAATCTATCGTAAGGATTGGGCCGATAATCTAGGGCTTGGTACTCCAACCAATTTGGAGGAATTATATGAAATGATGAGAGCATTTACAGAGGATGATCCTGACGGAAATGGAAAGGACGACACAATCGGGTTAACAGACCGTGAGATATTAGGTACCTTTGAAAATTTTGCTACATGGCATGGTGCTCCAAATAATTGGGGAGAAAAGGATGGGCAGTTATTACCACAATTTATGTTCCCTGAATATAGAGAAGCAATGGACTATTTTAAAAGTTTATTTGATAATGGTTATATAAATAAAGATGCACCAGTAACAAGTAAAACAGATCAACAAGAACTACTAAAGAATGGAACTGCTGGTGTGTATATTGGAACAATGGGTGATGTGGAAAGCATGTATCAAGATGCCCTTGCAATCAATCCAGATGTAGTTTTAGATGTTCACAACTATATTGAAGGGCCAGATGGTGAATATCGAACAAGATCAATTCCTGGCTATGGCAGTATGCTGATCTTTCCTAAAGCAGCAGTTGAAACAGAAGAAGAGCTCAAAGGCATTTTATCCTTCTTCGATTATCTCATGACACCTGAAGGGGCAAATCTCTTATTATGGGGAGTGGAAGGCGAGCATTATGAGGTTGTCGATGGAAAAGGAAAAGTAATTGAAGAAAATAGAGATACGTTTAATCGACAAATATTACCATATACTTCATTAGAAATTGGTGAACCAGATACCAATGGCCGTTATATTGGTTATTTTGAATATGAACCACGTGCAAAGGCTGAAGAATTATATAAAGATAACAATGATTATTTAGTGCATGACCCAACCGCGGCACTAGAATCTGCGACCTGGGCATCCAAATCAGAAACCTTAACACAAATAATAACAGATGCGACTTATCAATATTTCTTGGGCCAAATTGATAATGAGGGATTTGATCAGGCAATCGAAGAATGGAAAGAAGCAGGAGGCGCACAAGTAATAGAAGAATACAATGAGCAATAGCATCAACAAAATTAAAAGTTTCACTTCCATCAGTGGGGTTTTCTTATCCCCACTGATGATTGCACATAACGACTTATGACTCCCTTAATTTTTTCCTCAATCTGTCTTCTTTTAAATGAAGTAGCCGATGCTTAACTCAATTTTTACGAGCTATTCATGCGGGCTTAAAACTCTTCCATTATACTAGTGACCAATACTAAAAATTGGAGGGAACATATGCATGAATCGATTTAGCCTAAAAACGAAAATAGTCTGTTTTACGGTTTCTTTACTGGTCTTTGTTGTTTTTCAATTTCCTCTCACGGCTTTTTCTGCTCAAGAAACAGATCAGCAAAATATGAACAAAGGACAAAGGCCAGAGGTCATTTTCCCTGTCATCAGCGATGTACATATAGAAAAAAACGGGATGGAGGACCTACCAAAGTTTGAAACCGCTCTGAATCAACTTAATGAACATGCCCCCCATCAAGATGCCTTTGTAGTTGTAGGGGACTTAACTGATTACGGATTAAAGGAGGAATATGAACGTTTTTTTTCGATTTATAATGAGAAAAAAAATCCTCAAGCCGTTTCCCTCTTCACAATTGGGAACCATGATTATTGGAACGGACTCTCAATAGAAGATGCCCAAAAGCGATTTCTCGACGAAACTGGAATGGGTGCGATATATGGGCACAAAGTCATCAAAGATTATCACTTCATATGGCTGGGCCCGGAAAACGGGGTCACGGAAGGTTATTACTCCAAAGAACAGATTCAGTGGCTAGACAAACAATTGAACGAAGCAGAAAAGGACGATCCAAGAAAACCAATTTTTGTCTTCCTGCATCAGCCCCTCACAGAAACTGTCTTTGGAAGTGAATGGGGAACTGTTACTAACCGGGATCTTCTCTATAACACTTTGAAAAAATACCCACAAAGCATAAATTTTTCTGGTCATACCCATTACCCTTTGGATGATCCTAGAACAATCCACCAAGAAAACTTTACGTCTGTCGGTACTTCCTCGGTTAAATATATGTGGACAGAAGCCGGTTACTTGCAAGGGGAATTACCTCCTGGTCATGAAACGATCAGCCAGGGGCTCATCGTGGAAGCGTACAAAAACAAAGTTGTGATAAAGCGGCGTGATTTTCATAATGATGCATGGGTGGGTGAAGATTGGGTTATCAAGCGTCCTTTCAAGCCTCAAACATTTAAATACACTGAAACGAGAGATCATAAAGCCCCTTATTTTACAAAAGATGCCGAAATTTCCGCTGTGAAAAATCCAGCTTCCTCAGACCGGGTTGTAATTAAGTTCACACAAGCAAACGACAATCTGTTGGTACATTCTTATAAGGTGGTCGCTAGAGAAAAAGATACCGGTCAGGTTGCTCTAGAGTACGAGGCTTTCTCGGAATATTATAGGAATCCGGTACCTGATCCTCTATTACTGCCGGTTCAAGGCCTTAAACCGGACACAGGCTATACAATAGAGGTAACAGCAATCGATGCATTTGAGAATGAGAGTCAAAGTAATTTAACTCTTGATGTTAAAACAAAACCCTAGTAACAAGCGTTTATCAATAATACACCACTGGATGAATCAAATTAGACAGGAACAATAAAGCTGGGACATAACTAAATAGGAAGAAGGAAAATCCGAACAACCTTCTGACTGAGCGTAGTCAAAATACGGAGACTCCTGTGGGAACAGCACGAGCTGAAGATCCACTTTGCAAAGTGGTTTCCTTTGCAAAGTTAGCTGAGGCCGTGCCCACGGAAAGCGAAGTATTTTGACGGAGCGGTTACAGTGCACAAATATTAACGTTCGGATTATTCCTGCTTTACTACTCTTTTGTCCCAGCCCCTCTACATTAAATAAAAAAAGTGCAGAGGAACTGGATGAAAGGATACTTCGTGGACAAAATCAAAAGGAAAGGAAGAATCAACATTTTTATCCTAACTTTGATCTTCTAAAACCTTGAGGTAGAAGACTTACGAACGGTTTTAGCTGTAATAAAAAATTGCCCCATGAGTGTTGTGCCCATAGGAGCAATTTTCTTATTTAATCCTTACATTTACTGCTCTTTGTGGATAATCTGTAATAATTGAATTCACTCCTAAATCTATCAATTTTTTCATCTCGTCTTCTTCATTCACAGTCCAAACACGAACATACTCACTCACTGTATGAAATGGATTATATAAGCTAGAAAGAATCAAATCCTTTTCTACATGTAATGCCTCTAGTTCGAATGTCTCGATATAGTCTTTTGGATTAGAAATAGGAGCATGTAGTAACCAAGCAATATTAACGCTTGGATCTGTATTTTTTAATCTTACTAAGCTTGGTAAGTGAAACGAGGAGTAAACGATTTTAGCATCGCTATTCCAACGATTCACAATAGATAGGAGTTTTTCCTCTAAGCCAGAATAGGTGATAATAGAAGTTTTCAGTTCAATATTCAGTTCAATATTTTTGCCAGTTATAAGCTGTAGAACTTCCTCCAATGTTGGCACTTTTTCGTTATCCCAACTAATATGGTAATTTTCGAAATGGTCAAATTTGCTTCCCGCACTTACCGTTTTAATATAACCTAGCTCCAAATCTTTAATGTATCCTGAACCATCTGTCGTGCGATCTAACGTTTCATCATGGATCACAACAATTTCTCCATCTCTTGTCATATGAACATCTAATTCTAGGCCTTCTACCTCATCATTCAATGCTTTTTGAAAGCTTAATAGCGTATTCTCTGGGTATTCCCCTTTACTACCACGATGACCATAGATTTTTGTCATCTCTTTCCCCTCCTGATAGAAAAATCCATCAAAGCGAAATAATATTCACTTTGATGGGAAAGATATAATATTTACTCACCTCTAGCTGCATTTGCGTTTTTAATAGCTTGATTTAATTGTTCTACCGTATTTTGATAAGCCTCATCAACATCTCCACCATTATAGACCGTTTCAAGTGCAGTTTCCACAATTCTACGACCTTCTGGAATCATATCCATAATTGCACCTTGTGTCGCAAAAGAAGATTTGGTAGATTGCAATTGCTCGACTGTTACTTGTAATTGTGGCATCTCCTTGTAAGCGTCAAGTACGACTTGCTCTTCATATGCAGCTGGATTGATTGCGAAATACCCTGTTCCCACATGCCATTCTGCTTGAACTTTTGGTGTTTGCAAGTACTTCATAAATTCCCATGCTGCATCTTTTTCTGCTTGCTCTTTTCCATCTACCATCCATAGACTAGCTCCGCCAATGACAACTCCTTCTCGCTCCGTGCTCTCTGGATGTGGAATAAAGGCAACCCCTACTTCAAATGGTGCATTATCAATGACATCACGAGCACTTGCAGATGATTGCATAAACATCGCTACATCTTCCGCCAAGAAACCAGAAACCATGTTATCACCATTCGTTCCATAATTAGCAAATGTTTCCTCATCAATCATATTTTTTACCCAATTGAATATTGACTTCCCTTGTTCCTCTGTAAAGCCGATTTCAGTAGGGGTATCAGAGCGGCCATTGTCCTTATTCATTAAAAGGGCACCCTGGTTTGCTAATAATTGCTCAAATAACCATCCATATGCTTGTAAGGCAAATCCTTTCATTTCTGGATTGCTCTCTGCAATTTTTCTACTTGCATCTTCAATCTCTTCAAAAGTTGCTGGTGGATTTTCAGGGTCTAACCCAGCAGCTTCAAATGCATCCTTATTGTAGTACATAACAGGAGTAGACGAGTTAAACGGCATGGAATAGAATTTATCTTCTATTTTATAATAGTTGATTATATTTTCCTCTAAGCCTGTCATATCATAATCATCTTTATCTACATAATTTTGAATAGGCTCGATATGTCCACTGTTAATCATCGACATTGTACCAATTTCAAAAACCTGTATCATTGTCGGCGCACTGTCCGTACCTGCCACTGTATGAAATTTGGTCAAAGCTTCATCATATGTACCTTGGTATTCTGCATTAACCTGAATTTTGTCCTGTGATTGATTGTAATCATCTACAATTTTGTTAAGGGCTTCCTGTGCAGCACCACCCATTGCATGCCAAAATGTCACAGTTTGTTTCTCCTCACTAGAATCTACTTCTTCACTAGATCCATTACTTGTTTCTTCTCCCTCACTTGCATCGGCATCATTCGAATTACAGCCTACTGCGATAAGCGCAAAAAATAATAACATCAAAGCTAACCACATTTTTTTCATTTGTTTTAAACACTCCTTTATTTTTGATTATTTGAAAACTATAAAGCTTTACTTACTTCAGTGCCCCTTCTGCCAGACCTTTTTGTAATTTGTTTTGTCCTAAGAATAAAAGAATTAATGTTGGTAGAACTACGATAATTGCTCCCGCCATAATAACGCCCCATTCATTCAATTGCTCCTGTGACTGCAATTGTCGTAAGCCAATCTGAACAGTTCTTGTTGTTTCATCGGTTGTAGCGAGCAATGGCCATAAATACATATTCCATGAGGTTAAAAAGCCATAAACCCCTAGTGTAACAAGACTCGTTCTTGCCATCGGTAGAACAACAGTTAAATAAAACTTAAAATCACCAATTCCTGCTATCTCACTAGCTTCCTTCAATTCTTTAGGAATTTGCTTAAAGCTTTGTCTTAACAAGAATGTTCCAAAGGCCATCGCAAAAAATGGTAGTGTAAGACCTGTATATGTATTAATCCATCCCATGTCCCGAACTGTTTGAAAGTTCGGAATGATCGATGCTTCAAAAGGAACCATCATTGTTGCAATGAAAACAAAGAACAAAATATCTCTTCCTTTAAACTCTAAGAAAACAAATGCATATGCTGCTAAACTAGATAAAGTAAGTTGTCCTACCATAATAGCTAATGAAACAATAAGACTATTTAGCAAAAACTGAAATAAGGGAAATCTATCAAAGACTTGCACATAATTATCCAATGTAAAGGAAGAGGGTATTAATGTCCCTGTCATGATCTCTTGATTTGACATAAAACTCATTGAAAAGGCTATAATTGCAGGCGCAAAAATTACTATAGCTGAAATCGTAAGCAATAAATAAAAAATTATCTTTTGGTGAATCGGTACGGTCATTGGTAATGCACCTTCCTTTCCCCTAGCTTAAACTGGATAAGAGTCAGGACTAATATAATGACAAATAAGACGATCGCCTGAGCACTTGCAGAACCATGCTGATAATTCATAAAAGCTTCTTGGTAAATGGAATACACGATAACATTTGTTTCATTCTGTGGTCCACCTCTTGTTAACATATCTACCTGTCCAAAGGTCTGGAAAGCATTAATAAAGGAAACCGTAATAACAAAAAATAATGTCGGTGAGAGCATTGGAATCGTGATTCTTCTAAGCTTGTAAAAATAACTTGCCCCATCAATATCAGCACTCTCATATAAATAGGAATCAATAGATTGAAGTCCACCTAGCAAAATTAAAAACGTAAAACCTATGTTCATCCATATTGTTGAAATAGAAACAGACAAAAGTGCCCAATCTGGATCTGTTAACCAACCAATAGCCTCTATACCTAATGTTGCTAAAATTTGATTCAGCCAGCCAATCGTAGGATGGAATAGAAACATCCAGAAGACAGAAGCTGCTGCAACAGAAATACCCATTGTGGAAGAAAATATCGTGCGAAAGATACCAATTCCTCTCAATTTTTCATTAGCTAGAATGGCCAGTACAAGACTGATTAAAACTGTTCCCGGAACGGTATAAACAACAAATAGCAATGTGACTTTTAAGCTTTGCAAAAATATGGGTGACGAAAAAATTGCTTTAAAATTATCAAGGCCCACATACACTGTCGTCGCCCCACTATTATCAGTTAAGAAAAAGCTTAGATAAATGGTCTTCATCATTGGATAAAACAAAAAGACACTAAACAGCAAGATAGAAGGTAAAAGAAACAGGATACCTTTAAAAAATGACTGAATTCGGTGTATCTTTTTTATTTTGTTAAATTCTATTGCATAATCTGTCTCAGTACGAACCGTTATATCATTCATATGGCAATAACCCCTTGATCTCTTGTTACATTTGGAGCCGCTTGTACCAATTCAGTTGTTTGAGTATCAAAGAAATGCATATTGTCAATAGATATTTGGACTGGAACCATATCCCCAGCTGTAACTTGCCATTGCCCTAACCATTTTGCTGTCCAAAACTGTTGCCCAACTTCAAATGTAAGTAATGTTTCATTTCCGAGATGTTCCACATTGATGATTTCTAATTGATGTGTCTTGTTTTCTGGTGTTCCTTTGAATAAATGCTCGGCTCTTATTCCTATAGTAAGATGATCTCTTTTTTTAAGATTTGTTATATCAGCATTTTGAAGCGGTATATGTAAGCAATCCTCAATAATAATTTCTTCCTCTTTGATCATAGCTTGCCCGAGATTGATTTTTGGTGATCCAATGAAAGAAGCAACAAATAAATTAGCGGGGTTATTGTATAAAGAGATAGGATCGCCAACTTGTTGGATTTTACCATCATTTAAGACCATAATCCGATCTCCCATTGTCATTGCCTCGACCTGATCATGGGTGACATAAATCATCGTTAATCCTAGTTTCTTTTGTAGACGCCTAATTTCCATGCGCATATGTGCTCGAAGCTTTGCATCTAAATTGGATAGAGGCTCATCCATTAAGCAAAGAGGTGCTTCACTTACAACAGACCTAGCCAAAGCAACTCTCTGTCTTTGCCCACCTGAGAGTTGTTTGGGCTTTCGTTTTAACAGTTCTGTTAGTCCCATCATTTCAGCTGTTTCGGTCAATCTTTTTTTCTGTTCTTGTTTTTTGACCTTTTTCGCATTCAAGCCAAATAAAATATTTTGTTCCACTGATAAATGTGGATATAAAGCATAGTTTTGAAATACCATAGACAAATTTCGATCCTTTGGGCGTAAATGATTCACTACTTTATCATTAATTTTTAATATTCCACCAGATATCTCCTCAAGCCCTGCAATCATTCGTAATAATGTACTTTTACCAGATCCTGAAGGTCCTACAAGAACAAAAAATTCTCCTTCTTCTATTTCTAAATCAATACCATTTAACACATAATGCTCTTTATCATAGGACTTTGCTATATTTTTCATTTCAACATGCTGCAATTTTATAACCTCCTCGCCTACTAAAGTTGCTCCATATATCAAACTAAAGCTATTAAAACATATAAATACAGCAATTTTGTTCTTTTTACAGAATTCAAACAAACAATATATACAGGATTAACAAACTTAACATTGATTTTACACTGAGGTTTTCTTAATCGATATTTTCACATTAAAAGGTATAGGTGAATATCCTAAATAGGAGAATTAACAATTAAGCAAAAATGCGATTATAAGAGAGGGGAGTAAAATCATGCATTATCAAAATCAAACATTACCTGCTTATCAAACTAGTAATATGAAGAACCTGTGTGATCGTTATAAGGATTATTATGTAATGGGACAATTAAGTAATGGAACACAATTTGAAGGGATTATCCAAGCAGTAGATAATGATAATGTAACGATTCTCATACCAGAAAATGTAGAAGAGGGAGAAACAGACCGTCAATTCGGTTATGGCTATTATCCAAGAAGATATTATCGTCGTTTTCGACCATACCGTTATCCATTAGGTTTACTAAGTGGCCTGCTACTGTATCCATTTCTTTTTCCGCCGTATTATCCACCTTATTACTAAAAAAAGAAAGCAGAAAGGGTATCATAGCCCTTCTTGCTTTCTTTTTATTAAATGGAAATTTTCCATCAGCGGACGTGCGGTTAGCGAAACGTTAACGTTCGTTATCTAAAACGTTCTTCTTTGATCTATCATTCCTGTCAAAATGATATCCAAGCTTGTATGCTCGTTGGAACCAATGCTCTGTGTAGCCCGACTTAACCTTTATCGTGTCATAGAATAGCTCAAATTGAGAACTAGGTATCCCGCAATAATCTGCCAAGCCTATATTAAAATAATGGTTCATCATTGAATCATATTTTCTTTTTTCGAACCTTTCTATTGGTGCCCCTGCTAAACTAAGCCAAAGCACATGATGATGTTTCAATCTTTGGTTACCGTAAGCAAAATGATAATTCCATACTCTATCAATATAACCTTTTAACATGGCAGGCACACTCCACCACCACAATGGAAAAATGAAAGCTAATGCCTCATACTTCTCCAAACGCTCCATTTCTTTTTCTACTTCCCATGAGAACTGTTGTTGTTCTGCTTGCCAATCCGGTTCATCCTCCTCCTTTAATACTGGATTAAATCCACTTCGATATAAATCAAGCACTTCTATCTCATGACCTGCATCTCTTAGGCCTTGCATAAATTTATCAGCAACTGCAAATGTTAACGATTCCTCTCTCGGATGTGTGACAACAGTCAATACTTTCATATTCCTCATCCTTCCTATAACATCTCGTTTTTTCCTTATATTTAGTGTATAATACATTTAATGTTCAGTAAAATAGATATTTTAGATAATTTAGTTCAGAAAAAATGATAATAATGAGGTGAAAAAATGGAATTACGTCATCTAATTACCTTTCGTACAATTATAGATGTAGGCGGCTTTAAGAAAGCGGCAGAACAATTAGGTTATGCACAGTCTTCTATAACCGCACATATAAAGGAATTGGAGAAGGAGCTTGGTTATCCACTTTTTGATCGTCTTGGAAAAAAAATCGTATTAACTCAAACTGGAGAGCGTTTTCTCCCATATGCGTTAGATATCATTCGTTTATATACGGAATCGAAGGAAGTCATAAGACAAACAGATCAACCGAGTGGGGATCTAACCATTGGGGTGAGTGAATCCTTACTAATCTATTGGCTCCCTAACATTATCACAGCATTTATGCATCAATACCCTGAAGTCCATTTAACAGTAAAACCGATCGACTATGAGGATTTAGCGGATCAATTAAAACAAAATGAAATCGATGTGGCGCTCCTTGTGGAAACGAACAGCTGGCTCTCATCCGAATTAAAAATTCACAAACTGACTGACGAAAAACTAGTTTTAATACATCCTCCCAAAAAAGAAACGACAAACATGCTGGTAACAGAATATACTTGTAGCTGGCGACCAATCATTGAGGAATATTTAACTTACCATAGTCAGCCTACAGAGAATAAATTGGAATTACCAAGTATAGAAGCTATTAAAAAATGTGTTCTCCTGGGTCTAGGAAAATCAATGCTCCCGCAATTTGTTGTTAAAGAGGAAATCGATCAAGGCAAACTTCATTATGAAAAGACAAAATTTGAGGACAGTATTGCTATTTATGCTGCTCACCATAAAGATAAATGGGTATCTGCTAACATAAATGCATTATTAGAGCTATTACCATAAACAAGTTTGCGATGTTTGTTGAATCTTACCAAACTTTTAAATGCGGACTTAAAAATACAAGCTGACTAAATGCTGTCAGCTTGTATTTTTGTTTACTCCCCATTTTCTAACCAATCTACTTCATTGGAAGAAAGTTCAATTTCTGATCCTTCCAAGCAGGATACTAGTTCTTGTTCATTCTGTGCACCAATTAATGCACATGTTGGAAATTTTTGATTCAGGACATAGGCTAAAGCAATTTGAATTGCTGTTACTCCTTTTTCTTTTGCTAATTTTTCTGCTCGTCTTAAACGATCCCAATTCGCGTCACTATAGAAGACACGGACAAGATCCTCATTACTACGATCCTCTGGTGTGAATCTTCCAGTGAAAAATCCTCTAGCTTGTGAGGACCAAGATAGGATAGGTAATTGTGTCTTTTCATGCCATTTTATATCAGCACTATCTGTTGAGACACATCCTTTCCAAAATGGTTCATTTGCCTTTGCTAGACTAAGGTTTGGGCTACTAAATGAAAAGCCTATCAAACCTTTTGAACTAGCATAATCATTTGCCGCTTGGATTCGTTCTGTCGTCCAGTTGGAACCACCAATAGCCTTTATTCGGCCAGCTTCGATATGCTCATTTAATGCATCAATGATGACACTGACTGGCACATCTGGATCATCTCTATGGAGTGCATATAAATCAATATAATCTGTTCCGAGTCTTTCTAGACTCTCGGAAAGATCTTGTTTTATCGCCTCAGGATTAACACGTGGCCCATTTTGGTCATGATGCGCTCCTTTCGTTAAAATAACGATATCCTCACGATTGTTGCGCTCCTTCAGCCATTTACCAATCGCAATTTCACTTTCCCCACCACAATAAATATGGGCAGTATCTATTGTATTCCCACCAATTGCAACATATCGATCTAACACCTGACAAACTTTATCATACACACTTGGCTTGAAATAATCGGAGCCTTGAATTAAAGTAGTGACCGGCTTATCAAGTCCGTTAATTTGAATGGTATTCACGTTATTCCTCCTCCTTAATCTCTACACGTCTTCTCTCTTCAGCAGAGGTCAAACAAGCATCAAGCACCTTCATGTTCAAAATGGCATCACTTGCAGGATATGGTAAAGGCTTACCGTTTAGAATACTTTGTCCCACCGCATCTGCTTGCAATGCGTATTGATTAACATATGGAACCTCTACTTCTTTAGTGCCTTTACTCGTGTGAACAAAGAAATGATCTTGTTCGTTTTGATTGACAACAAATGCAGATGGCACCTCAATTTTACCTTCTGTCCCTAGAATTTCTAATCGATTACGGAAGTCTGCCCACATCCCACAATCAAAGGTAAGTGCCACACCATGATCGAATTCCAAAATTCCTGATGCCATCATGTCAACCTGATCATGTTGTTCTGAAAAAAGTGCATGAACGGTTGCTGCCTGAGGTTCCTCTTTCAGAATCATTCTTGCAGCACTAATTGGATAAACCCCAACATCATACAAGGAACCTCCACCCCACGCCTTTTTAAAGCGCACATTTTCTTTCGCAGATGCACTATTAAAGGTAAAAACTCCATGAAGTCCACGAATTTCTCCAATCTCACCTTTCGCCAATAACTCTTGGATCATTTGATACCTAGGATGATAACGATACATAAATGCTTCGGCAAAAACCACTTCAGCCTTTTTGCTTGCTTCCACCATTTCCCGAGTTTCCCTTGCATTTAATGCCGCAGGTTTCTCACAGAGTACATGCTTTCCTGCCTCCATCGCTTTAATGGACCATTCTTTATGTAAATGATTTGGTAACGGGATGTATATGGCATCAATATTCGAATCTGCTAATAATTCTTCATAGCTTCCGTACGCAACCGGAATGTCTAATTGCTCTGCTATTGCTTTTGCGTTTTCTAAGTTACGACTAGAAATCGCATAGATTTCACCTGTTTCCGATTCCTTAATCCCCGGAATCACTGCTTTTTGTGCGATATTTGCTGTGCTTATAACTCCCCATTTTATCGACATATAATTACCTCCCCTATAACTTTATTGTTATTATAATCGATTTAATTTAAAATAAAAATAGAAGCTTTTTGCTATCAAATAACAAAATATTGTCCTTATGGAGGTATGAAAATGTACCGTCAGGTTTTGCTACCAACCTTAAAAAAACATGAATATATGATTCTACCTGAGTCAGTCGGATGTTACGAATCGGCGAAAGACCATGCTGTCTATCGTGAAGCAGGATCATTAGATAATTTTAGTATTCATTTTATTCTTTCTGGAAGTGGTTTTTTAGAAATAGAAGGGAAGCAATACACCTTACATAGAGGGGATGCTTTTCTTTATTTTCCACAACAGGAACAAAGATATTATAGTAGTACAAAGGATCCATGGAGTATTAGATGGGTACATTTTTATGGAAGTACGTTGCATAGCTTTTTATCAGAGACTGGTTTTGGTAGGTTTATTCTATGGCGATTACCAGATATCGCAAAATTGGAGAAGGTGCATGAAAAGTTATTACAAGAGGCAGATGATAATAGCTTTTTACAGCTAATCCAATTATCAACCATTACTTACTCTTTTCTAGCTACGTTTACTAATATAGCGGTACCTATGGAATCAACTTCTAAACAAGAATTAGATTTAAGAATCCAAGCACTGTTACCAAAAATGCAAGAAAAAGCTCCAGAGCCATTTGACCTAGAATACTGGGCAAAGGAAACTGGAGTAAGTACTTATTATTTCTGTCGATTGTTTAAACGGGTAACACAGATGACTCCAATGGCTTTTGTAACACTTTGCCGTATGCAATGGAGCAAGCAATTATTATTAGAAGAGAGAAAACTTACGATTAAAGAAATTGCCGAAAAATCTGGTTATCCTAATCCAAGTTATTTTAATAAGCTTTTTCTAGAAAATGAAGGTATGACTCCAACAAAATATCGACAAATGTATGTTTAACCTTCTGGATAAGTTTTTCGTAAGAATTGAATGGAATGTTGAATTAATTCCTTCAACACTTCCACGTCTACATCCGCTAATTTGTTAATATACACACAAGCTTTTCCAGAAGTATGCTTACCAAAACGAGATAACAATTCCTCTCGTTCGGCACCTGTAGCAAAATACAAACTAATCTTGGCTTTTCTCGGAGAAAATCCGACGAGTGGTGCATCTCCTTCATGTCCAGAAGCATATTTATAATGATATGAACCAAAGCCAATGATAGTCGTGCCCCACATTTTTGCAGGATAACCCGTCGTTTTTGTAAAAATATCGAGTAGTTTTAATGCATCTTCACGCTTTCTATCATGCTCAATTGCTTCAATAAATTCAAGTACATCTCGATCATTTTCTCTTGTTTTTAATTCATACATCGTTTTACTCCTCTCCCATTTTGAAGCACTAATCCTTATGTTCCACAAAACGTTTGTTGTGGTCGCTTTGACTTTGGTGGAAGTGCTGCATACTCCACTTGTTCTTTCGTATGTGCATAAGGATCAGCGAGTATATCAAGTAGGTTCTTCATTACACTATCGTCCTCTTTTGTGACAGCCGCTTCAATCGCCTCTTCGACCAAATGATTTCGAGGAATAACTGCAGGATTACTTTTTTTCATTAAGTCTAGGACTTCTTCTTCGGACTCTGCTTGTCTTTCGCGTCTTTGTTTCCATTTTGTTTGCCATTTTTTAAATTCATCCCGTTCAAATAATACCTGACTGTTGGTTTGATGAAAAGTCAAAGCTCGAAAGGTGTTCGTATAATCCGCATTATATTGCTGCATCAATTGTAGGAGTTCTTCAATTAATTTTTCATCCTCTTGCTCCTCATTAAATAACCCTAGCTTTCTTCTCATCCCTTTTATCCATTCGGCATAAAATATATCGGAGAACTCCTCAATCGCACCTTGTGCTAATTCAAGGGCTCGTTCTTCTTCATCGTGTAATATAGGTAATAGGCTTTCCGCAAATCTAGCTAAATTCCAGCCACCTATATTTGGTTGATTGCCATATGCATAACGACCTTGAATATCGATGGAACTAAAAACAGTTGCGGGGTCGTATTCATCCATAAAGGCACATGGGCCATAATCAATGGTTTCCCCACTTATTGTCATATTATCGGTGTTCATCACACCATGAATAAAACCGACAAGCTGCCATTTAGCAATTAATTTCCCTTGTCTGTTTACAACTTCTTTTATTAAAGAAAGGTATGGATTAGGTTTACTTTTCAAAGTTGGATAATGTCGTTTAATTGCATAATCGGCTAATTGTTTAATGTCGTCTTCTTCACCAAAAGCAGCAGCATATTGGAATGTACCAAAACGCAAATGGCTAGAAGCTACACGAGTTAAAATCGCACCAGGTAATTCCACTTCTCGTCTAACCTCTTCACCAGTCGTAACCACCGCCAAACTACGTGATGTCGGTATTCCCAATTGATACATTGCTTCACTTATAATATATTCTCTTAACATCGGGCCTAAGGTTGCCCTGCCATCACCACCTCTAGAATAGGGTGTTTTCCCTGCCCCTTTTAACTGTAAGTCAAATTTATCACCTGCTGGGGTAAGCTGCTCTCCAATTAATACAGCTCGTCCATCTCCAAGCATCGTAAAATTCCCAAATTGATGTCCTGCATATGCTTGTGAAATAGATTGGGTATCTTCCGGCATCTTATTACCAGAAAAAACTCCGAGCATTTCAGTTTTTGATATTGCTGCTAAGCCAAGGCTTTGGAGTAATGCATGATTAAGTACTCTTATTTCTGGATCTTTAACATGTGTTGGCTCTACTTTACTATAAAAAAACTCAGGCAAATCTTCATAGCTATTGTCAAATTTCCATCCTGCTTCTGTTGAGCCCATTTTATCTTCCTTTCGTTGAATATTTATACCTATAGTTTATTATACCCCTTTCCAGTAAATCATGTGTGATGATTATAGCAAAAACAGACAGCCGATCGCTGTCTGCTCTCATCATCGAAGCATTTCTTCGACAAGCTTTTCATTTCTTTTTTTGAAAATATCATTGTGGGAAGAAACCATGGCGATTTCCGCGGCATTGGGCACTAAATACTTTTTGGCACTATTTACAGCATTTGTAGCATCATGGAAAGCCCCCATTATTAAATGTACCTTACCATCGTGCTTAATAATATCTCCCGCAGCAAATAAGCCATCAATGGAAGATTCTGATTTTGTACTTCCTTTTATAAAGAAGTCATCCAACAATTCAATTTCAATCTTACTGTTTTTTATTAAGGTAGAATCTCGATCAAAGCCATGATTAATCACAAGTTCATCAATATCAACATATGTAGACTCATTCGTTTCATTATGAGTGATCTCCACCTGATTAATGGTTTTTCTGTTAGAGGAGATAAGCTTGGTAATCGAGGATTGAAAAAAGCACTCCACCGAGCTATTTAATAGCTGTGTTACTTGCGATTCGTGACCAGTTAGGCTATCTCTTCGGTACGTAATATATACCTTTTTCGCGATTGGTTCTAGCTCATTAGCCAAGTCAATCGCTGCGTCACGTCCCCCTGAAATGAGAACTACTTTATCCTTAAAGCGCTTATATGATTGAACCGTATAATGTAAATTCGATACTTCAAAACGATCTGCACCTTTAATATTTAACTTTTGTGGTTTTAAGATACCACTACCTGTTGCAATGATAACCGTTTTGGAATAATGGATTTTCCCACTACTTCCTCTAAGAATAAAAAGATTATTTTCGTCTTTTTCAATTGATTCTATCTTTTCATTTAACACAACTTCAGGCTCAAAGGTTAAGCCCTGTTCTACTAAATGATCAATAAGCTGTGTTCCTGTTACAGGCGGTAATCCACCAACATCCCAAATCAATTTCTCTGGATATACATGTATCTTCCCACCCAATTGTGACTGAAATTCGATAATTTTTGTTTTCATCTCTCTCAGTCCACTATAAAAGGCTGAATAAAGTCCAGCCGGGCCTCCACCGATAATGGTTACATCGAAACATTCTTCTTTAAGCAAATGGATTTCCTCCTCCAAAGGTATTTCTATTTAAATTTATATTGACAAACGATAATGATAACTATTATCATTATAAGCGAAAATGATAATCAATATCAATAAGTTTTTCTAAAAGGAGATAATTTTTATGAGAAAAATAAGCTTCGCCCTCGTTATTTTAGTTATTCTATTTATTACAGGTTGTAGTAGCAATAAAGAAACGAATGGAGAAACTGTCAATGAAAAGGAGAAAGAAACCATTACGTATGAGTCAGAAAATGGTCCTGTGGAGGTGCCCGCTAATCCAGAGCGTGTGGTTGTCGTTTCTACTTATGCTGGTAATGTTCTAGCACTTGATGTACCACTCATTGGAGTAGATTCTTGGGCTAAGCAAAATCCACACTATGACCTGGAAGGTGTAGAGGAGATATCAGAAGAAAATCTTGAAAAAATTATGGAGCTGAATCCTGATTTGATCATTGGTGCTTCTACGACAAAAAATATTGATAAATTAAAAGAAATTGCACCAACGGTTACCTTTACATATAACAAAGTGGATTATTTAACACAGCACCTTGAAATCGGTAAGCTACTGAATAAAGAAGAGGAAGCCGCTAACTGGATTAAGGATTTTAAGGCAAGATCTAAACAAGCTGGCGAAGAAATTAAAGCGAAAATTGGTGAAAATGCTACAGTAACGGTTATTGAGAACTTCGATAAGGAATTATACGTATTTGGAGATAACTGGGGTAGAGGTACAGAAATTCTTTATCAAGAAATGGGCTTGAAAATGCCTGATAAAGTGAAGGAGAATGCATTGGAAGCTGGTTACTATACATTGTCTCCAGAGGTATTATCTGATTATGTTGGAGATTATTTAATCATTAGTAAGACGGAGGAAACAGAATCATCTTTTATGGAAACGAAGACATTCAAAAATATTCCCGCCGTTCAAAAAGATCATGTCTTTGTTGCAGATGCGAAGGGATTCTATTTTAATGATCCAATAACATTAGAATACCAATTAGAATTTTTCAAGGAACATTTTTTGGATGAATAATTATTATTCTAACTTCGTTCTGCATTACGATTGACTCGATAAAAAAGAAGAAAGCTGAGATATCATGATCAATAAATCCAAGTATTTTTCATTCAAATTAATAGCTAGCATCTGTTTCATGCTAGGCTCGTCTATATTGGCCTTATGGCTTGGTGCGGCTAACACTTCCTTACACGATGTATGGCTTTCTATAACCACATCTTTGGAAAGCGAGACCCTCACCATGCTTAGGGAGATTCGGTTACCCCGAATTATTGCTGCACTTTTTGTTGGTGCTGCACTAGCAGTTTCAGGGACAATCATGCAAGGGGTAACAAGAAACCCACTAGCAGATCCAGGGTTACTAGGTGTAACTTCTGGAGCAAATGTAGCACTGGCTATTACCGTAGCTTTTTTCCCTTCTGCTAATTACTTTACCATTATGATCGCCTGCTTTATTGGTGCTTCACTTGGAACACTACTTGTTGTTGGCATAGGATCTGTCCAAAAAGGGGGCTTTTCTCCATTAAAAATTGTGCTCGCAGGCGCTGCTGTTTCTGCCTTTCTTTACGCGATTGCTGATGGAATTGGCATATATTTCAAAATATCGAAGGATGTTTCGATGTGGACTGCTGGGGGGATGATCGGAACTAATTGGAATCAGCTAAAAATGGTTGTGCCTTGTATTTTAATAAGTGTCATCATCTCCTTGTTTTTAAGTCGACAGCTATCCTTGCTCAGTTTGAATGAAGATGTAGCAACTGGATTAGGGCAGAATATACTTATCATCAAAGCAATACTATTTCTTCTCATTAGTATTTTAGCAGGAGCAGCTGTTGCTTTGGTAGGGAATTTAGCCTTCGTTGGTCTTATGGTTCCACATATTGTGCGTGCTATAATCGGAGCAGACTATAACAAAATTCTCCCACTATCTGTTTTTATTGGAGCGACATTTATGGTATTAGCAGATTTGGCTGGCCGAACAATTAATGCACCTTTTGAAACACCTGTTGCAGCCATTGTAGCAATAATGGGACTCCCTTTCTTTTTAATCATCGTTCGTAGAGGGGGGAAAGCATTTTGATTCCGACTACTAGTAAAACAACAAAACAGCGTATTATCGTAATAAGTCTTGTTGCTTCCGTTATTTTAATTGCCGTGATCAGCTTAGGGATTGGTTATTCTTCTGTTTCATTTAATCGCATCATTCCTACTTTTATAGGGCAGGGTACGTTTAAAGAGGAGTTTGTTATTTATTCTATTCGTTTGCCAAGAATAATCATTACTATCCTGGCAGGTATGGCATTGGCAGTATCTGGTGCCATTTTACAAGGTATCACGAGAAATGATTTGGCTGACCCTGGGATTATCGGGGTTAATGCAGGTGCAGGCATTGGGGTTGCCATTTTCTTTTTATACTTTCCTATTGATGTTGGTTCCTTTATTTATGCACTACCTATCATTGCATTTATCAGTGCCTTTCTTATTGCGATATTAATTTATATTTTTTCTTATACTAAGGGAATTGGGTTACAACCAATTAAGCTGATACTAGTAGGTGTTGGTTTCTCGATGGCCTGCTCGGGACTTATGGTTGTCCTTATATCTTCATCTGAGCGAGAAAAAGTAGATTTTATCGCCAAATGGTTAGCGGGTTCGATATGGGGTACTGATTGGCCATTTATTATAGCAATACTGCCATGGCTATTAATTCTTATTCCATTCACTCTATATAAAGCGAATAAGCTTGATCTGCTCAGCTTCAGTGAGCCTGTTGCGGTTGGAGTGGGAGTTCGTGTTGAGAAGGAAAGGGTGTTACTTTTGGTTGCAGCTGTTGCACTCGCTGCAGCTGCCGTATCGGTAACAGGCGGAATAGCCTTTGTTGGTCTAATGGCTCCACATATTGCCAAATCCATTATAGGGCCAAGAAACCAGCTTTATCTTCCAATTGCCATTTTGATTGGTGGCCTTTTATTATTAATTGCAGATACGATTGGTCGAAACATTATTGAGCCAGAAGGCATTGCGGCAGGTATCATGACAGCATTAATCGGTGCCCCGTATTTTATACTTCTATTATTGAGGAAATGAAAAAGTGGCTGAGGCATAAACTAAATAGGGTGAATGAGAATCCGAACATTCTTCTGACTGAGCGAAGTATTTTGACGAAGCAGCTTCAGTGCAGAAATATTAACGTTCGGATTTTTCTTTCTTTACTATTCTTTTGACGCAACTAATTTCAACGGGCTGGCTTAATACTCACGATTCACAAAAAAATCTAACAGCTGTCTTAAAAAATTTGTTTCATATGGTAATCTATCGATCGTTTCTACGGCTTCACAGTAGTGGTTCCACATCTCTTTCTTAGCACCGTCCATTCCTAAAATGGTTACGAATGTAGAGCTGTTGTTTTGTTGATCATTGCCGACTGGCTTACCAAGTAATTGTAAATCACCCTCTACATCCAAAAGGTCATCTTTTATTTGAAAAGCGATACCTGCATGGTAGGCAATCTTTTTAAGTGAACTTCTTTCTTCTTCCGATGCTTTTGCGAGAATGGAAGGCATGACTAAAGATGCCTCAAAGCCAATTCCCGTTTTATAAAAACACATATCATTTAACTCTTCTATCGTTAGTTCCTCTCCTTTTGACGCTAGATCAATAGCTTGGCCTCTGCACATTTCTGCTGTTTTTTGAGCAGAATATTGAATTAATTGTAATACAGTACTAGGGTCAAAGGAATTAAGTGAGGCTTGTTCTTCATACGCTTTTTGCGTTAGAAATAAGCCTGTTAATTCAGCAATGGCTGTATTATATTTCTCGTGTAATGTTTCTCTTCCACGGCGATAGGAGGCATTATCTTGAGATGGCAAATCATCAAAGATTAAGGAAGCCGTGTGCATATATTCTAAAGAACGGATTAATGGAATAATGGAGGATGGTTGAAAATGATAAACTTGGACACCCATTAACCAAGTAACAATCGGTCTTAATCTCTTCCCTGCCCCTTCTATGCTATAATTTGCTGCATGAGAAATCGATTCTCTTGCTCCATTCCCTTCCTTGATTGGTAATAATTGATTAATTTGATTTCTTATATCCTTGATCGTTTGGAAAAAATCCGTTTTTACTTGTTTTTGATCACGTAGATTCTGAATAAAGTGATCCCGAAGTAATTTATCGAAGAAATCTACATTATCGGCTTTCTGGACTAAATGTTGTAGGAAGCGATTAAATTCAGGCATTCGTTGTGTCAGAATCTTCATAAGTTCTGTATAAGCCTTTTCACCCATACGAATTTTCAAACGCTTTAAACCATTTATCGCACGATTTAAAATGATTTCACACGTTTTTTGATCGGAATCATATACGCGATGAATCAAATGATAAATTACCGTCCAATAAAGTTCAAAAGGATTTACTAAGTCTGATCTTTGCTGATAGTATTTCAAATAATAAGTATAGGAAGAAACGGCTCCACTTTTCTGATCTTGATTAATATCTGCTAGATCATCTGCTAACTGATTATAAATTCCGTAAAAGAACATCCGTTGTTGATTTGTCTCATTGTCCTTCATTCCGATCAAGGATCGGACAATCATTCTAGAGGATGCTGATTTTAAGATAATAGGTAAATACAATTCATCATTCGTGTAATTAGGATGATCTATATCTTTATCCCGATCCAATTCCTGGGCATGAAAAAACAGATAGCTTAACTCGAAAAAATGATGTTCATCAAGATTTGCTTGAATCATCCTTATATACTCAAAGGCTTCCTTCAATTCCTTATAAACAAATCGGACTAAATCACCGTTTTCTCCTTCCCAATTCTTTAATTCAGCTACCTTTTCTTTCGCTAGTGTTGTTCGGATCCAAGAGGAAAATTGCTCTTCCTCTTTTTTGGACAATATATTGGCATCTAGTAAATCATCGATAAACGGATAGGTTAATCCATAGCTATAACCTAGCCTCACCGCTTGGTCTAGTCTATTTCTACGCAAGTCAGCGGAGGACTGTTCATCTAATTGATCGAGCTCCTGCAACAATACTCCTGCTATAATTTTTAGTAATTTTCGTTGTGCATTTTCTTTATCCATAGCTTCTGGAAGTTGCTTGGAGACTAATTTTAATTTTTGAATTAACCAAAAAAAAGTCGATTCTATTCCTTCCTTTTGCGCCCATCTATAGAGAGTACTTAATCGAAAAGGCTCGTGATTACTAGTGTCTATTACATAATTCTTCACAAAATTTGTTGCACGATTTATCTTTGCTTGAATCCCATGATCAGCTAATGAATAACCTAGATCTCGCATGTATATGTAGGAAATACTTCGATCTAAATATTCGTCTAATTTACCCGTATATTTCAGCCATTTTAAATAAGGTTGATAGTTCGTATCTTTTCTCGATTTTCTTAATAGAGAGGGGCGAATGTGAGACTGCTTCCATGCTTCTAAATCTGTCGTTAAAGTATTGACAAAGGATTGCTCGCGAACATCTTCAAATAGCTGATTAAAATACTCTTTTGCCTTCTCTACTTTTGGTTGTATCCAAGAGTCTTTATAATGTTGGATGTCCATTTATCTTACCTCAATTTCCAATCAAATTTCTTTCATCATAACATTCATACGTAATAAGGGGAAAAAAAGTTTCAGAAGAAATTTTAAAAAATAGCGGCTCCGTTGTTTTTCTATCGTCATTTTTACTGGTCTAGTATTCCGGTTCTTTGTGCAAAAAAGGCGATCCCCAGTATGGTAGATCACCTTTTCCCTAAGCATTTGCATGCTGTAATTTTCCCTTTTTATCTGCTCTGGTCAGGAACTGAATAACAAATAATATGAGGAAAACTCCTAGACCAATAATATCAGAATAACCTTCTGGATACATGAGCATTAGGCCTGTCAGCAGTGTAATAATCCGCTCGGTCCAATGTAATTTGCGATACCAGAAGCCAATCATACAAGCTCCTATGACGAGCATCCCTAGCATCGCTGTGATAAGCGCCCAGCCTATATCCAAGTAACTTCCCTCAATCATTAGCAGGGTCGGATTAAGGACAAACATGTACGGGATAATGAATGCCGCAATAGCAAGCTTTGCTGCATTCAAGCCAGTTCGAATCGGTTCACCACCAGAAATACCAGTTGCCGCAAAAGCTGCCAACGCAACAGGAGGTGTAATATCTGCGAGGATTCCGAAATAAAATACAAACATATGTGCAGCTAATACTGGAATAGCTACCTCTAAGCTATCATTTAAAGCAAGAATTGCCGGCAAAGCAATGGTTGATGTAATAATATAATTGGCTGTAGTTGGTGAGCCCATTCCAAGAATAATGGAAGCAATCATTGTAAAGAACAAAGTAAGTAATAGCTGGGATTCTATTGAAAAAGAGATAGAACCTGCAATATCTACTAAACCATTTCCTAATTTCAACCCAAGTCCTGTCTTCGTGACGACCCCTACAATAATACCTGCACAAGCAGTTGCTGCTGCTACACCTAGTGCTGTTCTTGCACCTTGCTGCAATGCCTCAACAAACTTTTGTGGTGTTATTCTCGTGTCCTTTCTAAACAAACTGACAATAATGGTAGCTAAAATACCATATAATGCTGCTCTTTCTACACTCATTCCTTGGAATAGGAACAAAACAATAGCAAGGATTGGTAATAAAAGATGAATCTTTTTAAACACTTCTTTCTTATTTGGCAATTCCTCATCTTTTAATCCATGTAACCCTGTTCTTTTAGCTTCAAGGTGTGTCATAATCCAAATTCCAGCAAAATATAAAATTGCAGGGATGATTGCTGCTTTCGCAATATTCCAGTAGCTTTCACCGGCAAATTCAATCATCAAAAACGCGGCAGCACCCATAATCGGTGGCATAATCTGTCCCCCAGTAGATGACGCTGCTTCAACTGCTCCAGCAAAGTTTTTACGATAACCTAATTTTTTCATCATTGGAATCGTATAGGACCCTGTTGTTACGGTGTTCGCAACAGAGCTTCCCGATATCGTACCATTGAGGGCACTTGAAAAAATAGCTACCTTTGCCGGTCCACCAGTTCGTTTGCCGGCTATTGCAATCGCTAAATCATTAAAATATTGTCCCACTCCTGTTTGAACGAGAAAGGCGCCAAATAATAGAAATAAGAAAATGTAAGTAGAAGACACTTGTAGTGGTGTCCCTAAAATTCCTTCTGTTGTAAAAAACATCGACTCGATTAATTGATCTAAACTAAGCCCTCGATGTATGAGCATGCCAGGCATTTGAGGACCAAATAATGCATACAATAGAAATAGCATGGAGATAATCGTGATTGGTAGGCCTACAGCCCGTCTCGCTGCTTCTAAAACCAAGAGAGTGGCAATACCTCCAATTATCATTTGTACTTGGTTGATACCTCCAATTTGCTGAACGAGAGTGTCATAGTAAACTGGCCAATAAGCACAAACGACAATGGCAAGTAACGCTAACAGGTAATCATACCAAGGTATTTGATCCTTTTTCTTTTTTCGGATTGCAGGAAACAGGAGAAAAATTAAAACTAGGGCAAAACCAAGGTGAACAGTTCGTTGGAGATAAGCTGTATATTGTCCAAAAACACCTGTATATATTTGAAACAAGGAAAAAGCAATCAGGATAACAAAAACGGCCTTTGCCATGATTCCTTTTAAATTCCTAGTATTTGATTCGGCATCATATTTTTCGAGTAATTTTCGTTGCTCTTCTTCCGTTACTGTATTGACTTGTTTTTCTTCACTCATGAATTCTCACTCCTTTCCAATATTCCCACAAGGTAAGTTTCTCTACCTCTATATGAAACCAAGCACCTGGTTTAAAATATTGATTGAACCAGATCATATGACCATCATCTGGCTCTCCTGCAGTACCCCAGACAAGACGATTTTCTGAAACAGTTTTTCCATTTCGAATATTCATAGATGGAAAATAATTGTTTAGATTTTTAATATGATACTTCCCATCTTCATAGACAAATTCTTCTCCTTCTTGTGCATTTGAGGGCATGCCAATACCAAAATGCTCATAAATGATTTCAAATTGCTCCATTCCTAAGTCGTCTGTAATTTTATATTTTTCGACAACGTCTGTAAGATGAATCGAGTGGGTAAAAATAATCTGAAAAACTTCACCTTTTTCAATTGGCAAAAATGCATTCATTTGTTCTGTATTTTCTTTATAGAAAACCAATGCTGTTATAAAAGGAAGCTTAAAAGTTACGGTAACAAGTGCAGCACAAAGAACGAAAATGATGCTAGAGGCAAATAGTTTACGTTTCATTTAATAGTCACCCGTATTTATAATTGAATAAAGACAGAAAAGCCGCCTGCCATTTTTAAAAAACAGTAGGCAGCCGGCTAAGTAGTTCATTTATAGCATCGATGCCACTTATTCCGCACTAATACCTTTTTCATCGAAATATTTTTGTGCTCCTGGGTGTACTTCAATGCCAATTCCATCTAGAGCAGTTTCAAGTGAAATGAGAGATGCCTTATCATGTGCCATACTGTCTGCATTTTCATAGATAGCTTTAGTAATTTCATAAACAGTGTCTTCTGGAACATCGTCAGTAACTGCAAGCATTGCTAGAACTGCAACGGTGTTGACATCCTCCTCTAGTCCATACGTGCCTTTCTTTACCGTATCTTTTGCATAGAATGGATATTTTTCTACTAGTTCATTAATTTTTTCCTCTGCAATTGGAATAATCGAAACATCGACTGTTGCCCCTAATCCTTCGACCGCTCCTGTCGGTGTACCTGCAGTAATAAAAGCTGCATCAATATTACCATCCTGGATTCCACCAGTGGATTCACCAAAATCTAAATTTTGTGCATCAATATCGTCGATGGTCATCCCGTGTATTTCTAAAATTTGTTCTGCATTTATATACGTACCAGAGCCAGGTGCCCCGACAGATACTTTTTTACCAGCTAAGTCTTCCACTGAACTTATTCCAGAGTCTTTTGTTGTTACGATTTGGATCGTTTCTGGATAGAGTGATCCAATGGCTTGCACGTTTTCTACTTTGTTTCCTTCAAATGCATTGACACCATTTACTGCATTATCGATCACATCTGTTTGAACAAAAGCTAATTCTGCCTCCCCCTCTTGCAATGCGATCACATTGTCTGCCGAAGCATTTGAGGATAAAGCATCTGTTTGTATACCTGTAGCATCCGTAATCGTAGACGCCATTTCCCCGCCCAGAGGATAGTAAGTACCACTTGTTCCCCCAGTAAGAATACTTAAGAAATCAGGTGCTTCTTCTGTAGCTTCTCCACCATCACCTGAATTTGAATCTGCATCTCCTTCTACTTCTGAATCATCACTTCCACATGCTACAAGAAATAATGATATGGCAAGTAGTGAAATAAGCATGAATAGTAAGCGCTTTAATTTCATAAAAATACATCCCCCCATTTAATTATAAGTATGTGTATAATACTATGAATATATTAATATTGTCAAATAATTCTATATCACTTAAATACTGCTAATATCACGTTCTATATTTACAATTTATCATATAATTTATCATATTCCATCCTATTGTTAGAAATGCTAACGAAATTTATGAGCAATATCATCCTATTACTGTGTCGTGTAAAGAGGAACGTAATTAATTTATCTAATTATTTCCCATTATAATGCTCATAATAAAATGAGGGAGGAAAAGATATGGATAATTTGAAGGGAAAATCAATTATAAAAATGTATGATTACCATGCTTGGGCTAACGATGTTATCATAAATCGGATCAAAGAATTATTGTCAAGCTGGTTTTTCCTCGATTGCAAAGGTCTTGACTCATATTTATACGGTTGATTTAATGTGGTTGGAAACGCTAGATGGGAAAACTATGAAGCAATCAATGGAATTGGTGCAAGAGCTTGAAAGTGATGTGCGCTCCAGCGAAATAGATGAGATACAGCACTTATTTGGGGCTACTAATTTATGATTAAAAAGTAAATTTTACTACCAAAAATTTGAATTATTTATAAAGGGTTCACTTAAAAAACATAATATTTTAAAATAATAAGTAGTAATTCTATCAAACTTAGGAGGAAAATGGATGTTTAAAAAAATCGCAAGTGATGCACTAGGGTTAAGTGATATTGGAAAGATTATTCAACCAGAGGATTTTGACAAAACAGAATCCGATGATTATGTTCTGCATGAGGATGGAGAGAAGATTCATTTTTTAATTAAATCGAAATCAGATGAATATTGCTTCACTAATCGTGCTCTTATTCACTTAGATGGAGAAAAGGCAACAAGTAGTAAGCGTAATATTTACAGATATGACTATTATCGCCATCCTATTAAAAATGTATCTGTAGAAACAGCAGGTACAGTAGACTTAGATTTGGAGATTAAATTTTCCTTAGGTGGAAAAGCTATATCGGTTGATATCGATAAAAAAGAAGGGGAAGCCATCGCAGATTTATATAAATCCTTAGTCGCGATTTCCCATATACAAGATGAAAATGAACGAAATAAGGAATTTGCACAAAATAGTTTAAACGTTTCTCAATCATTATTTACGGACAATCGTTTCCATGATGGGACCATTTCAACAGAATTTGAAAAAGCAACTAAATTTGCTTTTGACTGGTTCAATACGACTTATGATGAAAATACACAAAAGGATTTTAGCGAAGTTTTTAATAAATATATCCAAAATTAATCTCCAGCCATTGAACCTTGGCTGAAATGCAAAAGATGCATTCAGCCCTAGGTTCTCACTGCCTAAGTAAAATTATCGTTAATATGGATAACTAATTCCTTTCTCCTTTAACTCTAACTGTCTCTTAAAGCAAAATTGAATAATTTTTCTTCGGTCTTTCTCCTCAATATCGGTAAATTGAATCGCCGTTTTTTTTATTTTAATATTGCTATTTTGGGCTACTACTCTTACGATCTTTGCTAAGAAAGAAACCTCGTATTTTTCTGTACGAAAAGGAAGTTCTAAGATTCCTGCTACTCGATCACCTTTCTTAAAAGAACAAGTTTTATCATAAAAGGAAAGTCCACCAGCACTTACATCAATAGTATAGAAGGTAGAATTTTCCCCATCTTGTACGATTTGCATGTCAATATTGGCTGGAACGCGAAAATTCTGCCTTAATTGGATTTTTTCGATATCTGCTTCACTCGGTCTTTTTAAAAGTAGTAGTGGAATTTTGTCTTCTGTTTTACCGTTGATTTCCGAAGTGAATTGAAAGCGGCTATTTTGATGAATCAAATCTATCTTCAGCTTCGTACCAGGGTGAAATATGACGGGATCCCATTCTTTTTCTAGGGATAATGGAAACTCAATGATTAAAGCTTCCTCTTGGATATCTGCAATCCTTGACAAAAATAATTGTGATTGATTATTTTGTCTAATGGTAATGTTAAGTATTTGGTTAATATGAAGTATTGCCACCATTATTTCCTCCCGAACCTATGATCACGATTAAATCATAGTGAAACTTTTTATCTAGTAATAATATACTATAAAAAGGACGATTAGGGAAGTTTAATATTAATTGTTTCTCTCTATGGAGGCCAAAATATTTATTTTATAGTTTTTCAAATCCTTTTATCATCAAAAATAAATTTTCCATTACTTCTTCTGTTCTACTCTCCACGCCTTCTTGATTTTCTGCAATCCATAATATGGCTTCATTCATTGCACCAGAGAGACAATGTGTCATGGCATCGATGGATACAGGCATTAACAATTGATGGTCTTTCATTTTTAACAATTGTTCCTTTAGCGATTTCATGGAATACTTTTCATCCATTAAGCGGAAGGTATCCCAGCCTAGCACGGCTGGCCCATCTATTAATAATATTCTTTGATTTTGGGATTTAACGGAAGAGGTGATAAACGCTCGACAGCCAAGCAAAAGCTGCTCCCACATATCAGAGCTTTTTGCCGCTTCTTCTTCCACCTTTTCTCCAACTTCTCGTTGAACAGCTTCAAATACGGCAAGAAACAGCCCGTGTTTATTTTTAAAATGGTGATATAATGCTCCACGTGTCAAACCTGCTTCTTTAACTATCTCTTCTAATGCTACGTTCGCGTAGCCCTTTTCAGTGAAGAGGCTTCTCGCAATCTTCAGCAATTCTTGAATCGTTAATTCTGTATCTTCTTTGGTTTTCCTCATAACAGCTCACACCTTACTTAATTCTTTCTTCTATTTCTAAAGCTTTCCCATTTCCTAACTTCCTTAATGATCTCAAACCATGTGTAAGGATTTGCGGATGAAAAGCTTTTTGTTCCATATGGTTCTCTATCCATAATAGCACATCGTCAGCAGATTCTTTTGTTAAGTCATTGAGATGGTTGGCGACAGATTTTCTTACATATCGAGAAGAATCATTCATCAATGGTTCTAAAAGTTGAAGATTTTGCTCTACTTCTCCTTTTATCCAACCGATTCGTTTTGCCCATGGAAGTCGTGGCCGCGTTCCTTCACTTACTAACCTTCTAACATGTGGATTGGTATCAACGGACCATAATTTTAAATAGGCAATAGATTTTTCTGTGTTTTTTGCTAAAAATGGACGAATGGCATATTCCGATGTATGGCGTTTAGTGATTTCATGTAATGCATTCATAGATAGGTCAAAATGGTCTAGCCCATATTTCTCAACAAAAAAGGCAACCGGCATCAGAAAATAACCTTCCTTAAACATCCCCTCTTCCTTTTCATTTTCTGGACCAAGACACTGTAATAAAATCGATAAGCTATCTTCATAATTTTCCGGTAAAAATTCCCTAAGTGCATCTGTAATGACTTCGACACGTTGTTTTAACTCCTTATTCTCTACTAAAGATGATACCGTCTTAATAAAAGCAGTCGCTTCAAAGTTGGTATCGTGAGGCTCGATCAACTTTGCTAATCGAATCGCTAATTCCGTTCCAAAATAATATTTTAATGATACGTATTCCCCCACCTCTATTCCTCCCATACTTCTTCTTTATATTGTTCCAAAAAGGATGAATCTGGAGGAATAATTTTAATCACGTCTATCAACACACCATTGGGATCTCTTGTCATGAAATGACGTTGTCCAAATGCTTCATCACGAAGATCTAGTTGTAAAGGCAGCTTTTCTTGTACAATTAATTTTTCATACAATGAATCAACATCCTCCACCTCGAAGTTTAAAATTAAGCCTTGGGCTGTTTGGCGAAATGGGTTTGGAACAGTTTGGTGAGCTTGATTTAAAACGGCAAGCTCATAATCATTTGTCTCATGCTTTAAACTAACATACCAATCAGCATCAAATGTGACATGAAAAGCGAAATACTTAGTATAAAAATCCTTTGTACTATTAACCTCATTTGTCATGATAACTGGATAAAAACTATTTAGTTTCAATATAATCCCACCTTCTTCTTATTTTATTCCACTTTAACATACATACTGAATGTTTGTAAACAAAAATATGTGAATGGGGGACGTAAGGGATGTTTCTTCTCAAATGGTTTTTATTCTGGCTATAAACGTCATTTCACAATGGCTTTCCTTTTATTTTGGCTTTTATTCCGGCTATAAACGTCATTTCACAACGGCTTTCCTTTCATTTTGGCTTTTATTCCGGCTATAAACGTCATTTCACAACTGCTCTCCTTTCATTTTGGCTTTTATCCTGACTATAAACGTTATTACACAACAGCTCTCCTTTCATTTTGGCTTTTATTCCGGCTATAAACGTCATTTCACAACGGCTCTCCTTTCATTTTGGCTTTTATCCTGGCTATAAACGCCATTTCACAACTGCTCTCCTTTCATTTTGGCTTTTATCCTGGCTATAAACGTCATTTCACAATGGCTTTCCTTTTATTTTGGCTTTTATTCCGGCTATAAACGTCATTTCGTGCAGCTTTTCCTTTCAAAATGGACTTTATTTTAGCGAGTAATCTTCATTTCTACAATAAACAAAAAAACCGCCTATAAAAGCGGTTTAAATAAAGATACAAACTCGGGCGTTAGCTTTTAGACTGTCGTAAGAAGCGTGGGTAAGAAACGAATGCAATGATTGCACCAATGAGCCCAAAAGATAGCAAAATCAGAATAGAAAGCCAAATATCCATTATTGTACCACCTTCTAATAGGATATTCTTATAGCCATCTAATGCCCAGAATTGAGGAAGAAATTTTGCAGTTGCTTGTATAAATGCTGGCATCATGTCAAGTGGCATCCATAATCCACCTAGCATCGCACCACCTAATGCAATAATTTGCGTTAAGGCGATTCCCATGTTTTCTGTTTTTACTAGGACTGCCATTGCCATACCCCAGCTAGTCGAAAGAAAAGCAAGGACAAATGATAAGACAATAAGGGAAAGCGGATCTCCTAAAGGTAAATCGTATACCAACACCCCAAAGGTAAATAGTACAATAATCTGAATGATCACAATAAGCATAAAGGGTATCCATTTTCCGATAAAATATCGATTAATGGGTAAAGGAGTACTGGCAATTCGAGCAACCATTCCTCCATCCCGTTCTTTTACAAAAGCAATGACAATGGAAATCATGATAAAGAAGGAAAACATTACTGTATATCCAGGGACAATCTGTGTTACTAATGCCTGTGTGTCCATCTCTTCTCCACCGGAAAAAATAGCGATAAAACCGACAATAAATACAATTGGTAGAATAAAAGTCCAAAACCAAAGCCCTTTATCTTGAGCATTCTTTTTTAATTCTGTTAATGTTATTGCCCACATACGATCAACTCCTAACCATTGTCTCTTAAACGGAGACCCGTTAATTGAAAGAAAATATCCTCTAATCTAGTTTGGCTTAATGCTAGCCTATCTGGAGTAATACCATTTTCACGAAAATGCTCAATCATTATTCCCATTGTCGATAAAGGGTCAGCACAATTTATAAAAAAACCGGCATCTGTTTGCATAACATCTCCATATGCTGTCAATTCTTCTGTCACCAGGCCATCTTTTGCAACAAAAATGGCAGCATTTCGGTGTTTATCAAGCACCTGCTTCATCGTTCCGTGTTCTACCAATTTCCCTTTATCAATAAAGCCAACACTGTCACATATTTGCTCAACCTCCTCCATGTAATGGCTCGAATAAATAATCGTACTTCCGAGTTTTTTTAGTTCAGAAATCAATGAAAAAATGGAATGTCGTGATTGTGGATCAATTCCGACGGTTGGTTCGTCTAATACGATGACGGAAGGCTCATGAAGAATCGCACAGCCGATATTTAAACGGCGCTTCATTCCTCCAGAAAACTTGGAAATTTTGTCATGTGCTCTTTCGCTTAAACCAATTTGTTCTAAGACAACTCGTATTCGATTACGTAAATGTTCACCCGATAAACCATAAAGTCTACCAAAGTAGGTTAAATTATCATTAGCTGTTAGTGTTTCTTCTAGACAGATATCCTGCGGAACGTAACCGATGCATCTTTTTACCGCTAACTGATCTTTTTTCACAGATTGATTAAAAACTTGGATATCGCCATCAAAACGATCAATGACACCTACCAGTATTTTCATAAAAGTAGATTTACCCGCACCATTAGGCCCGACTAAGCCAAAGCAACTCCTTTCATTAATAGAGAAGTCTAAATCATTCAGTGCTTTTATCGAACCATATCTCTTACTAATACCCTGAACATTAATCATGTACCTACCTCCTGTGCATCATCTTTTTTCAATACTTTCATTCATTGATTTTTCAAGTTTTTTGTAATAGGTATATATGCCAATCCACATCATAAAATACGTCAATAGAAATATGCCTAATCCTATTATTAGCGACCAAAGAGTAAAAGGAACCCAACCAGCATATATAGATACAATAGATATGACTATTAAGGATAGTACAAAATGGATGATGGTTTGTTTCAACAAACTCCCACGCTCAGATTCAAATATGAGTGATGCTAAGCTAAAATAAACACCCATAAGCATACTAGAAAGAAAGTGCCTCCATATCTCGATTACAGTAGATTCAATGGAGAAAATAACAAGAATCGTTAACGCTACGAATGTCACTAATGCCCCTATCGCAATACCTATTAAACTTCTTCTTAATACTTCAATGATCACGTGATTCTCCCCCTTCCACAATTTGTGCTTTTAATTCCTGTACATATTTTCTACTGACATATTCCTTACTTCCAGATTTAAAAAAGACACACAAATTGCCGTTAAAGGATAATTCAAATCGATCGATCTGATTAATGTTACCTACAACAGACTTGGAGAATCGAATAAATCCAGAGACATGAAGGAGTTTTTCTACTTCATACAATTTCATCTTTAGTTCCATACATTCCCCACCTATCATGGCAAACACCTTGCGATTTCTAGCAAACACATAATCAATTTCTTCAGGGTTTAATAGAATGGATCGATCTTCTTGAACAGATACAATTCTTTTAGGCTGTTTGTTTTGCAATAAGTTAACTAGCTCTTCGACTTCCTTCGTCCATTCCTTAGCATGAATGGTAATCGATGACTCTTCATGCTTGGCATCAATATCTATTCGTATCTTCATCTTTTCCCTCCTTCTTTATTATGCGTATTGTCAAAATATTTCTTACCCAAATAGCTTTTAAGCTTGATTTAATAACTTTTTACACAAAAAAACTTGCCACCCCCTTCAAAATAGGGTATTTATGAGGTAACCACACACTCAAAATCCCTAAGAAAGGTTGTGACAAGTTGTTACCTCAATTTATATACTATTTACTTCAATATATCAAGTATCAAGAACGAATTATTTATGCTTTACTAGGCATGGTGTTAGGTAAATCTATTGCTCGACCAGCTTATGATGAACCTCTCAATCAACCTTATCGAAAATTACAAGTCGATGAGATGCCCATCATCGAAAAGCTGGAAAAACTAGATTTTCAACAATTATTGAAGGCGTACCACCTTCAATATGGCAAGGTATTAAAGCCAGTCGCCCGCCGGAAAAATAGTGTGGTGAAAGTTCCAGCGACGCTCACCTGCCCAAAATGTACAGCTCCTTCTGATTACCTTTATGCCAATAATGGAGACAAAGGACAGTATTTGTGTAAGGTGTGTGATTGTTTATTTAATCAAAAGAATCGTTTTGCGAAAGAAGCTATCCTTAAATGTCCCCATTGTTCTTACGTGCTAGAACGCATTAAAGAACGTAAAGATTTTGATATTTACAAATGTAAAAACAACGGTTGTTCTTTTTATCAACGTAACTTACGCCATATGACCAAAGAAGAGAAGCAACGTTTTAAAGAAGATCCGCAAGCATTTAAGGTGCGGTATCTCTTTCGTGCTTTTCGTTTTGATTTCCAGCCGATGGCAGCTACATCTCCCGTGCAACCGAAAGTGGATTTGTCTCGTATTCACGCTTCTCCACACGTTTTAGGATTGATCTTAACGTATTATGTCAATTACGGGATCGGTGCCCGCAAAACAGCTGCCATGATGTACGATATCCATGGGGTGAAGGTCTCCCACCAAACGATTCTTAACTACATAAACAGTGTGGCACTTCGGATGAAACCCTTTGTCGACCATTATCCTTATCAGCTATCAAACAGCTTTTGTGGCGATGAAACCTACATCCGTGTCAAAGGGCGCTGGCATTATCTTGTCTTTTTCTTTGATGCGGTGAAAAAGCTCATCCTAGCTTATCCTGTATCGCCGCATCGTGATACAGAAGTCGCTGTTCGCGCGATAGATGATGTCTTACAAAAGTTTGGTGAGAAAGATAAACTCCCTGACAACTTGAACTTTGTAGTAGATGGTAATCCTATTTACATCTTGGCACAGCATTACTTTGCGCAACATGACATCCACTTTGATATCACTCGTGTGATTGGCTTAACCAATGAAGATCCGGTGTCAAAAGAGTATCGACCGTTAAAACAAATCATTGAGCGCTTAAACCGTACGTTCAAAGGCAACTATCGTCCTACGACTGGGTTTGGTTCAGAAGCTGGATCCGTATCTTTTGTCACCTTATTTGTGGCTTATTTTAACTTTTTACGTCCTCATGCCTCATTGGAGCAAAAGGTACCTGTGACGCTTCCTGAATTAGCTAATATCCAGTTCATGCCTGGTAAATGGGTACAACTACTGGCGTTAGCGGAGGACTTCTTGGCAGAAAAGACATCTGCTTAACCTACAACCGTACGGCTAATCACTTAGCCACCGTGAAACTGCTTGCCCTTGACTGTCGTGCCCCTTCTTAGGGATCAATGGTTGGGGACGGGGCCCCGGCCATTGGAGCTTAGAAGGGATCGGTCGTGGTACGCTAGACAGGCGGATGGGAGCCGTATAGGCTTTATTTTTGCCATCCGCCAACGGAATCACTACCACGACCGCAAACAAAGTCAAGGGTGGCGGCCGACAGCAGAGCAGGTCACAGTAGCCAGTGTAGTAAAAGCACTGGTTTATTTGACACGGCCTCGTTTATCTCCACTCTCTGGTGCTAATTTTTTTCTTCTTGAATTCCCAACCATTTTAAATTATAATCTACAACTTCACCTTATTATCTGGAACTTTATTTCCATCCCATTTAGTTTTCATAGAATTTTTTACAGTTCCTTATTATGCAACGTTCTTTCTTTCATTTGGCAAAATGTCACATCAGTTGCGGAAATAGTGGAATAACAGGTAGGAAACATAACATAAGATGGTCCCAGCATTTGCTAAACTTATTATAACTTGTCCAGTGCATTCCTTCTTCTATAAAAAGAACTTCCATATTAGAAAATCTCGCATTCGCTCGCCCTTTAACGGATACGTTAGAGTTTCTTATACTTTGGACTTCAAAATTTCCGTTTCGTCGTATTATTACCTGCAAAAATGCTTTCCTAATGTATAAAAAAAGCGGCTGTAACTTTTTACAGACGCTTTTCCCTTCCACTTCGGCCATTATCCTTCTGCTGCCATGGCATCCGCTTTTCTACGATGCACCGTACCAAAAGGATGCTCAGGTGGTGCATATATTGAATAAAGTTTGATTGGAGAATTTCCTGTATTGATCAAATTATGCCATTTACCTGCTGGTACCATAATAGCACTATTCTTGGCTACCTGTTGTCGAAAAGTTAATTGATTTGGATGATCTCCCATCAATACAATTCCTTGCCCTGATTCAATACGTAAAAACTGATCAGTACTTGGATGTCTTTCTAATCCGATATCCTCCCCAACTCCTATGGACATTAACGTAACTTGTAAATGCTTCCCAGTCCATAATGCTGTACGAAATGTATTATTTACTAATGAAGCTTGCTCGATGTTCACGACAAATGGATTCATGCCATGGTCTGAAAACATCTGTTGATGGCCTTGCCATTGATTAGGATTATGCCCCCAATAGTGAGAATGCTGTTGATTTGTCCAATAAGGCATCGTTATTTCATCCTCTCCTTTATATTTCTTTATTATCCTATGCATCAGCCTATAAGAAGGTAAGGGTTACTTTAGAAAATAGGCAAGTGTTCCTTCTATATTTAGCAACCTCCAATTTATACCAAAATTATGATACCATGTAAAATAAGGATTCTAGCTGTAATTTTTAAGAGGAGTGTTCAAATGAATGCTAAAAAAGTCTTATCGATCCAAAACTTAACGAAAACCTTTGGAGAGAAAACAATCTTAAATGCGATTAATTTAGATGTCTACCAGGGACAAATTATTGGGTATATTGGTCCAAATGGAGCTGGCAAAAGTACGACAGTCAAAATCATGCTCGGATTATTAGAGGAATATGAAGGGGAAATTGAAATTTTCGGTCAAAGATTAGCTAAGCAGGATCCTACTTATAAAGGGAGAATTGGCTATGTTCCTGAAAATGCAGAAATTTACGATAATTTAACGGCCTATGAATATTTGCATTTCATTGGTGAATTATACGGAATGGAAACTAATATTATAGAGAAAAAAATATATCAATTAATGGAACTGCTAGATTTAAAGTATGCGATTAATAAAAGAATTGCAGGTTTTTCAAAAGGAATGAAACAAAAAATTTTAATTATTGCTAGTCTCCTACATAATCCAGACTTACTATTTTTAGATGAACCTTTAAGTGGGCTAGATGCTAATAGTGTGATGATTGTGAAAGAAATTCTAGACCAATTAGCACAACAAGGAAAGACGATATTTTATTCCTCTCATATTATGGAGGTTGTCGAAAAAATAAGTAATCGAATTATTTTATTAAATAATGGAGAAATTGTTGCGGACGGATCATTTGAAGATCTAAAAAAACAAAATAAAGAAGGATCACTTGAGCAAATTTTTAACGAATTAACTGGCTTTTCAGAGCATACAGAGCTGGCAAGTTCCTTTGTATCAGTTATAGAAGATGGTGATAGAGGATGACAGATTACACGACATTAAAAATATTAGATAAATTCGAGTCATTATTCACCAAATTTCAAATAGATTATAAAACGATGCGCCATATTCTAATGATTAAATTCACGATGGATAGTCGAAGGGTTCCAACCATTTTCAATGATAATAGATCACAAAGTCGCGGGAATCAGTTCATAAAGTCATTGGGAATTTATGCTTTAATGGGTATTATCCTAATCCCTTTTTTAATAGGAGAACAGTATCTATTTCAAATGAGTTTATTTTTTGGCATTGTCATGTTTATCATTACGACTTCTATGATTTCTGACTTTTCGACTGTACTGTTAGATGTTAGGGATCGCAATATACTTGGAACAAAGCCGATTCATACTCGTACAATCAGTGCAGCTAAATTTATTCATATTACCTTTTATCTATTCTTCCTAACCGGAGCGTTTACTGGACTACCACTCATTGTAGGATTAATTATACATGGATTTGTTTTTTTTCTATTAAGCTTATCTATCCTTATTTTAGTAAATTTGTTGATCTTGATCATTACTGCTACCATATATCTACTTGTACTCCGTTTTTTTGATGGAGAGAAATTAAAAGATATGATTAATTATGTTCAGATTACGCTCAGTATTGCAATGGTCGTTGGCTATCAATTAATTGCACGTTCCTTTGATTTTGTAGATATGGGTTTTTCACTTAATTTCCAATGGTGGCAAGTGCTGATTCCACCAATGTGGTATGGGGCACTGTTTGATCTAGTCATGAAACAACAATTCGATCAAGGCAACCTTATACTAATGATACTCGGGATAATCATACCTGTTGTTTCCTTTCTTATTTATATCAAGCTGCTCCCTTCCTTCGAGAAAAATCTAGAAAAACTGCTCTCAGAACCTACTGCGAATCATAAACCAAGAGAGAGTTGGACGAAGCTATGGGCAAAGATCCTTTGTCGAAGCAAGGAGGAAAGGACTTTCTTCTTGTTTTCTAGCAGAATGATGAAAAATGAAAGGGAGTTTAAGCTAAAAGTATATCCGATTCTAGGGATGGCTTTGGTATTTCCATTTATTTTTATATTCAATATTTCTTCTATCGATGGAAATGGATCTTTTCAGCAAAGTAATGCGTTTATTAACATGTATCTATCTTTCATCTTATTTCCTTCAGGAGTGCTTATGCTAGGCTTTTCTGAGAAGTATAAAGGCGCATGGATATACAAGGCTGCTCCAATTAGACGAATACAATATATTCACAAAGCTGCTTTAAAGGCATTTTTATCAAATCTTTTTATTCCGCTTTATCTATTACTGAGCGTGATATTCCTTATTTTATTTGGCATAGATATTAGCCTATTCTTACTTTGCTTACTTGGTGCAGGATTTATATATGCCATTATTAGTTATCGAATCACTTGCTATAATGAACGATTACCTTTTTCAGAATCCTTTAAATTTGCTCAACAAAACCAAGCAGGAAAAGCAATTCTCCTACTATTATTAGGAGGGGTATTTGTCCTTGTTCATTTTATCTTCCTAAATATAGTGGCTGGGCAATACATTTATCTAGCAATTTTAATCATAGTAAATATTATGATGTGGAAAAAAATGTTTTAGAAATTGATAAGGGTAGAAACTACCGAAAACGGTATTGTTTCTACCTTAGCTTTAAATAAGTATTTCCTTCCAGATCTTTTCCTATTTCATTCCCTCTCCTAGTAAATACCGAGCTCCTTCATTGACTTCGAGTTTTGGAACTAAGCGAGCTTAACCACTACCCTTTATTAATTAACTATCAAAATAAGTCGATTTGTTATATTTCTTGCAGTTCATGGAGAGAATGTTTTAATAAAAACTCTAATAATTTTGGGTGATCTATATGCGGAAGGGTAAAAATAAATCTAGTAAGCTTTTCCCAATAAGTGTCGATAAATTAAAAACATTGATGGAGAGTAAATTTGAGAATAACCCAGATTTATCCTTTACCATTTTTGAGAAGTCTGAAGCGAGGATTGCTGTCTTTTACATCTCCTATTTAGTGGAACCAGAGATGGTCGAGCAATTTATGTTAAAGCCTTTATTAGATGGTAAATCAAAATGGACAAATCAATCGATTCTAAATGAAATACCTTTAAGAAGTGGGAGCAAGATTGAAAAACTCGAAGAAATACTAGATAAAATACTAATTGGAGAAGTATATATCTATGTAGAAAATGAAGACGCGGCGTTATCTTATTTATTAGATAAAAAAGAAAAACGAGATTTAACACAAGCAGAAACAGAATCCCTCGTTTTAGGACCAAAAGTTGCTTTTACTGAGTCGATGATTACTAATTTGAATATTGTTCGTTGGAGTATTCGCTCCACAGACCTTGTCTTAGAAAAAATAATGATAGGTGAGCGTTTCCCTCGTGAAGCACGTTTAGTTTACGTCAAGTCTCTCGCCAATGAAACAGATATTAATACGATGCGTCAGCGATTAAAGGAACTAGAAGTGGACCAAATTGAAGACAGCTCTGTATTAATGCAATATATTGAGGACTCTTCGCTAACTATTTTCCCACAATTTTATTTAACAGAGCTACCCGATCGATTTGTCTATGCTATAGATAAAGGTAGGATTGGCTTATTAGTGGAGAATAGTCCGACAGCAACTATTGCGCCTTCGTCTTTTTTTAGTTTTTTTGAATCTACAGAGGATCTTTACATGCGTTGGCATGCAGGTACCTTTTTAAGATCTGTTCGTTTTATTGCGATTTTTTTATCCATCTTTCTGACACCTATATATGTAGCTGCCACTACATTTCATTATGAGATTATTCCAATAAAGGAGCTATTAACTATCGGGAATTCTAGAGCAATCGTACCGTTTCCACCGATTATTGAGGTGTTAATTCTAGAGTTTTTCATCGAATTACTGCGAGAAGCTGGAGCAAGGTTGCCAACAAAGATTGGGCAGACCATCGGTATTGTTGGAGGTATTGTCATCGGAACTGCAGCTGTTCAGGCAGGGATAACAAGTAATTTCTTAATCATTCTTGTCGCAATTAGTGCACTGGCTTCCTTCACTATCCCTAATTACTTGATGAGTACAGCCATACGAATCATTCGTTTTCCTATGATTATATTAGGCGGATTATTAGGCTTAATCGGTATAATGTTTGGGACTTGTTTTTTGCTCATCCATTTATTAAAAATAAAATCTTTAGGAAGACCATATTTAACACCTATTTATCCCTTTAGATGGGAAGATCTCAATAAAGCATTGTTCCGGTTACCTATTGCCTATCAGAGTAAAAGATTTTATTCCTACCAGCCAAAAGATATAAAACGATACAAGAAAAACAAAGCGAAGAGAAAGAAAGACATAGATGAGTAGGTGAATTATGGACATTAATGTGAAAGTAAAATCGCATTTACGCATTCAAGCATTTTATTTATTTTTCCTTATAAGCTTTATTCAAATAGGTGTAGGAATAATGGGGGTTCCTAGGTTTATTTTTAAAGAGTCACAACAAGATGCTTGGATTTCGGTTATACTTGCTTCTGGTTTTATTGTAATGGTCATATCTGCCATGCTATTTATCCTTAAGCAGTATGAAAATGCCGATATTTTAGGAATTCAAACCGATCTATTCGGGAAATGGTTAGGAAAATTGCTCGGGACTATTTACATTATCCATTTTATCCTAGCGTTTTTATCAGTGATAATAACCTATATCGAAGTATTAAAGATTTTTATCGCTCCAAACTTAAACAATTTCGTGGTCGCTTTACTATTATTAAGTTTAGTTGTTTACAGTGTTCGAGGAGGACTTCAAGCGATTGTTGGCGTTTTTTTTCTCTTCTTTTTTCTCTCGATTTGGCTACTTGGATTGCTTGTAGAGCCGATAAGGTTCATGCATTTTAACCACTTTCAACCAATGTTTCAAGCATCATTTACGGAATTATGGAAAGGGGCAAAGGCAACCTCTTATACCTTTATGGGATTTGAAATCCTGTTCTTTGTTTATCCATTTATTCAAAACAAACAGAAGGTCCGTTTCCCAACTTATCTAGCAATTATATGGTCATCAATGATCGTCTTGATATTGACTGTTATATCCATTGGGTATTTTAGCCGTGACCAATTGTTAAAACTAGAATGGACAGTTCTAGACATGTTCAAAATACAAAATCTTACCTTTATTGAACGATTTGATTACATCGTCATAGCTGAATGGATGATGGTTGTCGTACCAAATATGATCTTATTGATGTGGGCGATAACCTATGGAATAAAAAGACTGTATCAGGTTAAACAAAAAACAACCTTATATATTTTAGCAATCGTCATATTGATTGCTAGTACCTTTATCGATGATTATTTTCTTATCCGAAAAATCATTGATAGTGTAGCAGAATTTGGTTTTTGGATTGTTTATGTTTATCCTCTCTTACTTCTTCCAATGGTACTTATAAAAAAAAGATGGAAACGAAAGAGTGGTGGTCGAGATTTATCGCATTAAGTTTGTATTTGTATTAATTTCATTCGTCTTTTTAGCTGCCTGCATGCAGACCAAAATTATAGAGCAACATGCCATTATCAATACATATGGTATCGATATTAGCGAAGAATCAGAAAATCTTATAGAAACCGTTATTCTCTCTTATATTTTTGATGAACAAGCAGAAAACGTAACAACGATAAATTATGGTAAAGGAAAAACCATTAAAGAAGCGAATCAAAACGCAGAAAAAAAATCATCCTTTACTTTTTTACCTGGCCAAATTCGTTTAGTTCTATATGGAAAAGAAACGGCAGAGAAAGGGTTTAAAAACTATTTGAATGTCTTAATTCGAGATGCGCGTCTTTCCGATATGATGTATTTAGCGGTGAGTGAAACGACCGCAAAGGACATACTTTTACTAGGACAAGAAAATGCTGATATTGATATGGGTCAATATATGGAAAAATTAATTGAAAAGGAAATTAAGGGGGATAGTATACCGAATGTTTCCCTTCATAAACTTACCCATACATATGAAGACCCTGGCAAGGATCCCATCATGCCTTTAATCTCCTTAACGGATAATAAAATTGCAATAACTGGTATGGCACTATTTCAAAATGACGAATACGTGGGGAAAATATCAATGGAGGATGCCTTTTTAGTGAATTTATTTCAAAATAAAGTACACGATAGGCAGATACATCTCTCCATCTCTCGTGAACCTTTTTTAAAATATTTAAGTGCCCCTCAAGCAAATCGGGATCAGCTCCATCTTAGTTTCTTAATAATAGATGGAGAAAGTAAGACAAGGTTAACCGACATTAAGGAATTGTCTTACCAAACAGATGTAAATCTTAAAGTCATTTTAAACGAAACATCAGAAACCTTTAAGGACGAGAATGAACAGTTTGCCAATTTATTAGAAAAAGAAGTAGAAGAAGAAGTAAAAAGGCAGTACAAAAAGCTTTTAGCTACTTTACAAAATGCTAACTCTGATCCACTTGGACTTGGTAGCATATATCGGGCACATAAAAAAGACGGGAAATTAACTGCAAAGGAATGGCACCAAAAATTTCCAGAAACCACAATTAATTTTAATGTGGATGTAAAACTAATTAATACTGGGATAAAGCAATAAACTCTTAAACCGTGCACAACGTCAAAACATATATGCTCTCTTTATTTTATCAAGAGGCTGGGACGAAAGAGTAAGTAAAGAAAGGAAAATCCGAACGTTAATAGTTCTGCACGGATACCGCTCCGTCAAAATACTCCGCTTTCCGTGGGCACGGCTTCAGCTAACTTTGCAAAGAAAACCGCTTTACAAAGTGGATCTTCAGCTCGTGCTGTTCCCACAGGAGTCTCCGTATTTTGACTACGCTAAAGCAGAATAATGTTCGGATTATACCGCTTGCTGATTAGTTATGTCCCAGCCCCTTATCATTAAGGCTGAACTACCCCTACACCTGCATACTGCGTTACCATTGCTTTCACATCCTCTACAGGGGTTAGATTGTAATTATAGGAAACAGTATAATTTGTTGTTGATGTGGTTGGTTGACTACCAGTGCTATTGATATATAGATTATTGGAGACATTCCAGTAGCCAGTTTCGTCACTATACCAATAACCTAATGGATCCTTAGAATCCTCAAAGACATTGTTTTCTACCAGTAGCTCAGCGCCCATGCGAGCATTGATTCCTGTATCAATAATCCCTTCGAAATAATTATTATATAAGTGACCTTCTCCATAACGGAAAGCAGGAACACGTGAATTTAGATCTTGAAAGTGATTGTGGTGAAAGGTAATATTTCGATCACTATCATCGCTATCGGAAGAGCCCATTAACATTGCTTTCCAGCTGTCGTGCACATAATTCCAAGAAAATGTAATATTATGGGCATCTCTTTTAACATCAAATAAACCATCATAATAATCTTTATCTACATTTAAGTCACCATACAGTTCATTATGATCTACCCATATATTATTAGAAGGACCCTCAATACTGATGGCATCCTTATCACCAGCTCTAACTTCATGGATCGTGAGGTTTCGAATGATCACATTATCTGCTCGCCATACTTTGATTCCTATTCCATCCAACTCTCCATTTGTACCAACACCTAAAATGGAAACATCAGAGACATCTTTAATATTGATCTTACTATCTGATGTATTGTTTGGTGTAATCGTACCATCAACATAAATCGTTAGTGGGGTATTATCATCCTTATTCTTTAGTGCCTGGATAATGTCATCTCCAGTTTGGGCTGTTATCGTATCTCCACCTTCTCCACCAGTGGTTCCACCATCGAAGGTAGCAAAGCCCGTCATACTAAAATCCGGTGTACTTGCAGAAACAGATTGAAATGATAAACCGACAAGAAGAGTGAAAATTAGACTAGTTACAAGCAATTTAACAAAATTTTTTCTCTTCATTTTCTCACGTCCTTTTCATTTTTTTGTTCTATATATTCCGTCTCTAAACTTCAGCCCTCCTTTCTTTAAAGATAGTTTCATCATATCATGTATGCGCTTACAGTAAATAATCATTATTTCAGATAAATGTTATTTATGTAATAATTAACCATCAGAAGTGAGTGGTGTTTATTTTTTAGTACAAAATGACCATCATTGTTGATGAATTCAGCAAAATACGACATGGATATACCGCAATTTTTGCAGATACCTTTTTTTGGCTATTTTAGTCTATAGCTAACATAATGATTATTACTTCTAGGGTTATATCGTAGGTTCATTTTTTCTGTTATGCTATTCTAAATGAATTACTAAAAACAAGGAGGTCTACAATTGAAACAATTTGATGATTTACTTGGATTAGATGCACTAGGTCAAAAACAGCTACTTGATAATAAAGAACTTACTCCCGTTGAACTTACCGACTTTTATATTTATCAAATAGAAAAATATAACCCGATACTAAATGCAGTGGTTCTCGAAATGTTTGAAAGTGGTCGAGAACAAGCAAAGAAAATGCAAGCTACTAATGGAAAAGTTGCGGGACTTCCATTTCTGATAAAAGATTTAAATGCCATTAAAGGGGCTAGGCATACAAGTGGTTCTGTTATGCTCCAGGATGTCATCGCACCTGAAAATGATGAAATTGTTAACCGATTTGAACAAGCTGGCCTCATCTTCCTTGGAAAAACCAATACACCTGAATTTGGCTTTCTTCCTACCACTGAGCCCGAGCTTTTCGGTCCAACGAGAAACCCTTGGGATCTCGAACGCTCTCCAGGTGGCTCAAGTGGGGGATCCGCAGCAGCCGTAGCCGCTGGATTAATACCCTTTGCTCATGCTAACGATGGTGGAGGATCGATTCGAATTCCAGCATCTGCTTGCGGATTGTTCGGTTTTAAGCCAAGCCGAGGGCGTTTGCCATATAGCCCTTATGTGAATCATTTCTCCATTAATCATGCAGTTACAAGGTCTGTTAGGGATAGTGCTGCATTGTTAGATATCTTAAATGGAGTTGGAAAACATACAATATATCCAAGCTTCAAGACATATACGAATTTTTTAGAGAACGTAACGAAAAAAACAAATAAACTAAAGATTGCTGTTCGCTATCAGACTAATTCTCATGTTTCATTTGACAATGATACAAGAAAGAATATGGAAGAAACAGTAGAGTTAATGAAGGATTTGGGACATGAAGTCGTGGACAAAATGCCAACATTTGATTTAGATTCACTCGCACATCACTTTATTAATATTTGGCTTGGAAGTGGCTCTACCATTATAAAACATTCTGGACTAATGATAGGCCAAGAGGTGAATCGTGATAATGTAGAAAAGCTTACTTATGAGATTTTGGAATTCGGTAAAAATTTATCAGCCCTAGAATATGAGGAGTCACGTGTTTATATTCAAAGCGAAGCACAAAAAATATTAGAATTCTTTGAAGAAATAGATGTATGGATGACTCCAACCTTGAATCAGTTACCAAAAAAAATCGGAGAAAACAAAGAGACTAAGCAAACGGCCTATCAACAAATGTTAAATAATATGCTAGATTACAATCCACTAATGCCAATTGCTAATGCTACGGGACAGCCTGCAATGAGTGTTCCAACCTATTGGACTGAAGATGGATTACCGGTTGGGACCCACTTCTTTGCTAGACTCGGTGAAGATGACCTGTTACTTCAGCTAGCTGCCCAAATCGAAGAAAGACAGCCTTGGTTTCATCATTATAAAAAGATTAGAAAAAGTCTCTTGTAAATTAATACAAGAGACTGTATTTTAGATGAGTCACATTATCAGCAGCAATCGTTTCTATATTTTTAAGCTTTACTTTGCTATTTTGCTCAAATAAGCGAATTCCTCCACCAAGCAGAACTGGCGATACATGTAGTAGCATTTCATCCAATAGACCTTCTTGAATACATTGCTGTGCAATATGTGCGGTCCCGATACTAATATTTTTATCCTGCGCTGCTTTCTTCGCTTGCTCAACTGCACTTTTTATCCCATCTGTAACGAAGGTGAACGTTGTATTCTCTTCTATATAACTATCTGGTTTTTGATGTGTTACAACAAAGATAGGAATACCTTGAATTGGATGACTTCCACCCCATCCTTTTACAATATCGAAGGTTCTCCTCCCAACTATCATCGCGCCTGTATTAGCTACCGTATTGTCAAAAACTTTTTTATTTGTACTAGAAAGCTTGAAGAAATCGTTATAACTGCTTGATTCATTACCATCAAATAACCAATTTTGAATAAACTCTCCACCATCACCTAATGGCTGGATCTGACTATCATTTTGACCACTAATATAACCATCCAGAGACATCGAGATATCTAAAACAACTTTGCCCATTATCCTCCACCTTTCAAACAAAACTTTATCTTTAGCTTAACATATATTCCGAGGAGAAATTTCTTGTATCTTGCTAATAGTGACAGAGTTAGCTAAACAATAAAAAAGCAAGAGGTGTACTCCTGCTTTTTAAAATGCTGAAAAATCAATTCCATTCAATAAATGTGTAGCAACAATTAAGACTAATAGGTAGCCCGCAATTGTCCAGTACAAATCAAATTTCGGTTTTCTCATATGTACAAGGTAAAGATAAATATGAATTACCCCATAGAGCATTAAGGCAAAAACATATGTAACGACAAACAAATCTACCATTAAAAATCCGAAAAATAAAATCACTAAACAAAAAACTAATGTAAAAGGAATATTCACAATCGCATATTTCGTTAACAATTCTTTATGATCCATTTTACGATCTCCGAAATACATTAAAAGTAAGTAAAGAGAAAAATAGCCGATTGCAAAGGTAATCATCCAAGATAAGATGCTCGTTATGATAAACATTACGCCCACATCTGCAAATAAGCTGAGCATTCCCTCAAATCCAAATTTATAGAAAAGAAAATAACAAATACCTATCAATAATGATAATGATAATAAAATTAGTGCACTCGTTTCCATACGGATTGTTCGAGTAGAGCTCACGATAGCATGTGGTCTTAAAATCGCATCCTTCAGAATACCCTTTGTCTCTTTTACACTTTCTCCAAAATCAAAATTTATGGAGGAATTGTTCTCTTTTTTCTCCTCATTTGAAACAAATCGTTCCTTTTCTGTTTCCTGTTCCTCTGCTACTTCCGTTTGTTGTAAATCTTCGGTGTTATGCTTCTCCATTCCATCACCTCTTAAAATAATATATTATATCACTCTTATAACCTACCATTAAATTGTCATTCATTCAATATTTTTCCCATCGTTTAGTAGCAGAGAGAATGATTAACGAAAGAATGGCAAATTTTACAGGTGTAATTCCTAGTGAAACACTTGACTATAACTTGTTTCTAGTTGTAAACTAAAGAGCATTAACTTTCCTATATGTTCTTATCTAGAGAGGGGGAGGGACTGGCCCTATGAATCCTCGGCAACAACTCTTAAGAGTAATGTGCCAATTCCAGTAGCAAATAGCTAACAGATAAGAAGAGACATTCATCTTACTTCACCCTCTTCTTGCTTTTGAAGAGGGTTTTTTATTATAGAAAAGAGGTTATTCTATGCTCAAAGTTGATTTATCTGGAAAGGTCGCCATCGTTACAGGTGGAGCAAACGGTATTGGAAAGTCTATTGTTCAGGCTCTTTTATCATCTAACGCAAAGGTTGCCGCTATTGATATTCAAGAAACCAAGCAGACAGATGATGAAAATTTATTCTATTTCCAGGCAGATGTCTCTAACAAAAATGATGTCCATAATATGATAAAACAGGTTATTCATCATTTTGGAAAAATAGATATCCTAGTGAACAATGCTGGCATTTCGACAATGGATTACTTTACGGAGATAAAAGAAGAAGATTGGGATAAAACAATGGATATAAATGCTAAAGGTGTGCAATTATGTAGCCAAGTCGTTGCGAATAAACTGAAGGATCAAGGCTTTGGAGGTAAAATTATCAATATTGCTTCACAGGCTGGAAAAAACGGCTATCGCCTAATGGGGAGCTATGTTGCCTCTAAGCATGCAGTCATTGGGCTTACTAAAGTGATGGCTCTCGAGCTTGCGCAAGACCAAATTAATGTGAATGCCGTCTGTCCTGGTATTATTGAAACGGACATGAAACGTAAAGAACGAGTGATTGGTGGTAATTTGAGGGGTTTGAATGAAGAAGCAATTAGAGAAGAGGACTTTTCACAGGTGCCACTTGGAAGAACAGGAACTCCTGAAGATGTCGCATATGTGGTGGTCTTTTTAGCCTCAAAATATTCGAATTACATGACAGGACAAGCAATTAACATAACTGGTGGCATGACCATGCATTAACCTATATAAACAGGAGGAATACAACATGACTCAACAGACTAAAGGGAAGGCCTCGGCATTATTCCCCTTACTCATATTTATATTGTTATTTATCGGCACAGGAGTGTTGACAAAGGATTTTTCTAATATGCCACTGAATGTGGCGGTCATTATTGCGGCAGCTGTTGCCATTTTCATGAATCGCAAAGTAAAACTAGCTAAAAAAATTGAAATCTTCACAAAGGGGGCTGGGCATGAAAATATTATGCTAATGTGCATCATTTTTGTGCTTGCAGGTGCCTTTTCGGAAGTAGCAAAAGGTATGGGCGCAGTTGATGCGACCGTGAACCTTGGGCTTTCCCTCCTACCTGCAAACCTTTTAATGGTAGGATTATTTTTAATTGGTTGTTTTATCTCCATTACAATGGGGACATCGATGGGAACTGTCGTCGCACTTGCTCCTATTGGAATTGGTATTGCTGATCAAACGGATATTCCTATGGCATTAGCAATGGCTACTGTGATTGGTGGGGCTATGTTTGGTGATAATCTATCGATGATTTCGGATACTACGATCGCTTCCGCACGAACCCAAAACACTTCGATGAGCGATAAGTTTAAAACAAACTTTTTTATCGTTCTTCCCGGCGCATTGATTACTGCACTTATATTATGGTTCATTACTTCAGGAAGTCATATCAATCAATTGGAGGACTATTCTTATAATCTTGCGAAAGTTATACCTTATCTTGCTGTATTAATCGTAGCCATCTTAGGAGTGAATGTGGTAATTGTGTTAATCGGTGGGATTATCCTTGCTGGTGCGATTGGTATCATAGATGGTTCCTACACTGGTTCAACTCTGCTCTAGGCTGCATCACAAGGCGTATTGAATATGGAGGATATTGCAATTGTAGCATTGTTTATCGGAGGAATAATCGGAATTATTCAATACAATGGAGGGATAGATTATTTACTTCATGTAGTTTCTAACAAGATCAAATCGAAAAAAGGGGCTGAATTTGGTATCGCTGGGCTTGTTAGTGTAGCAGATATTAGTACTGCCAATAACACGATTTCCATTATAATGACGGGGCCGTTAGCAAAAGATATTGCAAGCAAGTATAATGTTGACCCAAGAAAATCGGCAAGTATTCTTGATATTTTCGCCGCTTGTTGGCAAGGAATCGTACCATATGGTGGCCAAATGCTGGCAGTGGCAGGACTTGCTTCGATATCACCCTTAAGTATTATGCCTTATTCCTTTTATCCAATATTGCTTGGAATTTGTGGAATTACTGCCATTTTGTTTGGATTCCCTCGTAGAAAAGTGAAACAGTAAATTTAGCCGCATGAAGTCTTTACTCATGCGGCATTTTTTTTTGCTAAGTTCTTTTCTCACTCATTTTTAGCTTAGCCCAGTCATAGTTTCCTTCCCATACATGCACATGCCCATCTTCGATCCAGAAAATCCTATCAAATAATTTATTTAGAAAGTAACGATCATGGGATATTGCAAGAATGGTGCCTTCGTATTGTTCAAGCGTTTCCTCTAATACTTCCAATGAATCTATATCTAAATGGTTCGTAGGCTCATCTAAGATCAATAAATTGGTATCCTGATACATAAGCTGGGCCAATCTCAACCTCATTTTTTCTCCACCACTTAGCTGGGAAACCTTTTTAAATACACTGTAGCCGTAGAATAGAAATTTTGCTAATATCTGTCTTGCCTCCGCTTCTGTTACTTTCACTTCGTCACGAAAGACATCGATTGCCGTTCTGTCTACCATTTTAGAAAAAGTATGCTGTGACAGGTAGCCAATCTTCACATTACTCCCGATCCTTACCTCTCCTTTGTCTGCTTTAAGATGTCCTAAGATTAACTTTAATAACGTAGTTTTTCCTGTTCCATTATTTCCGACGATTGCGGTTCTTTGTTGATACTGAACATGGAGATTGACATCTTGAAAAAGCTGGTTATCAAAAAATGCTTTCGAAACTGCCTTCAGCTGTATCACATCCTTACCACTTCTACTTCCTGCATCGATTTTCAAGTTCATTTTCTTCCGATTTAACACAGGGCGATCCAATTTTTCCATTCTTTCTAATGCTTTTTCCATATTTCTAGCTCTTTTATGGAGACCTTCATTTGGAGGTTTTGCCCTATTCGCCCATTCTCTTAGTCTTTTTATCGTTTCTTTCATTTTCTTCCTTTTCTTTTGCTGTTCTTCATATGCATGAAATTCACGAAGTAAACGAGCTTCTTTTTCCGTTACATAATCAGAATAATTGGTGTCAAAGCTCTCTAGGTCGCCATTCTCGACATGGACAATTCTATTCACCGTTTCATCTAAAAAATACCGATCATGGGATACAATCACCACGGTTCCAGTGAAATTCTTTATATAATTTCCAAGCCATTCTATCGCTGAAACATCTAAATGATTAGTAGGTTCATCCAATAACAATAAATCTGATTCTTTTAATAATATATAGGCCAACCCAGCCTTCGTTTTCTCGCCACCACTAAGTGCCCCTACCGTCTGATCTAACATTCCCTCAATATTTAACCCTTTTGCCACTTTATCGATTTCACTATCGATGGCGTACCCTCCTTTGGATAAATATTGGTCTTGAAATACTCCATATTGCTCGACAAGCTTCTGTAAATCTTTCTCACCCATTTCTTGACTCATACTTTTTTCTAAGTTCCCTATCTTCTTTTCTAATTCAATCAATTCAGAAAAAGCTGTCCGTAAAGCTTCCCTTACAGATATATCTGGTTGAAACATAGAAAATTGAGCAAGGTAGCCAATTCGTGATCCTTTTTTCCAATGGATTTGTCCTTGGTTTGGTAGTTCCTCGCCTGCCAGTAATTTTAGAAGGGTTGATTTTCCACTACCGTTCGGCCCAACCAGCCCTACTCTTTCCTTTTCATTTAATTCCAATGATATATTTTCAAAAATCATATGACCGCCATACATCTTCGTCACTTGATTGATACTACATGCAATCACGATGTCTATCCTCCTGTTCCTATTTTCCCAACAAAAAAAGCCATAGGACATCCCATGGCTTTTTAAAAGCATTGACGACGCATTAATTTAAAAGAGAGCACGAAAAAGACCACTCCCTAGCGTCATCTATATATAATGTGGGTAAGAGATGTTTTCACTGTTTTTGTTACTATTTAGTTGTTAAAAAAGGACATACGTATCCCGTTAACAACTAAAACAGCAAATTTTGCACGGCAAAAATATAGGAATTCAGTCCAAAATCCGTGCACAAAAACAGTATCATTCAACACCTCTATCCACCTCCGCTTCGACTTAAGTTGCTACTATTTTAATATGAATAGCTTATTATTTCAAGCCTTTCTTATTTTGGTTATGAAAAGGTTGGCCAGATGAAAAAGGAGTCTATCCATCCCCTGAATAGACTCCTAATTTTATCTTTGATGGATAATTTGCTTGAGTTCCGCTTGTTCTTTTCGCAGCTCTTTTACTTCCTGCTCCAATAAACCAATCTTATCCGTTAGTGGTTGAAGAGCTTCCTCAAGCATTGATTTCAAACGTAATGCTTTATCATTATTCGGTGATTCCGTCATAGTTGAATCCTCCTCAAGTGTAGACTTTGTGCGTTTCCTTTATCTTTATTTTACCATACAATAAAGGTACTCCCCCACACTTGAAATAAATTCAATTATTTTTCACAATTGGATTTATTCATTAAAGGTTCTCTACTGCTGCTCTTTCTATTGTAAGACCTTTCTTGTATCGTTCCATAAATTGTTCAAATCCTTTAACATCTTTTGGATTAGGGGACAGTGTTTTCACTACCTGACCTGCAAATACCTTGTCATTTAGAAATTCTTCTAGGGATTGATTATCTTCTTTATTGAGCATATAAGAACCAAGTAAGGCAATTCCCCATGCACCACCTTCTCCGGCCGTTTCCATCACGGAAACTGGAACATTAAGTGCAGCCGCTAGCACACTTTGGCCAACACCCTCTGTTTTAAACAAGCCACCATGGCCAAGAATTTCATCTAGTTTTACGCCTTCTTCCTTAAGAAGAATATCCATTCCTATCTTCATTGCACCAAAGGCTGTAAATAATTGAACACGCATGAAATTAGCAAGATTGAAATTACTATCAGAAGAACGAGCAAACAACGGGCGTCCCTCTTCAAAATGGGTCATATGCTCTCCTGATAGATAGCCATAAGATAGAAGTCCGCCACCATCGGCATCACCTTGGAGAGCTTGCTTAAATAAAGCACCGTATAATTGATTTTTATCTAATTTGTTCCCCATAACGCCTGAGAATTCTTCGAATAGACTAACCCATGCATTCAAGTCTGAGGAACAGTTATTAGAATGAGCCATCGCCACCAAATTACCTGTAGGTGTAGTAACGAGATCAATTTCAGGGTGTACTCTAGATAATTCCTTCTCTAAAACAACCATAGCAAATGCAGAGGTACCGGCCGACACGTTTCCAGTGCGTTTGGCTATACTATTCGTAGCAACCATACCTGTTCCAGCATCCCCTTCAGGAGGACATAGAGGAATTCCTGCTTCTAATTCACCACTTATATCGAGTAGCTTTGCTCCCTCATCAGTCAGTACACCCGCATTTTCCCCAGCAACTAATACCCTAGGTAAAAGCTCCTCAAGCTTCCAAGGTAGATTTCTAGATTCAATTAAGCTATTAAATTGTTGTATCATTTCTTGATTATAATTTTTCGCCTCTAAATCAATAGGAAAAACACCAGACGCTTCACCAATACCAAGTACTTTCTGACCTGTTAGCTTCCAATGAACATAACCCGCTAACGTTGTTTGAAAATGTATATCTGATAGGTGATCTTCTTGATTCAAAATGGCTTGATAAAGATGAGCAATACTCCATCTTTGTGGAATATTATAGTTAAAAAGTTCTGTTAATGCTGTGGAAGCCTCTTCGGTTATATTATTTCGCCAAGTGCGGAAAGGTACAAGAAGTTCTCCATCCCTACCGAACACCATGTAGCCGTGCATCATCGCACTAAAGCCAATAGCTCCAATCTTTTTTAGAGAAATTCCGTATTGCTGCTTTACACTTCGTGCCATCTTTTGATAGCTATCTTGTATCCCCTTCCAAATCTCTTCAACACTGTATGTCCACATATTGTCTATATAACTATTTTCCCAATCATGGCTCCCGGAAGCAATTGTCTCATTATCCTTTCCGATAAGAACTGCTTTAATTCTAGTAGACCCAAGCTCGATTCCAAGCACCGTCTTGCCTGATTGAATAGCATTTTTCACTTCTTGACTCATACTGTTTCCCCCAATAGATAAGTTTATTAGTAGATGACCAAAACAAAGATTCTCTTATTATTCGAAAACTCGTCTGTACAACTAATGCAATACTATTAAATAGCCGTTTTTAATCGTATTCGTTTAGTGATAGTTTTCTAAAATATATATTTCTATCATATCATCATGGGTATGTAGCGTCAATCTGCATTTGTCCGTACGTGTTCAAAAATCGCTATTTAATGTGAATTAGGTCTATAAAGTATATTGACATTCCTCTTATTTATGATTAGTATATTTTATGAAGCAATTGAAAATGATTATCATTACTAATTCGAAAAGGAGCCGATCATATTGAAAAAGCTTTTTATACCAATTATAGTTTTATTGACCCTGTCCCTTGGTGCGTGCAGTGGCACAGAGTCTGCCAATACAAGTAATGCATCTGACACAACTAAAGAGACCATTACATATGAATCTGAAACTGGCCCCGTTGAAGTTCCAGATGAACCGAAACGTATTGTGGCACTCACAAATGGTCCAAATGTTCTTTCCTTAGATGGTAATATTGTAGGGATTGATCAATGGACAAAAAACAATCCTCTCTTTCAAGAAAAATTAGAAGGTGTGGAAGTCGTTTCTGAAGAAAATCTTGAGAAAATTCTTGAGCTTGAACCTGATCTCATCATCGCCGGTGCTCAGACTAAAAATATAGACAAGCTGAATGAAATGGCACCAACCGTTGTTTATACTTGGGGTAAATTAGACTATTTAGCTCAACAAATGGAAATCGGAAAACTCTTAAACAAAGAAAAAGAAGCGAATGAATGGGTAGAGAATTTCAAGGACCGTGCTAGTAAAATTGGGGAACAAATCAAGGACAAAATCGGAGAAGATGCCACTGTTTCTGTCATAGAAAGTGGTAATAAAGAATTTTATGTTTTTGGAGATAATTATGCTCGTGGTACAGAAATATTATACCAGGCTATGGGATTAAACATGCCAGAAAAGGTAAAAGAAATGGCACTAGAGTCTGGAGTTCATACATTCTCTACTGAACTACTACCTGAATTTGCAGGTGACTATATTATTCTGAGCAGGGATCCAGAAAAGGAGAATTCGTTCTTAGAAACGGAAACTTGGAAAAACATACCTGCTGTTCAAAATGATCATGTCTATGCAATTGATACAAAAGCTTCTACTTACAGTGATCCTATTACACTAGAATATTTGTTAGAGTTTTTTGAAAAATCCTTCCTTACTAATTAATAGCTTAAGAGTGTTAGGTTCGAGAAATTAATAATAGGATTTGGAGGCTGGGACGAAAGAGTAAGTAAAGAAAGGAAAATCCGAACCTTAATATTTCTGCACGGATACCGCTCCGTCAAAATACTCCGCTTTCCGGGGGCACGGCTTCAGCTCGTGCTGTTCCCACAGGAGTCTCCGTATTTTGACTACGCTAAAGCAGAATAATGTTCGGATTATAGCGCTTGCTGTTTAGTTATGTCCTAGCCCCTTTCTTTTATTCTATTGTTGTAAGTTTTGTAGTTCCTCTAGACTGACAATCCGAGTACTACTTTTCACATCTTCTGGTACGGTAAACCTCGTTAATTTTTCCTATCCATTCTATAGTAGCATCCATATCAATCAGCATGTCACATCTTCTATAAGGTATCGATCACCTTTTTTGTTTAAAATCTTAAAGTTATCAATAGGAAATATAGCAATATTATGGTACATTACTAATGGAAAGACATCGAGATGGCATGTTAGCAAGGTTATATTGTATGATAAGGAGCTGGAGACAGAGAATGGAATCATCAAATAGATTTTTAAAATTTATTGGTGGAAAAAATATTTTTTACATATTAGGTATCTTCATACTTATTGGAATAATGATCTATATTTATACAAAAATTTCATTTATTTTCTATCCATTGGAGGTTATTTTATCTACGATTGTCCCTCCTGTGATTCTCGCTTTTATTGCCTACTATTTGTTGAATCCGATTGTTAACCTACTGGAACAATTTCGTATCAAGCGTATTTGGGGAATTGTAATACTCATTCTCGGAATTAGTGGGGCTTTAACAGGTATTATTTTGTTAACCGCACCAGCTATCGAGGCTCAGGTGAAGGATTTAGTCCAATCCTTTCCAAATTATTTAAAACAATTTGGGGAAAGCTTTACGAATTGGGTACAAAATTCGTTTTTAGGGCCTTATTATGATGAAGGCTATCAATGGTTAATGGATCGTTTAAGCGAGCTGCCACAGTTAATCGGCACTTATATTTCTGACGGTTTTCAAGGCGTGCAAAATGTTGCAAGCAAAGTAACTAGTACAGTTGTGGCCATTGTCACCTTCCCAATTATTTTATTTTTCTTATTAAAAGATGGAGAAAAATTCAAAAACTTTATGATCAAGGTGTTTCCGCCGAAGTTCCGAGATGATACGAAACAAATTCTAAGTAATATGGATACACAAGTTGGTTCTTACATTCAAGGTCAAATCATCGTAGCTACAGTTATTGGGATTCTATTATTCATTGGTTACTTAATTATTGGATTAGATTATGCCTTTACACTAGCTATTGTTGCCGCGATTACGAGCGTAGTTCCTTATTTAGGCCCAACCATCGCGATCATCCCTGCTGTTATTATTGCGATTGTAGACTCGCCATTTATGCTACTAAAGCTAGCGATTGTTTGGATTGCTGTTCAATTTCTAGAAGGAAACTTTGTTTCACCGAACATTATGGGCAAAACCATGCAAATCCATCCATTAACCATTATCCTAGTATTATTGATTGCTGGGAATTTATTTGGAGTCATCGGGGTAATACTAGGTATTCCAGGTTACGCTATTTTAAAGGTTCTTGGCTCGTATCTGTTCTACAAATTCAAGAAGCGATATAACCAATACTATGGCGAAGACCGTGGCCGCTACGATCTAGAGGATTAAGAAAAAAAGCATCTGCTTTTCAGATGCTTTTTTATGTTGTGTGATCATTCCTCAAGTTCACTAAACTCATGTACCCAAACTTCCATTTTGGGCAGCCAAGGCATCCCTGGATGCATGGATAAAATTGATTCCTTATAGGCTTCTAGGCTTTTATAGCCTTCACGCTGCGCATCCTCATCGCTCAATTCTCCAAGAGTTTGTTTATATACGTTATCTATCCGATACTTCTTGTTGTTTAATTCCATAATCTCACCGATATCTGCATATCGTCCATTACGTCTTGTTGCCGTCTTTCTACCCATTAATACTTTTTCCACATCTGCTGGAATGGTAACTAATTTATCAATTGTACAGGTTTTAGGTGGCAATGATGGATTATATTTTTGTTTCATTTTATAACACCTTTCCTTTCTCCTTCTATTTTAGCCTTAAATAGAAAGTTCAGCAATTTTCAAGTGTATGGTTAAGGGAAACGAGCATCATCTAAAAGCTCCTAAAATCACTATTTTGAATTCCTTGCTTTTATAAGAATTAACTAAAATCACGTAATACCTCTTGACATTTAATCTAAACACGTTAAGATAAAAGTATAAAGAACGTTTAAAAAAAATTTAACAAATTTACCAATTAAAATAGACGTACTTACTAATTAGATTGGCCTATTGTTCTTTTGAGCAGAATGTTATTCGGTATAATGATTAAAATATTTCTAAACAATTTATCAATTTGAAATATTTTTAATAAATATATAGAAAAGGAGTTATTTTCAATGAAGAAATCAAAAAAAGCACTCAGTATTATTTTAACACTTTTCGTGATTACTATACTGACAGCATGTGGAGACACTAAGGGTGATTCAGAAAATGGATCAAGTGGAAAAAAGGAAGAAATAACAATTGGGCAAATTAACTGGGCAGAGAATATCGCCGTAACAAATATGTGGAAAGCAATTTTAGAAGATAAGGGCTATAATGTGAAATTAAATGTATTGGATATGGGCATTATGATGGAAGCCTTAGAAAATGCTGAATTGGATGTTAATTTAGAAGTGTGGCTACCTGTCCAAGATGCCAATTATTACGAGAAATATAAGGATACGGTTAATTTTTCTGAGAATACTTGGTTTGACAATGCTAAAGTAGGGTTAGTAGTGCCAAGTTATTTAAATGAAGTGAATAGTATAGAAGATTTAAACGACCATAAAGAACTGTTCGATGGTGAGATTGTTGGCTTTGATCCTGGTGCAGGAACAATGGAAGTGACAAACGAAGTTATTCAAGATTATCATCTTGAGTTTGAACTTTTACCAAGCTCAGAGCCTTCCATGTTAGTTAAGATAAGAGATGCTGTCGAAAACGAAGAACCGATCGTAGCACCGCTTTGGACGCCACATTCCGTCTTCTCCAAATATGATTTAAAATTCTTGGAAGACCCACAAAACACCTACGGAGGAGTAGAGAAAATTCATCATGCTACTAGAGATGGATTTAATGAAGATTATCCAGAGGTTAGTGAATGGTTTAATAATTGGAAGATGAATGATGAACAAATCGGACAACTTATCGACTATGTGGAAAGTGCCGATAAACCACTTGATGGTGCGAAGAAATGGATCGATGAGAATCAAGAATTAGTCAATGAATGGGTAAAGTAAAGGTCAGTGAGGTTCTCACATCTTTAAACAAATGCTTAGCGGCTGTTATGCTTTATCTTTTCGAGGCTTGAGGCAGAGCCTTTTACGGACATTGATTACTATAAATATAAAAATTTTATTCATATCTTGCAGAGGATGTCGTCCTCTGCATTTCTTTATATCCTCTTAAAAGTAGATAGGTATTCTAATAAAAAAGCATCTAATTGCACTACATTTGCAACTAGATGCTTCTTTTTAGTAATTTATTATTTTAGTTCGTTATGGTACCTGCATGAGCAGGATCTAAACCATGACGGTAATAGCTAGCATAAATAGGCTGTAACGGCTGTTTACCAAGAATTAAGTCTGCTGCTTTCTCTGCTAGCATTAACACTGGTGCATGAATATTACCATTCGTAACATAAGGCATTGCAGAGGCATCAGCTACTCGTACATTATCAAGCCCATGAACCTTCATCGTATTAGGATCTACAACAGCCATCGGGTCTGATTCTGGACCCATTTTTGCCGTACATGATGGGTGAAGTGCAGTTTCAGCATCCCTAGCCACCCAATTCAGTATCTCTTCATCCGTCTGGACGGTAGGACCAGGGGAAATCTCTCCTGAATTATATGGTGCCATAGCGGGTTGGGACAGAATCTCCCGAGAAACTCGTATTGCTTCAATCCACTCACGTCGATCCTGCTCAGTAGAAAGGTAATTAAAGACCATGCTTGGATGTTCTTTCGGGTCATTTGACCGAATCTTTAAGGATCCTCGTGCATCAGAATACATAGGTCCTACATGTACTTGGAATCCATGATCTGTGTCTGCCTTTTGTCCATCATACCTTACTGCTACGGGAAGGAAATGAAACATCAAGTTTGGATAATCAACGTCATTATTCGAACGTACAAAACCTCCACCTTCAAAATGGTTAGTTGCCGCTGGACCTTTACGACCGAATATCCATTGTAAGCCGACCCAAGGCATTCTCCATTTCTTTAAGTTAGGCTGTTCAGATACTGGTTTAGGACAAGCATGTTGAATATATACTTCAAGATGATCCTGGAGGTTCTCCCCCACACCAGGAAGATTAATTTTCGGTTTGACTCCAACTGAACGTAGATGTTCTGCATCGCCTACACCTGATAGCTGAAGTAGCTGTGGCGTGTTAATCGCACCACCTGCTAAAATCACTTCTCCCGCTTTTACATGATGGATCTTTCCATTGCGTCGATAGGTTACACCTTCAGCTTTGTTCCCATTTATTTCAATATTGGTCACGAAGGCACGTGTTCTTATTGTAAGGTTCTTACGATTCTTAATCGGATGTAAATAAGCACGAGAAGCTGACAACCGTCTCCCTTTATACACATGCTTATCAAACGGGCCAAACCCTTCTTGACGATAACCATTGACATCCTTAGTCCTGGAATAGCCAGCCTCAACAGCTGCGTCAAAGAAGGCTTGAAATAAAGGATTAGTTGCTGGTCCTCGTTCCAATTTGATCGGGCCATCATGTCCACGAAGCTCATCATCTGCATCTGCTGCTAGAGCATTTTCCAATCGTTTAAAATAAGGAAGACAGTGGGCAAAGTCCCATGTTTCCATACCGGTGTCTGCTCCCCATCGTTCATAGTCCTTCGGATTTCCACGTTGGTAGATCATTCCATTAATAGAGCTTGAGCCTCCAAGCACTTTTCCGCGTGCATGCTTGACGCGCCTTCCATTCATATATGGTTCAGGATCGGATGCGTATTTCCAGTCGTATAAGCTTTTTCCAGCTGGGAATGGAAGTGCTGCTGGCATTTGAATTAATAGATCCCATGGATAGTCACTACGTCCTGCTTCTAATATAAGAACACTGTTTGTTCCATCCTCACTTAGGCGATTACCGAGTACAGAACCTGCACTACCTCCACCGATGATTACATAGTCAAATGTTTCGTTCATTTCACGAACCTCCTTAAGATATTGCTTAGCAACAATAATTGGGCAAGGATATCGTACTACTTGCCCAAAGTCTCCCCTACGTTTATAGTAAAATCACTTAAACCAATGAAGCGGTGTTGGTTTAAGGTTGCGATAAATGTGTTTCGTTTCTGTATACTCTTCTAATCCAAGCTTCCCTAATTCTCGCCCTATACCTGACTGTTTATATCCACCCCATGGGGCTTGAGCAAAATATGGATGGAAATCATTAATCCACACGGTTCCCATCCGTAATGCAGCTGCAACACGCTCTGCTTTATCAACATCCTTGGTCCATACTGCACCAGCTAACCCGTAAATCGTGTCATTAGCAAGTCGCACTGCCTCGTCTTCATCTTTAAAGCGTTCAACCGTTAAAACAGGACCAAATACTTCCTCCTGTACGATGCGCATAGTAGAATGACAGTTCGTTAATATTGTAGGCAAATAGAAAAAGCCGTTTTGCAGTTCAGGTTCTTCAGGACGTGAGCCTCCAACTAACACATTTGCTCCTTCCTGCTTTCCGATGTCCACGTATTTTTCTACTTTCGCTCGATGCTCTTCGGATATTAATGGTCCAGATTGAGTTTCTCCATTAAATCCATTTCCTAATTTAATTCGTTTTGTCCTTTCAGCAAGTGCTTCAACAAAACGGTCATGTATAGAATCTTCTACTAGCAACCTAGCACCAGCTGAGCAAACTTGTCCTGCATGAAAGAATACAGCATTCATAGCCTGATCAACTGCTGTGTCAAAGTCAGCATCCGCAAAAACAATATTCGGGTTTTTCCCTCCAAGTTCAAGCGCAATTTTTTTTACATTTTCGCTTGCAGCCTGCATGATTTTCTTCCCTGTAGAGATTCCCCCAGTGAAAGATATAAGATCAACATCATTGCTCACGGCTAGTTCGTTACCAACTGTATTCCCTTTACCGAGGACAAGATTGACTACCCCTTTTGGAAAACCTACTTCCTCCATTAGTTCTGTCACTTTAATGGTAGTTAAAGGAGTGATTTCACTCGGCTTCATAACAATCGTATTGCCCACAGCAAGTGCAGGAGCTATCTTCCAAGCTGCTTGTAAGAGTGGGTAGTTCCATGGTGTGATTTGACCACAAACTCCGACAGGTTCTCGAACAACCTTACTCTGGCTATTCGGAATCGGTGAATCAATGATTTCACCACCATCTTTATCCGCTAAACCAGCAAAATAGCGGAAAACTTCCACGATATCGTCCATATCTGCACGACTTTCTGTGATGGTTTTTCCCGTATCCAGTGATTCTAATTCTGCTAGTTCTTCTTTATCCCTTTCAATCAAACTTGCAATTTCAAGTACTTTTTTCCCACGTTCATTTGCAGGTGTATATTTCCAATCGCCATAATCAAAGGCTTCTCGAGCAGCTGATATAGCTAATTTTGCATCTTCCTCGTTTCCTTCTGTTACTGTTGCAATAATTTCTTGATTAAACGGGTTGATGATGCTTCTCTTCTCCCCGGAGCGAGCTTCTGTCCATTCCCCGTTGATGAACATTTTTTTCATAAAGTTGCCCCCTTTATTAATTTTGTTAAATTATTTCTTAACGTATTTAACAAGTTAAATATATCATATTCGTTTTTCATTGTAAACAAACCACTATTTTTAGTAAAATTAATTTTGATTTTCACGAAAGATGCGTTATAGTTAAAATTAAAGTAATTAAAATTAAATTTAACTATTTTAATTTATATAATAAGAAGAAATGAGGGTTAACATTGGAAGATAAGAATGGTGCAAAACAGCAGAAGGCAGAAGAATTGCTAGAGGATGCAGAACGTGAAGTCATTAACTCCATTGCCGAAACAATGGATCTCTATGGTGTCACACCATCTATCGGAAGACTTTACGCAACGATGTATTTCAAACATGACCCATTGACTCTCGATGATATGAAAAATGATCTTGGCATGAGTAAACCAAGCATGAGTACTGCTGTAAGAAAGCTACAGGATATCAACATTGTAAAGAAAGTTTGGAAAAAAGGTTCTCGTAAGGACTTATTTATGGCTGAAAAAGATTTCTTTCAATATTTCTCTAACTTTTTCGGGGATAAATGGGAAAGAGAAGCTAAATTAAATCTATCCTCTATTAATGATGCAATCAAAAAATTACAAGAAGTCCTTCATGATGAGGAAGTTAATGAAAAATTAAAGCAGCGGGCACAACAAGATTTGCAACAACTTGAGGAATACAAAAGCTATTGCCACTGGTTAGAGCGACTTGCTCATTCCATTGAGACTGGTGAGATTTTTGAATTTTTGCCGATGAAAGAAGCTAATCGCGAAGATCACAATGAATCTTAATTTAATGTCAAAAAAGGGGCTGGGACATAACTAAACAGCAATCGCTATAATCCGAACATTATTCTACTTTAGCGTAGTCAAAATACGGAGACTCCTGTGGGAACAGCACGAGCTGAAGATCCACTTTGCAAAGCGGTTTTCTTTGCAAAGTTAGCTGAAGCCGTGCCCACGGAAAGCGGAGTATTTTGACGGAGCGGTATCCGTGCAGAAATATTAACGTTTGAATTTTCCTTTCTTTACTTACTCTTTCGTCCCAGCCTCTTTTTATTGAGACAAGGTATATTTTCACAAAGTCTTATCCATATTCTTTTGTTCAAAATCATCAAGCAGTTCACGCACTTCATCCGTTGATTCTGTGCTCATCAACTGATTTCTTAATTCACTTGCACCTCGAAATCCACGAACATATATCTTAAAAAAGCGACGAAGAGGCTTGAACAAACGAGGTTCTAATTTCGAATACTCATCAAAGAGATCCAAGTGCAGTCTCAAAAGATCGAGCAATTCTTTACTACTATGGTCCCGCTGTTGCAGCTCAAAGGCAAATGGATTGGTAAAAACACCACGTCCAATCATCACCCCATCCACCTCGTACTGATGAGCAAGCTTCAAGCCTGTCTGACGGTCGGGTATATCTCCATTAATGGTTAAAAGTGTATCTGGTGCCACCTTGTCACGAAGTTTCTTAATTTCTGGAATAAGCTCCCAATGTGCATCTACTTTGCTCATTTCCTTTTTTGTACGGAGATGAATGGATAGATTCACAATGTCTTGTTTCAATAGGTGTGTCAACCAATCCTTCCATTCCTCTACATAGGTGTAACCAAGCCTAGTTTTTACACTTACAGGTAACCCTCCTGCCTTTGCTGCTTGTATGAGCTCTGCTGCAACTTCAGGACGACGGATAAGGCCACACCCCTTGCCATTCCCTGCCACATTAGGTGCAGGACAGCCCATATTGATATCAATCCCTCGAAAACCTTGCTTCGCCATCCCAATACTCATTTCTCGAAAGTATTCAGGCTTATCTCCCCATATGTGGGCTACAATTGGTTGTTCATCTTCTGTAAAAGTCAAACGCCCACGAACGCTTTGATTACCCTCTGGGTGACAATAACTCTCCGTATTTGTAAACTCTGTAAAAAATACATCAGGTCTACCTGCTTCACTTACTACATGGCGAAACACGACATCTGTCACGTCCTCCATTGGTGCTAATATAAAAAACGGTCGTGGTAATTCACGCCAAAAATTATCTTTCATATTTAAAATTCCAATCCTCTCATCTTGGGGTAACAGGCCAAATACTTGTCCAACATAAATGTCTCTGTTAACACTTTTTAACATTAAAAATTACCTTTTACTACTTCATTCCAATAAAAATCTCAGTTGGTTTTCTAAACCACCTTATGGAGTAAAAGGAAAAAAGAAAATCACTTGGAACGAAAAGATTCCAAAATCACCAAAGACTATTTTATCCGAATCAAGGTCCAAATATCAAGGGTTTGATATATTAGTAACTTGAACTTTATTGTTAACAAAAATCAACGGTCGAATTATTCGACAGCTAGTAAAACCAAGATCTAAGTATGTCTTAAACACGACATGCAATTTTTTCATCATCAAGCTCCTTCCCTACTAGGGTTAACCGGGAATGCAAGCAGGCCTTGATTTAATTGTTGACACTTTTCCAATAATCGTTTTGGATTCTGCTGCTCAGAAACAAGGTATAATTGATAGTCAAACTCATAGAAACCTGATAAATCAACCTTGAAATTTGTTTCCCAGAAATTATTCATAATCCAAGAATAAACGGGTTGTCGATTCTTGTCATGCTGCTGATCATTTGCTAATTCAATAGGATGATGTGCTAAAGAATCTAAGGTAATCAGTGGTGTATCTTTGATTGCTATTAGAAGTGAACTGTCTGTTCCTGTAAAGGCAAGCCCATTCTGTAAGCAGAAAAACTCCGTATTAGTTCCTGGCAGTTGATCAATTGCCGGTCGAAGCACAGCACCAGTCTTTTCAATAAATAATTCACCATCTTTGTCCGCACTAAATGGCAGTGGAATATAAAGATTTTCCGGTGCCCACTCATTCTGCTTTTGAATTCTAACCGTTACAGCAATTTTCGGCAGTTCTTTATAGACCTTAAGGATCACCGTGTACATCTGTGTACCTTCTAGTTCAAAATCCATTTGAACGGCAGTAAATAAATCTCCGTCTTTAGTTATATCGATATGTTTTAGACTAGCAGTATAACGATCTACCAATCTCCCTTTACGATTTCGTCCCATCAATCTTCTTTCAGTACAGGCATCCGTTGTAATTGGTGTCTTCTCATATACTCCTGTAAAAGGTGCATATAGTGCGTCTGGATGGATCAATTCTCTTTTATTTTTCTTATCTCGTAAGGATGTAATTCCTGATTGCTGATCAAAAGCTAATCGATAGTGTTTGGTTTCTACTACATGAGTATCCGGTACACCTTCATAACCCGGATAAGGAGCAATATCTTCTACTCTGTCAGTGCCAATATGTGCATGGTTAGCGTGTCGTGGATTCTTTGGTGCTTCACCTTTCACTAATTTCAACAGCTTCTCTTCCTTTGTCGCTAAAGAAATGGCAAATTCAATGACATCACCATTTGGTATTGGTGTAAGCTGGGCAGCAAGTTTCTCATTTGTTTCACAATCGATCACATCAATATAATTGTCTCGATCCCATGCTAAATACCTGCCATCGATATGTTCCCAATGTTTTATCGGTACAGTAGCATAATCCGTCACTGGATAATCATGGGGATTGACTACTTTAAAATACTTTTCCCGATCAATTGTTGGTGGCACTTCTCCCAAGTGACCAAGTATCTGATCCAAATGTTGTGAAATAAGGCGATTGGCGTTAATAGCATAGGCTGCCTTACGATAGTCTAAATCATTCACAAGCGTATTCCACGGTTCACTGACGGAAGAGGCATAACCCCATGTATGCTCTGCATATAACATCAATTGATACTCCGCTTCTTGCAAAAGAGATTCACGCCCCCATTTACCTTGTGGATCTAGTTTCTGTGATAAGTGATACTTCTGTTGAGCATCCCGATAGATCTTAGTTGGGGCAGGGGTGGAGCCAACTCCATCTGACCACCAGTCTGTCCAGTCACCTGCATACACTGGAAGATCAAGCTCCTGTTTACGTAGAAAATCAAAGAACTGATGTAGAGTAGTTAATTCAATCTCCACTTGACCGCCATGCTTATCATTCCATTTATGAATCATTTCAATTAGCCGAGGATTAGGTGGTGAATTATCGGTTACAATCCCTGAAATCATATTAGGAACAAAATCGAAGGGATAGTCTTCTGCTTCCAGGTTCTCCAAATATTCGAAAATACGCTGCTCTGCAATGGCCATTTGATCATCTGATGTAACTATCTCTGTCCCATTATCTATGCGATAGCTATTTGGAATCAACATAAAATCATTACCAATTTGATAATGATCACCATTCCAAACTAAAATCTTGTTTCCATTTGGTGTTTCCCACCAGAAGGGGATCTGTTTCTTATAGAGCGGGAACATGCCATGATGAGTATGTAAACAGGAATAGAGATTTACAATGCTGTTCTGATGCATTGTTTCTGCATATCCCCATGAAAATCCATTGATATCTGCTGTCATAGCTGAATCCAAATCAAGCTGATGTTCATTAGAGAATTTTCTTCCTTTTTTAAACATAGCATCTAAAATGTCATTATCGACAAGGTCAGTCATATTCAAATAGGTTAAAGAGATATCAATCTGACCTGACTGTACATATTGGATAAATTTCTGTTTGTCACTATCACTACTTTGCTCAAAGAACCGCTCAACCTGCCAATAGTTTTCACATGTCCATTTATACCCTTTCCATTCCGGTCTAGAGCCATTCTCACTCGCTTCTAATATATCAAGGACCGATTTGATATATTCTACATGGTGACGTTCAATCTTTTCTTGTCGATCGGTATAGCCAATATCAGTGTGCGAATGATGGATCAGTTGTAATTTCCACTTTTTCTTCATCTTTCATCCTCCTATTATTTACAGTTGCTTTAATTGGTGACATAAACCTTTATATGTACTCCTTGAACCATACGGGCTTGCGATCATATCCAGTGATTTTTGATAATCCATACCTGCTTCAATACCTTTTTCCATCCAGGTAAAACTCTTCGAAATTTGTCCACCGAAGACGATACAATCTGGCGCAAAGGCATGTACATAAGGGTGGAGTGCTATTCCAACCATTACTCCAAATTGGTGAAACACCTGCTGGGCTTCATTAGAGCCAGCAGCTGCTGCCTTTGATACGCTTAATCCATCCCAATCTTCCAACGAAAATTGCTGAGCAATGCTAGCTAGACCATTAGCCGATAAGTAATTCTCAATTACACCATCTAAGAAGGGCTGTTGATAAAGCATACCACTGTCTGGCAAACCATACTGACTGCGAACTACTCGCCCCTGCTCAATAAAAGTGGAACCAAATCCTGTCCCAAGAGTAAGGCAGATCATTTTCTCTGCTTGCTTGGCAACACCTTCCTGATACTCTCCGATGGCAAAAGCAACCGCATCATTTTCAAAGCAAATTGGAAACCCACTTGTGTATCTTTGAGATAGCAGCCATTGTTGAACAAAGTTAGCTATATTTACTTGATAGAGCGACTCAAACTTCCCTAATCCTTGCATTAAACTAACCCCATGGAAATAATCAAATGGACCAGGGAAGGCAAAGCCAATTCCTTCTATCGAGCCTTTGAAGTTCTGTAATTGTTCCTCCAAAATTACTGTAAAATGTTTGAGAATCTCTTGTTTGCTAGATTGTGCCTTAGATGGGTAATGATAATCTTCTGGATAGAAACATTGATAATTTTGATCTAGTATATTCACCTTTATTTCGGTACCGCCTATGTCTAAACATAGATAAAACATTTGAGACACTATTCCCCCTCCTATGATTTAGCGCACAAATGCCTTAATTGTCATTAATTGTTTACCTATACTCCTGCCATACGGCTGGATCGTATATTGTTTCACTGATTCCGGAATAATAAAGGTTTCTCCATAGTGCACCACAAACGGATCAAAACTGTGATCAAGGCTCTCAATAATTGCCTCTTCCCCTTCGACCAAATTCAACATATTGACGCTGCCATGAGTTTGATGCAAAACCATGCCAGTAAAGGTATGTCTTCTCGTTTCAATAAATTCCGTTTTATGAAGCCCTGTACGTTCTTCCTGCCATTCTGGATATTCAGCGATAAGCTCCATTTGATTGCATAATTCTTGTTCTACCCAGTCTTGATCACGTGATATCACAATATTAGGCTCTCCATGATTTAAATGGACAGGACGAGGCAAGCCATCTAAACCAAGCCGACCCCAATCCCAAAGTTTAAAGGTAAAACGATTAGGAGTAGCACTTATTTCTAATACCACGGTGTTCGCACCCGCACTATGAATAGTTCCTGCTGGAATGGAATAATGATCATGTTTTTTCACTGGACGCTGATAAATATATTGTTCATCAGGAAAACGCTCACCGCTTGAAGCTGAATGTTGCAACGCTTTCATTAATTCTTTTTTATTGGTACCATTTTTAACCCCTAAATAGAGTGAGGCCTGATCCTTCGCCTCTATAATGTAATAACTCTCATCTTGCGTATAGGTCATGCCAAATGTCTTCTGTACATACTCTACTAATGGATGCACTTGCAGGCTGAGATTACCGCCCCCTACTGTATCCAAGTAATTAAAACGGATTGGAAATTCTTTGCCTAATTGATCATAGACTCGTTCGCCCAATAAAGCTGCAGGTTGATAGAATACAAGATTATTAGCTGGGATTTCCATCTGAATTGTATTTGTTGCCAGCAATAAGCTGTTCTCCTCTGGAACACCATCAAAACTCCATGCCAAATTGTCCTTATACTGTTCCACTTCAAAGGTTTCCTGCATCCAGTTACCACCCCAGACTCCAGGATCAAAGAATGGCACTAAACGAAAAGGCTGTCTGGCAATCTGCTCTAATGCTTCAAAATAAGCCGTTGCCTCTAACATTACAGGTTGATTAGCTTGATGAGTGTCCAGGAAATAATCAATCGAATTAAACAATTGCTGTTTGAGCCTGTCCGCCACACGCCACTCAAAGAAGTAACCACGTTTGATCATACGTAAAGGATCTTCTCCAGCATTATTGGCTTGCCAATTACTATAGGTGCCAGATTGATATCTTTTTTGAATTTCCCATCTGGACAGATCTGCATAGATCAATAGATCAGCTGGGTAGAGCAAAGAAGCTCCAACTCCATATACCACCACAGATTGATTACTTGCCAAAACAGTTTGGATTTTTTGTTGTAATATCTCTTGTTGTTTTCCATCTATAAAGTCTTGCAATTGATGATGACTAACTACACCAAAAATTCGATCTTCTGTTAAGTTTTCTTCAATCATGGTTGTGACTTTTTCCACCGTATAGAACTGTTCTGTAGCTTGTATAATTAACCCCGGTTCTAGCGGTGCTATTAACCGCTCTAGAATTTCCTCTTCATTTATAGCAGGATAACATTCCACAGCTATAACATTACTCTTGGTTCGTCGTATTTCTGTCTGAATTGCTGAATATCCATTAAACCCTCCTTGTACTTTTACTCTTGTTTTTGGAAAAGCATCATACATAACATACCTCCTTTATTGTTCTTTTGTCATAACATTATAGCACAAGAAATGGCGCTAAATTGTCTTTTTCAAAGAGCGCTGTCTCTAGGGTTGAAGGGCTTTGTTATATAATTCAGCTTTGATGGAAGTCTAAATAATAACGATATTTCTTACCTATATAGAAGCATTCTGTATATTCATAAAAGTTTTCTGTAATTTGTGAAGTAAAGCGGACACGTTTTAATACTGGTTCTGATTCTTTGATTTTTAACTTTCGCTGAACTTCCCGATTCGGTGAGACAGCCTCCACATACTCTCGTTCTTGGTTAACGATAATATTTTTTGTACGTAAATAAGCATAAAATGAAGTATAGTAATCTTTCGGGTCTATTGAATAATCACGATCATAAGCAATATAGGTAATAAAGAAGGCAAATACAGCGTCCTCGTCTCCTCTAACACGTTTCAAGATCAATATCTGACTGCCTGTTTCAATATTAAGAAACTTTGCGATTCGTTTATCTGCATTAGCTAACTGAATTTCAACATCTACTGTTTTTGCATATTTTCCTCTCTCTTGTAATTCTTGGGTAAAACCTTTAATAACTGTAAAATGGTCTTCTTCCTGAAAAGCTTCTTTAACAAATGTACCTTTTGAACGAATGCGAACAAGCATATCTTCCTTCATTAGCTCATCGATTGCCTTACGTATAGTAATTCGACTGACATGATACATCGAACAAAGCTCCATTTCAGTTGGTATCCGCTCTCCCTCGGGCCACTTTTCTGTTTGAATATTTAAACGCATATCATCTGCAATTTGAGCGTATAAGGGATATGCATCTTGACTTTTTACCTTCATGCTTAACCTGCTTTCTTTTGCTAACATTCTTAAAGACAGTGTCCGTTTTTTTAGTAAAAAAGTCAAGAATTATTCGAGTCAAGAGCATGTTTAATTTATATATATCCTGAATTGTTTAACGTGGTGCTAATCATTCATAATATCATCATTATGATAAATCTATTGGATGATTCGACAGCCATTAACCTTACGTTCCCATGTTCAACTGTCTGGTTCATGTCTAAATTCCAAATAGATAATTTTTCAAAACCTAGTTGTAACCTCACCCTCTTAGTTTCTCCGGCAGGTAGTGGCACCTAGCTCTTTTTTCCTCAAATCGTTGCACTCTATTTAATTTACGAAACCTTTATTATCATTTGTAAGGAAAATACTAAAATTCTAATTTTTTAAGAAATGTATTTGTCTGCTACTGTTAATAGTACATTTTGATATATATTCTCCATTTGATTGTGATAACGTCCAAATATCACAATCATCTAAATCAAATTTCCATCCATACTCTAAAGTTGGTTCAGAGTCTAAAGCAAGAAATCAAAATCATACGCTACACGACCTTTAGCTAATTTGATAATAATATTTTCAAATCTCTCTTTATCAAAATACAAAACTTTTCCCTTTCCCCTTGCAAGCCCCATTCCACCGTATCAGTTAAAATAAAGTTTTGCTACGGAACCCCCATTATTAGACTTTTTCGGATCAAAAATGACCGTTTTTCGGACCTTTTTCGGCTGTTTTTTCACGTTTTTTTCGGAGTTGGAATAAAGTTTTGGTAATAGAATGAAAAAATAGGAGAGAAAAGATAGTGGAGTTAAGAGGGATAGAATAAAGAGAAAAATAGTGGATGAGTATTGATTTGTTATTGAAATGAATCATGGATGAGATATTGAAAAAACACAGTAATGACAAGAAATAACGGAGATAAGAATGATCGAATAAGATTCTTTCCTCCTCCCTCTTTACTCTATTATGAGCATGAAAAAACTCGGGCTCCATTTGAGGAAAACCCGAGAAATTATTAGATTTCTTATTGGAAAAGCAAATGTTTATTCTTACAGAATTGGTGGTGAAATTAGCAAGAGTTTATTTTTGATCTACAAAATCCAATTCCAACCAAGCCACACATTCGATATGTGTCGTCTGCGGAAACATATCCACAGGCTGCACTTCCTTCGTCTCATACCCTCCATTATCCAGAAATTTCAAGTCTCTTGCCAATGTGGATGGATTACAGGACACATATACAATTCTTTTTGGCTTCATGTCAATCATTGCTTGCAAAAAGTATTCATCACAGCCCTTTCTTGGAGGATCGACAACAATGACATCAGGACGTAATCCTTGAGCTTTCCACCATGGCATAACCTTTTCGGCTTGCCCTACAAAAAATTCGGCATTTTCTATCTGATTTAGCTTTGCATTTTCCTTCGCATCTGAGATCGCTTCAGGCACCACTTCTACTCCATAGACCTTTTTCGCATTTTTCGCTAGAAACAAGGAGATGGTACCTATTCCGCAGTATGCATCAATTACTGTCTCTTTTCCTGTTAAAGCTGCATATTCTAATGCTTTGTCATATAATTTTTTCGTTTGGACAGGATTGACTTGGTAGAAGGATTTGGCGGAGATAGCAAAACGAATACCACCGATTTCGTCATAGATATAAGGGTCTCCCCAAAGCACCTTTGATTTCTTACCTAAGATGACATTCGTCCGTTCAGGGTTGATATTTTGCACGACTGACTTTACTTCTGGATATGTTTTCACTATCTCATCTACAAGCTTTTCTAATGCCGGTATTTTTTCCTTCTTCGTTATAAGAACAATCATCGTTTGTTTAGTTTCTTGACCAGAACGAACCATAATATGTCGTAATAGACCACGATTTTTTTCTTCATCATAGGCAGAGATCCCCAGCCTGTTGGCAATCTCTCTTACAGCATCAATCATTCGATCATTGACTTCATCGGTAATGATACACCGTTCCATATCATCGATAATATCATGGCTTCTTTTGCGATAAAATCCTGTAATAAGCTCGCCATTTTGCGATCCAACAGGAATTTGCACTTTATTCCGATAACGCCATGGATCCTCCATTCCGATTGTTGGATGGATAGGAATATCCACTATATGCCCAATCTTTTTCAGTGCATATTGCACCTGGTTTCTTTTCATTTCTAGCTGCATCTGATAGCTCATATGTTGTAGCTGACAACCACCGCATTTGTAATAAACATTACAAGGAGGGTCTACTCTTGCAGGACTTTCTTCGACCGTTTCTACCAATTTACCAAATCCAAAGTTTTTCTTTACATTAATCACCTTTACTTTGGCTTTTTCACCTGGTAGAGCGTATGGAACGAATAATGGATAGCCTCCTATCTTTCCAACACCTGCGCCTTCATGTGTTATATCTTCAAATATAAGCTCCACCAGCTCATTTTTCTTTACAGGAGGTGTTATTTTCGTCATTTTATCTACATCCTTCTTGGAGATATATTTGTTGTCTGATCGTATGCTGTCAAAATTTTATCATAGTAAGAAGTAAATAGGAAATTCCTTGTCTAAATTCATCATTTCCTGGGAAATAATTACCTCATTCGTAGAAACATTAGATGCGTTAGCTTTCCTTATCCTTTATAATTTCCTAACGTATAAAAAATACGACATCTATCTTATAGACATCGTATCCTTCCTATTCTGTAATTTGATCCTGTTTTTCGATAAACTCTTTCGAAACAAAAAATTCAATATGACGATACAAATTGACAAATTCACCAGGCAATAGCCCACCATACTCCCCATCTAAATTCAACTGCATTTTCTCTTCTGAGTGTACTTTAATTCGATTGGCCTTTGTATAGAAAATATGTTTGTCTTCTAAGTGAGCTCCTCTTGTCGCAAGGGTAGCAATACGAATAAATTCTGCTAAATTCGCTTTTTTAAGAATTACTAAATCAAAATATCCGTCATCCATTTTCGCTGCCGGTGCTAGTTTTTCAAATCCACCAACAGAGTTTGTATTTGATACTAAAAATAACATGATTTCTTCTTCTAAAACCTTACCATCATATTCAATTTTTACTTTCGTTGGCTTTAGTGAAGGAAGCATCTCAATTCCTTTTAAATAATAAGCTAGCTGACCAAGCATTGTTTTAAGTTTACTTGGCACCTCATAAGTAAGCTCTGTCAATTTACCTCCACCAGCAATGTTCATAAAGTATTGGTCATTCACTTTTCCAATGTCAAGTGACCTAACATTATGTTCTAAAATCACGTCAACCGCCTTCTGAATTTCCCTTGGGATCCCGAGCGCACGAGCAAAGTCATTCGTCGTACCAACTGGAATAATTGCAAGCTGAGGCCGATAATCCTGTTCAGCTATACCTTGTACTACTTCATTAACCGTCCCATCTCCACCAGCAGCTATGATTAGATCGAATTTTTGTTCCACGGCATATCGAGCAGCTTGAACCCCATCTCCTTCACATGTGGTGGCATGTGTCGATGTTTCATAACCTGCTTGCTCAAACCTTTTCAATACTTCCGCTAGTTCTCTTTTAAACACTTCACGTCCAGAAGTTGGATTGTAAATAATACGCGCACGTTTCATGTTCATATCTCCTCTTAAGTAAACCTTCTATCTTACATCATAAGCGATTTAATCATAATTGCAAAGAAAAACTACTATTTTTTGTAAGTGCCCAGACAAGTTGACGTTTATACAAGTATTATCTCTAAGGTTGTGTTCAATATTATTTTTGCTTCGATGAGTACTTTATCAACATGTAAAAAGGACTGAGCGACTATGCCACAGTCCTTCTTCTTTCGCTATCAGACATGGATTATCTTTTGTCGATTTCTTCTTTAATGATTTTATTTACCATTGGTGGGTTTGCTTGGCCTTTGGTAGCTTTCATTGTTTGACCAACTAAGAAGCCAAGTGCTTTATCCTTCCCATTTTTGAAGTCAATGATAGATTGCTCGTTCGCATCAAGAATTCCGACAATAATTTCACGAAGCTGACCTTCATCTGAAATTTGTACAAGTCCTTTTTCTTTGACGATTTTTTCTGGATCTCCGCCTTTGTCTACTAATTCAGCAAAGACCTTTTTAGCCATTTTGGAGGATATCGTTCCATCCGCAATCAACTGTATCATTTTCGCTAAAGCTTCTGGTGTCATCTTTAAATCTGTAATTTCGATTTGATGTTTATTCATATATGCTGAAACTTCACCCATTAGCCAGTTAGAAGCTTGCTTAGGATCTGCTCCTGCGGCAATCGACGCCTCAAAGAAATCAGACATTTCTATCGTACTTGTTAACACTCCTGCGTCATAGGAAGGGAGATCTAATTCCTTCACATATCGTTCTCTACGTGCATCTGGTAGTTCTGGAATTTCTGCACGAATTCTTTCCTTCCATGCATCGTCAATATAAAGTGGTACAAGATCTGGCTCAGGGAAATAACGATAATCGTCAGAACCTTCCTTCACACGCATGAGGATGGTTTCTTTCGTTTGTTCATCATAACGGCGAGTTTCCTGTAGAATTTCCCCACCATTTAATAGTACTTCTCGTTGACGCTTTTCTTCGAATTCTAAACCTTTTTGCACGAAGGAGAAGGAGTTTAAATTTTTCAGCTCTGTTTTTGTACCAAATTCTTTTTGGCCAACTGGACGAATAGAAATATTGGCATCACATCGCAGTGAACCCTCTTCCATTTTACAGTCAGATACTCCTGTATACTGAATAATATTCTTTAATTTTTCAAGATAAGCGTAAGCCTCTTCTGGTGTACGAATATCTGGTTCTGATACGATCTCAACAAGTGGCGTACCTTGTCGATTATAATCGACTAATGAATAGCCATCATCATTATGTGTTAATTTTCCAGCATCTTCTTCTAAATGAAGGCGGGTAATTCCTATTTTCTTTTTCTCTCCATTCACTTCAATTTCGATCCATCCGTTTTCCCCAATTGGTTGATCGAATTGTGAAATTTGATAGGCTTTAGGATTATCTGGATAAAAATAGTTTTTACGATCAAATTTGGTATCTGTTGCGATTTCACAGTTAATCGCCATTGCTGCCTTCATCGCATAATTTACTGCTTCTTCATTTAAAACTGGTAAAACACCAGGGTACCCTAAGTCAATTGGGTTCACATTAGCGTTCGGTTCGGAACCAAATGCATTGGGACTTGGACTAAAAATCTTAGAATTCGTCTTTAATTCCACGTGAACCTCTAAACCAATGACTGTTTCGAAATTTGTCATGATAGGTCACCTCCTAGGTTAGGACGTCTATTATGATGATCGGTAGCTTGTTCAAAAGCATATGCCGTACGATAAATCGTGGACTCATCGAAATGTTTTCCGATAATTTGTAGTCCAATTGGTAATCCTTCACTTGAAAACCCACAAGGTATGGAGATGCCCGGAACACCTGCTAGGTTTACTGGAATAGTTAAGATATCATTTGCATACATGGTTAAAGGATCATCTATCTTTTCGCCAACTTTAAATGCTGGTGTTGGAGTAGTTGGGCCAACAATCACGTCATAGTCTTCAAAGACTTTTTCAAAATCATTTTTGATTAATGTCCGTACTTTCTGAGCTTTTTTGTAGTAAGCATCGTAATATCCAGAGCTTAAAGCAAACGTACCAAGCATAATACGACGTTTTACCTCATCTCCAAACCCTTCAGATCGTGAGTATTTAAACATATCTAACATATCAACACGCTTTTCTGTACGGACACCATAACGTACCCCATCAAAACGAGCTAAGTTCGCACTAGCTTCTGAAGAGGAAAGAAGATAATAAGCAGCTACAGCATATTTAGAATGTGGTAAGGATACCTCTTCCCATGTTGCACCTAATTCTTCGTATTGTTTTAAGGCTGCTAATACAGCTTCTTTCACCTCTGGATTAACCCCTTCTTGCAAATACTCTTTTGGTACCGCAATACGTAATCCTTTTACATCCTGCTTTAAAGCATCACTATAATTTGGGATATCCACATTGGCAGAAGTAGAGTCCATTTTATCTTGCCCAACAATGGCCTGTAATAAATGTGCATTGTCTTCTACCGTACGAGTAAGTGGTCCAATTTGGTCTAGTGAAGATGCAAATGCAACTAATCCAAATCGTGATACTAAACCATATGTAGGCTTTAAGCCGACCACTCCACAAAATGCAGCAGGTTGACGGATAGAACCACCAGTATCAGAGCCTAATGAAAAGAACACTTCACCAGCTGCAACAGATGCAGCTGAACCACCACTAGATCCACCTGGAACATAATCTGTATTCCATGGATTGCGTGTTTTCTGGTAGCTAGAATTTTCATTAGATGAACCCATCGCAAATTCATCCATGTTTAGCTTACCAACAGTTACTGTATTCTCTGCTTTAAGCTTTTCCACAACGGTGGCATCATATAATGGATCATTTAGGTTGTCCAAAATTTGACTAGCACATGTTGTACGCAAGCCTTTTGTTACAATATTGTCCTTGATTCCAATCGGAAGTCCGTATAAAATCGATGCATCAGAGCCTAGTTTTTCGTCTAGTTCTTTTGCTTGTTTTCTAGCTTCTTCTTCATTCAAAGTAAGAAATGCTTGGATTTTGTCATCTACTTCATGTATGCGAGTATATGACGCATCGACAAGATCGCTAACTGTAATTTCTTTATTATGTAGCTTTTCTTGTAATTCCTTTAATGTATAATCGAAAAGTGACACTAGCCTTCCTCCTTAATCTAAAATAGACGGTACTCGGAATTGACCATCCTTTTGATCTGGTGCATTCTTAAGTGCATCCTCTTTACTAATCCAATCTCTCGGCTCATCCTTACGCATCACGTTTTTTAAGTCTAATACGTGTGTTGTTGGCTTTACATTCTCCGTGTCTAACTCATTCAAGAGCTCTGCGTAATTAATAATATCACCTAGTTGTTTAGTCATTTTCTCTACTTCTTCGTCAGTTAGAGCAAGGCGTGCTAAATTAGCAACATGCTTTACCTGTTCCTTTGAGATATCTGCCAAAATATTCACCTCCAAAAAAAGTCCCATTTATAAATTGATTGAAAAAATCCAAAGCGCCAATGATAGGCGCTAAGAATCTACAAATACTAAAATCCATAAGGTCTATTTTACCATTAAAACACTAATTTCAAAACAGATTTGTATCATAATTTAGTTATAGATATGAACAAACCCTTCCTCTTCACCAGCTTCACGAACAATTAGTGCCTCTTGATTTTGACCTGAGGTAATATTGATCTCCAAATTATAATGATTCGGAAAGCCAGATAGAACCAAGCCATAAACATATTGGGTAAAACCGATTAACTCTGACTTCCCATAGAAGGAGACTGGTATATCGATCGTTAAATCTCTTAATTCTTCACCTTGATAGAAGCCTTTTCCTATCACACTTACATAGTTAGGAAAATAGGAAGCAACATCTGCTTCAAAGTCTGATAAGGTTGCGGAAGTATCTGAATAATTTTTCTCGGCATTGTTTGAAGGAAACAGTACATAGTTCTCATCCACTTCCTTCCAATCTCCTATTGATGATTCATCTCCAGCTATATTCGTTTTGGCGACAAAGTTACCTGGTACGAGTGAGCTTTGTGGAGCTTCCCGATAAATCATCATCATGACAGGAACCTTTTCCAACCCTTCTATCTCTCTAATTCTCTTCAACACTTCATCCGCTATTTTATTTGCTTCACTTAACATTTTGTTCTTTGATATCTCCTGGTAGTAATAAGGTCCGCCGACTTCTGTTTGAAATCGGTAAACAGATTTCATGGCGATCGCAATCGAAATCCCGGAAAGCTTCACCATTTCACCATCTGTTTTCGTCAAGTAATTTTGCTCCACAATATGTGATAAGTATTTAGGATTTTTTCTTTCCGCTTCTTCTGATGTCTCACCCTCACCCAATGCAGGATTTAAACCAAGTGGATGCTCTTCTTTATCATAGCGTTCTAGCCATGAATAAAGTATATCCTCTGTCAAATATTGGCCTTCTTGAAAGAAATACTTGTCTGGGTCATAAACACTAGTGGAATGTCTCCGCAATCCTTCCTCTAACTCATCAATATCTAATCGATTGGATACTTGGTTGGTGATAACCCCTCGAGCCTGACTAAGACTTGAATCGACTAAGACACGATACGTATCTTCTGATAAATTATGTGTCGGAATAATCGCTGTTTCCTGTTCCGCTTCTTCCGTTGAATCATCTACTATCGTTTCCTCAGGATCTTCTCCAAATTGTGGCGCACAACCTGCCAGAAGAAGCACGATGATTAACAGACTATACTTGATTCTATTCATTTATGCTTCCCCCTCTAAAACAGTTTGTAGCTTTTCCTCGTCCCATACCTGAATCCCGAGCTTATTCGCTTTATCTAGTTTTGATCCTGCATCCTCACCGGCAATGACAATATCTGTTTTTTTACTAACACTTCCTGTTACATTTCCTCCGAGGGACTCAATCTGTTGTTTTACTTCCTGACGAGTATAGATCGACAATTTTCCAGTTAAAACAATCGTCTTACCAGCAAATACAGCGTCTTCTGCAACATCTGTAGCCTTTGGTCCCTTATAGGTAAGATTCAATCCTAGGTCCTTTAGCTCTGTTAAAAGATATTGTACCTTATCATCTTCAAAGTAACGCACAATAGAATCAGCCATTTTATCTCCGATTTCATCGACAGCTGTTAATTCTTCAAAGGATGCTTGTTGTAAATTCTCCATTGTTTCAAAATGTGCTGCTAATGTTTTGGCAGCTTTCGATCCAACATAGCGAATTCCAAGCCCGAATAACAACCGCTCCAAGGAATTTTCCTTTGATTGTTCAATCGCTTGAAGCAGATTCGAAACGGACTTTTCTCCCATTCTTTCCAGCTGGAGTAGCTTTTCTTTTTCTAATCTGTATAGATCTGCAATTGTATGAATGAGCTTCTCACGGAAAAGCTGTTCCACCACCTTTTCTCCAAGCCCATCAATATTCATAGCAAGTCTTGAAACGAAATGTATCAAGCCTTCCTTCAGTTGGGCAGGACAATTCGGATTGATACATCTTAAGGCAACCTCTTCCTCTAATCGAACAAGCTCATTACCGCACGACGGACATTCAGTTGGCATCGCAAAAGGTTTCCCTTCCTCTATTCGTTTATCCATCACAACACGAACAACTTCTGGAATGATGTCACCAGCCTTTTTTATAACCACTGTATCCCCAATACGAATATCCTTCTCTTTAATTAGATCCTCATTGTGTAAAGAGGCCCTTTGCACAGTAGTACCTGCAACTTTCACTGGTTCAAGGATTGCCGTCGGAGTTATCACACCAGTTCTACCGACACTCAATTCGATATCGGTTAATTCCGTTACCGCTTCTTCTGCTGGAAATTTATAAGCAATAGCCCAGCGCGGACTTTTCGCTGTAAACCCTAGTTGCTCTTGTGCTTCTAAGTTATCTACCTTGATAACAATTCCATCTATATCATAAGAGAGTTCTGCTCGTTTTTCTACCCAATTCTCAACATATTCTAAAACCTCTTCGATGCCCTCACATTTTCGCCATTCTGGGTTTGTCTTAAACCCAAGCTGTTGTAAATAAGTAAGACGCTCACTATGTGTGTTAAGCTCACCTGATTCCCATTCTCCTACTGCATAGAGAAATATATCAAGGTTTCGTTTGGCTGCAATTTTAGGATCTAGCTGTCGAAGCGATCCTGCAGCAGCATTTCTAGGATTAGCAAACGGTTCTTCCTCCATCTGTTCTCTTGCTTCATTCAATGCTAGAAAGGATTTTTGTGGCATATAGGCTTCCCCGCGTACTTCAATCGGATTGTCATCCTTAATTTTTAACGGAATACTACGGATAGTTTTTAAATTATTCGTAATATCTTCACCAGTTGTTCCATCACCACGTGTTGCTCCTTGAACAAAAAAACCATTCTCATATCTTAAAGAAATCGCCAGACCATCAATTTTTAATTCACATACATATGTTACTTTGTTTACGTCTAACCCTTCACGTACTCGGCGATCAAAATCCTTTAAATCCTCTTCGTTAAAGGCATTGCCTAAGCTAAGCATCGGCACACGATGAGTCACTTTTTGAAACCCTTCTAACGGCTCACCTCCGACACGTTGGGAAGGAGAGTCTGGGGTGATCAAATGAGGGTATTGCTCTTCTATTTGTTTCAATTCTTGCATTTTTTGATCATATTCGGCATCAGGCACACTAGGTTTGTCTAAAACATGGTATTCATAATTGTATTGTGCTAACACCTCGCGTAAGCTTTCTAGCTTTTTTTTCGCCTCTTGTTCGGTCATTGAGACACCCTCCTTCTTATCCTTTCGTAATCGGAGCGAATTTTGCCAATAGTCGTTTAATTCCAGTTGGTGCTGGGAAAGCAATATCTAACTCCAATCCTTCCCCTTCCCCATTCACTTTAACAACAGTTCCTTGTCCCCATTTGTTATGCTTTGCTTTATCGCCAACCTTCCACTCCTGCTTCTCGCCACCACTTGTTTGTTGTACGATTCTTCTTGGTTTACGTTTTGGCTGATCAAACGGAAGCTCACTATCCTGGATATCTACTCGGTTAAAGCCAAACATAGAATCTTCTACTTGTTCTTTTCCTTCTAACAGTTCTTCAGGAATTTCATTAATAAAACGACTAATAGGATTCATATTGGTTCTACCAAATAGTGTCCGCATTTTCGCATGAGAAACATGCAGTAATTCTTCTGCTCTGGTTATCCCTACATACGCGAGCCTACGTTCTTCCTGCATCTCCTCTTCATCCATCATCGATCTACTATGTGGAAAAACATTTTCCTCCATTCCGATTAAGAACACGGCCGGGAATTCCAAACCCTTCGCTGCATGTAATGTCATCATAGTGATTTTATCATCTGCAGTTGGGTCATCATCCATACGGTCAATATCAGAGATTAAGGCTAAATCGGTTAGAAAATTAACTAAGGTTTTGTCTTCATTTGTCTCTTCAAAGTGCTTCGTAACTGTTTTAAATTCCTCAATATTTTCAAGTCTTGTTTGGGCTTCAATACTTCTTTCATTGATTAGCATTTTCTCGTAACCTGTCTTCTCAATTACCTCTTCCACCATATCTGTAGCAGTCAGAAATTCCTGCTGTTGTTCCCAATTTTTAATCATTTGACCAAATTCTATTAAAGATTTTGCCGCTTTGGCACTAACACCGACAAAGTCTACCTCCTGCACAGCTGTATATAAGGAAATATCATTTGCCGCAGCATATGCTTGTAATTTATCAATCGAGGTCTTGCCTACTCCTCTTTTCGGTTCATTGACTACCCGTAAAAAGCTAATATCATCTTCAGGATTGACGATGAGACGTAAATAAGCGAGCATGTCCTTTATTTCTTTACGATCATAGAATTTGGTTCCCCCGACCATCTGATAGGGGATATTTGCTTTCATAAAGGTCTCCTCAATCGCACGGGACTGTGCATTTGTTCGATAAAGGATCGCAATATCCTTATGGGAGTATTTCCCTTCACGAATATATTCTTCGATCTTTTCTGCAACAAACAATCCTTCCTCACGTTCTGTGGAAGCATGGAAATAATGAATCTTATTTCCTTCCTGGTTGTCCGTCCATAAGTTCTTCGGTTTTCTTCCAGTATTATTTTCTATCACTTTATTAGCAGCTTGCAAAATAGATTTTGTCGAACGGTAATTCTGCTCCAACATGACTACTTTTGCAGTTGGATAATCTTTTTCAAAGGAAAGGATGTTCGTGATATCTGCCCCTCTCCATGCGTAGATAGATTGGTCAGAATCCCCAACAACACAAAGATTCTGAAAACGTGCTGCAAGTTGTTTTACCAAATAATATTGGGCATGGTTTGTGTCTTGATATTCGTCCACATGAATATATTGAAAGCGTCGTTGATAGTACTCTAGAACTTCTGGAACACGGTTAAATAGATGAATAGTTTGCATAATCAAATCATCAAAATCTAATGCTTGGTTTTTCCTTAATCGTCTTTGGTATTCTGCATACACCTCAGAAATTTGTCTACTGTAGAAATCTGCAACAGATTCTGCATATTTTTCTGGTGTAATCAGTTCATTTTTCGCACTGCTTATCGCTCCTAGAAATGCTCTAGGCTCGAATTTCTTCGGATCTAAATTCTTCTCTTTTACGATATTTTTTATGACGGTTAATTGGTCACCACTATCTAAAATCGTAAAGTTTCGACTGTAGCCGATACGATCAATATCTCTTCTTAAAATACGGACACACATAGAGTGAAAAGTGGAAACCCACATATCATTACCAACAGGGCCCACTAAAGCCTCCATCCTATCCTTCATTTCCCTTGCTGCTTTATTCGTAAAGGTAATCGCTAATATACTTCTGGGGGATACTTCTTTTTCATCCAATAAGTATGCTATCCGGTGTGTCAATACTCGGGTTTTCCCACTTCCTGCACCTGCCATGATCAGTAATGGGCCCTCTGTATGCTTGACAGCCTCTTGTTGTTCTTTATTTAAACCATTGAGTAGGTTATGCTTGATCGGACTCAATGTTAACACCATCCTTTTATTTCAGAAAAAATTACTTCTTAACTGCTTTGACTGTCTTTAATGCTTCTTTTGGGTTTTCATAGATGGCATTTCCAACAACAATCATATCGGCAAATTGGCTCATTTCTTCTGCCTGGGATTTTGTTGAAATACCTCCACCATAGATAAGCTTGGTATTTGATAATTGATTGCTTATCGCTTCAACGAGATTGGGATCTCCATATTTGCCACTATACTCTACATAATAAAAAGGTAATCGAAATAAATGTTCAGCCATCCTCGCATAAGCAATCGCCTCATCTTCTGTAGGGAGACTACAATCTGTATGCTGAAATACCTTTGATTCGGGGTTCATGATACAATATCCTTCTGCATACATTTCCTCCCAATTAATGACATCTCCATATTCCACAACAGCTTCATGCTGTTTATTCATCAGCCATTTTTTATTTTGACTGTTAAGCACCATTGGCACAAAATAGTAATCAAAGCCTGGAGTTACAGATTCTAGATTCGAAATCTCTAAAATAACTGGAACGGAGTAGCGACGAATATAGCTGAGCAACTGTAGTACTCCATCTAATGTCACTTCATCTGTTCCACCAACTATAATCGCGTCTGTTCCTGATTCACAGATTTGATCCAACACCTCATCTGAAATATCCTTTGCTGGATCTAGTTTGAACACATGCTTCCACTCATCCATATTATACACAATAATTAATCCTCCAATAATGACGATTCTATATCCATTATTTCATTATAGCAAAAATCCCGTCCATTTCAGAGTGATATAGAGAAGAAAGAAGGAAAAAATCTGAGGATAGTTCCAGGCTATAGGAAACCCCCACTAGTAAAGTGAGGGCTTGAAAAATTATCCTATTCTACTGGAGAAAGCTCGTCTTCCGTCACCCATTTGTGATTTTTGACTACTTTCTTCGTTTCTGTATCTTTATAGCTAACCATATAAACAGTGGTATTTTGTGCAGAGTCGATTGTAGCATTCGCTCCATCCATGCCATTCATATGATCTGCCTCGAGAACCACCTCATCTCCTTCAGCGTATGGCGCTTCCTCTGCATTTTCAAGTTCTTCATGGATCACCCATTTGTGATTTTCTACTTTTTCACCACCAGTCGTTGGCTTGTAGGTTACTGCATAAACTGTAGTGTGATAGGCACCTTCAATTGTTGCTACAGCTCCATCCATTCCTTTCATATGTTTTGCACTCATTATCGCTTCACTTCCAAGAGGATATGTCGGATTATCCTCCTTCGCTAGATTTTCTGGAACTTCTCCTGAGCTAGAATGATCCATACTAGCATGTTCAGTAGAATCTGATTCCTTTTCCTGCTGGGATTCTTCATTCATATTAGAATCATTCTTTGTGTCACTAGGCTCTGTCTCATTATTTCCACCACAACCTACTAGTAAAAATACCATAAAGGTAACTATCGTTATTAGTATTTTTTGATTCAAAACTATACCTCCATTATTATTGACTTATATTAATTGCATAGTGGTGATGCAAGTATTGTCACCATCGAAAGTAGTAATTTTAGATTCCGCCATTTTTCCGTTATGTTCAATTTTCACCTCGTATGTCTTATCCCTCTTCAGCCAAAGATCAAGGAATCCATTTTCCAAAGATGTCATTCTTTCATTTATGATTACATTTCCATCTTCATCCATAATATGTACTTCGAATTCTTCTTCCTTCAGCTCTCCTTGACAGCCAGTTAAGCTGTGATTTTCACAAGGATGAGTGTTTTGTAAAAAAGGAGCAATCGAAACAAAAAATTCATCATTAGGCAGTTCATAAGTAGATTGGTTTTTATTACCATTTGTCACAATAAGCTCCTGGGAGGTGATAGAAGCGGACAGATCTTCAAAATCTCCTGCACTATAGCGTTCTACCATTTCTTTAATATCCCGTGGTTCTTTTTCCTTTGAAGCCTTATCATCACATCCCACCATTGCCAAACTAAGCAACATTATCCACATTATAACCACTATACTTCTTTTCATATACTTCACCCCTAATGTTTCTTATTCTCTCCTACTATTATCCGGTCCATAGTTGCTTTGGTCAATCTATAGGGGGCTATAGCTATTGGGAATTAATAAGGACTTGCTGTCTGTTATCATTTAGATGAAAAACATTTTGTGGGTCGGACTGGCCGGAGGTGTGCGTTATCCCTTGGATAAAGAATATTTCGGACAGGCGGTAGCTTGATATGTACGTTATCTCTTGGATAAAGAACATTTTGGACAGGCGGTAGCTTAAAATGTACGTTATCTCTTGGATAAAGAACATTTCGGACAGGCGGTAGCTTTGAAATGTACGTTATCTCTTGGATAAAGAACATTTCGGACAGGTGGTAGCTTTGAAATGTACGTTATCTCTTGGATACAGGCGGTAGCTTATGGGAGAGAATACAAATGTCGTCACTGCATAAACCATGAAGCATCTTCTTTTCCAATGCTTCATGGTTATTCGCAAAGCTAACTATTTTTCGCTAGCTTAGCAATCTCCCTATTGATAGCTATATCCATTTCATCAATTACCGAAAAATCAACGGCATCCATATACATAGCTTCTAATTGATCATTCAAAGACTTTGCCTTTTTCAAATGAGCAATACCATCCTTCATCCTTTGCTTATAGCTTTTTGTATAGTATATAATATCAGATTCATACTTTTCATCTGTACCAGGGGTGATGGTTAGCTTGTATAAATCAACAATTTCATCTCCCTTTCTCTTAGGAAAGTATTCATGCGGATCCGTACTATCAAATAAACATACACTAAGCTCCCGAATCACTACCATATCAACACTTTCTGGGTCAAAGCCACAATGATAAACTTCTATATCGAATCCACGTTCTTTACTTGCTGAGACTACTTTCTTTAAAAGTGTTGATTTTCCACTTCCAGCACGCCCTTTAATAAAATAACGCTTTGTCAATCCATCGGTAATTGATGGAATAAAATCCACAACACCTGCAGGGGTAGAGGCACCGAAGAAACGATGGCGAATAATTGCATTTTCGTTGTTACTCTTTTTATCAAGTAAAATTTCTTGAATTAATTCGTCTGTTACTTGATTGGCCTTATTAAAATCCATTTCCTTAATATATATATCCTCTAAGTAATCATGAATGTGTAGACCATCTGCAAAGCAATCATATGCTGCTTGAAATGTCTCTGAAATTTTTGCATGTAATTCCTGCCATTCGGTATGCATAGCTTTTAACTTTGCTTTATCTAAAGCTGCTTCAAAATCCACATAGTGAACCTCTGAAATAGGTGAAGTAGATGTATCAAAAATCCCAAATTGAAGTGCTGGAATAATAAGGCCAGCTAACGAATCATTATCAGATGAACTATGAATTCTCTCTGTATAATATCCTTGTTCTGTCCATGTATCAGCTAACTTTTTTATCATCGAGGATTTTAAAGTATGAGGACCACCCTTTAAAAGATAAATATTTTCTAATCCTTGCATATTTGATTCAAACAAATTATAGAATCCTTTTGCCGTATTCCCACTTGCATAATAATGCATCCCTTTCCCAGACAAAAATCATCACCTCTTTGAAAAAAGATTTACACATTAGCCTATGCAAATGTTTCAATTTCTGATACCACGTATTCATCTTAGTATTTCTCAACTAAAAAATCCCCAAAAGATCACAGCCTTTTGAGGATTTGACTACTTATTTATCTGCTGGAAACACGAGCCCTATATCTTCACGTGCTTGATCTAATACTTTCATTGTTTCTAAGGATAATTCCCAGGTGTTTGTACTATTTTCGATTTCGCCTTTTTGTACAGATTGAATAAAGGATAAGGCTTCATAATACATAGAATTCTCAACTTGATCCGTAGTTAGCTTTTCCTCTGTGCCGTCATGATAAACAATTTTCACATCTCGCATATCAGAAAATTTTCCGATAACAATCGAGCCTTTTTCTCCTTGTATCTCAGATGGTAATTTCGAGTTTGTAATCTTCGAAAACATGGCTACACCATTTAAAGTAGGATAATCCACTGTAACAGTACCTTCCCCATCTACTCCTGAATCTAGCATATAACCAGTTGCTTTCACTCTTTCTGGTGCTCCAAATAAAGCTACCATAGGGTATAGACAGTACACTCCGATATCCATTAAGGAGCCATTTGATAATTCTGGTTTGAAAGCATTTAAGACAATACCTTCTTTGTATTTATCATACCTGGAAGAATACTGACAAAAATTCGCTACATAGCGACGGACTGGCCCTATTTTATCCAGACTCTTTTTTACAAGATCGAAGTTTGGAAGGTGTGTCGTTTTCATTGCTTCCATTAAAGTAACATTGTTAGCCTTCGCTGTTTCTATCATCGATTCTACTTCGCGCTGGTTGGAGGCAAACGGCTTTTCCACTATTACGTGCTTTCCAGCCTTCATACAGGTCATGGCATGCTCAGCATGAAAAGCAGTCGGGCTTGCAATATATACAGCATCTATTACATCACTTTCTGCAAATACGGATAAATCTGTATAGGTTGATGTCACACCATATTTATTTGCAAATTCTTTTGCATTTTCTTCTGTTCTTGAATAAACAGCTGTAAGCTGAAAATCCTTTATTTTCTGCGCCCCATCAATAAATCGATCTGTGATCCAATTAGTTCCGATTACACCAAAACGAACCATTACTATCCTCTCCTTTTTCACACATGAAAAAGAGTCCCCCAAAAAAGAGAGGCACCCTCTTTATTCTTTTTCTTTTAAACGATCGAGTACGATACGATAACCGTCATTCCCATAGGCTAGACATCTTTTCACCCGGGAAATAGTTGTCGTTGATGCACTAGATTCCTTTGCAATAGCTGTATAAGTACTACCTTCGTCTAACATCTTCGCAACTTGTAAGCGCTGTGCTAATGATTGAATCTCATTCATTGTTGCAATGTCATCAAAAAATCGATAGCATTCTTCTCGATCCTTTAACGTCAATATGGCATCAAATAACTGATCTAGTTGTTCGCCACGCAATTTATCGATTTGCATGGAATAATCTCTCCTTTTATTCCATCTTATTCACTCGTTACCTCTACTCCATCAATGCCTGGGGATGTTGGAATAACATTAATCCATGTTTTCCCTGGAACTAGTGGAACAGGTTTTCCATTCTTCGTTGGGATTATTCTATCATCAATTCGCTCCCATTGCACGTGTTGTACTTTACCCTTTTGGAGCAATAAAGCGTCCCCGCCAGATTGTAAGTCAATTTCACGTCTTCCCGCATTATCGACAACCTCATGTGCCGTTTCTAAAATAAAGACATTATCTATTTCTACTTCTTCGCCAGTAGCCTTTTCAGTCGTCTCTGTTCCACCATCGTAACGAATATATTTTTCATTGGTAGATTCATAGATATATTGAATAGGATTTCCGATATAATCAAACTGGACATTTGTTGCCGGGTCACCTTCTACAACTTCCTCTGTACTTAAAAAGGAAAACGGTGAGTAGCTTCCTTCTATTTCGTATCCCTTTTCTTCCGCTTCCTCATACACACTGTCAATTAACACATAAGAATTATGTGGTGCTACACGATCACTAGAACGTTCGAATAAAACTTTATCATTATCATAGTAGCTACCATTTAAATGATCGGCTGCACCATTTTGAAGCATTTGTTCAATAAAGTCAGCCGCTCCGTGGTAAATATAAAGCGCACCATAATCATTAGCAAGATTAAAATAATACGGTCGCGCACTTCTGACAGGTCCTACTTTTTCTGGGAGATTACTATGAAACAAGGCCATAAATCTCGTAATATTACCCTCAGCTAATATTTCAAAAACAATATCTGCCTGTGAAAACCCCGTTTGTGGTCTTGCCTTCGGATGATTGTTTATCATAATAGCTAGCATTCGATTCGGCGGTTCGCTCTCTAACTCTAGCCCAGTGAGTGGCGCAATGATTGGTTCCGTCTCCTCGACTGGCTCTTCCACGGGGGCTTCTTGTTCTGGTTCCTTTGGATTGGATGTCTCTTTTTCATTAGTTGAGCAAGCCATTAACAATAAAGAAAAAACAAGAATAAGCATAATTTTCCATTTCATAATATAATCCGCCTTCCCTCAAGATTCTTTGAATAGAAAATGAGACATGCACTATAAGTACATGTCTTATCAACCATTTCATTATAGCATTGATTAACGCATAATCGCAGGAAATAAGATATCTTTTTTCTTGACATCAATTATTCCTAATGGAGTTATTCGAACAAAAGGTAGATGCATGGAAGATAAAAATAATAAATTGTATGGAGGATCCTCATATTTATAGCCATGTTTTATTAAAATTTCTTTTAGTTTTTCATCCTCTTTAATAAGAGCTGACATTTTTCCATCATACATCATTCCAGCTATATTTAATGGTAATTCAAAGATTACCTTCCCTTCGTTCACTAGCACAATGCCTCCACCAATTTCTTTCATTCTAGAAAAGGCAAGCATTAAATCTGATTTACTCTTACCAATTAATACAATATCCCCTGTCAGAGAATAAGAGCTTGCCAGACCACCCAAGGTCTCCGTGAATCCCTTGATAATTGTATTTACTCGCCATTCTCCTTCTCGATCAATCAACATGAGAAAAGATTCATCACATGAATTCATAATTTTTTCTGTATTGGCATCAATGGAGATAGGATATGGCTTCATAATCACATCATTTTCCATTCGAAGACCAACAGGCATCGAAAATTGCAAATCACTCTCTGACAAATGCCATTTTAAATCTAACTTGTCAAGACCGTATTTGCCCCAATCTATTTGTTGATTATGGTTTATCATCTTACCATCACGCTTAAGCCATTGACCCTTAGCAATTACAGAAATTGGTGTTGCGTTATCCTTTGCTTCCAAGATATTAAGATGAGCGACACGACCTGGTGCTATGCCACCTAAACGCTCCCCCAAATGAAATTGCTCTGCTGCATTGTAGGTTGCCATCATATATGCCTCAATCTCTGGGACTCCGTTATCAATAGCAATTTGTACACACTCGTTAATGATCCCATTCTTATAAAATGATGGAGTAGATCCATCTGTTGTCATGGTTAAATGATCATAAGAAGTTAGCTCTAATTCCTGTAATTCTTGAAGTAATTTTGCTAAATCAGGTCTGACAGAAGAATTACGTAATCCAACCCGATAGCCCATTGCCAAGCGGTGGAAAACTTCCTCACCTGATAATGCCTCATGATCAGAGCTTGCCCCTAAGAGCTTAAGCTTTACTAACGTTTTTTCGGATGCACCCGGAAAATGGCCTTCGACAGGCTTACGTAATCGCTTCGCCTCCTGCATCCAATAAAGAATACGATCGTCATCCTTCATCACTTGTGGCCATGCTGTTAATTCCCCACCTTGAACAACAGCATCATGCTGGAGCCATGCTTGGATATCCTCATCATTAAAAATCTCTTGCTCTTCGTTGATTTCGGATTGTGAATCAAATCGTGCCCACCAGTACATGGATACCGGAAGCTGCATAAAGTCTTCCAATAATGAGAACGCTTTATTCCTATCCATTAAATAAAGCCATGGCAGGTTATCGTTCATTAGTGTTGTAGTTCCTGTCTGTCCTGCAAACATGGCTAATTCATACGGATTATATAGTTGAAATGGATGGACATGTGGTTCAATATAACCAGGTACTACATATTTACCGCTACAATCCACCACCTCCATACTTGTCATGTTTAGAGGCAATTTATCCCCTACGTACACAATGCGATCCTTATAAACCCAAATATGGGCTTCTATCCACTTTCGTAAGAACACATTTAAGTATAGGGCATTTTCAATACCATTGTCGGTAGTTCTTTTCCATCAATAACCGCTACCTGCTTCCGAATTTCTTTATTACGCCATCTATATAAATGCTCACTCATGCTAATCTCCTCAACTTATATTTAATTTAAGTCTATTGTAGCATGGTTTGGTAGCGTTTGCATTGTGTGTTTTTGACAAAATTTCAACGATTGTTTAGGCAGATTTACGTATAATTCCGATCATAATGAAAGAAACGACAATAATCGACCATACCCAAGCCCAAGCCAGACCCATTTTGTTCGATTCAAACGCTACATAAATGGCCATCGGAACGGTTTGGGTTGTACCTGGAATATTGCCCGCAAACATTAAGGTAGCCCCAAATTCACCTAATGCTCTAGCAAATGCTAACACAACGCCTGTCATCGTTGATTTTTTTATTAATGGAAGGGTGATATATCGAAACACTCGCCATTCCCCAGCTCCATCCACTCTTGCCGCATCCTCAATCGCAGGATCCACAAGAGAAATACCTGTTCGAACCGATTGATACATTAATGGAAAGGCAACGACAACTGCTGCGATAACTGCCGCCCAGATCGTGAACATGATAGTTTGATCAAAGAAAAAAGAACTGATCTCGCCAAATACCCCATTGGTACCAAAAATAATGATTAACAAAAAGCCAATCACCGTCGGAGGCAGTACAATTGGTAATAGTAGAATCGTATCAAGGACCACTTTCCCTTTAAATATTTTCTTTTCCATTACCCATCCAATAAGCATCCCTAATATTGTCACAATAATTAAGGAAATAAAGGAAATAAAAAGGGATAATTTAATTGGTTGAAAAAATGCTTCCATCTATGTCACCATCAATTTCATTAAAACCATATTCTTTAAATATCTTAATCGCTTCATTTGATTGTAGAAATGTTAAAAAAGAGTTGGTCGTATCCTTTTCTTTAGAATTATTAATGATCCCTACTGGATAAATAATTGCATCATGTTCTCCAATGGATAATTCTTCATTAACCATTACTTTCTCTGATGGAAGGGCATCTGTTTTATACACTATTCCAGCATTTACGTTTTCACTTTCTACATATTGTAATACTTGACGAACATCCTTTGTAAAAACGAGCTTATCCTTTACTTGATCATACAGCTTTTGGGAGGTAAGAGCCTGTTGCGCATAGGCTCCAGCTGGAACGGTTTCAGGTGTTCCGATCGCTATTTTGTTCATTTCTTCGATACTCTCTACTATTGCTTGATCCTTTGATTGAATCCATACAAGCTGATTAGATAATAGTGGAATCGCGTCCTCCTTATCAATCATTCCTTCTTCAACCACACGGTTAAACATCTCTAAAGAAGCGGAAAAAAATAAATCAACTGGGGCTCCTTGAATGATTTGCTGACTAAGTGTTCCAGATCCACCTAAATTGACATGAATTTCCACATTGGGATGGTCTTTTTCATAGACTTCTATTACCTCATTTAGAGCATCCGTTAAGGATGCTGCTGCGGAAACAGTGATTTCCTTAGATTCTGTCGAACAACCACTCATGATAAAAAGCATGAAAATTAATAAGTATTCAGCAAATTTCATTATGTGACCTTCTTCACTAATTCATTTTCTCTATTATAACACGTTTCTTTTCTGAATTAGAATAATGTATAATAGTATTCAAATAGTGTTCAAAGGTTGGTGACAATTATGGGAAAATTTTCACACATTAACGAACAAGGTAGAGCAAAAATGGTCGATATTACCGATAAAAAAATAACAAGTAGAACAGCAATCGCTAAATCTAGTATTCAAGTAAATAAAGAAATTTATACAAAAATAGTAGATCAAACAATTGGTAAAGGGGATGTGCTGTCTGTAGCACAGGTTGCTGGAATTATGGCCGCTAAACAAACCTCGACGATCATCCCTATGTGTCATCCATTACCACTTAGTGGGGTAAATATCGAGTTTGCATGGAGTACGCTGGATAATGGATATGATTTAATCATAACGGTTGAAGCGAAAACAAAAGGAAGTACAGGTGTGGAGATGGAGGCACTTACTGCTGCATCTGTTACCGCACTAACGGTTTATGATATGTGTAAGGCTGTCGATAAGGATATGGTGATTGGAGAAACCTACCTAGTCGAAAAGACTGGCGGAAAAAGTGGTCCATATATAAGGGGATAGAATAGCATCTGGCTTAAGCTCAGATGCTATTTTATTTTTATGAGAAAAAGTGTAACTTTAATGTAATGAATCCGTTGTTATAGTAGAAACCAAGAATAAGATCAGAGAAAGGAATGGAGGTTTTGGATCACAACAAGTACCAACATCTGCTTAATCAATTGTATGATGCATACCATAACGATATCTTTCAATATGTCTTTTTTATGCTAGGGGATTATAACCAAGCAAGAGATATCATGCAGGATACCTTCCTACAAGCGTATCACCATTTGCAGACATTCCAGGGGGAAAATTACAAAGGCTGGTTAAGCCGCATTGCACGTAATCTTACGATAGATTATGTACGTAAACAGAGACCGATTGCTTATTTCTTAGAGGTCGGGTCAACATCCAATATAAACGAGAGTTCACCCGAACAAATCGCGATGATGAATGAATCTGAAAAGGAACTATATTTAGCGTTAAGTAACTTAAAGCATCATTATCGAGATGTGATCGTATTACGCAAAATAAAGGAATTATCGATAAAAGAAACTAGTTACATACTAGGTTGGTCCGAAAATAAAGTAAAGGTCAATTTATTTAGAGGGATGAAAGCATTGAAAAAAGAATTAAACAAGGTGGGATATATTCATGAATAAAGGTAATTATCAAAAACTTGATAATGATTTAAAGCAATTGAATGCCAAAATCCATCTATCGAAAAAGGAAAAGGAAGAGAGTTTTTCTAAAATAAACAAAATGATTGACGAGCCGGTTAAAACGAGCAGACACTCACGAATAAACTGGAAAATGTCGATGGTTACGATTGCTGCTCTTATGATAATTGCTTTATTAAGTGTACCTACCTTAATTAATCCAGATCGATATTTAACCGATCCACCAAATGCCTCTTCTCAAGATTCCACGATCAAAACAGATGAAGGGATGGAGTTAATCGTTGAGCACCAGGGTAATTTCACGATTCACCATATACGTCTTGTAGTTTTCAAAGATGGAAAACAGGTCACTTCACCAACTATGATGAATGCCGATATGTCCAACCTAGCTAAAGATTCTAATATGATATTTCACTTCCTTGAGAAGGATTTCCCGTTCGATGGTGAGATGAAAGTAGAAGTTGTTATCTTCCAATCAGAACAGGATAATGTTGGTATAACTCTCAAACCAAGTATGATAATAGAAGCAACTAAAGGTGCGGAGTATCATTTTGCCATAACAGGCTCAACTATAAAACAAGCTAGGTTAATGAAAGTGGAGTAATGGTAGATGTCTAAAACGAAAGGAAAATCCGAACTCAATCTTTGATTTGGATAGAGGTTCGGATCCCTTCCTGTAGAGAAGATATTTTTTAATAAATAGTCGGCACCATTCCCCCATCCATACGGATTGGAGATCCTTTAAATGCCGCTATATAGGGACTACTTAAAAATGTCGTTAATCGGCCTATTTCATTCGGCTTGATAAACCTCTGAAGTTCAGATTGCGGCAGATTTGTTGTCATAAATGCTTTCTCTTTATCTGAAAATGACATCTCTTTATTCGAGTACATACCCTCAATGATTTGCTGAACATTCTCAGAAAGGGTTGGTCCTGGCATAATCGTATTGACTGTCACTTCCGTTCCTCTTGTTAATTTCGATAATGTTTTTGACAAGGATAATAGCATAGATTTTGTCATACAATACTGAGGCATTTGCCCTGAGGGCATCATTGCTTCTTCACTTGCAATAAAAATAATGCGTCCAAATTCATTTCTTAACATACTTTGTAGATAAAATTTTGATAATCCATTTGCAGCAAGCACGTTTGTCCGAAAATATTTTTCCCATACCTCATCTTCAATATCCTCATATTGCATAATTTCATAGATTCCCATGTTGTTAACTAAAATATCAATATTTGGGTATTTTTTAAATAAAGCTTCTCTTTTTTTGCTATCTACAATATCTGCAGTGGCATTTTGAGGAGAGGTAGCAGGAAATTCTAATTTTATTTCTTGAACAATCCGTTCTACCTCCTCATTACTTCGTCCATTAATGAGTACATTTACTCCTTCTCTGGCAAGCTCAAAAGCAATTGCTTTACCGATTCCTTTCGTCGATCCTGTAACTAAAGCAGTTTTATTATTTAATCCCATATCCATGGTAATGTTCTCCTCCTAAAAAAGCATTGTTAGATTTTTGACTCTGTTTCTCTATGATCATCACGCCAGTTTGAAGGGGTATCTCCTTCCCAATGACGAAAGGCTCGAAAAAAGGAATTATAATCTTCATAGCCAAGCAAAAAAGCCACTTCTTTTAAATCAAGCTTTAGATCTGCCAAGAACTCTCTTGCCATCTCATGTCGGACTTGTGTCAATAGATCGTTGAAGCTAGTGCTTTCATCTTTAAGCCGACGCTGTAAAGTACGCCCACTCATCCCTAATTCGTTGGCAATAATTTGAATGTTAGGACGTCCTCCTGAAAGACTGCGTTTCGTGATCCACTTCACCATCTCTTTAATCGAACGATTACTTTGTTCAGCCTCTAATGATTGGTCTAATACTGGCGTAAGTATCTCCAATAATTCTGCATTATACGATTCAAACGGTCGATCCAAATCTTTCCGTTCTAATATTAATCGGTTACTTGTGCCGCAGGTCTTCACACGACAACCGAAATAGGATTCAAGTGCTTGTACATCACCCATTGATTGCGCGAATTCGACACTCTTTGCAGCCAAAGGTTGCCCTGTACCTCTACGCCCTAGTTCTAATAGAAATGCTAGTGTGATACCAATTAACATCGGTGGACCTGCTTGCACGTTATCTGACTCTGACCAGGCTAATTCGATGATACAATGATCCTTCTTCTCTGTGATACGTAAAGCTTCTGGAGGACACATTCGTTTGTATCGAGCCATTCGATGTAAAGCATCACGATAGTCTCGAGCATGATAAGTCGCTAAAACAGTTGGCGGGTAAAGCGTTGTTTCAAACCCAGATGCGAGCTTAATAATTCCTTCGGCTGTGTCATCCATCAGATCTGAGTATGCCTGCCAGATCGCGAAATATTGGTCGTTCGTAACAGCTTGTTCTTTTATGATAGTTAAAGGTAGGTGAGCTTTTCGAACAACATCTTGTGCAGTAATCCCTAATTGGGCTATTCCTTTCCAAAAGCCTACAGGGAATTTTATTCGTTTTTGAGGCATCATAGGTAGGTGCCCTCCTTATGCATTGCTTATATTTCATGCTGAAATGTATTGACGCCTATATATCATAATAGCTTCTTTATTTAACATTGTAACTAGTAGAAAGCGACATTTCGCTTGCACAGTACGCCTAGTGACGAAAGATCTCCATCAAAAAAGTAATGTTTTAGTTAGCAATAATAAAGCTGCCATTATTCTAGGCAGCTTTTAGATTAACATTTAGAAGGAGTGTTGCTTTTCTTCTCCCTTAAACTGGCTCTTCTTTCTTTTGAAAACTATGAAAACAATTAAGTTAACAAGGAATAAAATCAACATGATGAATATATCTAAACTTTTTAATGATATGAATTCATCACCTGATTCTAATACGATATAAATCCTAACGAGTATTCCTAAGATAGTACCAATCATAACACCGATGGACGATTTTATCATATAATGAATAAATTCTATTCTCAGTTAGGACACCCCCTCATTTTATATCCTTATAGATTTCCCTCATCACATGTCCAAGCTCAGGAATGATTAATCTATCCATCGCTAATTGAACTGCTCCTGAAGAACCTGGTGTTGCGAAAATGGTTTTATTTCTTATAACTCCAGCAGTTGCTCTTGATAAGATCGCTGCCGATCCTATATCTTCTTGAAAGCTTAACATTCGAAAGATTTCACCGAATCCTGGCATCTCTTTTTCTAGCATATTGTTCACTACTTCTATTGTGACATCACGTTTAGCAATCCCTGTTCCTCCATTTAACAAGATGGCCTCAATACCTTCCTGTTCGATTCCTCGTTCGATCGCCTTTTGGATTTCTTTATACTCGTCTCTGACAATTTCATAAGCATTCACCTGATGATGATTTCTTTCTAAAAAATCGCGCATCAGTCTTCCACTTTTGTCCGTTTCTTCAGTTCTTGTATCACTGACTGTGATGATTTTACAAGTAATTGATTTTGGTGCTTCTTTCTTATGTAGTTGTGACATATATATTTCCTCCTTACTCTTTTACAAAGGATAGCTTTACTGGCTGATTATTTGTGAGCACTGCTTTCGATAAAATAATATTACCGGAAGGAGCCATAGTTGCTGTATCAGATGATTTTTGGAAGTTTTCGTCTAATGCAATTGTCCACTTCGCTTCACCATTTTTCGATAATACTAACGCCAATGTTCCAAATTGTTCGATATTTTCCCAGTTAAATAAAGCTTCTTTTGTTCCTTGCTTTATTAAAATTCCATCTGAGGAAGATCGTACTTCCAATTGATCTGACTGCCATCTTCCGTGAATTTCTGCACCCACATAGTAGTAGCTCATTCCATCACCACGATCACCAAATGTAGCAACAAACTGTTGAATCGATCCATTAGATGCCTGATATGTAACGGCTGCCACATCATTGACTAACCAATCTATTTTCAAGTCACTTTGAATTAAGTCTGGTAAAGTTTCTTTAGCCTGACCTAAAATTTTGTAACGCGACCTATAATATACACTCTCTCCAGTGCTAATATTATGCTTAATCGAAAATACATGGTTCCTATCTGGAGAAATACTGGTAACATTCCTAATTTCCTTTTGATCATTTTGCATGAAAAGGAGATGAATAATCGTAAATAGTAGCACAAAGCAACTCATAGAAATGATCCACGATTTCTTAAATGAAACAAATAAAAAGAGTGCCAGCAAGATAAAAATAAGACATACGATATTAATGATATAAAATAGGCGATGATCAATATATTCTAACTGGTATTTTTGTTGTACATATAGACTACCTATTTGTAACAAAAAACTGCCTAATGCTATTAGCAAACAAATCCATCCAAGGAAGATGGATAGCTTATGCTTCTTCATTCGGTTCAACCTCCATCAAAAATTCCCATGTAAGCCCATTGTCTTTGGAAATAAATTTACCTTTCACCTTACCACCCATGTAATCTCCAGATGGCCCTTGATGAATAAGAAGTGCTAAATGGTCATCTTCTATAAAGGGAACCTCAGCAATAACAAATATTCTATCATATTTATTAGGCATATTTATTTGTGCTTTTGTCCAGCTATTTCCCCCATCCTGGGATACATGAAGCTCAGGTGCCTCTGGGTTTAAAATTCCAAAGGATAAAAAACCTGTTTGATGGTCAACAAATCCTCCATCTGCTATGAGTCGCGTTACACCAGGATGATTTGTTTTTTGCCATGTTTCGCCACCATTAAATGTGAGATAGACAAACGATTCTTCCTGACTCATCGCCTTATCTCCAGTGAAGATGGCATACCCGAAGCTAGAATCAATAAAGTCTATCTTTCGAAAGCGCATCGGAAATGGTGAATTTCGCACTATTGCCTCCTGCCATGTCTCCCCTTTATCCCTTGAATAGTGAAATACAATATTTCCCGCCTTTGAATATAGAAATCCAGTTAATTCTTCTGAAAAAATGAAGCTGCCTTCTTCTAATTCTTGCTCGTTCCCTCTATAGGTTATTTCAAATAAATCTTGTTTTTCAATTGGTACCTTCATCCAAGTTTCGCCGTTATCGTAAGTCATTTGCACCTCATCATTTTGAAGGGAATAGCCAAGCTTCTCTGTTACCCCGATCGGTTGTAATGGCTCTGGTTCTTGCTGTGTTTGTGGGGTTATATTTTGTTGAACAAGCTGATCTGTGGGTAGTGTAGGTTCGCTATTTTGATAGTAAATAAGGGTAAGTATTAAAGTGATTCCAATTATGGTGGCGATGCTTATGATTGCTTTTTTCATTCAAGGATCCTTCCTTCTAACAATTTTCTCTTAACACTAATTCTAACACATTTTTCCAATGTATAAGTGTGGAGTCTTACAGATGATTAATGCTGTGAAAAATAAAATAAAAAGAATCCACTTTTATAAATAGATTCTTTTAATTTGTTTCGTATTAAATTTAATTATAAACTGCTTAAATAGATAGAATAATCTGATTTCCAGAAGGATCCTCTGTAATTAATTTGCCTTCTTTCACATCAACTTTTGCGCCTATTGCTTTTAAGTTTGTTGCAACCTTTTGTAGTGTCGCTTTATCTGGATATTTAATAGTATAGCATTTAAGTCCAACACTATTCCTTACTGGTCTTGGTGCACCTACTCCATTCCATGTGTTCAACCCAATATGATGGTGGTACTTTCCTGTTGAAATAAACAGAGCTTGATCGCTGAAGCGTTCAACTACTTCAAAGCCTAAACCTTGCCTATAAAATTCCTCGGTTGTAGCAAGATCTGCGACGTGAAGATGAATATGTCCCATCACTGTATCCTTAGGGAGCCCCTTCCAGCCATGACGACTACCTTGCTTTAATAAATCCTCGAAATCTAATGGATCGACGGCCATTTTTACCTGCTGATCCTGCCATATCCATGTGGATGGATCTCTATCAGTATATACTTCAATGCCATTTCCATCTGGATCATGAAAATAAAGTGCCTCACTGACCAAGTGATCAGAGGAACCAAGCCTTATTCCTCGTTCAACACAATGATAAACAAAATCAGCAAGGTCCGAGCGTTTTGGCAACAGGATAGCAAAGTGATAAAGACCTGTAGTTCTCCCTTGTTGTGGTAGAACATCTTCGGGTTGTTCAATGGTTAATAAGGTATTCTTGCCATCCGCTGTTAGTTTTGCTAATGTTTTGGTTTGTTCTAATATAGTAAATCCGACCACTTCTTTGTAAAATTGAACAGATCGAATTAAATCTTCTACTTTCAAATGAACATGACTAACAAAGGTAATCGGTTTTTGATGAAAGTTCATAAACTTCCTCCTTTTCGCTAACTTACTTTATGTAAGTAATTATACTTTTGTAAGTTTATGAAGTCAAGAAAAACAAATGAAGCTACCAACTATTCTTGATTGGTAGCCAGATTTATCATTTTCTCACCTGATAACCGGATCGTGATCGATATTGCTGTGGTGATCTTGCTAAATAATGGATAGGAGCACTGTAGATATGAACTAAATGCGTGAAAGGAATCGATGCAAATAAGCCAAAGGATGCTACTACATGTACCTTAAAGAGAGTAGGGACTTCTGCCATTAGGTGATACTGTGGTTGAAATGCGAACAAGCTTCGGAACCATGGTCCGATCGTAGTCCGGTATTCATAGGCTTCTACGGTCGTATTATAAACAATCGTCATATAGGTACCGATTCCAGCTACTATAATTAAAGCAATCACAGTGAAAAAGTCAGCAAAGGTAGCATGGATTCTGACACGATCCATTGTAACCTTGCGAATCAACAAAATGATAACACCTGCTACTACCATTAGACCTGCAATTCCTCCACCATAAATAGCCCCAATATGATAGAGATGATCACTAATCCCAAGTGCTCGATAAAACTCGATTGGGATGATTAGCCCCATCGCATGACCGATAATAGCTAAGAGAATTCCATAATGAAAAAGTGGTGAACCAATTCGCAACCATTTTTTCTCGAGAAATTCTGTTGATGGCGCTACCCAAGTTTTTTGTCGATACATAAAACGATACAAACAACCTAAAACCATGATTGTTAGTGTAATATAAGGAAAAACCACCCACAAAAAGATATCTAACATTTTGTTTTCCTCCCTAAGAATAGCTAGTTATACAGCAATGGGTATGGTAACTCATCTAGATCCGTTTTTTCACGATCTCGCTCCATTTGCTTTAACTCTTCTTTTGTTGGTGCTTGGAATACATCTGTCATTAATAATGAAATCAGAGGATAATACGGATTATTTTCTGGCAATTGATTATAAATAATTTGAGTGGCATTCCCTAATCGCTTCCACAAACGAATGGCATCATCCGTTTCATCCATAACCGCCACTAATTCATATAACATCGGCATATAATCCGCTAATTCACCATCTCTCCTGTCAAAACCAGCTTGGTTGATGATTTTCTGTAATTTAACTAAAGCCGCGCCTCTTTTGGGACTGTCCCCAATCTCGTGAGCTGTTAAATATAATCCGATTTTTGCCTTGAGATCAAATGTATCTACATAAAGTTTTTCTAGCTCTAAGAAGTTCATTTTTTGAAGTGGACTTAACACGTTGACAACACGTTCCTGGTCTTTAGACCAAATCGTTGATTGTCTAGTCCATGCTAGAGCATATTCGAGACTTTTCTTTGATGGATAATCTAACAATCGAGCTGCTATTATTAATAATTCTGCTTCTTTTTGTTTCATGCATCTTTCCCTCTTTCAAATGGATAGGTAACCATACCTTCAGGTGGAGCTATTTCCTCTAAACTACATGCACCTTGTTTGTAAAATAAATCATCCTGCATTTCTCTTCTTCCAGTTGGGATGACAAAACGATCTTTATATTTTGCGACTCCGAGTAAATTTGCCATCTCCTCTATTTGTTCTTCAGACATATCAGCAGCTTTTAATAAATCACTTTCACTTAATGGGTCAATCCCTCCTACTGTCTTTTGACGCATATGCACGCGCATGGCAGTTAATTTAAGTAAGACATTACGAATGACATCGGTATCTCCAGCTGATAAAAGTGATGCTAAATATTCTACCGGTATTCGCATTTGATCAATTGCAGGGATGTAACCATCTGTGTTTAATTCTTCTTCATTAGTAATGTGGTTCATAATCGGGCTGAGTGGCGGAACATACCAAACCATTGGTAAAGTACGATATTCCGGATGTAATGGTAAAGCAATTTTCCATTTCATCGCCATTTTGTAAATAGGCGAATCCTGAGCCCCGGTAATCCATTCTTCGTTTATCCCAGCTTCTTTTGCTTTTTCGATCACTTCTGGATCAAACGGATCGAGGAAACAAGCCAATTGAGCCTCGTATAATTCCTTTGGATCTTCTACAGATGCCGCTTCTTTCACTTTATCAGCATCATACAAAACGACCCCAATATAACGAATACGTCCGACACATGTCTCGGAACATATCGTGGGCAAGCCTGCTTCTGTTCTTGGATAACAGAAATTACATTTTTCTGCTTTATGTGTGTTCCAGTTATAGTACACTTTATTATATGGGCAGCCATTCATACAAAAACGCCAACCACGACACTCATCCTGATCAACTAGGACAATGCCATCTTCCTCCCTTTTGTACAATGCTCCTGAAGGACAGGATGCTACACAAGATGGATTTAAGCAATGCTCACAAATGCGTGGCAAGTACATCATAAAGGTTTTTTCATATTCCATTGCAATATGTTCCTGCAGTTTCTCGACATTAGGATCCATTGGTACCACTTCACTACCACCTGCCAAATCATCGTCCCAGTTCGATCCCCACTCTGGTTTATCTATATATTTACCTGTAATCATAGACTTGGCCCGAGCAACTGGTAAACTGTCCCCCTTTTTACGATGGATCAGATTCTGATAATCATAGGTCCAAGGCTCATAATAATCGTCGAGGGTTTCCATATCAGGATTATAGAAAATATTTTTTAATTTAGATAATGGACCACCTGCACGTAGGCGGAGTTTTCCATTACGATACACCCAACCCCCTTTATACCGATTTTGATCTTCCCATTGTTTTGGATAGCCAGGGCCTGGACGTGTTTCTACATTGTTAAACCACATATATTCTGCCCCTGGTCGATTTGTCCATGTTGTTTTACAGGTTACAGAGCATGTATGACATCCAATACATTTGTCCAAATGCATGACCATTGCTACTTGCGCTTTAATCCTCAAGCCAGTTGACCTCCTTCATCGGTTTAATAATAGCGATTGTATCTCGTTGGCTTCCCGTAGGCCCATAATAATTAAAACCATAGCTTAACTGCGAATACCCACCAATCATATGAGTTGGTTTCGCAGTAATTCTAGTCACACTATTATGTGTTCCACCACGCTTTTTCGTAATGGTCGTTCCAGGTACACCCATTGTGCGATCCTGTGCATGGTACATATAGGCCATCCCTTCTGGAATTCGGTAGGTTAACACTGCACGTGCTGCCACTACGCCATTACGGTTATAAACCTCAATCCAATCATTATCCTTTAGCCCGATTTTGGCACCATCTTTTTCATTCATCCAAACAACCTGCCAACCTCTAAATAACTGGACCATTGGAGTAGCTTCTGTGAACATCGTATGAATACCCCATTTCTGATGTGGGGTTAAATAACGAATCGTAAGTGATGGTTGATCATGCTCTGCTTCTTTTTCTCCCTTAATATAAGGTCCATGGGCAAGTGGTGGTAAATAGGTTGGCAATCCTTCGCCAAAGTCAAGCATCATTTCATGGTCTAAGTAAAAGCTTTGACGACCCGTTAATGTACGCCAAGGAATCTTATATTCCTTATTAACCGTAAATGGGGAATAGCGTCGATGGTCTTTTTCTAAGCCACTCCATACAGGTGTAGAAATGGTATGTCTTGGCTGTGCTGTCAGATCATCTAAGGTGAAGGCCTCTTCTTCTCTAGTTTTAGAGATTTCAGCTAATGGCTGACCTGTTTTGCTTTCTAATGATTTCCATCCTTCCACCGCTCGTCTACCATTAGATGCTCCAGACATAAGCAGAATAGCCTCGATCGCATCCTTGTCTTTATAGAGCTCAGGATGACCTTTTCCAAGTCCCTCCCGCTTGGACGTTCCCAATCGTTTTTCTAATTCTTGATAGACCTTTTCCCCAGGGTAGTGCACTCCCTTCATTCCATAGCCGTTCTTTAATGTGTCACCAATTGTCGTCATTTTATCATAGGTCTTGCTATAATTTCTTCTAACCACTTGCATGCTTGGCATGGTCTTTCCTGGGATAGCCTCGGTCTCTCCATTACGCCAATCCTTAATTTCACCGAATGGTTGGGCTATTTCTCCTGGTGAATCATGGCCAAGTGGTGACATCATTAACTCCTCTGTCTCTCCAGGCAAATGCTCTGCTGCCAATTCTGAGAAAACCTTCGCAATTTCGCGGAAAGTATTCCAATCACTTTTGGCTTCCCATGGCGGGTTAACTGCAGCATTAAAGGGATGAATAAATGGATGCATATCGGTTGTGGAAATATCATATTTTTCATACCATGTAGCCGCTGGTAACACAATATCAGAGAAAAGCCCAGAGCTTGTCATTCGAAAGTCCATACTGACAAATAGGTCAACCTTCCCTTCCGCCCCTTTTTCGTTCATATGGACAGATTCCGGTCGCCAGGATGTGCCCTCCTGTGCCAATACTTGATTATCGCCACCAATAAAATGTTTTACAAAATATTCGTGACCTTTTCCACTATCCCCTAATAGATTAGAACGCCAATTGAAAAAGACCCGCGGGAAATTTTGTGGATTATCAGGGTTTTCGATTGCCCAATCAAGTTCTCCCTTCTTCAATTGGTCTGTTACTCTTTGAATAATTTCTTGCTCATCCTTAGCACCTTGTTGACGCGCTTGTGCCACAACATCGATGCTATTTTGCGTTAATTGTGGATATGATGGTAACCAGCCAAGTCTCGCCGCTAAAGTATTTACATCTGCTGGGTGCATTTTCATATACTTGCTACGCCAATTATTTTCAGGATATGCCTGACTTTCTTCATAACGGTATTGATCTGTTGCAAAATAAAAGAAGGATGTTCCATTTTGCAAACGAGGGACTTCCCCCCAATCCCTAGCAAAGGCTACTTGCTGCCAGCCCTCCACTGGTCGCACCTTTTCCTGACCAACATAATGAGCCCATCCACCACCATTGACACCTTGTGACCCTGTAAGCAAAATGAGATTTAATATACATCGGTATATCTGATCACTGTGGAACCAATGATTTGTACCACCACCCATGGCAATCATGGATTTACCTTTTGTTCTTTCTGCATTGTCTGCGAATTCTCTTGCTACTTGAATCACATGCTGTTTTGGTACTGTTGTTATACTTTCCTGCCACGCAGGGGTATATGGTTTGGGGTCTTCATAATTTTCCGGATAATCTCCTGACAACCCTCGCGGTACGCCAATATGGGCCATCATTAAATCATAAATCGTTGTGATATACTTTTGCTCACCATCTTTTAGTTGTATCTCCTTTACCGGAACCCCTCGCTTTATCACGTCACCTTCTGCTTTTGCAAAATAGGGGAACTCTACTTCGATAACGGTGTCAGATTGGTTGATAAAGCTTAATTGAGGGTCAATGACTGTTCCATCCTTTTTGGTTAGCTCTAAATTCCATTTACTTGATTCATCCCAACGATGACCTTGGGTTCCATTTGGTGTCTCCCAGTGGTTAGTTGTTTGATCCCAGACAACTGGCTTCCACTCGCCTAATTTATGGTCTTCAGACAAATCCGATGAACGAAGGAAACGACCTGAACGAAATTGACCATTCTTTTGATCAATGGTGATTAAAAAAGGTAAATCAGTAAAACGCTTGGCATAATCTATGAAATAGGGGGTTTGTTTATCCACATAAAATTCTTTGAGTATGACATGTGTCATTGCCATAGCTAATGCTCCATCTGTACCTGCACGAGCTGGCAACCAAAGATCTGCAAACTTTTCGTATTCTGCATAATCAGGACTAACACCAACCACTTTGGTTCCATTGTAACGAGCCTCCACCATAAAATGAGCATCTGGTGTTCTCGTCTGTGGTAGATTTGTTCCCCAAATAATAAAATATTTAGAGTTGTACCAATCAGCGCTTTCTGGTACGTCCGTTTGATCCCCCCATACTTGTGGAGAAGCTGGTGGTAAATCAGCATACCAGTCATAAAAGCTTAGGATCGTTCCACCAATTAATGATAAGAAACGGGTTCCTCCAGCATAACTAACCATAGACATCGCTGGGATAGGGCTAAATCCAACAATTCTATCAGGGCCGTATTTTTGAATTGTCGCAATGGTCGCACTTGCAATTATTTCACACACCTCTTGCCATTCCGCTCGAACAAATCCACCTTTTCCACGTGCTTTTATAAAGCTATCACGTTTCTTTGGATTTTCTGTGATATTTTTCCATGCTTGAACAGCATCCTGGCCTATCTCCCTTTCTTCCTTCCACATTGCGTATAAATCACCACGAATATACGGATATTTAACTCGTACAGGACTATAGGTATACCAAGAAAAACTAGCACCTCGTGGACATCCACGAGGCTCGTATTCAGGGAAATCTTCCCCTGTTGAAGGATAATCCGTTTGTTGTGTTTCTGAGGTAATGATGCCATCTTTTACATAGATCTTCCAGCTGCAGGAGCCAGTGCAATTTACACCATGTGTGGATCGGACAATTTTGTCATGACCCCATCTATTTCGATAGATTTTTTCCCAATCGCGCGGACGTTTACTTTCTTCCGTAAAACCTTGGTTAATCTTTTGACCAGGTGTTAAAAATTTCAAATGTTTAAAAAGGGGATTATTCTTCATTTCTATCACCTATTTTTCTTAATGGATTAAATCTTTCCCCTACTAGTTTAAAAGGATGGTTACCTTCCTGAAGTTCTTCCATAAATACACGGAGAGTAGGAGCATTGGCAGCTACTAAAATGAGTCGCTGCAATGTTTCGAATTCGCTAAGTTGATAGAGATGCTCCTCTAATTCTTCGGGAAGGACACCAAAACGCATCTGTAATATTTCAATCAAATCTTGACGATCATCACCCATTTGAGCTTCTTGCTCATATAAAAACATAGTAATTCCCTCGCTTTTAGAAAGTTATAGCTTCATCATCTTGAAATAATCCTGAATCATCGTTTCTTTACATGTTTGGCCAATTTTTGTACAAAAGTTTAAATAGTCTTGATCTCTTTCTTCTAAAATCTTGACTGGAAAACTTTGCTTCGTTACATGCTGAAAGTTTTCACCAAAGTAAATCTCAATTTCTATGTGATGATTTCCTTTTATCACATGTGCATCGATATCAAATGAATGTAGATTTTCCTTTTGAATCGTATCAAGCAACTGTTGGTATAAAAATGGAGAGAAGGATACTAATAGCAATACACTCACCTCCTATTAATGGTCTGGTAATACTTTCATTTCATCCTGATTATGTAATTCATCAATAATGATAAGTGCATGCAATTGTTGAATGATACCTTCATTCATCCCATTCGTACTTAATTCCTCTTTTAAATCGCTTACGATTCCTCGCATTAAATCATGGTCTCGCTTTAGTCCCATAATTTTTTCGTGTTTCTCGCTAGATTGGGCAGCAATCTCTTGATAAAGCCCTTCCTCTTCCGCATCAGCATGAGCGAGTGTTCTTGTTTGCCAATGCTCTATCGTAATAAAAGCCGTCTTTAATGCCCTTTCCTTATTACCATTTCTCCAAAAACGCTCGATAACATTCGTCAATTCTCTTGCTTCCTGCAATGCAGCATCATGAATGGCTGAATGACTATCTACTTTTCTTAATGCTGGTCCTGACAAGTGGTCCACCCCTTTTCATCCAATTTTTTATATTACTTATTTTTTCCATGTATTTATTGAAATATACCCTTAATACAGGGTGGCTTATTAGGATGTTAAGCAATTGAACTAAAAATAAATCTTTTCCTATTTGTTAAAAAGTAGTATAATCTTTATGAATATAAAATAATTTTATTCATAAAATCATATCGAAGGAGTGATTATTATGGCAAGAGGATTTAATGAACATGAGAAAGAAGTGATCACTAATTCTCTTATAGAACAAGCAAAAATTCTGTTTAGTAAGTGGGGTTTTCAAAAAACAAGTATTCTTGAAATCACTAAAAATGTAGGAATCGCTCAAGGAACCTTTTATAAATTCTTTCATTCAAAAGAAGAGCTGTACTTCATCATCCTAGAAAAGGAAGAAGAAAAGATTAGGGAGCAATTCACGAAAGTAGATATTTTCAAGGAGAAGCAACCAAAAAAAGCAATCAAAAGCATGCTTCGCGAATTGATTCATACGATTGAAACAAATCCATTAATTCGTGAATTATACATCGGCAACAACTTGCAGGAAATGCTAAAAAAACTATCACCAGAATTACTAGAGAAGCATTTTAAAAATGACTCGTCATCATTTTTACCCTTGCTTGAAAAATTAAAAAGGAAAGGATTCAAGATTGAAGAAAAACCAGAGGTAATAGCAGGACTGCTTCGTTCCTTGTTCTTGTTAACATTACACCAAAAGGAAATTGGGCTAGCAGTCTATCAGCAAACAATCGATCTCTTCATTGACCTTATCGTGGATGGTCTCATACAAAGTGAGGGAGGAAAGTAAATTGAGCGCCATTATCCAAACGAAGCATTTATCCAAAAGTTACAAAGGACATCAGGCAGTAAAGGATATTTCCTTACGAGTTAATAAAGGAGAGATTTATGGATTTATCGGCTTGAATGGAGCGGGAAAGACTACTATTATTCGAATGTTACTAGGAATGATCCGTCCTAATCAAGGTGCTTGTTATATAAATGGAGAGAAAGTTAGTTTAACCAATTCTAGTATATGGAAAAAGGTGGGCTATATGGTGGAAACCCCTTACTCCTATCCTGAGCTTACGGTTGAAGAAAATCTAAAAATCTATGGTCGTCTCAGATTGATTTCAGATCGACAGTCGATAGCAAAAGTGATGAATCAGCTTCAGTTAACAAAGTATGCCACCAAAAAAGCCAAAAACCTCTCTTTAGGAAATGCTCAACGGTTAGGAATTGCAAAAGCACTTCTGTCGAGTCCAGAAGTATTAATCCTAGATGAACCTGTTAACGGATTAGACCCAGCAGGTATTGTGGAGATACGAGAGTTACTTCAAGATCTGGCGTTCCATAAGGGGGTTACTATTTTGATTTCTAGCCATATTCTTAGTGAAGTGGCTAAAATCGCTACAAAAATTGGAATTATTCACGAAGGGCAGTTATTGCAAGAAATGGAAGCAACTAAATTGAATCAACTTCTCAATCAACGGCTTATTATTGACTGTATAGATAGAAGGTCAGCCATGTCTAAGCTTTTAGCCACTGGCTACACCTGTGCAATAAATAAGAATGGATTTATCGAGTTATACGACAAAGAAGCCATCTATCATCCGGAGGCAATATCTCGTTTTCTTGTATTCGAAGGCTTTCCACCATCTAGATTAACCGTGGAAGAGGAAGACTTAGAATCTTATTTTTTAAGAATCATTGAATCAAAGGGGACAAAATCTAATGAATTACTTTCTTAATGCTTTGTATGCCGAAGGGCTAAAGATTCGTAAATCTAAAGTAGTTTGGATTATTATGGCAGCTTTCACGATTGCACCATTAATGGCCGGATTTTTTATGTTTGTTTTAAAAAGTCCAGTGCTTGCAAAAAACGCAGGGTTACTCGGAGCAAAAGCCCAAATTGCTGGAGAAGCAAGCTGGCCATCATATTTAAGCTTACTTGCCCAAATCATTTCGGTTGGAGGAATTCTAATTTTTGGCTTTGTTACAAGCTGGATATTCGGTAGAGAATATGCTGACAAAACCGCTAAGGACCTCTTGGCACTACCTTATTCAAGATCCATTATTGTGACCGCAAAATTTTTAATAGCTATGCTTACAAATTTCTTATTAAGTATCTATATAGTCTGTCTCGGTATCTTTATTGGTTTGATGTTAGGACTTCCTCAATGGTCTCACGAAATATTCACACAAGGTCTTTACGTACTATTAGTGGTTACTATACTAACGATACTCCTAAGCTCACCCGTTGCTTTCTTTGCATGCTACAGTGGTGGTTATTTAGCTCCATTAGGCTTTGTTATTTTAACATTGGTCTTATCTCAAATAATTGCAGCTGCTGGCTTTGGTGATTTCTTCCCATGGTCTATCCCTGCAATATACAGTGGTATTGCAAGAGAAGCAGGCGCTATAGGGTGGAATTCTTTCCTTATCATCCTCGCAACAGGTTTAATAGGATTCCTTAGCACATTATATTGGTGGCTTTTTACAGTTCAGCATGAAGGTTAGTAAGTTTAAAAAACAAACCTCCGACAACGGTCCGGAGGTAATTTGGTTTTCTTTTGTTTACATTTATTTTATAAATCCAATATCCTTGCGATAAAAGAATGCATCTGTTTGATCGAATTTTTCGAGATATTGATAGATTTGCTGTTGTGCTTTTTCAGGAGTATCTTGTATAGAAGCTACTAGGAGAACACGACCTCCTGTTGAATGAAAATTACCATCTTCTGAGCGTTCTGTACCAGCATGGATGACATAAACTTTGTTGTCATTTTTTAAATCTGGGAGTGTCACATTTTTTTCATAGGCTCCTGGATACCCTTTAGAGGCTACCACCGTTCCAATCGCATAAGCATCCTTCCATTGGAGCTTTGGATCTTTTCCTGCGGTAACGTCTTCGATAACTTGGATAAGATCATTCTCTAGTAATGGTAAAACAACTTGAGTCTCTGGATCACCGAAGCGTGCATTGAATTCAATAACCTTCGGACCTTCTTTTGTTTCAATTAATCCACCATATAGTACGCCTGTATAGGTTCTACCTTCTTGCTTCATTCCTTTTGCAGCTGGTTTCAAGATTTTGTCTACAGTAAATTCAACATGCTTTGGATCTAGATCTGGTACTGGTGAGTATGCTCCCATTCCACCAGTATTCGGTCCTTTGTCATAATCATAAGCTCGCTTGTGGTCACGCGCAGGAATCATTGGATAAACATTCTCACCATCCACCAATGCGAACAAAGAGAATTCCTTACCATCCAAGAATTCCTCGATGACAACTCGACTACCAGCTTCACCAAAGCGATTACCTACAAGCATGCTTTCTACAGCATCAAATGCCTCTTGCTCTTCCATTGCGACTACGACACCTTTTCCTGCTGCAAGTCCATCTGCTTTAATCACAATAGGTGCACCTTCTTGTTTTATGTATGCTTTTGCTTTCTCTATATCCGTAAACGTTTGATATTTTGCTGTAGGAATATCGTATTGTTGCATAAATGCTTTGGCAAAATCCTTACTTCCTTCAATGATTGCAGCAGCCTTTGTTGGACCGAATATCTTCAAATTCTTTGCGCGAAAGGCATCGACAACACCAAGAGTAAGAGGAATTTCTGGCCCAACAATTGTCCAGTCGATTTGGTTTTCTTCTGCAAATGCGGCTAATTCCTGAATCGCATCATCTTTAATTGGGACACAGGTGGCATCCTCTGCAATACCACCATTTCCTGGTGCAGCAAAAATTTCCGTTACCCGTTCACTCTCTTTTAACTTTTTTACAATGATATGTTCTCTTCCACCACTGCCAATTACAAGTACCTTCATCCAATCACTCCCTATAATTTATATGCATAGGCTTTGTTAAAAAACTTAAATTCCTTTTTATGATGCTTCCTATATGAAAGGATTCCCAAGTACTTGGGAATCCTTGTTTCTTAATGCTTAAAGTGACGCATCTTAGTAAATACCATCGCAATTCCGTGTTTATTACATTCATCGATAGAATCCTGGTCACGTTTGGAACCACCTGGCTGGATGATTGCTTTAATTCCTGCTTTTGCTGCATTTTCAACCGTATCCGGCATCGGGAAAAATGCGTCTGAAGCAAGCACAGCACCTTTAGCTTTGTCACCAGCTTGTTCAAATGCAATGGCTGCAGCACCAACCCGATTCATCTGTCCTGCCCCTACGCCAACTGTTTGATTATCTTTTGCTACTACAATCGCATTGGATTTCACGTGCTTCACAACATTCCATGCAAATAGTAGATCATCGATTTCCTCTGCATCTGGTTTTCGATCTGTCACTACTTCTAAATCATCAGCAATCACACGTCCATTATCACGATCCTGTACGAGTAATCCACCAATGACACTTACCACTTTTTTCGAATCATCTCTATTCACTTCCATTGGTGTTTCTAATAAACGAATGTTCGGCTTTACGGTTAAAATTTCAAATGCTTTCTCTGAAAAGCTTGGAGCGATGACGATTTCTAAGAAAATATTCTTTAATAGATTGGCCGTTGCCTCATCCACTTCACGATTCAATGCTACAATGCCACCAAAAATAGAAACTGGATCCGCATCATAGGCCTTTTGGAATGCTGATTCAATGCTAGAACCAATTCCAACACCACAAGGGTTCATATGTTTGACCGCAACGGCTGCTGGTTGCTCATCGAAATCTAGCACAATTTCTAAAGCTGCATTGGCATCCTGGATATTATTATAAGAAAGCTCTTTTCCATGTAATTGTTTCGCATTCGCAAGGGATGCGCCTTTAACATTCCCTGTTTTGTAAAAGGCAGCCTTCTGATGAGGATTTTCTCCATAGCGAAGGGTTTGCACTTTTTCAAATGTTTGGGTGAAGGTTTCGGGATCCTCCTCACCAGTAATATCCACAAAATAATGAGCAATCATCGCATCATAATTGGCCGTATGACGGAAAACTTTTGCTGCTAATGTTTTACGAAACTCTACCGTACCACCATTATTGCCAAGCTGTTCTAAGACAGCATGGTAATCGTCTGGGTCAACAACCACTGTTACATCACGAAAGTTTTTGGATGCTGCACGAAGCATTGTTGGTCCACCAATATCGATGTTTTCGATCGCATCTTCTTCTGTTACATCTGGCTTAGCAATCGTTTCTTTGAACGGATAGAGATTCACTACTACGACATCAATTGGAGCAATATCACGTTCTTCTAGCTGCTTTACATGGGAGTCTTCATCTCTTCGAGCCAGAAGCCCTGCGTGGATGTACGGATGGAGTGTTTTAACACGTCCATCGAGAATTTCCTCGAAATTGGTTACGGCAGAAACCGGTAATGCTGGAAGACCAGCCTCCTTTAATGCCTTTAACGTTCCACCTGTTGAGATTAATTCATAGCCTAATTTGTCTAAGCCCTCTGCAAATGGAATTAAGTTACTTTTATCAGATACACTTAACAATGCACGTTTTTTCAACATTATTCCCCTTTCAAAATCAGTTGTTGTATCGTTTCTGGGTAGAGCTTGTGTTCTACTCTTTGAATGGCTTGCTGCAGATCCTCTTGTGTCATTCCTTCTTTGATATGAACAGCATCTTGGGCGATGATTTTTCCAGTATCCATTCCTGAATCAACATAATGGATCGTCACACCGGATACCTTCACACCAGCCGTAAATGCTTGTCCAACCGCATCAAGTCCTGGAAAGGCTGGAAGCAATGATGGATGAATATTAATGATTTTACCTTCAAATGGTGCTAATAAGGTGTTACCGATCAAACGCATGTATCCCGCTAAGATGATCCAATCAATTTCTTTTTCCTGCAATACTTCGACTATCTTTGCTTCAAACATTTCCTTACTTGCATATTGCTTTGGATCAAATACAAACAATGGTGTTTGGTTTACTCTTGCTTTGTCTAACACCTTTGCATTCGGTTTATCACAGACGAGTAATACAACCTCTGCATCTAGTTTACCATTTTGAGTTGCTTCGATGATAGCATCATAATTGCTTCCAGTGCCTGATGCAAAAACAGCTAACTTTGCTTTACTCATTTGTAAAACTCACCCCAGATTCATTCGTCACCTCACCGATAATATAAGCTTTTTCTCCGATGTCTTCCAATAACTGAAGTGCCATATGTGCTTCGTGATCCTCTACGATGATCGCCATACCAATTCCCATATTAAATACACCATACATTTCGGTTAATGATAAATCGGCTTGTTTTTGTAAATAAGAAAAAATGGCTGGTACTTCCCAGCTACCTTCTTCTAGCTTCACACCTAAATTTTTAGGAAGTGCACGTGGAATATTTTCATAGAATCCGCCACCTGTTATATGGCTAATTCCTTTAATCGTTAAGTCTAACTTAAGCTGTTGTATGGCTTTGACATAAATTTTGGTTGGAGTTAATAAAGCTTCACCAAGAGTAGATCCTAGCTCTTCAATTGTTTCATTCAAATGTAAGCCATTCTCATCTATTATTTTTCGAACTAATGAAAAACCGTTAGAGTGGACGCCTGATGATGGAATACCAATGATTTTATCTCCAGCTTGAATATCCTCACCTGTAATAATTCTTTTTTTGTCCGCCATTCCAACGACAAAGCCTGCTAAATCATATTCCCCTTCATCATACATTCCAGGCATTTCAGCAGTTTCTCCACCAATAAGTGCTGCATTGCTCTGTACACAGCCATTGACTATTCCTTTGACGATTTGCTCTATTTTTTCTGGCTCATTTTTTCCACAAGCAATGTAATCAAGGAAAAATAACGGGTCTGCGCCTTGTGCAACAATATCGTTCACACACATCGCGACAAGATCCACTCCAACTGTATCATGTTGATCTAGGGCAAATGCTAGTTTCAGCTTTGTACCAACACCGTCCGTTCCAGAAACTAGAACTGGTTCCTCATATGAAAAATTACTCAGATCAAATAATCCAGCAAACGCACCAACTCCTCCAATTACTTCAGGACGATTGGTTTTAGCGATATGTTTTTTCATTAAATCGACAGCCTTATAACCAGCGTGGACATCGACTCCAGCGTCTTTATAAACATCACTCATCGTCATACTCCTTTAATATTAGAGGGCAAATGAATAGCTATAAGAAACCCGCCACTTTTATACATTTACCCGCCATTTTTTTAATTTTTTTCGCCACTCTTGGGTAGTTTCCCGCCACTTTTCTGTTTATTCCCGCCACTTATGGGCAGTTTTCCGCCACTTCAGTCTTTATAAGCTGGTATAACCGTGTCAGGATATATCTCTGTTGGATAATTTCCGGTAAAACATGCTTGGCACACACCATGATCCTTTATATCACGGTCAGCAACGATCGATGCTTCTAATCCTTCTGTTGATAAAAATGCAAGGCTATCTGCACCGATGATTTCACGGATTTCTTCGATAGAGTTATGAGATGCGATTAATTCCCCTTTTGTCGAAGTATCAATCCCATAATAACAAGGATTTTGAATTGGTGGTGAAGCAATTCGAACATGGACCTCTGTCGCACCAGCTTCCTTCAATAACCGCACAATTCTACGACTGGTTGTTCCACGTACAATCGAGTCATCGACCATCACTACACGCTTACCTTCAACAATACCACGAACGGCAGATAGCTTCATTTTCACACCTTGTTCGCGTAGCTCTTGAGATGGTTGAATAAAGGTACGACCAACATAGCGGTTCTTAATAAGGCCGAGTTCATATGGAATACTTGCTGCTTCAGAGAAACCAATTGCTGCGGAAATACTGGAATCAGGTACACCTGTCACCACATCTGCTTCTATCGGTGCTTCTAATGCAAGCTGTTTTCCCATTGTTTTTCTGCTTGCATGCACATTTAATTCATTTAAGTCACTGTCTGGTCTTGAAAAATAGACATATTCCATTGAACATAATGTTCGCTGTAATGGTGAGGTGAATTGGAACGAACGAAAACCTTCTGCATCGATAACAATTAATTCACCAGGCTTTACTTCGCGTTCATATGTTGCACCAATTAAATCAAAGGCGCACGTTTCTGATGCGACGACATACGCATCACCTAAACGACCAATGGATAAAGGACGCAATCCTCGTGGGTCCAAACCGATAAACATTTGCTCCTCAGTTAGAATCGAAAAAGCATAGGCTCCTTTTATCATACTAAGCGCAGAACCAATCGCTTCTTCTAAAGGTACATTTCCACTCCGCTTAATTAAATGGGCAATAACCTCCGTATCAGAAGTAGTCTGTAGAATGCTTCCTTGTGCTTCGAGCTGACTCTTCAAAGCATGGGCATTTACCAAATTGCCATTATGAGCCAAAGCCATACTATTTTTTTGAGAACGGAACACAAGTGGCTGAACATTTTCAAAGCCTCCACCACCTTGTGTTGCATAACGTACATGGCCAATGGCAGCATGTCCTTTTAATGAGGAAAACTTGTCCTCTGAAAAAACGTCATTCACAAGCCCAACGCCTTTGTGAACATGGAGCTTCTTCCCATCAGTTGTGACAATTCCAGCCCCTTCTTGTCCACGATGCTGTAGAGCATGAAGACCGTAATACGTCATTTCTGCTGCTTTTTCATGTCCCCAGACAGCAAATACTCCACATTCCTCATTTAAGCCTTTGATTTCAGCAAGCACGGGATAGCTCCTTTCCACAATTGTTGTAATTCTTCCACATCTTCCTGCATTATTTCTTCTCCATTATTAGTTATTACTAATTTCCCATTATGAGATACCGATCCAATCCATTTCGCATCTGCCACTGCTTTCTCAAAAGCTTCACGATTTTCTTTGTTCACAGATACTAAGAAACGAGATTGAGTTTCACTAAATAATCCTGCAGTTAAATCGCCCTCAACCATGATTGTTGCACCAAACCCTTTTTTAGTAAATAGACTTTCCGTAACAGCTACAGCGAGTCCACCTTCTGCTAAATCATGTGCAGACACGACTAAACCTGCACGAATGGCTTCTAGTAATTGGGATTGACGTTGTGTCTCTATATCTAAATCAATGGTAGGTGCTTTGCCGAAGTATTTCCCCTCGAGTATATTCTGCAGTTCACTTCCACCGAATTCTGCTGATGCTTCCCCTATCACATAAATTAGATCACCATCATTTTGGAAATGGGATGGAGTAATATGAGAAAGTGATTCATGTAAACCTACCATTCCAACAATTGGTGTCGGAAAGATCGCTTGACCGTTTGATTCATTATATAAGGATACATTTCCACTAATAACTGGTGTATCGAGCTTTGAGCAAGCTGTACTCATTCCATCTACACTTTTTTCCATTTGCCAAAAGTTTTCTGGTTTATCTGGATTTCCGAAATTCAAACCATCCGTGATCGCTAACGGCTTTGCACCAGAACAAACGATATTTCGTGCCGCCTCGGCCACAGCAATTTGTCCACCAACCTCTGGGTCTAAATGAATATAACGAGAATTACAGTCAATGGTCATCGCTAGTGCTTTGTCATAGCCACGTACTCGAATAACGGCAGCATCAGACCCAGGAGAGAATACCGTATTTGCTTGTACCATGGAATCATATTGGTCATAAACATATTCTTTACTTGCAATGGTTGGCTGTTGCAATAGCTTTCGAAGCATTGCGGCATAATCGTCTATGACCGGTTTATATGAAGGCATGCTTTGATTTTCTTCATAAAAAGCGGGTACCTTAGACTCTTTATAAAAAATCGGTGCATCCTCTGCTAGACTATCAACAGGGATATCTGCAACCACTTCACCTTTGTGCAATAGACGGAATTTTTTATCATCTGTTACCGTTCCAACCGCTACCGCTTCTAGTCCGTATTTTCTGAAAATATCGACGATCTCCTGCTCTTGTCCTTTTTTCACACATAAGAGCATACGCTCTTGAGATTCAGAGAGCATCATTTCATATGCTGTCATATTTTCTTCACGCTGTGGGATTAAGTCTAGATTCATTTCCATTCCCATTCCAGCCTTACTTGCCATTTCACTAGCAGACGATGTTAACCCTGCTGCCCCCATATCCTGAATACCAACTAAAGCATCTGAATGAATGACTTCCAAACATGCTTCAATTAATAATTTTTCCATGAATGGGTCCCCGACCTGTACGTTGGAGCGTTTGCTTTCAGAGTCTTCTGACAGATCCTCAGAAGCAAAGGTAGCCCCATGAATACCGTCACGGCCTGTTTTAGACCCAACATACATAATGGTATTACCAAGACCTGCGGCAATTCCTTTTTGAATATCCTTTGTATCAATTAATCCGACACACATAGCATTTACTAGAGGATTCCCTTCATAACTGTCATCAAATTGTACCTCTCCACCGACAGTTGGAACCCCAACACAATTTCCATAACCAGCAATTCCATGTACCACTTCTTCGAATAGATATTTCACTCGACCTGTATTTAAATTACCAAAACGTAAGGAATTCAGAGAAGCAATCGGACGGGCTCCCATTGAGAAGACATCACGAATTATACCACCTACACCAGTTGCAGCTCCTTGATATGGCTCCACTGCTGATGGGTGATTATGACTTTCTACCTTAAACACGACACCCTGTCCATCTCCAATATCGACAACACCTGCACCTTCCCCAGGTCCTTGAACTACCTGCTTACCTTCTGTAGGGAATTTCTTCAATAAAGGCTTTGAGGTTTTATAGCTACAATGCTCTGACCACATAACAGAGAAAATTCCAATCTCCGTAAAATTCGGGCGACGACCCATAATTTCTTTAATCATGTCGTATTCTTTATCTGTTAAACCCATTTCACGGTAGACTTTATCTTTTTCTACCAATTCTGGGGTGATTTCAGGCGCCTGCAACATAATTTTCCCTCCAGTTCGCTAACATTGATTGGAATAGTTTCAACCCATCAGCACTGTTTAATAATGCTTCCACTGCACGCTCCGGGTGTGGCATCATGCCAAGTACATTCCCTTTCTCATTTGTGATTCCTGCAATATCGGCTACAGAACCATTTGGATTAGTTTGATAAGTAAACACAATTTGATTATTTTCTTTTAATCTAGCAAGCGTTGCTTCATCACAATAATAGTTTCCTTCATTGTGAGCGATTGGTACAGAGATGACTTCTCCTTGCTTATACTCACTTGTGAAAATGGTCTGATTATTTTCTACGACTAAATTCTCAAAATGACACATGAATTTCAAATTCTTATTGCGTAACATGGCACCTGGTAATAAACCTGATTCTAATAAAATTTGGAATCCATTACACACTCCTAGGATGGGTACACCAATTTCTGCTTGTGTTTTTAACTGTGTGACAATATCTGACGTCGAAGCAATGGCGCCACATCGTAAATAATCCCCATAAGAGAAGCCACCAGGAATCAAAATGGCATCATAACCATCAAGCTTGGCCTCTTGGTACCAAACTAATTCGGCTTCTTCTCCAAGTGCATCCTTGGCTGCATAGTACATATCTCGATCACAGTTGGAACCCGGGAACACTACAACAGCAAACTTCACTGTGTAACACCCTCCTCCACTGTGTATTTATAATTCTCGATAACTGGATTGGCTAATAGCTTGCTGCACATTTCTTCAATTTGGTGTTCAATATTGGCGTCATCAGCAACGGTTAGCTCTAAATATTTCCCCACACGTACCTCTTCGATATTTTCATAGCCTAATGTATTTAAAGATCCTTGTACCGCTTTACCTTGAGGATCTAAGACACCCTCTTTTAATGTAATATGCACCTTTACTAATTTCATTGTATTGCCTCCAGTCTAGTTAATATTTGATCATAGACAGATATGAGATCACCTAGGTCCTCTCTGAAAACATCCTTGTCCATTTTTTCTCCTGTTCTTACATCCCATAAACGGCACGTGTCAGGACTTACTTCATCCGAGAGTATAATTTCACCAGTTTTATTGCGACCAAACTCTAATTTGAAGTCAACAAGCTGTAGATGGATTTCTTTGAAAAAAGCTTGCAATTTTTCATTGACACGAAGTGCCATTTGTTTAATTTGAGCTAACTCATCCTCTGTAGCATCTGTTAGAAGTAAGGCGTGGCTATCACTAATAAACGGATCGCCTAGCTCGTCTTTTTTATAATAAAATTCAACAAGTGGTGGATGAAAGGTCGATTTCTCCTCTATTCCAAGTCGGCGAACAATACTTCCCGCTGCTACATTGCGCACTACTACCTCTAGGGGAATAATTGTTGTTTTCTCTACTAATTGTTCTGTTTCATTTAATGCTTCTTTAAAATGGCTGTTCACGCCATTTTTCCGGAGATATTCGAACACTTTAGCAGAGATTAGATTATTGTAGCGACCTTTGCCTTCAAAGTTTGCCTTTTTCTCTCCATTAAAGGCTGTTGCATCATTTTTATAGGATAGGACGAGTAATTCATCGCTATCCTTTACTGTAAAAACTTGCTTTGCTTTTCCTTCATATAACAGCTTGTCCTTCATTCTTACTCACTCCTTATGCTAAGCCGATTTTTTTGAAAATTTGATCAACATTTTTCAAATGATACGTATAATCGAAGCAATCGTCTAATTGCTCCTTTGTCAATGTGCTCGTAATTCGTTCCTCTTTCTCAATCAACTCACGGAAAGGAGTAGCTGTTTCCCATGCTTTCATGGCATTTGGTTGAACCATATCGTAAGCCTCTTCACGGCTCATTCCTTGATCAACCAAGGAAAGCAGCACACGTTGTGAGAAAATAACGCCATAGGTTCGGTCGATATTGCGCTTCATATTTTCTGGAAATACGGTTAGATTCTTCACAATATTACTAAATCGATTGAGCATATAATTGAGTGCAATCGTAGCATCTGGAAGGATGACACGCTCTGCAGATGAGTGAGAAATATCACGTTCATGCCATAATGATACATTTTCATAGCTTGTCATCATATAACCACGAATGACACGGGCCATTCCCGTCATATTCTCCGAACCGATCGGATTCCGTTTATGTGGCATAGCAGATGAACCTTTTTGACCCTTCGCAAAAAACTCCTCCACTTCACGTGTTTCTGTTTTTTGTAATCCACGAATTTCTGTAGCGAATTTTTCAATGGATGTGGCGATCAAAGCGATTGTGGACATGTATTGTGCGTGTCGATCACGCTGTAACGTTTGTGTTGATACAGGTGCAGGAGAAAGCCCTAAGTTTTCACACACATATTTTTCAACAAATGGATCAATGTTTGCATATGTTCCCACTGCTCCAGAAAGCTTTCCAGTTTCCATAACCTTTGCTGCAGCATCAAATCGTTCGAGGTTTCGCTTCATTTCTTCATACCATAGTGCCATTTTCAAACCAAAGGTTGTCGGCTCTGCGTGCACACCATGCGTACGTCCCATCATGACGGTGTGTTTATGCTCGATTGCTTTTTCCTTTAAGATATCAATAAAGCGAACAATATCCCGGCGAATAATTTGATTCGCTTGTTTTAGCATATAAGATAAGGCTGTATCGACAACATCTGTTGAAGTTAGTCCATAATGGACCCACTTACGCTCTTCTCCTAATGTTTCCGATACAGCACGAGTAAAGGCAACGACATCATGACGCGTATCCTGCTCAATTTCAAAAATTCGTTCGACATTAAATGATGCATTTTCTCTAATTTTTTGGACGTCCTCCTTTGGGATAAATCCGAGTTCACTCCATGCCTCACATGCTAATATTTCTACCTCTAGCCATGCCTTAAAACGATTTTCATCAGTCCAAATCTTAGCCATTTCCTCACGTGTGTAACGTTCAATCATCTGACTTCCTCCTAATTCGATTCAATTAACTTTTTTTCTACTAAATCATTATATATGGTTAAAGCATTGTCCCCAATAAATGTTGCATGTCCCATTTTTCTTAATGGTTTATTTTCTTCTTTACCGTACATGTGCACGTGTGCTGGAGTTAATTCGTCCATTTTACGGAAAAAAGGTTCTATATCCTTACCTAGTAAATTAAACATCACTGCTCCACCATGTGCATAAACCGGGATTAGTGGTAGTCCACAGATTGCTCGAATATGCTGTTCAAACTGTGATACATTACATGCCTCGATCGTATAATGTCCTGAGTTGTGTGGCCGAGGGGCCAGTTCATTAATCAATATCTCATCCCCTACCACGAACATTTCGATAGCAAAAGTTCCCACAACACCGATTGTTTCCGCAATGGCCTTTGCTGCCTTTTTAGCTTTTTCAGCAATATGACCTGCTACTCGAGCTGGTGCGATCGTTGCATGTAATATATGATCGCGATGAATGTTCTCTGCAACTGGGAAATAACTGATATCCCCTGCTTGTGACCTTGTAAAAACGATAGAGATTTCTTTATCAAATGGCACCCATTTTTCTACGATCAATTGATCTGTTGCAGACAGCATTTCTGATGCTTCCTTTATATCCCGTTCATTGGTTAATTTGACTTGTCCCTTTCCGTCATAGCCTCCGCGACAGGTTTTTACTACAGAAGGATAGCCAAGCTTTTCGACTGCCTTCTCTACTTGTTGTACTGTTTGTACGATTGCAAATTCAGCAACAGGCTGGTTGCTGTCTACCATTGCCTTTTTCTCTAATTCACGATCCTGAGTCACCTTTAGAGAATTGGCACCCTGTGGCAAAATCCCCTTTGCTTCTAAAAACTCTGCTGCTGTTAAATCGACATTTTCAAATTCATAGGTAACAACGTCACATTTCTCAGCAAGCTCCTTTATGGCATTCATATCGTCATATGCTGCGACAATTTGTCCACCTGAAACTTGTGCAGTTGGGCAATTAGGAGTTGGATCTAGTACAATCACATGGTAACCCATATGCTTTGCGACGGTAGTCATCATTCTGCCAAGTTGTCCTCCACCGATAATACCGATCGTTCGTCCAAATAATAATCTATTGTTCTGCAAGTTCTTCCCTCATTTCTGCTACCTTCTCGCGCATCTGTACTTGATAATTTGCTAATGTAGCTGCCACTTGTTGATCAAATGCCCCAATCATTTGTGTAGCTAATATCCCTGCATTCTTAGCACCAGCCTTACCAATGGCAACTGTGGCAACCGGAACACCACCTGGCATTTGTACAATGGATAATAATGAATCAAGACCGTTTAAGCTTTTGGTTTGGACAGGAACACCAATGACAGGCAATGTCGTTTTGGCAGCAACCATACCTGGCAAATGTGCTGCCCCACCAGCACCAGCAATGATTATTTTTAAGCCCTTGTCTCTTGCATTTTCTGCATATTGAAACATATCCTCTGGGGTACGGTGTGCAGAAATCACTTCTTTTTCATAGGAAATACCTAATTCATCTAATACCTCACATGTATGCTTCATCGTTTCCCAGTCGGAGATGCTCCCCATTATAACTCCTACTTGTGCCATACTTTCCCCTCTTTCTTCTATATTTAAGTACATTAGAAAAATCTCGCATTCGCTCGTCCTTTGGCGAATGCCTAGTTTTGCTTATACTTGGTATCTTAAAATTTCAACTACGTCGAAAGCTACTGTGTAGAAATTTTATACTTTCCTAACGTAAAATAAAAAGCCTATTCGGTCTCCTCCTGTAATAAGAGAAGATGAATAGGCTGAAGTGTAACTTTTTTGCCATTTAATCTCGTTTCTTTTACAGGTTAGATGCTCATTCATTTTTCCGAACATTTCGTTCCTTATCGATCACCCCGTAAAAGCAAACTCCTAACGCTTTTTTACATCTTCCCTCATAGTCCATCTTTTACGGTGATGGGTAGAAACTCTTGGGCCATATTCCCAAATTATATGAGGTCATCATTTTCAATTGTAAGATTTTTTAACTCTACACATATGATAACAAGTCCATTTCCCTCTTGTCAATAAAAAATCGAACGTTAATTAACATAATTAAATTAACGTTCGTGTTTTGACAAAATGGCTTCAAATTGTATGATTCGATCAATTGGTTGGATTTTGCTACCTACCTCTTCAAAGATCGGCTTTTCTATTCTTCTAATCGGTTGATAGCCCTCTTGCTTTATCCGTTCTAAACAGCTAGCAATGGTTTCATTTTTCTTCACTTGAAAGTATTTCTTCTGATTGTTTTTGTTCTTCTTTTTCGACACTTTTTCTGATCTTCCCCTTTCTTACTTGCTTCACCCAGAAGCCTCCGTGAATTTGCTTCGGTTCGTAAGCAATAATAAATGCTTTGGGATCAATAGATTTAATTGTTTCATAAAGATGAAGCTCATATTTTCTTGGTGATAGTATTTGCATTGATAAACGGTCACCATCCATTCCATAAGCATACCAGCTGGTGACGCCATAGCCTTTTGCTCTGAGCTGTTTCGTAAAGGAAATGTCTGGATTCGATGAAATAACATTAACGGTAATATAACCAAGTGCCAGTTTTTCTTCAATCATTGACCCTATTATCACACCAAGTCCATAGCCTAGCCCATAAGCAATTAGATTTTGTATTTCTCCAAGATTATCTAACACTAACCCAAGTCCGAGGGTATAAATGACAATTTCAAATGTACCAATCGTTCCCGCAATATATCTTCTTCCTTTTAATGTAAGAATAACACGTAATGTCGATAAGGATACATACACGATATTAATAGCCATAATAATCGTAACCATTATAAGTGCATTTTCTAGCATAAAAATACCTCCTTAAAGGAACAGGATCATTTCTCTAACATAACATAATAACAATTAGGCGGAATCATTTTATCATATAAAACTTACTTATCATAGTACAAAATGGAGGGAAAATGATGGATCCATTTCAGCAAATGCACGAATGGAAAAATAATATGGATCAATTCTTCGGTGGGAACTTTTGGAATGAGTTTGAGCATATTATCAAACCTCCCATCCCAGCAATTAATTTATACGAGCTAGACAATGAATTGATTGGTTATATTAGTTTACCCGGTATGGAAAATAGTAAGCAAATAGAAGTATATGTAGACGAGTATGTCTTGGAAATACGAGGACAGCTATCTCCCATCAAACAAAGTGGCAAGATGCATCATCAAGAAATATTACAAGGAGATTTTTCAAGAAAAATAGACCTCCCTTTCGCTGTGAGAAAGGACCGTGTAAGCGCAAATCTTCGTAATGGACTGATGTGTATCCATTTGCATAAGAAAATGGACAATACTAGGAAAAGAAAGAGAGTAAATATTGAAAATGAGGAGGAGTAACCAGGATCTAAAAAAACGGTCCAGCAAGACGATACTGAACCGTTCCTTATTTACCCTTTTAATAACGCATATTGTTTGATAACTTCTTGTGTAATGTCACTATCCTTAGGAAGTTTACTTACATCCTCTAACACTTTCGCCATTCCGTTTTCTTTGATCATTGATTGAAGCTTCATCGCTTCTTCGTCCTCTTGATAATCAAATAATAGTGCAGCAGCAATAGCCTTCGCTAAGTTCGTAAATGATAGACCAGCTTTTTGCGCTTCTGTTGCAGGGCGAATTAGTCGATCCTCGGGTCCTAATTTTCGGATCGGTGCACGCCCTACTCTTGTAACCCCATCTTGAAGATAGGGATTTTTAAACCTTTTAATTATTTTCTGAATATATTCGTTATGTTCATCTGCCTTTAAACCATACTGTTTAACTAAGTAATCACCAGTTTCCTTTAATGTTGCTTCGACTTGTTCCTTAATGGCTTCATCTGCTAACGTTTTATCAATGGTTGACTTCCCGTTCAAGTAGCCAAGGTATGCAATGACGGCATGCCCTGTATTAACGGTAAATAACTTTCTCTCAATAAAAGGGGCAAGCTCAGATACGATAGTCATCCCTTCAACTTCCGGAATCTCTTCCTCCGTCTCGACTACCCACTCGTAATATGGTTCGACCAACACATCTAAAGAATTATCTTCCTGTATGGGAACGATACGATCGACAGCAGAATTAAAGAAATATACTCTCCCTGCTAGTCTATCTTTTGTGTCTTCATCAAGATTATCTAATATGTGCTGCTTCAATATGTCAGTTGCACCTATCTGGTTTTCACAAGCAATCACATACAGCTTTTCATCTGTTTGATACACTCGTTCCGAGATACCTCGTGCAATAAGTGGTGCAATTCGAGGCAAAATATTCGGTCCGATAGCAGTAGTCAAATAAGTAGCACCTGTAATTTCCTCGATCACCTTATTTTCCTGTGTCATGTTATTTAAGCCCGCTACATTCTTGATCGTAGTTGTTTCATGTTGGTCTGTTGCTAATTTTACCTTGTAGCTCTTCTGTTCATTTAAAGAATGAATGATTGATTCTGCAATATCTACGAAGGTAACATGGTAACCTGATTCAGAGAATAAAGCTCCAATAAAACCTCTTCCAATGTTTCCAGCACCAAAGTGGACGGTCTGTTTCATTATAATCATTCCTTTATCCATTTATTTTCGAGGTAGTCTGAAAATAACTCCTCTAATTTCTCTCTAATCATTGATTCACTCGAAGAAGAAAAAATCATCATCGCCTCGTCACTTTCTATTAGACTCGTACTTATGAGACTTAGTATTTCTTGTTGTTTTGTACTTAACGTTTCAGGTGATAACATCAATAGTAGGTTTTTTAACTGTACTTCTGTGCCATCCATTCCTTTAATGACACAAGGATTATCTAGATGACATATTTGAAAAATAAGTTCTTGAATACCGTCATATCGACAATGATAAAGCCCCATATTGGTATTAGGAATTCCCAATCCTCCCATTGTTTCTCTTTCCGCTAACTTTTGTAAAACTTCTTCTGCATTAGAGACTAACCCTGCTTGTTCCAGTCGTTCGGTCATCTCTCTTAATACTTGCAAATATCCAGCGTTCGATCTCCTGTATAAACGGAAGTTATTCAGAATTGCTTCGATACTAGAATGTACTTCCTCCATTTCCTGCAACACATCTTGCAATTTGGATGGCTGGAGGTTAAAATTCTTGCTATTGTTATTTTTCATATATTCATTTTTACTTGTTAACTGTCGTATATTATGCTGCAAAAAGCTTCTTATCATTTGAATATCTTCGTCGTTTAATAGTGGTGATACTAATATATAGTTCAGATCATCAAACGGAAGCTTTACAGTGGAAATAACCATATCAAACACATTTAATTTCGATTTCTCTATTTCTTTAATTGATTTTATGTCCACTGTGTTAATTTCCGCAAATTCTTTCTGAATACGGCTTGCTAGCATCTTAGATGTACCTATTCCTGTAGGACAGATAATAACCGCACGTATCGCTGTCTTTTCCTCATTCATTAATAATGCAGATCCGAAATGAAGCACAATAAAGGCAATCTCATCCTCTGGAAAGGAGATATCATTAAATTCCTTCTCTAAACTATTTCGAACTGCCATAAATAACATAGGATATTTCTTTTTTATTTCCTCGGTTAACGGATTAAAAAAGCCCATCTGATGCTTTAATCGAAAAATCGAGGGCTCCATATGAGCAAGCAATCCTTGGAATAACGAAAAGTCCTTAGAAAGATCAATGTGAAGTTGCTTGGAAACATCTTGAATGATGTTTCTAATCAGCTGTCCTAGCATAATACTGTCATAATCAACTGTATCCGAATCCTGCAATTTGGATCCTTTTAAAACAACAGCTAAATAATAAACATCTTTATGAGTTAACGGAATCGATAATTTCGATCTTATATGTTCTGCTAGTTGGCTAATTTGTTGAAAGGTTCGGGTAGATTCCTCATACAATACTGGTTCATCATCCTCTAAAAGAAAATGATTCTCTACTCGTTGGAGAGTAATCGCCGTGTGGACGATAAATCCTAAATAGTCATTATCCGCTAAGCGTGTCTGCCCCTTGTCAAATAAATGATGAACCATTTCATCAATGGTGAATAAATATTGAGAAGAAAAATAGCCTAGTATCGGACCTTCTAGTAGGTGATGCTTTTGTAATAGATATAAGCTTTCTAATAACTCTTCATGAAAATGAAATAAGAAATAGGTAGCGAGAGCTTTACGCTTATTTGCTTCTCTTCCAGCTAAGCTTACACCAACACCTCTTTTTCGATTCAATTCAATAGAAAAGTTATCTAACCATTTCGTTAGATCATCCAGATAAGAAGAAAGCTTTGTAACACTAATTCCGAGCTGTTTTGCCAGCACTTGTGTCTTAAAAAAAGAGCCTTCATGTAATAAGGTAATAAGTAACTGTAATTTTTTTTCTTCTGGTGTTTCATCTGTCGGATGGACATGGTATAAATTTTGGGTCAGTTTGAAAATATGTTCATTTTTTCCATCAATCATTAAACCATCATTGGGTGTTCGCTTCAGCTGTAGCTCGAAGGAATGTAAGATATTCTCCACAGCTTTTAGATCACGCTGAACAGTCCTTACACTAACTTGTAGGTAATTGGCCAATGACTGTGGTGTGTGTTTACCAGAAGTTTTTATTACTAATTCAATGATTAATTTTTCTCTTGACGTTATAAACATTCTACCCTCTCGTTTCTTTTCCAAAATGTCCTTAGGGTGAATATAGCAGATAGCAGAATAGAAAGATGGACCTACCCCATCTTTCTACTCATTACCATCATTTACTATTAATTATAGCTAACAATTCCTTCGCTGTTTTTGCTTGCACCATCTGTTCAATATTTTCTTCATCTGAACAAACTACGGCAATACCGGAAAGGATGTCTAAATGGGTACCGTCTTTTCCTGCAATACCGAAGATTAACTTCGCTTCCTTGCCATCAAAATCCACCCCATTTGGAACCTGAAGGACTGTAAACCCTGAACGTAATACAGCCTTTTTTGCTGCTTCTGTACCATGTGGAATGGCAACATGATTACCCATATAGGTAGATGTTATGTTATCGCGCTCTATCATTGCCTCCACATAGCTTTCTTCTACATAGCCTGCTTTCACTAACACTTCACCAGCAAATCGAATAGCGTCTTCCTTTGTATTGAATTCTTGATTAAGGAAGATATTTTCTTCCCGCAATAGATCGTCATCATCGTGCTCGTGATCTTTACCCGTTACCTCTGCTTCTGTTTCTTCTACCACTTCAGATAACTCTTCCGTGACACCATTTTGCAAGCTGTCAATTAGCTTGTCATATTCGGGACTTGATAAGAAATTATCAACGGAAATATGATAAGCATTGGGTAATTTCTCTTTTGCACGAGGCGTTAATTCTTCTTGAGTAATAACAACCTGTGCATCACCTGGCAGGTTACTAATTGCTGTATTGGTGACAGAAACGTCAAGATCAGCAGATTTCACTTTTTTACGTAATAATGATGCCCCCATAGCACTCGATCCCATTCCAGCATCACAAGCAAATACAATTTTGTTTACCTTATCAGGAAGTGTTCTTGAATTAGATTGAAGTGCCCCTGCCACAGAGCTTTTCTTCCCTTTCATTTCTTGCATTTTTTGTGTTGCTTCTTCTATATTTTCGTCATCTTGTTTACTTGATTTTAGCACAAATCCAGCAACAACGAACGAAATAATCGTAGCTACGATAACAGCAGCAAAGTTTGCGATATAAACACTTGCTTTTCCAGGGGTAACTGCAGCAATTGCTAAAATACTACCAGGAGATGCAGGGGCTGCTAATCCTCCACCTAAAAGTACTAATGTTAGTATTCCACCCATACCACCTAAAATAACCGCAAATAATAGCATTGGGCGCATTAATACATATGGGAAGTAAATTTCATGGATACCTCCAAAGAAATGAATAATTCCTGCACCAGGTGCGGATTGCTTTGCAGAACCTTTTCCAAATAGCATAAAGGCTAATAAAACACCAAGACCTGGACCAGGGTTTGCTTCTAATAAGAATAGAATAGACTCACCTGTGCTTCTCGCCTGTTCTAAACCTATTGGAGAGAGAATCCCATGATTAATTGCATTATTTAGGAATAATATTTTGGCAGGTTCAATAAAGATACTTGTTAATGGTAAAAGACCTGCACCAATTAACCAATCTACTCCTGCAACAAGTAGTTGAGTAAAACCATTGACAGCAGGACCAATAGCCAAGAAGGATAGAATGGCAAGAAGTCCTCCGAGAATACCCGCCGAAAAATTATTTACCAGCATTTCAAAGCCAGATTTAATTTTACCCTCCACTAATTGGTCAAACTTTTTAATCACATAACCACCAAGTGGACCCATGATCATGGCACCTAAAAACATCGGTGTATCTGGCGCACCGACAATAACCCCCATTGTCGCGATAGCACCTACCACACCTCCACGCTGGTCATGAATCAATTTACCACCTGTGTAACCGATTAACAATGGTAGTAGGTAAAACACCATTGGATCCACTAATTTTGCAAGGTTTTCATTTGGAATAAAACCATCTGCAATAAATAAAGCAGTAATAAGCCCCCATGCTATAAATGCACCAATGTTTGGCATAACCATCGAACTTAGAAAATTACCAAACTGCTGGACTTTTACTTTTATATTTGACTGAGCCATTATCTTTCTCCTCTCCGTCTAATTTTCCTATTCATCAATTCTAATCATAGGACACCGTTATGCTATCTTCAAGATACTTGAAAACTAATTTTGTCGCATAGCAGGTGACAAATCTATTTTTTCTCTATAAGAAGAGATTTATGCAGATTCAAATTATGCACATTAGTGCTTATTATGAAAAGCTTTCTTCTTTATTACCCTAATACTTCTTCTTCAAACAACGCAAAAGGCCTCGGCATAATGCCGAAGCCTTTTCAACTATTAATGTAAAAATCCAAGATAAAGAATAAAGATCACGAACAGCCCCCACATAACTGGGCTGACTTCTTTTATTTTTCCTTTTGCAACCATAGTAATTGGATAAAAGACAAACCCGACTGCGATACCTGTTGCTATACTATAGGCAAGTGGCATCATGATAATCGTTAGGAATGCTGGTACTGCAATATCAAACTTGTCCCAAGGTATATCCTTTAAAGAAGATGCCATTAATACCCCAACAATGATTAAGGCTGGAGCTGTTACAGATGGTGTGACGACATTTAATAATGGTGAAAAGAATAGTGCTAATAGGAATAAAATCGCTGTGACAACAGAGGCGAACCCTGAGCGACCACCAGCCCCAACACCTGTTGTAGACTCCACATAAGAAGTAGTAGTTGATGTACCTAATGTTGCTCCAACTACTGTTGCAGCAGAATCAGCAAATAATGCTTTTCCTGCTCTTGGAAGCTTATTATCCTTCATTAAACCCGCTTTTGATGCCACAGCTACTAGAGTACCTGCTGTATCAAAGAAATCGACGAACAAAAAGGTTAATATAACGACAAGCATTTGAATCGTAAAAATATCACCAAGATGAGTGAAGGCAGCCCCAAATGTTGGCTCAATACTAGGAACTCCACTTATAATTTTATCAGGTAATGGGATTTGGCCAATAATGATTCCAACAATTGCTGTGATCACCATCCCATAAAACACGCCACCTTTAAAACCTATTGCAATTAAGATAACTGTGGCAAATAGACCAATAATGGCTAATAACGTTTCAGGATTGGTTAGATCACCAAGTGCTACTACTGTACTTTCATCAGATACAATAATTCCTACATTTTGAAACCCTAGAAAAGCAATAAAAAGACCGATCCCTGCTCCAACTGCCATTTTCAAATGAGCTGGAATGGCATTAATTACTTTTTCACGGAGACCTGTTAAGGTTAATAGGATAAAGATAAGTCCTGAAACCAATACTCCTGCTAATGCTGTTTCCCAAGGAATACCATAGCCTAATACAACGGTATAAGTAAAGAACGCATTTAATCCCATACCTGGCGCAAGAGCAATTGGATACTTTGCGAGTACACCCATAATTAATGTACCTATGGCAGCGGCCAATGCAGTGGCAACATAAACCGCACCCTTATCCATGCCAGTGCCATCGGAAAGCATTGAAGGGTTAAGGAACAAAATATAAGCCATAGCTAGAAATGTAGTTATACCAGCTATCGTTTCTTTACGATAATTCGTTTCAAGCTGCTCAAACTCAAAAAACTTTTTCATCTATTTTTTCCTCCCATTTCATCCATCACCCTAGTTTTGCTGAAATAAAAACCCCTCTGGACATGATCCAAAGGGGTTCCTATTACAAGTAGATGAAGTTATTATCCTATTAAATAATAACTTCATCCTCCTCGTAGTCAGAGCATTTAACGGTGCTCTGGTAGAAACTTTTGAGCCATATTCCCAATATTATACGACGGAAGGTAATGATTATTAAATTATAATAAATTCAATTCATATCATACTAGGCTAGCAAAGATTAGTCAATACTAAAACCGAATATTTATAAATATTTTCTGCAGAATGTTCGCTTTATGCTGTTTCCTCATAAATATCTATTCCCACCTCGGTGTCTTCTATATAAATTTTACCTTTTTTACGTGTAAGCAAGTAGCAATAATAAAAATCACCAACACAGCCCGATGTATGACAAGCAAATAATAGATAGAGAAAGGTAGAATCAATACCAAATAAACTGATAATGGAAAGCAGTGCACTAATGATTATAAATGGCATGATAATGATGATAAAAAACGGAATTCTCGGATAGATCGAGCCAGGGCTGGCTGCATACGCCATCCCATTCTTAAAGCCGAATTTCACCTTACTTTCCGGCTTAAATACTTTAAAAAACAAGCCATGGATTAATTCATGTAATACGAGAAGAACGATAAAACTGGCACAGAATAACAGCACCCTTAATACCATGTATAATATAAATAGTAATGTTTTTTCTTCTTTTGGAAATATCTCAAACTCTCCCATAGCATAAATGCCAACAAGCACTAAGCCTAAAAATATTACCAATGCCCAAATATTTAACCAGATAATCAATTTATTATTTGTAAGCAGATTAATTTTTTCTATCACTTTTAGATTCATTGCTTCCTCCTAAATTTGAACTATTGCTCTATTCTAGCCCCTGCAAAGATGACAAGTCAGCAAATTGTTCTTCCGAAATTACTTTTATTCCATTTCTAAGTAATAATGCAGAAGTAACACCCATTCCCTTTTGTTTTTCACCAATGAAATTACCATTATAAATCATGGAGCTGCCACAGGATGGACTGGATTCCTTTAAAACAACAATGGATGCATTTATTTTTCTAGCTTTATTCAGAGTAGCATAAGCACCCTTGATATAAAGTTCCGTAACATCTCTTCCAGATTTCTCGATTACTTTAGCCTTTCCATCAAGTACATCTTCTCCATTACCACCTACAATTTCTGCAGGTTCTCGTGGGGTTGAAAAGCCCCCTAGTAATTCTGGACATATTGTAACAGCTTTCTTTTCTTCTACGAGTTTTGCAATTTTACTATTAAAACTGTTTGTACCATTATATCTTACATTTAAGCCTGCTAAGCAGGAACTAACTAATATCATATCTCTATATCCCCTTTAGCATAATTTTTTGACAAACAATGTATTACCTATCATTACCTTACCAAAACTAGAACACACCAGGGGAAGGAGCACTAGAAAAATTCCTCCAGTAACTAGTATTGCTCTAATTTTTATGCCAGCAGTTAATCCTCCCCACTCCGAACATTTTGGAAATAATGACAATCATTATTTAGTTTCTTAAACTCCTCGTTTCACTAGCTATAGTAAGTACCTTTTCTCTTTTACTCCATATAAAATCTCTTCAACACAGATTAATTATATCATTTGTAAATGTTCGATTAAATGCTCATAAGCCATTTGATCTCAAACTACATATAAGTTTTATAAAGAAAAAAACCAATAAATATGAGATATTTATTGGTTGCCATGGAGAATATAATGTTTATGCCTAATTTCTTCTCTATTGATTACGGATGATAGATAATCTCTATCCACACATCATTCGCTCTAATTTTACTGAAATGGATATTATGGTTCATATGTTTACATAGATAGTTTTTCATCCAAAGTAGATTTTACTGAACCATTAGGTCCAATCAATGCAACGAATTGACGCTTATCTATATGAAAAATTCACAGACTAATTGTCCACTCTTTTTCATATTTAAAAGAACCGTTTTTTACTTCTACAATTTTAATGCCCACTCTCAGTAAATGCTGGCAATGGATCATTAAATTTATTCCAATCCTGTTTCATTTCTTCATCTGTTAGCAAGCATTGATCCAATCCCTTAATGATCTCCTCTTCATCCATATTCATACCGATAAACACTAACTCCGTCATACGATCCCCATATTCCACGTCCCAGCGCTTCACTAACTCAGGTTCCTTATTCAAAACTTCCATTTGTTCTTTTTCAGGATAAGTGGCAACCCACTTTCCTACACCCTGAATAGAGAGGGAGGTACCAGCCTGTGATAATAAACCAGATATCTCATTTCTTGAAGCTAACCAAAAGAATCCTTTGGCTCGTACAATACCTGTCGGCCAATTTTCTAACCAGTTCATCCACCGTTCAGGGTGGAACGGTCTGTCCCTCCGGTAAACAAAGGAGTAGATGCCGTACTCCTCACTTTCAGGTACGTGTTCCTCATTTAGTTCTTTGATCCATCCCGCTCCTTGGCTTGCTTTTTCAAATTCAAACAATCCCGTATTCAGGACAGAATCCAGCGGAATTCTGCCAAAAGTTGTGTCGATAATATGAGCTTCAGGGTTTAATTGCTTCAGAACTGCTATTAATGCTTCTTTATCCAATTTTTTTACTAAATCCACTTTATTTAAAAGGATAACGTTTGCGAATTCTATTTGATCAATTAATAGATCAATTACTTCTCTAGCATCTTCCTCATTTGCTCCTTGATTACGATCAAGTAAGCTTTCTCCTGATCCATAATCCTCCCAAAAACGACTTGCATCGACCACCGTCACCATTGTATCCAATCGACATAGCTTGCCAAGGTTGATTCCAAGCTCCTTATCCTCATAGGAAAAGCTTTGAGCAACAGGAATTGGCTCTGATATCCCTGTCGACTCAATCACAATATAATCGATATTCAGCCTAGAAAGCTTTTCTACCTCTTTTATTAAATCTTCTCTTAATGTACAGCAAATGCATCCGTTCTGTAGTTCGACCAATTTCTCTTCAGCACGTCTGAACCCACCTTGTTTCACCATATCAGCATCTATGTTCACTTCACTCATATCATTCACTATTACAGCTATTTTAAGATCCTCTCTATTGTGTAACAAATGATTTAATAAAGTGGTTTTTCCTGCCCCCAAATAACCACTTAGCACGGTAACTGGTATTTTATTTTTCAATCTCTTTACCTCCTAATCGTTTAGTGTAATGGGTTCAGCTGTTTTCCTATCACCTGCGATATTTATTGAGACTTCCAGGCAAAAGTACCAACATATTTTTCGAAATTTCTCCTATCCAAGAGATCTACCTGTAAAACATGTATTGCTCTGCCTTCTTCGCCTTAATCCAAATATACCCGACTAGCTGTGGCCCCTTCTTGAAATAAATATTTCCCGCTATATCCTTCTGTAGCTTGATCAACATGCGCTATGACCAATTGACAGACCCGCATCCCGACTTTTAATTGAACAGAGACACGATTTGCATTAAATAACTCTAAGGTGATCTGGCCAGAGAAGCCCGGATCGATCCATCCTGCGTTTTGAATAAAAACACCAAGTCTTCCGATAGAACTTCTCCCTTCAACAAAGGCCGTTAAATTGTTAGGCAAGCGAATTTGCTCTAACGTTGTTCCTAATAGAAAGGTTTTAGGTGGAATCGTGATAACTTCTCCATCTGTTACTTGCATTTCATGATAATTTGCCGGTTCGTTGACGGATAAAAAAGGAGTAGACATATCATCCACTACTAAAAAATGCTTTCCTAAACATAGATCAATAGACGCTGGTTGTATGTTTAATTCCTCAAAAGGAATAATACCCACTTGTTCCTCATATATTAATTGTTTAATCGTTCTTCCTGATAAAATCACCTGTTCTCACCCCTGATTACGAAATTCGCCAATTGTATGGGTTTCTAAATCGTGACCAGTCTTCCGACATCTCTGACTCTGTTAATAGACAATGATCTAGCTCACTAGTTATCTCCTTAACATCTAAGTCCATTCCGATAAATACAAGCTTTGTATGACGATCTCCATATTGAGGATCCCATAAATCTTTGACTTCAGGATTATTCCTTAAAATTTCCTTTTGTTGACCTTTTGATAAGGAAGCTACCCAATAGGCTAACGGTTCAACCGACACTGATGGACCAGCTTGTGATAGCAATAAAGCTAAATCATTATGAGTCGCACACCACATCACACCTTTTATCCGAACAATTTCTTTCGGTAGATCTTGATACCAGCTCACTAATCGTTCCGTGTGAAAAGGAAGTCTGGATGTATAGACGAATGAACCAATGCCGTACTCCTCTGTTTCAGGGGTATGATTTTCTACTCCTGCATTAAGTTCCTTCAACCAGCCTGCCGATTCACTAGCTCTTTCAAAGTCAAACAAACGTGTATTTACTATTTCTTTTGGATCTACCCTACTATGAACTGTACGGATAATTTTCGCTTCAGGCTGTAACTTTCGAATGACTTTCTCTAGCTTCTGTAAATCTACATCTTTAACTAAATCTGTCTTATTCAAAACAAGAACATTACAAAATTCAATTTGGTCAAGTAACAAATCGGCAATATTACGCGTATCTTCCTCACCTACTGCTTGTTGTCTCTCCAGCAAGCTGTCTCCTGAACCAAAATCATGCCAGAAACGATTAGCATCGACAACGGTAACCATCGTATCCAAGCGACAATATTTCGTTAAATCAATCCCCATTTCTTTATCAATATAAGAGAAGGTTTGTGCAACCGGGACAGGCTCACTAATTCCTGATGATTCAATCAAAATATAATCAACGTCCCCTTTTTTCACGAGTCGCTCCACTTCTACCAATAAATCTTCTCGTAATGTACAGCAAATACAACCATTAGACATTTCTACTAATTTCTCTTCTGTACGGGAAAAGCCACCTTGCGATTGAACAAGCTCACTATCAATATTGACTTCACTCATGTCATTGACAATCACTGCCACCTTCAATCCTTCTCGATTATGTAAGACATGATTTAATAACGTTGTTTTACCAGCACCTAAATATCCACTTAGTACAGTAACAGGAATCTTTTTCATCTGCTACTCCTCCTTTTTTTATGATAAGAAATATAGTCCTGCAGCAAGAAAAGCTGCACTAACAACACTTGTCAGCATTTGCTTCCACGCAATTGATATAGTATGCTTCCAGCTTAATTCTTTACCGATAGTAAATAATGTAACAAGGCAAGCTGATAGTGTTGATGCCAAGTAAACGAGTATAAATATTTGACTGATCGACATCTCCATTAATAAACTGCCCTGCCCCTCATTTAAGACAAGTAAGCCATCCTTTCTAATAAAAGAAAAAATCAATCCAGGTGCTGCATCTGTCGGTATTGAAAATAGATATAATAATGGCATTGCAAGCCATCTCAAAATCGATAATATCCCTACTATTTCCAGTACAGAGGCAAGCAAACATATCAACAAGAAAATCGGCATAGCTTGGAATAAAAATTGTTTAATAACACCAGAAACCTTCCACCGAAATGCACTCCAATTGATTCCTTGTAGATAAGGCAAGGGAGTGATACGAGTTAGCTCATTCGTAGCATTTTTGTTCCAAATCCTTGTATGAATAGCTCCTACAATAAATAGAAAGAACAAATAAGGAATAAATAAAACCGGAGCATGTGCTGCATTAAAAATAGATAAGGTAGCTCCTATTTGATAACTGCAGGCTGAACCAAAAGCAAGCAAGGAAACACAAGATATTCGGGTACAGCTACTACAGCTTCTACTTTGCATGACTGCGACAACATTACAACCGAACCCAGTGATGACAGGAAGCAAATCTCTTCCTGTTAATCCGATTTTACGGAGCCATGGATCTAAAGCATTCGTTAAGTGTTCTTGTATACCCGTCTCTTCTGTGATAGTCGTGGTTATGCTGATCAAGAAGACAACAGGAAACGCCCAGAGGAAGGAGTACCAGCCTAGGGTAATTAATCCATAATCACCGACCAATATTTTCGCTAAAAAGGCAGGTATCTGCTCCAACCATGCAGTTATCGGTGTAAGTAGATACTGTTCTGTAATCGGCTCTAACCAGCTGACAAATAAATAGGCTACATAAACTGGCAAGGCAAACATTGCTAGAATCATAAGGCAAGCTAATATTGGACCTATTACCCTCAAGCGAAGAATTGGAATCAGTTTATTAACAGGATTAGGTGATGAAGGCAGAAAATGAAGAATACTCGCTGTAACAGCCCAAGTCTTGGCATGTTCGATACATGTGATTACTTTTTCCTGTTCTGCTTGATTCATCCTTCTGGCATTAATCCAGACAACTGGTACTTGTAACAGTTCGTGCACTCTATTTTGTTCAGCATTAGAAGGTAAGTACTTATCCTGATGTGTTGCGACGATAGCTACTTTTTTACCTTTCAAATTCAATTCCTTCTGTAGTAGGGTTAATTCCTCTTTCAGTTCTGTTGCTTTCACAACTAATAGCAGGATTTGTTCTTCTTCTATACGATCTAAAGTAAGCTGTGTACTTTTACTATCCATATCGAATTGAAGTCCTGGCAAGTCTGTTAATCTCAATTTGCTATTTAATTTACATGGTGCAGTTAACGCAGCTATTGTAGAACCTTTTACATTACTTGTCAGCGCTCTTTTTTCGCCAGTCAAATGACGAAACAATCCCGATTTCCCAACAGATTCACAACCTACTAGCAACACATCTATTGGACGAGAAGGCGAAGACTGCACGCACTCTAGCATTGACACCTCTCCCCACACATCGAAAGATCATCAAGATAAAAGTTCTCTCGTTTATACTCCTCTAATATAGATAAGTCTAAGCCTAAATGTTGGCCAATCATTTCCGCTATTACAGCAAAGCGCTGGCGGAACTTGTAAATATAGCAAAAAATATGATCATCGTGACGAAGTTCCGGTCCTGCTAGAAATAAGCCAGTAGTCACTACAGATTCATCTTTATCATTGACAAGTACTTCCCCATGTTTTCCACGTGTCACAAGATTTTCTATCTTGGTTGTACTCCCTGAGAAACCAGTAGCTAATATCGGCTTCACCGCTGTTGAGAAAACTTTTCCTTTATTTGTATAGATGTCATAACCCGAAGCCACTGACTTTATACCTGTGACAGATGTGTTGCCAACCACTGTAAACAAATCAGAGACTAACAAATGACGAATACGACTATATGTGTAAGGTGATAGAGCAACACTAGGATCACTATCATCTATTTCCCAAGTATTCGTTTTAGCTATTAAAGTAGCTCTCTTACCCAAACACCCTAAATGGAATGCCGCATCCATCCCACTTTCATAGCCCCCGATTATAATGAAATCATCCCCTTCCATTTCTCGCCATGATGGAATTAAGCTATTATGCACACCAAGCTCGGCACCAGAAAAAGGATTTAAATTGGGATATTGGTATTGCCCAGCCGCCCAAACAACAAAGCGACTTTGATAAATTCCCTGTGTCGTATCTATCGAAAAAATACCATCGTTTTTATCGATATGATTTACCTGGACTCCTTCTCTAATAGGTAAAGCGAAATGATCTGCAACCACATCAAGGTATTCAGCATACGCTTCACCAGTAGGATGCTCCATATCTAACGTGTAAGCTGGTGAGGTTTTCGGAACAATCGCATTTAAATCCGTCTGACCAAACCCTTGTGCTGGAAAGGAAGGTGTAATGAACCGCATTTCTTTTGGCCACTGGAGAAAAGAAGCTCCTACCTCTTCTTTTTCTAAAATCAAATAAGATGTACATTCCATTTGTTGTAATAAAGCTGCGATACCAATGCCGGAAGGACCAGCACCTACAATAATGACATCATGGATGTTATTCACAGTTACCACCCTTATAAATAATAATAATTACGATTTACATCGCAAAATTAAGCTAAACAATATTGAAATCCCTTTGCTAGCTCTCGATAGTTGAGTTCCTTGCCAATAAATACTATCTCACTTTGTCGTTTTTCGTCGTTCGCCCATGCAACTCCCTCTGTACCTGCAAACAGCATATGTACACCTTGAAAAACAACTCTTTTCTCCAATTGTTTTATATAGAGGACACCTTTATATCGATATAAATGTTCACCTTTAAATTGAACTAAATAGGCAAACCAATGATTCACTTTATCTAGATCAAGCGGACGATCCTCTCGAAAAACAAAGGAAGTGATTTGATCATTATGATGATGGTGATGTGTTTCAACTAATAGATTGGGATCTATGTTTAATATATTATCTAAATCAAAGGATCTCTTCCCTATTAAATCTCGGCTGTCTATATTTGCATAGGTAGTGTATACCTGTTTTGCATGTGGATTCATGTTAATCAGTTGTTGTTCCAGTTCTTTCTTTTCATTTTCTGTGATCAAATCCATTTTATTTAATAGCAGGACATCTGCAAAAGCGATTTGTTGCCCGGGTTCTTCTTCCTTTAAATGTTGCCAGATATGCTTGGCATCAACCATCGTAATCACACTATCTATCTCAAATGCCATTGCTGTTTGTTCATCCATTAGGAAGGTTTGAATAATCGGAGCTGGATTAGCCATACCTGTTGTCTCAATGACAATGCGATCGATGTTTTCTTCTTGCTTTATCAGATTACTTAAGATGTTTATTAAATCACCTCGTACATTACAGCAAATACAACCACTGTTAATTTCGATAATTTCTTCCTTCGTTGACACTACCAAGTGACTGTCAATGGATGTGTCGCCAAATTCATTGATGATGACCGCAATTTTTTGGTCAGACATGCCCTTTAATAAGTGATTAAGCAATGTTGTTTTTCCTGTACCTAAAAAACCAGTTAAAATGGTTACTGGAATCGTTTGTTCTGTTGACAATGGGCTTTCCTCCTCTTGCTATATACGTTTCTGTATATCAAAAATAATACAGGGACAACACTTCGAGATGTCCCTGTTACTTATTTCATTCTCTACATGTGCCATTACCAACTAGATTTTTTCACGCCGGGAATTTGTCCTTTATGTGCATACTCTCTAAAGGCAATGCGTGACATGTTGAATTTTCTCATATAGCCACGTGGTCTTCCAGTAATCTCGCAACGGTTTTTTAAACGAGTTGGTGATGAGTCTCGTGGTAACTTACGAAGAGCTTCATAATCGCCCTTTGCTTTTAACTCTTTTCTTAAGGTAGCATATTGTTCCACCATTTTTTGGCGTTTTTTTGCTTTTGCAATTTTAGATTTTTTAGCCATTTTGACTAACTCCTTTCTATATTTTTTATCTTTTATATCAAAACCTCTATTAAATCGTAATGATTACGCATTGAACATTATATAACAACTTTTTAATAATGTAAATAGTAATGATTACGATTTACTGCATGAAAATAATCTCGTGCTCATTCCATCGAGGCTTCTGTTTCTAAAAAGGCTTCTTTTAGATTTTGCCATTGTTCTTCGGTAGGCTTCCAATAACCGCGCTCTGTCACCTCAACCAAAGTTCCTAATAACTGACGATAGGCATGAGAATTTGCTTGACGAATCCTCTCTTGTAATGTTTCATCTCTTACGTAAGTGTCATGAATATTAGAAAAAACCCAATCCTCCACTTGATTAGTAGTTGCGGCTAATCCTAGTAAATTCTCTGTCTTTTTAGCCATATGTTGTACACCATGATATGGGTGCTTAAGCAATCCTTCTATCCATTTTGGGTTAGTTAAGCGTGTTCTAACCCCACGATTAATAGCATACTTAACACTCTCTGTGTGAGGAGTTATTTGAGTTGTATCTGTTATATAAATATCAACCTTCCTACCTTTAACTTTTTCAATAGATTTTGACAATCCACCAAAAAAATTGTAATAATCATCTAAATCAGTAATTTCGTATTCATGACTTGCACGTAACTGTGATACAACATCAGCTGCTTCCATATTCACATCATATAACGAAGGAAAGCTTTCCCCCCTTCTTACTTTACTATAGACATAGTGACTGTGGTGTTTGTACATCTCACCTAATTCCTCTTCGTTATCCCAATTGCCACCCTCGATCATATGATTAATTCCAGTCCCATACTCACCCGCTCTAGGCCCGAAAATTCGTGAAGTTGCCAAATCAAACGCATCATCTTCTGTATATCCTTCCCTCAACAATGCCTTTTTGATTTTTAAGGTTAAGGATTTGAAGAAATTATTATCTTCCTCTTCATTTGCTAGTGAAATTTTTTGAAACAGGTTGTTCAATTCCTCTATAACATTCGGAAATAAATCGCGAAAAACGCCGGATATATTAATTGCTACATTTATTCTTGGTCTCCCTAGCTCAGCAAGTGGTATGAGCTCAAAAGTCATATTGGTAGCATCAGAGCGTTTTACTGCTTTTGCTCCAACATATGCGAGAATCTGTCCAATGGTCTCGCCTTGGGTTCTGGAGGTTTCAACACCCCAGAGTACGCAGGCCACCGTGTGAGGAATTCGTCCATTTGCTTCATAATATTGTGCTAGTGTTGCTTCTGCTATCTCTTTGCCTCTATTAATGGCAGAGGAGCTAGGTACAGAACGGGGATCAAATTGATAGACGTTAGATCCGGTTGGTAACGATTCTGGATTTCGATATACATCGCCTGCCAATTTGGCTGAAAGATAGCCACCATTTAATGCTCTTATAATAGAAGGAAGCTCCTTATTTCCTCTTGCTTGCAGATAAATATGTTCCCCATATGCTAAAGTATTTGAAGCGGCTTTTACAAGAGAATCTTCCTTGGCATAAGGTATTTCCTTTGATTCTATATATTTTTCTAATAAAATTGTTGCTTCCTTTTCTAAAACTCCCTCTCGATCTTCCAAAGCAGGCTTTAGCTGGACAACTAAGTGTTTCAAACTCATTATGCCTTTGTGTTCTTTTCGCATCGTATATACCGTATGATCTATCGCATCCTCATGACCCAAGCCTTCTCCAATTGTATGTAATCCATATGGGATTAGAGCATATTGCATGCGGTGTAACTCTTGCTCAATCTCCTCGAATTGCTTATTGGAAAATCCACTTTTATTTGCTATAGCTTCTATCTCTTCCAAAATTTTTCCACATCGAAGTGGATCAAGCTGTTCTGCTTCTCGATATTCGTGTAATAAATGTTCTAGTTCTAGATAAACTCCATGCAGCCCACCCTCTCTAAACGGCGGTGCTTGATAGCTACTTACCACGGCATGTGTACGACGTTTAGCAAGCATGGCCTCGGAAGGATTACCAATATAGTAAAGATAGAAATGCGGAAGTGACTGAACTAGCTGATCCGGAAAACATGCTGAAGACATTCCATTTTCTTTCCCAGGTAAATATTCCAATGTGCCATGGGTTCCGATATGAACAATCGCATCTGACCGAAATTCTTTCTCCAGCCATGTATAAAACGCTTGATATTGATGATGTGGAGGAATAGATTGATCATGGTAATTCGTGGACGAATCTCGGTCACTGCCAGTTCTACTAGGCTGTAATCCAATAAAAACATTACCGTTGATAAACCCAGGAATGAAGAAATCCGTTCCATCCGTCATTATTTCACCTGGATAGTGACCCCAATAGCTGTTGACCTTTTCCTGCTCCCGATACTTGTTTAGATGGAGATTTGCTTTATCGACCGAATATCGCAATCGTTCATCTAAATCCTCATCCACACCCCAACTTGTTTCATTAAACAATTGATATCGTCTGAATTGTATCTCCAGCTCTTCTTTTGACATTGGCTCAACCTGATAACCTTCTTCGGCTAATTTATTTAGTAGGGCAGAAATAGAGCTAAAGGTATCTAGAAAAGATCCACTAAACAAATTTCCTTCTCCAGGTGGGTAATTATAACCTATCAAAGCAAGCCGCTTGTAACGATTTTCGGTCCGACGCAAGCGTAGCCACCGATCGATCCGATGAATAAAATAGTTCACACGATCCTCTATTAAAGCAAGTTCTTTTATCTCAAATTGATATTTTTCATCAAAACCTATAGATTGTATCGCTGCAATAGGATAAGTTTCAATGGCTCCATCCAGCTCAGGTAACACGACGTTCACCATAGCTTCTACAGGAGAGAGGCTCTTTGCTTCTTCCCATTCTGTTAATGTCGTTCGTGTTAGGAAAAAGGGATGAATCATCGGAACATTTAGTTTCTCCAACCACTCTGTGACATCTGCTCTACCTTCTCCTTTGGGTCCTATTCCTAAACGAAAACCAATAAAATTAACAATTAATTCTATTTTATCTGTCATCTCCGTGAATATACGATCCAATTCTTCTACATCCAGCTTCATAATACTTGAAAAGCCGATCGGAATAACGGTGGCAAAAGGTTTTAAGCGCTCTTTAAGTTCTCTTATCATGTCTACTGTCTTTATTCTAGCTTGTGAAGCAAGATAAAAGAATACTATTTTAGGTTTAAATGGATCCTCTCCACACTCATGCAAGAATAAATCGACACTGTCATAGTAAATATTGGTTTCGGGATCAATGATACCTGTTTTATCATGATAACTTGGGGCTTTTGCTAAAGGAACTCCTGCTTCTCCATAGAGATTTGCTACAAAATAGATTAATTCTTGCCAATTTGGGATACTAGAGGCATGCCAGTAGCGTTTAATCTGCTCATAATCTTCTAGTGCTTGCTTCCTTAGTTTTTGTTGATCCACATCATCGTTATTCTTATCAGATATTGCTAATTGTCCAGATCTAGGTTCTAGCTGTATGTCGCTTCCATCTAGTGGACCAAAACGGATGAATTCTTCCCACTTTGCCCCATTAATCATCAATGACAGTTGATCACATTCGTATGCTTTACAAATATCCACCATTCGCTCCATCACTTCATTGTCAGCACCATGTGGATCATAAATGAATACATTCGCTGAGCTACATGCATGTTCGAATCGGCTCCACTGCTCTGCATGCAACGATTCCTCCATTGAAAATAAAGAAAGTTTTATATTCGGATAAGTTTTTAGTACTCCCGTATGTGCTTTTCTAGCTTCATTAAGTGTTCCAGATGAAGAAGTTGCAAAAATGATATGCATATATACGTATACGCTCCCTTCTCTAAAATTGGAATAGACAAATCAATCCTACCGTTTATTTTGAACTACTTCTGTAATATTCTTTTCCGTCAAGATATCTAGTGAGATATATTCGCCATGCAAAGCATTTGCTAGTTCTTCCGCTAAGCCAAATCTATTCCTTCCACTCTGTGTATCAATGACGGACACGGGAATATGTTCATTAGCAATACTTCTTGCTATACGATAGGCCTCATTTCTCGCTTGTGCTGCCGTACCACCTGGAAGGACTGTTTCATTAGCGTTTCCATCCGTGACAATAACTACGTAAGGTACTGATTGCTTATTCAGCCGTTTTTCCTTTACACATATCCTTAATGCCTGCTGTAACCCGGCTGCTAACGGTGTTTTTCCACCTGTAGCAATTTCCTCAAGTCTTTTCTTTGCTTCTGAAAAATTATTCGTAAAAGGTAATATTTCAACTGCTTCCGTTTTTCTAAACGTAACGAGACCAATTCGATCTCTTTTTTGGTACGCTTGACGCAATAGCTCCATAATCGCACCTTTTACTACTTTCATCCGCTGTTTCACTGCAATGGAACGGCTAGCATCAACTAAGAAAAGGATGGTAAAACCCTCACGTTTGCTCTTCCATTTAAAACGCATGTCTTCCTTTTCAATTGCCCATTTCATCCCCTGTCTAGGAGTACGAACTTTCATAAACGGAGCTGCGGCTACCAAGGTATGATGAAGAGAAAGTGATTCTGATTGCCTACTGATTATTCGAATTGTCCGACCATTCCCTCCTACAGACCTGGACTCTTGATGCTTACCATTTAAATTGTACGGATTCCTTTTATTTTTCGTAAAGAGTAACTCAGCCTGAACGTTAAGTGATGCAATCATCCGCTCTACTTCCTCATCCATCCCGTCAGAGTCTACTTGTTCATTAGGAAATGACTCTTTTGACGGATGCTTATCCGTTCTAGCATGACTTTCTTTATCACTATCCACTGTTTTTGTTTCTTCATCAGCAGTTTGGTTATTTCTTTCCTGCAGGTCAGCTGTGAAACGCTCTTCATCAGTGGTTGAAGATGAATCTTCAGAGGTTGGAGATTCTTGATGCTCCCCCATTCGATGGGACACGACATATTCAGCAGCCTCTTCTATATGTCTCTGCTCTATGCTTTCACAGAAGTCTAAAGCTGCTAATGCACGGGCAGTTTCCACTAAATCGATATCTGCCTCTTGGTTTTTACATCCTGAACGTATTACTATTTCGATTGCTAGACGTAGCATCCTTTCGGGAACTCGAACATGAGGTAATCGGTGTTTTGCTTCTTGTATAACCCCCTTACTATATTCCCCTGTTCCTTCACCCAAAAATTTGCTAATTCTGCTACGATCAGATAGTTCAAAAACGGGAGACATTCGCACACATAGCCTTGCGTGTTTTAAGTTTGATCTATCTTGCTCCTCTTGATGAAGACAATAAAACCATTTTGCTAAAAGAGGATAAGTAGAAAGTCTAGAATTCTTATAAACTTGTAACTCTTTGTTCTTTAACAATTGCACAAGCATTGTTTGACTACTCTTCCTCATCAGAGCAAATTGATCCGATACAACGATTTTTGCTTGATAGAGAAGACTTTGGGACAAGGAATCTATTTCGTTTTTTGAAAGCAATGTAATCTCTCTTTCTCCTAATAACCTTTCAGCAGTTACATTTGCCGGGATTGTCACTTTTTTTTCATCTGAAAAATAATCAAGGATGGCTTCTAATACAGTCGTTTTCCCTGTTCCTATGTTTCCGACAATACAGACACGATCTAATGATGGATGGACAAGCGCTGCAGCAATTCCACGCTTCGCCTTCATTTGTCCAATTATACGATCCATTTGTTCTCTACGATCTTTTTATTAAGTACCATGGTAAGCTCCTCACTAGAGGTAGCTTGTAAAGGATCTTGCAATAACCGGTGTGGTAAGGCTAGTTCTGCTGCTTCATAAATGTCTTGTGCTTGCACCTCTGTACGTTGTTTCCAGGCTGCTATCGTTCGTGCTGTATTGATAACCGTTATATCTGCGCGGTGACTCTCGATCCCTAGTTCAATAGATAAATCTGCTACCACACTGATAAGATCATCATTTACTTCTACCGAGGATAGAAGCAGCTGGGCACTTTGTATCTGTTGCCGTAATATTCTCTGCTCCTGCTCATACCCTTTCTCAAACTGAACTTGATCATGTTCAAACGCCATTCGACGCCTAACAACTTCCATTCGTTCTTCTACTTGTTTCTCGCTTTCGACATCCACACACAAACCGAAACGATCTAGTAGCTGAGGGCGAAGTGTCCCCTCTTCGGGATTCATCGTTCCTACTAATACAAAGCGAGAAGGATGTTCATAGGAAATTCCTTCTCTTTCAATACGATTGATCCCCATTGCAGCTGTATCTAAAAGGATATCTACTAGATGATCTTCTAATAGATTCACTTCATCAACATAAAGGATATTGCTATTAGCTTTGGCCAGGATTCCTGGCTCTAGCTTCTTTTCACCTGTTTTTAGTACATGTTCCATATCTAGTGTCCCTACTACACGATCTTCTGTAGCACTCACGGGGAGATTGACAACCTTTGAATTCGTTAATACATCGGCTAATGCTCGAACAGCAGTAGACTTCGCTGTTCCTTTTTCTCCTTGGATTAACACCCCTCCAATCTTAGGGTTTATTCCATTCAATATCAGTGCTTTTTTCATGTTATCTTGCCCGACAATTGCTGTAAAAGGATAATTATTCACATTTAACCCTCTTTCTATCAAAAAAATAAGTGGTAATCTTTCAATTTTTTAAAGGTTTCATCACAATTCGTAAAGTTTCATCATGTCCATCCTTATAGATATCCGCTTCTACTCCAAAAACCTCTTTAAACATCTTTTGATTCATAATCTTTTCGGGTGCTCCTTGACCATAGATACACCCCTTTTTTACAACAATCACTTCATCGGAGTAAGCTGCAGCATGGTTCAAATCATGTAAAACCATCACAATCGTTACCTTTTGATTCCTTTTTAATTGTGCTACTACTTCCAATACCTCCAATTGATGTGAAATATCTAAGTAAGTGGTTGGTTCATCTAAAAATAACAGTTTTGGCTGTTGTACCAAATTAAGAGCAATCCACGCACGCTGTCTTTCTCCTCCCGATAGTTGAGAAAGATTTCGCTTTCTTAGTAAATCTAACTTAGTTAAAGAAATAGCTTCTTCGATTAATATTTGATCCTGTTCATCTATCCTCTTAAACATGGATTTATGTGGTGTTCGACCATATGCTATTAATTGTTCAACAGTTAAATCCATAGAATCATTGACTTGTGCAAGCAGAGCGAGTTCTTGTGCTGCTTTTTTTGGTGAAAGTCGGTAAAGGTCTGCTTCCTTCCAATATACATTACCTTGACTTGGCTTTAGCTGACGAGAAAGTATATGTAGTAATGTACTTTTGCCAGATCCATTTGGGCCAATAATGCTATAAATTTGACCCTCTCTCAGCTCCAAATCCATTTGCTTTAATACTTGTTTATCAGAAAAAAAATGAGAAATGGAAGCAGTTCTTAATATAGTCATACCATTTTCCTCCTCAATAAATATAGAAAGAATGGCGCTCCTAATGCCCCCATAATCACTCCTACCGGTAATTCAATTGGAGCAAACATGATTCGTGCTATAGTGTCAGAGGCTGGTAGAATCGCTGCTCCTAAGAAAATCGAGGCTGGTAGGAGTACACGATAATCATTACCCACGATTAACCTTGCTGTGTGAGGAACTATTAAACCAACAAATCCTAATAAGCCAACGACACTGACAGCACTTGCAGCCAATAATGTTGCGACAGCCGTCATCGTGAACCTAATCCATTCAACTCTTGCCCCAAGACTCCTAGCTGTTCGATCCCCAAGCATTAACAAATTCATTCTTCTGATACCAATGATGGCCAAAAGAATACCTAAGATCGAGTAAGGAAGGATCACTTCCACTTCTGGCCAGCTTCTTGCACTTAAACTACCTACCATAAAATCAATGGTACCTTGTACTCTATCACTATAAAAAACCATCAAAGCAGATATACCGGATCCTAAAAATGCAGAAACAGCTACACCTGCTAGGATAATTCTTGTTGGGGCAATTCCTTTTTCCCATGCCAATGCATATACAATAAAAGCTACGATTGTTGCACCAATAAACGCAACAGGTGTTAGTAAATGAGGTAGGTGTGGATAGAGGATTAAGATAATCATTCCTGCTAAACCCGCACCACTGGATACACCAATAATAGATGGATCGGCTAGTGGATTCTTCATAATTCCTTGAAGTAATACACCAGCCACTGCTAAATTTGCTCCTGCCAATATAGCTACAATGGTTCGCGGAATTCTAATATTCCAAATAATATTCTGAAATTCGCCTTCTAGATTTCCGCTAAAGGTTGACCAAATTTCCATGAAAGGAATCTTCACAGCGCCAAATTGAATACTAAAAACGATAGAAATTATTAATAAAACTGCAAAAATAGCAATCATAAAACCTTTCCAGCTTGCTCTATCTCTTAATGCATGTTTCTCAATCATTATGAAACACTTCTGGATAGACGATTTCCGCCATATGCTTCATAGTGTCTGCATAATCAAAGCCAGGATTGGATAGATATTTCTCGGAAGGAATGATATGAACGTTCCCCTCTTGAACCGCTTTTAGTGAGTTCCAAGCTGGATTTGCTTCTAAATCTTCTTTGATTTTTTTCTTTCCTGCATCTACACTTCCATGAATCGTTAATAGCACATAGTCCGGTTGCTTATCGGCGATCGTTTCTAAACTAAATGGGGCAGACGTTTGGGAATCAGGATTTGCTTGCATATCTTTTCCAATATTCTCTACATGGAGCAAATCCCCTATTTCAATTGCAGTCGTATTCGCTCTTTGAACAGAAACACTTTTCGCGGTAACATTTAGAACAACTACGGAAGGGTGGTCATCTTGTGGTAACTTATTTTGGAGATTGAATATCTCCTCTTCCGCTTCTCTTATTTTCTGACTAGCTATGTCTTCTTTATCCAATATTTCACCGATCAGCAATGCCACTTCTTTCACATCATCAAAAGAACGCATTTGCAACAACGCAAATGGAATGTTGCTACTCTCCATGATCCCTTCCAAATTTGCATGGAAATTCGGTGACCCTATGACTAGATCTGGAGACAGGGCTACTAATTGCTCTGTATTAATTTGATTCACCGTCCCTAATTCAGGTAAATCCTGTGCTTCTTCAGGAATAGGAATTGCGCTAGTTGACATTCTTCCGACCGCTTCGCCACCTAAATCGTAGATCATTTTAAGCATTTCTGGTGATAGTACAACTATCTTCTCTGGACGTTTTTCAAGGATTACTTCTCTTTCCATGCTATCTGTAAAGGATAGTTGCTCTTGATCTATATCATCTTGATTCTTGGCGACAGCCTCTTTAGATGAAGATTCATTTTGTTGACAGGCCGCCATAAACACAATCCCGAAAATAGCAAGTACCATTATGAATGATTTGCTCGTTTTTAATAAATTCACCAAAATATTCCCCGCCTTTATCGTAATTATTACGATTTACTGAATAAAAAACTTTCCATTTATGTAAGGTGCGTCTTTCTTCACTCCCCTTTATTAAATAACTATATACATCAGAATAAATCGTAATGATTACGTATTATATCATGTTTTCTGAGAGTTGCAACCTTTTTTCCCTCTAGCATCTTACAATAAAGTGAACTTCAATCAGAGGAGTTTACTGCCAGTTTACGCTGGGTAAAATATAGCAACCAGAGCACGTAGCAATATAAGGCTTAGGTTGCTTTATTTTTATTAATAAGTTAATCGTTTTCTATAGACTTTTGTTTAGAATTTTAAATCCATTAATTCTCCAAATGCCAAATGTAACACCGAATAGAATAAAAAAGATACTCATCCATTCCCAAATAGTAGGAATGGTCATGTGATAGACAAAAGAATAAAGGAGCCCAAATAATGTCTCAAAAACAATCATCATCCCAGCCATAGATACGGTTAAGCGCATTGAAGTTTGGTTCCAAGCCCATGTCGCTATCCATGAAGCAATAATACCTAACACGATAATACCAATAAAATAATGCGTAAGATAATCTTTAGCCAAAAGGTTACTCATTATTTGCTGATTGGTTACCCAACTAATAAACAAAACGAATAACACCAATGTTAATGTTTGAATCCCAACCATCGTAGAAAAAAGATCAGCAGAAACTTGGGATTCTTTTTTAAGAAAATTGGCGTTAGATATTCCATACCAGGTCCAAAAGGTGAGCGCAATGAAACAGCATAGCAATCCGAGCAAAAGATTCCCCTTTGAAACAAGGATACTACTGTCATTTCCTTGTTCACTACTATACACCAGAAGGATTCCTATTAGTATGGAACATGCAGGAATTAACATGATTTTAAAAGGAAATTCTTTATTCAGTAAATTTCCAACAAAACTGATGACAATCGGCAATGTTCCAATAATTAATGTAGTAATGGTAGCTCCTGCATATTGGATTCCTAATACTAGAAAGAAGAAATAACCGACATTTCCAGTAAAAGCATAAAGCAACGCTCTAGACCATATTCTTATCGGAATAGGTAAGATATGTTTTTTGTAGATAATGAATAAAGTAAGAGAATATAAACCATACATCAAATAGCGCCCTAAAGTAATTTCCAACGAAGTGAAAGTGGAGAGCATACTCGGTATAAGAAAGGCTAAACCCCATGCTGCGCCTGCAACTATACCAAATATAACTCCTAAAAAAGATGATTGGTTATTATCGCTCAATTCTGTTCCCCCTCAAAAAATCGTGATGTGATTTGATTATAGGGGAAAGATGGTAATCAGTATTGTACATCCTTGCTGGCAGCTACATACTGTCCGGGCGTAATTCCAAAAATTTTCTTAAAACGTCTGGAGAAATGGCTTTGATCGACAAAACCTACAGCTACCGCTACTTCCGCAATTGTTATTCCGTTATCTAATAATTTCTTTGCCTTTTCCATTCGAATTTGACTAAGATAAACATGAGGTGATATACCGCATTGCTTCGAAAATGTTCGAGAGAATTGAAACTCACTTAAACCTGATATTCTTGCCAGTGTTGATAACGTAATATCTTCATCATAACATTCGTGTATGTAGTCTTTTACTCTTTGGATTCTTTGTTGTGGTAAAGTGCTTTCCTTCACATGATTCCATGATTTTTCCGCAAAACCTTGTAGCAGCATTGAAAAAAAACGGATAAATTTCTCTTTTTGCTCCAGTTCAGAGTCTGAATATTCTAGAGTGTAATGCAAATCTAGGAACAAATAGACTATTTCAGGATCGCTAATCAGCACTTTTTTGAAAAACAAATGATTTTTAGCTGTATGCTCGATCCCTAATATCTCTTCAATTAATTTTTTTTCTGGATAAATCATACGATAAGTATAGCCACAAGTGTTAGCTGGATAGCCTGTGTGAACTTCTTCAGGATTTATAATAACCAAATTATTTTTCCGCGCAAATTGTATTTCTCCCTTATAGTAAAATCCCTCCACACCATCTTCAATAACTCCGATAGCAAATTCACGATGGGCATGCTTAGAGAAAGCATGATTAACATAGCTAGCACGTAAACAAGCCATTAAATCCAAATGTTTACTTTTCCAAAAATTCACCTTATCTGTTTGTGTGTTCAAAATAAAATGCCCCCTTGCTTTCTCCTCCACTTCTTTTTTTAAAGCTAAATGCATTTCTTTTTCTCGTACTCTCCTAAAAATCCTCGAAGCTGTTTGTTTCCATATCTATCAGCCAATGATTTTTAAGTGTCAGTGCACGTTCAAGGGCAGCAATAGCTGAGAGAATAAGTAAGGTTATGTTCAGCGATTGTGGCAGTTGAATAGGTGAGGTAAAAGTACCCACATGCTCTCTGATAAAGTCCATATATGTAATAACCTCAATGATTTGCGGAATTCCAAGTACAAGTGACACAAGTAGAGTAAAAACAGCAATCCAACCAACCCATTTACTAATCATTGGAAATCTCCAGTGAAACCTTTTCCTCAAGCCCTCAGCACTTCTGCGATCTGGTTCAAGCATTTGTTCTGCTTCTCCACTTACATAATGCATACGCTTCAAGCCATACATGGTCATGTCGAGCTCAATGTATCCATCTGGCACTGGAAAAGATGCAGGTACATCAGATGTAGCGGTATGCCGATCATCGATATAAAGCTTTGCCTGCTCTTTTTCGTCAAAAAACTCTACACTGACAGAATACTTCCTCCTTACACCTTCTTGATCGTTCAAATGTATATGAAAGATTGTCCTCGTAAACAATTGCCAGAACCGAAAGGGCTTTATCCGATGTCCATCACCTTCTTTAATTTTCTTCACTCTCTTATTTCGCTGCCATTTTTTATATTGTTTTAGCATCATGATCACCTCTATTTTTGGTGGAAATAAATAGGTTACTCTATTAATATAGATTACACAATTTATAGATGGAAAGAAAGTTAAATTTACCTATTGCAATGGAATTTGAGCTAAAGACAAACTTTCTAAACGGTTTAAAAATAGAATTGAATGGGTCTGTGTAACATTGTGCAACTTGTATTTCATTATTTTAGGCTATCTTAAGCACCCGCTTACTATATCGATTTATTAAGGTTATCTTACTCTGCACTCGACTATTACCTCAATATAATTTTAATAAGGATCGAAATGATGCTAGAGCAACAAGCCTAATAATCACGATATAGTCATTCACAAATGAATTGAAAGTACAGAAATTGAAAAGAATGACAGCGATTTTTTGGATGCTTGGAGCTAGACACAATTGAGCATATCTTTATTCTTTTTCCCATAAAAAAAGCCCAACTGAAATAAAATCAGTGGGACAAATAATTGTATATGTTCATTTTCATGAGAACTAATAATCTTCATAACTAGCATTGTACGAAAACAAAAGGTACATCATGCCTCAACCTCAACCTTTTTAACGCATGTAAATAATATAATAAAACCGATGAGGGAGGTTGTAAATAATATTGCCCCCATTGGAATCGACGATGCCTCATTAATACCCGCAAGTGGTGAAAATATGGAACCAAGCAATAATGGAAGCATACCTAAAACTGCACTTGCACTTCCTGCACGATGAGCTTGATTAGCCATCCCTAATGTAAAGGTACTTGTCGTAATCATCCCCATCGTAATCATGTATATAAAAATTAAGATAACGAGCGATACTAATGGTCCTTCTATGATTGTCATCACAAGCAAAAGCGAGGTTGCAGTTAACGCAACCACAACTGCGGTCTGAAGCAACTTTTGTTCGTGAATAATTCCACTAAAACGCCCTATAAGAAAGCTACCTGTTATAATTGCCAGTCCATTGATACCAAATAACACACTAAATACTTGAGGAGATACTCCATAAATATCCTGATAGACAAAAGGTGTACCAGATACATAGGCAAAACTGCCGCCATGGACAAAACCAACTACTAAGGCATAGCCAATAAATGAACGATCCTTGAGCAAGCTGCCCATCGTTGTTAATGAAGCTCCTACCGAACTTGGAATCCGTCTACTTGCTGGTAATGTTTCTTTTAGTTTTGTTGCAACTACCATGACCATTAACAGCCCAATGAAGCCTAAAAAGAAAAAAATACTTTTCCAACTGGTCGCTTCAAAAGACAAGATGAAACCACCCATTATTGGTGCTATCATCGGAGCTACCGCATTAATAACCATTAGTAATGAAAAAAACTTCGTAAGTTCTCGTCCGTTGAACACATCTCGTACTACTGCACGTGAAAGAACAACCCCTGCAGAGGCGGTTAGTCCTTGTATAAATCGTGCTGCAATCAATACCACAATATTAGGAGCAAGGGCACATAGAATGGACGCTAAAGCAAACAGGAACGTAGCAACAATTAACGGTTTCCGTCTTCCTTCAGCATCACTAATAGGGCCAACTAGCAACTGTCCTATCGCCAGCCCTAGTAGGCATGCCGTTAAACTTGATTGCACAAGTGTAGCACTTGTATCTAAATCTTGAGCAATTCCAGGGAAACTAGGCAAATACATATCAATATTAAGTGGTCCTAAAAAGGCAAGCAATCCAAGGAGCAATGCTAATCCCAATCGAGCTGTTCCTGTCGGATTATGTTGTATTGCTACTTCTTTTTCAAGGTTCATTTATCATCACTCCTAAATATATCAAAACTCACTGATTTCATCCCATAGCTTCCTCATTTGCTTTTTCATTAATGATTCCCTCATTCTTGAAGCTATTAACCACTTTTTAAACTACTTTAATAAGTAGTAACATAAATTCCTTAGAATCTTTTAAAAAATATTCTATATTGGTCGATTCATTATTAAATCTAGACCTAACTTCCGTAACCCAAATAAATAGTCTTGTCTCCAGTTGCTCATCACAATCTCGGGAAGATGCTCTGATGGGATATAGGTTGAGCTAATCCTATTAATCTCTTTTACCAGCCGTTGATTCATTTCATCACTACAAAAAATAATTGTATGAGGGTTGATGATTGCTACGAAGGAGGCGACTAACCTGCTGATAGCATCGATTTGTTTATTTTCATAAATCAGTTTCTTACCGAAGCTGGCTTTTTTTTCAAAAGCTTGTCCAAAATTTCGATCACTATATTGAGGCACAAAGGAAATCTCCCCGGCAAAAAATGTGCTTCCACGAACGACATCACCATTTATCATAAATCCAGCACCTTGACCATTGTGACTAACATTTAAATAGACGAGTGATCGATTATCCTTCATCCTTCTGTGATAGTAAAACCCAAGTACAGCTGCATTCATATCATTTTCAATGACAACAGGCAATGAAAAATAATCCTCAAAGTGGCCCTTTAGATCAACATTTTGAAATGATTTATAGTCTGGTATATAAAATATTCGATCATTATTAACCGAACCCGGCACACCAATTGCTAAAGATTTAATTTTCGAAGAGTGCGTTGTGATTATTTCTTCAATAAAAGTTGTTAATGAAGAAAGCCCATCATCTGTTAAGACACTTGGTCCTTTCCCTTCTTCTTTAACTTCCCCCGCACAATTAAAAATAAGATAATTCACCTTGTCACGCTCTAAGATAATAGCCAAACCTAACATACAGTCGTGATTATACAGGTATCGTTTGGCCCTTCTTCCTCCACTCGATTCATCTAAACCAACTGATACCACTTCCTCATTTTTCTCCATTCGCGAGAGGAACTTACTTATTGTCGGGAAGCTAATATCTAATGTATCTCTAAGTTCGCCTTTAGTTGCACTTCCATTTTTGAACATCACTTGACGGATGCTCGATAGGATTTCTTTATCTAATGATTTTTCGGTCTCATTCATCATTATTACACCTCATTCAACTTATTAAAGCCTTTTAATAAGTGACATTCCTAATGTAGCATACCACATGATGAAATTCAATAAGTCTATGCTTATTATTAAACTCCATCTGTAGACTACAACCTACTGGCAAAAGCACTTAATTGGAGCTGGACGTATTAAACAATAGAAAGGTTTGAATCAGATGAGAAGATTTTTTAAAAGAAAAGAAAAACAAACGACCGAAGCAAAATCCAGAAAAATGAAAGTACGGACTGTCGGTACACGTAAAAAACAGTAACTCTTTTATGGATATTACTTATTGGTAGCCTAGCCTTTGGGATCTATAAAAACTTTACAGCAATTGATCAACATACCGTTCATGAAAGAGAAATCATTGAAACCAAGATCATGGATACCAATGCGATTGAGAGCTTTACGAAAAACTTTGTGAAAGATTACTACACATGGCAAAATGAAAAAGATTCCATTGAACAACGGGTGGAAAAGATCAGTCACTATTTGACAGAGGAATTACAAGCATTAAATACCGATACTGTTAGAGTGGATATTCCTACTAGTTCCAGTGTGAGTGGTATTGATATCTGGTCAGTGTCACCAAAGAATGATAGTACCTATGCGGTTGTTTATTCGGTAGATCAAAAAATTACGGAAGATAAAAATAGCGAAAGGGTCCGATCCACCTATCGAATCATACTACATCAAGATAATATAGGTAACTTAGTTATTAAACAAAACCCTACCTTATGTAGCTACCGAATAAATCAGACTATGAGCCACAACAACCTGAAAGTAATGGTACAGTTGATTCCGATACTGTGCAAGAAGTGACAGAGCTTTTGGAGACGTTCTTTACATTTTATCCGACTGCAACAGAACAGGAACTTGATTATTATGTGAAAAATAATGCTTTACCACCGATTGGTAAGGATTATCTATTTTCAGGGCTAGTCAATCCAGTATTCCAGACCATAGAGAACCAAATAAAAGTATGGGTTACTGTTAAATATATTGACGAAGCAACAAAAGCCACACAGTATTCGCAATATATAATCACGTTAGAAAAAGATACAAATTGGATGATTGTCGAGTAAAAATGATTAAGTTTATTTACTGTAGCTTTTTAGAATAAAGGTTTGATCAAAAACAACCCGCAGACCCATAATTAAATTAAAAGAACCCGTTTTGAACCAAGCTGTTTCAGCGATCATTTTTCTTTTGTGATCATGATCAACTATTTTCGGCATTTAAATCACCTCTTGCTTTTATTTCACACACTGTGTTATTATCGTTTCATCACAGTGTGTGAAATAAATAAGGGGGATGTTTAGGTTCTAAAATCACTCATTGGAACATTAAAGCGGATGGACATTAATAAAGTCGTGAAATAGGACCTTCTTAAACAATTAAATCATTTGTAAGGTACATTAAACTTCCTTTTTAACCGAACAAGTTTAATAAATGGTTTTATGAACTGTTTGGGGGATATGAAAAGGAATCTTAGAAATGAAACGAAGATAGTCATGAGCAGTGCCTACTTTTTTCAGGGAAAGGAGATTGAAATAGATGGATCTTCATTACGAAATTAAAGGAAACGGAAAGCCGGTTATACTCCTTCATAGTGGAGCTATGGATTCACGTGACTGGGAATTCATCACACCACATCTTTCAAAGTCGTTCAAAGTAATCACTCTTGATGTCCGGGGTGCAGGAAGGTCACCCATTCCGAATGAACCCATTGATTATGTTGAGGATCTTAGAAAACTTTTGGACCATCTTAAAATTAAGAAAGGTGCCCTCGTTGGACATTCCCTAGGCGGACAAATTGCAACTGATTTTACTCTGACCTATCCGAAAAGGGTTTCTCAACTGGTATTGGTCGCTCCAGGCCTGTCGGGGTTTAAATTTTCTTCCGAACATGCGGAATTAGAGAGCCGAGTTTCTAAAGCTGCACCAGATGTCGAGAAAATGACTAATATAACATTAAGTGAGCCTTCCTGGAGCGTTTCTATCGGAAAAGCATACGATTTATTGCGCGAAATGATGATACATAATATTCAAAAGTCCTTTGATTGGAAAACATTCGAAACTGTCTCCTTCAATTCAGCGATGGAAAGATTGGGAGATATTAAAACGAAGACACTTTTTATCATAGGCGAGGAGGACTCAGAAGATCTCTTTAAAATCGCACAATTATATAAGGAAATTCCCAATATTAACTTTGTGAGTATACCTGGCGCTAATCACATCATCACTTTGACCCATCCTAAGAAGGTTTCCGACCACATCAGTCATTTTTTGACCTTACTAGAATGGTAATATCACGAAAACACAGATAAGGGATCCGTTCCAGTTCGGGAAAATCGTAAGTGGAAGCAATCGACTCACCATAATGTTATCCAGAATGTGGTTACCGTCAGAAAGTCTTTAAAGACTACTTATCATTTAAGTTTGAGACTCCTAAATGGCTTGAGGTAGATGAAATACATTGAATATGCCTTTGAAGTTATAGTCCGTTTGTGTTAAAACGAGTTGCACTTCAAAGGGGCATTTTGTTGAACAGTTGCATGAAGTAGCTTTATTATATTACAGCTTTTCCTTCCATTACAGGCATAGCCGTCATATTTTTAGTAAAAATACAGTTCACGGATAAGCTTGTAACTTGTTGAAGTTAAAAATAAATTATTTTAGAATGGCAGGAAATTAGAGGAAAAATTCATATTTTGAATCATAGGTTTAAAAAATAGTTACTTTTCAATAAAAATCTGATAGGAAGTGTGAAAAAAATATGTTGGATACTATATGTTTTTTTTGCAAAAATAAATTTACGATTAATCATTCTGATTCACAATATTATAAAATCAAAAAAGGAGAAAATAAATACTATATATGTAAAAGTTGCAATAATTCATTTCAACAAGAAGCGATTAATAAAACTGGAATAAGTCCGGATCAAATTGATGATTATGATAAGTTTTTCCGGTATAAATAAAACTCTCTTTAATATCGCGTAAATGTCAATTTTCTCATCATTCTTATAGCCGAACATCTTTACTTAAAAATCTGAAGGGAATGCCAAGGCATCCATATTCTGTTAAAGAGGTAGTTAATTGAGTAAGAATTAATGCTTTTTTGTTGAAGTTTTTAAGCGAACTAGCAGGTAGCTAAGAAGGGAATTTATTTTACGACGTAGAAATAGGTATAATAGTATTTCAAACTAGTACAGAAAAGTAGGTTGCTCATTGGATATTTCTATCTTACTTATTGATAGTATGTTGGAAAAATGTATATCTGAAAAAAATGGGGTTTATCAAGCAATTAAACAATTATCAGAAGAAGACTATGGCATCCAACTCCAGAGAGTAACCATAGCAAATCTAATATCTCATATAAAAGGTCCAGTGCCTCAACGATTTGAAACAGTATTTTTTAATGTAGCAGATAAAAGAGATAGAGATAAAGAGTTTGAGCGAGGGCTTCATTTATCAAAAAAAGAAGCTCTTACACTTGCTAACATTTGATATAATTCAGATTTTAGAAGATGCGAGATTAAAACACCAATTGTTAGTGTCGCAACCTCATCTGAATATGCCTCCACTTACTTTTAGTGCTAATAGTAACGAATTTAACAATACTCAATATGATGGTACAAATGATGCCAGGAATACATAACCCTACAGGGCAAATTATGACATTGCAAAAATGAGGAAGGGAACGTTAGTTCACGTTTTCCTTATGTTTAGCGAATAGAAGAGGTTGCTAGAACGATTTTGATGCTATAGACCAGTAAACAAACATCTATGTAAAGGTTTTTCACCCTTATGATCAATTGATACTGCACGGAATTATTGAATCAGTTGATCAATATTGCCAGCGGATGAAATTGCGCCATGAGAATAATGAGTGTACATGGGTAAATCTCTGTGACATTGTGGATCTTTATTCTAAATGTGTCCCATAAAGCTTCCCACGAAACTTTTTAGTGAGCTGTCTGTTTCCCTCTTCAAGTTTTTTGATACGCTCATTCTTTGCTGCCAGGAGGAGATCCTTACCTTTATCCGTTATCTGTTTTTAATTTTTTGTACGTGTATGGCTTTCCTTTTGTTCCCTTAGCACTTCAATTTGCTATCTAATATCCGGTTGATTGTAAGATAATAGAATTGCACCTATCCCTTTCAAATCCCTTTCATACCAATCGTTAGAGCTTATTTTTCATATCCAAAACTTGAATTATAACAATTTTTTCAAATCCACATCAGATTCACAAAGAAAATGGCCTTAAATGGGCTAATTTGTTTATAAGAATAGCGCCCGATTGTGGAAAATTGAAATGTGAAAGAGATGCAAAGCTTCTGTGGATTAGGGAAGTCCCATTACATCAACAGAAGCACCTTTTACATATACCTCTAATTGTAATAAACACAACATGAATTTAATTAGGTCTTTCCATTTCACTCATGAATAACCACGAACTGAGCACCAATACAATAATAACTACGTAAAAAAGTACGGTTTTCAATTTGGGCTTACTCCCACTTTTCAAAACTTGAACACCTAAAGGAGGAAGAGCTATGCAGAGTCCTGTTAGTGAGATTATTGTTGTCGTATTTGTTCCTTTTAGTACCCCCAATGCTTAGACAAACATCATTCCTAAAGCAAGTGATCGAAACCACCCAAAAACCTTAGACAGATATGCTCCTATAGCTAATACAATCCAGCCAAAAAGGATAGAAAAATTTAATATATTAACAACATGGAACATACCGTAAAACTCGCCAACAAAATTTGTAGCTACTTCAACATTTTCAATTTCTACAATTTGAAAAGCGAAGTGATCTACTCCCGAGTGGAACGCCCTTGCAAATAAACCAACAATTACTAATAAACCACCCCAAAGACCTAGACGTGGCTTTTTTTTACTAATTAACTGTACAAGGATTAAAATAGCTGGAAATAATAAAATCATTCCAATTAAAAATAGACTATAGGATGTGAGCATTAAGGTTGGATGTGTATCATAAGTTGCTAACTGATCAGGGAAAAAGAAATTATATTGTATTCTAAGCAGTGCAGAAATAACTAATAAGATAGGAGCTATTATTAAAGAAAGCCCTCCTAACCATCTTCCTGGGAATGAGTCTATATCATTTTGTAATATAATTCTTTCATTGAACATAATTTTTTCTCCTCCTAGCACAATACTTTGTTTATCGACAATGATATAATCTTAATGGATTTACAGTTGCATAACAGTTACTAAACGATTTTCATTTATTAACTGGCCACGGCCAACGTGAATAAAACAAGCATTGGGTTAGCTTTCTTCTTATTGTCTTCTCTTGAGGTTCAGAATCATCCTCCTTATTTTCATCTAATCGAAGTAAGGAGATTGAACTGTTTAGCAGAATGAAGAACCACACAACTGGAAGGTTTTCAAGGGATTTCGTATGCTCACTCTTGGCTGGTCAGATGGTGTGTCTTTTAGGCCGCTTGCTTTTTTCTTTGAGTTCAAAAACAGAGAAAAATCGGTACCAGAACATCGATTCGAATATAGACAAACGAACAGTTGGTTTCTTCCACTAATCTGCTTTTTTAACACAATAGTAGTTGCCAAATTTTGGGTCACTCCTTGCTCGGCTATTGCAGCTTTTAAGTGAAAAAATTCAATTTTTTCTAAAAAACAAAATCTACTAACTCATCGAATAATATTGATACATGATCAACTAACTCAATTGACTTTCATTACAGAGTGTTTCTAAATGATAATGGATTACTTCCTTCACCTTTTCCGGAGAGTAGACATCAGGTCTTAACAGAGCATGAATGGACAATCCATCAATTAATGCCGATAGCCTACTTTTTTCTAATTTTACATTAGTTGAATCAGATAAAATCCCTCGAAGAACTAGTATCTCGATCATTGAATTTGCTAATTCATACGTACCGTTAGTCATTTCATCTTTTTTTTCCTTTAATGGGTCACTTGTAAGTGACTGAAGTGCAAGGATCCACCATACACTCGATTCGATCTTCTTTTCTTCATCAATTGGTACAAGCTCCAATAAAACTTCCTCGACTGCCTGCAATGGATTTTCTGACCAACTTTTACTTTGAGAACGTTTTTTCCCTTCTTCCAAGTAATAATTCATGATAAATAATAACATTTCATCCTTAGTTGAAAAATAATGTCTTAACGCTCCAGCAGACATCCCTGCTTCAACTGCAACTCTTCTTATAGATGCTTTTTCGATTCCCTCTTTCTTAATAATATTCCAAGCCGCTACAGCAATTGACTTCCTTCTTTTTTCATGATTAACAATCCTTGGCATATTAAATCACTTCCCTTTTTTAGCACAGTGTGTTATTATTTTTTTAGCACGATGTGTTATTTTAATGATAACATATAAAAAGGAGGGACTCTATATTTGATCGAAAGTATTGAAGCCTTAATGCCTTCTTCATCAATGGACACACCAATAGCTTTGCTAATTATTTCTATTTGCTCATTAGTTGATATATTAAGTCCTGGTGTACTTGCAGTAACTGCCTATTTATTACTGACACAGCCTAATCAATTTTCTTCTCACTTGCTTGTTTTTTTGTTTATTACGCAGTTTGGCTATTTTCTGGTGGGTTTATTACTATACTTTGGTGGAGATTCATTATTGAAAGGAATCGGACAATTATCTGAATTTGACTTTATCAATTGGTTTTATATGCTTTTTGGAGCGATTATTGCTCTAATTAGTTTCAGTAAACCAAAAGATACTACAAAAAAACGTTTAATTTCATTTATCCCCCAAAAAATAACGATGAAAGGGATAATCGTCTTAGGTATCATTGTTTTTCTAATTGAATTTATAACTGCATTGCCTTACTTTTATTCCATTTTGTTAATGAATCACCTAACAATTGAGCCTTCCTCTTCTATCTTTATTATAATTGGCTACAATCTAGTAATGGTACTTCCTTCTCTTCTTCTGTTGGGGGTTAATATTATGTTTAAAGAGAAACTGCAACAATTTCTTAATAAAATCAGATCAAAATTAATTGAAGCTCCAATTTCTTCACTTTTGGTAGCGATAGGAATAGTAGGTGCAGTTTTTTTCAACATCGGTCTTAGAGGCATATTAAATTAAAAAATTATTAATGAGGTGTTCATCATGAAAGAATTTATTAGTGGGCTTAGTTTACTATTTCTTATACAAGGAATAGGCGGATTAATCAATCATTTGACTAACGGTGGGAAAAGTTGGTTTTTGGTAAATTATATTGATGCGTTACAGGGATTTGAAATTGTTATGGACATTGTATTTATTGTACTTGGTGGGATCATAGGTTTAGCCTCTTGGAAAATAGGCGGATCAACTAAAAGTGAAAATTAAAATATACAGCAAATAGGACGGCTTATATATAGCCGTGCAGTTTTGCGAATGTTCCTTTGAGATATATTTTTAAATTTTTATAGAGGAGAACATAAGAATTATGATGAATCCAAACCATATAGGGAGTTCATCTCCACAAAAGGAAGGTCGGTTATACTTTATTGATAACCTAAGGGCAGCACTTACAATATTGGTAGTACTACACCACTTGGTTTATTTTTCCATATATAATGATGTATTAACACAAGGGTCTATTGAGGTTTTTATAGGCCTTCTATTTCTTGCTTTTAATCAGACTTTTTTCATGGGGACGTTTTTTCTAATTTCTGGTTATTTTGTCCCTTCATCTTTTGAACGTAGGGGAGCAACTCGATTTATCAAAGATAGATGCATCCGCTTCTTATTCCCGTTTATCTTCTACGTTCTCATTCTTAGCCAAGTTCAACACATTGAAGTTTATATACTCGGTCAGGAGCCATTTACATGGCAAACCTATTTTTCACATTTAACCTATGGGCCGATGTGGTATGTAGAGCTACTTTTCGTATTCATTTGTTTATACGCAGTCTGGATAAAATTTATGAGCAAAAATAAGCTATCGGTAGTTCGTCAGAGTACGCCACCTACCTACACGATGCTTACCTTCTTTGTCATGATATTAGCAGTATCGTATTTCATCATAAGATTGTGGATCCCGGCTCTCGGTTTACCCGGCGGGGCTCCCGAAGTTCAATCATTCGTTGGACTTTTTACCGCAAGTGGCTATGATCTCCCACAATATGTCGGGCTATTCATTATGGGAATCATCGCTTACCAACGCAATTGGTTTCGAAATACTTCTGATTCTATGGGTAGGGCGGGGTTTGGAATCGCAATTGGAGCATCGATTCTTCTTCTTCCTTTAGCCTTTATATTTGGATTAGACCGATTACAGTTCTCTGGCGGCTGGAGCTGGACATCTTTGGTCTTCTCTCTGTGGGAAGCTCTATTCTGCGTTGGAATCAACCTTGGATTAATCATATTCTTTCGTAAAAGAATTTTTTATCAAGGAAAGGGTTGGAGCTTTTTGTCAACCCACTCCTTCGTGATTTACATCATTCATATACCGATTATCGCTATTGTTATCTCTGGATTGAAGGTCATCCAGTTTCCCCCTTCTTTCATGTTTCTCGCTACGGTGCTGATCACGATACCACTTTGCTTCATGTTAGGTTATATAATTCGACAGATTCCCTTTGTGTCAAGAATTCTTTAGGGGATGGTGAATTTCAAATAAAAAATGGAGATGCGGATTACGTGTATATAAAGTTGTATCATTGAATATTCAAGAGAAAGTCCATTTGGTAAGTTCTTTAGCGAAGCAATAAGGGATTAAAAAACAGGAGCATTGTAATAGCTCCTGTTTTTTAATTCTTATATTATTAATTTTTATGCCTTGCTAATCTTCCAAGCTATGATCCGTGAAGCTAAATGTCGATGGGTAAAGAAAGGATATGGTTTCTACAATACGAAAAAATTAGGTCAATTACCTGCAGAAGCTCCCACTAAATCCTCTTTATCATGTTTCTTACAACACGCAGAAAAATTTACAGTTTCCCCGGAAAACACATATTGTTTATCTAAATATTCATGAGTTAAGTTGATGCTCACCATATCAGATTAGTAGCTCCTTATTCCAATGAAGCGTTTTTGAATAAGCACATTTTATTGTTTAAGGCGTTTTGGTAGATTAAATTTAACTTTTCCCTATAAACTACTTGCAAGTGACGTTACGTTACATGGTTTAATAAATGTTAAGAGGTGATCATGTGTGTGAAAAACTGTATTCCGTTGGCGAGTTAGCAGCATTGTCAGGAGCAACCATCAGAACTATTCAGTATTACGATAAAATCGAATTGCTCGTTGCAAAACGAGATAAAAATAAAAAACAGAGGTACTATACACAAAATGACTTATTAACCCTTCAACAAATTCTCTTTTATAAAAAGTTGGGCGTTCCACTCAAGGAGATTAAAAACCATCTTGTCAATGTCAATAATAAACACGGTGTAAGAGATATTTTAAAAGATCAATCCGAAATCCTTTTTCAAAAGGAAATGGAAATCAAAATGAACATTGCTATTATCGAGGCCATAGTTGCAACCATTGATACGGGCCATTCAAATCATGATTTGGAGTCGATGATGGAACTTGCACTTAAATTGAATAAAGAAACGATTCTTGATTATTCTACTGTCTCATTTGACCAAAAAACAACTGAACTTTTTAAAGAAAGGGATCCCAGCTATAAAGAAATCATTGAAGTTTATTGGCATTGGAAAAAACTTATTTTGGAGGCAACATCACACAAAATAAATAACATACTTTACAAAAGTGATACAGGCTATCACTTTGGAAAGAAATGGTATGAATTTATCGAAAGGGCGACAGATCACAATTCTGAAGTGATTGAAGCTTATACTAGCGGTTTGGAACAAAGTCATCAATGGCCGGAAGAGGATCTGTTTTTATTTAATTTCTGCCGTGATTTTATTGATTGTACATATAACTATTATTGTGAGAAAAAGGGTGAGAAAAATTGATACAATTAAACAATTTAACGAAAAAATATGATCAAAAGACAGTTGTAGATCGGCTGAATTTAACATTTAAACCAGGTGTGGTAACAGGTTTTTTAGGACCTAATGGTTCGGGTAAATCAACAACAATGAAAATGATAATTTCACTTGTACATCCCACCTTTGGGAAGGTTACCGTGGATAATAAATATTACCATTCCTTTGCTGAACCGACACAAAAAATTGGTACATTAATTGATCCTTCGGCTATAGATGTTAACTTAACAGCACGTCAACATTTATCATTCTTCTCAACAGCCGCTAATATTGATAAAAGCAAGGTTGAGGATATGTTAAAAATTACGGGATTGGAAAAAGTTAAAAATAAAAAAATAAAGTCTTACTCTTTAGGCATGAAACAGCGATTAGGAGTTGCAACTGCTTTGATCAGTAATCCCGATACAATTATTCTTGACGAACCATTTAACGGTTTGGATGTAGATGGTATTAAGTGGCTTCGGAGGTTATTTAAACAGCTTGCTGATGAAGGAAAAACTGTTATTGTATCGAGTCACCTGATGAGTGAGATACAAGCCGTAGCCAATCGTATTATCATTATTGCGCAGGGTAAGCTTCTTGCAGATATGACCATTGAAGAAATGAATCAAAAAAGTTTAAATTCTTATGTCTATGTTGAAGCAAATGATTTAGTTAAAATGACTGCGGCTTTAAAAACAAATGGTGCTGAAGTAGTGCAAAAAAAAGATGGTTTGGAAGTACGCAATTTAGATTCAAGAGAAATTGGTCATCTTGCCCGTGAACATGATATTGTCATCTACCAGCTCAAAAAAGTTCAACCTACATTGGAAGAATTATTTATGGAAATAACTAAAGGGAAAGCTGATTACGTCTCACATAAAAATGAAAGAGGGAAAAACAATGAAGCACTTAATTAATGCTGATTTTAAGAAAATCAGTTTTCTGACAAGCCACCGAAATTATTTAATAGTTTTAAGTTTGTTGAGTATATCTTTTGGTTTAATTTTTTTATTTACACTTGGGGTGACCCAGGGAAAGGATTTAACTGAACTGCCAGCTATGGAAGTTATTGATATTTCATTGCTGGGGATGGATGTTGCGGCCATCATGCTGATAATTTTTTCAGCAACTTTTATTTCTAAAGAGTTTTCACATGATGCCATACATACATCTTTGGCGATTACGCCACTTCGTCAAAAATTCTATCTCTCTAAAATTTTGTTTATCATGATTTTATCTCTCATTATTAGTATAACCTTGACTTTAATCATTTTTGGATTAGATCAACTTGTCCTTCTTACAAATAACATGCGTACAGTTTCACTCAACGATCAAGTATTGCTGTCTAAACTGTTTGGGACTGTCATTCTGCCCTTATTTTATAGTTTATTAAGTGCAGCTGGTACATTTTACTTTCGATCTGCTGCTGGTGGAATTATATTTGCAATTGGTGTAATGTTCCTACCTGCTTTAATTAAACTATTCCCAGCTAGTTTCTCAGATATGGTTTTAATGTTGCTACCCGAAAAATCATTGCATACCCTTACCGAAATGAGTACTGTCACATTTAATGGTCAGTTGATGAGTGCCATATTAATCCTTTTATCATGGATACTCATTTCAAATATCCTTGGATTGTGGAAACTAAAAAAAGCTGATTTCTAGCAAATTTCATAAAAAGAAGATTGTTTAGTGGAGGTATTAAGTGTAAAAATCCGTGTGTAAGAGGCATTTGCTGATTGACCATTTACCTTTATGAAGGGAAAAGGAAACTTTCATATTGCTTATGATAAGGCGATGGAACTACTTCAGAGACACTCTCATACTTCTTTGTTAATTAGTACGGGAGAAAACCCTTTGATGATTCAAATAGATTTGGACATGAAGATAGCAAACTACTTTAGGAACTTATAGGCACCTCTATCCAAACAGCCATTTTCAAGTTTCCGATATATTAAGCAGTTTTATTCAGTTAAAAACAAGCAATGATACACAACTTGAACTGATTCAATATATGAGGACCACTTATCAAAGTGTGCCATAACTGTGCCATGAAGAATATAAAAGCCCTAAAAATCTTGTGTTACCAAGGATTTTAGGACATCTCTTATTACTCCGGCTCCAAGTTTACAGGTGACGCCAAAACATTTCTATACCAACGTTTTTCGCACCTTCAAATTGTTTTGGCGGGGATTCTGGCGGAACTTATTTTTATCTCCTTTAAGGAAAAAGTGTTAAAATTTTAAAATGGCAATTATTATTGGTCGCTTTCATATGTTAATCATTATTGCCATTTATTCACTAGCTTGATTGCCCATGGAAATAGATAGCCTATTCCACATATTAATCTGATTAATAATCATCACTAAATCTACATATTCTTTTTCATCATAATGCTCTCTCACTTGGTCATACAACTCATCACTGACGCCTTTTTCCGAAATTAAAGTCATATTTTCCGCTAAATGTAGTGCCACTTTCTCTTTTGGGCTATAAATATCACTTGCATTCCAATTTTTTAATTGAACAAGCTGGTCATTTGTTACTTTTAACTTTTTTGCCCCTTTTGTATGCATGTTTATACAATAAGAGCAACCATTAATTTGCGATACTCTTAACTTGATTAGTTCCGCAAATTTTTTATCAATGACTGCTTTTCTAACATATCGCTCCAACCCCATTAATTTTTCTAAAGCATTGGGTGCCACTTTGAAATAGTTAAATCTATTTTTCATATTCATAAACCCTGCTGCTTTTACAATACCTTTATTAACGAGCTTGCTCATGTTATCTCTCCTCATATAATTTTAAACTATTTTATTGATTAAGCCACTGTAGCAAATTTGAAGAAATCGTATTCATCAATAATAATCATTGCCATATTCACAATAATCAAGAAAGAATAATACATGAACTTTACTTAGCAAGATTGTTTAGAGTGCCACACTTGTTGCACTTATATTTATATTGTATTGTAGTGATAACCTAATATCAATAGAATGACAACAAATACTACAAATCACTACGATATGTTGTACTAGGAGGAGATAGACTTATGATATATTCAACTGATAATCCGATCGCAATACAATCTCAAAAATGGTTAGTAGCTGCTCTACTAGATTTGATGAAAGAAAAACCCTATGACAAAATTTCGATTAAGGAAATTGCTGAAAAGGCTGATTTAGACAGGAGTACTTTTTATAGAAATTTTAAGTCAAAAGAGAATGTCCTAAATTTATATTTAAACGAGTTAGCAGAGAAGTATGTAAACAACCTTGTTGAAGCAGGTGAAATCGATATGAGGAAGGTATCAAAGATATTTCTAGAATTAATGTATGAACATATTGACTTCATTTCTGCCCTCAGAAAAAATGGGCTATCTGGTTTTCTGTTAGATGCTTTTAATAAGTATTTACCTTATATTCATAAACTCACTCAAGACAAATTTCCTCATACAATTAGTGAAGAACACTTAGAATTTGCGTTAGCATTTAATGCAGGAGGCATGTGGAATATGCTTATGAAATGGATTGATGAAGATTTTGTCCATTCTTATTCAGATATAGTAAAAGCATTTTACGAAATAAGTAATTTTAACTTTGTCAAAAAATAAAAATATGGTGGTGAAGCAAAGGTTCATATTTTTTAAGTTTTTTAATCATCACATTTATATATTTTCTAACGTGAGGAGTATCATTATCCTACTAAGTTAATATAAATTATTATCTGATCGTGATATTTCTCTTCCTCAACTCTATGTTAAAACGGGTATTCGCTTAGCTACATTGAGCGAACTTGCAAATGGAAAAAGGTAGCGAATTCAGTTTGAACATTTAGAAAAAATTGTTCAGGCACTTGATATTGAAGATATGAATGAAGTTTTTCTATTGTTGAAGATGATGAAAACGATGATATAAAGTAATTCACTTCAAGACTTGACAATTAATACATGAATTTTAATGGAGTAGTATATTTATTGATAACCAATCATTATTAAACACCACGACTTAATCAACCAGTAAGAACAAGTCGTGGTGTTTAAATTTTTATTCTACAATCATCCAATTTATATCTTTTTCTAATGTGAGTAATATTGTGAAAACTGTGTTGCTATTGTTGCTTCATCAATATATTTAACAGTCACCCATACTTTTATTCGATAATCTACTGTCTGAAATACTGGATGGACTAGCTCTGAAAATAAATAATCCTTACCTATTGATGGTAAGGCATTTTCACATAATAGGCAAAAAAATGTTTCCAAAAACTCTGTCACTTTTTGCACGGTATTGGAATCAACTGTTCCATTACTTTCAGGTTGTTGTGGCTCATAATCTGATTTATTCGGTATGCCCCAAAAGATAGGGTTTTGTGTAATTACTATATTTGGAGCTCTCTTTATTGAACAAAAAAGTGGTTTGACCGATATATTAGCACGTGTGCCTAACTATGGAATTATGGATGTTAAGCAAAGAGTACTTGAATTTTTATTGTCATTAGAGACTATGGAGAATGAGGCAAATAAGTCTAGGATAAAAAAGTATTGAAAAGATTAATGTTGATTGGAAAACACTTTATACGAAGTTTACTAACAAGCTCAAGTCTTTAGGTGCAAATGAGGAAATAAAAGTATTTGAAAATGTTTGTCTTGTTCGGAAATGATGAAATGCGGTTCGCGGGCAAGTACATCTCTCCAGTTTGCTTCGGTTACGCCGTATTCCTCCAGCACGATTTCGGAGCACAGCCAGCCTAGCAATATGGATAGGGCAGTTCCTTGGTAAGAGGCGAGTTCAAGTGCCAAAGACTTGGTCATTCGTGATGACTGAGTTCTTTGCCAAATCGTAGAATAACGACAGCCGGTAGTTTGTTTCATTATAGGCTTTCGTGCCGTCCGTGACTTCAACAACGAGCCCGTTAGGGTTGCGGATAAGTAGCGGAGCACGTAGTGACTTGTAATGATATGGGTGTCTATGGCCAGGTTCAGCATACGCAACCCGTTTTCTAAAGAGTGTTCCCAAACTGGAACATTCCACTCCACCATATATTCGCCACCCCAGATATCGTTGACCAAATTATCCAGTTGACCATGCTCGTGTTCAATTGGTGCGATTAACTCCTGAACCTGTATAGGTTCGAGGTGATCGACTTGCATCGCAATTCTGTGCTACCCGCCTGATCAACCAGTTCAGCAGTTTCTTCAATCGTTTCCGGCCGGTTGTATTCAGATCGCCTCGTCCGTGTAGTACTTCTGGTGACGTAGACTGCTGCACCCAATTCAATAGCGATCCCTCTGACTGCGCCCCGAGTTCCTCCGGCTACCAAAGCCACTTTCCCTGATAGAGGCTTCATCATTGACTACCTACTTCTCTTTCTTCTTTAAAGTTAAGTAGTAGTCCCTTGTACTTTTATCAAACTTTTCTATAGCGTATCTCAAGGTGACTCTGGGCATGGTGTGAGCGTGTTTATTTAAGAAAGATTTCAGCCTGTCTTCGTCTTTCTTGCCAGCTTCACGAATAAAGCTGCCCACCGCCTTGTTGATTAAATCTTCAGGATCATGTACCAGAATCTCAGCGATAGCAAATGTATCCTCCGTATTGCCGTTTTTGATAAAGCTATACGTGCTTACCATCGCTGTTCTACGTTCCCAAATATTAGAGGAGTGTGCCATTTCGTATAGTTTATCCTTTGGTTTATCCAGCAAATAAGTCCCGATTACAGAAGGAGCGGCACGATCAACGAAATCCCAATTGTTGATTCGATCATGCCTTCGAATATACAGATCGTACAAAGCTTGCCTGTTTTCCTCTGGGAGTTTCTTGGTTTTGGCCTGAAAATCCATAATGCTCACGGCGCCCATTCTCACTTCATAATAATCGCTTTCTAGAAGCCGTTCGACTTCTGTTAAAGGCATATCCGTAAATTGTTTAGCAATTTGGAATACCGTACGCATGTTAAGACCTAAGCACTTCGTATTTTCATCTGAACCTTTAAAAAACCTTTTCATTTTTTCGATTCCCGCTTCATTTTGGTATTGCTGCAACTCATGTATAAAGCGTTCAGAGGTATGAGTATCCATGAATACAAAACTCCTTTCGGTTGTTAGGATAAAAAAAGTATAGCATACTAACGATTCACATATTTCTTCTGAATTGCCGCAAGCAAGTAATCACTCTTTAGATAAATAACGAACAACGAGCCATCAACTGCTGCTTGATTTACTCAGGCTGTTCTGTTTCCACAATAACACGCTTGTACAATGATGAAGGGGCCAATCCGACTGGTCAAGACCGAATCTCATTTCGAGTAAGCCATGAAGGTACTTTTTCCGTTATGGAAGAAACGTCCTGTCTTATAAAAATGTGGGAAAACACAACCATTAATTTTTGATGATTCGTTTATTCAAGATTTTAGACAGAAAAGTTTGGCCAATGGTAAAAGGTATGGAATATTAATCGTTACTGGAATTGTGACTATTATATTAAGTTATGGGATATCTTTTTTGACTAACGACACATGCCATGCAGACAGTGATCCCCTCTTAGCACTAATGCCTCTAACATGGGCATTTACTGTATACTTGTTCATTATTGCAGGGTCGGCAATGGAGAGCGAACGATTGGTTACTAATAATGAAGAATATGGAAATATGAGAAATCGAGCAAACATGGCTGAATTCATGCGGTAATTTGGCCATTGGCGACTGTTATTTTTCTGGAAATCGGTTTTATTTGGAATGTCCGGCATCCTGGTTGGTTAGTGTTTCAGGTTGCTGCCGTTTTTACAACCGCTTATAGGGTCTGGAAAAGATTGAATCAAAACCACCCGTGGTAATGAACTGCACCCTAATTGTTAGTCACAAATCTAATAGTTGGAGGTGTAGCTTCTTTTGGCCAAATTCACGGAAAATACAAGTAGTTATTCGTTATCAAAATGGAACAGAAGGTGTAAAGTCAATAGCTAAATCACCGGGGATTGACTATTCATTTTATTAAATTGGTTTAAACAATATAAATATCACGATGAATAGGCTTTCAAAAAAAGCTATACATCTTACACATTCCTCACTTTTAAAGTGGAAAATGCCTATTAAAAAAAGTTAAATGCCATAGTTCAAAACAAGGAAAAATCACCCAAAAATAATCCCTACCAAAATTTTCATTGGTAGGGAACCAAATATTTTAAATTGTTTTATCCATTTTAGCTAGGTTAAAATCCTCTATAAATAGGCGTTTCCTCTTCAAATTAAATTAGCGTCTTACTCCCACTCAATAGTCGCAGGCGGTTTACTTGTCACATCATAAAGTACACGATTGATATGATCTACTTCATTTACAAGACGCACTGAAATTTTCTCTAAAACATCCCATGGGATACGTGCCCAATCAGAAGTCATTCCATCGATGGAAGTGACAGCACGAATACCGATAGCATAATCATAGGTTCTTGCATCCCCCATTACACCAACGCTACGGATGTCAGGTAAAACGGTGAAGTATTGCCAAATATCACGATCTAACCCCGCTTTTTTAATCTCTTCACGCAAAATAGCATCTGATTCGCGAACAATTTCTACCTTCTCAGGAGTAATTTCACCAAGAACGCGGATACCTAGGCCTGGCCCTGGGAATGGTTGACGCCACACAATTTCATCTGGGACACCTAATTCTGTCCCAAGTGCGCGCACCTCGTCCTTAAATAAGGTGTTCAAAGGCTCAATTAATTGGAATTCCATTTCCTCTGGTAAACCACCGACATTGTGGTGAGATTTAATCGTTTGAGCTGTTTCCGTTCCGCTCTCTACAATATCCGTGTATAGGGTTCCTTGTGCTAAGAAATCCATGTTTTCAAGCTTAGCTGCTTCATCATCAAATACGTAGATAAACTCATTTCCAATAATCTTCCGTTTTTGCTCAGGATCTGAAACACCTTTTAGCTTATTCAAAAAGCGATCCTGTGCATCGACTTTAATAATATTCATATGGAACTGATCACGGAATGTTTCCATAACGGTATCTGCCTCATTTTTACGCAATAAACCATGATCTACAAAAATACAGGTTAATTGATCACCAATGGCTTTATGAATTAGAGCAGCAACAACAGAAGAATCCACTCCCCCACTTAATGCACATAAAACATTTCGGTCACCAACCTGCTCTCTGATCTTCTCTACTTCCATATCAATAAAGTTCGCCATTGTCCAATCCCCAGAACATTGACAAACATGAAAGACAAAAGTCTTAAGTAGGTCATTTCCATACTCTGTGTTACGTACTTCTGGGTGGAATTGAACTCCATAATATTGCTTATCCGTATTACTCATTGCAGCAACTGGAGTCGAAGCACTCGTTGCTTCGATTTTAAAATCTGCAGGTGCCTCAATGATCTTGTCACTATGGCTCATCCAAACCGTTTGCTCTTGTGGAGTACCTTCAAATAAGATGGAGTCGTCCTTTACATGAATGTCCGCTTTTCCATATTCACGTTGGTTCGCACGCTCTACTTTTCCACCAAAATGATGGGTCATTAACTGCATACCATAACAAATACCTAGGATAGGAATATTTAAGTCAAAAATACGTTCATCACAACGGAAGCTATTTTCTCCGTAAACACTGTGAGGTCCACCAGAAAGAATAATTCCTTTAGGATTCATTTGTTTAATTTCTTCCACAGTTAATCGATGGGAATGCAACTCACTATATACACCAAATTCACGGATTCGTCTTGTAATCAGTTGGTTATATTGACTACCAAAATCAAGCACTAAAATCATTTCATTGTTTATTTCCAAATTGTCCACTCCTTCAAGGTTTCTTCTATCTATGTTTACTACCCACTTCCAGATAGCTAAAAGAAAACTGCCCTTCTCTTATTGTCCTTATCAGAAAGGCAGATGCCACGACAGACCCTCACCTTCATAGTCTGAACATATTGGTGTTCAGGTAGAAACGTTTGGGCCATATTCCCAAACATATATGAAGGTCTAATCCTGTTAATTTATCTTATTCTATCAATGGTTATATTCATTGGTCAAGCGATTATTTGATGAACAATGCGTTGGAAAAGATTCCTAAGTGTAGAGGAATCGACCTCTACCTGCCCATTTCGATATAAATATTGTTCATATAAAAGGGTTAAATCATACATATCACTTTTACCGATTGTCTCGTCTACCTCTTTAGCATATTGGCGAAGCGTTTGTCCTTTGTTACGATTAAAGCCTTTTTTAGCAAGTAACTTTAGCAAATAATGATAACATTCTTCGATATCCAGCTGCTCAGAAATTTTACGCCATTTCTTCTGTAAATACCAAGTTCTGATTTCTTGCCTTTTCCAATACGAAAACCCACCGAGTAAAACCATAAGGATGACACCAATAACTATCATCACTTTGATCGGCATATTAATACGACTAGATCGGGAGCTTCCTAAAGCTGATTCATCTTCTTCATTATCGGCTGGATCTGTTGCTTGCTGTTCCAGTTGCTCTTGTTGAGGATTTGTTTCTTCTATTCTTTGTTCCTCAGGATTAGTTGAGTCCATATCCTCCGCTACCGTTTCTTGATAGAATTCAGTTGGATTGGTAAACCCACTCGTAGGCTCAAACGGTACCCAACCTACATTTGGAAAATACACTTCAACCCAGGAGTGAGCATTATTGTTTGTGATTTCATATAGCTTATAACCATTTGGTAAATCAGGCTGATTTGATTTGATTTCACCACCAGTGAACCCCTTTACCCACCTTGCAGGAATATCTAAGGTACGGAGCATGACTACCATGGAACTAGAGAAATTATCACAATATCCGACCATTGTTTCAAATAAGAACTGGTCCACATAGTCCTCCCCAGCCTCTGGTATGGAAACATCCTCTATCTGGTAGGTGTAGCCATTTTGCGAAAAATAGCGTTCAATTGCTTTTACTTTATCATATCGAGTCGGCTTATCTGTCGTTATCTCTTGAGCCAACGCACGAACACGATCAGGTAACGAGCTTGGTAGTTGTAAATATTTGTTTTGGATCGCAGACGGATCTTTATCACTGACTTGTTTTAATTGATCAATAGAAAAAGATGGATCATCATATTGAACCGTATATGGCTGTGATCTGCCCTGCTGTTCACTTACTTCCATCTCCATCATCCCAGATTCTAGGTCTTGGAAAAGAAGAGCACTATAAGATGTCGTAACTTCCGTAGCACCATATGGAATAGGTACTTTATCTAAATTACTTTCCTTCGTATAAGTAACAGAAGCTTCTTCTTCCGTTGTATCTACTGCTTGTGTGGAAAAAGCTTGCCATTGGACAGCACCAGATTGCAATGGGTTATAATCAAGAGAAGAGGAACGCTCCCAGCCCTTTCCTGTATAGAGATCCTTTGATTCAATTCTCCAATATAACCTTTCCTTCGATATGGCTTCAAAGACTGCTGTATCATCCTGAACGAACGATCCACCTAATTGTGAATCATTCTCTCCATAGCCTACCTTTTGAACCGTATTCCCGAATCCCACATGATTCGCTTGACTTTGAATAAACGGAACAGGATCGGGCCATTGTGGGGCCAACTTAGGTGCAAAAATACCTATGGATGCCGTTACTAGCACTCCTCCAATAATAGGAATGATCCATTTTAGAATACTGTATTTCTGTATCTCAACCTCTACTCCTTGCTCCCTAAACTTCATAAACCGACTTAGTCCAAGTGCAATAAACGAAATAGCAAACGTTCGGACAATGGCTATTTCCGCTTCATAGCTCGTGAAAGTATCTAAAACAGCTAAATACATAATGGTTAGTACAACAAATAAGAAAAACTTATTTGCAACTAAAAACCAATAATGCAACAAATAGCTCATTAACCAGAGAACCATTAGAAATAACAAGCTTCGAAAGAACGGGGTCATTAAATACCATTGACTATCCCATACTGCACTCAGGTTATAGGAAAGCTCTTGACTAATGAATTGTATTGACTCACTTGATAGGAAAATTCCCGGTAAGAAAAGATAATCAAGTATAAATAAAAGACTTAATCCTTTTATGATAAACTTCCACAAACCATTTTGGATGAAAAAGGATACCAAAAAGCACAGAGCAGCATATAGAACAAGTAATGGAATATGACCTGTATCAGTTACTTGCCCCAGCGGTCTCAGCCATTCCCAGAATAATAGAAATCCTGCAGTCATGATAAAGAACGAAGGTATTGATTTTTTCTCTTTAGCTATTCTCATAGAGATGCATTCACCTCCCATCGCACTTTTTTTAAGTCGTCCTCTGATAAGATTTGTACAGAAATTCGATGCATACGCAATGACTCTATTAATGATTGGTGAAAGGATGTATAGTCATTTTTGGAAATGATGGAATAGAGAGCTATCTGAAGGTCTTGTTTACTTTTTATCACTAAACTATCTACTAATTTTTGATCCAATTGACTAGTAATACATAATAATAACGACCCTTTTGGCAAATGATTCAAGGAAGTTACTAGTTTACTAGTGAAAAGGGAATCTTTTTTGTCTGGATTTATCAATGCTAGATAATTTTGTATCACTGTTGGCTCGAATTTTACTTGTTGTTCCGTAAAATGCTTTTCGGCCTCTCCTAACATGTGAAAGGATACACTCTGCCCTTTTTTCCTCGTACTTACCAGAATAGATGCCGCAAGCTCCACCAATGCCTCAAATGACAATTGTTGCATACTAGACTTAAGCTCAGCACTTAGAACTATCGCCATATGAGCATCCTTTTCTTGTTCAAATTCCTTTGTCATAATTGAATTTTTTCTAGCGGTAGTTTTCCAATCAATCCAGGAAAACCTATCTCCTGGAATATACTCTCGAACACCTGATACGACATTTGCTTGCTTATGATCGTGTAGGAGGACAGGATTTGCCCCTGCCTCATTGCTGTCCATCCTTTGCTTCCATTCTAGGCTTCTAACAGCTGGATAGACGACTAAGCTATCCTCTATTTCCCATACATATTGGTTAGAAATTAACCCAAACGGATCACCTGTTTGAACATTTATAGAATGAAATGAATGCTGACCTCTCGGTAGATTTGCTACACGAAACGTCACTGTAAGTTTTCTTTTGAACAATGGAAATAATAATTTACGAAAGACTCTATTTTCTACATAAAATTGCTGGTCGTTTAAATATTTATATTTTTCCTGACCAATGTCCTGATAGTTTAATGTGGTAGGACTGTTTTCTTCTACCACAAGATAAAATAATGGAAAAGGAATTTTTCTTTCTAACGTAATTGTAATCAGTACAGAACCACCTGCTTGACCATACTTAGAGGATAGCACCCTGTTAACCCTCCATTTGTTAAATGGATAAAAGGGAATGGATAGCATATAAATTAGGAGTGGTACGACACTATAAAATAAGAACCAACTAACAAAACCACCTTGAAACATAGCAAATGCGAAAAGAACACCACTCAATAGCAATAGTTGAATGATTTTCCGAATGCGGTGCATCGTTGATTTCATCCATGTACTTCCTTCCTAATTGGCACATCTATTTTTTTCAAAAGCTGTGTGATTAAATTTTGTTGAGTAATACCATCATAACGCGCCTCTGGCCGTAGTATTATCCGATGTGCCAACACATATGGTGCCAGAAATAAGATATCATCAGGAATTACATAATCTCTATTTTGGATAAAAGCATATGCTTTTGTAGCCTTCATTAAGGCTATCGAACCTCTTGGACTAACACCTAATTGCACATACTCATTTTCTCTCGTTTCAGAAACTAGTTGAACAATATAATGCTTTACCGTTTCATCAACATAAATATTATCTATAAATTGCTGTATCTCTATTAATTGACTTCGGTCCATTATTGGTACTAATTGATCAATAGGATGCTGCTGATCTGTACGATTGAGCATTTCTAGTTCATCCAATTCGTTCGGATAGCCCAAGCTAAGCTTCATAATAAAACGATCTAGCTGTGCTTCTGGCAGTGGATAGGTTCCTTCATAATCAATAGGGTTTTGGGTTGCCATGACAAAAAAAGGTTCGTTCAGTGGCTTGCTCACACCATCTACAGTGACATTGTTTTCTTCCATTGCTTCTAACAAGGCGGATTGCGTTTTAGGTGAGGTACGGTTGATTTCATCTGCTAATACGATATCACCGAAAATGGGACCTTTTCTAAATTCAAATATCATTTCCTTTGGATTATATATCGAAACACCTGTGACGTCAGATGGAAGTAAATCAGGTGTAAACTGGATTCGCTTAAACTCACAATTCAAGGATTTCGCCAATGCTCTTACAAGCATTGTCTTACCAACACCAGGAACATCCTCAATCAGTACATGACCGTTAGCTAGTAGTGCAACTAAACTCAATGCTGCCTCTCGCTCTTTTCCAATAATAACCTTTTGAATATTCTCTAATACCTCATTTATTTGTTTATGGTAATCTATCATCCTTTTGCCTCCAAATCTATCGCAAATCTAGTTATTATTATTCTAACCTCTCTACTTATAACTATACTATATAGCTAGCTATCCCGACCACCTATTGAATTATAAAAAACATAAAAAATCAGCGGTAGCATGTATGAAGTGCAATAGTCGGCAATAGCAAAAGAACGAGATAGAGTTCTTGTAAATTTATCTTATCCTGGCTATAACGGGCATTTTTAGTTGCTGTACCTTCCAAAATGGTTCTTACCCTAGCTATTACGACCATTTTGAGCACTGCTCCTTCCAAAATGGTTCTTATCCTAGCTATTACGACCATTTTGAGCCACTGCTCCTTCCAAAATGGTTCTTATCCTAGCTATTACGACCATTTTGAGCCACTGCTCCCTCCAAAATGGTTCTTATCCTAGCTATTACGACCATTTTGAGCCACTGCTCCCTCCAAAACGGCTCTTATACTGGCTATAACCGTCATTTTGAGCCACTGCACCTTCCAAAATGGTTCTTATCCTAGCTATTACGACCATTTTGAGCTGCTGCTCCTTCCAAAATGGTTCTTATCCTTACGTTAGTCTAAATTGAACGGCCAAATGGCTCAGAATCGTGCTCTATTTCTCAACAAAAAAACCCCCAGTTCACACCGGGAGCTTAGCCAATTATAACTCGTTCTTTCGGGTAATGAAATTTGTCTTGACCTGCATCTCCTCTAATTAAAAATAGGAAGGAGAAAACTCCAATTCTACCGATAAACATCAAAGCCATAATTAGGAGCTTACCAAGATTAGATAGCTCGGGAGTAATGCCTAATGATAATCCGGTAGTCCCGAAGGCAGAAGTTACTTCGAATACAATCGCGATTAGGGAAAAATCCTCTGTGTATGTTAAGAGGACAACTGCTGTCACACAAAGCATCATGGCCGTTGTAATAACGATGAAAGACCTAAGCATGTCCTCTTGATGAATTTCACGACCAAAAACCTTTACACCAGAGTTACCTTTTGCATAGTTCCAAATCGTAAGAAGCATGATCGCAAATGTCGTTGTTCGAATCCCCCCACCAACACTGCTCGGCGATGCACCAATGAACATTAAAGCACTAGTCATAACCAGTGTTGGCAATGTTAACTCTGACACATCCATTGTTGCCAATCCACCACTTCTAGAAGTGACAGATTGAAATAAACTATAGAAAAAGGATTCATGCCAGCTTTTATCCGCTAAAAAGGCATTTCTCTCAAGGATTAAAAACAACAAACAACCGATAACTACAAGACTAAAAAAAGTAACACTTGTAATTTTCGTGAATAAAGAGAATTTATATCGATCGTGCCTATCCTCCATTTTTCCTTTTAATACTTCTTTTACTTCCACTAATACCGGAAAGCCTATTGCACCTAGAATGATAAGTACCATATTAATAAATTGAACAAAATAATCATTGGCATATGGAATGAGTGATGCACCTGTTATATCTAAGCCACCGTTTGTTGTTGCACTAATCGCACCGAAAACCCCGTGCAATAAAGCTTCCTGGAAAGTATCAAAATAGTTAAGAAAATGGATGGTTAAGATTATCGCACCAACTAACTCAATTAGTAACATTAACTTAAATATTTCGAGCATTAATTTTACCAATCCGGATAAGGTCTTACTATTTTGATCGGCCATAATTAATTTCCGGCTTTTGATGCCAATTTTTTTACCTAAAATAACCCAAATAAAAGTACCCATTGTCATAATACCAATTCCGCCAAGGTGTAAAATCACCGCTATCGCTACTTGGCCTAATGGGTTAAAGGTCTCGACAATAGAAACAGAAGTAAGACCCGTTACACTTACGGAAGTAACCGCCGTAAACATAGCATCAATAAAAGACAAGTGAACCCCATCCTCATGAAAGATAGGCATACTAATAATAATGGTCGATACTATAACGGCTAATAAATAGTAGGTCACAATATGATGGATTGCTGACCAATTCTTAAAAATTCGATTAAAAAAAGTTTCATTTTTCATAATAGCGAACTCCTTGTATTCCTTACACTAGGCGTTAGTTTACCATAAATGGCTTTAATAATCATCTATTTCTATGAAAAATGAAACTTTATATGCTTGGATTAACTTAATGAAGGTATCTCCCAATCAATTCGTTGTTGTCCCGCTTTTTCAAGTAACTCGTTCGTCTTCGAAAAAGGTTGACTTCCAAAAAATCCTCGATGTGCGGATAATGGACTTGGATGCGGAGATTTTAGGACAAAGTGCTTTGACATATCGATTAGTGCTTGTTTCTTTTGTGCTGCCGCTCCCCAAAGGATATAAACAACCGGTGTCTCTTTTTGATTTAGGCTTTTGATGACATTGTCGGTAAAAGTCTCCCAGCCTTGACCTTTATGAGAATGGGCTTGGCCAGCTCTTACGGTTAACACATTATTTAACAAAAGTACTCCTTCTACTGCCCATTTCTTTAAATATCCATGATTTGGAATGGGGCATCCAATATCATCAGCTAATTCTTTATATATATTTTTCAAAGAAGGTGGAATCGCAATACCCGGATTAACGGAAAAGCTTAGTCCATGTGCTTGATTTGGTCCATGGTAAGGGTCTTGTCCCAATATTACCACCTTTACTTTAGCAAAATCAGTGTAATGGAGGGCATTAAAAATATCATACATATTTGGATATATGGTGAATTTCTGATATTCTTCTTTTAAAAAACTTCGTAACCTCAAATAATAATCTTTTTGGAACTCATCATCAAGGACTTCTGCCCAATCATTTTTTAATATATTTGTCATTTTGATCAATCCTTATGTAAAAAATTGAATACTTGCTCTTTAGTTGGCATTCCACTTTGTGCACCGATCTTCTGAACCGAAAGAGCTGCAGCACCATTTGCAAAAATAATGGCCTCTGTTACACTACGCCCTTCTGCTAACGCAACAGCTAGTGCTCCATTAAATGTATCCCCTGCACCTGTTGTATCCAGCACCTCTACATCATGAGCAGCGACATGCTTTGGCTGATTATCCTCCATATAAGAAACTCCTTGTTTTCCTTCGGTGATAATAAACCTCTCATCCAGTTGATTCTGGAATAATTGCTTTTTCTCTGTTTCATTAGGAGTAATATAGGTAGCCTGTTTCCAAGCTTTCTTAGATAACTTCATCGCTGGGGCTGGATTGACAATGACAGGTATATGGTGTTCAGCACAAATCTCCAAACAATACTCAATCGTTTGCTTCGGTATTTCGAATTGAAGTAAAACATAATCACTTTCAATGATAGCTTCCTTACACTTTTCCAAATAGGATGGGATGACATATTCGTTTGCTCCACCAATAATGATAATTCGGTTATCCTTTTCCGACAATACAATATTCGCCAAGCCTGTGGAAGTTCCTTTTTGTTTAGCAACATTTGTCACGTCCACATCCTCATTATGTAAATTAGTAAGAAGCTGTTCTCCAAAACTATCTTCTCCTACAAGCCCAATCATGTTGACATTAGCACCTAGTCTAGCCGCAGCAACAGCCTGATTCGCTCCTTTACCACCTGGACTTGTTTGGAATTGTGTCCCTCTGATCGTTTCCCCTTGTTCTGGGAATTTGTCGGTAGAAGTCACCAAGTCCATATTTATACTACCAATTACTGTGATCTTTGGCTTCTTCATCATTACTCTCTCCTCACTCTGCATAAGAAGCAATCGCATTGTAAAATAAGGACCAGAATTTTCCCTGATCTAAACCCTTCGCTACGTAAACATTAGGCTGCTTTCCTGTTACGCCATGTTTGTCAATGACGGTCATTCCATAAGAATATTCGCCTTTTGTTTCGATATCGACATGGACATGGTCAAAGGTAAAGATAGTTGGATCGATTAAATGAGCAACCGTGCACGCATCGTGAATTGGTCCCCCATCAAAGTCGAATTGATTTTTATATGCCTGGATAAAAAAGCTTAGTAGTTCTGATACGAATGTCGCTATCGTATGATTGATGGACTTTAGATCTGCTACTGTTTGTTTGGTAGCGAGAACCTGATGTGTCACATCCAATCCAAACATTTTTATTGGTATTCCGCTTTCAAAAACTACTTTTGCGGCCTCTGCATCCACATAAATATTAAACTCCGCAGCTGGTGTCCAATTACCAAATGTTCCACCGCCCATCAGGACAATTTCGCGAATATTACTTTTAATCCGTGGTTCTTTAATTAACGCTAGCGCAATATTTGTCAATGGACCTGTTGGAATAAGTGTAATTGGCTCATTTGTTGTTAACAATTTTTCAATAATAACATCCACTGCATGCTGATCAATAGCTGTTTTAGATGGATGCCGAGGGAGCTTTGGCCCATCTAGTCCTGTTTCTCCGTGAATTTCTTCTGCAATCACTGCTTTTTTCACTAACGGTCCAGTTGCACCCTGCGCAACTGGTACACTCTCTAGACTAATCATATCACACACCTTTAGGGCGTTCATTGTATTTTTTTCTACTTCTACGTTTCCGGCAACCGTTGTGATTGCTTCTAATTCTAATGGACTTATCCTCGAAGCTGCCAGAATAATCGCAATGGCATCATCATGGCCAGGGTCACAGTCTAATATTACTTTCATCCAAAAGCCTCCTCTATGTAAATAACAAAAGCGAAGAGCATCCTCTTCACTTTTGCATGTTTAATCACTTTGACTAGGGGTAGAGTTCTATAAAAACTTTATAGGATAGCCTTTAAGTCCATCCAAGCATCTGCCCATTGCTGAATACTATGAAGTACAGGCTCTAATGCATAACCTTTATCTGTAAGGGAATACTCAATTCTAACTGGGGTTTCGTCATATACGACGCGTTTGACAATTCCTTGTTTTTCAAGATCCTTCAGCCTTTCAGAAAGAACGCGCCCACTAATTCCAATCGATGACTCAATCTCTGAGAAGCGCTGAGATCCTTTTAATAATTGAAATATGATCAAACCCGTCCAACGTTTATTTAAAATATCTAATGCTGATTCAAATTTTGGACAAATCGTTTTATCAGTCATTCCTTTCACCTCTTTATCAGTAGTATACCAAAAAAAAGCACAGAAATAAAATAACTAAATTACTTGACGTAATCTAATTCTATTTGTATACTTACTTACATAAAGTAAGTTATTATATTTTTTTAGGAGGAATTTTAAAATGGCAAATGTAACGTTAGATAAAGTGCATAGTGGGATTCATTTTCAAGTAAAACATATGATGGTATCTAAAGCGAAAGGTGAATTCCATGATTTTGATGTGGATTTCAATGGAGACTTTGACAACCTTGAAGCGGCAAGTGTAAATGTAACCATTAAAGTAGCGTCTATTGATACCAACAACGAGGATCGTGATGGTCACCTAAAATCAGATGATTTCTTTAGCGCGGAAAGCTATCCTAACATTACTTTTTCAAGTAAATCTGTCAAAAAAATTAGTGACTCCGAGTTCGAAGTGACTGGTGATGTGACAATTAAAGATGCAACAAATGAAGAAACATTCGTTGTAGAGTATAATGGAAAAGCAAAGGATCCAATGAGTGGTAATATTGTTGCAGGTATTGATCTTGAAGGAAAGATTAACCGCGAAGATTATGGCTTAACCTACAATGCTCCACTAGAAACTGGGGGAGTCTTAATCGGTAAAGAAATCAAATTAAGCGGATCATTTGAGTTTGTTATAGCAGAATAATAATAGACGGTAACCCAGACTATTCCAGTCTGGGTTTTTATATGCTGCAAAAATGAGGGCCTCGCTCACAAAATTATTATAGAAGTTGCAAAAATGAGAGTAGCACTCGCAAAAATAATCGGATAGTTGCAAAATTGAAAGAGCTACTTATAATGGTAGACCTGCATTAGCTTTCAAGATTCAAGCATGGTAGAAAGAACGTCATACCGTGTTCCTTTCAATCAAAGTTACCTCTAATTTTTCGTGCTTATTTTCCCTTTTTTCAATTACTTGTAAAAATAACTTTTCTCCCATTTCTACAATTGGAATCTCAAAGGTAGTTATATTCATCACCTTTGCGATGGGTTGATTATCAAAGCCAATAATAGCTAAATCATCTGGTACAGCTATTCCGTTGTGCTGACAGGCAGTAAGAATTCCGGCTGCTACGACATCGCTTGCTAGTAGAGCAGAAGGGGCATTTGATTGACTTATGATCATTTTTACCACCTTTTTCCCATCTTCAAAGTAATAGTTTTCCGTAAAAACGAATTCGTCCAAAAATGGAAGTCCCTTTTCTTTTAAGAAGTTTTGATAAGCCTTTGCTCGATAATAACTATTGGAACCTGTTTCTCGCCCAATACAGTAGCCAATTTGTCGATGACCTTTATCGTATAAATAATGGAGGGCCCTTGTAAAACTCTGATAATGATCCACATATACAGATTGTACGTAATCTATATCCGTAGCTTTTTCACAAACAACTAATGGGCCATATCCTGCATAAGGCTTTATTGTATTCCAATCTAAAATTCTGGAACAAATGATTATCCCATCAATTTGTTTGTGCTTCAGCATGTTTAACGCTTCTAGTTCTCGTTCTTTTTCATAATTAGTTTGAATTAATACAATATGATACTGATGTTGATAAGCCATTTTGGTGATCCCCTCGACCAATAAACCAAAATAAGGATTATTAGCAAATGGCACCACCACTCCGATTAATCGCGACTTTCCTTTACTAAGATGAACAGCCTTCATATTTATTTGATAGTTTGTCTTTTGAATTGCGTTTAATACTGCTCTTCTTTTCTCATCACTTACATAAGGATGATTATTTAATACTCTTGAAACGGTCGTTACAGATACGCCAGCTAGATTTGCTATATCACGAATATTTGCCATATTTTTCATCCTTTTTTAAAAAACTCTTGCTATGGAACGCGTTTCATCCTCTAAGATAATGGTAAGGAGGGTGTGTTCATGAATATTTTACTCGGTATCTTAGTTTGGTTAGCTATGTGTAGTAGTATTCTTATTCTAGCATCACTTGCCATTAAATTCGAAGGAGAACAACAAGAAAAGAAGTTAAAGGGCTATATTGGCTACATTGAAAAGGTGTATAACCGTAATGTTACAGATCAGAAAAAATAAAGGATCGATTCAGAAAAAAAAGACTAGACCACCGTATGTAGTGTATCTACGGTGGTCTGTGAGTCGAATCCTCTAGGGCATTACATCAGTTGTGGCTGGCTTTACCCACTTGGAGACTAAACCATGCTTTGGAGAGAATAAAAAACTAATAATAAATATAACTCCTGTAGCTAAAGCCATTGATCCTGAGATAGAGGTATCGATAACAGTAGCAATATAATAGCCTAAAATAGCAGATAAAACACCGAATGAACTACTCATGACGAGCATAACCGATAGCCTGTCTGTCCAAAGATAAGCAGAAGCAGCAGGAGTGATTAACATCGCAACGACCATAATAGCTCCAACAGCATCGAAAGCAGCCACTGTTGTTACCGATACTAGGCTCATAAAAACATAATGCAAAATAAATACAGGGATTCCTAAACTAGCAGCAAGAGCTGGATCGAAAGAAGTGATTTTCCATTCCTTATAGAAGGCAAGGATAAAAAATAAAACAATCACAAACGCCAACCCAAGCATGGTAGTTGCAACAGGTATATTACCCAAAAGCGGCACAGCAGTTGTTTCCCAAGGAATAAATGTAATTTCTCCCATAAGGGCATGCTTTACATCTAGGTGCGCATTCCCCACCGATGTTGCAATTAGGATAACCCCTATAGCAAATAATGTCGTAAATACGATACCCATCGAGGCATGCTGTTCAATGTCCAATGTATGAAGCCATTGTACTAAGAAGGCTGTTAATAAACCTGCTATGATTGCCCCAATAAGCATATGAGGACCGCTTAACTCTCTTGTCATTAAAAAAGCAATAACAATTCCTAATAAAACCGTGTGACTAATCGCATCAGCCATCATCGCCATTTTCCTCAGTATTAAGAAGACGCCAATTAATCCACAAGTTGCACCAACTAAGCATGCAGTTAAAATAATCCATGCTGAGTAAGTCATTTACCCACCCCCTGAGCATGAAGCTGTGCTAGTTTTTGTCGCTTCTTAAATTGATAATAATTCACTAAGATCCCTTTTTGTATACCAAAGACAAGTGAGAAAACAAATTGAATCGAAGCAAATAGAACAATAAACGGGCCTGTTGGCCATCCACTTCCAAGGGTGCTTACTGCCGTACCAATCGCTCCAGCTAATCCACCAAACAATGCGGACAATAACAACATCTTTCCAAAGGAGTGTGTCCAATACCTAGCACTAACAGGTGGTATAATGATTAATGCAGCAATTAAAATAACTCCTACTGCTTGAATCCCGATAACAATGGTTGTGACAAGTACTAAGGTATATAACACATTCATTCCTTTTAAAGATAAACCAATTCCTTTTGCAAAGTCAGGATCAAACAAATATATTTTCCATTCTTTGAACATCATGACAACAATCATTATAGATACACAGGCAAGAATAATCATTGTCCATACGTCTGATCGGACCATTGCTGCTGCCTGCCCATAGATAAAACTATCCAGGCCTGCCTGGTTTCCACCAGCTGACCGATTAACAATCGTTAATAGCATGATGCCTAATCCATAAAAAACCGACAGGATCATCCCCATCGCTGTATCCTCCGTGATTCTTGAATTTTTGCGAATTGTCTGGATAAAAACAGCACCGAGCAATGCACTAACTGCAGCGCCAGCAATTAATAGATACAAATCCTTTCTCGCAAATAATAGGTAGGCTATCACAACCCCAGGAAGAGAAGCATGAGCCAATGAATCACTCATCAGGCTCTGCTTCTTCCAATATGCTAAACATCCTATCGTTCCTGCAGCAATTCCCAAAACCATTGTACTCATCAGAACCCACTGTGTATTACTTGTTAAAAGAGCTGACCACATGACCATTTTCCTTTCCGGAGGTAATCCACAACATATTCCCTCCATACGTTTCTGAGATGTTAGTCGGATTAAAGGTAGTTTCTGTTTTCCCATAATGAATGACTGTCTTATTTAATAGGAGAACATGGTCAAAATAGTCTTCAACTGTTTGAAGGTCATGATGGACAACGAGAACCGTTTTACCTAAATTCTTTAATTCTTGCAAGATTTTCATGATTGCTTTCTCTGTTGCCGCATCCACTCCAGCTAGTGGTTCATCCATAAAATATAACACAGCGTCTTGCACTAATGCACGTGCCAAAAATACTCTTTGCTGCTGTCCACCAGAAAGCTCACTAATTTGTCGATTAGCATAACTCGCCATCCCCATTTTATCTAGTGACTCGTATGCTTTTTCTTTATCCTCTCGTGTTGGACGTTTTAACCAACCAATATTACCGTACAACCCCATTGTGACAACATCTAATGCATTTGTAGGAAAATCCCAATCAACGGAACCTCGTTGAGGAACATAACCAATTTTCTTTTTTGCTTTTTTAAAGGGTAAACCGAAAAATTCTATTTCCCCAGTTAAAGCTGGATGGAGATCTAGAACTGTTTTGATTAATGTGGACTTACCTGCACCATTTGGACCAACAACACCTGTTAGAGACCCGGCCTCTATGTCGAAATTAACATCATATAATACCTTGTTTTTTCGGTAGGATGCAGCTAAATTGACTACTTTTAGTGCTGAATGTGTCAAGTTATTCCTCCCCTTTACTTAAGGAATCATAGATTGTATCGATATTGTGACGGTACATTCCTATATATGTACCTTCCTCCGTTTCAGGATCACCCATTGCATCAGAGAAAAGCTCGCCACCAAGGGATACATCTATTCCTTGATTCTTCGCCCCTTCAATCACTGCTTCTATAGAGTCAGGATTGATACTACTTTCGACAAAGATTGCTGGCACAGAGTAATTTTTAATGATATCAATCGTGTCATTAATGTCAGAAACACCTATCTCATCTTCCGTACTTAGCCCTTGCAGTCCAATCACTTCCATATTATGCATATTTCCAAAATAACCAAATGCATCATGGGCTGTGACGAGAACTCGGTTTTCTTCAGGTATAGTCTGAAGTACCTCTGCTTCCTTTTTCACCTGATCTAATTCTGCAAAATACTCCTGTTTATTTTCTTCAAAATATGTTGCATCATCCGGTGAAGATTCCTTCAATTCTTCCACTGCAGCCTCTAGTGCTTGCTTCCATAAATCAATATCAAACCAAATATGCGGATCCACTGCTCCTTCCTCATCCTCTAGCAAAGAATCTTCAGAAATGGTATCCCCAATGGCTAAAACGGGCTTAGAATCGCCTATTTCTTCAAACATTTTCTTCATGTTCACTTCTAAATCGAGGCCATTATAAAAAATAACATCTGCTTCATCGACCTTTTTCACATCACTCTGTGTTGGATTATATAAATGTGGGTCTACGGATGGCCCCATTAAGCTTTCGACCTCTACACGATCTCCTCCTATCACAGATAGTGGTTCTCCTATTTGTGCAATCGTTGTGACTACTTTCACTTTGTCACTACTTAAATCATTCTTAGAAGATTCTACTTCATTCCCACAAGCTGCCAAAAATAGAACAAATCCCAGTGTCAAAAATAAACTCCATTTCCTTTTCATTTTAATCTCCTCTTCTTTTTCCCTTAGGAAACTTTTTGTTGTAACTAAAAATTAACGCAATATTTTCATTTTGTCAAGAATATTTCTTCAAGGAAACTTTTCTCAGAATAAAAAATGGATGCGATTATCGCATCCATGTGATGAAAGTTATTCTCTTTTCCCTTTTATATGCTTAAGCATAGCCACAATTAAAAAGCTAACAATGACTAATAATAGCCATGAGCTGATTTTGCTGAAGTGAACAATATGCCATGTTTCTGATTGATTAGGATATTGCCATGCCCCAAAGAAGGTAGCAATATTTTCTGCTATCCAAATAAAAAAACCAATTAATACAAATGCAAGGACAACAGGCATCTTATACGTAATGGCATTCACCTTGAAGTAAACGATGGTACGGAAGAATAATAGGATAGTTGCAATTTTTAAGAGCCAACGAAAATCATAAATATAATGATGGGTGAAAAAATTGAAATAAATAGCAGCACTCAGAAGGAAGACCGCCCATGTCTTTGGCCAATGAACTATCTCTACATCGAGTCTTCTCCATGCCTGACACAAATAACTTGCAACACTTGCATACATAAATCCACTATAAAGCGGAACACCGAATACCTTACTCCACGCCTCTTCAGGATAACTCCATGATCCCATATGTACTTTATAAATTTCTAACGCAAGACCAATTACATGGAAAACACCAATAACTTTTACCTCATCCCATGTTTCCATTTTAGTTATCATCATAAAAGCTTGCGTTAATAGACAAATTAATAGAATAAAATCATAACGTGGAATAAATAAAGTCTCCATTATTTGGGTAATGGCAAGTGTTGAAAAAATAATAACAGCAAAAAAGCAAGATTTTGCCTCTTCTAAGCCAAATGTCCAAAGTTGTTTCATGGGATGAAGGGTTTTTTGTGTAATCGCAACAAACATCTATTTAGTGAACCTCCAGCACATAACTGATGATCTCTTTAATTTTTCCATCCTTATGCTTATTTAATCGATAGATATCACAAAAACTATAATGCTTCTGTTCACCATCCGAATTGGTAGAATGAATCATTCCATTAACCGCTGCTTCTTTCCCATGTGTAATCATATGCTCGATTTCTAATTCAAAGTCACTATCATTATCCATACCCGTCAATGCTTGGGTTAAGGCTTCTATTCCGTTTATCGTATCGGAACCAACCATGCGCCATACAATATCATCTGTAACACTAGCGAGAATCTTCTCAATATCTCCTTTAACGAATGCTTCATTAAATGTACGAAAAAATGCTTGATTTTTTGTTTCCAATTACTCCACGCTCCTTTTTAAAATTAGTATACCATATGGTGGCTTCAGATAAGAGGCTATGCTATAATAAGGAAAATTTATGCATAAGGAGTGACTCCCCATTTCTATCCTCTCCCCCCCTCGAAAGACGCTGCACCTACGTCACTTAGAAGCTTTAAATAACCGCTGCACAACTCTCTCTACGACACTCGAAGAAAAACTAGGACGCGAACTCGCAGGATACCTAGGTGAAGCTAGCCTTCCTTACTATTTAGAGATTTCCTCCATTTCCACACATTACGATTTATATGGATTACGTTTAAACTTAAATGGAAACAAATTTCAAATGGATGGTCTCTATTTATTTGAAGGATTTTTCTTGATAACAGAGGTGAAAAATTTTAAAAATAAAATTCTACTAAATGAAGCAAATCAATTAATTCAACTTCAAGAAGAAGGATCAGAGGAAGTTTTTGATAATCCATTGACCCAAGTAGAATTGCAAAAAGAGCAACTAATACAGCTCTTGGATAAACATGGCTACCCCACAATCCCAATTGAGACCCTCGTTGTTTTTACACATAAGAAGGTTCACCTTACTTTCAACCACCCTGATTTAATCACCTCTCAACAACTCCCTGCAAGGCTTAAGAGGATCACACAAAAATATCCAACCAAACTTCTACAAAGAAATGAATTATACCATCTAGGAAGAAAATTAATATCTCTGCACGAGGAACGTGGTAGTGCATTTATAAATCCTAATGACAAGATATTTCCGAAAATAAAAAGAGGCGTATTTTGCAACAGATGTAAGCCTATCATTATGCGGCGCATCTATGGTTCTTGGGAATGTCCGAAATGTAAAAAAAGAAATTCGTTAGCGCATTTAGCTGCATTTGAAGATTTTTATTACCTATTCGGTCATACGATTACTAATCGCCAAGCCAGATGGTTTCTTTGCATGGATTCTGTTTATACCACTTCTAGATTACTTCAATCATTAGGCATGAAAAGATCTGGTATTACGAAGAATGCGAGATATGATCTGTCTAGTTTGTTTAAGAGATAATTTTTTGCGAGTAGCGCTTGCTTTTTGCCGCAGTATTTTTGCGAATGCCTCCCGCTTTTTTGCAACTTCCGCTTTATTTTTGCAAGTGGTTCTCGCTTTTTTGCAACTTCCACTGTATTTTTGCAAGTGGCTCTCGCTTTTTTGCAACTTCCGCTTTATTTTTGCAAGTGGCTCTCGCTTTTTTGCAACTTCGGCTGTATTTTTGCAAGTGGCTCTCGCTTTTTTGCAACTTCCACTTTATTTTTGCAAGTGGCTCTCGCTTTTTTGCAACTTCCACTGTATTTTTGCAAGTGCCTCCCGTTTTTTTGCAACTTCGGCTGTATTTTTGCAAGTGACTCTCGCTTTTTTGCAACTTCGGCTGTATTTTTGCAAATGCCTTCTCTATTCAAAAAAAAGCGAACTTGAGGTAAACTGTAATAGTAATGGAGGTGTTTGGGATGGCAAGACAATTGCCCGAATTTACACTGGCCCCTGCAAAGCCTAGAGATTGAGGCGATACTTTGCTAGGGGTGATACCACTATTATCGCCTGATAAGCGCTACTAGGCTTTGCCCTTATGATAAACAAAATAATAAGGAGCTGGCTTGAAATGAAGGCGCATGAAATTTTACCAAAAGAGCTTTTAGACGCGATACAAGAATACATTCAAGGAGAAACTATCTATATCCCTAAAAGAGCGAATTCCTATCAAAAGTGGGGAATTTGTTCGGGGAGTAGACAGTATTTAGATAAACGCAATCAGGAAATTCGAAAAGCTTTTCGGTCCGGAAAATCAATGGAAGAACTTGCTCGGGTCTATCATTTATCCACAGAATCGATAAAGAAAATTATTTATGCCAAGAAAAAAGAAAAATTGCTCTAAGAGTATTTTTTCCATAGTTACATCTCACAATATTTGCTACACTTTAAATGAGGAGTGTGGTAACAATGGAAGCTTTTCTTACAGTAGATCAATTCCATCTAATTCGAAAACAAGCGAAAGCAATTGTGAATGCATTATCCACCACTACAGATAAGCATGTACAAGATGCAGCCAAGACGATGGCATATGAAAAGGCAACGGAAAATCTTGAGTCAATAACATCCGAACAAAAAGATCGAATTGATCATATTTTACAATTAAAAAATAAAGAGGATATGGAGGAATATCTTCTATCCCTGAAAGAACTTGTCATTCCTTTTCCTGAGATATCGGAGCAAAGGATTCGAAAGCTTTTCCCAAAAATAAAAAAATTAAAAGCCCCTGACCTTTCTGAGCTGGATTTTAAAGAAACCGTCTATCTTCGTTGGTTTGACAAGGGATTAAATAAAAGCTTTTTGATCGTACCTTTCAAAGATAAATTTATAGGTGTGCAGGGTTATTTAGAAACCACACAACATAAAGGAATCTGTTCCATCTGCAATGGACTTGAAGAAGTATCGTTATTTACGAGTGAGAAGAAAGGCAAAATTCGTGGGACCTATTCCAAAAAAGGAAATTATATCTGTAAGGATCCAGCAGTTTGTAATGGTCATTTAAGTGACCGGAAACAATTAAACCAATTTATAGAAAATTTGAAGTAAGGAGTCATCGATTAAGATGGCTTCTTTTTTATTCTTACAAAAATGTAAGACACTTGAAAGAAAAATCGATAGGTAATCTATAAAGGGCTAGTCTACAATAGAAACAGCAAATTGTTACAGGAGGGAAAAAACATGGAACAATCCGTTGTACATGTAAAAAATGTTCAAAAAATATTTGGAAAAAAATCTGAAACAAACTTCAAAGCATTAGATGATGTATCATTTGATATCTATCCGGGGGAATTTGTTGGAATCATGGGCCCTTCAGGAGCTGGGAAGACGACTCTATTAAACGTCGTATCCACACTTGATACAGCATCATCTGGATCCATTGAAATTGCGGGCAAAGATATTACTTCGATGAAGCAAAAAGAGTTAGCTGATTTTCGTTCAGATCAGTTAGGTTTTATCTTTCAGGATTTTAACTTATTAGAAAATTTAACGATTTATGAAAACATTGCCCTACCACTTTCCTTACAAGGGATTTCTATTAAAAAAATTAAACCACTTGTCACACAAGTAGCCAATAAGCTAGGCATCAGCGAGATATTGGAAAAATATCCTGCTACGGTTTCTGGGGGACAAAAGCAACGAACTGCTGCAGCAAGAGCGCTCGTTCATGAACCAGCTATAATCCTCGCAGATGAACCTACAGGTGCATTGGATTCCAAAAATGCCCGAAGTTTAATGGAAACATTACAACAGCTAAACGACCATCATGAAGTTTCCATCATGCTTGTCACACACGATCCTCTTAGTGCCAGCTATTGCGAAAGAATTTTGTTTATTCAGGATGGCACAATCTATAAGGAAATCCATCGGCTAAGTGATCAAGCAGCCTTTCATCAAGAAATATTAAATGTATTAGCAGAATTCTCTAGCTTGGACATGTCATAAGGAAGGAGAAGGAAAATGCTTTTTAAACTACTAAGCTCTAGTATGAAAAAAATGTGGAAGGATTATCTTGTATTATTGTTTGGACTTACCATATCCATTGCTATTTTCTATATGTTTCAAACACTCGCTCAGAATAAAACATTTCTTGAAGAAAATGCCTTGATTAGCCCAATTGTGTTCGTCTTCCATGCGGGTTCATTTATCCTAGCGATTGTCACGATATTTTATATTTTCTATGCTACTTCGTTTATTTTGTCATTAAGACAAAAAGAGCTTGGAATGTATATGACCTTAGGAGCTAAGAAAAACAAAGTGACAAAAATGATGTTTATCGAGACACTAATGATAGGGATGATTTCTCTTGCCATCGGTCTCTTTGTTGGAGTTGGAATCACAGAAGTCATTTCTAAAATGATCATGAATCAATTAAATTTCTCTGGAGAAGGATTTCAACCTTTTTATCCTTCCTCTCTGATAACAACTATTATTTTCTATGTGATTCTTTTTCTATTAACAGCATTGGTCAATGGATGGAAAGTAGCTAAGAAAACGGTATTGGAATTGTTACATTCTGAACAAAAGGCGGATATTCTCACATCAAAAGGATGGAAAACGGTGATAGGAGCGTTTATTTCATTACTCCTCATAGCTATTGGATACTATGTGATGATTCATATGGGTACCTTCCTACATGTTGGTGTCATCGTAGCTGTATTTACAGTAACACCAGGAACTTACTTTTTCTTTATGGCATTGTTACCTTTTCTCATCAGAAGGGTTAAATCAATTCGCTCTATCAATGAAAAAGGACTAAATTCCTTCACGTTCGCTCAATTACGATTTCGGATTAGTCAGCTAACAAAAGTACTTGGAACGGTTGCGATGTTAATTGCGTTAGGTTTAGGGGCAATGGCTGCAGGCTTATCGTTCTATCACAATACAGCTATTCAAGCATCTCTCGTACATGCAAATGATGTCACCATTCATCAACCGACCGAGGAAGAATTAAGTGAAATCGAGAGCTGGGATTTCATTGAAAAAAACAGTTATAGCTACAAGGTGACAGAGGATGGCGTTTATTTTCTTAAAAATGATTTACAAAATAGCCCACCATCCATCAAAACGTATAGTGATGATTCTAATGCATTGCCAGTAGAGGAAAAAGTAACAACACCACTAACTCAAACAGACTATTCTCAAAATGAAATCCCTGAGGATTGGCTAGAGGCTTTCCGATCCGAACTCTTGGTAACTCCTAGCCTTTTCGGTGAACGGGAACTCTATATACTTGATCAACAAAGCTTTGAACAGCTAAATACTTCTTCAGAGCAAATAATACTAGGTAAAGTGGAAAGATTCACTGACCATATCGAGACATTGAAGCATATAGATAATAAACATGTTAACCTTGCCAAGGCGTACACCGGAGAAAAACCACTCATGATTGGAAGTAAATCAGAAACCTATACCTCCTTAAAAAACCTTGCAAGTGGGACTATTTTTATGGGATTATTTCTAGGTGTTGCTTTTCTTATGATGATGGCGAGTGTGCTAATGTTTAAATTACTATCCAGTGCCACAGCTGATATAAAGAGATATCATATGTTAAACAAAATAGGGGTGAGAAGAGAAAAATTATCCAATTCTATCCATAAAGAATTATTTTTGATCTTCTTATTCCCTGCCCTACTCGGATTTGTCCATGTGTTAGTGGGAATGGAAATGTTCTCCATTATTTTAATCGAACCATTCACAAAATTTTGGATTCCTGTGGTTATTTTCCTTATTATTTACTTCTTGTACTATTTATTGACAGTACAAATGTATAAAAGGATTGTTTTACCCAAAAAGAAATAATAGGAAAACGGCATAAATCTAATGCCGTTTCCCTAGCCTCTTACGCAAATATCTCCACCCTTGTTCTACTTATCCAACTATTGAATAGAAATAGTACAAGCCATATTTGTTAAGGGGTGAAAACTTTGGGGATATTTTTCAGCTATGTTTTTCTTGGATTATCACTAGCGGCACCGCTTGGGCCGATCAATGCTGCACAAATTAATCAAGGAATTAAAAATGGTTTCCTTCATTCATGGTTCCTTGCGATTGGTTCTTTATTTGCTGAATTATTATTTATTTTAGCTGTATTTTTTGGGGTAGTACATTTCTTGGAAACGCCACTAATGAAAACATTCCTTTGGTCATTTGGAACATTCGTACTAGGCTATACAGGGATCGAAAGCTTAAAAAGTTCACATAAACTAACGACAGATAATCATCGATCAAAGGACAGCTTACTTAAAGTTTTTACAACAGGATTTTTGATTTCCATTAGTAACCCGCTTTCGATTCTTTTTTGGCTAGGGATTTATGGATCTGTCCTAGCTAATACGATTCACAAATATGATACTAGTCATTTGTTTTTATATACAGCAGCGATTGTGATTGGATTGGTCGTGTGGGATATTTTTATGGCTTGTGTTTCAAGTAGCTTTCGGCATCTTCTTAATCAAACCACTATTAAATGGATTTCGATGATAACAGGAATTTCCTTAATTGGGTTTGCTGTCTATTTCGGCTATCAAGCATATTTTTTAATCTTCCGTTAAACGCATTATCTAACTTTGGATAATGCGTTTTTTTAAGCTTCTTCACTCAAGCTCTTCTAATGAGTTTTTCTAAAACGATTTGGGTACAATAAGGATCATGTTATTGTAAAGGAGTTATAGCATGCATCGGATGACAAGACAAAAATCCTCTACTAAAGGAGATCTGACATGGTGGCAGCTTTCCTTAACTGGAATAGGGTGCACCATTGGAACAGGTTATTTTCTCGGTTCAAGTATTGGGATTAGCCTTACTGGCCCTTCCATCGTTTTTTCCTTTATTTTAGCAGCACTTGGAACCTATATTGTATTCCATTTTCTTGCCAAGATGTCCGCAGATGACCCTCAAGAAGGTTCATTTTGCTACTATGCCAATAAAGCATTTGGTAAATGGGCAGGTTTCAGCTGTGGATGGAATTACTGGAGTTCGAGTATTCTAATAATGGGAAGTCAACTTATTGCTCTCTCTATCTTAACACAGCTTTGGTTTCCAAATATCCCACTATGGGTTTTTGCTGCCATCTACTCTATTCTTGCTATTTTAGTGGTATTACTCGGAACAAAAGGATTTGATAAGGTAGAGGACATTTTGGCAGTTATTAAAACAGCTGCTATTATCATATTCATTATTATGGCATTTGGGGCATTATTCGGTTGGTTTACTGGTACCAATGTCAAACAACCTGGGATTCCAAATTCCTTGAAACAGCTTTTCACTGGTGGATGGCAAGGATTTTGGTCCTCACTCATTTATGCTTTTTATGCCTTCGGCGGAATTGAAGTAATCGGATTAATGACGATTCGATTAAAGAAAAAAGAAGATGCACCAAAAGCGGGAAAAATGATGCTCCTGCTTTTAGCATTAATATACATTGTTTCCATTGGTCTATCTGTCACTTTGGTATCAGTCGAAGCATTTGATCCTAATGAGAGTCCTTTTATTACAGCACTAGCTGATTATCATTTGTCTTACTTTAAGCATGGATTTAATGCAGCTATCATCATAGCAGGTTTTTCAGCAATGACCGCTACCTTGTTTGGTGTCATGACACTTCTCGTAACTTTAGCAAAAGATGGTGATGCTCCTCCACTTTTTGAAAAAAAGATCAAAAAATTTAAAAACTTACCACTACCGTCACTAGCTCTTGCAACTGTTGGGCTACTAGCATCTATTATCATCGCATTGCTACTGCCAGAAAAAATTTACGAATACATCACCACAGCGGCGGGGATATTACTGCTGTACAATTGGGCATGTATTATCGCTTCGTCCTTGAAATTACAAAAACAAAGAAATAAGCTACAATCCTTTGTTGGGTTATTCGGAATTTTGTTGTTAGGTATTACGGTTATTGGTACACTTAGTGAAAAAAGCATCCGACCAGGATTTTATATCTCCATTCTACTACTCATCATCATTGGAATCGTCACCTATTATCGCAATAAGAAAAGTTAAAAAACGAGAAGAGCAAAGGCCCTTCTCGTTTCCTCTATTCCTCGTTCTTCTCGTTGTCAATGGGATGGATTTCTTCTGCGGATTCTGTCTGAATGGATCTAGGTCTCATATCAGTAGTTGACTCTTGATCATCCAGATTTGATGCAACGTATTTATGAAAGAAATATTCAAATATTGTTAAGGCAATTGATGAAATGAGCGTCGCTTGTAAAACATCATCCCCAACAGTTAATGCATCTGTCATCAAATAAATAACGACAAAAGACAAAACAAAATCAGAAATAGTCGCAACCGTATTATTCGTTCTAGGTAAAATTATTCGGTCTCCAAGAATATATGACAAGACTCCTAATACTAATGTAATGAGAAAAACATTACCAAACGAAACATCGTAACCTATACCTAAAATTACATAGAGGAGTGCTAAACTAATGAAAAACTTTACTGCCATCATTTTTATATGTTCCACACCAAACACCTCCTTTTTCTTATGTAGCTTTTGTAATGTTGATAAACCTATTCCTAATTTCTTATGGAAAATTTTGGACAGGAAAATTATTCATATGTTTTAATGGATCGATTTCAGGTTACAGATAAGGGAAGGTCTAATATTAAACGAAGGAGTGGGTAGAATAAAATGAATATCGCTAAGGAAATGAAGAAATTAGAATCCATTTATCTAGAGAAGCCCAATCGCGTTTTTACCATGTACTTAAATACAGACCCAGCAGATCCTGAACAACAAGGCGGAGAGTGGAAAATCCACCTGAAGAATGGATTAAAAAATTTTGATAACTACTTACAAGAGGATGGTAATTCTGAGGAGAAGCGGAATTACTGGGCCGTGAAAGAAAAAGTAGAAAAATATATGAAGGAAAATGAATTAGAACTTGCTAAAAGTGTAGTCATCTTCGCCACAGCGGATGATTCGATCTGGTTTGCAGAAAAATTTCAAATGCCTGTTCAATCAGAATTTGAATGGAGCGACTCTGCAAAGCTTGACCAATTAAAACAGATGTATAACGAATTCCCTAAAACAGGAATTATTCTTACACAAAAGGAAGCCGTAAAGGTTTTAGATACAGAGCTTGGAACCGTTAAAGACTCACATATATTCGAATTAGACATCGAAACAGAAAACTGGAAAAAACATTCAGGACCACACCGTGCTCGTGTATCCATGGGAAGTGGTGGCAAAAGTACAAAACAAGAGCAATTCAAGGAAAGGTTTAACGCAAACCGTTATCGTTGGTATAAAAGCCTTGCCTCTACATTGGATCGATTTGCTAAGGGATTGAATTGGGAGCAGATTTATATTGTTGGAGATAAAGATGAAGTAAACGATCTTAGAGAAAATATGAATAAGCCGATTAAAAAGGTCGTTAATAAAAATATGCTCGATCATGAAGAGATGAAAATCATTCATGAAGTTGTCCTTCACTAAAACTTTTTGTTTAAATCGATGTAAATCCACCCATAATCGGGTGGATTTACTACTATTAGTTGCGCTTCAATCTCCTGAATAAGAGGGCACCAATACCAAATAGAAGGGTAATTCCTCCGATTACCAACCAATTATACATAGATGTCGCGGTATTAGGTAGTGATTGTTCCTTTTTTGAATCATCAGTGGTCAGCTTACCTTGCTCCATCCCTATTACTTCTTTATCCATTTTGTCTTTTTTTTGATCTGTGGAGGGTTGGTCGTTTGCATCTGTTTTGTGCTCCACTTGCTTATCATGATCAGATGCTTGCGAGAGTTCTTTTTCATCAAATACCGAAAAGATAGTAAAGTGATCTGTTTCCGCTGTTATCCACTTATTCTCGATTTTACCACCGATCCCTATCCATTCTGACTGCTGTATGTTCCAATAATAAATTTTTTGATTGTCATTAGGTTCTTTCATTAAGAAGGATAGTTGAACACTAGAAGAGAACTGACTGATAACCCGATCGTTTTGCTCAAATCTTAAATCATATAATTTTGTTGTGGCATGCTCCCCATGTTCTAATGCCTTTTCTTCTATTCTTTCTATCGATAAAGTTAGTGGTGAATCCGATGGGAATAATTTCATATTATAATTCATTCGAAGATCATCTTTTCTTAGATGAATTTTATTATTTTTCTCTTTTAAGCTTTTCATTTGCTCGTGATTGAAGACAATCTGTAAATGATCAGTATTCTTTGGTATCTTCAATTCTAATAATCCATTGATATCGAGATTCTCGATACTCTTATCAGGTAAAACATAATGATCACTTTTCTTTACTAAATCCAATGACAAATAGCTTGTCAGCCTTTTTACACGGATTAAGTATTTAGACTTTGTTCCATCTTCTGCAGTTACTTCAATGTGAATAATATTATCGCCTGATTGGAGCTTAATCCCTTTAGTCAAATCCGTATTACCATTAATCGTAACAGTTGCAGAATGAGAATTAGCAACAGGTGACAATATGATTTCATCCACTGTTTTCTCAACCTCTAACGTATATTCCTTTACATTTTTGGAAAAGCCAGGGCTCAGCTGTCCTGTAGAAACCGTTAAATTTTGCAGACTGGTATCAGAACTTTTCTCCTGTCCATATGTCGTTAAGTCCGGTAATTCCTCTAATGTGATTACTTTTTCGTGATTATATACTTTCTGTAAATGCTCTTTGCTATTATTTTCTGTAATTAGACCAATCCAGGTTGTAAAATAACTATACATGGAATGGTAGCGGTCTAACATGTCTGGATCTGGGATTGGCCCATTTTCCGTCATCGCAATTAGCTTTTTATTAGAGGAAAGATCAACAAGTGCTTCATAATTATTATTTTGTGGGGAATAATTATATGCACCTGGGTAAGAATCAAAGCTAACAATATCGACATAATCATCACCTGGATACCAAGCTGGATCAACAGAGTTCCATACCCATATTAAATTATTTAATTCATGATAATTCGTTAGTCGATCATACATTACCTTCCATAGCTTTATTGTTGGCTCTGGTCCTTTCGCTCCCCACCAAAACCAACCGCCCTCTGCCTCATGCAATGGTCTCCATAGAACGGGCACGTTTTCCTCTTGTAATCGCCTTAATTGCTCAGCGATTGCATCAATATCCCGAATGAGTAATTGATAATCCTCTGATTCAGGATGATTCATGGCATATTCCACATCAAACGTTGTTGCATCTGTATAAAACCCACTCCACCATGGCTGCTCCTCCGTATCTAACAGATCCTTAGGTGCATTCCAATGCCAAGCAAATGCAACAATTCCCCCTTTCTCAGACCATTCAAGTGCGAGATCAACATCATGAGAAACTGCTCCTCTTTCGACACGTGATGGACTATAATCCATCAAATCTAAGCCTAGAATAGCTGGCGTTTTTCCTGTTAACTCTTTAATATATTTGACATCAGCTAAATCATTATTAGCATCATCTTGTTGACCTGAGATGATATTTTTACCAAAGTTATCCACTAAATAGCTAAACAAAGTCTTCGTTTCTGTCGTTGCATTAGGATTGATTAATTGTTTTTTCACTTCATGATCAATTGAAGGTTGTGCCAAAGATAGCTTAATAAAATCAATTGCAAAGTGTGTCCAATTTGGTGTAAAGGCAATAGTATTCGATCCTTCATTTAGTAATACTTTTCCTACTGGGGATTCTCCAAAACCTTCTCCCAATTCGAAGGAAGTAAAGGCCTCCCCATTTAAATGAATATTTGCATGTTTACCTCCACCATATATTCCGCCATAACCAACAGTTAAGTTATATAAAGCCTTGTCAGGCACATCCATAGTAAAAGTAACTTTCGCATCATCTTCAGTAAAATTACCAACATATCCAGTTCCAGAGTAACCAGGCATGTCATCTTGCACGGTAAGTCCGCTTAATGTAGCTTCTTCCGCCTCAAGTTTTAATTCATCAACTTCGTTTCCCGTTTCCGCGTATGCTGATACAACACCTGATTCAGCTAAACTTAGTACCAAAGTAACAAAAAATAGAAGAATAATTATTCTATTTAACAAATACCTTATCATTATTAACTACCTCCACAAAATTAATCGCCTATATAAAACGCTTACAAAATAGCGCCAAAAGAAAATCACTATCTATCTTAATTTCATGTTAGGCACTTTATCTAACGTAATTACATATTCGTGATTATATACATCCTTTAAATAACTCGGAGTATTTTGTTCCTTAATGTGAATGGTATGCCATGTTAAAAACCACACCCATTTTGCCCCATTTTCTATCATCTCATCAGGATTTGGAATTGGCCCGCATTCATGAAAAGCTACTGGCATTTTCTTACCTACTATGTCAATAACCTTTTGATACAATTCAGTCTGTGGTCCTGAGTTATAAGTATCTGCACCGGCAATATCAACATAATCATTTCCTGGGTACCAGCCATTTTTTATTTTTCCAGAGTAACCAAGCACCCAAATCAAATGGTTCAAACCATGATATTTAGTATAACGATCATACATTAGTCGCCAAAGTTTTATAAATTGTTCCGAGCCACCTTTTCCCCACCAGAACCAAGCTCCATCAAATTCATGAAATGGTCTCCAAAGAATTGGTACTCGAGCATCTTGCAACTTTTTAAGTTGTTTTGCAACATCATCCATTTTAGCAATCATACCATTATATAGATCTGTTCCTTCTGTTAATGCCTCTTCCAAATTAATCGTTCCCTTAGAGGATTCATATCCTATCCCATTTGGTGGTGATCCCCAGTGCCAGCATATAGATACGATCCCGCCTTTTTCCCACCATTCAATTGATCGCTTATTGACACCTTCATAATCTTCATTGATATAATCAAGACCACGAATCGCAGGAAGTTTACCTGTTATTTCTCTAATATAATCTAGCTCATCATTTGCGGGTGCTTTCCAATCGGATTCTTGTTGCCCTGAAAGAATGTTATTTCCATAAATTCCACAGATATATTCAAATAATTTTTTTGCTTCATAACTTGCATTTGAATTAGATAAATGATTTTTTTTTACATTTATTTTTCCTTCCAAATTTATATTTCCTCCTTTATTCGTTTTCATGAGTTAAGCATTGTGAATGTAACGCTGTGAACGAAAATTTCCTTTTGCATAGTTAGCGCGCTTTACATTTCTCCAATGTTAACAATCCTCGGGAAGACTGTATTCTTTCCGAGGATTGAATGAAATAAGCTTAATTACTCCATAATTCCACTTTCTCTTGAATAAGCTTTGTATATTCTTCTTCCGCTTTTTCAATATTTGCATTTTCCAAGGACGTCATAAATTCATCCCACACATTTGTGAAATTATTCGGTTTAGCCAATACAGCTTCTGGTACAAGCTTCTTCGTAATATCCAGTGCTCTTTGATTCAAGCCTTGTAATTCTGAATTAGCAGGGATAGAAATATTATAGGCAGCTCCCCAAGGCTTAACAGGAAATTCCTCTGCAGATGGATATAAATCCTTCCAAAGCTCCACTCCATATGCTGCTAATACTTCTTTTTCTATATCTGTTTGATTTTTAATGGCGATTTCCCGTGTATTTACTGTATAGGTCTGGCCAGTTGAATCTAAAACGCCATCTCCATAGCGTGGTGCAAATCGAAGGAAGTTATAGCCAATACCAGTTTTCTTCAAATAATCCTTATCATTATTACGCTTTTCCCATTCCTCTTCTGGAATCACGCGTTTTCCGTCAACGACCTCGTAATGCTCTCCTTCAATTCCCCAGTTCAGCATAATTTGTGTTTCCTCTGATGCTAGATAATCCAAAAATTTAATAGCACGAACGGGGTCTTCACAATCCTCTGTGATACTAATGCCCCATCCCGCTTGCAAGCCGATGCTTTGATAAGAATGGTTGACATACTCCTCACTTAATGTCACTGGATAAACACCATACATTCTCTCCGTTTTTCCAGCTTCTCTTAATGCTTCTTGTCCGCTGTTCATCATATAATCAGGACCAATGGTAGCAAGCACACGACCAGATGCAAGCTTAGCATCAAATTGATCACTTTTTTGGACAAATGTTTCTGGGTCTAATAATCCTTCTGCATTTAGTTCATTGTACCACTTGAACACTTCCTCTTCGATTGGACGGCGATAGTGTAACATAGCCTCATACGTTTCTGGATCTACATAATATTCACCATCATCACCAGCCCCAGTCATCATAAACCCTGAATTTAAGAAGGATGCTTGTATTCTCCAGCTATCTGTATTCATTGTTAAACCTATCGTTGGCTGACCGTCAATCTGTGGATGTAACTCTTTATATTCTTTGATCACATTTTTTAAATCATCTAATGTCCTTAATTCAGGATAACCTAATTCCTTTACGACAGCGTGCTGTACCCATGCTCCGTAGGTTGGTGTCATTGCCTGGTTATCAATGGCTGCAGTTGTTAGGACATAAATCGATGGATCCTCTTCACTCCATTTCAATCGGTTGATTTCATCACCAAGCATTTTTTTCAAATTTGGGGCATGCTCTTCGATTAATGGAGCTAAATCTATTAGTGCTTCGGCATCGACTAACTGTCCCGCACCTTTTGAGACAATTAAATCAGGATATTCTCCACTTGCAACCATTAAAGGAATTTTGGTTTGCCCACCTTCAATATCAAATTCTGGATCTAGGGTAACACCAGTATCTTCTTTGATTTTACGACCAATTGGTGTATCCATATCCTCTACCCAGTCAGGGTTCGTATCGGAATCAAATACAGTAAAGGTTACCGGTTCATCTCCTGAAGAGCTTTCTGTGCTAGGCTTCTCTTTCTCTTCACTTGATGTCTTGTCATCAGAGCCTTGACATGCGACAAGAATAGATAAAAACATCGTAATAAAAACAAAACATAAGAGCTTTCTCATTGTACCCACTTTTTTTTCCTCCTATCATTTATTTATTGCATAAACAGGGGTTCCCTGTTAATACCAGTAGTTTTACTGCTTCACAGCACCTAATGTCATTCCTTGAATAAAATATCTTTGAACAAACGGATAAACTAAAATAATCGGAATAACAGTAACCATGGTAATCGCCATTTTAATCGATTGGGGAGATACCATATTGGCTTGCTCGCCTTCATTTGGACGCATCAGATTGGCATCCTGACTCCCGCCCATTGTCGTGTTCTCTAATATTTTCATCAGCTCATATTGCAGTGTGGTTAAATTTTCATTCATACTATTGTATAAATACGTATCAAACCACTGATTCCACTGGCCAACAGCGACGAATAATGCAATCGTAGCAAGTACTGGCTTACATAATGGAAGAATTATTCGATAGAAAATCGTGAAATCACTTGCCCCATCCATCTTGGCAGATTCTTGAAGGGAAAATGGTAAGCTATCCATAAAGGAACGAATGATGATGATATTAAAGGCGCTAACTAAACCAGGCAGAATGTACACCCAAAAGGAGTTGATTAAGCCTAAATCACGAATCAGCATATAACCAGGAATTAACCCACCAGAGAAATACATCGTGAGAACAATTGCAGTAGATACAAACCGCCTTCCTTGAAAGTCCGTCCGACTTAAAGTAAACGCTACCATAGCTTGGATAAATACACCTAAAACCGTCCCAATAACTGTTCTTAACACAGAATTAAAAAAGCCTGTAACGAGATTATCGTATTTCATAATTTCCATATAATTATTAAAGGTAAACTCTCTAGGCCATAAATAAATGCCACCTCGGATGGTGTCTGTTGAATCATTTAAGGAAATCGCCAACACATTTAAAAATGGATACAAAGTGACAATAATTACAACGATTAAGAAGCTATAATTAATGATGTCAAACAGATAGTCCTTATACGATAATTGATTTAAAGATTTTTTCGCCACTTCACACTCCTCCTACATAACACTTTGATTCGAATATTTCTTAAAAATACCATTTGCTAGGAATAATAAGAAAATACTGACAACAGAATTGAAAATACCAATAGCTGTACCATACGAGAATTGCCCAAGTCCAATCCCATAGTTAAGCGCATACAATTCTAGGACTTCTGCATAATCCACCACAAGTGGGTTACCTAATAGCATCTGTTTTTCAAAACCGATTTGAATTAAATGGCCAATATTTAAGATTAGTACAACTAAAATAGTGGGGCGAATCCCTGGTAAGGTAATATGCCATATTTGCCTGAATCTTCCTGCTCCATCTACTTTCGCTGCTTCATATAATTGAGGATCTAACCCCGCTATTGCTGCTAAAAAGATGATCGCATTCCAACCCATTTCCTTCCAAATGTCCGAAACCGTTACAATACCCCAAAACCATTTTTCTTGGGCCATAAATTGAAATGGTTCATCAATAATACCTATTCCCATTAATAAATCATTGACAATCCCACCATCTGTCGAGAGCATTTTTGTCACAATCCCTGCTACAACCACCCAGGATACAAAGTGTGGCAAGTACGTAACCGTTTGAGTCACTCTTTTGAATATCGAGTGACGAACTTCGTTTAATAAAATGGCAAAAATAATGGGGATTGTAAAACCAAATAATACTCCAAGAAAACTCATAGCAAGCGTATTTCTTAATGCTAAGAAAAACCGCTCATCTTGGAATAGTGCAATAAAATGCTCAAATCCTACCCATTCTTGCTCCCATATTGCATTACCTGGACGAAAGTTCTGAAAAGCCATCGTCCAGCCCCAAACAGGTAAATAATTGAAAACAAAAACCCATGCAACAAATGGCAGTGACATCAAATATAATATTTTCTGATTTTTTGCTGTCTTCCAAAAGCTATGAACTTTTGTTTTGGAAGTGTTTGTTGATTTTTTTGATGCTAATTCCATCTAATCCCCCCTTCTTCTTAGGTTAATTCTAACTTAATCTATTAGTTAAAAATACCATACAAATTAACACAAAAATCATATAAAAATCAAAGAAAGCGCTTACTGATGATGGATCAAAAAAAGAGCTGTCTAACCCAGCTCCTTTTTAGAAAACTCCTTCTTCTGACTCTTTTTTCGAAACGTGGAAGGGGACATACCTACATATTTTTTAAACTTACTATGAAAATAATCAGGATTAGAATAACCTACTTTTTCGGCAACCTGATAAACTTTGAAGCCTTGTAGCAAAAACTTCTTACCATTTTCCATTCTAACTTTATCTAAATACGTATTAAAATATTCTCCCGTGTGGGCCTTAAATAATTTACCTAGATAGACTTTATGGTAATGGACAACTTCTGCAATATTATCCAATTTGATATTCTTATGATAATTTTGTTCGATTAAATGGATCATTTTGTTTACAACGATCTTTTCTTTATTGCAATCGATCAGTTCGACTATTTCTTTGATAAATTGATGAATAAATTCTACTAATTGTGTCACATGAAAGAGGTATTCTATTTCTGTTAATTCATATAATTTATGAGAGAATGTTTCTCGTTTTTCAGGATATTCTGTGCTTAGTGTATTGACGATGGAGGATAAAAGCTGAATAAATCGCTTTTTTATTTTTGCTTCTGTGTATTCTTTTGCCTCTAGACTTGCTGTTATTTTCCAAATTAGTGGATGGATGTTACTCCAATCCCCTATCTCTACAGAATACACGAACTGTTCCTCTAATGCTGATAAGGATATCCGAGACTCCTCCACATATTCCCTAATATGGAGAGAATCCTTTGTTACTATTTGATCCTCGATATAGAAAAAGCTTTTTCTCATTAACTCTAAAGCCTCTCTGTAACAGGTTGCTAAATCTTCTACTTTGCCAACAGCCTGTGATCGTACGGAGAAATAGGAAATACCATATGCTCCCAAGAGGTTGTCTAATTCAGATGGGATCGTAACGGCTTCTCCCTTTTGTTCTATTACTATTCCCAAATAAGAGTCCTTCGTAAAAGGTACACTTTCTTGTAAGGATTCCTTAAGCATTTGTTTTAAGTCAAGATCATTCTTTTTATAACATTTAATTAGTATAATAGTAAACTTGTTCCAATAGATCATTTGTTGAAGCTGTACCGCAGCTTCTGTCGTAATCTCATCTGATAGAGCAGCTTGGATAAGTTTTTCTATCTTCCCTTTTTTGTTTGCATGATGGCTTGTCTTTTCTAGATCCAGATTTTTCTTTATCTCTACTAAATAACTTAATAATTCCTCTTCATCTACTGGTTTAAGCAAGTATCCTGAAACATGATATTGTATGGCTTTTTTAGCGTAATCAAATTCCGCATGACCACTTAATATGAGGAAACAAATTTTCTGATCCTTTTTTCTAATGGCTTCGATTAGTTTGATACCCGAAACCCCTGGCATTTTTATATCTACAATCATAAGGGAAGGTCTTCTTTTCTCAAAGAGTTCCATTGCTTCAGTAGCATCAGCAGCAATATTAGTAATTGTAAAACCATAACTCTCCCAATCAACAAGTGTAGCTAATCCTTGGCGTGTTCTTCGCTCATCATCAACGATCATTACTTCATACATCTTGTATCCCCTCCATTCATTTTATATGAAACGATATGTTAGTCCCTACATTTGGAATACTTTGAATCGATAATCCTGTTCGGGCACCATACGTGAGTTGAATTCTTTGATGAACGTTGCGTAGTCCGATTCTCACACCGGATTTTTCTTCCTTTTCCGAGAGGGATGCTATAATGGCATCTAATTTTTGTTTCGTTATGCCGATACCATTATCGCTTACTTCTACATATAATCCTCCTTCTACTAACTGTGTTTTCACATGTATAGTCCCACCCGAACGATTTCCTTCTAGTCCGTGAATAACACTGTTCTCTACTAATGGCTGGATGATAAGTGGAGGAATCAAAAAATCCCTTGTATCAGGATCTATATCTAAGTAATAGTTTAACCGTTCATCATAGCGAAATTTTTGAATTTCTAAATACCATTCAATTACTTCTATTTCGCTTTCTAACTTAATTTTTCCAGAACCTACTTCAATACTGTTTCGCATTAATTTTCCTAGTAATTTGATCACACGCGCTATTTCCTTTTCCCCTTTATAATGCGCCTCCATTCGAATGGACTCAAGGCAATTAAACAGGAAGTGTGGATTGATTTGACTTGCCATCATTTTAAATTTGATTTCATTTTGCCTTCTCTCTAATAACCTTTTTTGTTTATTGGATTCATATACTTCTGCTAAGAGATTCCTTGTATTACTCACCATGACGTCTAGTTGTTTCGATAGCATCCCTATTTCATCATTACCATCGATTACGATAGATGTTTCAAAATTGCCCTTAGCTACTTGATTAATCTGCTTTGTTAGGATGATGAGTCTATTGGAAAGCAATTTAGAAAGATAATAAATAATTATTAGTGCAACACTTACACTTATCATCACAACAGTGGCACCCATTTTTCCAAAGTGCTGAGCGTTTTGTACGATCGTCTCATCTGAAATAATGGAGATAATTCGTAGCTTATTATCACTTTTTTCTAAGGAAATTTCGTCAACAAAAATTCTCTTCGATTCGTCAGAAGTTACATCTTGAAAAATCCCTAATTCCCCTTCCATTACTTCTGGCGCAGTAAGAATGGAGTTCAATTTTTTCCCACGAAATTCTTTTTGATTTGTAGCAATTACATGATTCTTTTCATCTACAAGAAGAATCGGCTCTGATTCCTGTGATAAAATTCGATTTAACGTTTTAGTATTCACATTTATGACCAAAAGGCCATTTGTGTCAAATTCCGATGAGGTTATCTTTCTAACTAAACTTAAATAGTAATAGTTGTTTTTCGTTTCATCTTTCAGATAAAGCCAATGTGGAGTAGGATCCTTACTCATGGCATGCTGATACCAATCCTTACCTTTCAATTCTTTCGAAACAGGGATTATTTCCCAATTGTTTAATAATGTTGGATTATCCATATAAAATCGAATATTCGAAATTTCCGAACTATACATATCTTGATAATATTTTAATGTGTCATATTGCCAGTAGGCATCTACTACATCATAAACAGACTGATATTCTTTATTGACTAGTTGGATGAATCGCTTATCGATGCTAATATTATCAGCCAAGTAGACAGGAACCTTTAAAACTTCTAATGTTCGCTCCTTAACACGTTCCATATTAATGGTGGCTTGCTTTTCTGCCTCTTCTAGGGCTACTTGTCTTAACTCATTCGTCAGATAACCACCGATAATGATAACAGGGATAAAAACAACCAAAACAAAGGAGATAAAAAGCTTATTTCGTAATTTCATATGGTTGACTTTCTCTTTAAGGTATTTTTTAATATAGCTCACCTCTTTGTTTAAGTATATGTGCTTCTTATATTACATAACGAGATGATTTCTTGAAGAAAAATCTGATCCAATTAGCTAATAAATTTAATTATTAGCTTCTCCTTTAAGTAAGTATATTAATGAAAACACTTACATTTTATCATATTATAACTTAATAATTTTAACTAGGCTATTTTTTCAGGATAAAAGTAGTTAGAGGTATGTTTTTGAGGATAAAAAAACAGTGAAGAAATAGATGTTTATTTCTCCACTGTTTTCCTTAATATTAGTTAACTTCCGTGCTTTCCGGATTCTTTGGAGCATTTTTACCAGATAGGAACCAACCCACAATAACGATTCCGAGTAATATACCCCAGAAGACAACGGTCCAACCCGTACTGTGTGGGAAGTGTGAATCCAACACACCAACAGAAGGGTGAGATAAGGTGATTACGGCAAGCTTCACCCCAACCCAAGCTACAACAGCATATGCGGTAGTTTCTAAGCCTGGACGGATCTCTAACAACTTCACAAACCATGTTGCCGCAAATTTAATAAGAACTAGACCAGCAATACCTGCGATGACAACTACGATAAATTGGCCACCATCCATTCCCCCGAAATCTCCTAATGGGGAATCAGGTAGTGCAATTGCTAAAGCAACAGCTGCGAGAATCGAGTCAATCGCAAATGCAAGATCTGCTAAACCAATTTTGGCAACAGTTGGCCAGAAGCCACTTCCCGCCTTTTCCTTCTCTTCTTCCGCATCTCCCTCTTTCTTTTTTTTCGGGATAATGTGTTTTAAACCTAAATAAATTAAGTAAATAGCCCCAATTGCTTGTACTTGCCATACATTCGCAATAAATGAAATAGCAAATAATGCACCAAACCTAAATACAAATGCACCAATAATACCGTAATTTATCGCACGTTTTTTCTGATCATCAGGTAAATGCTTTGCAATAACCGCTAAAACTAATGCATTATCAGCTGATAGCAACCCCTCTAATCCAATTAATACTAGTAATGTCCAACCATACTCCAACCAAATCGATTCCAACAGATTTCCTCCTTTAAAATAACAACCTCCAAAACGAATGGAATGGTAAGTATCATGATCGTCTTCATTTCAAGCTAATTCTCCATTGCATTTTGCAAAAGTCGACTAGCGATACCTCGCCTTTTTCTATAATCATCCAAACGAGAATAGAGATCTTTACCACTTATTATTGGCAAAGATCTCTAAAAAAATGAAAGACCTTTACCAATCATGGCAAAGGTCTTGCTAACAACGTGTAAGTCGCCAGTATTGCCGAGAACTAAAATGTTCTGTAATGACGACAATACTGTAAAAGCTACTCCCCTTCTTCGTAATAAAAATATACCAAAACAAACCTTTAAAAGTCAAGACAATTTACAGATTATTTAATCTAGGGTCTAATTTATGGTTTTTATTTAAGAAATATTTAATTCTTTGCTAATGAATTATTTAGAATTAGCTTTTATATTTGTTGTATCAACAGATAGAAAGGATGTTGAATAATGAACAAAAGTTTTAATAAAACACTATTTCTCGTATTAGCCATGTTATTTGCAGCTGCTATTACGGTGCAAATCTTTTTAGCTGGAGCGGCTATTTTTATCCATCCATCGCATTGGCAAAACCACACGATGTTTGTCCATCTATTTGGTTTTAATCTTCCGGTGATCATGCTTTTAGTAGCTTTTTTTGCTAAAACTCCACGTTGGGCATATTGGTATATTTTTAGCATGTTACTTGGTGTATTCATGATGTATTTCACCGCAAATATCACTTCTAATTTACCTTGGCTCGGGGCTATTCATCCTGTTATTGCTGTATTTCTCGTGTTGGTTTCCTACAGATTAGTATTAAGAACATCGCATTTTATTAGAAGGTGAATAGGGAAATGTTAGAAATTTCTCTACAAATGCTTTCAGTTAAATATTTCATTATTAGTATTTTTATAATCTTTATTGCTTTATTTATTTTTACCATCATTTATTTAATCATTATTAGAAAATGAAGAAAGGAGCATTATTATGAGAGTTTTTATTGCCATATTAGTGGGATTAATTGGAGGATTCATATTAGGTATCGCACTATCTAGTATAATTGGAATTATTGGTATGACCATTTTCCACCAACCTATTGGAATTAAATTTCTTCCATACTATACTGCCCTCATTTGTGCAGTTATTGTTCCTATAATAGATCAAAAAAATAAGTGAAAGGTATAGCCTTTTTCTGAGTATTTATTATAATGAGGAAAAGATCCCATACTAAAAGTAAAAGGAGGTGGCCGTCATGTCTATCCAAAAACGGTTAATCCTCTCGAATATAGGCATGATCATCCTTCCTATATTGAGCCTATTTGTGATTGAAATCGTATTAGGGTTTATTTTCTTTGTATTTTTAAATAGAGAGACCGATAGCAGAACAATCGAGCTTTTTAGTGGGCTTCGATTTTTTACTCTTCTATTGGTCCTTATTGTCACTAACGGATTATTAACCTATTTTGTTTCGAGGAGCATTCTCAAACCTATACAAAAACTATCCCAGGCTACAGAAAGGATTAAACAAGGAGATTTAGATTACAGTGTCTATTCTAATAAGAAAGATGAACTTGCCAAATTATCCAACAACTTTGAAGAAATGCGTATTAGTCTAAAAGAAGCAAGAAGTCTTCAAGATAAATATGAAGAGAACCGTCAAGAATTAATAGCAAGCATTTCCCATGACTTAAAAACACCGATTACCTCCATAAAGGGATATATACAAGGGATTCATGATGGTGTAGCTAACTCTCCTGAAAAACTATCGCGCTATTTATCCACTATTTACCAAAAGGCAGAACAAATGGATGGCTTGATAGATGAACTTTTTTTGTATTCTAAGCTAGATTTAGCTCAAGTACCATTCGACTTTGAACCACTTGATTTACATGCATTTCTTCATGATTTTTTAGGGGAGCTCACCTTCTATCAAGACGATTTAGAAGTGGAATTAAACGCAAATCAGAATGAGCAGTATCTGATTTATGCGGATCGTGATAAAATATACCGCGCGATTACCAATATTATGCAGAATAGCTTGAAATATATGAATAAGAAAGATCAAAAAATAGATGTTAGCTTACAATCTGTCAAAGACCATGTAGAAATGGTGATAAGAGATAACGGTCTAGGCATTGCCCCTGATGAGTTGCCCTTTATATTTAACAGCTTTTATCGAGCTGATAGCTCTCGAAATTCATCAACAGGCGGGAGTGGTTTAGGTTTATCCATTGTCAAGAAAATAGTCGATGCACATGGTGGTACAATCTGGGCAGAAAGCAAAGAAAAGAATGGAACATCCATCTATATCCGATTTAAAAAGGTGAGATAAATGCGCAAAATTTTAATCATTGAAGACGAAGAAAGCATAGCAAATTTAGAAAAAGACTATCTCGAACTAAGTGGGTTTGAAGTAGATATTGTTTCGACAGGTGATGAAGGGCTCGTCTCCGCCAAACGAGTGAAATATGAGTTGATTCTCCTTGATATTATGCTACCAGGAATCGATGGCTTTGAATTATGTCAAAAATTCCGTCAATTTGTAGATATTCCTATTTTGATGGTGACGGCAAGAAAAGAAGATATTGATAAGATAAAAGGCTTTAACAGAGGAGCAGATGATTATATTGTTAAGCCTTTTAATCCTAATGAACTTGTTGCTAGAGTAAAAGCGCATATTTCGAGATATGATCGTTTAACAAATCAGCAGCAAAAGGATTCCAGCATCTCAATAAATGGCTTAGTAATTGATCCTCGTGACCGAAGAATCTATGTAAATGAGGAAGAAAGAATTCTTACCGCTAAAGAGTTTGATTTGTTATACTTTCTCACAAATAATCCAAATCAGGTTTTTAGTAAAGAGCAGTTGTTGGAGAGAATTTGGGGTTACGATGCACTTGGAGATAGTACTACTGTCACAGTTCATATTAGAAAGCTTCGAGAAAAGATCGAGAAGGATCCTGCAAAGCCCCGCTATATTGAAACCATTTGGGGTGTTGGCTACAGATTTAAGCATTAGTAACAAACCATTTAAACAGTGGAAAGGGGTATTCCCTCCCACTGTTTTACACTTTAGAATGAGCTGGATATCGGTGTGAGGAGGAGTTTGTATTTCGATACACCGTTATCCATAATGCAATACCACTTATCAATAATAAGGCACTTGTAAAATAAAAAACGGCGGAAATAGAATATAAGCCAGAAATCCAGCCACCGATTAATGGTCCAATAATATTGCCTAAGAATCGGACACTTGTATTATAACCGAGTACTTCTCCTTGAATGGCTAATGGTGTAACCTGACGAATATAAGCAGTTCGTAACGGTATAATTCCCCCTATAGCGATACCTAATAAAAATCTCAATCCAACTAATTGCCAAATATTCGATGCATAAGCCTCTGGAAGATAGAACAATGCTGATAAGAACAATAGTAAAATTAGAATCTTTTCATAACCCACTTTGTCGGCGAGCTTTCCCCAATTACGTGCCATTAACAAATTTCCTAGGCCAGTTGCCGAAAACGCTAATCCCGAGAAAAAGGCGATACTCTCTGATCCATGTAATTCATGCACAAATAATGACAGGATTGGCTGAATGCTAAAGTTCGCAATTTGCACAAACATCGATATAACCATTACCATGACAAGTACTGGATTGAAAAAGATATGTTGTAATACTTCTCTCGTTGAATAGCTTTTTCGCTGTTCGGATGTTTTTTGCTCTACCTTTACTTCTTTTATACCAAACAAGACAAAGAAAGCGGCCATAAATAAAGTGATTGATGTGATCTGAAAGGTGGTTGCATAGCCTAATGAATCAGCTAAAATCCCTCCAAATAGTGGACCGAGTAAGCTTCCTGTTACATTACCTGTTTGTAATGTTCCGAGCACTTTTCCTGCGATTCGTTTTGGAATTTGTGTCGATATGAGCGCTTGTGACATGGAGATAAATCCAGAGAAAAAGCCCATTAACATACGTAATAGAAAGAGCTGAAACACAGTAGTAACAAACCCCATAAAAAACACACAAACCCCTAAACCAAAGCCAGCAATTACTAAAAACTTCTTCCGTCCATGCTTATCACCAAATCTCCCCCAAATCGGTGCAACTAAAAAGGCGATGAAGAAGGTAATAGCAAAAACCCATCCAGACCATTGCTGCACGAGTTTATCAGGATAATCCCCTAGTGTTTCTATATATAATGAAAGAAAAGGAATAACCATTGTCATACTACCGCCAATAAAGAAATTGGCGAACCACATGATCCCAAGATTACGTTTTGTTCGTTTTTCTTGATCTAAAATGTCTAATCCCTTCTTTAATATTTATTTCGATTCCCTAAATATTATTGTACTCCTATTCCATTGTTTTTGGAAATAAAGCGGCTTATCGTTCTTGCAAATGGCTATCTGAGTATTACATACATTTTAAAAAAGGGGACCCATCTTAGATCCCTCCTTCGTTTATTTAAAAAATTTCCTTATCAATTTGGAAATGATTCTCCGTTTCATACTGTCGCTTGTTCGATGATGTACTCTTCCCTTTCGGACAGCTTGTACATTATTATATATTCGTAACGCCTTAAAAAGTTTTGATTTTAAGCCCATCCTCAGCACCCCTTATTCAGACATTTTAGAACCATTTCCTCACATTATAACGCATTCTATAAGGCACGAAAAATTTACAAATCAAAAAAAACGCACATCCGCTATTCTTTTAACGAATGTGATAGCTTCTAATTCAAACAAAAAAGACATTCCCTTTTTCCGTTACTGGAATGCCATTTTTAATCAATATCATGAAATACTTTAACTACATCCTCGAACTCTGATGCCTTAATTAACTGCTGCACAAGCCTTCTGCTTTCAATTACTTTTCCTAAAACCTTATACATTGCTTGTAAATCCTCTTGGCTGTTTTTCTTTACACAGAGGAAACAGATAAATTGAACTGGCTTTTCGGCCCACATAATAGGTTTATCCAATGTACAAATTGATAAAAAGGTTTCATTTGTCTTCGGTGTAATCGGGTGGGGGATTGCCACAAGGTTACCGAACGCTGTTGGTGCTACGTCCTCTCTTTCATAAATGGCTTCTAGGAAATCATCATCGATTAAACCAATATCGCCCAATTTCTCTGCAACATACTCTAATACCTGTTCTTTTGTATGAAGCTGTTTTCTTAGAAAAGTGAAATCCTTTCCGAGAAAGCGTGTCATTTCATGCTTTTCTTCTAGGACGAGTGTTTCTACTTTACCTAAATCCTGGTTTGAGAGGATTGCATTCACCTCAATCACGGGTATTGGCAGCTTTTTAGGTATTGGGATAGAACTTACAATAAAATCTATTTCTTGCAGGTTATATTGGTGAAGCTGGTAGTATTCCGTTGAACCTACAATATCCAGGTACTGACCAAAGTGGGACTTTAACTTATAATAAATCAACTGGGATGTTCCTAATCCGGAAGCACAAACAATAATACAACGCTTCGGTCCAGACACTAGCTTTCTTCGTTCAATTGCAGCCCCAATGTGAAGAGCTAAGTATCCTACCTCATTTTCGTCGATTTTCGTCGAGCTTTCTTCCTCTATTGCCATACTTGCAATAATTCCTGCTTCAAAAGCAAGCGGATAATTATTTTTAATATCCTCAAGCATTGGGTTTCGGATGTTCATTCCAAACTTAAATCGGTTAATCGCAGGCTTAAGATGGAGGCGTAGTGCCATAATCAATTCCTTGTCCTCACTAATACCCAATTGAAGCTTTTCTTCCACTCTATCCAATGCTTTTTTCACTAAATCTATAATCGATTGATCCATTACTTGTTCTACCACATCACTTGATTGTGTTAGTAACTTCGTTCCGAGTAAATGAATCGCTATATAGGCAACTTCCACTTCTGGAAAAGTAACATCAAATGTCTCTTCCACTTTTTGGACAATTTCTTTTGCCACGTTATATTCTGCTTGTTCGATAATCTCTTGCATATCCTGTTTGTACAAGGTTACATGATTACCTGTCTTAATTCGTTTATAAGCAATTAAAATATGGATTACTAAATTATTCATTGCAATATCGGATAACGTAATGTGATGGGATTTAATTTCCTTTAAAATAATCTCTGCGACTTTGTCCGAATCCTTTTGTGAGACACTATCTAAATAAACCTCAGTAACTGGTTCATTACGATCGAAAATATATTCAGACATGCAAAAACGAAGCTTCAATTCATCTCCTGTTACCTTCAAGCCATAATTTGGACGTGATTCTAATGTAATATCATATTTTAATAAAATTTTCCTTACTTCTTTAATATCATTTTGAATGGTTGACTTACTTATATAAATTTCATCAGCTATGTCCTCTAATTTAAGGTAATCCTCACTTAATAACAATCTTCTTATAATATAAGCTATTCGTTCTTCTGGTGACCTCGGCAGCTTCTCAGAATTAGACTCCTCTGCAAACATTGTTTTCAAAAATTCCCGATATTGGTTATCATCCTGAATCATTAATTGATAGCCCTTACCCATTATCGTTTCAATTGTTGCACCATTTTCATTTAATAGCTCACTTAGTTTCTTAATATCTTCTCTCGTTGTCCTTGATGTCACTTGATTCATGTTAGCTAAATAGGTGCCGGATATCGGTCCTTCTCCCGCCATTAATTCACGTAAGATCGTTTTTAATCGTGAGTTCAACAATATGTCTCCCTCCCTTCATCATCATCAATAAGTGTACGCAAAGGAACTGGTAAAAACCAGCCCCTTCACATAGCATAACTTATTAAAAACCATTTTGATTGGATACTTGCTTAAACCAATGAGCACTTTTCTTCAATGTACGCTCTTTCGTTTTTACATCTACGGATACGAAACCATAGCGGTTTTTATAGGCATTGGACCATGACCAGTTATCCATGAATGTCCACATATGATAGCCTTTCGCATTACAGCCTTCTTCTATTGCCTTATGCAACCATTTCAAATGTTCGCTAATAAACTCAATTCGGTAATCATCTTGAATTTCTCCATCTTGTAGGAAACGATGCTCATCTTGCACACCCATTCCATTTTCCGAAACAAAGGATTCTATATTACCATAGTTTTCTTTTAAATTCATCATAATATCATAAATACCTTTTTCGTAAATCTCCCAGCCACGGTATACATTCATCTTACGTCCCGGCATTTCGTAATGATCGAAGAACCATTCTGGCATGAAAGGACTATATGGATTTGGCAAATGCTCTTTCGCTTTTACACGTCGTGGTTGGTAATAGTTTACACCTAATAAATCAACTGTATTCTGCTTTAGTAGCTCTTTGTCACCTTTTTCGGTAACAGGTAATTGCCCATGCTCTTCCAAAATATTAATTAGCTCTTGTGGGTACTCACCTAAAACAGCAGGATCAAGAAAACTACGATTAAAGAATAGATCCGCAATACGAGAAGCTCTTAGATCTGCAGGGTTATTGCTTCTAGGATAAGATGGCGTTAAGTTTAAGACAATACCTATTTTTCCTTCTTTTATCTCAAATTCTCGGAATGCCTCCACTGCCTTTGCACTTGCAATGGCAGTATGATAGGCAACCTGTGTTGCTCTTTTAGCATCAACTACATTCGGATAATGGAAATCGTATAAATATCCACCTTCTACTGGCACAATCGGCTCATTAAAGGTAAACCATTTTTTTACGCGATCTCCAAATAAACGAAATGCTTCCTTCGCATAGTCAACAAAAGCATCAACTACCGCTCTACTTTCCCAGCCACCTTCTTCTTGTAGCTCTAGTGGCATATCAAAGTGAAATAAGTTGACAAATGGTTCAATATCCTTGGCAAGTAACTCATCGATCACCTTATTGTAAAAAGCGACTGCTTCAGGGTTTACTTCTCCTCGACCGCCAGGAATAAGACGAGACCATGAAATGGACATTCTGTACGTATTATGACCAATCTCTTTCATTAACTGAATATCCTCTTGATAACGATGGTAAAAGTCGGATGTTTCTTTTGGTCCAACATCTTCAAAAAAACGATTTGGTTCTACTTCATACCAGTAGTCCCATATATTTTTTCCTTTAGCTCCTTCTTCAGCTGCTCCTTCAATTTGTGTAGCAGAAGTTGCACTTCCCCACCAAAAGCCTTCTGGAAATTTGTAATTGATTGTCATCCTTTTACCCCCTCTTATTTGTTACGGTATATCTCAATGATTTCTACAGCAAGATCTCTAACGGTCATTGCTGTCATAAGATGATCTTGTGAATGAACAAGTATAACATTCACACTAGATCCTTCTCCATTAGCCTCTTCTTGCAATAGCTTTGTTTGAAAGCCATGGGCTTTTCCTAACTCTTCTGTTGCTTCTTTAATTAGACGATCTGCTTCATCAAAATTATTTTCTTTTGCATACTGGATTGCTTCCATTGCACTTGATCTACCATTTCCTGCATACAAAATAATTTGAAATGCGATTTCCGTAACTGAGTCCATGCTCTTCACCTCTACTAACAATTTGATAAGAATAAAATGTTTCCCCAGGGAAAGGCCTGGGGGTTTTCATTTATACTGCGCTGACTGTCCGTTTGACGTCCACTTCCAATTTCCAATAAATCTAGCTATTTGGCGACAAACGAATGGTAAATCTCTTTCCAAAGTATACTTATCACAGAAGGTTACCCCCCTTGATAGAGTCACAATTTATTCACCTTTTGCTTCATTTTCGTAATAATTTTTGTCTAATACTTTCAAGAATGGCCACCAAATAATACCAACTACAATAATGTTGAACATTTGAAGCACTGCTCCTTGCCATGCATTACCGGTAGCTAAGAATCCACTCAAGATTGGTGGTGTTGTCCACGGTACGATAATACCAGCTGGTGGTGGAACTAGCCCAATGGACATTGCATAATAGGTAATGATCGTTACGACTACTGGCGCTATTAACCACGGTATTATGATAATTGGATTCATAATAATCGGTAATCCAAAGATAATAGGCTCATTCACGTTAAAGATACCTGCTGGTCCACCTAATTTACCTAATTCTTTTAGCTGTCTACTTTTCCCAATCATAAAGATTAAGATAACAACAGCTAAGGTCATACCTGATCCACCCATTCCAACAAGGAAGGTATCAATAAATTGCTTTGTTACAATATTCGGAAGCTCTGTTCCAGCTTGAAATGCTTGTAAGTTTTCATCATTTAACGCATACCAAATTGGATCAAATACGGAATTAATAATAATTTGTCCATGTAATCCAAAGAACCAGAAGATTTGGATGAGTAGAACTGCAATAAGTGTTGCAGGAAGTCCACTTCCTAACACCGTTAGTGGCTGTTGGATTACGGTATAAATAAAGTTTTGTACGGTATCAAATGGTGTATAGCTGAAAATAATACGAATCACTAAAAATACGGATAACGTTAATGTAATCGGAATTAGTGCACTAAATGATCTGGATACTGCTCCTGGTACACCTGCTGGCATTTTGATTGTTAAATTCTTTTGTACGAAAAAACGATATAATTCTGCTGAAATAAAGGCAGTAAAGATTCCTAAGAACATCCCTTCAGCGCCAATACTTGATGTTGGGATAACACCGGAAACACCTTCTAATACTTGAGGGGTTAAGATAAGAAATGCAGCAAGCGCAACTACCCCTCCATAGATGGCATCGACTCCATAATGCTCGGTTAGTTTATACCCTATACCTATGATAACGAATATCCCCATGATGCTAAGGGTTGCAGCAGATGCTGGTCCAAGAGCATTCTGGTAAGCTGCATAGGCATCCTCACTTAAAAACTTATCTAAAAACGGGAAATTAGCAATAACAACAAAAATGGAACCAAATATGATCAATGGCAATGCAACCATAAAGCCATCACGCAATGCAGATAAATAACGGTTATTATTTAATTTATCCGCAATAGGTAATAGCACTCTCTCTAAAAAATCCATAAATTTATTCACTTGTTTTGCCCCCTTATTTAATAAACTTATTTAACCAATAAGCTCAAGTGCTTTAGCTAAAACTGCTTTTCCATCTACTCTTCCATAAGCGACTGGATCAATGACATCTACTGGTACATTAAAATCCTTCGCTGCTGTTTCAAACTTTTTTTTCATAAAACGCATTTGTGGGCCGATTAAAAGCACATCCGCTTTTTCCATATCAGCAATCGCTTTATCTTGACCTACAGCCCAAATCTTCACTTCAAGATTTTGTGCAGCTGCAGCTTCCTCCATCTTAGAGACTAGTAAGCTTGTAGACATACCTGATGAACATGCTAGTAAAATATTTTTCATTTATAATTCCTCCAATGGTTAATGTTTTATTTTGAATCTATCATTATTGTAAGTGTTACGCTTTCAAAACTGAACCTATTGTTTTTCCTCTATAGGTAGGAAGTCTCTAAAACGATTACAGTATCTTTTCAGATAAAAAGGCTGACAGATGGGATGTCTCTGTCAGCCATAATGGTAATAATAGTTACATAATCCTACTTATCCTCTTATATTATAAATCCACGCTTTATCTTGATCCATCATTTTCTTTGCGGCATAAATGGTGAGAAACTGAATCACAATGATAGGTAAGCCCATTAATCCTGAAATGACCTCAAGTGGAGCTAATCCTCCAATCTGCATCAGAATGAGGGCAAGTGTTGTAATAATAGCAGCAACTATTATTCTTAAATTCCTTGATGGTTCATACTTGCTCATATTTTGTCTACTAGTATATGCCGCAATAGTATAAGTAGTGGAATCTAAAGTTGTGGTTAAGAAAATCATCGAAACCACAATGAATAGAATCATGATTACCTCTGACCACGGTAATGTCATTAGTATATTTGGTATAGCGTTAACAGGTTGGTTACTTTCCACTAATTGAAGAATATTTACCTCCCCTGTTAGAAAACGGTGTACCCCTAATCCACCTAGGACTCCTGTTGCCACCCAGGATATCATCGTCGGGGCTAACAAATAAGTTAGAATCATTTCCTTTACCGTTCGCCCTTTCGAAATTTTAGCAGCAAAGACACTGTGAAGCATTGCCCATGTTGCACTATAGGCAAACCAAAAAATCATATGACTCTGTATATGAGTAGTGGAGTTTAAATCGGTTGAATTCGTATAAAAGGAAAGGGAAAAGTAATGGTTCACTAAATGACCAACCGTGTCTGTAAAAAAGTCTAAAATAAAAATCCCTGGTCCTGCTGTCAAAATAAAAATGGCTAACCCACCTGCTAAATAAATATTGAAGGTACTCAAACGCTTAATGCCTTTTTCAATTCCTAAATAGGCACTAACGGAAAATAAAACCACCCATATAATGGTTACAATCATCGTCATCCCAAAGGTAACTTCAATATTTAATAAATTGGATAGGTTGGATGTAATAATTGGTGTTCCAAGCCCTAATGTAACGGCAGCTCCTGAAAGAATACTTAATAGGAATAGAACATCGATCACCTTTCCACCAATCCCGTCGGTGAATCTATCTCCCAAAATACAACGACAAGCCTCAGAAATACGCATTAAAGGTCTTTTTTTTACATGGAGGATATACGCCATTGCTGGAGCGGCCATCACGAAGATCGCAAAAACTTGAAAACTCCAAATAAACATACTATATGTATTTCCCCACAATACCGCCTCGGAAGATTCTGGCTGCACCCCAAAGGGTGGATCAATGGCTACTTGTGTCCACTGCACCATCCCTGTACGCATAATTGTAGAACCGATGCCCATTGCAATTAATATCGAGGCATATTCAAACATGGTAAATGAAGGCTTTTCTTTCGGGTCTCCTAATACTACTTTTCCATATTTCGAAAACGATAAATAAAGTCCTGCAGCCAATAAAATCAAGGCATACCATATATAGCCCCAGCTGAAAACTTCTACAATCTTATCAAAAATACTATTTAGTAAAGCAAGTGATTCAGACTCATATAAAGAAAAAGGGATGCAAATGATTAGAATGATTAGTAAGGCTGGGAGAAAGATCCCATAATCGATTAGTTTTCTATTTTTTTGTAAAGTTTTGTTTTCCATAACCTTCTTCCTCCTATGGTAATGATGAAAATTACGAGATATTAAACTCTATACCACGTTTGTATTGGTTTAAACCACGTCAATATGTTAACTTATAAATTTTATAGGTTGACAATAGAAAATTTATTGCTTAAGCTGTTAAGGAAAAGTAAAGGGAAAAATAGGAGTTTACGAATAAAGATAACGGGGGAGAGAAGATGACAAACTGGCAATCAATAGCGGAAAAAGTTCTTCATGGAGCAGATATTACCGATTTAGAGGCATTCCATATTTTAGAATGCCCAAATAAGGAGTTGCTCTCTTTATTACATAGCGCTTACCACATTCGCGAGCATTACTTCGGCAATAGGGTTAAGCTCAATATGATCATCAACACGAAATCTGGATTATGTCCAGAAAATTGTGGCTATTGTTCTCAATCAAGAGATTCAACAGCACCGATAAAAAAATACAGAATGATGGATAAAGAAACAATCGTGCAAGGGGCGAAAAATGCTCATGAGCTTCAATCTGGAACCTACTGTATCGTAGCAAGTGGTAGAGGCCCTTCAGAAAGAGAGCTGAATATCGTAACTGCTGCTGTTAAAGAAATCAAACAACAATATGATATTCGTATTTGTGCTTGCCTTGGATTGTTAAAGCCAGAACAAGCTCGAAAGCTAAAGGATGCTGGGGTTGACCGATACAATCACAATATTAATACGTCTGAAAACCATCATTCTAGCATCACGACAAGTCACAGCTACCATGACCGTGTAGCAACAGTAACTAAAGTGAAAAATGTCGGGATCTCGCCATGCTCTGGTGTCATTGTCGGGATGAGAGAAACAAAACAAGATGTTATCGATATGGCAAGAGCATTAAAGGCACTTGATGCTGATTCTATACCTATTAATTTTTTACATGCAATAGATGGAACATTATTAGAGGGGACGAACGAATTGAATCCGACTTATTGTTTAAAGGTTCTCTGCCTATTTCGGTTCATAAATCCTAGTAAAGAAATTCGTATATCAGGAGGGAGAGAAATAAATTTGAGAAGTCTTCAACCACTTGGACTTTATCCTGCTAATTCCATTTTTATCGGTGATTATTTAACAACAAAAGGACAAGAAGGTTTAAGCGACCATCAAATGATTGAAGACTTAGGTTTCCAAATTGATTATGTGCCAATGGATGATTAGCCCTTATTTAATAAGGGAAGAAAAGCTAAAACTTTTTCTAGCAAGGGCTTTGGCCATTTGATCAGACAAAGATTTGACCACCATTTACATGAAGTGTTTGTCCTGTGACAAACCTAGAATCATCAGAAGCAAGATACACATAGGTTGGAGCAATTTCAAAGGGCTGTCCTTGGCGATCCATTGGGTTACCTGCAAGCGGCACTTGATCAGGAGAAAAGCTAGCAGGAATCAAAGGAGTCCAAAACCTCCCAGGTGCAACAGCATTCACTCTAATTCCCTTCTTGATTAAATTCTTCGCCAATGCACGTGTGAATCCTACATTTGCTCCCTTTGTTGCTGTATAATCCATCAGTTGCTCATTTCCATCAAATGCCACTACTGAGGCGGTATTAATGATCGAACTACCAGCATGTAAATATGGTAATGCAGCACGGGTTGTATAAAAATGAGAGTAAACATTCACTTTAAAGGTCTCGTCGAATTGTTCGTCAGAGATATCTTCTAAATTTAATTGTTGAAACTGGATCCCTACATGATTACATAGAATATCCAGCTGACCAAATACTTCTACCGTTTTTTCTACAATGGTCATACATTGTTGCTTTTCTCTTAAATCTCCCGGTAAGAGGAGACAACTTCTACCTAGTTCTTCAATTCTTCTTTTTGTTCTACCAGCATCCTCGTGTTCATCTAAATAGGAAATTGCAACATTTGCTCCTTCCTTTGCGAAAGCAATAGCGATTGCTGCTCCAATTCCACTATCTCCACCTGTTATAAGTGCGCTACTTTCCCTTGTAACTTCTCACTTCCTTTATAATGTGGATTTTCGACAACTGGTTCTGGCACCATTAATTTTTCTACCCCAGGCTGGCGGTATTGCCTTTGTTCAGGCACTGTCAACGCTATTTCCTCATACTTGGTTATTTTCCCGTAATTAGGAGGTATAGGATAATGTTGTGGATCTGATCTCTCTTCATTCATGCGAAAGCACCTTCCTATCAACATGTTATATAGATACTTTATGAATTTAGAATGGATATGTGCCCATTTTTTACTATACGAGCATAATGTAGAAGAAGGAGGTGCAAAACATGCAATACTATTATAACCCTGAGGTGAAATATTTACTGTTAACAGAGGCATATCATAAAGAAAAAATCTTATATGCTCACAACTCAAAACCATTCGAAGCTCCCATGATTGGGCCGAGACCCCCATTTTATTGTAATCCGATCTATCAGTCTTATTATCCGATTATATAAAGTGCAGCTATGATTTCTAAGGATGGAGTTGCTAAGGTGCATTTTTTTATCTTGGCCATATTGTCTCGACATTGCGAGATCGCCAAGATATATCTTTTTATCTTGCCATCTGCTTCGACATTGTAAGATTACCAAGATATATCTATTTATATCTTGGCAACCCGGTTCAATTATAACACGATGATATCCAGATTTTATCCTTCTTTTCTCTTGTTACACCAGTCTGTAATGAAGATCATTAATGTTTTGGCAAAGCGTAATAACTCGTCCCATTCTATTTTTTCATCAACAGAATGGGCTTCCTTTAATTTCCCTGGTCCATAAATGGCGGTGGGGATACCACCTTCATGAAACCACCCTGCATCTGTAACGGTTTCCGACATACCTATCATCGCCTTTGATTGTTCCACTTTTTGATGGGATTGTTGGAGCATTTGGATTGCAGGATGATCCTTACTAATTTCGGCAGAAGGAAAAACTTCTCCTCTTTCTTCTAGCATAGATTTCCCTCCCCAACGAAAGAGGAGCGGGTTTTCTTGGAACCACGGATCGTCTTTTATTGAATTTCTCAGGTGATTTTCAATTTCCGCCACCACCGATTGATAGCTCTCATTCGGATAAAAATGTACAGTCACCCATAGACTACATTGATCTGCTACAAATGCCGCATGTCTGCCCCCTTCTATGACCGCAGGATTAATTGTAGTTGTTCCTTTTCTAAAGCCTGGATATTGTTTGGTTTCTGCCCACTCTTGCTCCAAATCTTGTAAGCTCGCAATAATTTTCATCATTTTTTCTATTGCACTTGCACCCTCGGATGTTTGTAAGATAGCTGCACGCATTCCGTCATGAAAAACTTCCTTGCTTTTTACAGTAATCCATCCAGTGATTACACCTCCTTGACCATGGATTTTTCGATCACTTCCATCGACAACTAGTGCAAAATCGGCAGTATAACCTTTTTCCAGACAGGATAATGTCCCTGCTTCTCCTACCTCTTCACCGATCACCGTTTGAATCTGTAAGTCTCCTTTTAATGAGATACCTTGCTCATTTAATAGTTTCATTGCGAACAAAGTAGCAGCAATTGCTCCCTTCATGTCGGAAACACCACGACCATAGACGAAGCCAGCCTTCTCTGTCAATTCAAATATCGGCACTGTCCAATCTGCTTTATCCCCAACATCAGCAACATCCACATGACCATTTATAATCAAGCTATTGTATGAACTACTTTCCTCACCTTTTTTCACTGCAACCATATTAGGATCCTGTGGAAAGACATCCCACCTCGTTGTATCAAATCCTTCCTTTTCTAGAAAATTGGCGATATAGGACTGAATTCCTTCTGTATTTCTAGCTGGTGGGCTAACAGTAGGAAAGCTAATCAATTTTGCTAATATTTCTTTTAACTCCTGCGCGTGTTCATCGACTAAATCAATCATAAGCTATTCCTCCTAATTTAGGCTTACTGGCCAATCTTCTCGTTTTTCTACCATATCCCAGAACATATATTCAAACTGACTTGTTCGAATGACAATCTCTTCTAGTCTAGTTAAATCCTCTTCTGATTTTCCTTTTGCCATTTTGTTCATTAAATGTTTGCAATTCTCTGCAAGCTCTGTAAATTCGGGAGATTGATACATCTTCACCCAGCTACTATAAAAATTTTCATCTAATGCTCCTGGCCATGTTGCTAGTGATTTACCGATAAAATTATAACTCCATTCACACGCAAGTACCGATGCGACGACATTCTCTATCCCTCCACGCTGAGATACATTTAGCATATAGCTAGTGTAGGCAGTAGTAATAGCGGAAGGTTCTGTGGACTCGAGATCCTCTCTGGTTATACCAAAATCAGCCGCATATTTTCTGTGTAAATCCATTTCAAGATCAAGCACACCGTGTAGTAGCTTGGCAAATATAGTCATCGTTTCTAAGTCTTCTGCCTTCGCACTCCCTAATGCGAATAGTCTCGAATAATCCATTAAATAGACATAATCCTGCTTTAACCAATGCTTAAACTTATCCTGCTCTAAAGTACCGTTTCCAAGGCCTTTCACAAAAGGATGCTCTAAGTAAGAGCTCCAAATTGGTTCCACCTTTTTCCAAAGATGATCCGTAAATAATTGATTCAATTTATTTCCTCCTCTTTATTTCCGACTAGGCGGTAACATCCCGTGACAAACCAAAAAACCCATCACCAATGTAAGGAGATGGGTTGAACATACATAGCCAATGATTCGTCTATGCACAAACTGCCAATTCCACTTCCCTACGCTAGTGTTAACTAGATCAGGTTCAAAGGGTCGATCAAATCTCTCAGCACCTACATGCTCCCCTAGTCGAATCTACTTATTTTTTTATTCCCTACCAGTATAAGACATCGATTATAGAATGACAAATTAATTGGAAATAAGGAGGTCACTTAGTCGTGTAGCACATCCTCGCTCTTTATCTTATCATGAATCACGAGCCTACCCTGTTCAGGACCTAACAGACTACACATGTCGATAATGTGATCTTGTCCTTCTCACTAACCTGGACATCTGCTTGCATTGTTGATTTATTCTTTACTAATCACAAGTAATCTCTGTATTCCTTATCATTCGCCAACTCTGTTTGTAGATAATAAAAATCTGTTGTTCATTATAAATGCTGAGTGTAAAGTCTTCGTAAATAACTAGTAAAGAATTATTTATTTTTACAAACTATGTAATAATTTTACTTTTTATTAATGACAATTTGTAAATTTACTAAATATAATCCGAAAGACCAGCAATTAATGCAACCAATTTAAATAGGAAAGAAGGAGATTTTGGGGTATATTACAATAAATCCAAATTTATCTATCTAAGTATTGTAAGTGGAACAAATGACTAATTTTCAAATTATCAATAAATATCATTGCTTTTCGAATAATTACATGCTATTATTTAAATATTTTGAAAATAAAAATAAAAGCTTAACATTTCATATAAATGAAACATTAATTGTTGCGGAGGTTATTATGTCATCACGAAACACAACAAGTATTATCACGATAGGATTTATGCTTTTCGCATTATTTTTTGGTGCGGGTAATTTAATTTTCCCACCATTATTAGGACAAGCTGCTGGAGAAAACCTATTTCTAGCAAACCTAGGCTTTCTATTTACAGGTGTCGGATTGCCGGTGCTCACCGTCCTAGCACTTGCTATTTCAGGAAAAGAGAGCTTACAGTCATTAGCAAGTCGGGTACACCCAATATATGGTCTTATTTTCACTGTCACTTTATATTTAACTATTGGTCCCTTTTTTGCTCTACCGAGAACCAATACCGTTGCATATGAAATGGGCATTGCGCCTTTTTTCGGTAACCAGACAAGTAATGTTGCCTTACTTATTTTTACGATCGTATTCTTTGGCTTCACACTATATTTTTCCTTACAATCGAAGAAACTAATCGATATAATCGGAAAAGTGTTAACTCCACTCCTATTAGTGGTAATTGCCTTATTAATTATAGTTTCCTTTCTAAATCCAATTGGAGAAATCCAACCACCGACAGATGCTTATATCTCGAACAGTTTTTTCACAGGCTTTCAAGAAGGCTATTTAACGATGGATTTGTTGGCTGCCTTTGTTTTTGGAATTATTATTATTAATGCGATGAAGGACATCGGTTATAGCACGAAAAAGCAGCTAATCATCTCGACATCGAAAGCTGCACTAATTGCAGCACTTCTTCTAGGTATTGTCTACTCTTCACTTGCATACCTTGGCGCAATTAGTGTCGAAGAAATCGGCTATATGGAGAATGGTGGTTCAATATTAGCTGCTGCCTCTGCTTTTTACTTTGGTTCGTATGGAAAAATCATTCTCGGAGTAATTGTCGTTGCAGCCTGTTTAACAACAAGTATTGGTCTAGTAACGTCTTGTGCATCCTATTTTCATCAAATCATACCTAAAATTTCCTATTCAATCTGGGCGATTATTTTTACAATACTCGGTGCCGTCATTTCTAACTTTGGACTTACGACCATTATTGAGTTCTCTGTTCCAGTTTTATCGATGCTTTATCCAATGGCAATGTGTTTGATGATCTTAACATTTCTCCATCCTCTCTTTAAAGGAAAAAAAGAAATATATCAAGCTAGTATATTATTTACCTTTATTGTTTCATTGTTCGATGGATTAAATGCTGCAGGGCTGAAAATTGTGGCAGTGAATGATTTATTTCAAACAATTCTCCCTCTATATAATCAAGGTCTAGGGTGGATAGCTCCAGCAATTGTTGGGGGCATAATAGGATATGGTTGTAGTGTGATCAAAAAAGACGTTTCTTAATGGACAAGAAGCTTCTCAATAGTTTTTTACTTATGAGAAGCTCCTTTCTTTTATTAATTTAAATTTCTCGCAATTTCGTCTTTAATGATTACTTCTGCAGTCTCTAGTTCCTCTATTTTCTCAGCAAATTGTGGTAAATACTCTTTATGAGCGAGCAATAATTCATCTAACACACGTTTTGCCGTTTCTCCACTAGGTATTAGAGGATTGATGATAAATGCTTGCAATAATACGCCATAATCACCTGTCACTGCTGCCTTTTCTACACAAAGTTCCATGCTTTTCATTAGCTGCAACCAGCCTTTTTCTGCCGGTTCAAAGGATCCAAAGGCGATTGGTCGTGCACCTGCAGCACCAATATAAGCAGATACTTCCACTACATCATCTGGGGCAAGATCAGGCACAGCTCCATTATTTTTCGTAGACACGACGATTTGTGTATTTTTATTTGCATAAATAGACGCAATGGTTTCACAAGCAGCATCTGAATAGTATGCCCCTCCACGTTTCGTCAACTGCTCCGGTTTATCATGTAGATTAGGATCTTTATACAATTCGAATAACTCTGCTTCTGTTTGTTTGACTTGTTGAGCCCTTGTTCCTATATTCGGATCATTGTATTCTCCTAGCATGTGATTTAACATCTCATCATAGCGGTAATAGTAACGGTGATAACCACATGGGATTAAATTCATTTGCTTTAATTGTTCTTTAAAGTAAGCAACGTCAAAGATATTTGCTGGAGTTCCGTTTTCTTCCTCATACAGCTTATCAATTATTTGAGAAGTTACATCATTTCCTTCTAAATCTTGGACTCGATGCCAATGAAAATGATTAATCCCAGCGAATGAATACACTAGTTCGTCTGTAGTTTTGCCAATTAATTTTGGTTCCTCCATCATCGCCATAACAGGTACATTGCATAAACCTATTACCTTTTCCCATTTTCCATAACGAATAATAGCATCTGTTACCATACCACTTGGATTAGCAAAATTAACTAACCAAGCATCTGGACATAATTCCTTCATATCTTCGACAATGCTTAGAATAACAGGAATAGTTCTTAATGCTTTAAAGATTCCACCTGCACCATTCGTTTCTTGACCTATCATCCCATAAGATAGAGGAATCCTCTCATCCTTAACACGAGCATTCAGTTGTCCTACTCTGAATTGAGTGGTGACAAAATCTGCATCCTTCAACGCCTCACGTCGATCTATGGTTAAACGAACCTTCACATCATAAGGAGATGCGTCCCACATCCTTTGTGCCATCTCGCCTACTATTTCAAGCTTTTCTTTCCCTGCTTCTATATCAACAAGCCATATCTCTCTTATTGGCAGTTCATCATACCTTCTAATAAAACCTTCCATTAATTCTGGAGTATAACTGCTGCCCCCACCAATGGTTACAATTTTTACACCTTTTGTCATTTTCATTCCTCCCTCTTAACTCTATTATAGAAAAAGAAGAAAGCGATACAATAAGTTATCGTGATAATCAACTGATATTCTCAAATTCATGATAATAATCTTACTTTTTTGTAAATGCTATTTACAAAGAGTGTCTTTATAGAAGTGATATCCATTTATATGCTATAGTTTAGAGGGTGATAGAAATGTTATTAACAGAAAAAATGAAGGAGGAAGCTTTCTCCCCTTCCGAAGAAATCATCATTGATTATATGTTTAAGGAAAGAGAAAATATTAAAAATAAAACCGTAAAACAAATCTCTAAGGAAACCTATACTCATCCCTCCACATTCATTCGGATAGGAAAAAAGCTTGGTTTTAATGGTTGGATCGATTTAAGAGAGGCTTTCCTTGAAGAAATTGACTATCTCAACAGTCACTTTCATAACATTGATGCCAACTATCCTTTTAATGAAGATGATCATCTGATGACCATAGCAAATAAAATGGCACATTTGAATCAAATGACCATTAACGATACTTTATCTCTTATTAATAATGAAGAACTACATAAAGCAACAAAGCTATTAAAAAATGCGACCAGTATAAAGATATTTGCGATCCAAAATAATTTAATCCTCTGTCATGATTTCAAAGCAAAAATGAACCGAATTGGTAGAAAAGTAGATCTTGCCATGGTTGATCCAGACTATGAAGCTGCGAGTTGCACTTTTGAAACCTGTGCTATTGTCATCTCTTACACTGGAGAGACGGAGGGTACTACCAGCCTTTTACCGATGCTAAAAAAACGTCATTCATCTATTATTGCCTTAACTAGTATTGGTGATAACACTTTAACTAAATATGCGGACTGTATATTCAGACTTACGACACGCGAACGCTTGTATTCCAAGATAGGTAGCTTTACTTTAAATGATTCGATCTGTTTCCTATTGGATATTTTGTATTCATGCGTATTCTCCGTGGATTATCAAAAAAACCTTCATTATACAATAGGTGTATCAAAATCATTTGATCCAAGAAAAAGCTCCAACAAAGTAATGGAAGAGCTTGATTCCGATAAATAAGATTGTTTGATAATCTAAGTTTTCTACATAGCTATTTATTAATAACGATCGAAAGTTTATAGCCCACGTAATTACTGATATCTGTCAAAAATTCATCTAATTCTTCATTCGATGGAAACCTACATTCGAGAATGTAACAACTCTCTCCACTTACCTTGTAATTATGTAAAACATACTGGTTCTGCTTTTTTATGAAGGATAAATATGGCTGGTGGTTCGTGCTCTTGGTATAGATATGAATGATTGTGTGAACAGGATAGCCCATTTTCACTTGATTAATGTGAATGGTATAGCCTTCAATAATTCCTTTATCCTCTAACTTGGCAACTCTTGCTGCAACTGCAGGTCCAGTCAGATGTACCTTCTCCCCTAATTCTTTCATGGTTAGGCGGCTGTTCTTGGAAAGTTCATCTAAAATATGTCTATCTGTATGATCTAACATAACCTTCATTCCTTTCATTAATAAAGTAAAAAATACTTTATTTTATCTATGTAGCGTTCCTACAGCTCATAGTTTAGAATATACAGTGTTACAAGCAATTTTAAAAGAAAAGAATCATTTTAGAAAACTTACCAATATCTATGAATAAGATTCAGGAAAATATAGATGCAGCTATCGTCACACATCTTCATTTGGATGATGCGGTTCAAGAAGTGATCGACAAATAGAAACCAGAAATTATAGTAAGCAATACTGGGAATAATCCATTCTTGGAAGGTGGATCCCTCGTAATGAGGAAAGTGGATGTTTATAAAGTGCACAGGGCTGCTCTTGAGGCAAAGATTATAGCTGTTCATATGGAAGCTGTCAACCACTGGACCTTATCGAGAGAAGAATTAAGAAGCTTGCTACAGAAAAGGGAATATCATCTTATCTGTTGGTCCCTGATGATGGTGAATCTTACACATTTTAAAATAAAAGACACGCATGCATGACTTGTACAAGAGAAATTTTACCTTTTTATTGCATAAACTTCCCCTGACGTTTTTTAAACAAGGAGCAAGTATTGTTAGACCAAGAGATCTGTGACTTTTCTCTGATATTCTGATAATCTGAGTATATTGACAAGATTATAAACGATTGTCAATATACTCACAAGTAATACATTGAATTCGGTAAGGTTCATTTGGCTTGTCTGATCTGACCTTTTAATTTTAGTTAAGCTCTTTTACATAGAGATTTTCTAATGCCCTTGCCCCTTCTTCTCTTCCTGTATTTCTCAAATGTTTTAAATATCCTTTTAGGCTGTGTATTTGCGCATGATATGGTCCGCCTTCTTTCATTACTGTCCACAGTGGATCTACATCATAATCCATTGACATCATCATTTCATCATGCCATTCATTCAAATAATACACTGCTTCCATACAAGTATCACGATATTGCTCAGCCAAATTATATTGCTCATATGGGTCTTCTTTAAGATGGAATAACATTTCTTTCTTAAATAAATGAAAACCATCATGATAAGTTCGAATATACAACCAATCATCAAACCTTACACTTCGTTGACATACGTGGGCGTTTTGTGAAACCACTAAATAGTCTCTGCCACAACTTTCTCCTTTTAATAAAACAGAAGCATAACTTTGGCCATCCCAAGATGATTTAGGCTGTTGGTTCAATAATTCTGCAACAGTTGGAGCAAAATCTAAATGGTAATGCAAATCATGATCGACATACCCTTTCTGCATCCCTGGCCAACGTACAATCATTGGGATTCGGCATGTCATTTGGTCAGCTGTTCCATGTTCAGCATAAATACCTAATTCCCCTAAATTTTCACCATGATCTGCTGTGACAATAATAATTGTATCTTCCATAATTCCTTGCTTTTCCATTTCTTTGAAAATCATACCGATGTTTTCATCCATGAATCGAAGGCCTGTATCATAACCATCGATCACTTTTCTTAAACTCTCACGATCTGTTATTTCACCAGGGTGACGCGGAAATTGTGGCAGGCTATTGTTATCATACATATTGATTTCTCTTGCAGAGTGTGGTCCAACACTTTTCAAATGTTCTTGTAGTACGTCATCTGTAATCCATTTCGGTAAAGGATCATTCTTAAATGGTTCTCCATAGCTTTCCGGTGCTCGATATGGTGTATGTGGATCCCAGTAATTCACATATAAAAACCAATCATCCTCTTGTCCATTACGGTCTAGCCAATCCAATACTGTCGGCGTCACTTCCTCAGCGGATTCGTCTCCTGTTTTCCCTGTATTATACATTTCATTAAAGCCAGCATAGAATTGCCAGGAGGAGTGTCTTTCAGCAAAAGGGCTAATTAAAGCAGTTTTCATGCCTTCTTGACGAAATATATTTGGAAAACTATCTGTTTTTAATTGATCAAAAAATTCTCGGTTTGGTCCCTCAATTCGCATATCTCCAGCTGTGCCACCATGTCCAACATTCCCTGTATGAATGCCAAATTTTCCAGTCATAAATGCGTTTCTGGAAGGAGCACAAGGAGCATCTGTGGTGTAATAATTAGTAAAACGGACTCCTTCTTCTGCAATTCGATCGATATTTGGTGTTGTATTTCGGTGATATCCATAACACCCTAAATGATCTGGTCTTGTGGAATCTAAATCTAACAATAATACTCGCATGAAGAATCCTCCTAGTAAAAAATTTGTAAATACTCTTCGATTCTTTATATTAACTATGTTAATTTCTGTTGGAGCAACCACTTATACAACTCTCGATGTTGATAAGCATTTACCCATGAATCATGTCCAACTCCAGAATAAATCGTTAAATGGACATTAGAGTGAATGTTTTTCAAATAATTGGTTATCATTACCGATTCATTCATTGGTATGATATCATCTTGATCACCATGGAACGCCCAAACCGGCATATGTCGTAATACCTGTAATTTCTCCGGGAGCATTTCTTCTGTGACTATCTCTGTAAATTCCTCTCTTCTATGCTGCGGTAATGTCACAGCTCCACAAACTGGAACCAATGCCGCAAAGTAATCAGGGTATTGTAACGCTAAATTCCATGCACCGACTCCCCCCATACTCATTCCTGTTAAATAAATTCGCTTTGTATCAACATGGTAAGAAGTAACAATAGTTGTCACTAGTGACATTAGCACGTCTAAATCTTCAGTCCAATAAGAATCAGCCGAACATTGTGGTGACACTACGATAAACGGAAAGGAACTGTCCTTATCTAGAAAAGACGGAATTCCGTGATATTTAACAGTTTCTAAATTGTCACCTCTCTCTCCAGCCCCATGGAGAAAAAGAATTAATGGAAATGTATATTCTGGCTGCTTTTCTAACGAATCAGGCAAATATAACAAATAACGAATAGTTTTTTCTTGTTTCGTAAATACTTTTTCCTTTTGCAAAAAGCTCCCCCTCTTTTCTTGGCTAATAGATGGATAACTATTTTCTAACTGATTCTCGAACGACCAATTCCGTGGATAATGTATACTTTTGATTGATCTGTTTTCCCTCTATCAATTGAAAAATAAGGTCTACAGCAAGTGCTCCAGCTTCATATTTTGGTTGCTTGATTGTTGTCAATGGTGGTGAAACATATTCAGATAGTTGAATATCATCAAAACCGATGACAGAAATTTCTTCTGGCACCTTGATTTGGTGGTCTCTAAATGCCTGCAAACCACCTATTGCCATCTCATCATTACCATAAAAAATCCCCTCGGGCAACTCACCACGAGCAATCAATAATTTGGTTGCTTTATATCCTCCTTCTCTCGTAAAATTACCGATCGAATTCAGATTGGAATAGGCAGTTAAGTTGTGATTTTTTAATGCTTCCATGTATCCCTTTAAACGTTTCTTATTATCATTAGAATCTTGCGGTCCCCCAATATATGCAATATTACGAAGACCCTTCTCAATTAAATATTCTGTCGCTAAATAACCACCATGCTCATTATCAACTTCTACATGATACACATATTTATTTGAAATATCTCTATCCAGAACAATTAGCGGAAAATCCTCTTGGGCAGATTCTATTGTAATTTGGTCACTGATGTTATGAGCCAAAATAATTGCTCCATCTACGCGTTTTTCCCGTAAAAATTTAACAGCTGTTGACTGTGGGCCTCCTATTGAACTACAAGCGATTAAATCATAACCATTGGCCATTGTTACATCTTGAACACCTTTAATTAATTCTGAGTAGTATGGGCCAGATAGGTCACTTAAAATCAAAGCGATCGTATTGGTCTTCGTCCGTTTCAAGTCAGAAGCTATACCATTCTTTTTATAATTTAGTGTCCTGGCCGCTTCCTCCACTCTTTGTTTAGTTGCTGCACTGATCCTTGTACTGTTATTTAATGCATATGAAGCGGTGGAAACCGCTACACCTGCCAACTTAGCGACATCTTTGATTGTTGCCATTCCTACTTCCTCCATTACTGCTTCTTTTCCTTGTATTTAACTTTATCAGAACGATAGATTGAAGTCATTTTTCATCCGATTATTTAATACCAGACACGTTAAACCCTTCAATAATATATTTTTGAAAAATTACAAATATGATTAATACTGGTATTACCATAAAGGTAGAACCTGCCATTTGCAAACCATAATTGGTAACATTTTGGTCTTTCAATAATGCTAATCCGACCGATAATGTATACAACGATTCATCATTCGCGATAATTAACGGCCATAAGAAACTATTCCATGAGCCGATAAATGTTAATATAACTTGCACGGCCAGAATAGGCTTTGCTAACGGAATAATCAACCGTATAAAAATATAAAATTCTCCTGCTCCATCTAGCCTTGCTGCTTCTATTAGATCGTCTGGGATCGTCACCATAAATTGCCTGATTAAAAAAATATTAAAAGCTGCTATTAATCCAGGCAATACAATACCACTCATTGTATTCGTTAATCCCATTTCATTTAAAATAAGGTAGGTCGGAATCATCGTTACTTGCCCTGGCAACATCATCGTAATCAGAACAATGATAAACCATGTTTCCTTTCCTTTAAATTGAAATTTTCCAAAACCATAACCAGCCATTGTGTTTAAAAATAGCCCGACCATGGAAAAAAAGACAAGGATTAACGTATTAATTAAATATACATCAAAGTTTAAGTTTTGGAACAAATTAATATAATGCTCAATGGTTGGTTCATTTGGAAACAATGTTGGTGGAATATTTAATACTTCACGCTCATTTTTGAGCGAACTTAAGATCATCCATACGAAAGGAAGGGAAACGAGCAGTCCACCAAAGGTCATAATTCCTATAACAACCGTCTTTTCCACTCTATTTTTCAAGTACATGGTCGATCACCTCATAATGTTTGATCAGATTTTCTGAATTTGAATTGAATCAATGTTGCTACAATAATGATTGCAAACAAAATAAAAGAGGCCGCAGCACCATAGCCAAATTCATTGTATTGAAAACCTTCTTGATAGATAAAAAGTGCTATCGAATTCGTTCCATTTAATGGACCACCCTCTGTCATAACAAAAGGTTCCTCAAAAAACTGTAGCCAGCCAATCAATGTTGTTACCGTAACAAAGAAAGTAGCAAAGCTCATCGATGGCAATGTAATCCTAATCAATTTCTGCCATCTATTGGCTCCATCAATATCGGCAGCTTCGTAATATACTCTTGGAATGGATTGCAATGCAGCTAAAAAAATAAGCATGCTAACACCATTACTTTTCCAAACAGCCAATAAAATCAAAGACAATTTAGCTACAAATGGGTCTTCTAACCATGGGATTCGACCAACATCTATTAAGGATAATAGATAGTTAAACAACCCATACTCTTGGTTATATAAAAAACCCCAAACAACCGCAATTGCTACAATATTCGTCACCGAAGGGACATAGTAAATCACCCGAAATGTCGAAGCTAATTTCTGTCCCACTAAATTGATAAAGAAAGCGATAAAGAAAGAGCTTCCTACAGCTAACGGTACACCTATAATTACATAGATAAACGTATTTCTCATTGATTGCATAAATGTTTCATCTTTAAACAATTCAAAATAATTATCTAAGCCAACAAAGTTAATTTGCGACCAGTTCGCTAATCCTATTAAGTTAGTATCTGTGAAACTAATACTAAAAGCGACAATAATTGGCAAAAATGAAAAAACTATTAAAAGCAGTACTGCTGGGCCGATAAAAAGAAACGGTGTCCATTTCTTTTTCATTGCGTTCAACGAAATCACTCCTTTACAAAGGAGGGAATGCTATCTCGTACATCCCTCTCCTTTAATACACTCCATTATTTTGAGAGAATCTTTGAAGCCTCTACTTGGAATTCCTCTAATGATTGATCAATATCTGCTCCACCACGATTGATTTCCTCTAGGACATTTAAAATCTCGTTACCTAATCGTTCATATTCTGGAATTAAGGGTAATGGTTGCGTCGACTCCAATTGTTCTCCAAAAGTACTAACCAATCCGTCATTGGCTAAAACAGGATCTTGCCATGCTTCTTTATTAGCAGGTAATTCACTTTTTGTTTCATACCATTTTACCTGTGTTTCAGGATCTGCCATCCAATTAATAAATTCTAGTGATTGGTCCACCTTTTCAGAATTAGCGAATACAGAAAGATGTGCACCACCCATCATAGACTTATTATTTTCAGCGGTCGGCATTACTTTTACATTCCATTTACCATCAATTTCAGGAGCTCTGTCTTTTATTGTTCCAATATCCCATGGCCCACTGAAAAACATTGGTTTTGACCCATCACTAAATGCTTGAAAGAATTCTTTCCCTTCTCCCATTTGAGATAGTCCTTCCTCATAAAATAAATGATGTAACTCAATCGCTTCCTTAAAATTCTCACTATCGAAGCTTTCCGCACCCTTATCGATATCGTAATTCCAACCATGCTCCCATGCTAAAATAAATGGAAATTGCGGATCAGTCGTAGGTAAATCAATCGCATACTGATCTTCCCCTCTATCTGCTAGCTTTCTGGAAGCATCGATCATATCATCCCATGTTTCTGGACCATTCGGATAGCCTACTTCTTCTAAAATATCCGTTCTATAGAATAATGCCCTCGTATCTACATACCACGGAATACCTATTGTTTTACCATCAAATTCCGTTGTCCCTATCGCACTATCATAGAAATTATCCGGAGCTAGATTTTCATAATCATCAATGTATTCAGAGATATCCATAAAAGTATCTGCTTCCGCAAACTCTGCCACCCAAGTCGTTCCAATCTGTAAGACATCTGGTCCTTTTCCAGAAGCAACAGCAGTTAATAATTTATCATGTGCACTATCCCAAGGAATTGATTGAACATCGACTGTTATGCCACTTTCTTCTTCAAAATCTGTTACAAAATCATCTAATCCTTCTGACATTGTCCATACCTGGATAGTATTATCACCAGCTTCATCTTCCCCTGAACTATCTCCTGAAGAGCATGCACTTAATGTAATGATGGCTGTTAAAAAAGATACAAAAATAAATGGCTTCACTTTAAACATAGGAACACCCTTTCATAAATTTATACAGCAATAAAATTTCTTCTAAGTATTATCTTCCATTCATTTACATCCAATAAACTAATCTTATAAACGATAGTGCGTTCTTGGAAAACAACCCCTTTCAAAAAAACGAATCGAAACGTTTCAACAATTTTATTATAGATTAATCTGTAATCGGTTTCAAGTGATTTTTATTTTTTTGTGAACATTGTTTTATAGACGATATATGTTAATAAACACAAATTTAATTATATATTTTTTGTTGAAACGTTTCTACAAATAGATTATAGTAGTTTTAAAATCAATTGCAATAGATTTATTTTTTTGTGTATCAATTAACAGGAGGTAACAACGGATGAAAAGCAATAAAGCTATTGAATTATTAGCAAAAATGACTTTAGAAGAAAAAATTGATCAACTTATGCAGTTGGCTACTCCCTTTTTTAAAGGAGCTTCAGACAACGGTAAAATCACTGGTCCAATGGTTCATTTAAAGGTAGACGTAAAAAATGTTCAAAACGCTGGATCTGTACTAGGTGCCTCAGGGGCTGAAAATATTATATCTATTCAGAAGAAACATTTAGAGGAAAACCGACTAGGAATACCTTTATTATTCATGTCGGATGTTGTCCATGGATATAAAACTATTTTTCCTATACCTTTAGCAATTGGATGTTCATGGAATATTGATCTTGCTGAACAAAGCGCCAAAATAGCTGCAAAAGAAGCAGCAGTTTCTGGAATCCATGTAACATTTGCTCCAATGGTTGACTTAGTCAGAGATCCGCGATGGGGACGGGTAATGGAGTCAACTGGTGAAGATCCATTTCTTAATAGTATGTTTGCAAAAGCACAAGTGAAAGGATTTCAAGGAAAAGATTTAAAGACTAACTTAGATCATATAGCTGCTTGCGTAAAACATTTCGCAGGTTATGGAGCTGCAGAAGGAGGTCGAGACTATAATACTGTAAATATGTCTGATCGCGAGCTCCACGAAAACTATTTACCTCCTTTTAAAAATGCTATCAATGCTGGAGTTAAAATGATCATGTCATCCTTTAATATCGTTGACGGCATTCCTGCAACCGCAAACAAATATTTAATGCGTAACATTCTGAGAGAGCAATGGGGATTTGATGGTGTTATTATTTCAGATTGGGGTGCTGTCAAAGAGCTAATATCCCATGGTGTTGCATCAAACGAGCGTGAAGCTGCCTTAAAAGCACTAGAAGCAGGAACAGATATTGAAATGATGACTCATTGTTATACAGAAAACTTAAAAAATTTAGTGGAGAGTGGAGAACTCGATGAATCTCTCATCGACGAAGCAGTGATAAGAATTTTGCAATTAAAAGATGATTTAGGCTTATTTGAAAATCCTTATCGTGGTGCTGACATTAAGCGAGAGCAAAAAGTAGTCATGTCCAACTCTCATCGGAAAGCTGCTAGAGAATTAGCAGCAGAGTCCTGTGTCTTGTTAAAAAATGAGAAGAACGTACTTCCGCTAGAGCCAATGCAAAAAATAGCGTTAATTGGCCCATTTGTGGATAGCGGAGACATTCTTGGACAATGGTCTTGGCTAGGTTCAACCGACGATGCGGTTACCATAGCAGCTGGTCTAAGCAAAAAAGGTAAAAAAAATGAAGTCCTTATTTCTAAAGGCTCTGACATTACAATGATTACAGAAGATTTAAAGAAGCAAGCTATCGAGACAGCTAAATTGGCAGATGTAATTGTCATGGCTGTCGGCGAGCATTCGAGTATGAGTGGTGAAGCAGGATCAAGGTCGAATATTCAATTGCCAGAAGCACAGTTAGAATTGATCAAAGCAATATCAACCGTTGGAAAACCTATTGTAACGGTTCTATTCAATGGTAGACCACTTGACTTACATGGTGTAATAGAGCATTCTGATGCATTGTTAGAAGCATGGTACCCTGGTACAGAAGGCGGTAACGCAATAGGTGACATTTTATTCGGTGATCAAAATCCATCTGGAAAATTAACGATGTCTTTTCCTTACTCAGCAGGTCAAATTCCTGTTTACTATAATCATTATAATACAGGACGTCCTAAAGGTGCACCAGATGCCCAAGTACGTTATGTTTCCCAATATTTAGACAGTCCAAATGACCCTCTATTCCCATTTGGTTTCGGCTTAAGCTATACGACTTTTCAGTATAGTAATCTGAAACTATCAAAAAATCAAATCACCAAAACAGACAAGCTAATTGTTTCATTTAATGTGAAAAATACCGGCAGTGTTTCTGGAAAAGAAATAGTTCAATTATATATTAGTGATACGGTTGGTGAAGTCGTACGTCCGGTAAAAGAATTAAAAGGATTCAAAAAAATAGAATTAGATTCAAATGAAGAACAAACGATTTATTTTGAATTGTCAGAAGTAGACTTACGATATTTCCATAGCAATCTAGCATATAAAAGCGATCCTGGTACGTTTATTGTTTCTGTCGGAAGTAGTAGTACAGAAGTAATCGAACTTTCATTTCAATTAATACCAACTAAGGAGGATCAATAATGTCCAATAATAACATTGAAATTAAAACAAGTGGGTTAAGCTATTCCTTTTTATCAAGTGGTGACTTATATGCTATTACAAAAGACAATTTACTTATAAACCAGCAATTATCCAATACTATAGATGGTTCTATGCAGAATATTTACTTACGTATTATAGAGGATAATGGACAAATCATCTATCACCCCTTACTAGGTGTTCATTCTGAAAGTACCTTTTATCAATCGGATCATACATTGAAATGGGTAGGTACATTTTCTAATGTTCATTATGAAGTTATTTTTCATGCTGTTGATTATACTTGGTTCTGGGAAGTCAACCTAGAGGGAAACAACAATAATGTAGATATAATATATGGACAGGATTTAGGGCTTGCCGAGCTAGCAGCTGTCCGTTCAAATGAAGCATATGTTTCTCAATACATCGATCATACGGTATTTGAAGACGAACAGGTAGGCTATACAATCTGTTCCCGTCAAAATCAACCACAAAATGGTCGCTTTCCATTTATTCAGCAAGGGACATTAAACAAGGCCACTGGTTATTCAACAGATGGATTTCAATTTTTCGGGATATCCTATAAATTAACCAATCTACCAGAAGTGCTTTCAAAAAGACATTTGGCAAAGGAAGTATATCAATATGAATTTGCCTATACCGCCTTACAAACAGAAGCTGTTACATTGAAGGGTAAGGATCAATTTGTTTTCTATGGATCCTATCGACCTGACCAGCCACCTGCTATAACAAAAATGGATGGACTAGCGGATATTATGCAAACATGGGAAAGTATCCAAAGTAAGCCAACGCCACCTTATCAACAGGTTGAAATAAATGCTAATTTGTTTAACTACGTATCACTAAATACTTTGCCATTAACCGAGGAAGAATTAAATGCTTATTATCCTATCCGACAATTAGAGGAGTACAAGAATGGGAATCTATTATCTTTTTTCACTAATCAGTATGAACATGTTGTACTAAAGGAAAAAGAGCGATGGATGGAAAGACCGCATGGACACATCTTAATGAGCGGTAGCAATGATCAAATACGAGATGATGTATTTACTACAACTTCTTACATGTATGGCATTTTTAATTCTCAATTATCTGTTGGCAATGTTGAGATGAATAAATTATCGACCAATGCTCGTAATCCTTTAAATATTCATAAAACATCTGGACAACGAATTTATATAGAAATTAATAAAACCCTCCATTTGTTAGCTATGCCCTCTGCCTTTGAAATGGGCTTTAATTATTGCAAATGGTACTATAAAACAGAACAAGATCTATTGATTGTTACTAATTTTACAGCAGTAGCTACAAATGATGTACAGTTGCAAATTCAGAGTGCATCAGGGAAGAGCTATCGTTACTTTGTTACACAGCAAATTGATCACACAAAAGGATTTATCTTTACCAATGACCAAGCAACAGGTACCTATCTATTTAACTGGAAGGAGAAAGCAAACCAAGTATACCCTGATCTACAATACCGGATGAAGTTACCCACTAATAGCAAGGTATTTCAAGATAACAATTCAACTTCATTAGTATGTTTCACCACGGACAAGACAGATAGCTGGAGTATGGTGATAGAAGGTCAGCTAAAACATAGTCAACAACCATTGCAGGTAAAAGACTTTACATTAGAAAAAGAACGCTACCGTATATTTTTCCATGATGTAATGAGAGGTTTCCACCTTTCTATGAAAGGTGATACAACGGAATATCTAGAAAAAACTAATGCAATAGCATGGTGGTATACACACAATATGCTAGTCCATTTCTCCACTCCACATGGTCTGGAGCAATATGGTGGTGCTGCATGGGGAACACGAGATGTGAGTCAAGGACCTTTTGAATACTTTATGGCAACTAGACATTATCAAACCGCTAAGGAAATTATCAAAACAATCTATTCTCATCAATACCAAGATAGTGGAGATTGGCCGCAATGGTTTATGTTTGATCAATATGTCTCCATTCAGCAAGAAGATAGCCACGGAGACATTATTATCTGGCCACTCAAAATTATCGGTGATTATATTGAAGCGACAGGAGATTTTACTTTACTGGAAGAAAAAGTTCCTTATATGGATCGTCTTACTAAGAATTTTTCTGCTGAAGAAATACCGATAATAGATCATTTAAGAAAACAAATTAACTATATTACATCCACCTTTTTACACAATACATCATTACCAGCTTATGATGATGGGGACTGGGATGACACGTTACAGCCTGCAAATCAGGATTTAAAACAATACATGGTCAGCACCTGGTCTGTCGCATTGATGTATCAATCAATGAAAAAGCTAGCAACACTATTAACCACTTGTTATGAAAGGGAGCTAGGGAAACTAAAAGATATCGTATTGTTGCTTCAAAATGATATTGAACATTATATTCTAGATAGTGATGTTATACCAGGTTTTATCTATATGGAAGATCCTAGTAAAGTTAAAAAAATGCTACATCCATCTGATCACGATACAGGAATACAATACCGTTTACTACCAATGCAACGTGCTATTATCAGTGAATTATTTTCGTCTGACCAGGCAAATAGGCATTATGGATATATCAAAAAACATCTTTTCTTCCCCGACGGTGTCCGATTAATGAATCGACCTGCATCATACAACGGTGGGGTTAGTTATCAATTTAAACGTGCAGAGCAAGCAAGTAACTTCGGTCGCGAAATAGGACTACAGTATGTACATGCACATATACGCTTCATTGAAGCAATGGCTAAACTTGGAAAGGAAGAAGAAGTTTGGAACGGTTTAAACGTCATTAACCCAATACTTCTAAATAAATCAGTTCCTAATGCTGACATTCGTCAGAGTAATGCTTATTTTAGCAGTTCTGATGGGAAATTTCACACTAGATATGAAGCTCTAGAAAAATTTAACCAATTGAAAGATGGTAGCGTAAAAGTAAAAGGTGGTTGGCGAATTTATTCAAGCGGTCCCGGAATCTTTATGAATCAATTGATTTCCAACGTCTTGGGAATTAGAGAAGTAAGCGATGCGCTTATTATTGATCCGATCATTTTAAGGGAATTGAATCAACTAATGTTTGATTTTCAATATGAAGACCAGCCAGTTACCTTTATCTATTATACAAGTAGCAAGGAAAAAAGAGTATATGTGAACAACCACAAAATAGCATTTAAAAAAGTTCAAAACCGCTATCGCAATAACGGGTTTAAGCTTTATAAAAAAGAACTTTTACACCATTTAAATGGTTCACAAAATATAATAAAAGTATATTTATAATGGGAAACTTCCCTCAGTGGGGATTTTACCACTTGGATAAATTAGTATAGTACAGTAACAATACTTATAATAAAAGCGACTTCCGAAAAACTATTGAGATTAAAGGAAATGCCCCTAAGCTTTACTAGGCATTTGGAAACCCTTTATTTCCATACTCCGGAAGTCGCTTAATTAACTATCAAGTCTAGATTTTTCTATTTTTTTCTAAAAGTCATGTAATTAATGAATCACTGCTTTGATTAATTGTCCACCAGGATCTACATTATCTGCATTTGTTAGAATAAGCTCTTTATACTTATCACTATTAGTAATGAGAACAGGAGTTACTACTGAAAAACCGGCTTGTTTGATTTGCTCTACATCAAAATCTATCAGTAATTGACCTTTCTCTATCCTATCTCCTTGTTTAATCGAGGATTTAAAAAACTTCCCGTTTAATTGAACAGTATCTAATCCAATATGCATTAAGATTTCAGCACCATTATCAGTTGTTATTCCGACAGCGTGATTGGTTGGAAATAGTGCAGTTACTGTCCCGGAAACTGGAGAAACCAATTTACCTTCTGTAGGATCAATTGCAAGCCCCTTTCCAAGCGCTCCAGTAGAAAAAGCTTCATCCTTCACTTCTGATAATGATAGAACAGTTCCCTTCAGTGGACTAGTGATGTTTTCGTCTTGATTGTTGTCTGTACTATTATGGTTATCTTCTTCTTTCAGGGATTCTCCATCTTTATTTTTTTTACTCAATCCAAATAAATAAGCAAGTATAAAGCCTAATACTAAATTTACTCCCATTGCAATGATTCCACCCCAGAATCCGATGTCAAGACCCTCGGAACCAATTTTAGACGGTATACCAAAAACACCTAGTCCACCCATCATATATACTTTCGTACCTGTTGCTCCCATAATACCTCCTCCAACTGCAGAGGTGATAAGAGTTATAATAAACGGTCTTTTTAAAGGTAAGGTAATCCCATAAATCGCAGGCTCCGACACACCAAAGATACTGGATATAGCAGCAGGTATACTTAGAGTTTTAATCTTTTGCTGTTTCGTCCTAGCCATTACCCCAAGTACGACACCAGTTGTTGCTAGCGATGTGGCTGATATTAAAGCTAATATAAAGTCATAACCAAAAACTGCTAGGTTGTTCATTGCAATCGGAATGAAGCCCCAGTGGAGACCAAACATTACAAATAATTGCCATAATCCACCAAGTATCAAACCTGCCAATAATGGACTTAGATCATATGCCCAGACAGTAGCTTGTCCTAATAGTGAACTAATCCATGTAGCAATTGGTCCAATCACAATAAAAGTGATTGGGACGATTACTAGCAATGTGAAAAATGGTACAAGAAAGGACTTTACAACATCAGGAATTACTTTGATAAACCATTTTTCCAATTTTGATCCAACATATGCTGCCAATATAATTGGAATCACAGAAGATGCATAACTCATTAGAATAACTGGTATTCCAAGGAATGTAATATGGATAGGTGATTCAAATATAGTTCCTTGAAATAAGGTATAAAGTGGTTCCCCTTCCGTAATACCAGAAAGTGAAGGATACACTAACGCTGCACCTATAGCCATCCCAACGAAATGGTTTCCACCAAATTTTTTCATTGCTGTAAAGCCCAAAAATACAGGAAAAAAATGGAAGAGAGCATCACCAACAGCCTGTAGAATATGATAGGTTCCAGTTGTATTCGCATACAAACCTAATGCAACAAACAAAGCATTAAAACCTTTAATCATTCCTGAAGCAGCTAAAACACCCAGTATTGGTGCAAATATTCCAGAGACAATATCAATAAATTTGTTAAATAATCCCTGCTTTTCTTCACTTTCCTCATCCGCAGATGATTGAGTATCAAACCCTCCAACAGATAGTACTGCTTTATATACATCAGATACATGATTGCCAATCACTACTTGGTACTGCCCACCACTTTTCATAACGGTAACAATACCATCCATATCTTTTAATACACTAGTATTTGCTTTATCTTCGTCTTTCAATTTAAAACGCAAGCGTGTCACACAATGGACAACACTGTTAACGTTTTCTTTTCCTCCAATATTTTTTATAATGTCATTTGCCAATTGTTCGTATTTCATCTCTCCAACCCTCTTTCTTTGATAGATTCATGAGATAATCCTGTAACATGCAGGATTATCTCATTTTTTTAAGCCCTCATAAGTTTTTGATCATTTTTCGAGCTTTTTCGATAGTAGAAGCTAGTCTATTCGAAGAGCTAGGTCTAATTGATAAAAAATAAATCCTTGATCTTGCTTGTCTATATGTTCTGTTATCCAATTCTTCAAATGTTCATCTGTTACTGCATTATGCTCACTTGTTTTTTCAAGATCTGCCTTCAACAATGCCACTTTTTCTTCTTTCATGATAGCTACCATTGCCAAATAGCCCTCTTTCATACAATAATTGGAGAATTTAATATTTTCACAAACAATTTCTTGCTTTTTATCAAAAGTCTTATGCTCTTCTAATAAATCCTCTATACTATTAATTCGATCTAGACCATAATAGAGATATTGCGATTCAGGAGCTTCATTTTCCTTCATTAATTCCTTTAATTTTGTTATCATTTCAAATTCTTTCTCTAGGTCATAAAGCGGCTTTTCTTGATTGGGATCTTCCTTATAGTTAAATAATTTATTACCAAAACGCTGATAACTTTTCGCCATATAATCAGTCGTTTTCATCTTTAAAGTACTGATCCCCTTTGTAAAGGCAAAAGAATTATCCAATTCAGCACCCTGTAGTTCCTCTTTAGTAAAGCGTCTATTCATCCTCATTGGCATTAACGTATATTCATGTAGCTCCGCTTCTCGACCAGGCATTGGTCCTCTCATATAAATATAGTCACCATCGACCACATTAATATTGCTACCAAAATAACCAAATAAAGCAGCATCGTGAATTATTTCTTCTGATTCAATTACCGAGCTTAACGGTTTCCCCATCATGTATTCTGGTAAATCTACTTCAAAGAACTCTAATATAGTTGCAGGTATATCGATGTTTTGTGCTAACTGGTTTCTAGTTTCATTTTGAACACCTAGTTTTGGATCCCATATAAAAAATGGTATATGAGCAATTTCATTATAGACTGGCATGATATTCTTACCCCACCATTCATGTTCTCCTAGAAGTAGTCCATGATCTGTATTCACAATTAACATCGTATCTTCCCACATATTATTCTCATCCATAAAATCTAGTACCTTCCCTAAATATGCATCACACATTGTCAATAGGGCTTTATAATACCCTTTCACAACATCCGCTTTTTCTGGAGAAAAATCATCGTGTGAATATTGGAGCCAACCATTGAAATCGTCTTTCGATAGCCCATATAAATGTAAATACTCCTCAGGTACAAAAAATGGCTCATGTGGATCAAAGCATTCAATTTGCAAGAACCATTGATCCGCATCCTTATTTTCGTTCAAAAACTCCATACCTGCATCGACAGTTCGATATAAGGAGTGATCTTCTTCTTTTTTCATAAAGGTTCGATTCACTAGATCTTGAGAAATACTAGCCTGCTTTCGTTTTTTTGCAAAATCAGGAAGGTTGTCTAGCCCTTCAACATCCATTTTCTTATCAACTTTTGCTTTCCAGTTATCTCCTTCCTGTCCTCGTATTAATTCATAGGAGGAATAACGAGTATGATAGGTGGAACCACCATCTCTCCAATAATGTTTATGATCTGTAACAAGATGTGTATAAACCCCATTTTGTTTTAATATTTCTGGCATGGAGTCATCAAAAGGTTCGATTGGTCCCCAACCACGATGCAAAAAGTTGTAACGACCTGTGTGCAACTCTCTCCTTGAAGGCATGCAAGGTAAGCTGCCAGCAAAAAAATTATCAAATTGAACAGTCTTTCTTTGCAATCGGTCGAAATTAGGTGTTATTACATCAGAATGTTCATAAGCATTTAAATAATTTCTTTTTAAGGTGTCAAACATAACTTGAATCGCTCTCATCATCTATCTCCTTCCCTAGCATTTTCATGTTGCTCTATCATGATGAGATTATAGTATAGAAAACACTGTAAAAGAAGGTCTTCCAGCCATATTGGGAAACGGATTCATGAGATGGGAATATTTTAGATCATAAGAAAAAGGCTATTACATAACTGCAATAGCCTCTGCGATATAGTTTATTTATCCTGTAACGTTTTATTTTTATATTCAAAATAATGATAGGCAAAGATATCGATGACACTGTAAAAGGCACTTGAGGAAGAAAACCAACTGGAATTATGATTGATATTTACCGGAATACAGAAGGTTGCATGATTCATTAACCAGTTATGATGAGAACCAGTGATGGCAACGATATTAACATTCTTAATTAAGGGAATACTAAGCGCCTCCTTAAGAGTCGCATTGTTGCCAGAACCTGAAAATACTATTATCAAGTCCTCTTCCGAAATTCTTTCCATCAACAATTGGTAGATATTTGTACCAATATCCAAAGGGAGGGTTTGCATATTTTTACCAATACCTAGAAACATTCTTTGCATTTCTTTGGCAAGACCTTGTTGCATGAGACCAGTCCCCGTTATATAGACATTTGGACTTCTATCAATAGCTTCGCAAATTTTAGTAAGATCCATTTCATTTAACTGATTAACGGTCTGCTCTACATTGCTAATCACTATTTTTCCGAAGTCTTCTTGTGTAAAAGATTTTTCCGAATGATTTTCCCACTTCATAAAGTTTCTCATTTCTGTATATCCAGAGAACCCTAGCTTCTGTGCAAATCGTAATACAGAAGATTTAGAGCTTAAACTTTTTTTAGCAAGCTCATTAATTCCTAGATCATAGATATCTTTCCTATTATCTAATATAAACTTTGCCAAGACTCTTTCTCCTTCACTAAAGGTCGTGTGGTTATCATTAATTAATTCTTCTAGCTTCACTAGAATCACCTTCTTATTTTATTGATGTTTTGTTTCTAGTTACCTTAACACCATGATAAATCATCAAGTTTGATACTTATTTATTTAATAATAGTACAACCAAATAAAATTATAAACCTTTGATTCTTTCCAAAGGTGACACAGTTCTATCTCCGATATATAATGATTACAAACGCTACAACACCATTAAAGGAGCCGATCGTATGAACATCCAAGTATTAAAAACATTCTGTCTGGTCGTAGAGACTGGTAGTATCAATCAGGCGGCGAAATCCTTATATTTATCTCAACCTGCCATAACAAAGCAAATACATCAAATCGAAGCAGAATATGGAGCGCTCCTCTTTAATCGAAAAGACGGGAGATTGTTACTTACTGAGAGCGGACATGTGCTATATCCATTTGCCAAGTCGATTGTTCAAGATTACAACCAATCAAAGGAAGCAGTTATTGCAAGTGTAGCAGGATATGAAAGCACATTAAAGATGGGTGCAAGTCTCACAATCGGGGAATACTTATTACCCGGTTTACTAGGAAAATTTAAAAAGGAAAACCCCGATTTTCATTTATCTTTATATGTGGAAAATACTCCAAAGGTTTTAGCACTGCTGTTAGACGATATGATTGACATTGCACTAGTCGAAGGAATCGTAGATGATACAAAACTATCGATTGATAAAATTAAAGAAGATGAATTAGTTCTCATCCACGCACCAGATCATCCCTGGAATTTGAAAAGTGAAGTCAAAATAGACGAGATTGCTCAAGAGAGAATGATTTGGAGAGAGCCCACCTCTGGAACGAGAGCGATTATCGAAAATTTCTTAAATGAATGGGGTATATTAGAAAAAATCGAAAGCTATATGGAGCTTGGTAGTACCCAATCGATAAAAAGTGCGGTAGAGGCAGGTCTTGGAATTAGTATCGTCTCAAGACTAACCGTTGCTCGTGAAATTGAGCAAGGATATTTACATGAAAAGAAAATACATGACGCTGAATTAAAACGTAATTTATGGATGGTGTGGAAATCTAAAAGATTCACCAAAAAAAGTGTACAAATCTTTATGGCATACATACGTGCGAAGGAAAAAAGATGAAGTTTACGGAATTCATCTTTTCCATTTAACAAAAAGCTTATGCTTTCATCCACAGCGAAAATTTAAATTTATTACTTCTCCTCTACATTTCAATAAATAGATAGGATATCTGTCTTGTTATAATTTTCAGCAACATTTTTTACTATTTTGAAAAAAAGCAGCTATCCAGCGTAATGCTGAATAGCTGTTCTATTATTTCTTCATCGCTTCATAAGTATTGCCTTTATGTGTTTCCTCTGCCCATTTCTTTGACTCAACACCTGGAATATCCTGCCCACTCAATAGTGGGTCCTTTGTGTCCCTCATCCACTTAGACACCTTTTCTCGTAATTCACTTGCAACCTTTTTATAAGCAGGGTCATTTATGAGATTATGCTCCTCAAACGGATCCTTCTCTAGATCATAAAGCTCTTCAGGTTCATTAGCTACATAATATTCTTTACGAACATCGGGACCTGAAAGGCTTCGGTGAATATCCACAGGCATATAAATTTTTGGTCCATCCTTTAAATTTTTTACATATTTATACTGGTTTGTGCGAATACCTCGCATCGGATGGTACTTGTCATGCCACGTAAGCTCACAGAAGAAATCATTGCGTACAACCGAAGACTCACCTCTTAGTAAAGAAGCAAAGCTCCTACCATCAATCTGATCCGGAATCGCGGTTTCCGTTAATTCTAAAATAGTTGGCATCATGTCAATGTTACATAGTAAATCACCAATAACTCTACCTTTTCCGAAAAGTGCTGGGTTGTAAAAAATGAGTGCCGTTTCTAAACCAGCATCCTTCATTGTTCCTTTAGCTCTCGGAAAAGCAATTCCATGGTCTGTTGTAAAAATTACGATTGTATTATCTGAAAGACCCGTCTCTTCTAATGCATGCATAATTCGGCCAACTGCTTCATCTAACACCTTTACCGATCCATGAAACTGTGACAAATCTTTTCGGATATTCGGCGTATCAGGTAAGTAGTCAATCACATTAATGGAATCGACATCATCTGCTAATGGTTCGTATTCATCAAAAGAACGGTGAGTTTCCCAAAACCCTACATTAGCGTAAAAAGGTTGATCATCATCTTTGTCCGCTTTTTCCTTAAGAAATTCAATGGTCTTGTCAGCAACCCGAGGTGAACGTGCGCCCTCGATAGCCTCATAGCGATCAAAACCTAGTTTATAGGTGGAACTGTATTGACCAAATTCCTCTTCTCCAATTGTTTCATGGCTGAATCCAATTAAAGAAGTTTCGTAGCCTGCTTTTCTTAGTTCATTCGGTGTAGTTGTTTCTCCTTCATTTATATGAAATCCTAAATGTGCAAGTCCAATCAACCCATTGTTATGCGGGTATTTTCCCGTTAAAATGCTTCCCCTACTTGGGCTGCACTGTGGTGCTGGGCAATAGTATTGATCAAATCGGACACCGTTTTCCGCTAGCTTATCAAGATTTGGTGTTTCTACTTGGTGTCCATAGGTTCCTAGATATCTACCAGTATCATGAGTAATCATAAAGATAATATTTGGTCTTTTCATTTATAGCATCCTTTCCTTCAACGAATCTTTATTAGTCACCGAGACCTTCTTCTACTTCTGTTTTAATAATCGTTACGTGCGGACCATAAATTGCTTGAACACCTTGTCCTTTTACAAAAACACCTTTTGCGCCAGATTTTTTGAGTTGCTCTTCAGAAACTTTATCACCATCTTTTACTGTGACACGTAGGCGAGTTGCACAATTATCTACATCCTCAATATTCTCTCCCCCACCAAGTGCTGCAATAATCGCCTGAGCTCGTTCTGACCCTGCGATAGTTGTTTCCTCTAGTTCCTCATCTTCACGACCTGGTGTTTTTAGATTAAACTTCACGATCATGAAACGGAAGACAACGTAATAAACAAGGAAGAATAAGATACCTACGATTGGTACAAGAATCCAGTTTGTTTTGTCGTTTCCTTGTAGTATTCCAAATAAAGTGAAGTCAATAAGTCCAGCTGAGAATGTCATACCGATTGTAATATTTAAAAGGTGTGCGGCAACATAAGCAACTCCCCACAAAGCAGCATGAATAACATATAGCACTGGCGCTACAAATAGGAACGTAAATTCAAGCGGTTCCGTTATACCTGTTAAGAAAGAGGTTAATGCTCCTGTAAATAACAGACCACCAACAACTTTTTTATGTTCAGGTTTAGCAGTATGATACATCGCTAAAGCTGCCCCTAATAACCCGAACATCATAGGCAAATATTTACCACTCATGAATCTTGATGTGCCAACAAAGAAATGTTCTAAGTTAGGATCTGCTAATTGAGCAAAAAAGATATTTTGTGCCCCTTGGATAACTTCGCCATTTACTGTCATTGTTCCACCAAGACCAGTTTGCCAGAACGGAAGATAGAAAACATGGTGCAAACCTAGTGGCCCTAACAACTTCACAATAAATCCAAATAGGAAGGTACCAAAGTATGCTGTTTTATCTACAAGATCGGACATACTTGCAATACCTGATTGAATTGGCGGCCAAACAAAGAACATTGCAACACCAAGAAAAATAGACATAAAAGCAGTTATTATTGGGATAAAGCGTGAACCACTGAAGAAACCGAGAAATTGTGGTAATTGAACCTTACCAAATTTACCATGTAGGTAAACCGTTAATAAACCAGCAATAACCCCACCGAAAACACCTGATTGTAATGTTTGAATCCCTACCGTCATGCCTTGGCCAGCACCAGCAAGGTTTTCCGTAGCAAGTTTTCCAGTGATTTGTAACATAGCATTGATTGTCGCATTCATAACAATGTAGGATAAAATGGCTGCTAAACCTGCAACACCTTTATCTGATTTCGCCAGCCCTACGGCAATGCCTATAGCAAAGATTATAGGTAAGTTAGAGAATATTATTTGACCTGCAGAGCTCATAATCGTAAAGATTGCTTGTAGCCATACTAGATCTAAAAATGGATAATTTTCAATTGTTGCTGGATTAGAAAATGCTCCACCAATCCCTAATAATAAACCGGCCGCCGGAAGTACAGCGATTGGTAGCATAATTGCTTTTCCAAATACTTGGAACTTACTAAACAAGTTGTTAAACATGGAACCTCTCTCCTTTTTATCTATTGGTGTTTGTGACGATTGTAGCAATTGGTTTATTTTGGTATAAATAGAAAATCCAATTTCATTTCCAATAATAAGTTCAATATGATCTGTTCGTGCTAACACTCCGTGGATATTATCCATTTGTTTTAATTGTTCTTCCTCTACTAAATCTTGATTTAGTAATGTAAGTGACAACCGTGATCCATCTAACGAAACACTAGTCACATTCGATATACCACCGACTTTCGATAAAATTTGTTGGTAAAGCTCTTGGTTTGTCATCACGAAGTCTCCTTTCCATTAAAAAATAAAAAGACCTAAAACAGTTAAGATAATCAAAGTCCTCTTAACTATTTTAGGTCTTGCCTGCACTACCAGTCACAATCCCACTTTATTTAAATTATTATCTGATTATCATTACATTACATAAAATGAGTCAACTACTAAATTTATTTTTCATAAATCAGTCTCTGTACATGAAGTGCAATATATGCTAACTCTGACTCCGGAAAATCAATATTATACTCGGTTCGAGCAAAATTGGCTGCGACAGATGCACATGTGTATGCCTGTTCATGTTTCTCTTTAATCATCTTCAGCATTTCCTCATCTAACTGATAAAAATCTTGATCACTGTAATAACGATTTATTGCAAATTCTAAGTGTGTAATCAGTCGTTGATAGGTCATACTTCCTTTTTCTATAGCAATATTTAAATCACTCGAAATAATATCTACCATATCCTGGATGATCGCAGCCTTTTGCACCGTTTTCTCCACATTCTGAAAATTCATTTTAGCAGTATGAATGTGGACAGCGATATAAGCAGCTTCATCTATTGGTATTGGAATCCCCATTCTCTCCTCCATTTTTTCTACTGCCCATAAACCGATATCAAATTCTTCATGGTAAAGTAACCTTATTTCATTTATTAACTTATTTTTAATATTAATTCCTTTTTGGGAACGTTCAATCGCAAAGGACAGATGGTCTGTAAGCGAGATATGAATATGTTCATTGAGTTTAATTCCGAGTTTTTCTTCTGCATAACTGATAATCTCTTCTCCTAATAGAATATGTTCCTCAGGCAAGGTCTCTAATAGCTCTTGAAATTTTTTATTCTCTTCTTTTAAGATAAATATTTTTTCAACCTTAGCCTGATCAATCAGATCATTTTTTCCTTTTTGAAAAGCAATACCAGGACCCAAAATTATTTTCTCCGTATTTCCTTCTTTGATAACAACCGCATTGTTATTCAATACCCGATTAATTTTCATGTGTACATCACCTTCTTCCTAGGATGGCTAGCCTGCCATTTACTTTTTTACTTCATAGCTGACAATCGCTGTCTTTCCAGCGGATACCTCCCTACTATCCTGTTTAGAAAGGTTGTCTATTTTATCTTCATTCGTAATAACAATTGGAGTAATAGTACTTGCTGCCTCGACATTTATTTGCTCCAAATTAAAAGATACTAATAATTGGCCAGCTTTTACTTTATCATTTGTCTTAATATATGTCTCAAATGGTTCTCCATTCAATGATACGGTTTCTAATCCAATATGAATGAGGATCTCTATTCCGTTTTCCGATTTTATCCCTATAGCATGTTTCGTTGGAAATAATTGAATAATTTCACCATCTACAGGTGATACTACTTTTCCTTCACTCGGCACAATCGCTACACCATCTCCCATTAATTTTTTAGAAAAAGTTGGATCTGGCACTTCTTCTATAGCAATTAATTTACCTGATAGTGGTGTAACCCATTCTTCAGTGATTTTCTTTTTTCCAAATAATTTGTTAAACATGGAAAATCCCCCTTTTATCGTATAAAAAAACAGACCCAAATTAGTGAAATTAATCACCAACTTAGGTCTTGCCTGCTTTACCAGTCACAATCCTCATATTCACCTAATTACGATTACTATAACGATACTTTACCACAACTTATAACAAAATAGTCAGTCCATTTAGTTATACCCTATAACAAATAGTGAATATTTACAAGCATAAAATTCATGTTGATTAAAAAATAAATATTCTAGGAGACGGTTAGCATGGATATAACAAGTTCTTATTACTGGTGATTTGCTTGGCCAGTAGTGGCTAGGAATTGATTAACTTCCAGCTCTCTACTTAACTTAGAGCTCCTGAAATACATCTTCACCCTAACTTATGCATCGACCACACAACGAAATCCTAAATTACCTGTAGCACTATCGATCGTATTCGAACTTCGTGCCGCAACTCGATATCGATTACAATAGGATTTGTGGCAAAGGTACGAGCCACCACGCATTACTTTACTTTGACCTGTCTTCGGTCCAACTGGATTTACGACCTGGGATAAATCAGGTGTCCTTGTAAACCAGTCTGCACACCACTCCCATACATTACCCGCAACATTATAGAGTCCATATCCATTCGCAGGAAAAGATTTTGCAGGTGCTGTTCCAGTATAGCCATCCGCTTCTGTATTCTCTTTTGGAAAATCACCTTGCCAAATATTACAATAATGCTCTCCATTCGGTGTCAGCTCATCCCCCCAAGGAAAAAGCTTCTGCTCAAGGCCACCTCTTGCTGCATATTCCCATTCTGCCTCTGTCGGGAGACGTTTTCCAGCCCATTTACAAAAAGCTAACGCATCGTTCCAGCTGACTTGTATGACAGGATGATCCATGCGGTCATCAATGTTTGAATCTGGCCCTTCTGGTTGGTACCAATAAGCCTCTTCTACTGCATACCACCATGGGGTTTGTGGTAATTGTTTTGCCCTTTTTGCTACATTTTGCGAGATAAATTTATAGAAAACAAACGACCATCCATACTTTTCCGACTCTGTAATATAACCTGTATCCTTCACAAAAGCACTGAATTCTTCATTGGTTACCGCATAAGTATCGATATAGTATGGTGCTACGGTTACTTTTCTTATCGGTCCTTCACCATCTGCAGGAAACCCCTCATTATCTTCGGTTCCCATTAAAAATTCCCCTCCCGTGAGGTGGATCATTTTTTCTTTATATTTTATCTGTTGACTTTGTTCTATTTTCTCCGTTTGTTTTTCTGGTTTAATCGTTTTCTCCAAATCAGCACGACTACCAGCACAACAAGAACATGGTGTATTCTCTGTATCCATTTGTATTCACATCCTTTAAGTTAAACCAAACCAAATACTTTTGTAGTTCTTTTACTAGTGTACATTATTTTTATATAACAATGCTAGAAAACCAAGTCATCCATTTGGTTATACCCTATTACAAATAGTGAATATTCAAAGAGCCCAACTTCTGAGATGATGTATATAGAAAAATTTATCTTGGGGGCAACTACTATGGATATCACAACAGGACTATTACTATTAATTATCGGCTTAATAGCCGGGTGCTATGGTACAATTGTCGGGGCCGGGGGAGGATTCATCTTCGTACCGGCATTGCTACTAATTCTACATACAGACCCTGCCATCGCTGCGGGGTCTGGCTTAGTTATTGTATTGATCAATTCCATCTCAGGAATGATTGGCTATGCTAAGCAAAAGAAAATTGTTTACAAAACAGGTCTCACTATTGGAATAAGTGCATTACCAGGATCTGTGTTGGGAGTATGGTTATTACAGGTCTACTCATCCAATTATTTTTACGTTATTTTTGCATCAATCTTAGTTGGATTAGGAATATTTCTTTTTAGTAAGAACACCACGATTTTAAGAAAGAGGCAACAAGAAAGTGTTACTCGAGCTAGGACAACTGATGCAGTGGAACCAATTGTTGAGAAGACAACAGCCATTCAGTCTAAATGGTTGATTCCGCTAGGCTTTTTCATGGGGATATTATCAAGTTATTTAGGTATTGGTGGTGGATGGCTACTTGTTCCCATCTTAATTTATACTTTTAGGCTTTCTACCCATTACGCTGTCGCCACATCGATCTTTTCTTTATGTCTCTATACATCAGTTGGTGTTGTTTCACAGCTATTCTACAGTAGTATTGATTGGATGATCGTAGCATGGGGTGGAATTGGAGTTATTTTAGGATCACAGCTTGGTGTCTTATTATCTCAGAAATTACCTGGTAAAGTCATCATGCAAATGCTTTCGATTGTTTTGGTTGTGATTGGGTTTCGGATGTACTTTGGGTGAGGCTTTTAAGAATGATAATCCATTTTTCATAAGTTTATAAGTTAGTATAAATCTAAAAAACCTTCAGAGACTTTAACAAAAAGAATCTGAAGGTTTTAAAATAATTTCCTCACACATTTTAGCATGATCACGGCGCTAATCAGCTATAAATAATAGAAAACTACAACAAGCCCTTATTCCTTTCTACTCTATAAAAACTTTACCAAGCGTATGCTTCTGGTGCTTCACCATAACCTGGGAAAATTTCGTCTAAACGGTCCAGGGATGCTTGATCTAATTTGATGTCAACGGCACGCAGAGATTTTTCAAATTGTTCCAGTGTACGTGGACCGATAATTGGTGCATCTAATGCGGGATTATGCAATACCCAAGCGAGAGCTATATCAGCTTCACGCTCTCCCAATTCCTTGCAAAAATCTGAAAAGGCTTCCAATTGTGCTCGATGTTTTTCAATTCGTTCTGTTTGACCAGCAGTTCGAGATCCTTTATCTGGATTTAATGCATTTCCCCCAAGCAAGCCACCATCTAGTGGACTCCAGGCAATCACACCAATTCCCTGATCCTTCGCTGCAGGTAGTACTTCTAATTCTGGAAGACGGCACAGTAAACTGTATTTATGTTGTTCAGATACGAGGCCTAAGAAATTGCGTTCTTTCGCAGCTGCCTGCGCTTTAATAAGGTCCCAACCTGCAAAGTTACTTGAACCAACGTAATCAATCGTGCCTTTCTGTACTTCTGCTTGAAATACTTCCCAAAGCTCCTCCCAAGAAACATTACGATCAATATGGTGCATTTGATACAGTTCAATGTGATCGGTCTGCAATCGTTTAAGTGACCCTTCTAAATGACGACGTACCTTATAAGCAGATAAAAATCTTCCCTCATTTGGTCCATCGTTCTGATCCCCCATGTTATTATAGACTTTGGTAGCAAGTACAACCTTCTCCCTGCGATTTCCGCCTTGAGCAAACCAACGACCAATAATTTCTTCTGTCCAGCCGTGACGACCTTGACCACGATAACCACCATATACATTTGCGGTATCAAAGAAGTTTAAGCCTGCATCGAGTGCCGCATCCATAATTTTGTGTGCTTCCTTTTCCTCAGTAGACGGACCAAAATTCATGGTTCCTAAGCAAAGTCTACTTACCTTCATGCCTGTACGACCTAGATTGGTGTATTCCATTTATTTCCCCTCCTCCTATGTACTTAGCTTCTCTCTTACATTATAGGAGATTAATATAATTCAAACAAATCTGATTACTTTTCTTTTGAAAAAATTAATCATGGTAAGAAGGGGAGACAGCGTATTAGGCTACGCCAACTCATCATGAATGGAATCAAAGTTCAACGGATGTCGTTTTGAACCTTCCAAAGTTTTTCAAAAGTGAAACTTCTCCATCCATTTGTCCATTATTTCTTCGACCAACCTGCTAGTTCACTCAAACCGGATCCACTCTTATTGAAGAAATGCTACTCTTTAAGCACATTTTCCTTAATTAAGGTGTCACTTTTAGATGATTCGGTAATTATTAAAATACATCATCTCTAACCGTCAGCAATGAAAAAGGCTTCTCAAAAGTTAAATCAACTAATGAGAAGCCTTTTTATATACTTGATATTAGCATTTTGTTAACAAACAAAAACCCTTATACATTAAGTGTTTGAGCGGTTATTACATCATGCCGCCCATTCCAGGCATTCCGCCGCCCATTCCACTCATATCAGGCGCTGCGCCACCTTCTTCTGGAATGTCCGCTACTACCGCTTCAGTAGTAAGGAACATAGCCGCTACAGATGCTACGTTTTGAAGTGCAGAACGCAATTTAATCCTGTTTAATCTTTATCTAAAGTAGATAGACTACTTCTCAAGCTTATGTTTACAAATCAAGTATAAAGAAGTGATAGCAATAAGTAAAGTTTTAATTTTTTGCATTTTCTAAAAATAGCCGGTATTAAAAATTCGTGTTCCTTTCCTATTAAACTCCTTTGAAAATTCTATTCTTCTATTTGTAAATTTATCTTATCATTCGGTTCATTTTCCCTATAAATATTAATTTCTGATTTGGATTGTCATAATTATTCAAAGAGATGTCTATAGGAACAGTAGATGATTCTTCTACTCTACTTCAACTGCTTTATTACTTTCAAAAGAGGCATGTCTTTAGTTTCATCAACTCTATATAGAAATAGATTTTCCTTCTACTCAATAAATTCTCCATTCAAGATTGTATTTCGGTCAATCCTCTGAGGGTTTTGAACATGCTTCCATTGGAATGTATTTGTACCCACCTTTGGCAAATGATCTTAACTTAGTAATAATCTATGTTAAAGAATATTGTTGATTTTTACCGAATTAAAAGGGAACCTCATAACAGTAGAATGGGTTTCCCTTTTATTTTAAGCATCTGTTAGTTTTGAAACTCTGACATTTCAATTACGGAGCCCTCTTTGTCGTAGAAAGTTAACTCCGCAGGAAAAGGTTCTTCTATGTCACTAGGAATTTTTTCATATCTTACAAATTTTTCATCAGCACTCACGTTAGAATTAAAATTAAAATCTCCATAATACAAATCCGCTATAATATGGTCAATTTTTAAATTAGGATTTTTTCCAACGATTATGCCGTACACTCCTTTGTTTGTTTGTATTTTTTGATAATCGACGATATTTGTCCAGTGTGCAGTATGATCAATTTTAAACTTACCGTTCCACCCTTTAATAATATGAGCATATCCGATATTACTGCTTTGAGTCTGGAATAAAACTATATAAGAACTTGTATCATCTAATTGAACAACCTCCATGACATCAGGAGTAATGCTTTCAGAACCTCTGCTGCTCCATTCTTTTAGGTTAGACTGAATAGCTGCTCTATTATCTTCAATATGATATTGAGTAACATAATACAACGAATAACCAATAAAAATAATTATAATAAACGAAGCCAAATATATCATTTTTTTCAATTTATCACCCCACATTTAATCACGCTCTTCTTTTAACTCCCTAAACAATTAAGTGAGAAACAACTCTATTTGGCAAACTTTAATAGTCTAATCTTATCATAGGTAACATTAGTTGAGAACAAAAAACTTTTCACAATCATTCTACTAACCGTTGCACCATTATTACGATGTCTGATGTTATCAAGAAATTGAAACCAACTCAAATAATGGTCGAGGTATTTTGTGGCCACGCCATTAAAACGGTTTATCCAGCCTTTAAGCGGGCTATAATATTCACATTTTTGTTCCTTCCTTCTCAAATAACTTGAGAAGGATTTTTTGTTTGTATCTACTTTCATTACTAGTAAAGTTTTCTCTAACCCAACTTAACTTTAAACGCTTTGCGTAAGCCACTTTTTGCTCATCTATTTGATATCACTCCTTCTTGAAAGAAGGCATCATATCCAGCTGTTCTTTTATCTCATGTCTAATATAATCTCAACTTGTGCCACTGCTAACATTTCCTAATAGCCTCCTGTTAAACGTTGATGGTCCAACAAGGAGGTTAAAGTTTTTTGAAGAGATGCATTGGCAAGTGGTTTTTTAAAATTTATGTAGCAGGCACCAGCCAAATGCCATTACACACATATTTAATTTGCATAAACATTTAGAAGTCTTACATTACGATGATCTAATTCCTAACACAACAAATGGATCTTAGATCACTACGTTATAATTTATAATTGATTGTCTTAATAGTATATGCAGTATAACTGTTTTAAAAAAGCCCCTCATAATTTTCAGAATTATAAGGAGCTAATTTATTTTAAGTATTACTTTAACTGAAATGTTTCAAAAGTATTTCTCTAAATATTAAAGCAAATGTTATCTAGTTTTTTAATTTCTTAAAGTAGTTTTAGTAATAAATCAAATTACTGCTTAAAACATAACTCATTTCTCTTATCTAGTATCTAGTGACTTGAGCATGGGGTTGTGGTTGATGTACAGAGTAATTAATTTTAAATGATAAACCCATACTTGGTCCAGCAATACTATATGAAGGCGTTGCATTCCAAGCCATTTCTCGATGTGCATAGTGACCGTATGCGTCAATTTTTGTAACGGTACTTACATTAGGAGTGACTTCATAATGCATGAAAATATCATAAGTGTACATTAAAGCAGGATCACCTTTTAGATTTACATTTAAGCCATAGTCTCCGCTCCTGTTCCAATTACTATTATTACTAAGGTACAAAAATTGGTGTGCCATGTCCCCATTGATTTTATATACATTTTGCACACCGAATTCTGTGCCTGGAATAGGTGAAGTATTTGCATTTATTCCGACTCCAATTGCGTCTGTGAGTGTCAATATTGGTTCTTCATGCCATTCTACCCTATTACTTACTCTATACCTATCATTATTAATTCTAGTTATTGACACAGTCATGGTTTTATAACTAGTCGATGTTGTACTAGAATCATTTAAAGTTGAGAAACCCTCTGTAGAATCAGTAGCTTCCTCATTTAATTCTTTTTCTAGTTGTTGTTCACTAATTTCTTCTACATGGATTGATGGATTATTTTCATCAAGACTTAAAAGAGTATTTTGACCACTTGAATCATTTGTTCGAGTCACTTTGTAATGTTTTTTATCGACTGAAACAACTTCCATTTCTTTTAAATCTTCATATGTATCACCCGATTCAATATATCTTTCAATAAGATATTCAGTAAGCCCCCTATCCTTCAATGAATTAATTTCATCAGGAGAAAGTGACTTAGATTTAGATTCTCCAATTACAGTCAATGAAAGTGCAAATGTCAATAGTATTGACATAATTAAAACACTCGAAAACTTAATAATTTTCATAATATTACCTCCGATTATATGTTATTGTTATAAATACTCCCAATCCTCCTTTCTATTAAAACTTTAGTAAACTCAAATTGGTATATTTGAACCATACATAATATAACATAAAAACCATATTATGTGAACATTGTGTGAGTTTTTCCTTACCCTTTTTGTTAGAGAGGGGTTAATTATGAATGTTTTGGTTCACTATCTTGCTAAAGTCATATATATCCTTAACGAAACCAATAAATCGAAATGTTAAATCAAGAATGTCCATTTAAGTTTAGTAGTTACACCTGTTCAATAGATAAATATTTAACTATAAATTAGTTATTGTTCTTATCCTTAGTAAATATAGCTACTTGATTTCACTTATAAGTTAACTTATATTTTCAGATGACTTCACCTTACATCACCAACATATTTATCTATTAGAAAAGTGCTTCTTTATATCTAGAGTACTATTTTATATGATAAGTTTTTAACATAACGAGTATTTCCCCAGTCTTTAATGCCATCTCAATATCCTTTCTATCCTTCTTCAGGTCTGTTACCAATTCTCCCTCTTGCACTTTCTCCCAGATAAGTAAAGTTGTTTAAAATAGATCGCCTTCAGATGAACTATTTTAAAGAGAAATTAAAGTGCTTAATATTATTTATAGCATAGACAGACATCCACAAAGTGGTTGAAACGTAATGTGTAGATTTCAATTGTAAAAAGACAACCGATTCGCTGCACGATTGCTATTTTAACTTTCTTTTTGCTCTTATTAATGTACTCTTACTTATTCCTGTTCTTTCTTCTACTTCTTTATATGAGTTAGTTTTAAGCAAGTCTAAAGCATGTTCAATTTGTTTCTTACTGTACTTATTTGGTCTGCCTTCTCTATAATCTTCACGCTGCTTAGCTATTTCCTTACCTTCTTGTGTACGTTCAACAATCATATCCCTTTCAAATTCAGCAAAAGAACTAAGTATGTTGAATATTAATCTTCCTGTTGGAGTATCTTCAACTATACCCATATTAAGGATATGAACTCTTACCCCCTTCTTAAATAACTCTTTAATTGTTCTGATAGCATTGTCAGCAGATCTAGCAAAACGATCCAACTTAGTTATTACTAAAGTGTCTCCTTCTTAATATGCTGAAAGAAGGGACAATAAAATTCAAAAAAAAGTGAACGAATTATTAGAAAACCTAAATATAGCATATACAAATGAATACGCGCATCATAATTTTTCATTCGATAATTATCTTTATAATGATGATTTATACATTGAAGTAATGGGAGATTATTGGCACGCTAATCCGATGAAATACAGCTCCTTAAAAGATCTAAATCAAATTCAATTAAAAGACATTCGAAGAGATTACCGAAAACAGAAATCGATACAAGAAGAAGAAATGGATATTTTATACTTGCGGGAAACCGATATTAAAAAAATTCAGAGTTATGTGAAAAGGTAATAGCACATTTTGTTGAAAATAAAGGTAAAATAATAAATTTTCATAGTTTCAATTGGTGTGATATAAATGGTAGTCTTAAAGTTAAGGATAATAAATTAAGACCATTTTGGGATTACATCTAATACCTCAAAATAAAGAAATTGTTAAAAATCTTTATTTGTTCTGTTTAATATATGAAATAAAACCTTTTATTGAGAGGGGCTAAAATTATGGACGAAGATAGACTTTTTCATTTAATCAAAGAAGAAGTTTCAGTAATTGATGAACGATTAAAAGGAATGAAAGGCGAAATAGATAGGGGTTTTAAAAAAATTAATGAAAGTTTAGGTAGGATAGAGCAACACTCCAATGAAGACATAATTGCATTGGTGAAACAAATCGAAAAAAATACAAGGGATTGATCATACGAAAATGAGAACTAAACAAGATATATTTCTAATTAAGAGAAATTCCAACAGGTAGTTTACATTTTATAAGTGCTATTAAAACCCTACGATAAAAAGAAATAAATTAAACGTTCATGGATAAATATAACAGTGTTGATACAATACATTGTACTAAGCAATCAAGTATAAACAAAATCTAATAATACTGTAAAGACTCCCCGTCTACCTTAATTTTTTAATAGTGATCATTACTTTGATTGATAAAATGAAGTAACCTACCCTGCCAACCAAGCTTACGTAGGTTATTCTACAACATAGCAAGTTATTATCTTACTAGAGGTTGATCGACTTTAAAAGTTTTTATACCATATTAATCTAAATTATGGAAGTCAGTACTTGTAAGAAATTGGGCTGATATAAATTCTTTAAGTCAATAAAATCATTATATATCCAATGAATTTAATGGATTATATTTATCATTCTGTTCCCGCAACTCATTGCCCCACATTGCAACGTACCTCATAGTTACAGAGATATTCTGGTGTCTCATTAGTTTTTGTATTGCGAATACACTCATCCCACTCATAGCTAGTCTATGACAAAATGTATGACGAAAAGTGTGTGCTGATGTACATCTTTAAAGTTCATCTTTTTTTGAAGATAACGGAATATCATCATTATCGCATTTTGGGTTAGTTGTGTATTATCTCTTTTCACAAATACATACTCGCTTAACTCACCCCAATATTGTGAACAGAATGTCTTATACCCTGCTATTTCTCTTGATAGTTTTTCTGTAGTTGGTATAATTTCTTTTCTTCTTGTTTTTCCAAAAACTGATATGTTATGGTTAATAAAATCTATGTCCGACCATTTAAGATTGATAATTTCCCCACGCCTTATACCAGTACCTAAGATCAACTAGATCATCAAGTAATCTCTGTTTTTTTCACGACGTTTAATTCGTCTGTAAAAACTCAACATTTGTCTAATTTGCTCATCAGTGAAAACATCAATCTTCACATCTTCTTTCTGTCTTTTTACTTTGCGTGCTGGATTTTTATTAACTACTTCAAACTCAACCATGTAGTTCAAAAATGCTCGAATCCTCATAAGTTTTGTGTTAATAGTTCCCGCTTGATTTCCTTTATCTTGGCCCCCCCTAAATACTGTTTAATGTGAATGTAATTAATATCTTCAACATTCACTACCTCATTTTCAATACAATAATTAATAAATTCTCCTAGCATGGTCTGATAATTTCTTATGTTAGTCTTGGTTGTGTTTTTAACACGTCTGCCTTCTAAAAAATCTTGAAATGCAAATTTTAACAACATAAAAAGACTACCTCCTTAGTTTTTAGGAAGTAGTCTATACTTTAGAAAAAAATCATTTACATGACTGGTTCACAGAATGGGCGAAAAATAGCTTCAACTATTTCTCAAGAAGAAGGATTAAATTCTTACATCATTCCACCCATTCCAGGCATTCCGCCGCCCATTCCACTCATATCAGGCGCTGCGCCACCTTCTTCTGGAATGTCCGCTACTACCGCTTCAGTAGTAAGGAACATAGCCGCTACAGATGCTGCGTTTTGAAGTGCAGAACGTGTAACTTTTGTTGGGTCAACGATACCTGCATCGATCATGTTTACCCATTCTCCAGATGCTGCATTGAAACCAATGCCTACATCTTCGCCTTTTAGGCGTTCTACGATGATAGATCCTTCTAATCCAGCATTTGCTGCGATTTGGCGTACTGGTTCTTCTAGTGCGCGAAGTACGATATTAACACCAGTAGCTTCATCACCATCTAGGCTGATTTCAGCCACTTGTTTATAAACGTTAAGTAGTGCAGTACCACCACCAGAAACGATACCTTCTTCTACCGCTGCGCGAGTAGAGTTCAATGCATCCTCAATGCGTAGCTTGCGTTCTTTTAATTCTGTTTCTGTTGCAGCACCAACTTTTACTACTGCTACACCACCAGAAAGTTTTGCAAGACGCTCTTGTAATTTTTCTTTATCAAATTCAGAAGTAGTTTCTTCTACTTGTGCACGGATTTGAGCAACACGAGAAGCAATTTGCTCGGAATCTCCAGAGCCTTCTACAATAGTAGTGTTTTCTTTCGTTACTACAACTTTAGAAGCACGACCTAATTGGTCAATCGTTGTATTTTTAAGATCAAGTCCAAGATCTTCTGTAATAACCTCAGAACCTGTTAATACAGCGATATCTTCAAGCATTGCTTTACGACGATCACCGAATCCAGGAGCTTTCACTGCTACTACATTAAACGTACCACGTAGTTTGTTTAATACAAGTGTTGCAAGTGCTTCCCCTTCAACATCTTCAGCAATCATTAATAATGGTTTACCTTGCTGAACTACTTGCTCAAGCACTGGTAATACTTCTTGAATATTGTTGATTTTTTTATCTGTAATTAAGATATAAGGATCATCAAGCACTGCTTCCATTTTATCTTGGTCTGTTACCATGTATGGAGAAGAGTATCCACGGTCAAATTGCATACCTTCTACTACTTCTAACTCTGTATTGAAGCCTTTTGATTCTTCGATAGTAATAACACCATCATTACCTACGCGCTCCATAGCTTCAGCGATTAATTGACCAACTTCATTATCACCAGAAGAGATAGACGCAACTTGAGCGATCGATTCTTTGCTTTCGATTGGTTTAGATACTTTACGTAATTCCTCTGTAGCTACCTCTACTGCTTTTTCAATACCACGGCGCACCCCTACTGGATTCGCACCAGAAGCTACGTTTTTCAAGCCTTCCTGGATCATTGCTTGAGCGAGTACTGTAGCAGTTGTTGTACCATCACCTGCAACATCATTTGTTTGAGATGCTACCTCTGATACTAATTGAGCACCCATGTTTTCGAATTTATCTTCTAATTCGATTTCTTTAGCAATAGTTACCCCATCGTTTGTAATAAGTGGAGAACCATACTTCTTATCTAATACAACGTTACGACCTTTTGGTCCTAATGTTACTTTAACTGCATTCGCAAGTGTATCTACCCCACGTAGCATTGCGCGACGTGCATCTTCACTAAATTTAATTTCTTTAGCCATGAAAAATACCTCCCTGAATATTTAAATGATATGATATTTATCCAAACGTACTTCGCTACATACTTAGCCGATAATCGCTAAAATATCACTTTCACGAAGAATTAAGTATTCTTTACCTTCATACTTCACTTCTGTACCGGCAAATTTTGAGAAAATAATGTTGTTTCCTTCTTCAACTTCAAGCGCCACTTTCTCACCATTTTCCGTTACACGACCAGAACCAACAGCTACTACCTTACCTTCTTGTGGTTTTTCTTTCGCAGAATCTGGAAGAACAATCCCACTCGCTGTTTTTTCTTCTTGCTCTACAAGCTCAATAATGACACGATCACCTAATGGTTTTAGCATCGTTTAAAAACCTCCTTGAAATTGACTTTATTTAGATTTTTATCATTTTAGCACTCGATCACCCTGAGTGCTAACACAATTATTATAATAATGAAATCTATTTTTTTTTGCAAGTACAAAGTATAAATTTTTTTAAAAATTTTTTAATATCTCTTGTTAATGGGAATGCTATCGATCTCTTTGCAATTTTACGGCATTTCCAAACAGCCGTCATTAGTATGAGTTTTTATTATTGTAGGAACCCTAATAGAGTGTGGTTTCAATAAAAGGGGTTTTGAGCTTCGTGAAGTAAACAGAGGGACACCATCTATTATTTTAAGAACAACACATTTATTTTAAAATAACTTTAGACGAACTATTTCAATTTTATTCTAAAATTATGTTAAAATACGTATCATGTAAGAAAAAAATAAAAAGGAGTCGTTTGAATTTGCCTGCCAAGTATATTTATATAATTCTTACCTATGTTGCGGTACAATTGTCAGCTTTTCTTGTTATACCATTTCGGTTGTACACAAACGTAGATCCATTAACATTAATGGTTGGATGGAATATCGGTAGCTTCGTTCTTGCTTTGATTATCTCTTGCTATTTACTACGAGATGAAATAAATTCTTTCTTTCAATCACGGGATAAAAGAATTGGACAAATTGTATTATGGACAATACTCGGTTTCTTCTTAGTATTAATTGCTCAGGTAGCATCCACCGTCATTGAACGTTTTGTATTTGGTGCACCAGTTGGTTCTGAAAATACGATGCAATTGATGCAAGTAGCGAGACAAGCACCAATATTTATTATTCTTATTTCTATTTTAGGTCCAATCCTGGAGGAGCTCGTATTCCGTAAAGCGATTTTTGGTTCCCTATATAAAAAAATGAACTTCTTCTTTGCCGGAATTATTTCAGGGGTTTTATTTGCTGTCTTGCATAACGATTTCAGTCATCTCTTAACCTATATAGCAGTTGCATTTGTGCTTGCCTTTATCTATGTCGAAACCAAAAGAATTCTCGTACCTATTCTTGCACATATGGCGATGAACACATTTGCAGTCATTGGGCAATTATCACTTGATCCAGAAGAAATGGAACAAATGCTAGAACAGGTACAGTTCATCTTAGTTGGGGGCTTTTAAAAACATGAGATTTTCACCATTGGGCTCTGCCATCATCTATTTCATTTTGGGCTCATTATTTATCTATATTGGCATAAAATCTGCCGATGATACGGTATTTAATTTCATTACACTTGCATTAGCGTTTTTTGCTACCATTGATTTCGTTGTTGCAATACGACTAGTAAGCTTACATTTTAAAATTAAAAAGGCGAAGAAAAAATAAGAAGTGCCTCTCATCAGCACTTCTTATTTTTCTTCTATTTCTAATGGATAATGCTTCATAAAATAAACGAGTGACTGCAGCTCTACTGATAGGTCAATATGGTGGACGCGAACATTATCTGGAACGGTAATCCTTGCAGGGGTAAAGTTTAAGATACCTTTTATTCCTGCTTTCACCAGCCGATCTGCCATAGACTGCGCTTCAGAAACTGGTACGGTAAGAATAGCTACCTGAATATCTCCCATTTTTTCTTCTAATTCATCTATATGATGAACATTGACATTTCGAATCTCTGTTCCTACCTTGATTGGATCCGCATCAAATGCCACTTCTATCTTCGTATTATTGTTTTTGGTAAAATTATAATTTAAAAAAGCGGTTCCTAAATTCCCGACACCAATCAGGACAACAGGCGTATTCTCATCCTGGTCTAAGGTTTTACGGAAAAAGCCGAGTAAGTAGTCGACATTGTAGCCATATCCTTTTTTTCCTAATGCACCAAAATACGAAAAATCTCTGCGAATGGTAGCAGAGTCGACCTTCATTGCAAGACTAAGTTCCTTTGATGAGACACGGTCTTTTCCTTGGATATGTAAATTATTCAAAAAACGATAATATAAAGGTAATCGCTTCGCTGTAGCTTGTGGAATTTTATGTTGATTAGGCATCCTTTATTCCCCTTATTTCTTCATTAAATATTATTCTCTCTTTATTCTAACAGAAAAAAAGAAAAAAGTCGTGAAATTGTTCACTTGTCTATCTACTTCCCTTACTTGCAGTTCGTTCGCCTTTTAGATACACTTACATCATTGAGGTGAACGATGATGATTTATTTACAGGTGAACAATTTAACCAAACGATTTGGTGCTGAGCTGATCTTATCTAATATAAAACTAGAAATTAAACAAAATGACCGGATTGCCATTGTTGGTCGAAATGGTGCGGGAAAATCTACCTTATTAAATATAATTGCAGGTAACCTTAGCTATGATGAAGGAGAGATCCATAAACCAAAGGATGTTACCTTAGGATATCTTGCCCAACATACGGGACTTGATTCTACAGAAACGATCTGGGATGAAATGTTAAAGATCTTTTCCCATTTGTTAAAGGAAGAAAAGGAACTGAGAAGCATGGAACAGCAAATGGGAGATTCTGATCTATTAGCAGATACAGAAAAATATCAACAACTACTAGTAAGCTATGACCGCAAACAAGAAGCATTTAAGCAAGCTGGTGGCTATGAATATGAGCCTGAAATCAAAGCCGTTCTAAACGGTCTAGATTTTCCTGAATCCATGTGGGACACATCGATTGCCACATTAAGTGGTGGTCAGAAGACGAGACTCGCCCTTGGAAAGCTTCTTCTAACAAAACCTAATGTACTAATACTAGATGAGCCAACCAATCATCTAGATATTCAAACCTTAACATGGCTTGAAAGCTATCTAAACAGCTATCAAGGTGCCGTTGTGATCGTATCCCATGACCGATACTTCCTTGATAAAACGGTTCAAATTGTCTATGAAATTTCGCGTCATGAATCGAAGAAGTATCACGGTAATTACAGTAAATATTTAAAGCAAAAAGCAGCCAATTATGAACGTGATAGGAAGCTTTACGAAAAACAACAAACCGAAATAAAGCGAATGGAAGATTTTATACAGAAAAATATTGTGAGAGCCTCCACGACGAAAAGAGCACAAAGCAGACGCAAACAGTTAGAAAAAATGGAATTAATGGACAAGCCACTTGGTGATGAGGGCTCTGCCAAATTTAGTTTCAACGTGGAGCGTAGGAGCGGTAATGATGTCCTCAAGGTAAATGACCTAGCATTCCGTTATAACAATGCTGAGCCTTTTACTTTTGAAAATCTTAATCTTGAGCTAACCCGTGGTGAGAGCATGGCCCTTGTTGGCCCAAATGGTGTCGGAAAATCTACATTATTAAAAAATATAATCGGCGAACTAGATCCTGATAAGGGTACCATACAACTAGGTGCTAATGTGAAAATTGGCTACTATGATCAGGAACAGACACAACTGCATCATGAAAAGAATGTCCTAAGTGAACTTTGGGATGATTATCCGCTTATGAACGAAAAGGATATACGAACCATTCTAGGAAACTTTCTTTTTAGTGGAGATGATGTACTACGGCCAGTATCAGCTCTTAGTGGTGGGGAAAAGGCTCGGCTCGCGCTTGCTAAATTAATGATGGAAAAGGCCAATTTATTAATTTTAGACGAGCCGACCAACCATTTAGACTTAGATAGTAAAGAAATATTGGAATCTGCCCTTATCGATTATCCTGGCACGATATTGTTCGTTTCCCATGATCGCTACTTTATTAATAAGCTGGCGACACAGGTACTAGAAATGCAACCACAGCACACGACGGTATATTTAGGTGATTATGATTATTATGTAGAGAAAAAACAAGAGGAAAAAGAGCTGGAAGAACTGAAAAGGGAGCAATCCAAAGAAATAGACACGAAGCCAAGCACGAAATCGGATTTTAAAAAAGAAAAAGAATTAAAAAGAGAACAACGGAAAAAAGAAAGAAGAATAAGGGAAATTGAAGCGGAAATGGAAGAACTAGAAACCGCTCTTGCAGCTCTTGAAGCACAATTATGTCTTCCAGAAGTGTACCAGGATCACGAGAAGTCATTGCAGCTTACAACGGAAAGTGAGGAATTAAAAAAACAAATGGAAAAACATATGGAAGAGTGGGAATCCTTACACATGGACGAATGAATCCTATTAAAAATGTGAAACTTTTTATCATTTTAATCGTCTAATATAGAGGTGGAAACTTTTCAACAAAATACTACAAAAAGTTAGAATAATAGACAATAAGTGAGGTATGGATAATATTGAGTGAACTTAGATCAGAACGAAGAAGAAAACAAAAACAGAAGCCGAAAAAGTGGAAGAAACGAATTATTTGGATTTTATTATTGATGCTTATTGCCATTATCGCCTATGCTATCTACTTTTTTACCCAAATTTTTGATGCAGCCAAGGATTCACACGTTGAATTAGATCGGCCAGACGGGAAATCAGAGCTAAGAGACGAAGCGGTCACCATTGGAGATGACCCTTTCTCGATTTTACTAATTGGGGTAGAGGATTATGAAACAGATGGAAAAAACGGTCGTGCCGATACACAAATTGTCGTCACACTGAACCCGGACACAGATCAAATGACCATGACTACTGTGCCACGGGATTCACAGGTAGAATTTACAGCGGAGGAAGCGGGGCAATATGCTGGCTCCCACAAAATCAATGCAGCCTATACCTATGGATCAATAACTGACTATGGTCCGAATAAGCTAACCGTAGAAAAAGTCGAACAATTACTCGATATACCAATAGATGAATATGTCACGGTTAACTTCGATGGATTCCGAGACATTGTCGATGCACTTGGTGGAGTTACTGTTGATATTAAAGAACCATTCTATGAGAAAAATATTTATGCTGGGGGGGAACGAATATACTTTGAACAAGGTCCAGCAAAATTAAATGGTGAGGAAGCGTTAGCGTTTGTACGAATGAGAAAACGTGAAGTCAATGCTATTTATTCACGTGAAGAAAGACAGCGTCAATTTATCCAAGCATCGATTGATCAAGCTATTTCAGCTGGTACATTATTTAAAGTCGGAGAAATTACGGATATTCTAGGTAAGAATGTTACGACAAGCTTAAGCCCGACTGAAATTTATCATTTACAAAGAGCCTATTCATCAATGAATGCATCAAGTATTGAAACATTTGAAATTGAAGGATCGAATCAAATGTTAGGTGGTATCTCCTATTTCGTACCAACAGAAAACGGATTATATAATGTGTCTCAGCAATTAAAACAAGCTTTAGGATTACCATCAGACACCATCAATCAAACAGAATAAGCGGTACAGCGAGTCATTTTTTGGACTCGCTGTATTTTTTAATATACATTTTTTATCCCCAAGGTTATCCACTTATTCATTCTTCTTTTATCAGTTATCCAAAGGGTTATACACACAATCCACAATTCTATCTTGAATTATCCACAGAAGTAGCGATAATTTTAACCCTGGTATAGCAATGATTATATTTTTATCCACAATTTTAAAATAGATCTGTGAATAAAGAATCCTATCGTAACATCAATGCTCTCCTAGTTTCGCTTCCAATTGTTTTTTCATCTTTAAAATAGTTGATAATAAAACTTCGAAATGCGATCGCTGCCTGTGATAAATAACGATCTTCCCTCCAAACTATCCGAAAAATCCTTTCTCCTGCGGGATCTTCGATTGGCAGCTTGACTAAATCCAACTCTTCCCCACTTTTACAGCCACCGACAATGGCGACACCGAATCCAGAACGGACAAGTTCAGCGATACTTGCTGGATCTTCCGTTTCACACACCATTTTTGGACAAAAACCCGCTTGATCACATAAATCATCATTCATCATCCGTAAAGGTGAATTTTCTTTGTATCCGACAAAAGGTTCAGCTGATGCTTCACTAAGGTGAATGGCTTTGCGATCTGCATATTTATGTCCGTGTGGCACAGCGAGATAAAGCTTTTCCTTTATCAATGGAATTTCACTAAATCCCTCTTGTTGTATTGGCAATGAAGTTAAATAGAAGTCTACTTCTCGGTTAATTTCAATATCCTCAATATCCTTCATAGACGATTGAATCATCTGAAGGTTTACTTCTGGATGTTCAGTCAAAAAATTCTGCAAGGGCTCTCTCACCTGTTCCATATTCATAATTGCTAAATGAATACGACCTTGTTTTAAGCCAGCTAGATCCTCTACTTCCCTACGCCCCTCTTCTAGCAAATGGATCGCAGCCTTTGCTTTCGTTTCAAATGCTTTTCCAAAAGGGTTCAAACGAATTTGCCGAGCTTTACGATCAAAAAGTGATACTCCTAAATCCTCTTCCAATCGTTGAATTGTTCTACTTAAAGCTGGCTGAGCGATATGAAGCTCTTGTGCGGCTTTAGTCATATGCTCTAATCTAGCCACAGTCAAAAAATATTTAAGCTGGAGTAATTCCATTTGTTATTCCCTCCTATTCATTACATTAAATATATGCATATATAGCAAAACATGTATTTTTCATTATCTATTTATCATTATATAATCATTATTGCAAGCCGACAACAGCCAGCTATATAGGAGAGGTGGTGCATAGCTATGAAAAATATACAGGGAAGGTCATCTACAAACATGATGGAACCAGCGGTTGAACTCGAAATTAGTGACAATTTCATTCATACAATGGTTTTTACAATGGTTATTTCGATGATGAGTGCAACGATGTTTAATATTGTACTACCTGAAATCAGCCAAGAGTATGGACTGACCTACACACAAGTAAGTTGGATATCATCTGCTTATTTACTCGTTTATGCCATTGGTTCTGCGATCTATGGCAAGCTGTCTGACCGTTTTCGGCTCAAATCACTATTGACAGTGGGAATTCTTCTATTATCGCTTGGTTCCTTAATCGGACTTGCTGCTCAGTTCTACTGGATGGTTTTATTCAGCCGATTTATTCAAGCGGCTGGAGCATCCGTAATTCCTGCACTTGCAATGATTATCCCAGCACGCTATATAACAACTAACCGGAGAGGAAAAGTGTTTGGGATCATGGCCAGTGGACTCGCTCTCGGAGGGGTACTTGGACCTATTGCCTCTGCCATTGTTGCCGATTTCGCACATTGGCGCTGGTTATTTGTTGTTCCATTGCTAACATTGGTTACATTGCCATTATTTCGGCATTACTTAGCTTCTGAAAAAGTCCGTACTCCTTCTGTTTTTGATTGGATCGGAGGTTTATTACTTGGAGGAACAGTGGCGACATTGTTATTAGCAATTACTGGAGAAAGATGGTCGTTAGCCATCTCATCCATTGCTTTGTTTCTGATGTTTGTGACGCGTATTCACTCAACTACAGAGCCTTTTATAGAGCCAAGACTGTTTCAAAATGGGCGATACTCTGTGGGGATTTTATTGACATTTTTAGTGAGTGCCATTGGTTATTCCATTCCGTTTTTAACTCCAATCATGCTGGTTGATACGTATCACCTATCTCCAGTATCTATTGGATTAGTAATGATCCCTGCCTCGCTCACAGCTGCTTTATTAGGAAAACAAGGAGGGAAACTTGCTGACAAAAGGGGAAATACACGTTTGTTTTTGTTCGCATCACTTCTACTATTATCGGCTTTTTTCCTTCTGTCCTTTCTCATTGGCCGATCCTTAATATTCGTCGCTATTGCATTAATAATTGGCCAAGTAGGACAGACGTTTATCGTTGTCGCCATGTCCAATACTATTGCAAATACATTGACGAAAGAACAGACAGGTGTTGGAATGGGTCTAATGTCCATGTTGAACTTTATAGCCAGTTCCGTTTCTGGAGCTGTCATTAGTTTAGTATTAGATCAGGGAGCTCTGTCTGCTTGGAATCCATTCTATTTTTTTGCAGAAGGTAACACGTTTAGCAATCTCTATTTGATGTTCTCCCTTTCCTATACAGGCTTGATCCTAATTTACATCACTAGGTTTGGATATAGAACACCATTAAAGTTAACAAAAAACTAAAAATTTAGAGGAGCTGATGAAAATGAAGGCAGTAGCATTTCATTCACCCGGTACACCAGACGTATTGCAAATAATGGAGTTTGATCCACCTGTACCAAAGCTTAATCAAGTTCGAGTAAAAGTAAAAGCAGCTGGAGTACAGCCAGTAGACTGTGCGATTCGTGGGCAAGGTTTTAGCCCGCCAGGCGTGGAAATTCGATACCCTCAAATATTAGGAAATGAATTTGCTGGCATCATCGATGTGGTTGGCGCTGGGGTTGAAGACTTTTCAGTTGGCGATGAAGTGATTGGGTGGTCACTTCTATCTAGCTATGCAGAATATGTGGTCGTCCCAACATCTCAAATCGTTAAAAAGCCTAAAAGTATGTCTTGGGAAGAGGCTGGTGTGTTTACCGCCTCTGGGCAGACTGCTCATACAGCACTGCAGGAACTTGGCATCGGTAAAGGAGACACCCTGCTAGTACACGCAGCTGCTGGAGGTGTTGGAACATTCGCCGTTCAATTGGCACGCGCTTGGGGAGCAACGGTGATCGGTACCGCTAGCCCAAATAACCATGACTACTTACGCACTTTAGGTGCTATTCCAGTCACATATGGGGAGGGACTTGTAGAACGAGTACGCAAGCTTGCGCCAAATGGAATTGATGCTGCTCTTGACGCAGCAGGTGAGGAAGCCCTTAGAGCATCTATAGAACTTATACAGGATAAAAAAAGGATCGGTACAATCGTTGCTTTCGATCTTTCAAATGAGCTTGGAACCATTCCCATCCGCAGTAAGCGCAGTGTATTCAGATTATCTGAGCTCACCCAGATGTATGAAAAAGGACTGCTACGTGTTTTCCTATCACAAACATTTCCGTTACACAGGGCTGCCGATGCACACAGAGCTGTTGAGACTCGGCACGTTCGAGGTAAAATTGCTCTCATAGTGAATTAAAAGTTTAATAAACAAGGAGGAGTAATATGGAAAAACTAAACATTGGCATTATTCTTGGAAGCACACGTCAAGGACGGCTAAGTCCACAAGTTGGAAAATGGGTAAAAGAAATATGTCAGCAACACAAAGATGCCAATTATGAAATACTCGATATAGCAGATTATAATTTGCCTTTTTTCGGAACGGGGACAGAAAAAGAAGAAGGAATTATTGCTTGGAAAAAGAAACTATCCAGCATGGATGGATTCATCTTTATTGTTCAAGAGTACAATCATAGTTTAACCGGAGCATTGAAAAATGCACTTGATTCTGCATATGAAGAATGGAATGATAAAGCAGCTGGAATCGTAAGTTATGGTTCTACAGGCGGAGCTCGTGCAGCTGAGCATTTACGGGGAATCTTAGGGGAATTATCAATCGCAACAGTGCGTGCTCATCCAACCTTATCTATTTTTACTGATTTTACAGAATTTAAAGTGTTTAAACCTGCTGACATTCATATTAATTATGTCACGACGATGTTAAGTCAAATCCTTTTATGGAGCAAGGCTTTAAAAGCAGTAAGAAAATCATAGCCGTAGTCCTGAATATCGGAAGAGCATGTTTTTACATGCTCCTTCTGTGTTTCTATTTCCTCTATTTGATATTATTAATCACAGGACATCATTCTTTGACTATACTTTTCCATACTTAAACCTGGATTCGCATTTAAATCCCAGTCCGCACGGTGACCTTGCTTGAAGGCAACAGAACCAGCAGCTGCAATCATTGCAGCATTGTCAGTACATAATGAGATCGGTGGGAAAAGTAATTCCGGCTTCGATTTTTTAAATTTCGCTTCCATAGCGGCTCTCAACCCTTTATTTGCGGCAACACCGCCCGCTACAATCACTTGTTTTACCTGATAGTGCTTTGCTGCAAGATAAGTCTTCTCTACCAGGACATCCACCACACTTGCTTGAAAGCTTGTTGCAATATCTTCCTGTCTAAACTCCTCTCCACGTTGCTTCGCGTTGTGTAAGGTATTGATTACTGCAGACTTTAATCCACTAAAACTAAAGTCAAAGGAGCCCTCCTCCAACCAAGCTCTCGGAAAATCGATTACCATATTACCCTCCTGTGCTAATTGGTCGATTTTTGGTCCACCAGGGTATGGCAGCTTTAACGTTCTGGCCACTTTATCATAAGCTTCACCAGCTGCATCATCACGTGTTTCCCCAATAATTTCAAAATCACCATGATCTTTCATTAATACTAATTCCGTATGGCCTCCTGAAACGACTAAAGCTAATAAAGGAAAGGAAAATTCTTTCACAAGACGGTTAGCATAGATATGTCCCGCAATGTGATGGACTCCAATAAGTGGCTTTTGATGAGCAAAAGCTAAGGCCTTGGCTGCATTAACACCAACAAGTAAGGCACCTACAAGTCCTGGACCTTCCGTCACCGCGACAGCATCGATATCGTCAATCGTCATTTCCGTCTCTTTAAAAGCTTCCTCTAATACCATTGTAATTTGTTCTACATGATGTCTTGACGCAATTTCGGGTACAACCCCACCAAATCGCTTATGACTTTCTATTTGGGAGGCGACAACATTTGCAACAATTTCTTTTCCGTTCTTCACTATGGCTACCGCTGTTTCATCACAGCTAGTTTCGATTCCTAATATATATTCACTCATAAATTCACCCACAATACTAATGCATCTTCCTGATTATCTGTATAATAATTTTTTCTAATACCACCAGGGACCAGTCCGAACTTTTTATACATTTGTTGTGCGATCAAATTGGAAACCCTCACTTCTAATGACAAACGTTTAATACCACTTGCTATCGCATAATTAATCACATGCTGGAATAACCCTTCCCCATACCCTCTTCCACGATAGGTAGGATCAATCGCAATATTTGTAATTTGTGCTTCATCTAATACCATCCAAGAACCACAAAACCCGACAATTTCATCGTCTACTGTTGCCACAAAATATTGTGCATATTGGTTCGTGTTCATCTCATCATAATAGATATGCTTCGGCCAAGGTATGGAAAAAGAGGCTTGATCAATTTTGGATACTGCCTCAATGTCTGCTACTGTCATTTTGCGAAATAATATTTTACTCATTGCTTTTCTTTCCTTGTTCCTTTAGCCAGTTTGCCTCTGCCTCCACTAGCCGTAAATAATTAGGTGTCAAAGCATGGGTGCTCTCAACAGGCAACTTTTCCCCAAGCTCTGCTAGAATTCCTGGTCTAGGTAGATGATCGATGGATAAAGAAGGAAACAATGCTAGCTCACCAAGCTTTTCCTCTATCACTTTTTGGTGAATATAGAGATCCTGGCTTAAAAAAAGAATGGGCTTTTGAACTTCTTTGACTTGGTCAAGCCATGCTTTGAAATCAATGTTCTGTTCTTTTTTTATTAAATGTAGCTCCTTTGCTTTCCCTTCAAACAGACCTGTATACACTAACCCTCTTCTAGCATCAAAAAAGGGACAAATATAACCTGCATGTCCCATCCCGTTATAGGCTAAAAGCTCTAAACTAGAGATGGAGACAATTGGGATATTTAAGGTCCATGCCATTGTTTTGGCAATCGATACCCCAATGCGCACCCCTGTATAAGAACCGGGTCCTTTTGCTACAACAATCCGATCCAATTCCTTTGGGAAAATATCTGCTTCCTTCATAATATGATCAATTGCTGGCATAAGACCAATCGAGTGGTTTCGTTTTATGTTCGTCGTATATTCAGCCTTAAGCACTGAATCCTTCCAAATTGCAACCCCCATCACTTGATTAGAGGTATCTATCGCTAATATATTCATCGATATAACTCCTTACAAACAAACTCATAATGATCACCCCTAGGAAAAAAGTGTATTTTTCTTGTGTGATCATCTACTCTTTTAATCCAAATATCTAATCGTTCAGCAGGTAAGAAGTCTTTAATAAAGGAGGCCCATTCAATCACAGTGACTCCATCACCGTGAAAATACTCGTCAAATCCGATATCTTCTTCACTGTTTTCTAGCCTGTAAACATCCATATGATATAATGGTATTTCCCCCATATATTCCTTCACAATGGTGAAAGTTGGGCTATTTATCGTCCTTCTTACTCCAAGACCAGTACCTAATCCTTTTGTGAAAGTAGTTTTACCCGCACCTAGATCACCTTCAAGTGTAAGAACATCGCCAGGTCGGATTAAAAGTGCTAATTTCTCAGCTAGTCGTTTCGTTTCCTCTTCTGTTTTTGTTTCCATTATATATTCATTCAATCTTTATTCACCTACTTAGATGTGTGTATCCAGATTTATTCAACTTAGCATATCTATCGTGCTGATATATCCAAACGGATCCATTCTTTTCTGGATTGTTTTTCACTACACCAATTTGTGAGATTTTTGTATTTGTCTCTTTTGCCACTTTCCTTAGTATATCCCATTCATTAGCAGGAATGGTACCGATAAGTTCAAAATCTTCTCCACCAGAAAGAATCCACTTACTCCTATCTGCTTCTGAAAAATGATACAAATCAGATTGGCAAGGAATTTTGTTATAGTCCAACTCAATTAATTGATTAGATGCTAACGCAATTTCATTCGCTTCATTGGCGATTCCATCACTTATATCATTTAAAGCCATTCGTGTTATCCCTTGGCATGCTTGGACAAAATCAACCCTAGGCATGGGCATTTGATGACGTTTAATAAAATATTCATAGTTATCGTGCTCATTCTCATTACCATGGAGTAAGATATGTAATCCACATGCTGAATCTCCTAATGTACCAGTTACAAATACGATATCTCCTTGCTTTGCTTGACTTCTGTATCGAGCTCTCCCTTGGGGAACACTACCTATTACGGTTATCGTAAGTGTCAGTTGCTTTCCTGAAACCGTGTCTCCTCCAATTAGGTCCATTTGAAAGTTTTTAGCGAGGTCTTTCATCCCTTGATAAATTTCATTCAACTGCTGGTCTTGCCAGTCATCAGGTATGACGATTGACACAAGAAATGAGGTTGGTTTGCCTCCCATAGCAGCAATGTCACTTATATTAGCAGCTAACGCTCGATAGCCGACATGGTATGGTTTTGTCGTTTTTAATGAAAAATGAATCATATCAACCATCGTATCAACAGTCAATATTGTATCCTCGTGTTGGTTCCGAATAATCGCAGCATCATCACCGATGCCTTTCATAACATTTGGTTGTCGATAAAATTTTGGTGTCACTGATTGAATAAACTGAAATTCATCCATTGTGATCTCCTTATAGATCTATTATGTCCTCCAACTATCATAGCAAAACTTCCATTATTTTTAAATGTTTGCATATCAATTAAGGTTAAGTTTAATGATGCTCATTTCTTACTAAAATTCTTAGCAAAACGGCTTTCATTACGCTCATGACGAACTTTTATTTATTCTTTGGTGAAATATCCCTCATCACACTTATGAACCCTTTTTCTACGGAAACTTTTACCAAAAGGCCCTTAAAAAAATCCACTAAAAAACCTTAAGTTTGTTAACTTAAGGTTTGCTATTCATATCTGGCGGTCCGGACGGGACTCGAACCCGCGACCTCCTGCGTGACAGGCAGGCATTCTAACCAACTGAACTACCGGACCGTTATTTTATGTATTATAAATTGACTTTTAACACTACTTTTATTTACTTAGCAAAAAGCTTAGTAGTGAGTAAATTATTTTGGTTGCGGGGGCAGGATTTGAACCTACGACCTTCGGGTTATGAGCCCGACGAGCTACCAGACTGCTCCACCCCGCGATAGTAAAAAATTATTAAATTGTAATCCATAATGCTATAAATAGTGTGGTCTAAGGTGACCTCTGCATCTACTAGGTTACTCGAAGTTTAATTCGGTGGATGTTTTGCTCCTTGCTCCACACCACGATAATAAAGAATATTTAGAACATGCCTGGCAGCGTCCTACTCTTGCAGGGGCGTGAGCCCCAACTACCATGGGCGCTGGAGAGCTTAACTACTGTGTTCGGTATGGGAACAGGTGTGACCTCTCCGCTATCGCCACCAGACTTGGTGGATATAAACTAATCCTTATTAAGATGGGAAAAACTATACCATCAAAACTAGATAAGAAGTAGACAAACCATCGGTTTTTCATCCAAAGAACGTATAGATAAGTCCTCGATCGATTAGTATTCGTCAGCTCCACATGTCACCATGCTTCCACCTCGAACCTATCTACCTCATCGTCTCTGAGGGATCTTACTCACTTAAAGTGTGGGGAAGTCTCATCTTGAGGGGGGCTTCATGCTTAGATGCTTTCAGCACTTATCCCTTCCACACGTAGCTACCCAGCGATGCTCCTGGCGGAACAACTGGTGCACCAGCGGTGTGTCCATCCCGGTCCTCTCGTACTAAGGACAGCTCCTCTCAAACTTCCAACGCCCACGACGGATAGGGACCGAACTGTCTCACGACGTTCTGAACCCAGCTCGCGTACCGCTTTAATGGGCGAACAGCCCAACCCTTGGGACCGACTACAGCCCCAGGATGCGATGAGCCGACATCGAGGTGCCAAACCTCCCCGTCGATGTGGACTCTTGGGGGAGATAAGCCTGTTATCCCCGGGGTAGCTTTTATCCGTTGAGCGACGGCCCTTCCATTCGGTACCGCCGGATCACTAAGCCCGACTTTCGTCCCTGCTCGACTTGTAGGTCTCGCAGTCAAGCTCCCTTCTGCCTTTACACTCTTCGAATGATTTCCAACCATTCTGAGGGAACCTTTGGGCGCCTCCGTTACTCTTTAGGAGGCGACCGCCCCAGTCAAACTGCCCACCTGACACTGTCTCCGAACCGGATCACGGTTCTGGGTTAGAAGGTTCATACAGCCAGGGTGGTATCCCACCGGCGCCTCCACGTAAGCTAGCGCTCACGTTTCCAAGGCTCCCACCTATCCTGTACAAGCTGTACAAACATTCCATATCAGGCTACAGTAAAGCTCCACGGGGTCTTTCCGTCCTGTCGCGGGTAATGCGCATCTTCACGCATAGTATAATTTCACCGGGTCTCTCGTTGAGACAGTGCCCAAGTCGTTGCACCTTTCGTGCGGGTCGGAACTTACCCGACAAGGAATTTCGCTACCTTAGGACCGTTATAGTTACGGCCGCCGTTTACTGGGGCTTCAGTTCAACGCTTCGCTTACGCTAACGCATCCCCTTAACCTTCCAGCACCGGGCAGGTGTCAGCCCCTATACTTCGCCTTTCGGCTTCGCAGAGACCTGTGTTTTTGCTAAACAGTCGCTTGGGCCTTTTCACTGCGGCTTACTCGTAAGTAAGCACCCCTTCTCCCGAAGTTACGGGGTCATTTTGCCGAGTTCCTTAACGAGAGTTCTCCCGATCACCTTAGGATTCTCTCCTCGCCTACCTGTGTCGGTTTGCGGTACGGGCACCCTTTTCCTTGCTAGAGGCTTTTCTTGGCAGTGTGAAATCCGGAACTTCGGTACTCATTTTCCCTCCCGATCACAGCTTGTGATTGCCAGACGGATTTGCCTATCTGACTCACTCACTGCTTCGACGCACACGTCCAGTCGTGCGCTTTCCTTATCCTACTGCGTCCCCCCATCACTCAAACGGAATTGGGTGGTACAGGAATATCCACCTGTTGTCCATCGCCTACGCCTTTCGGCCTCGGCTTAGGCCCCGACTAACCCTGAGCGGACGAGCCTTCCTCAGGAAACCTTAGGCATTCGGTGTAGAAGATTCTCACTTCTATTTCGCTACTCATACCGGCATTCTCACTTCTAAGCGCTCCACCAGTCCTCACGGTCTGACTTCCCTGCACTTAGAACGCTCTCCTACCATTGTTCGTAGAACAATCCGTAGCTTCGGTGATACGTTTAGCCCCGGTACATTTTCGGCGCAGCGTCACTCGACCAGTGAGCTATTACGCACTCTTTAAATGATGGCTGCTTCTAAGCCAACATCCTGGTTGTCTAAGCAACGCCACATCCTTTTCCACTTAACGTATACTTGGGGACCTTAGCTGACGGTCTGGGCTGTTTCCCTTTCGACTATGAACCTTATCACCCATAGTCTGACTCCCAAGGTAATATGATTGGCATTCGGAGTTTGACTGAATTCGGTAACCCGGTGAGGGCCCCTAGTCCAATCAGTGCTCTACCTCCAACATACATCCCTTGAGGCTAGCCCTAAAGCTATTTCGGAGAGAACCAGCTATCTCCGTGTTCGATTGGCATTTCACCCCTACCCACACCTCATCCCCGCACTTTTCAACGTACGTGGGTTCGGGCCTCCAGTCAGTGTTACCTGACCTTCACCCTGGACATGGGTAGATCACACGGTTTCGGGTCTACGACCCCCTACTATCTCGCCCTATTCAGACTCGCTTTCGCTGCGGCTCCGTGTCTTCCACTTAACCTTGCAGGAGATCGTAACTCGCCGGTCCATTCTACAAAAGGTACGCCGTCACCCATAAAAGGGCTTCGACTACTTGTAGGCACACGGTTTCAGGTTCTCTTTCACTCCCCTCCCGGGGTGCTTTTCACCTTTCCCTCACGGTACTGGTTCACTATCGGTCACTAGGGAGTATTTAGCCTTGGGAGATGGTCCTCCCGGATTCCGACGGAATTTCACGTGTTCCGCCGTACTCAGGATCCACTCTGGAGGAAACACGCTTTCGACTACAGGGCTGTTACCCGCTGTGGCTGACCTTTCCAGATCGATTCGTCTAACGTATTTCTTGGTAACTCCGTATAGAGTGTCCTACAACCCCAAAAAGCAAGCTTTTTGGTTTGGGCTAATTCCGTTTCGCTCGCCGCTACTCGGGAAATCGCGTTTGCTTTCTCTTCCTCCGGGTAATGAGATGTTTCAGTTCCCCGGGTCTGCCTCCTCTATCCTATGGATTCAGATAGAGGTTCTACTCCATGACGAGTAGAGGGTTTCCCCATTCGGAAATTCTCGGATCAATGCTTACGTACAGCTCCCCGAGACATATCGGTGTTTGTCCCGTCCTTCTTCGGCTCCTAGTGCCAAGGCATCCACCGTGCGCCCTTTTTCACTTAACTATACTCATGCTTCAGATGAAAAAGTCGTTGGTTTTTATTTGATGTCTTGTCATCAGTTTCGTGTTGGCTTCTTTTGGTGCCTTCACGTCCTGATTTCTTCTTATCTAGTTTTCAAGGTACAGCTTCCACACGAGGTGGTGACTTCTGTGTTCGTCACAGGACGTGACGGGTTTTGACAGAAGATCCTCTGAGCATCAATCGCTCAAAACTGAACCAAACAACCAAGTACAATCTATGATGATCTACGCTAATAGATCATTTCCTTATATCCTTAGAAAGGAGGTGATCCAGCCGCACCTTCCGATACGGCTACCTTGTTACGACTTCACCCCAATCATTGGCCCCACCTTCGGCGGCTGGCTCCAAAGGTTACCCCACCGACTTCGGGTGTTGCCAACTCTCGTGGTGTGACGGGCGGTGTGTACAAGGCCCGGGAACGTATTCACCGCGGCATGCTGATCCGCGATTACTAGCGATTCCGGCTTCATGTAGGCGAGTTGCAGCCTACAATCCGAACTGAGAATGGTTTTATGGGATTGGCTTCACCTCACGGCTTCGCTGCCCTTTGTACCATCCATTGTAGCACGTGTGTAGCCCAGGTCATAAGGGGCATGATGATTTGACGTCATCCCCACCTTCCTCCGGTTTGTCACCGGCAGTCACCTTAGAGTGCCCAACTCAATGCTGGCAACTAAGATCAAGGGTTGCGCTCGTTGCGGGACTTAACCCAACATCTCACGACACGAGCTGACGACAACCATGCACCACCTGTCATTCGGTCCCCGAAGGGAACTCCCTATCTCTAGGGACATCCGAAGATGTCAAGACCTGGTAAGGTTCTTCGCGTTGCTTCGAATTAAACCACATGCTCCACCGCTTGTGCGGGCCCCCGTCAATTCTTTTGAGTTTCAGCCTTGCGGCCGTACTCCCCAGGCGGAGTGCTTAATGCGTTAACTGCAGCACTAAGGGGCGGAAACCCCCTAACACCTAGCACTCATCGTTTACGGCGTGGACTACCAGGGTATCTAATCCTGTTCGCTCCCCACGCTTTCGCACCTCAGCGTCAGTTACAGACCAGAGAGCCGCCTTCGCCACTGGTGTTCCTCCACATCTCTACGCATTTCACCGCTACACGTGGAATTCCGCTCTCCTCTTCTGTACTCAAGTTCCCCAGTTTCCAATGACCGCTTGCGGTTGAGCCGCAAGATTTCACATCAGACTTAAGAAACCGCCTACGCGCGCTTTACGCCCAATAATTCCGGACAACGCTTGCCCCCTACGTATTACCGCGGCTGCTGGCACGTAGTTAGCCGGGGCTTCCTCGATAGGTACCGTCAAGGTACCGCCCTATTCGAACGGTACTTGTTCTTCCCTAACAACAGAACTTTACGATCCGAAAACCTTCTTCGTTCACGCGGCGTTGCTCCGTCAGACTTTCGTCCATTGCGGAAGATTCCCTACTGCTGCCTCCCGTAGGAGTCTGGGCCGTGTCTCAGTCCCAGTGTGGCCGATCACCCTCTCAGGTCGGCTATGCATCGTTGCCTTGGTGAGCCGTTACCTCACCAACTAGCTAATGCACCGCGGGCCCATCTGTAAGTGGTAGCTTGCGCCACCTTTCCACTTCGGTTCCTATGAACTAAAGTACTATCCGGTATTAGCCCCGGTTTCCCGGAGTTATCCCAGTCTTACAGGCAGGTTGCCCACGTGTTACTCACCCGTCCGCCGCTCGTTCCACTCACGTCCTCCCGAAGGATTCAGTCAGCTTCCCGCGCTCGACTTGCATGTATTAGGCACGCCGCCAGCGTTCGTCCTGAGCCAAGATCAAACTCTCCATAAAATAGATGCACCGAAGTGCTTGTGTTGATCAAGCTCGCTTAAAGCTAGCATGTTCTTACTTTTTGTACTGGTTGTTTTGTTCAGTTTTCAATGATCAATTATAAATGGTGGGCCTGAGTGGACTTGAACCACCGACCTCACGCTTATCAGGCGTGCGCTCTAACCAGCTGAGCTACAGGCCCATTTAAAATATGGAGCGGGTGAAGGGAATCGAACCCTCGACATCAGCTTGGAAGGCTGAGGTTTTACCACTAAACTACACCCGCATGTGAAATATAAATTTTATAAAATAACCTCTGACGCAAGACATGTCCCTGCATCTCCTTGTTAATTCAAAGATGATGGATGCTTCGGAACAACTCGAAGTTTAATCGGAAGATGTTTCGCTCGTGGCTGAGGTTTTACCACTAAACTACACCCGCAAATAATATATGAAAGTTTATAAAATGTGTTCTTCACAATCTAGTAATAAATATCGACTGGTCGGGAAGACAGGATTTGAACCTGCGACCCCTTGGTCCCAAACCAAGTGCTCTACCAAGCTGAGCTACTTCCCGGAAATGGCGCGCCCGAGAGGAGTCGAACCCCTAACCTTTTGATCCGTAGTCAAACGCTCTATCCAATTGAGCTACGGGCGCTCAACAAAAGCGACATCTATCATTATATCATAAAGCGAATGACTCTGTCAATGAGATATTTATTTTAAATGCGGTCGAGAGGACTTGAACCTCCACGGGATTACCTCCCACTAGGCCCTCAACCTAGCGCGTCTGCCATTCCGCCACGACCGCATAAACACACAGTATATGAAATGGTGAGCCATGGAGGATTCGAACCTCCGACCCTCTGATTAAAAGTCAGATGCTCTACCAACTGAGCTAATGGCTCTTCTGATCGCATCTGAACTAAACATTAAATAATAGAATAGCTTGTGAAAAGACGATCAAACTTTGTCGTGCAGTAATATTCTAATAAACGAATAGAAAACAAAAAACAAAATGGCTGGGCTAGCTGGATTCGAACCAGCGCATGACGGTACCAAAAACCGTTGCCTTACCGCTTGGCTATAGCCCAACAATGGCGGTCCGGACGGGACTCGAACCCGCGACCTCCTGCGTGACAGGCAGGCATTCTAACCAACTGAACTACCGGACCAACTCATCTACATATTCTCTTTTAAATGTGATAGAAAAACTTGGCATAGCGCCAAGTATCTAATCAACTAAAGAAATGACCCGTACGGGATTCGAACCCGTGTTACCGCCGTGAAAGGGCGGTGTCTTAACCACTTGACCAACGGGCCAATTAAAAAATGGCGGAGAAGGAGGGATTTGAACCCTCGCGCCGCTTACACGACCTACACCCTTAGCAGGGGCGCCTCTTCAGCCACTTGAGTACTTCTCCATGGCTCCACAGGTAGGATTCGAACCTACGACCGATCGGTTAACAGCCGATTGCTCTACCACTGAGCTACTGTGGAATAATCTTTTTATCAGCGACGTTAAAAATATTACTACAAACAAGAATGTTTGTCAATAGATTTCGCAACTTTTTTAATATGTATACACGAAAAATCACTTCGCTGTATAAGGCTTATATAATTTAACATAGAAAAAGCATATTCGTCAATAGAATGCAGCATATTTCTTCTATTCTATTAATTGTAGCTTACCATGACATTTACCGCAACGATAACGTGAAAGATTGATTTTTCTTTTTCTCGGAAAAGATTGCTGACAATCTTTACATTCGTAATGATATCGATAAGTACTTTCTAAAGATGGCAGTGGTCGACAATGTCTAGGGGAACCTGTTTTCTTCAATAATTCCCTAAAGTCCTTGTCACGATGCTTATAACCTTTACCTTCTATATGAAGGTGATAATGACACAATTCATGTTTTATTATACCGATAAGCTCTTCTTTTTCAAATTCAAGCGCATATTTCGGATTTAACTCAATTCTTCTTTTGCTCGGTATATACCTTCCGCCAGTAGTCCTTAATCTGGGATTATAAGTAACAGTATCTACAAAAGGTTTGTTGAAATACTTTTTGGATAACTGTTCCACCATGGTTACTAGCTCCTGTTCATTTAAAAGATCCATCTGTCCTCACCTTTTCACGATTATGTATCTGCAACTAACAAACATTCACACCTTCAATGGATAAACATAGTATAGTATAAAATAAACCTGGAGGGAGATCCGATGCCTACATGGCTAAAAAAACAATTGACAGGTGCCTTTTTACAAAAGGATAAATATCAAATACGCTTGCTTAATCAATGTTGGTTTTTCTATTGTACACGAGAAAATGATTAAGGCTTTTCACTACATATTTTGGTAAAGCGAAAAGCCTTATTTGTCATTCATAAGCGGGGAAGTTAAAATCCCCACTAAAGGTCATTTCATTTTATCATCGTCAAGGCAATTCTTTGCTTATGTTGATCAACACTATCCACCCATACGGTGACCACATCTCCGACAGATACTAAATCCATAGGATGCTTCACATATTGATTAGACATTTTTGAAATATGAACAAGCCCGTCCTGTTTGACGCCGATATCGACAAATACACCAAAGTCAACTACATTTCGCACCGTACCTTGCAATTCCATTCCTTCTGTTAGATCCTCCATGGATAATACACTTTTCTTCAATAGTGGTTGTGGCAAATCATCACGTGGATCTCGATTAGGACTAATTAAAGCTTTTACCATGTCATCTAATGTAGGTAAACCTATTCCTAGCTTTTCTGCCATTCGCTTCTTATCTATATGATTCAACTCTGTCTTTAACGGAGCAGTTCCAAGGTCTTCAGTAGATAAATTTAATTCTGTTAACAACTGCTTAGCTGCCAGGTAACTCTCGGGGTGAATTGGTGTTCTATCTAATGGTTCATCCCCTTCTATCACACGCAAAAACCCAATACTTTGCTCATAGGTTTTATTACCAAGTCTTGGTATATCCTTCAATGTTTTTCGGTTCTTAAACTTACCATTCTCATTGCGATATTTTACGATATTGTTCGCAACGGTCTTATTTAATCCCGATACATGTTGCAATAAGGAGGAGGAAGCAGTATTAACATTCACTCCAACCTGGTTCACTGCCGTTTCTACAACAAATACCAAGGATTCATTTAATTGTTTCTGACTAACATCATGTTGATACTGCCCAACACCGATCGATTTCGGATCGATTTTTACGAGCTCTGCTAATGGATCTTGAACCCTTCTAGCAATCGAAACAGCACTTCGTTCCTCTACTTGTAAATCAGGAAACTCCTCTCTTGCTAGCTTCGAAGCAGAGTAAACACTCGCTCCTGCTTCATTAACGATTATATAAGCAATATTTAATTCATTCTTTTTAATCGTATCAGCAATGAATTGTTCTGTTTCTCTTGATGCCGTACCATTCCCAATAGCAATGAGCTCAACAGGAAATTCCGCTAACAGCTTTCGCACCTTTTTCTCCGCACCTATTACATCATTTCTAGGAGCTGTTGGGTACATCACATCTATTGCTTTCACTTGGCCCGTTTCATCAATAACAGCAAGCTTACAGCCCGTTCGAAATGCTGGATCCACTCCTAAAACATATTTCCCTTTAAGTGGCGGCTGTAGCAGTAAATTTTTAAGATTTTTAGAAAATATCTCAATTGCCTGAGCTTCCGCTTTTTCTGTAAGAGTTGATCGAATCTCTCTCTCAACAGATGGTTGAATCAGCCGACTATAACTATCTTCGATGGTCTGCTGCAAAAGCTCTTTTACAAGCGAGGTGGCATTTTTCTTAATTACTTGGTTCTCTAAATATGAAATAATTGCTTCGATTGGTGTTTCCACTGATATCTTAAGTATTTTCTCCTTTTCACCACGGTTTAATGCTAGAATCCGGTGAGAAACAATCGATCGAATTGCTTCACTGTACTCATAGTACATTTCATATACTTTCTTCTCATCTAATTCTGCTTTTTTCACAGATGATTGAATTAATCCTTTTTGAGAAATTTGCTGTCTAATCATTTCTCGATAGGTAGGCTCATCTGCTATCCACTCAGCAATAATGTCCTTCACTCCTGATAGGACATCCTCCGTTGTATGTAATTCATGTTCCTCTGATAGATAGTCTCCTGCTATTGTTTCTATAGAAGAGATATTCTGCTGTTGATAAATTTCTTTTGCTAGTGGCTCTAATCCTTTCTCTTTTGCAATCGTAGCTCTTGTTCTTCTCTTTTGCTTATAAGGTCTATATAAATCCTCTACTTTTTGTAATTGCGTAGCCTTCTCAATATCCGCTTTTAGTTCTGTGGTCATTTTTCCTTGCTCTTCAATAAGGCGTATGACTTCTTGCTTTCTATCAGATAGGGCCTTTGCGTAATTCCATGCCTCTTGTATATCCTTTATTTGAACTTCATCTAATGAACCTGTTTGCTCCTTTCGATATCTTGCGATGAAAGGAACTGTATTACCTTCTTCTAATAATGCAATAACACTGGTAATCGACTTCGTTCCAAGCTTCGTCTTATCCGCTACCGTTTGAACTAATAATTGTTTCGACTCTTTATCCGACACACTATTTCCTCCTTCGTACTCATCCTTATCATTTTATCAAAACAATGCGCATTCGTAAAAAGAACCCCTTGAATTGAATCAAGAGGTCCCAGCTACAAATTTCATTGCTATTAAGGTTGTATCATCATTTAATTTATTCTGGTATAAATAGGCAAAAGTATCTGTGATGTGGTTTACTTCTTTATGTAAAAAGTAGGAATTGGAAATTTCTTTAGACGTTACTCCATCTGAGAACATCACAAAAATCATTCCATCCTCCACTCGATCCTTGACTATCTTAACCGGACGTTCATATCCGCTTAAATATCCTGCTTGTGGAATGGTTCTTTTTTTGATCGAATCAGCAGTAATTGTCATCAAACCTATATTCCCAATCGAGGTGTAGGCATACTCCTGTGTTTCTAAATCAATTTGTAGAATTCCTAACACTACACCACGCTTCCCAAATAAGCTTTCGTTACACTTTTTCATTATTAATTTTAAAGGAAGGGTACTATACTCTCTAATAATATCTACTACAAGCTGGGAAGATTCATTAGCATATTTACCACTTCCAAGCCCATCCGCCAATGCACAAATAAAGGTTCCATCTACTTCTTTATAGAAATAACTATCACCACAATAATAGTTATCATCTTTTGCTTTTTGAAAAACCGAAACTTCTACTTGTTGACTTTTTTGCATTAGCGAATGGCCTCCAGATTCTCTGCATGCAACGCTTCTCTTAATTTCTTAAGCGCATTTCTTTGGATTCTTGATACATGCATTTGGGAAATACCTAATAATTCACCAGTTTCTTTTTGACTTCTGTTCTCGAAATAGGTATGCCGTAATATTTGTTGCTCTCTTTCACTCAGTATTGGCAAAATCTTTTCCAGTAATAGTTCTCGATCAATGTCCTCATAGCCTTTATCACTTTTTCCGATGATATCTAGTATTGAAACCTCACTACCATCTGAATCTGCTTCAATTTTTCTATCAACAGAAAGGGCATTATAGCTTTGCCCCATCTCCATGGTTTCTAGGATTTCTTCTTCGGAAACTTCTAGATAATTGGCAATTTCTTTAATAGATGGAGATTTTTGATTCTCTTGTGTTAACCGATCTATGGCATTTTTGATTTTAGGTCCAAGTTCTTTAATTCTTCGAGGAACATGAACACTCCATGTTTTATCACGAATAAATCGTTTGATTTCACCAATGATCGTGGGAATAGCAAAAGATTCAAAGGATTTACCAATGTCAGGATCATATCTTCTGATCGCTGCTAGCAAACCGAGCATGCCTACCTGTTCTAGATCCTCGTATATCATACTGTTTTTAGCATATTTCCTTGCTAAGGATTTTACAAGTTTTTGATAGGTCATAACGATTTTTTCCTGGGTATCTTTATCATCAGGATTTTGTTGAAAAGTTCTTATCCACTGGTAAATCTCATCCTCACGATTACTGTGTGGTTGAGATTTGGTCGTCATTGATATCCACCTCATTTTCGCGGAGGTATTTTGTCATTAGGACGATTACGCCATAATCATTCTTAATTTCGACTTTATCCATTAATGCTTCGATCAGAAAAAGTCCAAACCCTCCTTCTCGCAAATCTTCTATCGATTGATTATTCTGATATGGACCTATATCTGCCTTGATTTTATTTAAATCAAAGCTTCCACCTCGATCTGCGACCATGACCTCGAGACGATCTGGATATAATCCGAAGCCAACAGTAACCTCTCCACCATCTTTTTCATCATAGGCATGAGTCGTAGCATTAGACATAGCCTCCGAAATGGCTACTTTTAAGTCTTCTATTTCCTCATAGCTAAATCCCATACGATTTGCTATTCCAGATGTACTTAGTCTGACGACACCTACATATTCTGCTTTTGCTGGCACTTTCATTTCAATGAAGTCAAAGGATTCCATTTTTAATTCCCACCTTGTACAGTTGAATCGATATTAATGATACTATTTAAGCCTGTTATTTCAAACAATCGTTCGACACGGTCTTGTAGCGATACGAGTCGTAATTCACTGTTATGTTCCTTTGTTGCTTTTAGCGCACTAATAAAAACACCTAATCCAGTACTATCCATATAAGACACATTTTCTAAATCAACGATGACAAGCTCCCCATCTTTTTTCACTAACGGTAGTAAAGCTTCTTTCAGTTTAGGTGCTGTGTATGCATCAATCTCACCAGTTAATTTCAAAATCTGCTTCGTACCTTCGACATTTCCCAGAATGTTAATATTTAAATCCACCGTGCTATTCCTCCTTAAAAAACCTATCCCTGTTATGGAAATTATACTGGCATCAGCCCTTTGCTAATACCAGTAATAAACGAATATAAGTAAGTGTAAATAAAGTGAATGAAAACGATCTATATGAATACAGGGGGTATGCTACAGATTTACCCTCATTCACTTATCGTTAAACCTCTTTTTTCAAAAATATTAAGGTGAAGTCATCCCTTAGGTGAAAATCCTGGATTCTCTCAAAATACTTGAACACTTTTTCGACAGCCTCTTGTGCAGGTAGGTGGATATATTGACGAATAACATGGAGCACTTCTTCACTTTCAATAAAACGTTCTCCAATTCTACACTCTGTAACTCCATCTGTTAGAAGAATAACAATATCATCTTTTTCTAGCTTTAGCTCGAATTGTTCATAAATAGCGTCAGGTGTTACTCCTAATACTAAGCCTTTTGCTTTTATTTCAATAAATTTGTCTTCTTTCGCACAGTAATAGAAGCCAGGTTCATGACCTGCTGAGGCATATTGTAACACACTGTTTTTCGAATCGAAAAATCCATAAAACATCGTAATAAACATATTGGTATCGACATTTCTTTCTACTACCCTGTTTAAGTTCTCTAAGATTACGCTCGGGCTAAGCTGGGATTCAGGAAAGCTATCTAACGCATATTTAATCATGGACATCGCTAACGCTGCTGGAATGCCTTTCCCAATCACATCAGCTATGGCAATCCCAAGATTATTTGATTCATCCTTCACAAAGTGATGATAATCCCCATTCATTCTGTTAGCCGGGACACTAATTGCTCCTATATCTAAACCAGAAATTTCTGGCTTTGTTGTCGATAGTAATGTTTGTTGCATACTTGCAGCAACAGAAATTTCTGACTCTAATTCTCCTTGCTTTTCTCTTAATGTTTGAAATTCTTGGTATGCTAAACCATACGAAATCATTGTCTCTAATAAGAAGTTTAGAGATGCACATATTTCTTTGGGAAGATCCGGATACAATTCCTTCAATGCTTGGATGTGGATGTTAATAAACTCTTCTGGCAAAATGTTATTCTGCATTGATAATTTGGTAAATTGCTCTGCTTGGTATAACGCACTTTCATCTTGTTTAAGAATATAACGATCTAATAAATCACGGTAATTATTAAAATCGAATTTATTTAGCTCCACTGAATTACCTCCTAATTATGACTTTAACATTTCCATACATCATATAATTCAGGCGATTAATTTTAGGAAGCAATATGTATAAACAAGGCTGTTCTCCTATTTTGAAATCGAAATCTATTTAAAGCAGCCTTCCATTATGATCTTACCCATTTGATCGCACTAATTGTCGTTCCTTTTTCTTTGTCAGAAAGGATATCAAATTCATCCATTAATCTTTTCACACCTGGCAAACCAGCTCCCAGACCACCTGATGTTGAGTAACCATCCTCCATCACTTTACTAATATCTGCTATTCCGGGTCCTTCATCTTGCGCGATAATCTTTAGGCCTTTTTTATTTAAATCATTGATCACTTCAACATGAATTCTACCTCTTTGAGCGTATAGATAGATGTTTCGTGCTAGTTCTGAAATCGCAGTGGCAATCCGTGCTTGATCGACGCTACCAAATCCCAATTCTTTCGCTTTTTCACGTCCCATTTGTCTTGCCCCGACAATATCCCATTCTTTATTAATTTGCACAGAGGATTGAGCCTTCATAATCACTCCTCCAATTCCTGGCGAAGTTTAATCAACCCTTGCTCTAAATCAAGTGCTGTTGGTACATTTTGTAGATGAATTCCTAAATCAATTAATGTCATCGCAACAGCAGGCTGAATTCCTGTTAAGACGACTTTTGCCCCCATTAAATCTGACATAGATACGACATCACCGAGTACCTTTGCTATAAAGGAATCAATAATATCTACAGAAGTAAGATCGATAACAACTCCTGTTGCACCACTTTTGTGGATTTTGCTCAATAAATCTTCCTGAAACTCAATTGCTGTTTGATCGTCTAAATCTACTTGAATGGATACCAACAAGTAATTGTGAAGTTTTAGAATTGGTATTCTCATTCCTAGCACCCCCTTATTTTAACGAATCTAGTAGATTACTAATATCTTGATCCTTATCATCAGACAAGCTAACAATATCACGATTAGTCAACTTCAATGCTGTGTTAAATCCTTTACGCAAGGAACTTTTTGTAGGGAATTTGCTTAAATCAATACCTAAATTGACAATCGTTTGTGCAATTTCTGGTCGAATACCAACTAATATACAAGTTGCTCCGATTAAACGAACAGCTTCAGCTGCTTGTATGATGTGGTGTGCTACCATTGTATCTACTACTGGTACACCGGTTATATCAATAAGTACCACTTCTGCATTATTTTTAATCACACCATCTAATAAGTTTTCCATGATGAGCTTGGCTCTTTCAGTATCAATCGTACCGATAAGTGGCATGATCGTTATATTTTCCATTACAGGAATTAATGGTGCTGATAATTCTTGTAAAGCTAATCGTTGAAGAGAAACAGTATGTTCCCAGCTACCAGAGTATTCACGAACTAGTTGTTTGATAATTGGCTCTACCCAATCATCGACAACATTTAATATTCTTGACAAATAGTCAGAATCAACTTTTTCAGACTGATTCAGAATGAAATCAATAGTTACACGGCGAAATGTCTGTAAACCATCTGTTATATAGCTAAGTGGCCACCCTAAATTAATTAATCGATCAGAGAATTCTGTTAATACCTTAAGGTTTTGCTGCTTATTAATACTCGCAAAAATAACATTGACAAATTCTCGGTTTGTCGATTCATAGAGTTCTTCGGATATAGTAGAGGTATAATCCTCATTCTTTTTTTTCGCCACTTCCTCTAGCCATTTCTTTGAGATTTCATCACTATTTTCAATCACAATTCTGCGCATGGTTTCAGGCATACTTACCCCTCCGATATTATTTTTAGAAAAACTCGCATTAGCTCTTCTTATGTACTTAGGACTTCAAAATTTTCACTAATCCATGTGAAAATTTTATATTTTCCTAACATGTAAAAAATAAGTATTATCATAATTCTACATGATAATACTTATTTTTACGATTATTTTCTATTGTTTATGACTTATTTGACAAAATTTGCAATATGACAATAGGTCATGAGATATAAAAACACCCATTGCCTCCACATTAGACAGGGTGCTTTTTCCTTGAGGATCTATTCTTGGGTTTCTCCCATTAAATATCTGTCATTAAATTGGAGTAAAGGCGCTAAAAATCAGTTAAGCCTAAACTAATTTCTAATCCTTTATTAATTCGCTCCATCATATAGCCATCTAGATGAGTAATCTTGTCTGTTAATCTTTGTTTGTCTATTGTGCGAATCTGCTCTAATAAAATAACAGAGTTCCGTTCAAATCCATATTTTTTGGCATCAATTTCGACATGTGTTGGCAACTTAGCTTTTTGAATTTGTGCAGTGATCGCCGCTACAATAACGGTGGGGCTAAAGCGGTTCCCAATATCATTTTGGAGAACAAGTACTGGTCTAACCCCTCCCTGCTCAGAGCCAACTACAGGAGAAAGATCGGCGAAGTAAACATCGCCCCTTTTTACAATCAAAACCTACACCCCGCTCACTAAGCGACCAAGGGTATTTTCAGCCTCCTCTTCAGCTTGAAAAGCTTCTGAAGCAATGTTTAAGTTGATATTTGCCATTTCGAGATATCCTCTTTGCATGGATTCCTGAATATGACGTTTCTTCTTCTCACGCAAATATGTTTTTGTTGCTTGACAAATAAAATCACTTAAATTACTATCCTCATTCTTCATCAAGCCATCCACCTCATTCAGTAGGTTTTTTGGTAATCTCACCGCAACTTCTTGTAAGTCTTCAGACAAAACCATACACCTCCACCAACATTGACAAGCCTAAAATAATTATCCACTAATATCATACCATTCTCTAACATGCTTGCAAAGGGGTTTTAACGATTTTTTGAATTTTTCCTGTCCTTATAAATTATGTCACAATTAGTCAACATATATACGGGGAACCCTTGAACTAATCATGCAAGCAATCTCATAATTAATGGTTTCTAGCTTTTCTGCGAGCTCATCCATTTCAATTTCTTCTTGATCTTGCTTACCTATTACGGTAACTAAATCTCCTACTTTCGCTTGTTCTGTTAATCTTATCATAAATTGATCCATACAAATTCGACCAACTATTTCACATCTCTTGCCATTGACTAATACTTCTGAGCCTTGCAATCCTCTCCTGATCCCATCTGCATATCCTAATGGGACAGTACCAATCCATTCCTCGGTCTGCGCGGTATAGGTCGCTCCATAGCTAATCGTTGTACCAGGCTCCACCTTTTTAACATGGATCAATCTACTCTGCAATGATAGGGCTGGCTTTAAGTCTATTGGTTGTTCTAACTTAACGGTTGGCGAAGGGTAAAGTCCGTACATACTAATTCCAAATCGAACGAAATCAAACATTTTATCTGGAAATCGCATACTAGCAGCACTGTTACCCGTATGGAATAATACTTTTTCGTGCCAGTTTTTCTCAAAAGCCTCTCGAAGCCTTTGAAAATGGACTAACTGTGATTCAAAATGTCCGAGGTTTTCTTCGTCTGCAGTGGCAAAGTGAGTGAAAATTCCTTCTAAATAAAAAGCTTTATGTTTTAATAATTTCAAATTGTCTAAAAGCTCGGTTGTACTTCTTATCCCAATTCTCCCCATGCCTGTATCCCATTTCAAATGGACGGTAACCGGCTTTTCGAGCTCAAGCTGCCGGACCTCCTCTAACCATTCTTTTTGATAACACGTCAAGGTAATCTCATACTTTACTGCAACAGGGACATCGGCTGGGCGAACCCTTCCCATTACTAAAATCGGAACATGGATTCCTGCCTCCCTTAGCTTAATAGCCTCATCTAACAAAGCTACCGCAAGTCGTTTTGCGCCAGCATCGATCGCTGTTCTCGCTACTTCGATATCACCATGTCCATAACCATTTGCCTTGACCACTGCATATATATTGGTTTCTTTTCGCAGTCTTTTCGTCAACTGCTTTATATTATAATCAATATGCGCTAATTTTATTTCTACCCATGAATCCCGATAAAATTCTTTCATTATGTCCTTAATCTCCTCAGTGAACTACTTATCTTTTGAATGACTACACTTCATTATAACTTATAAACATTGGTGGAACAAAGACTGTGTATTTCTTGAGAACAAACAAAAAAAGCCCTAGCCTATTAGCTAAAGCTTTTTCTCTATTATTTTTCTGCTGTTTGGTGTATCGAAGTTGCGACATCAATCATTTCTTGCTTCGTTAAATCTTCACTTGCCAAATAATAATTAATTCCATTATATTGCCATTCTAACGTTGTTTCAGACATGGCTCCCATCGTAAAGCCTAGATCAACTGGATCACCGTTCACTAGCTCTGGAGATTGGGCACTAGTTGGATAGCTTGTCACCATTTCCTGAATAATCGTGAAATTTCTCTCTCCTTCATAGGACAGCATCACTCGATCACCATTCTCTGTTTCCATCCTATTCTCTTCGACTAGCTCTGCACCTAACTGTTCCGCTGGATAAAAAATCTGTAACTCACTAGGTAAGTCCTCTTGTGCCATTGTTGGCACACCAAAAATACTGCTTGTCATATTTTTTTCCATGTTAAAAGTATCTTCAGGTAGCTCTGGATCGAATTCAAAGGAGGTAAATTCTACTTCCACCATTGATTTTTTATCATTATCTAGTACTTCAACAAGGACTGGTGCATAAGTCTTTTTATCGAAATAAATCGTTTGGTATGGTAAGTTACTATTACTTTCATAGTTTGTCCGTGTTTCAAAAACAAAATAATCATCCGTTGAGGTAAAGGTTGCTTCACTGTCATCCTTAATGTCTTGGATTAATGACTGGTATAAGTATGGCTGGCTCTTATTATCTGGCCACTCACTTTGGAACTTAAAGCTTTTATTTAATGCTGGTGTGAGTACAAATACTCCTTCTTTATTTCGAAGAATAATTTGACTACTCTCCTCGTCTTGCTCATTTTTCAACAAAACACGGTAAAAGTCCTTTTTCTTATGTGTTACTTCAATACGATAAGCCTGGTCCTCGTTACCGGTTTGTAATGTCATTAATGCTTGTGTTTGATAAGCATTCATCTTATCAGCAGTGCTTTCAAGCTTTTCTAAAACATCGTCCTTTGACTTTTCCCCACATGCAGCTAAAAACACAACAAACAAAACACTCATAAAAAAGATGATATATTTCTTCATCGCGACAACTCTCCTTTGTCTCAAATAAGAGGACAAAGGGAACACGATTACGCGCTAGGACATTGTACGAAAAACATTTGTAAGACCATCAATCACATCAGAAGCAAGCAGGTCAATTACCGTATTTTGTCCACTTTCTATACGCAAATCAGCCGACATACCATGAATAAAACAAGCATTATTCATCGCCTCTAACACAGATTCATGCTGCATAATGAAGGCTAAAAGGATTCCGGATAAAACATCTCCAGTTCCCCCTTTGGCAAGACCGGCATTGCCCGTGGCATTTACCATTTGCGTGCCATCTGGAGCTGTTATAATCGTATATTTGCCTTTTAGAATTAGATAAACTTGATGCTTCTGTGCAAACTCTTTTGCCATAGTAAATGGGGCTTTTTTAATTGTCTCTATCTCTTGATTTGTCAGCATTGCCATTTCACCATAATGTGGTGTTAAGATGGTAGGAGATCTTCGCTCTTGTAGCATACCCAGAAGCTCTTTCAGATGGTATAATCCATCGGCATCGATAATGACTGGTACATCTTCCTGTGCCAACACATCTTCTACGAAGGTTTTGGCAGTACGATTCCTACCCATTCCCATCCCTATTGCTACACCATCAAAACCAGCTAAATCTATATGACCGATATTGCTTAGGTTCTGGTACATAGCTTCCATGCAGTAATTAGCGATAACTGGAATATTCCGTTCCATTGTAGCAACCGTTACTAAACCTGCACCTGCTTTTAGGGCAGCTCGTGAACTAAGTGCAACGGAGCCTGGCATTAGCTCTTGTCCACCAATAACTAGTCCTTTTCCATGAGATCCTTTATGAGAGAAAGTTGCTCTCCTTGGAAAGGATACTTTAACATCCTTTAAATTCCAGCTTCTCACTTTTGGTATCATCCCATACGCCTCAATCGGAATTCCGATAGGGACTACCTTCCATTCTCCGTAGTAAGGAGCTGTATTCTCCAAGAATAAGGATTGCTTTGGTGCTTCTACAATATAGGTTCTATCTGCTTTTATCGCGATATCGATGGTATGATTCTCATTGGCAGGTAATCCGCTTGGAATGTCAACAGAGTAGATACGTGCATTTTGTTCATTTATAATAGAAATCATCCCTCTTAATGGTTCACGAATCTCTCCGGTTACACCAATACCTAAGATCGCATCAATCACGATATCGACATTCACTAAGCATTCCAGTAACTTATCGGTAGTTAACACCTCTTGGATAGGAACTTTTTGGTGAATCAATAGCTGTTTATGGTATGCGGCATCACCTTTTATTTTTTCATTTGGGACTAATTGCAAAACCTTCACTGGATAGCCTTCATTTTTTAAATATCTAGCTATAACGAAGCCATCTCCACCATTGTTTCCACTGCCTACTAAAATAGCCATATGACAACTCTTTTCTTCAGCGACCATCATTTCCTTAGCAATTGCCTGACCTGCGTTCTCCATTAAAATCGTTCCATCTATTCCCCCCTGGTCGATAGCAAATCGATCGATTTCGTACATGTCCTCCGCGGTTACGATGTACATCTTGTTCCCTCCTACCCGCATTAAAATAGTATGAGACAACCTCTCTTAATATGCCGAATCTGCTTCAATTATTACTTGTGCAGTTGCATAAGCCTTACTATGAGAGATCGAAACAAAGATTTTATCTTTTTCAGTAATATTAGAATAGAAAATAGGCGCACCTTCTAAATTTGTTAATATTTCTATGTCTTGAAAACTTACCTTTCCTATCCCTGTTCCAATTGCTTTGGAGAATGCCTCCTTTGCTGCAAATCTACCTGCTAAAAATTCTATTTTCCTTTTATCAGAGCTTAGATTTTCGTATAGGTCCCGTTCCTTCTTTGTTAAAATTCTACTAATGAATCTCGGTTGCTTTGTTGCCATTTCTCTAATACGGTCTAGTTCCACTATATCGATACCAATCCCTTTTATCATCTTCGTCTTCAACCTCTTTTTAGTCTTTTTTTTAGTATAGCCTACTACTACCCTATTTTTAAAGAAGAAGCTAATGGTCATATATCTAACTATATATAGTAAGGGATTTATGCTAAAATATAGGCATCAATTTTTCAGAGGAAGTGTGAGATGTTTTTACGAACAGAAAGCTTTAAAGATTTTCTTTCTTTTTACCCCGTGACCGCTTGTATTGTTGGACTGCAAATTGGTATTTGGCTCATCAACTGGATCATCCCACCTCTCGGTCAAATGATCATTGATTTTGGCATTGGTTTTCATTATGCTATCAGTATGGGAGAGTATTGGCGTTTCGTTACACCAATTTTCTTACACGGTGGTGTCGGACACATTTTATTTAATTCCTTTGCACTTGTTATCTTTGCTCCAGCACTTGAACAAATGCTCGGTAAAGGGAAATTTATCTTCACCTATTTTTTTGCTGGTATTGTGGCAAATATTCTAACATTTGTCGTAGAACCTAGTCTTGGTTATACCCATCTTGGAGCATCTGGTGCGATTTATGGATTATTAGGACTCTATTTATTCATGGTGTTTTTTGAAAAAAGATTAATTGATCCTAATAATGCAAGGTTAATATTAATTGTTTCTATACTTGGACTAATCATGACGTTTATAAGAGCAAATATAAATGTCGAGGCACATATATTCGGCTTTATTGCTGGGTTTGCTTTAGGTCCAATCATCTTAAAAAATGTTCAGCCTTTTTCACCATGGAAAAATACAAGAAGAGTGAGTCACGGAAATGATGATATCGGCTTCGATCCTAATCGATGGAATAAAAAGAGATATAAATGGAAGCCATACCTAAAACCTATTATTACAGCAATTTTGATTATACTTGTTCTATTAGGTTTACTATCTTCCATCTTATAAAATGCCCTTCATCGCTGTGAAAAAGATAGAGAAAAGGGAGTGGGAAAATGACAGCAGCATGGCTATTTACTTCTGCAGCAATTATTGCAGGTCTTGGTATTTTATTTGCATTCAAACGATTACTAAGAGGGTTATCTTATCGAATGGAGCGGAAGGAATTTAATCAACAAGGATTACAAAAGGATCAAACAAGATACTTTATCCAAGTGGCACTATTTGAAGCAATACCGATTTTCTTACTTGTGCTCGGGTTTATGTTTATGGAGGATAATGAAGCAAGCCTCGTTTCTTTAAGCATTCCATTGATTGTGATACTTGGAATTATTTTGATTTGTATCAGTCAGATTTGGTCATCGAAACAAGAAGTATTGTCTCATCCTGATATTGGAAAGTCAGAGAAAAGCTACATCAATACAATTGTGTTAATCGGTTTTTCCACGATATTATGTATCCCTGTTATTTCCATTGTCGGAATTATCCTCTTGATCAATTAGAAAAAACTGCATCCCTAATATAGGGAATGCAGTTTTTTTATGTCTATCGACGACCTTGCTTAGTATTCGAACGTTTATTTTGGAATTTACGGTTTCTTCCGCTCGGCTTTCCTTTTCGTCCACCATATCCTCGTTTATTATCATTTCTAAACTTTTTGTTACTATTCTTACCTTTATTTGCTTGTTTTACACTAACTGGCTGAACAGAGGACAATGTAACTGGTGTTTGACGACGTTCTTTCGTCAAAAGCTTCAAAGCAGCCGAAACAATCGTTACAGAATCATATTCATCTAATAGTTCTGTCGCTGTTTCTCTGTAATCCTTTAAATCCTTATTCTTAATGGTAGATGTAAGCTTCTGTACTGTTACCTGTTGTTGACCACGCTTTGCTTCATCATAGCTAGGTGGTGTCATGCGCTTCATTTTGCTTTTTGTTACTTTTTCAATCAAGTTCAAATGTGGCAATTCTCTTGGTGTGATAAAGGAGACTGCCTCACCAGTTTTTCCAGCACGTCCTGTACGACCTATGCGGTGAACATAGCTTTCCGGATCTTGAGGAATATCAAAATTATAAACATGGGTTACACCTGAAATATCGAGCCCACGTGCCGCAACGTCTGTCGCTACTAGAATCTCAATCCGACCAAACTTAAACTTGTTTAAGACAGAGGTTCGTTTTCCTTGCGTTAAATCACCGTGTATGCCTTCTGCACGGAATCCCCTTGCTTGTAGTCCATCCGTTAATTCGTCGACACGTTTTTTCGTACGACCAAATATAATCGCAAGCTCAGGAACATGAACATCTAACAAATTAGTTAATGTATCAAATTTCTGCTTCTCATGTACTTCCACAAAAAATTGATCAATGTTGGAAACTGTCATCTCCTTCGCTTTTACCTTAACCTCTGCAGGTTCTTTCATTAAGGTTGCGGCAATATTACGAATTTCCTTTGGCATGGTAGCGGAGAATAGTAGGGTTTGTCTGTCTTCTGGAATCGCCTTTAATATATCTCTAATGTCATCAATAAAGCCCATATTTAACATTTCATCTGCTTCGTCCAGTACTGCTGTATGCACATCTCCGACACGAATCGTACGGCGACGAAGGTGATCTAATAAACGACCTGGAGTTGCAACCACGATATGTGGGCGATCCTTTAATGCACGAATTTGGCGCTCCATATGCTGTCCACCATAGACAGGCAGTGTACGCACACCTTTAAACTTCGCTAATTTGTGAAGCTCCTCTGAGACTTGAATAGCAAGCTCTCTCGTCGGAGCTACTACTAATCCTTGTATTTTGCGAAGACCTGGATCTATCTTTTCGATCATTGGAATACCAAATGCTGCCGTTTTACCTGTACCAGTCTGTGCTTGACCGATTACATCCTTCCCTGTAATTCCTAATGGGATCGTTTGTGCTTGAATTGGTGTAGCCTCTTCAAATCCCATTTTTTCTAATGCTTTCATGATTGATTCTGAAATACCTAGTTCACTAAAATTTGTCACTATTTTTTTCTACTCCTTTTTTCTTTTAAAAATCTCATCAATTATCATTTTTCTTCGTTATCTACAGTGTACCCTATAATTCACAAATAGAAACGAATCCCACTTATAGTAAAAGTGGTAGTAAAATCGTTCTTAGGGAACTTTTATATAAATTAAATTAGGACGCATTTCGATTATTAAGAGGTAGCTATCTATTCTTAAATTGCCCGATAAGGATTCAATCATACTACATTTCCCAATAACCGCTTTTGATTATTGTGCTATGCCTATAAAAGTCTCCTCAGTATAAAGATGGATAACGGAACATCTTAGGATATTCGTCCGCCAATTGCATTTAGCTTCTTGATTTATTCAATCTTCAAGTAGATGCACGAACGACTTTAGAGCTGTAATAAATAACAATGAAAAAAGCCTTCCTCCACATTTGGAAGAGGCTTATAATGACCATTCAATGGATTATTATATCATAACACACTCTTCTTTTTTATTCTATAAAAATTTTCCTTTTGTTTCAAACATTGCTGTTTCGGATAACAAAAACATAACAATAATACATGGATTCTTTTTTTATTTTCCATAAATATTGTTATACTATGATTATCTATAAAAAATCTGTATATCGGAAGGTGTCAGAATGGGAGACAATCAAATTTATCCATATATTGCAATTGTGATTGGCGTCATATCTCTATCAACTGCTGCAGTATTTGTTAAGTTAGCTGGGGATGTACCACCTTCCATTATCGCCAACTACCGCCTACTATTGGCGGCGTTCTTAATGCTCCCCTATGTTGTGGTTAAAAAAAGACAGGAAATAAAAATGCTAAAAAAGAAGGAATGGATTCTAACGATTTTAGCAGGAATCAGCCTTGCGATCCATTTCATTGTCTGGTTTGAATCATTACAGTATACCTCTGTTGCCAGTTCGGTCGTTTTAGTAACCTTACAACCGATTTTCGCCTTTATTGGCACTTACTTTTTCTTTCATGAGCGTTTCTCATCAGGTACCATTATTAGTATGTTTATCGCGATATTTGGCAGTATTATTATCGCATGGGGAGACGTTCAAATAGCTGGTAAAGCATTGTATGGTGATCTTTTAGCAATATTAGGCGCTATATTTATCACAGCATATTTCTTATTTGGACAAAGGGTCAGAAAAAAAGTATCAATGATGACTTATACCTGTATCGCATACTCTATCGGGGCGATTATGCTTATTATGTATAATATGATTCTAAAAAATTCGTTTTTTCACTATACTAGCTTTGAATGGAGTATATTTGTTTTCATTGCTATCATTCCAACCATTTTTGGGTTGAATCTGCTGAACTGGTCACTAAAATGGGTGAGCTCCTCTGTCATTTCTATGGGAATTGTGTTTGAACCTGTAGGTGCAGCTATTCTAGCCTATTTCCTTCTAGAGGAGACTATCACATGGTCTCAATGGTTAGGTGGTACGATTATTATTTTTGGCTTACTACTTTTTATTGCTAGTACAAGGAGAAAACGCAAAATGAAAATGACAATAACGCCTTAGCTCATTGCTAAGGCGTTTTTGGTAGTAGTAGGACGCATTAAAAAACGGTGGACTCCATCAATTACCACTTCTTTATCCTCCCCTAGGCAGATAAGATGCTTGGAGTCGTAATAATAGATGATCTCTGTTTCACCCGGAATTTCCTTATCTAAATAATGAACCGTTTTATATGGAACTAAACCGTCCTGCATTCCTTGTGCGATAAAGACTGGGCAATGAACCTTCTTCAAGTATGGCTTCGTAAACCTCATACACTTCAAAAATTCAAGAGTTGCCCTAATTGGTACAGAACCATACTTTCCCATATAGTGAACGAATAGTGGGTCTGTTTTTAGCTTTCTTTGTAAAGCTTTCTGTCCAAAGCCAATGATATCTAACGCCATTCGCGGGATGCTTATGTACTTCCTTGAAGTCGACAAAAGTACAAGCTTCTCGCAAGAATACTTTCCAGCTAAAAAAGCAGAGATCATCCCTCCCATGGAAAACCCAATTAAATAAATTTTCTCATGTCTTTTCTTTAAATCTAAATAGGCTTGTTCACATGTTTGAATCCACTCTTGGTAGGTGACTTTTGTCAATTCTAATTCCTTCCCGTTTTCACCTAAACCATGACCAGGTAATCTTGGAGAAACAATTTCCCAATCTGTCACTTGATGTAAGTGATCTGCTAATGGCTCCACCTCATATGGCCCTCCTGTAAAGCCATGAATGATAAGACAGCCACTCATCGTGAATCCTCCTTCTATTAATATGCCGTTAGTTTACCCATATGAAGGATCTTTACTCCTTTTACACTATTATCCACTATCACTAAGGAGACTTCCAACAACAGGCCTCATCCCGCTTATGATTCGCAAAAATTAATCAAGCCTTCAAACCGACAGTATGTTGTTAAAATGAAACATCCCTGTCAAGCGAATGACAAGGATTTCGGTTTGACGGATATTATAACCCCTTAAATGATTTCACAATGCTTCCAACATTTTTAACTAATGGTGAAACCTGCTGATAAGTATTCGCTAACTGATTAACGGTTTTGAAAATTTTATCAAAATCCATCTCACCGTTTTTATCCTGGAAATAGCTCAACATTGGGTTTGTTTGTTTGCCAAAAGAAAATGGTGGCATTTGTGAATTATTTTGCTGCGGCACAGGCAATAATGGTTTTTGATAAAATTGATATGGTGTATAAGAATTTTGAGAAGTATTAGGTACTGATTGGAACGGTGTGGCACCATAATAATTAGGATAATACGTGGAATGCTGTTGATTCTGCCAATTATACATACTATTCCCCCATTTCTCCATCTATGTTTTCTAATATAGGCTATGCAAATAGGGGGAAATCGGTTCAAATCAGAACCCGAGTATCCTTCTTAGTTTTTCTTTATCAAACCCCAATATCTTATGGCTGTCACCAATTAATACTGCAGGTGTAACATAAATATTTTTCTGCTGAAGTTCTTTTAAAAAAACTTTATCCTCTGAAGTATTTTTCAATGTGAAATTTACCTTGTGGTTTCTTAAAAACTCCACGAGATGATCGCACGCTTCACAATCATCACTAATATAGACTATCACATGCTGCTTCCTCATAGGTGCTCCTCCAAACTTCAAAAATCATTTTCTAGTCATTTATACCCTTTTTTCGGTTTGGATAAACGAAATAAAATGTGATAAGGAGATACTAGTCAATATTAGGATGAAAGAGCATTCGCATAAAGACCTAATTTTTTTAATAAATCTATTGCCTCTAATTTTTCTTCTTTCGATAAGCCTGCAGTAACAGCTTCAATTTGTTTCCAATGCTCTGGAAAAATATCGTTGAGTAGCTGTTCACCAGCTTCCGTTAGAGAGGCATATGTTATCCTTCGGTCAGTCGGACTCGGTATGCGCTTTACGTAATTTTTTTTCTCTAGTTTATCAACAACATATGTAATACTTCCACTAGCTAAGAGAATTTTATCTCCTATTTTTTGTAAGGGCTGATCTCCTTGGTGGTATAGTAATTCCATTACACCAAAATCTGTTATATTCAAGCCATGACCTCTAATATCTTCGGCTACTTGATCCATCAAGGCTCGATAAGCTTTTGATAAGACAACAAACAGCTTTAGGGAAGGGTCTTGTTTTTTTTCTAAATATCGTGTTCGATCATCCATCCCTTTCATCCTCTCCTCTTTATGTATATGCACGTATTATATGGAAAGATTTCACATTCGTCAATACAAAAGGAAATAATCCCCATTTTTGTATACCGAAAAGACATTACTTATATCGCTTTCTTAGGTAGAAAGCAATATAACAAAAGAATTATAACAAATATGCTTACTAAATTGTAGGCAAAACTACTAATAAGCAAGATATAAATAATGGGACTGATTAGTTGCTCTAATATGGTCGGAGTATACCATTTATCATTCATTTTTTTCACAGTTATATGAAGCTTCAACTCCAACAATACATATAATGAAGTACCATAAAGTAACAGCTGTAAAAACACCCAAATACTTAAGTGCTCTGTTATAACTAACAGGGTCGCAAGTACTACCATGATCAAGCCCATGAACACTGTCATGCGTTGTAGGTAGGCTTTTTTTATAGCTTTCATATCCCATGGTATAGCGTGCAGTAGACGATCTTTAAATCCTGCTTGAAAATAACTTGTAGACATTTTATTGAACAAAAATATAGCGATCGCTACTGAAACGCCTTGGACCAAGTCTCCTCTAAAGCTCAAGAGCACTAAGCAAATGATGCTAACACCTAATGTCTGAACAAAATATGCCTTCTCCTGACGAAAATTAATCTTCCATAGTTTACGATAAATCATTGTCTCATGATGATACGGAAATGGTAATTTCTCTTTTGCGGACCGAAAAAGAGCTGGAAGAATAGGTTTTTGTACTGGTTTCGTTTCTGTCTTACTCATTTTTTGAATAAAAAACATACTCCAAATTTTTGTATCAACGACTTCGATAACGCTTTGCCAGTTTATCTTTTCCAACCTTTTATTCCAAATTACCAAATTAAAGGAAAAGATAATAGCAAGCAAGCTATATAAAAAGCCTTCAAATGGTAAGACAAATAAATAGACAAAACGAATAATAGCAAGCATAACCGTAACAAGTAGAAAGATAATGACTTTTTTCTTTCCTTCTATTTGATATAAATACCATTGAGGTAAAAGGAGTAAACAGTTTGTTAGAATCAAGATCATCAAACATTTTAATAAGAATCCGGTTGATAAAGGTGTTAAAATAAATGCTAGCAAGAATAAACCGAAACTCCATATAACCGTCTTTAGGATCGCTTCGAAATAGGTAAAAAGCCAAACATATTGGCGTAATATAGGTAATGTTGCTGCCTTCCAATCTGCACTTGAAAAGGATATACCAGGAGAGTGAAAGGAAAGTATAATAGTACGAACCATAAGTGCTACCACCATTAACGGTATCCATTGATCGGCTAACTGTTCTATAGAGTAAAACCAATTCTCGAATTGGCTAACTGCATCATAGACCATTGCCATTAAGACAACGATATAAAAACCTATATAAATACTTATTGTCCAATCAAAGGCAACACCGAGGGCAAGGTTATAAAGCTTTTGCTTTTTCTTTATACGGTTTTTCCGCAAAAATAGAAATACACTCCACGCTTGACTCATTGAGATGTTCTCCTCGTAATCGTATCAAAATTGGCCATTTCATCATATTCCCTGATTTCGCCTTTATCGAGTAAAATATACTTGTCCGCAACTTGATTTACCCTATCAAGCTGGTGGGAAGTTAGTAAAATACTAGTACCACCCTGTGTCTTTTCTAATAATAATTGCTGTAAAGCTGCTGCTGCATGAATATCTAGGCCCATAAATGGTTCATCAATAAGTAGTAAATCTACCTCTGGCAATAAAGCGCAAATCGTTTGTACCTTTTGTCGCATTCCTTTGGAAAGTGATTCAGGATATACGTTTAATTTATCTTTAATTTCAAAAAGATTAGTAAGTTCCTCTACCTTTTGATTAAGCTTCTCTTCGGATAGTTGGTAGCTTTTTCCGTATAATTGAAAATGCTGCATCGCAGTTAACTCAGAAAGCAAAAAAGGTTCTTCAGGTATGTAAGCTATTTGCCTCTTATAGTGTAGAAATTCCTGATCTTGGTCGATACCCTGTACAGAAATATTACCCTTTTGTTTTTCTTGCCACCCCATAATCGTTTTCATCAACGTAGATTTCCCTGCACCATTATGGCCAATTAACGCAATTAATTGGCCAGTTTCAACCGTAAAGTGAATATTCTTCAAAATCGATTCTTGTCCAATGGCTACCGTAACATTTTCAACAACTAATTGACTCATGTGAGATCACCCCTAAAAGAAGTACGATTGAGCAGTTAAATAGGTTTCTTATTTTAAAGAAAAGTAAAAAACGCCAAAGCTTTTAGGCCTTGGCGTTTGAATTAATCTAATTCCTGCTGGAGAAATTCTATGACATCATCTGGTGTTTTAGTATAAGCACTGTGGCGGTGGGCAGTTTTTTCACCATTTTCAAAAATTAATAAACTCGGAATCCCCATCACTTCATACTTTTGCGCTAATCCTTCTACTTCATCACTATTAACTTGATACCAATCAAATTGATTATATTGTTCCATAATATCTCCGATAAACATATCCATTCGTTTACAATCAGGACACCAGTCTGCATAGAATTTAATGATGACTGGCTTATCTGATTGGATCACTTCATTAAATTGTTCCACTGTTTGAATTGCTTCCATATGAAAGTCTCCTTTTTTGCTCTATATGTGAAATCTAGCATGTTTATATTATTTTCGCAAATCATTTGTTTTACTTATATTCTACTCTGCCTAATAAATAAGCAAAAAGTAAACCTCCTGCAAAAGTGAGGATACAGAAAATCATCTCACCCGTATTCACTGGCCAACCTGGGAACATGACGAAGATAGAGCCGATTACCATGCCAATAACAACCGCATAGGTGGCAAATGGAAAATGGTCTAAGAAATAATGAATAATCTTACTCATCACTATTATTCCTAATAGAATGGCCACACCAACTACGCCAATGACTACTATATCTAGGTTCTTGATCGCACTTATAATCGTTGTATAGGAACCAATTACATAGAGCATAAAGGAACCACTTATACCTGGTAGAATCATGGCAGAGCTCGCTATGAAGCCAGATGCAAAAAGCCAGAGATAGGTAGATGTAGTAAAATGAGTTACTGCTTCAGGCTCACCAGTATTAAAAAAAGCCATCGAAGCGACCACTATTACCCCAACTATAATAAATAAATAATGGGGAACTTTAAAATTTACCTTTGCATTTGATTTTTGGAATAAGAAAGGTAAAACCCCTATAATGAGCCCAAGAAAAGCAAATTGTGTCTGTTTTGGATAATGTTCAAAAAGCCATTCAATCACGCCCGCTAATAGAAAAATGGCTGTTAAGACCCCTATTCCAAGCGGGATTAAAAACATCAAATGCTTTTTTAAATCCTTACTAAAAAAACCGTTAATCGCCTCAATCAAACGATCATAAATCCCGAGCAATACAGCTATTGTACCACCACTAACTCCAGGAATTACATCACTTGCTCCCATTAACAATCCTCTATAAATATTCTTCCATTCCATTCAACTATTCTCCTCTATCTTAAAATTTTATCTATCCTCGTAATCTCATTATTTTAATATGGTTAAGTCAGAAACCCATTGGGACATATGGGCTTTTATTTCATCCCATTTCACTTGATGATCAGGTAATTGTTCCTCTGTCACTTCATGAAATGGTAACACAGCGAAGTTTGTCATTCTACCACCATTCATCTCATACTGTACGAAGGTTGGTAAAAAGGCAGGAGTATGTATTCGGATCGATTCAGACTTTTGATCTACTTTCTTTTCCACCTTGAACTGGAATATTCCACCAATACGTCGGTAGAGCTTATCCTGTCCAGAAAGGAAATTTCCCAAAGAATAGGCTACTAATGTTTGGTTACCATTTTTGCCTTCGATCCAATCAATTGGCTGCAGTACATGTGGATGATGTCCTATAACCACCTCGACCCCTAAATCTGAAGCAAATTGTGCTAGCTCTTTTTGATAACCGTTAGGCATCCGTTCATATTCATTACCAAAGTGATAGCTTAACACGGTTACGTCGGCTAGCCTTTCTGCCTTTTTCACATCTGCTTTGATTCGTTGTTCGTCGATAAGATTGACTAAATAATCCTTCCCTTCTGGAACAGGGATGCCATTTGTGCCATATGTATAGCTCAGAAATGCAACAGATATATTCTCATCAGTCTCGATTACACGAATTTTCTCTCTGTCTTCTTTATCTTTGAAGCTTCCTGTGTACTTCATTCCAATTTCCTCATAGTGCGTAATAGCATTTTGAATCGCTTCTTCCCCACGATCAAGTGTATGGTTATTTGCCATTGTTACTAAATCCACACCGACTTCCTTCAGATTATCCGCTAATTCATAAGGGCTGTTAAAAGAAGGATAAGTGGACAAACCTATTTCAGCACCACCTGTAATAGTTTCTTGATTGGCGATCGTAATGGTCGAACTTTTCAAGTAGCTCTCGACGGATTGAAGCATTGGCCTAAAATCATAGCCCCCATCCACTTCTGCATCTTCATAAACCCGTGAGTGAATTAACAAATCACCAATTGCAGTAATATCAATTTCTGTCAATACAGGTGCTAACGAGGTGAATAGCTCTCCGTTTTGATTTTTTTCTGTTAATAAGCTTTTATGTTTGGAATGAGAAGCACTTTCAGGTTGGGATATTCCCATACAGCCAACCAGTAAAATAAGTACCACAATAATGGGTATAAGTCGCTTTCTCATGCTGTAAATCTCCTTTTTTGTTCAATTCTTTACTATTTTACCATATTCCTAAATTTTTTTCGTAATGCCAGCTAATTGGTCTCCACCTTTTCATAGACAATAAAATCTTTTTTTAAAAAAATGTAATACTTTTCGAATACAATTCGTCCATATTATTGAAAAGCAAAAAGAAGGGGGATCTATATGATCAAAGTACAATCATTACACCAAACATTTTTATTAGGAAAGAAAAATAATCAAACAGAGCTTAATGTACTTAAGGATATTTCCTTTGAGGTTAAAAAAGGAGATATTGCTGTTATCACAGGTAGGAGTGGGTCAGGGAAATCGACCTTGCTCAACCTTATCGGTGGCTTTATGAAACCTACACACGGTAGGATATTCATCGATGGTACAGAGGTTACAAGCTTTAGTGAAGGAGAATTTGCAGATTTTCGATTACAGCACATCGGATTTATCTTTCAAAACTTTCAGTTAATTCCTACAATGACAGCATATGAGAACATTGAACTTCCTTTAGTTTTAAAAGGGGTAGCTGAAAAGAAAAGAGAAGAATTAACCAATCAAACTCTTGGGCGTGTTGGTTTAATCGATTATAAAAATCATTATCCAAGCGAGTTATCAGGTGGACAACAACAGAGAGTAAGTATTGCAAGAGCATTAGTTATTGAACCACCCATTATTCTAGCAGATGAACCTACTGGTAGTTTAGACAGTGAAACGGAAAAGGAAATATTAGATTTCATTCAATCATTGAATCAAAAATATGGCATTACATTCGTCATTATTACACATGACAATGAGGTTGCCAGTATTGGTCATCAACAGATCCACTTACATGATGGTGAAGTATTGAAAGGAGATATTGCAATATGAATATGAAGGATAGATGGCGTTTCGTCCGCCGCAATATGAAACGAAGTAAATCAAGGATTTTTATGACTGTTTTAGCTACTGCTATGGGGGTTACATTCCTTATTGTATTAGCATCGGTAGGATTTGGACTACATAAATCTCTTGCAAAGGATATTCTAGAATCTCGTTCAGTTACCCAGCTACAGATTGGCGGGATGGAAGTAGACGGAAAATACCAACCAATAACAGATAAAGAGATAGAAGAATTAGAAAAAAAAGATGGTATGAAGGCAGTGACAAGAAGAATCAACCTGCAACAAACTCCTTTATTTCAATTGGATCAATATGAAGGAAGTGTTCAAACAGTGATGGCCCATTTCCCCTCAGAGATAGATGCGGGTCTTGAGCTTTCAGAAGGACGTTTACCAGAAAAAGAAAATGAAATTATAGTTGGCCATGACTTTGTGAAAACCCTCGTCTCTAGTGAGCAACAAGAAACAGAGGATATGTATGGTGAAGATGGAATGTTAAAAAAGGAATTTCAATATGATGGAGAAGTGATTGGCAAAGAACTTAAGATGACGGTCATGCAAACCGTTGATGGAGAGCAGAAGGAGCATACGATCCCTTTAATCATCACTGGTATTACCGAGAAGCCTGCACGTGATTGGATGATGGATCAAACCGTCTTTATATCTGATTCTATATTAAAAGAGGTCGAAGCATTTACTAAAACCGCTAGAGGTATGATTACTCAACCTGACATGCAAGGGATAGAAGAACCAGAAGGCTATGACGAGGTAAGGGGATATGCTCATAATATGGAAGAGGTGAGCGATATTTCCGAGCAATTAAAGGATCAAGGTTATTTAGTCTATTCAGCAGCGGATGAACTGAAAAGTATGGATGTTGTTTTCACTATTGCCAAGGCAGGACTCATTTTTATTGGTACAATTGCCATTATTATTGCTTCCATTGGTATTTATAATACGATGACAATGGCCGTTACGGAAAGAACCCCTGACATTGGTATCATGAAGGCTCTTGGTGCACATCCAAAGAAAATTAAACAAATTTTCTTATTAGAAAGTGGGTATATCGGTATTCTTGGTGCCGTTGTAGGAATAGCTGTAGCTTATCTAATTAGCTTCTTAGTGAATCTATTCCTTCCTGTGATTGTAGAGAACGCCTTTGATGAACAACTACCAGAAGGCTTTCAGTTCTCAGCAATCCCTTGGAGTCTGATTGCCATATCTGTTGCTATTTGTTTGTTAGTTACCATTGTTTCTGGCTTAAAACCAGCAAAACGAGCAACAAAGATAGATGTATTAAAAGCTATGCGCCGCGAGATTTAAAATGATCACCTGTGATCTCTATTTATGGAAGACTCACTTTATATTTTTCCTTTAAAGAAGCTGGGGCCATTTTGACGATTTGCTGTAAAATTAGCGTAGCTACCATTACATCATCGAGCACGCCAAAAAAGAGTAGAAAATCAGGGATTGCATCAAATGGAAATATAATATAACCTACGATCAATAGAATAGAAATCAGCTTCTTTCCTATTGTAATCTCATTTGAAATGAAAAAATCCTTAAAAAATGGAATGGACCGATGAAACTTAAATATAAACATTAAACGACGCCAAAAACGCATGATATTTCCTCCTCCTTCTTGTATTATAAATGATAGCTTAATTTATTGGTATCTATCTACTCTAGCGAAAAAACCAGCGGAGATCTTAACAATCCGCTGGTTTTTGTTTAATTAGTTTTTCTTTTTGCTGCCTTTTCCCGTTCACTCTTATTTAAAATTTTCTTACGGAGACGAATAGATTCAGGTGTTACTTCACAATACTCATCATCATTTAAGTACTGGATAGCCTCTTCTAATGATAACGTGCGTGTTTTTCGTATCGTTGCCGTTTGATCCTTTGTTGCGGATCGAACATTCGTTAAATGCTTCTCTTTTGTAATATTAACCGTAAGATCATTCTCGCGATTATGCTCCCCAACAATCATACCTGCATACACTTCTGTCCCAGGATCGACGAAGATAATGCCACGATCCTCTAAGTTCATAATTCCATAAGTGGATGCTTTACCATTTTCTAATGCGACCAGAACACCTTCACGTCTTCCGCCAACCTGACCTTTTACAAATGGCGCATATTCTTCAAAGGTATGGTTGATAATTCCATATCCTCTAGTTTGGGTCATAAACTCTGTTGCATATCCAATCAGCCCACGAGATGGTACTCGAAATTCCATTCGAACTTGTCCATTCCCATGGTTGACCATATCAACCATTTCTCCTTTACGAGTACCAAGAGATTCCATGACAGGGCCAGTATAATCCTCAGGAACATCAATCTGAACGCGTTCAATCGGCTCACATTTTACTCCATCTATTTCTTTAATAATGACCTCTGGCTTGGATAGCTGAATCTCATAGCCTTCTCTACGCATATTTTCTACCAAAATAGATAAGTGAAGCTCGCCACGTCCAGAAACTATCCATGCATCAGGAGAAGCGGTTGGATCTACTCTTAAGCTTACATCTGTTTCTAATTGGGACATTAAACGCTCTTCGATTTTTCTAGAAGTAATATGCTTACCTTCTCTTCCAGCGAAAGGACTATTGTTTACAACAAACGTCATTTGCAGGGTCGGTTCGTCAATACGAAGGGTTGGTAGTGCTTCCTGGTTCTCTATTGGACAAACCGTTTCCCCGACGTTAATGTCCTCCATCCCGGCAACTGCTATAATATCTCCCGCCTTTGCTTCTTCTATCTCTACGCGCTTTAGACCAATAAAGCCAAACAGTTTTGACACACGGAAGTTTTTGACCGTTCCATCTGTTTTCATTAAAGCTACCTGTTGCCCCACTTGAATCGTTCCTCGGAATACACGGCCAATACCGATACGTCCTAAATAATCGTTATAGTCGAGTAAGGTTACTTGAAACTGTAGTGGGTCATTTTGATTATCTATCGGTGCAGGAATATGCTCTAGTATCGTATCAAAAATCGGCTGCATTGTTTCCTCTTGAGCATCAGGTTCATAGCTGGATGTTCCGTTCAATGCAGAGGCATAGACAACAGGAAATTCTAGCTGATCATCGTCTGCACCAAGCTCAATGAATAAATCTAACACCTCATCTACTACTTCACTAGGTCGTGCATTTGGACGATCAATCTTGTTTAATACAACAACTGGACGTAGCTTTTGTTCAAGTGCTTTCTTTAAAACAAAACGGGTTTGGGGCATACAGCCTTCAAAGGCATCGACAACTAACAACACCCCATCCACCATTTTCATGATTCGTTCCACTTCACCACCAAAATCCGCATGTCCAGGCGTATCTAAAATATTTATATGTGTATCTTTATAATTAATGGCTGTATTTTTAGCTAAGATTGTAATTCCGCGTTCTTTTTCAATATCATTCGAATCCATTGCTCGCTCCGCTACTTGCTCATTTTCACGGAAGGTTCCAGAATAATGGAGCAATTGGTCTACCAAAGTTGTTTTTCCATGGTCTACGTGGGCAATGATTGCAATATTGCGAAGATCTTCTCTTACCTGCGTCATCTCATTCTCTCCTCTTAATGATGCGTTCAATAGTTTAACAACTTAATGATTATAACATAAAAGGAAGTAAATACTACAATTTAATCGGTATTTTTTTGAAAATTTACGAACCGAATTTGGAATACAGCTCCACCTTCCTCATGATTAGTTGCTCGAATACTTCCACCAGAGCGTTCTACAATTGCTCTAGCAATCGCTAAACCAAGCCCTGTTTCTCCATCTTCTCCTTTTACAAAGCGATGAAATAGTTTGGTTAACAGTTCCTCTTCAATACCCTCTCCGTCATCTCTTACTTCCATAATAACCTGTTTATTCTTAGCATAAACACTAACTTCTACTTTATGAGTCGCATGCCTAATTCCATTTGCTACAATATTCATTACTGCTTGCAGCATTTTATCATAATCAAAATAGACCATATATGGAACAGAATTCTTTAGTTCTATTAATATATTTTTTTCATTGGCAATCGGAACTGCCCGTGCCATGACTTGCTCAATGAATTCCTGTAAGTTAACTTGCTCTTCCTCATAAATATTGGCCTCACTATCGAGCTTTGCTAGCAATATAATTTCATTAATAATTTTTTTCAAACGGTTTATTTCTTCAATCATGACATTTAAACCGCGCTTTGCTTCTTCTCCTTCAAATATGCCGTCCTTAATCCCTTCAGCATATCCTTGGATGGTCATTAAAGGGGTTTTCAGCTCATGACTAGCATTCTGGAAAAAGTGTCGTTGTGTCTGTATAAAGCTATTCAATTCATTCGCCATATCTCTGAGGCTCTGCTCTACTTCTTTAATTTCTCCAGTTGCTTTGATTTCTTCCATCTCACTAAAATTTCTCTTTTCGATTTTCTTTAACTGATGCCTTAACTTTGTCAATGGTGTGACTAACTTCGTTGTTAAATAGTGACTAAGAAGCACAGCGACCGCGATTCCAATGAAAAAGATTAAGAGCAGCCTTTCCATTATAATTTGTCTAACTTCTTGTAGGTCATCCAATGGTGTTAATAATACCAAGTGCTGAGTAGATACAGCACCATAAAAGGGGATAATCGATACAACGTATTTTTCGTTACCGTTTTGCCATAATGGTTGTTCCGCCTTGTCCATATCATAGCGGTCCACCCATTTTTCAATCACTTGAAGATCTGCTATTGAAGTAAAAATGATTTGGTCTGAACCTTCGTCATACGCAAAAACCTGCAAGCTATATTTATCTAACATTTCTGCTAAACGCTGTACATTATACGTACTGTTTAAATCTTCATATAGTAAAAAATTTACGATTAATTCCCCTTTATCCTCTAATTGGCGTTGTTCATCCTGAATTAACATTTGAAGCATTTGAGAATAGAGGGTGATTCCCGTTACCGTCATGATGACAATTAAAAGAGTTGTAAATGCTATCGTTAATTGGTATTGAAGCTTCATGATTGCTCCTCATCAATATGCAATCGATAACCATAGCCCCAGACGGTTTCCACTGGTAGCCCTTCTAATTTTTTTCTAAGCCTTTTTACAAGATCATCGACGGCTCTATCACTGCCAAAATAATCCTCTCCCCAAACTAAGGAGAGCAGCTCTTCTCGAGCAAAAGCACGATTAGGCCTTTTAGCAAAGATTTCAAGCATATCAAATTCCTTTGTGGTTACATCTATTTCTTGATCCCTCCAGAACACCTGTCTTGCAGCTTGGTCCATCTTCAAATCATCGATCTCCACAGTATTCGTTTTTTTCTGAACCATAGGACTATTCTCTAAGCGTTTAAATAATCGCTTTACTCGTGCAACTAATTCCCTTGGACTAAATGGTTTCGTGAGATAATCATCACTTCCTAGCTCCAATCCAAGAATCTTATCAACCTCTTCATCTTTTGCTGAAATAATGATAATAGGTACTTCACTTCTTGCACGAATTTTCTTACATAATTCATAACCATCCATCCCTGGTAGCATAATATCCAATATCCACATGTTAGGCTGTTGCTTTTTCGCATTTTCCCATGCGTCCTCTGCTGTTTCCATCATGGTTACTTGATAGCCTTCTTTTATTAAATACGCTTTTACGATATCCCGAATATTAGGATCATCCTCCACGATATATATATGCTGGTTCAAGATGCAACCACCTTTCTAATAACAGATTAATTTTTGGGTTTTGGGGTATAAAGTACATAGAGCCCCTATAAAGGAATATATCATTAACTTATTTTCGCACATTCTCTAAAAAAAATTAAGTGACGGTTTTCTGCTATTCTTACACAGATTTTCTACATTTGTCACATGATTGTTCCGTAACTCTCTTTTATAATAAGGTTACAATCCAAAAATAATCAACTGAACAGAAAGGTGGGAACACAATGGATGAAAACGAAAAGCAAGAAATAAATGAAGTAAAAACCGAAAATAGCAATCATAAATCGAAGGATAAAAATTTTGGCGGCATGCTACTCAGTGGTATTGCAGGGGGATTAATTGTTGCCCTTTTTAGTGGTGGTATCTTCCTATCTATACTAAATGATGAGGATAACCAAGCACAATCTGCACAAACAGAACAAGATATAAGTGAAGAAACACAACAGGAAACGAACGAGAATAAAGAATCTGTTCCAACATCCAATGTATCAAATGAAAACATCGACTCCTTGAGTGAAGCAATTAATCGAGTATCAGATGCTGTCGTAGGGGTATCTAATATACAACAAACGAGTTTGTGGGAGGAAACGGATGCAGCTGGTACTGGTTCTGGAGTAGTCTATAAAAAAGAAGGAGAATATGCATACGTCGTTACCAATAATCATGTTGTCGAAGGAGCTCAAGAAGTAGAGGTTATTCTTACTAATGGGGAGAAGGTTCCAGCAGATGTTCTTGGTAAAGACTCTCTAACAGATTTGGCGGTACTACGAATATCCAGTGAGCAAGTAGAAACTGTTGCCCCACTCGGCTCATCAGGAGAACTAACAGTTGGGGAAACAGCTATTGCAATCGGTAACCCATTAGGAACAGAATTCGCGGGCTCTGTAACAAGGGGTATCATTAGTGGACTAGAACGTGCCGTTGATGTTGACTTAAACCAGGATGGTTCTCCAGATTGGACAACTCAGGTTATTCAAACAGATGCTGCCATCAATCCAGGAAACAGTGGTGGTGCTTTAATTAATTCCGATGGTGAAGTAATTGGTATTAATTCAATGAAAATCGCCTTAGATGCTGTGGAAGGGATTGGATTTGCGATCCCAATTGATGATGCTAAGCCAGTAATCGAGCAATTAGAAACAGATGGAGAGGTTACTCGCCCATTCATCGGTATTAGTGCCGTTGATTTAAATACCGTGCCAGAACAGCATAAACAGGGAACATTGAATTTAGATGAAGATGTCGAAAATGGAGTAGTCTTAGCAAAGGTTCAAGTTGGATCGCCAGCAGAAGAAGCAGGCTTACAAAAATATGATGTCATTACGAAAATTAATGATAAAGAAATTACGTCCATGCTTGAATTAAAAACTTATTTGTATAACAATACAAACATTGGTGATGAAATCAACATAACGTACTATCGTGATGGTAAAGAGGATACGACTACACTGAAGCTAGCCGAACAAGAAGAGCAACAGTAATCAAAGAAAAATCCGAGCAGTGCTCGGATTTTTTATTTTCCATGCTCAAAGCAATAACGAGTAGTTGGTGCTGCAAGAAGTCTTTCTTCCTTGATCTTTCTCCCACATTCCTGACAAAGGTCATATGTCACGTCTTTCATAGCTTGTAGCGCTTGGTCAATTTCCTCTAATTCTTGCTTCTTCCGTTCATTTAACGTAATTTCTTTTTCTCTTTCAAACAATTCTGTTCCCATATCTGCTGGATGGTTGTCGAAGGTGGACAATTCTCCTACAGTATCCTCTAATGATTGCTCGAGGCGATCCTCTTTATTTTCAAGTAGCTCCTTCTTCCTTTTTTCCAGCATGCTTTTACATTCCTTCCAAATATCTTGTGTCATGATTTATCTCCTCCTATTGCATATATTCCACTTTCGCTATCATAAAAAACATTATTGTAGCGGCCATCCCACCATGATAAAGTAGAAGAAAAAGGAGATGGAATGCTCAATGAACAAAACGATTGGTTTTATTGGTATTGGTGTGATGGGAAAAAGTATGGCGAGGAATTTAATGCAGGAAGGCTACCATGTACAGATTTTCACAAGAACAAAAGAAAAAGCAAGTGATCTAGTAGAACAAGGAGCGATCTGGAAGAACAGTGTAACAGCATTATCTACATCATCAGATATCATTATTTCCATTGTTGGCTACCCTTCTGATGTAGAAGAAATTTACTTCGGAGAAAATGGGATTATCCAAAATGCAAGCACCGACACCTATATAATTGATATGACAACTTCTAATCCAAAGCTTGCCAAAAGGATTGCGGAAGCTGCAGAGGAAAAAGGGTTACACGCTCTAGATGCACCTGTCTCTGGTGGTGATATCGGCGCAAGGAATGGCTCACTAGCGATTATGGTAGGTGGGAAACAGAAAGACTTTGATGCCATGCTACCTATTTTTGAAATAATGGGAGAAAACATTGTTCTTCAAGGTCCAGCAGGTGCTGGCCAGCATACGAAAATGGCTAATCAAATCACAATTGCTTCCAACATGATTGGTGTAACAGAAGCGATAATGTACGCGAAAAAAGCTGGACTAGATCCTACTCGAGTATTAGAAAGTATTTCAACAGGGGCAGCAGGGAGCTGGTCGTTATCCAACCTAGCACCTCGAATGATTAACGGGGATGATCAACCAGGATTTTACATCAAGCATTTTATTAAAGATATGAAAATTGCGCTTGAGTCTGCTAAGGAAATGGATTTAACCACTCCAGGACTTGAATTATCGTTAAAGCTGTATACAGAGCTAGAGCAAGCTGGAGAAGGCGACAAAGGAACGCAAGCATTGATGAAGTGGTTTGAGCAAGGATAATGTGGAGTATGACTCCTCCGTATGTGTAAAATAGTTCTCGGTGGTATTTCTACAAAATCCTAGCCAAAAAAGAAGAGGCACTCTATCATAAATGTATGCCTACCAGAGCAAATACATCGTAGAAAGAGGCCTCTTCATGAATACTATTATATCAAAATTATACAGATTAATACACCAAACAGATAATTTAATTGATTTCGAGGAAAGTGTTCGTACCTTGATGTATGAGTTGTTTGCGTCCTTGTTGGGGGACGTATTCACCAATATGAACACTGTCATTGTGAAGAAAAAACAAGCGGAAGGCTGGAGGGTTGAAAGAAATGACGAAAGGGAAATTCAATTCACTTTTGGTGGAGTGAGATTTACACATACGCTTATGCATGATTTAGAAGGTCATTCCCACTATCCTTTTGATGAATGGATTGGATTTAAAAAGTACAAGCGTAGAAGTCCTTTTGTAGAAGTAAAGGTTGCCGAAATGGCCGCTGAAAGTACCTACAGAGAAGTGGCTCATGTACTGAAGGAGTGGACAGCTGTAGATATTAGTCACGCAACGGTTGGAACGATTGTGAGAGAGGTTGGGAGAGCACAAGCTATAGCGGATAAGGACATGGTCATTGATTTAGAGGATTCCGCTGAATTGCCAGAAGGTGAAAAAGTTGAGTTTCTTTATGCAGAAGCTGATGGGGTATTCGTTAGGGGAACGGAAAAGAAAAAGAGTCACGAGGTAAGCCATGCGATTATTTACGAAGGCTGGGATAAGAGTGGGAAACGCGTATCTTTGCGTAATCAGAAAGTGCTTATGACAACCAAACCAACCTCGGAATTTTGGAAAGAAGTTCAGGCACTTACTGCCAATCATTATTCTTTGGAAAAGACACGAGTTGTAACGAATAGTGATGGTGGAGCCGGTTACACAGCTGAGAAGTTTCAAGAAGCCTTTTCCCAGTCAGAATATCCTGTTCTAAACCAACTAGACCCTTACCATGTATTCCAAGGGCTTAATCGAGCACTTGGTGCCAAACAGAGTGACTATAAAACGGAATTACGAAAAGCGTTAGAGAATCATGACTTAGAGCATTTTAACTTATGGCTGGATACTTACGAAAGCACGCTTGAAGACTCCAAAAAAACCGAAAAAGTTAAGGTGTTTCGTACGTATATCTTGAACAATTGGGATCGTATTTTGAATTGGAAAAAGCGTATAGATAATCCTCCAGAAGACGCAAGAAATCTAGGTGCGATGGAATCGAATCAGCGACGTGTTACTTACCGTATGAAGAAACGAGGCATGCATTGGAGTTCAGAGGGCGCAGAGGCGATGGTAAAGGTAAAACAAGGCATACTAAACGGCACCTTACGAGAAGTTTATCTTGCGGATCTTAAACGAAGTGCAAGAAAGCAACGAGAAGTGAAGAAGGTTGTCCGCATGTCTTCTTATTTGCATCAACCTACACGCCCGTCGATGGGTGCTAAGCAAGGCGTAATCGGTGTGTATGCACCTCATTCATCCGCCATAGGAAAGCTAGCTAAAAGTTTTAGATAACCATCCTGGCATTTTAAGTTAGGTTCTTGGTCTTTAGAACGTAACTTAAAATGACGGGGAACCAAGCGAAGACATTCGCGCGGTAGCTGGAAAAGCGTACAAATTTAGAGTGCCAGAAATACTGGGATGAATAGGGTACCGAGAAAAGTTTGACACAAACGACTCCTCCTACTAGCATTGTGAAGAGAGAAAAAACATGATAGAATAAAGTGTTGCAAGATAATAAAAGTATAAACCAACCTAAACACATTTATATCTTGCAAATATGAATTGATAGGTGGTAGAAAGAATGGAAAAAAAGGAAAAGTACCAAGTATTATTGTACTATCACTATGTAGATTTGGAGGATCCAGAAGGCTATGCAAGTGAGCACTTAAAGTTCTGTAAGGAATTAGGACTTAAAGGCCGTATTCTCATTGCACATGAAGGTATTAATGGAACAGTTTCCGGTACCGTCGAGCAAACGAATACGTATATGGAGACAATGCATAATGATCCTCGATTTAAGGACATGGTGTTTAAAGTAGATGAAGCAGATGGACATGCCTTCAAAAAAATGCACGTTAGACCTCGCCCAGAGTTAGTTACCCTACGTCTTGAAGAGGATATTAATCCAAGAGAGACAACTGGAAAATATTTGTCACCACAAGAATTTTATGAAGCTATGCGTGATGAGAATACAGTAGTCTTAGATGCTCGTAACGATTATGAATATGAGCTAGGTCATTTCCGTGGAGCGATTAGACCTGATATCGAAACATTTCGAGAGCTTCCTAAATGGGTGGAGGAAAACAAAGATAAATTAGAAGGTAAAAAGGTTCTAACCTATTGTACTGGTGGAATCCGTTGTGAAAAGTTCTCTGGTTGGCTTGTAAAACAAGGATTTGAGGATGTCGGACAATTACATGGCGGTATCGTAACGTATGGTAAAGATCCAGAAGTTCAAGGGGAGCTTTGGGATGGACAGCTTTACGTATTTGATGAACGTATTTCTGTACCAGTAAATCGCAAAGAACATGTCGTTGTTGGAAAGGATTATTTTGACGGGGAACCTTGTGAACGCTATGTGAATTGCGCAAATCCTGAATGTAATCGACAAATGCTATGCTCAGAAGAAAATGAACACAAATATATGCGCGGCTGTTCTCATGAATGCCGTACCCATCCTCGTAATTTATATATCGCGGAACATAACCTAACAGAGGAAGAAATCCAAGCACGCCTTGATCGTATTGCCGAAGAAGATGGGGTTACACAAGAATAATAGTCTGAAAGATGTTTCCTTTTTAATGAAAGGAAGCATCTTTTTTCTTATTTGGTTATAATAATGACAGTAACGAAATAAGAAAAGTGGTGATATGATGGATCTCTATTTATATGCATTACTAACGTTTTTTTATGTAGTGTTATGGATTGTTGTGATACGTCAAGCGCAATGGATTGGATGGGGATCGCTGCTAAATGTTATTCTCCTAGTTATTGTTGGTTTAATCTATGACAATGGAATACTAACAGTAGGGCGTTTCATTGGAGAAAGTAGTTGGTTGGAGAAATGGAATGAATTAAGATATTGGCTCCATGCATTCTTTACACCACTTCTTGTGTTATATTCATATGCAGTTTTAAAAAGGATAAACGTTCATTTTGCTCAACATTCCCTTGCCAAATTAGCGACTTTTCTGATCACAGCTTGTTTAATTTTAGCGGAAATAATTGGTATACTAACGATTGATTTAGAGCCAGTATGGGAATATGGCATTCTCAGTTATCAAGAGACAGAGGATCGATTGCCGATTATGGTTATTGCAATTAGTATCATCCTACTTTTAACCTCTATTATTGTTTGGCGAAAAACTGGATTCTATCTTTTCTTTGTTGGTTGCTTGATTATTAGTGTTACCAGCATTGTTCAATTACCTATCCCCACAAAGGCAATGACGAATATAGGTGAAGCAATATTGCTACTTTCTCTCGTTTTAACGAATTACTATCTGTTTAGAACTTCTGATTAAACAATTTTTGCTTCCTTATGCTAATCTTATAGTAAGGAGGCTTTTTTTATGTCTATATATGATTTCAAGGTTGAAACAGTAAAGGGAAAAGAAAAGGAATTAGCTGAGTTTCAAGCGAAGGCAGTACTTATCGTCAATACAGCAAGTAAGTGTGGCTTCACCCCTCAGTTCGATGGTCTAGAAAAGCTATATCAGAAGTATAAGGAAGAAGGATTAGAGATACTAGGCTTTCCTTGCAATCAATTCATGAATCAAGAGCCTGGTTCGAGTGAAGAGGCAGAGGAATTCTGTCGATTAAACTTTGGAGTTTCCTTCCCAATGTTTGCCAAAATTAATGTTCGCGGCAAAGATGCACATCCATTATATAAGTATTTAACGAAAGAGGCTCCAGGCATCGTGTCTGACCAAATCAAATGGAATTTCACAAAATTTCTCATCGATCAAGATGGCAATGTAGTAAAACGATATGCTCCAAAAACAGAACCAGAGAAGATAGAAGATGATATTAAAACATTACTTAATAAGTGAGTTGTATGAGTTTTTGTCAAAGGGGAATTGGTGATTCCTCTTTGGCGCTGTAAATTTCATATCGAAAGTGAAAGCAGATGTAAAGTGATTGGGGTGAACCAATTATATATTGGACAGATATGGGTTCGTCACCATTTATTCTGTCCTTTATCTGATTTTATTGGACACCTCTAGACGCAGCACCATGCATTTTGTCCGATATCCGATTATATTCGACACCTCTAGATGCAGCACCACGTATTTTGTCCGATATCTGATTTTATTGGACACTTCTAGATGCAGCACCACGCATTTTGTCCGATATCCGATTATATTCGACACCTCTAGATGCGATACCTCCCATTTTCTCCGATATCCAAAATGTGCGTTTTTTCAAACGTATAAAAAAGTGTGACGAGATTGATTTACCCGCCACACTGCCATTGTGCTCTATTCAATATCTTTCAACAGATTAGCCATTTCAATTGCTGATATCGCTGCTTCTGCTCCTTTGTTTCCTGCTTTTGTTCCTGCACGTTCGATTGCTTGCTCGATGGTGTCAGTAGTTAGAACACCAAAAATGACTGGGATTCCTGCATCCATAGAAACACTTGCTACCCCTTTTGACACTTCATTGCTCACATAATCAAAGTGTGGCGTAGAGCCCCGAATAACCGTTCCTAATGTAACTACGGCATCATATTTACCCGTTTCTACCATTTTTTTCGCGACAAGCGGAATCTCAAATGCTCCTGGAACCCAAGCTACTTCTACATCTTCTTCAGCAACACCGTGTCTTCTAAATGCATCTTCTGCACCACTTAGCAGTTTCCCGGTAATAAATTCATTAAATCTTCCTACAACGATACCAACCTTTAAACCTGTACCAACTAAATTACCTTCATATATTTTCCCCATGTTAAATTCCTCCCCCATCTCGGTTACTTTCAATGTGTAATAAATGATCAAGCTTTTCTACTTTCGTTTGTAAATATTTTTCATTATTCTTATTAGCGGGTATTTCAATCGCTTTTCGTGCTACTAATTCTAAACCATATTCCTTCATGCTTGAAAGCTTGCGAGGATTATTTGTTAATAAATGAATTTTCCCGACACCTAAATCTCTTAAAATTTGAACACTTATGGCATAATCGCGAAGATCATCTGGAAAGCCTAGCTGATGGTTTGCTTCCACTGTATCGTAGCCTTCCTCTTGAAGCTTGTATGCCTTCATTTTATTAATTAACCCAATGCCTCGGCCCTCTTGGCGCATATACACTAACACACCGCGTCCTGCTTTTTCGATTTCTTCTAACGCTTTTTTAAGCTGTGGGCCACAGTCACATCGCTGCGAACCAAATGCATCACCTGTTAAACATTCAGAGTGGACACGGACAAGGGTTGGCTCATCAGGTGTTAATTCCCCTTTATATAAGGCGACATGCTCCTTACCAGTATATTTTTCTGTATAAGCAACAAGCTTAAATTCACCATAAGCTGTTGGCATATTTACTTCTGTTTCTTTCGTGATTAATTTATCATATCTCTTTCGGTATTGAATCAACTCTTGAATGGAGACCATTGGCATACTGTGGATTTCAGCAATTTTTTCTAAATCATCCTGTCTAGCCATAGTGCCATCTTCATTCATAATTTCGCAAATAACTGCAACCGGTTTTGAATTGGATAAACGGGCTAAGTCAATGGCTGCCTCGGTATGTCCAGATCGTTCCAAAACTCCTGCATTTTTTGCAATTAAAGGAAATACATGCCCTGGACGTTTGAAGTCATAAGCAGTCGTTGTTTCATCGACTAACTTTTCAATCGTTAACGATCTTTCATGAGCGCTAATCCCTGTATGAGTGGTATGATAATCAATGCTCACTGTAAAATTGGTGCCATGATCATCTGTATTACGTGCTACCATTGCACCTAATTGGAAACGATCGGCATAATTTTGGGACATAGGTGTGCAAATCAATCCACGTCCTTCTTTTGCCATAAAATTAATAATTTCAGGTGTTACTTTTTCCGCTAGTGCAACAAAATCTCCTTCATTCTCACGGTCTTCATCATCTACAACGATCACAATTTCACCTTTTTTTAATGCTTCTATTGCTTCATCTACTGAATGTTTCATTATTGGCCCCCTAAAAACCCAATTGCGTCAATTTCTCTTCTGTTATTCCTTGTGGCTGTTGATGGGAGGAACGAAGTAATCGCTCCATATATTTTGCTAACATATCATATTCCACATTCACGATATCCCCTTGTTTTTTATCACCTAGAATGGTCGCTGCTTGTGTTTCTGGAATTAAGGAGATAGTGAACCCATTATCGTCTACTCCAAATACAGTTAATGAAGTGCCGTCTACGGCTACTGATCCCTTTAGAGTCACATAATGTGTTTCCGGGACAGTGATGTAATAATATTTTGCATTATCTTCGATCCAAGTTCGTTCGATTGTACCAACTGCATCGACATGTCCTGACACAAAGTGACCACCAAATCTTCCGTTTGCATGCATGGCGCGCTCTAAATTAACCATGGACTGTGCTTTTAGTGTGGATAAAGAGGAGCTACGAAATGTTTCAGGTATGACGTCTACTGTAAACCACTCCTTAGTGAAGTTAGTCACGGTTAAGCAAACACCATTTACGGAAATACTATCGCCAATCGCCACATCCTCTGTCACTTTTTCGCCTTGAATCTTCAGTTGTAATGCTTGATTGGATTGTTTAATCATTTCAATTTTACCCTTTTCTTCGACAATACCAGTAAACATTAGAATCCCCCTTTTGGTTTTGCAATAATCTTCAGATCTGGTCCCAGCTTCTCAAAATCAATGAAAGTTAATTCCTTTGCATCTTCCATCCAGTGTGGCGAATTCCCTGCTATAACAGATCTAGCATCCTGGCCACCTAAAAGCTTTGGTGCAATATACCAATGACATTCATCTACGAGGTTCTCCTGTAGAAAGGCTTGATGGATGGTTCCGCCACCTTCGACATATAATGATTGAATTTTATTTTGTGCTAATTCGTTCATGACATCTTCTAATTGAATATCTTCTGTTTTTAACTGAACCACCTTGATGTGAGGATGTTTTTCTTGAAAAGTAATCGGATCTGCTTCATTTCCGCAAAAAAACCAGGTAGTTGCTTCTTTATCATAGATCGCAAATTCCTCTTGCAATGATAGCTTAGTATCAAGGATAATCCGAATTGGATTTTTTCCACCTTGAGGTAAGCGAGTTGTCAGGCTTGGATTATCAGCCCCGACCGTTCCCTTGCCAACTAATATCGCATCATGCTTATGTCTTTCCTTATGCACATCTAGTCTAGCTTCGGCTGATGTGATCCATTTACTATCCCCTGTCACTGTCGCTGTCTTCCCATCCAATGTCATCGCTGCTTTTAAGGTGATAAATGGTCGTTTTTTATTCATAAAATGAAAGAAGTGCTTATTCAATTGGAGCGCTCTTTCTTCATATAATCCTACTTCCACTTCGATTCCTGCTGCTTCAAGAATTGCTACCCCTTTTCCAGCTACCTTTGGGTTTGGATCAACCGATGCGATATAAGCCTTTTTAATTCCCTTCTCTACTAGTAATTCCGCACATGGAGGAGTTTTGCCATAATGGGCACAAGGCTCTAACGTTACATAGATATCAGCACCTTTTGCCTTTTCACCAGCCTGTGCGATAGCATGGACCTCTGCATGCGGTTCTCCTGCCTTTAAATGTGTACCAACCCCAAGCAGTACACCATCCTTGACGACAACCGCCCCAACAGACGGATTTGGGCTAGTTTGACCAGTAGTAGCTTCGGCCATCGTTAAAGCGAGCTCCATCCATTCTTCCTTTGTTCTCACTTCATCACCTTCTATATTAAAATAAGAAAAGCCCTAGGATAATGACCCTAGGGCTGGATAGTCTTTCATTCATAGCAAAGAAGCCTTGAATTAATCAAGAAATTTTCGACAGAATCAGCAATAAACAATGCTTATTCCATAGAAAAAATAACCACTTCTCCACCATTCCTTTTCCCATCCAGACTTTCACTGTCGGCTTTGGAATTTCACCAAATCCACCTTCACATTTAATGAAAAATGATCCGGGTCACGGACTAAAAGCTCCTTAGCTTATCACCGTCGGTCGGGAATTACACCCTGCCCCAAAGGAATACATGCGTTTATTTAGTTAGTGTTTTTATTATATAGAATCTTGAAATGATTTGCAAAAAATTAGCTTATACATGGTCATTTGTGCGAGCATTTTAATCGCTTGTTACTACCGTTTTGAGCGGGATCACCGGTATTTTGGGCTTTATCCGTTTGATAAGTGTCATTTTGAGGCGCTGACTCTGGCATTTTGGTACTTATTCTCATTTTAAGTACCATTTCGAGCGGGATCTCTGGCATTTTGGCATTTATCCTTGTTATAAGTGCCATTTTGAGATGCTGACTCTGGCATTTTGGTACTTATCCTCATTATTACTGCCATTTTAATAGAGATCGCCAGCATTTTAGAACTTATCGTGCTCTGGATGCCAGTTCCTTTTCATTCATTTTTTGTTAGAATGGAATAAGCTGCATTGAACATTCCGATAAAAATACCAGCAATCGCAAATACGAGCCAATTTATATGCCATTGATTGTAGAGGAAACCACTTATTAGGAAGATGATAGTAGCTAATGACCAAATGATTACAGCTACTGCTCCTGTTATTCTGTCTCGCTTCTCATTCTTTTTAGACTTGGAGGCTACCCCTTCCTTTAACAGATTTTTATATGCGTCCATCTCCGTAGTGAAAAAAATTAATAGGAATATTCCTATAGCTACTATCCATAATAGTCCAACAACACCAAAATGAGTGAATTGCTCGTTTATTGCTAGAGTGGTGAAAAGGACAACTGGTGAAAGAATAATAAGGGCAATCCCACAAATTAGGGCTGCAAGATACTTTGGTTGATGAGCTTCTTTACGGGTTTGAATACTATTTTTCTGTTCAAACGATAATTGAAAGGCATGCTCTGTATGAATATAATCATATTTTTCAATCTTCAAGCCATTATAAATGAACAAACCAACAGCAATGGCAACAAATACAATTAAACAAATAACTCCAATAATATTAGCTGTTTTTACTGGAATTTCATTTAAAAAACCATTGTTTTGTAATCCTGCTATAAACACAAACATCGCAGCACTTATTATACACAAACCGACACCTATACCAATCCAAATGCTTGTTTTTTTACTCACATGTAAATATTCTTCTATTTCTTCATCCATTAAAAAAGGCTCATTAGCTCTATCATCATCTAAATCAATACCAAATTCGTCCATAATTTCTTCCATGTTTCCAAACTCTGCAATCACTACACCGATTGCTTCATTTTCTGATTTTCCAGCTCGTTTTAATTCTTGATATTTATCCTCCATATGCACTAGCAAATCATCTTTTAATTGCTGCATCTGTTTAGATTTTGGCATTGAAGCAAACATGTTTTCTAAATAATTCATAATGGTGTCCATTATCGAAACTCCTCCTTAATAAATCGATTCATCACTTCTTTTGTTAGCTCCCATTCGCGACATTTCTCTTTATAAAAAAGCAACCCTGCTTCTGTCATTCTATAGTACGTTCTTTTTTTGCCAAAGGTTTGTTGTTTATGAAAGGCTTCGATATATCCATTTTTCATAAGTCGATTAAATGCCGAATATAGGGTTGTTTCTTTGATAACGTACTTTTCCTCTGATATTTCTTTAATTTTCTTGGAAATTTCATATCCATATGATTCTTGCTCTAATAAGAGAGAAAGAATGATGGTGTCATTATAGCCACGAATTACATCACTACTAATCAAAAGCTGATCCTCCCTTCTACTATGTCAGCGATTGATTTTACTACGACTGCCGTACTTTATCTGTCGTAGTAATTTTATTTTATCATGATTACTACGACAGGTAAAGTAAAATTTGCAATCAAAAGGAGGGGGCTACAGATGGGATTGTCTATATAGACGAGAGTCTGCCTTGCACTGAGAGCAAAAAATCGTATAAAAAATAGCAGGAGATAGCTTATACTATCCCCTGCTAAAACAATGTTACTCAATAGGTATCCATACTTCCACTTCAGCATCTGCTGGATTTCCATTTAATAGCACTTCGGCAATTGGCTTCCCATTATAGGTATACTCAAAGTCATTAGTAAGAATTTGATTAAATGCTTGATTCTCTAGCTTATCAAAGGCTAAACGGGATAAGCCACCCTCATCACTAAGCACGAGGTACTTACCTCCCGAAAATAGCACTTCCTCTGTTCCTGCTATTCCCTTTTGAGTAGTTCGTACACCCGCGTAGTAATAGGCAGTTTTTTTATCTGTTGTGACGACCCCATACCCGTATTTACTCTCCGAAAGAGGTTGTAATAGTGCCATCTTTCCATCATGAATGATTCCCTTGAAAAATTCGGTTTTCTGGCTAGAAAATTCTTCTGCATGGATATTTACCGAACCTTCCAATTTTGTTTTGAAACCTATGAACCGAAATGCGTCTTTTTCTAAAATCTTGTAATTACTTATTGAAATTACCTCCCTGTATTTCTTTATTTTTGAGTACAAGTTTATTTTACAATGTCAATTATGACACCTGTATGTCATAATGATAGTTAAAGGGAGAGATTACTATGAAAATTGATCGACTTGTTGCCATTATCATGCTGCTGTTGGATCGAGAAGTAGTAACTACTAGCGAATTGGCTGAAAGATTAGAGGTTAGCCGAAGAACAATATTTAGGGATGTTGATACCTTAACTATGGCTGGGCTACCAATTTTCACTACTAGAGGGACGGATGGTGGAGTAAGCTTAATGAAGTCCTATAAAGTAGACAAAAAGTTATTCACTCCAAAAGATGTTCGAAGCTTAATAACAAGTTTAGAGAGCTATAATCAATTACTGGAAAAAAATGAAATAGCAAATACGTTAGCAAAAGTACAAAGTATGGAAAGTGAAACAGATTTAATACAGCAATGGAAAAACGATGGACATTTCTCGGTTGATCTTACCTTGAATCAGGGTAATCGATTCCTTCGAGATCGCTTGAAGTTAATCGAAACTGCTATGGAGGATCATCGATATTTGGTGTTCCAATATATCGATAAAAATGGTGAGGATACTTCTCGCAAAGTAGAGCCTTACAAAGTCATTTTTAAAGAAAGTAGTTGGTATTTACAAGCCTTCTGCGTTAAAAGAAAGGATTATCGCACATTTAAGATAGCTAGAATGAACGATGTAAGTATGTCTGTAGAATCCTTCTCACCTAAGGAATTTGTTTCCCTACCTATGGATGGATCTAACTGGATGACAAAAGAAACAGTTCCAGTGATTATAAAAATTGATAAATCTATCAAAGACAAGATCATTGAACGATTTGGAGAAGATTATGTTATATCTCAACATAAGAATGGTTATATTGCAAAGTATCCCATAGTTGATAATGAACACGGATACAATGCTCTCCTACAGTTTGGGGATAAATGTGAAATTATCGAGCCTCAAAGTATCAGAAATAATTTCAAAAAATATTTGGCTCAAATAATGGAAAAATACTAGGGTTAATAGTATAGAGAGAAAAATGGCAATAGATTTCTGCACTGTAACCGCTCTGTCAAAATACTCCGCATTCCGTGGGCACGGCTTCAGCTAACTTTGCAAAGTGGATCTTCAGCTCGTGCTGTTCCCACAGGAGTCTCCGTATTTTGACTACGCTCAATCAGAAGATTGTTCGGATTCTCATTCACCCTATTTAATTATGTCCCAGCCACTATTTAACTACATCTATTGAATTCATCTAAAAAAGGAGAATTAAAGTCGTTTGAATAAAAGAGTTAGCTAAATAAAAAGCTGAGTGAGTAAGATGGTAACCAACGAAAGTTAGATTTTTCACTGGGTCAGTATCTACGCCTTTCTTACCTACACAGTTTGTTACAAATCCAGATTAACAAAACAACCTAAGCCATCTCTTCATCCTCTCCCAAAATCCTAACCTCTCTCTCCAATTTTACACCAAATTTCGCTTTCACCGTCTGCTGTACCATCTCAATCACAGCAATATAATCACTTGCCGTTGCATTATCTTTATTCACAATAAATCCAGCATGTTTGGTGGATACTTCTGCCCCTCCAACACCTTTACCTTGTAACTCGCTATCTTGAATCAGTTTCCCTGCAAAATAGCCTGGTGGACGTTTGAACACACTACCACAGGATGGATACTCTAATGGCTGCTTTGACTCACGCTTAAAAGTCAAATCATCCATCACAGCCTTAATCTCCTCATAATGTCCTTCCTTTAACTGAAAGGTTGCTTCTAAAACGATATATCCTTTTTCTGCGATATTACTCGTTCGATAATCTAGATCAAACTCCTCTGCCAATACTTGATGCACATCGCCCCCGCGATCGACAATTAATGCATGCTCTAGACAATCTTTAATCTCCCCACCATATGCACCTGCATTCATATATAAGGCACCACCAACGGTTCCAGGAATGCCACAAGCAAATTCAAGGCCTGTTAATTTTTCTTGCAAAGCAAATCGTGATGCATCAATAATTCTCGCACCACTCTCTGCAACTACTTTATTGCCCTCTCGTCTAATCGCACGAAATTTCTTTAGACTCAGTACAATTCCTCGAATACCTCCATCACGCACGATGACATTCGAGCCATTACCGAGCAGAGTAAAAGGAACTTGCTTTCTAATTGCATAACGAATGACTTCTTGTACTTCTTCTATCGTACCTGGTGTAATAAAAAAATCTGCCTTTCCACCAAGCTTTGTATAAGTATGATTTTTTAATTCCTCATCTATTAAAATATGGTCTTTTGCCAAAATATCCTGCAATTCTGAGATAACAGTTTGTTTGTTCATGTAGATTCAATCCTTTATTATTCTATTGTGAAAATAACTCACAATTCATTCTATTATATCAATAATGAAATATGAACTGCAAATGAAGAGGAAAAAAGCTAGATCCCTAATTGGAATCTAGCTACCCATCAATGCAACCATCAATGCTTTTTGTGCATGTAATCTGTTTTCTGCTTCTTGGAATACGACAGACTGTGGCCCATCAATAATTTCTGACGTTACTTCCTCTCCTCTGTGCGCTGGAAGGCAATGCATGAATATGGCATCTTCCTTTGCATGGGAGAAAAGCTCCGTGTTTACTTGATAAGTAGCAGCAAATGCCTTTTCCCGTTCATTCTGCTCAGCTTCCTGCCCCATGCTTGCCCATACGTCTGAATAGATGACATCAGCATCTTTTACAGCCTCGATAACATCGTCTGTCACTAATACCTCCGTTCCTTCAGCAAATGATTTAGCGACTGCTGTAATTTCGTCTTTCGGCTGATAACCGTTTGGCGCTGCGATAGCTACGTCTAAGCCCATCTTGGCACAGCCAATCATTAAGGAATGTGCCATATTGTTCCCGTCTCCAATATAGGCGAGTTTTAAGCCTTCAAGCTTACCTTTTATTTCTTTCATTGTCTGCAAATCAGCAAGAACCTGGCATGGATGATACTCATCTGTAAGACCATTAATAACAGGAATCGTAGCATTCTCGGCTAAATCCTCTACATCCTGTTGAGAAAAAGTACGAATCATTATACCATCCAAGTAACCTGACAAAACCTTAGCTGTATCAGAAATTGGTTCCCCACGACCAATTTGTATATCATTGGCACTTAAAAATAGACCAGTTCCACCAAGCTGATAAATACCTGCCTCAAAGGAAACGCGTGTACGAGTTGATGACTTCTCAAAGATCATGCCTAATGTTTTTCCTCTTAAAGGTTCATAAATCTCGCCCTTTTTTCTTTTTTGCTTAATTTGGTCAGCTAATTCTAATAAATAGCTGATTTCTGCTTTTGAGTAGTCCGCTAATGTAAGTAAATCTCTGCCTTTTAACTTTTCTTTATAACTCATCCGATCACACGCTCCTTCTTATTCACTTGGTTCTTGTCTTTTCGATAGGTCTGGATGGATTGAGGTGCCTCTAAAGCCTCTTCTGTTGCTTTTAAATAGGCTACTAATGTCTCATTAGATGAGAAGCATAATGTATCAGATTTCAAGCCTGCCTCTCTTAGAACAACATGTTCATCTTTTTCTCCTGTACGGTTCGTATCAGCAATCAGGGCATATTTTTCATCAAGACAATTGTTGGTCGCAACTTCTAAACTAACTACCTTACTTATGGTTACACCTTCCGTTTCTAATAAGGCTTTTGTTTTTGGATCTACCTCAATCTGTATATTGAGTAGTTGTAATGCTTCGATTAGTACCTTATCTACCTTTGTTAAGGATAAGAAGATTACATCATTTACAGTAAGAGCTTTTAAGCTATTCTCCTTCCAACCAAATGCCTTAGCCATCGCTTGATCTACGGTTGTTCCAATTCCGATTGCTTCCCCAGTTGATTTCATCTCAGGACCGAGGATCGGATCAAGACCAGGTAATTTATTTGTGGAAAATACCGGCATTTTTACTGCGTAGTATGGGACCTCACGGTGAAGTCCTAATTTCCATGCTTGATCCTGTAATGCTTCACCCATTTGAACACGAGTAGCTAAATCCACCATTGGAACTCCTGTTACCTTACTTGCAATAGGGACTGTACGTGATGCACGAGGGTTTACCTCCAAGACATAAATTGTTTTTCGATCTTCACTTAGGACAAATTGAATGTTCATGATCCCTTTTACATGTAATGCCTTTGATATCTGCTGTGTATATGCTTCTATCGTTTGTTTATGTGCTTCCGTTAAAGTAGGGGAAGGGAAAATAGCAACACTATCCCCTGAATGAACTCCTGCTTTTTCTACATGTTCAAAAATACCTGGTATTAAAATATCCTCTCCATCACAAATCGCATCCACTTCGACCTCGTAGCCTTCAATATAACGATCAATTAAGAGTGGAAAGATGCGATTATCGTGAGAGCTTTGCTCAAGATTTGCTAAATAATTGACTAGTTGTGTTTCACTATAAAGGATGACCATGCCCTGACCACCGATTACATACGATGGACGAAGGAGGATAGGATAACCGATTTTTTCGGCTACTGCCTTTGCATCCTCTACTGCCATTACCGTATCACCTGGGATATGAGGGATGTTTAATTTCTGTAATAATTGATAAAACTGGTCACGGTCCTCCACTGCTTCAATTGCTTCAAGAGCTGTACCTGTAATCTTCACACCAGCTTTTTGTAATCCGTCTGCTAGATTAATCGCTGTTTGGCCTCCAAACTGTACTAACACTCCTTCAGCCTGTTCCTTTCTAACAACATGTAAAACATCCTCCACTGTTAGTGGCTCGAAATACAAATGGTCTGCTGTATTGAAATCCGTACTGACAGTTTCTGGATTGTTATTAATAACAATGGCATCTATCTTTTGATCTTGTAATGATTTAGCCGCATGTACGGAGCAATAATCAAATTCTACCCCTTGTCCGATCCGTATTGGACCAGACCCCAGTACGATCATTTTCTTCTCACCACTTAGAGCTTCTACCTCGTCTCTTTCATTCCATGAACTATAAAAATATGGGGTTTCAGCAGAGAATTCCGCCGCACAAGTATCCACCATCTTAAAGGATGGGGCTAATTTCTCTGTTTTTATTTTTTCTTGTATTTGTTCAATTGAAACATTTAATATTTTGGCAAGAGCAGTGTCAGATATGCCATAGCTTTTCGCCTCTTTAATATCCTCTACTTTTATTTGATCCCATTCTTTTGTGGCAAGCTCCTTCTCTTTTTTAACCATTGCTTCTAACTCATACAAAAAATAATTATTAATTTGGGTAATGTTATGGATTTCCTCCACTGTCTTTCCACGTCTTAATGCTTCCGTAACAACAAACAATCGCTCATCAGTTGCTTTATCTAAAGCTAGCACAAGCTTTTCGTCTGTCCATTTCTCTATACCAGGTAGATAAATAGAGTCGAGACCGATCTCTAATGAACGAATCGCTTTATTGATAGCAGTTGGAAAATTGCGCGCTAGAGCCATCACCTCACCAGTTGCTTTCATTTGTGTACCAAGTAATCGGTCTGCTTGTGTGAATTTGTCAAATGGCCAACGCGGAATTTTGGCTGCAATATAATCGATCGCTGGTTCAAAGCTGGCATATGTATCACCAGTAATTGGGTTAATGACCTCATCTAAGTGGTAGCCAAGAGCAACTTTAGCAGCAATCCGAGCTATTGGATAACCGGTTGCTTTGGATGCAAGAGCACTGGAACGACTAACCCTAGGGTTTACCTCAATAATAATATAATCATCGTTTTCCGGATTTAAAGCGAATTGAATATTACACCCCCCAATCACACCTAATTCACGGATCACTTTTACAGAAGAAGTTCGGAGCATTTGATATTGGCGATCTGTTAACGTTTGAGAAGGTGCTACAACAATACTATCCCCTGTGTGCACACCAACTGGATCAAAGTTTTCCATGTTGCAAACAATAATGCAAGTATCATTGGAATCACGCATTACTTCGTATTCAATCTCTTTCCATCCCTTTACACTTTGTTCAATTAATACCTGATTAATTGGGCTATAATGAAGGCCGTTTTTCACAATTTGACGGAGCTCTTCTTCTGTATCCGCTATTCCACCACCAGCCCCGCCTAGTGTATATGCAGGACGTACAATCATTGGATAACCAACCTTCCTAGCAAAATCGAGTGCTTCATCAACAGAAGAAGTGGACAAGCTTTCGGCAATTGGCTCTTTAATTTCCTTCATCATTGATTTGAATATTTCACGGTCTTCCCCTTTTTGTATAGTTTCAAGCGGTGTTCCTAATAAGGTAACTTGATATTTTTCTAGCACTCCTGCCTCATCTAAGAGTACTGCCATATTCAAGCCGGTTTGCCCACCTAATGTTGGCAAGATTCCATCAGGTCGTTCCTTTTCAATAATTTTCGTTATCGATTCACACGTTAATGGTTCTAAATAAACCTTATCGGCAATATTTTCATCTGTCATAATGGTTGCTGGGTTGTTATTAACAAGAACAACTTCTACTCCATCCTCTTTCAAAGCTAGACATGCTTGTGTACCAGCATAATCAAATTCGGCTGCCTGACCGATAACGATCGGTCCGGAGCCAATTACTAATACTTTTTTTATATCTGTCAACTTAGGCATGCTGTCTCTCTCCCTTAGTAATAAACTGCTGAATAAAATCTACAAATAAATGGTGTGTGTCAATTGGTCCTGGATGTGCTTCAGGGTGAAACTGCACGGTCATTAAAGGCAGTGATTTATGTTTTAATCCTTCCACCGATTTGTCATTAACATTGATATGAGATACATACCAATTCGTATTATTAACAGAATCATAATCTACAACATAGCCATGATTTTGTGAGGTAATCATGACTTTACCAGTTTGTAAATCTTTGACTGGATGATTACTTCCTCTGTGTCCGTATGGAAGGCGCTTCGTTGTCGCACCATGTGCTAAAGCTATCAACTGATGGCCTAAACAAATTCCTAATGTCGGAAAACTCTCGGAAATTTGCTTGATATTTTCAGATAAATCTTTTAATGCTTTTGGATCTCCAGGTCCATTGGATAATAATACACCATCTGGAGCTATTCGTTGAATCTCAAGGAAAGCCGTATCATATGGTACAACTGTAACATCGCAGCCCAGTTCTAGTAATGAATGGGTAATCGAATGCTTATAACCGAAATCCATCACGACAACGTGCGGGGTTGGATGGTTTGCAGGATTACTTGTTTTATAGAAAAGCTTTTCCTTCGTTGATACACTGGATACGACTGCTGGATCAACATCATTCAGTATTGGTTTGTCAGCCGGATCGTCCGTAATTTTGCCATACACTTCCCCTTTTTCTCGAATAATCCTAGTTAGTGCACGTGTGTCAATATTAGCTAATGCAGATATCTGATATTTTTCAAGAATCTCAATCATTGTATTTTTCGATTCATAATGCTCGGGGTTTTCACTTAATGTTGATACAATAAAACCCGCGACAGAGGGCTTTAAGCTTTCATAGTCGATTTCATTCCAGCCATAATTTCCGATCAATGGATAAGTCATCGTAACAATTTGTCCTGCATAGGATGGATCTGTCATCACTTCCTGATAGCCTGTCATTGCAGTATTGAATACGAGCTCACCTTCCATTTTTTTCGGGGCTCCTAGCCATTTACCTTCTAAAACATCCCCAGTATTTAAAACAAGATAACCTTTTGTTTGCTGCAATATTATCTCCTCCTTGTCAAACCAAGAAACTGTATCTATTCATTTAAAGATGAATTTTCAATTTCTTATAATTATACTATAAAATTTATATTTATGCATTTATTTTTACAAAAAAATGAGAACTTTTACTTCTCATTTCATTTTGTTCGATAAAGGAAAGGAAAAACTAAGCCTCTTATAAGGAAGGGACTTAGTTTTTCTTTAGTACATTTACTTTTTCTGCAAAAACTGCTATCCAATGCTTGCTTTCTTCTAATCGACTGCTAGCAAGCTTTATTTGATCCTCTACTCTGTTTTTCGCGGTTCCTCCGACAATGTCTCTTGCATTGACAACCGTTTTAGGCGAAAGTACTTGATAAATATCCTCTTCGATAAGGTCAGAAAACTGTTTGAACGCCTCAAGCGGAAGGTCTAACAAATACTTGTTCTCTTGGATACAATGAAGCACCACTTGCCCAACTACTGCATGCGCCTCACGGAAAGGTAAACCCTTGTTTACTAAATAATCTGCTAAATCTGTAGCATTCGAAAAATCCTCCGCAACTGCTGCATACATATTATCCTTTTTCACTTCCATTGTTTCAATCATTGGTGCAAATAATGCCAATGCGCCTTTGATTGTTTCTACTGTATCAAACATACCTTCCTTGTCCTCTTGCATATCTTTATTATACGCAATTGGTAAACCCTTTAGTGTTGTTAACATGCCCATTAAATGTCCATAAACTCGACCAGACTTACCACGAACAAGCTCTGCTACGTCTGGGTTTTTCTTTTGTGGCATCATGCTGCTTCCTGTACAAAAGGCATCATCTAATTCAATAAAATTAAATTCTGCACTTGACCATTGCACGAGCTCCTCACTTAAGCGAGATAAGTGCATAATCACTAAGGATGCATTGGACAAAAATTCGACAACAAAATCCCGATCACTCACGGCATCTAAGCTATTCTCCACCACACCATCGAAATTTAATTGCTCTGCTACGAAATGGCGATCAATTGGAAAGGTCGTACCCGCTAACGCCCCTGCTCCTAATGGGGAACGATTGACGCGTTTATAGCTATCTTTTAGCCGCTCTACATCTCGCTCGAACATGGAGACATATGCCATCATATGATGGGCGAACAATACTGGCTGCGCACGTTGTAGGTGTGTATAGCCAGGAAGAATCGTATCAAGGTTCTCGTTAGACTGCTTAATTAAAGCATCCTGTAGTTTGGTTAAAAGCTCCACTAATGTTACTAGTGCATCTCTTAGATACAGACGCATATCTAATGCCACCTGATCGTTTCTACTTCTCCCGGTGTGTAGCTTACCACCGACAGCACCTATTTCATCGATTAAAAGTTTTTCTACGTTCATATGAATATCTTCATTTGCTTCGGTTAGCTCTGCTTTTCCTGTTGCTATTTTTTCTGCAACTACCTGTAGGCCTTGTTTAATCTTCTCTGCATCTTCTTTCGGTATAATCTCGCATTTTGCTAGCATTTCTACATGTGCAAGACTACCTTGAATATCATATTGTGCAAGCTTTTGATCGAAGCTGATGGATGCTGTATACTCATCTACTAATTCATTTGTTGGTTTTGTAAAACGTCCGCCCCATAATTTCATTGTGTCACTGATTCCTTTATATCAATTTTCGTTTTTTCCATAATTTTTGCTTTGTCTGCATGAACATCATTCACTGTTGAATGCACTTTTGTTGGTAAGCCCCAAAGCTTGATAAAGCCAAGTGCTGCTTCATGATCAAATGCGTCACCCTTGTTATATGTCGCTAAATTGAAATCATACAGTGAATTATCCGATTTACGACCAACAACAAATGCTTGACCTTTGTATAGTTGAACCTTTGCTACACCATTTACATATTTTTGTGTTTCTGTAATAAATGCTTTTAACGCATCGGTTAGCTGTGTAAACCATAAACCATCATAAATTGCCTGCTCTAATTGCTGTTCTACCACTGGCTTAAACTTCGTCACCTCTCTTGGCAAAGTGATGGATTCGATCTCTTGATGTGCTTTAATTAAAGTGATCGCTGCAGGTGCTTCATAAATTTCACGTGATTTAATACCTACAAGGCGGTTTTCGACATGATCAATTCTTCCAACACCATGTTTACCAGCTATATCGTTTAATTTTAAGATTAATTCGTGTAATGGATATTCTTCACCATTAATGGCAACAGGTTTTCCTTGTTTGAACTCAATCTCGACAATTTCTGGTTGGTCAGGTGCATCAATAGGATCAACTGTTAGCTCAAAGGCATCTTTCGGAGCAACTGCCCACGGATCCTCTAAAATACCACATTCGTTCGCACGTCCCCACAGGTTTTGATCAACACTATATGGACTATCTAAATCTATTGGAATAGGAATACCGTTTTCTTCTGCATATTTAATTTCTTCGTCTCTAGTCATTTTCCATTCACGAACTGGTGCTACAATTTTCAGTTCTGGATTTAGTGCTGTAAATGCCACATCAAAACGAACTTGGTCATTACCTTTACCAGTACAACCATGCGCAACGGCAACCGCACCTTCTTTTTCTGCAATGTCTACTAATACTTTTGCAATTAATGGACGAGAAAGTGCGGAAACTAACGGGTATTTATTTTCATACATGACGTTCGCTTGAAGTGCAGGTAATACAAAATCTTCTGCAAACAATTGCTTTGCATCAACTGAATAAGATTTAATCGCACCAACATCGATCGCTTTATTTTTAACAAATTCTAAATCCTTACCTTCCCCTACATCTAAGCCTACTGCAATCACATCATAATTATATTTATCCTGTAACCATTTAATAGCAACAGAAGTATCAAGTCCCCCAGAATATGCTAATACTACTTTTTCTTTACTCATTAATAATCTCTCCTTAAGTCTAATATCTATTAATTCCTATTCGTTTAAAGTAATTATGTATTATTATGCACTATTCAGTATATTAATTCAATAGTTATGCTGAAAAAAATTTATTTTTTTAAAAAGTCGTTTGAATTATTACGCTAACTAACAAAAGTATTATTTACATAAATACGTTTTGCTTAGGACAGTGCCGTAAATCATACAAGGAAATGAATAATTATTAATTTCAATTTCTTGTAACCAATCAACAGATCGGACGTCTAATCTAAAAAAAGGGGGTTCCTATGTTTAAAAAATGGTGCTTATTCATTTTTGTTTTGATTCTATTTCTCACAGCCTGTTCGAACAATGATAGTAGTGAATTAGCGGAAAGTACAGCGGACGAGCAAGCTGAAGCTCCACAGGATTTCAGTATGGCCAATAAAGAAGATAGTCGAGCAAACAATCTACAAACTGAATCGGCTGTAGAGAATGATAAGAATGCTAACGATTCTTCGAATGCCACAGAAACAGAGGTTGCTAACCGAAAAATCATCTATAATGCCAGTCTAACCATTGAAACTTCTAATTTCACTGAAGCAACTAAATTTATAGAAGAGGAAACCTTAAAAAAAGGTGGCTATATCGTTTCGTCTCAAGCTTCTCAGCATCAAGAAGAAAAAACCCAACAAGGAAGCATGACCGTAAGAATCCCGGCAAAGCAATTTCAATCCTTTTTGACGATTTTAGATGAAGGTAATATGAAGGTGCAGGAGAAAGCTGTTAGCGGGGAGGATGTAACAGAGCAATATGTGGATTTAACCGCAAGACTAGAAGCAAAAGAGGTAGTGGAAAAACGCTTGCTTTCCTTTATGGAAAAGGCAGAGAAAACAGAGGATTTACTAAAAATATCTGCCGATTTAGCGGAAGTACAAGAAGAAATAGAACAACTAACGGGTAAAATTAAATATTTAGAAAACCAATCAGACTTTGCTACAATTGATCTCTTTATCAAAGAAAATAATACCTCTTTACCATCCGTACAAAACGAGTCGGCTAGTACCTGGGAAAAAACGAAGGAACAATTTAAAGAAAGTATTCAATTTCTAGTCACATTGGTATCTACCATTTTTGTTTTTTTAATTGGTAATGCACCGATTATCGTTCTTTTATTGATAATCTTCGTTATCACCATTGTTCTTCTCAAACGGAGAAAGAAGAAAAAGCCAGACACGAATTAATGTCTGGCTTTGATTCCAAAATATATCGTGGAACGTTGTGATCTTTATTAATACTGTTCGAGGGATACTTCCTGCTTTGGTTTACGGGCAACTCCCATAATACCTGCAATGATGTAGAATATTCCTGCAAAGATACCAAAGCCAATGGTAAGTAAAGTGGATAATCCCCCAACTACGATCAGAATAATACCTGCAGCCTTTGGTTTATTATTTCCTTTAAACAAGAACATGGAAACAATTCCTAGAACGATAGCAGCAATCGAAATGACTAGAATATATACACCGAAGCTACTTGCACTTTCTAACACCATTTCAATATCTTTAGGGTTAAGACTAGGGTCGGTTTGTTCTACTTGATCAACAAACTCTTGTTGGTTTAGGAGGTCTTCGAACATCGTAAACATACCTCCTAAAAAAGCGCCAATTAAATAAACAAATGCTCCAATAAAGGTTAATACTACTTCAGCAGTTCTTCTCAATTTTCATTCTCCTCTCTTTAATGTCCAGCTACATCTCTTCTTGTAAAGGATAACCATGAAACAAGTAAAAAGATAATATAGTATACAACAAGCACGGTTATGGAAAAGCCTAAGGTCATTCCATCAATTACAGGGCTTTGATTCCCCATATATTGATTTAAATTCGTGTTTGCAAATAATATAAATTTCGCCCAATCGTATTTAGACAGGAAACTCACAATGATATCCCCTGCGAACATCAAGAAAATCGCAAGTCCAATTGCCATACTATTATTTCTAAATAAAGTGGAGATCATAAAAGCGAATGTAGCCATTATGATTAAATTTACCATATTTAAGCCGTACTTTGTCAATATTTCAGAAACAACACTTACTTGTTCAAACCCATTTGCCCCTTCTATTACTATATTAGGGCTTAATCCATTTATACCAAATAGAATAGCTCCAATGATTAAATTAATTAAAAAGGAGAATATAAGCATCGAAATAGAAAAGATTAATACATTCACATATTTTGTCCATAAAATCTTACCTCGAGAAATTGGGCGAATTAATAAAAGCTTAATCGTCCCCCATTTAAACTCACTTGATACGATACTTGCAGCAACAATGATCGTAAATAAACTAACTAACATGGTTAAGCCTGCGTTCTCCAGGGCAAATTGCCATGCATCATAAGACAAGGGCTTAATATCGTTCTCTAAGTAATATTCATTTTTGGCAATATCATATGCATGAATATCACCAAACACTTCGTCTTCTGCTTGCATTTCTAAATATTCTTCATTTTTTGCTTGTAATTCTTCTCGCCAATTATCTCCATATTCCTCAAGTCCATCTGAAAAGAAGAAGGTAATTAATCCTGATGCTAGGATAATACCAGCAAGGATTATATACATCGACCATGTCGAAAATCGACTATAGAGCTTGATTTGTTCATTATTTATTAAAGAAAAAAAGTTACGCAATCGTGTTCTCTCCAATCATTTCAAAGAATTTATCTTCAAGGCTAGCATTATTTGTTACTACTTCATAGATTTCTAGCTGGTGTTTCACTAGTTCTTGAATGATCTGAGGTATGATTTCCTTCTTTGTTTTGATAGCTAATTTGTTCTCTTCTATGGATGCCGATATGTTAAAGGCATCTTCTATCACTTTAACTGCTGTATCAATAGGAGAGACCTCTATCAATACTTGAAGATCTTGATCTTCGTTTGACTCATCTGCAACCTTTTCCACTGTTACAAGCTCTCCATTTTTAATAATACCAATTCGATCACACATAAGCTCAATTTCTGATAATAAGTGACTAGAAACAATGACCGCAACATTTTCTTCCTCTGCAAGTTTTCTAATATACTGTCTTATTTCTCTTATTCCTGCAGGATCGAGTCCGTTGGTTGGTTCATCTAAAATAAGAATAGAAGGATTATGTAATAATGCCTGAGCCACTCCAATACGCTGACGCATACCTAAGGAATACTTTCCTACTTTTTCATGAATTGCCTTCTCTAAACCTACTAATGCAATCACTTCCTTGATACGTTCATCCGTAATACCAGGTATCATTCGAGCAAAATGCTTTAAATTTTTCCATCCACTCATAAATGGATACATTTCTGGATTTTCCACAATAGCCCCAACTTGTCGGACTGCTTGTTTATAATTTTTGCTCACACTTACCCCATTAATTAGAATATCCCCTGCCGATATCTTCATTAGACCTACCATCATTCTAATCGTTGTCGTTTTTCCGGCCCCATTTGGTCCTAAAAATCCGAAAACTTCACCTGGATAAATCTCAAAGCTTAAGTCTTTAATAATTTTTTTCTTACCAATGCTTTTATTCACATTCTTTAACTGCATTGCTGGTTGCACGCAGACACCTCCATTAAATACTTTTACCTCTATTAATATATACGTCCAAAAATAAACATGGTTTCACTTTTTTCCAAATTTCTGTTTATTTAAACAAAAAAAAGAAAAGAGATTGGGACAAAAGAGTAATAAAATAGAGAAAATCCGAACGTTGGTATTTCTGCACTGTAACCGCTCCGTCAAAATACTCCGCTTTTACCCATCGGGCATAAGTCAACATCTGCTCAAGTAAACTTTCGCAGTGTTTCCTTTACTGTGGGCACGGTGGTCTGCTAACTTTGCAAAGAAACCCGTTTTGCAAAGTGGATCTTCAGCTCGTGCTGTTCCCATAAGAGTCTCCGTATTTTGACTACGCTCAATCAGAGGATTGTTCGGACTCTCATTCACCTTATATAATTATGACCCCACCACTTCTTTTATTGAGTAGAATTATGAAACAAGCGGTAGGCTGCTGGTTGAACGGAGCCCACCCCTTTTCCAAAGGATAAGCTATGCTTAATCGCATAATAGACATAAGATTTGCTTATCTCGATTGCATCCCTTATCTCGACTCCTTTTGCTAATTCAGCAGTTAAGCAAGCCGCAAAGCTACATCCAGCACCACTTGTATGTATCGTATCAACAAATTCTGTCTCATATATGTGACAGCTTTCTCCGTCATACAATACATCTACTGCCTTCCCTTCCATTTTCCCACCTTTTACAAATACATAGGAACCGCCTAGCTCATGTAATTGAACGGCATATGCCTTTAATTCCTCTACCGTTTCGGGGATTTTTTTATTTAAAAGCCTTGCTGCTTCTAATCGGTTTGGCGTTATAATGGTGGCCAAAGGAATTAATTGCTTTTTCAATACTTCGATCGCATCATCTGCTAATAATTGAGAGCCCATTTTGCCAATCATGACTGGATCTACTACTAAATAAGGGGACTTGTTTCGCGCTATGAATGTCACTACCCTTTCAATAATAGTAGTAGAAAAAAGCATTCCAGTTTTGATCGCATCGATTCCTACCTTTTCTACTGCTGTATATAGCTGTGCTTCGATTTCCTCTATCGTACGCAAAAAAATTTTCTTTTCTGTTCTTGATTGATTGGTTACTGTTGCTGTGATTGCAGACATTCCATAGACGTTTCTTTCCTGAAACGTCTTTAAATCTGCTTGAATTCCTGCACTTCCTTGTGCAGCAGCACCTGCAATCGTCAATACTCTTTCCATTGCTAACACCTCGATGTATTTAAATGGCGATGAAAAACCAAATGATCATCATTAGTTGAATGACGATTTTAGCAACTGTCCCACCTAAAAAACCAAGTAAGGAACCATATGCTGCCTTCATTGCATCACCACTCGTTCTTTTTTGTATTAATTCTGTGATAATGACTAAGATAAATGGAACGATAATAATCCCAAACGGCGGAATGATAAAGGAACCGACAATCACTCCTAAACCCGCCATCCGCTCGCCCCACTTGGAGCCACCATATTTTTTGACAAAGTAGCTATTTGCAATAATATCAGACAGGATTAATATAATCGTTAAAATGGCCATTGCAATCCAAAAGACCCAGCCAATATTGTCTGTTGTCAATAAAAATTGATACAGAAAAAATCCCACCCAGATTACTAACACTGCCGGTATAATCGGAAAAACAATCCCTACAAATGCCAGCACAAAACAAGCAATGATTAATATCCACCATAAAATATCCATATTCATACTCCCATCTAATCTAGATACAATCTCCACAATTGTCTTCCATTTGTTATATTTATTGTAGCAAAAGACAAATGATTTTAGGAGAATTTATGCAATCAAAGCCTTTATATTGACTATATTCCTTATCAGCAAAAGCATAAACCTCCGAATGAAATAGTCCGGAGGTTCTTTTTTTAAATATTCAGTAATCAGCAAAATAAATTAACTCACTCTTTTTCTTGGTTTTTTATCCTTTCTAACATCCTTATTTACTATCTTAAGAAAGGATACTAGCATCAGAATCATAATTACCGAAAATGGGAGTGCGGCAATAATTAGCATGTTCTGTAATCCCGCTGTTCCACCAAAGTATACAATAATGGCAGCCATCGCTGACATTGCTAACCCCCAAGCAATTTTGATCGAATTTGCTGGATTAATTGATCCATTAGAACTAAGCATTCCCAAGACAAAGGTAGCAGAATCGGCAGAAGTGATAAAGAAAATCGCGATCACAAAGACCGTAATTAAAGCCATAAAGTCACCTAATGGATAATGCTGCAGCATCCCAAAAGTTGTGGTCTCTAACGTATATTCAGAAATTGCCTCTATTCCATTTTGTTCAATATTTAGCGCAGATACCCCAAAGACTGCGAAAAAAATAAAACAGACTAGGGCTGGTACGAATAATACTCCGACCATAAATTGTTTAATCGTTCGACCACGAGATATTCTTGCAATAAATATACCGACAAATGGAGCCCATGATATCCACCATGCCCAATAGAAGATCGTCCAGTTATCAATCCAAGTACGTCCTTTTTCATTTAATGGGGCAAGACGAAAACTCATATCGAAAAAATTAGCGATATAGCTTCCTAATGTAGCAGTAAACATATTCAGAATATAAAGTGTAGGACCTACAATAAATAACAAAAGTAATAAGAAAAATCCTAGCCCCATATTAATATTACTTAAGTATTTGATCCCCTTACCAATCCCTGACCATGCAGATAAAATAAAAAGGGCAGTCGCCACAGCTAAAATAACAAGCTGCATCGTAAAATTATTAGGTGTATCAAATAGATAAGCTAGACCACCATTAATCTGAGCAGATCCAAAGCCTAGCGTGGATGCCACACCGACGACTGTTGCAAAAATGGCTAAGATATCAATTAATTTACCAGGAGTCGCTTTCATTGCCCTCTCCCCAAAAACAGGTGTAAGGGTAGCACTAATTAGTCCTGGATAATCTTTTTTAAATTTAAAATAAGCGAGTGCTAAGGCGACAATAGCATATACCGCCCATGCGTGAATTCCCCAATGAAAGAAGGAATATTGTAATGACTCGCGAATCGCTTCATTCGATCCTACTTCTGCATTTGGTGAGCTTTTAAAAGCATGTGAGATAGGCTCTGCTGTAGTCCAAAATACTAACCCCATTCCCATACCTGCACTAAAAAGCATGGCAAACCATGAAGCGGTTGAATATTCAGGTCTTTCATTGTCTTTACCTAACCGCAATTTCCCTATACGAGAAAAAATAAGATAAATACAAAAAGCTAAGAAAACCATGATGATAAGTAAATAATACCAGCCAAAATATTCAGAAATATATGTAGTGATTGCTTGTGTTGAATCCTTCAAATTTTTTGGATCAATCATGCCCCATAAAACAATGAGGGCACAGATGGAAAGTGCTATCCAAAAAACAGCATTGTATTTTCTCATTTACTCAACCCCTATTCCACGTCCAGTCTCTATATTATGCCCGTTTTCAAACATTATCAAACAATTTTTGACACTATACATCCTGAAAGACATCATTCCTACTCATGAATCAGACCGCACTACCCGAAATACTTCCTTGTCTTCCACCAAATGTGTCACAATGGCTAAAATGAAACCCAATCCGATGATACCTGCAGCAATTACTGTAATCATGACATAAGAGAAGCCATTCTTTAATAATACGGTTCCGAGTGTTGCTCCAATAAAATTTGCTAGGTTGAAAACAGAAGCTGCAATAGTTCCTGATAGTAATGGAGCTTCTGTTGCGGCCAAAATTATTTTAGAATTCAGGATTGGAGATGTCCCAAACGTCCCTGCACCAAATAAAAAGCTGGCAATCAGTGCTAGTGCAGCAAATTGAACAGTAAACGCAAAAATCAACAAAACAACTGCTAAACTAGCTAATGCTAGCATAAGATACTCTGTTAAGCGTGCTTCCTGAATTTTTCCAGAAGCAAAATTCCCAATAACGGATCCTACACCAAAGCAAAATAAAGCAACTGTAATACCTGTAACTCCAAAGCCTGTGAACTCTCTAATCATTGGTTCCATAAACGTATATGCAGTGAACACACCTGAAAAACCAAAGACGATAATGAATATAACCATCAGGACATTTTTATTACGGAACATTTTAAGCTCTTTTTTCAATTTTGGTACATCTGTTGATTTCTGATTTGGTGTTACGATAACGAGACCTATTAGTGTGACGATTCCTAGTACTACCATAAACCAAAAAACCAATCTCCAATCTAATATACCGCCTAGAAAGGAGCCGAAAGGTACACCTAGCATAATGGCAATGGTAAGTCCTCCTTGCACAGCTGCAATCGCACCTGTTCTTTTATGTGGTGCAGATATATTCACAGCTATCGCCATACACAGGCCAAAAAACGGAGCATGCATAGCAGCAGACAATAATCTAGATAGTAATAATACTTCAAAGCTTGGTGCTGTTGCAGCAATAATATTGCTGATAACAAATAAAGCCATCAGTCCAACTAGGAGTGGCTTGGGGGAGAATTTTAATGTAACCATTCTAAGAATTGGTCCAAACACTGCTACACTTATCGCATAAACACTTAATAGTAATCCTGTTGTGGAAACATCGACATCTAAATCGTTTGCAAATTGTGTCAGTAATCCTGTTACAACATACTCTGTCATCCCAACAGAAAAGGTACCAATCATAAAAATTGCTAAGACTATCTTTGATGATACATTGATTTGCTTCACTTCGTATTCCGCCCCTAACTGCTGGCTAAAATGTAGGTAGTGTACCCATTGCCATTCCATCTACTGCTTTTTTTCCAGCATTTACTCTGCTAGTACTTTAACAAAAACGATAAGCTTCATTGTATCAAATCTCTTCATCATTTCAAGTTAAAAATGCTAGATAAGCACATCTTTACCAAAAAATAATGTTAGAAAAACTCGCATTCGCTCGTCTTTTGGAGAATGCCTAGTTTTGCTTATACTTGGCACCTTAAAATCTCCGCTACGTCGAACTTCTGCTGTGTAAAGATTTTATACTTTTCTAACGTGTAAAAAAAGGAGCCTTCTGCGGCTCCTCCTTAATTTGCTGCTAGTAGATCAGCAAATGCTTTTACATATGGGGGTAAATCTGGTGGTCTGCGGCTAGAAACAATGTGTCCATCCGTTACGACAGCTTCATCAAACCATAAGGAACCAGCGTTAGTCATATCATCCTTGATTCCTGGGGTACTGGTGACTTTTTTCCCTCGCAAAATGCCAGCAGAAATAAGTACCCAGCCAGCATGGCAAATCTGACCAATTGGCTTTTGCTGCTCATTCATAGATCTCACCATATCTAACACTTCTCGATAACGCCTAAGTTTATCAGGCGCCCAACCACCTGGTACAAGTATCGCATCATAGTCATTTACATCGATTTGTGAAAAACTATAATCCGATTCTGCCGGTACTCCGTATTTTCCGAAATACTTTTTCTTCGCTTCTTTTGCGACTAAATCTACGATTGCGCCTTCTTCTCGCAATCTTAATACAGGATACCATAATTCTAAATCTTCAAAGTCTTCCTCTAATAATGCAATCACTTTCTTATCCTTTAAACGCATCCTATCTGCCTCCTCTATATATTAGTCTATCAGACAACCCAAGCAAGTGGCTATTGATTCAATTTGATTGATAATGAGCAAATTTTCTAAATAAGTGAGCCATTTCCTTTGGTTTTTTCGAACGACTAATGGCCGTAATAATAGATACGCCATCCGCGCCAGCTTTTCTTAGTCCGAATATATGGCCCAACTTAATTCCACCAATCGCCACAATTGGCAAATCTCCGACTTGCTCACGAATATTCCTTAAACCATCTTCTCCTATTGGCTGCTTTGCATCCTCCTTTGTATTCGTCCCATATATGGGGCCAACTCCGATGTAATCTGCTCCATCCTCTTTTGCTTTAATTGCTTCCTTTTCATTCGTTGCAGAAACACCAATAATCCAATGATCCGGGCATCTGCTTTTCACCTGTACAAAAGGTTCATCCTCCTGCCCAATATGAACACCATCTGCCCCGATTTCTAGCGCGAGATCGATATCATCATTAATCAGAAATGGGACATCGTACTGGTGACAAAGCCCTTTCATCTTCAAAGCCATCTGCTTCTTTTCCTCTCCGATGAGTGCTCCTTTCCCTTTTTCTCGAAATTGGAAAAGGCTCACTCCTCCTTGAAGGGCTTTCTCCAATACCTCTAATGGATCTTGTTCTGTATTATTCGTTCCTAAAATAAAATAAACCTGCAAAATAGACGGCTTCATCAAAAATGTTCACTCCCGAATGTTCCCATTGAAATACGTGATTTTCTCTCAAAAGCCTCCATGTTTAAATGATTCAGTTGATCCAAGAAGTTGATTTGAAAACTGCCTGGCAAATTGGACTGTTGGGCAGCTTCTTCAGCAGCAACCCCGTAATAGCTGATGGCTGTAGTAGCTGCGGTTAAGACATCCTTCTCTACTGCTAAAAATGCCCCAATCACAGCGGATAATAGACAGCCTGTACCTGTGACTTTTGTTAGCAATGGATGACCATTAGTGATCCTATATCTTGATAGCCCATTTGTCACTACATCCACTTCCCCTGTTATCGCAATATTTGTATTAAATTTTTTAGCAGCAAGTGTTGCAAGATTTTCGTTCTGAAGGTCACCCGTCACATCAACCCCCTTCACTTTTACCTCCATACCGGCTAAATTAGCAACCTCACCAGCATTTCCTCTTATAATCGTTACATCTACTTTGTCTAATATTCTTAAAGCAGAGGATGTGCGAAATGTAGTTGCTCCTACACCTACTGGATCTAAAACGACGGGCACTCCCGCTTTATTAGCTGATTTACCTGCAAGGATCATGGCATCCACCTGATCTTGCGTCAATGTACCAATATTTAAAACGACCGCATCCGCTATTTGAGCCATTTCCTCTATTTCTTCTTTAGCATGCGCCATAACAGGTGATGCACCTATTGCATATAAGCCATTTGCTGTAAAGTTCATCACTACTTGGTTGGTAATATTATGAATTAATGGTTGCTTTTCCTGTAATAGTTGAATCTGTGTTAGCTTCATTATTCCATTTCTCCTCTATTTGGTAATCCTTTTAGTCGATATCCCCAATGATTAGTTGGGCCATTCCCTTTGCCCAGTAACAGAGAATGTTGAATAGCCTCTGTAATAAATTCTTTTCCAAGCCCCACCGCTTCGTTAATTGATTTACCTTTAGCTAGCTCGGCCGTAATGGCTGCTGAGAACGTACAGCCTGTTCCGTGGGTGTGAGGTGTATCGATTCTTTTCGTACTGAAATAATCAAATTGAGCCCCATCATATAATACATCCTTCGCATCGCCATCAAGATGTCCACCTTTCACTACAGCCGCTTTTGCCCCTAATTGATGGACCAACACTTTGGCTGCTTTTTCAGTGTCCTTTTGTGAGTTGATGGAAAAACCTACTAGAAACTCTGCTTCTGGTACGTTTGGCGTAACAACCGTTGCAAGTGGTAGGAGTATATCTCGAATAACCTCGCGAGACTTCTCTTCCATTAATGGATCACCACTTTTAGCAATCATCACTGGATCAATAACAAATGGGATTTTACTGTTTGTAAGTTTTTTTGCAATGAGCTCCATCATCTCAATGGTAGCAATCATTCCAGTCTTGACGGCGTGTGGGGTAATGTCCTCCCATACCGCATCAAACTGTTTTTCTATAAAATCAATGGGGAGATGCTCTACTGCCTTTACCCCCATAGTGTTTTGTGCGACAACCGATGTAATGACACTCATTCCATAGACTTCTCTTTCCTGAAATGTTTTTAGATCTGCTTGGATCCCTGCACCACCAGAAGGATCTGTACCGGCTATCGTTACTGCACTTACTATTTGATTGGACATAAACCTTTCTCCTCTCTTTTTACGAAATGAAGGGAAATAAAAAAACCGCCCCTTATATAAATGGAGCGGTTATTTATTACATCAATCTATCACTTTTGACCGACTCCACTTCCCTCCGCCAGCTTTAACTAGTTCAGGTTCAAAGGGATCAAGAAGAACTATTCTTATCTCAGCCATTCCGATGGCACCCCTAGTGGAATTTTTGTATTCAATTAATTCTAATAAAACATGTGAGTTCCATTCTGTCAAGAAAGCGATATATATGTCTAGTTGATCCACCCAATCGAATCGAGTGGCCAGATTCTCATTTTCACATCTCCAATAATGGATTCCTCATCAATGAATCCAAAGGAGCGACTATCCTTGCTCACACGACGATTATCTCCAAGCACAAAGAATTTCCCATCAGGAACTGTTTCTTCACCTGTCAAATTATAGAGGGTAAAATCATTCGTTAAGCTTTCCCCTTCAGGTAGCGTTTCTTTGTATGCTGTCAAGTAATCTTCTTTATATTCCTTGCCGTTTATGAATAAATGGTCATTTTTCATTTCGATACTATCACCTGGAATACCAATTACTCTTTTAACATAATTATCTTCAGAGTCCGGGGCTTCGAAAGCTATTTCGTCAAATCGCTCTATTTCACTTATCTTACTTAAAATAATGCGATCCCCATCCTGTAAATTAGGCATCATGGACTCACCCTTAACAATAGATGGAGTGAATAAAAAATGGCGACAAACTAGAACAATAACTACTGCTATTAATAGTGCTTTTAACCATGAGAGTAATTCTGATATAAATTTGTTATCCATAGGTAACCTTCTTTCGTCTGAACTAAGGAAATTTTTTTTATAAAGTTTTTGTGCTATCCTTTATAGGGTATTAGCTTACCATTTTTCTATCTATGAATTACGAAGATAGATAAGGTGTTCTTCTATTATATTAACATAATTTGTATGTGAATTGATATTAAAACTTATGAAACAGGTGAAAATCAATGCAGTTAACTAAAAAAAAGACAGTGCTTTTAATCATTGGAATTATTATACTTTCCTTCAATTTACGTCCTGCCATTACATCGGTTGGACCTATAATAGGTATGATTCGTGATGATTTATCCCTTAGTAACTGGAGCGTAGGGTTCATTACTAGTCTACCACTACTGGCATTTGCCTTCATGTCTCCAATTGCACCAAGGTTAGCAAATCGAATTGGAAATATGCGTGCATTACTGATTGGATTAATTATTTTAATGAGTGGAATTTGGATCCGATCCATTGCAACAATCGCTCTTCTCTATCTCGGAACCACGTTGGTTGGCGTTGGTATTGCGATCATTAACGTTATTCTTCCGAGTCTCATAAAAGGGAGCTTTCCTAGTAAAATTGGTATCATGACAGGAGTATATACAACCTGTATGTCTACATTTGCAGCAGCTGGATCTGGTCTCAGTGTCCCACTAACATCTGGTATAGATCTCGGCTGGAAGTTGTCCCTGGCAAGCTGGAGTGTTATAACAATAATTGGAATAGCTATTTGGCTATTTGTGATGAAGAACACCCCAGCTGAAAAGGATTTAAAACTATATGAGCCTAGTGCTAGAAAGATGCTCAAATCTGGTATTGCTTGGCAGGTTACCATATTTATGGGGCTTCAATCCTTTTTATTTTATGTGACGATTTCATGGCTTTCTGAGATTCTGATCGCAGATGGATTTTTACCATCAACGGCCGGTTGGTTTGTCGCCTATATGCAATTTATAAGTCTTCCAGCAACCTTTCTTACCCCTATTATTGCTGGTAAATTAAAGAATCAAAGAAGTCTCGTTCTTGGTTTCGGTAGTGCAGGAGTTATCGGCTATATTGGGTTACTATTTCACTCATCCATCATCCTAACAACAATTTCGATCACGCTTATCGGTTTTACGTTAGGCTCTAGTATTAGCTTAGCATTAGCACTTCTAGGTCTACGGACAAAAAATGCCAGACAAGCTGCAGAGTTATCAGGGATGGCCCAGTCATTTGGATACCTTTTAGCTTCTGTAGGACCAATTATCGTTGGATTATTATTTGATCTTACTGGAAGCTGGGATAATTCTCTTATGGCCATTATCCTTGTAACGATCGTAATGATTGGCTTTGGTATTGGTGCTAGTCGCAACAAATATGTTTTATAAGGTGAAGCTTATCTAATTGATTAGACTCCGATCTTTCACTTGCTTTACGAATTGTCATCTGAAGCGTATAATGAACATATAATGAGAATGGTTTAAAAATGGAGGGATTAGAATTGAAAAAATATGTTGCCCTCATCTTCTTGTTCACTATTCTTATTCATGGCATGCTCCCGATTTCAACAGGAGCGATGCACCCTGTGCTCGTGATGGAGCATAGTATGGATGTCGCAGATCATTCCGTTTCGAAGACTGATTTTCAACCAGATAATTCGCTATTCATTCTATCAGCATTTATTTGGAGTTCGATTCTGATTTCGATTGTATTAACTTCAAACGGAACTGCGAGTACAGAGATAAGAGAAAGAAAACTCATTCCAAAAATGTGTCAATCAAATTATTTGATCACCCTCCTCTCTCTTAAAGGATAAGTTTAAGAAGGAGAGGAGGAGGTTTCATGCTTTGGGCGCGTTTTATTATGATCGGAATGTTTTCTATAACAGCTATTTCCCTATTTGTATATCAAGGGATAGAGGTTTTCCATGCATTTCAAGATCTTTTTCAAAATAAACAATAACTAAAAAGGCCCTTCACCTAATGTGGTGAGGGCCTCTTATTATGTTTTTTAAACTGCTTTTGTTTTTAACTCCACGTCAATGTTTCCTCTAGTTGCTTTGGAATATGGGCAGAAATCATGTGCAGCTTTTGCAAGCTCTTCTGCTTCTTCTTGAGATACACCTTTAATCTCTACATTCAAAACAACACCAATTTTAAATCCACCATCATCAGTGTCTTTAAGGAGACTTACTTCTGCAGTAATAGAGGAATCAATGTCCTTTTTTTGTTTAGAAGCCATTAGGTTTAACGCACCATCATAGCAGGCTGAATATCCTGCAGCAAATAATTGTTCAGGATTGGAGCCTGTACCACTACTATCACCTGCTGGATTCACTAGATTTAAATCAATTAACCCATCATCTGACTTTACATGACCATCGCGGCCACCTTTAGCAGTTGCTTTTGATGTAAATAATACATTACTCATACTTATCCACTCCTTTTTTTAATTAGAAAACTTGGCTTATCGTCGTAGCATTACTTAGCAAGAGTATTTTACTTGCTAAAGAATGACTTGTGCCCTTTGGGTGCAAGTAATGGCGAAAGCCTAAGTTTTACTTATACTATCAACCAATTTTATGATAGTATATAAAACCATTAATGGCTTACATTTATATTCTACCAATACTATTCCTTTTTCTCCAAATATTAAACATTACTAGCTCGTGGCTAAGGATAAAACAAAATTCTTTACATAAATTAAGATTATTGCGATATTTAAAGATGTGGTTTCTATTATGGTGAATAGGAGGAAAAATCATGCAAAAATTCACATTTTACAATCCAACAAAGCTCTATTTCGGTAAAGGGCAGCTCACTAATCTATCTGATGAAATAACGAAGTATGGAGAAAATATTTTACTTGTATATGGTGGAGGAAGCATTAAGCGTAATGGCTTATATGATCAGGTTACCCAGATATTACATAAAGCAGGTAAGAAAATTTTCGAACTTAGTGGTGTTGAACCGAATCCACGAGTGACAACAGCAAGGAAAGGTATTGAAATTTGTAAAAAAGAACAGATAGATTTCATTCTCGCTGTTGGTGGAGGCAGTACAATTGATTGTACGAAAGCCATCGCGGTAGGAGCTAAATCTGAAACAGATATTTGGGATATTGTAACGAAGAAAGAAACTGCAAATGGAGCACTAGATTTCGGAACAGTACTCACCCTTGCAGCAACAGGATCTGAAATGAATTCAGGGTCTGTTATTACGAATTGGGAAACGAATGAAAAGCATGGTTGGGGTAGCCCCTATTCATTCCCTACTTTTTCTATTTTAGATCCAGATTTCACAAAAACGGTACCTAAGGACCAAACCATATATGGAATGGTAGACATTATGTCCCATGCATTAGAGCATTATTTTCATCATGAAGAAAATACTCTTCTACAGGATCGAATGGTAGAAGGCATTTTAAAAACGGTGATCGAGACAGCCCCTAAATTACTAGAGGATCTTAAAAATACAGCTCATAGAGAAACCATTCTTTATAATGGAACAATGGCTCTCAATGGAATGGTAAATATGGGATATCACGGCGACTGGGCAACCCATAATCTAGAACATGCCGTTTCTGCCGTCCATGATATTCCGCACGGCGGAGGTTTAGCGATTCTTTTCCCTAATTGGATGAAATATGCTATTGACGAGAATGTAGGACGGTTCAAGCAATTCGCGATAAGAGTATTTGACGTGGATCCAGAAGGAAAATCTGATAAAGAAATTGGACTAGAGGGAATCGACAAGCTTCGAGACTTTTGGAACAGCATTGATGCCCCTTCCACACTTGGAGATTATGGTATAACAGACGATTCCATCGACGTAATGGCAGACAAAACAGTCATCGCAAAAAGTGAATTTGGCAATTTCAAAAAATTAAACAGAGATGATGCAATAGCCATTTATAAAGCATCACTATAAATACAAATGCGGCACATTGTATGGATCAAGTTATCCTACAATGTGCCGTGAATTTTTGAGGAATGTATACATGGATGCTTTCTATATAATGGTAAAAGCCAGAATTTTCATCTTGGTAACAGTACATTGAATTGCTTAGATTACCAAGAGATATTTTTTTATCTTGGCGAAACGCTCTCATGTTTCTCTCTTTACCAGGATATATTCCTCTATCTTGAAAATAGTTCTTTCCATTGCTCTGATTAACACGACAAAACATCCTCGGTTATTCCTGTACGGATTGACTTTCTTTCTTTTGCTCCTCTGGTAACGGATCAATAGTATGCTTGTAGGCGTAACCTTTACTTAATGTCGCAACAGATAGGAATAATACTCCGATCACAATTACGATACAAATGATTAATATTATCCACATGACAGTAAATCCCCCATCATTCGTCATTTTCCATCATTATAACATACCTTCTAGAGCTAAGAATCTCCCAATCCAGCAGCAACACATTTTTTCTACTTTCCCGAACTTAATATTAGCGACTTACATATCTTAAAGCATGGTATACCTTTTAATCAAACATAAAGGAGAGAGATTTATGGGATATGAAAAGTCTACGAAAAAGGTCAATACGAATAAAAAATCCAGAAGAAGAAAGTCATGTGGTTGCTTGAGTTCCTTAAGAGGTGAAAGAAAATAGTGTTTAAATAAAATAGGAAATAATGACCTCAATGATTGCTGCCACTGCTGCAACAGCCAAAATGATTAGAATCGGCATGAACAATGAAGTAAAAAAGTGAAAGCCGATAAATAAAAGGCAAGCTACCCATATCCCTGTACACCAATGGCAGCTTAATAGTTCTCCTATCCATCGTCTTAAACCCGTCCCCTTATAAGAGATAATCTCTTCCACCGTACCATCTGATAAAGGCCTTTCCTCCCTTTCAAAAAATGGTGCTCGGATAAAACCAGTGATTTTATCATAGACAATAAGATGTGTAAGTCTAAAAGAAGCTAGTGATAATAATACAAAAGAGAGCCAAGTGATCAATTGGGCACCTACTTTCCTTTTTTTACTATCTTATTTTTGATTTGCCCAAAAGATGACTAATTCGAATGTTACTTTCGTATGAGTAGCTTGCTGTAAATGGAGGCAAGCACCTGCTGAAATAACATACCAACAACTACTGGTACCGCTACTGGACCAGGGAAGTATTGTACCGCGATAACAGCACCTGCACTTATATTTCTCATTCCACCACTAAATGTTAACGAGATCACATCCTTACCTGACCGCTTTAGCCATTTAGCTACAAGCCATGCAAGTAAATAGCCTGTTGCTGCAATGAAAAACATACATAGTGCAATCTTCAAAAGCTTCCAGTCTATTGCTTGTAAATAAGGAGCTACCTCCGCACTGTTAATCATAATAACGATCGCTAATGCCAATTTGGAGAATGGAGCAAGTCTTGGACTCCACACCTCATGAATCTTTCCCTTTGTCCATTCATGTAAAATCATCGCTAAAATAGATGGAATGACAATCATAATTAAGAGTCCTTTCATCATCGACCAAACCTCAAGCTCCACGGATTGACCAACCACAAAGGATAAACTCAATGGAACAATAAAAGGGGATAAAATCGTGTCGATCAATATAATCGATAAAGTTAAAGCAACATTTCCTTTATTCATGGATACCCATATAAAACTAGTGATACCTGTTGGAATAATCATCGCAATAACAAAACCCGTAATCGTTAATACATCCTCAGTAAATACTATCCATCCAACTAGCCATGCCCATAGTGGCATAATAAAATGCAACAAAATAAGAGCAATAATGATCGAAAGTGGATGAGATAAGACTCGATGTAGTGTAATAAAGTTTAAGCTTAAACTTCCAGCAAAGGTCATAAAGGCAAAAATATAAATAACCATTGCGTCAAAATGGCTAAAAAAGCTAGAAAAGCTAACACCTAACACAACACTTGAAGGTGCTATGAAAGGCATAATTCGTTGTAATAGTTGATTAAGCTGTCTTAACATAAAGAATGGCTCCTATTTTTTTTGGATGGATGGACGTTGGCCGTTCCAGCTAACTTCCACAGATATACCAAAAAACTCTGATAACCTTGTCGAAGTAATCATGTCACGACTATCTCCTTTCCCAAAGACAGTACCCTCTTTCAATAGAAGAGTTTTATTGAATTCTGGTAAAATCTCCTCTACATGATGGGTAACATATATAATGGTAGGAGAAGGTTTTGCTGCAATATTCTCAATGGATTCTAACAATGCTTCTCTTGCAATAAAATCTAATCCATTTGTTGGTTCATCGAGAATTAAGAGCTTCGGATCGCCCATGAGTGCTCGAGCAATTAATACCCGCTGTTGTTCCCCTTGTGATAAGGTCTGAAATGTTTGATTAGCATAGTGAAAACATTTCAAATCTTTCAATAATTGCTGAGCTTTTGCTCTCATTTCATCCGTAGGCTCTTCATAAAGACCGATCGATGCAAAACCACCACTGAGCACAACCTGATAAGCACTATCTGATCCATACATCCGATCCTTTATTTTGGATGAAACAATGCCAATTTGCTGACGTAATTGTTCTCCTAATATATCTTGTCCAAATTGTTTCCCAATTACTTGTACTTTTCCGGTTGTCGGAAAATAATAAGCACAAAGCATATGTAAGAGCGCTGTTTTTCCCGCACCATTTAATCCGAGTATTACCCAGTGCTCTCCCTGATTAATGGTCCAATCAATATCATGAAGAATCCATTTTCCACTTTTCTTTAATCCGACTTTCTCTAAGTCTAGTATCATTTCCTTCACCTCACCTAAAAAGCTCTATCCTTCTTTTATAAACTTAAATTGTCCATTTCACAAATTTTTTGTATTTTTTTATCAAAACTATTGAAAATGATTCTCATTATCGATATAATGTAATCGTAGCACACTCACATGTGCCCGAAACATTCCCTTTACACATATCTTTTGTTACCCCCAATCAACAAAAGAGAAACAAACGCTTCTTTCCCGCTCCCTTAGGGTAGAAGCCTTTGTTTTTTTACTAAGGATGTTTCCCAATCCATGGAGCGCAACTATTTTTACATAGGTGCCTCTCTTTTTTTTTACTTTTTTAATTAAAATTATTTTAAATAAATATTGATTTTTATAAAACTTGTATTATAATAAAAGATGAATTATTTATAAAGGAGAGGTGCTTTTTAATGAGTGAAGATAAAAAATACTTAACGACAGCCTCAGGAGCTCCTGTTGGCGACAATCAAAATTCAATTACAGCGGGACATAGAGGTCCTACTTTAATCCAAGATGTACATTTACTCGAAAAACTTGCACATTTCAACCGCGAAAGAGTACCTGAACGTGTCGTGCACGCCAAAGGTGCAGGTGCACACGGCTACTTTGAAGTGACAAATGATGTATCAAAATATACAAAAGCTGATTTCTTATCAGAAGTTGGCAAAAAGACACCTATGTTTATTCGTTTCTCCACTGTTGCTGGGGAATTAGGTTCAGCAGATACAGTCCGTGACCCTCGTGGTTTTGCTGTGAAATTCTATACAGAAGAAGGAAATTACGATTTAGTTGGAAACAATACGCCCATCTTCTTTATTCGTGATGCAATAAAATTCCCAGATTTCATTCATACGCAAAAACGGAATCCACAAACAAACCTAAAGGATCCGAACGCAGTATGGGATTTCTGGTCATTATCTCCAGAATCTCTACACCAAATTACGTATTTACACTCTGACCGTGGTATTCCAGCAACTCTTCGTCATATGAACGGATATGGAAGCCATACATTTAAGTGGGTAAATAAAGACGGAGAAGCTGTTTGGGTAAAATATCACTTTATCTCCGATCAAGGTGTTAAAGGACTAGATCCAAAAGTTGCCGACCAACTCGCTGGAGAAAACCCTGACTATCATACAGCAGATCTATTTAATGCTATTGCCAAAGGGGATTACCCTTCTTGGACATTAAAAGTACAAATTATGCCAATTGAAGATGCTAAAACCTATCGATATGATCCTTTTGATGTGACAAAGGTATGGCCACATGCTGATTATCCATTAATTGAGGTAGGACGCATGGTGTTAGACAGAAACCCTGAAAACTACTTTGCAGAAGTAGAACAAGCTGCTTTCTCACCTGGACATTTTGTACCTGGCATTGAAGCATCTCCAGATAAAATGCTTCAAGGTCGTTTATTTGCATATTCTGATGCTCATCGTTATCGTATTGGAGCAAATCATGAAGCATTACCGATCAATCGAGCTAAATCTGCGGTAAACAATTACCAACGCGATGGACAGATGCGTTTTGATGGCAATGGTGGTAGTGCGCCAAACTATGAGCCTAATAGCTTTAGCGAAACACCAAAAGAAACACCGGAAAATAATATTACTCCATTTGAAGTAAGTGGTTTTGCTGATAGTGTCGCTTATGATAGTGATGACCACTATTCTCAACCACGTGCATTATTCCGTGATGTAATGAATGATGAAGAACGCGAACATTTAGTTCAAAACTTTGCTGATCACATGAGTGGAGTAACACGCGAAGGTATTATTGAACGTCAATTGGAAAACTTCTATAAAGTAGATCCAGAGCTAGCAGAAAGAATCGCAGCAAAATTAAATGTAGAAGTTCCAGCACATTTAAAAAAATAATAACGTAAAATAGAGAGCATTGAATGGTGACATTTAATGCTCCTTTTTATTCATTACGATTCTCTACTATATCTGAAGAGTAAATTTCAATGATTACTTGCCCATTTTGTGTCTTAGATTGAATTAACAATGGCTGATTCAGACTATTTTTAAAGGTAAAATCAGGTCCATACCAGCTTACTGTTGCATCCCGTCCTGGAGGGACATAGGGTACCCTTTTACTATGGGAATATCGTTCTAAAATTTTTACTCCTGCCCTGTCGACTGCATTAAATAAAGTGGAAGATATTTGACAAATCCCGCCACCTATCCCCTCCGTTAACTCACCTTTCACAATTTCAGGTGCAGGAAGATATCCTTTTTCTTTCGTTCTTTTCCCTACTACTTCGTTGAAAGAAAATGTTTCTCCAGGAAAAACAACATGGTTATTAATTGCTTCTCCAGCAAGAGATATATTGTGAGCACGAGCTTTTTTATTTTGATTAAAATACGTAACATATTGTCCAATTTTATGTGTTCTTATATTCGCTAAAAGCTCTGTGTCTACTTTTGGATGGATCTCTACGACTGGTGCTTCTATTTGCGTAGTACTATTTTCAAAATAATGGCGATAAAATTGTTCTTTAAATTTCTCCTGATGTAATTGAATTCCCACCTTTCCAGGTACAATGGACCCTTGGTCATTAATTGTAGCATTCAAAGGCTTCTGATAAATCTTTTCATTAATCCTCTTTATAAATTGTGTATAATTCCTTGTATCAATGATTTGTTCTTCCAGTAAAGGAACCGTAAAGTCAGATTTTTGAGCACTCGCCACCTGCTGACCATCAAAAGTCACGATTACTTCATTCTGAACAATGACTTGCGAAAACCATACGATAAAAGCTGCTATAATTGTCATCATAAAAATTCCTCCTTTCAATAGTATGAATTAGATCACATCATTTCATGTAGTAAACTTATTCTTCTATAGCTAACATTTTCTCATTATTTTATGTTTCGTATTTAGATAAAAAGGTTATAACTAAAAAGAACTGTGTCAAAAACAAATTCTGCTCATTTGTAAGGATACGTGACAATATCGAAGGATTTATAAACCTACGCCGAATTGAATGGCGCTCACCCTAACTCAAGCAGATTAAAACTGTTTAATCACTTTATAGGCAGTTTGCGATAAAGCCCAGTTCCCTTTATTATTAACAATGTACTATTTGAACAAGGAAACTTGGCCAAATAAGAAAGGAGTTCATTGTGACAGTTAATCATACTAGTAATGCTGCTGATATTATTTTAGAACATCCTACCAAAAAGGATGGAGCAGCGATGTGGGAATTAGTAACCAAATCAACTCTAGATACAAACTCATCTTACAAGTATATTTTGATGAGTGAATACTTTAATGAAACCTGTGTTATTGCAAAACAAAATGACCAAGTAATTGGTTTTATAACCGCATTTATCCCCCCTAAAAAGCAAAATACCGTTTTTATTTGGCAAGTAGGTGTAGACACCAATCAGCGTGGAAAAGGAATTGCTTCCAAAATGTTACATTTTTTATTAGAAAGCGAAGCATGTCAATCCATTCAATTTGTGGAAGCAACCATCACACCTACAAATCGTGCATCACAATCCTTATTTCAAAAGCTAGCACGTGATTTTCATACTGAAATTCACTCCGACGAGTTCTTTACGAAAGATATTTTTCCTGGAGATGAACATGAGGAAGAATGGAGATTCGTCGTGGGGCCAATTCAGCATTAAATCATCTGAATATTTTGAATTTTCAGATATTCAGTAGGATTTTTTTCAATCATCATTCTTATTTATAAATTAGGAGGAAATGATTAATGAGTAAACATATTAATATTATTAACGAACATGAATCTGTTGTACGTAGTTATGTACGCAACTTTCCAACAGTCTTTACGAAAGCAAAAAAACATCTAATGTGGGACGAAGATGGCAAAGAATTTATTGATTTCTTTTCAGGTGCCGGAGCTTTAAATTATGGCCATAATGATGATCACATGAAAAAGCAACTAGTAGATTATATTATGAATGACGGCATTACTCATTCCTTGGATATGGCCTCTAATGCAAAAGCAGAGTTTCTTGAGAAATTTCAAGACGTTATTTTAAAACCACGTGAATTAGATTATAAAGTCATGTTTCCAGGTCCAACGGGGACAAACAGTGTGGAGAGTGCATTAAAGCTAGCGCGTAAAGTAACTGGTAGAACAGATATTATTAGCTTTACAGGTGGTTTCCATGGTATGACAATTGGTTCTTTATCCGTAACTGGAAACTCCATGAAACGTAAAGGTGCTGGTATTCCACTTCAAAATACGGTAACGATGGCCTATGATAACTATGTTGATCACGATACCCTAGTATATTTAGAGCGATTCTTAGAAGACAACGGTAGTGGTGTTGCGATTCCAGCTGCTATGATTGTAGAAACCGTTCAAGGTGAAGGCGGAATTAATGCTGCTCGATTTGAATGGTTGAAGAATCTAGAGGACCTTTGCCGTCGCTGGGGTATTTTATTAATCATTGATGATGTTCAAGCAGGAATTGGACGAACTGGTACATTCTTTAGCTTTGAAGCTGCTGGAATTAAGCCAGACATTGTTTGTCTATCTAAATCATTAAGTGGTTATGGACTTCCACTCGCCGTAACGTTAATCAAGCCTGAGCTTGATATTTGGAAGCCTGGTGAGCATAATGGAACATTCCGTGGAAATAATCATGCATTTGTAACAGCTACAGCTGCTCTTGATTACTGGAAGGATGAATCCTTTGAAAAAGAAATTCATCAAAAATCCGAGGTTATTTATAGCTTCCTTGAGGATATTGTTTCAAAATATCCAGAGATCAAAGGAGAAGTTCGTGGTCGTGGATTCATGGTAGGAATTGCTTCAGAAGTGGAAGGCCTTGCTGCAAAAGTAACGGCAAAATGCTTTGATTTAGGTTTAATTATGGAGACGGCTGGTCCCAATGATGAAGTATTTAAGCTATTCCCACCTCTAAATATTCCAACAGAGGACTTACAAAAAGGGTTAGCTATAATTGAAGAAAGCATTAAACAATTAGTAAAAGATCCAGTAGCAAATTAAATATGTGTAAAAGGCTTTTATGATGAAGCCTTAAATATATAGAAATTTTAACAGGAGGAATACTTTTTATGAAAGTAGTAAAACTAGCAGATGTATTAGGTACAGAACATGATGTAGATGGAGGTACTTGGGTAAGTCGCCGTCTAATCAATAAAAAGGATGGAATGGGCTATTCCGTTAATGATACAATTATTAAAGCAGGTACAGAAACTCACATTTGGTACCAAAACCATTTGGAATCAGTATATTGTATTGAAGGAGAAGGCGAAGTTGTCACATTGAGTGATAATAAAGTATGGCCAATCACTAAAGACACTCTATATGCACTTGATCAACATGATGAACATCTATTACGAGCAAAAACCGATATGCGTATGGTTTGTGTATTTAATCCACCATTATCAGGTAAAGAGGTTCATGATGAAAATGGTGTTTATCCAGTTGATGAAGATTAATAATTGACTAGAACAACCCCAGTTCTTTTGTTGATATAACATTCTTATCCGAAAACTCCTCAAATTTGAGGAGTTTTTTCTTGCTCTTTCTATATAATTAGTGTTAAAAATAATGTATCTTCTACTACTTTTACACGTTAGGAAAATATAAAATCTTAGCAAGGAGAAACTCGACGTAGTGGTTTTGAAATGTACAAAGTATAAGAAAAGCTAACGTATCCGCTAAAAGACAAGCGAATGCAAGTTTTTCTAATATAGAACATATAGATATTGTAGTAATCTCCTTATAAGAAGGATGAATCTATGAGAGGTGGAAAGATGCCTAAGAAGGATGTTCAGGATTATATTCAAGAAGGTGTATATGGTCCAAAAACGATTAAACTAGATGAAAGAAAGAAGTTCCTCGGTACAATTAGGGAACGTGTTATTCTTGCTTTAACAAAATCAGAAGTGCGCAGTGGTAAGGGAATAAAAGAAATGCAACAACTAGCAAAAACCTACCCTAAAGCTACCATGCTCATGAATGGAAATATGAGCTTTCGTTATTTTAAACCTTACCGTGACTTAGCTGGAACTTTAAAAATACATTATACCTCTGTCTCCAACAAAAATGTTTCCAGTGACTATGGCCTCGTTCTCACTTCCGACCATGCCATTGATAAAGAGGATATTTTTTTACAGGAAACAAAGCCGGTACAATTAACGAAAGCTAATAAACCATGGTGGAAAAAGCTTTTCGGCCTATAAAAAGAAGAACCCAAAATCTTTGGGTTCTTCTTTAAACATTCATTTGAGTAGATTCAAGTATGTGTACTAATCTCTCCATCCCTGTTTGGATGAGTTCTGGTTTAGAATTAGTAAAGTTAAGACGCATGGTGTTTTGTTCTGGATTAGATACATAGAACGGTGCTCCTGGTACATAAGCAACACCTGCTTTAACCGCTTCATTTAAAAGCTTAGTCGTGTTTATATATTCTGGTAAGGTCACCCAGAAGAACATCCCGCCCTTTGGTTCGATATACGATAAACCCTCTATTTTTACAGAATCCAATAATTCTTTCATCACAATCATTCGTTCATAATACGTCTCTCGGATTAATTGAATATGGGCATCCAAATCAAAATCTTCCAAAAGATGAACCAATGCATGCTGACTAATGGAGTTTGTGTGTAAATCCGTTGCTTGTTTGGCTTGCGCCATAATTCGAATAATTTGATGTGGACCAACAATCCAACCAATTCTCATAGCAGGTACAACGGTTTTAGAAAAAGTACTTGTATATAGAACCAGTTCATTTTGATCAAGGGAGGCAATAGAAGGTGGTGCCACATCTGTATCAAATTTTAATTCGCCATAGGGATCATCCTCAAAAATAACCACATGGTATTTTTCTGCTAATGCTAATAATTTTTTTCGTCGTTCTAAGGACCACACCTTCCCAGTGGGATTAGAATAAGTTGGAACAACATAGATACATTTCGGTTTAAGCTTCGTTATTTTATCCTCCAAATCTGAAATGACCATACCTTCTTCATCAGAGTCTACTGCTACAACCTTTGTTTCATATGACTCAAAAACCTGTAATGCAGCTAGATAAGTTGGATTTTCCGTTAAAATAATATCCCCTTTATTAAACATCACTCTAGAAAACAAGTCGATTGCCTGCTGGCTCCCTGAGGTGATCAATATATTTCCCGGATCCCTATCGATACCTTTTTTTCGCATCTGCTCAGCTAAAGCATTTTTTAACGCAGGTACACCTTCTGTTTCTCCATATTGTAATGTCTTACTACTGGTTGTTATCGCTTTATGAAATGCTTCATCTACTCCCTTTACAGGAAAAAGACTTTCCTCTGGTAATCCGCCAGCAAATGAAATAATATTGCCTTCATTAATTACCTTCAATATATCCCTTACAGCGGATGATTTTAAAAATTTTACGCGTTCAGAGAAACCATACTTCAACCCACTCACTCTCCCGTATATGATGTTAAGACCTATAAAAAGACTTATTTAATTATTTGCCTCTTATTTATGTTGAAATTTTTAGATATTTCAAACTATTCTAGTGAACAGTCTTCATTTAAGAGTATACTGTTCATATAGAAACCCAGCAGCTTACATTATCATCGATTATTGCTTGTAGTGTAAACCTTTCCTCTCATGTTATTCACGAGATCTCTGCATAAACTGTTCAGTTTTTTGATATATTTGAAGTATCGTAGAGAATTCTTATGACTGATTATATCATAGGCTTTGGCTTAAGCATACCAAAATTCATCTCCATCTACTCAATGTCCTTTTACATTCCTTAATGATCGAAGAGATACTTTTATCGGATATCCGTTAAATATTACTTGTATTAAATTATTATGCAAAAATATAGGGATTTGATATACTACAAGGAAAGCGCATACATACGAATAAGGAGTGAGAGACATGTTAAACGTAGCATTATTAAGTAGATGGCACGTACATGCTGATGATTATGCACGACAAGCAAAAGCAAATGATGGAATAAATATTAGTGCCGTATGGGATGAAGACCTTGAACGTGGTAAGAAATGGGCAGATGAATTAGATGTTCCATTTTATGAAGATTTAGACGAATTATTATCTCAATCAGATATTGATGGGGTAATTGTAGATACACCAACTAATATGCACAAAGATGTCATCATGAAAGCAGCGAAAAATAAAAAGCATATTTTTACAGAAAAAGTGTTAGCAATTACGGTATCGGATTATCAAGAGATTGTTGCGACAATTGAAGAGGCTGGGGTAGTGTTAATGGTGTCTTTACCGAAATTAACAGATGATTATTATTTGCGCGCACAGAAAGTGTTAGATGATGGTGCTTTAGGTAAGCTTACAACGATTCGTTGCCGCTTTGCACATAATGGTGCCGTTCCATCAAAAAATAGTGCAACAGGCTGGCTTCCAGCACATTTCTTTGATAAAGTGCAATGCGGAGGTGGGGCATTAATTGATTTAGGTGCACACCCTATCTACTTAACTAATCGTTTAGCAGGGCCTGCTCGATCTTTATCAGCAATGTTACAATCAACTAGCGATCAGTACGATGTGGATGACAATTCGGTAGTCTTAGTAGAATATGAATCTGGAGCAATTGGTATCCTAGAGACTAGCTTTTTATCTAGTGGAAGTCCATTCCAATTAGAATTATATGGTACAGAGGGTACTTTATTGGTAGAAGAGCAATCTGTTCGTTTAAAAACAGATACAGACTGGGTGGATGTCACAGACACTGTTTATGAACCAATGCCAATGGAGCAATGGGTGCATGCCATCAATAAGACAGCAGAACCAAGTCTGAAAGCAGAAGATTTCTACCATCTTACCCTTATTAATCAAGCAGCAGCACAATCAAATGAGACTGGTGAAAGAGTACTACTAGATAAAGTAGCAAACAACTAACTTATCATCAAAAACTTGCTTTCTTTTACTTAAAGTAAAGAACTTAAGTTTATTATAGAGAAGTAATATTTTTATTCGTGTTAAGCTAAGGTTTACCACGTCTATTAGCGTAAAGATGTCCCTTTTCGGGCTCTTTATTTTTTTAGTTTTAGATACTTCATTTCCTATGAATTAAAAAACGAAATCCTATGAAGGGAACAAACGAGTTACATTTCGTCTCGATTTCAGCTACGTGCATTACTCCCTGCTAAAATCTCCTTATCATGTTAAAAAGACAGCTACTTTTGTAAAGTAACTGCCTAAAATTAATATTAACCTAACACCGCTCGATCGTTATCCATTTGCTTTCCACGTATCCGTTGGAATTCTGCTAATAATTTTTCGATCGTAAGTGCTTGTTTTTCTTCACCAGAAACCTCTAGAATAATTTGACCTTTATCCATCATAATCAGTCGATTTCCTAGGTCTAATGCCTGTTGCATATTATGTGTGACCATTAAAGTAGTTAATCCAAATTGTTCGACTACTTCTCCTGTAAGCTTGGTTATTAAATCTGCTCGAGACGGATCCAGTGCTGCTGTATGCTCATCTAATAATAAAATATTTGGCTCAGTAAAAGTCGCCATCAAAAGAGAAAGTGCTTGACGTTCCCCACCTGATAGTAAACCTACCTTTGCATTCAAACGATTTTCCAATCCTAAATGCAAAGTAGCAAGATGCTCTTTAAAAAGAGACTTTCTTCTCTTACTTACTCCATACTTCAATGTACGCTTTTTATTCCGAGCATAGGCCATTGCAAGATTCTCTTCGATCGTCATCGTTGGAGCCGTTCCAGCCATAGGATCCTGAAATACACGTCCAATCAGACGAGAACGTTTATACTCTGGTAGCAAAGTTACATTTTTCTCATTAATTTTAACAGATCCGACATCAGGCTTTAACGAACCTGAGATCATATTCATCAAAGTTGACTTTCCAGCACCATTACTACCAATTACTGTAACAAAATCGCCTTTTTCTAATTGAAGGTTCACAGTTTGTAATGCCTTTTTCTCATCTAAAGTTCCTTCATTAAACGTAATGGAGATGTTGTTTAAACTAAGCACCTTTACCCTCCTCTCCATTTTCAAGCATCCGTCGTTTTTTCTTTTTTCGGACAGCTTCTTTTCGAGTTGTTATTATTTTTGGCATAACTAATGCCGCAATAACAATAATTGCTGTAATCAGCTTCGTATCTCCAGCTTCCAAAAACTTCGCCTTTAACGCTAATGTTAGCACAATCCGGTAGACAATCGCTCCACAGACAACGGCTAATGTTGTTCTGGCAATGGTTTTTGTACCAAAGAGTGCTTCACCAATAATAACAGAGGCTAATCCAATTACGATCATACCGATACCCATTCCAACATCGGTAAAACCACCGTATTGTGCAATAAACGCACCAGACAATGCTACTAATCCATTCGAAATACCTAATCCTACGATGGTTAAAATATCAGTATTTGCCGAGAAGCTTCGAATCATTTTCTCATTGTCACCTGTTGCACGTAGGGCGAGTCCTACTTCTGTCTTCAAGAAGTAATCTGTTAAAAGCTTGATTAGTAATGTAACGATAATCATAATAATTAGAACAGCCCAAGTACTAGGTAAAGGGTCTATATTTAGTGCAGCTAACATATCGTTTAGCAACGTATCAATACCTAATGTGCCCCAAAATCCTTCGATTTGCTTAAATAAGGTGGGCTCATTCAACAGTGCAACATTTGATTTTCCACCCATTATCCGTAAATTAATCGAATATAAAGCTATCATCATTAAAATCCCAGATAGCAAGGGATTTATCTTCCCTTTCGTATTCAAAATTCCAGTTATCATCCCTGCAATAAATCCAGCAATTAAAGCATAAAAGGTTGCCAAAACAGGTGGTACACCATTCACTATCGACACAGCCGCAACTGCTCCACCTGTTACAAAGCTCCCATCTACCGTTAAATCTGGAAAATCTAAAATACGAAACGAAAGATAGACACCTAAAGCCATTAGTGCATAAATCACTCCTGACTCAAAGGCCGTAAAAATTGATATAAACATGTCTATCTTCCTCTCTATCCTATAACAAGCATTTTGTGAGAAAACCTCGACACCAACTTCATGTCGAGGTTTTTCTTCATTCTATTCTTCGTTGACTTCTACTAGCTCAGCATCCTTTTCCCAGGCACTATTCCATTCAATACCTTGGGCTTCTGCTGCATCTTTATTAAGATATAGATCGATTTCTGGTGGATATTCTACAGGAATATCTGCAGGAGTTTTCTCACCAGTTAAAATTTCTACTGCCATTTCTCCAGTACGATAACCGATATCGTAATATTCAAAACCGTAAGCTGCAAAGCCTCCACGTTTCACTGAATCTGGCTCTCCTACGATTAACGGAAGATCTTGTTCTTCTGCTACTCCAACAACCGTTTCTAACGCAGAAACAACGGTATTATCGGTAATAATGTAAAATAAGTCTGCTTCTCCGACTAAGGAAGTTGCCGCTTGCTGTACCTCTGAAGAGTTACCCACGGTTGCTTCAGCAGTGCTCAAGCTAGTTCCTTCCACCGCTTCTTTCACAGCTTCGATTTGAGCAATAGAATTAGCTTCACCAGAATCATAAATTAATCCAATAGTGGCATCCTTGAAATTTTGATCAATAAATTCAATGGTCTTCGTAATGGCCTCTGGGTGAAGATCAAGTACACCAGTAATATTCTCACCTGGCTGATCCATTGACTCAACTAGCCCTGCTCCTGCCGCGTCTGTTACAGATGTAAATAGAACCGGAATACCATTAGAGGCTTGTAGAGCACTTTGTGCACTTGGTGTGGAGTTAGCAAAAATTAAATCGACTCCATCTGCCACAAAGTTATTCGCAATGGTCATAGCATTATTTTGATCATCCTGAGCACTTTGGAAATCATATTCTACGTTTAAACCAGCATCTTCAATTGCTGCTTGAAATCCTTCATATGCTGAATCTAGAGACGGATGTTCTACAATTTGTGTTGCACCGATTGTGTATGTTTCTCCATCTCCTGACGAATCACTTTCTCCTTCTGTTCCACAAGCTGTTAGAACACTCATAGCCATTGCTACCAACAGTAACAAAATCCCTTTTTTCATCATTTTTATTTATTTCCCCCAATTTCTTCATTAAATGAACAGCAAAAATAGTTATGATACATTATAGCATATGTTTTTGTCCAATAGTATACTTTCTTTATGATTTTACGCGTGAAATTAATGGAATTCTTGCTTGGTTCGACAAAATACTGCAAACTATGGATAGGTGCATACAGAAAAAGGGGATGAATAGATGGCTAATGTTATAGTAATTGGTGGAGGAATTGTAGGTTTATCGGTTGCTTATTATCTAGCAAAAGAAAACGTTGAAGTAACCCTTGTCGATGCTGACCATACTGGGCAGGCAACTACTGCTGCAGCAGGAATCATTTGCCCGTGGGTTTCACAGCGTAGAAATAAAAAATGGTATCAGCTTGCCAAAAACAGTGCTAGCTTTTATCCAACACTTATCGATGAACTGAAGAATCAAGGTATTTCCAATACAGGATATAAACAGACGGGAGCTCTTGTTATCCGTAAGGAAGAGAAAACACTACAAAAAATATATGAGATGACCCAGCAGCGCCTGGTCGATGCTCCTGAAATCGGGGAGGTTACTCGATTAAATGTTGCGGAAACAAAGCAAAGATTTCCTTTACTTGATGAAAAGTATCAATCCCTTTACGTTAGTGGTGCAGCTAGAGTAAACGGTGGAAAATTGCGAAAATCCTTACTAGAAGCTTGCATGAACCATGGAGTAAAAATAATCACTGGAGAAGCAAGCTTAGTGAAAACAGCCAACCATGCAAATATCAAAGTGAACGACACTCTTATTGAAGCAGATCAAATTGTTTTAGCCAATGGGTCCTGGTTTTCCACTATTGTGGAGTCCTTAGGGTTAAATGGATTGATCAGACCACAAAAAGCCCAAATTGTCTCCTTAAAATGGAAGGAGGATGACACAGGTGATTGGCCAGTAATTATGCCAAGAGGAACACACTACATTGTTCCTTTTGAACACGGGCAAATTGCAGCAGGTACTACACATGAGGATGATGTTGGTTGGGATACACATGTAACGCCAATAGGTTTACAAAAAATCTTTTCGGATCTGAGAGAAGTAGCACCAGCTTTATTAAGCAGTGCTTTAGTAAAGGTAAATGTAGGATTTCGACCCGTTGCTCCAGATTTTTTACCAGTCTTCGGCAGGCTCCCTGGTTATGAAAGAATTTATGCTGCCAATGGCCTTGGCTCCTCTGGTCTAACTACTGGTCCTTTTATCGGAAGAGAGCTCGCCAAAATGATATTAAGAAAAGATGGGATTTTAGATGCGAAAGATTACCCGATTCACTCTATTATAAAATCTTCTGAATAAACAGATAGTTAATTTCTTCGGTTCCTGTGCTATTGCCAAGATATGTACTTTTATCTTGGCTTTATCGTACAGTAATTCGGTTATTCCCAAGCTATTTATCCTACTTTTAAAATGAAAAAGTGGAGAAACCAAATTGGCTTCTCCACTTTTTATGTTTTTATTGATCGTTTCTTCTAATAAAGTCAGTGACAGCACCTTGTGAGGAACAGGAGACATTATGAGCATATTTCCCAAGTACTCCGCGTTTGTAAAGTTCTGGAGCTTTCCAATTGGCACGGCGTTTTTCTAATTCTTCATCGGAAACATCCATAGTAATCTCTTTCAATTCAGAGTCAATGGTTACCATATCCCCTTCTTCTAATAGACCAATTGGCCCTCCAACCTGTGCTTCTGGTGCAATGTGACCGACAACGAGTCCATGGGTACCACCTGAAAATCTACCATCAGTTAGTAAAGCAACCTTTTGCCCTAAGCCTTTTCCTACTAGAATCGCAGAAATAGAGAGCATCTCAGGCATTCCAGGTCCACCCTTTGGCCCCACATAACGGATTACTAGAACATCGCCTTCTTTAATTTCATTGTTCATCACTGCATTTGTTGCTTCCTCTTCTGTATTAAATACACGAGCAGGACCTGTGTGACGTTTAACCTTAACACCAGAAACCTTTGCTACAGCACCATTTGGTGAGAGGTTTCCTTTTAACACAACGAGTGGTCCATTTTCACGATATGGATTACTTAATGGATGGATGATATCTTGGTCATCAGATAATACCGGTGCATCTTCATAGTTCTCGGCAATCGTCTTGCCAGTTACCGTTAAACAATCTCCATGTAAAAATCCGTTGTCTAGTAGGAGACGCATAACAGCCGGAACCCCACCGATATTGTGTAAATCCTCCATAACGTATTTTCCACTTGGCTTTAAATCTGCTAAATGAGGTACTTTTTCTTGGATACGATTAAAGTCATCCATTGTTACGTCCACTTGCGCAGCATTCGCAATAGCTAATAAATGGAGTACCGCATTCGTTGATCCACCTAATGCCATTACAGCAGTAATCGCATTTTCGAAGGCTTTTTTCGTTAAAATATCTTTTGGATATATGCCTTGTTCTAATAGTTTGTAGGCAGCTTCTCCCGCTTTACGGCAATCCTCTGCCTTTAATTTGGATTCAGCAGGGTTAGAGGAGCTACCAGGTAAGCTCATTCCAAGCGCCTCTACCGCTGTGGCCATTGTATTCGCAGTATACATACCACCACAAGACCCAGCTCCCGGGCAAGCAGCACATTCAATTCCTCTTAATTCCTCGTCATCTATATCCCCATTGTTATGTTTCCCAACGCCCTCAAAAACAGAAACGATATCCAGTTTTTCACCATTGCGGAAGCCTGGTGAAATCGTACCACCATATACGAATACTGCTGGAACATCGGAACGAGCAATCGAGATTAAGCATCCAGGAATATTTTTATCACAGCCTCCAATCGCTACATATGCATCTAGATTCTCCGCCCCTACTACTGTTTCGATAGAGTCTGCAATGACATCACGACTCGGAAGAGAATAGCGCATGCCAGACGTCCCCATTGAAATACCATCAGAAACGGTAATCGTATTAAAGATCATAGGCACACCGCCCGCAGCTTTAGCCCCTTCTTTTGCACTAATTGCTAGATCATCTAAGTGAATATTACAAGGTGTAACCTCACTCCATGTACTAGCAATCCCGATCATTGGTTTTTTAAAGTCCTCGTCTGTTACACCTACCGCACGAAGCATAGCACGGTTTGGCGCACGCTTGGAATCATCAAACACTTTACTTTTGATACGTAAATCTTTCCCCATACCTTTTGCCTCCCAACCATTATCTTCGAAAATATATAGAAATCTATTTCTATCAAATCTCAATACAGATATAGTATCATATATTTAGGATATACGAAATGTCTCATAAAGGAGAAAATAATGAAAATTCGCAAAATTTTTATTTTTTCATTGTTGATTCTAGTATTATTTGGAAGCTATCAGTACTATTTATACCAAAAATATCAAGACAGACCTATGCCTACAGACCTTCATCCACTAGTCAAGCAAGCAAGGGATGATTTAATAAAAAGGACAGCATCCATCGGAATACCGATTTTAATTACAGATGATTTCCGTTCCATTGCAGACCAAGACCAAATTTATGAACAAGGAAGGACAACAGAAGGCAGTGTTGTCACTTACGCAAAGGGAGGAGAGTCTTACCATAATTATGGGTTAGCTATTGACTTTGCCCTCTTACCACAGCCGGATCAAGCAAGCTGGGACATGGAATATGATGGGAACAATAATGGAAAGAGTGACTGGATGGAGGTAGTTGAAATAGCGAAGGATTTAGGGTTTAGCTGGGGTGGCGATTTTACCCGTTTTAAAGATTACCCTCACTTGCAGATGGATTTCGGCTTGAGTATTCGCGACCTACAAAGAGGAAAAAGACCAAGCGATGTTTTAGATGAATAGAGCGTGATGTTCTATATGCCCCTCTGAAGTTCTATCATTAGGAGTTACTTTCACGTTGACATCGCGCTCTAAAGTCTGCGACATTACCAATTGATGGGCACTAGCAATTATCGGTAAATAACGGTACTATACAATTGCTCGGTCGCTTTAGGATCAATCATTAGATGAGCATGATTCACAGCAGTGATTGCTTCTGTATATCCCGAAGCGATTAAGGTGGTTTTACCTGGATATTGGACAATATCACCTGCAGCAAAAACCCCTTCAAGGTTTGTCTTCATTAAAGGCGTTACAGGTATCCTTCCCTTTTCGATTTGAATTCCCCATTGTTCAAAAGGCACTGCTTGAAGCTCTAAACCATGATAAGTAAGCAACTTATTCGCCTCCATCACAATACGTTGCCCCTTCTCTTTTATCTCTATATGGGTTAGCTCTTGTCCCTCGACGATGAAATCCGTCATTTCTACTTGGTAATATACCTTCACCTTACTCTTATATAGGCTGTCTATATCTTCATCTTTCACTTGTAGAAACTTGTCTACAGGATTAATCAGTGTCACTTCTTTCGCTAAGCCTTCTAAAAACAATGCCCAACCAACACCTACTTTGCTATTTGAAGAGATCACGACTTTTTTTCCTTCATAGTTAGCTTTATGCATTAGCGTTGTAGGAACGGATTCTTTAAAGACAGAATGAGGTAAATTAGGCCATTCAGAAGGTCTTTTCGTATGAAACGTCCCTGAACCTGTCGCAATTAAAACGGTTTTGGCGGTAACTATATGACCTTTAGCTGTTTCTAGCTGAAACAAATGATTGACTTTCGTTAGCTTCTCTACGAAATCCCCCATTACCACCTCAGGCTGATGACGTTTTGCTTGTTCAATCATATTCTCTACTAATGCTTCACCAGAAATATCGGGAAAGCCACCGACATCATAAATGATCTTTTCAGGAAGAAATTGCATAACCTTGCCACCAAGCTGCTCTTGTGCCTCTATGAGCATAACCTTCATCTCTCTCATTGTTGCATAGTAAGCAGCAAAAAGTCCTGTCGTTCCTCCACCAATGATAATTAAATCAACGCACTCTTCTACTCTTTTCCCCATAAATTCTCTTCCTTTTTTATGAAAGTATTTGTAATCTGTCCGTAGCCTTTAATTCAGAAATATTCTCCACTCCGATTCCGAACATCGCTATCTTCAGTTCTAGCTCTCTCGTTTGCATCCATTCCATTAATGCTTCCGGAGATTTTATTACTTCCTTTAACACCGAGCGAGCAAATCCTACATGGCTAGCCCCTAGCGCTAGAGCTTTAGCAGCATCTAAACCATTTCGAATACCACCACTTGCCATAAGCTTTTGATTCGGCAATTTTTCACTAATATTAAATAAACACTCTGCTGTCGGATTGCCCCAGCTTGCAAAAGCTTCTGCGGCTTGTTTTTTTATCGGTTCATTGGAACGTAATTTTTCGATTTGACTCCAGGAGGTTCCTCCTGCACCAGCTACATCAACAAAAGCTATCCCAACATCGATGAGACGTTTGGCTACATCCTCATCTATCCCGAATCCAACTTCCTTCACCCCTACTGGAACCGGAAGATTCTTTACGAGCCTTTCGATTTTCGGTAATAGATAAGAGAAATTAACGTCACCACCTTGTTGAATAATCTCTTGAATGGAATTCAAGTGTAACACAAGCGCATCTGCCTCTGTCCACTCTAAAATTTGTTTTACTTCTTTAATTTCTATCCCATAATTAAGCTGTACAGCACCGATATTTGCAATAATTGGAATGGTCGGTGCAAATCTTCTCACTTGAAAGGAGCTTCGATACTTATCACTCTCTAGCATCACTCTAGTAGATCCTAGGGCAAAAATCCATCCCCGTTCCTCTGCTGCAATGGCCAGATTCTGATTTATCGATTCAGCAAGCGCTGCTCCTCCAGTCATGGAGCTAATCAAAAAAGGGGTAGGAAGTAGGTGATGAAAAAAACTTGTTGCCAAATCTATTTGATTAAAATCAATCTCTGGTAATGCATTATGCTTAAAACGATAACGGTCGAATCCGTTAGTGATATTACGGCCTAGTGCCTCGTCTGACAAGCTCAGCTCTATATGTTCTTGTTTTCTACGATGAATAGAGTCTGTCATCTGATCCTTCCTTTCTTATCTCTTTTGCTTCCAATGTGTAAGTGTATCCAATTTGATATATACTATATATTATTATCATATTTTTTGATTTTCTTAATTGCAAAGAAGGGGATTTTTATATGAAAAATAAATTAATAGAAAGACTTACCACCTACGCGAAAATCAATACCCAATCTAATGAGAATAATTCGAGCTGTCCTTCTACTGATGGGCAATGGGAGTTAGCACACCTCCTCGTTGATGAATTAAAATCTATTGGTATAAAGGATGTCGCTATTGACGAAAACTGCTATGTGATGGCAACCTTACCAAACAATACAGATAAAGAACTACCAGTCATAGGCTTTTTAGCGCATATGGATACTGCAACCGATTTTACAGGTAACGGTGTAAATCCACAACTAACAAAAAATTACGATGGTAAGGATATTATTCTTCATCAGGCCTTAAATATTATTCTTTCACCAAAAGAGTTTCCAGAACTTAAAAATTATACTGGCCATACACTGATGACGACAGATGGAACGACATTACTTGGTGCAGATAATAAAGCAGGAATTGCTGAAATTATGACTGCAATGGAATACTTAATCAAAAACCCTCAGCTTCCGCATGGAGATATAAGAGTGGCTTTCACTCCAGATGAGGAAATCGGACGAGGACCACATAAATTCGATGTGCAACGGTTCGGGGCAGATTTTGCCTATACAATAGACGGTGGCCCCCTCGGAGAGCTACAGTATGAAAGCTTTAATGCTGCCGCAGCAAAAATCACAATTAAAGGCAACAATGTACATCCAGGTACTGCAAAAGGGAAACTGATCCATGCTATAAAGATTGGGATGGAACTCCATTCCTTACTACCAAATCAAGAAGCACCTGAGTATACGGAGGAATATCAAGGGTTCTACCATTTATTATCTTTTGAAGGCGATGTAGAAACAGCCAAGCTCTATTATATTATCCGTGACCATGACCGAAAAAAATTTGATCAAAAGAAGCAGAATTTAAATGATATGGTAGAAGTACTTCAAAAGAAGTATGGAACAGAAAGAATATCATTAGAAATGATAGACCAATATTATAATATGGCTGAAAAAATCGAACCAGTAAAGCATATTGTTGATTTGGCTTATCAAGCAATGACTGAAGCAGGTGTTACCCCTAATGTGAAACCAATTCGTGGGGGGACAGATGGATCACAGCTCTCTTTCATGGGTTTACCTACACCGAATATTTTTACTGGAGGCGAAAACTTCCATGGAAAATATGAATATATATCTATTGAAAATATGGAAAAAGCCGTCCACACGATTACAAAAATTGCTGAATTAGCTACAAAGAATTAGGATTTTAAGGCAAATAAGAGGAACGATTCAAAATTAGATCGTCCTCTTATTTGTTTTTTTATACGTTAAGAAAGTATAAAATTTTTGCAAGTAGTAAAACGACGAAGCGGAAATTTTGAAGTCCAAAGTATAAGAAAAGCTAACGCATCCACTAAAAGGACGAGCGAATGCGAGTTTTTCTAATAAAATAATCCTTCCAACCCTGCACTAAACTTTACAATCTCTTAAATTTTATTTCATTGACAATCCTTCTCTCATCCTATAAAATCCTAACATGACCAATAAGTCATAATAATGACTATAAAGTCAAAGTGGTGATCAAATTGGATAAAAAGCAAGAAATTTCACAAGCTGCACTAAGGCTTTTTTCTGAAAAGGGCTTTAATGAAACCTCGGTTCAAGAAATTGCAAATGAAGCACATATATCCAAAGGCGGATTTTATACCTATTTCTCTTCCAAAAATGGCCTAATGCTTGAAATGATTAAAGAATACCATGACAAAATCATCGATCAAGCAAGTCAATTTCAATTATTAGAGAATGCCTCACCTTGGCAGCAATTAGCAAGTTATATAGAGCTCGAAATTCGTACATTGCTTGAACATCAATCTTTTTTCTATGTTGTATTCAAGGAGTTTCCGCCAAAAGCAGATGAACAAGTAACCAAGTGGATGGACGAAACACAAATAACGATAACAAATAATCAGTTAAATATTTTTCGGCTTATCTATGGAAAGGAATTTGAGTCTTATTACACGGATTTGATCGTAATTATGCAAGGACTGGTGAAAGAATATACCTTCTACGTAGAGATAAATAATAGAAGCATCCATGCGCACGAGTTAAGTGAATGGATCGGTCACCTAATTCATTCCATTGTTATGCACTTACAAGAAAAACAACCTCTACTACACGAAAAAACTCAAAGTGTAGAAGACATTTTTAAAAATTTAAAGAAACAAATAGAGGTATGGCCTGATGAGAACCAAAAAAGGAAGTATGAGGAGACGCTTCATTTAATACAATTAGAGTGGCAAAAAACAAACAAAAATAAAACGTTACTCGAAATTTTATTTCATTATTTGAAATCAGAAAACACGCTTTGCTTTGATATTTTGCAATTAGAACAATTAATTTTACAGGAGGAAATATAATGACACAGCAACCTAATATAGAGGAAGTGAGACGAATACCAATGATGGCAGTGATGTTAATTGGGGCTTTCGTTGGTCTATTAAATGAAACACTTCTTGCTACAGCATTACCAAGTATCATGAATGATTTTGGAATTCAAGAAAACCAAGTTCAATGGTTAACTACCGCCTTTTTGTTAACAAATGGGGTGATGATCCCCATTTCTGCTTTTCTTATTGAAAGATTTACAACAAGACAATTATTCTTAACCTCATTAAGTATTTTTGCATTAGGGACATTGATTGCAGCTATCTCCCACACCTTTGAGCTGTTATTAGTAGCCAGAGTTGTTCAAGCAGCTGGTTCAGGGATTATGCTACCATTAATGATGACGGTTATGTTAACGATCTTCCCAGTCGAAAAAAGGGGAGCTGCCATGGGGATGGCGGGGATTGTTATTTCCTTTGCACCAGCAATTGGCCCTACGTTATCAGGATGGTTACTTGAATTTTTCTCATGGAGAGGCTTGTTCTATGTCGTCCTACCAATTGTCGTGATTGCGATTATCGTTGCTTCTATGTTTGTGAAGAATGTGACCAAATTAACGTATCCCAAGATTGATATTCTATCTATTCTTCTCTCTTCTTTAGGTTTTGGAGGATTACTTTACGGTTTTAGTACAATTGGTGGACATAGTGGCGAGTCTTCTGATGGCTTGAGCCAAACCGCTCTTTTCATCATTCTTGGAGGAGCAATCATTTTAGCATTGTTTATTATTCGCCAAATCAAATTGAAAAAACCAATGCTAGAGTTTCGGGTTTTTCGTTATCCCATCTTCTCCCTATCATTAGTCATTACGATGATTGTACTAATGGCACTAATCGGGGCTGAAACAATGCTTCCACTCTATATGCAAAACACAAGAGGGTTTTCTGCATTGGAAGCTGGTATGATGATGCTACCAGGTGCTATTGTGATGGGGATTATGTCCCCTATTACAGGAATGCTTTTTGATAAATATGGAGCTAAATGGCTTGCTGCAATTGGGTTAACCATTGTAACGATTACAACATACTTTTTCACCAATTTAACTATGGATACTTCCTATACCTTGCTTGTCGTTGTTTATGCCATTAGAATGCTTGGTTTGTCCTTAGTAATGATGCCAGTTATGACTGCAGGACTGAATCAGCTTCCACAGGAATGGCATCCACACGGTACAGCGATGGCAAATACCTTCCAACAGGTATCTGCCTCGATTGGAACTGCGATTCTCATAACTGTAATGACGTCAGCAGCTAAAAATTACCAGCCAGAGCAAGCAGCATTAGCCGGATTATCTGAAGAAGAGGCAATCTTGCAGGTTGCTAACAATGCATCGATGAGCGGATTTAATACAGCATTTTGGCTTGCTACTGCTTTATCAATCGTTGGATTAGCCCTTTCCTTCTTCTTAAGCTCCAAGCCAAAAACAAAAGAGCAACAAGAAAAAATTGCTTAATTATCCTTTCAGTGGGGCTGATCCATACCCCACTGATTTTTTCAGGTTGGAGTTGACCTCCCTATGTCCTTTTCTATCCTCCTTCCAATCCTTCACTATTTTATTAAAAATTATTCCATATCGTCTAAATCATGTTAAAATAGTCACTATGTAGTATTTATCAAGGGGGACCGATTTAATGAATAATAATATGAAAAAACCTTTAAGTTTTGGAGAGATTTTAGACCAAACCTTTCGAATTGTAAAAACGAATTTCGGGTCATTATTTATGATTTCTTTTCTTGTCATGGCACCGATTTTGATCATCCAATCCATTATGTTAGCCCTAAGTGGTCGAGATTTATTCTCAAGTATTGATCCGAATGAGAGCTTTTTTGACCAGATTTTGAATGATCCGTATGTACAGGGATATGAGCTAGGATATGCTGCAGGAGATCTTTTTCAGGAATCATTAATTTTACTTTCCTCATTATTAGTTATTTTTGCCACACCGTTGATTGCTGGTGCCACTGTTTGGGGTGTGAAGCATGCCCGTGATGGAGAGTCCTTCATGGCAAAGGATATGTTAAAAAAAGCTTCTAAAAGATATTGGCCTTTATTAGGTGGTACGTTCTTACTTGGCCTTATTATCTTTGGTATCATGTTTGCATTTTTTATGTTCGTTTTCTTAACACTACTCGTGATGATCCCACTACAGCCTATTGCAGGTATTCCTATTTTAATTCTTTTAATTATTGGTTTTATATTAGGTGCAGGGCTATTATTTACAAGATGGAGCTTGTATCTACCTGCCACTTTATTTGAAAGAGTTGCTCCTGGTCTGGCAAAGAGCTGGAGATTAACGAAAAGACAAACATGGAAATTTTTTGGGATGTTTATTGTTTTAGCCATTATTATTGGGATCTTTAGCTCCATATTTGAATTACTTCTAGGTTGGTTGGGAGACAGCGTACTATACCAATTGTTATACAATTTCCTTACCATGATCACCTCCATCATATTTACGGTTGGTTATTCGGTGATGTATTTTGATGCTAGAGTAAGACAGGAAGCTACTGATCTTAAAGATATGATCGATGAATATGACGTGACGGAGAGACCTTAAAGGAGACTTGTCGATGTCAGCTTATACGAACGCAAGAGAAGAAATGAATCAAATACTCAAACAGGAAGAATACCAAGTCTATTATGAGGATAATCGTAGTTTACTAGAAATCATTTGGTCTAATATTAAGGAATGGTTTACAGATTTATTATCAAAGCTAAACATACCTGTCTCCAGTGACTCAGCAATCGGTAATACTATCATTATTACCGTCATGGCTATTCTTGCTATTGCGATAATCCTTCTATTCCTTCTGGTTATTATGAATATTGTAAGACGTCGAAAGCTAAGGAGTTCCCAACCACTCCAGTCTAATAGGGAGCTTGAATGGAGCTATGAGAAACATTTACGTGAAGCCGAAAAGCAAGCAAATGAAGGCCAATTTCGTATTGCTACTAGACATCATTTTTTAGCTTTACTACTAATACTCCGTGAAAGAAATCTACTAGAAGTTAAAAGGTGGAAAACGAATTGGGAGTATTACGATGAATTAAGAAAAAAAGATAAGGATCTGGCAAATAACTTCTATCAAGCTGCTCTATTTTTCGAGCAAGCAACCTATGGCGAGCGGAAAGTAGAAGAAAATGATTATCAGACTTATTATACAACGATCAATGAATTGATCTCAGCGATAATAGAAGGGTTTTCAAACGAAGGAACGGGTGATTCATCATGAATTCTAGCAAATTTCATAAAAAGACATGGATAGTTGGTGTAGTGTTCTTTTTACTGCTTATTTTGTTAAGTTTTTTCTCTACAAGTGATGCACCCAAGCAATATCCCAGTTTTTTAACAGAATCTCCTTCCTTAACAGGAACGAAAGCAATATATACTTATTTAAAGCAACAATCAGATGATGTCACAAGAGTAACATCACTACCACATGAGGAAACGAATACAGAGGAATTACGCATGACGATAAATCCTCCTGTATTAACAGATAAAGTAGCAGAAGAAAGTTATCTGGAATATATCGAAAAGGGAAATACGCTTGTGATATGGAAAGAAAATCCTAATGATTTGTTCGGTATAGAAGCAACATTACAAGTGGATCCCTATACCAAACAAACGCAGCAACCAAGTCAGGTGCAAAGCCCTAACAATAGTTATGAAGCTGTTATAAATAGCGCCTATCGACTTGAATCAACGGAACAAGATAATGTGCTATTAGAGGATTCCTATGGTGTACTTGCCTTAGAAAGACGTATCGGTGATGGGCATTTGATTGTCATAACAGAACCAAATTGGTTGACGAATGACCAAATTACCGATTATGAGCATACAGAAATCATTTTTGATACACTGTCCTTCGAGAGATTTCCATCCATTACCTTTGATGAATTCCATTTTCATTCATCAAACGGCCTTGTCTCTCCATTGAAAATATTCCCTGGGTGGGCATATGTTTTATTCGTAGAAGGAATTATCTTTGCTCTCTTTGTACTGTGGTATCAAGGAAAACGTTTTGGACCTATTCGAATAGCCAGAGAGGAACATGTCCGATTAGGTGATGAAAGATTAAATGCTGTTGCCATTTGGCATTTGAAAGGGAAAAATTACAAATCGGCGATTCTTCATCAAGTGGACTATTTAAAAGAGGCTATACGAGAAAGATATGGTATACCATACGACAATTCCTGGCAAGAAAGAATGGAACATTTAGTTCCTACGTTAGAATCCTTATCTACGAAGGACGCAACTTACTTCGCTCAAGAATTAGAAACAGTACTGAATAAGGATAAAATAAATAAATACGAATTCTTAACTCTATCAGCAAGTATCGAAAAAATAAGAGAAGAGGTGGAAACTAGATGAGTCAAACGATGATCAATCTATTAGAAAAATATGAACAACGTATTATTGGCCAACAAAAAAATCTTCGATTATTATTAACCGCAGCATTGGCTGGTGGCCATGTACTTATTGAAGGCGTACCAGGGACAGGAAAAACACAAATGGTCAAGACATTGGCTAAGTTAGTGGACGGGGAGTTTAATCGAATCCAATTCACTCCCGATTTACTGCCAAGTGATATCACTGGTAGCTCGATTTATAACATGAAGGAGCAAGCCTTCCAAACCTTAAAAGGACCTATTTTCACCAATGTTTTGCTCGCAGACGAGATTAATCGTACACCGGCTAAAACTCAAGCGGCATTATTAGAAGCAATGGAAGAAAAACAAGTGACGATCCAAGGAGAAACCTATCCATTGCCAGATTTTTTCTTCGTAGCAGCAACTCAAAATCCGATCGAATTTGAAGGTACATATCCTTTACCGGAAGCACAGCAGGACCGTTTTTTGTTCAAGCTTAGAATCAATTTCCCTTCATTAGAAGAGGAGATCGAAGTATTACAAATGGTGATAACTGAACAGCTACACCCAACGGAGCTCAAGGCAATGTTTACCAAAGAGGAGCTTGCTTCCATACAAACAGAAGTACAACAGGTTAAAATTAGTGATAGTATAGCCGATTATATTTTGAAAATAGTGAGGAAAACACGAGAGCTTGAACAAATTCAACACGGAGCAAGCACTCGTGCAGCTATCGCTATCGCCAAAACTGCTCAAGTATGGGCATATTTAGACAATCGAGATTATGTAACTCCAGATGATGTGAAATTAATGACAGTACCGAGTCTAAGACACCGAATCCAACTGTCTCCCTATGCAGAATTGGAGGGATCTGATATTGATGAAACGATTAAAGCCCTTGTGGGATCGATTGCTGTTCCAAGATAAAGGTGTATTACCAACGAAAACCTTTATTATATATTTTAGCTTATTCATCATCGCTTTGTTTTTCTTATCCTTTTGGCGTTTCAGTTGGTTATTTTTAATGTTTGCAACAATCCTGTTTCTTTGGCTTAGTTTCATAGATTTATATCTAATGCCAGGACGCAAGGAACTAACAATTACACGCGAATTGACAAAAGAAATGGAGCGCTATGAAAATTACTTAGTAAAGATGACGATCGAAAATAAATCAAGCTTTGACTGTATCATTAGAATAAAGGATAGCTTTCCTGTATCGTTTCAGACTACTTTCCCTGAAAATCAATCGATACCAAAGCTTCAAAAAACCATGCTTTCTTATGAGATAAAACCACTAATACGAGGGAAATACACGATTGATAAGCTTTATACAAGATATAGGAGTAAGATTGGATTATGGGAGAGACAATTAACTTTTAACCAAAAAGATGAGTTAAAGGTCATTCCTAACCTATCAGAAACAAAGAAATATTTAGCAAGTGCACAAAATTATTTACTACATGAAGGAATTAAAATTAGAAAAATGAAAAGTGGGATGGGTGAATTTTCTAAGGTTAGATCCTATGTGGTTGGTGATGATCCTCGAAAAATGAATTGGAGGCAATCTGCCAAACTTCAAGAGATGATGACAAACGAATATGAGCCTGAGCATGGAAAAAACCTTACCATATTAATTGATTGTGGAAGAATGATGGGGGTGGAGCTTGAGGAAGGAAATCGCTTAGAAAAATCGATCGAAGCAGCAATCACGCTAGCTACTGCTGCATTAGATAATGGTGATCATGTCTCTGTGATTGCATTTTCTAAAGATATTAAGACAGTTATCCCATCAGGAAAAGGGTTGGATCATTTAAATACGATTCTTCAAGGAATATACTCACTTCAAGTAGATCCTCAGGAATCGAATTATGAACTGGCGATAAGATATATACAATCCGTTCAAAACAAACGGAGTATGATTATTTTATTTAGTGACATCCAAACATTTATCCATGAGGACCATCATTTATTTTATTTAAAGGAGCTCCGGAGGAAGCACTTATTTTTGATGCTAGGAATAAAAGATCTGTTATTACATCAAAAAATAGAAAAGAAACCAACAACAGTAAAGCTGGCAATGGAAAAAAGCGTGGCACAAAAGCAGTATCTCCTTCAAAAGAAAGGAATGAGAAAATGGGAGAAGCATGGTTTGCCCATGCTAGAATCCCCTGCAGAAGACCTTGCGGTAACCGCAGTTTCTCAATATATTGATACATTAAATAGAGGATTGCTGTAGTGCTCTTTTTTGCATATGGTAATATCCGAATATCATATAAAAGATTAAGCCTAATCCTGTTAAAATAGCAACTGCATATTTCATTTCTAATGATAAGTTAGCAGGTGTAATAAATCCTTCTATAATACCGGCAATAACAAAGAGCGGGATGGTACCTAATAAAAGTTGAACAGATCTTAATGTCTGCAGTTTTAATTGGTATCCTCTTGTATAAGCACCTGGGACAAATAATTTATATCCCATCAGCAAGCCCGCTCCACCTGCTATAAATATCGCTAACAATTCGATTACACCATGTGGAACAATATATGCCCAAAATGCATAGGAATTATCATACTGATAAAATAGACCTGCTAAAGCACCGATAATGATACCATTGTATATTAAAACATATACTGTCAAGATGCCAAACGTAATTCCACCAGCAAATGCCAATATTGCTACTCGGATATTGTTGACCATAATCTCTGCAGACATTGAGGCAGAATCCACTTCCATTCTTGGCTCTTCTCCTAAAGTTTCAGGCTCAACCGATTGTACCATTTCTTGTGGAAGAATAGCATATACATAAGTGGAGTTTTCTATTACGGCCAAATAGCTTGCCAAAAATCCGAATCCAAACAATAGCATCGCGAGCACGATAGCCTTCCACTGTCCTAAGAGCAAACCTACGAATTTTGAACTAATGAAATGGTAGATTTGCTTTCCAGAGGTTTGCTCAGATTTATATAAGACATTATGTGCTTTTGCAACTAGCTCATTTAAATAACGAGTAATCTCTTCATCAGGAAAATAGGTTTGACTATACGACAACTGCCTTGCTACCTTTTGATAGGTTAGTTGAAACGAATCGATCGTTTCTGGATCTTTTTTTGATTGGATTAGCTTGATAAGCTTTTCTAAGTTTCTCCAGTCGTCACGGTTTTGTTTCATAAATTGATTTAATTGCATATATTCACCTAATTTTCTAACTTTTTACTACATTATACTGCAACGAACAGCAAATGAACAGATCACATTTTTTCTTGGAGGAATACTTATGGCACAGGAACAGGTTAATGTCAAAACCCCTGAATACGTCTCATTACAATTTCAATTGGCTGGATTAGGATCTCGAGCTACTGCACAAATCATTGACTATACGATTATTGCAATTGTTGAGATCATCCTTCTTCTCCTAATCATTTTTTCCGGTATCAATGATTTTATTTTGTTTGATGAAGGAATTGGGTATGCCATCGCCTTTTATCTTATCATCACCCTACTCCTTCAATTCGGCTACTTTATTTTTTGGGAGTATTTTTGGAGTGGGCGAACTATCGGAAAAAGGATGTTAAATATTCGCGTAATACAAGAAAATGGTCATAACATTACCTTTTTATCGAGTATTATTCGAAACTTTTTGCGAGTGGTAGATATGCTCCCTTTTGGCTATCTCGTTGGAATGATTATGATTTTTTCCCACCAAAAGCATAAAAGATTAGGAGATTTAACAGCAGGCACCATTGTCGTTCATGAACGAGCAAATAAATCGAACAGACTATCACCATTAGAAAAATATATTCAGAAGAAGAATTTACAAAAAGAAGAACTAGTGATCGATGCCTTCCACTTAAAACAGTTCACTAACAAGGATTGGCGCTTACTTTCTACTTATTGTTCTCGTCTACCTGATATCAAGCAGGAAGAGCGTACCGAATTAACTAGACAGATTGCAGATATCCTACTTCCTAAGATTGAATCAGAAGTAGCTAGTCTTCATCGAAGCGATGAAGATATCCTTCTTTTGCTTTATTTACATTTAAAAGAAGAATGGGAATTCTAAAATATCGTCTCACTCTCTTATATAGTCATACAAAAAACCTCCTGAATTTTTCAGGAGGTTTTATTTCGCATTATCTATCCTTACGAAAAGGTTAGTTTGGATTATCTCATATTTTTCCCAGCAATGACTGGTTGGACCTGTGGATTGGGTTGTTCTGTTGTGTCTAAACTTATCTCTACTTTTAGCTTTTTACGACGTGAAGAGATTTTTTCCACGACAGACAAAACCAGAAAAGTTAGTAGAATAGTTAAAGAAACCATGTATAAAGATGTCACCATAGTCAACTATCCCCTTTCCCAATAAAATTTATCCATTTATTAATGAATTCACTTATATCGTACCATATTTTTTTAATTTGTAAATATATTTTTCGAAATTCTTTATAATTCTTTTTAATACTCTTATTAATCCTCAAATACTCATGATTTACCCCTAAAAATAGAAGAAACGACCTCAAATTTTTTATAAAATTTTTGAATATTTATTCACATACTTTTCTGAATTTTCTGTTATATCTGTTTTTCTATAGTTGAAACTTTTTCAACCTATTTAACGTATGCTTAGTTAGAAAGGATAAATCTATAAGGAGTGGATAATATGAATACTCATGAAATTGACTATGAGCTTCATGGAGATGATATGCAATTTGTCGAGATAGAACTAGATCCTCATGAAACAGTAGTTGCGGAAGCTGGTAGTTTGATGATGATGGATGATGGCATTAAAATGGAAACGATTTTTGGAGATGGATCCTCCCATCATGGTGGAATTGTAGGTAAATTGCTCGGGGCAGGTAAACGTGTAGTTACCGGAGAAAGCTTATTTATGACTACCTTCACTAATGAAGGAATGGGGAAAAAACGTGTATCCTTTGCCTCTCCTTATCCCGGAAGAATTGTACCAATGGATTTGAGTGAGCAAGGAGGAAAAATCGTCTGTCAAAAAGACGCTTTTTTGGCAGCTGCAAAAGGTGTATCTGTAGGTATCGAATTCCAGAAAAGGATTCGAACTGGATTCTTTGGTGGGGAGGGATTTATTATGCAAAAGCTTGAAGGAGATGGTATGGCTTTTGTCCATGCTGGAGGTACCATCCACCAAAAAACACTTCAACCAGGAGAAAGGCTTAAGGTAGATACAGGCTGTTTAGTAGCGATGACAGGTAACGTCCAATATGATATCGAATTTGTTGGTGGCATTAAGACAGCACTATTCGGTGGAGAAGGGATCTTTTTCGCTACATTATCTGGACCTGGTACAGTATGGATTCAATCCTTGCCATTTAGTCGTTTAGCTAGTAAAGTATTTGCTGCTCTTCCTCAAAAAGGTGGAAACAAAGGGGAAGGTGGAATTGGCGGTGTATTTAATCTGTTTAATGAATAGTGTAAGCATAAACACCCCTCGCTACCTCTTGTAACAGCGAAGGGTGTTAATCCTTTAGCATTGCTTTTATACCTGCAATATTAATACCTTGATCAATATATGCTTTTATTTTCTTTAGTTGATGAATATCGTGGATGGAAAACATTCTTCTATTGCCATTATTCCTCCTCGGTGAAATAAGACCCTGCTTTTCATAATAACGAATTTGTCGTCCTGATAATTCGGTCAATTCCTCTACGACACTTATTGGAAAGGTGGCTTTATATTCAGGAATATCATGACTCAACTTGTTTTGCTCCTTTCAGATATTATGATTGTCTAGCAATATGAGCATACACTTCCTTTAAGCTTTGAAATCCCATTGCTTCCACTTGTCTTATGCATGCAGACCAAATTCTTGCTGTCGCAACTGCATCATAAAGAGCATGGTGCCTAATTCCAATGTCTATCCCGTAATGATTACACCAGTCATCCAGACTAACATAATTGCATCCATTTGCCACCACCTTTGTTAAAAACGTCGTATCCAGTATGCGGTGCTGAAAGCTAGTTTTTAACTCGGTCCAGCTGGCATGCTTCATAAATTGCTTTTCATGACTGGAATGGTGTGCTACTAACGTATCACTTTTCACAAACTGATAGAATTGTCGTAACACTGTGACGAGTGGTGCCGCTTTTTTTAGTTCAAAGGCTGTTATACCAGTTAATGCTTCAATCTCCTTTGAAAGAGGCCATTCATGATTCACCGTTTTATAGAAGAGTTGATCAGTTAACACCCTTGGCCCCACCATCCTGATTGCCCCAATCGATAAGATACGATCACCATGGTATGGAGAAAAGCCAGTTGTTTCTATATCAAAGACAACCATTGGTAGTTCATATATGGGTAAATTCAGTACATCCTTCTTCTTTAATTCCCGTTGCAGGCTCCTAATATAAGCAATTTTATTTGGATCTGTCTCACTAGACATGGAAGTAACCTGATTCCCATAGATTTGCTTCAGAAATTGTAGCATTTGATTCATTACCATTTGGAACACTCAGTTTCGATCGCCTCTTTAGCCAATTGAAATAGCTCTGAACCACTCTTCATGAATTGCTTCAGCTCCTTTTTGTCATCCTTAGATAATTGATGCAAAGGAATGTAATGAACGGCATCATAATTTTCCGCTGCTTTTGTATGAACAAATCTAAATTCCATCAATTGGTGGTAAATTGCTTCATATTCTTGTAAAAAGGTATACTTTGTTTTTAGCTCTTGCATGCGTTGCAGTGTAGAGGCTCGCGATTCTTGATGGTGAAGCGCTAATAAACGCATCGCATTAACATAAGGAAGGATAGTCGTAGTTTTTATCGGAACTCTTCCAGACATTGGTCCAGATTGCTCTGTTAGAAGCTTTCCAAAGATATTTGTGCCTTTTCGAATAAAGTCAAAATTATCAATAAATCTATTGTAAAGCTGTCGATGGTTTTCTAAATAACAGAAGGTCGTAACCTTAACCTTTGCTAATAAATTTTTTTGACCAATTAATACTCTTGAATCAAAAAAGGTAGAAAAATGCCTTAATGACTGCCAGGAAGCCTGCTCTAGCCATCCAATTACTTGTTCGCTCCAGCTAGCAAGAGTTTGAGTCCACATTGATTCAGAAGCCATTACCTTACCATCACAGCGTTGATAGCCTGTTAGCTCAAGTCCAGTCACAATCTCCTTTCCTAACCTTAGAAAGTATCGTTTATGCTCTTTTTTTCCATCAAATACAATCCCATGGTCTTGATCACTCCAAATGGATTGCTCCCTTCGTCCAGCACTCCCCATGACAAAAAAGGCAAAGGGAGCAGGTATTCTCCCCTGCTCTGCTTCTACTTTTTCAATGGCAAGATGGACTACTCTTTTCATCAGTTCATCATGCCATTGATTCAAGTGTTCTGATGTGGTTTGCTTATGGATTTCTTGCTTCCGCATAAGATAGATCGCTTCATAATTCATGTCGGAAGTCATCCCCTTTTCCGAATTATTTAGCCTGTTGTTCATTTAATGGAGAGATATTCTCTGGATAACCATAGCTACCATGCTCACTCAAGTCAAGACCAATTATTTCTTCTTCTTCTGTTACACGTAAACCGCCCATGACTTTATCCATTACCTTAAGAATAATGAAGGAAGCAATGAATGCATAGGCACCACTTGCTACAACACCTAAAATTTGTACCATTAGTTGTTCTAAGCCTCCTCCATAAAACAACCCAGGCAAGCCCCAGTCAGCACCAATTGATAAGGATTCTGTTGCGAAGAAACCAGTAGAGATCGTTCCCCATACTCCTACAGTTCCATGAACAGATAAGGCAAAAATTGGATCATCGATTCTTGCTCGATCGAAGAATCTCATGCTTCCATATACGATTATGCCCCCAATTGCACCTATCACCACTGCTGCCCAAGGTTCTACAAAGCCACATGAAGCGGTAATGGCAACCAATCCTGCTAATGCACCATTCAGTGTTGTCGGTACGTCTGCTTTACCAGTAATTGCCCAAACTGTAAACATGGCGGCAAGTGCACCAGCTGCTGCTGCTAGTTGTGTATTTAAAATAACGTAACCAAAGAAAGCCTCAGAAACTCCGAATGTACTTGCCCCATTAAAGCCAAACCATCCTACCCACAAAAGCAAAACAGCTAAAGCGGTGTACACTTGGTTATGTCCAGCTAAATTATTTGTGGAACCATTTTTATTATATTTACCTATACGTGGCTTCAAAATAATCGTTGCAGCAAGGGCCGCCATTGCACCAGTTAAGTGGACAACAGTAGATCCTGCAAAGTCCTGTTTTCCATGATCTGCTAGCCATCCTCCACCCCATATCCAATGGGCTACAACCGGATAGACGATAGCAGAGAATAAAACTGCAAATACGACATAAGCCGATAATTTCGCTCTCTCAGCAAAGCCTCCAAATGCAATCGTTAAAGCGATAAGGGCAAACATCATCTGAAACATAAAGTCTACCGCTGGTGAAAGTCCTTCTTCACTAAAGCTTGTATCCCCATAGAAAAAATTAGAAAGTCCAATAAACCAGTTGCCGTCTCCATAGATAAAGCCATATCCTACTGCCCAGAAGACGAGTGAACCTATTCCTGCTGTAAAGATTGTTTTACCGGCAATATGACCGGCATTCTTCATTCTAGTGGAACCAGCTTCTAATAAAATAAAACCACCAAGCATTAATAAAACTAAAAAAGTCCCAATAATAACCCATACATTATCCATCAATACAGTTTCCATCTGATTTCTCTCTCCTTGTAAAAAGTATTAACATCAACTGTTAAACATAGTGTAATCTGATTTTAGAAAGCACACCATTTCCATGTAAGGTTTCCTTACATGCTTTTTCTAAAGGAAGAGGTTCACAATAGTAAAACTTCTTCTGAATGCACAAAAATCACCAGGGGGCGTTACCCTGGTGACTGTAAAAGTTTTTATTGAATTTGTTCTAATAATTGAAATGCTTCTTCATCTGATTTCGCCCTTAATAACTGCTCTCTAAATTCTTCGTCCATTAATTTTCGGGAAAGCATTTGTAATATTTTTAAGTGTGCATCCCCTTCCGCTTGTTTTGGAACAGCAATCATAAAAATTAATTTAGCTAATGAGTCGTCCAAGCTGTGCCAATCAATGCCATCCTTTTTTATCCCAAAGACTACCCTTGGAGTTTTCACAGCATCAGATTTTCCATGAGGGATTGCCACATTCATACCTATCCCTGTTGAGCTTTCTGCCTCACGCTCTAGAATTGCTTGCTTAAATTCTGTCTTTGAAGTTAGTATATCCTCTTCGTAAAGCTTTTCAATTAATTCATCTATTACTGTATCTCGAGTGTCTCCTTGAAGGTTAACATCCATCAAATCTAGATTTGTTATATCTGTTAATTTATTTATACCTTCAAGCTTTTCAGTCGTCACTTCTGGTTCTTGCTGTGATGATGCTTGGTTGTTTTCTGGGCTAACAACATCCTTTTTTAATAGCTTAATCATTAATGCTGTAACAATAGAGCCAATAATGATCGCCACAAAAAACATCAGTACATTATCTACAGCACCTAATACACCAACAATAGGGCCACCATGTGCCACTCGATCACCTACACCACTTAGCATGGCAATAACTGATCCTGTCATCGATCCGACCATAATACTTGGGATAACTCGTAAAGGATCTTGGGCCGCAAAGGGAATGGCACCTTCTGTAATACCGAATAGTCCCATAGTTAAGGACGCCTTACCTGTCTCTTGTTGTGCCTTTTCAAATTTATTTTTGAATATTAAGGTTGCTAGTCCTAGGCCGATAGGAGGCACTGCAATCGCAACCGCAATCGGACCCATGATTTCGTAGTTTCCTTCACCAATCATCGCTGAACCGAACAAGAAGGCTACTTTGTTGACAGGACCACCCATATCAAAAGAAATCATCGCACCTAATATAAGGGCAAGTAGAATCGAGCTGGTTCCTTGCATTCCTTTTAACCATGATGTGAGAGCTTCAAACACTTGTGCTACTGGTGCTCCAATTAATAATACAAATAAGAGTCCGACAATTAAAGAGGATAATACCGGAATAATAATGATCGGCATAATCGGCTGCATCATCTTAGGAATTTTGATTTTCTTAATCCAAAGTGCGACATATCCCGCAAGAAAGCCGGCAATAATCCCACCTAGAAAACCTGCACTTGCTTCACTTCCATAAAAGCTACCATTTGCTGCAATGTATCCACCAATCATACCTGGTACTAAACCAGGCCTGTCCGCAATACTATAAGCAATATACCCTGCTAAGATCGGAACCATAAAATTGAAGGAAGCACTTCCAATCTGTTCAATCGTCTTCCAAAAGGAATCTTCTGGAATAACAATTCCGCCCTCACCTGGAACACCACCAAGTGTTAAAGAAATGGCAATTAATAATCCCCCAACAACAATAAATGGTACCATGAAGGAAACACCATTCATTAAGTGACGATAGATTGGATTTTGCTTTGTAGTCTCAGAGGAAGTCGGCATTTTGTCCTTATTTCCCTTTTCTCCTTGGTAAACGGGAGCTTTGTTACTGATCGCTCTATTGATGAGATCTTTTGGGTTTCTAATTCCTTCTTGTACTCCTACTGAAATCAACTTTTTGCCGATAAAGCGACTCTTATCTACTGCTTTATCTGCCGCAATAATGATAGCTTCTGCTTCTTCAATTTCTGCTGCAGTCAGTTGATTTTCAGCGCCGATAGACCCCTGTGTTTCGACTTTTAAATCTATATCCATTTCCTTTGCTGCTTTTTCTAGGTTTTCTGCAGCCATATACGTATGTGCGATACCATTAGGACAAGATGTTATGGCTAATAGCTTCATCTGTTCACACCTCTCTATTCCTTTTATTTTCTTTAGTATACCCCTATATAACCATTTCAAAATATTTATTTATTACCGGAAATTGTGGTAAAAAGATAAAAATCCTATCACAGTATTGTCATAGGATTAGATTAATAATTCGATTAATTGCTCTCGATCTGTCTGTGCGGTAATCTTTGCTACCATTTCTGGATTTCCAGCAAGTCTGGATAATTGATGGAATAGTCTCCTCCTTTTATCCGAATTCTCGTGTTTAAGGACTAAGAAGAATACCAAAGTCACCATTTCCGTTCCCCACATCATAGGTTTGTCCAATGTTGCAACAACAATTTTAGATTCCTTTACAAGGCCTGGACTACCATGTGGAATGGCAATACCCCCACCGATTGCTGTCGCTGCAGCTCTTTCTCTTAACAATGCTTGATGTCCATAATCTCTTTCAACGATTCCATCATGATGCAATCTGTCCGCAATTTTCTCAATCAAAGTAAAACGATGCTCAAACTGGCCATGAATAAAGATATACTTTTCATCCATCAATTGTTTTAATATCGGAACTGTTTCATGGTTCACTGAATCTTTTTTAGAAAATGCTACTCTCAATTTCTGTTTATCCTCGTCTGTTAACAGTGGAGATACGATAATTTGTGGGATCGTAATATCCTTTGTCCACATCGTTGTTATAATGAAATCTACTTGCTTATGCTTCAAATATTTTTTTAAATCATTCTGTGACAATGTTGCGATTATTTCTATATCTTGAAAAAGCCCCTGTAATTTGGAACGTAAAATCTCTGATACACCAACACCCATATGACAAACAATGGCAACACGTTTCATTTTTTTATTTTTTGAACGAATCCGTTCCACTGCCGCTTGATAATGCAAGGTTAAAAAAGCAACCTCATCCTCCGGTAATGCAGATGGTAATTCTTCTTTCATCTCTGCTAAGGTAGTTATAATTGCATCAAACATAAAAGGATACATCTGTTTAATATCAGAGACTAGCGGATTTTTTAGTGGCAGATCATATTTTAAACGATGTAGCACGGAATAGAAATGTGTATGCAATCCTTCTTTTAGGCGGGCATCCTGATTAAATGGCATTAATGCTAAAATACTTAGCCGCTTGCTGAGAATATCTGTAATTCTTTCCGCTTGTTTCTCTGTTTCTATATCATAAGAATAAAATGCTCCATGCTTGTCACTAAGCTTTGCGCCAAGTAGTTGCATTGTCAGATAGATGATTTCATCTTGAGAGAAGGTTAATTGAAACTCATGCTCTAATTGCTGACCAATTTCCTTCATCCAGCTAAACTCTCTTTTCCCTTGGATTAACGCTCGTTGCTGCTCTTTTATTTCTAGGGTATGACCAGTCTTAATTCGCTTAATCATCACCATCACATAAAATATTAGGTGTATAATACTCTCATCTGTTATAGGAATTCTCTGCTCATTCAGCAGTTTATAAACACTGGATTCAATCCTCGATATTTCATATGAATGCATTGTCTGAAATAAGAATGGTTTCCTATCACTCTTAGGAAATATTTCATCCAAACTGATTAGAGCCATACGAATATCCTGTTCCATACCTTCTATCATTAATCCGACACGTTGCTTAGTTTTCAATTTAATATTTTTTGTAGTTAACCAATTTCTGATTTTCTCTAATTCTCTTCGCATATTAGGAGTAGAAACAAAATAGTGTTGAGATAATGATCTTACCGTAAGATTTCTTTCCATTAAAAGTCGGTAAGTAACTTCTTGTATTTCTGCTCCTGTTAGTTCTAGCTTTTCAAGGTAGTTGGATTGATTGGAGTACAGTAAAGCGATTAACCGCTTTTTGTCCTCTTTTGATATTTGTAAAGAGATGCCTACACCAGGTTTTCTAATTAAATTGGCACTCTTAAAGTTTTTTAAATCATTCTCAATCTCTTGCAAATCATTTCTTATCGTTTTCTCTGAACAATTAAATTCGGTTGCGAAATGATGAATCAAAAGCGTATCCTTTTCTGTAAATAAAAGTTCCTTCAATATTTCTTGTTGTCTTACACGCAATATGAATCACCCCCTTCTCCATATCTCTATCTTAGAGGGTGTTGTAGAAAAAGAAAACTAACAAGCATTTTATAGCGTAAATAGCGAAGGGGCTGGGACAAAAGAGTAGTAAAGCAGGAATAATCCGAACGTTAATATTTGTGCACTGTAACCGCTCCGTCAAAATACTTCGCTTTCCGTGGGCACGGCCTCAGCTAACTTTGCAAAGAAAACCACTTTGCAAAGTGGATCTTCAGCTCGTGCTGTTCCCACAGGAGTCTCCGTATTTTGACTACGCTCAGTCAGAAGGTTGTTCGGATTTTCCTTCTTCCTATTTAGTTATGTCCCAGCTTCTTGTGAAAAGTTATAATAATTGCCCAAATACGTAATTGATTAGGAACCAAAGAATACCGAAGAAAATAATTAAATAAGTTATATATTTGATTGCTGCTACGCCAACCTTACTTGAATCAGATTTCTTCTCTTTCTTTTCAACCTCTACTTCTTTGTTTTCATCCAAGATGACCACTCCTCTCGAATTCGAGTTATTAAATATTACCCCTATTATGAAAATTTAAAACTTTGGAAAAATTTAGATAGGCTTGTGTTCAACGTTTTTGTATAAAATGTGGCATAATACTCAGATTAAATAAGGAAAGGTAGGTAGAAAATAAAATGGATAATCATATTAATTATTTTGATCAGGCAATAGAGGACTACAAGCGTGGTACTACCAGAATGCAAGAACAATTACCCGAAATGACAAAGGGCTTCTTTCATTTTACAGAAGAGGCATTTAAAGCTGGAGAGATTAATCAAAAAAACAAACAATTAATGGCCCTGGCGATAAGCATTTATGCTCAAGATGAATATTGTATCATTTATCATACAAAAGGGGCAGTAGAGCATGGAGCAAACGAAACAGAAATAATGGAGACATTAGCGATAAGTGCAGCATTAGGCGGGGGAGCAGCATTTGCCCAAGCCGTAACCCTTGCAATGGATACGTATCATCATTACGAGCAAAAGTTGCATTAATTTAAGAAAAAACCCGGACATCTTTTACAGATAAGCCCGGGTTTTAAAGGTTTTTACAATTGGTAAGGTGTTTCTTGATACACATAATAATTAAGCCAATTAGAGATGAGAATATTGGAGTGTGTTCTCCAGCGCAGCTTTGGCTGTTGTGTTGGATCATCATTTGGAAAATAATTTATTGGCAACATCGGATTCAAACCAGCTGCTTCATCACGATCATATTCCTTCTTTAAGGTATAGGAGTCGTATTCGGGGTGTCCCGTAATGAAAATTTGTTTACCATCCTTGGAAGCAACCAGGTAAACCCCTGCTTCATCAGATTCGCTTAGTATCTTGAGTTCTGGAACACTTTCAATATCTTCTCTTCGTATATCTGCATGCCTAGAATGTGGCGCCAAATACTCTTCGTCAAATCCACTTAAAAGCTTCTCTCTAGGATCATTCAATGTATGGGTATAGATTCCAGATAATTTTTTATCCATCATATATTTGTCTACACCGAAGTGATAATATAAACCAGCCATTGCCCCCCAACAAATATGAAGTGTTGACGTGACATTTTTCTTACTCCACTCCATGATTTGTGTCAACTCTTCCCAGTAATTAACGTCTTCATATGCTAAGTTTTCTATCGGGGCACCTGTTATAATTAGTCCATCATATTTATTTGCTTTCACATCATCAATCGATTTATAAAATTGCTTTAAATGCTCTGGTGATGTATTTTTTGAAGTATGTGTATTCGTATGAAGCAACCCGATTTCGATTTGTAACGGGCTATTGCCTAATAAACGCAACAAGTGTGTCTCTGTTTGTTGCTTTAATGGCATCAGATTTAATATAAGAATTTTAAGTGGACGAATATCTTGCGAAAAAGCACGGCTCTCATCCATGACAAAAATATTCTCATCCTGCAATTTACTTTTTGCTGGTAATAAATCTGGCACTTTAATAGGCATTGACAATACTCCTTTATGATGAATATTCTTTGATCTCTTCTTCCTTGTTAATCATTTAACACGATAGATTCTATTGTACCTATTTCTTTCGATAAAATAAAGAAAAAAGTTCTAAATTTTCTTATAATTCTCTTTGTAATAAAAGAATGATCTCACTATGGCAAAAAAGATGCCCTTTTACTACAGAAGGCATCTCTTATTACTTCTTCTAGGACATCCATCTTGGGGGTGTATTTTTTCCCCAATAAACATCCCCGATTGGATAGTGTTCTTCAAAATTATCTTGTTGTAAATGATAGTGGAATTGAAAATAATAACCAGATTGCGGTCGTTTCACACGGTTTACATGGAAGGTTGCTATATTTTGTTTTTGGACCGTATCATATAAATTAAATATACGTTCTCCATATCCCGACGATGGACCCTCTGAAATGATTAAGTATTGGCTTCTTTCTTCACCGAGCTGGTCATAAAGCTGTTCCAAAACCAATTCTAAATGAGGTACAATAGCGCTTTCTATTTCCTCATCAATTTGATGGGAGATCTTGTTACCTAGCTTTAAAAATAAATGCTCCTGTGCTTGATGATTCAAAGCCTCTAAATACAGTTCCTCATTCGATAAAGTCTCTTCTACTTGCTCTAGAACCGCTACCTGCTCTATGGAAGTCGAATCATTCTCTTCATTAGGTGTAATCTCACCTTTATCTGTTTTATCGATATCTGCATCCAAATATATTGGGGGAACGTATAAACCAAGTGTTAGAATCGCCACTAACCATACCATTATTTTTTTCGTCCACATTTTCATTGTAACCGAGCTCCCTCACTTCATCTTATATAAAAGTTTATCATGTTTCCTACATTTGTCTATATGTGTAAAGCGATTTTTCTCATTTTACACATTTTTTACTAAAACATATTCATCGGCCAACACTGTTGATTTGTATAAAATACGTCCAATATTATCAAGATATAAGGAGAGAGTTCTATCATCTACATTTTATCATTTCTAATCACAGGAGTTTTTTAGCATTATGATCAATAGATTGGGGGAATCGACATGGAACATGAACGTTTAAAACAATTAGAAGAAATGGAACAAAACTATGAACATGCCGTACCAGAGAAAGTGACCGATGATATCGCTTATTATCGTACTCTTTTGACAAATGTGGTGATGATTGGTGCACCAGATCAGGATTGGGTATTAATCGATACAAGTCTCAAACGATATCAACAGAGAATCATTCATGCCTGTGAGGAACGTTATGGAAATAAACCACCGAAGGCTATCATCCTTACACATGGTCATTTCGATCATTCCGGATCGGCAAGAAAGCTAGCAGAATATTGGAATGTACCGATTTATGTTCATGAAAAGGAAATGGATTATGTCACTGGAAAAGAATCTTATCCACCAGGAGATCCAACAGTTGGTGGTGGGATAATCTCTATTTTATCGGTCATCTTCCCTACTCAACCAGAGCATTTAGAAAAATTCGTTCAACCATTACCAAGTGATGGATCTGTTCCATTTTTAGAAGATTGGCATTATATTGAGACACCAGGACATTCAAAGGGACATATAAGCTTTTTCCGCGAGAAGGATCGTGTCCTTATTGCGGGTGATGCCATTTCCACCGAAAAACCCGAATCCTCTTGGTCCATTCTCTTTCCGATCCAACATATTTATGGACCTCCAGCCTATTTTACAGAAGACTGGGTGGAAGCAGGCAATTCCGTCAAAAAGATTGCCGAGCTAAAGCCTTCCATTGTAATAGCAGGGCACGGATTACCGATGGATGGAGAAGAAATGCAAGAAGAATTAGAAGAGCTTGCCGACAATTTTATTGAAAAAGCAATCCCGAAGCATAGGAAATATCATTAAATAAAAAAAGGATAGAGGAGTAATAACACTCCTTTATCCCTTTGTTCTATTTAATCCTCTTTTTCATATGACTCTTGATCAATATCTGAAGGTTTACTATTTTTAATAAATAGCGATACAATAAAGCCAGCAAGTGTAACAAATGATAATACTAAAAATGCTGTATTAGCTCCTACGATTCCAGGAAAAGCTTCTCCACTTGTTTGGGCTTTTTGTTGGGCAGTTGTCATGATGGATACCATAATTGCAGTACCAACAGAAGCAAACACCATTCGCAAAGTATTATCCATAGCTGCACCATGGGCAATTAGGCGTTTTGGTAACTGGTTTAGCCCTGCAGTAGCAACAGGCATCATGACCATGGAAACTCCAAGCATTCTTATCGCAAAAACAAGTGTTAAGTAAGTGATCGATGTCTTATCATCCAAGAACGAAAAGAAGAAGGTGGCACCAGTCATTAGGAAAAGTCCAGTAATTGTGAGCCATCTTGCACCAATTTTATCAAATATACGTCCAGTGATCGGTGACATCAAACCGGTAATTAAGGCCCCCGGTAGTATAACCAAGCCAGAATCTACAGCTGAAAAATCCCTAGCATCCTGCATATATAAAGGGACTAGTGTTTCTACTGCAATCAATCCCATAAACGAAATCATACCAATACTAACGGTTAATGGAAAAATGGAATACTTAAACACTCTAAACTCTAACATAGGGTTTTCTAGTTTGAATTGACGGAGAATAAAGGCGATAAGCGATAATACGCCAACGGTTATAACGATGATCGTAACTGGTGAACTCCAGCCACTGTTACCCGCGCTCGTAAAGCCGTATAATAATCCTCCAAAACCGAATGATGATAGAATAATAGATAATATATCTACTTTTGGTTTAGAAACCTCTGTCACATTCTTCATAACAAAATAAGCGATGATAATATCGATAATCGCAATAGGAAGAATAATATAAAACAACATCCTCCAAGAATAATGCTCTGTTATCCAACCAGATAATGTTGGTCCAATAGCAGGAGCAAAAGAGATAACTAAACCAACTAGCCCCATTACAGTGCCTCGCTTATTTACAGGGAAAATCATTAAAAACACTGTTTGCATTAATGGTAGCATAATCCCCCCACCCGCAGATTGAATCACACGTCCCGCAAGGAGCATGGCAAAGTTTGGCGCAATAGCTGCAACTAAAGTACCAAGAGTGAAAACACTCATTGCCGTAATAAATAGTTGCCTTGTTGTAAAACGATCAATTAAAAATGCACTAACAGGAATCATAATACCATTTACCAGCATGAAAATGGTCGTCAACCATTGTGCAGAATTGGCTGTAATATTCATTTCATCTTTAATTGGTGGTATAGCGGTAATCATTAACGTTTGATTTAAGATCGCAATAAATGCTCCAGCTAATAGTAATGCTACAATAGTACTTCTCTTCTGAGTCGATGCAGTCATCTTTTCACTCCTTTTTCACGTATAATCACGAAAGCTATTGTATGCTTTTTCATAGAAAAAAGCAAAAAATAGGAACTCGAGTTCATGTCCCTATTTTAGCCACCCTTTATCCTTTGCTTTTGCAATCGCTTCAATTCGGTTTTCTACTTCTAATTTATCCAAAATAATCGATATATAATTTCGAACTGTTCCATTTGTTAAAAAAAGTTCCTTTGCAATATTTTTAGTAGTTTTGCCCTCTGCCATCAGGTTCATGACATCCAATTCTCTCTCCGTTAATGGATTACAATCTGCAAACGCTAAGTCAATCAATTCTGGTGCGTAAATTTTTTTCCCTCTCATGATTTGGCGAATCGATTGTGCTAAATCTTCACTTGGACTATCCTTCAATAGATAGCCCATTACCCCTGCATTTCTTGCCCGTTCAAAATAACCCGGTCTTGCAAAGGTTGTTAAGATAATCACCTTACACGGATGATCAGTCAGCTCCTCCGCTGCATCTAGCCCTGTTTTAACTGGCATTTCAATATCCATAATACAAATATCAGGATCTTCCCTTTTTACTAATGCCAGAACTTCATCCCCATTGCTTGCTTTGCCAACAATCTTCATATCCTCCTCCAAGTCAAGCAGGGAACCAAGCGCTCCTAATAAAAGCTGTTGATCCTCAGCCAATACAATTCGAATCAAACCTCATCCACCTCCATCTGCTTAATTACTTTTGGTACTGTTAATTGGATAGTAAAGTCTGTTTCTTTTTTTAATAACTTTATTTTGCCTTCTACAAATTCCAATCTTTCTCTCATTCCTTTTAAACCATTACCAAAAGCTATCGTTTGATTTGTCCCAACACCATTGTCCGTAACCTCTAGTTGAAAACTATCCTGCTTTTCGATAATGGAAATAGTACAATGGCTTGCTTCACTATGTTTGACAACATTGGTTACTGCTTCTCTTAGGCACATACTTAACACATTTTCAATAAGTAATGGAATATGGTCAATGTTCACCTTCATCTCTGCATGATTTTGGATTCCTGCTACTGTTAACAATTGCTGAACATGGTCGAGCTCGTCCGTTAATTTTATCATTCTCATTTCCGAGACCATTTCTCGTACTTCCTTTAAAGCTTGACGAGCTACATGTTGAATATCCTGCATCTCTTTTTCTGCTGCCATGAGGTCTTTTTTCATTAATTTTCGAGAAAGTTCACTTTTCAGTCCGATTAAAGAAAGCTTTTGTCCTAATGTATCATGTAGATCACGAGCAATTCGATGTCTTTCTTCGACGATCGCTAACCGAGCAATCTTTCGGTTAGCATCCTCTAGCTTCCCTTCTAGCTCCTCTTGCTTTAAGCGACTATATCGATTAATCGGAATAAGGATAACTCCTAGTATTGTCATCACAAGAAATGGGATTTGTCTTATAATTAAATCATAGTTTAACCAGAAGGCAAGTGCCATCGCCGCTACCGTTGTAACGAGATGGATCACGTAAAAAGTAACAAACCCTGCCTTTCTCTTAATATTCCCAATAAAAAAAGCGGAAAACAAAGCGAAATAAACATAACCAAATAATAGGGTCATCGCAATATTGATCACAAATTCAATACTTAATCCTATGTACACAAGTCTTCCTCTAGAAGTATATGAAATCCAGTAGGTAATAAAGAAAATTAAAGTGACAGCAATACCAAAAATAATTTCATACAATGCCGTAGAACGAAAAATAAAGTAAAATGGCAATACACAAAAAATAATCCATATGTATAAACTCAAACCAGTATTTTTAGGGAATAAATGATACCAATTTTGCAAAATAGTCACCTCTCATCGCTTTTTCCAGTATAACCGATTTACTTAACCTAAAACTATTTAAAGGCATGCATTCACAAGGAATCCATACCTTTTTCTATCATTGTTCTGTTATGCTTCCCTTTTTGACAAGAAGGTTTTTAATTGATTAATATGATGATGATCATGCCAGATAAAGTCTAATAAGTATTGATAGGCGGAGAATTTATTCCCATCTCCATCCACGCGTTCTTCTATAAACGCTTCTTCTGATAAGGATTGTATTTGATTGATCAACTCAGACCTATATTGAATAGTCCTATCGATGATTTCCTGCCGGCTCGTTCTTTTGGCATAGTCTACAGCTTTTTGATTAAATTGATCAAAGTTTAGATGCTGAACTGTTACCGGTTGGTTATTTGTTATTTTTTGGATTCCTTCCTCCAGAAAATATTTATCCCAAAGCATGATATGGGCGACCACATCTCTTAATGTCCACTTCCCTTCAGCTAGCGGCGTAATCCAAGTTAATTGGTCTAACTCCCTTAATGATTCAACAAACTGAATGAGCTCCGAAAATTCCTTCATTAGCTGCTCTCTCTTTTGCAAAAGATTCCCTCCTAGTAAAAATTATCTTTACTAATAAGTTCGACCTTTTCCTGAGGAATCCTGTTCCTAGCAGTAGAAAAAAACGCTTCGAATTAAGATCGAAGCGTTTGAGATCCTTTAGCAGTTGAAGAAATAGACATCGAATTTTCCCTATTCCATTCCCTTTTCACTTCTTTAAAGCTAACAAAGGTTTTTTTCTCTTCATCATATAGACGAAAACGTATTGACTCTAGGCTAGTCCATATCGTAATAGTGGTTGCATTGTGAAGTGGCGGTGTTTGTTGATGTGCTTTGTCTAGATTATAATTTGGAACTCTTGGTGCTAAATGGTGTACATGGTGGTAGCCGATGTTTCCTGTTAGCCATTCTAACCATTTAGGTAATTTATAATAAGAACTCCCATCAACCGCTGCTTTGACATAATCCCATTCTGATTCATTTTCAAAATAAGAATCTTCAAATTGATGCTGTACGTAAAATAACCAAATTCCTAGCATTCCCGCAACATAAACAATTGGTAGCTGTACAAACAAAATAGCTTCCCAACCAAGTGTTAATATGATTACGGTATAAATTAATAGAAGTAAAACGTTGATTAGATACGTATTCCAGCGCTCCTTCTTCTTTGCATCTTTCCGATTAAAACGATTGGAATATAGAAACAAGGACAATGGGCCAAGTCCAAACATAATGAGTGGATTACGGTATAGACGATATTGTAATCGAAGCCCTTTAGATGCCTCCTTATATTCCTTTACTGTCATGATCCATACGTCACCAATACCACGTTGGTCAAGGTTCCCACTTGTCGCATGATGGATGGCATGCTCTCTTTTCCATTTTTCAAAAGCAAAATGAGTAATTACACCCGTAATGGTACCTAATATACGATTCCATTTTTTATTTTTAAAAAATGATTGATGAGCACAATCATGAAAAATAATAAAGGTCCTGACCATAAAGCCTGCAGCAATCACTGAAATTCCAATACTTAAGAAAACGGAAATGGATAGACTTTGATATGCCAAAAACCATAGTAGAAAAAAAGGTAAAATGGTATTTAATATTTGAAAAACACTCTTTTTAGTATGTGATGTAGCGTATGGCATTACATCTTTTCGGAGCTGCGCCTGTTTTTGTTTACTCATCTTATCCCTACTTTCGTAGCTTCTTTGTTAGTATTTTACGAATTTTTCAGGATAATTATTAGAGGCAGCTGTCAGTATTTCGATATGACAAATGTCATATTTATCTCGAGATATTACTAACTCTCTCCGAAAAATCCACACCTTGATAATACGTATTCTTCACTAAAATATTTGGACCAAGGCATCGCACCTTAGGACAATGACAATTGAGAGAGTGAGCAGTCTTCGAATTCATCCAACGATCATAGGCTTCCTGTAAGGTTGTATGCTGAATATTTCCTAATGATGATTCCTCATCACCGAAATCTGTTACAATAACCTCTCCTGTAAAAATATTGACATTGAGACGGGAACGACCATCCGGGTCATTCCGAATAGTGACATTTTTCTCCTGATAGAGACGTTTTAATAGTGCTAGCTCCTTTTCATTTTTATTACATGGGTAAAAAGGTAAGGTACCAAAAAGCATCCAGATCGATGAATCGCGATGATTTAATAGCCTTTCGATCGCTTCCTGCATTTCCTCCAATGATAATGTCTGGAGATCACTAGCAAAATCAACAGGATACATAGGATGTACTTCGTGTCTAGCACAGCCCATTTTGATAATATGATCATGAATGGACTCTAAGTAAGGAAAAGTACGCTTATTCAGCATCGTTTCTGCTGATACCATAACACCTTCAGCAGCTAAACGCTGTGAATTTTCTACCATTCGTTCAAAATATTTTTTGCGATTTTCTTCGGATGGCTTTCTGTCCATATTCGCAAATCCTGTTTCAGCAAACTCCTCTGGTGTGCCCCAATTATGTGAAATATGTAAAACATCTAAGTAAGGAATAATTGCTTCATAACGAGAATAGGGTAAGGTTAAATTAGAATTAATTTGGGTCCTGACACCTCGTTCATGGGCGTATCGCAACAATGGGACGACATATTCCCTAATTGACTTTTTCGACATCATCGGTTCCCCACCAGTGATACTCAATGTTCTAAGATGTGGAATTTCATCTAGACGTTGTTTTAATAATTCAAAAGGTAGAGCTTCCGGATCTTTATCTCTTAATGTATATCCTACGGCACAGTGTGCACACCTCATATTACAAAGATGTGTTGTCGTAAATTCTATATTGGTTAACGTCATTTCCCCATATTCATCCACATCCATATAAGCTTCCCAAGGGTCAAACTTTGGAGTGATTGGAGTCCATGTTTCTGTTGATGTCATTTTCTATAAAACATCCTTTCTCTTTCTAACCTATCTATTCTAAGACGTATAGAATTATGTCCATACATATCCATATTATTGTAACAGAAAAATAGCAAATGCTTATCGAAAATCATCTTTTTCTTTTTTGAAGAGGAATGATGAGGGGACATGTAACAAGAAAACTATTGTAGCTTACTAGCCCTAGCAACATAATTGCTAGGGCTAGCTTTAATCCGCTCATTTTATTATTCTAATTGCCATTGCCCACTCGGTCGTTGAATATCTTTTTTCAATCGTTGGATATAAATAATAGAAATAGCCGATTTTCCATAAAGAAAAATCGGCTTAAACGATCGATTAAAGTCTCACGATTATTCTTCCTCTTGCTTGTCCCTTTAATAATGTTGGTAAAACTTCTGGCAATTGCTGGAGTGTTACTTCTTGTTGAAGAAGTGCCCCCAAATTTTTTGGTTTATAATTAGTAGCCAAGCACTCCCATACCTTTCTTCTCACTTCCATAGGACAATACACCGAATCAATACCAAGAAGATTAACTCCTCGTAAAATAAACGGGAATACAGTTGTAGGTATTTTTGTTCCACCAGTTAGCCCACTTACCGCAACAGATCCCCCATACTCGATTTGACTTAAAAGGGATGCTAGTGGTTCACCACCAACAGGATCCACTGCTGCTGTCCACTTTTGTTTATGTAAAGAGTGAATTTGCCCATCATAAACCGCTTCTCTTGAAATAACAGATGTTGCCCCTAATTCCATTAAATAAGATTGCTCCGCCTTTTTGCCTGTACTTGCTTCCACGTGGTAGCCTAGTTTAGACAGAATCGATATAGCGAAGCTACCTACACCACCTGTTGCTCCAGTAACCAGGACTTTTCCCTTTTTAGAAGGAAAACCATTTTCCTCTAAACGTTTTACTGACAATCCTGCAGTAAAACCTGCAGTCCCTATAATCATTGCCTCCTTTAGTGAAAGCTGTGGAGGTAAAGGTATTAGCCAATCAGCTGGAATCTTCGCATATTCACTATAGCCACCAAAATGATTCACGCCGATCTCATAGCTAGTAGCAATTACTTTGTCACCTTCTTTATAGCGTGGATCTGTGGATGATTCCACAATTCCCGCTAGATCAATACCAGGAACCATAGGATAGTGTCTAATGATGTTACCATTTGGAATGGCTGCAAGACTGTCTTTGTAATTTACACTTGAATAGTGTACTTTAATTAATACTTCACCTTCTGGTAAGTCTTTTAAGGAAAGCTCCTGAATTTTCACTGAAAATTGATCTTGATCTTTATCCACAACTAAAGATTGAAAGGACTGATCCATCATTATCGCTCCTTTTTTAATTATCGAATCCTTACACTTTTAACAGAATCTTAACACATAAAAAGATGGAAAGATAACCATTAGTATCTTTCCATCCGATCATTTAAAATTATTTAATTGCTTGTCGATATTTTTCTGCAACTACGTCCCAATTAATGACTTGATAGAAGTTAGCAATGTAATCTGGACGCTTGTTTTGATATTTTAAGTAGTATGCATGCTCCCAGACATCAATCCCAAGGATAGCCGTTTTCCCTTCTGAAATAGGATTATCTTGATTTGGCGTACTTGTCACTTCTAACTTCCCATCCGAGTTAACAACTAACCATGCCCAACCAGAACCAAATCTTGTTACAGCAGCATTGGAAAATTCCTCTTTGAATTGATCAAAGCTTCCGAACTGTTGATCAATCGCTTTAGCAAGCTCTCCTTCTGGTTTATCTGCTTTCGATCCTGGTGCAATCACTTCCCAAAACAATGTGTGATTAAGATGGCCTCCACCATTATTTCTCACAGCGGTACGAATGCTTTCAGGTACGTTGTCTATATTAGCAAGAAGCTCTTCTAAGCTACTGTTAGCAAATCCCTCTTGACCTTCCAGTGCTGCATTCAATTTGTCTACATAGGTTTGATGATGTTTTCCATGATGAATTTCCATTGTCTTTTGATCAATGTGTGGTTCTAAGGCATCAAAGGCATAAGTTAATGCAGGTAACGTGAATTTTCCCATTTTTCCTACCTCCAAGATTAATTATTATACTTTTGGGTATAAAAAGTATAATATAATCATAAACCATATTTTTCTAGGATTCAATTAATTTGTTTCTTAATATTTCCAATCTTTTTTTATCATTTGTATAATAAAGAAAGGACATTCATTTATAAATAGGAGGGTTCTGAAGATGCCATCCGTTAAAACAACGAAAGATAAAATACTAGAATTATTTAAAAAAGAAATCTCCATGTCTGTAAAAGAATTAACCGATTTTTTAAACATGACAGATATGGCTGTTCGCAAACATATTCATAGATTAGAAAAAGATGGCCTGATTAGAAGTGAGCATCATAAACAATCTATCGGTAGACCAATACAAAGGTACTGTTTAACCTCAAAAGGAAATCGATTATTCCCTAACAATTATGAATCTATTAGTGTCGAATTTCTAAAAGATATTCAAGCAATACATGGGGATGAGTCGATAAATCAGCTCTTTAAAAAGCGGGAAGAACGACTTACTAATGATTACAAAAAACGTGTTACAAGAGCAACAAACAAAGAAAAAGTTGAGGAAATGGTGAAGATTCAAAATGAAAAAGGCTATATGGCGGAGCTAAGACAGATTAATGAAAATCAATATGAAATGACAGAATACAACTGTCCTATATTTGCCGTTGCAAACGAGTATCATATCGCCTGTCAATGTGAGACCAATATGTTTAAGCAGGTGTTGGCTACCGATCAAGTTGAAAGAGTGCAATGTAGAGCAGAAGGAGACAATCACTGTAAGTTTAGCGTTCATTTTTCAGACGAGGTAGCTTTAAAGGTATGATTTCATGGTACACCATCACCACTTTAAAGACAGGCTTTTAAAGTGGTGATGTTTTGCATTCCACGCTATATGGTTCCATTTTCTAAAAACTTCTCTTCTAGTTTCTGAGCTAGGTCATCATCAGATAGAGGCTCTCTATGGGTGTTCTCTAGATAAATATATTTTTCTGTTTCTGGCATAATGTATTCCTTATACCATAAGAAGAAGTCAGGACTATCTCCAAACACGCGAAGATATTTTCGCAATGTGTCTAAATTGTCTACGGTTGATTGAATATTCGTCAACCAATCTGCCCGGTAGAAGTTCTTCCATTTTCCGTGCTCTGATTTTCTTAATGTATCCACACCCATGCTATATGCCGCCATTGACTTTGAAGCCCATACAAAAGCAACAGGATAATTCCCTTCTTTAAAAGAGAAAAAAGCTTTACATAAACGAACAAACCCCAGACAGCCTGATTCATGTAATTCTACATGAAATAAAACTTGATCACGAAAACGAGTTTTCTCCTTGTCTGACAATTGTGCCAAAACCTTCCAGCATTTTTTCTTTAATTTAGCCCAATTTTCCAAGCCTTCTGTACATTTCTGATAAAAAAAGCTTACCTGTTCATCGAATGTTCTATTTTCCGGAACCCAGCCTAGTTTTTCAGCCCGTTTTGCTATGCTTCCGGTTAGCCAATGACCAATGATGATTCTTGCAGGATGATGATAAAACTCCTCCCCCGCCTTTTCATCTGCATATCCACCAAATGAAACCGTACAGGTAGCATACTCCTTATAAATCTTTCCAATTTCCTCTTGACAAGTAGAAAATAGGCGATTTATGAAGCTATCTAAGTGGCTATCGATGTCTGTAGTGCCATTTTTCCAGATTTCACTGACAAGATCCAGCTGATATAGATGTGGACGAATATTTCCACTGTTGAGCAAAAGATACTTATCTGCCTGGTGATGAAAAGCATTTTGTAGCTCTTTTAAAATGAAGGTAGACGAGGATGGAAACATGGTTAAGTGATTAGAAGCTTTCAAATCATGAAAAGTAATGTGATAGTATATACCATGTAATCCCTTATCATCGAGATCAGGCAATGCTGGAACTCGGTTGTTTTCATTCCCTTGACTTCTGGAAACCATCTTCCCATACCCATTATCTGCCCACATTTTAATCACATTATCAGGTAGCTTCATTACTCCTTGTTTGTAAAGCTCAGAGATCTCGCCATATAAAGCAACACCACAGACAGGATTCTCCACGTGCTTTTCGATCAATTCTTTCTGTCTATTGATAACATAGCTGATCATTTCCCCTCTCTTTTCAGGTGTATTAAAGCTCGGATCAAAGTCCCAAAAAGGCTGGTCTCCTTGACCTCGGAAAGAAAGCATCCATAAGACTTTTTTGTCCTTTTGTTTGATGATGGCTTCCTCCCAAAGTTGTTCAAATCGTTCACGGTTTTCTTTATAGCTTGCTTTTTCTCCTGGATAGGCTCTGAGGAACATCTCTGCACCGAGTGGCTCCGCATGGTGATGCGTAATCCATAGCCCCATCTCTGATGCTAAATGAAAGTGAATACCATGCTTCGGTAAATCCGTTCCAGGGATCACCATGTTCCCCCCACATCTTAACAATGCTTCAAATACAGGATACCAAACCTCTTCAGTTGGCGGATATTCAGGCTTCCAGCCAATCAGACAAACCTCATCATTGACAAACCAGCCTCTATATCGGACAACAGGCTCAATTGAAGCATAATTTTTTATCGGAATACGCACTTGCTCTTTCGTTTCCACCTCAAGGTCCGCCCAGAACCAGAAAGGATCAATACCAAAGTATTCGTTACTAATATGAAGCAAACCGTAAATAATACCTAAGTCATCGCTACCGACTACATGCATGACAGTCTTTTCTCTTTTAATAAATCGTATAGAATAGGACTCCTGTCTATGAAAAACAGGCTCGTCTTCCTCGGCATATCGAATAACAATTGTGGCATTATCCTCCTGTTCCGTTTCTTTTAGTGAAGATTGGAATACCTTTTTAAAATCTCGCTCAAACATCGAAATTCCATGCTGAATGGGTGTTGTACGATTTTGTGGGTATTTTATCAACACATTATTGTCTAGAATAAATGAATGAATCACGATAACCTCTCCTCGCACATAATATCATTAGAAAACGATTTCAATTGTTACAAGTATAACAATTTTATGCTTTATATAGGATGAAATAACAGAGAGAAATGATTAAAAAGGAGATAAAAAAGCCTAGATCCCGTAAGAATCCAGACAGAATAATTAAGCTATATTTTATTTTGTCTACTCTTCCTGCATTCGGCATTACAATAAGAATAATATTTAGTTACTCCATTCGTTTCCACCGATGCAACAACGTTATTACAATGCACACAAATAATGGTACCCATTTTCGTTGTTTGTCTATTTGATTTCAATTTACACCATCCCTTCCTTTGTGTTGTACTAAAAATTAATTATGTTGAATTTATAATAACATAAATATTATATAATGTACATTATATAATTTAAAATTAAATATAGTGCACATTATATATTAGCCTAGGTTAACAAAAGTGATATTGACATTCTTCTCCATTTTGCATATACTTACAGTAATTAATTTGAAAGGGTGAGCCATTTAAAATGAAGTATTAATCCTATTTTTATGCAATATTTCCATAATACAGACTTGTTGAAGTTCGACATTGGGATACGTCTGTCTTTATGGTAAATGTTCAGAATAGGATTAGCTTTATATGGCATACTAATCGACTTAGTTAAACAAATTGTCTTGGTGTCTTTATACACCTGAATTATGCCTCCTATTCTGAATGTGAATAAGGAGGCTTTTTTTGTCTCCATCAAGAAATGGAGTGAATAATCCTATGCTATTACAAGCGAAAAACCTTACGATTTCCGTTCAGGCAAGGACATTACTAGAGATTGATCTATTGGAGATTTTCGAAGGAGATAGGATCGGACTTGTTGGGAAAAACGGAACAGGAAAGTCCACCTTACTTCACACACTATCTGGACAGCTTGCACCAGAGAAGGGAAGCATTACCTATCATGGCACCTTGGAGCTCTTGCCCCAGCTTAAATTATCAGATGGACATAAAAGTGGTGGAGAAATAACACAGGCATACATTCAACGGGCTTTCTCAAATCAAAGCAGCCTATTATTAGCCGATGAACCAACGACCCATTTAGATACCAATCATATTGAGTGGGTAGAAAATACGTTAAAGCATTGGCAAGGGGCTTATGTGGTAGTTTCCCATGACCGTAAATTCTTAGATGTTACCTGTAGTAAGATATGGGAAATAGATCAAGGACGGCTGAAGGAATATAAAGGAAATTACCAGCGATTCAAGGAACAAAAGGAGCTCGAAAAACAACAGCAACTACAAGAATATGAAAAATATCAAACAAAAAAGCAGCAATTAGAAAATGCTTTAGTATTAAAATCAGAAAAAGCTGCAAGAGCCACTAAAAAACCAAAGAACACAAGTGCATCGGAAGCCAAAATCACCGGGGCAAAGCCTTATTTTGCCAAAAAGCAAAAAAAGCTACAGCAAACAGCCAAAGCAATAGAAACTCGACTTGAGAAGCTGGATAAGGTAGAAAAACCATATGAAGAAACACCGATAAAAATGGAGCTACCTCAGCAGGATAAAATAAAAGGTCGCAAGCTTATTCAAGTAGAAAATCTCCCTGGCACAATCGGTAGCAAAACTCTCTGGGATAAAGCGAATCTACTCATTCATGGTGGCGATAAAGCCGCGATCATTGGAGCAAACGGAACAGGAAAAACCACCTTAATTCGAAAAATTATCCAAAATGAGGAAGGTATTCACCTTTCACCAGCATGCAGGATGGCATATTTCAAACAAGATCTATCCATTTTAGATCCGAAAAAAACCATCTTAGAAAATGTACAGGAAGGCTCTGTTCATGATGATACTTTAGTTCGAACAGTGCTTGCTAGACTGCATTTTTATCGTGAACAAGTCCATAAAAAGGTAGAAGTGCTAAGTGGCGGAGAACGAGTAAAGGTTACTCTCGCAAAGCTGTTTGTCAGTGATTGTAATACGTTGATACTAGATGAACCAACTAATTTTTTAGACTTAGAAGCGATGGAAGCATTAGAAAGGTTATTGAACGAGTATGAAGGAACAATCATTTTTGTATCGCATGATCGCAGATTTGTCGAAAAGTTAGCAACAAAAGTAATTTCCATCGAAAATCAAAAGATAACCTATTTTGAAGGAAGCTACGAGCAATTTAGAAATAGAAAAAAGGTAAAAACAAAAGATACCTTAGCGGAACAAAAGCTTGTTTTAGAAACAAAAATCACCGATGTACTTAGTAGACTAAGCATCGAACCTTCCGAGGCATTGGAAAAAGAATTCCAGGCATTACTAAAAGAAAAACAAAACTTATCCAAAAGCACTGATCACTAAGTGATCAGTGCTCTTTCCTCTGTTCTATATATCTTCAAAAAAACAAGAAGAGAGAAAAAGACTAGAATAGACCCTGAAAAGATAGGTAACAGAAAAGCAAACCATTCGATCATAACATAAAGATAGATTGAACTAATCAAACCTAAAGACATCGATAGAAATGGGTGACCGAACATTAATATGGCTACATGTTTCCATATGGAACGGAGCTTCCCCTTCATATAGATAGCACCAGAAAACACCTGCAATTGATAAATAAAACCGAAAAATCCGATAATCAAGAATAGATAGATTAGTGAGGTATTTTTTATATCTAACATGTAGAAAAAGTCGATGAAGAAGATAGCCCAAAAAATAGTGAAGATAGTGCCCAGCTTCATACTTTTTTTATAATTTTCTTTAAAAAAAGAACAGTAATCTCGAAATATGCTAATCTCGTTCTTATGGATGAATTGATTGACGACCGAGAACAATGCCATTATCGATGGATAAAAGACAAAAGGAAGTATGGCAAAAATCAGACAACATAAACCAATGATGACAGCAAGGGAATCTGCTATCAAAAGGTTAAATAATAGGAAAACAATCGGTAAATTAAAGAAGAACCAGATAATATTTACAAAAAAGAATTTATAGACCCAATCAGCTACAGTATAAAAACCACCCAATACTCCTGTATAATGCATCCTAATCACCTTTCTTTATTTAGTGAACATCTCTACCGTTTCTTCCGGTGCCAGCTTAACGTGAACGTACGCCTCCCCTAATTTGGATCGTGAAACTTCTCCCTCTCCTTTCCACTCATAATCATGAAAGTGAACAGGCAATCCTATTGTTAACTCAGTCTCGCGCTCTGCTTTCACGGTTACTGAGAAACTATTTCGTAAAAGATTCCATTGAAAGCTTATTGTTCCTGTACAAAAATGAAAGCTTTTAACCTTTCCTTCCTTCCAATCATCTGGTAGGGCTGGTAGTAGCTTTATCATTGTTGGCGACACATAAAGCAGCATTTCCTGTATCGCATTTACCACTCCTAAGTTAGCATCCATTTGCACAGGGGCAGTATCAATTTCCATTGTCAAGCCCATGTTACGCCAGTCATTATGAACAGTATACAAATTATTTAATAAACAAGAACGGGTTAAATGCTCTAAACAACGAAGGGCTTCGTTCCCCTCCTGAAGCCTTGCATAAATACTTGCCATATGAGCAAAAGACCAGCTTGTTTGTGCACCTAGCTTTCTTTTTCGAACCGCTTTTCTAAAGGCTTCAAATAAAATCCCTGCTTCCTTTACTAATTCCTGGCCAGGAAAAATCGGATAAATATGCGATAAATGTCGATGTTCATCATTTTCATCAAACTCATCATGCATCCATTCCTTAATTGCTCCCTGTTGATCAACTTGATAAGGAGGAATTCTTTCAAGCATCGCCTTCCAAGTAGAGGTATCTTCTGTGGTAACAAGCTCACTTCCTTCGATCAAGTTGGTGAGTAATTCCTTCATCACGGCAAAGTCCATTGTGGCATTAATCGCAGTTGGCATTGGGTGAGCGATGGGTTCTTTGCTGTCCGGCATAAAATTGCCAGGCGTATTTTCTGGAGATACGGACGGGAAATACTGATAATACCCATCATCTCCTATAACTAAAAAATCCTGATAAAACTGGACAGCTTCTTTCATAAAGGGAAGTGCCTTTTCCCTTAAAAAGGTTTCATCACCACTAAATTGATAGTAAGAATAAAAATGCTGTGCTATCCAACTAGCAGCAGTGGTCCAGTTCATAATAACGGGTACTAATTGATTCGGCTTCCCAATTCCTGGGGTCGTCCCAGCCGGTATGTAGATCCCACGGCAGCCAAAGAGCTTTTTCGCATTATCTCGAAAATCATCAAGCAATTGTTCATAATATTTGGTAAACGACAATTGTAATTGGTTCAACCCTCCCACTGCCGTATGCCAATACATCATCTGAATATTTTCATTCGCCATTCGGTGACTCCACATTAATTGATAATCGCCATGCCATAGACCATACATCGAAAAAGGTTGACCATTTACTTTCGTTCCAGAGAGGAATAAGTAACGCCCAAAAGTCCATAATTTCTCGATTAGTCTTGTTGGTGCCTTTTCTTTATATGCTTGTAGAAGTAATACTTCATTGGAATGCTCCTTAGGATCATTCGATAACTCCAAACTAGACGAAAAAAATAATGGCTGATAGATCATAAGATGTTCATTTAGTAATTGCTCATAGTTTTTCTCTATTTCGCTTAATTCTCGTTTTAATTTTTTCCACTCTATTTGACTATCCGCTTGGACGAAGACTTTGACAAGGATTAATAAACGATTAGTACCAGTACAAACTACTTTTTCCTCACTAGAGCTAATTTCGCCTGTCTCTGTGATAATACGAGCAACGGCTCCAAAATCCGTACCATCCTGATTCGTTGCCTTGTAAAACAAAAAATTATCCTCCGTTTCCACCTGAACAGTATTCCTTAACTCCCCATGCCTTTCTTTCATACGAGGAGAGTCCGTTGGATGGAGTTGAAAGCTTATATCTGTATCAATGGCATTGCTTTTATCCGAAAAGATTTCATAAACGATGATCTCGTCAGCTCGGGATACGAAAAGGTTTCGTGTGAAGCTCGTATCATTCTCCTGCCAAGACACAGAAACCTCGCCTGTTTCTAAATTGATTCCTCTATTATAGTGGCTAAATCCTGATTCGAAAGGCATTGTAAGACATAGATCAACAAGTGGTAAGGGGCTTTCTAATTTGGAAAAGTAACCGCGTTTTTTTACTTCCTTTGTTAAATGCCAATTAGCCTCTTGAAAATTCCCTTTATCCATAAGTTCTCTTGTTTCATTTAAAGTATAGCTTACATCTGGCAATTCCCCTTTCACGCCCATATGCCATAATTGAGAATGATTGATTAAAACTGTTTCATTTTTTATTCCACCATATACAGCTGCACCGATCTCACCATTTCCTGCTGGCAATGCTTCACGCCACATATTTCTCCACCAGGAGGCAGGGTATTGAAGTACAAGCTTGTTTCGATCTGCTACATTGTCAAACATGATGCTCCTCCTCCCATTTCCTATACTAGATATAGACTTGGAACCCTTCGGCTTGAATATTCCACTTTCCATTGTCAGGAAAGCCTGGTACTACTTCCTTTTGCTCTACTCCATCCCATCCTGCTACCATCATTGCAATCGCAGTTAATAGGCCTCCATTACCAGGAAGATATACGGTTAATCCAGGTCTTTGGTAATTATGTCCATTCGGCAAATAAGTATTTTTTACGGCATCCATTAATAAGAACTCAACAGCTAATTCCTTCTCCCCTAAGCGAGCAGCTGTCATGGCACACATCGGAAAATCCCAGCCCCATGCTGTATCCCATTGCCACTCCTTTTTCACTTTATCTAGTGTAAGTTTCATCTTTTCCTTATCAATCAATGATCCTGGTAAAATACCAAAGGCGGCCACCATCGAAGGATGATCATGATTTTTTTCGGTAAAGGTATTGTCACAACGCTCATGGGCTAAATAAACGTCATCCTTCACACGGGGAGCCTTTATATTTTCTGCAACATGGAGCCATTTTTCTTTAGGATGGATTCCTAACCTTTCTGACCATTTGATCGATATTTCTAAGCCATACTTCCAATACTCGACCTCATATGGTGGATTAATGGAGTCCTCCATACGATGACATTCCTGTGCAGGTATTAAAGGAGGCCCTAATACATATACTTCCTGCTCTTCATCCCACTCTGCGAAATCTGCCATAAAATCTGCTGTCTCAAATACCAGCTCCTTATACTGTTTAATCACCTCTTCTTCATGATTTGCCCTATAGAGTAATTCTAGTAGCATAATCGGATGGGGCTGTTGCCATATAAGTCCAGGTGCCACTGGAGAGGGACTTTGTCTTCCATCTATTCCAACCATTTTAGGCCATCTTGCTCCCTCGAATCCTTGTTCTCTAGCTAATTTTCTTGCTAGTGGTAGAATGTTCGAATACCATTCTAGACTCTTCTCTAACTTTTCCGATCTTCCCCATAACGGAAAATGAGCTGCATGCCACCAATGCATTTCTAGGTGTGCTTTACCAAACCAGCTATTATACATCAAGCCCGTTTCCTGTGGTGGGATCGATCCACTACTATGAATGTTCGTTAAATATTGTGAAAGAACGATTCTCCGTTCTAATTCTGTTGCTCGAGTATCGGTACTACCTTCAAAGGATACAAAGGATCCACTTTTCCAGAAATCTTCCCAGTATCGCTCAGAGCCTTTAATTATTGCCTCTACTGAATGTGAATTTGTAATTTTCTTCGGACTAAAGGATACTGTGAAGGAATATTCTTCATTTGCTGGTGGGACGAGCTGAAAAAAATGCCTATCTAACTTTGTAAAGCTAGCACCATTTATGTCCCATTTCACATAATAACTGTCCTCATCCATCACTCGTTTTATATGGGCTTCTTGCTCATTTTGATCAATTAGCTCCGATTCGTGCCTATCTTGATGATCCCAGTTAAGCTTTGTTGCTTTCGCCCAACTATTATGACTAATATCAGGAGATGGAAATGATTGAAGAATTCGAAGCCTTCCTTTTTGTAGGAGATTGGACACCACCTTGACTCCAATCGCATCCATAACAGGATCACAAATTGTCGTTACGATTACTTCTTCGTCACAGACGAGGAAGCGACTGTTTATAACTCCAGACCATAGATCTAACTCCTGCTCGATTTCTTTTATCTCATTTATATCTATTTCTTCTCCCTTATCGTTCAGAAATTGAAAGGAAATTTGCCCCAACTGTAATCGATGTGGATTTTGTCTAAGCCAATGATAGGCTTTTGCTTGTTCACCAGGCTTCATTGGATAAGGTATCTTTCTTCCATAATGATTAAAGGCTTGATATTCGATATCTTGCTTCGTATATAAATCTTTGCCACCACTATCATGCCATCCCCAATTAGATTGAGTTCCTAATGGTGTTTCATATAAATGGGGAAATGTTTGTAAGCCGGTGAAATCAACACTAAAACCAAATTCCCCGTTTCCAATAGACAACGGTGATAGTGGTTCGATACCATGTATTTTAGGATTATGCTTTTGTACGGTTTTTTTTCTATTCAAATTAGTCTCCTCCTCGAATGTTTTCATCAGGGTGTTCTAATACTTTGTTTAATTTTCTGTACTTCCCTGGTGTCATTTCTTTATATTCGCGAAACTTCCGAATAAAGCTATTCTCATGCTGATAGCCTACCTCTGAGGCAATGTCTGCAATTTTCTTATCTGTTTTCGTTAAAAGCTCCTGCGCCTTTTCCATTCTTAATCTAGTAAAATAGCCATAAATCGTCTCATCCATCTCATCCTTAAACCACTGACTTGCGAGACTAACACTCACTTGAACGGATTCAGCGATTTCTGGAATTCCAATCGGCTCACCGAGATGATCATTCATATATTGAATCATTTTCCTACATTGAACATATCTTTTCGTGTCATTTAATTTCTTAATATTTTCTATTCTTTCGGAAATTCTATCTTGGAACAGCTTGTAGATATCCTCCAAATTCATTGTTAGAATTTCTTCATATGAGTAGTAAGTTGATGGATTCATATTATTAGCATTGGAGAAAATAACCTTTCTCACCTGTTCGATAAAATAAAAAGATAATTTCGGACTAATTCTACTATTCTTTATTAATTGAAATAATTTCGACACATTCTCAATGGCTTGCATCGGGTTCTCCATTGTCATGGATGATACGATTTGATCCATTAACTCTATATTTTTCGTATCCTTATCCTCTTCTTTTGGAACCTTAGTATAAATATTGCGGTAACCGTCAAAAAGGCGATATTGCAGTGCCTCCTCCGCTTCATTCATCTTATTTTTCAAGTCTTGTACTTTCACCCCCGTTTGGTGAAGACCTATCGAAACAGAAAACCCTAGAATGTTATCAATGTTCGAAAGCGCTATCTTTAAATGGTTTTCTAACTGTACTTTTTCCTCTAATTGTTGAATAATAACCATCATTTTATCCTTACCGATATCGACCGCTTCTACCTCATAATGGGTGGATAGCACCTCTGTCAGAATATTAATCATTCCGGATTTTACAACTGCTCGGTAATTAGCTGTAACACTTTCCTTCCAGGCTGGGTAGTTATCGATTGAAACGACCAATAATTGAATCTGGTCACTCTTCCATTCCCCAAAATAGGTTTGCCACTTCTCCTTCTGTTCGGAGGAGTTCACTAATTTTCCAATATACATGTCATATAGAAATTTAGATTTGGCCTCTACCTTCATTTTCTGGATTAGTCGTGATAGCTGGGCATGGTCACTAACTAGGTCATCTACAATATTTTCTAAATGAAGAAGATCCCGTCTGTAATGCTGGTTATCATCAACAAAGAACAGTTTCTTCAAACGTCTGATTGGCCTTAATTCAACAGAATGGATAAAGAAAATGGCAATTCCGCCTATAATAAGTGCAACTAGTGATACGATAAATACTACATTACGAATGGTTTTTGATTTAGCGAGAATACTCTCTTGTGATACTACGGAAATATATTTCCAGCCAGTAAATTCTGATTTGATTTGATTAGCTAATAAAATTTTATCGTTATACGTAATATTAGTAAGATTACCTTTACTAACTTCCTCATTCACAAATTGAACGGTATCTGCATCAAATGTATGGTTTCTTGTCATATGTAATATGGAATTGTTTTGGTCCAAAATATATTGCATGCTATTAGATTGTGGATCATCCGAGGACCTTAATTTGGAGAATAGCTCTCCTTGATTAAGATTAATCGCAATGATTCCTTTTGTTTCTCCTTTTACATTCACTTTCCGAAACAGAGTAATGTTAGAGCCTTTATGTCTTGCCCCTTCTGGTAATTCTCGGTATTTTACGATCATCGACTTTTCATTAAATTCCTCTAGTACATTAGTCCATTTTGCATCATTAAAATTAGCACTGCTTGAGCTATAGCCTTGAGGAATAGCTACAAAGCTGTCCTTTACGATATTATAAATATAAATACTCTTAATAAAGGAGGAGTTTTGGGTTAAGGTTGTCAGCTTACCATAAATCTCCCTCATATTTTGATACGAGAATGGGGATGGATTAGTTAAAAAATGGTTGATATTATGATCAAGCGCCAGTTTAACCGCTATTTTATCCGATTCAACTAAATATTCATCAATATAATTCATATTAATTTTTAACATTTGGTGCTGTGGTTCGTTTAATTCCTGTTGTAAAATATCCTTAGATGTGTAATAAGAAGAAAAACCAACCGTTAAAATAATAAAAAGAACAGGTATCATTAATATGAGCAGCAACCTTGTCTGGGTATCGGAAAGATTCTTTCGAAGCATATTCCTAATTCTTGACGGAAAAAACTTTGACATACATTCACCTGCTTCCCTTTTCTCCTTATTCTATGATATGTCCAACCATTTGATAAGATTATTTTAGGGGGGCTGTCCTGCGAAGTGACAGCTCCCAATGATTACTTTACTTTCTCATACCACTCCTGTACTCGTTGCGTTACTTCCTCTCCACCAGATTGCTTCCACTTTTCTATGAATTCATCAAACTTATCAAGCTTCCATTCGCCAATTACAATTTTCGTCAAATATTCTTGGAATAGCTTATGTGATTGAATATCGGGATAACCCTCATAAACCGTACTCGGTAATCCATCGCCTGCGATTCTTCTTGCATCACTAGTAGCTACGTCAAAAATATCCTTTATCATTTGCTGATCTTCTTCTGGAAAAGAGTTTTCGATACGAATATCCATCGATTCCTTTGTTTGGAAATTTAACATTCCTAGTGCCAATGGTGTCTCATCGGTTGCTGGAAGTAATACTTTTTCACCATCCACCACTTCATGCTGGGCACCTTCTATGCCATATTGAATAAAATCAGCATTCGCTGGATCATAGAAGAAATCTAGTAGTTTCAGGGAATGGATAGCATTAGCCTCTGAAGCCTTAGGAATTAGCCATTCGGGAAGTCCCATACTTTTCTGTGTGATAAATCCATCAAACCCTTCTACCTCAGGCAAAGGCATTCCACTCACATAAGCATTAGGTGCTTCTTCTCTCATGGCATTAAGCTTATCTAACAAATTAGCTGGAAGGTGATACCAGCTTCCTACTAAATTATTATTAATTTTTGCTTGCCAAACATCTCCTCGTATATTATATTTAAGCCCATCTGTTGGACTCACTATTTTCCTCATTTGACCTGCAATAAATTTCAAAAAACACTTGGACGTCTTGTGATGTTCCTAGATAATGGTCTTAAGGATCATTTGGGACAATTCTGTCATCTCCTGTGGCTAACCACATTTAAAGACTGTTTCCCAGTGTACGTGCAGACCTTCCTACTCGCAGGCTGTGCACTCTGTCCCTCGAACTTGGATGGTAGTAGCTCCAAGGCGGCTTTCGATACAGAGATAGTACTGATACACGAGGTTGTTGATCGGCGTTCACACTAGGGATATCCCGAGGCGTCCAAGATAGGTTCCAATGATTCTAATTTAGAAAGGAGGGGAATTCCCCATGCGATTATTTGTCGGATTAGATGTTAGTTCTTTTGATATCAAGGTTTGTTTGTTAGATAGTGAAGGTGTAAAGTTATCTTCCTTCACCGTGTCGAATGATTTACCTGGTGCTACTGCTTTACGTGAAGCTATTTTTCGTACCATGGATGGACAATCTGTGGAAGTATTAAAGATTGGCTTAGAATCCACTTCCGTGTACAGTTTTCATCCAGCGATGTTTTTTCATCAGGATGAAGAGCTCCGTAAGCTTGGTGCACAAGTATTTGTGATGAATCCAAAACAGATTGCCAACTTCAAAAAGAGTTATCCAGACATGGACAAGACCGACGAGATTGATGCATTTGTGATTGCCGATTATTTACGATTTGGTCGTTTATCGATGTCGGTGGTCAAAGAGAGTCAATACGTTGCCCTACAACAGTTGACACGCTCTCGCTACCAACTCGTACATCAGATGACCAAAGAAAAGCAACATTTTCTTCAACACTTGAGTTATAAGTGTAATACGTTTCAAGAAAACGTCGAATCTTCCGTGTTTGGACAAGCTATGATGGACTTATTCTTTGAAAAATATAGCCTGGAAGAACTCGCTCAGATGTCGATCGAAGACCTAGCTGATTACCTCCAAACCAAAGGTAAAAATGGTTTTCACGACCCTGAAAAAGTGGCCAAGTCCATTCAAAAAGCAGTACGTTCTTCCTATCGTTTGGATAAGGTAGTGGAAGACTCGATTGATCTCATCTTGGGCACTATTATTGAGCTGATTCGCACCATGAAGGCACAAATCAAGCAAATCGATAAAGCGATCACTAAAATCATGGCTGGCTTACCCAATACCCTGCAATCCACACCCGGAATTGGACCTGTATTCGCTGCTGGTATCATCGCAGAAATCGGTCAGATTGAACGATTTGAAGCAGAGGCCAAAATAGCCAAATATGCAGGACTATACTGGCGAAAACACCAATCAGGCAGGTTTACGGCAGATGATACTTCCTTATCTCGTAACGGGAATCAGTATTTGCGTTATTACCTTGTTGAAGCCGCCAACTCGGTGAGAAGGCATGTACCTGAATACCAAGCTTATTACGAGAAGAAATACCGTGAAGTACCGAAACACCAACATAAAAGAGCACTCGTCTTAACCGCTAGAAAATTAGTGCGTTTGGTGGATGCGCTACTACGCAACCATCAAATCTACACGCCACAAGGGAGCGTGAAACATGAAGCTTAGAAAGTAGCTTCTACAACCCTTGTGTAATTACCATTAATTTACATTTGATTAATGGTCTAGTTTCCTATTGCCTTTTTTAACAAAATTGCACCTTGATATCTAAATCTTTTTTATTTTGTATCTTGACATATTACCGCAGGTCTTTATTCAGAAATGTTTCATTATCAAGTAATTTCTCCTCATATAATCCACGAAGAAATCCAATAGCTGCTTTCATATTTTCCGTAGTACCAGCATAATGGATTTCACCATTATATATATCCCACTCCGGATAACCTTCCCACATTGCCACACCAAACATGGAAAACAAGTGATCCATCCACCTTCCAAATTCTCTCCCAGTTGTTGGGATTTCATCTGGCTTTCCATTTCCGTTCGGATCTTGATCTCGAAAAGCAATTAACATAGCTTTATATTCTTCCAACGTCTTTGGCATTTCCATTCCAACAGCTTCGAGCCAATCTTGACGTAATAATGCTGCACGTGAAGGCACCATGTATACTTGGGGCACATAATAGATTTTTCCATCAGGAGAAGCTGTACGAACAATATCCCAAGCTTCTTTAGGAATTCTCTCCCAAACATTTGGTGCATATTTGGGCAATAATTCATCTAGTGCTAGTGCGCCGCCTTGAGTGATCAATGTTTGTTCCACACCACCAATTGGTCTTAATATATCAGGAAACTCTCCTGAAGCAATCATTAGGTTAATGTATTCTGCTGGTTCTGATCCTGGCGGTGTTGTTTCCAATTGATACTCTACTCCAGTCTTTTCTTTAATATATTGCACATGCGGATCATCACTAGTAGGGATCGTTCCTTTTCCTAAGTGACTTTTAAAGACAGTTACAGTGGCCTTATTGTCTTTTTCTATTACTTCATTATTATCCTTCTGACTAGTTGATTCCTCATTTGTAGAGCAAGCGGTGAATAACACTAAAAATAAGATCCAAACCGTTAATAAATAATTATGATTTCTTTTCATGCTTTTCTCTCCCCAAGCATTTTTATCAAGCAGAACCTATCAGAATACTTAATGGCCGATCTCCACATAGTTGCTTTATACCTCTCGAAATCTTGATGTGGGATCTTACGATTCTACTCCCCTGCACAACGGCAGGGGAGTTATAGCTTTATTTTACTTTCTCATACCACTCTTGTACTTGTTTCGTTACTTCCTCTCCACCAGATTGCTTCCATTTTTCTACGAATTCATCAAACTTATCAAGCTCCCATTCACCAATCACAATTTTTGTCAAATATTCTTGGAATAGCTTGTGTGATTGAATATCGGGATAGCCCTCATAAACCGTACTTGGTAATCCATCGCCTGCGATTCTTCTTGCATCTGCCTTACTTACTTCAAAAATATCCTTCACCATCTGCTGTTCCTCTTCAACGAAGGAATTTTCGATTCTTAGCTTCATTGATTCATCTGTCGTTAAATTCAGCATTCCTAATGCAAGTGGTTTATCATCTGATGATGGTAGAAGAACTTTTTCGCCATCTACTACTTCGTGTTGAACACCCTCAATACCATACTGAACAAACTCTGCATTTTCCGGGTCATAGAAAAAGTCAAGAAGCTTCAGTGCATTAATTGCATTATCTTCTGATGCTTTCGGGATCATCCACTCAGGTTCTCCCATACTCTTCTGCGTGATAAATCCATCAAACCCTTCTACCTCAGGTAAAGGCATACCTGTAATATAGGCATCTGGTGCTCCTTCCTTCATTGCCGCATAGCGTTCACGAAGGTTTGCTGGGAGATGATACCAGCTTCCAACTAAATTGTTATTAATTTTGGCTGTCCAAACATCCCCTTTGTTCAAGAATGTTTCATTATCGAGTAACTTTTCTGCATAAAGCTCACGTATAAATGCGATTGCTGCTTTCATGTTTTCAGAAGTCCCAGCATAGTTGATTTCACCATCATAAATATCCCATTCCGGATAGCCTTCCCACATTGCTACACCGAACATGGCGAATAAATGATCCATCCATCTACCGAACTCCCTACCACTTGTCGGTAGCTCATCCTTTTTTCCATTTCCGTTCGGATCCTGATCGCGGAAAGCAATTAACATTTCTTTATATTCATCTAGTGTTTTTGGCATCTCCATCCCTACTGCGTCTAGCCAGTCTTGTCGTAATAAAGCAGCTCTCTCAGGGATTAAATAGACTTTAGGCACATAGTAGATTTTCCCATCAGGAGAAGCAGATCTTACGATATTCCACGCTTCTTCAGGAATTCTCTCCCATACATTTGGTGCATGTTTAGGTAATAATTCATCTAATGCAAGTGCTCCACCTTGGTTAATTAGCGTTTGCTCCACACCGCCTATTGGTCTTAAAATATCAGGGAAATCCTCTGAAGCAATCATTAGATTAATATATTCGGCTGGTTCTGAGCCTGGAGGGGTGGATTCCAATTGATATTCCACACCTGTTTTTTCTTTAATATATTGAACATGAGGATCATCACTACCAGGAATTGTCCCTTTTCCCATATGACTCTTAAACACCGTTACAGTTGCAGATCCATCAGCTGTTTCTTCTTTATTTCCTTCATCCTTACTGGTCGATTCATTATTGCTACTAGAACAAGCTGTCAGTACCAACAAGAACAACACGACTATAGAAAACAGGAATACATGATAACGATTTTTTTTCATACCCTTTTCCTCCTTCATTATTCTTTCAATGACCCAAGTACCGCACCTTTAACAAAGTATTTTTGTAAATAGGGATAAACTAAAACAATGGGAATCGTAGCAAATATAATCGTAGCTGCTTTTAATGTAGTGGTATTGAAGTCAAAATCACCCATTATTAAATCGACAGCTGCAAGCTCCTCTTCTGACGTAAAAAATGCTCGTAAACGCATTTGCAATGGCCAAAGCTCTGGATTTCTTAAGAAAAGCACCGCCGTCTTAAAGGTATTCCAATACCCGACAGCATAGAATAAGCCAATTGTAGCCAATACTGGTTTGGATAACTGTAAATAAATTTGAAACAATAAGCGAAATTCATTACAGCCATCGATGCGTGCTGCATCATCAATATCCTTTGGAATTCCCATAAAGAATGTACGAACAATGACCATATTAAAGGTGCTAACAAGTCCTGGTATAATTAAGGCCCATATCGAATCCATCAATCCCACTTCTCTTACGGTCAAGAAAAAAGGAATCATCGGTGCATTAAATATCATCGTGAGCACCATGATTAACATAATCGGTCTTCTAAGCAAAAATTCCTTCCTCGATAATGGAAACGCTGTCAAAATGGTGAACAGCATACTTAGTAAGGTTCCGACAATCGTAATAAATACCGTGACACCGAACGCTCTCCATAATACTTCATTTTGAAGGATATGCTCCCAAGTAGCTAGTGTAAATTCTACCGGTATTAAAAATACTTTTTTCGAATCAGCGGCTATTGGGGAGCTAAAGGAAACCGCCAATAAATGCAATAAAGGCGCAATCATCGTGGATGCCAATACGATAAGCACCGTGTAGTTAAACACTTGAAATAATCTTTCTCCAATTGATTGTTTCATTTACCACAACCCCTGTTCTGATTTTCTTGCCAGTCTGTTAAATATCCACAGTAACGCAAAACCGATAACCGATTGGAACAGGCCAATGGCTGTTGTTAAACTATATTGTCCTTGTAGAACCCCTGCGCGATATACATAAGTTTCGATGATATCCCCAACGGAGTACGTCATCGGTGTTAATAAGTTAAAGATCTGGTCAAAGCCTAATTCTAAGAAATTACCAATGTTTAATAAGAACAAGACAGAAATCGTTGGTAACAATAATGGAAGGGTAATGTAAATCGTTTGTTTAAATCGGTTCGCTCCATCAATCACTGCTGCTTCATATAGGCTTGGATTAATTCCTGTTATGGCAGCTAGATATATAATGGTACCCCAACCAACTTCCTTCCAGATCCCAGAAATAATAACAATCGATCGGAAATAACCTTCCTCCTGCATAAACAATATCGGTTCCAGTCCAAAAAGGTCTCTTATTGCATTTACTAAGCCTTGGCTTGCCAGAAGCTCAAACACAATACCTCCAACTACAACCCATGATAAGAAGTGCGGAAGGTAAAATAAGCTTTGTACAGTTTTCTTCACAATTAATAATCTTACTTCATTGAATAGTAAAGCTAAAATAATTGGTGCTGGAAATTGAAATATCAATTGATATAAGGCAATCAATGCCGTATTTCTCAATACTTCATGAAAATCCTGATAATGTAGTAGATGCTTGAAATTTTCAAGACCTACCCATGGACTACCTAGTATCCCATTGAAAATTTGATAATCTTGAAATGCTATTACACTACCCATAAGCGGAATATACTTAAAGACAATATAATAAATAATACCAGGTAAAATCATTAAATAAAGCATCCAATGTTTACGTACATTTTTGATCAATCCATTTTGAAGCAATCGATCAAACCGGCTATTTGTTTTCATTACAGCTTGTTCATTTCCTACATGCTCCTCCATGCACTCCCCCCTTTCTCTTTTTTGAACCTCACTTTCGATCAGTGAACTATCCTGATAAATTGGGACCCCCACCAGTGTTGGACTAGGCTTTTTGTCAAAGGATTGATAGTTTCCCACCGATGGTTAGCGAAACTTTTCAGGATATTATCGTCTGTTATCCCTCATTTAATCTTAGAATGAAGGTTGCAGACAGCTATCACTGTGATAAAATCATATCGTGAACTTAATCTAACAAACAATCAACCATTCCTACATTTACTATTCAATTCTTATTTCGAGGCATAATCAATAATTTGTTGAGGACTTGTTGGTTTTGTTTGTTCTAAAATCGGTAGGAGCATTTCATAAAGGAGGATGGTGGATTGGAGAACAAGAGATGGATACACAACTTATTCGGTCCTAAGTATGAAGGCTTAAAGCTCATCATTTTTAATGCCATATGGTTATTACTTTATACCATTTTTTGGAGCATAGAAATACAATATAATCCGCTCTTACTTACCCTATTGTGTATGTCCAGTTTACTTCTCGTGTATCTGTTACTCAAAGGGAAAATGAAGGGGCTAAAGAAACTAGAAGTCATCTCTTCTGTTGGAATGATAGCAGTTTGGATTACTGCATTGTTAATGATCATAATGGGTTACTCCTAGTATTAAAAAGATCTCTCCATCAGCTAAATGGATGGAGAGCAGTACGTTACTTAATATTACCTTCCAATTGGATGTTTGAGAAGGCTGCTGTTGTGTAATGAACAAGATCATTCGGATTCTTTGCCCCATCGACGGCAAATCCGATATAAACTTTCTTCTTCATGTCTATCTCTTTTCTTCCTACCTCGATCCACTCATTTCCATTTGCAGAAGCATAACCGATGAATTCATTTCCCTCTCTTTCAATTTTTAACCAATAAGGAATAGTTGTATTTAATAAGGACGGGACACCATTTTCCTCTGGTCTATCATTCTCTCCAGGAGCCACAATGCTTTCTCCTTTAGTATCCCTTGAAGAAAAGTGTATCGCATATAATGTATCCTGACGATCTGCTTTTATGACAGAAGTACTGATCATCGCCGTTTTGGCATCTGGGCTTAACTGATCTCTAATCATTAAACCAGATATCGCATTATTGTTTCGTTTGGTGATGGATTCCACCTTAGCCGTTACCGATCCATCTCCTTCTAGCTTTTGATAGGCCAATTGAAAGGCATCCTTTTCCCCCATAATTCTTCCTGTTCCTTTTACCGTTAATAAACCATCCTTTATACTTGCATTGCCCTTCACCTCAACAGAGCCAATATCCTTTGATTTCCAATCACTTCGGTTTTTACTATTCACATAAATGGCAGTGGAGGTTGTTTGCGTCGCATTTCCTTCCTTATCTGTTGCCCTTGCTGAAACAAACCATGTTCCATCAGGAGCATCCTCCCATGTGAATGAGAAGGAACCGCTTGTCGCCTCTCCGATTTTTTCATCATTTTTAAAATACTCTACTTTTTCAATATTTTTCTTATCTTCAAGCTTTACATTAAATTGGATTTTTTTATGTGCTTTGTGGACACTATTTGCTTTTGGTGATACTAATTCCACAGAAGGATTTTCTGCTTCATGCTCCATATCTACAAGGGAATGAAGATAAAGCTCAAGATTAGAATACCCTGATTCTGTTATTAGTTTTCCATCCTCTGCGTTATCCGGGTCAAGACTGTTGGCTATTTCCCATTCATCCGGCATACCATCATGATCAGAATCTGTCGGAGGCTCCTCCGACTCCATTTCTGGAAATCCTCCAACCTCCCACTCATTATTAATGATACGTCCTGTTCCATTTTTTACATCATAGACGACTCTAGCATCGACTGCATCTCTTCGAGGTAATGTAGCACCAGCTCTTTCTAATACTAGATCATAGGCTTCTTCTGCTCGTTTAATATTCAATGTATCATGCCCTAATACAGGATATGGACTATCGCCAAAGGTTACATCCTCTTTAATATCCTCTACGCCTAACCAATTATTATTACTAACTTCTTCGTTGTCATGCATCACATTGCCATCAATATAGAACCAACCTGGCTCTCCATCTCTTCCGGGACTAATAATTCTTTGTTTTACTTGATCATAGGTTGCTGGACCAGGCTTATAATAATTGTTGATAATATTATTTTGTTGATTTTCCCCACCATACATGGAATTAAATCCCCAGTTATAAATAACATTATTCACTAAGTCTGCATGGGAAACAGGGTGCATTTCATTTCCCGTATTACCTAAAGCGGGGTTTCTACTAATATGTGTAGCAATTAAATTATTACTAAAGGTAGCATTTTCCCCACCCCATATTCCACCATATCCGTGACGGCCTTTAGAATGACCAGATATTAAAAGACTTTCGCTTATAATACTCCACTGTACCGTTGTATTTTCATTCCGATAGAAGGAAAAGGCTTCATCTATTCCCCAGCTTGCAGAAACATGATCTATGATCGCATCCTTAATATCTCTCCCACCAAATGCATCGAATTCCGTTTCTAGATTGTCGCTACCTGGTCTAAATCTCATATATCGGACGATGATATTTTTCGAGCCACCAATATCTGTTCCATATCCCGCAACTGTAATCCCTGCTCCTGGTGCAGTTTGACCTGCAATGGTAATGTTTTTTCGTTTAATTCGTAATGGTTGTTTCAAATGAATCGTACCAGAAACCCGAAAGACAATCGTGCGATTATCTTGGCTAACCGCATCTCTTAATGAACCTTTAATCGGTTCTTCTCCTTCTCCATAATCTTCTATTGTTGTAACTTCATATACATCCTGACCTCTACCACCTGATGTGTACTTCCCTCCCCCCTCCGCTCCAGGGAAGGCCAATACGTTTTCTGGATTTTCGCTTGTGCTAATTGCCTGCACGGAAACTCCATCAAGTATTAGGGAAAATGTAAGCAATAGCGTAATTATGAATATGAATTTTTTCATATTACCATTACCACCCTTTCTTAATGAATTTTATAGCTTGTCTTCATTTTATCAAGGAAAGGATTACATTTTTTCCTCTTTTTCGCGTTAAATGCTTACATTTTTGAGCTTTGAATTGGATACAAGCTTTCTGCCAGTGGAAAGGAATTTAAGAAGGGTTAATGCAGGCGGACTGAGGGGAGGATATCTTGGTTATCTTGCTCTCCCGGGGGAAGATTGCCAAAATAAAAAGGGAAAGCTTGATAATACAAAAATCTGTAACATTCAGAGTTTTACTAAAGTTATTCGTAAAAATTACGTCATCACACTAAAAAGCCCGCTTTCAAAGCGAGCCTTTTCTAACCTTTATTTTTATTATACACATCAAAGCCAACTGCAATTAAAAGAACCATCCCTTTGATCGCTTGTTGCCAGTCGATACCAACACCGATCAAGGACATACCATTATTCATCACACCCATTACTAATCCACCGACGATTGCTCCAATGACTGTACCAACACCACCTGCCATGGAAGCACCACCGATAAATACGGCAGCAATTGCATCTAATTCTAACATGTTACCAGCAGCAGGTGTGGCAGAATTTAGCCTTGCTGCGAACATTAGACCAGCTAACGCAGCTAGAAGCCCATTATTGACGAACACCCAGAATACGACGCGCTTTGTTTTAATACCGGATAGATCCGCCGCTTTTTTGTTTCCACCTGTTGCATAAATATGACGACCCATGATCGTATTTTTCATAATAAATGTGTAGACGATAATTAACACTATGACGATAACGAGAACAGTTGGAATACCTTTATTTAATGCTAATTGATACATAAACCAATTGATTGCTAGAATCAATAATGCTAGTTTTGCAATCGTGATCCATATTGGAATCACCTCAAAATTATATTGAAGCTGAATTTTTCTTTTTCGAAAATCCAAATAAATTAAAACGATGGATAAGACAGCGGATAACACTAACGTAAAAATATGAATGGATGCTCCACCAAATACATCTGGAATAAAACCACTACTTATTTTTTGAAAGGATTCTGGGAATGGCGCGAGAGATTGACCATCCAATAAATATAAGGTTAATCCTCTAAATATAAGCATTCCTGCTAAGGTTACAATAAACGATGGTATCCCTACATAGGCGACCCAAAAGCCTTGCCATACTCCAATCAGAGCGCCTGCTAACAGAGCGATAGCTACTGCTAGCCAAACGGGTACATTATTGTTAATAATTAAAACACCTGCTATTGCTCCAATAAAGGCAACGATCGATCCAACGGATAAATCGATATTACCTGTAATAATGACAAGTACCATTCCAATGGCTAATACAAGAATGAAACCATTTTGCAAGATTAAGTTCGTTATATTTAATGGTTTAAAATTCACACCATCTGTTAAGAACCAGAATAATGCGGTAATAAATACTAATGCAATAACCATTCCGTATTCGCGAATATTATTTCTAAATAAATGAATAAGTGTTTGCATGAACTAGTTCCCCCCTGTTCCGGTCATGAGATGCATAACATTCTCTTGATTTGCTTGAGCACTGCTTAACTCTCCTGTAATACGACCTTCATTCATCACATAAATTCGATCAGATAATCCTAAAACCTCGGGTAGCTCTGATGAAATCACTAAAACCGCTAAGCCTTCCTCAGCGAGTTCATTTATTTGTGAATAAATTTCGTATTTTGCACCAACATCGATACCGCGAGTTGGTTCATCTAAAATTAATATATTTGGTTCAGCGAAAATCCATTTACTTAATACTACTTTTTGTTGATTTCCACCACTTAAATTCCCTACAATTTGTTTTACACTTGGTGTTTTAATATTTAGCTTTTCTCGTAATTGCTGTGCTTCCATAATTTCTTTATTTTCATCAACAACCGATCCATTGGAGATCCTAGTTAAATTGGCTAATGTAATATTTCGCTTTATATCCTCAATTAAGTTCAGTCCATATGTTTTACGATCCTCTGACACATAAGCAATACCATGATCTATTGCTTGACTCACTGTGTTCACTTGAATCAGTTTTCCATTTTTGTATAATTCACCACTAATTTTTTTACCATAGCTTTTTCCAAAGATACTCATCGCAAATTCTGTACGTCCTGCTCCCATAAGCCCAGCAATTCCTACAATCTCCCCGCTGCGGAGATGTATATTTACATCCCGAATAACCTTGCGATCTGTCTGCTGTGGATGATAAACATTCCAATTTTTCACTTCAAAGATGGTTTCGCCAATCTTTGGTACTCTTTCTGGGAATCTGCTCGTTAATTCACGACCAACCATCCCTTTAATAATTCGATCTTCTGATATTTTCTCGTTTGTGGCATCTATTGTTTCGATCGTCTGACCATCACGTAATACGGTAATCGAATCAGACACAGCTGAAACCTCATTTAATTTATGGGAGATTAAAATAGAGGAAATGCCTTGATTTTTTAATTCAAGTAATAGTTTTAATAAATTCTCACTATCGGTTTCATTTAATGCTGCAGTTGGTTCGTCTAAGATAAGAAGCTTAACATTTTTTGATAATGCTTTGGCGATTTCTACCAATTGCTGCTTCCCTACCCCTATTTCCATTACTGGTGTTTCTGGCGATTCCTTTAGGCCAACTCTTTCTAGGAGCTTTTTGGATTGGGCAAAGGTTTCCTGCCATTTAATCATACTTTTGGATTGGCGTTCATTTCCTAAAAAAATATTTTCTGCAATCGACAGAAATGGACTTAGCGCTAATTCCTGATGAATAATGACGATGCCTAATTCCTCACTTTGCTTGATATTTTTAAATTGGCATTCCTGACCTTCGAAAAGGATTTTGCCATCATACGTTCCATATGGATATACACCACTTAACACCTTCATCAGTGTTGACTTCCCTGCTCCATTTTCACCAACAAGTGCATGAATTTCACCTTGCTCCACTTGTAAATTTACATCGTCCAATGCTTTAACTCCAGGAAAGGTCTTTGTAATGCTCTCCATTTCCAATATATATGCAGACATGTCCATCACCTCTTTTATAAAAAAACATGGGGAATGAAGTGGCGAATTCACCACTTCATCTCCTTATTTATTGAAGCTCTTCTTCAGAGTAATAACCACTATCAATGACTACTTCCTGGTAATTGTCTATATCCACGGATACTGGTTCTACTAGATAGGTTGGAACCACTTTTACTCCATTATCATATGTTTCCGTATCATTCACTTCTGCTTCTTCACCATTCAGAATAGATTCTGTCATATTGACTGCGACAGCTGCTAGATCCCGAGTATCCTTAAAAACGGTTTGGGTTTGTTCACCCGCAATAATAGATTTGATGGAAGCAAGTTCAGCATCTTGTCCTGATATAACTGGTAATGATAGATCACCAGATCCATAGCCTACACCTTTTAAGGCTTGAATGACACCTCGACTAATACCATCATATGGTGAGAGCACGGCATCCACTGTTTCTCCACCAGAATAAGAGCTGCTTAGAATATTTTCCATTCGTGATTTTGCTGTATTTCCATCCCAACGCATGGTTGCTGCTTGCTCAAAGTCTGTTTGACCACTTTGAACAACCAATTTACCTTCATCGATATATGGCTGAAGGACACTCATCGCACCATCCCAGAAGAAATAGGCATTGTTATCATCTGGTGATCCGCCAAATAATTCAATATTAAAAGGACCTGCTTCTTCTTTTAAATTCAACGCTTCTTCTATATAGGATGCTTGTAACACCCCTACTTGAAAATTATCAAAGGTAGCATAATAGCTCACATGATCTGATTCCATAATTAAACGGTCATAAGCTATTACTTCTATTCCTTGATCATTTGCCTTTTGCAATACATTGGTAAGAGCAGTACCATCAATGGATGCGACTACTAAAACCTTTGCACCTTTTACAATCATGTTTTCTATTTGCTCGATTTGTTTATCTACATCATCTTCTGCATATTGAAGGTCTGTTTCATATCCAAGTGCCTCTAATTGCTCGACCATATTGTTTCCATCATCTACCCATCGTTGGGATGATTTCGTTGGCATCGCAACTCCAATTAAACCTGATTCGGATGACTCACCATCCTCTCCAGAACCACTGGACTTCTCTCCTCCACCACATGCCGCTAGTACTAATAGAAGACTAAACAAAATTGCAAGAAAACCTAATTTTTTTCTCTTCATCATTGAAACCCCTTTCAATATTAGAATGGATTATCGTTACAATCGTTAATATACCAATAATTAAAAGGAAAGGCTTTACACTTATTTAAACAGTTTTTATAAAATTTTAAACAAGTTCCTCAAAACTTTATTGAACTCCATTCTGATCATATGGCATGATTTATTTAGTTAAAATTTTCCAGTTTAAATAAACAAAAACTCAAGGGAATCTGTTAGGGGGACATACGAAGGAAACAGGGGAGCAATAATACATTGAGAATTATTAATAAAGGAAGAGAGGGATAATACCATGGCTCAGCTTTTAAAAGCATTTTCAACTGGCCTAAGTGTTCTATTTTTATATGTACTAACTGTTTTCATTGCACCAATCGTTATGTTGTTACTAGGATATTCCAACATTGTATCGAAGCCAACTCTATTAGGATCCTCTTTGTATATAATAGAAATAGAGGAAACTACCTTCTCTACGGAAGCAACCGGGTTTGGGTGTATTTTAGCCTTTCTCCTTGGGCTTTTGATATATTACTTGATGAAGCTTCTTTTAGGATTTAGGAGGGGCCAAGAGGCTAGATGAAACGAATGATAGGATCTACTCACGAATACATTATAGTTTTTATTCATGAGTAGACCCTACTGCTGATTGTACGATCACGTTTGCTATGACTTGATCATTTTATATTGTTTTGGAGAAACACCTTCCTTCTTCTTAAAGGCCGTACTGAAATAATGCTGAGAATCAAATCCTACTTTTTCGGCGATGTCTCGGATGTTTAAATCAGAGTCCTTCAGAAGCTCCTTTGCTCGACGTATTCGCATATTTGCGACAATCTGAACATATGATTGCCCGAGCTCTTGTTTGATCATCTTGCTTAAATAAACCGTGGAAACATGGAGGTTTTCGGCAACCAATTCTAGTGTTAAATCAGACCTACAGTAATTTCGGCGCATAATCGTTAACGCTTGTTTAACAATAGGGGAGAGGTGAATGTAGTTATTAATCTCGTTTTTGCACCTTTCATAGGCGACGATTAAATGCTGATAGTCACCATCCTCCACCCGCACCATCCCAGTATAGACCGTTTGGTTCAAGTATAGTTTGACTGCTTCCTCTATTGGAACAGCTATCTCCTTTGTCACATCCTCCCACACAAAGATCTGTAACCATTGAGATGAATCATGGATGATAACATTGACGGTGTCTGCTAAAATTTCTTCTGCTATGTTTTCAATAGCAGACAAATAGATCTTTCGGTCTTGGTTGGAAAGTAGATCATAATTTACTTGATCATTCGACCATTTAAGTAATACTAGCTGCTTTGGGACTGCTGTTGGTAATTGCAGAAACTCTAGCTGTGATTGTATTTCATTTGGTTGGAGACGATTGTGTATCCAATCAAAAAAGAATCGTTCCTTGAGCTGCGAATGGTTTTTCTTTATTTGCTTGGAGGCTTGCTCTAAATAAGCTTCTTGCTTTTCTCTCCTTTCTAAATCATTTTTAACTCCTTGTAATATATGGATCAAATTATCAGGGTTTACTGGTTTAAGAATATAATCCTCTACCTGTAAACGAATGGCTTCTTGTGCATACTGAAAATCATCATACCCAGAAATAACAATCATTCGACAATCTATTTCTGCTTTAATTTTTTTCATTGCCTCAATACCATTTAAAATTGGCATATTCAAATCAATTAACAAAATATCTATCCTATCGGCTAAGGCGATCTCAACCGCTTCTTCTCCATCCTCTGCTTCTCCTACGACCTCCATATCAAATTTAGCCCAGTCTACTGCTGTGCGAATACCATCTCGTATAATAAATTCATCATCGGCAATCAATACTTTCCATTTTGTCATGATGATTTCCCCTTTTCTGAATATTGCTCTCTAATAACAGGTAACAGAATCTCTACCCTTGTCCCTTTGGCTTTTTCGCTATCGATCGATAGCCCATACTTCTCTCCATACGTTAATTGTATTCTTGCTTGTACATTTAATATGCCGTAACCTTTTTTCTTATGACCATCCTCTACCTTTTCTGTCCTTTGCATAGCTTCTGCTAACGCCTGCTTCATATCATGAAGCTGTTCTATTGTCATCCCTGCACCATTATCTTCAATAATAATCAGAAGATCATCTCTGGCAATGCTAGCATTTATTAGGACAGTACCAGGACCTCTTCGTTCCTTTATTCCATGATAAATCGCATTTTCCACAATCGGCTGTAGGATAAATTTCAATGTATAAAAGGACCGAACTTGTGGGTCTATATTCATTTGATAATTTAGTTTGTCTCTATAACGTGTTTTTTGTATTTTTAAGTAGCTCTCAATATGCTCCATCTCTGCTGATACGGTAATAATATCGCGTCCTTTGCTTAGACCAATTCGAAATAACTTGGCTAAGGACTCGACCACTTCTGCAACATCTATTACATTTTGTTTACGTGCCATCCATTGAATGGTGTCCAATGTATTGTATAGAAAATGTGGATTAATATTTGCCTGCAAACTACGAAATTCCGCATCACGCTTTTGTCTTTCCTGTCTCTCTGTAACACGCATGAGCTCCAGCACTTTTTGAAGCATTGTATTAAAGCTCCTGCCGAGCAGCCCGATTTCGTCCTCCCTTTTTTCCTTGTAGCGAACGTGTAAATCTCCGCTTTCTGCCCTGCGCATAAATTTCATCAGATCAACGATTGGCTTTGAGATAGAACGTGATAAATAATAGCTTACTGGAATGCCGAAAAGCATAATGATAAAAATAAAGACAATCAAATAAAATCGGATTTCCCTTAATTCAAACAATGTTTCCTCTGCAGGAAAAACACCAACAGTTGTCCAGTCTGCAAAAGGGGAACGCTGATAAATAAATTGAATTTTTTCCTTGTTTATCGTCTTGGAAAAATTTCCAGAAGCTTGCCGATGAATCCAATCTAATGGTATATCTTTAACAATAGGCTGGTTCGGTAAATAAATATTCTTCCCTTTATTATCAACTACCATCAGATAACCGCTTTTACCAAGCTGAATATCTCGTGCTGTCTCGGCAATGACACGTAATTTTAGATCAATAAGAATAACTCCTTTTACCTCTTTTGTAAAAGGATCCATCACCGCACGAACTACAGATACAACATCCTCATTTTTATAATCCACAATCGAAATAAGCCTTCTTCCATCCGGTCTACCGATGATATGGAAAATACCATCACTTTCTACCGCCTCTTGATACCAAAAGCTTTGGGTTAAATCGATAACCGAAGGAGCATACAGCTCATTACTAATATACTCGCCATCTTTGTTTACTACCATGATGCCTGCAACCTCTGAAGTGATAGTCGTAAAGCTACGAAGATAACGTTGAAGCTCATACTTATTCTCTGCACCATCTGGTGAATCGAAAAACTGTTGAATCTCGTTATCGGAGGCAATCATATAGGTAATGCTTTGCATGTTATTAATGTAGAATTCAAACGTTTGGTTAACCTTGCTAATTAGTTGCATCGTGTTGTCATTCGCCTGTTCTTCTAGAACCCTTTCAACTGTCCAGCTTACGAGTAACCCTAGACAAAGAATGGGTAAAATACCAACTAATAAAAAATGTGTGATTAACTTATATCGAATCGGTATATTGTTTATTTGTGTCCATTTTTTCAAAATTTCCTCACCCATTCTCTATCATTCATTTGGATAAAATGCTTCTACATTTTCCTGCGTAACAATCGTGATACCAGTATCTACATAACGCGGTAAGCTCCTACCTACCTCCATGTTCTCTGCCAAGCCATGCTGCAGATGGAATAAGTATTGCAAGGACCAATATCCCATCTTCCAGGTTCCCTGTGCCAGTGTAGCAGAAATAACCCCTTCATCCACCATATCTAATGTACCCTTGTCCGTATCAAAGCTGATAATGTGTATTTCCCCTTTTTTTTGCTGCTCCAATATCGATTGTCCAACGCCGACTCCTCCGTTTGCTTCTGAGGCAAAGACTCCTTTTAAATTAGGAAACTTTCCGATCATTTCATCCACTACTTCTTTGGAAGTCATTTGATCTCCTCTACCATCTTGAATGGAAACGATATTCATTTTTGGGTATTCCTTTGCAATAGTTTCTCGGAACCCTTTTGTTCGTTCTTTATGATTTAATTGTTTAGGATGTGTAACAATTCCAATTTCTCCTGCGCCATTTAATAATTCCGCCATTTTATGGGCTGCCGTCACTCCAGCATAATAATTATCAGTCCCTAAAAAGGAAAACACCTTACTCTCAGGTGCATTCGAATCAAATGCAACAATTGGAATCCCTGCCTCAACCGCTTTGTTTATTACATCATTTAATGCATCAGGATCCATTGCCGAAACAGCAATACCAGCAGGCTTTTTCGCAATAACTTGTTCTAAAACGGTTATTTGTTCATTCACATCATATTGTGTGGCACCACGATATTCTACCGATACATTCAATGCCTCTGCCGCATCCTCAAATCCTTTCAATGCCCTTTTCCAGTAATCAATTCCTGATTGGAAGGTGACCATTACATAATTTTCATCAATTGTCCCTCGTAATTCATGCTCTGACCATTGATTATTGGAGGTGTTCTCTGATTGATACTGATAGACATAGACGACAAATACACCAATTAGAATGAGATAAACGAATAATAATTTCCTCAATATTGTAACCCCTTTCATAAAAATAGGGAGTTTTACCTATTTTCTAGTTCTCCTTTTATAGTATAAAGATTCCTATTATTATTACAACACCTTTTTGAAAACCTTTTCCATAGCGTGTGTTTCCTATAATGGAGGAAAACTTTTCAAGCTTAATGATGTGAGGAGGTTGTTTCTCTATAGTCCCAATACAATAGACATTCCAGCGTGCTTCTGACTCTTCTGACTTCTGTCTGTTCCATTTAATCCGATATCAGACATTTCCACGTGCGCCTAGCTTCGTTCTGTCCAATATATTCAAATATAGGACGGTTCAACGAGGATCTGCCTCGAATCAGTCCCATAAATGTTGAAATATTCTTTATCGGCATTTGATTGTATTGGTTGATCATTAAAAATGCGTTCTTTTTAAAACAAGCTTCGCCATAATTCTTTCCAACAAATTTTTAAAAAAGAGTACCCTCACATTGAGAGTACCCTTTTAAAATAAACTAATTTTTTAATATCTTTACACTAAAGCCATCCAGTGTTACTATCCCTGTAAGTTCTTGATCATTTAACAGATCCTGATACCTGTTATCTGCTAGATCAACACTTTTAGTTTGATTAGAAAAATTCATAAGAAAGATAAATTCCTTCTCTCCATCTGTACGAACCTGTGCACTTACACCCTTTGGTAAACTACCATCAAGTGCTTTTTTCAATCCTAATTGCTTCGCCAAATTACTATAGAAGGCTTGGTGGAAGGACGAATTATTTCTTGAAGCAATATAATACGCTTCACCTTCTCCAAATTGATTCACTGTCAATGCGGGCTTACCCGCATAAAAATCGTTCGTATATTGTGCAATTGCTTCTGCGCCTTCTAGTTGAATGAGGTCACAAAGTTCTTTTGCCTCAAACTCACCTTCCAATCCGAAGCGATTATTTCCGATTGTTTCCACCTTGTTCACTTCACTGTCATAGAGACTATCAATTTCCTCTGACCATATGCCTAGTGTTTTACGCAATGGACCTGGAAACCCGCCAAGGAAGCAGAGATCATTTTCATCTACAATTCCAGACCAATACGTCGTGACAAAGGTTCCACCATTTTGAACAAATTTCTCTATTTTCTCACCGACACCTTGCTTGACCATATAAAGCATTGGCGCTATAACAAGTTTATACTTTGACAAATCTCTGTCCATATCAATTACGTCTACCGCAATTCCTTGCTCCCAAAATGCTTGATAGTGCTCCCTAACCGTCTTTTCGTAATGAACACCACTATTTCTTGGGCCCTGTGAATCCTTTACTGCCCAACGATTTTCTGTGTCAAATATAATCGCTACTTCCGCATTCACCGTTGTTCCTACGATCTCATCAAGTCTGGATAAATTCCCTCCAAGCTCCGATACTTCTTGAAATACACGTGTATTTTCATGTCCAGCATGATCTACAACAGCTCCATGAAATTTTTCACTGGATCCTCTGCTTTTCCGCCATTGGAAATATTGAACAGAATCCGATCCGTGTGCGACAGCTTGTAAAGAAGAAAGGACATGCATTCCCGGTTTCTTCAATTTACTAATAGGCTGCCAGTTCGTTAAGCTTGGTGTACTCTCCATTAATAGGAATGGCTTTCCACCCTTCAGAGAGCGAAACATATCATGATTCATTGCTGTCCATGCTGCAAGATTCGATTCATCCTGCTCATCATGCCAGGTTGGATAAGAATCCCATGATACGATATCTAAATCATCCGCAAATTTCGCATAATTTAGTCCTTCAAATGCCTCCATAAAATTGGCGGTTGCAGGTAGATCTGGATTCGCCTTTTTCAATGGCTTGATTTCATGGCGATAAAAATCTAGCGTTTGATCTGTTACAAACCTTTTCCAATCTAAGTTCTGACCATGTACCATTGTTTCGCCATGAGGTGCTGGAGACTCTACCTGGGACCAGCTAGTATACGTATGACTCCAAAATGTTGTCCACCACGCATCATTGAGTGCATCTAAAGTTTGATATTTCTTTTTTAACCATTCTCTAAAGGCATCTTGGCAGTAAGAGCAATGACATTCTCCACCATATTCATTGGATATATGCCAACCGATTACAGCTGGATGATGTGCATATCTTTCTGCGAGCTTTGTGTTCATCATCGTAGTTTTCTCACGATATACTGGTGAAGTGAAGCAATGGTTATGGCGCATTCCATGGAGATTGCGGACACGATTAGCCCCTACCCTAAGCACTTCTGGGTATTTCTCTGACATCCAAGCAGGCCTTGCACCTGTCGGGGTTGCTAAAAAGGCATAGATCCCGTTTTCGTGAAAAGTATCTAATAATCGATCCATCCATTCAAAATTAAACTTGCCTTCCTCTGGTTCTAGCTTTGCCCAAGAGAAAATCCCCACAGACATCACATTACAATTAGCAAGCTTCATTAAACGAATATCTTCTTCTAAAACTTCTGGATACTTTTCCCATTGCTCTGGGTTATAATCAGCACCATGTAGCATTTTTGGTATTTTCTCACTCACTGGATTGAATTTCTTCATATGATCACCTTATTTCTCTGTATTTTTATCATAAAAGGCATCCAAGCCTATTAATTTATTTCCCTCGTAATCGAATAAGGTTAAGTGGGACCAATTGTTTTCATGTCCTACTGACCACTTCTCTTTACTAGGAATCCAACATGGCTCCCAATAGTAAAAACCTCTACCTAATTGTCCAGGAACGTTTTTTATCGTTTCGATTAATTTAGTTAGATAGGCTTTTTGGCCTTCTGGTGTAGCAGGATAGCCATCTACCAGATATTTTCGAATGTCCGGTTCATTATCTACTTGTGGCAAGTCAGCTGGCACCGTCCACGGATATGCGACCTCTACAACGATAATTTCCTTTTGATATCTATTGGCAACATCCTCTAAATTCGTAACGAAATCTTGATAAGGACCATGCCACCATGGATAATAGGAAAGTCCGATAACATCATACTCCATAGATGCATCTACCATCTTGTCAAAAAATTTACGAGTCCCCTCATTGTCTCCGCCTCGATCAATATGAATCATCGTTTCTACTCGTTTCTCATTTGTTGCTTCTTTGACCCCTTCAAGCCCCGCCCTAATTAAGGCAATAATTCCTGCCCATTCTTCTACTTCTACTCCGTTTTTTTCTTTATATATTTTCCCATCGTCCCAGAGCATACCATTTGTTATTTCATTTCCAATCTGCACCATGTCTGGTAAAGCCTTCGCAAGACTCAATTCATGCATCACATCATAGGTATACCTTTTCACTTCCTCTTTAAGTTGTGGAAAGGTTAAAGCTTGCCATGCCTTTGGCTTCGTTTGTTTACCTGGATCTGCCCAATAATCGGAATAATGGAAATCTAGTAGAAAATGCATGTTATATTCCTTTATCCGTTGCGCCATTTTTATCGTCCGAGCTATATTACAATATCCCCCTGAAGGTGTATGCCATAAGCGAAGGCGTACCGTATTCACACCAGATCGATGTAATAAATCTATCACATCAACGGAATGACCATTTTCGTAATAAACCCCACCTTCACTTTCTACCTCATCGACAAAGGATAGGTCTACACCCTTTAAAAATTCTTTATTTTTTTCTGTCATCATTTATTCCTCCAAGCTTTATTTAACCTTTTGTACCACCAGCAGTTAAGCCTGAAATCAGGAAGCGTTGTAGGAATAAGTAAACAATCGCAACTGGTACTGCTATTAAAATAGCCCCTGCTGAAAATCTAGTAAAATTGTTTGAAAATTGATCATTTATAAAATTAAATAACCCTAATGCTATCGTGTATTTTTCTGGGCTATTTAATATGATTGATGGCAAGATAAAATCAAACAATGGTGTCATAAAATTAAACAGTGCTACTACGGCCAGAATAGGCTTCGCAAGTGGTAGAATAATTCGAACAAAAACCGTAAAATGTCCTGCACCATCAATTCTAGCTGCCTCATCTAGTTCTCTTGGAATCGTATCTAAGTAACCTTTTACTAACCATGCATTAAACGGAATCTGTCCTCCAATATAAATTAAAATTAATCCCGTTAATGTATCCAATAATCCAATTAGATGTAAAAAGATATATAAGGCTACCATCGCCATCATGACCGGAAACATCTGTAATATTAAAAAAGTGTAGAGTCCTGATTTTTTCCCAACGAATTGATATCGTGAAAAGGAAAAAGCAACAAATGAAGTCATAATCACCGAAAATAGTGCCGCACATCCCGAAACAATCATGCTATTTTTATACCAAAGTAAATAATCACTATTTGGATCTGTAAATAACCATTTATAATGCTCGAGTGACCAATTCTCTGGAATGATGGAAGCAGAATACAGACTATTTCCTGGATTCAGAGACATCCCAAATGCCCAAACAAGGGGATAAATGATGATAACAGCCATCAAGCCAAAAATCGTATATATACCTGCTACTTCTAGTTTTGACTTTACCTTTGGATTCATTACATGTTCCCCTCCTCTTTAAATGAGCTTGTTCTTCTGAATTGGAAAATCGCAAAAATCGAAACGATCAAACCGATAATTAAGGAAATAGCTGCAGCCATACTATAGTCATTTGTTTCAAAGGTTAATTTATATACCCATGAAATAAGAATGTCCGTTCCTCCGGCATTCTGACCTTGCACTGCTGGTCCACCTTCATTAAATAAATAAATAATATTAAAGTTATTAAAATTCGTTGTATATTGAATAATTAATAGTGGTGCTGTTGCAAATAAAACATGTGGTAAGGTAATGTGACGGAATTTTTGCCAACGAGTTGCTCCATCCACCTCTGCTGCCTCATACCATTCAGAGGATATACTCTGAAGCACACCTGAAAATAATGCAAAAACAAAAGGATATCCCAACCATGTTTGAATAAGAATTAAAACAATTTTCGTATAGAAAGGATCTGTCAGCCAAGGTAAACCTTCGCCACCTATCAAAGGAATAATGATATCCTGGTTTATCGCTCCGAATTCATCGTTAAACATTGCTGCAAAAATTAAGATCGAGACAAATCCAGGAACGGCCCATGGCAAAATTAAAATAGTTCGTATCGTTTTCTTAAATTTAATTCGTTTGTCATTGACTAATACTGCAAGAATTAATCCAACAACGATTTGAAACGAAGTTGCCACTATCGTCCAGACAATTGTCCATGTAAATACACTTGCAAAGGTATTTTTCCAGATATCTACCGTACCTAGGTCTAAGAAATTGCTCAGCCCAACCCACTCCACGAGATTTCTTGGAGGAGAATTATACAAGTCATAATTTGTAAAGGCTAATGCAATGGCAAATAGTAACGGAAAAACAACCGTAAAAATTAATAGGATTAACCCCGGAGCTGTCATAATATAAGGAAAAGCTTTATCATATCCGTTTTTTACGGCCTGTGAAAATGTCGGGGGCTCCCAGCCATTGTTCAATTTGATTGCTTGCTTTCTAGCATCTAGTACGTTAAAAACATAAAAAGTAACCGCAAATGCTAGTAAAATCAATGCGACAATTCCATAGACTAATAAAAATATAGAATGGTCCACACCTGGTATCGTTCCTAATGTAATAATCCCCCATAAACCTAGCCATAGAAAATCAAAAGTCGCTACAATAAAGGCAATTTCCAATATAATAAAAGAAATTCCCTTTATATAACGCTTGTTATATATCTGGCCTAATCCTGCTAGGAGAATCGATAACACCATCGCAATGGTAGGATTAAGCTTTTTTTCTTTCATTTCAATACTAGCTTCATTACTAGGCATCAAATCCACCTCTTTCGTCTTACTAGCTTTAGAAAAATGGAGAGTGGAAAAGAATATCCTTTCCACTCATTTATCATTACTGTGATGCAGATGCGGCAATTTTGTCTTTAATGGATTGCACTGTTTCTGGAACAGCTTCCTCTACTTTTGCACCATTATTGATCAATTCGATTGCCGTATCCATATCCCATACTGGGGACATTTCAGGAATATTAGGCATTAGTGTACCGTGTGGAACTTGTTCTGTATAACCTGCATACATCGGATCGTTCACTGCATCCAAAATCTCTGGTCTTGGTGGTAATTCACCTGTTACATCAAAGTAAACTTGTGAATTTTCATCATTTGTCATAAACTTCGCAAGATCAGCTGCCCATTCTTGATTATCACTAAAGTAGGATACTAACCAAGACTTAACACCTACAAAGGAAGGAGCAACTTCTCCATTCATTTTCGGAAGTGGTGCAGTAGCTACATCTTCTCCTAATGCTTCCTTATAGATCGGCATATTCCACGGACCACTGACAACCATCCCTACTTTTCCTTCTTTGAAAAGACCATCAAGTATGTCTACAGTCAATGTCTTAGGAAGTAACCCTGCATCAATAAACTCTTTATACTTGTTCAATCCTTCGATTGATCCTTCATTGTCTAAACCAATATCAGTTGGATCATATACACCATTTTCCTCACCGAACACATACCCTCCGTAAGCATTCATAAAGGAATAGAGATAATAAAATTCTGGTGAAATAAGAAATCCATATTGATCTTTACTTGCATCTGTTAGTTCTTTTGACATATTAAACACATCTTCAATCGTTTCTGGAGCTTCATCTATTAAACTTTTATTATAGAAAGTAAAATAGGTTTCGATTGCGACAGGAGCACCGTAGATATCGCCATCATAAGTAAAGGCATCCATGGCAACGTCTGTAAATTGACCCTTTTCTTCGTCAGTGTATTCTATCGGTACAGCAAGACCTTGGGCAACGATATCACCTAAAGAATCCTGTGGCTGGAAGAACAAATCTGGTCCATCTCCAGTTGGTCCGGCTAATGCTAATTCTTGAACCTGATCTGGTATGGCAACCCTTTTATATTCGATTTCAATACCTGTTTCTTCGGTATATTTTTCAAACATTTGCTTGGAAACATCTTCTGCAATATCTTCATCATTTATCCAAACAACTAGTTTTTCAGGCTTGTCTGATTCCCCTGATTCTTCCGAATTATTTTTACTTTCATCTGTTCCGTTTGCTTCCTCTGCCCCTTCTCGTTCTGGAGCACATGCTGCTAAAAGTAGTACAAATGACACAATTAATAATAAACCCCATAAAGTTTTGTTTTTGAACAACTTCATGACCTCCTTAATAAATTATTTTAATTATCTCTCTACAGCTTATTATAAAGCGATTTCACAATTAATTATATATTAAATTATTCTAACTTACTTTCAAAAAACAAACCTGCATCCTATTGATGCAGGTTTCGATACATACTAGGTGTAACTCCTTCTCTTTTCTTAAAGGTTGTGACAAAATGGCTAACCGCATTAAAGCCAACCTTTTTCGCAATTTCCTTTAGCGATAGCTCTGGATTGGTGATTAAAATTCTTTTTGCTTCCCTTATTCTTAATTGCACTAAGAAGGAATATGGACTTATGCCAAAAGTATCATGAAACATCGTATTTAGATGTTGTGAGCTTACCTTTGCTTTTTCCGAAATCTCCATTAAGCCAATATCTTGTGGGTATACTTGTTCTAACCATTCTACGATATATCTAATTTTCTCAAACGACTGCAAGATCGATAGCTGATTATTCACTTTCCCAAATTTTTTAAGATGCATTAAAAATTGATACAAATCAGCTGAAGTTTCGTAGGCTAAATGATGTGGGGCATCATCATTGACAAGCTTCTTCAATATATTCTCAATATGAAGAGGAAATGATATATTATCAGTTTCTTCGTAAAAGGCAGAATAGTTCATATCAAGAGAATTAAGGATCGGATCAATCGCGGCACCTGTAAAAGTAATATAATAGGTTTCCCAAAGCTCCTCTGCATCATGGTCAGAGTAATACTTATGTGGCGTATATGGGGTTAACAATACTCCTTTTCCAACAGGTAGTGAGAAGGTTTGATTAGCCAATTCAATCATCCCTTCCCCTTTCACTGTTTGTAACCAATGATAGTAAGGATAGCCTTCTGGACGATCAAAGTCTAGCTCTTCAGGGTTATAGCCAATACTCTCGATATATAAAGGCAAAGGGTTCTCCGAAATAGAAAAGGTATATCGTAATTTCTCCGTCAATCGTAACAACTCTTTTCATTAAGATTTGTTCTAAACACTCACTATTATAGGACATTTTACTCATTAATGAAAGGAAGTTCTAACATTTCAGCACCTATTGATTAGTTATACATTCGGTTCAAAAAGTTCACTTAAAACGAGTCCAACCGCACCTAAGGAAGACCCATAATCCCCTAATGTAGAAATCGTAACAGGAGTGTTCTGCGCTTGTTCTGATATAGCCCTTTTTCTAATTGTTTCCGTTATTGGCGCTAAGAGGTGCTTACCAGCTTTGGAAACTCCACCACCGATAATAATCTTACTCGGGTTCGAGATATGGATAAGGTTCGTAAAGGCAATGCCGAGATAGACTCCTGTTTCATATAATAACTGCTTCGCTAAAACATCTTCCTGTTCCGCTGCTTCATAAACTTTTTTGGCAGTGACTATTTGGTGCTCCGCCAGTACACTTTTCTCTCCATGTTTCAATAATTCCATCGCTCTATCGGCTATTGCTGGACCTGAAGCTAGTGTTTGTAAGCAGCCCTTGTTACCACATGTACATCTCTTGCCATTAATATCAATCATCATATGACCAATCTCACCAGCTATACCATGCTCTCCATTGTAGACTTTCCCGTTAATCACCATACCAGCACCGATTCCACGACCAACATTTACTGCTACCATACTTTTGTATGATATTTGATTGTCATCAAACCATGCCTCTCCGAGGGCGAGTGATTTTGCATCATTTTCTACCTTTACTTCCATATCAAAGGTAGATTCTAGATGTTGTTTAATAGGAATGTTTCGTAGTTGTAAATTAGGGGCAAAAATAGCCAATCCTACTTCAGAATCTACTACCCCGTGCATAGCTACTCCGATTCCGATAAACTTTAATTGAGAATTTTGTTCGATCAATTGCTGCACACCATGTGTGAGAAGCTCAAGAAATTTTGTTTCATTTATTGGATTTCCGATCTTTCTATCAATCTTATCTACTACATTTCCTGACAGGTCAGACAAAATAAATAAGATATTACTAGGCCCAGCATCAATCCCGATAATGTGAAAACCTGTTGTATTTAATACAAGCATGGTTGGTTTTCTCCCACCTTGGGATTCTCCTAGCTCACTCTCTTTAATCAATTCCTGATCCAAAAGCTCTTTCACGATTGTTCCAACAGTTGGTGGTGTGAGCTCCGTTTCTTTAGCAATTTGAGCCCGCGAGATAGAACCTGATGTCCGTATTTTGTTTAAAATGATTGCTTTATTTAAGGATTTCATCCATTGAAAACTGCCGCGCTGCATGCTTTTCCCCAACTTTCTTAAGATACTTCATTAAGTATAACATGGTTCCGCTATCGCTTCATCTCGTAAATGTTTATGAAGCATTTTCGTTGTTTCTACCCAGCTGCATTTCATACATCTTGAAGTATTCTCCCTCAGCTTCTAGGAGTGATTGGTGGTTCCCCGTCTCTATGATTTGCCCATGTTTCAATACAAAGATTTGATCAGCCTGTTGGATAGTGGATAATCGATGCGCAATAATTAAGGTCGTTCTCCCTTCTTTTAAAACTTCGAGAGCCTCTTGAATAAGTCCTTCTGTCTCTGTATCAATATTCGCGGTCGCCTCATCTAGGATCAAAATCGCTGGATCAAAGGCAAGCGCTCGTGCAAATGATAAGAGCTGTCGTTGACCTGTTGAGAATTCATTTCCTTTTTCTTTTACAGGTTCTTCATATTTTCGCGGAAGTTTTTCAATAAAACGATCAGCTCCTACTGCTTTTAATGCTTCTATTGCTGTCTCCTTACTAATAGAAGAATCATTCATCGTTATGTTAGATAGAATCGTACCAGTAAAAATAAATGGATCTTGTAATACAATGCCAATATGCTGTCTTACTTGTTGCTTGGCGTAGGTTGTCGTATCTTCCCCGTCAATAAGTATGCGTCCATTTGTTGGATCATAAAATCGGAAAAGCAGATTCATAATCGTACTTTTTCCAGATCCAGTGTGTCCTACAAATGCAGCCGTTTCCCCTGGCTTTATATTAAAGCTAATTTTCTTTAGTACATACTCCTCTTTTTTATACGCAAAAGAAACATTTTCAAATTGCACCTCACCGTGATAACGAGAGATTCGACGATCATTCATGTCCTCTGTTTTTTCATCGAGTAAATGGAATACTCTACTTCCAGAGGCTCTGGCCTGTTCCAATTGCTCAAGCTGACTTACGATTTGATTGACTGGTTCAAATAAACGGGTCAATAAGTCCACTAACGCATACAGTAAACCAGCGGAGGCAATAGTTACTCCATCTAATGCGTGGGTACCAAAATATAAGATAAATGCAACAAATGCTATATTTCTTAATAGATCTACTAAGTTAAACGAAGACATCGCATTAAATGTGTTCATCTTTGTTTGATAAGTGCATTGCTTTTCATTCAAAACCTCAAACTCTTGTCGCATTCGCTCAGTCTGATCATAAGCTTGAATAACAGTCATTCCTTGGATCGATTCATTGATATTTGCATTAATATTACTGTTTGTTTCTCGAATGATACGATTGTAATGGCCTCCAATTTTTTTGTATACCTTCATCCAAATATATAGAATCGGGACTAATACTAAGGAGATCAACGCCAATTGAACATCTAAGAGAAATAAGGCAACATAAATACCAAAAATATATATTATCCCAGAGGCAAATACCTCTAACACTTTCACATATAATTCTCGTATTGCTTCTGTATCATTTGTCACTCTTGCTACGATTTTACCTGCTGGTTGATCCACAAAGTATTGGATTGGTAGCCTTTGGATATGATGAAAAACATCCTTACGCATTTTTTGAATAATACGGTTGGAAGCATATTGTAATAAATAAGTTTTATAATATACAAAGATGGAAGCGAGTAAGATGAGTGCCATATAGAGGACAAGTAACCAGATGACCGGTTTCATCTCTCCTTTGAAAAAAGCGAAAACTTCCGTAGCCGATAATTTCTCTCCAGCCACTTCTATGCTTTCCTCTTGATATGCTAATGTGACTGCGGAACCATTTACATCTTTGATCGTGGATTGTAATGGAACCTTTCCTTCTAATAAATAAAAGGTTAATCCATCCTGAAATAATGTCACATCAGGTGTTGGATTCTTACCTTTTGCTCTGTCTACTCGGACATAATGCTTTCCCTCCAAATCAACACCATCTTGACTGTCTGTGATAACATAATGATTTTCTACACCGACTATATGCTGATCAATTAGTCGCTTAGCGATAAACGGTCCACTTAATTCAAATGCTACGGCAAACATTAAACAGACCAATCCAATAATAATTGTCTTCTTAAAATAAAGCGCATATTGAAATAGTCGCTTTTCTGTTGTTTGTTTGTTCATGCCGTTTCCCCTCCCTTCATTTGCTGGATTAGAAATTGGTGATAATACCAACCATGTTCAAGCATCAGCTCATCGTGTCTTCCTTGCTCCTTTATTTGTCCGTCTTCCAAGACCAATATTTGATCGGCATGCTTTACAGCAGATAGACGGTGCGCCACAATAATCGTTGTTTTCCCTGCACGTTCTTGTTTTAAATGTTTAATAATATTTGCTTCGGTTTTTCCATCTACTGCCGATAAGGAGTCATCTAGAATTAAAATTTCCGGATTTTTTATTAAGGCTCTCGCCAGCGAAACCCGTTGCTTCTGTCCACCTGACAGGGTGACACCACTCTCCCCGACAAGTGTCTCTAAGCCTTGAGGTAAATTCTCGATATCCTCTAGTAGGGATGCAGCCTCTAAGATATGCTGTATATCCTTCTCCGTCGCTTCCGCATGACCGAACATAATATTCTCTCTTACCGTTTTCGAAAATAAAATATGATCCTGTGGTACATAACCAATCCAGCCTCTTGTTTTCTTTAAGGCAATCTCTTCAATAGGTGTACGATTGATAAAAAGTTTCCCTTCTTTAGCAGGCGGATACTCTCTCAAAAGCTGCTTGACAAGCGTTGTTTTACCCGCTCCAGTCATGCCTACAATACCAATAGTTTCACCCTTTGTTATTTCAAGATTAATATTCTTCAAGTCTATAGCATCTGTTTCTGGATATTGAAAAGAAAGGTCTTGAAACACGATGTTCTCTGGTGCTTTAACCTCTATTGGTTTTGAAGGATCCTTTACATCCGCTTTTTGTTCAAGTACATTTTCAATTCGATCCAGTGATGCATTCCCTCGTTGCATTACATTAATTAATTCTCCTACTGCAAACATCGGCCAAATTAGCATTCCTAAATACACATTAAAGGTGACGAGCTGCCCTATCGTAATATCCCCATGAATAACTAGATAAGCACCATAGCCTAACCCAATGGTGTAGGATAAACCTACTAATATTTTGATAGTTGGTTCAAAAAGCGCATCTAATTTTGCAACTGCAATATTTTTTTGAAAAACTTCCTCTGCTTTTTCATTAAAGCGATGTTCGTCTTGTTTTTCTTGGGTAAATGCTCGAATAACACGTACACCTTGGATCGATTCCAACGTATTATTATTTAATTCACTAAACAATGCTTGTGCCTTCATAAACCTTGTATGGATCTTGGCACCGTATTTTTGCATTATTAATGCCATAACAGGTAGAGGAATTAAAGCAGCAAGCGTTAATTTCCAATCAATCACAACAAACATCACCCCAATGATGAATGCCATAAAAACCGTTGAATCGATTAGTGTTAAAATCCCAAATCCAGCTGTTGTCGCCACTGCTCGTAAATCATTCGTAGACCGTGCCATTAAATCTCCTGTACGGTAACGACTATAAAAGGATGGCGTCATTTTCATAAAATGATGCATTAGTTTTGAACGTAATGTTCTCTCTAAAAATATCGCTCTTCCAAACAACGTATGTCCCCAGAAGAAGGATAAGAGATAGATCACGACTAATAAAATGACAAACAGCCATGTCGCTTGCGCTAATGCTTGATAGCTAAGCTGATTCGTCTGAATGGCATCAATAATATCTCCCACAATCATAGGTGGAATGATAAATAATAAGCTTGATGTCGTCAGTGCGAGAATAGCAAGTATGTAACGCACCCATTGTTCTTTAAAATACCATGATAATTTTTTCATTACACTAAACATTGTTACTCCTCCTCATCACATTAGCTAACTACCTCCATAACGATCCTCCCATTCGAGTTCCTTCATATTATCCACCCCTTTCTGATCACATGAAACAATCTCTTGTATCGATTAGAAAAACACTCGCATTCGCTCGTCTTTTAGCGGATGCGTTAGCTTTTCTTATACTTTGGACTTCAAAATTTTCGCTTCATCGCTTTACTCCCTGCAAAAAATTTATATGTTCCAAACGTAAACTAAAAAAACACACCAGACCTAAAGCCAAGTGTGTTTCATTAATAAGCTATCAATTGAGACTTCCAACAGTGGGGTATTCTTATCCCCTATTGTTGGTTAAAGAAACTTATCGTAGGCTTAGCGTCCATTAACCCGACACGACCGTAGCGTAAAGTAAATGGATAGTGGACGATTAGCGTTGCGATAAACCAAAAATGTCGCGATCTACTAAGAAATCGCGACACACTGATAGCTCAAATATCCTGTAAAAGCATCCCTTTTATTTATCAAGATGCAAAATCCATATAGGCATGGTCACGTTCATTTCATTATTTAATTTAGGTGGTTTATTCTTCGTTATTTTCCTCATCTCACGTGACCTCCTTTACCTATTTTTTGGTTAATCCCTTAGAAGTATACCTTTTCATCGGATAGATTGCAAGCATTTATTGAAAAAATTTCCTCTCTTTATTAATATGGCCCACGGATAGAATCATGAACTTCTAATTGGTAAAATTCACGTAATTTTTCTAGTTCAGATTCTGAGAATTCAGGCACATTCATTGCTGCTAAATTATCCTCTACTTGTTGGACTGTTTTGAAGCCTGGTATTACAGAAGTAACGGCATCATGACTTAATATCCACTTTAAGGCAGCACGAGTCATATTACCTCTCCTGTCCGCAATCCATTCTAATTGTCTGCTAAGCTCTACACCTTTATGAAACGGAAGTCCAGCAAAGGTTTCCCCAACATTAAAGGCTTCCCCGTTTTGATTAAAGTGGCGATGATCATCTGCCTCAAATTGATGGTTGGATTGAAATTTACCTGTTAAAAGACCACTAGCTAATGGCACCCTTGCGAGAATTCCCACCTTTTTCTTTTTCGCCACTGGAAATAACTCCATCATTGGTTTTTGACGAAAGATGTTAAAAATCACCTGCAAAGCAGCTACATTAGGATTCTCCATGGAAAGCAAACCTTCCTCTACTGTTTCCACACTTACACCATAATGGCGAATTTTCCCTTTTTGTTGTAGCTTGTCCAATACTTCAAATACCGACCCATCTCGTAATATTTCAATGGGTGGACAGTGAATTTGGAGGAGATCTAGTTGCTCTCGCTTAAGACGTCTTAGGCTATTATCGACATAATTGGTGACAGACTCCTCTGAATAGTTCTCTGGATCATGAATATCACCAGCACGACAAAACTTCGTCGCGATATATATTTTATCCTCTTTGCCCTTTGTGGCTTTTGCTAATAGCTCTTCACTATGACCATCACCATAAACATCTGCTGTATCAAAAAAGTTAACTCCTGCTTCCATCGCACGGGCTAGTCCATTTAATGCCTCTTGGTCATTTGTTTTTCCCCAAGCTCCCCCAATTGCCCAAGTACCAAAGCTTAATTCACTTATTTTCATATCTGTTTTACCAAATTGACGATACTCCATGTAATCTCCCTTTCCTTTGTTATCAGTCATAGGTTTTCTTAGACTTTGTCCAGAGTCTCAACTAACATTATACGTCTTTTTCCTTGGATTAAAAAAGAATTCGTTTTCATCCTGGAAAGCTTTTGCACAGAAAATTATACACAAGGGATCAAACATACCCACAGGTTATCCACAAAAGTTGTTTATAAGACTCAACATGCTTGTTCTCATCACCTTTTTCGGATTTATATATTTTTTCGTAATCGTTCCATAATGCCAAAAAATAAGGATTAGAATCATCCACACATTCTATACCTATCCACAGATTTTTGTGGATAGGTATACTTTATCCACATTATATGGTTCTATTTATCTTAGATATCTCTTGTTCTCGGTATTCATTTGGGGATAGACCTGTTAATTTTTTGAATATTCTCCAAAAGTGGACATGGTTCGTATAACCCGCTCGCTTCATAATTTGATTTATTTTCATAGTTGTCTCTGTTAACAGTCGTTTAGCCTCTGTTATTCTTACTGCATTTAAATACTCAATAAAGCTACACCCTATCGACTTTTTAAATAGCTTACTAATGGATTGCTCATGAAGGTAAAATGACTCAGCAAGCACGGACAATGTAATCTCTTGATGGAAATGCTCATTAATATATGCTATAAGATCGTCAATAATTTCAGATGACGGATGGACGTGTTCTTGCTCTAAAGATGGTGTTTGTTCGTTTAGTAATCGCTTACATTCTGTTAGAAACTGAGATAATAACAATTGCAAATAACGGTAACTGTCTTGCTTGTTGAGGAAATATTCCTTTAGCATTTTCTCTAAAATAAAGGGTAAGTGTTGTTGATTCCTTATCGATAACATAAGTGGCCCCTGCTTAAATAGACTCATAATTAGTGCCTGGTCCTCCTTCAACAGGAAACCATCTCTAAAGTTCATGACAATTCGTTGATACTTGTGGTCATTGACAATCGTTTTGTGCATTACATTTTTATCAATGAACATGATATGATCCTTTTTAACCGTAAATTTTCCACCATTCATAAAAAGAATTTTTTCGCCTTCTAAAAGATATAGGATCTCATAATCTTGATGAAGGTGATAATGTTGCATATCCTGGCTATTCTCATATCCTCGTGAATAATCTAGGTAAAAGGATTGATTTCTCAATGAGACATTAACCTTATCAACCAAAACTACCCCTCCTCAAAGTATGGTGAAGTAGTTTTAGCATATCGGATTTCACAAAATCTAGAAAGTGTCATAATACCTATGACCATAGTTGATGGAAGAAATCTTCAGTAAAAAACCAAGAACAAAAGCGCAGAGCGCCTGCTTAGAAACGTAGCGGCTGGAGCGAAGCAACTGAGATAAAGGAATCACGGTGAGGTTACGAACCGATGATGACTTATCGTAGGGCGCTTTCGGGAAGTCGCCTAGTTTCTGGCGCTCGGAGCTGGAAGTGGCTAATCATGGTTCTATATGTTATCCACAACCTAAAATTTTATAATTTCCTAAGCAATAAAAAAACATGTGCAACAGCTCTCCTTGCCCCTGCACATGTCCATTATTATCCTTTTTTTATTTACTCCATTGCTCATTGTACTCTTTTATTACTTCCTCACCGCCTGCTTCTTTCCACTTTTCTATTGCTGCATCAAAACCTGCTTCATCTGTTTGACCTTGAATATATTGATAGGTAGCATCTTCGATAATTTGATCCAATGTACCTGCATTTTTAATATATGTCTCCGAATCAAGCCCCACACTTAAGTCATTGACGACATAATTATCATTATCCTTATATAATTCTGTTGCTTTTGCTGCTGGTTCATAATCATAATAGGATTCATATCTGCCATTAGTCATCGGCTCTCCTATTTCAAAAGCTGTATATGGCTTGATTTCTACATCGAATTTATCTTGGTCAATGACATCCGCACGGCCATCTACCACTTTGTAGTGCTCTCCTTCCTGACCCCAGATGAGCAAGTTAGCTCCTTCTTTTGTCATTAAAAAATCAAAGAATTTCAGTACTTCCTTCAGCTCCTCTTCTGATGTGATAGCTGATTTCGGAAACATGATAAGACTACCATAGCCAGGGATCGATCGAAGTCCGAACTCACCATTTGCCCCCTCGATATAATTATGTACATCAAAGGAAACATCAGGATTAATCACTTTTGCATCTTGATAGATTCCGTGAACATCCTGCATGGAGCCAATATAGGCGCCTGCTGTCCCATTTTTCATCATTTCCTGCTGATCTGTTTTGCTCGTTACTTGTGCATCCTTATTCATATAGCCATTACTGTGCAAATCCTTAAAGAAATCCATCGCCTCTTTATATTCCGGAAACATAAACTCTGGTAATAGCTTACCATCCTGTTCTCCCCATCTGTTAGGTCCACCCATCCATGAAAAGACGGTTACAAAAGTACCTAAATTTCCTCTGTCTGTAAGACCGATCGTATCGTTCTTTCCATTACCATCTGGATCGTCTTCTGTAAAAGCACGGAGCATTTCATAGAATTCATCGATGGTTTTTGGTGTTTCGATTCCTAGGTTATCAGCCCAATCCTTTCTGTAAATAAGACCAGATCGGGATAAGGGACGCCCCATATATAAAGAATATAATCCACCATCTACCTTCGAATTTTCTAGTGTGCTTTCTCTTAGTTTACTTAAATTTTCGAATTCCTCTAAATATGGCCCAATCTCCCAAAATTGTCCATCCCGAATAGCATCCTTAAATTGAACAAACTGTTCTGTCTTAACTAAAAAGGCATCAGGCAATGTATTAGTTGAGAAAGCTGTATTCACACGCTCCTCATAATTGCCATCTGGTACCCATTGTATTTCCAGCTCTGTATTTGTTTTTTCTTCGAGCAATTTCTCTAATTTATCTTGAGGGACTTCAGGTGTGTGAAGATTCAGCATGACTGACATTTCAAAAGGGCCATCTGAATTGCTTGAGCTAGAGGAGTCATTCTCTTTCTTACTTGTCGTATTATTACTACATGCAACGATCAAACAAGCAACCATACACAATGCACTAATTAACCATATTTTTTTCATTTGACCACAACCCTTTCTAAATTTCTTTCTCTTAACACTTAACACTATTTTATCAATTAAACGTTTACATATTTTTATTGATTTAACCTATTATTCTTACATTTTGAGCTTATTTCTGTCCATTTTCATCCGCAATATGGCACTACTTTATGTTAAAATAGAGATATCACAAATAAGCAGGGGAGATTATAAATAATGAATGCTTTATATAAAGGAACAGAATGGATTACGCGCTTTGCCTATGTTAATATCCTGTGGATAGGTTTTTCCTTACTCGGGTTAGTCGTATTCGGGTTTTTCCCTGCGACGGTAGCCATGTTTACGCTTGTTAGGCAATGGATTATGGGGAATATCGATGATCCGGTATTTTTAACCTTTTGGAAAACGTATAAACAAGAATTTTTAAAGAGTAATGTAATCGGTTTAATTATTATGATCATTGCCTTTTTGTTCTATGTTAATTTTCAATACATCGGCATGAATCAAGGTGGATTTCATGATATTATTAAAATTCCATTATATCTATTTATGTTCTTAATTAGTTTAACTATCCTTTATGTGATTCCGGTATATGTACATTACGATGTCCGGTTTAAACAAATATGGAGAAATGCATTCTTCCTCATGTTATTACATCCAATGCATAACATTGCTTTAGTTGTAAGTATTATCATCCTTCTATTCGTCATGCAAGCAATACCTGGATTAATTCCATTCTTTAGTGGAAGTATCATCGCCTTTCTAATAATGGGGAATAGTTATCTCACATTTAAGAGAGTTGAGGCGAAACAAGAGAAGCTATTAGAAGAAAGTAGTAAAACCTGAAGCTCCTTAAAAGCTTCAGGTTTTCATCAAGCTATATAAAATTTAACCTTTGATCGATCCCGCTGCAATCCCTTCTACGATACGATCACTTAGGATTAAAAAGGCAATTAAAATCGGGATAATACTAATGACTAGTGTTGCCCCAATCGCACCCCAATCTGTCAAATATTGACCGATAAAATTTTGGATACCTACTGTTAATGTCTTAAATTTATCTGAGCTAATAAATGTATTTACAAAGACAAACTCATTCCAGTTGTAGATCATATTAATGATCGCTGTTGTCGCCATCACCGGTGTTGTCATTGGTAATGTGATTTGGAAGAAGATACGATGAACAGAACAACCATCTACGACAGCAGCTTCCTCTATCTCACGTGGTAACGTGTAATAAAATCCTAATAAAATCATAATGGTCAAAGGTAAATTAAAAGCCGTATAGGATAAAATAATCGATAACGGATGATCTACTAAGTCTAGCTGTAAGAAAAAATCAAATAGTGGAATTAAGGCAGAATGAATGGGAACCATCAAGCCAACCATAAATAATCCAAGAACGAGCTTATTTAGCTTCCATTGCATTCTCGTTATCGCAAATGTGACAAAGCTTGCAAGTAATACCGTTAAAATAACCGATACTATTGTAATCCAGACACTATTAAAGAAATAGAGATCAATATTACCGTCTGTCCATACCCTAACATAATTCTCCCATTTCGGTTCTTGTGGTAAAGCGAATGGAGACAATCCAAATACCTCTGCATTACTTTTTAGCGAAAATAGAAACAACCAGATTAATGGATATATTTGAAAAATAGCTACTATAATTAAAGCTATATAAAGCACAGTCATACCAATTCTTGTCCAAGCACTTTGGTCGGACTTAACGTTTTGTCTACTCAAAGCCATCCTGTTATACCTTCCTTCCATTAATATTGCACTTCATCTTCTGAAGCCGTCAGCTTACGGGTCAACCATGTTACGATTAAGGTAATGATCAATAGGAAGAATGCTACTGCACTACCATAGCCAAACTCATAGCTTCCAAAGGCCTTTTGATACATATAGGAAGCAATCACTTCACTCGCTCCATTTGGTCCACCACCGGTCATCACATAAATTAAATCAAAATATTTCAATGACCCAACAATAGCTAAAACGACGGTTACTTTTATAACCCCGGAAATTAAAGGTACCTTAATTTTATAAGCAATTTGTATAGGATTTGCTCCATCAATCTTTGCTGCTTCAATCAACGATTCTGGAATACCTTTTAAAGCGGCATAGTAGATGATGATATAAAAGCCTGCATATTGCCATAAGATCGCTACAAAAATTGCATATAAAACTAAATTAGGATCTGCAAGCCATGCTGGAGGAGACTCAACACCTAAGCTCATTAATAAACTATTTAACATTCCATTATTTGGATCATATATCTTAATCCATAGCTGCGCAATCGCAACAGATGACAACAGCATTGGGATTAAGTAAATTTTTCTTAATAGATTAGATCCTTTTATTTTTCCAGCTAATATTAAAGAAATAATTAAATATCCTGCAAGACTGATCGTTGAAAATAATGCTAGTAAAAAGGAATGTCCTGCACTTTCCCAGAACTTCGCATCTTTTACTAATTCCATATAATTTTCAAGACCAATAAATGTCATGGGACCAATACCATTCCATTCCATTAGCCCATAGTATCCAGTTAATAAAATCGGCCCATAAATTAAAGCAACGATTAGTATTAGCGCTGGCAATACATATAAAGCAATGACTAGTTTATTTGACATTACTTTGTTCATAGAAAAATCCCCTTCTCCTTATTTTTAGAAAAGAAAAGGAGCTGTACTCAAAGCTAGCTCACGGCGGACTGGAGCAATGACAAGTTCCATACATTTGTAAACTAGCTTTTAAGACAGTTCCTTTTCGAAGTTGTTGTATAATGATTGATTGGTTACTTCGATAGAGAATACTAATTTATTCTTCTGCTGCTAGTGCATCTTCTTGCTCTTTTGCAAATTCCTCTGGTGTAACAGCTTTACCAAATAATGCTTGTATCATATCTAGATGAACTTCTGCAACACTTGGACTCATTTGTACATCTGCATAAAGTGTTAAATTAGATGCTTCATTTAAATCATTTAAGATATCAATATACATTTGTGGTAACTCCATACCTTCTGTGTTTACTTTTGTCGCAGGGATAACACCAGCATCTGTAACCGATTTTTCGCCCCATTTTTCTACAAAAAAGGCAACAAAATCTTTTGCTTCTTCTTTTACATCTGAATTTTCTGCCACAAATAATCCAACACCTGGACCACCTACGAAGCTATTTATATCGCCTTTTCCGCCTTCAACCGTTGGAAACTTCATATATTCCACAGAATCTCTAAATTCCTTTGGATTATCTTCATTAGTAGTCCATTCTGGTAAATCCCAAGTTGCCATAAGATACATGGCTGCTTGTTCATTAATAAAATATCCTTTTGCTTCGTCATTACCAAGACCGTTAAAACCATTGATAAATGTATTCATATCTACAAGCTCTTGAATCTCCTCTGCTGCTTGAATCAATGCAGGATCTTCAAAGCTACCTGTGCGATTAATCGCATTATTCAATACTTCTGGACCACCAATACGATCAGCTAAGTACATATACCACATAGACCCTGTCCAACGATCCTTGTTTCCAAGAGCTACAGGAGTAACGCCATTATCTGCCAATGTTTGAATCGCAGCTTTTAACTCCTCATATGTCTTTGGAACTTCCACTCCATTTTCATCAAAAATACGTTTGTTGTAATAGATTGGCGTAATATTTAATTCTAATGGTAAACTATAAGTCGTTCCATCAATTTGATAAGCTTCTGCAGTACCAGCTACAAATTTGTCTTTTAATGGACCTTCAAGAACATCATCTAATGAAGCAAACATATTACCGCTTACATATGGCTCCAAAAATCCAGCTGGCCATGCCATTCCCACATCAGGAAGCTCATTAGAGGTGGATAAAACCTTTAATTTTTCTTTATATTGTTCATTTCCTAATATCTCCACTTCCACCTTAACGTCTGGATTTTCTTCTTCAAATTCTTTAATAATATTATTGACGATTTCATGATGCTGTTTAGAACTACCTTCTGGCCATAAGTGCATAAATTCAATCGTCTTCTTCCCTGAGTCTGAACCGCTTTCATTTGAATCATCACTCGTTTCAGATTCAGAATTTCCTCCACATGCTGCAAGAATGAAAACAAAAGCGAGAGACAAAACGAACAAACTCTTCTTCCATTTACCCTTCATTGTAAAACCCCCTTGAAATATGTTTTTTCATTTCCATTTCAGTTTAGCACCAAGTTTTTTTCTCTGTAAGGTATCAATGATTAGGTAAAATACCACTAATTTTAGAAATCGTTTTCAATTACTTTTTCGATACACATTTGGTGTCATATTTTCATATTGCTTAAATAGCTTGATAAAATATTTAGAAGTTTGATAACCTATTTGTTCTGCGATTTCAAAAATGGTTAAATCAGTTGATAATAATAGCTTTTTTGCTTCCTGCAATCTTCTGCGAGTGAGATATTCACTAAAGGTCATATTCAGTTCTTCTTTGAAGAGTGCACTTAAATAACTAGCATTTAGATGGACTTCTCCTGCAACTTTTTTCAGAGTAAGCTCCTCAGCAAAATGCGATTCAATAAAGGCGATCGTTTCTTTTACGGCTCGGTTATAGGATGTTTCATTGCTTACTTCCATCCATTTTTCATCTACGATTCTCTTTACCATCCCTCTGCTTTTTAGATGGACTTCTTCCATTGCTATCGCCTTCTCGATTGCTTCCATGAGCTTTGCTTTCGCAATCGGCTTTAACAAATGCGATTGACCACACCTAGCTCCAGTGCTTGATGCGCATAGTCAAATTCAGAGTAAGCAGAGCTACGGATTACTACTGGATCTTGGGCCTTTTCCTTTAATTGCTGTAACATCTCCAGTCCATGTTACCTCAGGCATGCGAATATCTGCTATTAAACCATGGCCCTCTTCTGTTGATGAATTTGCTTGCTTGCTTCTGTTGCATTTTCTGCCGTTAGTACCTCGTATCGGTCAATGGCGTTTCTCTCTATTAGTCTTTTCTTTCCCTTGGCGACTTCTAGGCTCATCATCCACTACTAATTGACCACTCCTCGCTCCAGTCGCTCTGATGCGCCTTAGTCGGAATTTCAGAGCTAAGCCGCGATACCCTGATTACTACTTCGCTTGCAATCACAATTGGGCCTGATATTCCTTTTCTTGCAAAATGTAACATCTCTAGTCTCTTCTGAACATTATATAAAGCTAGTCCTGAACCTCTTTGTTTTTGTGATAACCACTCATCAGGCTGTTGACATGTGCAAGCATTTCTTGATTGCATTCCTGGTCCATTATCACTTACTGATATACGGTCAATGGCGTTTCTAGCTCCGTTGTCTTTCAATATTATCCCGTGGCGACATGACATGGGCTCAACTACATTTCCAGCCCACGTAATATCGCTTTCTCGTTCGATTGGCTGACTCATCAGCTTCGGACTTTTTGCATCGGACCATTGCAAAGCTAACTTCCTCGTACCCAATTTAATCGATCTCCAAATCTCATGCGCATGATTTCCATATATCTTTCAATGTGGCTGCTAGTTCGTCTTTAATCATTCACCCACTCCTCTTCAGTCTCCTTCTGTAATCGTATAACGGAATAGCTCTGACATCGCTAGTACAACATTGGCTAATTCCTCTTCTTCGTTCTCATCTAGTGACCAGTACACGGCATCTACTGTATTAACAGGAACTGTGGGTGAATTTGTGCTTGTAATGCCTTCAGCTCTGTTCTATCTTTAATAGCTCTGTTTCATAGACCATTTGCACAAGATAGTTCGTCTCAGCTGCTAGCTGGTTATAGGTTTGATTTAATTCATTTATTTCGTTCGTTGACGGAATGACAGGATTCTGGGCCAAGCTACACCTTCCCCTGCTTCACGCATTGTTATATCGTCATTCGTGTAATCGGCTTGGTGCTAAACGTAGATAAAACATCGGAGCATTCCTGGAATAAGAAAATTTGAGGACATCTAGCCGAATCTGAGAAATGCATAAAAAAAGCCTCCTTGGTACGCTCGAGAGTGTCATGCATGACCTCGCATTAAGTACTCGATGCGCAGGACTTCCAGTATGGATCTTTACACATGTAGACGGCTAGTTCGTCTTTAAGTCAATGACCCACTCCTCTTCATTATTGGGGTGGATGTGGCCAATCGCATAACATGTAGCCCGAGCGATAGATGCTCGTGGGCGAGATCGCTAGTGACAACGACTAGTGTGCACTAATTCCTATCAAGGTTCTTCTGGCGTTGCTAGCATGGGCTCAAAACCTGTCCGAGAAACACAACGGCACCTAATCTGTTAATTGGAATGGAACCGACTGGCCACTATGTGGGTGAATCTCGCTGCTTATGTAAAGGCGCGAGACATTCCCGCGGTGGCTGTTACTCCGATGAAGGTAAAACGGTTCAAGGAAATGGACGACGCTTCTCCATACGACCATTTGACACCAAAGATGCGAAAGTCATCGTCTCAGGTCATGCGTGACGGTGGTTACCACGAACCAACGTTACCCGAGGATGTGTAATGCGGAATTGCGGGATGGCGTGACGCTTGATGGACATGATCCAGGAGGATATCGCGTCGATCAAGGCACACCTGCCTCCTGCACTGGATCGCTATTGTCCAGAGTTTCGTGACGGTCGTGTAATCGGCTTGGTCGGGAAAGGCTGCCCTTCAGTTATTAGATAGGAGGTTATCTGCCAGAAGATATACGAGCAGCATACCGAAGAAAGCTTACTTCCTGGCAGTACAATCAGGCCTGCAACTCGAGCGGTGGGACATCACACGAATTCAGGCCTTAAAAGAAGCAGCTAAGCATAGCGTGGGCTTAAGTAGGCTTGCGCATGGGACGCTCATGAGGTATCCGTTGTCTCCTGGATCAGTATAAGGCGTTGGAAGAACGATCGAATCGCTCTTGAAGCACAACTGTCCGAACTCCGTTCTGCAGTATTCGCTGGTGCTGATCAGATGATGCCATTCAAAGGTGTGAGCGCCATTACCGATGGCTGGTCTTTTGCTGAAGTTGGCGATCTAACACCACCGTATCAAGATCCTTGACGCCACCTCCTCCTAGCTTAGCGGGATTAAGCTGAAAATGACTCAATCTGGTTATCCTTGCAAGGGTCAGACGACTATCACCAAACGAGGGCGTCGAAGACTGCGAAACTTCTCGTATCGAGTGGCAAGACCCTTGATCGTTGCACAATGACGGATCCAAACAATTGCATCATTACTATCGTCATATGGGTCCCTTCATCCACTGCCAGAGCAAGCCCTCCTCTTGCTCGCATTAGGCAGAAACGTCGTGAAGATCCACTTTTCCTATTAGGGACACGTAACTGCGCATTCAGTGACGAACGAATGATTCGGGATATTCCCATGATTCGATATACAGGAAGTTGCATAAGTAGCGATAGAACCAACGTCTACGTCAATCTTTTGTATCAATTGACGCACGGAGAAGCCGGTCGTTATTACATACCATCCGGGCATCTGACCCACTATAGGAGCATTTCCGGCCTCCACCATGGTCAGGTCGATCGAAGGAATTTACGCGCTTTGACGCCGAGAGACGTGGGAGGGTCTCTCCGCCTTGTGTCAAGTGGAGATCCATTGTGCGTATGTTGCACCAATATCCATTCATTGGAAAATAAATCCGATACCTTGTTAGAAGTATGACGATTGAATTCCATATTTAATCATGCTCGTATAAAGAATCAGTAACGTGGCCTATCATGGACTTCAAGTAAGCAAGAGATATTGGAAGGAAAACGATGAAATTCTAAGATTCTATCTGCATTTATTGAGGGAGGATGCTAAGCAAATCCTACTACCGAAATGTAAGTCCTGGCACTACACTCCCTGCCTAGTACGAGTAGAGATCCCGATTGGTTAGACGCCTAGTACAGTTGATTATCATATAAGTGGTCCAGCCTGTAGTTCTGAGGTATGTTGTGAGCATTCATATCATTCTTCATCAGCGATCATGTGCCTGTCGGATATCCGTATGCAGTTATCGATTCCTATCTCCATTAAACTTAGAACGATTGGTCTATTCTGTTCATCTAACACCACCGTAGTAATCTCTTGAGCCCCGTCGTCCTGCTTAGCAGGATTAAGCTGAAAATGGCTTCTGCTTATCACTTGCAAGGATGTAACCTCCTCTAAGAAAATTCCGATCGACTAAGTTGATTTGACGACCATCCTCTTCATCCATCTTCGGCATATGGGTGTTCACCAAGCCAGATTGAATCCCCCTCTTGCTCTCATTGGCAGCTGTAATCCACTGTGCATTTAGGCTATCAGCTTGACTCGTAGAATCTATCGGGATGACACGCTGCGTAATTTTTTGTATAAATGTCGTATCGGCAATAACTACGATCCGCATCTTGCTTGAATTTGATTCACGGTATGCCTTAAGGATTGTTCTTTGGACTCAACTGTAATGGTATCTCCTCTTGTTTCATTGAATAGGGTATGCTTACTTCTTCATTCGTAATTACTTGTTATCGTTACCTTATTCACATTGCTCGTATAAAGCAATCAGAACGGCCTCTTGATTCAATAGCCGTTTGTCGAATTTGTTCTTCTGACATTATTTTGTAACAAATCCGCGAGCGAAAGGCAAGTAACGGCACTCACTATGCTTAGTACTAGTAAGATAACCGAATAAATAGACGACTAGTAATTGTTTTCTTACTGTATTCCACTTTCTAATATGTTTGAGCATTCTATCACTCACGCGACTTTGTTTATACGGATAACCTAGGGTATGATTCGAGTATACTATCATATTACGGCAACATATAAACGCGGTTGTACTTGCGTCTACTAAGTGTCTCTATCAGGTCTCTAGCAATGTGCTTTGATCACTCGCTAATCCTAATTCTGCTATTTGATGATCATCCTCTTCCTCCACTTGAGCTATCTGTTACAATCCGTTGAACTTGATCAGGAATCTCTGGTCCATGTGCAGAAGGCTTGTCGATGAACTTTACGATGCTCTGCTACTCTATAAGGCGTATCTGGCAATCCGATCATCTTCTGTTTGACACGTGCTGTTGTAGCATTGGACTCACTAAATGCCTCTTCTCGAATTGGTTCCTCTGTTACAGGAGAGAAATGCCTTATGCAGATGATATAAATCAATCGATACGCTCTGCTAGGGGACCGACATATGAAAAGGTGCGGGCAAGTCACGTCCCTCCAGTTGCAATAGCCGTTACATGATGTTTTGTACTTAATTCTAAGACAACATTCACCGAATTAGTTAAAACGGTAATGGGCACCTTCGGTAAATTTTTCGGCTACCTATTTCGCGGTTGTACTAGCGTCTAAGAAGATCTTCTCGGTCTCTTCTATGTGTTTTACCGCTTCTTTTGCTATTTGGTTCTTTTCCTCTACATGAGCTAATTATCGCCGGTCTTGAATAGGAATCTCTGGTCCATCGTGATAGAAGGTTCTTTACTTACAGCATCCTCCATGGCTTCTGGCTACGCTTTCTTTCCTTTGGTAGCTGTCTGGAAAATCTCTTCCGATGCGGTTCATCTGTTACGGAGAAACGTGCAGATAATTCTGATACCGCACACGTTTTTTCTGATTCACTTCCGCCACACTGCGGTGGTGCCTTCCTGCAACTAGCATAGTCTATGCCCACCTTCTATTTGACGGCTTGACCTATGGTTACCCATTCATAATCTGAAGCTTCCAAGTTCGTATTGGGATCCATTCGATCATAGGCCATACAAAAATATAAGCAAATTCCATAGATGGTTGATTCGCTCGGTAACGCCCATCAGAAGATTTTTATTCACTTGGGGCATACCTAAATAATTTCCAACGCATGTTGATTAGGTAGTGTTGGACCATACTCCCCATGCGGTTCCGGTTGATTCCAATAAGCTCCAGAAGACATCTCGTCTTGCAACGGAGGTACCTTCCTCCTGAACGCCACCCTAGAGCTTGAATGGTTACCCTCATATCGTCGGCAAAGCGTATTGGGTCCATCGATCTGCCATCCATACATTCCAAATCGTTGATTCGCTCGGTAACGCCCCACCAGTGTTTACTGCTTACTTGGGGCATGCCTAAAAAAGCTGTTGAATAGTGACCATACTCCCCTTGTGGTTGTTCACCATTCCAGGCACCGCCAAAATAATCCTCTGTCCCAGTTCCACATATCGTCGGAAAATCCTCGTCTCCATCCATATAAAACTTAATCTCTCCTCGCCCCACCATTGATTACTGTTTACTTGCCATGCCAAATAAGTACCTACGTAATGACCATGACCCATAATTCCATCAACAATTGTATGAACTTCTTTATAAGCCAACGGATTACTCCTATTCCACTGTGCGTGAAAATACCCAACATCTTCTGGGATGTCAGTTAAGCTATAATCCACTTGATAATATAGAGGGAATTCCTGATCACTGAGATTAACGACCTTCATATTTGCTGACTTTCTAAACGGCATTTCCCAATAGGCATTCATTCCCCCAGCAGGATTAACAGATATCGGTATCGAATTAACATGACATCTCTCGTTCCATCCGTTACAGAAAAAATCACCAAATGGAACTTCGACGGAGGGATGATCTTCATCGTCCCAGAACATTTGGATAATTAAATCGCGCCAATGTGCTGGGAAAGTAGTCATCCAAATGTGCTGGATAACACCAGGCCCTTCTATATTAGCAATCGTAAAAGAAGTGTTCGATTTCAACATCACAGACGGGGAAACCTTCCATCCTTGACCTAAGTCTCTTGCTGCTTCTGCACCTGTTCCTTCTGTTGCCATTCCCCCTCTACCTTTTCCCCCATCAAAGTTTTCTGCACTAATCGACCTTGTTTTCGCTTTGGATAATCTCGATAAGCTTCCTAAGCCCATTCCTAACCCATTAAATCCACTCATTTTCCTAACCTCCCATTAAATGAAATCTTCCATTGGACATTTTCTGACAGAGATTCCCCACTTCCCAATGTTGAAGTGGGGTCTTAAGAAAAATTAGCACAAGGATTAATAACTAAAATATTTCTTATTTATTTTGCAAATATTCTATCAAATAATTTACATCATATTTTAATTGTTCATAAATACGGAAAGCCATTTTTTCTTTATTTCTTTCTAGATTCATTAGTAGGTCCTTAAGGTGCTTTGTTGCTTGTCCGATCCGACCTTTGTCCATATGATGCTGTGATTGATTTAATTTATTGTATAATTTCCTATACAAGGGTGTACTTAGGTTACCGAGCTTCTCATTTGTTTTGAGTATTTCCTCAATTGAAAGATGATTAATATCTATAGGTTTTACAAGGAAATTGTCAATTTTAGCGTTACTAAATAAGCTTTTCACCCCAACTTTCCCATGACTAATTGCCGTGACACTATGATCATCATAATCAATTTTCGGGGTCTCCATATCCCCTACATATACACGAATATTGGATCCTAACACTTCTACCTTCATATGCTGCCACTCATCCTTTATACCAGATATCTTCACCCCATCCAAATACTCCCAATTATAATTTAGTTTTCCTAGATGCACCCCATCTTCATCTAGATAGGCTACATAGCCTTGCATGAAGTCTGATCTGTTTTGATTATATTCGATTCCATCGGCTGGGTTGTTTACTCTAAAAATTAATCCGGCTTCACCATTGCCATCCACTAAATTAATATCTGCTTCCACACTGTAATCTTTCCAATCTTTTTCCCCGATAACCGATTTTGCGAATGTTCCAAGGCTTGCGGTATACTCCCCTTCTATTTCCATTTCTTCTTTCGGCCCTTGATAAAACCGAAAGCTATGAAAATCGAACTCGCCATTTACAACTTCTACTGTAATCGTATGGTCTCCAGCAGGTAATGAGATGTTCTCTTTAATGACACTTGACCAGTCGTCCCAGCTATCTGTACTTGGTATATCTATTACTCCTGTTAAATCAATCTCATCATCTAGCCATAATCTTACCTGGCTATCTTTAAAAGTTGTGGCAACCTTCATATCCAACGTATAGTTGTCACCTTCACTTACATTTACATTATATTTATACCATTCTCCTTTTTGATTCCACCCAATATTATAAGAACCGTCTGGGTGTACTCTCATATCTACATCATCTTCACGGAACTCTCCTCCCGTATTACCAGCAGTAAGATCGTGGTAGCCCACACCTTCACCACCAGTGATATAGTCTACAGCCTTTATGGTGCCTGGGAGTTCTTTATGATTATCAAAGGTTTGCACGATCATTTTGGAAAGTTCAAATTCGCCCTCTACTGCTTCCACGGTAATTACATGCTTGCCTTCTGGTAATGGAATATCGTTAAAAGTAATAGTTTCCCAATTGTTATTGCCACCGGTGTTAGGAATGGTTATTGTATCTGAAATAGCTTCATCATCTAACTTTAATTTTACTTGGGCATTGTCATCGGTTGAAGATACCACTAAATCCAAGCCGTAATTGCCTTCCTCACTAATATCGACGTTATATTTCAACCATTCTCCCTGTTCGAAGCTTTCTATAGCATATCCACCGTGAGGTAGCAGTCGAATATCCACATCCTCGTCGCGATATTCACCACCACTGTTACCTTCCGTATTATCCAGATAAGCTACTCCTTGACCACCAGAATTATAATCTTCTGCTTCAAGTAATCCAGGAAGAGGCTTGTAAATTTCATAAGAAGCAAACTGAAGGCTGGCAAAATCAAATTCTCCATTGACTATTTCTAGTTTAATTGTATGTTCACCCTCAGGTAAGCGTATCCCTTCGACCGTAACGGGATTCCAATTATTCCAGTCACCTGTACTCGGAACATCCACTACGCCAGTTAAGTCTATTTCGTCATCTAGCCATAATCTCATTTTGGCATTCGTAAACGTAGTAGCTGTATCAATACTGAAATGATATTCACCACTTTCTTTTACGTTTATATTATATTTTAGCCATTCACCTGTCTGGTTCCATCCAACCGCCATACCGCCTTGGGGTTTGTTCCGAATATCGACCGCATCCTCTCGAAGAACGCCACCAATATTATCCGATGTTCTATCATGATAAGCAACGCCTTCTCCGCCTGTATTGTAATATGGTGCTTCTATTTTCCCTGGCACTGGTTTATAGGCATCAAAAGGACTTGGCAAATTCGTGTCCACTATAAAGTCACCATCATAGCTAGTCCAACCTTCATCATTCCCATCATTAAAGTCATCGTAAAGAGCAGTTACTTTTTTATGCTTGTTCACTTTCAATTGAGAAAAATCGAAGGAACCTTCAAGTACTTCCACCTTAATCGTGTGTTTTCCTTCTGGCAACGCAACTCCATCCACGAGGATATTCTGCCAATTGCCATCTGTGTCTGGAATGGCTACTATTCCAGTTAAATCCGTTTCTTCATCCAACCAAAGCTTTACTCTAGTATTTTCTTCTTCAGATGCTACTCTCAAGGACAAATCATATTTCCCACTCGCACTTATATTCGTGTTATACTTCAGCCATTCACCTTTCTGATTGGATCCAACCATATATCCACCTTCAGAATTAGGTTCAATATCTACTGTATCTTTTCTGTACTCCAAATTAATTTTATCTGTTAATTCATGATATCCTTTTCCGTCCCCGCCAGTGTTGTAATGTACAGCTTCAATTGATCCAGGTAAAGGCTTATAAGCATCAAAGGCATTGCTTCCATTTACTTTATTACTAAACGCAACATAACCAAAGTGCGCACTTAAATCTTGAGTGGTATATCCTGTTTTTCCACCATTCAGTTTAAGACCCTTTCTCGTTTGTTTTAACATTCCATCAACGTAAATCTTAAAGGTGTCGTCTTCTTTTTCCACTCGAATTTGATGAAGATTAGAGTAGTCATATCCAGATGGTAAATCTGTGCTCTCCCACCCTTGATCAATACCATCTACTTTAAAGAAGGTTTCTAATCGATTTTTCTTAGGGCTTAACAGCGCCACACCATAATTTTCTTCATCTGTGTAGGAAAATATCGCTCCAAATCTAGGATTATCACTAGTTCCCTGTTCTTTCATCTTCATATTGAACTCCGCTGTATAATTTTCAGCTGTTTTTTCCGTTGTGACTAATCGATACCAGTTTTCATCCCCTTTTTTATCTTGAGATAACCATTTCTTATTACTTATTTTCCAATCTCCGCCATTAACGTTCTCCCAGTCGTCACCGATTATATCTCTTTTAAATAGATCACTAAATTCAGGCATATCTGGATTAGGCTGTGCCGTCGTCGTTGGGCCAAGAGTAAGCATTTTATCCCCATTCCAAACAATTCTATCGATATTCGTTTCTCGTCCTGGATTAGCATGACTATGGTAAACGATATAATCAGTATCGAGATCTGGGCCTTTAATAATGGAATTATGACCTAATCCTGTATGTGATCCTTCGGTTTGAATGATAATTGGATTTTGATAGGAATCATCTCCAAAGCCATTTGTTGGCACATCACTGCTACTATAGTTAATTCGGTATGCTTTATTCCATATATGGTTACCAGTATAGGTCATAAAATATTTCCCATTTCTTTTAAGTAGTGTAGCTCCTTCTGTCCAGCCGTTCATAGCAGCTCCCGTATCCACTGGTTCACCGAAGGTATAGGGATCACTCATTGGCCTAGCTATAATCTGATTCGATCCTGTGCTATAAAAATACCACTTACCATCATCATCTATAAACACATGGCCATCTATACCCATCCCTAGATTCTCTGTTTGTTTCTTAAAAGGACCAAGAGGACTGTCACTTTTATATACATAGTGACCATTACCTCCTGGAGATGTGTACATATAAAAAGCACCATTCCAATACGTTACTTCTGGCGCATATGCTGCTTTTGTACTTGCTTCTTCTGTAACTAAACCACCATACACCCAATCTATTAGATTATTAGATTTCCATACCTTTACTCCACTCTTATCATCGACTGTACTCACATAGAGGTAGTATATTCCGTTATGCTTAAGTATATAAGGATCCCCTTCTCCATAGAATCCTCCATGATCCCACACCCAGGAATCAGGTATATCTAATGGATTACTATAACCTAAAGAAATAGAAGGAAAAAATACAAAACAGCCAATCAAACAAGTGATGAAGGATAAAGTGAATTTATTCATCATGTTCAGCTCCTTCGCTTTTATAAATATTATCAAAATAGTGCTTATCCTTTTATAGAACCAATCATGACACCTTTTACAAAGTGCTTTTGTACAAATGGATACATAATTAGTACTGGCACGCTAGCAACGACTACTAAGGCATATTTAATACTTTCACCGAGTAATATCTTTTCATCCATGCCAAACATACCAGCAGACTCTGTACCACTTAGTTGATTGACAAGTAAGATCTCTCGAAGGATGAGCTGTAATGGGTAAAGCTGATCATCTCGCAAATAAATTAATGCATTGAAAAATGCATTCCAATGCCCCACTGCATAGAACAAAACCATTACTGCAATAATCGGCTTGGACAGTGGCAAAATAATCTTAAATAAAAGCTTAATATTAGAACAACCATCAATCATGGCGGATTCTTGAAGCTCCCATGGTATGCTTGTTTGAAAATATGTTCTCATGACAATTAAATTATAGGTCGCAATTGCATTTGGAATAACCATAGCCCAAATCGTGTCTACCATCCCTAAATCTTGGACAACTAAAAAGGTTGGAATTAGACCTCCATGAAAAAACATCGTAAATGTTATTAAAAACATAAAGATGTTCCTACCAGGTAAATCTCGCCTCGATAGTGGATAAGCAGCAAGTGTACTTAGAATAATATTGATAAAGGTACCTAATGTTGTATAGATAAATGTGTTTTTATAGCCATTCCAAATGTCACTATTCTTAAAGATTTCCGTATAGGCATCTACAGTAAAGCCTTTTGGCAATAACCACATTTCGCCATTCATCACTCTTGAAGGATCACTAAAGGAAGCACTTACAACAAAAATCAAAGGATATAGCACCACTGCCAAAATAATGAAAGACATTACGCCAACCAAGAAGTCAAATACTTTTCCATCGGATATTCCTTTCGTACGAGAAGTCATGACAAGTACTCCTTTCTTGAAAAGTGTTCTACCATAAACTCGTCTCTGCCTTTTTCCGTGCAAAATGGTTTACTAAGACTAATAAAATAAAATTAATTATCGAATTAAATAAACCTATAGCAGAACTGTAGCTAAAATCTCCGTTTAAAATACCGTTCTTATAGACAAAGGTTTGAATGACTTCACTGGATTCCAAATTTAAACTATTTTGCATTAATAAAATTTTCTCAAATCCAACATTCATAAATTGTCCGATATCCAAAATTAATAGAATGATAATGATGGGAAAGATTCCGGGCAAGGAAACATGGATAATTCGTTGAAATCTTGTCGCACCATCTATTTTAGCAGCTTCATACAACTGTGGATCAATTCCACTAAGTGCGGCAACATATATAATGGATTGCCAGCCCATACTTTGCCAAATATTCGATCCAATAAATATTGTCTTAAACCATTCTGGCTTCTCTAAAAAGGCGATCGAATCCTTTCCAAAGGATTGAAGCAAAACATTAACAAATCCACTATCAGGATCTAAGAATAAACTTAACATCCCAACAATAACAACAACAGAGATGAAGTGAGGAATGTAAGTTACATTTTGCACCCATTTTTTTAACGCTGTACTCCGTATTTCATTAATTAATAGTGCTAGCATAATAGGGATAGGAAAAGCGATGACTAAGGACAGTACACTAATGGAAAATGTGTTCCATAGCAATCTACCAAAATAGTAGGAAGAAAAAAACCGTTCAAAATGCTCAAAGCCTACCCAATCACTCCCCATGAAGCCTAAGGCTGGATTAAAATCCTTAAAAGCAATTTGCAATCCATACATAGGGCCATATTGAAAGATTATATACCAAAGTAGTGGTAATAAGAGCATAAGATACAAATCATAGCGCTTTATTACTTGCTTGAGTATGACTTTACTTCTTGGTACCGTCTTTTTCCTTAGCTCTATGTCTGAATGAGAAGCATCACTCTTAAAAGTAGCCACTCTATAACACCCTCTCTTCTATCATGTCGCTAAGCACTAATTGTACTTAGCGACATTTTTTTCTAAAAGTTATTTATAATTTAAATCGTATGCTTCCTGATAGATCTCCTCCAAACGATCTAATCCCATATTTTCAAGTGTTGCCACATACTCTTCCCACTTCTCAAAGCTTAGGTCACCAGTAATAAACTTAGCCGTCGATTCTTGATAATACATATCTATATCCTGCCTTAATTGCTCAACTTCTTTCGTTGTATCCTCATCGAAAATCGGAGCACCATAGACTGCTTCTGGTAAATAAGGATCTAACTTTCCTTGTGCCTCTTGTGCTTCTGGTGGATTAATAGCAGATGCATTTTTTTCTGTCACGAGCTGAGGTGAACCTCCACCTGGCCATGGAGTAAACTGGCCAATTTTCTCTCCAGACACGGATCCTAAGTATTGGGGATTTCCTTCTTCATCATATTCAAAGGTTTCTCCTTCCACTCCATAACGGAAGAAAATAGAGCCTTCCTCACTAAAGAAATGGTCAATCCATCTCATGGTTTCCTGTGGATATTCATTTGCCGAAGTAATAGCAAATGTTCCGAAATCCCTTGCGATTGGAGAAGATGGATGTAGTTGATCGCCATGTGGACCGACAATTGGTGACATTCCAATATAATGCTCTTTCACATCATTAAAGGCATCTGTTGTTTGATTCCAAAAAATGCCGACCTTTCCTGCCGTCATATTTCCGACAAATATCGATTCTTCCTGGGTGAATATCCCTCTATCCATTAATCCTTCAGTGTATAATTTGTTTAAAAATTGCAAATATTCCTTGAGTCTATCATCTGTCATCCATATATTTACTTGATCGTCCTTAATATTAAGCTGATATCCCATTTGATTAACCAGTCCCCACGAACCAGCCATGGAGTTCATTAATTGTCCCCAGTTACGAGAAGTCATTGGTACTTCATCCTGTTCGCCATTTCCATTTGGATCATTATCTCTAAAAGCCGTTAATACCTCTATCAGTTCATCAGGATTCGTTGGCTCTTTAAGCCCTAAGTTATCTAGCCATGTTTTATTAATCCAGATTTTATCCGTACGAGCTGCATTTAATGTTATCAATGCAGGCAATGCATATATATGCCCATCAGGAGCCGTGATCGATGCTTTTATTTCAGGATACTCTTCGTAGAGTGCTGTTAGGTTAGGCGCATACTCCTCTAACAATTCTTCAAGTGGAATGAGAATACCTGATGATCCGTACTCCACTGCCTCTAATTGCGAAATATCAGATTTATAGAATACATCCGGCAATTCGCCTGAGGAAAACTCTAAGTTCTTTCTTTCAGCAAATCCATCTTGAGGGACATCATCCCATTCGATGTTCATGTTAGTCATTTCCTCGTATTCCTGAAACATTCGCATATCTTGATATGGCGAATTTACAGGTGATCTTCTTGCAAAAAACCTTAAATCTATTTCTTCCTCCACAATGGGCATACCCTCCTCACGGAAACCTTCGGAAGGTCCTTCATCCACATGATCTTGCTTAACTTCCTCTGAATTCGAGCATCCCCCAGCCAAGAAACCTACCAGAATAAGTAACAAGACAAACTTTTTCATTTTTTTACCTCCTTCATTTTTAAAAACAAATTTTGTTAGCGTTTTCATAAATGGTAAAAAGAAATCCATCTAAATGAAGATGGAGTGTCAAGATCATGATGATTGATAAAGGTTCGTTTTCGGTCTTGGAGTAACATTTGTTCTATCTGCCCATTGTTTCCACATTGATGTTAATTTCTCCACTAGCTCTGGATAGATATCCGCTACATTCACTAATTCATTTCGATCATTTTCTATATTATAAAGCTCCCAATCTCTTTCTTTTATTTTCGATAGCTTCCATTTTCCATGTCTGATACCACAATGTTGCTCATGCTCAAAACAAAGTGTCCTTTGCTCTTCTTCCTTCCCAAGGAATGCAGGTAGCATACTTTTACCCTCCATTGGAAGAATTTGATGTCCTTCATATTTTTCAGGGTATTCTACCCCAGCAATATCAACCATTGTTGCCATAAAATCAATGAAATGACCTGGTCGATGATCAATCTCTCCTTGACGTGTGACAACCTTTGGCCATTGTGCAATTAATGGTGTACTGATTCCTCCTTCATGTCCATAATGTTTATAGAGACGAAGTGGTGTACTACATGCGCTTGCCCAGCCAGATCCATAGCTATGATAGGAATCTGGACCACCCATTTTGTCTAAATCTCCTTTACGATGGAGGAAATTCGAGGTGGTGATCCAATTGTCGAATCCCCATGGGTCCCATTCACCACATGCACCGTTATCTGAACAAAATAAGATCAATGTGTTGTCTAACTCATTATTCTCTCTTAAGTCCTCTATCACTCTTCCAATATTTTGATCCATCCGGTCCACCATTGCTGCATATATTGCCATCCTTTTTGATAGATCCTTCTGGCGATCCGGATCAAGTGAATCCCACGAAGGAATAACACCATGAATCTCTCTGTCACGACTCCAGTATTCTGACCGCGGTGGTAACTTGGCATCCTCTGGAATAAGCTTTAGCTCCTTCAATCGATTAAAACGTTCTTCCCTAATTCTGTCCCAGCCTCTATCATACATTCCCTCGTATTTAGCAACATCCGCTTCAGGTGCTTGTAAAGGGAAATGAGGAGCATTATAGGAGAGATATAAAAAGTAAGGCTTATCATCCTTTCTAGAATCCTCCATAAAATCTAGTGCATAATCAGTAATAGCGTCTGTTGCATAAAACTCTCCATCTTTATACTGGTGCTGAGGTCTTCCTTCTGGTAATCGGGAATAATCCTTCTGATCCCAAAAACTCGTAAAGCCACCTAAAAGACCATAAAATTCATCAAATCCTTTTTTAATCGGACCCTGCTTCCCAACATGCCATTTACCCGCTAAATAAGTGTGATAGTCTCCACCCTTTAGTACTTGAGCAAGTGTCACACATTGATCCTTTAAAAACCCCCGATATCCAGGTGTTTCACGATCCTCAGTCATCTCTCCAACCCCTGCTTGATGTGGATAAACCCCTGTTAAAAGGGAGGCTCGGCTAGGACAACACCGAGCAGAATTATAAAATTGAGTGAATCGCAATCCATTGGAGGCAAGACTATCGATATTCGGTGTATCGATCTCCCCTCCAAAACAGCTTAAATCAGAATACCCTAGATCATCTGCAAGAATTAACACAATATTTGGTTTATTATTGGACGTCATTCTAATTCCTCCTAAATCATTAGGTATTTGGTTTTCTTTTCGCATCATTGACAGATTTAATCTTTTCTAAGGCGATTTTCGGAGTACGGTCTTCTCTCAATAAACCGTTCACCTCTTGTTGAACATCCGTTGTTTGCGTATAACAATAGCCACAAATGTATGGAATGGACTTAATAGCATCTGTAATATCTTGATATCTTTTTAGAAATTCCTCTTCAGTTTCTACTTGATTACCATATCCCCAGCCACTTTCATGGTTAAAGGCGATACCACCGTACTCTGTAATCATTATTGGCTGACCTTGGTAGCTATACCCCTCTGCAAACGCATATTTATGCTTATTGTGAGGAAGCTTATTTTCTAAGATCAGTTGCTTATCTTTATAACGCTGAGCAAATTCAGATCCGAGCTCTTCGTAATCATGAAGGGCGATAATATCGGAAACAGTATGCTCCCAGCCATCGTTGACAATTACCGGACGTTCCCCATCGATTGCTTTCGATAAGTAATAAATCGATTCCGTAAATGCCTGTTGTTTCTTATCGTTGAATATTTTTGGAACACCCCACGACTCATTGAAAGGAACCCACGTAATAATAGATGGATGATTATAATGCTGCTGCATGATTTCTAACCATTCTTTTGTAAAGTTCTCAATGGCTTGATCACTAAACTCATAGGTTGCAGCCATTTCTGACCAAACGAGTAACCCTTTTTTATCGCACCAATATAAAAATCGTTCATCCTCTAGTTTTTGATGCTTACGAACACCGTTGAATCCCATAGCCAAGGTTTTCTCGATATCTTCAATCATCGCTTCATCTGATGGAGGGGTAAGCATCGTTTCCTTCCAATATCCTTGATCTAGCAAAAGCTTCTGATAGATAGGCACATTATTTAAAAGTATCTGGCCATCTTTAATAGATATTTTCCTCATTCCAAAATAGGAATCCACCTCATCTTTAACAGATCCATTTACTGTTAACTGAAAAGTGACATCATATAAATTAGGATGCTGTGGTGACCAATAAAACACCTTCCATTCATGGAGATCAGACTGCAAATCTATCTCAAATCTTCCGCTTTCACGATCTGGTACAATGGACAACTGTTTTATCTTTTTCCCGTTAAAGTGGATCACAGCATCTAATCTCCAATTATCCTGCACCTTTCCATTCAATTTGTACTCCATCGCTACGGTATTTTTATCGATATTTGGGGTTATTTTTACGCTTTCCATATGTTCTTCTTCCAGAAATTCAAGCCAGACAGTCTGCCAAATACCGGTGTTCTGTACATACCAGCAACCAAAGTTTTCATCAATCCAACGCTGCTTTCCTCTTGGTTGCATACAGCTCTGACTATCTTCGACTTTTACAACGATTTTATTAGTTTTTGTTTCTTCAACTGCATGGCTTATATCAAAGGAAAAGGCCGAATTTCCGCCTGCATGCTCTCCGATGAAAATACCGTTGATCCACACCTTCGTTAAATAGTCAGCTGCTTGAAAACGTAAGATAACTTTTTTTCCTATTTGATCTTTGGGAATCTCAAATTCTCTTTGATACCAAACGTTGGGATGAAATGCTTCTTCCCCAATACCGCTTGCTTCGGTTTCATAAGTAAAGGGTACTTGAATATCTTTAGTAAAACTTGCCGCTTTGTACCACGACTCCTTTTCCCCAATATTTTCATCATCAAAATGAAAATTCCATTGGCCATTTAAATTCATCCAAGTATCCCGTTGAAATTGAGGACGTGGATATTCTGTTCTTTGATAAGTGGTTACATTTGTTGACATACTATTCTCTCCTTTGTTCCTTAATAATCAATACACCCATCAGATATTATTCTTTTTTTAAATAAGCAGTATTTATTTATTTTTATTCACTATTTCTGCTTTAATTCCTAATATCTGTTTATTATGTATAAGATTACGCTTTCAAATCCTAAAAGTCAATACTTAAATTTAATTTTTATAGTTTAATTCAAATTTTCTGTTTTAATAAATGAAGTGATATCACATCACCTAAAGAAGAAGAGGCTGGGACAAAACCCCAGTAGATAAAAAATAAACGTGATGCCGTCACTCAGCGTAGTGATGGTATCACGTTTTTATATTTCTTCGAAATTTATGTAAACAAAAAGGACACCTTTTGATAGAATTAAAGTGACCAAACCATAATTCAGAAAGGGTGTCCTTATGTTTAAACATTATACCATGAACCAAGTTGTTTTGCCTTTAGATTTAGAAGTTAAACTACGAAAAAATGATATTGCTTTTGCCATTAATGAATTAGTGGAAAGCATTCCGGAGGAAGCGTTCAAGAGTTTTCTACGAAAAACTGGTTGTCCTGCTTACCATCCTCGCATGATGCTGAAGATTATCTTATGCGGCTATACGCAGTCAGCTTTCTCAGGAAGAAAGATTGAAGCGATGTTAGTAGATAGTGTTCGAATGATGTGGTTAGCTCAAGGTCATGAACCAAGTTATCGTACCATTAATCGATTCCGTTCCAATCCTTTGGTTGAAGAATTACTAAGGGAATGCTTTGTTCAATTTCGTTCTCATTTAGTGAAAGAAGATTTAATTGAGGAAGAAGCTATTTTTATTGATGGCACAAAGATTGAAGCGAATGCAAATAAGTTTACGTTTGTGTGGCGGAAGTCTGTGGAGAAATACAGTTCTAGCCTGATTAAAAAGTCGAATCAAATGTATGATGAACTACTAGAGAAGCAAATCATCCCAGAAATAAAACGAGAAAATCTTGAGGAATTATCGACAGAAGAAATGGAAGAAGTAGTGGAAAAACTTGATGAAAAGATAAAAGAATATGATACAAGAATTGAAGAGAATAAAATTGTAAGTGAACGAAAACAATTACGTAGTGAACGGAAGCTACCAAAGCAATCTCGCAAGCACTTTATGGATTTTATACAGCGTAAACATAAATATCAAAAAGCTATGAAAATCTTTGGAGATCGCAACAGTTATTCCAAAACAGACCCAGATGCCACGTTTATGAGAATGAAAGATGATTATATGAAGAACGGTCAATTAAAAGCAGGCTATAATATACAGATCGCGACCGAAGGTCAGTATACTTTAGCCTATGATGTTTTTGCGAATCCTACGGATACGCGAACCTTCATTCCATTTCTCAATCATATAGAAAACAATTTCTTTGAATTACCTAAATACATTGTGGCCGACGCCGGATATGGTAGCGAGCAAAATTATGAAGATGTCCTCGAACAAAGAAAAAGAATACCTCTCATTACATATAATCAATACCGAAAGGAGAAAAAAAAGAAGCATAAAAATAACGCTTTTCATGTAGATAATTGGGCGTACAACAAGGAAGACGATACATATACATGTCCAAATGGCAAAAGAGTGTCGTTTAGCTATGTGTCTAATCGAACAGATAAATATGGTTATTCCCGACAGTACAAAGTGTATGAGTGTGAAGATTGTACTGATTGTCCTTTACGTTCACTTTGTACGAAAGCAAAAGAAGGAAATAATCGGAAAGTTCATTACAATGAAAAGTGGGAAACTCAAAAAGAATATGTGAGAGCGAAGCTTTCAGATGAGAAAACTGGTGAAATATACGGTAAACGTAAAATCGATGTGGAACCAGTTTTTGGATTCTTGAAGGCTAATTTGGGTTTCACTCGAATGTCTTTAAGAGGCAAAGACAAAGTTAAAAATGAATTAGGATTTGCGTTTATGGCGGTAAACTTGAGAAAGTATACCGCCAAGGATGGAAAACTTTTGTTGAAAATAGAAAATAAACAAACAAAAAGTGTCTCTGAACAAAATAAATTGTTCAGAGACACTTTTTATACTTTTTTGGCTAGTTATGTCCCAGCCCCTTCTCATCAATCATTAATCTAATGGATAAAACAACCACATTTGTGCTGGCCCACTAGGGAGATCTTCCCATGTACCTATATTCGCACCGCGATCAATACTCGCACCATCCACATCTAATGCTTTTCCATTAGCTACATTGATCAATTTATAATATTTATTACTTACTTTTTCTATACTCCACTTTTGTGCATCCGTTCCATTCCACGCTTGGAGGTTTACATTTACCCACGGTGCGGTCAGATCACCATCAACAGTTAAATATTTTCCACTGTTAGTATTTTTTACACTATACTTGCCGTCACCGACATCTGTCATTCTCCAACGTTGCGACAGAGTAACATCAGATCCATCCCATGTTCTAACATTATATGAACCATCCTCTACATCTAATACTTTCCCACCATTAGGATTTACTAATTTGTACTCAACCCCAGATTCTATTGAAAAATTAACCTCTCCAGAAATTTCGACATAATCAATTTCCACCACATGTTTTTTCTTCATGAATTTAATCGTGTTATCATACCCCTTATTAAGATCAACTTCCATTGTGACTTCTTCAAAGTTTTTCTTACCAGTATATGGATAGGTCAATATCGATACAGGTTGATCATTCACGTAGATATAATTTTCCGCATCAGGTCTAGCATTGTTGGCATATTTAACTGTTATGGTGTATGTCCCAGCTTCCGGAACATTCACATCCTCAATAAGTATGGAGCTATTTTTATTATTCAGTGTCACCGTTTCTTGGCCCGGTCGGTCGTTTACTTTTGCTTTGTTTATTATCCCATGCTCAGCCTCTATTTTATATTCCCCTGATGGAACATTCATTAATTCTGTTGATGGCTCACCAAAATTCGGTGTACCATCCTCGTTCCAACTGAATTTTTGGATCCTCGTCGGGCGAGCACTACACCCTTGCCCAGGAGCGCTGTTACCATGATAAACAATCCAGTCTTCCGTTCCGTCTTTAGATGGAACAAAAGAATTATGACCTGGACCGTAGACACTGTTTTTAATAGACTTCTTAAAAACTGGTTCCTTTGATTTGGACCAAGCGTGTGGGTCCAATAAATTACTATCCTCGGAAGCAGTTAATATTCCGATTGCATAATCATCCTCCCAACAAGCGCTACCTGAATAAACAAGATAAACTTTGCCATTTCGTTTTAAGATCACCGCCCCTTCATTTACATGCATGCCTTTCTTTTCCCAGTCATACTCTGGATAGGTTAGGATCACATTTTCACCATCTAATGTCCATGGATTAGACATAGGTGCAATAGCGACTGCACTACCATGCTCTCCCGACCAGTCACCATATGCCGCATACATGAAATATAACTTTCCTTTATGCTCAAAAACAGATCCATCAAGACCATCGTATTGTGTGTTGACCTTACCTTTCTCGATCCATTCTCCTTGAAGCGGGTCAGGTGAATCATTTTCTAGGACATACACGCCACGACACGCATCACCACAACCTGTATTAGCCGTGTAGTAAATGTACCACTTTCCGTTAATGTAATGGATTTCCGGAGCCCAAATGTCTTTTAAGTGATCCGGCTTCGTCCAGATTGTTTTTCGTTCACCAAGTTCGATCCCTGTCAGCGTTCTTGACTTCCAAATATCGATACGATGGCCTAAAGTACGCGTGAAATAATAGTATCCATCCGAATGCAGCATGACATACGGGTCTGCTCCCGCTGTATTAATTGGATTAGTAAATGTAGTAGTAGAAGCTTTTATTGATTTTGTTCCAGATTTACTTTTAGCAAAATAAGAGGATGCAATAAACAAGGACAACACAAGTAAAAACAAGGAAAGAATATAGGTTTTTTTCTTTATTGAATTCATTTTTATCATCTCCTTTAAAAAATATAATCCAAAGCAAATAGGGACAGAGCCATTTTTCCGTAATCAATCAAAATATCAAGGTATTCAAGTCCTTGTTTCATCACTCCCTTTCTCATTTAGCAATGGATGAAACAATTTTCCCTCCCTTTCATTCAATATTCATGTTTTTATACACATTAGCTGTTCATAGGTTAAAGAATACGCTTTCATTATAGATAAGTCAATGCTTGTTTTTACTAATCATTCCATTCGGATACAAGCTATTTCACAATAAAAGGAGGGCATTTTGAAATCTCAAGCAGAAAATAAAAAAACTAACACACTCTCAATGAAGGAAGAAATGCGTTAGTTTTCTTTGACCGAAGACCTCTTCTCGAATCACATTATTCGAACAGAATTTTCAGTTTAATATCCTGCTCATAATCACCGAACTCTTTTCCAAATATATTAATACCACCTTTATGAACCGCATCCTCTTTAATTCCAATTTTAAAGGTAATATAATCCTTATCTGATAGCGCTAAATCTGCTAATGTGGTATTAGATAAGTGAAAATCATCTATCATGGTAGTTTCATTTGAAATCTTCCATGTTTTTAATGTTCCATATTGAGTACTTGTAGTATCTTTCCAATAGGTTGGATTCAGCTTTCCTGGCCGATCCCCATAATCACCTGGACTAGTCCATGTACCTATATCGACATGATTTACCCAGACCGTGATATCTGAAGGCCAATTAGGATCATAATTAGGTGCTTCAGAGCATAATTCTAGCGAAAACTGAATTTCTTTTATGACAGAATCAGGATGAATCACGATAGGGAATTTATACTCTAGAAATCCTTTTCGCGTCCAGATAATTTGAGCCTGAATTCTTTCGGGATTATGAAAGTAAACCGGGGAATCTTCCGGAATTAAAAACCTTTCATGGTTTGCCATCCCACAAGTAGGTGCTACTTGAAAGTCCACATACTGCCCAATAGGCATTTCAATTTCGTATGTTTTTAAATCACTTGCGGACGACTTATGTAGACTGTTCAAAACAATATGTACGTCATCAAAATTGCGGGTACACACCTTCATCGCACCTCTACTAGCTGGCCTTAATTCAGTCAAGATAAGATTTGCTTCTTCTAATACTCTGACGTGCGAAGCAGCTGTAGAGATCGGTATATTTAAAGACTCCGCTAGCTGATGTATGTTTAAATTTCCTTTATTTAATAATTCAAGAATACTAAGTCTTACCTTCGAGGATAATGCATGTGTTACTTTACTTAATTTTTCTGGTTCATTAATAGAAAGCTCCAACAATTCTAACCCCTCCCTAAACAGTTTGTTCCCAATTAGTATTAAGTCTATCATAAATATAAACAAAAAAAATGTTTTTATCTAGTGTTTATATAAAATTCTAGTATTTGGTTTAAATTTTTTAATTTTTATTAAAAAAATCAAGCGATGGCTCGATCACTTGATTTTTGAAGCTGGCTACTATTTGTTTATTGAAAAGTATTCTTGCAAGTATTTTCTTACTCCGTCTTCCTCATTCGTAAATGCAGTGATCTCTTTTACGATTTCCTTCACTTGATCTGTTCCGTTTTTCATAGCAACTGGGTAACCAATATAACGCATCATCGGCAAATCATTATTACTATCACCTATTGCCATCGTATCCTCTGGAGCTATGTTGTATAATTCCAGCAGTGCTTTAATTCCGGTAGCCTTGTTTACTCCTGCTACCATTACTTCCACATTATGATAGGAAGAGGAGGAGGTTGTAAAATCCTCTTCTTTTTTCATTCTTTCTAGCTCCTGAATCCAAGCATCCATTTGCTTATGTTCTGTACTAAAACAATATATCTTGGCATACTTTTGCTCAGGTATTTTTTCAACCCAAGCAATGTCTTCAGCTATAGCGGCTTCTCTCTCTAACCATTCATTTATTCCTACTTCCTCCGGCTTGTCTTTTTCGATCATATCCTTCATATAAGATTGATCCTGCTTCAAGCTCAGGCGCTGACCGTCATTCGGATGTACTTCATAATAAATCCCATGCTCTCTGGCAGATAAAATAACATTCTGAACAAGGTCTGTGGACAAGCTATGTTCTACCAATTTTTTTTCTTCTACGTAAGTAATCATTCCATTTGCTGTTACAAATCCATCTAGTTCTAAATCCTTCGGAGCAGAATCATAAATCTCATTCAACGATCTACCAGTGACAATAAATACTCGGATCCCTTTCTCTCTGATGACTTGTATTACATCAATCGTTTGTTTTTTTAATTCATTTTTATTATTTAGTAATGTGCCATCCATATCTAAACAAATAGCTTTAGGCATAAAAAAAGACATCAAAATATCCCCCTTTCAACACAATATCCATTATAGCACAGAGATAATTAATAGGGGGACTCATCGTTTAATAAGCAGTTTTATATTCTATGATTCAACCAAACACGCATTTGACCATTACCTCTATTATTCCAACTGTAATATGGCACTGCTTTGATATCAATTGGTATTAAATCAGGTTTATTGCTGTGATATAAGGGTTCCTTTAAGCATTCATCCTTCACGTATAACGCATTACTCTTTATGACACTCACTCCGCTAAGAATCGATTCATCAAATTTTGTGGTGAAATGTGATGAATCGGATAAAAAAATTCTTTCTAAATCTCTATTGAGGTGATCCACACCTTCAAACGCATAGACTAATGGACCGTTTCTCAAAGCTACTTTACCAACATTTTCTCTAACTGCTGGAGAAGAATAGACTTTTTCTACTTCCATATGTAGATCAAGCGTTATCCGGTCTTCTGCATGCCATACTCTGTTTATTTTTACATAACCATTTTCCGATTGATATTCCTCTAATAGTTCCCCATTGAGCAGTAGCCTATATTGATTGCACCAGCCTGGTAATCTTACAGCTAATTCAAACGATGACTCACTTTGGAGATCGAACTGCAGATCAATCTTCCCATCCCATGGGTAATTCGTTTTTTGTGTAATAGACACCTGCTTTTCATTCCATGTCACATTAGATTTACTATGGATAAACTGATTAATATAAAGGGTATCATTACTAACACTATACAGATAATTCCCAATCGAAGGTATAAATCTAGCTAACTGAGTTGGGCAACACGAAGTGCCAAACCATTCTACTCGATGATGCTGTCCATTCGAGGCGAGTGGATTATCATAAAAAAATTTCCTTCCATCAAGAGATACACCACTCAAAAGTCCATTATATAGCTCGGTCTCAACAATATCCGCATATTTGGCATCCTCATATAATAGATTCATTCGATGATTCCAAAATATCATTCCTGCAGATGCACAGGTTTCACAATAGGCAGTTTCATTTGGCAAATCATAATCCTTCGTAAAACCCTCATTATGATGAGAAGAGCCAATCCCCCCTGTAATGTACATATTTTTAGTGATCACATTTTCCCATACTCTATCTAAAGCAGCTAAATAATCTTCCTTTTCTGTTAAGCGGGCAACCTCAGACATAGCGGTATACAGGTACATCGCCCTCACCGCATGCCCCTTGACTTTTTCTATTTCACGTACTAACTGATCATCTTGACAATATGCTGGGCCCCAATCTTCTTTATTCCAAATCGCACCTTCCCCAAGCCCTCTTCCTCTTTGCTCCAATAACCATATTGCCAAATCTAGATAACGCTTTTCACTCGTTTCTTGATAAAGCTTCGTTAGGGCAAGTTCGATTTCTTCATGGCCAGGAACCCAGTGTCGTTTACTTGGGCCAAAAATGGTATCATAATGATCTACCAATCTGCAAGCAACCCCCAATAGCTTATCTTTTCCAGTAGCGTGCTTATAGGCAATAGCTGCTTCTATTAAATGGCCTCCACAATACATTTCATGTTTGTCCATATCTGTCCATTTATTCTCTGGCTCTACTAAAGTATAATAAGTCATGAGGTAGCCATCCTCCTCTTGCGCACTTGCAATTCTATCAATGATATCATCCGCTTCACATTCAAGTTCTGAGTCATATTGATTAGCTAAGGAGTAGGCGACCCCTTCTAACACCTTATATACATCGGAATCATTGAAAAAAATCCCTTCAAAATCACCGCTCATTAACCCACCAGCTTTTGAGAAATTATCAATTCTGCCCGTTTGCCAGCACTTATCTAGAGAGACACGTAATGTTGTTTTTTGGTGGTCATAAAATCGGTCTTTCCAAAAACCATCTAGGATGGTGACATTCGTAAATGATACTTCTGAACATCTTGTTTGTTTCATGCTTTATTCCCTACCTTTCAAATAACAGCGAGATGGAAGGAAATCGGCTACCAGCCACCGATCTCCTTAACTAATTAACCTTTTAATCCTGTAAAACTTACACCCTTTACTATCTGTTTTTCAAATAGTAAAAAGGCAATAATGACAGGGATCGATGCGATAGCATTGACGGTCATCGGTAACATATAACTAGAGGAATAAGTAGAATTAAATGTTGGAATTCCTACTGGCAAGGTATATAATTCCTCAGAAACGATAGCTAGAAAAGGCCACAAAAAGTTATTCCAGGATCCAATAAAAGTGAAAATAGCTATTGCAGCAAGAGCAGGTTTGGCTAAAGGAAGCACAATATTCCAAAATAAACGCCAGTTGGAGCAACCATCAATTCTAGCACTTTCCATTACCTCGTGCGGGACACTATCAAAAAAGCTCTTTAATATGATTACACCAATTGGGGAGGCAATCATAGGTAAAATCAATCCAGCATAGGTATCTAGCATATTCATACTTTTTACAATCTCAAAGAGTGGAATAATCGTCGCCTCCCCTGGGACCATCATTCCAGCCAAAAAGAATAGAAAAATTGGAGTCTTATAACGAAATTGCATTTTCGATAGTGCAAAAGCAGCTAAGGAAGTAATAATTAATGTTAATACTGTTGTGATCACACCAATAATCACACTATTCCACAGCCAGAGAAGCACATCACTTTCCATTAAAATCTCCGTATAATTAGCAAAGGTATATGGTGGAGTAAACCAATCTAATGGATTGGCGACAGCCATATTTTTTGGTTTTAACGAAACAAATAGCATCCAAATGATCGGAAAGATAAATAGTAAAGCCACAACTAAAGCAATGATAACCTTTAATAAACGGAGTGGATCGCGATTCCGTTCTAGTAGTGCATTAGGGGTACTCATAAAAATTCTCCTTTCTTTAGAAAAACTCGCATTCCTTATACTTAGAGTTAATGTGTTTGTCTTAATTTCCCATTATAGATGCAGTGCATTGCTGACTTACTGAAGTTTTGCCAATCTATTTAAATCATTCGCCCTCCTTGACCTCCTGCACGAATTTGAATAATAGATAATACTAACAGGATAAAGAACAGAACATAGGACATAGAAGCAGCATAACCAAGGTCATATCTCTCAAATCCCATCTCATAAATGTACTGTATTAGTGGCCTTGTGGAAGTCCCGGGTCCTCCATCTGTAATTAATAGAATTTGAGCAAATACTTTGAATGAGCTAAGAACCTGTAGCAACAAAATCACCCTTGAAATCGGTATAAGCTGTGGCAATGTAATCGATTTAAACATTTGCCAGCGAGTGGCACCATCTATTTCTGCCGCTTCATACAAGTGATCAGGAATGTCTTGTAAAGCTGTTAAAAACAAAATCATATTAAAACCCACTGTCCACCATAACGTAACCCCGACAATACTTACCCATGCCAATACAGGATTACTTAACCAAAAAGGCTCTGCATCTATTCCAAATAACTGAATGAAGTTGTTAAGGAAACCATTATAAGGTTGTAATATAAAAATCGCCAAGAAAGAAATAACGGAAACCGATAATATACTTGGGAGAAAATAAGCACTGCGAAATAATGTCTTTAATTTCGAATTTAAATTTGCTAGTAAAGCTAACAAAAGTGCTAGTATGATCATTCCTGGGGTTGATAGGATGACAAACAATGTCGTATTCCATAACGATTGCCAGAAGTCTATATCTGTAAACAAAGCAATATATTGGCTAAACCCTGTGAATTCACCTTTTTCTATTAACGACCAATTAAAAAAGCTCATTTGTAAACCTTTAAAGATTGGAAATATCGTAAAAATTACATAAGCTAGAAAAAAGGGTAACAAGAACAAACCAGCATAAAGGTCCTTTTTCCATAATGATTTTTTCATTCGTTTTCTTCTCCTTTCAACTAAAATTTACTTCTTCACGAGGTTCTCTAAATCTTTAATCAGTGTGTCAATCACTTTTTCTGTAGATTCTCTGTTTGTCCAGGCTAAATCCAGATTTTGTTCAAAGACTCTTTTAGACATATCTCCATAGGCTGTCTTGTTTGGTAGAGCAACATATTCTGCTACTTTTGCATAATCAGATCGATAAGGAAGATCTTGAAACTCTTGTGACTCTACAACCGATTTCTTTGCTGGAATATGACCTGCTTCCGCCCAATCAACCCCACGGTCTGTTACGAAATCCATAAACTTTACAACAGCGAGTTGTTTCTCTCTAGTCGTATTTTCCTTTATTGGCATAATTAGTGTGTGGGAATCTCCCCATGTTGCTTTTTGCTCAAAAAGGTTCGGTAAAGGCAGCGCAGTAAAATCTAACCCTTCCGTTGTTTCCCAGATTCCAGTCGCCCAAACCCCTGTTGTCATGGTAACTGCTCGACCTGTTTGAAAATCCTGATAAAAATCGGCAAGGTTTAATGGGACAATCTCATGCTCATGAAAGAGAGAACGCACATAGTTCGCCGCCTTAATCGCTATTTCTCGATCGATTGTTACATCTGGACTGGACAGATCCCCTGAATAAATTGGTGACCCTCCCATTTGAAAGTAAAATGCCCACCACATACGAAATGGGTCTGCGCCAGCATTACTAATCGCTAATGGTATTTTATCCGGTAGCGCTTTCTTTATTTTGAGCAGAAAATCGATATACCCTTCAGGTGTTTCTTCCATTATGATGTTTCCATTTTCATCTAACACTCCCGCTTGGGCTGCAAGATCATTATTTACATACATAATAAATGGATGTGTATCAATCGGAACACCGTAATGCTTCCCATTCAAATTAGTTCCTTCGACTAGATTTTTAGTGAATTCATTAAAATCGAGCCCTACCTCTTCTGCAAAATCATCAATTGGCTCTGTTAACCCCCGACTGTTAAGTTCAGGAATTTTAGAAGTATGCGCTATTGCTACATCCGGTCCTCGATTGGCAGCAACACTAGTTACCAGTTTGGTATAGTAATCACTGTTTCTTATCGCCGGCATATGGACAACAATCTCATCTTGACTGTTATTAAACTCCTCTACTATTTCTTCCATAAAACTGAGATCACCTCCACCAAACAATGTCCAGAAGTCTAATTCAATTTTGGCATTATTATTCGTTTCACTGTCTGAGGAGCACGAAGCTAACACAAAAAGAAAGAAAGGTAAAATCAGCATCAGTTTGAAAATTTTATTCATTTTTTCTCCTTTCCTTGTAACGAAAAAAAGGGTAAATCGTTACAATTTTTGTTTTATTACAAATTATATGTAACATTAGTAAAATAATACGCTTACATTTTTAATATGTCAACATTATTTTATCTCATTTGTGTTTTATTACACATTTTATGTTTTTATTGGAGCAAACAGGGAAAATATATGTTTCCATCTAATCTCTGAGATTTAAATCTATCATTAGAAGGGAAATAATTATCAGGGGACTTTAGAAAATTAAATGGATTAAAAGGCGGAAAGGGTGAACCAGGTTACACAAGCCAAATAAGAACCTATGGATATCGGTATCAGAGAAAATAGATTATAGTCTACAATTTCAATAAAAAACGACCTAAATCTAATTTTCATTAGACTTAGGTCTTCTTATATCCATGTGTAGCTTGAGGGAATAGTGAGTAACTCCATTCCAAAGTATTTGAATATTTGATCTGGGTTTTTCGATTTATACAAACATTTTGAACAGAACAGCTTTTCAACTGACAGGTGTAACTGAACCAACTGTATGCGTGGAGAGCAATATTTTTATCCCTTAAAGTGGCTTCTTTCAGGTCAAAAGTCACTAATTCTTCACATTAAACGTGAGCATCAGGGGCTTTGTCAGCTACAACAGCCAGAATGATGTTATGCTCAAGAAGTGCTTTTAACGCGCAGAGCACCATCGTGTATCCCCCCATTGAATCAATGGCATTGTTTACCATATCATCTCCATTGCCTGCAAACCCTGAGTTTGTAATTGAAACAAATGTTTCATTTTCATTTCGCGGGAAAAACGACCACTCGGTTTTTGTGTTGTCCGATGATTCGATCCGAATCAGTTTGTTTTGCTTAATTTCTTTTACATATAGATCATCAGAAACGCCGTACATCTCCCATTCCCATCTAATATGCTTTCCCTCCTCTAATCTTCCACTACTTTTGGTGAACCAAAACTTTGTAGTAATTTCCGGGTTAATAAAAGCTTCAAATACTTCATCAACTGGTCTCCGAATTAGCATTTCTGATTTAACAATCGGGATATGATTCAATGTTACCATCTTATTTCTCCTTCCTCTTTCTAGCTTCATTCCTTATTTTATTACTTTTGGTATCAATCTTAAGTTTATCATATATGACTGATAAGCATTTCTTTCCGATTGCTTAAAAGTTCATTCTCTATTAAATTCTTGCATAACACATTGGTGTGTATAGATAATCTAAAGTATTGGGAACAACAAGATCTAATTTATAAGGAAAATCGATATTGGATCAGACTTCCGCTTAACTAAGTAATTCATATTCGTTATATATACAACTTTATTTTATTGTTACTATTAAAATACCCTTTGGACAAAAGGATATCCAAAGGGTAAAACGTCGCGATTATATTTCAAAGCTACACATAATCCGGCAGTTCATTTGCATCATCTGGAACATCTACAAGATAAAGATTTGCATAGCCGTTTCGGTCGCTTGTATAAAGTAATTTCTTCCCGTCTGGTGTAAACCTAGGGTGTGCATGAACCTTTTGTACATGAAAGCTACATCTATGCTCACAAAGAACCTTTGGTTTAGAAAATCCATCCTCGTTCTTGTACCATATAATGATATTCTTTAAAGGGGCTCTACCATCTACCACTATTTTTGAAAAATCATTCGAAAAGGCATGCCAATTTACAAAATTAAACTCAACTTCTTCTTCTTCCGTATGATCATATTTAATTTTGCCAAAGAAGCCTGTCCGATCTTGCCTAAATCCATGATAGCCAATTGTTTCTCCATCCTGATACCAATATTCATGTCCAATCATTTCGTCCTCTTCTTTTCTCTGTCTAATTTTCCACACATCCAAAGACTCGATATTAAGTACCCAAATACGATGATCCACCAAATTCCATGGTCCCTCATGGCAAAACGTAATTAATTCTTTTTTTGTTGGAGAGGTATTAATATGGGTAATGAAGTTATCTTCTTGATACACTACTGTTACCTCATTTGTTTCGAGAGAAATCTTGATGATTTGAGATTTTGGTCTTGCTTCCATTAATGCACGATGACCAATATAGCCATTCCCTAGATCTGTATAAACCTTATCTGAGAGATCCTCTCTCTTACAAGTAATTAAGTATTTTCCGTCTGCCGTACAATTTAGGTTTCCACCTAACCATGAGCTTAATTCTTCATATATTACTTTTTCTTTCAAAGTATTTAGATCTAATTCTATTATCTGCTGATCTTTACGAAAGTAAACTCTCGTTTCATCAGGATGTAAACATGGTGAAAGTCCTTCATAGGTTTTATCATGATCAGTCAATTGGGTAATTACACCTGTTTCTATACAGATGCTGAATAAATCTGTTTTATTATTACGATCTGAACAAAATAATAGTTTACGACCTTCGTCATACCAGCCATTCTCCGTAAAATAAAAATGATGACTATGTCCAGTATAGCTTGTTAGCTGGAGAGTAGATATACCAGTAATTCTATCTTGAAATTTCCTCCATTCCGGTTGCCACTCTTTTCCCTTCCCCATCTTCTCATCTCCTCGTATATTATATTTAAGCCCATCTGTTGGACTCACTATTTTCCTCATTTGACCTGCAATAAATTTCAAAAAACACTTGGACGTCTTGTGATGTTCCTAGATAATGGTCTTAAGGATCATTTGGGACAATTCTGTCATCTCCTGTGGCTAACCACATTTAAAGACTGTTTCCCAGTGTACGTGCAGACCTTCCTACTCGCAGGCTGTGCACTCTGTCCCTCGAACTTGGATGGTAGTAGCTCCAAGGCGGCTTTCGATACAGAGATAGTACTGATACACGAGGTTGTTGATCGGCGTTCACACTAGGGATATCCCGAGGCGTCCAAGATAGGTTCCAATGATTCTAATTTAGAAAGGAGGGGAATTCCCCATGCGATTATTTGTCGGATTAGATGTTAGTTCTTTTGATATCAAGGTTTGTTTGTTAGATAGTGAAGGTGTAAAGTTATCTTCCTTCACCGTGTCGAATGATTTACCTGGTGCTACTGCTTTACGTGAAGCTATTTTTCGTACCATGGATGGACAATCTGTGGAAGTATTAAAGATTGGCTTAGAATCCACTTCCGTGTACAGTTTTCATCCAGCGATGTTTTTTCATCAGGATGAAGAGCTCCGTAAGCTTGGTGCACAAGTATTTGTGATGAATCCAAAACAGATTGCCAACTTCAAAAAGAGTTATCCAGACATGGACAAGACCGACGAGATTGATGCATTTGTGATTGCCGATTATTTACGATTTGGTCGTTTATCGATGTCGGTGGTCAAAGAGAGTCAATACGTTGCCCTACAACAGTTGACACGCTCTCGCTACCAACTCGTACATCAGATGACCAAAGAAAAGCAACATTTTCTTCAACACTTGAGTTATAAGTGTAATACGTTTCAAGAAAACGTCGAATCTTCCGTGTTTGGACAAGCTATGATGGACTTATTCTTTGAAAAATATAGCCTGGAAGAACTCGCTCAGATGTCGATCGAAGACCTAGCTGATTACCTCCAAACCAAAGGTAAAAATGGTTTTCACGACCCTGAAAAAGTGGCCAAGTCCATTCAAAAAGCAGTACGTTCTTCCTATCGTTTGGATAAGGTAGTGGAAGACTCGATTGATCTCATCTTGGGCACTATTATTGAGCTGATTCGCACCATGAAGGCACAAATCAAGCAAATCGATAAAGCGATCACTAAAATCATGGCTGGCTTACCCAATACCCTGCAATCCACACCCGGAATTGGACCTGTATTCGCTGCTGGTATCATCGCAGAAATCGGTCAGATTGAACGATTTGAAGCAGAGGCCAAAATAGCCAAATATGCAGGACTATACTGGCGAAAACACCAATCAGGCAGGTTTACGGCAGATGATACTTCCTTATCTCGTAACGGGAATCAGTATTTGCGTTATTACCTTGTTGAAGCCGCCAACTCGGTGAGAAGGCATGTACCTGAATACCAAGCTTATTACGAGAAGAAATACCGTGAAGTACCGAAACACCAACATAAAAGAGCACTCGTCTTAACCGCTAGAAAATTAGTGCGTTTGGTGGATGCGCTACTACGCAACCATCAAATCTACACGCCACAAGGGAGCGTGAAACATGAAGCTTAGAAAGTAGCTTCTACAACCCTTGTGTAATTACCATTAATTTACATTTGATTAATGGTCTAGTTTCCTATTGCCTTTTTTAACAAAATTGCACCTTGATATCTAAATCTTTTTTATTTTGTATCTTGACATATTACCGCAGGTCTTTTTTCTTCTACAATATAAAACATTTACATTTACAATAGCTTACTAACTCTTAATGAACAATGATCCGATTATATATTAACTATACTATTCAGCCAAAAAGAAAAAAGCACCTGATTAGAGGTGCTCATATAACCAATCTATTTCCGTTATCGATCTACCATTTGTCCTATTTTGTATCCAATGGCTCTAACCTCGATTCAATCTCTTCTCGACGGTCTTCTAAAAATGGAGGTAAAGCTAAAGATTCACCCAAATGCTCCGTTTCTTCATCTGTAGCAAACCCTGGTCCGTCTGTAGCCAACTCGATTAAAATACCATTTGGCTCTCGAAAGTATAAGGATTGAAAATAGTATCGATCCACCAATCCTGAGTTTGGTAGTCGTTCCCTTCGAATTTTTTCGTGCCATTTTTCCAATTCTGCTCGGTTGTCGACTCGTAATGCTACGTGATGCACACTTCCACGTCCAGGTCTTTCTTTCTGCAAATCTGAGCTTAGCTCTACATGCAATTCTGCCCCAGTTCCACCCTCTCCAGTTGAGAAAACTTCTACATCTGGCATCCCTTTATTACGAGAAGGGTAGCTTCCAACTTGGCGAAAACCTAATAATTCTGTTAATACTCGTGCAGTAGGGGAGATATCTGGAACGGTTAATTGAACAGGCCCAAGACCTGTAATCGCTTTGTCTTGTGGAACTGCACTATTTGTCCATGGAATACCAGAAGCTACCCCTTGGTTGGTCTGATCTGACACTAAAACTAATCGTTGGTTTTCATGATCACGAAATCGAATTACCTTTCTCCCAAATTGCTCTCCCATTCCCTCATGATTCACTTTAAATTGCCGAAAACGATCTAACCAATAGGCTAGAGCTTCATCATCTGGTACCCTTAAAGAAGTTTGTGAAATACTTTGATTCCCAGTATAGGTGTGTCCTGCTCTTGCTATTTCAAAAAAGGTAAGATCTGTACCAGGACTTCCTTGTTCATCGGCATAAAATAAATGATACATACTGGGGTCATCCTGGTTTACCGTTTTCTTTACTAATCTCATCCCAAGCACGTTAGAATAAAAACGATAATTGTCCTTAGCATTAGCAGTTATTGCTGATACATGATGGATACCTTTTAATTCCATGTTATCACCCCTCCACGTTGTTCTATTCTACAATTATATGACAAAATATCTCGAATTCAAAGTAATTAGTATCACCTATTGACTTTTCACCCACTTATGATAAAATTTTCATTAAATTCTATACGTGTATAACTACTAGGGGTGCCAATGAATGGCTGAGAGAGAAGCACATGTGCTTTTCAACCCTTAAGGACCTGATCTGGTTTATACCAGCGGAGGGAAGTAGCTGATCTTACTATTGGTATGTGAAGCCAGGTCCATTTTGGAGCTGGCTTTTTATATTTTCCCTCTACTACCGTTTTCTATACACAAAAATAAGGGGAGAATATTGTGAAAAAAAGAACATTAATACTTACAACGATGGCAGTATATGTCGCGGTTGGAACGATTGGATCACAGTTTTTATGGTTTCCAACTGGCATCGCCAAAGCCTATCCTGTTCAACATGCCGTTAACGTGATGGCAGCCGTAACTCTAGGGCCAATTCCGGCTTTATTGATTGCATTTGTGATCGGTCTATTGAGAAATCTTCTTGGACTAGGTACACTATTAGCATTCCCAGGTGGGATGATTGGTGCATTACTTGCAGGAATTCTTTATCGACTAACAAGTAAGAAACAAATGGCAGCAGTTGGAGAAGTGATAGGTACAGGTGTTGTTGGTTCCTTTCTATCTGTCCCATATGCTTATCTCCTTATGGGCACTTCTGTTGGGGCACTTGCCTTCCTACCAGGCTTTTTAGTTAGTAGTGTCACTGGTGCTTTAATTGGACTTTTGATTCTATCAAAGATAAAAACTACGAATCTGTTACACCATCCACTTTCCTCTAAGTAAATCAAAACCACCAGTGTGAACTGGTGGTTTGCTCTGCGGCTGGAAGCCTCTATTACCGGCCTCGGCCTAAAAGGCCCACCGAACGGTTTCTCCTTTTGCACCACATTCACTCACTGATTCTAAAGAATCTCCTACTTCTTCTTATTTTTTTGTCCTATAAACGGATCAAATTCTTCGAATATAGTTAATTGATCCGACATGTAATCTTCTTTTAGCTGATTTCTAATGTATTCTTGTATTTGCTTTCTATTTCGTCCCACTGTATCGACATAGAATCCTCGGCATAAAGATTTTCTATTTCCATATTTATATTTTAAATTGGCATGTCGATCAAATATCATCAAGCTGCTCTTCCCTTTTAAATACCCCATAAATTGAGATACACTTAATTTCGGTGGGATACTTACTAACATATGGATGTGATCCGGACAAGCATTTGCTTCATGTATGATCACACCTTTTCGTTCACATAAATCGCGTATGATTTGACCTATGCTTTTTTTGTATTTTCCGTATATTATTTGCCTTCTGTACTTTGGTGCAAACACTATATGATACTTACAATTCCATGTTGTGTGTGCTAAACTATTCTTGTCCTTCATAGGACTCGCCTCCTTCTTTGGTGAGATTTAGTGGTCGGGAAACCAACTTTATCTTACCATGAAGTGAGGCTTTTTTGGCCCACGCTGAAAGCTTTCCGGAACCCCTCGCATAGCAAGGGGTTTTCAACAACATTAAGAAAATGCGACCATGCTTATGATGGTCGCATCTTGCTATTACTACGTTAGAAACTCGTCTTTTTTAACGAATAAGTTAGCTTTTTAATTTTCTAACGTGCAAAATATGCCTCTGCTTTTTCCAAGAAAACTTCCTGTTCAGGAGTAAGATCATACTCCTCTTCGATGGCATCCACTGGACAGACAGCTTTACATGCCCCACAGTCAATACACACATCAGGATCTATATAAAATTGATCTGGACCTTCTACAATACAGTCAACTGGACAAACAGTAGTACATTCACCAGCTTTTTCTGCCTGACAAGGTTCCGTTATTACAAAAGCCAATTCGAAACCCCCTTAAGTGTTTAAATCTATTAACTACGATATCTTATCTTCCTAGCATTTTGCAAGAAAAAGTGCCTGGGACAAAAGATTAGTAAGAAGGAAAAAATCCGAACGTTAATATTTCTGCACTGCAATCGCTTCGTCAAAATACTTCGCTTTCCGTGGGCACGGCGATCTGCTAACTTTGCAAAGAAAACCGCTTTGCAAAGTGGATCTTCAGCTCGTGCTGTTCCCACTGGAGTCTACGTATTTTGACTACGCGTAGTCAGAATATTGTTCGGATTTTGATTCTCTCTATTTAGTTATGTCCCAGCATCTTTCTTTTTTATTATCTCTTATCAAAATCATCTGGGTCTGGTCCGATACGCTCTTCCTTATTCAGATCAGCAATTAATTTCATCTCTTCTTCTGATAATTCAAAATCGAACACATCGGCATTTTCATGAATACGATGTTGTTTTACCGATTTCGGAATTGTCACAACCTCTTTTTGTAGATCCCATCGTAAAATAACCTGAGCGGTTGATTTTCCATGATGCTTCGCAATTTTAGTTATCGTCTCATCAGATAATATTTGACCTTGCTTTAAGGGAGACCATGCCTCTAGCTGTATGTTGTGCTTTTTACAAAATTCATGTAAGCTTTTTTGTTGTAGATGTGGATGGAATTCTACTTGATTTACCATCGGCACAATCTTTGCCTCAGTTAATAAATCCTCCAAGTGATGCTCTTTGAAGTTACTTACACCAATAGCACGAATTTTGCCATCCTGATATAGCTTTTCCATCGCCTTCCATGTTTCCTTGTATTTATTTTGCTTTGGTACTGGCCAATGGATTAAATATAAATCTAAATAATCTAAACCTAATTTTTGTAACGTCGTTTCAAAAGCTTGTAACGTTTCTTCATAGCCTTGATCTTTGTTCCAAAGCTTTGATGTGATAAATAGTTCTTCGCGAGGAATTCCTGATTCTTTTATGGCCTGTCCTACACCTTCTTCATTTTTATAGACGGCGGCAGTATCAATACTCTTGTAGCCATGTTCGAGAGCCCATTTTACAGAATTAATGACTTCTTCTCCATCTTCCACTTGGAAAACACCAAGACCAAACCAAGGCATTTCTACCCCATTGTTTAATGTTGTGGTGGATTGTAAACTTTTCACCATTTTCATTCCTCCCTTTGTTTCACTACGATATTATCTTCCCACAAAATGCTCGATAATGAAAATAAGTAGCTCAACTTAAATAGTGACCGTTTTGAAACGATCACTATTTTTTCGCCATAATCTCGTGAATTTTATAATGCTTGAATCTTGCTTTAGGTACCTCATCTATAAAACGGCTTGGGCGTCCAATAGAAAATAGTGCAAGCTCATGCATTGCTCTCGTGCATGCTGTATAAAACAGATTTCGATCTAAGGTGTGATGGAAGTTTTTGTCAGAAGCATTGCTCAGAATAACAGCATCAAACTCTATTCCCTTTGCAAGATATGCGGGAATAATCACAATTCCTTTACTAAAGGTATGTGCTTCTTGTGTCATTAAGCTGACAGGAATGCGATGACGTAGTCTTTCGTGTAATTGCTGGCATTCCTCCATGGTCTTACCAACAATGGCAATCGTCTCATGGCCCTGATCCCGAAAGAGTCGTATTTGTGAAATCATTTTTTCTTCTGCCATTTCATTTTGTTCAACTTCCATTAGAATAGGAAGATTCCCCTCTCTTTCGAAGGGTTCAATCAAATCACCATTAGGCATAAAAGCTTTCGTAAAAGATACAATCGGTTCTGTTGATCGATAGCTTTTCGTCAATACAATTCTTTCATGCTTTTCCTCTAATTTCTCAGATAGCAACGTCTCATTTTCTAGTGCATGAGCATAGATTGCTTGATTAATATCTCCTAATAAGGTCATCCTGCTAACAGGGAACATTTTTTTCAATAAAGCAAATTGAAATGGCGTGTAATCTTGTGCTTCATCAATAAACAAGTGCTGGATCGTACGTTGTGCGTTGAAACCGAGCAGACTTTTTTCGAAATAAATATATGCTGGAGCATCCTCCCATGTTAAAAATTTCTTCTTTAAATGATTATCTGTTAATCGGCATATTTCCTCCCAATGTGATGGAAGGGAAATGTTCTCCTTAACTTGGAAAGAAGGTTGAAATAATTTTCGAAATGTTTTTAATGGGTCAACAAAAGCCAATTTTCTTATTTTGAGACGAAGTGGTCTTAATTTACTTGCTACCACCCTTTTTCTTAATAGTGCCTCTTCCCGTTCATAATCATCAAAGGTATCCTCTGTGAACCGATTTTCTTCCTGTAATGTATGGTGGACATCGACATAATCTTCTTTTTCCAGCAATTCACTTTCCTCAAGTACCCAATCCTTTTCTCTTTCGTATTTTTCAACTTTTTTTAACTGATGTAATAACCAGTTAGCAACTTTTTCCAAACGTTCTGGAATAGAAAGGTTGGATTCTGTTCGATAAAAATATTGTTCGATTGCCTTCTTAGGAATAATAATCTGGCCACGAAAAGTAATATTTCGAAAAACTAAACCATTGCTTGCTAGCTGTGCTAAATAGTCATCGATCACATGCTTATAGGATAGACTAGCTTTATAATGCATTGCCTCTACTCTTGCTGTATAATCATCACCCTTTTCCTGCAAATAGTATTCCATTTGCTCAAAAGGGGTTTCTAGTTGAAAACTATCGTTTAACTGTAGGTGTAAGTATTGATAAAAAGTCATTTGCTGCATATTATCCTCACCTAGCTCAGGCAATACTGTCGCAACATAGCTATTGAACAATGGATTCGGCGAGAATAAGACAATCTGTTCTGAGGTTAAGGTCTCTCGATAACGATATAGAAGATAGGCCACCCTTTGTAATGCGGCAGATGTCTTACCACTTCCAGCAACTCCTTGTACGACTAATACCTTACTTCTCTCGTTACGAATAATTTGGTTCTGTTCTCGTTGAATAGTGGCCACAATGCTTTTCATTTTTGTGTTTGCCTGATTCCCCAATACAGACTGTAATAAATGATCTCCTATTGTCAGACCAGTGTCAAACATTCCTTTTAGTTCGCCATTTCTTATCATATATTGACGTTTTAGTGTTATTTCCCCGGAAATATTTCCTTGAACTGTGTCGTAATTTGCTGGACCTGGAGGAAAATCGTAATACATACTCGCTATTGGAGCTCTCCAATCATAGACTAGGAAATCATTTTCTTCTTTATCCAAAACAGAGGCAAGCCCAATATAAATTGGCAGCTCCTTCTCTTCTCTCTCTGGTCGAAAATCAATCCGTCCGAAATAAGGGGTATCCTTCAAACGCTCTAAAATATCTAGTCTTTCGCTTACCTGCCCATGGCTCCGCTCACGTTCGGAGAGGAATTCTGCTTGCTGCTTTATACTTGCTTCTGTTTCAATTTTATCATCCATTTCTTCTATATTAACGGTAACGTCTTCCCAGAAATCACGACGAATATCGATCACGTCTTTTTTTAGCTGCTTCGCCTTTGTTTGTAAAAGATTAATTTTGCGTTTAATTTCCGCTACTACTTCATCGACTCTTTTTTGTTCCTGTATTCGTTCATGCTTTTGTCTATCTTCCGTCATTTTTTCACCTCCATGACGCTTACTTTTACTATACCCAATAATTTCAAAAGTTTTATACCGGTAAAATTATCCATGACCAGTTTTTTGTTGTGTTGCTACTAGATTAGCATAAAAACCACCTTCATGTATAAGTGTTTGATGATTTCCTTGCTCTAAAATTTCTCCGTCCTTCAAGACAAGTATCAAATCAGCTTCTTGAATGGTGTTCAATCGATGAGCAATAACGAAACTAGTTTTCCCTTTCATTAATCGTTTTAACGCATCGGTTATCTTTATTTCGGTAATGGTGTCAATACTACTCGTTGCTTCGTCTAATATAAGAATGGATGGGTTGCGCAACATAGCTCTAGCGATTGAAATTAGCTGTCTTTGACCTTGGCTAATTCCATGTCCATTTCCTTCTAGTATCGTATCATATTGATCTGGAAGCTGCTCAATAAAGGAATGGGCATTGGCAAGCTTTGCTGCTGTCATCACTTCTTCATCTGTTGCATCAAGCTTTCCATACCGAATATTTTCTCTTATAGTTGTATCAAATAAATAGGCATCCTGTAAGACAATTCCTAGTTGATCACGTAAGCTTGCATAAGAAATAGCGGAAATATCCTGACCATCTAATAGGATACTGCCTTTATAATGCTGGTAAAACCCTGCTAATAAAGAAATAATGGTTGTTTTCCCCGCGCCCGTTGGTCCGACAAGTGCAATCGTTTGACCAGGCTTTGCATGAAAAGAAACATTTCTTAATACTTTCTCTTCCTCATTATATGAGAAAGTTACCTTTTGGAACAATACATCTCCGTCAACGTTTGTCAGTGATTGTTTCTTTTTCCTTTCCTCCGGCTCTTCATCCATTACCTCAAACACACGCTCTGCCCCTGCGACTGCTGAGAGAATAATATTAAATTGGTTGGCTAAGTCATTCAATGGTCGGGTAAACTGACGAGCATAAGTCGTAAAGGTAACAATGATTCCGATGGAGACACTTGTGGCGTTTGTAGATAATACAACCCAACCACCTATACCGACGATAATTGCAAAGCTAAAGTTGTTTAATGTATTCATCAATTTAGGAATAAATCCAGAATAGACTTGTGCCCAGTACCCTACATTTCGTAATGGTTGATTGTGGCTGTCAAATTGGTCGATTACCCTGTGTTCTTGATGAAATAGTTTTACCATTGTATGGCCAGATAAGGTTTCCTCTAAAAAACCATTCATTTTCCCCAATTCATTCTGTTGTTGTTTGAAATATTTTCCTGTTCTATTCGTAATCCACTTCATCCCAAAAAACATCATCGGAACTATCGTTAACGTCATCCATGTTAGCAATGGGCTAAGCCAAAACATGACAGCTAATGTTCCGACTAATGTCAATATACTCGTTGTTAATTGGATAACCGCTGTATTCAATGTACGACTGACATTCTCTATATCATTCGTCAGCCGACTCATCAAATCCCCACTTTGAGATTTTTGGAAATATAAAAGTGGTAAAAGAAGAACATGTGCAAATAAATCTTTTCTCATAGAATAGACAGTTTGTTGCGAAATCTCGATCATCCAATAATTTTGCAGGGCTAACGTTAGGGAATGAAAAATAAATACGACAATGAGAATACCTAAAATTTGTGAAAAAGTAAATAAGTTTGCCTCTCCTGTCATTGTATCAACAGCTACTCCTATAAAATAGGGGCCTAACAATCCTAGGATGGAGCTAAGAACAACAAAGAAAATAACAAGCCAAAATAACCAACGATCTGTTGCCATGTAACTCCATATTCTCCTCACCGTATAACGTAAATTTTTCACTTTTGGCTTTTTCCCAATCGGAGGGTGGTGTCTTGATTTAAGAATGTTAGATTGGTTACTCTGTTTCATTAGTTCCAATTCCCTCCTTCTTCTGGGATCTCCACATCTTTTGGTACAGTGGAAGCTTTTGCATTAATTTCTCATGTGATCCTATTCCTTTTATTTTCCCTTTATCGAGAATGATAATTTGATCGGCATCGATAACAGAACTAATCTTTTGTGAAACAATAAAGGTAGTACATTGTCGTTCACGAATGGCTTCTAGTACAAGGTGTTCTGTTGCAGCATCAAGGGCACTCGTACTGTCATCTAACAACAGAATACTTGGATTATCTGCTAGTGCACGGGCGATCGACAAGCGTTGCTTTTGACCACCAGATAAATTCACTCCTCGTTGACCAATTAGTGTTTCGTATTTTTCGGGTAATGTTTCAATAAAAGTATGTAACTGTGCTTCTTTCGCGACTTTTTCAATTTCATCGGCGGTTAAATGGTCATTCCCCCAAGAGATATTTTCACGGATCGTACCTGAGAAGAGAAACCCTTCCTGTGGCACTAGGGTGATATCATGTCGCACCTTGTTTCCCCACTTTTCAATTGGCACATGATCGATCTTAATCATACCACTTGTTGCTTGATACAAATAGGGAATCAAATGAAGTAAGGTTGTTTTACCAGAACCAGTTTCACCGAGAATACCAATTTTTTGCCCTGATTCTACCTCAAACGATATAGAATGTAATGTGGGTTGATCAGATTTCGGATATTGGAAGGATACTTTTTCAAAGCAAACCCCTCCCTTTACCAAGCCTTTCACCGAAGTGGTAGATACCGCATCATCTGTTGCAGTATGAAGAATTTCATTTATTCTGATTGCGGAAGCTCTTCCTCTTGAAAGGTTCATCAATAAAAAGGAAAAGACACCGAAGGAAGCAAGCATTCTTGTCGCATAATTAATGATTGCGACAACCTCACCTGCTTGAGCAGATCCTGATTCAAGCTGTACTGCCCCAAACCATAATAGGACAATCATGGCGATATTCATAATTAGCATCACAATCGGCATCACCATTTCCATTACCCATAAGGCTTTTTTATTTTGTTCCTTTAAGGAATGATTCACCTTAGAAAAACGTTTTTTTTCGAATCCAATCCGATGAAAAGCTTTCACTAATTTTATCGCAAGTAAGTTCTCACGAATAATGTTATTCACTTGATCGATTTTCTCTTGTACCATGCGGAAAAGATTCATTCCTTTTACCATGAGAAAAATCATAATGATAAACAATACTGGAATAGTGGATAATAAAATAAATGCTAATGATGGATTAATGGTAAAGGACATTACTATACCAAAAATGATAAATAATGGTGCACGAAGCATTATTCGCATAAAGGCAAACAGCAAGCCCTGTATTTGGGTAACATCATTTGTGAGCCTTGTTAATAAGGTAGATGTCTGAAACTGTTCTATCTTCATAGCAGAGAACATCTGCAATTGGTGAAACATATCTTTTCTGAGATCATAGCCAACACCTTGACTCACCTTTGCAGCAAAAAAGGAACTGCTTATTCCTGCAATAAATGCAGCCAGTGTCATGAATAATAAAATAGCCCCATAAAAATAAATCGTCTCCATATCTCCAGCTATAATCCCATCATCAATTATTTTGGACATAATCATTGGTTGGACTAATTCCACAATTAATTCAACAATCATGAGCGCTAATGCGATGAACATCGCCGTTTTATACAGCATGGCATATTGAAATACTTTTTTCATACTCTTCCCCCAAATCAGCTTACTTCTTTATTATATAGGAAGTAAAACGCTTACTCCATTTAATTGTATTTTTAAACTGACGTAAAATTTATAAATTTTTTGATAGTTTTGTTAGGTTTTGGTAAATACCCTAGATTTCCACATTTTTTGTATAGATAATACTATTGTAATGCAAAAAGATCTCTAGGGGGAAAAGAAAGAATGAAAAAAATAGGCTGGCTTTTTATTTCAATGATTGCTGTTCTAATCATTGCAGGCTGTGGTAGTAGTGACGGAGAAGCAAGCGGAGGTGGAGAAGGAACACCTGATAAATTGGTCATGGGATTCGTCCCTTCACAGGATTCGGATACGATTGCTGATACGGTAAAACCTTTAGCGGACAAGCTTGCAGAAAAACTTGGGGTAGAGGTTGAAGGAAAAGTAATGACAAACTATACAGCACTCGTTGAGGCAATGGGTACAAATGAAGTACAGATCGGTTTCATCCCTGCTTTTGCCTATGTATTAGCAAACGAAAAGCATGATGTGGAGGTAATTCTTAAGTCTGAGCGTTATGGCAGTGGAACATATAAAGCACAATATTTAGTACGTTCAGATTCGGATATTAAAAATCTAGAGGATTTAGAAGGAAAACTTTGGGCATATGGTGACCCTACCTCTACAAGTGGATACTTGTTCCCAGCTGCACAAATAATGGACGAGTTTAATGTGGAGAATCCTGAAACAGACTTCTTCAGCAATTCCATTCAAACTGGTGGCCACGACAACTCAGCAATTGCTGTCTACAATGAAGAAGCTGATGTGGCAACAACTTTTGATGATGTTCGTACAGAATTAGAAGAAGAATACCCAGACATAATGGATAAATTAAGCGTTCTTACGTATACCTCTGAAATTCCAAATGATACGATTTCTGTCACAAGTGAACTAAATGATGAATTTGTACAAAAAATAAAGGATACCTTCTTAGGCTTTAATGAAGAGGAAGAAATGATTAAAATTATGAATGATGTATACAGCTGGGATGCTATTATTGAAGCTGAAGATAGCGAATATGATGTTGTAAGAGACACGTATGAGAAATTTAGTGACTCCATTAGTATCAATGATCTTTAAAATTTTGAAAATAACAGGAGAGAGCACGCTCTCTCCTGTTTTTCCATCTAATTAGAGAAAGAAAGGGACAGTGTCATGATTGAATTTCAGAATGTTTCCCTTGTCTATCCCAACGGAACCCAAGGGTTGAAAGATATCAATATTAAAATTAATCAAGGAGAATTTGTTGTTATTGTCGGACTTTCTGGTGCTGGTAAGTCAACGTTTATACGGAGTATTAATCGACTAGTGACTCCAACAGACGGAGCGTTATTAGTAGATAGCAACGATATTCTTCGTTTAAAAGGCAAGGAGTTACGCAAGCTCCGAACGAAGATCGGCATGATTTTTCAAAACTATAACCTCGTTAGGCGTTCGACAGTAATGAAAAATGTTATTTCCGGTAGATTGGGTTATACCGGAACATGGAAAAGCATTTTTAATATTTTTTCTAAAGAGGAACAACTACTTGCTTATGAAAACTTAAAGAGAGTAAATATTGAGGAAAAGCTCTATAATCGTGCCGATGAATTAAGTGGCGGACAACAACAAAGGGTAAGCATTGCTCGTGTCTTGACACAACAGCCAAAATTAATTTTGGCAGACGAGCCTGTCGCAAGCCTTGATCCTCCTACCTCTCATCAGGTCATGCAATATTTAAAGCAAATTAATCAAGAAGACCATATTACAACGATTGTTAATTTGCATTTTATCGATATGGCAATCGAATATGCAGATCGTATTATCGGCATGCGAGCAGGTGAGATCGTATTCGATGGGCCAGCGAGTGAAGTGACGGAGAAGACATTTGAAGAGATCTATGGTCGAGCGATCCGTGAAGAGGATAAGCGTGGAGGAGGGGAAATCGATGGATAAGGAAGCATCCTTCATTCCTCGGGGTCTATACCCTCTCAGAACAAAACGAATTTTTACTATTTCTGCTGTTGTTGTGATCGGCTTTTATTTACTTAGTTCCATCATTACTGAATCCTTTATTATTGATTTTTTCATCAAAATTCCGAACGTCTTTGGCCTAATCGGTGATTTCTTTCCACCAGATTGGGGATATGTCGAGCAAATTTGGCCAAAGTTGTTTGAAACAATCCATATGGCGATTATTGCAACAACTCTTGCCGTATTGATCAGTATTCCTTTTTCCCTATTAGCTGCTAGAAATGTCATGACTAATTCCATTATTTATCAATTTATGCGATTTATCTTAAATATTATTCGCACCATACCTGACATTATATTAGCTGTAGTTTTCGTTGGATTATTCGGAATTGGCGCTTTTTCTGGTATTATCGCTTTAATTATTTTTGCCGTTGGAATTCTAGTAAAATTAATGAGTGAAATTATTGAAGCAATAGATATGAATCCTACGGAGGCGATTCGATCAACTGGAGGAAATGCACTTCAAACGATTAGTTATGCGATTGTACCACAAATCCTACCCCAATTTATCTCTTTTAGTTTATATGTTTTTGAGATTAATATACGGGCATCTGTCGTTCTTGGACTCGTCGGTGCAGGTGGGGTTGGACAATTAATCAATAAAGAAATTAATTTCATGAACTATCCTGCTGTAAGTACGATCGTTATCATCATTTTTGTAGTAGTTGTCATCATTGACTTCATAAGCGCAAAGTTAAGGGAGGGTCTTTTGTAATGGCGAAAAATGTTGAAATTACCCTTCCGACAAAACCACGAAGTAAATGGACTTTAATAAAACGAATCATAACTTTGATAATTATTGTATGGATTTATATTTGGACGATCTCAAGTGTTACGATTAAATGGGATGTCATTTTTAGTTCAAGAACAATGGAGAATTTTGATCGAATAATTCCAAGATTTTTCCAACCTGCATGGCAGGAAACCTCTTCTATTTTCGGTAAGATGTTCGAGACAATTTTTATTGCCTATACTGGCTCATTAGCTGCTGCTGTTCTTGCGGTTCCACTTGCCTTTTTATGTGCCACCAATATTGCACGAAATAAATTTTTAAATAATATCGGAATGTGGATTCTCGGGGCAGTTCGAGCTTTTCCTGAAATTATTTTGGCGATTATTTTTGTTGCGGCTGTTGGCCCAAATGCTTTTGCCGGAGTACTTGCCATTGCGATTGGTTCAACTGGAATGTTAGGAAAATTGTATGCGGAAGTAATAGAGTCGATCGATATGGATATTATGGAAGCATTGGAAGCAAGCGGTGCGAATAAATTACAAATCCTTTTTTATGGGATTTTACCACAGGTCTTGCCCGAGTTTTTATCCTATGCTATTTATCGGTTTGAAATCGATGTTCGCGCATCCTCTGTTCTTGGTATTGTAGGGGCAGGAGGTATCGGAACACTCATTACGTTTGCTTATATGAATCGGAACTGGGAAGAGGTCGGAATGATCCTTTTAGTTATTATTATCACTGTCACGATCATTGACCAGATTTCTGGGTTTATCCGGAAAAGATTAGTATAGGTGGATGTTCAATTGTAATACGTCTGTGTTCTTGCTTGAAGCTATGTGGACATCCTTATGGCGGGAGTATTTGTTAAAATGTATTTTATTAGGGTTTTAATCATTACTTCGGCGAGAGGCTTCGATTGAAATGCGTTTTATCCGATCTTTAACCATCATTTCGACAAGAGGCTTCGCTTATAATGCGTTTTATACGATCTTTTAATCATCACTTCAGCAAGGCGCTTAGATTATAACGCGTTTTATACGATCTTTAATCATCACTTCGGCGAGAGGCTCCGCTTATAATGCGTTTTATACAGGCTATAATCATCACTTCGGTGAGAGGCTTCGATTGAAATGCGTTTTATCCAGGCTATAATCATCACTTCAGCAAGGCGCTTCGCTTATAATGCGTTTTATACGATCTTTAATCATCACTTCGCAAAGGGGCTTCGCTTATAATGCGTTTTATACGATCTTTAATCATTACCTCGGCAAGGGGCTCCGTTTATAATACGTTTTATTATGGTAGTATTCGTTCTTGTTTATCAAATGCTTCAATGCACGCAAGAATATAAAAATTGCACAAAGAAAGCACTGCCTAAACATGCGCAGTGCTTTCACCAAGCTAAGTCAGATTCATCAATTAAACAATCCTCTAATTCCATCAACGATATTTTTGAAAAAATCCTTGACTGATTGCCAGAATCCTTCTGTATCTCCACCGGTCACTTCATCTAATTTTCCTTTTAAATCACTGACAATACTATCTAACTGATCGGTCACTTTACCGAAATCAATATTGATATTACGCATTTTTTCAAATAGGTTTGTTAGCATTTCTCTATCTTCTGGACTCAACTCTATATTTAATTTCTCTAATTGTTCACTAACAATTCTTTCGACATCTTCTTTAGTTGCAGGATTTTGGTCTGCTATTTCCTGCTTAATCTCTGTTAATAGTTGACTAACCTTTTCTTTTTCAATGCCAGATTGCTCAGTAAGGTCTGTTGCGACATCTAATTCCTCGTTCGCTACTTCCATTCGTTCTTGATCTAACTGCTCCCCATCAACATTAAAGGCTTTGTAAATTCCTGTTAAAGCAGAATGGCCACTTACCTTTAAAGGAGATGCCACTTCAATTAGCGCGTTTTCTACTCCAGCTGTCAGTAAAGCATTGGCATACATCTCATTAGTTACTTGGGTAATATTTTCTGGGTTTACAATATTAACAACAACACCATAACCCTCATTTTTACGTGTAATTTTGGCAGAAGAATACATGTTGGAGCTTGGGTCGCCACCAATAAAATTCACTAGGTCCTCAGCTGTAACGATATATTCCTCCACTTGGTCTGGATCGGTTGCTTTTAGTAAGCTTCGAACCTTGTCCTTTTGTTCCTCAGACAGAGCCTCACCGAGTACGACCTTTGGTTTTCCGTTACGCTCATCTATTCCTACATCATCCGTATTGGTATTACCTTCACTAGCAAAAGCTACTGGCACGATAGCTAGTCCTATCAAAGCTGTTAATACAAGCATCCAAATTAACTTTTTCATAGATTTTCTCCTTTTTCTTAGACTTACACTTATATTATGCAGGATTTATGAAAATATGGGAAGAAAAAAGATAAATCTTCTTTCTAACAAAGCTACTAGAAAGAAGACTATCTACATTACTTTTTGGCGATAACATCCATCTCTACGCCTACTCCTTTTGGTAGTTTACTCACTTCTACCGTCGCACGAGCAGGGTATGGCTCTTGTAAAAACGTTGAATAAGTTTCATTAATTGTCGCAAAGTTATCCATATCTGTAATATAAATAGTAAACTTTGCTACATTCGCAAACGTTAGTCCTGCTTCAGAAAGAATTGCTTGAAGATTTTTCATCACCTGCTCTGTTTGTGCCGCAATATCTCCTTCCACTACTTCCATTGTTTCTGGATCTAATGGAATTTGACCAGATACGAAAACTAAATCTCCAATATCTATTGCTTGTGAGTATGGCCCTATTGCTTGTGGGGCTTTATTTGTATGTAGTGCTTTTACCAAATGAATCGCATCCTTTCTATCATTTCCTTCACTTGAAATTTTAACATAGAAACGATTTTTAGTAGAATATTTATAGAGACATTTTTAGAAAGGGTTGAGAACAAATGGAAAAGCTATTCCCATTAAAAACGAGCAAACATGATGAGATGATTGATATTACGTCACATGTTCAGCAATTCATCCGGGAAAATAATGTTGTAAATGGAATTATCATTGTTTCATCGTTACACACGACTGCTGGAATTACGGTAAATGAAAATGCTGATCCTGATGTTAAAACAGACTTCCTACGCCGTTTAGATGAGGTTTACCCTTGGGAGCACCCGAAGGATTTGCATATGGAAGGAAATACGGCTGCCCATTTAAAAGTGAGTACAGTTGGGCATAATCAAACATTAGTGATCTCAGATGGAGAACTAGTGCTTGGAACATGGCAAGGCGTATATTTTTGTGAATTCGACGGACCTAGACATCGGAAATTTCATGTGAAGCTGATCGAAGGATAGCATATCATTTACTACATCTATGCTATTATTCCACTTTTCGCAATAAAGAAAGTGCATGATAAATCGTTCTTGATTATATAATAAGGCAAAGGATAAACAATGAAGGAAGGTTTTAAAGATGGGATTTTTAGATGGACTAATGGGAAATGCTTCTGAAATGAAAGTGAGTGATATCGAAAAGGAATTCCCCACCACTTTAGCACAAGGCGAACAAGTGGAAAAAGCCTACAAATTGATTCGTGATCTGTTTATTTTCACCAATAAACGATTGATTTTAGTGGATAAGCAAGGCGTCACTGGAAAGAAAACAGAAATCCTTTCACTTCCGTATAAAAATATTACCTACTTTAGTATTGAGACTGCTGGGAGCTTTGATTTAGACGCTGAATTAAAAATATGGGTTTCTGGAAGCTCTACTCCATTTCAAAAACAGTTTAATAAAAGCTTGAATATTTATGAGGTTCAGAGTGTATTAGCTAGTTATGTTTTATAGAGGCAAAACAGCCCTTACATGCATTCATCCACGAATGCATGTAAGGGCCGAATAAAAACCATCAGAGCAAAGCACTCCATTAAAAACCAAAATACTCTTTTGCATTATAATAAGAAATATTTTGGACGATTTTTGTTAATGTTTCTTCATCATTAGGATATTCCCCATTTTCCACCCATTCACCAATCAAATTACACATGATGCGGCGGAAATATTCATGACGTGTATAAGATAAAAAGCTTCGCGAATCTGTTAGCATACCGATAAAGCGACTGAATACACCGATATCTGCTAATGTTTCCATTTGGTTAATCATGCCAAGCTTCGTATCATTAAACCACCATGCGGTTCCGAATTGCATTTTCCCAGGAATCCCGCCACCTTGGAAGCTACCAATAAGTGTCGCAATCGTCACATTATCACGCGGGTTCAATGAATAAAGAATCGTTTTCGGTAAAGCATCCGCTTGATCTAATGAATCTAATAGTTTCTGTAAAGGCTTTGCTAAAAGATCATCATTCATCGAATCATACCCAGTATCTGGTCCTAATTCATTAAACATTCTCGTATTGTTATTTCGATGGGCATTAATGTGGTATTGCATCGCCCAGCCCTTTTGGTGATATTGCATTCCTAAGAAGGTAAGGGTATAGGATTTATATTTTTTTTCTTCTTCTAAACTAACTTTATTGCCTGCTAATGCCTTTTCAAAAATACTAGCAACCTCTTCTTCAGACGCTTCTTCATACATCATCACATCCAATGCATGATCCGAAACACGCCCACCGATTTCATGGAAGAAATGGATACGATTAGCAAGTGCCTTCAAGAAAGCATCATAGGAATCAATGGAAATACTAGATGCTTCTGCTAGCTTTTGTACCCATGGAAGGAAGGTTTCACGATTAATTTCTAGTCCTTTGTCTGGGCGGAAGCTTGGTAATACCTTGACATCAAAATCAGCATCTGCCTTAATTTTTTCATGATATTCAAGGGAATCTGTTGGATCATCTGTTGTACAGACCACCTCCACACCTGATTTCACAATAAAATCACGAACATTCCATTCACCACTATTTAATAGATCATTTACTTTATTCCAAATCGCTGGTGCAGTATCTTCATTTAAAGGCTCTTCTATACCGAAATATCTTTTTAGCTCGAGATGTGTCCAATGGTACAGTGGATTACCTATTAGCATTGGGACAGTTTTTGCCCATGCTAGAAATTTCTCATAATCACTGCCATCACCTGTTACGTACTTTTCCTCCACACCATTTGCACGCATTGCACGCCATTTATAGTGATCTCCATATAGCCATACCTTCGTAATATTTTCAAATTTCGTATTCTCATAGATTTCCTGAGGACTTAGGTGACAATGGTAATCAATAATTGGTAGATCCTTCGCATAATTGTGATAAAGTTTTTTAGCAGTTTCATTGGTTAAGACAAAATTCTCGTCCATAAATGCTTTCATTTTATCCCTACTTTCTCTTGATTAAAGTCCTAATAAGTCTAAGTGACGACCAATATGCTTCACTAAGCCTTGACGATACGTATCTTCATTATTCAATAGGGTATCAAAAAATTCTTTGCGGAATAAATCCTCACCTGCTTCATTTTTTGCTGTTAATAAAATTCCATAAGTGACATGGAATAATTGACGAGCTGCATCATGATCCATATATGTTGGTAGATCAGCGTCAGCCGTTTCATTTAATGGAGCAATACTGTCTAAATCAGGTGTTACATGATAATATTTTAATGTTTCTTCAAAATGATCCTCTGCATATACATGCATACGACGATACAGATCCGGATTCTCTACAGCAATAACACGAACAGCCTCTAACCAGTTCGTTCCTGCTGTTTTGATGTGCAATAACCCTTCTGTATACTTACCAATTATCGGGAATACACTGAACTTATCACTACCTGAGTGGATGCTTAGCTTATAACCGAAGTATTTAGCAATCTCTGCATGTTCATGCAATTCCTTTTCAAATTGCTCCAGATCACCGATATAATCAATTCCCTTTTGGAACTCACCGCAAAATCTTGGTGCTAAGCTTTGTACTGTAACTCCTCTTCTTCTTAACTCCTCTGCCACAAAGAAATGAGCCTCTGGTGCTGTTACAGTTTCTGTTTCATCAATGGAAATCTCAAAATCTATTGCTTTTTCCGCCTTTGAAATATACTCATTATAGACATGCTCCATAAAATCTATTGCTTCTCCATATACTAAAACGTTTTTCGCTAAGCTTTCATCGTCAAATGTAATATTCAAGCCTTGTACTTCAAATGTTTTGTTCAAATAATGGTTATAATATTCTTTTCGATCGACAGGTAATCCAGCATATTCCTTTTGAGCATCCTCAACGTCATTTCGGATCTGCTCTGAGCAATCTAATGTAATAAAACTAAAGCCCAATTCTAGAGCATATTCTATGTCCTTTTCTAGTTTGATATGATCTGCATCGGCACCATATCCATCCTTATAGCCTTCCTGGAACACAGCAAAGCTTGCTGCATCTAATATATCTGTCATTGTTCGATTTAATAGGGTTAGTTCTCGAATACTTTGTTGTGCCAAAATTGGTTTTACCTTGCGATTTCGTGTTGTTTCAATATGGCCAGGGGATGCCACACCCAATCGATCTCCAAGTCCCATTGTCGCTATTTCTGTACCAAATGCTTGAGGTACCGTGTAAGCAAAAAATTTATTTAGGACTATACGGTTTTCATGTGTTAACCCACATACTTTTCCACCTGCCACGGTGTCACCTGTCAGGCTATTGAATAGTTCTCCTTGCCCTGCAGCAACTAAATATTTTTCTGTTCCTGCTTTTGCCATTATCACATTTGTTCCATCTTTTTGTTCAAATGAGCTTTCATAAACCGAGATATGATTATTAGAGGCTGGTTGCTTACCTTGCGCTAATGCCTGCACTACATCTGTAAATTGTTCCACTATGTCTCCACTCCTTTTAAATTACATGTTAACGGTTTCAGTTATTTTCAAAAAATAAATAACAACGTTGTTATTTTTATGATATACTATTTAAAAATAGAACACAACCAATAAATAAATATTTTCTAAGAAAGTTATAGGTGATGTTATGTCAATAACCATTAAAGATATTGCTAAAGTGGCTGGTGTTAGCTATTCGACGGTATCAAAAGCATTGAACAATAGCCCGCTAGTAAAGGAAGTAACCAAAAGAAAAATCATTCAAGTCGCTGAAGAAATGGGCTATGAACCAAACTTAGCAGCTAAGCAGCTCGTTCGCAAAAAAACGGAAGTAATTGGACTACTTTGGCCAACTATTGAACGAATTGTACTAGCCACTTTAGTTACGAATATAAGCAAAGCCTTTGAAGCAACTCCATACTCGATGATTTTATCAGTTGATCAACCAGAAACAGCCATTGAAACCTTTAAAAAATTTCAAGTAGATGGCATGATTGTGTTTGAGGAATCGACCAGTTCACCGATCACCCAAGAGAATATACCAATGGTAGCCTATGGTGTGTCGGAAAAAAGAACCTCCTCCTATCCGATTATTGACGCTAATCACGAAAAAGCCATGCAGCATGCAGTCCAATATTTGTACGAGCTTGGACATCGGAATATTGCCTACATTGGTCTCCATGAAACAGACGATGTGCTTCAATTAGAAAAAGTTGAAGGATACACAAAGGCGATGAAGCAGCATGGTTTAACGAGGCATACTCAAATTATTGATGCTGGAGGATTAAATTGGTTTGATGGATATAGTGCTGTAAAAGAGATCTTTCATCAACAACAGCAACCAACAGCAATTATTGGTGGAAGCTATGATATTAGTGGAGGTATTCTAAGAGCCCTTCAGGAGAAAAATCTGGAGATTCCAAAGGATATTTCCTTGATTAGCTATGACAATATCCCACAAATGGAAACATTAGAGGTACCCATGACGTGTATCGGTGTACCTGTAGATTTATTAGCAGAGGAAATCGTCCATGCCATTATTGAACAAATTGAATCAAAGGAAGAGAAGAATTTAGTGAAAAAACTATCCCCCATACTAACAGAAAGGGAAAGCTCAGGTCCTGCTCCAAAGAAAAAATAAACGAAACCATTTTACCTCCTATTCCGTAATCAGTCGTAGGAGGTAATTTCATGGTATTTTATTCAAAACTAGACCGTTCTTTTGCCTTATTGATTGGTATCGCTATGATGATTATCACATCAGTTACTCTATTACCGTTGTTTTTAGATCCTCATATTACACGATTAGATGTAGCAATTTTATTATCCATTCTTCTATTGTTAATCGGAATCATCATTTGGCCATTTATCGGCATAAGGTATGTGCTTACAAACGATTATCTTTATGTAAAAGGCGGGCCATTCAGAAGTAAAATTCCATATGGCGATATTACTAAAATCACTTCAACTAACGATATGTTAACAGGCTACCGCATTATGTCGTCTAAGGATGGCGTTGAAATTTACTATAAAAAAGGAATGTTAGGTAGTGTGAAAATTTCACCTTGCAAGAAGGAAACATTTTTACACGAGCTACATAAAAGGTGCCCCCATCTTTCATTATTTTAGCTGTTGCCAAACTGCTGCATAGATATCCTTTAATGGAACTTGATGCAGCTCTGCTAGCTTACGACAATCTTCATATTCAGGGGATGCTTGGATTACTTTCCCTTCCCAAATCCCCTCTTTTATCGTTACTTTTCCCCACTTCGTATCGATTGTTCGCATTTGCCTTTCCATTCGATAAACGGTAAGAGGATAGTAGCGAATACCAAGTGTTGTCGTTTCGGTAAGTATAATCTGCTTAATATTCTCTAAAATATTCTTTTTACAAAGGACTTGGAGTTGTACAGCTGGACGATTTTTTTTCATATAAATGGGTGTATAATATACATCATTTGCGCCCATTTCAAATAATTGATCCATCACATATCCTAGCCATTCGCCAGGTGTATCATCTAAGTTGACTTCTACCTTTAGCATCTGTTCATCTGTGTGCTCATGATTAGGAGGATGTAGACTCATTTAGATCATCTCCATTCCATAATGTTTTTAAATGGTACCTCAATGTTGCTATCATTTTTTCATACGTATAAATAGACGGATAGAGTAGATGGTGGGAAGCCATTCCATCTACTAATGGGTGCAAGCGATTTGCCTCCATTTCTAGGTCAATGTCCTTTTTTAATAAATGTTGGGAGTATAGGAATTCTAAAACCCGATACAATCCTTGATGCATATTTTGATACGTTTTTTCTCCAACAGAACGAAGGCTTTGATCGACAAGGGTTTTGGCTGAAAAAACAAACCACACCTCCATTTCTACCCTACGATCAGAGTCAATTGGTAGTACTTCGCTAATAGCATCCATTGCTATTTCAAAGGGGGAGCCTTTGTAATTAGTCGAATGCGTACGATCCATTACCCGCTGTACGACTAGCTCCATTGAAAATTTTAATAATTCAGACTGTGTTGTAAAATAATGTCGTAAGGCCCCAACCGATAAGCCTGATTCTTGTGCTATTTTTCTAACCGTAGCTTGCTCAATTCCTTGCTCGACGATTAACTTCCAGGTTGCTTCTGCAATTTTTATTTTTCTTTTTTCATGATCCACGAATTTTGGCATATTTTTATTTTAACACACTTGTATTATTTAAGAAATGTGATATGATTTAATACAGTTGTACTAAAAAGGAGTGGAGAAAATTTTGATTGCGTGGATTATTATTGCATGTGAGGTAGGCTTTTGGATTTTTGTATTGGCTGGTCTAATCGCTAGATATGTGTTCAATCAACGAAAGTTAGGAAACCTTTTATTAATTTGCACCCCAATTGTAGACTTGTTATTACTCGTGGCAACAGTAATAGATTTAAAGAACGGTGCAGTAGCAACGACGGTTCACGGGATTGCAGCTATTTATATCGGGGTAAGTATAGCCTTTGGCCATCGCATGATTGCATGGGCGGATGTTCGCTTTGCCTATTATTTTCGCAATGGGCCGAAGCCAGATAAGAAGAAAAAATATGGAAGTGAATATGCAAAAATTGAAAGAGAAGGCTGGTTCCGCCATTTATTATCCTGGGTTATTGGTAGTGGCATTATTTTCGCAATTATTTATTATATTGATAATAATCCTCAGACGGAACAGCTTTTCCATATCTTTCGTCTCTGGTCTATTATTTTAATAATAGATTTCCTGATTAGTTTTAGTTATACGGTATTTCCTCGTCAACAAAAAGGCACATTTTAAGTGATGATCTTCGTTTTATCGGATAGTTTGGCTGGAGCTCTCGCTTAGATTGATCGATATCTAGTTTTATTGGACAGTTTTGTCTTGAGCTCTCCCTTGAATTGTCTGATATCTGGTTTTATCGGACAACTCCACTTGAGCCCTCGTTTAAATTGTCCGATATCTGGTTTTATTAGACATTTCAGCCTGATCTCTCAACTGAGATGTCCGATATACAGATTAATTCAGACATCTACACTTGAGCTCTCGCTTGGGTTAGTTATATTTCCCAATTTCATCAGTCTACACTTGGCAATATTGTGAAACGTCTATGCCCCATCTACTTCCGCAAACTTTTTATGCAGATACTTTATACTTTCATCAATATACGGCTCTTTCGTATTTTCCAACAAGACTTCAACAAAGGGCTTATGCTTTTTGATCCAAGAAAATAAATAATCATAGCGCAGCATTCCCTGTCCAACGGGCACCATTTTAATCCAGTTGTCTTCAATAATAAAATCCTTTGCGTGAATCGCTACAATTCTTTCACCAAAGAGCTCAAATGATTCTTGAAACACTTTTGCCTGATTCTGATAATTTTCCATTGACATAAAGTTGGCAGGATCAAAGATAACTTGTAGCTGGCTAGACGGAACCTCATCCAATAAGCGTCTCATCAACTGAGGCGTATGGATCGGGTGATTAATGCCCCCTTCTATCCCAACAATAATGCCCCACTTTTTAGCTTCTTCTACCAATTCACGAATACTTTTTACTACCTTTTGGAATGCTTCTTCTGTAAAATTATCCTCTGTATAACCCATTTGTTCACGAATATTGCCTGTTTCAGAGCCGACGATACTACATCCAAAGTCTTTCGCAAATCGAATATGTTCCTTGAATCTTGCCAAAAGCTGCTTACGTTTTTCTACATTTGGATGGATCATATTAATATAGCAACCTAGTATGGCGATATTTACCTTCTTTTTGGAAAAAGCTTGGTACATATATTTGCCAAAGCCTGGACTTAAGGCTCCTGTTTGGGTCGGGAGATTTGGGAAGGATTTGGCCAATGCTAATTGAACAGAGCCTAATCCTTTGGAAGATACCTCTTCTGCGATCTGCTCTGGATCTTGATAGGTGATATCGTGTGCTCGTATTCCTAGATTAAGTTCCAATATGGACCCTCCTCATCATCAAAAAATGAAAAGAGTGACTAACCAAACAGCTAGTCACTCTTTTATTATCTTGCTAACCAGCCACCATCTACGGCTAATACATGACCATTCATATAATCAGATGCTCGGCTGGCGAGGTAGACTACTGTACCCATTAAATCACTTGGCTCTGCCCAATAGCCCGCAGGAATTCTTGATAAAATCTCTGCATTTCGTTTTTCATCGGCACGGATAGGCGCTGTATTTTTGGTTGCAAAATATCCAGGTGCGATTGCGTTCACTTGGATCCCATGCTCTGCTAATTCATTGGCAAACGATTTAGTCAAGCCCGCTACCGCATGCTTGCTTGCTGTATATGGCGGTATAAATTTTCCTCCTTGGAATGTGAGCATGGAGGCGATATTAATGATTTTGCCTGAACCTTGTGCGACCATAGCCTTTGCTGCCGCTTGGCTTAGAAAATAGACAGCATCCAAATTTAGTGCCATCACATCATCCCAATCCTCATCCTTATACTCTAATAAAGGATTACGGCGAATTGTCCCAGCATTGTTGACTAATATATCTACTGTGCCAAACTCCTTTTGACAAGCAGGAACCACATTGGATAGTTGCTCACGATCCATTAAATCAGCCTGATAGAATTGTGCTTTCCCTTCTTTTCCTTCTAATAATGCTTTTGTGTCATCCCAATTCGTTCCATGTGTCACAACGAACACATCCGCTCCAGCTGCTGCCAGTGCAACGGTATACGCTTGACCAAGACCCGTGTTACCACCAGTAATGATCGCTGTTTTTCCTTTTAATGAAAAATAATTTAGTGAAAAATCTTGGATTCCTGCACTCATAACACTACCTCCTTATCGTAACTGATCCATACTTATATGATCCATATCATCATAAGTAATGTTTTCGCCACACATTCCCCAAATGAATGTATAGTTACTAGTTGCTGTACCACAATGGATGGACCAACTTGGTGAGATAACGGCTTGTTCATTTTTCAGAACAAGATGCCTTGTTTCTTCTGGCTCGCCCATAAAGTGGAAGGCACGCGTATTTTCCTCCATATCAAAATATAAGTAGACTTCACTTCGACGGTCATGAGTATGTGCAGGCATCGTGTTCCAAACACTTCCTGGCATAAGCATCGTTAAGCCCATTTGTAATTGACAGCTTTCACACACATTTGGATGAATATATTGGTGAATTTTTCGTTCATTCAACGTACCTGGCTCTCCTAATTCCAGTGGCTTAATATCTTTAATATCGATCTTCACGGTTGGATAAGTATGGTGTGCTGGTGCTGAATTAATATAGAATTTCGCAGGTGCTGCCGGATCATTGGAGCCGAACCATACTTCTTTTGTTCCTCTACTTACATATAGACCGTCATGTCGTTTCATTTCATAACGTTCCCCATCTAGTAGGACATAGCCATCATTACCAATATTAATGATCCCAAGCTCTCTTCGCTCTAAAAAATAGCTAACCCCTAGTTGTTTATCTAATTTAATCGTTAATTCTTCAGATGAAGGTGTCACACCACCAAAGATCATACGGTCAACATGTGTATAGGTTAAATGAACCTTCCCTGCTTCGAATAGTTTTTCTACTAGAAATTTTTCTCTCAGCTCGTCTGTGTTATATCTTTTAATCTCCTCTGGATGGTTGGCATAACGTACTTCCATGAATAATTCCTCCTTGAAAATTATCGATTAATCTCTTGATTTATACTTTGGATAAATTGCTCCACCTCAGGTACGGAAAAGGCATTGCCATCTCCTTTGACAGTGTGCTTCAATACACTTGCACCTGTTGCGAAACGAACCATATCTATCGGGTTCCATCTATGGAGAATCCCGTATAGAATTCCTGCTGCATAAGCATCCCCCCCACCAATACGATCAATAATTGGTTCAATGGTATAAGTAGCTGTTTGCTCGAGCATCCCTTCCCTATATAGATAACCTTGTAAAAAATGAACAGATGACGATTTTACATCCCTTTTCGTCGAAGCGAATAGCTCGATATTTGGATATAACTCTCGGATATTATCATAATAATACTGTAGTTTCTCTTTATGCGTTAGCTCTTCTTCGACTGGTTCGATATTTAATAGATAAATAGCATCCATATGATTACAAAAGGCTATATCGACATATGGCAAAGCCTTTTGGATCACAATACTTGCTTCTTGTTGACTCCAGAGCTTTGCACGATAGTTGAAGTCAAAGCTAACCTTTATTCCTTGTTCCTTCGCTCGTTTCATTCCTTCTATCGTGATCTCTTGGAGCTCCTCTGAGAGCGCTAACGTAATACCTGTCGTATGAAAAAGCTCTACACCTTCTAATATTCGATCCCATTCTATGTTTTCCTTCTTTATTTGCGAAAAACTAGAAAACTTCCGATCATAGATGACCTGACCAGGACGGTTGCCAATTCCTGATTCGACAAAATACAGTCCTAAGCGATCACCACCCTTTAATAAGAAAGACGTATCCACACTACAACCACGTAAATATCTTTCACAAGTGTCACCAATTAGATTAAGTGGAACGCGACTAATATAACTAGTATTCACTCCAAAATTGGCAAGTGAAACGGCAACATTAGCCTCTGCTCCCCCATAATAAAAACTGAACTGATTCGTTTGCTGAAGTCTAGCTGTAGGATCTGTGGTGAGACGCATTAGCATTTCGCCAAACGTAACTACCTTCATACACTCGCCTCTTTTACTTTTGCTACATATTGCCTTGCAAGCTCTGTAATTTTTGTATAATCACCCATTTTAGCTGGGGCTACGAGATTTCCTCCTATCCCCACAGCAATGGCACCTGCCTCCAGCCAATCCTTTATATTGTCTAGGTTCACTCCCCCTGTGGGCATCATGTTCGCTTGAGGGATTGGGGCATGTACAGCCTTTAGAAATCCAGGACTCACATTACTGCCAGGGAATACTTTTACTACATCTGCTCCACTTTCCATTGCTTCCTTAATCTCTGTGACAGTTAGGCAACCCGGCATATATGGGGTTTGATACAAATTACAAAGTTTTGCTGTAGCTGCATCAAATGATGGGCTGACAATAAAGGTAGCGCCAGCAAAGATCGCCTGTCTTGCTGTATAGGCATCTAATACGGTACCTACGCCGATCGTTATCTCCTTCCCCCCTCGATATTTTTCTACTAACTGCTCGATAACGTTCTCTACATGGGGAATCGAATAAGTTAGCTCCACCGCTTTTATTCCACCTTCTATACAGGCATCCACGACCTTTAAAGCTTGCTCTTCCGTATCTGTACGAATCACCGCTACTACTTTTTGGACTTCAATATTGGATAATACACGTAATTTGTTCATTCGGTCACCTCTATCTTTTTGACATATCTACTTAAAGGATGACTCCTTTCTATTAACTCCTGTATAAAGATTCCTGCATGAGCCATTGCTCCTTCTTCCCGTAAATGAGTATCATCCTTCGCCCCATCAGGATATGAAGAAAATTGGTTTGTTTCAAGCCACATAAACCACTTCTTTGATTCATTGAGCCCTAACCTTTCTATCGCCTCTGACGTTTTTTGGAGCATATCGATACAAACCACCTTTTCTAAAAGTGCGAGCTGGCGAACTGCATCTGGATAATGACCATGGGTGTCTTTTAAGAAGCCTTTTTCATCAAAATGTCTTCTAGCGATTGAGGTTAGTAGAATCGGGGTTACTCCATGGCCTCTAGCACTTACTATCATAAAACGCAAATTCTCTTGATAAGTAGTAAAAGGATCTGTGGCTCGTTCTTTATCTAATTTTTGATCATTATGTCCAAATTGAATAAGCACATAATCCCCTGATTGAAATTGTCGTTCCATTTCAGTCCATCTATTTTCAGAGAGGAATGATTTTGTACTTCTTCCAGAAGCGGCATGATTTTGCACCTTTATTTCATCGGTGAAAAAATAAGGCAATACTTGTCCCCATCCCATCTGTGGATAGTGACTATCCTCATAATCCGCCATCGTTGAGTCTCCGGCTATAAATAGCTGTATCTTTTTCATTGGCCTTGCTCATTCCCAATAGCTAATTGAATACTCGCTAAAATAAATGCACCTACTCCATGTAGATCATTCGTACTTGTATCACGGTGTACATAATAATCATACGTGCCAATCGATGTTCCTATGCAAATATCATGTAAAAGAAAGTTTCCTTGCTCATCCAATTGTACTTTGTTCTCCAGAAGTCCTTGATATGCCTTTTCCGCATTAGCCCAATAACTACGGTCAATATAGCCTTTGTTGACTGCTTTTGCAATCGCATAAGTAAACAAACAGGAGCAGGAGCTTTCTAAATAGTTATCCTGTTCGTCCGCTTTATCCACCACTTGATACCATAATCCGGTCTTTTCATCCTGAAATTCGATCAGTGCATCGATTAATTCCTTCACGACGTGCTTTAATTCCGCTCGTTTCTGATGACCTTCTGGAAGCATCTCGATAAAGTTTGCTGTCACCATGCTATACCAGCCAAGCGCTCGTCCCCACACCTCTGGAGCGTGGCCTTTTGCTGTGGACCATGGGGTTTTTTTGCTTTCATCATAACCGTGGTAATATAAGCCATTTTCCTTTTTGGTGTTCTTTCGCATTAGTCTTTCTTGTTCCATTACTAGATCGATAAGCTCTGGTTCATCAAACATTTGGCCATATTGAATTGTAAAAGGTCCCGCCATATATAAGCCATCTAGCCACATTTGATAAGGATATTTGTCCTTATGCCAGAAACCACCTTCTTTTGTTTGGTTCAATGTATCTAATAAATGGCGTAGCTTAGCTGCAGCAACCTTGTAACGATTCTCCTTTGTCTCTTGATAAAGAGGTAGTAATAATAAACCTGGTTGAATCGCATCAAGCTCACTTCTAGCGAAATAGAAGTTCCCTTCTTCATCGATCAACTTATCTACATATTCCTTAAAATAATGAAAATATCTTGGTTCACCCGTTAATTTCCATACGTCATGCATTCCACACAAAAAGACACCTTGATGATAATGCCAGCGATCTGCTGGAGGAAGTTTGACGGGCTCGTATTGATTCATTAAAGTATCACAAGCAAGCCTTGCCCAATCTAGTGCTGTTTTTTGTTTTACTACCATTTCATTGACCCCTCTCTATTTAAGAAATTCCGTGATATTCAAACAAATCAAAATCTGCATAATTGCTGCTGTCTTCCCCATTTGCTGAACAATACATCCCGATATAAGCACCAACAAAGCCACCCGCTTTATCTGTACTTAATATCGTGCCATCCACGTCACATGCCAATGCTACCCAATCTAGAGCTTTTTCCGCAAAATAGAACTGATAGCTTTGGCCATTAGCCTCTACTTTCAAATATAATTTGCTACTATTAATCGGCTTTTTAGCTACTTGCTTATCCACACCTGCTTCTCTTCTTATTAATTGAATATTACGCTCGCCTTTTTCAAGCACTACCTCCATTCGGAATTGAAAGTCCTGATTCTGCAATAAGACAATACCAGCTGTTTCATTATCCTGTGTTGGACTAAATTCCATTACAGTTTGTGCGAAAAAGTCGATATGCTGTTGCCTTCTTCCTACAAAAGAAGGATTTTCCTCTTCCATAATGGTTTCTTTTTTCGCTTTTAATCTTAAAAATCCGGACCTTTCTGACAATGACCAAAAATCTCCACGTGGTGTCCTTAAGAAATTCCATTGATCATCTAGTGTATCTGCATCAAATGAATCAGCTTGTGGTAAAGCAGGCCATTTGTGCTCCGATAACTTCGGAAAAGGCATCTCTTCTTCTACAAAGCCTTTTCCCGGATTAACAATGGGCCAGCCGTCCTCCCAAATAAACGGTACTAAAAAGGTTTCTCGTCCTAAATTTCGATAATAGCCTCCATATGGACGTGATCCTAGACAAACCATCCACCAGTCACCATCCTGTGTCTCCACAATGTCGGCATGACCGATATTGACGATTGGGTGATTTTTTCCTAAATGTCGATGTGTAAGAATAGGATTCGTCTCCGTCATTTCATATGGTCCCGTTACATTTTTACTACGTGCAATGGTCACAGCGTGTGTATGTCCTGTTCCACCTTCTGCAATCATTAAATAATACCAACCATTTATTTTATATAAGTGCGGAGCTTCTTGCGCATGAGCATTCTTTAGCGCACCATCCCACAGACTATATTTAGGTCCGACTAATTGCTTTTTCTCTAGATCTAATTCCTGAAGCCAAATCTCATTGTGTTTTTTATATTTCGGACCTGATGGTGGCTTGCGATTACCTGTATAGTAGACCTTTCCATCATCATCAAATAATAAGGAGGGATCAATTCCTGGTGCATCCTCAAGCCAATTAGGCTTAGACCACGGACCAGCGGGATCTGTTGCCGTTACGTAAAAATTACGTCTAGCACCTGTTTGACTAACGACAAATGTTGTAATCATATAAAAAATGCCATCATGATAACGAATCGTTGGTGCATAAATCCCTCTAGAATTAGGAGTCTGATCTAAATTCAATTGTTCCGGTCGATCTAATACATGACCAATCTGACGCCAATTGACTAAATCCTTACTATGGAATATTGGCACACCTGGGAAATATTCAAAGCTTGATGTCACAAGGTAATAGTCTTCTCCTACTCGACAAATGGATGGATCTGGATAAAAACCGGGAATAATCGGATTTTGGTAGGTTTTCATTATGGAGTAACCTCACTTTCCACTCTTTTCAAATAATCATCGCCTAGCTGATCTCTTTGTATTCCGTTTACATGAATACTCTCTGTGTTCTTAGATACAACCACTGGAGTACCCATCTCTTTATTTTTTAAAGCAAACTGTTCAAGCATAATATCATTTGATTCCTCTATTACTAGCCCAGGACCTTTTCTTGTTAGAATTCGAACATGGTGAAGCTGAAGGTCGTTAATATATTTCGCAAACATACCTTCCCCAGCCATTTCGATAACCTCTCTAACCATATCTGGTTCTCCTCCAGGAACATGGTAATCCTGAGTCATCTCAATGGTGACATGCTCTAGGCTCACTTCCTTTACCGGCATTTCTGGAAGCCCATAAAGGAATCCCGCTGCTGCTCGACAATTTTTCGCTGTCACATGGCTAATTCGAACCTGCTCTACTATAGGCGTTTTTTCACTGATTGGAATAGCTTTAGCATCCAATAATTCTGGGTTACTTCTATTTACTCCGTGACGATAGAAGGAGTTAATCGTGAAAGGACACAATACATCTTCCATCAAGACGTTATTCACTAAAACATTACGAATAAAACCACCACGCTCTCGATTCGTTTTCATTCGTATTCCACGATCTGTTCCATTAAATACACAATTAGATATCGCTACATTTTCGATACCACCTGAATTTTCACTACCAAACACCACCCCACCATGGCCATGGTGCATCGTACAATTCGTTACGGTTACATTTTTCGTCGGTACATTGTATTGGCGACCATCTTCATTAATACCTGATTTGAGTACAACGCAATCATCGCCAACATCAAAATGACAGTCAGAAACTCGTACATTAAGACATGATTCAATATCCAATCCATCTCCATTCGGTGTATCAGAAGGGTTTAAGAAATGAACATTATGCACCGATATGTTTTGACAGAAGACAAGATGTGTATTCCAAAAAGGAGAGTTAGTAACCGTAATTCCACTGATGCTTGCATTTTTCACCTGATAAAATTGAATCAATGGCGGTCGCAAGAATTGTGATGGCCATTCTACAAGATTTGTATCTGCTGGCTCTGTAAAGAGGGCATTCGCTTTTGCAATTTCCTTTGTTTTTAGCGATTCATAATGCTCTCCTTTTCTCAGCTTGCCATTGATCTCCCACCAGGCTTGCCCATTTCCATCCAACACACCCTCACCCTTAATCGTTACATTTTCCGCATTTTGTGCAAAAACAAGCGGCATAAACCCATGACATACATAGCCAGACCATCTCGTTTTCACCACTGGAAATTGATCGAAATCATCGATAAAGGACAGGACTGCACCTGCATCTAAATATAAGGTTAGATTGCTCGCTAATTGGATTGGGCCTGTTATGAACTTACCTGCTGGAACATAAACCGTTCCTCCACCCGCTTTTGTACATGCTTGAATTGCTTGATGGATAGCATTCGTACTAACATCACTACCATCAGGCAATGCACCGAATTCTGTAATATCATAAAAACCCATGTCATCACTCCTTCAGTAAATCTTCTCTTAATGGGGTAAATACATCTAATAGCTTACTAGGTTCTAATGCCTTCACTCCATGGACCGCATTGGACGGTATATGTATGGTTTCACCTTTTTCAATAACTATTTCCTTTTCATCCACTTGAAAAGCTAATTTCCCTTCAAGGCAATAGGTTAATTGCTCATGTGGATGATGATGACTAGAACCTTCCGCACCTTTTTCAAAGACAACCTCCATCATCATCACCTTGTTTCCAGGACGATGAATTTTTCGCTTCACCCCTGGTTCCGCTTGCTCCCATTGATTAATGACACTCATTATGCATCCTCCTTATCTGTGATTAACATTGGTAAAAATAATTGAATGGCCATTGAGCCAATAATGACAAAGGCAACAGTCTTTGTATCTATGCCACTGGAAAAGATCATAAATAGGATAATACCCAATCCACGACCTAGATTAATGATAGTTTCTCTTAATACTATCGACTCCACTCGAAACTCTGTTTTCAATGGAATTCTATTGATCCACTGAAAATAATAAGCTGCATAAGCATTTGCTTGAATGGGCTTCACCATATTTTGCGTAATCATAAAGAAGATCACACTCCACATCGCGATTTCCCAGGTTAAAAAGCTTCCAGCTAATAAAAAGCCTATCGCTGCTATCCAAAGATAACGCTTCGTATCTTGAATATTAGCAAAACGAGAAAAGATAAAACTTACGAAAATAGACACTGCTAGAAATCCTGCATTTAAATATCCAACTACCGCTTCATCTTCAAAAATGCTATAAATCAAGATTGGTGTCATGTACATCAATATCCCTTGTGGAAAACCGATGACCAACCATCCTGCTAAGGCACTTATAAACCTCCGCTCTCGTTTTACGATAAGTCCTAAATATTTCATATAATAATTGCGATGGCGTATAGATTCTCTTACCATTTGGAAGCTTCTTAATGTCACAATAAAAAACATCAAAAATGCAATCGAAAAGATGATCACATATCCAGTCAAGCCTGTAAATAATTCAATCACAAATCCGGCTAATGCTGGCGCTATCAAATTCGTTGTTCCCATGACCATTTGATTCCAGCCTAAATATCGATGTCGATTATGATCAGAGGATACCTCATGAACGATCGTAAAGTACGCAACCCAATACAAGCCTTGTGCGATCCCTCTCAACAAAGCAAACCAATAATAATAAGTGACAATTTGCTCTTGGACAATAACAATGAATAAATAAAATAAGGCAGTCATCACGATGCCATAGCGATAAATAGTTGTTCTGCCTTTTCTTTTTGACATTTTGCCTATAAAAAAAGTAGTTCCAGCCTGTGATAAAATGGCTACTAAATTATAGATTCCATTCACCCATAAGCTATTCGTCAATCGCCATAAATATAAATTGACAAAAATAATGGAAAGGGAACCACCAAACTGAAAGATCGCATGGTTGATGAGAATATTAATAGCATGCTTAGATAAATGCTTTTCCTTCTCGATTCTGTCTTGTTGCATGAACGGTAACACTTCTTTCCACTATTTTAATTATTCCAAAATTCACTGTTAGCTATGATGGCTTTTGAATCTACTCCTAACAATTTATGAAGTTGGATACGTATAAGAGTTGCTTGGGTAGTAGCATTCATATCACCCTCCACTAATCCCATTCCGAGCTGGACAGGTTCTGGCATGTTAGGATAGTAATCTCCCTCTTTCACTTGAGCCACATTCGGCGCCTTTGGTGAATGGGCAAGTTCTCTTGAAAAAGCACCATCTGCTCTCTTAAGCCTTGACATATTCTCGATCGTAATTGATGTAATCTCCTTAAGCTCTTCCTCTGGAATATCTAAGGCTAAATAGGATAAGAGATCAATAGGATTTCGGATATAACACATATCGATAGCCTCTTCCTGCCGTAGACATCTAAGAATACTTTGATAAATTCTTTCCTTATTAGGCATTGGAATCTGATAGCTTCGGTAAAAGGTGTGCAACTTAAAAGTTCCAGATATTCTTTCATAAACAGATCCTTCTCCCCACAAACCCGTTTGCCTATCTTGAAGACCTGCTAAATAGGCTGCAAAGGCATCGACAAATTTTCTTTGCGTTTCCTTTGGCATCTCTCTTATATAAACGGTAGAGGAGGCTAATAAATCGCAGCCTCTCCAACTATTTCTCAAATCAATACTCTCCCATTTCTCGCGATATGCTTCTACAGAAGTAGTATAAGCAGGAGCTTCTCGTAAAGAAAGAGGAAGAGGATATCGATTCGATGCCCCTAACCTTTTTAAGGAGTTTAGTGAATAATTCAGCGCTCGGTGAACCATTACTTCATCCTCTTTCATTCTTGGATGTGGATCATAGAAGTATCCAGTTTTTACGTCTTGCTTCGATTGAAAGAATTGTACCATTTTTCCTTTTATGGGATTCGGCATCTGATCTAATAGATGATGCCGAATTAGTATATTCAATGCTTGTGCACTAGATTCTATATCTGGAGTGAAGTCTTCGTTTTCTACCGAGCTTCTTGCATAATAGAAGCCACCTGTTTCAGGGTCATATTGTTTCATTAACCAGTCGAACATTCCCTCGTATAATTGATCTAATTGCTGTAATTTCTCTTCCCGCCAGTCCATTGTGTTATGCTTCCTCTCATTAATTGTCTTAACCTTTTACAGAGCCTAGTAAAGCACCTTTCGCAAAGTATTTTTGCAAAAACGGATAGACTAATAGAATTGGTACTGTAGCTACAACAATCGTTGCCATCTTTATCGTTGTTTCTGGTGGTGGAACATCCGTATAGGCTGCCCCATCATATGTCAAACCACTGGCAAGAACAACGATTTGTCGCAGTAGAACTTGGATTGGCCATTTGCCTGCATCACTTAAATAAAGGATGGCATGCATGTACGTATTCCAATAAGTAACCGCATAGAACAAGGAAATCGTCGCAATAGCTGGCAATGAAATCGGAAGTACAATTCTAAAGAGTATACTAAAGTCATTGGCACCATCGATCTTAGCTGATTCCTCTAGGCTTTCCGGAATATTAACGAAAAAGCTTCTGAGGATGATCATATTAAAAGCATTAATAGTTACTGGAATGATTAAGGCCCATAAGGAGTTTAGTAATCCAGTCTGTTGAACAACTAAGAAGGTAGGGATCATTCCTCCATTAAATAGTAATGTAAAAACAATCAAGAAATTGATCACACGACGACCGACCAAATCTTTTCTTGCTAATCCATAAGCAGTTAAGGTAGAAAAAAACATACTCCATAACGTACCACCTAGTGTCACAATAACGGAAACACCTAAGCCTTTAAAAATCGTATCTGTGGAAAAGATGTACTCATATGCATCTAGCGTGAATTTAGTTGGAAAGAGTAAAAATTTCGTATTCGCCACCTCTGCACTTGTAGCAAATGAACTACCTACAACGTGGATAAATGGTAAAACGGTAATTAGCGCAATCAATGCAAGCAAAAAGTAATTAAAGAAATCAAACATTCTGCTCCCCATTGTTATTCTTTTCTTTTTGGCCATTATCTTCACCTCGCCTAATCTTAGTAGATTCCTTCTTCATTGAATTTCTTCGCTAGCCAGTTCGCAAAGACAACCATAATCAATCCAACGGCACCCTTGAAGAAGCCAACAGCCGTACTATAGCTGAATTGCCCTTGCTGTAAACCAGCTACGTAAACATACGTATCAAATATTTCGGCAACATTACGGTTAGAGGAATTTAATAATAGGTACACATGTTCAAAACCTAGCTCTAATACATCCCCAATCTTTAAAATTAATAAAACGATGATTACATTTCGAATCGCAGGTAGGGTTATATGCCACATCTGACGGAATCGACCTGCTCCATCCATTCTTGCTGCTTCATATAATTGAGGATCTACCGCAGTAATGGCTGCTAAGAAGATAATCGTACCCCAGCCAGCCTCACGCCAAATAACTTGTAAAATATACATTGGTCGGAACCAGTCTTCATTCAGTAAGAAATTAACCTTCTCAAATCCTAGCGACTCTATGATTGCGTTTACAATACCACCATCAAGTGTGAGCATGACATACGAAATAGATACAATAACTACCCATGACATAAAGTGCGGAATATACACAAGTGTTTGAACACCCTTTTTAAAGAAGCTATGTCGCACTTCATTTAACATTAACGATAGAATAATCGGAATCGGGAAATAAACAAATATTTGCAAACCGAACAATATTAATGTATTTTTAAAAATCATCCAAAAATCAGGACTTGCAAACAATCGTTTAAAATGCTCCAATCCTACCCATTCACTTCCCGAAATACCTAAGTAAGGCTTATACTCTTGAAATGAAATAATTAACCCATACATCGGTAAATACTTGTAAATGAAAAAATAGAGAAGACCTGGCAGAATCATTAAATAAATCAATTTATTCTTTTTAATTCTTTTCCATAACTCTGATTTCCTCATTTTTTTGTAATTTCTTTTTTCTTGTTTCGGAGAAATTGTTGTTTCCATAGACATTTTCCTTTCCTCTGAATATCACTACCTATGCATCTGCTTATCCAAATCGTACGTGAGAATTCATATAACGTAAATAATCATTATCTTACGAGTTACCTTTCACTACTGCCATAAGCTTATTCTTAAGAGTTGCTGTTCATAAAAGTAACTAACATAACATAATGATCATCTCCTCATTATAGGAACTTCTTAGTAACAGACAATAGTAGTGCAGTTAAATTTCAGGGCTCTTAAAATGATCTAAGAGCCCTGAGCATGATTATTTTGATTCCTCATAGGATGCATTGTATTCTTCTATAATCTTATCTCCACCTTGTGACTTCCATTCTTCAATGGCTTTATCAAATCCATCTTTGTCGATTTGACCTAGAATGTAATTATACGTAGCATCTGTAATGATTTGTTGCAGTGTACCACCTTCTTTTACGTATGTTTCCGAATAAAGTGGCACTGTTGGATCATTAATAAGGTGTTCTTCATTTTCAAGGAATAATTCTTCCGATTTTGCCTTTGGTTCATAATCAAAATAACCTAAGTAACGACCATTTGTTTCAGGCTCTCCGATTTCAATTGCTTGATATGGTTTTACCTCGCGTTCATTTTTATCGGAATCTAATACTTTAGCAGCACCATCTACTAATTCATAATGCTCTCCTTCAAAGCCCCAGTAAGCGTAATTAGCTACTTCTGGAGACATCATTTGGTCAAAGAAGCCTAAGATTTTCTTCAATTCCTCTTCTGATTCAACAGAGCTCTTAGGGAACATTACTAAGTTACCATAGCCAGGAATCGACCATACACCAAACTCACCACTTGGCCCTTCTACATAATTGTGTACATCAAATTGTGCGTCAGGATTGATCGCAATTGCATCATCATGTAAGCTTCCTACATCACTCATCGCACCTACATAAACACCTGCTGTGCCGTTTTTAATAAATTCTTGTTGGTCCGGTTTACTTGTTACAGGAAAGTCTTGATTAATGTATCCGTTCTCATGCATTTCTTTAAAGAAGTCCATTGTTTGTACGTATTCATCAAACATAAATTCTGGTAATAGCTGACCATCCTTTTCTCCCCAATAGTTAGGTGTTCCAAACCAAGAGGAAACCGTTTTAAATGCTCCATAGATTAAATCACTTCGATCTGTTAAGCCGAAAGTATCATCTTTACCATTTCCATCTGGGTCATCCTCTGTGAAAGCTCGTACCATTTCCATAAATTCATCGGTTGTCGTGGGTGCTTCTAAGCCTAAATTCTCCGCCCAGTCTTTACGATAGATAATACCTTGACGTGATAATGGGCGTCCTTGGTATAAAGTATATAATTCCCCATCAATCTTCGTATTGTCTAATACGTTCTGTTTCAATTTAGATAAGTTCTCGAACTCGTCTAAATACTGTCCAACTTCCCAAAACTGCCCATCTTGTATTGCTTCACGGAATTGTATAAAGGTAGCTTGGTTTTTTAAGAAAACAGCATCTGGTAATGAGTTTGTTGCAAAAGCTGTATTTAATCTGTCTTCATAGTTGTTATCTGGTACCCATTGAATCTCAATATCTGTGCTTGTTACTTCTTCTATCTTATTTAATACTTTTTCATCAGGAACCTCTGGTGTGTGTAAGTTTGCCATCATTGAAAAAGAAAAAGTTCCATCTGATCCTTCTTCAGATCCTTCATTATCTCCACTACTTTCTGAAGAACTGTCACTACAAGCAGCTGTCACGAGTAATAAGACGGCAAGTAGCATTAACCCCATTATCTTTTTCCAGTTACTCAAATTAACCACCCTCCAAATATCTATTTAATTTGTTACAACTGAATCGTTGTACATCTACCATAGTAAGCAATAGATACCATCTTGTATATAATCACTTTTTCACAGCTAATAAAACGTTTACTGCAAAAAGCTTTTAATTAGAGATTTTTTTCTGAAATAATCATTTTTCCTTATTGATTATGAAGTGATGAAATAATGATTATTTTATGTTACAAAATCATTACAATCGTTATGTCATAAGGATTAGAACTATCTCATATAATGATTATCGAATGTAAGCGTTTCATTTTTCTGGTTTACTTCTTCTTGATTTATATGTATTCTATATAGTAATAATGAAAGTGAAATTAGGTGAGTTTATGATGGAATTAACAGGTATTTGGGCAAGTCTCTATAAGGTATGCACATGGGTAACAAGATTTGCCTGGTTAAATTTAATTTGGTTACTCGGCACTTTAATTGGCCTTATCTTATTTGGATTAATGCCTGCTACGATCGCCATGTTTACTATTGTAAGAAAGTGGATTCAAAAAGAAACAGATACACCTATTCTATCAACCTTTGTCGACGCTTATAAATCTCATTTTTGGAATGCGAATTTATTCGGCGTTGTCCTTTATGGATTAGGATATTTCTTGTCTGTTTTCCTAAAATATGCTGGCTTAATGAGTGATACTAGCTTTCACTCCGTTTTATTAGGTATTTTTGTTATGGCTACTTTCTTTTATCTCATGTTAGTGTTATATGTCGTGCCGGTATATGTCCATTTTGAATTATCCTTTTGGCAGTATATTCGATATGCTGTAACGATCGGAGCTATTAAATTACACTACTCTATATGTATGGTAACGATATTAGCTGGAGTGTATTTTTTATCCTTTAAATTTCCAGGTGTTGGACTATTTTTTAGTTTTAGCTTTAGTGCCTACATCATTATGTTTTTTGCACATCTAGGTTTTCAGCAATTACTCCAAGTTCAACAAGAGCAAATCGATCATTCTGTTACGACAAATTAACGTGAGAAATAAATTTTTGATAAGGAAGTTATGCCTATGAAAAAATTATCTACCAAGCATTACTTTAAGTTAATTGCTTTCCTTATTATATTAAGTACCGTCCCTGTTATTATTACTGGTAGTCTTTCTTATTGGCAATCTTCCAAAGCCATCATTGATTACTCCAATGATGAAAAAAAGCAAAATATTTTTCAAATTAAGACAAATATCGAACAGGCTCTAAGGTATGTAGATCTTTCTACTACTTATTTTGTTCGTTCTACACAGACAAAGCAATTTTTAAACGAAAATATGAATGCGCTTGCTTTTGAAGATTTTCACAAATTAAGAAGAGATTTGAATCATTTACAAACACTCGAAACAGGGATTGAGGATATTGTTTTTGTTAGTTTTAAGGAAGATTGGCTGATCAATAATAATGGTCTTGTCAACCTTGATGCAACGACCAATGAGCAAATACATGAAGGCTATATGAACACACCAAAAAAAACCTCTTGGATCCTAGAAAAATCAAGTGATATTCAGTTTCCAAACGCAACCAAGAATAGTTGTTCCCATTACATCAATTTAGTTAAAAAGCTACCGATTTTATCCAGTGATCCAACAGGAATTATCAGTGTTTTGATTCCTGCCTGTGAATTAACAGAAATTATGGCGGAAAGTAATGATAGTGAATCTTTTTTAATATTAGATGAAAATAATCAAACGATCTCCCAAAGTAATCCGAGCTATATTGGCGAGGATGGGTATATTCCTACCTCTCTCTTTAACAAAATTGACCGAGAAGCAACGAAGGGCCAATTTAATTACACTTTTAATGGTACCGAATTTAAGATAAGCTACGAAACATCCCTTTATAATAATTGGACTTATTTATCCTTTGTAAAACTAAGTGATTTGCATGTCAAATCATCTTCGATTGGTTGGATTACCTTATTAATTATTAGTATTTTATTAATTATCTCGGTTATTTTCGCTGTTATTGGTAGTAAGGTCTTGTACAAACCGATTAAACGATTGAAAAATGCTATCCATCCAACAACAGCTGCTAGTAGTAATCGAAATGAGTTTGAATTGATAGAAACACATATTGAAAGTCTATTAAGTCAGAATAATCAGCTAGAACAACGTGTCCAGAACCAAGTTACCCAATTAAAGCAATTATTTATGATGCGTTTATTACAAGGCAAGGTAAGTGAAAGTGAGTTACACACTAAAATAAAGAATTTTCATTACGTAGAAAGCTGGTCCTGGTTGACTGTCTTTTCATTGAAGGTAGATGCCATCGACCAAAATAAGTTTAATAAAAATGACCAAGACCTAATATTATTTGCTATTAATAATTTAATGGAGGATATCATTCCTAGTGAACAACGGTTTACACCAGTTGTACTTAATGATACTCAAACAACCATTTTAATAACTGACTGTGAGAAGGATTCTGATTATACCCACCTCATAAACCAGCAAGTCGAGTTAATTCAACAAAAGGTGAAAGAGCTCCTTCATTTAAGTGTCAGTATCGGAATTAGTTTACGTTATGTTAATCTTTGTGATTCTAATAAAGCATTTAAGGAAAGTAAGGAAGCATTAAAATATCGTTTAAAAATGGGTGAATCCTCCATTATTTATTATAAAAACTTAAACCGAAGATATTCGAGTATCGCTCCATATCCTGTTGCTATCAAAAACCAGATTTTTGATGCGATAAAATTGAGTGAGAAAGATCAGGCAACAGAGGAGATCGATAAGTTTTTTGACTATATCGATCAGAATGATATTCATCATCAGCAATTAGAAATTATTTTATCAAGATTTTTCTATGAATTATTTGAATTAAAGGAATTGCTCGGGATCAGTGTAGAGGATTTTGATTCGACGGAAATGATTACTCATTATCAAAATCTACATTCATTAGAAGAAATGAAAGAATGGGTTGTCCATCGAATCGTTCAGCCACTTATTACGAATCTAGATGCAAAGGATGAAAGTAAAAACAAAAGAATCTCTGACAAGATGATTCGCATTATACACGAAAACTTTAATAAAGATATCTCTCTTGATATTATTGCAGCGGAACTACACTATAATCCAAACTATTTGAGCAGTATTTTTCAAAAAGAAACGAAATTCTCTTTTAGTGAGTATTTACTCCGCTACCGCTTGAATAAAGCGAAGGATTGGTTAACCACAACGGATAAATCTGTAAAAGACATTGCCGAGGAATTACAATACAATAATTCACAAAACTTCATTAGATCCTTCCGTAAAATGGAAGGTATTACTCCAGGGAAATACCGCTTACGCTATAAAAGCAAAGAAGCTTAGGTTTTTGACTGAGTAAAGTCCTCCTAGTTTTCTGGAGGGCTTATTTTTTATCTTGGTAATCTTGTCTCGTCTAGTCGTTTTCCCCAAGATATATCCTTTATCTTGGTTATCTTGATTCCTCTAATCGTTTTTGAGAAGATATATTCTTTTATCTTGGTGATCTCAGCTTCTCTAATCGCTTTCGCCAAGATATATTTCTTTATCTTGGTGATCTCAGCTGCTCCAATCCCTTTCAACAAGATATATTCTTTTATCTTATATGTTTTTACGTCCCACGTATAAATAAACTCCACTCAATCTACGAGTGGAGTCGTCCTATTTTTTATAGCTTTTTATATATCATCATATCAATTACTTTATACATGAAAAAGACAGTAGCAAACCCAAATGCATAAGCAAAGGAAGTGGCTTCGATGACCACCATGATCACAGGACTCGTCCAGAGATTCACGAGAATTAGTGTGAAGATAAACACAACAGCTAATAATGCCGTATAACCCCACAAATAATAATGGGCAGGAAGCTTAAAAATGGTAGAATCCTTGGCTAGTTTTTCGAATTCCTGCATGGTGAAATGATGAAGGGCAATTTTAGCTGCCTCCTCTGATGATTTCCCCTGTTCAATTAAGTCTGCTTTAAAATCCTCCATGTATGCTAGTAATTCTGCCTTTTCATCCTTATCCATTGCTAGTCTTTCAACAAAAGAGGCAAGATCATGATCTTTTCTATACATAGCGTGGATTTTTATATGATTAATGTAATTAATTATCGACCACATCCCAGCTATAACAATAGCAAAGCCATAGCAAAGGAGTATAGCAAAAGGAGTATAGCTAGGATGATCCTTATAATCTATATAAAGTGTGGTAGCAAAAATGATCACAGAGAGGCATAATAACCATTTGTTTTTCAAATCATTGAAACTAGTAATCTTGATTATCCAATTGCGCATAGCTTATACCTCCATTTCAGAAAATTATAGGAACAAAATTACGAGAATCCCTACAATTACACAATAGTAAGAGAAATATTTTAAATTTCCTTTTGCCATAATATCCATAAACCATTTTAAAGCGAAATAGGTTGCAATAAAGGTGGTAATAAAGGCAATAATATATGGGATTAGTAGAGAATTTATATTTGGGTCCTTCAGAATTTCCGGTATTTCTAATATCCCTGTACCTAAACTTACTGGAATATAAAGTAGAAAAGCAAAACGAAGTGCTGTTTCTTGTTTCATTCCAACTAGCATTGATCCAACGATGGTAGCTCCTGATCGGCTAATTCCAGGGGTTAGGGCAACCATTTGGGCAAGACCCACAATAATAGCATCCTTTGTTGTTAAATCTCCATCATTCTTACGACCTCTTAAGTTACGAATAAGCCATAGAGCCACAGCTGTAATAAGTAACGTAAACCCTACAATCTTAGTGTTACTCAATGCATCGCCAATAGCATCACCAAATAGCACACCAAAAACCCCAACTGGAATGGTAGCAATAATTAGATAGATAATAAATTGAAAGTCCTTGCGATCAGACTCTTCCTTTTCTTTTTTCACGATATACCTTGTACCATTTGTCACTAATCGAATAATATCGTTTCGATAAATGACTAAAACAGCAAGTAAAGAAGCAAAATTGACAAAAATCTCAAAGGACAATCCGTTTGCCTTCACTCCAAATAGTTCTCTAAAAATGATTAAATGTCCACTTGAGGAAATGGGGATTGGTTCTGTAATCCCTTGGACAAGACCTAATATAAAATACTTAATTAATGTTAGAAGCTCTGCACTAAAATCCATATTCTCTTCTCCTTTTCTTGTCTTATATAAAAGCGTTCATCATCTGGACCATCTGTTTCCAATCTTCACTATATTGTATGTACTGCTTTTTGCCAATATCGGTTATTCTGTAATATTTCCTCCTTCCACCTTGACTTTCCTTGCCCCAATAAGAAGTAATGGCCTCATTTTTCTCTAGGCGTTTAAGTGATAAGTATAAGGTGGCTTCCTGTAGTTCGAATGAGCCGCTCGTTCTTTCTTTTATTTTTCTAGATATCTGGTAGCCGTAGCTATCTTCATTTAATAATAGGGATAGTATTAGAAGATCAATTGTACCTTTCAGCATTTCCTTATTCAATCTGTTTACCTCCCTATATTACTTAATAACATTAAGTATTCTAATATAAATTACTTAATAATGCAAGGTATTTTAACAAAAAATATGTAAAGAAAAAAAACCCACTTCATAAAGTAACGGGTACAGGTCTTGGGAAGGAAAATGTTAATTAACAAACAAAATAACAGCCCTTTTAGCATTTCAATTCCAAACGAGTAACATTACAATTAGCATACAAAAACTGCACCTCCAATTGTTAGATTGTGTCCAACAATTGGGGTGCAATTCAAATTTGCGCGTTTTTACTCCTTTTTTCTTCCCTTATTGAACTAGCGCTCCCTTTAGTTGAAGTTGTTTAATGCTTCATCACCCATATTTGAATTTTTCGTTTGACGTTTCATAAGGAGCATTTTGAACCCATAAATTACTTTTAAAATACCGTCAATCATTGCGAACAAAAGAAAAGGAACACTAACTAAAAGGATTCCCATTATTGAGTTCACTGTCGTCAATACCCCTAACAAGAGAATTATTTTACCTTGAGAAAAATAAAAACCAAAGAAATGAATACCTATAATGGTAAAAATACATAGCCAAAGCAATCTTAAATCATCAGAGCCAATAATTAACCCACAAATCGTACAGAGAACAATAGTTACAACAACCGAAATATTGTCCATTCTATCTTGAAACTTAGAATTCTTACCATATGATAGCTTGTTATTAAGAAAAGGAAGAACAAGAATTAAGAAAAAACCAATAAAATAACCAAACCCCATAATAAACGGATGAATAAATAAGTCTCCACCCATTATCGCCGAAACAATAATAATAACTCCAACATAAACTAACCATACCCCTACCGTTCTTTGAGTATTATATTCTCTTTCCCTTCCTTCTCCCCCCATTTTCTCCCTCCTCTTTTTGTCATGTCAACTTTAATATCTTGCAGTTTAATATAAACAACTAGAAATCACCTAGCATTACTCGAAGAACATTTGGATGTTCTCTAAAGGTCTTCGTACCCGCACCATATCCGGTTTGGTTGATCTTCATACTTGGTACCGATTGACTGAATTCGTCAACTAACACCTTTATGATGGCTGCACCGGTAGGAGTTGTTAACTCTGCTGTTACATCGATATTTTGAAGTGGGACATTTTTTAAAATCTCAAGTGTAGCTGGTGCCGGGACTGGATAAATACCGTGATCAATCTTAATTCTTCCTGAGCCGGTTGGAACGGGTGATGCAATAATTTGATTCACCGCTAACTTATCGATAAGAATTGCTGTTCCAACAATATCAATAATCGAATCAATTGCTCCGACTTCATGGAAATGTACTTTCTCTAAATCCATCCCATGTATCTTCGCTTCTGCCTCGCCAATTACGCGAAATATCTTTTGGGATATTTCTTTGACAGAATCACTTAACTCAGAATTGGCAATTAATTCGACGATATCTTTATATGTACGATGATGGTGGTGATCATGGATGTGATGATGGTCATGTTGGTGGTTATGCTCGTGCTCATGATGATGGCCATGCTTATGATGATGCCCATGATCATGATCGTGTTCTTGAACATGATTATGATCGTGATGGTGATGATGGTGCCCATGCTCATGATGATCATCAAATAACACATCAAACTTTAAGCTTGAGATTCCATTTTTATTCACTCGTTCTGTCTTCAACTCATATTCTTGGTGTATACCTAGCTTGAATAATTCTTCCTCTAAAAATTTTATCGAAATTCCAGTATCCAATAATGCACCGATTGTCATGTCACCACTTATCCCTGAAAAGCAATCGATATATAATGTTCTCATTTCCAATCACCTCTTTCTACTATATTATCATAGACTTGTTTGTAAGCTTTTTCAATCATGTTTTACTAACCTTCCGTGGAACAATTTTGGTTTACATTAAATAGCAAGGGCTATCCCATACAATATGGAATAGCCCCATTTTTCTTATTCACTGCCTGTTTGCGATTCAACGGCTTCTTGTGCCTTATTAAGTGCTTCTTCAGCGGTTTGCGATCCGTCCCTTAATACACTATTTAACGTATTTGTATTTAGCTCTGTTGCAATTGTTGGTGTATCTTCCGTAATATTCAATGCATTAATTTCATCTTTTATATCATTCAATGTGTCAAAGATATCATCACCAAAGAATTGGAAGAACTTATTATCTTCTAGGATAGCTGGATCATCCCACACATCATGACGTGGAGGATCGAAGCCTAGTACTGTCCATAACTTGATATTCGCCTCTTTGGAAAGTTTTGCATAAGCAAGGAATTCCTTCGCTAACTCTGGATGTTCTGTTTGATTCGTTACAACAGTACCCGTTCCACCCATACCGGCAGACCGCTTGCCACCTTCTTCGAATGCCGGCATTGGACGGACTACCATTTTTCCTTCTAAATCTGTCATATAATCTGTGAAACGACCCATATACCAGATTGGCATACTAATCGCAGCTGCTCCTCCATCATTCATATAAGCATAAAATTCCTCTGCATGTGGTTCACCGCCTGGGCCCACTTCCGCAATTCCTTCATCCTGCATTTGCTTCAATAATTCTAGTGCTCGTATATTTTCTTCTCTATTAATGGTAATGTTTCCGTTTTCATCAATGAAATCAGAGTCTTGTTGTGATACCATTTGGAAGTATGGAAGATAATCGCCTGTGAATGTATTAAACATCATTGCATCTGTATTTTCTACAACCTTTTTACCCGCTTCTACAAAGTCATCCCATGTTTTGATATCATCTGCGTTAACTCCTGCAGCTTCTAATATCTCAGTATTGTAGTACATAACAGATGCCCCTACGTGTGTTGGCATTCCATAATAGTTACCATCCTTTGCATAGATCTCAAAGCGAGATTTGACAAAGTTATCTATTTCTGGTTCTACATAATCGTTCATGGCTAATAATTGTGGTTCACCCTCTAGGAAGTTAGGAAAACGACCAATTTCAATATCTGCTATGTCTGGTGCTCCTTTTCCTGATTGTAATGAAAGCAAGAGATTGTTATGCATATTATCGTACGGATAGGTCTCAGCTGTCAGTTTAATTGGTCTATCTGGATTTTCCTCATTCCATCTTTCAGCAGCATCCATATAAAAATCGTTATGCAACTCTACAAAGGTCCAAAGCTTTAATTCTGTGGCATCTTCGATATCATCACCAGCTGTTACTGTTTCGGTAGCTTCCTCTGAGCTATCTCCACCACCACAAGCGACTAAAAGCATGGCAACAAATCCAAAAAGTAATATGAGCAAACTTCTTCTGCTTTTCATTTTCCAACCCCCAATGAATATTATATTTTGGTTCTACCATTAATAGAAACCGCTTACAAAATGGTTGTTAAAAAAACGAATCTTATTAATCAAAGTTTTGTTCGACTTGTACGTAACTTTATTGAACATCAAACTCATGAAATAGATTCGTGTAACTTCCATTCTATTACTTTGATCTTAACATTCAACTTATAATTTGTCAATAAGTTTTTCGATACATACATTTAGTTGTCTGTTTTATTTTCAACAATTTTATTATTCAACCGTATAATCTAACGATAACTATGCTCGTCAATCTTATTGAACACCTGCATCACGAAGAACATCATCGTAATTGCGGTGAGGCCAAAGGTAATAAATACAAACATGGATGGAAGCTCTAATGATACATAACAAATTAGAAATATTACGGCGAAAATAGCAACGGAAAAAGGTAATTTGGACATTCCAATAATAAATGCATTTTTAAAATACTGCTTAATTGTTGTATGGTAGTGTGTAATTAACGGGAAAATCCATACTAATACTAAACTATAAAAGAAAAGGACTAAATAATAAGCAAAGACAACAAAAATCGGTATTTGATTTCCTAATTCTATCATAGCACGGTAATTGACAAAGAGAATAAGTCCAATAGCCATCAATATCCAGCCAATAATATTTGATCTCACAAATTCTTCTTTATATACCTTTCTAAAATATTGTAAAACCGAGGTCATCTCTTCTTTTCGCACCCATTTTCTTGCAACTGCTAAACTAGCAACAGTTGCCGGGAATACCCCGGCAATGAATAAGCCAAGTAGGGAGGAAAAGATCCATAGTAGATTTAACCAAGCAATGTTCAGGATACCTTTTAGAAATTTATCTAATGAACTCACTATTTGTTGTCCAAACATCTTTCATCACTCCCTAACTCTCTAAAATGATTAACCCTTTACTCCACCAACTGTTAGCCCTGCCACGAAGTATCTCTGGAAGAATATAAATAATATGATAATTGGAATTACTGTCATTACAGATCCCGCTATAAGCACATCATAATTATTTCCATAAGGAGTTAACAGTGTCGCTAATCCTATTGGCAATGTAAACATATCATTAGATCTTAAAACAATTAATGGCCATAAGAAATTATTCCAACTACCTAGTCCTTGTAAAATAGCCATAGCACCTAAGGATGGAGTCATTAATGGTAGCATAATTTTAAAGAAGATTCCGTATTCCGTGGATCCATCGATTCTTGCAGCATCCATCAATTGCAACGGTAATCCCAATGCATACTGCCTAAAAAAGAAAACAGCAATAGGTGCTACAATCATTGGTAGAACAACACCTGCATACGTATTCACAAGTCCCGAAGTTATCATCATCTGGAATAGCGGTAACATTAAGATTTCAAATGGCACCATTAAAATGAATACAACAAAACCAAAGAATAAATTTTTCCCTTTAAAATCATAAACAGCGAGCGCATAACCAACCATGGACGAGAAAAATAAGGATAAAACAATCGTAATAACTGAAATGATTAAACTATTTATATACCATTGCCAGTAGCCATCCGCTTGAGTAAAAATATATAAATAGTTATCAATGTTTAGCTTACTCCAATCAAATGTGAGACTAATACCTGAACGCATTAACTCAGATGATGGCCGAAAAGACGATAGGAGCAAGATTAATACTGGGAACAAAGCGATGAAACAAATAATTCCCATCCCCACATTTGCAATCCATTTAAATGTTCTGCTTTTTGCATTATTCATTACTCATCACCTCGCTTAAATGCACCAGTAAGAATTAATTGAATAAAACTAACGATAAAGATAATGATCATTAAAATAACCCCTATCGCAGCACCAAATCCCATATCATTTTGTTGAATACCTTGTTGATAAATATAGCTAACAACGGTTAAACCAATATTTCCAGGCGATCCTGATGGCCAGAATACATAACTTTCTTCAAACATTCTAAAACCATTGATAATAGAAATGGTGACAACAAAAATAGTAACCGGTTTCAAAAATGGTAAGGTGACATACCAGAATTTTTGCATAATCGTCGCACCATCAATTTCTGACGCTTCATATAATTCCTCCGGGACATTTTGTAAGGCTGCCAAGAAGTATAAAATATTAACCCCTAGCCACTTCCACACACATAACATCACCATTAGCATCATTCCTGACCATGCATTAAACATCCAATCTACGGAGTCAAAGCCTAGCCAATTTAGAATTTGATTCGCCGCACCGGAATCTGTTTCCCCGAACATTAAGCGAAAGATCATACCAGCAACAATGGTAGATGCCAAGGCTGGCATAAACAAGGATGCTCGAAATAATGTCTTTAACTTAATAAATTTTGAATCCAAAATAATTGCTAAAATAATGGGAAGTATGGTTAAAATAGTGACGGTTAAAACAACATAGATGGTTGTATTGGTTAGAGCCCTATAAAATGTAGGGTTGAATACCCTTTCATAATTAGCTAAGCCGATAAAGTTCACTTGACCAGGCAAAACGCTTTGGAAGCTCATAATAATACCTTGAATTGCTGGATAGACAGTTAAAATTAAAAACGAAATTAGAAATGGTGACACAAAAATATATGGTACTACCTTCTTGGAATTGAGAAACTTCATAAATGAACTCTGTTTCCTTTCGACCGTGTTGGACGTTTGACTAATTGCCATATTTACCCCTCCAATTCTATATAACTGCTTCAACCAAAATCACCTAAGATTTGTATGCGCTTCCACTTAGCGAATAAATAATTTCTATATCATTTTTGATACAAATCTCCATAATCACTCATAACTCTTTTAAATGGTACGTATAAGTATGAGTTGTTTCTATTATATATAACTGGATAACTTTTTTCAATGGTTTTTTAGAAATCTTTAATGAATAACCTTTTCTTTAAGAAGTATCCTTTTCAAATAGGAAAGGATACTTCTTATTTGTTTTTATTTCACATTGGCAAAGGACTTGAATTAAATGGATAAGGCAATTCTGTTTTTTTGATTTGATTGATTAAAAGCAGGCCAGTACATCGATCTCTCAAGTTATGCGCTTGATTTAAGCTAGCACGGACAACCTTATCCTCTATTTTTAATGCTTGTATTGAATCAGGTCCACCGACTTTTCTTAAATAGCTTCTTAATTGCTCGGCTTCAGGTATCGATAGGATCAATTCTTTTATAGTCCTCCAATGCTTTTTCACTGTTCCATTTTTTATATCTTCTAAGGAGGATTCTGTTACAAACTTCTTGTATAGCTCAGCAATAATAGCTGTTGTTACTCCAACCTTTGCTCCATGCAAATGTTGTTTTTGATTTTTTTGTAGCATATCCATTTCTAAAAAATGAGACAGATGATGCTCTCCACCTGATGCTGGTCTCGAGTAATCTAATACAAGCATCACCAGTCCTGATTCAATCAATGCTTGTATTAATATTTTTATACCTTCCTCGTCACGTTGAGCTATTTTTTCTATATTATTGATACAAGTATCTAGAGCATATCGCGTCATTGCTGCCGCCCGTGCTTGATATGGTTCATTTGCGATTAGACGAGAGATTTCCCAATCGACTAGGGAGGTATACTTACCTAAAATATCGCCAAACCCTGCAGCAGTCAGCTCCCTAGGGGCCCGTACTAATATATTTATATCCGCAAAAACCGCAATGGGAGAGGCCGTTTGAATGGTTTGTTTTTTTCCTCTTAAGATTAATGGTGCTCCTTTGGAAGTGAATCCATCAACAGAAGCAGCTGTTGGTACAGAAATAAACGGAATATCCATTTTATGGCCAACAAAACGAACAATATCGTGAATAGTGCCAGATCCTGCGGCGATTAGTAATGTGGTTTCTGGAGAAGTGGCTAGCATTAGCTCTACAAGCGTCTCTTCATTTGCGATCACTTGATTATGTTCTGTTGGCGTTAGAATAACTAGTTGAGTAATGAGACCTTCCTTTTCCAAAAAAAGTGTTAATTCATCTCCTACCACCTTTTTCGTGTTATCGTCTGTCACAATAACAATATGTCTAAATTGATGTTTGTTTGCAAATTCTGGAATTCGCTTTATCACTTCTTTTTCTATATAAATAGCCGGAAGATTTATGTCATTACATTCCAGCTCTTTTATTAACTTATTTAACTCATCTTGAAAATGCAATTGGCTCACATCCCTGTACATTTTTATATCTTTCGATTAAAAAAAGCCGACAAGTTTTACTTATCGACCTTTTCCTCTTTCTTTCCTTACTTAACAGATATTGCGGTAACAGATTTGGAAGGTAGTTTTACCGTTAAGACAGTGCCGTTCACTTGAAAATCTGTAAATTCAACCGGTTTTACGTTATCCGGATTGTCGAAGGTGTTATGGGCATCTAATTCATTTGCTGTTAACACACGTCCGGAGACATTTTGAACATCTACACCCCTTAAATCTATTTCAAGATCTGTCTCCTTATCTTTGTCTACATTACATAACGTAATATTAATTGTTCCATCTTTAGCTCTGGAAGCAGATGCAGTAATTTGCGGCAAGTCTTTGTCATCGACTTTTTTCACATCTGTTTGGATAGCTAAAGCCAATTTCTCTGCATCCTGGTGAACTTTATACATTTCAAACACATGATAAGTAGGTGTAAGAATCATTTTTTCCTTATCTGTTAAAATCATTGCTTGCAATACGTTAATCGTTTGGGCAATATTAGTCATTTGGACACGATCATTGTGATCATTAAATATATTTAATGAAATCCCTGCAACAAGGGCGTCACGGATCGTATTTTGTTGATAAAGGAATCCTGGATTCGTACCTTCTTCTACATCATACCAAGCTCCCCATTCATCAATAATTAACCCAACTCGTTTCTCTGGATCATATTTATCCATAATGGTACTATGTTTTTCAATCAATTCTTTTATATGGTACGCTCTTTGTAATGTAATGTCCCACTCCGCTTCAGGGAAGTTGGTTGCAGAACCTTTACCCGTCCAAAATTCACCTGGCATCGTATAGTAGTGTAGGCTAAGTCCATCCATCATATTTGCCGCTTCACGCATGAGTACCTCTGTCCAATTGTAGTCATCGACGTTCGGACCACCTGCAATACGATAAATCTTATTGTCCCCATAATTTCTTACATAGGTTTGAAAACGACGGTAAAGATCTGCATAGTATTGTGGACGCATATTACCTCCACAACCCCAGTTTTCATTTCCAACACCAAAATATTTAAGTGGCCACGGCTCGTCTTTTCCGTTTTCTTTACGAAGATTGGCCATTGGGGACTCGCCGTCAAATGTCATGTATTCCACCCATTCGGACATTTCTTGAACTGTTCCACTCCCTACATTTCCACAAATGTAGGGCTCTGTCTCCAGCATGTCACACAACATCATAAACTCATGAGTACCAAAGTGGTTATTCTCAATTACTCCGCCCCAGTGTGTGTTCACCATACGTTTACGATTTTCGCGTGGACCAATTCCATCCTTCCAATGATATTCATCTGCAAAGCATCCTCCTGGCCAACGTAGTACAGGAATTTTAATATTCTTTAATGCCTCTACCACATCCTTTCGAATGCCATTTGTATTTGGTATGGAAGAATCTTCTCCTACCCAAATTCCTTCATAGATACAACGACCTAAATGTTCTGCAAAATGACCATAGATATTTTTATTAATCGTACCTTGACCTACATCTGCATTAATGACTGCTTTATTCCCCATAATATTCACCTCATTATTTATTATAAGTTCAATTTTGTTACACGCTGGCAATATTGTACAGATACATTAGTTAATTGAATAAACTTTGTACCGTGTGGCGGAAGTTCAAAGTCTATTATGTCTGTAGCCAAACCTAAATCTGCTTTCTCCCAAAGGTCACGCATTTCTACTTTATCGCCACCTATACCTAACTGCTCAAAGGTTACGGTTACTCGCTCCCTCTGATCATTAAGATTAAACAAAGCAACATAGATGGTATGATCATCCCCATAGGATGTCCATACGACTTTATCAAGATCTCGATAAACTTGACGAGCACCTACACCATTTCGATGTACATCTAACACTTCCTCGTTAGTAATTAACGATAAGGTCCAATCATCATTGTCCCTTAATTCACCACCAAACATTAGTGGTGATTTGAAGATCGACCACAATGTCATCATGGTCAATTGCTCGTCTTTCGTAAATCTGGTATAACGATCACTTGCACCACCATCAACAGAACGTATACCAATATGTCCTAAAGGAAGCATGTCGGCATCAGGCCAATAGCCTGGTCCGACGTTTTTACTCCATTTATAACAGCGATCGAACATGTCATAAAGCAATGGCCATAAATCCCAAAAGTCATCAGTCATCCGCCACATATTGGCATTTTCTTCTAGCAGACTAGCATATTCCAAAGGAGCTGGACCTGGTGATAAGCTTAACACCATCGGTCTACCACAGTTATCAATCGCTCTACGAATCATCTTAATTTCTTCTACATGAATGCCATAAAGCTTGGAATCTGCAATGTCATCTACCTTGACAAAATCGACTCCCCATTCCGCATAAAGCTGAAAGAGAGAATCATAATACTGCCTGGCCCCATCTTTTGTATGGTCTACACCATACATATCCGTATTCCAAGGACAGATAGAATTCGGCTTCGCAATATCTCGGGCTCTAACATCTGTCCCCAATATTTTAGTATTCTGATGAACGGCTTGTCTTGGAATCCCTCTCATAATATGGATACCAAATTTCAATCCAAGCTGGTGCACATAACTGGCAAGAGACTGAAAGCCTTTGCCATTTCTGGCTGAAGGAAATCGATTGACAGCAGGGATGAGACGAGAATACGCATCCATCTCTAATGGAACAAATGGCCGATAGGCAGAAGAAACAGCCCCAGGCTCTGACCATTGAATATCTACGACTATATATTCCCATCCATAATCCTTTAGATGTTCGGCCATATAATCAGCGTTTCCTTTTACTTCCTCTTCGGTTACTGTAGCACCATAACAATCCCAGCTATTCCAGCCCATTGGAGGTGTTAGGGCTTCATGATGATGTTTCATTAAAATTACATCCTCCCTAGTATCCATACTGATTGACAAACGAACGAACTAATTTTTCTTTTGTAAACGCACCATATTCCATGAGAATTTAGGGAAAATACCTACTAATTTCCCATCATCCAAATAGGATTCACCATTTGTATGTGGTTTTACATTTTCTTCTGTTGCTGTATTAATTGCTTTTGCGTTTTCATTTTCCAATACTACATGCTCGATTACGCTATAGCCTTCAAATGAACGAACATCAATGTCTACTTCTAAGTCTTTTTCTAGGTGACGGTTTGTAGCAAAAATTACCAACTCTTCTTTTTCTTCATTATATACAACAGATGGATCTAAATATGGAACATCTGTGAAGTCCTTACTATCATATTTCGGTGAACTAACAACAGGATTCAAAGCGACTCCGCGTCCAAAGACAGAAGTATAAAAATATGGATAAAAGATTGTTTGCTTCCATGCTGCACCACCATTTTCTGTCATGATTGGTGCAATCACATTAACAAGCTGCGCCATACAAGCAATTTTCACACGATCAGAGTGGCGAAGCATAGTATTTAGCATACTACCTACTAATAGAGCATCCTCAAATGTATACACATCCTCTAATTGAGGAGGGGCAACTGTCCATGGCTCTATTTCCTTGTCTTGTTGATTAGAGTGGAACCAAACATTCCATTCATCAAAGCTTAAATACATTTTTTTCTTGCTACGTTTCTTTGCTTTAATGTAATCACAGGTTGAAATAACCGTTTGAATAAAGTTTTCCATATCCATCGATTTCGCTAAAAAGTTAGCTGTATCGCCACTTCTATTACCATAATATTGGTGAAGTGAAATATAGTCGGCTACGTCATACGTATGTTCCAGTGTTTCTGCTTCCCATGAAGGGAATGTAGGCATGTTAGAATTTGAGCTTCCACATGTTACAAGCTCAATAGATGGATCCACCAGTCTCATGGCTTTAGCGGTCTCATAAGCAAGCCTTCCGTATTCTTGTGCGGTTTTTTGTCCAACCTGCCATGGGCCATCCATTTCGTTACCTAGGCACCACACTTTAATATTGTGAGGGTTTTCATAACCGTGCGATTTTCTTAAATCACTCCAGTAAGTACCTCCGGGATGATTACAATATTCTAATAGGTTTCTCGCGGCATCTACACCCCTAGTTCCGAGGTTAACGGCCATCATCACATCTGTATTCGCTGCCTTTGCCCAGTCAACGAATTCATTTGTTCCAACCTGATTGGTTTCTATTACTCGCCAAGCAAGCTCTAGACGTTTAGGGCGATCTCCTTTCGGTCCTACACCATCCTCCCAATTATAAGCAGAGACCATGTTTCCTCCTGGATAACGAACGATAGGGACCTGAAGTTCTTTGACTAAATCTAAAACATCCTGTCTAAATCCATGCTGATCAGCAGTAGGGTGCTCTGGCTCATAAATGCCGCCGTACACCGCTCGCCCTAGATGCTCAATAAATGATCCATAAACACGAGGGTCAATTTCAGAGATTTGAAACTCTTTGTCTACAACCATTTTTGCTTTTACTGATTCTGTTGCCATATTATCCATCCTCTCACCATAATGATTTATAACGCTTTCACAAAACTACAAAAAAATAAATCATTGCTTCCATTGGATTAACTTGAACGTATGGGTTTGCTTTAAATTCTAAAAAATAATAAAATGGTACGTATATTAAGACTAAGAAAAAAACTGAAATATGTCAAGAGAAATAACCCAATTGAAAAACATTTTTTCTATTCTTCTTCTCCAGTTATTTCTTATCATGAATAACAAAAAAAGAGTAGAGATACTCATTATCTCTACCTGAATTATTTATGCGTTTTGAAGCTTCTGTGCTGATAGCTTGATCGCTTTATTTTTTGCCATATACAAGACAAATGCTAGCATGTATAGAACAAATCCTATGACATCCATAGACAATATTTGTAAAATCGCCCAAACTCCAATCCAAATTATCAGTTTATATTGGATTTCATTATCTTTTATTTTCGTAGCAACTAGAAAGTTTACGATTGCTCCAATTAAGACAAATAGACCAAATATAAATATAATCTTGGAAACATTGTTCACCATTTGCGATCCCGCAATCATCGTATTGGTATCTAGGTTTTGTAGCTGTTTTTCACCTTGTGACGTAAACCAGGAATTATAACTGAAAATTGTTAAAAGCGAAGTTACTAAATTCCATAAGGCACCTATCATAATAAGTTTTCTTTCAAAGCCTCTTTTCATTTACGCTCCCCCACTTCCGCTAGAAAAGCTTTGATTCGTCCGTCTTTATCTAGTCTCTTATATAGTTGATTTCCACAAACATCATGACAATAACGATTAACCTTTAATTCCTGAGTTTAAATTAATCGCAGAAACAAAGTATTTTTGTGCAAAGAAGAATAGGAGTAATGTTGGAATAATCGCCAGAATAGCTGATCCCATTAACTGACCTATCATTCGGTAGTTTCCATAAATGTCTTGTAATAGCAATAGCCCTGCTGTGACTGGCATCTTATCTACATCTGTATAAACAATAACTGGCCAGAGAAAATCATTCCATGATCCCGTAAACGAGAACAATGCACAAACAATTAATACCGGTCTAATTAGTGGAAGAATAATTTTTGAGTAAATCGTGAAATCACTTGCACCATCTACTCGAGCCGACTCATCTAGCTCCATCGGTATTCCCTTCATAAATTGCCTTACAAGGAAGATATTCCCCATCCCAGCAAGACCAGGAACGATCATCGCCCAAGGTGTGTTCACCCATCCTAGAATATCAATAATTTTATACGATGGAATTAAGTTTACTACATTTGGGAAGAAAGAGATACCTAGTAATGTGAAGAATAAGAAATCCCTTCCTTTAAATTTCATCCGCGAATAACCATAACCTGTTATAGAAATCACTACAACAACTAAGAGTGTGTGTAATGTTGCAATAAAAACCGAATTCCACAACCATTGTAAAATTGGTGCAGAAGAGGTGTTTTCTAAAATAGCAACATAATTCTCTACAATCCAATTGACAGGTAATAACCTAAATCCTTCATTTACAACCTCTGTTTGAGAACGAAAAGATGTAACAATACCGAAGAGAACAGGAATCACCCATATTGCACTGACAACGATTAAAAACAGGTATGATAAATATTTTGATAGTTTAATTTTTTTAAGCATTTTTTCACCTCTACTCTTGTCATTTCAATATGATGCTATTAGGCAGCATTGCGACTCATTACGTAATATTGGATAGCAGATATCACGAGAATGACTAAACCTAGTAATACCGCCATCGCTGATGCGATCCCGGCAATGGATTCACCATGACTAAAAGCTAAATCGCGTATATACATCATGAGTACTGTCGTTCCTTGCTTCGGTCCACCACTTGTCATCATTAAAGGCTGTGCAAAAACGTTAAACGCCCCTGCTGTTGTCATGACCATTGTATAAATTAATGGAAACTTAATAGACGGAAGTGTGATACTAAAGAATTTCCTTACTGGACCTGCCCCATCTATTTCCGCTGATTCATATAAGTCCTTTGATACACCATTAATACCTGCACGATAAATAATCATATTACCACCAATACCTGCCCATACAGTGATGACAATGATCGTTAGCCAAGCATAAGGCTGAGTTGCTGCCCACACATGCTCTGAACCAAATAAATTGTTCACAACACCTAGCTGCTTATTGAAAATAAGTGACCAGATTAAGGCTGCTGCAGAAATGGATATTAAACCAGGCACATAAAGTAGTGTTTGAAATAAACTCGTGAATTTTACTTCTTTATGTTCTAAGGCAACGGCGATCATCAACGGGATAATGATCATCAACGGAACGGTAAACACGACAAAAAGCAATGTATTTACTAAGCCATTAAAAAATTGAGCATAAAAGGTAGAATCTGCGTCTGTTAAAATGGTTTTATAATTATCTAAACCTACCCATACAGGATCACTGATTAAATTCCAATTGGTAAATGACGCATATATACCATAAATAGAAGGGATCAATATGAACACAATAAATAAGATAATATGTGGGCCCACAAAAAATATCGGTGCGAAGTTTCTTTTATTGTTCAACCGTACTACCTCCTTGTTCAAAAGCAATGTGCCAATGAGACATGGCACATTGCTTCTTACAAATCATTACTCTTCCGTTGCTTCCTCGGTCTCAGCATTTTCAATATCTAATGAACCTTCTGAAACCTTATCTTCCACGAATTTTTGCATCTCCGCTAATCCTGTATCCACATCTATTTCACCATGGATCATATCTGCCACATAGGTATCTAACGCTTCTTGAATGTATGGATAGTGCTCATACGTATAAATATATAGTGATTCCTCTTCTTCCGGAGTAGATGTGAAGAATGACTGCATATATTCATCATATTCTGGACTCTCTACTACTTCTTTACTTGCTACGATTTGGCCAGCCTCTGCCCATTTAATAGAATTTTGACGAATAAATTCCAAGAAATCAGCGATACCTTGTTCTTTTTCATCTGTTCTCTCTTCATTTGTTAGCATAGAGAATAAATGAGAAGATGCACGGTTATGGAAAGTGCTTGGTTCGAAAGCATAAATATTGGTTACACCAAAATTTAATCCTTCTACTTGCGCATGTCCAGTTGAGCTCCAAGTACCATCTGTAGAGAATAGTACATTACCAGATTGGAACATTAAATAACCATCTTCCCCGTAAGGTGTCATTAAGCCTGCATCTGATAGTTGCTTCACCGCTTCAATTGCTTGTTTCATTTCTGGAGTATTGACAGCTGGTTTTCCACCTTCTTCAATGGAGCCACCCAAGTTTTGGATCTGAGCTAGGATTACCCAGCTAATTAAAGCATCATTTAGAACATAGTCGCCTTCCTCTAGCTTACCTTGTAAGGAAAGCATTTCATCAAATGTGACAACATTATCATCTAACCAATTTTCCACACCATATTTCTTCATTAAATCCTTATTAAAATACATCGCATTAGAATGGATATCTAATGGAACCGTATATTGAGTACCTTCCACATTCCCTGCGTTCCAAGCTTCTTCTAAGAAATTCTCTGCCTTAATTTCTGGTTGCGCTTCCATGACCTTTGTCATCGGTTCCAATAAGTCCTGCTTGACAAAGCTAGGTACTCTATCTGCGTGAATAATGGACAAGTCAGGGATACCGTTTCCAGAATTCAATACAGTGTACATTTTCGTGTACATATCCGAAGTAACGACATGCTCTACTTTAAACTCTGGATCTGTTTCATTATACTTATCTACTAATTCATCCATATAAGCACCATCTTCACCAGTTAATGGTGTCCAAAATTGGATGGTATTTTTATCACTACTACATCCTACTAATGTAAACACTAACAAAAGTAACATTGCTGATAGGAACTTTTTCATTAATTAAACCCCCAAATAATTTTATTTTTAGTTTCAAAGTAAATCACTAATTGGCCTCTACCGTTTTCAGTATTTTCACTACTGACTTTTATCCTGTTTAAACGACAAATAAAAAACGCTTACAGTTCTTTGTAAATCATCTCCTTCTTGCTAATTATATTTATAATTGGTATATCATAAAACACACTTAATACGAACAACTTTTATAAAACGTAAAATTTGTACGTATGAGATAACGTACACTAATTATATACAACTTCTATTTCGATTTCAATATATTTTTATTAATTTTTGCAACAACTTTTAGATATGATTAACAAATATGTTAATCATTCGATGCGTATAATCTTGATTGACAGACTTAATTATAGCTCGTATTTATTAAACGACGAACAACAGCTAGTAAACTATATAAAAATAGTTATCTATCTTTCCTTTTGATTGTATATCCTTTTTTTCTATTATTGGAAAAGTTATTTACGTGTCTTTTACTTTTGTGTAATATATTAGTTAAGAAATCCATTGCAAACGGTTACCTTTTGTGTAACAAGGATTGATCCTAATGAAAGGTTGGTGAAATAATGTCTCATTTAAGCACGTGGTATTTTTCTTTCGGTGAGTGGATGTATAAATTATTTATCCTCAATATATGTTGGATACTTCTTTCTTTATCGGGGTTTATCTTTTTAGGGGTATTTCCAGCAACTGTTGCGATTTATGCAACATTTCGAAAGGACTTTCAAGCTTCCGGTGATATAAAATTATTCCAGACCTTTTTCTATTACTTCAAGAAAGAATTGGTCAAAGCAAATCTGTATGGTTATGGGATGACATTAATAGGTAGCATTCTGTTTCTCAATATACGGATAATTGGGCAACTAGAAACATCATTACTTAATTCCGTACTCATGATCTTAACCTATGGATTACTGATTCTATTTCTACTTGTGGCTATGTATTTTTTACCCGTGTATGTTCATTTTCAGTTAAAGCCTATTACCTATGTAAAATATGCTTTCATTTTATTAATTGGTAAACCATTACAAACCATTGCACTTGTTGTCTGTATACTTGTAATTTTCTATATATTCTATCGATTTCCGGTTTTATTACCTTTTCTAGGTGTAAGCAGTATTGCATACCCAATCATGAAATATTCTCTTACATTTTTCACCACACAAAAAGAAGCATAAGGAATCGATCCATATATGTCCTTATCCCATTTAAAAAGGACCTGACTATCGTTAGTCAGGTCCTTCTTAATTGCTTCTATCCTTTTACAGAGCCTATTAAAACACCTTTTTCAAAGTATTTTTGAATGAATGGATAGAGGATAAGAATTGGTAAGGAGGAGACAATGATCACTCCATATTTAATTTGATCGGCATACCTCTGTGCATATCCTCCACCTGTACCACCACTTCCTGCACCTTCCGCAAACACTTGATTTGATAATAATATATCTCGCAAAACAATCTGTAGTGGCTGTAAATCATAGTTACGAATATAAATTAAGCCAGTAAAGAAGTCGTTCCAGTGCCATACTAAGTAATATAAACCGATAACCGAGATAACGGCCTTAGATAGTGGTAATACAATTTTGCTAAAAAACTTGAAATGGGAGCAGCCATCAATCGTTGCAGCTTCGTACATCTCATTCGGAATGTTACTTTCAAAAAAGGTACGTGTAATGATGAGATTAAAAACATTAACCGTAAGTGGATTAAATATGAAGACCCAGGGTGTATCTATTAAACTTAAATCCTTCATGAGTAAATATGTTGGGATTAACCCACCATTGAAAAACATCGTAAAGACAAAGAAAAACATAAGAAATCTTCTAGCGCGAAATTCTTGACGAGATAAGACATAGGCTGCAGGAAGTGTAAATAATAAATTAATAAAGGTACCTACAACAGCATAAAACAATGTATTTCGGTAACCAATCCATATCCTTGCATCCTTAAATATCTCTTCATATCCAAAAAAGCTAAACCCTTGCGGGAAGAGAAATACTTTTCCAGTTGATACTAAGGTCGGGTCACTTACTGATGCGATCACAATAAAATATAAAGGATAAGCAATAACAAAAAATATGATGATACATAACCCGAAAACAAATGCATCAAAGATGAGATCTGAGGCTTTTTTATTTTTAATACGATTCATCGTAATCGATGTCATGGCATTTCCTCCTCCTAATATGTTTTCCGTTACCAAAGGCTAATTTTAGCTACGCGTTTTGCAATGGAGTTGACAATAACTAATAGGGTAAAGTTTATTAATGTATTAAACAATCCAATGGCTGCTGCATAACTAAACTGATTAGAAATAATCCCGATTTTGTACACATATGTTTCAATCACTTCAGAAATTGGTAAATTTAATGAATTTTGCATAAGGAATATTTTTTCAAAGCCTGTACTAATAACGGTTCCCATATTTAAAATTAATAAAATGATGATGGTTGGAATAATCGCAGGTATTTCCACATTTCGAATGATCTGCCACCGATTAGCCCCATCAATCTTAGCAGCATCGTACAGCTGTGGATCCACACTCGATAATGCCGCAAGATAGATAATACTGTTCCAACCAACATGCTGCCAAATATCTGAAAGAACATATACAGGTACAAATGCTGTTGTGGATGCTAGCAGATTAGTACCTTCAAAGCCCATTTTTGCGATGAGCAGACCAATTAATCCAGTATTAGGAGAAAGCAAGACATTCAGTAAACCAACTAAAACAACAATCGATATGAAATGTGGAAGATAAACGGTTGTTTGTAATATTCGTTTACCTCTTTTCCAACGAATTTGGTTTACTAATAACGCAAGAATAATAGGAGCAGGAAACCCTACAACAATCGTAGTAATACTGATCACTAAAGTATTTCTAATGAGATCTGTAAACATATGACTTTTAATAAATTGTTCAAAGTACTGCAATCCTACCCATTCCCCACCAGTTAGGCCAGCGGTGAAATCATACTCTCGAAAGGCTAACTGAATGCCATACATGGGAATATAGTTAAAAATAATCACACAAATTATCGCAGGTAGTATCATAATCCAAAGCTGATGATCCCGCTTAAATGTATTAAAAATATTCGGCTTTTTATAAGTAGATTTGGATTTTTGTTCTGATAAAGAACTATTCATTTCTGAAACAGCCATCTATTCTCCCCCCTCGTAGTGCAAAGAGCCGGGACAATAGGGTAGGAAAGTATGAGTATCTCCATCTTCCTATTTTGTTATGTCCCAGACTCTTAATTTGGATGCATGATTATCTATTGGTTACTTTTATAATCATCATAATAGCCTTGAATAATATCTAGGTTTGTTTGCAGGCCAATAGCTTCTACTTCCTTTACATAGCCACCCCATTGTTCTTCAATTCCGCCTTCTGTTACCCATTCTGAGAACTTTGCCATTGCTAGATTCATAAAGTCTGTGTTGATGAGACTCATCTGATTATTATCGGCATCTGAATATTTCAAGAACATACCAGGGAATACATCATTTTCTTTATCCAATGTCTCAAAAGCTTTATCAAACGGCTCTTGTTGTGCACCGACTGCCTGCATATCTGTTCCTAATTCCACTTGTAACTCATCGGATATAAACATCGGGCCATTATCTGCCCAGGTAGATGTCCATTTCCATGTTCCTGGATCCATCTCCTCATCCTTTGGTGGAAGAATCTTATAAGAGCCATCATCCGCCTTTTCAATATTAGGTCCAAGTGAACCAAATAATACTTGTAAGCTTACCTCCGGATTGTATAGCTCATTAATAAATTTCATAGCAGCTTCTTTATCACTTGCCCCTGAAGATAGTGCTACCATGTTCACACCATAATTCAAGCTATTATAATCATATGACCAAGAAATCTCACCATTGTAATCTGCGGACTTTTTCATTGGAGCAAAGCTTACATATTGATCGGACACATTCAGACCGAATCTGTCCATGCTTTCCCAGCCATACGTATAGCCGACTGTTGCATCTTTTCCACTACCTCGAGCAACTGATTGATATTTCGTATAATCTTGTGTGAAGACTTCTTGATTGATTAAACCATTGGAATATAATTTATTTAAAAAGGCGACAACCTCTTTATAGCGTTCATCCACAAAGAAGTTTTTCACTTCTCCATCCTCAAGAAAATAACCTTGCCCACCACCTCCAGTGATCGTTATTCCAGTGCTCCCCAATAATACACTTGGTTGGAAGAATCCGAATCCACCTGTTCCTACTGGAGAAAAGTCCATTGGTATTTCATCGTTTGGATCACCATTTCCATTTGCATCCTCTTCCTTGAATGCCATTAACACTTCGAATAGCTCATCCCAATTTGTCGGGACTTCTAAACCTAAATTATCAAGCCATTGTTTATTTATAAATTGCATAGTCGCAGTTTGTGGCCAGAATCGTTGATATTTTGGCAAACCAAAAATCGCCCCATCATCCTGTGTTGCTAGTACCTTTGTATCTGGTTGCTGTTCAAACATTGCTTGTATATTCGGGCCATGATCTTCGATTAAAGGAGCCAAATCCTCAAATAAACCTGTAAATTTAGCAAAATCGGCATCTGTTATAACATTCGGCCCTATTAGTATATCTGGAATGTCACCACCCGCTAACATTGCCCCCTTTTTTTGATCCCAGTCAGCAGTGACCTCCTCCCATTTGATTTCCACTCCCGCTCTATCCTCTACTTCCTGTAACCACTCCATATCTGCCAAATCTTTAGTCAAAGGATGTTTTGTAATAAGACCAGATAAGACTACTTTCCCATCCTCTGTCTCTTGTTTTTCCTTGGATGCTTCGTCATTACTACACGCAGCAAGAAGTAATATCATGAGTGCACTCAGTAAAAATACATTAATTAATTTTTTCATCCTTTTACCCCCTCATTACTGAATAAAAATAAAGATAGCGCTTTCAATTAATCTATAAATAACTAGACCTCGGCAAATCTCCCCTTCCCTTTTCTCTTTGAAGAAGCACTTACTAATAAGTAGGGTGTACTCACCTCTATATGAACGAACAAGTTAAGAATCCGCTCATCCTAACTTATTAATCATTTTCCCATAATATGATTTTGGTGTGAATAAATTATTTTTAGATTTCATATCCTATTTTTTGTTTTTTTGTTTGCGTTTACATTTTGTTGATGAGAGGTAACTAATAGTTTTCAACATAAAAACATGCACTCATCGCTTGAGTGCATGTTCTATTTGAAATAGCTAATAAATATAAGTCCTTCTTTTTTTGGAAAAGACAATTGTAACTCAAGAACTATTCTACCTTTGCTAGATTTTTATTAAGTCTGATCGTCGATTGACGTATCTGTAGCTCTGGTTCGTACAATTTGGATATGCCCCTATTAGAACGAATCCCATCATTCTTCTTTATCATACTAATAATCGCTTTGGCAGCATCCAGACCTAGTCTACTTTTAGGATGGATGACAGAGGTGAGTTTAACCTCAGATATCGCGGAGAGTAAGGAGTCATCATAGCCTACAAAGGATAAGTCCTCTGGTATTTTTAGCCCTTCCTCTCTTAAATAATCCATCAACCGTAGCACTAATTGGTCATTATAGCACACGACAGCAGTTGGACGATCAAGTTTATTATTTAGCAGTTTTTTCAACCCTGTTATAGGGGTACTTAATTCATTTTCTGTTTGATAAGTTATTATATTTTTCGGGTTTAATAAAATATCTAAATCCCGATGTGCCTTGATATATCCCTTGAGACGCTTTTGTCCTTGCGCATCGTCTGTTTTGTAAATACAAGCAATATGTTGATGACCTAATTCGATTAAATGCTTTGTTTGAAGATAGCCACCTTTCACATCATCCATCATAAAGCTTACTGGTTCTAGTTCTTCATAGCTGGCATTAATCATAACATATGGTATATTCTCTCTTTCTAAATTCAAATAATAGCGTAAATTTGGATTAGAAGAAGCACTATTAGTTGGCTCGATAATAATCCCATCATAGTTCCCTGCTAAGATCTTACTTAAAATTTGCTTCTCTTGGTCATATTTATTATTTGTATTAAAAATACTAACATGATAGCCTTCTTTACTTAAATGTGCCTCTGCACCTCTTATGATGGAGGGAAAGATATATTCCGATATATAGGTCGTAACTATCGCAATATTTTTCGTTGGATTTTCCTGTGATTGATACTGATCCCGATTCGTCCGATCCGTACAAAACGTACCAGCACCCTGTTCCCTGTATAGCCATCCCTCACTTACTAACTCTCCTAATGCAAGTCTCACTGTATGTCTGCTCACATTAAATTGACGCATCAATTCACTTTCTGAACTGATCTTCTCATGAGGCATAATCAGCCCTTCCAAAATTTTTGATTTAATCGATCGTTTTATTTTTTTATATTTCGCCTCCACATAAAAGCCCCCTCACATTATTACTTTATTCAATCAATTAACTAAGAATGTAACAGATAACTGATAGCGTTTCCATAAGCATAAAGATAAATTTGTACGTACTACTAGTATAACAAATATTGTTTTTAATACAATACGTTGGTAATATTTTTGATTGTTTTTCTAGTTTTTGCACATTAGTAAAACTCGCATTCGCTCGTCTTTAACTCGATGCGTCAGCTTTTCTTCTTCGTTAGACTTTAGGATTTTCGCTTCATCACATTACTTCCTGCAAAAATTTTATACGTTAAGAAAGTATAAAAAAAGCATACCAATTGTATGCTTCTATCATTATTTTTTCTTTTTTAACGGTGCTGTCGAATTCCTGATTACTAGCCTTGGATCGAAACGAATTAAGTCATTTTCTGTTGTCGATTGCTTCTTTGTCCCCTTCGATTGCTTCACCATATCCAATATAACCTTCGCAGCCAATTCACCCATCTCACTTTGAGGATGTGCGATCGTTGTTAGCTTCACCTCGGTTACTTCTGCCATAAACGAGTCATCAAACCCGATTAAAGATATATCCTCTGGCACTTGAAGCTCTGATTCTCTAATGACATCTAGTAGCTTAATAGCTAACTCATCATTATAACACACGATAGCAGTTGGCCGTTTTTCGTCCTTTTCCTCCAGAAGCTTTTTCAGTACTTCCATTGGCTTTGTCGACTTTTCCTCCGTGCTATAAGTGACAATATTATTTGGTAAAATTTCAATATTGTACTTTCGATGTGCTTTTAGATAACCCTTCATTCTCTTTGTGCCTTGTGTATCATCGTTTTTGAAAAATCCAATGATATTCTCATGACCTAATTCGATTAAATGTTCTGTTTGTAAAAACCCACCCTTTTCATCATCCATGACAATATGAAAAGGCTCTAGCTCGTCATAAAAAGCATTAATCATTAAATAAGGAATATTTTGTCTTTCTAGATTTAAGTAATAATTTATATTCGGATTCGTCACAGCACTCTTTGTTGGCTCGATAATGACCCCATCAAAATGTTGGGTTAATATTTTTTCCAAAAACTTCCGTTCGTTTTCATGATTGTTATTTGTGCTAAAGAGACTAACTTGATAGCCCTGCTGACTTAAATAGGATTCTGCTCCTCTGATAATAGACGGAAAGATATAATCAGAAATATGGGTAGTTATAATAGCTATATTTTTTTGTTGATTACGTCCAATGGCATCCTCTCTGGAACGATCTGCACAAAAAGTTCCAGCACCTTGTTCTCGATAAAGCCATCCCTGGTTGACTAAATCCCCAATCGCTAGTCTTACCGTATGACGACTTACACCGAATTGCTTCATTAATTCGCTTTCAGAGCTTATTTTTTGATGTGGCTGATAGGTACCATCTAATATTTGAGACTTAATAGCTTGCTTGACAATATTATATTTTGTTTGCATCAATTACACCTCATTGAACCTGTCTTTATTACGGTTTACGTGTTTTTTTATGGAATTAACCCTTCTAGAATCGGGTTTTAGTTTTGAGCTTTGAGTGGAAATTATGTTTTCCTCATAGAAGCTCGAAAAAAGCACTCTACATACAAGCATAAACTAACCATATACGCTGTCAAGCATTTCTTGTTGATAAACAGAAGAGATCTACTTAAATGTAGATCTCTAACTGTTCGAACCTTAACGATAAATGGCTTCATTCCATTTCAGTTCATTTCTGAATTGTCTTAAGTTCGTGTCTTTATCTATAACGACACATTCAATCTTCGCCATGTTAGCGAAATCGTACAGCTGATCTGTCGTTACCTCAAATGAAAGCACTGTATGGTGTGCGCCACCAGCATAAATCCAAGCTTCTGTTGCTTCACTTAAGGACGGCTGTGGCTTCCATAATACCTTGGCAACTGGTAGGTTCGGTGTTTCCTTCTGTGGTTGTTCTGCCTTCACTTCATTTATCACTAAACGGTAGCGGCCACCCATTTCAACTAAGGAAGCATTCACTGCATCTCCACCACGACCATCAAATACGAGACGAGCAGGATCCTCTTTACCGCCAATTCCTAGTGGGTTCACCACAATACGAGGCTTTGTAGCAGAAACGGTTGGGCAAACCTCCAGCATATGAGAACCTAAAATCATTTCATTGCCAGGCTCTAAGTGATAAGTGTAATCTTCCATAAAAGAAGTACCTTTATTATCTGCAATAATTTTCATGAAACGAGTAAGTGCTGCTGTACGCCAGTCACCTTCTCCAGCAAAGCCGTACCCTTCTGCCATTAAACGTTGAGCTGCAAGTCCAGGTAGCTGCTTCATACCATGTAAATCCTCGAAGTTTGTTGTAAATGCGGTGTAATTACCTTTTGCTAAGAAAGACTTTAATGCTAGCTCAATTTTTCCTTGCTCTAAAATAGAGTCACGAACGGCGCCTGGTTCTTTCGCTTCTTCCGGCAATTCATAGAGCTCTTCGTATTCTTGGAACAGTGTGTCAAGCTCTTGATCTGTAACCTTCTCCATTTCCTCCACAAGATCACCAATGCCGTAATAATCCACGACCCAGCCAAATTTAATTTGTGCTTCGACCTTATCTCCATCCGTAACCGCAACATTACGCATATTATCACCAAAGCGAGCGACACGTATATTTGTACCTTCTGCAACCGCAGCTGCGGTTTTCATCCAATCTGCAACTTTTGTCGCTACTTCTTTGCTTTGCCAATGACCAACGACTACTTTACGTGATACGTCCATTCTCGTACCGATAAATCCATACTCTCTATCCCCATGTGCTGCTTGGTTCAAGTTCATGAAATCCATATCGATGGTTTCCCATGGGATATCACGATTGAATTGCGTATGAAGATGTAATAATGGTTTTTGCAATGTTTTTAAACCTGCAATCCACATTTTAGCAGGGGAGAACGTATGCATCCATGTAATAACGCCAGCGCAATTCTCATCAGTGTTTGCTTTTAGCATTAGTGCATGAATATCATTCGCTGTTGTAAGCACTTCTTTAAATTCTATTTCAAATGGAAGGTTGCCTTCCGTATTTAAACCCTTCACGACTTTGCGTGAGTTTGTTTCTACCTCTTTAATCGCGTCTTCTCCATATAAATGCTGACTTCCTGTCACAAACCAAAAGGTATATGGTCTAATTTCTAACATCATAAATTCCTCCTTATTGTTGAATAGCTTTAGCTAAACTCATTGAATGGTCACTGATGTTTGTTATTTTTTATCCTGGCCATAGTAGGCGTTTGCTCCATGCTTTCTTAAATAATGTTTATCTAAAAGAAATGAATCCATGTCTCTAATATTTGGGTTAATCTGATAGGTGTGTAGTGCCATTTTGGCTACTTCCTCGAGAACAACTGCATTATGAATGGCCTCATAAGGGTCTTTCCCCCAACTAAAAGGAGCATGGCTGTGCACAAGTACACCAGGAACCTGCAATGGATTGATATTCTCAAAGGTTTCGGCAATCACCTTACCTGTCTCCCATTCATACTCTCCTGTGACTTCCTGTTCTGTCATTCGTCTTGTACATGGAATTTCCCCATAAAAGTAATCAGCCTGTGTTGTTCCTAACGCAGGAATACCCTTTCCAGCTTGAGACCAACTAGTCGCCCAAGGTGAATGAGTATGAACTACTCCTCCGATTCCAGAAAACTTTTGATACAGCAATCGATGAGTAGGTGTATCAGAAGAAGGATTCAACTCGCCTTCGACAATATTCCCATCCAAGTCCAATACGACAAGGTCATTTGCTTTCAATTCATCATAGTCAACTCCACTAGGCTTGATCACCATAAGACCGGAATCCTTATCGAAACCGCTTACATTACCCCAAGTAAAGGTAACAAGTCCATATTTAGGTAAATCCTTATTCGCTTCTAAAACCTGTTGTTTCAGCTCTTCTAGCAAATTCCTTCACCTTCCTTATCTGATCTATTCCTTTTTTCTCTTTCTTGTACGTATGTGTGAAAAGGTTTATCTTTATGATAATATAATTCGTACGTACATTCAATAAAGAAATACGAATTTCAGAAAAAAATTATAAAATTAGTTGGTGTGATTGTAATTCTTCGCCACCTTTTGTCACTAGACCGTTTGTTTCCAATAACAATAAATAAAGGTTTCAGTCACCACTTCATATGCTCCCCCTAAAGTAGACACTTAAAAAAGTAAAACTACTTTAGGGGGATTTTTATGCGTTTAAATAGTAAGCATACAGCTGAAGAGTTGGAATGGTATATTCAAATGTATCTGAAAGATGGAATAAGTATTAAAGAATTACGTGAAACATTTGGTTTATTATTAAGTGAATCGGCCTTTCGTCAAAAGGTGCTGAGATACCAAAATCATGGTCTAAAAGGAATTCAAACGACATCAAGAAATAATCATTACAGTGAAGAGTTTAAACAGTCCGTTATTAACGAGTACCTCGTAGAATGTATACCCTTTAAACAATTAGCTCGGAAATATAATATTCCAAATCCTGATACTGTAAGAAGTTGGATCATCAAGTATACTAGAGGGGAAAAGAATAGGAGTTATTCTCCCAAACCCGAGGTGTATACGATGAAGAGTCGAAAAACGACACAAGAAGAGAGAATTGAAATCGTCAAAGATTGTTTAAATACTGGTTTATTGTATAAGGAAACAGCTAAAAAATATCAAGTTTCTTATAATAATGTTTATTCATGGGTTCAAAAGTACAAAGAGCATGGCCCTGACGGGCTGGTAGATGGACGAGGTCGCGGAAAGCCAGACAAGATCCAAACAGATGAAGAAAAGTTACGAACGGAAATTGAGGCATTAAAAGCACGAAATGAGTACCTTGAAACAGAGAATACTGCGTTAAAAAAGTTAGAAGAAGAGGAAAGAGAGTTGATGTTACGCAAACGCGGCATGAGGCCGAATACCAAACCATTAAAAAACTCGAAAAAAAGGGATTCAAAATAACCATACTTTGTGAAGCATTAGGTGTGAGTCGCTCGGGTTATTATAAGTGGTTCCATCGGAAACCAACAAAAACAGAGAAGCGCTTAAGACACTTGAGCGCTTGCATTCAAAAGATATATGACGAACATAAAGGGATTTATGGTTATCGTCGAATCACGATCTATCTCAACCACTTCCTTAACGCTCAAGTGAATCATAAATGTGTGTACCGCTTGATGCGCTTAGTAGGCTTAAAAGCCGTTATCCGTCGGAAACGTTACAACTATAGACCACATAAACCGCAACACGTGGCTGAAAATGTCCTAAATAGAGAATTTCAAGCAGAGTATAACGCGATGGAGGTCTTATTAACAGATGTCACTGAATTTAAGTACGGAGTTCATTCGAAAGCTTATTTAAGTGCCGTCTTAGATTATGGTGAAAATAAAATTGTAGCCTATAAATTATCCCGACATAATAACAATGCCTTAGTACGAGATACGATTACTCAGATTAAAGATACCATTATACCAGCGAAAACATTATTTCATAGTGATCGCGGCTTTCAATATACGTCCCATGGATTTAAACGTTTTGTGGAAGAACACCAGATTACCCAAAGCATGTCGCGTGTTGGTAAATGCATTGATAACGGTCCGATGGAAAACTTTTGGGGGATCATCAAGGAAGAGATGTATCGACTAACCACTCATAACACATTTGAGGAATTAGAAAAAGATATTGAGGCTTATATTGAATTTTATAATACAAAGCGCGTGACGTTGAAGATGGGGTTAAGAATTCCAGCATAAAAAAGCCATGCATGGAAACCATACATGGCACAAAATATTTTGTTTATTTACCTGTCTACTTGACAGGGGGCAGTTCAACTATTAGCAACTGAAACCTTTTTTGCTATTAAAAAGCACCTGAACCTCCACCGCCACCACCTACGCCTGTTCCTCCACCAGTAACACTCCCACTGCTAGTAGAGGCAGAAACGGTGGAATCCGCTTTGTCAAATTGATTGGTTAAGGTGCTTGCAATGAGGATAAACATCATCACATCATGTGATTGCATGCTGTGATCCGTAGTAGAAGGTAAAGACAAGCTCTTGCTAAGTTGTTCAAATTTTTTCTGCATCGACTTGTTCCCTGTACCTATCGCGTAAATAAATGATTGCATTTGCTCATCAGTCATCCAGTCATTCCAGTCTTTTTCACTGATATTGTCGTAATTGAGGCTGATTTTTTTCGATTGCTGTCTAATCCGATGACCTCGAAGGGTTTTAGGTTGATAAATGATCGCAAAGAGCAACAACGCGAATGCTAAGATGATCGAGAAAAACATCCACATAAAAAGCGAATGAACACCTAGTATGATCGCAAAAAGCATTGTTAACAGACTGACTATACCTATTGTCCATCTTAAGCCTTTTTTCTTTTCAACTAAGTGGCTCTGTTTAACCTCTTCTTTTACTGCTTGAATCCATTTGGCAAAGTCACTGCTGTAAGTGGAATGGTTCCCTTTCACCTTTGTATAGGCAGAAAGATCGGATAAGGTAAATACCCCGTTTTCGCCTATTTTATGGAATAACCATTCGATCAATATGCTCTCATGTGGAAAATCTGTATTAGAATCTACGATAACAAATTTACTTTCACCATCTTTTTTGACATATCCTTTTCTTACTAGATCCATCAATGAAGCTGAGATGAGCTCACTACTAGGAGACATATTTCTCATATATAGCATGGTGGCTGGTAAACTCATTTCTTGATTTGGCAAGTATTGCGATGATAAAGAGACACGTTCTATTTCTAATAATCTACTGTTCTTCTTTCTCCATGCTACTACTACAAGTAACAATAAATAGATAGATAACCCACCTATGATATAAGGAGAAATACGATTTAACAACTCCTGCCTATTCTCATAGTTCTGTCTTTCTTGCTCAAGTTCGGCCTGATCAGCTAGAATATCATCTCGAATCGTTTTATCGGCTAAGAGGCTTGCAGCAGGGAACAGATTAGGATCATATGCTACTCTTATATCTCCTTTCGTCCCACTTTCTACTTCACCCATAGCAAAATGGACCACACCATCTGAAGCTATAACCGATGTAGCATATGCCTCATCATAACCCAATGCAATTACCTCTTCCGAAGCTTGAGGCGGGTGGATATAAATGTCCATGTTTTGATATGTTGATTCATTGCTAGTGTCAAAAAATGGCCAGTAAAATTGTGCCAAGTCTGTGTACACTTCCACTCCATTAGTTATCGTATAAGTGAGATCAATCAAAATCTTCTGATCGGAACCACTTCGATAGACTTTATAAACGTTCTCTTCTAATTCAACCTCTAAAGGCTTACCATTTTCAAATGCTTGAAAGCCTTCTATTTTTGTTTGTTCTTTTGGAATTATGGAGCGTGTAATGCCATTAAAATCACCTTCAAAACGATAGGTGTGCTGCTCTTGGACCTGTACATCACCATTCTCCTGTAAGTAAGCGTTAATCTCTGTGTTTGTAATGGAAAAATCCACAGCATAAACATCCTGAGGTAGTAAAAAAATAGAAAAAACAAATGCAAGTAATATTATGGTCTTTTTCATATGGTTTAAGCTCCTCTCCCTTCTCTATACGTCATGAAAATGGAAAAGGTTTCATTCAAGTAAAAGTTCAAATCAGGGTTGGATAAGATTAAGTTGCCTTTGACGAGTTTGTTGCGAATAAAGATAAAAGCAAACTGAAGGATGTTATGAAAGGTAAATAAATGTCGAGTGATGGGGGTTTCGTTGTTTGATAACTAATTCAGCCATCTATTTTCACATTGCGGACTAGTTCTATTTTTATACCCTATCTCACCTTTCGCTTTAATGTATAAATATCTTGATCATGTTCGATCAGTTTGTGTTGAATATAGTCCATTTTCTCTTCCATACTATCCATCCGTTTTGATAATGCAGTATGATTTTGGTCAACTTTCTCTGTTAATTGTTGTAATGACTTTTGATTCTCATCTACTCGCTCTGTCAGTTGATCCAATGACTTTTGATTATCATCCACTCGCTCTGTCAGTTGATCCAAGGACTTTTGGTTATCATCTACTCGCTCTGTCAGTTGATCCAAGGACTTTTGGTTATCATCTACTCGCTCTGTTAGTTGATCCAATGATTTTTGGGTCTCGTCCACTCGCTCTGTTAGTTGATCCAAGGACTTTTGGGTCTTGTCCATTTTTTCTGTTAATTGTTGATTAAAGCCACTAATTTGATCTACTTTGACTGACAATTCCCTAATGGCCTGAATAATCATCTTACCCTCACTATTTTCCATAATACTTCTTCTCCTTTCCGTAAATTTTTACATATTCGATATACCAATTATACTACATAACATGATGACAATCATGGAGTAATATTTTCAAAAAACACAGATAAAAGTGTACGATATCAAGAATTCACCAAAGGATTTTCTTTTTTTACAATGATTTTATTGAAAAACTGGCCATTTCAATGTGTCCTTACATGGTAAACTAATTTCAGGAAAAATGATATGAACTTTTTTCCCTATTCAGATCTCTTATCTAGAGAAAGGGGGCAACAACTTGACAGTCAAGCTTGTGAAGAAAGCACAAAACGGCAATAAAGAAGCACTTTTACAACTAATTCTAGCAAAACAAGACGACTATTACCGCCTTGCATGGTCCTATATGAAAAATGAACATGACGCCCTTGATGTGATGGAGGATATGATTGTAATTCTTTATGAAAAAATTCATACATTGCAAAAACGCGAATCCTTCTATAGCTGGAGTAAAACCATCCTTGTAAGGTGTTGTTATGATACTTTCCGAAAAAGAAAAAGAATGGAATTTTTAGATGATAAAGAACTAGACAAATTTGCAACATCCCATCATGCATTTGAATTAACAGACACCCAGATTGACCTAGATCATCTGCTTGCAAAGTTAACTCCACAGCAAGCAGAAGTGATTCGACTCAAGTATTTGCATGACCTGGATTTGAAAACAATTGGTTCGATAACCAATACATCCATAGGGACGGTGAAATCTAGAATTTATTATGGTTTAAAGAAATTACATCATTTATATCGAGGTGAGCAAGATGGGTAGAATGAAACAACAATTTGAGCGAGAAAAGGAGCAATTACAAAAAGTTCATGCACCAAAGGAATTGGAATCACGCTTGCGTAACAGACTCGATCATCTTCCAAATCAAAAGCAACGACGTTCAGGTAAAATTTGGCGAAGGCTTGCAGCACTTATTATTATAAGTATTCTTATCGGCTATAATTACCAAAGCCTTGCCTATTACGGTAAAAAAATCATTGGCTATGATCCTGTTATTTCCAATACATTACAGCAACTAAATGATTCAGGCATGGGGCAGACCATTAATAAAAGTATTACTTTTGAAGATGGTACTACTTTTACCATAGATGGTATTATCGTTGATGAGAATCAATTAATTATGTTCTACACATTAGAAAGTCCCGGCTCTATCGTAAAAAATACCGAATATGATCACCAGCCAATCAATATCACAGGATTTTTGACAAACGCATCCCATGAAAGTGGTATGGGGGAAGTCAGTGAAGATGAAAAGGTAATAAGAGGGACACATAGCTTTGAGACTCCTAACGGCTTTGCGAAGGAATTAACCGTACATTTTCACGAAACAACCGAAACACTCACTTTCTCTTATAATCCAGAAAAAGCAATGGGACACACGATTAAGCAAACCATTAATGAGAAAGTTATCCTAAATGAGGCACTGTTAACTTTTCAAACAATAGAAGCTTCCCCAACTTCTACGATCATTAAAGGAAAAGGTGATAAGGAGCTGATAGAAAGCTTAAATTTTGAACAAATGGAATTGATCGTAAACGGAGAAAAAATAAATTTGTTAAGCAATGGTTACAGTACCAATATAACAGGAACGACATTTGAAATAACGTATGATGCAATACCAACAGATAGTAATCCATTAGAGGTCACCTTGCATCTACCTAATGATCAGGTATTAAAGATCTATAGAGACTAGGGTGCAGGGGGATCCCGGCCCCTCTGGCATCCTTCACTACTTTTTTTCTACATTCTGTGCTATTCTATTAGCGACGACTTTGTACGGTCAAGTTGAATATTCTACAAGCATTGTATGAAAAAGGAGCTTTACAAAATGACAAAACAACGCAATTGGGCAGGTAATTACACCTATCACGCAAACAATTGGCATATACCTGAAAGTGTCGAAGAAATACAACAGTTAGTAAAAAAATGTAACCGATTAAAAGTAGTAGGGTCTCGTCACTCGTTTAATCATATTGCGGATTCTAACGAGCATATCGTTTCACTTGAACAATTAAATAGGGTGATAGATTTTGATAAAGAGAAGCAAAAAATAACCGTCGAAGCAGGAATGAAGTATAGTGATGTCTGTCAATATCTTGGTGAAACTGGGCTGGCATTACATAACCTTGCTTCATTGCCTCACATTTCCGTGGCGGGGGCTTGTGCCACAGCAACCCATGGATCTGGTGATAAAAATGGAAATCTCGCTACAATTGTATCTGGTATTGAATTCGTTAATGGAAATGGAGAAATCATTACGTTAACACGAGAAGAGCATGAAGAGGAGATGAGAGGCTTGTCCGTAAGTCTTGGTGCATTTGGTATTATTACAAAGCTTACACTTGATTTAATACCAGATTTTCAAGTGAGACAAGTGGTCTATCAAAATCTATCCTTTCACGAATTTTATCAATATTATGATGAAATTTATGCTAGCGCCTACAGTGTTAGTTTATTTACTGACTGGCAGGAGGAACGATTTAACCAAGTCTGGCTTAAACAGACAATCACTGAACAAGATGCTGTCGAGTTAAATACAGATTTCTATGGCGCAGAGCTCGCCAACGTGAATCTCCATCCAATCTCTGGTCATGGGGCTGAGCATTGTACCGAGCAATTAGGTGTTCTAGGACCATGGCACGACCGTTTAGCACATTTCAAAATGAACTTTACTCCAAGTAGTGGTAAAGAACTACAAAGTGAGTATATATTATCACGTCATCATATAAGTGATGCAATGAAAAAACTGAATGGACTGCGTGATGAAATTGCCCCATTATTATTGGTTTCAGAGCTTCGAAGTATTAAAGCTGACGACCTTTGGATGAGTATGAACTATAAGCAGGATTCGATTGGGATCCATTTTACATGGAAGGATCTTTGGAATGAAGTGAAGCTAGTACTACCGAAAATAGAAGCAGTACTCGAACCATTCCAACCAAGACCACATTGGGGGAAGCTGTTCACAATGGACCCAACAAAGCTGCAAACACGTTATAAACAACTGCCAGCATTTAGACAGCTAGTTAGGAAGTATGATCCAGTCGGAAAGTTTCGCAATGAATTTTTAAAGCAATACATTTTTGAAAAATAGGTGTTTAATTTTGTTGAAAATAGTATAAAAATACCGATTACTTCACTCCATTGAAGGACACATCAATGGAATGAAGTATTTTTATTATGAGTCTAACCATGAAATAACCCAAATTTCTGCGTCATTCTCTACTAAGTATCGATTAAAAATTGAAGATCTGGATGTCTGTAAACTAATTCAAATGCTTCATTATCTATTAAATTATGATACAAATCCTCTGGAGAAAACCATAAGTCATCATTTTCAAATGTGTATCCTGCCCCATAATGATAGCAAAGCCAGATCAGCTTAGAACAATAAGTAAATTCCCATAAATCATCTAGATTTTGAGATAATTGAAAAGAAAAAATCGGTTTTTTAATCCCTTGATCTAAATTTTCCTGGTATTTTTCGTAATATTGAAGAGCAAATTCGGTCACCTTCTCCCCGACCTCTTTATTTTTAGGACGAAATTGTGCGTGAATTGGGTGTTTCCGTAAAAAGTCTTTTATCGGATCTTTCGTGATAGCTGGATGTCCTCCTACTGCTTCTACGACCTCTTTTTCATTCACTACGAGAGCACTATGCCCCATATATCCTGATAACTCCTTCTTGACATTATCGCTTGCTACTAATATATCTCCAGGTCGAAAATCGCGATCTCGATCAAGCTCCCTATCATCTGATAGAAAGTAATCCTCTCTGACGATCAGATCATTATAATAGCCAAGTATCGTTATCGACTTGACATAATCCTCCACTTCAAATGAGATGATGCGATTTTGATCTGTAGCCATTAGAAACTGACGGTCCTTATATATTTTAAAGCAAGTAGGATACATTGCCTCTACGTAAACTTGGTTACCTTTTTTCAATACATTCATAAAACGATTCACCGAAAACACCTCCACCATATTCTATGCAAGGAGGATATTTCGGTAACAGAACATAAAAGAAAAGCATATGGCTCACATAAGAGTCACATGCTTTCCCTGTTAAAATACGATGGTTTTGTTTCCATATACAATAATGCGATCATCCAAATGCCATTTGACCGCTCTCGCTAAGACGCTACGCTCTACTGATTGGCCTATTTTCTTCATTGCCTCTGCATTATCTCGATGATCTACACGACTAATATCCTGTTCGATTATTGGACCTTCATCTAAATCATTGGTTACATAATGAGAAGTCGCCCCAATTAATTTAACTCCACGATTATATGCTCTCTCATACGGTTTGGCACCGATGAAAGCAGGTAAAAAGGAATGGTGGATGTTAATAATTTGGTTTTTAAAGGTTCCAACAAAATGTGGTGTCAAAATTTGCATATATCGAGCGAGAATGATTAAGTCCACATTATATTCTCTCAGTAGCTCAATTTGTTTTTGCTCGACTTGCTCACGGATATCTTTGTTTGCTGGAATATAGTAATACGGTATGCCTAAAGATTCTACAATTTCTCTAGATGTCTCGTGATTACTGATGACTAGTCCAATATCCGCTATCATATCACCACTTTGCCATTCCCATAAAAGCTCTAATAAGCAATGGGGCTCTTTGGAAACAAAAATAGCTACCTTCTTTAATTGATCTACATATTTAAAGGTTGCTTCCATGTCGAATTGCTTTCTAATTGCTTGAAACTCTTCTTCCAAATTTTTTATTTGGCTTTTCAGCTCCGGTATTTCAAACTCGATCCGCATAAAGAATTCACCACGGTCCGGGTCTGTCGAATATTGATTGGACTCAATAATATTAGCATTGTGCTCATAAAGAAATTGTGAAACTGCCGCCACAATACCTGGCTGATCAGGACAATTAATTAACAGTCTTGCACGATTTTTGTGTTCCTGACGAAAAGTGTCTATTTTTTCTTTCATATATGTCTTCATTAATGATCCCTCTTTACTCCATTCATTCTTTATTTATTACTATTCTACCGCATTTGCTCTTAGAATTCTGAATTATTTTATCATAATAAAGAAAACTCGGCAATTGCCGAGCCGTTATCCTTCATGCAATTCATCCATTCTGTTACACCTAGAACGCTATCACTTAAGTTTATGCTGCTACGATAGCGTTCCTTTTCAATGCCATATTATATAAACAGCTGCTTCATAATTGCTAAAAATTGATCCACTTCTTCTCTCGTTGTCGTTAATGGAGGTAAAATACGTAAAACATTCGGTCCTGCTACAATGACTAGTAATTGATAATCTTCCCGAGCTTTATTGACATAATCAATTGCTGGTTGGTCTAGTTCTAGTCCAATTAGTAATCCCATACCACGTAATTGTTTGATTGTATTGGATTTAGCTGCGATTTTCTCTAACCCTGTCCAAATATCATGAGCCATTTCGTTCGCCTCATTCAAAACGTTTGTAGTCGTTAGCTCCGTCACTGTTGCAACTCCCGCCGTTGTAGCAATCGGATTTCCTCCAAATGTACTACCATGAGTTCCAGGACTGAAGGCCTTCGCCACATGCTCCTTGGCAATAATTGCCCCAATTGGAATACCTGATCCAAGCCCTTTTGCTAAGCTAATCACATCTGGTTCGATTTCATACTGTTCATATGCAAAAAGAGTACCCGTTCGTCCCATTCCTGTTTGAATTTCATCTACCATAAGTAGAATTTGTTGATCATAGCATACCTTTGCCAATTGCTTCAACCATTCTTTATCGGCAGGTAAAACTCCACCCTCTCCCTGAACTAATTCTATGAGAACAGCATCTGGGTTCATCGATGTTAACTGCTCCAGTGCATCCCAATCATTAAAAGGCAGGAAAGAAAAGCCTGGTGTTAAAGGAGTAAAGCCTTGATGTATTTTCTCCTGACCTGTTGCAGATAACGTGGCCATCGTTCGTCCATGGAAGGAATTTTTAAATGTCACAATCTGTGGTATCTCTTTAAGAAATTGATCCTTTGCATATTTTTTAGCAATTTTTAATGCTGCTTCATTTGCCTCTGCACCACTATTACAAAAAAATACTTGATCTCCACAACTATTTGCGACAAGCAATTGTGCGAGCTTGTCTTGTGACGGAATATGGTATAAATTAGAACAGTGCCAAAGGTGTCCTAATTGCTCTTGAACAGCCTTTTCTACTACATCAGGAACGTGTCCTAAGTTACATGTCGCTATACCTGATGAATAATCTAAATATTTTTTCCCTTCCTTATCCCATACATAGCTCCCCTTCCCTTTCACTAATGTGATTGGAAAACGGCCGTATGTACTCATAACTGGGTTCAATTCTACCTTCTCAGACATGACTCTTTCCCTCCTTATTTAATAGAATTCTAGTACCAATTTCTTTTCCTTGCATAAACTGCCATAATCCATCTGGTTCTATCCCATCTATAATAGAGACTTCCAAGACATGTTGATGTAAGGCCTTAATCGCTGACTGTACTTTTGGAATCATGCCACCTGCTATGACCCCTAAGTCTATGAGTTGATTGGCTTTTACTTGATCCAATTGATGAAAAATATGCTTTTGTCCATTTTTTTCTTCGTAGATTCCTGGAATATCACTTATATAACAAAGCTTTGCACCTAAGCTCTGGGCAACCGCAGATGCAGCCATATCGGCATTAATATTAAAACGCTCACCTGACTCATCGATTCCAATCGGAGAAATAATTGGTATAAATCCTTTTTCTACTAAATCCTTGATGATCATGGTATTCACATTCGTAACCTCACCAACAAAGCCCATATCCTCCTTATTGTCTACCGGCTTTGCTGTTAACAGTCCTCCATCGATACCACTGATGCCAAATGCCTTGCCCTCTGCTTCTACTAGCTTTCTAACAATCTGTTTGTTGATAGAACCACTCAGCGCCATTTCTACTACATCAAGCACCTCTTGCGTTGTCACCCTTAAACCATTGACAAATGTAGTAGGGACACCTGTTTGTTTTAGTAGCTTAGAGATAAGTGGTCCTCCACCGTGAACAATGATTGGCTGCCATTCGCCTTGCTTTTGTAAATCGACAACATTTTGATAAAAAGAATGAGGCAGCTTTTCTAATACACTGCCACCACATTTAATCACGACGTATTTTTTATTCACGTTTTCTTTCCTCCTTATGTTCGATAAGAAGCATTAATTCTGACATATTCATAGGACAAATCACAGCCCCAAGCAGTTGCTTTACCGTTTCCGTCTCCTAGTTTTGCTAGGATTTTCACCTCATCCTTTAGCAAATAATTTTTGGCCTCTTCTTCATCAAACCGGTGGGGAATACCGTTTTCTACAACTAGGATATCTCCTAAATAAATGCTTACCTTATCAGGATTTAATGACTGACCACTATAGCCTATAGCCGTAATAATTCTCCCCCAATTAGCATCAGCACCGTGTAGAGCGGTTTTTACAAGATTAGAAGAAATAATCGATTTTGCAATAGCCTGAGCAGATTCATCTGAGAAGGAGCCATCCACGTTTACCTCGACTAACTTACTCGCACCTTCCCCATCTCTCGCAATTTCTTTTGCTAAATACTCACAAACAAACTTTAATCCGGAGTAAAAAGTCTCCCAATCTGAATGGGCGTTTGTTAATGGCTGATTACCTGCTTTGCCATTGGCTAAAACTAAAACCATATCATTCGTGCTTGTATCTCCATCTACTGTGATCATATTAAACGATTGATTAGTAATCTTTTTTAGTGTAGTCGATAATTGCTCTGACGAAATGTTTGCATCCGTTGTTACAAAACCTAGCATTGTCGCCATATTTGGATGTATCATACCAGAACCCTTTGCCGCACCACCGATAACTACTTTCTCTCCATCTATTTCTAATTCGATGGCGATTCCTTTTTCATGTGTATCCGTTGTTAGAATAGCTGTTTCGAATTTTTCCGCACCTTGATGTTCGGCTGTATGAATTTGACTAATACCCGTTTGAATTTTCTCCATTGGCAAAAGCTCTCCGATTAAGCCTGTAGAAGCGACGGCTGCTAAATGTTCTTCCACACCAACTGTTTCAGCGAAAAGCTTCCGCATATCATAGGCATCCGTTAGACCTTGTTCACCTGTACAAGCATTGGCAATTCCAGAATTCACGACAACTGCTTGTAGCTTATTTTCTTTTGCAATACTTTCTTGTGTTACTTTAAGCGGTGCTGCCTGGAATACATTGGTCGTATATACACCAGCTGCTTGGGCTGGTACATCAGAATAAAACCATCCAAAATCGATCTTTTGTTTCCGTATACCACAGTGCAAACCGCCTGCATGAAATCCTTTAGCTGTGGCTATATTTCCATTTTCTAATACCTTAAAATTCTCCTGTTGTACGTTATACATTCGTTCTCCACTCCTTATGGATAAATCGGCAACTGAGTTAATCCAGTCGTTTCTTCCCATCCGTTCATTATGTTCATATTTTGAATTGCTTGGCCTGATGCACCTTTGACTAAATTATCGATCACAGATACAATAATAAGCTTTCCTGTCCTTTGATCAGCATATAATCCTATATCACAATAATTGCTACCATAAACTTCTTTCGTTTGTGGAAAAACTCCCTCTTTCCTTATCCGAACAAAAGGATGATACTTGTAAAAATCTTCATATAATGCAATCAATTGATTAGTCGATTGTTTTTCCTTTAAATCAACATACATTGTACTCATGATTCCTCGAGTCATCGGGACAATATGAGGAGTAAAGGTGATTTGAATTTCCTCTTCGGCCGCTTTTGATAATACTTGTTCAATCTCGGGAATATGTTTGTGATTACCAATCTTATAGGCTTTGAAATTTTCATTCATTTCTGAAAAATGAGTATTCAATGATAAGCTTCTACCTGCTCCTGAAACGCCTGTTTTGGCATCAATTATTATATTTTTCCGTTCGACCATATCATTTGCTAAAACCGGTATTAAACCTAACGTCGTAGCAGTAGGATAACAGCCAGGATTAGCAATTAAGCTAGCACCTTTAATGCTCTCATTGTTTATTTCACTTAGTCCATAAACTGCTTGATCTATATATTTAGCTTCTGCCATTTCCTCTCCGTAATATTGCTCGTATAATTCATGGTCTTCTAAGCGAAAGTCTCCAGATAAATCAATACATTTGATCCCTTTATCTATTAATTTAGGAATCTGGTGTTTGCTAACATTGGATGGAGTAGCAAAAAAGACTAAATCCACCTCTTTCGCTAGTTGATCTTCATCAAACGATTCCATCTCTACATTTACAAGATCAGATAAATGTGGATATACTTCAGAAAAGGAAGTCCCACTATTGGAATGCGAAATAATAGTAGTTAATGTAACATTGGGATGATTATATAAAAATCGAATTAATTCAACCGCACCATATCCTGTTCCACCAATAATTGCTACATTCACGATTGTTATCCTCCTATACAATTTTCCGTATGTGATATTTTATAATTATACTCTATTTTGTATTTTCATGCAATAATGTTTCCAAAAAAGAATAAAAAATTCGAAAGCTTTCCATAAGATACTCCTAATTAAATTTAATCATTTCGCTATCGTTTCAGCTTTTTATTCTTTATATCCGCTTTAGTAATTGTATAAATATCCATGAATATGCATAAAGAGGTGTTCTTTTGGATATTAATTGACTCCTCAATTAAACCGAATGTCTCATGACGAATAGATGACTTTTCTATAAAATAAATGACTTTCGTTATCTTTCTTAAAGTGGAAAGAAAAGATATGATGAGGATGAAATTTATCTTTCGTAATGGAGTGGTTAAAATGGAAAGGGAATCGAAACAACCTTCGTTAGAGTCAAAACGAATCGACCAAGAGTGGTTAAGGCTTATTTATTTAGCCAAAATTCAGGGAGTTTCAAAAAAGGATGTAGCCATTTTTCTGAAAACATATAGTCAATTAAAAGAAACACTGGTGAAGTCAAAAACATAAAAGCACGAACGCTTTAAGTACATAGCTGCCATTCCATAAACCTTGTTGTTGTTAATCCCTTAAAGCGTATAGGTTGCTATAGGTTTTTCACTAAAATAATTGCCTCTGCACGACTCGACACTCCAAGCTTTCGATAAAGCTTACTCGTATAATTTTTGATCGTTCCTATGGAAAGAAACAAGGAATCTGAAATCTCCTTATTTGATTTACCATTTAATATTTCTTTTAGTACATCTGCTTCCGCTTTCGTAAGGTGAATATTTCTCGATTGTAGCTTTTCTCTGATTGCTGACAAGGGATCTTCGTTTCTTTCCGTTTTTTGCAATAATTGCATAAGCATGGGCTGAATAGATTGCGGGATGATTATTTGTCCACTATTGCATTGATGGATAACCTTAGCCAAATCCACTACATTCATATCCTTCAATACATAACCACTTGCTCCATTTCTTAATGCTTCTAAAATATAGGCATCATCTGAGAAAGTGGTTAGCATGAGAATTTTTATTTGTGGGTATTTTTTTTTGATGATACTCGTTGCAGTTATTCCGCCCATTATTGGCATTCGAATATCCATTAATATCACATCTGGCTGTAGTTCTTCCGCTTTATCAATAGCCTCTTTACCGTCATTGGCAATTGCTATAACCTCCAAATTATCCATTTGATTGAGGACAACGGAAAGGCCATCACATATAAGCTTTTGGTCATCTACCACCATTAACTTCACTTGATTTTCACTCATAATTCCACCCTACATTTCTCCAAAGTTTACTTGCTCCCGAGGTAACACAATGATAAGTGCAAGTCCTGTTCTTCTATTATCATAATCCATCTGAAAGCTACCGCCTATTTCCTTCACTCTCTCCTCCATTGCTGTTAAGCCAAAGCCCTTTTCCACTTTTGTCTTCTCAATACCTGAGCCATTATCCTCTAGTCGAAAATGGAGAAGATTCTCTTCTGTCTTAATACTTAAGAAAAAACGATCTGCTCCTCCATGTCTAATTCCATTATTTAAACCTTCCTGCAACGCACGATAAATAACTATTTCCTGAGCTGGTTTCATCCATTCTTCTTCAATTTGTAAATCTTGATCTATGATAACACTTGTTTGCTCCACCGTTTCGTTTAATAATGCACGGACAGCAGTTTCAAAATCAATAAAAAAATGACTTTCCTGTAAATAATGAACAGATTGACGTACTTCTTGTAGCCCTTTATCTAAATTACCTCGTATTTTTTGTAGCATTTCTTTCGCTTCTGCTTTATTCGTTTCCAATAAAGCGATTACGGCTTGTAATCCTATCAAGGATGTGGAAAAAGAATGGCCGATGGTATCATGCATTTCACGAGCAAAGCGTCTTCTTTCCGAAATAATCACGTTCTCCTCTAATTTCAAAGAAGATGCTTTAATTTTTTCATAGGCTTCTTCAAGCATTTGCTTTTGTTTTACTGACTTAGACACCATATAACTGAACAAAAAGACCACAAGGAATTCGGTAATCCTAGGTATAATAAAGCTTATTTCCTGAAAGGATGGAAACCCAAACGCTATCCATTTTCCGACGACAAAAGTGATATATCCAGTGGCAGCAAACGGAATACTTACCTTTAATGGATGGTGAAAAACAACCTCCCCTATTAAAACAAGTAAGTATACCTGTGAGATAAAAGACTGGTCGACACTTATAATGATAGAAACTATTAAAAGCTGGAAGCATAAAAATAATATGCCTTTGGTATCTTCTAAGGATAGTTTCCAAATGTAATCCCTTACTATTTGTACGAATGTGTAGAATCCAACAAGTGTATAAAGTAGTTCTAAATGATGCTGGCGATCTAGAATAAATAAAGGTATTAAGACGAGAAAAACTCCAGTAAAGAAATGAGACATATTCTTTTCAAAGGTTTGTTCCATAAGTCCTCCTTATCTAATAAAGCTCTATCTGTATGGGGCTTTTTACTTGTTAGAAGTGTTTATTTTCTGTCCATTATATGCTCGACAAAGGAAAATATATCTATGAATATATTACTAAAGTCATCCACATCCGTAAAATATAAACACTATTGTAAGATTAGAAAAACTCGCATTCGCTCGTCCTTTTAGCGAATGCGTTAGCTTTTCTTATACCTTGGACTTCAAAATTTCCGCTTCATCGCTTTACTACTTGCAAAAATTTTATACTTTCTTAACGTAAAATAAAAAACTCACCCTTAAAAAGAGTGAGCTAATGCCTTGGTGCTACAACCTCATTTTCCATCATACCAATGCCTTCAATTTCTACTCTTACTTTATCTCCTAGCTTAAGGTATGTTGGTGGGTTCATTCCCATACCGACCCCGTCTGGAGTACCTGTCAAAATAATATCTCCAGGCTCTAGTGTGATTAGTTCTGATATAAAGCTTACGATATGTGGAATATTGAAGATTTGGTGCTTCGTATTAGAGGATTGTCGCATTTCTCCGTTTACATATGACTTAATATTTAATTGATTTGGATTCGGGATGTCATCGACTGTAACGATATATGGACCTATAGGGGTGGTATGATCAAGGGATTTCCCTTGTAGCCACTGCAATGTCCGCTTCTGTAAGTCCCTAGCAGATATATCATTAGCGATTGTATATCCCGCAATGTATTCGAAAACATCTTCTTGTTTCACATTGGATGCTTTTTGTCCGATTACTACACCAAGCTCTGCTTCATAATCTAACTTTTCCGTTTGATCCGTTTTATAAATACTATCCTCAGGACCTATTAAAGCATTATTAAATTTAGCAAAGAGCACTGGGTAATCGGGAACTACCCCTTTCATCTCCGCTATATGCTCCGCATAATTAGTCCCAACACAAATAATTTTCGAAGGATTCGGTACAGGAGGCCCTATCACAACCTCTTCTTTTTTATATTGGTATTCTGGTGGTTCCTTTTGCAAGAAAGCATCGATCTTTTTTGCTTCTTCTAGTATAGCTTTTCCATTGGAATAAAATTGATCTGGATCACTCGGGAATACACCTATACTCGCTAAATTATTTTCTTTTAATTTCATTTGTGCATAGCCTTTTGATAAATCGATCACCATATCATCACGCATGATACCGATCCTGTTTAATGAAAAATCATTTTTTAAACGATAGTTTACCAGCTTCACCTCTAACTCCTCCCATCTTTAGTATCATCTTATCATGGAATTGAAAGAAAAAGAATAAGAAGAACACCTACTTCAAAGGACAACATCATTATATGCAGCATTTTTCCACTGTATCCTCCCTTATTTTAAAAAGTATGTGAACCCTTCTTACAACTACTAAGACAAATGGGAATCAGTCATGGCAAACTATAAAATGAGACTTCTGCCATTGGCAGGTCTGACAAATAGATAGCTATTTATAGGGAGTGTTTTCATGACGATCAAAGATTTGTTTTCATTTAAAAGCGAACGAATAAAGGTTCTTCATTTTACCTGGTTTGCTTTTTTTGTCTCCTTTTTTGCATGGTTCAGTATGGCACCACTTGCTACAACGATGATGGAGAACATGGATTGGCTCACGGCAGAACACCTAGCAGCTCTCGGTATTTGTAATGTGGTGTTAACGATCCCTGCTAGAATTATCATCGGCCAATTGTTAGATAAATGGGGGCCGAGAATCGTCTTTTCAGGGTTACTTATAACGATGTCACTACCTACTATTATTTTTGCTTTTGGTGATACATGGATTCAATTAATGATTTCAAGATTGGTGCTTGGAAGTATTGGTGCAAGCTTTGTGATTGGTATTCGGATGGTTGCCGAATGGTTTCCTCCTAAGCATGTCGGATTTGCGGAAGGCATTTATGGCGGGTGGGGGAATTTTGGCTCTGCAGCTGCAGCTATTTTATTGCCATGGTTGGCGTTAACCGTTTTTGCTGGGGATAATGGCTATCGATACGCCCTCGCATTTACAGGGGTGGTTTGCTTTTTATATGGAATCCTCTATTATTTTGTCGTTCGGGATACCCCTAAGGGAAAAAAGCTGGTCAGGCCTAAGCGAACTGCTGCATTAGAGGTTAGTAGCTGGGGCGACTTAATTCAGTTAATGATATGGACCCTACCATTAGGCGGAGCAGTAGCAATTAGTGCATGGAGATTAGAAGGATTAGGGTTTATTTCGAAGCCAATATTATATGTTGTTTATACAGTTATCCTTATTGTCCTGTTTTACCAGCTCTATACCATCTTAAAAATCAATATTCCCATTCTGAAAAAAGGAGTGCCTAAGGAGGATCGCTATAAGTTCCGTAATGTAGTGGCATTAAATAGTACTTATTTTGCTAATTTTGGAGCGGAACTTGCTATTGTTTCCATGCTCCCGATGTTCTTCCAGCTAACCTTTTCTTTATCGGCGGCACAAGCTGGGCTCATCGCCTCTTCTTTCGCCTTTGTAAATTTACTTGCACGGCCATTAGGGGGTGTGTTATCGGACAGATTAGGAAGTCGTAGAAAAGTTATGCTCGTTTATATGATCGGTATTTCCATTGGCCTTCTTCTTATGGGGTTCATTAATTCGAGCTGGCCATTAGCATTTGCTGTCGCCATTACGATCATTACTTCCATGTTTATTCAAGGAGCGGAAGGAGCAACCTTTGCCGTCATTCCCCTCATAAAGAAAAGAATAACAGGGCAAATAGCTGGCATGTCAGGAGCATACGGAAATGTGGGATCGACTGTATATTTAACTTTATATACCTTTGTTAGCGCCCAGCAATTCTTTTTTCTGCTGGCAACAGGTGCTATCATTAGTTTTATCATCTGTTATTTTATGCTAGACGAGCCAAAGAACTCCTTCGCAGAAAACTATTATTTAACAGAGGAAGAGCTAGTAGAAGCTAATCAAATTGTTGCACCAGTGCGAAAATCGATGTAGAACACTTTAGAAAAACTCATATTCGCACGTCCTTTAGCGGATCGTTAGCTTTTCTTATATTTTGGACTTCAAAAGCTTCGTCGCTATTCTTCCTGCAAAAACTTTATACTTTCTGACCTTATAAAGAAATAACCCGAGCTTGGCTAAACTCGGGTTATCCCTTCACTTATAATACTTTACTCAAAAACGCCTTTGTTCTTTCATGCTGTGGATGTTGAAAGAGACTTTGGGGTTCATTTTCTTCCACAATGTATCCCTCATCCATAAATATTACTCGATCGCCAACTTCTCGAGCAAAGCCCATTTCGTGTGTAACTACTACCATTGTCATACCTTCTTGAGCTAATTCCTTCATGACCTCTAGTACTTCTCCGACCATCTCTGGATCTAAGGCAGAGGTAGGCTCATCGAATAACATGATTTTAGGTTCCATGCCGAGCGCTCTGGCGATGGCTACACGTTGCTTTTGGCCACCAGATAAGGAATCAGGATAAACCCCTGCCTTTTCCTCAAGTCCAACTTTTTTAAGTAGTTGAAGCGCCTTTTTCTCTGCCTCTTCTTTCTTCCATTTTCTTACCGTAATCATTGGCAGTGTGATGTTTTGTAATACCGTTTTATGAGGGAACAAATTAAATTGTTGGAATACCATGCCAACTTCTGTACGCAATTTATTAATGTCTACACTTTTATCAGTAATGACTTCTCCATCAATTGTAACCGTTCCGTCTGTAATGGATTCAATTAAATTTAAACAACGCAAAAAGGTGGATTTACCTGATCCTGATGGACCTATTACCACAACCACTTCGCTCTGTTTAATTTCCGCGTTAATATCCTTTAATACTTCTAATTTCCCGAAGCTTTTTTTTAAATGCTTTACAGAGATCATTTCACATCAAGCCTTCTTTCCAAATAGTTTAGCAGATAGGTTAAGCTTAACGTTAGAACTAAATACATCAATGCTACCATGATGTATGGCTCCCATACACGTAGGTACTGTCCCGCAGCTGCTCTTCCCCAATAAAGTATCTCTTGAGCAGCAATCATAGCACCTAAAGAAGAATCCTTTAATAAGACAATAAACTCATTGCCAAGCGGAGGTATTGATCTTTTAAATGCCTGAGGCAAAAGAACATGCCTCATCACTTGAAATTTATTCATCCCTAAGGAGTGAGCTGCCTCTGCTTGTCCTTTATCGATTGACTGGAGACCTGCTCTGAAGATTTCCGCAACATATGCTGAAGAGTTAAGCGATAGAGTTACCATAACGGATGTAATAGCAGTTGTGGAACCTAATACTGTTGGTAAAACAGCATAATGGAATAAAAATAATTGCACTAAGAGCGGTGTTCCTCTAAGGAAATTAATATACCAAACAAATGGTAGCCTTACGATGAAGATGGAGGACATTTTTCCTAATGCTATAAAAAAACCTAGAATACATCCCATTAGTACCCCAACAACAGACATTAAAATGGTTAAACCCATCCCTTGCATAAAATAAGGGAAATATTCGACGACGATGTCCATTCTTAAGTCCATTTTTTCAACCTCCTTCTTTCTTTCATTTCATTTATCCTATTGTTTCCCGAATAAGTTTCTGAACAAACAACAAAAGCGCTGGGCACCCGTTTCTGGACGCTTGCGCTGGACGTTTTTCAATGCGCCTTTGGGTGCCTGTTTTATACTTCTTAATTTACAAAATAGAAAAGCGCAACGAAACCGCTACGCCTTTATTGTGAGCTTTATAAAGTCTCGCTTTTCTTTATTTATCTGATATGGAGAACTATTTTAATCCTTCCAAGTCTGGCTCTACTCCAAACCATTCTTTATAGATTTCTGTATATGTTCCGTTTTCTATTAATGTTTCTAGAGCAGCATCGAACTTTTCCTTCACTTCACTACCCTTAGGGAACATAATTCCATAGAATTCCGACTCAAATGTTTCAGGATCTGTTATCATTTCAACATTCGCATCCGGATTATTGGCTACATACTCATCTGCTACGACATTATCTGTCACTACTGCATCAACATCCCCTGATTGTAAGGACATAAATGCTAACGTATTGGATTCGTATTTTGCAATATTTTCATGATTTTTACCTAGTATTTTCTCTACTGCTTCTGCACCTGTTGTTCCTGTTTGGACGCCTACTTTTACGTTCTTAATATCCTCACCACTTGTTATATTTTCCCCTGAACGAAATACAATCTTATGTGTTGACTCAAAGTATGGTGAAGAAAAATCGTATGTTTGCTTACGATCTTCATTCATCGTAATTCCAGCAATAGCTAGGTCAGCTTCACCACTCTGGACAGATGCAAGCATCGATTCCCAACCGACATTCTTAAGCTCATATTTGTAGCCAGCCTCTTTCATTAATGCATCCATCAAATCAATATCAAAGCCAACAACCTCTCCCTTATCTAGAAAAGAAAATGGCTTAAATCCCGATTCAGTTAATACATTCAATGTTTGGCTGTCACTCTGCGCATCCCCTTCTGCATCGTCCCCACCACAAGCTACCAAAAGAGCTAACAATAAAACTGGTACTATTTTTAATATCCATTTATTCATAAATATTCACTCCGTTTTGTATTTATACATGACAGTATTTTATCATATGATATTTTCTTTCCAATTACAATAAGTTTGATTAAAGTCTTTATTTTAAAATAATTCTGAAAACTTGTTTTACCTTATAACTTACTACTACTTCTATATTATACTTTACCAAATGGTAACATATGATACAGCAACAACAACAGAGTCCCTAATGAAGTCAAAATACCCATATACAGATACAAGGTATCACCACCAAATGCATCCATGATCATCCCACCAAATAATGAACCAATGATACCAGATAGACCAAAGAATACGGATACAAAAACTAGATGTCCTGTTGATTGTAATAGTTTGGGAATAAGTCTTGTCACATATTGAAATGCGGTTAGATAAAATACACCAAAAGTAAGACCATGCAAAAATTGTAGCCCAACGATAAAAATCGGTTCGTCAAAACTAGCATAGAAGAACCATCGAATAGAATATAAGATACCAGCAGCAATAATAAAAATTAAAGGATGATACCTTCGAAACCAAAGTCCAGCTGTTGCATAGACTAATGCCTCACTTGCAACCCCAACAAACCATGCGTAACCAATTAAATTCTCCGATCCGCCAAGAGAATCAATATAGATACCTACAAAACTATCATTAGCACGATGTGATATGGTAAGAAGCGTGATGAGACCAAGGAATATGACAAACGGTTTCGTTTTAATTAATAAGCCAATATCCTGAAATTGAATTGGTCTTGTTTCGACCTTTACGTCTACTAGCCTTGTAGCAACAAGTAATGCTAAGAAAGCGAAGATTATGTATGGCCATAAGATATATTGAACCCCGATTTTAGCTAATATTTCTCCTACTAGAAGAGAAGACACTGCAAACCCTATCGATCCCCATGTTCGAATGGAACCGAAGGAAATTCCGAGCTGATCTGCTCGTCGTTGTGACAGGCTATCCCCTAATGCCCCAATAGGTGAAGAGAAAAAGAAAAAGACTGCACCTAGCGATAACAGTAATGGTAATGTTTTCATTTGCAAAAAAATCGCACTACTAATAAGCAATCCTATCAAACATAGTAGAAGTATTTTTTTTACTGTTTGATACTTATCACTCATATAACCCCAGAATGGTTGTGAAAATATTGCGATAAAAGGACCGATCGCCATTACCCAACCAATCTCCGTTCCATCTAACCCTGAGTATTGTAAATATAATGGTAAAAAGCTTACGATAATCGTATTAGCCCCGTGAAACCAAAACAAAAGCATTTTTAATGGTACGGTCGATTCTCCCCTAGCCATATAAATGGCTCCCTTCTTGTTGATTAATCAAAAGAACTAATCTAACTATTATACGTCTTCTAGTATTTAAAGAAAAGGCTTGTATTTTCACAACTTTTAAAAAATGTCTAATTTTTACAGCAAAACACCACTTATTTTCGTGGTATTTTTCCATTTTTAGCTATGATATCTTGTGTTTAGTAAGCGTTTTCTTTTTTGCTTACAAAAAACATGTAGGAGGAAACATTCTATGAAAGCTTCTTTATTAAAGGTATTGCTCTTGGTTTTATTCCTTCTTAGTACTACTTCCATAATGACTTTTGCAGAGGAAGAAATCGACATCGAGGATTATGCCCAGAATATGCAGCCAGGCTGGAACTTAGGAAATTCCTATGATGCAGTAGGAGAGGATGAAACAGCATGGGGAAATCCTTTTGTTACGAAAGCGCTCATTCAAAAAGTAGCAGCAGAAGGCTTCCGTAGTATTCGCATCCCGATAACGTTTGATCAACGAATGGCAGCCGGTCCAGATTACACCATTGAGCAGGATTTTCTAAACAGGATTGATCAAACGATTAATTGGGCTTTAGAGGAAGGTTTATATGTCATGATTAATGTCCATCACGATTCATGGATCTGGATGGAAAATGGAATGGAGACTGATCATGATAACACCGTAAAACGCTATCGGGCGATATGGACACAGCTCGCTGATCGTTATAAGAACTATTCAACAAAAGTCATGTTTGAAAGTATCAATGAGCCAAGATTTGCTGTAGAAGAGAATGAGCAACAGCATTTAGATGAGTTAAACGAAGCATTTTATCAAATTGTTCGAAATTCTGGAGGATCGAATGATATTCGCCCACTGGTTCTACCAACATTAGATACAGGACAAGAGCCAGAGAAGTTAGATGGTTTGTCCCAATTCATTTCTGAGCTTAATGATCCAAATATTATTGCAACCGTGCACTATTATGGATTTTGGCCCTTTAGTGTGAATATCGCTGGATATACACGCTTTAATGAGGAAGTGAAACAGGATATCATCGATAATTTTGATCGGGTCTATAATACCTTTGCTCCTCATAACATTCCTGTCGTCATCGGTGAATATGGCTTATTAGGCTTTGACAGACATACTGGCGTCATTCAACAAGGAGAAAAATTAAAGTTTTTTGAATATATGCTTCATTACGCACAGGAGAAAGGCTTTGTGCATATGCTTTGGGATAACGGTCAGCATTTAGGCAGAACTAGTCTAGAATGGGCTGATCCAGAACTAATCGATATGATCCAAACAAGCTGGGAGACAAGATCTGCTCTTCCAAATGAGAATTTTATTTATTTGAAAAAAGGGGAGAAGATTACGGATAAGACAATTTCCTTCGAATTCAATAGTCATACGATTAATCAAATCCTATTAGATGGCGAGCTATTAAGAGCAGCTGAAGACTATACCGTTTCGTCTGATGCAGTTACCTTCCATCAAGAACTTCTCGCTTCAGTTGTTGATCCTAACCAAACAGGAAATCAAGCTACCTTAACAGTTGATTTCTCTGGTGGCTTTGATTGGGATATAGATATCATTAATTACCAAACCCCTTTACTAGAGGATGCAGTAGGCACTACCGAAAGCTTCCAGATACCAACCGCATTTGATGGTGATCAGCTAGCAACAATGGAGGCCTATTATCCAGATGGATCCATCGCAGGCCCCCAAAACTGGACAGGCTTTAAAGAATTTGATTATACATTTTCTCCGAACTATGAAAACCGAACAATTGAACTCAAACAAAATTTCTTCCAAGAGGTTAACGATAGCGAGGTTCAACTAACTTTCCATTTCTGGAGTGGAGAAAAAGTGGACTATACGATTGTAAAAAATGGTACAAGCATTGAAGGGACTTCTGGACAATCAACGCCAGCTCCACCTGAGAAAGATACAGAAAAAGAACCTGAACCAAAACCTGATCCAGAGGATTCAAATGATGAAACAGAAAAAGAAGAAGATGTACCAGAAGGAATAGATGATGAAGACAAACATTTGGAACGAAACAATGAGGAAAATGAAAAGAATGAGAAAACAGAAGACTCTGAGGCTCCAAACAAAGAAACTCAAACAAAAGAACAAACAACTGATTTTATAGAAGAGCAAAGGTTACCAGATACAGCAACACAGCAATATAATTTTCTGTTTGGTGGGATTATCTTATTGGTGCTAGGAATTGGACTCTTTATATGGAGAAGGAAGAAAATAATATAAGAGGGAGTGGAGAAACGCGTTTCTCCACTCCCTTGTATTTTTTATTGGGGATTACTTTTTTTGCAACCTTGCTCATTAGTTTTGCGAGTGGACTAGCTTTTTTGCAACTTACTCTTTATTCTTGCGAGTTGGACTCCTTTTTTTGCAACTTGCTCTTTATTCTTGCAAGTGAATTCGCTTTTTTGCAACTCACACATTTTTCTTGCAAGTTGGACTTCCTTTTTTGCAACTCACTCTTTATTTTTGCGAGTCCGGCTCGCTTTTCTGCAACTAGTTCGATACATACTATTTCTTAATAAACACTTGCGTCCAGTAGTTTCCATCTTTATCATAACCAATTCCGATATGTGTTACATTAGGGTCTAGAATGTTTTTGCGATGGCCTTCACTGTTTAACCAGCCTTTTACAACTCGTTCCGGTGACTGTTGACCTGCTGCAATGTTTTCTAATGCTTCTGAATACTCTACACCTGAGTCCTCGAGCAAATCAAAGGTGGAACCAAAAGTTGGAGAAGTGTGAGAAAAGTAATTGTTTTCTGACATGTCCTCCGACTTTTTTTGGGCGACCTCTGCTACTTGTTGATCAGCACTAAGTGGTTCGACTCCATTTTCTTGTCTTGCTTGATTTGTCAGCTCGATTACTCGTTGTTTAAAATTAGCATTGGATTGTTGTGATTTTGGTTGATTTTCCACTTTTGGATCCTGTTGTTCTTTATCCGCATTTGGCATTTCATTTGCTTCCTGCTGATTTTGCCCGGGTTCAGGATTGTCATATCGGAAAATATTTTGCTCCCTACCTGGATTAACGGGAACACGGAAGCGTCCACCATCCTGATCTTGATCTGCTTGATTTTCTTGTTCATCTGTATAGTTCACATAATCAGGGTTTATGTTTTCATCCTCAGGCTCTAATGAGGATTGGTTACAGCCAGTAATAAACATACCTACCAATAAACTTATTATAAAAAATAATTTGTACATAAGGATTACCTCCATTTTTAGCTATGCAATCCTTACTATGTACGTTCTTTTAAATTTTATTCAGTCAGAGATTTCCTTTAAATCAATGACACGATTTTCTTCAATAGACCTTCTTGCAGCTATCGCTATTTTAAAGGATTGCCAAGCATCTTCATAGGAGGATAATATAAAGCTGCGATCCCCTGTCTCTACTGCTTGTAAAAAAGCTTTTGCTTCTTCATGGTATGGATTGGTTTTAGCAGAATAAATTGATTTTTTGCCTACTGTTGCGACTTCTAGCTCCTTCATTCTCCAAGTAACCATCCCTTTATTTGTATATGCTTTAATATGGACATCCCCTAAGCCATCAGGCAATACGGAGGTGTTAGCTACTTGTACGACTATCCCGCTGTCCATTGTCAATGTAAACGACCCGACATCTGCAACGGTTACCGTATCATCTGATTGAGTAGCAGATGTCTGATTTTCGACAGCATAAACAGATTGCACCTCCCCATAGAGATAACGAATCAAATCAACTAAATGAGTAGTTTGTTCATTAAATTGGCCTCCAGAAAGCGCTTGATTTTTCCACCAATAAACAGGAGGCATCGACCCCATCCATCCTGCCGTTACCATTCCTGTCGTGACAGTATGATTGAGCTCCATCCACTTATCTACAATATCTGCATATCGAAAATGATAACCAACGGAAGTTAAATGGTTTCTTTCCTCCACTAAATGTTTGATCTTCCGGACTGCCTCTTCCTCTAATCCTAAAGGTTTTTCTACAAAAAAAGGAATTTGATTTTCAATCAATGTCTTCTCATAGGATTCATGCCCCATTGGTGGCACACAAATATAGACGGCATCCAGCTTTTCCTTTGCCATCATCTCTTCCAGTGATGCGTACCCGTTAGTACCACTAAACTCCTCTGCGAATTTTTCAGCTTTCTCTTGACTTGAACCAACAAAACCGACTACATTCACATGATCAAAGCTGGATAGGATTTGCACATGATGCCTAGTGAATCCGCCTGTACCAATAAAGCCAATGTTTATCGTCATTTCTCCACTCCCCTATTCTTTTTGAAAAATTTGTTTCGTACGCCATTTTCCAAATCGGTAATAGCCGAATGCAAACAGGCTACTTAACATAAAGCTTACACCAATACCATAAGCAATTCCATCCTCACCTAACCATTTGGAGAAAAGATAAGACAATGGATATCTTAGAAGCCAAAAGGATAAGAGGTTGAGTATTAATACTTGATACATTGCGCCTGACGCACGGACAATTCCATTTAAAACAAAATTAATTCCTAAGAATGGGTAAAAAAAGGCCACAATGGTCAAATACCTAGCACCAAACCGGACCGCTTCCTGATCTCGAATAAATAGTTGAATGCCGAAAGAAGCAAAAAACACGATCAGCCCTGCAAAAACAAACATAATAATCGCATTATAAACCGTAGCAAATAGTGCTATTTTCTTCACCCTGCTCCATAAGCCAGCCCCAATATTTTGACCTGCCATACTATTAACTGTTGCACTCAGCGCATGGGCGGGGAGTAAAAATAAGCTATCTAAACGTTGAGCCGCACTATAGCCTGCTACTACGCCCTCCCCATGTGAAGCGACAACACTCATAATAGCAGCAGACCCTGCTGATATAACAGCCATCTGTAATCCAGAAGGAATACCAAGATGAAGAATCAGTTTTACCTCTTGCCATTCTGGTTTAGATGGCCATTTTAACGGGATCAATCCTTGCTTTATAATATAAACAACTCCGAAGATAAAAGAAAATCCTTGTGATAATATCGTGGCAAGAGCAGCCCCTTGAATCCCCATGCCAAATGTTGAAATGAATAACGGATCTAGCACGATGTTTAATACTACAGCAATGGAAACAAACAGCAATGGCGTTTTGCTGTCTCCAACAGCACGCAATACTGTACTAATAAAATTATAACCAACTAAAAAAAGGATACCAGAAGCGTTAATACGTAAATAAATCGTAGCATCTTCCATCATGCTCTCAGGCGTACTAAGCAGATTCAGAATCGGCTCTGCAAGTAAATAGCCCGTTATCCCCATCAGGATAGCCAAGCCAGACAATGTTACAATAAAAGCATTGACATAACTCTGAAGTCCTTCATCATTACCCTTTCCTTTCTGTTGGGACAAAATCGTCAAGGTCGTATTATTAATACCAATAATGAAAGACAATACAGTAAAAATAACGGTACCAGCTACTGCTACTGATCCCAGTGCATTGCTGCCAAGCAAATTACCAACCCATAAACTATCCACAAATTGATACGATACTTGAAGCAAATTGGCGAACATGATGGGGGCAGAGAAATAAAATAAATCGGCCCATATATTTCCCTTTGTAAAATCTCTTTGCTTCAATTTTCCTCTCTCCTTCAATTAGCTATAGCTTTAAACGGGAAGGAATCATTTTGCCATCCCAAATGCGCTTGCTCTCGGCTTCTCTTTCCTTTACCTCAGGCTCCTTCAATAACAGGAAAAAGTTTTTAGTCGGCAGCTCACCTAATTGATGCTTTTGCGATAATTTATCTAAATAAATTCGCATCTTATCTAAATTCTTTGATTGATTATTACCTGTCTCAGAAAACTCATAAAGCACACTAGCCACAGGCACCCGTTTCACGCGATATTTTTCCGCCACACGCAAGAAGAAATCCCAATCCCAATAATTACGAACTGCCTCATCAAATATCCCGATTTCTTCATGAATTGCCTTTCTATACAAACAGCCTGACGGTACAAATGTTGAAAATTGACGCATAGCTTCTAGATCCATTCGATAGGCAAATAAATAATGATTAATAGGGATTCTTTCGCTCTCCGTTTCACGGTAATTCACAATTTCTACATCCGAATATACTAAATCATACCCAGTGATTTCATTCAGCATTTTTTCCATATGTGTCGAGAGGATTAAATCATCATCATCTATAAGCATAATGTATTCCCCTTGCGCATATGCTAAACCTGTGTTTCTTGCTTTAACATGGTAACTATTCTTATCTAAATTGAGTAATTTAGTAGTTAATTCTGGATACAAAGCGACAACATCCGAGATATCCTTCCCAGCATCATTGACAATAATCACCTCAAAGTCCTGATAGGTTTGCTGTTCTAATGCTGCTAGTAGCTCTGCTAAGGCAACAGTACGATTATATGTTGGAATAATAACAGAAATAGTAGGTTTCACAGAAAATACACACCTTTTCCATATATTTTGCGGCTAAATTAAGTTTGTTTAAATTGTATGTAAACTTTATTGACACTAGCCAAGACATCGATAGAATAAAAGCATATGATATAGTCGAGCAAAAAAATCGATGAAGCAATTTCTATTATATATCAACTAAAATGCCAGTGAAAATAATTGAAATTCATACAGCAAATCAATTTATATTACAAATTCAAAACAATTTCGTCACGATTCAGAAACAAATGCATACTCATCATCCGTATATCATATAACAAACATGGTAATACTTACATTAATGATGATTTTCTCTTGAGGAGGCTTGAAGATGGCATTTTTACGTGAAGCAGTGGAAAAACAAAAAATATTTCTTATCGAGCAGTTAATCGCAAGCGGCGTGGTAAAAGAAGATAACCAAGAGCTTTACAATAAACCTATAAGTGAAATCGTGCATGATTACGAAAAGTTTTGTCTTGAATTAGATCGTACGACTCAAAACAGCTTCAAATTCACGAGATATAATCCTGAACGGCAAGAAGAGAAGCCTGATTTTCATTAGGCTTCTCTTCTATTATGACAAACACCTTGCTTATCGTTCTTTTTGTATACCGAATCTTGCGTTTATTTCACCACGTAGTAGCTCTCGCTTCTTCTTTTTCTCTTTTCTCTTTTCCGCACGAAGCATGTCTTGCCTGATCTCAAATGTCTGTACTCCTTCTTCCCGCTTGTTAGCTATATCAATCAATAATTCTACATCCGCAAAGGAATACTTGCGATTACCTTTTGCCGATCGTTCTGGAAAAACTAATTTTCTTTCCTCATAATAACGGATCTGTCTTTCTGATAAGCCTGTTAACTCACTAACAACACCTATTGTGATCACTTTACGCGTTTTATATGAAGGATCTTCAGCCAAAGGAGACACCACCCATGCTTAGTTTCGTAAAAACCTCTTGATTAAAAGTATACACCTTTTAACTATAGATTAAATAAGTTATGTAAGATAATCTGACAAACATTTAGTTAACAACATTAAAGGTGGATTCCATTGCCATTTTACTGGCTTGTCTGCTATATTGAAACAAAGGGGGACGAAAGAATGGAAATGACCATCACTAAACCTGCAGCCCGCTGGTTTATTCAAGAGCTTGACTTACAACAAAACGATGCTGTTCGTTTTTTTGCTAGATACGGTGGATTCGGAGGCGTACATAAGGGATTTTCATTAGCATTAGAAAAAACAGATCCAGTCAATGCCGGATTAAAAATCTTCGAAGAAGGTGTTTTGTTTTTTGTAGAGGAATCGGACTTGTGGTATTTTGATAACAAAAATTTTCATATAAAATATTCAAGAAAATATGATGAAATAGAGTATGTAATAAAATAGAAAAAGAGGTGCCACCATCATGACACCTCCTCGTATATTATATTTAAGCCCATCTGTTGGACTCACTATTTTCCTCATTTGACCTGCAATAAATTTCAAAAAACACTTGGACGTCTTGTGATGTTCCTAGATAATGGTCTTAAGGATCATTTGGGACAATTCTGTCATCTCCTGTGGCTAACCACATTTAAAGACTGTTTCCCAGTGTACGTGCAGACCTTCCTACTCGCAGGCTGTGCACTCTGTCCCTCGAACTTGGATGGTAGTAGCTCCAAGGCGGCTTTCGATACAGAGATAGTACTGATACACGAGGTTGTTGATCGGCGTTCACACTAGGGATATCCCGAGGCGTCCAAGATAGGTTCCAATGATTCTAATTTAGAAAGGAGGGGAATTCCCCATGCGATTATTTGTCGGATTAGATGTTAGTTCTTTTGATATCAAGGTTTGTTTGTTAGATAGTGAAGGTGTAAAGTTATCTTCCTTCACCGTGTCGAATGATTTACCTGGTGCTACTGCTTTACGTGAAGCTATTTTTCGTACCATGGATGGACAATCTGTGGAAGTATTAAAGATTGGCTTAGAATCCACTTCCGTGTACAGTTTTCATCCAGCGATGTTTTTTCATCAGGATGAAGAGCTCCGTAAGCTTGGTGCACAAGTATTTGTGATGAATCCAAAACAGATTGCCAACTTCAAAAAGAGTTATCCAGACATGGACAAGACCGACGAGATTGATGCATTTGTGATTGCCGATTATTTACGATTTGGTCGTTTATCGATGTCGGTGGTCAAAGAGAGTCAATACGTTGCCCTACAACAGTTGACACGCTCTCGCTACCAACTCGTACATCAGATGACCAAAGAAAAGCAACATTTTCTTCAACACTTGAGTTATAAGTGTAATACGTTTCAAGAAAACGTCGAATCTTCCGTGTTTGGACAAGCTATGATGGACTTATTCTTTGAAAAATATAGCCTGGAAGAACTCGCTCAGATGTCGATCGAAGACCTAGCTGATTACCTCCAAACCAAAGGTAAAAATGGTTTTCACGACCCTGAAAAAGTGGCCAAGTCCATTCAAAAAGCAGTACGTTCTTCCTATCGTTTGGATAAGGTAGTGGAAGACTCGATTGATCTCATCTTGGGCACTATTATTGAGCTGATTCGCACCATGAAGGCACAAATCAAGCAAATCGATAAAGCGATCACTAAAATCATGGCTGGCTTACCCAATACCCTGCAATCCACACCCGGAATTGGACCTGTATTCGCTGCTGGTATCATCGCAGAAATCGGTCAGATTGAACGATTTGAAGCAGAGGCCAAAATAGCCAAATATGCAGGACTATACTGGCGAAAACACCAATCAGGCAGGTTTACGGCAGATGATACTTCCTTATCTCGTAACGGGAATCAGTATTTGCGTTATTACCTTGTTGAAGCCGCCAACTCGGTGAGAAGGCATGTACCTGAATACCAAGCTTATTACGAGAAGAAATACCGTGAAGTACCGAAACACCAACATAAAAGAGCACTCGTCTTAACCGCTAGAAAATTAGTGCGTTTGGTGGATGCGCTACTACGCAACCATCAAATCTACACGCCACAAGGGAGCGTGAAACATGAAGCTTAGAAAGTAGCTTCTACAACCCTTGTGTAATTACCATTAATTTACATTTGATTAATGGTCTAGTTTCCTATTGCCTTTTTTAACAAAATTGCACCTTGATATCTAAATCTTTTTTATTTTGTATCTTGACATATTACCGCAGGTCTTTTTGTTATTTTATTTCAACTATAGCTTTTGCTTTTTTCCCTGAAAAGTCTATCGAATAACCTGGTTCCCCAAAGTATGGGAAACCATCCTTCGTCCAAAATAAACGCTGGATTCTCGCATGACGATTATGGTCATATAGTGGGTTATCTGTATTAAACCCTTTATATGGGCGAGCATGATAGATGATTAACTCATAGCCCTTCTCATCTACGGAAAAGCTGTTGTGTCCTGGGCCATACTCTTCCGTGTTCTCGCTAGATACCATAACAGGTTCCTTCATTTTCGTCCAAGACTTTGGATTTAATAAATCACTATTGATATCAGCATAAAGCAAGCCTACTGCGTAATTTTCATCGGTAGCACTACCAGAAAACGCAATAAAAATCTTCTGATCATTTTTGAGCATCGCAGCACCTTCATTTACATCAAATCCAATTCTCTCCCAATCATATTCTGGGGTTGAAAGTAACACTTGTTCTTTAATCGTCCATGGATTTTCCATCTCCGCAATATAAAGGTTAGAGATCGTATCATCTTCTACTTTCTGTGCCCACACTAAATAACGTTTCCCATTATGCTCAAAAGTGGTTGCATCCAAAGAGAAGCTATGGAACGCTGTATTAACCTGCCCTTTCTCTATCCAATCCCCTTCTAAAGGATTATCCGCTTCGCATTCCAACACGTATGGACGAATTGCCCAAACATCATCCTTTTCCCCGGCAGCAACGTGTATGTACCATTTCCCATTAATGAAATGAATTTCTGGTGCCCAAATATGCTCCGACATAATACCTGACTCACGCTTCCACCAAATCACTTTTTCCTCTGCTTCTGGTAAATCATCAATGGTTTTGGCTCTTCTTAATACAATTCGATCATACAATGGGTAAGAGCCAGTGAAGTAATAGTACCCATCCGTATGTTTATATAAATATGGGTCTGCCCGTTTTTCAATAAATGGTTTTGGGTAATCCTTATGTTGAATTTCTCCTTCTATCTCTATTGTCCCTTGTTGATTCAAAAGAGAAGGATCAGTGTCTTCCCAAACTACGTCAAACGGTGCTGTTATATCATCATTCAAATCGACGTCTACTTGATTCGGTAATTCAGGAGCCTCCCCTACATTCGTTGTTGTATTCACCTCATGTATACGTTTCACTTTCATCTTGTACATCCTCTCTGCTCTCTATAAATTCTATTATAGACAAACTCACTTGTACTTACAACTGAATATTATTATCTTTTATTTGAGAACTTGTACTTATAAATGAAAGACAAAACAAAAAAGTCTTTGGATCAGCTAAATACTGATACAAAGACTAAAATCTTTCCCTATTGTCTATTTAGTGTACTTTTCTACAAATCGACTCATTCTTTTCATTGCTTGATCTAATTGTTTAATAGATGTCGCATAGGAACAACGAATATAACCTTCCCCACTTTCGCCAAATACATCCCCTGGTACAACGGCTACACGTTCTTCTTCTAGTAACCTTTGGGCGAACTCCTCTGAGCTCATTCCTGTTGCCTTAATCGAAGGAAAAACATAAAACGCTCCACCTGGTAAATGGCAGGAAAGTCCCATTTCATTTAAAGCCTTCACGACAAAATTCCGCCTTTGCCTGTAGCTTGTTTTCATTTCCTGCACACTTTCACTTCCATTACGAAGTGCTTCAAGCGCTCCATGTTGTGCCATCGTTGGAGCACACATCATCGTGTATTGGTGTATCTTTAACATTGCCTGAATAATTTTTTCAGGGCCCACCGTATAACCTAAGCGCCAGCCTGTCATGGCAAAAGCTTTAGAAAAACCAGTAACAACAATGGTACGTTCCTTCATGCCATTAATGGAAGCAACACTTGGCGCCTTATCATCATAGGAAAGCTCTGCATAAATTTCATCCGAGATCACGAGTAGATCGTGTTTCCTTACCACAGCAGCGATACTTGTTAAATCCTCTTTACTAAGGACTGCCCCTGTCGGATTGTTTGGACTACATAATATGATAGCTTTTGTCCGCTTGGTAATCGCCTGTTCAATCTGTTCTGCAGTAATTTTAAATGCATTGTCATTTGTCGCACTTACCGTCACTGGCACCCCACCAGCTAAACTAACGATCGGGCTATACGCTACAAAGCAAGGCTCCACAATAATCACTTCATCCCCTGGATCAATAATTGCACGCAAGGATAAATCAATTGCCTGGCTACCGCCCACAGTAACAAGTATTTGTGACTCTGGGCTATATGTCACGTCAAAGTTATTTTCTAAATAATAGCTGATTTCTTCTCGCAATTCAAAAAGGCCTGCATTCGCCGTATACGCAGTATATCCCTGTTCAAGCGAATGGTAACTTGCCTCAATGACACTCCATGGAGTGACAAAATCTGGTTCACCTACACCTAAAGAAATAACATTTTCCATTTTTGATGCTAGATCAAAAAATTTACGAATACCTGATGGCTTTATCTCTTGTACTTGTTGGGATAAATAATAAGAACTCATGGCGACACCATAATCCTTTTATCGTTATCTTCATCATCATTTAGAATAATGCCATCATGTTTGTATTTCTTTAGGATAAAATGTGTAGTAGTAGAAATAACCGTATCTAATGTTGACAGCTTCTCGGAGACGAATCGACTAACCTCCATCATTGTTTTACCTTCTACAGAAACACTTAAATCGTATGCTCCCGACATTAGATAAACAGCCTTCACTTCCGGAAATCGATATATTCTTGAGGCGATTTTATCGAATCCTACCCCTCTAACAGGTGTCACCTTTACATCAATAAGTGCAGCAACCCCTTCATATTCATAGACATTAGACCAGTCCACAAGCGTAGAGTATCCTAATATCGCATGCTCTTTTTCTAGATTGGCAATCATTTCTTCCACTTTATCTGGTTCCACATCAATCATTTTACTTATCGTGTTCGTATCTATTCTTCCGTTTTTCTCTAAAAGCTTCAGCAGTTCAATTTCCTTTTGTTCCAATCCATTCACCTTCTTTAACCATTATGTATACACTAGCTTATAGCAATTATATTTAATCTTACTACAATTCATTTCAAATATAAACCATGACAATTTCGAAAAGGAGACTACTTATGAGTTATCAACAACTTTTAGCACAGCTAGGTATAAGCTATGCTCATCCTGGAGGATTACAGGCAACAAATAACTGGATGAATCGAATTCCATTAACAAATGTGAAAAATATACTTGAAATTGGTTGTGGAGTAGGAAAAACGGTGGAGCAGCTACGAAAGCTCACAAACACTCCTATTACGGCAATTGATCACAACGTGGAGATGGTGGATAAAGCGATGCCGCTTAGCAATAGTCTAGATGATGTAAGCATTCTTCCCTGTGATGTAGAAAATCTTCCATTTCCAGATCAATCCTTTGATCTTATTATCTGCGAATCTGTTCTGGCGTTTACGAATATTCGAAGAAGTTTAAAAGAAATAGATCGTGTGATGAAAGAGGAAAGCACACTAGTTCTCAATGAAATGACAATATCACCATCATTGGACCAATTAGATAGAGAAGTGATTCAGAATTTCTATGAAATGCCTCATTTATATACGAAAAAGGAATGGCTCACCCTATTGTTGGATTATGGATTTACGCGTATCGATGTACAGCAAATGAAAAAGCAAAGCCAAGATAGTGTGCCAACAGGTGCTATCACTGAGCTTAATGAACAACAGCTTTCCACACTCCAATCCCACTATCATTGGAATCAGCTCTACGACAAAGAGCTCTTAGCCTATTTATATATCGCACAAAAAGGATTGGGATACACATGACCATTCACCGAACAGATCAATGGTTAGATACCTATTTAGACAAAATAAAGACTTCCCAAAAACAACCATTGGTGGAACATCAAAAGCTGATTTGTAAACCGCTCACCTCCTTTTTTAGGAGCATAGATGAGAAGACACTACAAGAACACCTTATACGTCATGGATTATTTCTCCCCCACAAAAATAATTCTAAATATCTATCAGAGTGGTTAGAGAAAGACTTTTATCCATTTTTTAAGAAACTATATCAAAAATTGAAACGAGCATGGGACGGACCAGAGGCCGATATTTTTCTATTTCCATCCAATGAGAACAGCAGAGAACTTCAGGAACAATTTAAGGGAAACGCGGGGTTAAGCTATCCTTCAAAGCTTTTTCTATTCCTATCACCTAAGGCAACACCTAAGGCTTTAACAGCACTTTTTTTACATGAATACAGCCATACGTGTAGGCTTCATTACTTTGAAAAGGCCGAGGAGGACTATACCTTATTAGATGCCATTATTTTAGAGGGGACGGCAGAATATCTTGTTCGAAGGTTACTCGGTTCTTCCTCTGGAAGTCAAATTATCCAAACCCTCTCCGAGAAACAAGCAAAGGCCTTATGGGATAAATGGATAAAAAAATATCGGGATATTAAGCGGCTTGATACAAAGCATGATCTTATAATGTATGGGAAACACGGACTCCCTAACCATCTTGGCTATAACATCGGCTATTACCTTGTATCTAATTATGCAGCTAAGCAAAACTACTCCTCCAAAAAAATACTATATACCCCAAATGAGGAGTTTCTCTCCATTATCAAAGGATAGAAAAATGGTGCAAATGCCAGTTAACAGGTGTCCACTCCATTATATCTAACTCACATAACGTAATAGTAGTGCTATTATCATTCTTTGAAACATGGAGAAAGGGGAGCGAAATTTTGTCTCGTCACTATGATTTTTGTCGTCAAAACGTTGGGCGTCCAGTTAAGATTGTTACTCACGATGGTCAGACACATAGAGGAATAATCCGTAAAGTCAATCCTTCCAAGGTGTTTTTAGATCCGATTGATGGAAATCGGGGTCCTGGTGGATATGGAATTGGCTATTATGGTGGATATGGAATTGGCTATTATGGTGGATGGGGTTGGGGTGGATTTGGCCTCGGCATTGCTTTAGGGGCCATTGCTACTATCGCCTTTTTACCATTCTTCTTCTGGTAGAAAAGTAGAAAAAAGGTTGGGCTTCATGCCCAACCTCTATTATTCTCCAAATGCCTCCAATATATCATCGACCGTTTTCTCAAAAGCAACGATTCCTCTATTGGTCCAATTGCTTGCATCTGTTATTCGATAAACCTGCTCATTTTGGACAACAGGAAGGCTCTTGTACACTTCACTGTTTTGTAATGTTTGAATTCCCGCAGCATCTTCCTCCCCTAGTAAGAAGAGGTGATCTGTTTCTAATTCCGCAATTTTTTCTAATGATATCGGATTCCACGTTTCTTCGGCTTCACCGAGTTCAACCGTTAGTGGTGATGGCTTTAAGCCCAATTCACCATAGATTACCTCACCAGTATGTCGATCTTGTTCAAACATGAAATATTGATCCCCTATCGCCCATAATACAGCTACTGTTTCTTCACCAACTGTATCGGAGAGAGCTTCCTTCGCACTGGCAATCTTCTCCTCATATTGATCTATACGATCTTCCGCTTCTTGTTCCTTACCTAATAACTTTCCAACAATAGTTACTTGCTTCCGCACATCTGCTAGATCCTCTGGTTTAAATACATAGGTTGTCGCAATATTTTCGTAATCGGATAATTGTCCTTCCATATTATCTAACGCACTTAGTATAAGAAGATCCGGCTCATAGCTCAATGTTTGCTCTAATGGCATATTCCATTCTATGGTATCCACATCTGCTAGCTCATCCTGTAAATACTCCTGTGGTGATCCACCTAGGAACCACTGAGCAACAGGCTTCACTCCAAGAGCAACTAAGGCATCCTCCATATATGGTGCAATAATTCTTTCTGGCTTTTCAGAGATGGTAACCTCTCCGTTTTCTCCTTCTACCGTAACAGGACTAAATTCACTTGTATCTTCTGTATTTGATTCTTCTGTATTATCATCATTTTCTTGTTCATTTCCACCACATGCTGCTAGGAAAAATAACATAAACAGTAATATAGCTAAAAGGCTTTTCTTCATGCTTCATTTCCTTTCTTTCTTAGGTAATATAGTGATTATGATATTCATTTTCAATTGAAAAGTCAAATGATTCAGTCAAGCTCCCCTATGATTTCTTACCTATTCCTTTCATCACAGCGTTTAACTAAAATTGGTTTATTAAGTAATGGACGGACAGTAACCTAGCGTGATAAGCTTAAAGAATACCTGTACATTTGTATAAGAAGGGAAAAAAGATGCAAGCAAATTACCATAAAAAACAAAAATTACATTTTGTCTATATAATTATCGGCATTTTATTTTTAGGTTTGGCGATGATTGGTTCCATTATCTATGGTTCCACCGATATACATCTATCAACCATATTTGACAGTATATTTCACTTTAATCATGACAATTCACAGCATTTGGTCATTCGGGAGATCCGTTTACCACGCGGGATTGGCTCGGCATTTGTCGGTGCCTTTTTAGCCGTGGCTGGTGCCATTATGCAGGGTATGACACGAAATCCCCTTGCCTCCCCTTCCATCATGGGAGTTACAGATGGGGCAGGATTAGGATTAGTTACCGTACTTGCCTTCTTTCCTGCGCTATCGACACTAGGTCAAACGTATGCCGCTTTTATCGGGGCGGGAATAACAGTCATCGTCGTATTTATTATCGGTAATGCCTCAAAGACAGGGTTAACCCCGGTTAAACTAGCATTAGCTGGTGTTGCTATTGGTACTTTCGTTCAGTCCATCACATCGATTATCTCCTTACACTTCCAATTGGAAAAGCAGCTAAGCTTTTGGATTGCAGGTGGTCTTGCTAATACAGACTGGTCGACGGTCAAAATTTTAATTATTACAGGAACAGTGGGGCTCATTATCGCTTTATTTATTTCTAATTCTCTTACTCTATTAAGTCTTGGCGATGATGTAGCTACTGGATTAGGTCAAAAAAATATCCTTATTAAAGGCTTGGCGATCATTTCTGTATTTATGCTTACAGGGGCAGCAGTGACAACAGCCGGAGCAGTTGGATTCATCGGATTGATTATTCCACATATCGTTCGTTTTTTAGTCGGGAATGACTATCGTTGGATATTGCCGATTTCTGCAGTGTTTGGAGCAGTCCTACTTGTTGCTTCAGATATTGTGGCAAGAATGGTTAATGCTCCTTATGAAACACCAGTTGGGGCCATCACTTCGATAATTGGAGTGCCTTTCTTCCTGTATTTAGCGCGTGGTAGAGGGGGAAGTAATCTATGAAAAAAAAGAAATATATGTTGATTATAAGCTTACTTATTTTGGGGATACTCGCTAGCAGTTTACTCAGCTTAAACCTTGGGGTTATTTCTATTTCTCCGATGGAGGTTTGGAATACCATCATTGGTCAAGGAACCAAGCAACAAGAGCTTGTTTTATTCGACTTTCGTCTACCAGGTATTGTGCTGGCATTACTGATTGGTATGGGACTCTCGGTATCAGGATCTGTCCTACAATCGATTACTCAAAATGAATTAGCAGAACCAGGGATTATCGGAATTAATGCTGGGGCAGGCTTTTTCATTGTGCTCTTTATCTATTTTTTCCAAGAAGTCATCCCAATCGATTCTAGTCTATCTATTTTTAGCATGCCGATTTTTGCGTTACTTGGTGCTTTCACTGCAGCAGTCATCATTTATTTATTATCCTGGCGTAAAGGAATAAATCCCATACGACTGATCCTTGTCGGCATTGGGGTTAACGCTGGATTTGGTGCTGCCTTAATCATCTTTCAGCTAAAAATGGACCCACAGGATTTCAGACAAGTAACGGTTTGGCTATCAGGGGATATATGGAATGCTGACTGGTTATTCGTCTATGCTCTATTGCCATGGATGCTTGTTTTCATTCCTTTTGTTATTTGGAAGTCCAATACTTTAAATGTGATGACATTAACAGATTCAATTGCTTCCAGTTTAGGTGCAAGAGTTGAGGCAGAAAGATTGTGGCTTTTATTTGCTGCTGTCGCACTAGCAGGTGCCTCGGTAGCAGCGGGTGGAGGCATTGCCTTTCTTGGCTTAGTAGCCCCACATATCGCCAAACGAATTGTAGGGCCATTACATCAATATATGATTCCTGTTGCTACCCTAATCGGTGCTTTTATTCTCATTACAGCTGACATTTTGGCACAGAATCTATTCTCCCCAACCTCGTTGCCTGTCGGAGTGATCATTGCTTTATTGAGCACACCTTACTTCATTTATTTACTGTTAAAAGCGTAAATTGGCTAGGACACCCTCTTGTCTCTAGCCTCTATTCTTTTAATGATGCCGTCTTGCAAAATCTACGAATCGGAATTTATCTGGTCTATGTCTTGATTCTGTGTATTGAAAAAGACTAGCATCGTCTAAATATACATAATTTTTGATGACAACAATATTGTGAAAGCCTTCAAGGTCTAACAACTCCCTATCTTCTTCTGTCGGCTCTTCGACAACAATTTCTTTTTTAGCAAAGCTAATCGTTAATTGGAGTTCATCTTCTAAATGTACGTAAATCGAATCACTAGCAATCTCTTCGGACATATAGGGTACATATTTTTTTAATAAATAGTCTTTATCTAAAATAATTCGACTACCAGAAAAGGATCTAGAACGAACGACCTCCCATACTTGCTCCTTCTTGGTTAACTTTAAATGGTGACGAATAGGGGATGGAGCTTCAATTAGTTGGCATTTGTGTACTTTTGTTTTGGGAGCTTGTCCGAGTTTTTCCGTTAATTCCTTAAAGCTAACCAAACCAGAGACAGGAAAATCAAACTTGCTTCGATCGATAACTAAGGAGCCCTTCCCTCGGATTTTTTGTATATAACCATTTTGCGCCAGTAAATTTAAAGCTTTCCGTATGGTTTCGCGCGAGGTTTGGTAGCTTTCCGTTAACTCATTCTCTGATGGTAAGAAATGATTTGCTTTAAATTCACCTTGGTCTATCTGGTTGACCATTTCTTGATAGATCACCATGTATTTATTCTTCATGATAAAATCTCCTGTTTATTTTCTTTCATAGTATACGAATGATTCAAATGGGCGAAGCTTTACCTTTTGCAGATCCTCAAAGTCTGTCGTGTAATTCGACAAAATAACTTCCCCATTTGCTGTGAAGCCTGTTTCGTCTTCTGGTAACTGAAAGATGGCTTCATCCTCGTAGAAGTTATTCACTACAAGCATCTGCTCCTCTTCATTCTCTCTTATATAAGCAAAAATGGCAATGTCATCAGGTAAAATATGTCGATAGGTCCCATCTGTGATGACCTGATAATCTTTTCTTAGCTGAATCAGCCTTTGATAATGATAAAAAATAGAATCCTGATCCTCTAATGCTTGTTCGGCGTTTATATGGCGGTAATTTTTTGCTACTTCTATCCAAGGAGTACCAGTAGTAAAGCCTGCATTTTCCTCCTTGTTCCATTGCATTGGTGTCCTCGCATTGTCTCTAGATTTATTTTTTAGAATATCTAGTATCTCTTCCTCCTTCATCCCTTCTTCCTTTTTCATATGATACATATTAATGGACTCAACATCTCGATATTGATCCATCGAAGTGAATTTTGGATTGGTCATACCGAATTCTTCCCCTTGATAAATGTAAGGAGTACCTTGCATAAGGTGAATAGTGGTCGCAAGCATTTTGGCAGACGCTCGATGGTATGTGCCGTCATCACCGAATCTTGAGACTATTCTTGGTTGATCATGATTACACCAAAACAAGGCATTCCAGCCACCACCAGCTTGCATACCTGTCTGCCAATCAGATAAAATCTTTTTTAATTGTATAAAATCGAAGGGAGCATTTACCCATTTTTCTCCATTCGGATAATCTACTTTTAGATGGTGGAATTGAAAGGCCATATCAAGCTCTTCATTTTCTGGATTCGTGTACTGTATACAATCTGCTAATGTTGTCGAAGACATTTCTCCAACGGTTACCGTTCTCCTTCCTTGAAATACTTGTTGATTCATTTCATGGAGATACTCATGAATTCTCGGTCCATCTGTGTAAAATTTTCGCCCATCTCCAGGTGATATTGATCCATCATCATTTAAAAAGCGCTGATCTTTGGAGATTAAATTGATCACATCCAATCGAAAACCGTCCACCCCTTTGTCCAACCAAAAATTCATCATCTTGTACACATCCTGTCGAAGACTTTCATTCTCCCAATTTAAATCTGCTTGTGTTACATCAAATAAATGGAGATAATATTGTCCCCTTGCTTCGTCATATTGCCAAGCAGACCCACCAAACTTGGATTGCCAATTATTCGGTGGATGTTCTTTTTCTCCATCTTTCCATATATAGTAATTTTGATAGTGTTTGTCTCCACGGTTTCTGGATAGCTTAAACCATTCATGCTCTGTTGAAGTATGATTGACGACAATATCCATGATAATCTTGATACCAAGAGCGTGGGCCTCTTTTATCAATTGATCAAAATCCTCCATCGTTCCATATTCTGGATGAATCGAAAAATAATCCGAGATATCATACCCATTATCCTGTTGAGGAGATGCATAAATAGGTGTTAACCAAATAATGTCCACACCTAATTTTTTGATATAATTCAGTTTTTGGATAATCCCTTGTATATCGCCTGTTCCACTACCTGTTGTATCCTGGAAGCTTTTCGGATAGATCTGATAGACGGTAGACTTTTGCCACCAATTTTCCTTCATTTTGTTCACCTTCTTGTTAGACTGAATAGAGATCGGGTTATAAAGAGATAGGGAAGGCTTTATCCACTTGATAAGTGCCATTTTGAGGACGGGCTCTGGCGTTTTGGGCTTTATCCACTCGATAAGTGCCATTTTAAGAGCAAGCGCGGGCATTTTGGTACTTATTCTTGTTTTTACTACCATTTTATGCGAAATCGCGGGTATTTTGGCACTTATCCTCATTATTACTGACATTTCAAGAGATGTTTCCAGTAGTTGGAAGAACAAATCTGCCCATTACTTTTTTGATACCATGATGCTTAGCCAGATGTTTTTTTAGATTCTCTTTATCCCTATTTCATTATAACCCTCTTTATTTTTTAAGATTTCCCTAGGCGCTCGTAAGCATCCCTTCCTATTTTCATTTTTGCCATTACAACTGTCAGGATAAATGGAACGACAATCGCAATAATCATTGCAAGAGCAAACATTAGCATATCTGGAACCTGGATCGACAGTATACCTGGGATTCCACCTACACCAATGGAATTTGCCATAACACCAGAGCCGACAGAGATAATCGCCGCAATGGAGGAGCCAATCATTCCTGCAAAAAATGGAAACAGATATCTTAAGTTAATACCAAACATTGCCGGCTCAGTTACTCCTAAATAACAAGAAATGGCCGCCGGAACAGAAACTTGTTGTTCTTTCTTATCTTTTCGATTTAAATATATGATAGCTACTACTGCTGAACCTTGAGCAATATTAGATAGTGCAATCATTGGCCATAGGATCGTTCCATCAAATTCACTCATCAACTGTAAATCGATCGCATTCGTCATGTGGTGAAGACCAGTTATTACAAGCGGAGCATAACTAAAGCCGAACACAGCAGCAAATAACCAGCCAAACCCAGAGGTTAAACCAGAATAAACAACATTAGAAATCCACGAACCGATTTCCCAACCAATTGGTCCTAGTACGACATGGGCGATTAACACTGCAGGAATCAGTGCAAAAAAAGGTACAAAAATCATTGAAACTACTTGCGGGATAACTTTTCGTAACCATATCTCTAAATAAGCGAGGACAAATCCTGCTAATATGGCAGGAATGACTTGAGCTTGATATCCTATCATATCTACCTGAGCAAATCCGAAGTCCCAAACCGGAATCTCCTCCGCTCCTGCAACTCCATAGGCATTTAACAATTGAGGAGAAACAAGTGTAATCCCAAGCACGATTCCAAGCACTTGTGTTGTTCCCATCTTACGGGATATTGCCCAAGTAATCGCAACAGGTAAAAAGTGAAAAATGGCTTCCCCTATGAGCCAAAGAAAATCATAGACTCCTGTCCAGAATTTGGAGGTTTCAATTAATGTTTGGGTCCCATCATTCACCATTTTGATTTCACCAATAACATTACGAAAGCCGAGGATCAAACCACCTACTACCAATGCTGGTATAATCGGTGTAAAGATATCCGCTAAATGGGCAACCATTCGCGGTAAAAAATTCATATTTTGCTTCGCAGCCTCTTTAGCATCTTCCTTTGAAGTATCCCCAACTCCTGCTATTTTGGTAAATTCATTGTAAAAGGAGGCCACTTCATTACCAATTATTACTTGAAATTGACCTGCCTGTGTAAACGTTCCTTTCACTAGAGAAATGTCTTCAATTGCTTCTACGTCCGCTTGTTTAGAGTCATGTAAAACAAACCGCATTCTCGTCGCACAATGGGTCACAACCGAAATATTTTCACTTCCGCCTACCTTTTCCAGCAGTTCTTTTGCTGGCTCGGTATATTTACTCATGATTCTTCCTCCCCCTTATCTTGTATATACATGTAATGATTTCGCTTTCATTTTATCTTGTATATACAAGTTTGTCAACAAAAAAATATATTGGCTACAGGAGTTTGGCGTTGTGATAAGGAAAACAGAGCAGGATGATCTGCTCTGTTAACTTTTAAATCAAAAATCAACGGAATCCCTGTCAACGTGTCCATCATTCTCCATAATGATTTTTAATGCTTCTTGAAGATCCTCTTCCTCAACTTTTGCTTCTAATACATGCTCTCTCGCCGAATCATCATTACTTTGCTCAGCTGCTGCAATAACACCACCCGCTGCACCCGTTGGAGAGCCTGTGCCTGTTCCCGTAGAATTGTTACCACCATATGTTAATGGAACTAGAAAAATAGAGCCAATTCCCTCCTCCGGTAATTGATCGACTCGTAAATCATTCGTTTTTAGTTTATTCAAAAGTGCTTTAACTGCTTCTGCGTCATTCTCGGTTTTGAAAAATGCTTGTATCGTTTTATACATTGTTATCAACCTTTCGAATATTAGATTTGTTGTATTTAATGTACCCGTTTTCACAAAGATTAAACTAAAAGTTAATTTTCTTTTAATTTATTGATTTTCATCTAGTGTTTTTACTCTGTTCTAGTAAAATAGGAGAAAGGTTGTTTTTTTAAAAATTGTCGTTGATGGGGGGAAAGAAAATGGGAAGGTTTTCTAAACAAGAACGAAGTTGGATGTTATATGACTGGGGCAGTTCTGCCTTTTCTGTTATTATTACTACCGCTATATTCCCGATTTATTATAAGGCACAGGCAGCTAGCGCTGGGATTGAGAACGCTAATTCCACGGCATATTTAGGCTATACGATATCCATCTTCACCTTTATATTAGCTATACTCGGTCCTATTCTAGGAACGATTGCAGATTATCAAGGCTATAAAAAAAGATTTTTCTTAAGCTTTTTAGGACTAGGTGTTTTTTCGACCGCATCACTTGTTTTTGTCCCTGAAGGACAATGGATATGGCTTCTTATTTTCTATACACTTGCTTCCATTGGTTCCACAGGTGCCAATATATTCTATGATGCTTTTTTAGTAGATGTGGCGGATAATAAACGTATGAATAAAGTGTCATCACGAGGCTTCGGACTTGGATATATTGGGAGTACTATTCCCTTCCTTCTTAGCATTTCCATTATCTTACTATCTCAACAAGGCATTATTCCGATTTCCAGTACATTTGCGAGTCGCATTGCCTTTCTCATTACTTGTCTCTGGTGGGCGGTATTTTCTGTACCGATTATTCGCAATGTAGGACAGGTTTACTTTATTCAACGAGATACAAAACCAGTTCTACAAAGCTTCGTTCGATTATTTGAAACCATGAAACATATCAAACAATATAAACATTTAAGTATTTTTTTGATCGCTTACTTTTTCTACATAGATGGAGTAGGAACAATTATTTCGATGTCTACTGCATATGGGACTGATGTAGGGATTAGCTCGACTGTCTTATTAGTCGTACTATTTGTTACCCAGGTGGTTGCAGCACCTTTTGCTATTATTTATGGGCGGCTTGCAGATAAATTCTCTGCTAAGACGATGCTATTTATTGGTTCTTTTATTTATATCATTGTCTGTATCTATGGATATTTTCTAGAGACAGCGATTGATTTCTGGGTACTGGCAATGCTTGTAGCGACCTCTCAAGGTGGTATTCAGGCACTAAGTCGTTCTTACTTTGCTAAACTGATTCCAAAGGAGAAAGCGAACGAGTTTTTTGGCTTTTACAATATTTTTGGAAAATTCGCTTCGATTACAGGACCATTATTGCTAGGTATTACCGCTCAATTAACAGGTCAATCTAATATGGGAATATTAAGCTTGATTGTACTGTTTGTATTAGGGATGATCGTTCTATCCTTTGTTCCTTCTGATAAAAAAATAAAGTAGCTATAGCGAAACCTATCTCAATACGGCATCAATCATATCTCATATCAGTATTGTTTAGCTGTTTTTGATATAATAGACTTATAACTAATGGTATTAATTCAAAAGCAAACCTTACCATTTTGAGAATAAAATTCTGAACTTTCAGGATAATCAAACAAATATTGGTGTCACGCTCATGCTTTATATATATCAAAATTCAAATTAAGGAGAGAACAAATAGACTATGACAAACGCTAATCAAGTCGCACAAAATTATGTGAACGATGTATTTGAAACAGTCAAAAAACGTAATCCTAATGAGAGCGAATTTCATCAGGCTGTCAAAGAAATCTTTGATTCATTAGTACCTGTTTTTGAAAAACAGCCTTTATATATGGAGCAAGGAATTTTGGAAAGAATGGTAGAACCAGAAAGAATTATTTCTTTCCGTGTACCTTGGGTTGATGATAATGGCAAAGTGCAAGTGAATCGTGGTTTCCGTGTTCAATTTAATAGTGCTATTGGCCCTTATAAAGGTGGACTTCGCTTTCACCCATCCGTTAATGCAAGTATTATTAAATTCTTAGGCTTTGAGCAAATTTTTAAAAACTCACTAACTGGGCAACCAATTGGTGGAGGTAAAGGTGGATCAGATTTTGACCCTAAAGGGAAATCTGATGGAGAAATTATGCGCTTCTGCCAAAGCTTCATGAGTGAGCTTTCTAAATATATCGGACCTGATACAGATGTACCAGCTGGTGATATCGGTGTAGGTGCGCGAGAAATTGGTTACTTATTCGGTCAATACAAAAAAATGCGTGGGCAAACAGCAGCAGGTGTCCTTACTGGTAAAGGACTCAATTATGGCGGAAGCTTAGCACGTACAGAAGCTACAGGATATGGTACTGTCTATTTCGTACAAGAAATGTTAAAAGATCAAGGTGATAGCTTCCAAGGAAAAACAGTAGTAGTATCAGGGTCTGGAAACGTGTCCATCTATGCCATAGAAAAGGCTACAGAGCTCGGTGCTAAGGTTGTAGCATGTAGTGACTCTAGTGGTTATATCTATGATAAAAATGGAATTAACCTTGAGACAGTTAAACGTCTTAAAGAAGTAGAGAGAAAACGTATCAAAGAATATGTAAATGAACATCCAGAAGCAGAATATACTGATGGATTCGAAGGAATCTGGTCCATCCCTTGCGATATCGCACTTCCATGTGCAACACAAAACGAATTAAACACGGAGTCTGCGAAGACATTAGTAGAAAATGGTGTCAAGGCTGTTGGAGAAGGGGCTAATATGCCTTCAACGCTTGAAGCAATTGATGTATTCTTAGAAAACAAGGTATTATTTGGACCTGCTAAGGCTGCCAATGCTGGTGGTGTTGCCGTTTCTGCATTAGAGATGGCTCAAAACAGTGCTAGACTTTCTTGGAAATTTGAAGAAGTGGATGAGAAATTGCAGGAAATCATGGAAAATATCTACAAAAACAGTATAACTGCTGCAGAGGATTATGGTCATCCAGGTAACCTAGTAGTCGGAGCAAACATCGCTGGATTCTTAAAAGTAGCAGATGCAATGGTTGCACAAGGTGTTATTTAATAAAAGAAATGGAACAAAAGTATAAAATAAATGATAAACTCTCCCTAAGGTATGTCTACCTTAGGGAGAGTATTTGTTTGTAATACATTAGTATATTTATCGTCCGTCTTATGATTCAACTATTTTAGTTATGCCTTCTTATTTCTATCTTCTCTCCATCAAATTTATTCCAACTCCCATACAGATAACTCCCATTAAGAACAGCGTAGCGAGTGATTGAACATTCTCTGCTAGTGATTGTTGATAGATTGTCACGCCTTTTAATGCATCCATCGCATAAGTAACAGGAATACCTTTAGAAAGAGCTAAAACAAAATGATTCTCCACAATTTCAATCGGCCAATAGGCGCCCCCAAGCATTGCCATACTCACTGCTACAATTGGTACGATAGCGCCTAGCTGGGAGGATTTCCTTACAAAACCGATCAAAAGCATCCCCAATGAGACAATAGCAAATGTGTATAGGGCAACAATGGATAGAATCTCTAGCCAATAAGAACCTATTTCGAAGCCAAACAAGTAGTAAAACATGACAAAAACAATGATTATCTGTGTCATCCCAATGATAAAGGAATAACTTAAATATCCGATGTATATTTGCCATTTTTTAATCGGAGATAAAATAAGGCGATCCCAGCTACCACGTTGTTTTTCTTCTGCTACCTCACTTAAAGTAAAAACAATCGTATAGATGGCAAAGAACAGAGTCATTCCAAATAATGCATGAAGCTTATTATCAAAAACAAAGAAATCTCCATCTGTTTCACCAACTGAAGCTTTTACAGTTACTGGTGGATTATTCTCTTTATTCTCTACAATCGTCTCAACTTGATTATTACCTGTCTGTTTTATCACTTGTTCTATTTGATTGTTTTCCATATATAAATTACTTAAAAATTGATCCACTATAGCTTGATTCGAATCCTTCGTGCCAGTGATAAAGGTGTAGGAGTCAGAGGAGACTCTTAGACCAAAAGAGGCATTGCCTAAAGCAACCTGCTCTTTAATAACCTTTTCCTTAATAGGTTGAAATGTAAAACCATCTAATTCATTTAACTCCTTGATCCAGTCATTTTGAGCTTCTTCGCTTATTTCATCAGAAAAACTAGTCGGAATAGGAATCGTGGATTGATCGGTTGATCCCCCGATAAAAAAAATGAATAGCATTGTCATCACAATCATCGATACAATCATTAAAGGCTGCCTTTTAAGACGCTGCCATTGCAGTATAAAAATCGATTTCATGTCACAGTCCTCCTTTTCGGGAAGATAAAAATACTACATAAAAAGATAACGAATGTAAGAATAGTTAAGCGAAGTAGATATGGAAAAATATCATCTAATGCCAGTCCTTGATTTGCGAGCATATATGCTTGCATAACCATGCCATTTGGTGTCCAACTCCCAATTGTTTGAATAATAGGAGGTAGCGTAGTTGTAGGGATAAAGCTTCCACCAAGTAATGCAAGCACACTTGTAATACCTGTAGCAAACATACTTGCTATGACACTTGAACCTGATCTAACGGTGATAGCAGTTAAAATGCCACCAATTGCCCCAATAGCTAATGCATACAAGACTGTGATCAGTCCTATTCTAAGGACTATTTCCCAAGAAAAAGGAAGAAATGATTGTAAAATAAGACTGGATAGGCCAAATAATAAACCTATCTGGATGACTGTTAAGACAACGACCGATAACACCTTGCCTGCTAAATAGTGAAAAGGGTGCTTTCCACTTAAATGAATTCGATCCACTACCTGCTGGTCGGTTTCTGTATAAGCTTTTGAAGCCATGGCAGAGGCAATATAGAAAGCAAACATTACTGCCATACCTATGGTGTAGTATTCCATAGAGGAGATTGGATCTCTATCTGTCACGGTTTCTTCTTTCCTTATATCCTCTAACACAACTGGCTCTAATGCAGCTTTATTTACCCCGTCCACACTGGCTAACGCTGTTTCAAAATTTAGTTTTTGGCTAAATTGTTCTACAATATTTTGAAAAATTGTGCCGATTAAATTGGCATGTTCTCCCTTTATAACCCTCAAGGTTGCCGTCACTTCTTCACCTAAGAAAACATTCTGTAATGTGTGATATGTGAAGTTATCTGGAATAATTAAGATGGAATCCACCTCTTGATCTGCTAATTGTTGCTTGGCATCCGCTTCTGACATTTTTTCTAGTACGATTTGTTCAGATAGATCATTTTCCAAAACCTCAAGTAGTATTGTTTTCGGTGAAAATGATTGTGCAGCTTCCATTAATGGTTGCTTCGCCTCATTAGGCAAAGAGGATTGCTGTAATTCTTGAGAGAATTCGGTGATCCCTTGCTCTGTCTTATCCTCTTCTACAAATGCAACTTTCATTTCAAAGGCACTTCCATCTCCGCCCATTAATCCTTTTAACGCAAATCCTAAGATCACGATCAAGACAAATGGCATTAATAAAATAGTGATTAATTCGGTTCGATCCCGCCATAATATCTTTAGATCTTTCTTCCAAAAAGTTAACATAAGTGCACCTCCTAATCACGCAAGCTTCGACCAGTTAAGTGTAAAAACACATCTTCTAATGAAGGAATTTGTACGTTCGCACTGAGTATTTGAACATGTTCCTTTTCCGCTAATTGAAAAATCCTTGCAAGATTCCTACTCTTCTTTGGAACGATTAGCTTTATATTACTTTCTGATTCGGTAACATTTAAAATCCAATCTTGTTGTGCTAGCAGTTTCGCGAAGGAGGCATTTGATTGATCAAGGGTAAGGTCAATGGTCTCTTCACTGGACAAAATACTCGTTAACTCCTCTTTCGTTCCTGTCGCAATCACATTGCCATGATCCATTATATAAATTCGATCACAAAGTTTCTCTACCTCCTCCATATAATGAGAAGTATATAGAACAGTCATTCCCTTCTCCTTGTTTAAGGTACGAACCATCTCTAGAATATAATTTCTAGACTGAGGATCAATACCAACCGTTGGCTCATCCATGATAACTATTTCAGGCTCGTGTAATAAGGCTACAGCTATATTGACACGTCGCTGCATCCCGCCAGAGTATTTTTTCACCTGCTCCTTTTGTCTATCTCTAAGCCCAACTAATTCTAGTACTTCCTGTGCTCTTCTTTCCAATTCCTTTCCACTAAGACGATATATCTTCCCGAAAAATTTCACGTTTTCGTAGGCAGATAGCTCCTTATATAAAGCTATTTCTTGAGGAACAACACCTAATATTGGTCGTATGATGTTCGGGTTTTTGATAATATCCTGCCCTTCCCATGTCACTGTCCCTGAGGTTGGTTTGACCAATGTAGCCATCATCGAAATCATGGTGGATTTACCTGCCCCATTTGGCCCTAATAACCCTATAGACTCTCCTTTTTGAAGATATAAATTTGCATCATCAACTGCTACTTGCTTTTTAAACACCTTGCGTAATGATACTGTTTCTAACATGCCAATCCCTCCTATATGTCCTTGACCATATCTCCTATTAATAAGTGTAATAAAAAAAAGACAGTACGAACACTGTCTCTAGTCATTTCTTTTATGACTCCAGTCACTATTTTATACATAGTCATTTTGAATAGCATAAATCGCGAGCTGAGTGCGATCTCTCAGATTTAATTTATGTAGTAATTGACTAATATGATTCTTCACCGTCCCGACGGATAATGCTAGCTCTGTTGCTATTTCTTTATTGTCCTTCCCTTCCCCTAGTAAGTACAAAATATCCTGCTCCCGCCTTGTTAAGCTAGGGTGTTCTTTCTTGCCAACAGCAGACTTTTTCTCCAACAGTTGTGGGATTACTTTACTCGCTACCTCCCCTGGTAACTGCAATCCACCCTTCATACAACCCTTGATCGCATGAATTAACCAGCTAGCATCCGCATCCTTTAATAAATATCCATGTACTCCTATTTTCAATGCTTCGACTGCATATGCTTCATCGTTAAAAGTTGTTAACATCATTATTTTCATTTCAGGCCATCTTCCAAGCATTTCTCTTGCGGCCTTTAAACCATCCATTTCCGGCATACGAACATCTAAAATGGCTATATCAAAATATTCTATTTCCCTTAGCTTTAAGGCTTCTTTCCCATTGCCTACTTCTCCAGTCACCTTTAAATCGGGATCTGTTTCGATCATCATTTTGATCCCTTGTCTCACCAATACCTGATCCTCTCCTAATAAGATTTTAATCAATTTTCCTCATCCTTTTGGTTAATCGGGAAGCTTCCCCGAACAATGAATTGACTATCATATGCGAGAACCTCCAAATGACCATTTATTGCTTGAAGTCTTTTTCGCATCGATTTTAGGCCAAATCCTTCTGTTAATTGTATCGGACGGGATAGCGCATTATGAACTTCCAGTCGAAAATGACTATTGCCAGGAGCCTCAAAAATGATCTCTGCTTTCTTTGAATCACTGTGACGCATCACATTGGTTAGTGCTTCTTGAATACACCGATAAACAACACTCGCCTGTGTTGGACTTAAAGATACAGAAAGCGCATTTTGTCTCATAGAAAAGGTAATCGAAAGGAAGTGTTCTGCTTCAATCTTCCGAATTAATTGAATAACGGCAGACATCCCAGTAATCTGTTCATTTTGTAGTGCCTTTACTGCTTGGCGTGTTTCGTTAAGACTTTCCTGCGCTAATGATTTTACCTGTTCCCAATCCTTTGGATCATTTTCGTTTTTAAGGCGAAATGTTTCAATTAACATAAGCAAATTGGTCAAGGAATGACCAGCTCGATCGTGAATCTCTCGACCGATTACTACTCGTTCCTGCTCTCTAATATGCTTTTCCTGTGTGATCGAATTACGTTTTAATTGCCGGTGTGTATGTAATAGAGTCTTATAACGCAGCTCTAATTCTCTTAATCTTGTAGCATTCATTTGATAGATCGATAATCCTATGGCTATTAATACATAGATGTAGCAAAAGATTAAACCATTAAAAAGGCTAAAATACGGATAAGTAAAAATGGTTAACAAAAGAAAAACAAGAATCATAATCGTCCAAAAGTAATGTTTTTGAAAGGTTTCTGCAGCACTTACTAAAACAAGAAGAAATAAAAGGAAAACGAAAGGATTGAGTGTTGAAAAACTAGGTAAAATAAAAGCTATGGTGATAATCACGAGAAAAAGCAGCCATAGAGTAAAATGCATCTTCTGTTTGTATTTTACGACAGAGGTAAAAAATAAAACCCCTAAGCCAAAAGCGGACATCATAAATAGAAAGGCAACACTACCTCCCGCTTGAACTCCCATCCATGTTGTCCCCGTCCAAGTGATAAACCAAATAATAAGCCATGCCCAGTAGAAATAACGCATCTTGATCCTCCATTTTCCTTAAACTAACGTCTGTAATTTCTCCGATGGTAAGAAGTCTTCCTTTATTATAAACTGGTTGTGAACGAAATGCACCGTTGATTTAGTGAATGATCTGAAAACAGATTACTAGCAACCTCCTTCTTTCTATTTTATACTATTTAAGAAAGCGCTTAAAATATAACAAGGAGTGATCGATATGCAATACCGCCGTTTAGGAAATACTGGATTAAAAGTAAGTGAAATTAGTCTAGGAAGCTGGCTTACATATGGAGGGTATGTTGAAGAAGAGAAAGCAATCGCCTCTATTGATAAAGCCTATGAGCTTGGCATTAACTTTTTTGATACAGCAAATGTCTATATGCGAGGGGATGCAGAAAAGGTCGTCGGTAAAGCATTAAGAAAATACCCGAGGAGCTCCTATGTGCTTGCGACAAAAGTTTTCGGAAAAATGGGAGATGGTCCAAACGACCACGGCTTATCGAGAAAACACATCGTAGAACAATGTGACGCGAGCTTAAAGCGACTTGGACTTGACTATATCGATATCTACTATTGTCACAGATACCACCAAGACACCCCTTTAGAGGAAACATTACGAGCGCTTGATGATTTAATTAGACAAGGAAAAGTTTTATATATCGGTGTTAGTGAATGGTCGGCAGAGCAAATGACAGAAGCTATTCATCTAGCTGACAAAAAATTGCTTGATCGTATTGTCGTCAATCAACCGAATTACAGTATGCTTCAACGCTACATCGAAAAAGAAGTGATCCCTGTAGGTAAAAAGCATGGAATTGGACAAGTTGTCTTCTCTCCACTTGCACAGGGTGTACTAACTGGTAAATATAAAAAAGGACAAGCAATTCCTGAAAACAGTCGGGCAGCTCAAAAGGATATGAATCTATCACGTATTCTAACGGAAGACAATCTAGAGAAAGTAGAAAAATTGAAGGCCATTGCTGCAAATGAAAACCTATCCCTTGCTCAATTAGCCATTGCGTGGATCCTACGTCAAGAAAATGTAGCGAGCGCACTTGTGGGAGCAAGTCGTCCAGAACAAATCGAAGAAAATGCAAAGGCATCTGGCATCACACTTTCCCAAGAGACATTAGCTAAAACAGAGGAAATTCTCGGTTAAGGTGATAAAATGGGCGGTCTAGCTGCCCATTTTCGTCCCATCTATTGGACTATTTGCATATATATAAAAATATATATTAACAATTTTTACAAAAAATCATGTTGACATTTCCTGTTATTCGGTTTATCATTACATTAAATATTCATAAAAGGAATTCTTATCCAGAGAGGTGGAGGGGCAGGCCCAGTGAATCCTCGGCAACAGGTTCTTACAAATGAACACTGTGCCAAATCCTGCGGGACAGCTTTAGGTTGTATCCCGAAAGATAAGAAGTGTAGATTGATTACAAGACTTCTTATCTGAACAGATAAGAAGTTTTTTTGATGAGAAAGACGATTAAAAGGAGGAGAAATATGTCAGAACAAGCAATTACCTATGCTCATTATGAAGAAAGTTTTTGGAATGAGTTCACGCCTGGTGAAGATGACCCGACAAAAGGGGCTGAGCAAATCATTAATTGGGCTTACAAAAGCTATGGAGACTCACTCGTTTATGCTTGTAGCTTTGGGGCAGAAAGTATGGTCCTAATAGACTTAATTGCTAGAGTGAAGCCAGATGCTTCATTAGTTTTTCTCGACACAGGCTTACATTTTCAAGAAACCTATGATCTGATTGATGAAGTGAAAAACAAATATCCTTCCTTACAAATAACGATGAAGCAACCTGAATTAACAGTAGAGGAGCAAGCAGAAAAACATGGATCCGCTCTTTGGAAGAGAAATCCTGATCAATGCTGCTACCTTCGAAAAGTAAAACCATTAGAGGAGGTTCTGAGCGGAGCTGTTGCTTGGATATCCGGACTTAGAAGAGAGCAATCCCTAAGTCGTGCGAAGACTCAATTTGTTAACAAGGATGAAAGATTCCAATCTGTTAAAATATGTCCCCTTATCTATTGGACCTGGGATGATGTTTGGGACTACATCAAAAAACACAACCTCCCATACAACGCTTTACATGATCAGAACTTTCCAAGCATTGGATGTATACCTTGTACCTCCCCTGTCACTAATTCAGACGATGAGCGTGCTGGTAGATGGAGTTCCTTTAACAAAACAGAATGTGGTTTACACACTACAACGACACCATAGAAAATAGATGGTTAAATTTTTATGTCTATAACTAAGTAAAACTATCGGAATAATGAAAATCAAATAATATTCCCATAACATAATATAATGGAGAGGTGATCTTATTGGCCTTACAAGTGGTTAACAGCCCATTTGATGAACGACAAACAGAAATTTTAAATCAATTATTGCCAACCTTAAACGATGCACAGAAAAATTGGCTTGCCGGCTACCTTGCTGCATCTCAATCAGCAGCACCACCTGAAACGACGAAGCAAGTGACTAAAACGAGCGAGACAGCAACAAGAACCATTACTATCTTATATGGATCAGAAACAGGGAACAGTCAAACAATTGCCGAACAGTTGAATGATCAATTAAAGGCATCGGATCGAAAAACCGTGATTTCAAGCATGGATGATTTTAAGGCAAAGAAATTAAAAGAAGTGGAGGATCTCTTAATTGTTACCGCAACACACGGTGAAGGAGATCCACCAGATAATGCGATACAATTCCATGAGTTTTTATTAGGGAGAAAAGCACCTAAGTTAGATAGTGTAAGATTCTCTGTCCTCTCTTTAGGGGATGAATCCTATGAGCATTTCTGCCAAACAGGGAAGGATTTTGACAAACGTTTAGAGGAATTAGGTGCAACACGTATTCACCCACGCGTGGATTGTGATGTCGATTATGAAGAATTAGCCGAGGAATGGATGAATGGTGTATTAAAAGTATTAAACGAGGACAGCCAAACTCAGGCTTCAGAGCAGCAGGTCGCCTCCTCCCCTGCAGAAGCACCAATATACTCCAAGAGTAATCCATACCCAGCAGAGGTCCTAGAAAATATAGACCTAAGTGGAAGAGGCTCGAACAAGGAAACGAGACATATTGAATTGTCATTAGAAAACTCTAACCTAAGCTATGAACCAGGCGATTGTCTAGCTATCTATCCAAAGAACAATCCCGAGCTTGTTCAGGCAGTCATCAATAAACTAGATTGGAATGCAGAACAAACGATACCTATAAATAAGCAAGGGGAAATTCGCTCGATCCAAGAGGCATTAACCTCTATCTTTGAAATTACAAAACTAACAAAAGGAATGCTCGAAAAAGCTGCAGGATTTTTTGATAATGAAAAGCTTACCAAGCTAATAGAGGATAGTGACAAGATGAGGGAATATATACATGGCAGGGACTTACTAGATCTAATCCTTGATTTCACACCGAGCAATTTGGACCCTGCCTCCCTTATGCACTGGTTAAGGAAAATTCCTGCAAGACAATATTCGATCTCAAGCAGTTATAAGGCAAATCCTGATGAAGTTCACTTAACGATTGCTACGGTTCGCTACCACACCCATGGACGTGATCGTCATGGCGTGTGCTCAGGCGAGATTGCAGAGAGAATTCAACCTGGTGATCAATTGAATGTATATGTTCATCGAAATCCGAATTTTAAGTTTCCTTTTGATGATAGCACACCTGTTATTATGATTGGTCCAGGAACAGGAGTTGCTCCATTCAGAGGATATATAGAGGAACGAGAAGAGCTTGAATTAAAGGGGAAAACCTGGCTATTCTTTGGTGATCAACACTTCCGATCAGACTTTTTATACCAGGTCGATTGGCAAAATTGGCTAAAGAATGGCTATCTAAGCAGGATGGATGTTGCATTTTCAAGAGATTCTGCTGAAAAGATATATGTGCAGCATCGAATGCTAGAAAAAGCAAAAGAATTATTTTCCTGGCTGGAACAAGGTGCACATATATATGTTTGCGGAGATGAAAAGCGAATGGCAAAGGATGTGCATCAAACACTCCTAACCATTATTGAACAAGAAGGAAAGCTTAGCTCTACAGAGGCAGAAGCCTTTTTGAATCAATTAAAGCAAGAAAAAAGATACCAACGTGATGTCTATTAACACAGAGGAATCAGGAGTCTAATAAGAAATAGGGAGAGGAGAAGTTTTATGGCAAATCAAGATCAAAAGAAGCTTGATCCAATAGAAAAATTAAAAGAAGATAGTCGATTCCTAAGAGGGACAATAAAAGAAGGCTTAGAAGACCCACTAACTGCCGCTATTTCCGATGATGATACAAAGCTTTTAAAATTCCACGGGAGCTATCAGCAGGATGATCGAGATGTAAGAGATGAAAGAAGAAAACAAAAATTAGAGCCTGCCTATCAATTTATGCTTCGTGTGGCTATTCCTGGGGGTGTCGCTACACCAAAACAATGGCTGGCAGTCGATGATCTTGCCCAAAGATATGGGGATCATTCGATTAAATTAACCACGAGACAGGCATTCCAGCTTCATGGTATTTTGAAATGGAATCTAAAGGACACGATTAAAACCATTAATGAAGAGCTAATGACGACCATTGCAGCCTGTGGTGATGTCAACCGTAATGTGATGTGTAATCCGAATCCATACCAGTCGGAGGTTCATGAACAAATACAAAACTGGGCTCAACGTATTAGTGACTACCTTTCACCTAAAACGGGTGCCTATCATGAGATATGGCTAGATAATGAGAAAATCATCGATTCCAAACAAGAGGAAGAACCGATCTATGGCAAAACCTATCTACCACGAAAATTTAAAATCGGAATTGCCGCACCTCCTTCCAATGATATTGATGTCTTTTCACAGGATCTTGGACTCATTGCGATTATTGAGAACAATGAAGTGATCGGCTTTAACATTACGGTAGGTGGTGGAATGGGCTCTACCCATGGCAATACAAATACTTACCCACAATTAGGAAGAATTGCTGGCTATTGCGCAAAAGAGAATGTAATTGATGTAGCTGAAAAGGTCGTAACAATCCAACGAGATTATGGTAATCGAAGCGACCGTAAAAATGCCCGATTTAAATATACGATTGATCGCTATGGCTTGGATTGGTTTAAAGAAGAACTCACTAATCGCCTCGGATACGAGCTAGAAGAAGCGAAGCCCTATCACTTTGACCATAATGGAGATCGTTATGGCTGGGTAAAAGGGAAAAACAGATGGCATCTTACCTTATTTATTGAGAATGGGCGTGTGAAGGATACAGAGGATTATAAGTTAATGACAGGACTGCGTGAGATTGCCAATATTCATACCGGAGACTTCCGCCTTACACCAAATCAAAATTTAGTTATTGCCAATGTTACCCCACAGAAAAAGCAAAAAATTCAGGAAATCATCGATGCTTATGGCCTAACAGAGGGAAAGCAATATTCAGGGCTGCGGAAAAATTCGATTGCATGTGTGGCGCTTCCCACTTGTGGCCTAGCAATGGCAGAATCTGAGCGCTACCTCCCTTCTTTAATCGACAAGATTGAAGATATTTTGGAGAAAGAAGGCTTAAAAGAGCAAGAAATCGTAATCCGTATGTCCGGCTGTCCAAACGGATGCGCAAGGCCAGCGCTCGCAGAGATTGCCTTCATCGGCAAAGCACCAGGTAAGTATAATCTTTATTTAGGTGGAAGCTTTATTGGGGACAGACTAAACCAATTATATAAGGAAAATATCGCAGAAGCAGAAATACTAGCAACCCTCCAAGAATTATTTAGAGAATATGCTACAGAAAAGGAAGAAGATGAGTATTTCGGTGACTTCGTTATTCGTAAAGGCTATGTCGATGCTGTTTATGATGGACGAAACTTCCACAAAGAAAAGAAAGGAGTCTTATAATGACCGTATTAAAAGAAGAAGCAAAGCAAACAATAGCCGCTCACGGCGGGAAATTAGTTAACAGAGAACTAAAAGGGGCGGAACGAGAAAAAGCAATAGAAAGAGCGCAAGATTATCCATCACTTACTATCAATAAATGGGGCGTATCTGATTTAGAATTAATTTCGATTGGTGGCTTTAGTCCACTCACGGGCTTTTTGGGAGAGAATGATTATCTCGAGGTCGTAGACAATTTACACCTTGCTGATGGTACTGTCTGGAGTATTCCGATTACACTTGCCGTTACAGAAGAAGAGGTCGATAAACTAACGATTGGAAAGCCTGTTGCCCTATATGGTGAAGACGGTGTATTATACGGTATTCTCGATTTGGAGGAAGCCTATCGCTATGACAAAAAGAAAGAAGCTCAAAATGTTTATGGTACAACAGATGATTCCCATCCTGGCGTCAAAAAGCTTTATGAAAAAGGCGACATTTACTTAGCTGGGCCGATTCATTTAGTGAATCGGCCAGAGCACGAAGGATTTGAGGATTTTTATTTAGATCCTATTGAAACTCGCCAGCTCTTCCAGGATCTTGGCTGGAAAACAGTTGTCGGCTTCCAAACGAGAAATCCTGTTCACCGTGCGCATGAATATATCCAAAAATGTGCATTGGAGTCTGTCGATGGTCTTTTGTTAAATCCATTAGTGGGGGAGACAAAGGCTGATGATATCCCTGCAGATATTCGAATGGAAAGCTATCAAGCGATATTAAAACACTATTACCCTAAGAATCGTACGAGACTAGTTATTTATCCAGCAGCTATGCGTTATGCTGGTCCAAGAGAAGCGATTTTACATGCTACTGTTCGTAAAAATTATGGCTGTACGCACTTCATCGTCGGGCGTGATCATGCAGGAGTTGGTGATTTCTACGGAACCTATGAGGCACAAGAGTTAATTGCTCAATATGAGGAAGAATTAGGTATTCACATTTTCAAATTTGAGCATGCCTTCTTCTGTACAAAATGTGAGAACATGGCCACCCAAAAAACCTGTCCTCATGATAAAGAAGATCATGTTCATCTAAGTGGTACAAAGGTAAGAGAAAAGCTACGTAATGGTGAGCCTCTACCTCGACAATTCTCTCGTCCTGAGGTAGCAGAAATATTAATTAAAGGGCTGCAGAGAGGGGCTAAAGCATGACAAAGGCAACCAATATTGTGTGGCATGAATCGGCGATTACGAAAGAGGATCGCTTAAAGCTAAATGACCACCAAAGTCCAGTGCTTTGGTTTACAGGTCTATCTGGATCAGGAAAATCAACGATCACTGTAGCGTTAGAAAAGGCACTATATGAAAAGGGAATTCGCACATACCGCTTGGATGGTGACAACATTCGTCATGGGTTAAATAATAACCTAGGGTTTAGTCCAGAAGATCGCAAAGAGAATATCCGTCGTATCGGAGAGGTCTCCAAATTAATGAGTGATGCAGGTCTGATTACACTAACCGCCTTTATTTCTCCTTATCGAGAAGATCGAGATAATGTGCGACAACTATTAGCAAAAGGAGATTTTATCGAGGTCTATATCAAATGCAGCTTAGAAAGCTGTGAAGCTAGAGACCCTAAAGGGCTTTACCAAAAAGCGCGTTCAGGTGAAATTAAACAGTTTACTGGTATCGATGCACCTTATGAAGAGCCCTTGCATCCAGAGCTAGTCGTGAATACAGAACAAAACTCCATTGAGGAGTCGGTAGATATAATCCTTGCATATTTACGAACCAATCAATATATCTAAGCTGAATCGGTTGAAGTTAGAGCAACTAGCTTCAATCGATTTTTTTAACCGTTAAGGGCGAATTATATTCCAGTACATAATTGGGCAAAATAAGGATATGGAGTGACTTCCATTAGAGGAGTTCATTTTATCACAAGAATGTTCACTATTGTTCATAAGGCAATTTTCATGAGGGGAATACATATATGGATCGCATTACAAATATTCAGCTTTTCACATTAATCGTTATATTCGAAGTAGGTAGTACTACTCTATTCGCAATAGGAATTGGGGCAAGACAAGATGCGTGGATCGTAATAGTGGTAGCGTATCTACTGAGTCTAGTACTAATTTGGTGTTATACTCAATTTCCGAAAATGTATCCACAAAAGGACTTTGCCTTTATTTTAGACGATTTGTTCGGGAAAATGTTAGCAAGACCGTTACTTTTTCTTTTTGGGCTATATTTTCTCCATCAAGCATTACATAATTTTTATGAATTTGGTAGTTTAATTAAAATGACTGCCCTTCCGTTTACCCCTCTAGCAGTAATTTTATATATATTTGTCTTCGTCATTATGTATATTTTGATGCTAGGAATGGAAGTACTTGTTCGTTCTATTGAAATCGTATTTTTGTATTTCATTATCTTTCTTATATTAATCTTTGTTCTCAATTTTGTAGCAGAAGAATTTGATCTTATTAATCTTCTACCTATTTTAGACAGAGGTTTTGGTTCGATTTTAAAAGAGGTCCCTACTGTTCTTGGATTTCCTTTTGGAGAATTAGTAGTGGTATTAGTATTTTGGCACTTTGTTCAACAGCAGAAATCGATTCGAAAAACGACCTATATTGCCGTAACCTTTTCTACTTTAATATTAATCACTTCTGTGATTGTCATGATTTCTGTTTTAGGTCCAGACCTAGCAACACATATGGAAATTCCGTTATTAGAGACATTGCTCTCTATCCATATTGGTATGATTTTTACCAATTTAGATAGTATGGGTGTATTTATTATGTTTGTCGGTGGATTTTACAAAACTGCCATTCACTTTTTCGCCTTTTCTATTGTGATGACATGGATGGTCGGCAAGCGAAAGCCAAATTGGGTGATCGCTATCTTTGGCCTACTTCTGCCAATATTGGCCCTATTTCAATTTGAAAGTCTTGAACACCAAAGATGGAAGGGGATGGAGGCAGGAGTATACAATATTGTTGTATACTCCTTGATTCCTGTATTTTTACTCATTCTCGCATTTGTAAAAAAATGGAATGAAAGGAAAGGGAAGAAGAAATGAAATCTGAAATCACGAAAATTATCGATGTTCTAAAAGAAGACTATTTTTTAGCCTTTATTATGATAGGAGGACTCCTTTATGTCATAGTAATCTGTCTGTTCATTTTATTTTATTTGGTAAAAGGGTTATTTAAATAATTATTGTTCCCCAGGTGCCAATTCCCCTTTAATTAAACCAGCATTCTTAATCGTTACATTAACTTTTACTTCTACCTTTGTATTAGGGTAATTCTCTTGCCAGTTTTCTTTTATTTTGTGCCAAACCTTTGGATTCTTTTTATGAATGGTTTCCCCGAAGCCTAAGATATCTGATCTTAATTCTGTTTGAGTTTTTTCTACTAACCGCATGATATCCTCTTCAACTTGTTTCTCCGTTGTTTCCTTCACTTTATTGACATATTCGACGACCTCTTGATTACTAGTAAATTTTCTATTGGCTACTTGTTCTACTAATTGGGTTTCCTGATTTAACTCGATGGTAAAGGTAATGGGCTCCTCTCCTTTTATTGTAGGAATGATCTTTGCTTTTTTAGAAATTAAGCGAAGGGAAATGATCGAACCATCGTCCATTGGGACCTTAAATGTACCCTGTGATTTGTTCGTTGATTCTGTTCGTACCCAATTATATGCCATCGCTTCTGTTTCGTTAAGAAATCCAACAAAGCTATCCTGTTGAAACACAGCACCTCCAGTCAATTTAATCGATTCCTCTTCCAATTCTTCGGCTTTATCAAAGCTTAATACACCTAATACTGGATCAATCCCTTCCTTTAGTGATTTTTTAAAAAAGTTTAATAAGTTGTGGGTAACAGCATCAAATTTTGCGCTAATAAAAAGACTATTTAAAAAATTAGCTGGTACAGAGGCAATCGATTTCACCTTTTTTTCAAGGAAGGTTCTGGCCATTGTGCCCTTTGCTACTGCAACCCATACATAACTACGTACCCTTTTATCTCTTTGAAACGTTTCAAATAAATTTAATAACCCGTCCTTGGCGACCTCTTCGCTAACGATGACGACTTTATTATGGGCATAAAATCCATTACGCCCTACATTTTGATCTGCCTTGCGAATTAACTCGGAGACTGTAGTTCCTTTCGAAGTAATAACAATAAACGGCTCTACTGGCGATGGAGCAACAGCACTTAATGCAGCAGGCCTTAGATATTGAGCACTTAGAATATATTCACCTGTTTCTGGATTTTTATCTATCGCAAGGGCCGTAATAATCCCGACTTCCGTTAGCTCTAAACGATCCCAGCAACCTGTTAATAGCAATAGAGATAAGAACACAGCAACTATTTTAACTGATCGTTTACGTATAAAAAGATGACCGCTTTTCATCATCTATACACATCTCCCTTAGAACCCGTATTCTTTGTTGTTGATTTCGGCTTATTTTTCATAAACTGGATTGGTAATCGGAAAGGGAAATCCTTCCACTCTTTCAGAATAATAGGTCCATATGGTGTTAAATACGGTATTCCAAAAGAGCGCAAGGAACAGACATGGGTGATCACGATAAGAGAACCCATAAGTAGACCATACAGACCAAAGGTTCCAGCTAATAATAAGAGAAAATACCGAATCAAGATAGAGACACCATTATAGACCGTAACCACAAATCCCGTAATGGCTGTGAGTGCGACAACGATAACCATTGGTGCCCCAACTAATCCTGCTTGAACGGTTGCCTCCCCAATTACTAAGGCACCCACAATACTAATCGCGGAACCAACAGGTCGTGGCATTCGCACACCCGCTTCTCTTAATAACTGAAAAACAATCAGCATTAATATTGCCTCAAGCATAATTGGAAAGGGAACCTTCTCCTCTGCTGCTGCCATTGTTGTTAATAATAAGGTTGGCACCATTTCCTGATGGAAGGTGGAGGCCGCAACAAATAAAGGGGCTGTATATATCGTCAAAAACAGGGAGATTATACGAATAAAGCGAATAAAAGTAGTAAACAAGTAGTTATTATAATAATCCTCCGGTACTTGTAATGCTTCAATGAATAAAAAAGGAACTGTCAGAACAAAAGGAGTGCCGTCACATAGAATCGCTACTCTACCCTCCAATAGCTTGGCTGCCACCTTATCTGGTTTCTCACTATTTCCTACTGTGGGAAATGGTGAGAATTTATGATCTCGGATAAATTGTTCAATATAACCTGATTCTAAAATAGAGTCCGACTGGATAGCTTTCAGCCTTTTCTTTACTTCCTTTACGATATCATCTTTGGCAATTCCATCGACATATCCAATTCTAACAGTGGTTTGTGTTAGTTCACCTATCTGCATATCTTCAAATCTTAAATTTGGATTTTTGATAATCCGTCTAAGCATGGAGGTATTCGTTTTTAAGACTTCATTAAATCCTTCTCTCGGACCCCTTACGGTAGACTCTGTATCTGGTTCTTCTATCCCTCTGGACTCATATCGAATCGTATTCACAACTAATGCAACAGTAGAACCCTCTACCATTATCACTGTCTTCCCTACTAAAATACCCTTTACCATATCCTTAAGATTTGTAACTTCTTTTACATCCAGGTTATGCACAATACGATTTTGGATAAAGGGAATTACCTCAGCTTTTGGTGATTCTGAATGACTAGACTCCTCTAATATTGGCTCCATAATACTTTTATTAATACTTTCTGCATTAATTAACCCCTCCAAATAGCATAGAAGTACTTTTTTCTGCTCTTGAAGCGGTAGGTTGAATTCTCGATATTTAATGTCTGTACTTTGATGAAATATTTGCTGTAAGGCAGCTTTATTATCCGATATATTTCCATGGATATTTCCTTTTATTTGTTCGATTTCTGTTTTTGGACTCTTTTCACTTTTCTTTCCAAACCATAATTTTCGTTTCCTATTCATCTGACAGCCCTCTCTAAAAGAAATAATATTTTTTAGTATGGGTGAAAGCTTGAAAATTCATGCACTAGGAAGGAAAATCGGAGTATTTCATGACAAAAGAAATAAGAGTCTTTCAAACAAAAAAACCTGTACCAAAGGTTTCCTTTCTGGACAGGTTTATGCGTCTATTGGCTGAAGTGGAGGGTTTATGATCAAGTGAAAAAGACGGTGATTCTTCCAATATTGTCTACTATTTAGTTGACTCCTTCTAGAATAGCTAAAATGTCCTCTTTCGTATCAGCATGGATCAATTTTTGAATATTTTCTTCCTCTGCACAAACTAATGCAATCTTGGATAGGATCTCTAAGTGCTCCTCCCCTTTTCCAGCGATTCCGATCAAGATATGGACATTTTCTCCATTAAAATCAACCCCATCAGGCACAGTGACCACAGATAGACCCGTGTGAAGGACCGCATCCTTCGCATCATCAGTTCCATGTGGAATGGCTACATTATTTCCGATATAAGTGGAGGTTAGCTTTTCACGTTCTAACATTTTATCAACATAGGATTCCTCTACATATCCATTTTCCTTCAAAATATTCCCTGTCAAGCGAATTGCTTCTTCCTTATCGTTTAATACTGCCCCTAACATCATATTATCTTTTGTTAAAATATCCTTTGTCATTTATAAGCACTCCTTTTTATATCGTTAATTTCTCTTTAATAAACTGATGTAATTGGATAGCGAGATAAGAACCTATTCTCTCCTGATCCTCGGATTGAAATATTTCCGTACTCTCTTGATTTCTAATTAACAAGCTGCTAATAAAGCTTAATATCTCCATTTCTGCTTCCTCTGCGTTAATTGGTGAAAGCATGATCAAGAAATGTTTGATTTTCATACTATTACCATCCATTCCTTGAACGATGATCGATTTTGCTAAAGGATGGATCGTAAAGCTTGGCTTCATAATATCTTCACTACGTGTATGAAATAATGCCAGCATTGTATTTGGAATACCTAATCCACCTAAGTCTGCCCTTTCTTGCAATTTGATTGCTACCCTTTTGGCATCGGTGATTACTTGCTTTTCCTCTAACTCCTTACAAATCTCTTGTAAAATAAAAGCTAATGCTTGATTTCCTTGATAGGATTGAAGATAAAAGCCTTCTAATAAGGAAATCACTGCACTTGTCATCGATTTTATACCTTTTATGTGGTTAACCGTTTCTTGCTTCGTTATTTTCCTGTTTTTTAATGTAGTGATCTTTGCTTTTTTTAGGCCAGCTTTCATTTTAAGTTTTCGGATTTGACTATTAATCTTATGAATATCCTCTGTCGTCAGAATAGGTGATGCCAAAATATACTCATGCTCCATATGCTTGATCGGCACTGTTGAGATAATAAAATCATAGCTCGACCATTTTCTATTCTCTAAATCAAATAAAGAAGAGCTTTCAATCTCGGTGATCTCAGGAATTTGTTGAATAATCTTCGATGCGAGCATCTTGGATGTCCCTATCCCACTCGAACAGACTACAAGTACTTTTAACGTTATTTCTTTATCCATTCGTAAGAGAGCAGAAGCAAAATGTAGCACAAGGTAAGCAATTTCCTCTTTTGGAAAATGGATATCAGGAAACACTTTCTTTGTCCCTTCCTCCAATATAAAGAAAAGCTGATGGTAGTCTGATTCTATTTCTTCCATTAATGGATTCTTAATATTCATTCCTTGCTGCAACCGATAAATGGCTGGCTTTAAATGGGCAACGAGGTCATCTAGAATATGCTCTAAACTCAGTAAATCTTTATTTAATATATTACTAACAAAGGAAATTAGTTGCTTTGCCTTGTAAGCAATGTCTAGAGAGGACTCTTCCATCAAATATTCATGGTTTCGTAGTTTAGCACCAAGTAAGTGCATGGTTACATAACCTATTTCATCATTAGGTATTTCAATCTGTAGCTGTTCCTCCAACGTAAAAGTAATTTCGTGTGCGATCTTATATTCCTTTGTCTCCTGCAGCTCTTTTAAATAAACGGGATCGAACTGTATTCTTTCCCCTTTCTGTAGCCTTTCCATTGCAAGAGCCAAATGAACGACAAGGCCAACATAGGCACTGTCTGCGAGTTCATAGGGAAGATTCGCGCGGTAAGCATTCACCGTTTGTTCGATATAGGTTAATTTATCTTGATCAACCATACCTAACAAACGATTAGATATCGCATTAGACGGATCTTCTTTTTCAATGTTCTTACGTAGTAATTGGATAACCTCTGATTCACTGACATGCTTAGAGATTAAATAACTGATGGCAGCACGTTTATTTTCTTCTGCACCATCTATTTTGACACCATATCCTCTTCTTCGTATTAGGTTCAATTCATACTTTGTCATGATTTCCTCTAGCATATCTAAATCATGACTGATCGTGGCAATCGTTACATTTAGTTCACTGGCTAAATGAAATAATTTGATTGGCTCTCTTGTTTCAAGAAGGGTTGTTAGTATAATCGACTGTCTCTCATCTGGTGTATAATCGGTATATTGTAGCTTCATGATCGCATGCTTTAATGCCTTTTTATCAGTATCGTCTCCTAAAACCGATACCCCTACACCTGCGCGCTTGTTTATACGGAGCTCATATTGCGATAGAACGTCTTCCATATTTTTTAAATCACGGTGTACAGTTCTTTCACTTACTTCTAAGTTCTTGGCAATGGTTTTGATAGTGGTTGGCTCCTGTTTCGATAAGAGTAATTCAATAGTACGTCTTTCTCTACCCGATAAATACAATAAACACCCCTCCCTTTCTCCAATACAAGACAGACAAATTTAAATTACTTTCTTTCAGTTTATACCTGCTTTCCCCATCGTTTCAACGTTATTTTATTATTTTATTTTCTGGTTAAATGTTGACAAAATTTAATAAGTTAGAAATGCGGAATTCACGTGGAGCTAGGTAATTCTATTTGTGTAGAAGTGGAAATTAAAAGGAAAACACATTTTAATAAACCTAAAATGTGTTTTCCTTTGTTTTACCCTAATTCACGTTTAAATAATTTATTGGAAATAATGTAAGCGATGATCATGACACCGATGCACCAAGCAAGAGCAGTCCAGATACTATTGTTAACCTGGCCTTCATATAAGAGGGCACGGATCGAATTTACGATTGAAGTAACGGGCTGGTTCTCCGCGAACGCACGAACAATTTTAGGCATGGTTTCGGTGGGAACAAAAGCCGAGCTAATAAAAGGTAGAAAAATCAGCGGATACGAGTATGCTGTCGCTCCTTCCATTGACCGTGCTGTCAGCCCGGGAATGACCGCGAGCCATGTCAGCGCCAGTGTAAACAGACTGAGTATTCCAACTACCGCGAGCCAATCTAGGATATCCGCATTAGATCGGAACCCTATTAAGAGCGCGATGAGGATAACGATACCGACAGTGAGCACGTTGGTAACAAGTGAGGTCCACACGTGAGCCCACAACACCGATGAGCGCTTGATGGGCATGGTAATAAAACGCGCCATCAGTCCGCTTTTTACATCTGTAAATAGTCGTAAGGAAGTGTAAGCAATGCCTGATGCGATAGTGATTAGCAAAATTCCCGGCAATAAATAATTGACGTAGTTGTCGGTGCCTGTCTCTATAGCACCGCCGAATACGTAGACAAACAACACCATCATTATAATCGGCGTAATCGCAACCGTAATAATCGTATCTGGACTGCGCATAATATTAGCGCAACAAGGCGCTAATTTACCTATATTTTTCTATTCAGTCAGAATTATTTATTGAATTTACTTTTTTCTCAATGCTTAATAATACTCTGATTCAAATCTTCCGATACTTGTCGACATAGGTTTTAGGATTTGCCATTAGTTCGTCGGCAAAGCAACAGGGTAAATAAAAAACATAATATTATTAGTACGAAGCAAACTCGAACGATATTCCGGCAAAAGTTCGATAGAATTTTGCCGTCTAGTATTATGTTCCTTCTATTTTTTCTTAGCCTTATCGACTTTTTGTTTGATCGATTCTTGATAAAGATCAGCGTAAGTTTTTGAGTCTTCAATCAGTGCATCGCAGAAAGCAGCAACGTCTGTTCCTGTGACTTCAAGCACACCTTTCCCAGCAGCTACGCCTTCTTCAAAGAAGTTGATAATCTCTGAGAGCAGTCCGATACCTTCGTTTAGCTCAACAGGACCGACTTTAAAGAGATATTTTTGGATCTCTTTATAAACAATTTGGTAATCTTGCGGAAGCGCTTTGACACGTGAAACATGGGCTCTCCATACTTTTTTGCCTTCGATGATTCCCTTGATACTCATTTCAGTCCTCCTAATTTTTTTGCTACGTTCTTGTTGAGTTGTTCACGCCATTTATCTCTATAAGTTTTTGCGCCTTCGTCACCAACAAGGGCTGCGCAGAAGCCTTTGATATCATCTCCTAGTACTTCATCGACGCTCTGGCCGTCTGCTGATGTAACTTCAAGCAGTTCAAGAGCACTGTCAAGAATCGGCATCAGATTACGACCGGTGAAATCTCCGTGAACCCAGAGATTACTATTAATTTCTTTCCAAGCAGTTTGATAGTCAGCTGGCAAGACTTTTGCTCGTGCTTCAAAACCTTTTATTTCTTTAGTCATATCGCTACCGGTTATTTTTTCTAAAAAGTTCATTGTATTCTCCTTTAAGATATTAAGCTGTTCAGCAAAGTACTATTATTTAATCGCATCGTTGAGTTTTTGACGTTGTTTATCAACCCACGATTTTGCATCAATGACGAGATCATCACAGAAGGCTGCTACGTCGTTGCCAGTAACTTCTTTAACACGCTTGCCATCGGCTACGGCTTCTTCAAGAAGGTCGATGATGTGATTAAAGACGAATTTCGTTTCTTGCCAATCTGTCATGCCTCCAGTGTTAAAGAGATATTTTTGCATAGCTTTGTAAGCGTTGTGGTATTCACTTGGAAGTGTCTTTGCACGCGCCTCCATCGCCTTCCATTCCCGCTTGTCTTCCAGACTTCCAATAATTTTTTCAAAAATATTCATTTTACTTCTCTCCTTTTGATTTTATTCGTTTTGAGTTCGTTAATTTTACTTGAGACAAAATCCCATCTTCTCCAAAAAATTTCAAGTTGCTTTTGACCTGCTGCGTTGAGTGTGTAAAATTTTCTCGGCGGTCCCTTAGTGGATGGCTTTTTCTCGATGTCCACCAGATTATGTTTCTCAAGTCGCATAGTAATCGTATAAACTGTGCCTTCCACTACATCGGTGAAGCCAAGCTCTCGAAGATGTTGCGTGATTTCATAGCCATAAGTTTCGCCACGGCTGATGATCTCAAGCACACAACCCTCAAGCACACCTTTTAGCATTTCTGTGTTATTTTCCAAGTTTCCCACTCCATTTGTATTTCCCTATATTTTTTCAGTATTCTGTATCACAGGTATTTTGCAATACAGATATTAAGTGTTACTGATTACTAGTATATAGTAATACATAATAGCATCACTTGTCAAGAATAAAAAGTCCATTTTTTTAAGGATTCGAAACTAACTCAAGCCATCTGAGAGCTATACTTAGTCTGTTATTATAGAAGTTTCTCTATAGATTAATCACTCTACAATCGTCTTAAAGTTTTCATGTATAAATTAAAAAGGATAATTAGCCTTAAATAGGCTAACTATCCTTTGACGGATTATTTTATTTTTTATTTTTCAGTTCGTTAACTAATTCATCGTACTTTGGACTACTTAAGAAATTGTCTACTGAGATATGCTGGGCATTTGGTATTTTTGCCTTAGCCCGGTCCGTTAAGTCTTTATGGGTAATAATAAGATCTGCATCTTCTTGAAGATCATTTATCGCTTTATTCGTCACTTCAATATCAATGTTTGCCTTTTTGAATTTATCACGAAGCAATGAAGCTCCCATTGCGCTCGAACCCATCCCTGCATCACAAGCAAAAACCACTTTATTTACTTCACCCATCACTTTATTCTCCGTTAAATTATCTGCCACAGAGCTTTTCTTCCCTTTCATCTCTTGCATCTTACTTGTAGCATCGGTAAGATCTTCTTCCCTCTCCTTGCTCGTTCTTAATATCACTGCAGCAATTAAGAAGGAAACAATGGTTGCCACAATAACTCCTAGAATAACAGCAAGATGATCTCCTCTCGCCGTCATTGCTACTAACGCAAATATACTTCCAGGTGATGGAGGTGCTGATAAGCCTGCATTAAATAAACTGAATGTGAACACACCACTCACACCACCACCGATAGCTGCTAATAATAGTGCTGGCTTCATTAAAATATATGGGAAGTAGATCTCATGAATCCCACCTAAAAAATGAATAACTGCTGCACCAGATGCCGAATTTTTCGCCATTCCTTTACCGAATAGCATAAAGGCTAATAAAATTCCTAGACCTGGTCCTGGATTTGTTTCTAACAAGAACAAAATCGATTTCCCTGCTTCAGAGGCTTGGTCTACCCCTAGAGGACTTAAAATCCCATGATTGATGGCATTATTTAAGAAAAGCACCTTAGCTGGTTCTATGATGATGTTCGCAAGCGGCAATAGGCCTGCATTGATTAAGGCTTCTACTCCAGATGCTAAAACTTCACTTAACACTGTCACAATTGGTCCAATAACCTTCAAGGCAATTCCTGCTAGAATTGCAGCAAGTATACCTGCTGAGAAGTTATTATAGAGCATTTCAAATCCAGAACGAATTCGATGTTGGAATAATCCATCTATTTTTTTGATTAAATACCCACTGAGCGGCCCTACTAGCATCGCTCCTAAAAACATCGGTATATCGGCACCAACAATAACCCCCATTGTCGCCGTCGCACCCACTACACCACCACGAATGTCATATACGATTTTCCCACCAGTAAAACCAATTAATAATGGCAATAAATAGTTAATCATTGGATCTACTAGTGCCGCAAAATCTTCGTTTGGCATCCAACCATCTGGTATAAATAGTGCGGTAATAAGACCCCATGCGATAAACGCAGCAATGTTTGGCATAATCATACCACTTAAATAACTACCAAAACGTTGAACTTTCGCTCGAAATCCTTTATTTTCCATTGACTTTACCCCTTTCCCTCTTTTTTTTAGATAAGAATAATTGCTTATCTTAAGAATATAGCGATAACATCTCATATTCAAACTAATCTAATCATTATTTTGGCAAAGAGGATGTTGTCAGGATTTAATAAAGTAAGACTTCCATCAGTAGGGATGGTTAACGAAACTTATTAGGATGCGTAGCGCCAGTGACCGAAACAACACTTTTTTAGTTCTCGAAATAACTCCTATAGATGTAAGCTAAAGAACAACTTCAATAAATGGTAATCTATCTGTCTATGTGGAGTGCCAACAAGCGTCTTAGGTTGTCATCAATAAATTGATTATCGGCACTGTTGATCCCGCGCCCCGCGAAATGGCCCCAAATTGACTCGATAGGTTGAAAATCAGCGTTCGGTATAAGATTAGCCTCGTATTCATTATCATCTGCTGTGCAGAAAAGATCTGTGCTCCCTGGCATGATGCAGGTAAGTGCTTGAATGCCTCTGAGTGCCGCATCGAAATCACCGTTATAGGTGGAATTTGCACTTAGATCTGCGTTTTGTCCAGTCCATAGCATTGCCAGAACATTGTGGGGATCCATCTTCATAAAACTCTTTTCCCAGACACCAGCTACAAAACTCTCTAATGAATCATATCCTAGCACACGATAAAGTTCCTCTCTGTAAAATGTCTGAGATAAGCCCCACCCCGCATAAACACGGGCAACGGCACGCATGTCTGTAGAAGTCAACTGACTTATTTTATTGGAATCAAAACCTACTGAAGCCATGAGTGAAGCCTTCATTCCATCTAGGACTATATATGTTTGTGGCCAAGTCTTTGCACCCCCACAGAAGGGTGCAATACGTTCTACCATGTCTGGATAACTTGCCCCCCATTGGAATGCTTGAACACCTCCCATTGACCATCCAAGGACGAGAGCGATCTTGTGAATCCCAAATTTTTCGGTCACTAGTCGATGCTGTAATTTCACATTGTCATAGATCGTAACTTGAGGAAATTTAGCTCGATCGAATGGAGGTGGCGTGTTACTAGGAGATGAGGATAATCCGTTACCTAGCAAATTAGGAACAATAATAAAATATTTTTGTGGATCCAGTGCCATTCCATTTCCAATCAACCACTCATTCTGAACATGTTGGTCACCAAAAGCAGTTGGATAGATGATCACATTATCTTTCTCTTCATTTAATTTCCCGTAAGTCTTATAAGCAAGAAAAGCTTTCGGTAACGTCACTCCTGATTGCAAGGTTACGTCACCTAAATCAAAAATTTCATAATCCATTCTATTGTTGCTCCCTTCTATTTTTAAAACAAAACTTTTTAGAATCTATTTCTTTGTTGTAAGTATAAACCTGTGTTACTCTCAATAAAAGTGAATAAAATTAAAAATAGTATTCAATAAAATTGAAAGTGCTAGGAGGAAAATAGGATGGAATTGCGTCAACTAAATACGTTTCGTACGGTTGCATCCACTCTAAATTTTAGTCGTGCTGCGGAAGTGCTCAATTATGTCCCTTCTAACATCACCATGCAAATAAAAGCATTGGAAGAAGAACTTGGTGTGCGACTCTTTGACCGATTGGGCAAGAAGCTCGTTCTTACAACAGCTGGTAAACGTTTTTTAACACATATCGAAGAGGTTCTAAACAAATTGGACGAAGCCCGCAGTGTCGTTCATGACAATGAAGAGTTAAGCGGTACTCTAACGATAAGTGCCAACGAGGTTCTTTGTGCCTACCGTCTTCCAGTTGTCTTTCAGCTATATCGTTCGCGTCATCCTGGTGTTCGTCTCATTTTTCGCTCTGTTCCAAATCAGCGACTTAAGGAAACACTTTTTGAAGGAACCGCGGATGCCGTCTTTATGCTGGACGAACCAATTCGTTCGAGCGGACTTGCAGTAGAACCGTTACTGGAAGAAACTTTCCGCCTTCTCGTCAATCCAGACCATCCCCTTGCAAAACGATCCGCACTAAAACTAGAAGATTTCCATGAAGAGGTGTTTCTGGTTAATGAAAAGGGTTGTACCTATCGAACCATGTTTGACCGGTCATTTGAGAAAAAGGGCATTGATAATATTACTTATTTAGAGTTTCACAATGCCGAAGCGATTAAACAATGTGCCATTACGGGAATCGGTATTGCCTTTCTTCCTGAAATAACAGCACAAGCCGAAATCGAACGGGGCGAACTTGTTGCTCTTCCATGGCAAATTCCCGACTTGCACGTCTACACACAAATGCTGTGGCATAAAGACAAGTGGCTTTCACCGATGATGTCATCTTTCCTAGAAGTAGTAAGAGAGGTTATCGCTATTGGGGAGGAGAATAAACAGCGATAGGAAACCCCTTATTCTCCTAATACCTAATTGCACCTCCACACGTAACTAATGAAGAAAACAATAGAGAAGGAAGGGCACAGATTCCCTCCCTTCTTGTCTATTTACCCATTAGGTGTAAACGTTTCCACACACTAATATATCTTCTCTTTTATGAAAGTACAATCATTTTTCACTAGTCTAAAGTGTCTATGTTTAGTAATTTCGTTGCCTTACAGATTACGTTACTGTCTCAGCATTCACAAGGCTTTATCGAAAAGCTGCTCAGCTCCTTCACCACTCGAGAAAGCGGCAATCCAACAACTGTATAGTAGTCACCTATAATCTGTTTCACAAATATCGCACCAATGCTTTGGATCCCATAAGCCCCTGCTTTATCATAAGGATCATTGGTTGAGAGGTACCAATTTATCTCTTCCTCCGATAAAGTCCAGAATTCAACCTCTGTTCTTTCTACAAATGCGACTTCATTATCGAAGGAACGAATCATAACCCCTGTAAATACTTCATGTACATTTCCACTCAAGGTCGCAATCATACGATAAGCTTCCTCTTTATTTTTTGGTTTTTCGAGAATTTGATTATTGTAGGACACTACCGTATCAGCAGCTAAGATCACTTCTCCATCCTCCTGCAAGGTCACATGTCGCCCTTTTAGCAAAGCAAGCTTCCGCACCTTTTCAGCTGGATCCTTGCTAGCTATTTGAGATTCATCAACATTTGGTGCTCTTAGTGTATACGGAATTTCCACCTGTTTTAAAAGTTCTTGTCTTCTAGGTGATGACGATGCTAATACAAGTTTATTTTTCATGATATTCCTCCTGCAAATTTTTTATCAATTAAAAAGCACTAACTACTATATCTACTAAACTTTTATATGTTACCGGTAACTGGAATATATGGAACGAAGAGGATAATAGAAGTTTGTGTAATTTTTTTCACTATATTCTTTTTCTCATTAGACAAACACGCATTAAAATGCGGGTGATTCCTAATAAAAAAACTTGGAATAAGATTTCACCCCACTGATTCTAAAAAAATCAACCTAAATTTATCTTACCATGCATATACTTTTTTACAAAAGCAGACTTTCTAATTAAATGTTAACGATAACAGTGATAGGGGGGTGCTAGAGGCATATGATAGTAAAACTATGAAAATCGCTACTAACTTTGACAACGCTGTCAACAAAGGAAGGAGACATAGAATGACAGACAAAATCTTAGAAATGAAAAATATCCATAAATCATTCCCTGGAGTCAAGGCATTAACGGATGTTCAGCTTGATTTGTATAGAGGTGAAGTGTTAGCACTTATCGGCGAGAACGGGGCTGGTAAGTCCACCTTAATGAAAATCCTTACAGGTATTTATCAAAAGGATCGTGGTTCGATTGTTTATAAGGGGAAAGAGGTGGCACCAAAAAACACGAAGGAAGCACAGGAGTTGGGTATTAGTATCATTCACCAAGAACTAAACTTAATGCAAGACCTTACTGTTGCAGAAAATATATTTATCGGAAGAGAGCCACGGGATAAGCTGCAATTCTTTTTAAAGGATAAAGAATTGAACAAAAAAGCAGAGGAATTGTTTCAGCAGCTAAACATTCATTTAGATCCAAAAACAAAAATAGCGGAACTAACCGTTGCTAAACAGCAGATGGTCGAAATAGCGAAGGCCCTGTCCTTTCATGCCAAAATCCTTATTATGGATGAGCCTACTGCAGCTTTAACTGACACGGAAATAAGTACATTATTTAAAATTATCCATTGGCTGAAAAGGGAAGGTGTAGGAATCATCTATATCTCACATCGGATGGAAGAATTAAAACAAATTTCGGATCGGATTGTGGTGATGAGAGATGGGGAGTATATCGATACACTCGAAACAGCTAGTGCGAACATCAAACAAGTTGTTTCCTTAATGGTAGGAAGAAAACTCCATATCGAACAAAAAGCTACTAATCCAAGTAGATGGAAGGAAATTGCCCTTGAAGTGAACCAGCTAAACAATCGTTATTTAAAAGATGTTTCTTTTCAGCTCAAAAAGGGAGAAATTTTAGGCTTTGCTGGTTTAGTAGGGGCTGGCAGGACAGAGGTAGCTCGAGCTATTTTTGGTGCAGATCCTTCCACAGGGATAATCAAAATACATGGGAAAACTGTGTCCATTAAACAGCCATATGATGCGGTGAGGCATGGAATAGGCTATTTATCAGAGGATCGCAAACGTTTTGGGCTTCTATTAGAACAAACAGTCCAAGAAAACATTGCCGCTCCCTCATTAGCTCATTATACGAAATTTACCTTTATGCATACGAAGAAGATAAAAAAAGAGACACAAAGCTATTCCAATCAACTAAAGGTGAAGACACCAAGCATGAACCAATTGGTGAAATACTTATCTGGTGGTAATCAACAAAAAGTCGTTATAGCAAAATGGCTATTAAAGAATTGTGACATATTAATTTTTGATGAACCAACAAGAGGAATAGATGTCGGAGCAAAACAAGAAATTTATGATCTATTAGAAAGTCTCGCAAAGGAAGGAAAATCCATTATCATGATTTCCTCTGAATTACCGGAAGTATTACGGCTTAGTGACCGGATTATAGTCATGAATGAAGGACGAACAACTGGGGAATTGCCCCAGCATGATGCGAACCAGGAATCAATAATGGAGCTAGCGACGAAACAAGCTTGAAATAAGGAGTGATGTTCATGTCTACCGCAGTGATAAAGCAAAAAATGAGAGGTTCTGCAGCCCTTCAGCAAATTTTGGCATTTGCTAGTTTGGTTCTTTTAATTATTTTCTTTTCTCTAGCCTCTGATAATTTCATGCAATGGTCAAATATTGAAGGTATCTTACTATCAACGACAGTCATTGGGATACTGGCATTAGGCACTACCTTTGTCATCATTACAGGTGGTATCGACTTATCGATAGGTACTGGGATGACGCTCACCTCTGTCATGACGGGAGTATTTATTGTTTATTTAGGCTTACCTATCCTAATAGGTATCCTTGGTGGAATTGTAATGGGAGCACTTATTGGACTAATCTCGGGATTCTCTGTTTCGATATTAAAAATACCGCCATTTATTGCTACGCTTGCAATGATGATGATCGCAGAGGGATTGTCTCTCATAATCTCTGGGGCTTCACCTATTTATTTTAGTGATATAGAGGGCTTTCATCAAATTGCACTCGGATCTATTATTCCTGGAGTCAACCTTCCAAATGCTATATTAATATTTTTTCTTATGGTGCTGATCGGCTGGATATTATTATCCAAAACCATCGTCGGGCGCTATACCTTCTCGATTGGTAGTAATGAGGAAGCCACTCGTTTATCGGGGATCAATGTTACGAAATGGAAAATCATTATTTATACCATTGCTGGATGCTTCACCGGTGTTGCTGGTGTGATTATGGCATCAAGGCTAGATTCTGCACAACCAGCACTTGGGATGGGATATGAGCTAGAAGCAATTGCTGCTGTCGTGATTGGTGGTACATCATTAAGTGGTGGTAAGGGCTCTTTAGTCGGGACGATGATTGGAGCACTCATTATGAGCGTACTTACAAATGGTCTACGGATCATGTCGATCCCACAGGAATGGCAGACAGTTGTCATTGGGTTTGTTATTTTACTCGCTGTTTATATTGATATGTTAAGAAAAAAGAATGTATAAAAAGGGGAGTTAACGATGAAAATGAAAAGCGTATTAGCCATTATTTCTTTGGTACTGATATTAGCTGCTTGTGCGAATAACACAACGGAGCAAAAAGAAGAGCCTAATTCAGGTTCATCAGAGGAACAGCCATATATCGCCATCATCTCTAAAGGTTTCCAGCATCAATTCTGGCAAGCGGTTCAAAGTGGAGCAGAGAAAGCAGCAGAGGAATTCCAGGTCGAGATTACCTTCGAAGGACCAGAAAGTGAATCACAGGTGGATAAGCAAATGGAAATGTTACGCACGGCTCTGGACAAAAAACCTGATGCAATTGGTTTTGCAGCACTAGATTCACAAGCTGCTACCCCATTACTAGAAGAAGCAAGTGAGCAAGATATTCCGATTATTGCCTTTGATTCTGGTGTGGATAGTGACATCCCTATTACTACAGCCTCAACCGATAATTATGCCGCTGCTTCACTCGCTGCAGAAAAAATGGCTGAATTAATGGATGAAGAAGGAAAGGTTGCTTTAGTTGTGCATGATCAAGTCTCTCTAACTGGAACACAGCGTCGCGATGGTTTTGTAGAAACGATCGAAGAAAATTATCCGAACATGGAAATAGTTGATATTCAATATGGTGGCGGAGATCATTTAGAATCTACTAATCTTGCTAAAGCTATCTTGCAGGCTAATCCTGATATTGCAGGCATCTATGGCTCCAATGAAGGGTCTGCAATTGGGGTGGTTAATGCGGTAAAGGAATTAGGAAAAGAAGGAGAAGTGACCATTATCGGATTTGACTCTGGCAAACAACAAATCGATGCCATTAAAGATGGTGTCATGGCAGGTGCTATTACACAAAACCCAGAGGGAATTGGCTATGAAACCGTAAAAGCCGCAGTGGAAGCATTGGAAGGAAAAGAAGTGCCCGAAAGCATTGATACTGGCTTCTTCTGGTATGACCAAAGCAATTTAGAGGAGGAAGAAATTCAAGCAGCTATTTATGAATAATCCTGAACTACCACATTACGATCCGAAACTTGTTAAACCGTGCAGGAGGCGGTTTAAAAGTTAATTATCATGACTTAGCATTTTAGTAATTGAGGTTCCGGTGTATTCGCGTAAATCTCATGTTTGACAGTAAAAATCACAGAAATGCTAACAAGCGCTTCTGTGATTTTTTTAGTGCTCAAAAGTGAGTACAATTTATTTTTTTAACTTATAGGTAAAACTAATATTAAGGAGCAATAAGCAAATTTTTTAGCGAAAAAGACTTTAAACTACAGGATAAGAATCCTTTTCAAAAATGGGGAGTCTTCCGTAGTACAATATCTGACTTTATTGGACAGCTTCACTCGGACATTCACTTGACCACAAACATGTTTCTCTATATTGTTTGCAACCAACTAAGTTCCCTTTACTTTTTATTCAATGGTTTTTTCCAAAACCCGATCATTAGAGCTGATACGATTGCCCCAATGGCAATGGCTACAAGATACAATAACCAGCTACCTTCTACTGTAGGGATAACGAATATACCACCATGTGGTGCTGGAAGACCAACTCCAAACAATAGAGCCAAGCCACCTGCAATTGAGGAACCGACTACTAGAGAAGGAATCACTCTTCCAGGATCGGCTGCCGCGAATGGGATCGCACCTTCTGTAATAAAGAAAGCACCTAGCGCATAGTTTGTTTTCCCTGCATCTCTTTCCTCTCGCGTAAATTTATTGCGGAAAAAGGTTGTCGCTAGCGCTAATGCTAGAGGCGGCACCATACCACCAGCCATTACGGCTGCATGTGGGCCAAAGTTTCCTGCTTCAATCATAGCTATACCAAATGTGAAGGCTGTTTTGTTTATTGGGCCTCCCATATCAACAGCCATCATCCCACCGAGAATAAGACCTAATAGCATGGCATTCACACCAGTCATACTACCTAGCCAGCCTTCTAACCCAGACATAATCCAAGCAATTGGCTCAATAATAACGAAATACATGAGTAAGCCTGTAACAAAAACACTGATTACAGGATAGAAGAGAATCGTCTTTATTCCATCAAATGATTTCGGTAAGCCTGCTAGTAGCTTTTTCACGAGAACCACGACATAACCACCTAAGAAACCGGCAATTAAACCACCAAGAAAGCCGGCACCACCCATGGAGGCCATAAAACCACCAATCATCGCTGGAGCAAAGCCTGGTCTGTCTGCGATACTCATTCCAATAAAACCTGCTAGTACTGCTACCATTAAACCAAAGGCATAATCGCCACCGATTGCTTTTAATGCAGCAGCAAATTCATTATACGAAGCATGGTCTGGTTCAGCGGAGTGGATACCAAAGAAGAAGGAAATCGCGATTAATACCCCACCTCCGACAACGAATGGTAGCATATTTGATACACCATTCATTAAGTGCTTGTAGAAGCCTTTTCCTGCTCCACTTGAGCTAGCTTGGGAGCTGTCTCCATCTCCTTGGTAAACAGGAGCCTCGCCGTTTATTGCTGTGTTAATTAATTCCTCGGGCTTGCGAATACCGTCCGTTACTCCTCGTTGTAACACTTGCTTCCCACTAAAACGTTCCAGCTCTACCTTAGTATCGGCGGCAACGATAATCGCCTTCGCATTCGCTATATCCTCTTCTGTTAAACGATTTTTCACTCCATCCGAGCCATTTGTTTCTACCTTGATCGTTACACCAAGCTCTTTCGCTTTATCCTTTAAGGCATCTGCTGCCATATACGTATGAGCAATTCCTGTTGGACAACCAGTGACAGCTAGTATTTCAGGACCACCACTTGTGGAAGTAGACACTTCTTCTTTTCCTAGCTTCTCTTTTTCCTTCTCATCAATGATCTCGATGATTTGCTCCTCTGTTTCTACCTCCATCAATCTTTGGCGGAAATCTTCATCCATTAATAAAGTGGATAATCTCGACAATGTTTGAAGATGATCATTATTTGCCCCTTCGCTTGCCGCAATCATAAAAAATAAATGGGCAGGCTGCGCATCTAATGAATCAAAATCTACTCCAGCCTTCGAACGAGCGAAGGCAATGGCAGGTGTTTTTACTGCACTTGTTTTGGCATGAGGAATGGCAACACCTTCCCCAATCCCTGTACTACTCCCACTTTCTCTCTCCCAAATTGCTTGGATAAACGATTTTTTGTCATTCAATCTCCCAGCTTGGTCTAAGCGATTAGCCATTGCTTGAATAACATCTTCTTTTGAGCTTGCGTCTACATCCAAAATCATAATATCTTTTTTTAATAATTCTGTGATATTCATAGCCCCTCATCCTTTCTTAAGATGTCTGTTTAAAAACTAAAGCTTTGTTACTTGCACTTCTTCTAATAACTTCTCGACCTCATCTTTTGTACACAATGTTTTAGAAAATGCTGTGGCACTTCCTGAAGCTACCGCATATTTTGCAGCTTCTTCAGCATGGTTAGATTCCTGCCATTTATAAAGGAAGCCTGCGACAGACGAGTCTCCTGCACCTACGGAGTGTACAGCTCGTCCTGTTGGGGCACTTAGCTTAAAGGTTCCTGCTTCTCCTACGTAAATAGCTCCTTCTTTTGCCATGGATACTAAGACATGATCTATTCGATTCTCCACATGTAATCTCTTAGCAAGCCTTACAATGTCCAAATCAGTTTTTATTTTTTCTGAAAATAGGTCGGCTAGTTCATGATTGTTCGGTTTTATAAAGGCCGGACTTGCTTTGATTGCTTGCTCTAATGCCGATCCACTTGTATCTAAAATGACGGAAACACCTTGGGCATTCAACATAGTTACAATGGAATGGTAAGTATCCTCAGGAAGAGAGGCCGGTAAACTTCCTGCTAGTACAACTATGTCTTCACTCGTTAATCCTCTGAGCTTATTAACAAAAGATTCATAGTTTTCTTCTGTAATGGCTGGTGATTTTCCATTCACTTCTGTTTCTTCATTTCCAGCTTTGAGCTTTACATTAATTCTGGTGTCCTCTTGTAAGGAGACAAAGTCATGTGCAATGCCCACCTTTTCTAAATAATTTGTGATAAATTTTCCAGTAAAACCGCCAATAAAACCTAAAGCCGTGCTTGTTGTGCCTAAGCGATCTAATACGCGGGATACGTTAATACCTTTTCCACCTGCTTCTTTATAATCGCCTTGACTTCTGTTAATCGTTCCTTGCTCTAATACATCAAGCTTGACGACATAGTCAATGGCAGGATTTAAGGTTATAGTATAAATCATAGTGACACCACCTCTAAAGTTGTTAATTTTGCTATCTTTTCTTGTTGCTCTGTCGATATCTCATCTGTTGTGATGATCGTGGCCATTTCAATATTTGCTACACTTGCAAAGGATACTTCTCCGAATTTTGTTGGATCTGCTAATATATAACTTGCTTGTGATTGCTCGATTGCAGCTTGTTTAACATTGGCCTCTTCAGGATCTGGTGTGGTGAACCCTTGACTTGCATGAATGCCATTTATGCCTAGAAAGCATTTGTCGAAACGAAATTCCTTAATAGCATCAACTGCCTTCGTTCCAATCAGAGCAGCAGTCCCCTTTTTTGCTTTTCCTGCAATGACATATGTCTCAATCCCATACTCCATAAGGATCTGAACATGTGGAATGCCATTTGTAACTACGACAACGGATTTTTCTTTTAGTAGCGGGATCATTTGCATGGTAGAGGTACCTGCATCTAAATAAATCGAATCCCCATCCTCTACAAAAGTAACTGCCTTTTTCGCAATCGCCTCTTTTTCCGCTTGATATTGTGCGGTTTTTTCTAGAAGTGTGGGTTCTGCTCGTTTTTTCTTTAATAAAGAAGCACCGCCGTGCACCCTTTTGATTAATTGTCTATTTTCTAATTCGGTTAAGTCGCGACGTATAGTTGATTCAGATGCTCCTGTTGATTCGCATATTTGACGAACAGAAACGATTTCCTTCTCTTTCAATAGTCCTATGATGAACTCCTGACGCTCGATCGTTAACATTATAGGTATCCCTCAATTCATGAATTAATCGCTTACAGAGATTATACAATCATTTTCAATCATAGTCAATCAATAACGATCACAAACAACCAAAATCGTTCTGATTCTTTTGCACTATGATTTGGTTACTGCTACAAATTGCGACAATCAAGGATATTATTTCAAATAAATCATCTGCTATTCATCATAGACACTCTATTCGTTTAGGAAAACTAGGCACCTTGGTACTTTAAAATTTTTCAGTATATTGAAACCCTATTGTGTAAAAATTTTTATGCTTTCCTAACGCACAAAAAAGAAGCTGTCATAAGACAGCTCGTTTTCTACTCTATTTTGCTTTTAATCCTAGCTTTATCGCTTTATTCAATAAAACAGGCAATACAGATATATGATTCTCCTCTTCTAGCTCCTCAAACTGTACCTCTAGAAGAGACACCTTCGATAATTCCTCGGCTAATTGCCGTGCATTTTCTGACATATTGGTGGAATGATTCGCCTCAAGCTCACCAACAGCTATCAATAAGGAAAGCGATCGTTGTTGGTCATTTTTTAAAAATGCCTTCTTCTCCTTACTGAGACGTGTTTTATTCCAGTGAATGGACGGACTACCAGCAATATAGTTTTGAAAGGCATGATTCTTCGTAAACAACGTATGTAATACAAATAATCCTCCTAAGGAATGACCAAAGATGGTTTGCCTTTGTTGATTGATATTGTAACGACGGAACAAAAATGGCTTTAAATCTTCTTCGATAAAAGCTAGGAAATGGTCTGCACCACCATGCTGAGGCGGGGGGTGTTTTTTCCAGCGTGAGCTTATATCTATCTCTGGTGGGTCCATTGTATAATCATAAAATCGACGCGAAGAGAAGGCATCCGCTATTTCATAACCGATTCCGACAACGATTGCTGGTTGCACATTTGTTTTTTCTGTTCGCTGTGATTGAATTCTTACCGCTTCAACAGCTGTCCCAAAAACAGCGTTCCCATCCAATAAATAGAGAACAGGAAAACCTTCATCTGGCGCAATTTGCTTCGGCACATAGACCGAGATTTGATATGTCTGTTGGTCACGATTGGTTGCAATTAAGCAAAATTGTTCTGTATCCTGTAGCATGACTTGCTTCATTTTGCTCACCTCACTGTTCTTCTTTTTAATAAATAGATGAAATAAGGGATTCCTATAATAGCAATGACAACCCCTACAGGTAATTCAACTGGTGAAAAAATCGTCTTTGCGATGAAATCGGCCAAGGTAACTAAGACAATACCAATTAAGCCAGAGATGACTAATACATAGTTATGATGTAACCCGATCAAACGTCTTGCCATATGTGGTGCGAGAAGACCGATAAAGCCGATACTACCAGAAACAGCCACACATGCACTGATCAAACCAATACTACAGAATAGCCAAATACTTTTCTCCCATTCTGTAGCAAGTCCTACGTTCTTGGCAGAATCCTCCCCTAAATAGAATAAGTCTAGGTTAGCTGATCGAATAAAAATAATAGGTAAAAGAAGACAAAACCATGGCAATATGGCTATTATTTTTTGCCAGTCTGCATTCCAAATTGTCCCTGTCATCCACATTGTTGCAGCTTCAAAATCTTGTGGATCCATTTTTAAGGAAAGGTATAAGGTTAAGGCACCTAATCCCGAACCTGCTGCAATTCCAACTAATAATAATCGATTTGAATCTAATCTCCCGTTTGTCCATGAAAAACTATAAATAAATATTGCGGTGAAAATCCCACCAATCAGGCCAAATATAGGCATCGCAAAAGTTGCCATGAATCCTGCTTCCATACCGAGCTTGCTTATCGTATACATATACAGAACAATCGAAGCACCCGCACCAGCATTGATCCCTAGTATTCCTGGATCTGCTAATTCATTACGGGTTAATGCTTGAAGGATGGCACCAGCTATCCCTAGTCCCAAACCAACTAATATACCGATGACAATACGAGGCAAGCGAAAGGTGAAAATGACTAGTTGATTGTCATCACTTTCATCCATCCTTAATAAAGTGCGAACTACATCTGTTAAGGTCATCGAAAACTCTCCGTAGGTTAAGCTAAAATAAAAAACAAGTAAAAAGCCAAGAATCAAAATGGTGCTTATTCGAATAAACTTCCGGCCTTTAGCTTGATTTTGCTGCATATGAGCCCCCTCCTCTACTTTTAATTAGATAGAGAAAGAATGGAACACCTATTGTGGCAGTAACTACACTTATTGGTGTCTCAAATGGATAATTTAAGAACCGACTTCCTATATCCGCAAAAGCAAGAAAAACGCTGCCTAACAACCCGGCAAACGGAATAGTCCATTTGAAATCTACGCCAACAAGAAACCGGCTAATATGTGGAATGATCAAACCGACAAATCCGATATTTCCTGCAAGTGATACTGAACACCCTGTCAAAATTACTACAGCTAAACCTGCCAATAGTTTGATCAGTCGATCTCTTTGTCCTAAACCTTTGGCCACATCTGTCCCTAAGGATAACACCGTCATTTGCTTTGAAATGGCAATCGCAAGGAAAAGTCCAATACAAGCAAAAGGCAAGACGACCTTTAATAAAGTAGGCTCCAATTGGTGGAGTCTTGCATTATACCAAAAGCTAATATTTTGCGAGGTTTGAAAATAGGTGGCCAACGCGGTAGCTACACTACTTAAAAATGTTCCAATAATCGTACCGATGATGGCCATTTTCACTGGCTTAAGGCCATCAGGCAAAGAGGATGCAAGTAAAAAAACCACCCCTGCTGCTATTGCCGAACCAAGGAAAGAAAACAGCACCATTGTTATATTGGATTGATTCGGAAAAAAGATCATACAACAGGTGATCATAAGAATGGAGCCATCAGACACCCCCATAATAGAAGGAGACGCAAGATAATTTCTTGTCATCCCCTGCATGATCGAACCAGATATCGCCAAAAAACAACCAATAAGAAGTGCACCTAATGCTCGTGGAATGCGAGAGAAACGGATTATTTGATGATCGACATTTTTTTCATCAAATTGGAAAATCGCCTCCCAAATCACATCCACTGGAATGGCTTTTGCACCAAGTAATATGGAGCAAAACATCGTGCTTATGATGACGACTGGAGCTATGATGAAAATGACGAATGGTATGAAGGTTTTGATTTTTCGCATAGCTCCTACCCCTTTTTACTCTACTAACACATTCTCTTTGAATGCTTTTAAAAATTCGATTTTACTCCAAGCTGTGCCGCCCTGTGCAAGCGGATCTACCACATTCACATAGACTTGATCGTTCTGTACTGCTTGTAGGCTTTGCCAAATTGGATTGACCTCTAAGTCAGACAGTGCTTCTGGATTATCTGCATTTTCTGACTCGGCATATTGAACAAAAATATAGTCTGGGTTTACTTCACTAAACTTTTCTAGCGAAATAGCTTCTTGTGCTTCCGCTGCTTCGACTACAGATGGAACCGCCAGACCAAAATCCTCATACAAGGAAGGATTAAAGAATGTATTCTGAGAATAAATCATAATATTCCCACTCCTAATTCGAACAACGACCGCTGTCTTATCCTGTAGCTGCTCGGATGCTTTTGCTTGAATCTCTTCTAATTGTTCGTCATAGTCAGCTAGAATTTGCTCTGCTTTTTCCTTGTCTCCAGATAGCTCGCCCATTAACAAGAGGTTGTCCTTCCAATCAGTAGATAGGTGGGATACTGGTATGACGGTTGCTATTTCATTAAGCTTTGAACTTACATCCTCAGGGAATTTGGTTGTGCTTAGTATAACGTCAGGGTTTAACTCCAAAATCTTCTCTAGGTTTGGCTGTTGCTTTTCTCCGATCGATTCAGCTGAACCAACAATCTCTTGATATAATTCTGAAAACTCACCACCAACGGAAATGGCACCGATTGGCTCTACCCCTAACATTAAGGCATCCTCCATTGCTTCTAAACTTCCTGTAATAACAATAGAAGGGTCTTTTGGCACTTCATAGGTCTCTCCTAAATAATTTATTTCAGTTGATTGACTAGTATCCTCTGCTTCTTCTTTTCCGCTACTAGAATTTGCTTCTTGCGTCTCTTCTTGTCCACAGGCCACTAATATTGTGAAAAGTAGTATTAGTAGCATGAGACTGATCCATTTTTTTAACATCTATCTATTTCCCCCTTCGAATGACGATATTAATAATCATTCTCAATGGTAATACAAAAAAGAAATCCAATCCATGGACAATCTACCTGTTCCTATTTGGACAAAATTCCTCTAAGGTAAAAGGACGCTTAGTACGATGATAACCATTCTGTTAACTGATCGAGAATACGGTCATGTGCAATCGCTGAATATTCAAACCAAGGGTCTGTTGGTATCAGGTGTACATGTTGATGTTTGACTGCTTTCAATCTATTCCACTCAGCTGATATCCTTACCTCCTGCCAGTCCTGTAGGGTTTCTTGCTCATGGCAAATCATGAACAGAATATGATCAGGATTTGCTTGATCAATTTCCTCTAATGATATCTCATGATCACAGATCGTTGTCCCGAGCGCTGATAGTAAACCTAATTCGCCATAGAATAATTCTGACATCGTTCGATTGCAATTCACATAAAGAGACTGTTTAAACTTTCTAATGAACAAAAAAGTTGTCGATTTGTATTTAGTTTGCAGTTGTTCTCTTACATTGGCCACTTTTCTATTAAATTGATTGAGCCAATCAACTGCCTTCTTTTCCTCGTCTAAATATTTTGCGATGAACATTAGTTGTTCCCGCCAAGTTTGCTTTCCATAATACATGCTTAACACCTTCGTTTGATCAGAAAGCTTTTCACTAATTTCTAATTGATCCCTTCGATCTGAAATAATGATGTCTGGAGAGAGATCAATCAGTGTATCGAGATTCGAATCCTTTCTTTCATTGATTTTATAAGCACTTAAATGGACAGGGATATCGACTCGATAATTTTCGTAATAGTAAGGTGTCCACTTTGGATGTAATGGTGCCGCATAAGGAATAATATCTAAGGCTAGTAATTGTCCGATATAATTCCGCTGACTCACTGCTATTTTTCTTTTATATCGAAGTCTATACTCACTAGGGGCGTAGCCTGTCTTCTTCTTAAACCATCTACTGAAATAATATTCGTCCTGAATCCCTACATGTGAGGCAATGTCTCGCAGCTTAAAATCTAATGTTATCAGTAGTTCTTTTGCCTTTTTTAGTCTCTGATGATGTAAGTATTTGATAGGACTCAGGCCAAACTGCCTTTTGAAACGATCAACAAAATAATGCTCACTCACCTGAGCCATTCTAGCTAAATGTTCAATCTGAATATTTTTTGAAAAATGTTCGTCAATATATTTTTTTGCTTCTATCAATCTATCCTCTAAAGAAATAGATAGCTTTCTTTTCATCGTTAAAATAGAATAGATCATTTTTTGAAATTGTATTTGTAATTGTAATGCTAATATTGGATTATCGTTTGGGTCCATACTGTTCAACTGATAGCAATATCTCTGGACTTGCTCAGGCTGGACAACCATTTTCCTCTCGGCTTCTAGCGGTAATTCCCCATTCATGTTGAAATGAAACAAAAAGGCATGTATATCCGGTTTTAGCGTTAGTGCATATGTCTCTTCAGGCTTACAAAGATATGCTTCCCTTTTGCTTATCTTTGTTTTTTCCCCATTTATCGAAATCCAGCCACTCCCCTTTGGAAAATAAAGTAGTAGATAATCCCGATTCCATGTATGCGTAAGCTGATAGTGCTTGTTAGAGTTCATAGATTCCACTCGTTTTAGTGTTACGAACACCGGTAACAGATCAAGCTGTTTTATTTCATACACACTAAACCCTCCCTTTATTGAAAATGATTCTCATTTACAATATACCATAAACCTTCAGGGGGCAGTTAACGGAATCTATTAGGATGTTTTTCATATAAAACTAGAATCGATAATCAAGTTAAATGCTATCTTCCTTGTTATTCTGCTATGATAAGAGGAAGCAGACTAGAAGGAAGGTATCTAACTTGAGATATAGCTATATCTATTTTTCATTCGTATTTATTTTACATATTATTTCTGTCTTTTTTCCGAGTGAAACATTTTCTTATATGCTAGGAATTCTTGCTTTTACTATGCTTATGTTAAGCTTTGGATCTGCTTCCAGACTCTTTAAAATCCTTGGTATTTCCTTTGTAATCGTAGGGGCAATCTTTTTTGCGACAACTGACCTAGCCTTATTAGATATACCACCAATGCTAGAAGCAAACCTCTCGATCCTAACACTATTAGCGGTTCTTCCATGGATGAATAGTGTTGTAACAGCTGGTAGATTTGATAAACTGATACAAAATTTATTACGGGGAAACGTTCAGAATCTTGGTGCTCTCTATCAGCGGAGCACTACAGCAATGATGTCTCTAACAGCCTTTTTAAACGTCTCATCTGCTACGATTGCACAAGATGTTTTAGTAGAAAACTTGAAGCCAATCCATAAAAAAGTAGCAGATAAATTTATTATGATGACAACAATGCGTGGTTATTCCCTTGCATTGCCGTGGAGTCCATTGGAAGTCTTACTAGCTTTATCTATTTTTATTACAGGGGTTAAATATGCGGAGCTTCTACCGTGGATGATTATGATCACGGTTTTTATGTTCATTCTTGATAATGTTTGGGGAAGGTTATATTTTGGTAAAATAGACTACCCTAAAGATAATCAAACAATAAAAGAAAAGCAAAACAGTGAAATTCGACCAAAAATAATCCAATTAATCATTGCATTGGGAAGCTTCTTAGCACTTGTTATTCTATTAGGCAACTGGTTTCATTTAGAATTTATTTTTATTGTTACGATACTGGTTTTACCGTTTGCAGCATGCTGGGCATTTGCTATCAGAAGGAGCAAAAGCTTTTGGACAATTGGGTGGAATAAGTGGAAATATAGTATGAACAACATGCATAATTTCATTGTCCTATTCGTTACTCTCGCTTTTTTTACTGGTAGTTTAAATGATTCACCTGCATTAAACTTGATTCAAAGACCTATTATTCTAGTAGCTGACTATCCAATTGTTCTATTAATCATGATTCAAGTATTATTTATGTTGATGAGCATGTTCGGTGTACATCCTGTCGCTACAATGGGGGTTATAGGTGGTATTAGCACAATGCTTATTGATATTCTAAATCCGCTCAGTCTTGCGATTATTTTGGTGACAGCAGGGGTTTCTACCGTACCAATTGGAACTTATGGACTTGTTGTTACGATTACATCTATGAGTCTAAGGCAAAGTCCTTACTTGATCACCTACTATAACTTAATCTATTCCTTGATTTTTGGTACTGTTGGGATTTTAGTTGCTTACTTCGTTTTAGGTTAACGATACTGATTTTACTTGCAATAGTCATTCTTGTATGGAGTATAATATGTGCTAAGACAAACAGTAAAAAGCAGGTGAACTCAAATGAAAGTCACAGCAAAAATGATTGCAGAACAATTAGGTATGTCAACAGCAACTGTGGACCGTGTTTTGAATAACCGAAAAGGTGTTAGTGAAAAAACGGTTCGCAAAGTCCGTGCAAAAGCAAAAGAATTAGGCTATCGACCAAACCGAGCAGCGAAGTTTTTGTCAACACAGCGATTGATTCATATTGCTTTTATATTACCAGTCGTTCCAGATTATTTCTGGGGAGAATTAGACAAAGAAATCAAAAAAGCCGCTTATATGTATGAGGATTTTGGCTTTAATATTGAAGTGCATCGTATTCATACAATTCCTAACAATGAACAAGTTCAATATTTAGAAAAGCTGATCGAAAAGGGAAAGTATGATGCATTTGCAATTGCTCCTCATGATGCTGGTCCATTTGAAGAGCTAATAAACCAAGCTATTGAAGCAAATATACCAGTCTTTACTGTCAATACAGACGTTCCTAACAGTAAACGAATTGCCTATGTTGGGAGTAATTATTTCGATGCAGGCTATTTAGCAGCGGAGCTTATTTATCTTTTCAAGGAAAATCTAACAAGTGTCATTCTAATTAGAGATCTAGAAGATACGTTTCAAATGAAACATAAGGAAAGGGGCTTTCTCGCCTTTTTTCAGGATCATGATCTAGATGTTGAGATCCAAACACTATATTTTAGCCAAAGTGCGTACACGAATAGTCAGCATATAAAAGAGGTAATGGAAAAGGAAGCGGATACGTTAAAAAGGACGGATGCCATTTATGTTGCGAGTGGTATTCTAGGTGAAATCAAGAACTATTGGTCATGGTCTACAAAGCATATCATAATCGGCCATGATATTAATCAAGCCATTTATGATTCGATGAAAAAAGGTGTGGTGACAGCAACGATTTGTCAGGATCCAATGGCACAAGCTACTATTACCTTACAGAAGGTTACAGATTATATGCTGGAAGAGCAAAGTGGTCAAGTAGACGATCATATTGTGAAGCTTGAAATCGCAACAAAAGCAAATGCAAAATATTATCTCGATACAGCTAACAAATAATATTAAGGAAAGACGAATACCCTTGTTAAACATTCGCCCCAAAAGTGGAACAAGATAACGAGCTACTATTAGCTGGTTAGCTTTTTAGAAAAACTCGCATTCGCTCGTCCTTTGGCGAATGCCTAGTTTTGCTTATACTTGGCACCTTAAAATTCCAGCTACGTCGAAAAGCTACTGTGTAGAAATTTTATACTTTCCTAACGTATAAAAAAGGCTGTCTTTTTTAACGGACAGCCTTATAAACTTAATCATTTATCTCAATTAAAAACACTTTCCACCTTTGATTGGTATAAATCAGAGTACAGTATATCAAGAGTGTAACAATAAATGCCTTGTTGCTCTCTTTCATAATTGCGCCAATTAATTTTGTTAAAAGCGATATTTTAATTCTTTCTGTTTTCTTAAGTGACACACAATTCCATATAAATTCTATGCTTAAACCCTTTCATCTTTGAAAAACTTTCCTTTTTTCGCTTAAACTCTGTAAAACCCAATTTTTTATATAATCGATAAGCAACCTTATTTGTATCCACCACTTCTAGAATATAACGATGATAATCCTCATTCTCTAATACGTAACTCATTAAAGCAGTTGAAACACCTTTACCTCTAGCTTTAATTGAGGTAGCAACACATTCAATATAACCTGTATCATCTTGATAAGGCAATTTTTTATTAAATTCATCTTTCATAAAATGATAGGCAATACTACCTGTAATAAGGCCAAATGATTTTCTCAATAGTGCTTTATCAATTGTCACTGCTCGTTTCTGGTTATTGGAACAAGCAAGAATTCCAACGATTTCTCCTTCTAGAGTAGCAAAGTAAAAAACATCCTGACAGATCATTTTCTGAAACGCTTCTATTAACTTCTCTCGATTGTTTGAAAGAAACGTTAAGTCTTTCTCATATCCATCAACAAAAACAGCTGCTACCTCCCTGGATACGTCTCTTTTAGCCTCTCTCATTGGTATTACTTTAATATCATAATTTTTCATTTAATTTCCTCCCCAACAATTAACTGACCATTCGGTTTATTAATGTTTATTTTAAAGGGGCTGGGACATAACTAAACAGCAAACGCTATAATCCGAACATTATTCTGCTTTAGCGTAGTCAAAATACGGAGACTCCTGTGGGAACAGCACGAGCTGAAGCCGTGCCCACGGAAAGCGGAGTATTTTGACGGAGCGGTATCCGTGCAGAAATATTAACGTTCGGATTTTCCTTTCTTTACTTACTCTTTCGTCCCAGCCTCACTATCTTTTAATATTCCTTTTAGGAAGACATCTATTGCACTCTGATAAAGCATGAGAAATTGTTTGTCACTATAACCAACGAATTGTGTAATACTTAAACCTGTAAGTGTACTGTATAAAATATAAGCTAAACCATCAGGGGATTGGTTACTTTTAAATTCTTTACGGCACATTCCCTCGTCAATAATTTGATAAAAAACTTCATATTCCGGTTTTATCAAATCAAATAACTTATTTTTGAGCACTTTGTCTATATTTTCAGTGGCCATGTATTCTGGAACTGCATGTGATAAAGGATTTTGCATATCCGAAGCATAGTATTTTGCAAGAAGGTAAAGTTTTTCTGTTGCCGTTTCCACCTTATTCGCATGATCTTCCCATTTTGTTCTCCAAACCTCTGAAGTTTTTTCTACTGTATATAGGAACAACTCTTCTTTGCTTTTAAAGTGATAGTAGATACTGCCTTTGCTTATCTCACTAAACTCCCGAATATCTTCCATTGAAGTTCCAGCATAACCTTTTTGTTCAAATATAATTTTTGCCTTTTCAGCAATCAGTTCCTTAGTTTTTTCCCCTTGCCCTCTTGGTCGAGCCATAAATTTTTCTCCTTTATCTAATAATGATATTTTTTAAACTGACCGTTCATTTTATTATTATAGAATAAGATAACTAAAAATTCAAGCCCTTCTTATTTACTTAAATGCTTTCAAATTTCCATACTAAAGATCAAGGAACTAGAATAATTGCAGATGCCTTTTATTGAGTGTAGAACCATAATAAAAGACATATAGAGTTAATTAGGTATAAAGTGGACAAAAGAAGGAAAGAGGAATACGCAATGGAGGGGGGTCTTTTCAACCCTCTTTCTACGCTACTCGATCCACTTCAAAGCTGGCAATTTATTTTTATGAGCAAAAAAATGATTGACGTTCATCACTTTATGTCTTATGATATGAACTAACAAAATAAAACGCTTACAAATTGCGTTTTAGACAAAGAAGTGACTAACACTTCTTTCTATTTATCGACATAATGATTGACGTTCATCAATTATGTGAAAATTCCGACAAAAGTAGGTGGTTCGTATGGGACAAAAGAAAATCATTCAAATTGGGACAGGAGGGTTTGGATTATCTTGGTTAGAAATCTTAGATCAACACAAGCAAGTTCAGGTTGTCGCAGTAGTAGATGTCGATGAGACCAATCAACAAAAAGCAAAAGAGCTATTAAAGGATTCTTCTATTCAACTTTTTTCCGATTATGAGCAAGCTTTTAAAGAAGTAGATGCAGACATAGCTGTCATTATAACACCTCCACAGACACACAAAAAGATTGCGATCTCCGCTTTAGAAAACGGCCTTCATGTATTTATGGAAAAACCAATCGCACATACAAAGGAAGATGCTATCGCGCTGACAAAGATGGCAGTAAAGTATGACACCTCTGTCATGATCAGCCAAAACTATCGTTACCGACCAGAAATACAAGCAATCAAGAAGGCAGTAACCGAGGATCTTGTAGGAAAAATTGAATACGTGGAATGGAACTTCCAAAGGGCTACAAAATTCGGTGGTTGGCGTGATCATTACGAAGAAATCATCGTAGAGGATATGAGCATTCATCATTTTGACTTAATGCGTTACCTATTAGAAAAAAATGCCACAACGGTTTATGCCAAAAGCATTCGTCCAACATGGAGTTGGTTCCATGGGAAACCAACCGTTAGTATCACTATGACGTTTGAAGATGTGCTTATTAATTATTTTGCTAGTTGGGTAACAAGTGGACCAGAAACGTCTTGGAATGGGGATTTTAAGCTGTACGGAGAGAAAGGAATTATTGCCCTTATCGATGACAAACCAGTACGAATACAAAAAGATAACATGAAAGAATTGCCAATTCCAAACATGCCCGTTGTCGACAGGGCTTATTCCATTACGGAAATGGTCAATGCATTAGACGAAAACAGAAAACCACTTACAGACATAACCGATAATATTCATAGCTTTCAAATGGTAAGTGCTTCACTTGAATCCATTAAAAACGGGAGAGAAGTAAATCTTAAGGAGGAAGTATGATGAAAAATTGGGTATTCTTTTCACTTGTCGGTCTGATGATGTTTGTCTTAGTAGCTTGCTCCGGTGATTCAAATGAAACCGGAAATGAGGAAGGAACAGGAAATGGGGAACAAGTAACGATAAAAATCTGGGATTACTTAGAGCCTGGTTCATCTAGTGCAAGAGAACAAGAAGCATTGATCGAGAAATATGAAGAAGAAAATCCAAATATCACCTTCGAAAGAACGTACATGCCATTTGCCGATTTAAAAACAAAATTACTACAAGGATTAGGAGCTGGAGATTTACCAGATATCGTTGTGATTGACAACCCTGATCACCAATCATTTGCTCAAGCAGGTGTCTTCGCAGATATAACGAGTAAAGTAGAAGAATGGGGTGAAGCAGATCAATACTTTGAAGGTCCAATGGCTTCTGCCATGTTAGATGATAAATATTATGGCATTCCAAACAATAGTAACGCACTGGCAATTTATTATAACAAAACCATGTTTGAAGAGGCCGGGATTGAAGAGGTTCCGACAACCTGGGAAGAATTTCGAGCTACAGCCGACAAACTAACAAATGGAGATATAAAAGGATTTGCGATGTCTGGTGTAAAAAGTGAAGAAGGAACCTTTCAATTTTTACCTTATTTATGGCAATCTGGTGCGGATTTAGACAGTTTTGGAAGTGAAGAGGCTAAAAGTGCGCTGAGTTATATACAAGGGATGGTTGAGGATGGCATCATCTCCTCTAATATGATCAACTGGGATCAATCCGATGTACTCGTTCAATTCCAAACAGAAAAAGCTGCCATGATGGAAAATGGACCCTGGCAAATTCCAATGCTCGAGGAGGATTCACCAGACTTAGAATGGGGGGTTTTCCTCATGCCTGCTGGAGAAGCTGGGACTGCATCTATCCTTGGAGGAGAAAATTGGGCGATTACCGCTAATTCTGAAGTACAGGATGAAGCTTGGGAGTTTATTAAATGGACACAAAAGCCTGAGATACTAGGTCCGATGCATGAATTAGGGGGAAGACTTCCTAGTCGAGCAGATGTTGCCAAAAACGAGCAATATGTGTGGGCAAAGGATGAGCATGTCAAAGTGTTTATGGAGCAATTAGAAACGGCAAAGCCAAGAGCCTATGGTACCAATTATCCTGAGATTTCTACCCATATACAAGAAGCTATCCAACGTGCAATGACTGGTGAAGAGGTGGATACCATCATGGAAAGTACAGCAGAGGAGATCAAGGCATTACTTCCAGAATGATAACATTATTCATTTCTAACTTGTAATAAGAGAGGGGTGAAGCTCCCTCTTTTGAATATAGGAGGTTTTAGACATGTACGGGCACTTACGTAATAAGGCACCTAAATACCTGTTCCTACTACCAGCCCTAGTCTTTGTGTTAACCTTTATGATCTATCCTATTATATATAACATTTTTGTCAGCTTCCAAAATCTAACACTGATGAATTTACAAACAGGAGCAGAGTTTGTTGGACTGGACAATTATGTCAACATCCTGCAAACAGACAAATTTGGAATCGCATTAAAAAACACGTTGATTTATACCTTCACCTGTATTGTGTTCCAAGTAGTGATCGGTTATTTACTTGCTGTTTTTCTTAATCAAGATTTTCCTTTTCGGAACTTTTTCCGTTCGATTATGCTGTTGGCATGGATGACCCCATTAGTAATTACAGGCTCTCTTTTTACATGGCTATTCGACGTAGACTACGGGGTATTTAACTATATCCTTACTTCTTTAAATATTGTTGATAACCCGATTAACTGGCTAGGGCAAAAAAATACAGCCTTAGTTGCCGTCATTATTACCAATATTTGGATAGGAATTCCTTTTAATATGATTCTAATCTTAGCTGCCATGCAATCCTTACCAAAGGATGTGTATGAAGCGGCAAAGGTTGATGGAGCGAAACGAATCCAAACATTTTGGCATATCACACTACCATTGCTAAGACCACAATTATTAGTCATTTTAGTTTTGGGGATTATTTATACATTTAAAGTGTTTGATCTGATTTTAATTATGACTGGTGGTGGGCCGGTTAACGCTACTACTGTTTTACCATTCTATGGCTATGAACTAGCATTTGTAAACTTTAGCTTTGGTGAAAGTGGCGTTATAGCAACAGTCATTCTGATCATTTTATTATTGATTGCTTCCATTTATCTTTACTTGATTAAAAAGGAGGAAGCACAATGAAAAATAAGTACAGTGTAAAGCAATATTTGTTACTTGTTTGTGCAATTGTTATTACAGCAGCTTTCCTTTTCCCTATTTATTGGATGATCACCACTTCAATAAAACCGATCCAAGATGTATTCGCATCACCACCGATGATTATTCCTGAAACAATCAAATTCGATGCCTACATCGATAATCTAATTAAAGATCAAAGTCTATTACCATATATTCGAAATTCTTTTATCATTGCTGCCGGAACAGCAATCTTTACCCTTATATTAGCATTACCATGTGCGTACGCATTAGCTCGATTTAGACTAGCTTGGGCGAATGGCTTTCTCTTAATCTTACTCGTGACACAAATGATACCAGGTATTATGATGGCAATGCCGCTTTACATTATGTTTAGCAAATTTGATTTAGTGAACAGTTATTTAGCATTAATTGTCGGAAATACGACAACAGCATTGCCATTCGCCATTGTGATCATGCGGCCATTTTTTCTAGCGATTCCAAAGGGGTTAGAGGAAGCGGCAGTCATTGATGGTTGTAATACATTTACTGCCTTTGTCAGAATTATCCTACCACTAACAAAGCCTATTATTCTAACAATTTGTACATTTAGTTTTTTATTCGCTTGGGGAGATTTAATTTTTGCCTTAACACTTGCGACAGATGAAGCGGTACGACCACTTACAATGGGGATACAGAAATTCATCGGTCAATACGGAACACAGTGGGATAACTTAATGGCTGTTTCTACTATTGCAGCAGCACCCATTATCATTATCTTTCTATTATTCCAAAAGCACATTGTCAGTGGGATCACTGCAGGGTCAGAAAAATAGCACAATGGGGGTTATACGATGAAACTAGGTGTTTTTACCGTACTATTTTCAGAGATGAATTTAGAAGAAATGCTAGACCATGTAAAAGCAAAAGGGATTGATACAGTAGAGATTGGTTCTGGTGGATTTGTTGGGGATGCACACTGCAAACCAATCGAATTATTAGCAGATAATAAAAAGCTCGAAGCATTCAAGCAAGCTTTTGAGAAACGGAATATAAAGATTAGTGCATTAAGCTGTCATGGGAATCCTTTACACCCTAACAAGGAGGTGGCGAAAGACTTCCATGATAAATTTGTCGCGACAGTCAAGCTGGCGAATAAATTAAATATCGATACGGTTGTTACGTTTTCCGGCTGCCCTGGTGAATCCGAGCATTCTAAGAATCCCGTATGGATCACCTGTCCTTGGCCGACAGATTTTTCAAATGTAGTGGAATGGCAATGGAGAGAAAAGGTGATTCCTTACTGGAAGGAGCAAAATGAATTATTGAAGCAACATCATGTGCGAGTGGCGATTGAACCACATCCAGGTTTTGTTGTCTATAATAATGAAACAGCGATTAGGTTGCGAAAGGAGTGTGGGAACCAAATTGGAGTGAATTTTGATCCTAGTCATTACTTCTGGCAAGGAATGAATCCTGCTCAAAGCATTAAACAAATAGGAGACGCGCTTTACCACTTTCATGCAAAGGATACCCAGATCGAGCCTCGGAACACAGAACTAAATGGAGTGCTTGATACGAAAAGCTATAAGGATATTGCCAATCGTTCATGGGTCTTCCGCACCGTAGGTTATGGCCATGATGAGCAAGTATGGCGTGATATTATTAGTGCCCTACAGGTTATTGGATATGATGGTGCCATTAGTATCGAACATGAGGATGGGCTGATGAGCATCGATGAGGGCTTCTCTAAGGCAGTTGTATTTCTTAAGGATATGCTGATTGAGGAAGGTGCGAAGGAATTGTGGTGGGCTTAAATAGCAAGCTGAAGTAGAACAGATTTAGACGACCTACAGAACTTATCGTTACTGTAGACGTCTTTATTTATAACGATGCACAATGAGTTTATTGACTTTATTCGAAAACAATTTGCATATTGAGAGAAGATTAAAATAGGAGGTTTCTCTTTTGGCTCATTGTGTGCTAAGAACGTTTCACACAATGAGCCCATTATTCTGCGCTTTCATAAGGTGAGCTTAAGCTTGTGTAACCTCGGAATCTGCTACTCGTACTATCCTTTCAAACTTTCTCAAACTAAAAAACATCACAATAAATGCAAAGATGCTCATACTGAAGAAAGGAATCAACCCTGGAACAAACCTAAGCATAAAATATAGAATAATAACCCCTGCCACCATACACACCGTATGGATCGGCTGAACAAATAGGAATAAAAATGCATTTTTAAACATTTGAACCATACTCCCATTAAAATGTACATATACCGGAAAAACGTAAAGACACATACAAGCAAATAAGATCGTAACAAGCAATAGGATATAATAGCTAAAACGAATGATTGGCTCATTTACTACTTCTGCGATCGAAAGATTAATAAAAAGAAGCAAACCAGATAAAAACAGAATAGCTCCAATCACATTACTTCTGACAAACTCTTTCTTATAGGCAAACCAGAAATTTTTTGTAATGGGTATGTCACTATAGCCTGTTAGCCATTTTCGAACAATATAAAATAAAGCGGTTAATGCTGGAAAAAAGCCAAAGATAAATAGCCCTATGACAGTATAAAAAATGGCTAGTAGATTCAAATAAGCGAGCTTCATAATAAAATCCGCTAAACGATATATTCTTTCCATGCCACTTGATTCCAATAAGATTCCCTCCTACTCTTTCACCGATCCTAACGTAATTCCATGTATAAAATAACGCTGCAAGAATGGATAGACGACTAGTACTGGTATCATCGCAATAAATATTTTTGCAGCATCTAATGTTCGATTCGATAACTCACTCATTCGCTTATATTGATCCTCTGTCATCGTAGAAGGATCAACCGAAACAACTAATTGTTGAATATAAGTTTGTAATGGGTAGAACTCCTCTCTTGTCATAAAAATTAACCCATACAGAAATTCATTCCAGTGATACACAATACTAAATAGCGAAACTGTTGCCAAAACCGGAATCGACAAAGGGATAAACAGTTTAAACAAAATATACCAAGGACCTGCCCCATCCACTAATGCCGCTTCTTCTAATGATTTAGGTAAATTTCTGAAGAAGTTAATGGTTAAAATAATATTAAAAACAATCGTTTGTGCTCCCCCTACTAACACCAATGCCCAAATACTATTCATTAAATTATATTCCTGAATCGTAATATATAGTGGAATGAGCCCTCCATTAAACAGCATCGTAAAAATAACGGTCCACATCAACACATTTCTACCTCTAAAATCCTTTACTGTTTTCGATAAAGGATAAGCCATTAATGGTACAATAATGAAATTCAATCCTGCGCCAAGCACTACCCGTTGTACCGAGATCCAAAAAGACTTAAAAAATTGACTATCCTGCAATAATTGTTTATAGGAATCAAAATTAAAATCCACCGGCCACAGGGCCACGGCTCCTGCAGCAGCAGCTGTCTTTGAGCTAAGTGACAGGGATAATGTATACCAAAGTGGCAAAATACATGTGATCGCAACGATCACTAGGATCGCTATTAAAATAGCATCTGTCATTTTGGAAGATAATGATTTACTCCGCAACATATGCTTATCCCTCCTTTAAAAGATTCGATAATTGGTAAACTTATAGGCTAAGAAATAGGAAAGACTGATTAAAATAAAGCCTGCCACAGATTTTAGTAGCCCTACAGCTGTCGCTAATTCATATTGTAAATTTAATAATCCAGCACGATACACCCATGTATCAATAATATCTCCCGTCGAATAGACGAGTGGATTATAAAGGTTAAATATCTGATCAAATCCTGCATTTAGCACATTTCCTAGACTTAATACAGCTAGTAAAACAGCAGTGGTTCGTATGCCAGGTAAGGTGACATGCCAGAGCATTCTAAATCTAGAAGCCCCATCAATTCCTGCTGCCTCATACAGGGCAGGATTAATTCCAGTTAGTGCAGCTAGATAAATTATTGTATTAAAGCCGAATTCCTTCCACACATCACTTCCTACTACTAGAAAAGGAAAGAGATCTGCTTGGGCAAAAAACAGAATTGGTTCGACACCAAATATACCAAGGAGCTGGTTAATCGGCCCCTGATAGGCAAATATATCTAGCAGCACACCACCTAAAATAACCCAGGAGAGAAAATGCGGTAGATAGACAATTGTCTGAATCGACCGCTTTAAGCCGATATAGCGTATCTCATTAAGCATTAACGCAAACACTAATGGCACAATTAAGTTTCCAATAATTTTCATGATGGCAATGATTATCGTATTATAAAAAACATTTAGTGTATCACTAAGTGTGAACATGTATTTAAAGGTTTCGAGTCCAATAAATTCTGATCCAAGAATCCCCTTGCCCGGGTTAAAATCCTGGAAGGCAATCACAATTCCAAACATCGGAACAATACTAAATAACACTAACCATAAGAGCCCAGGAGCCATCATCATATAGTAATGCTTCGCAAATCCTTTTGTCTTCATCACCCACACTCCTAAAAACTTTTAGATATAGATATCAGTTAAGGCGTCGATTAGCTTCGACGCCTTCTCTATTATTTACTGCGCAATTTCGGCTACTTCGTCGGTAATTTGCTCACCGCCTTGACTCTTCCAATTTTCCACAAACTGATCAAACGCATCTAGCGGTTCTGTACCAATAATAATTTTCATAAAGGTTTCTTCTTCGAGCTTTTTCAGGTTCACCCAACGATCTTCCATTGTTTTTGTTTGGGAATAAATTAAGCTCTTTACTCCTTTTATTTCTGTGTCCACTAGTGGTGCTGTCCCTACTAAAGCCGAATAGGCTCTAGTCCAATACCCCAAATTCGCATCAGGATCCCAATATTGAATATCCGTATTATCGTACGGCTCTAGCTTCACCTCATGGATCTGATCCACATCTGATTTTAATAGTTTATATGCCGGCATATTGTAATAATCCTCAGGTTCCTTCGTTCCGGCCAACACTTCTCTTAGCGCAATGGTAGTAACCTCCATTTCATCTGCTGGTGCATAAACTAGCCGTAGTGGATAATAGCCTGGCCCTCCAATACTTGGGTCAAATTCTGATTCATGTGCCAACAAATTATTTAATATTTTCATCGCTGCTTCTGGATGCTCATATCCTTTTCGCACGACGACATATTGTGTTGTTGTTGTGCTTAAGTGAGGAGTATATTCCCCATTTGCATCCAATGGTAGGGCATAGGACTGCCAATTAGCGTCTGGATTATTGGTAATAGCATCCGTAAGTGGACCATATGGCATCCAAAACGGACCGAAAAACATTCCAGTATTCCCACTAATAATCGATTCACCTGAATCCTCACGCACGCCCATTTCCGGGTCAATCAATCCTTCACTATACATATCCCGTAGAACAGCAAGAGCTTCCTTTGTTTCCGGTAATATCGAACCATAAACAGGTTGCCCATCATCTCCTTCTATCCAGTAACCTGGATAGGCGTGTAATGCAGAGAAGATGCCGTCAAAACCGTATAAATTGTTCGTTGATTCTAGAAAATTGGCATAGAGCTTATTGCTCGTATCCGGTCCCGCTAACCCAATCGTGTCATCACTTCCATTCCCATCTGGATCTTGTTCGACAAAAGCTTTGGCCACTGCCTTAAGATCCTCGACGGTCTTTGGCGGTTCTAATCCGAGCTTATCCAACCAATCCTTTCTTATCCACAGGTTATGAACACCATCTGCACCAGCCTGTGAATTTGGTATTGCCATGATTTTCCCATCAAAAGTGGCATTCTCCAATGCTACCCCTTCCGAGCTATCAATGATTTCCTTAATTGCAGGTGAAGCATAATTTTCATAAACCTTTGTTAAATCTGCTATCTGATCAGCCTCTACCATTTGCCTAAGCTCTACTGGCCCAACTACCATCGCATCAGGCAAATCATTACTTGCAATGGCCAAGCTTACCTTTTGATCGTAATTGGCAGGAGATGCTGTAAAGGCATGTTCCACATCAATATTTAAATGCTCCTTTACATGACGTGTATACTGATTATCTAATGGTGTGTCCCCATCCTGTAAGCTGGTGTCTGTTGGATCTACCTCCTGTCCAATCGCTATGGTAATCGGCTCTTCATATTTACCAAATGGATCCATATCTCCAGTTGTTCCTGGCTGCTCTCCAGACCCTTCTTCACTGCTACTTTCCTTGGAGTCACCGGTGCATGCTACTAAGAATAATGAAAGAAAAATAATGAAAACACCTAAGAACTTTCTCCTCATCTTGCCATCCCCTTTCTAACCTTTTTATTTTCACATCTATATCGTAGCATTTTTGTAAGCGTATTCAATCAGTGAAATGTTCCGAGATTATAGGGGGTAATTGTTCTATTCTTCATCGATGTCCTTTTTTGTGTTTAATTCCGAAACAATCGTCTCCTGTTTATCAAACAAATTTCCTCCTGCGTATTTTTTTCGATAAGCACTTGGTAGGAAACCGGTTGATTTTTTGAATACTTTGCTAAAATATTTGACATCGGTATAGCCTACTTTTTCAGCGACTGTGGCAACCTTCTCATTAGTATGCATGAAATAATCCATTGCCTGCTTCGTCCGTGCTAATCTTACATATTCATGAAAAGTTTCCCCCATCACTTGCTTAAAACAGACACTAAAATAACTTCTGCTCATATGAACCTTTTCTGCGACATCTGCTGCCGTTAGATTAGTAGAAAGTTGCTCATGAATGATCGAAACAGCCTCTAATATACTTGCGGTTGTTTCCTTTGAGACGGATGGCCTATACATTGCACGAAACATACTATCCTGTGCTTCATTAAACCATTCTTCCACCTCTACCCAGTAAGAGAAGTACTCTGGTAATTCTAATGGCTTCATCGTCAGAAGAGAATATATTTTTCGGCATTCCCCTAATCCGATCATGAGCAATTCATTCAACTTGTGACTTGTAAGTCGTAAATGTTGAAGTCTTGATAGAATGCTAGCTAGCACTTCCTCGTGAAACACCCATTGCATTGCTTTAGTATCATGAATTAGTTGCTCTATTTGTCGTTGCTTTTCTTCTTTGTTGTACTCGTGCATCCTCACTTTTTCCAACGGTATACATGTAATTGACTGGTCTGATGTAGTTTCATAGAAAAGCAAACGATCCTTATGTCGTTGTAGCCATTGCCTTAAATCATCTAACTTATACTTTTTTTGTTCATCCAGTTCAATGATTAATAAATAATCCTTCCTATTCATTGAATACAGTCTATCTAGAAACCGTTCATCCTTAGACGGAACAAATAAGGCATCTGTTTCAAGATAGAAGAATTCCTTTTGCTTGCATGTATTCTTGATCATATTGACATAGCCTTCTAGATCACTTTCGCTGATCAGTATCCAGCCATTTCCTATTGATGATTCTGGGGGTATCGTTTTATTCGATTGCTCACTCTGTATACGATTATGAATTCTTTCCAATGTTTCATCCATACTATTCGTATCGAGCTCCACCTTCGCAATATAGTCAATCGCACCTAATCGCATCGCTTCTTGAATATATTCAAAATCCTGATGGAGGGACAATACGACAATAAAAACAGAGGGATACCATTGCTTTACCTTACGAATTAGTTCAATACCTGACATTATCGGCATCGCTAAATCAGTGATGATTAGATCTACCTTTTGTTCGCGTAAAAATTCCAATGCCTTCTCCCCATTTTTGCTATCTCCAACAATCTCCATATCAAACTTAGCCCAGTCAAACGCTGTGATTAGACTTTTTCTAACCAATTTATCATCTTCTACTAAAAGCACCTTGATCATGAAAATTCCTCCCCTATTGGTATAGTCAACACAACATCTGTCCCATCGTTAGTACTACTGAAAATATCGATACTTGCACGCCCTTCATACGTTCGGTCCAATATTTGTTTAACATAATGTAGTCCAATGCCCATTCCCTTTTCTTTCTGCTGATCCTTCTGCCAAACCCTTTGAATATCCTCCTCACTCATTCCTCGACCATTATCACTCACCTTTATCATCATATTATGAGGGTCATTCGTTATGGCAATTCGAATAGAACCATCATCCTCTAACCCATGATAGATAGAATTTTCGACAATTGGCTGTAGAATAAATCTAGGAACGGATGATTCTAGCAAGCTATCAGCTATGAATAGCTCTATTTTATAATCAAAATCATATCTAATTTGTTGGAGCTCTAGGTATTGCTTCACTGAATCAATCTCTTGATTTAAGGTGGAGGAGTTCCCTAGCTTCCCCATGTTATAATAAAGTAATTTATTTAATGCTGTTAATAAATGGGTCACCTCTTCTTTGTTACCGGCTACAGCCAACCATCTTGCTGTGTCTAATGTGTTCATGAGAAAATGTGGATTTATTTGATGCAATAGCTTCTCGACTTCTAAATCAGCACGGTTTCTTTCCTTTTGTTCAATCGCTTGGATCAAATTCGTTATTTGTTTTTTCATTTTACGAAAATGACTGAGCAAATCGACAAATTCGGGGATTTTCGTGCTAACTACTTCTGAGGCAAAATTATGGTTACTCATCAGCTTGATCTCACTGTTTAGTTGATGAAGTGGTCGGTAAAAAGTCTTCCATAGCAACAACCCAACAATTAAGCTAACCAATACGAATAGAATAGCCATATAGAGCATTAGGATCATCCACTCGTTAATCTCCTGTTTATACTGAGCAATAGAAATAAGGGATACCACACTCCAGCCACGATCGGTTGTTTGTTTGAACCAATAATAGCCGTTTCGTGTCCCATCCTCGTCCAAATGCTCTTCACGGAAAAATGGTGTTTGTAGTGGAAATTCCTCTTGCTCCTCACTGTAAATGACTTCATTTTGCTTGTTGAGAAGTAAATAGCTTGTATGATTGAGGACATTGTCTTTTTCTACTATATTTCTCGTTAAATCTAAATTTGACTCCATATATAAATAAACATGATTTTCATAATCCATATCTAACTGCCTTACTGTCGATAATACATACTTGTCATTGTATCTTTCCATGCTTACATGTGGACCGAAATTATCAATTTTATATCCTTTAATAAATAAAGGTTGATTGCGCATATGAAATTCATCCTTGACCCCATGACTATTAAATAAGTACTTGTTCTCTTTCTCTACATAAATAAGGGAAAGTCCAATATTTGGATTACTAAAGGTGATCAAATTCAATTCATTTTTAATATCTTCATAGAGTCTTGTTTTCTCAAGAGAATCCTCCATTTTGAGGTAGGTTTTTAATCGAAATTGGATATTTTCAGAGAAATCAATCTGTTGCGATACATAGTTCATATCATTGATCGTATTTTCGATAGTAAGACTAATTTGGTGTAAGTTACTGTTGAAGTTTGTATGAAGTTTATTCGTTAAAATGGTTGACATCGTGTGATAAGAAAATAGCACTGTAAACATTAAGGGTATAAATGTACTAATGGCAAATAGAATGGCAATTCTACTTTTCAAGCTTAAGGATTGTAAATCATTGCGTAATTTGTTTAATCTCTTCATTTATTCCACCTCTTAGGAAAGCGTTTTCATTAAAGAAGACACCAAGCTGTGGGGTTTCTTCTTCCCCACTAGTAACTGTGATAAAAAAAGCTATTGTTACTTTAGCACGGAACATGGTTCTTTTCAATATAGAAAAAGTGCGGGCTAGCCCTCTGAATTTTTGTTTCGTGGATGAATCTTAACGTGGTGGTTGGCTTATCCTTTTATCTTGGCCTTTTCCCTCCATAATTAAGAATCCCAGAAGTAGATAGTTACCTCTGGGATTACTGGTTCATCATTTATTTTCTGCTTCGAATTTTTTCATAAATGCAACGAATGCTTCTACACCTTCCACTGGCATTGCGTTATAGATACTTGCACGCATTCCACCAACAGAGCGGTGACCCTTTAATGTTTCTAGTCCTTCTGCTTGTGCCTCTTTGATAAACTTAGCATCTAAATCGTGATTCGGAATAACAAAAGGAATGTTCATAATAGAACGACTATCCTCAGCTACTGGAGATTGATAAAAATCGGATTGACTAATATAGTCATAGAGTATAGCTGCCTTTTTCTCATTTCGCTCTTGCATTGCTTTCAGTCCACCAAGCTCCTTCACCCATTCGAAAACTAGCTTTGCCATATAAATAGCAAATGTTGGTGGTGTATTATATAAAGAACCACTTTCACTATGTGTTTTATAGTCTAGCATTGTTGGGCAAATGTCCTTCGCATTTCCTATTAGATCTTCTCGGATTATAACCACCGTTAATCCCGCTGGACCAATATTTTTTTGTGCCCCAGCGTAAATTATACCAAATTGCGATACATCGATTTCTTCTGATAATATATTTGAAGACATATCCGCAACGAGTGGGACTTTTCCTGTATCAGGAATCTCTCGGAAGGCTGTTCCTTCAATCGTATTATTCGTTGTAATGTGAACATAATCCGCATCTGGGTCTAATGTTGTTGGATCTATATTTGGAATATAGGTAAAGTTATCATCTTCAGAAGAAGCAATGACATTCACTTTACCGTATTTTTCTGCTTCCTTCATCGCCTTTTTGGACCAGGATCCTGTATGCACGAAATCCGCTTTGCCATTTTTCATCAGGTTAAGTGGCACCATGGCGAATTGCTGTGACGCACCACCTTGAATAAATAATACTTTATAATCGCTTGGAATATTCAATAATTCACGTAGTAGTGCTTCTGCCTCTGTTATGATTTCTGTGAACAAACCAGAACGATGGCTAAGCTCCATCACAGACATACCTGAATCGTTATAGCTTGGTAATTCCGCTTGTGCCTTTTCTAATACTTCTAATGGTAGCATTGATGGACCAGCAGAGAAGTTATATACTCTTTTCATCTAACCACACTCCTTGAAATGATTATAAATAGAAAGAGGTAAGGAATAACTCCTTACCCTTGCCCAGGCGAGCGGCTATCGATACTATGTGCTCCCTTACGGTTTTCCGCATCTCGCCAGTTACACATAGCCTTCATACTTTGTGATAATTTTAACAATATTTTGATAACTTTTCAATCCTAAATTCGCAAAGTTTGTTAACAATTTCGAGATATTTTGACGAAATATTGACTCGTTTCATGTAAATACATTCCTTCCACCCATCAAACTATGATAAAATTTATGAGGACATTTTTATCATGAGGATGACGCAAATGGATACCATTATTTTCGATGTAGATGATACATTATATGATCAATTACTACCATTTAAGAATACAGTAAAACAACAATTCCAGCAGGATTTCATTGATGCAGAGTTGGAGGCTCTTTATATCACTAGTAGAAAATATAGTGATGAAGTCTTTGAAAAACACATGAATGGGGAAATCACTGCTTTAGAGCTACAAACCTATCGTATAACAAAGGCATGTGAAGAGTTTGGATTAGCTATAAGCTATCAAGACGCTGTCAGTTTTCAACAAAAATACTTGCAAGAGCAAAAACAAATTACTTTATTTGAGGAATTAAAACAATTATTAGATCACCTTCTTTCACAAAAAAAACAGCTAGCGATTCTCACAAATGGAGAAGAAGCCCATCAAATGATGAAGGTAAAACAGCTAGGCTTATCTCATTGGATTCCAGCAACCCATATTTTTGTCTCAGGTGCAATTGGTCATTCAAAGCCTAGTAGGGAAGTCTTTCGATATCTGGAAGACCAATTAAAGCTCAATAAAGAAAAAACAGTGTATATTGGGGATTCCTATGAAAATGATATTGTCGGGGCGAAGCAAATGGGATGGCAGGCAATTTGGATGAACCACCGAAAGCGGACGATCGATCTTCCTAAGTGGCAGCCTAATTACACGGCTTATCATCCAAAAGAATTAGTATCATGGTTTCTTAAGTGAGAGGTATATTCTATTCAGTTGGAGTGAACATCTGTGAAATCTAAAAAAGTTTTAGCGATATTATTTGCTGTAATGTTTCTAGTTATGGTCGGATTTGGGATTATTATTCCGGTTCTACCTTTTTATGCAGAGGAGTTAGGGGCATCTCCGCTGGAATTAGGCTTATTGATGTCTGTTTATTCTTTAATGCAATTTCTATTCTCACCAATGTGGGGGAGAATCTCTGATCGCATAGGGAGAAAGCCTGTTTTATTATTAGGGATCTCAGGTCTTGCTTTATCCTTTTTTCTAATGGCCTTTGCTTCCCATTTATGGATGCTATTTGCTGCTAGAATTATCGGTGGATTTCTTTCGGCTGCGAATATGCCTACTGTCATGGCATATGTGGCAGATATCACAACAGAAGAGAACCGCAGTAAAGGGATGGGGATTATCGGGGCCTCTGTTGGATTAGGGTTTATTTTTGGACCAGCGATTGGTGGTATTTTTTCAGAAAATAATCTTTCGACCCCATTTTTGTTAGCGGGAGGCTCTTCCCTTATTACCTTAATACTCGTTATGCTTGTGTTGAAGGAGTCACTGGATAAAGATCAAGCAGTCGAGCAACAAAGAAAGCGACCTTCCTTCTTAAAGGCAATCAAGGATCCAACCGCTCCATTGTTTGTACTACAATGGTTTGTGTCGATTTCTCTTGCTGGTCTTGAGGCTACTTTTGCCTATTTTGCCGATGACAAAGCAGGATTAGGAACAACGGAGCTTGGCTATATTTTTATGATCATGGGCTTAGCGGGAGCCGTTGTACAAGGCGGACTTGTCGGTAAAATGACGAAAAAATTCGGGGAAGGCAATGTTATTCAAATTGGTATTATCGTTTCCACCATTGGCTTTGCGACAATTCTGTTAGTGAACAGCTTCTTGACGGCTGCTATCTTTTTAACGATTTTCGGAATTGGAAATGGCTTGATTCGCCCTGCCGTTTCTTCCTTACTAACGAAAAAGGCAAAATCAGGCTATGGCCAGGTAACAGGTATGCTGTCTTCCTTTGATTCATTAGGTCGAATTATCGGGCCCTCCCTGGGCGGAATGCTATACGGACTAGCTATTTATTTGCCTTATGTTTCTGGAATTATCCTATCGATATTAGCATTAGGTATTTACTACTATTATGTGAAGCTTCAAAAGAAAACTGTCTATTCTGAATAAAATTTCTATCGACGGAAGGGTTAATTTATGCTATTCACCAAAAATCCGAAGTCGATAGCAATTTTTTGCCGTTTCTCCGAGCTGGTCGACAAGATTATAATTGGCATATGCGCCGACGACCGCCCCAATACCTGGAATCATCTGAAATAATTTTACTAAATCAATATAATCACGATATTCCTGTTGGAAAACGCGCCAATCCACATCGACTAGCTTCTCCTTTTCTTCCTCCCAATGTTTGATAAAATAGTATACCTCTCTTTTACGATCATCGTTTGCAAAGGCAAGTTGAAAAATGTGTAGCAAAAATAATCGCTCTTCATAATTTTTGGTATCATATCCATAGATAGAGGCTAATTCAAACAAAAGCTTCATTTTAATCGATAGCAGTAAGGGGAAATCAGCAAGTCCTAAAAGGATACCTCCTGCACCAGTACCCGCTCCTTCTATTGCTGCTGTTTTTCGATAAGAAGTGATTTTTTCTTCGACTAATTTTTCCTTTTCTTCCAATGAGTATAAGCTACTAGGCTTTTTTGAAGTGGTAAAGTCAGATCCAACAAGGGTTGCCTTCACCATATGTTTGATAGCTTCTGTTATGACGGTGTGGGCTTTCTCTGGTATATAACTATTTATCTTGTTCTGAGCCTTTTTAGAAAGCCTCTGGACCATACTTTTGTTTCTAAGTAATTTTAGCTCCCATTCCATCATTTCTTGATATACTTTTTCTTCATAGTCATTCATGAATCAATCGCTCCATTCTTTGTTTACTTCTTATACGAAGGAAATTGAAAAAGGTTTCCTAATTATGCATGGATCCTAAGGAGGTGGAAAAAATAGCAATACACAATTATTTGAGGTGAAAACAGATGGAGGATTTACTGAAAGACCTATTACTCGTTGGATGGAGAGTCCTAACCATTTTGCCTTTATTACTCGTGATCACACTATTCATGGGTAAACGAGCAGTAGGGGAATTACCCGTTTTCGATTTCTTAGTTATTATAACCTTAGCATCGGTAGTTGGAGCAGATATCGCCGACCCCAATATTAACCATCTACCAACTATTTTTGCAATTATCGTAATCGCCCTATTGCAAAAAACGGTTGCCCATCTAAAAATAGCAAGTCAAAAGGTAGATCAGGCAGTAACATTTGAAGCAACGATTGTCATCCAGGATGGAATATTTTTAAATCAAAACTTAAAGAAAATAGGGTACACGGTTTCTAACATATTGGAAATGCTACGAAATAATGAAATATTCGACATAAGAGAAGTGGAGACAGCCATAATTGAAGCAAACGGTGAATTGAGTGTCTTAAAGGCAAAGTCTTCCCCATTACCTATTTCCTTTCCTGTTGTATTGGAAGGAAAAATCATGGAGGATGTTCTTCCTGCACTACATGTGGATAAGGAATGGTTAATAAAGAAATTGCATGAGTCTAATATTGAACAGCTAGAGGATGTATTCTTTGCTTCGATTAACCGCCAGAAGGATTTACATATTTCAAAATTCAATCAAAACCCCTTATTTGTACCACCAATTAAATAAGGGGGTCCCTTCACCCCATTGATGGAAGATGAAGGGATCTAATATCCTCTACTGTAATTTACAAGGTTGGTCGTCGGCTTACCTGTTTGGAGATAGGCCTTGAAATTAGGCAGAAAAATATCCCTGATCACACGTTCCGTATAATATTCTGTTGAACCTGCTGTATGTGGTGTAATAATCACATTTTCCATTTCCCAAAGTGGACTATCGACAGCTAATGGTTCTTCGACAAAAACATCCAGGCCTGCTCCTGCTATTTCGTTTTTTTCTAATGCTTGTATTAAATCAGCTTCTTTTATAATCGGCCCTCGACCAATATTAACAAGGAATGCGTTCTCTTTCATTAGTTTGAATTCCTTAGTGGTAAACATATCCTTCGTTTGTTCTGTTAAGGGAAGGGTGATCACCACATAGTCACACTGTGGTAATAATTTATCCAACTCCTTTGGTTTATACATTTGATCAACATATTCTGCTGACCTTCCAGAATAACGCATTCCTAGCACCTTCATTCCGAATGCCTTCGCTATTCTTGCCGTCTCTAATCCAATCGCACCAATACCAAGAATTCCTATTGTTTTTTCATGAATCTCTTTTCTTAAATTCGCATGCTCCCATTTCTTCAGCTGCTGTTGACGGACATAGGTATCTATTCTTCGAGTAAAGCCTAATAACATGGCAAAAATCGTCTCAGAAATAGGATAGGCATGGACACCATTCGCACTCGTTAGATGGATTCCCTTTGCTTTTAATTGTTCTAACGGAAGACGGTTGACACCTGCACTCCATGTTTGCACCCACCTTAACCTATTACTCTCTGATAAAATATCTCTTACTCCTTTTTCCCAATTCAATATAATCTCTGCTTGTAATAACTCTTCAGCTGACAAATCAGCACCAGCTATAACATTCCAATCTTGGGCATGATTCTGTATCCATTCTAGCTCCTTCTCCTTCAAATCGAGGTTTACTGCAATCGTCCGAGTCGTCATAAATCCTCCTATTTTTAGTTAATCATTTGAATATTCTTCCCATCTTATATTATAGATGATTATTAAAATAGATTCATTTTTCATGATGAAAAATCAAGGGGATAGAAGTATAAAAAGAGGGTATAGATAATAGACTTTAATTTTTTTGAAGGAGCAAGCAGCGATGAAGAAACGTCATAAATGGCATCAAAAAAGATCACTTTGGGTCCTCTTTGTGTTATCGATTATCTATATTAGTACTATTTTCTACCATCAACAGAAGCCTCTACCTAAGGGAATCAACTACAAAGGCAATATTCACCATTTGACCGATAGTGAGATAGAATTTTTATATGATTTAACCTATCAAAAGAATGGAAAGGAAATACACGAACAAGAAATATTTGAAGAAGTTTATCAAACGATCGAAAATGCGGAGGAATTTTTAATCCTTGATTTTTTCATGATGAATGAAACGTCGGCTATAGGAAGAGACTTCCCTCCTATTAGTCGCACCATTCGGCAAAAAATAATGAAACAGAAGGAAAAATACCCTGATCTAGAAATTATCTTTATTACAGATCCAATTAATACAACCTACGGATCTCATAAGGCTCAGCATATAGAGCCATTAAGTCAAATAGGTGCAGAAGTCATCTATACGGATTTAAATAGATTAAGAGATCCCAACCCGCTTTATTCTGGTTTTTGGCGAATGTTTGTCAAGTGGTTTGGTCAAGAAGGTACTGGCTGGATCACCAATCCATTTGGTAATAAGTCTCCAAATGTTACCGCACGTTCTTACTTAAAGCTATTAAATATTAAAGCAAACCATCGTAAAGTCGTTATTTCGGAGGACAATGGATTGATATTATCAGGTAATCCTCATGATGCGAGTGGCTTTCACTCTAATGTTGGCTTTAAAGTAAAGGGTGCTATCCTAAAAGACCTCATTGAATCTGAACAAGCTGTTGCCGCATTTTCTGGAGGGAACACCTCCTTATTTCCAACCGAAAAGGAATTAGACACATTGCTTGAAACAACTACCTCATCAAAAAAAGATGCTATTCAAGCACAAATTGTTACAGAGAAACAAACAGAGAAAAGGGTGATTCAAGTGATAAAGGACACAACAGCCGAAGATGAAATTTGGATTGGCATGTTTTATTTAGCAGACCGAACGATTATTGACTCACTAAAAGACGCTGCTGACCGTGGAGCATCGATTAGAATCATTCTTGATCCGAATCAAAATGCTTTTGGCAATGAAAAGGTAGGATTACCGAATATCCCTGTTGCTAGTGAATTACAGAATGATCATTCAGAAAATATTACGATTAGGTGGTATAACATCAACAAAGAGCAGTATCATTCTAAGATTTTTTATGTTCATGGTCAGGACACGAGTGAGATAGTAATCGGCTCTAGCAATTTCACTGCGAGAAATCTCAATAATTATAATTTAGAGAGTAACCTCTCGATCTCTTCGGCTAATCACCAGAAAGTAGTACAGGAGGTCGATCAATATTTCCGCAGAATTTGGAATAATGAGGATGCTGTCTATACTTTAGCGTATAAGGAATATGCCGATTCGATAAACATCGTACGAAAAATAGGCTATACCTTGCAAAAATTTACGATGTTTACTACTTATTAGAGCTAATTTCCTAAGCTACTTTTTCTCAGATTCACATATTTCTCCCCCCTCTACGAATAGCGTATTGTCAAAATATTTCTTACCCAAATAGCTTTTAAGCTTGATTTAATAACTTTTTACACAAAAAAACTTGCCACCCCCTTCAAAATAGGGTATTTATGAGGTAACCACACACTCAAAATCCCTAAGAAAGGTTGTGACAAGTTGTTACCTCAATTTATATACTATTTACTTCAATATATCAAGTATCAAGAACGAATTATTTATGCTTTACTAGGCATGGTGTTAGGTAAATCTATTGCTCGACCAGCTTATGATGAACCTCTCAATCAACCTTATCGAAAATTACAAGTCGATGAGATGCCCATCATCGAAAAGCTGGAAAAACTAGATTTTCAACAATTATTGAAGGCGTACCACCTTCAATATGGCAAGGTATTAAAGCCTGTCGCCCGCCGGAAAAATAGTGTGGTGAAAGTTCCAGCGACGCTCACCTGCCCAAAATGTACAGCTCCTTCTGATTACCTTTATGCCAATAATGGAGACAAAGGACAGTATTTGTGTAAGGTGTGTGATTGTTTATTTAATCAAAAGAATCGTTTTGCGAAAGAAGCTATCCTTAAATGTCCCCATTGTTCTCACGTGCTAGAACGCATTAAAGAACGTAAAGATTTTGATATTTACAAATGTAAGAACAACGGTTGTTCTTTTTATCAACGTAACTTACGCCATATGACCAAAGAAGAGAAGCAACGTTTTAAAGAAGATCCGCAAGCATTTAAGGTGCGGTATCTCTTTCGTGCTTTTCGTTTTGATTTCCAGCCGATGGCAGCTACATCTCCCGTTCAACCTAAAGTGGATTTGTCTCGTATTCACGCTTCTCCACACGTTTTAGGATTGATCTTAACGTATTATGTCAATTACGGGATCGGTGCCCGCAAAACAGCTGCCATGATGTACGATATCCATGGGGTGAAGGTCTCCCACCAAACGATTCTTAACTACATAAACAGTGTGGCACTTCGGATGAAACCCTTTGTCGACCATTATCCTTATCAGCTATCAAACAGCTTTTGTGGCGATGAAACCTACATCCGTGTCAAAGGGCGCTGGCATTATCTTGTCTTTTTCTTTGATGCGGTGAAAAAGCTCATCCTAGCTTATCCTGTATCGCCGCATCGTGATACAGAAGTCGCTGTTCGCGCGATAGATGATGTCTTACAAAAGTTTGGTGAGAAAGATAAACTCCCTGACAACTTGAACTTTGTAGTAGATGGTAATCCTATTTACATCTTGGCACAGCATTACTTTGCGCAACATGACATCCACTTTGATATCACTCGTGTGATTGGCTTAACCAATGAAGATCCGGTGTCAAAAGAGTATCGACCGTTAAAACAAATCATTGAGCGCTTAAACCGTACGTTCAAAGGCAACTATCGTCCTACGACTGGGTTTGGTTCAGAAGCTGGATCCGTATCTTTTGTCACCTTATTTGTGGCTTATTTTAACTTTTTACGTCCTCATGCCTCATTGGAGCAAAAGGTACCTGTGACGCTTCCTGAATTAGCTAATATCCAGTTCATGCCTGGTAAATGGGTACAACTACTGGCGTTAGCTGAGAAGTTCTTGGCAGAAAAGACATCTGCTTAACCTACAACCTAATGGCTAACCACTTAGCCACAGCGAAACTGCTTGCCCTTGACTGTCGTGCCCCTTCTTAGCTCCAATGGTTGGGGACGGGGCCCCAGCTATTGGGAGCTTAGAAGGGATCGGCCGTGGTACGCTAGATGTGCGGATGGGAGCCGTATAGGCTTTATTTTTGCCATCCGCCAACGGAACCACTACCTCGACCGCAAACAAAGTCAAGGGTGGCGGCCGACAGCAGAGCAGGTCACAGTAGCCAGTGTAGTAAAAGCACTGGTTTATTTGACACGGCCTCGTTTATCTCCACTCTCTGGTGCTAATTTTTTTCTTCTTGAATTCCCAACCATTTTAAATTATAATCTACAACTTCACCTTATTATCTGGAACTTTATTTCTATCCCATTTAGTTTTCATAGAATTTTTTACAGTTCCACGAATAGACTAAATTATCGAAAAAGAATGGAGGGAGAGAATGTCCAATCATTTTCATAAAGAATGGAATCAACCTTCTCTAAAGGTTTTTGGTACGGGCATGTTACAAGTACGACCAGATGTAGCCGAATTGGAATCAGGAGTGGTAACAGAGGCAGCAGATGCGTTAACTGCACAGGAAGAGAATGCTATTATCATGAATCGGCTCTATCAGGCACTGCTGTCTATTCCTATTACTCAAGAAAATATCCAAACAATCGAGTATTCAATTTATCCCCAATACGACTATCAGGATGGGAATCCTGTCCTTAAAGGTTATCAGGTAACTAATAGGCTATCGATAAGAGTGACAGATTTAGCTCAGACCGGACTAATAATCGACACAGCCGTTCAAAATGGGGCAAATCATATTTCTAATATCGTTTTTACATTAAGTGATGATCATCGCTACTATCGACAAGCACTCCAACTCGCTATACAAAACGCTTATCAAAAAGCACAAACTATGACCCAAACTATTCGTGTGCAACTCTTTCCTGTCCCCTTCCACATTACCGAGCTCATGCCTAGTAGACCACAGCCCTTCCAAGCCTATAGTTTGAAAGCAAGCAATGCTACTACCCCAATCGAGCCTGGACAAATAGAAATAGAAGCAAATATAGAAATGAAATTCACCTACTATTGCTAGCATTCCGCTCGTCTCTTTGACGAGCTTTTTTACATTTATATTGCAATTACCCAGGAAATGTTTAAAGTCTTTCCATCGCGGTAATGAGATGAACAGGAAGAACAAACCGATCAAAGGAGGTAATGAACATGAATGTAATGCGCGCAAAAGAGATTAAGGACGATCCAGTGATGAAGGATGTTCTTCATAATGGGCAATATGTTTATATTATCGATGTAGATGACGATACCCAAAATGTCTTAGTAAGATATACGAAACAATCGGATGAAGTATTTGAAGTAGACGTGACAGAGCTATACGAAGAAGAATAGGAGGTAAACAATGAATCCAAGGGATATGCAAAACGGATCTACACCGAGACAGAAGCAAGAGAGACAGCCAGGAATCGAATCACAAATGAATCCATTGCCACATAAGCCATTGGACTATAAAGGTGTCGGTAGATTGAAGGGCAAAACGGCTCTTATTACTGGTGGAGACAGTGGAATTGGTCGTGCAGTTGCGATTGTTTATGCAAAGGAAGGAGCCAATCTTGCCATCTCTTATTTTGATGAAGATAATGATGCCGAAGAGACCAAAAAGTTAGTCGAAAGAGAGGGTGTGAAGTGCTTACTCTTGCCTGGGGATATTAAAGATCCCGAACACTGTGTACATCTTGTCGAGAAGACGGTAGACGAATTTGGACAACTAAATATTCTTGTGAATAATGCCGCCATTCAATATATCAAAGAAGATGTATTAGACATTTCGAATGAACAAATGGAAGAGGTATTCCGTACAAATTTCTTCTCACAGTTCTATTTAACGAAAGCTGCAGTAAAACATATGAGAGCTGGTGATTCCATCATTAGTACTTCGTCAATAAATGCCTATAAAGGGAATGGAATACTCATGGATTATTCCGCAACAAAAGGAGCCATCACAGCATTTACCCGTAGTATTGCTCAGAGCTTAGCCAAAAAAGGGATCCGAGCAAATTCCGTTGCACCAGGACCTGTATGGACACCACTTATCCCTGCATCGTTTGATGAAGATGCGGTAGAGGAATTTGGTCAGGATGGTTTAATGGGACGACCTGGTCAACCATCAGAGCATGCATGGCCGTATGTGATGCTAGCTTCCGACGAGTCCTCTTATATGACAGGACAGGCTATTCATATTAATGGCGGATCATGGACTTCCTCTTAAGCGAAAGAAGGAAGCCAGAATGGAATTTTCATTTTAGCTTTTTCGTTATTATTACAACAATGTTACATTTTATAAACAAATCCAATTTTTAGGATTAACAAGTGATAAACGGGGTATTTATTAACTAGCAATACCTGTTATACAACAAGTCGTTGTCTCATTTGTTTTAAAATTCAAAAGGAGGAATTAACAATGAGATGTAACAGTTGTAATGGTGAAGGGTTAGTCCGCTGCCGCAAATGCTCAGGAGAAGGTATTGATTATGGCATTCACAAATGTGAGAATTGTGGAGGCGAAGGGGAGCTTGCTTGCTCTACATGTGAAGGCACTGGGAAAGTACGATTATTGGATAAGATTAAATCAAAAGTCTAAACATTGTTTTCCAAAGGAACACATTCGCTTCTCTCGCGAATGTGTTCCTTTGTCTTTAGATGTCCGCATTTTGATGGAACACCAAAACTATTCCTTATTATCTGTTAGTTCTTTACGATTCGTTGCTTTTGGTGGCTGTTCCATCCAACCATGGTCAATCATAATATTGGCACCAGACTGCACATATTTCCCTATATCCACCATAAACCGACCGTGCATCACACCCAGGTCACGCCTTCCATTGAGTGATGCAGCATTAGCGTAGGATCGAATCTTCATGGAGAACATGTCTATTTTATGCCAAAGCATTAGCTTATCGGAAAAAGGAGCAAAATTAGAAGTCGTTACTAAGTCATCTAGTAAAGGTTGGGTTGGCAAATGTTCCTTATTCAGCATTTGTGAACACGCCTCAATATGGTTAGCCGTTATTTCCTTTCCTTTTAACATAAATTTTTTCACTTTTTCATTTTTTGCTACTTGGCTGAAACCAATTAATAAAGCCTTACTAGCTGTGTTATTTTCATTATCATCATACAGATGGGCAATTTCTAGTGCATGAAGGGATCGAATATCTCCAAAAAACCCATTTAAATAATTTTGCTTGCTGATAAAGTCCACCTTTTCTGGTATTGGGATTTGAGGCGGCGGTGTATAGAAGCCTTTCTTCATTAATGTATCATTTACCTCATTGATCAATTTTTCTGTTTCATGAAACGTTTCAATAAACAAGTTTCTCGTATCTTTTCTCGTCATAATGGGGATAGCAATAGCATAAATACTCATACCAGCCTTACTTGTATACTTCAAGTAATGGAGATAAAACTCATCCGCAAATAACCGAGGTGCGCCTAAGTTTACATCTTCCTCGGTAAAACCAATTGGTATAGGGAATTTTTCTTGCATGAATATATCTCTAATATTATTTACCAGCTTTTCGCTTAGCTTTAATGCTTTTGCCACAACCTTTTTAATATCTCGATCTTCGACATGCTGAAGATAGTAACTAAGCACACATGTCGCCATCGTATTCCCTGTATAAGCCACCCAAAGCTTCCCCATTTCTGCTGAAGTTAATCTATTCGTATTATGATGATTATTGCTCATTACACTACCCCCCAAATGAAATACGTCAAGGAATAGCTTTTCCCATTAGCGGAAAAAATATGAGAAATCCATGTAAAAAAACCAGAGGCTTTAAACCCCTGGCTCCTCATTTATTACATAACCTTTCGATTCCAAAACCTATGTGATGCTATTGCATCGATAAATTGATTCGCAAATTCCTGTGGCTCATCTCCAATGATCACACCAGGACTATGCTTCATTTCTTCTACCTCTAAAAGCTTTTGGCCTTCTTGTGTTGCCCCAATTGGTTTAAAGTGCGAGAATGCTTCATAAACAAATAAGGCAGCCTTCTTATAAAAGCTTTTATCCTCCTCACTTCCAGTCACTGCATAGGCTGCGTCAAACAGGACAGAATCTGCAGTTAAAAAGGTTTGATCTACTGCTAATTCCACGCCATCTGAACCTTTGACTGTACCTAAAGTATTACTTAGAATTTCAGTATGAACCCCCTCTCGCTTTAATGTGTTAACAACCGTTTGAAGCTCTGCACCATTAAAGCCTTTTCCGACTATTACAGCAACTTTCCGTGTTTCTGGTCTTTTTGCTGTATTCTCCTGGCTTAGTGCTGGGGAGGACTTTGTCACGGTGATCTCTTTTTCCTTAGGTGGTTCTACCCCTATTGCCTTCGCAAATCCATGTGTGAGCTCAGTACTTACATGGGAAAACATCTCCACAACCTGCTCCCTTACAGAGGTATTCTCTACCTTCCCAAGCTCAAAACTGAAGGCATTGATCATATGCTCCTTCTCCGCCTTGCTCATACTATTCCAGAATAGGGTAGCTTGAGAAAAATGATCTTTAAAACTTCCACTTCTTGCCCTGATCTTATGACCATCGACTTTCTCATCATAATGCTTATAGCCACCTTCTTCTTCTGTCGATGTTTCTGGCGTGTTCTGTGCCAGTGAATTGTTATGATAGCTTACTGGTCCACGATTAATCGTCTGTCTGCCATAACCATCCCGCTGATTATTATGAAATGGGCATACCGGACGATTTATCGGAAGCTCATGGAAATTCGGTCCTCCTAAACGGATCAGCTGTGTATCTGTATAAGAAAATAATCGACCTTGTAACAATGGATCGTTGGTAAAGTCAATCCCAGGGACGACATGTCCAGGATGAAAGGCAACCTGTTCTGTTTCTGCAAAGACATTATCCACATTGCGATTCAATGTCATTTTCCCAATCAGTTGAACAGGAACATCCTCCTCTGGCCAGAGCTTGGTTGGATCTAAAATATCGAAATCAAATGTAAATTCATCTTTCTCTGGAATCATCTGTACCCCTAATTCATATTCAGGATAATCTCCTGCTTCAATCGCTTCCCATAAATCTCTTCGATGAAAGTCCGGATCCTTACCATTGAGCTTTTGAGCCTCGTCCCATACAACCGAATGCGTACCTAGAACGGGCTTCCAATGGAATTTAACAAAATGGGACTTTCCTTCTTCATTCACAAAACGAAAGGTATGAACTCCGAAGCCTTCCATCATTCGAAAGCTTCTAGGAATAGCTCGATCAGACATTGCCCACATCACCATATGCGCCGATTCCTGATTATTACCAACGAAATCCCAAAATGTATCATGGGCCGTTGCAGCTTGTGGCATTTCATTATGTGGCTCAGGCTTTAACGCATGCACTAAGTCTGGAAATTTGATTGCATCCTGAATAAAAAATACTGGTATATTATTACCGACTAAATCGTAATTGCCTTCCTCAGTATAAAATTTTGTTGCAAAACCTCTTGCGTCTCTAGCTAGTTCACCAGAACCTTTACTACCCGCAACGGTAGAAAAACGTACAAAAACTGGTGTTGTCTTATCTGGATCTTGGAGGAAACCTGCTTTCGTATATTCCTTCATTGAATGATATACTTGAAATTCACCGTGAGCAGAATAACCACGAGCATGTACGATTCTTTCAGGAATTCTTTCATGGTCAAAGTGTGTCATTTTTTCGCGGAAATGAAAATCCTCCATGATCGTTGGACCACGTTCCCCTACTTTTAAGGAAAACTCATCTTCAGAAACCTTCAACCCTTGATTTGTTGTCATTTTCTTATGACGATCATCGGTTGTAAACTGTTCTAATTGTTCCTTCTTATTGTCTGCCCCATTCACATTTCGTTCATTACTCATGTTGTTTCTTCCTCCTCCTTAAAATATTGCCATAAATCCTATTCCCTGACGATAGCAGGAGCAAACATGACCAATATAATTTTGATGGAGATAGGAGCATATACAAGCAATTATCCAATGTAATAAACTACATTAAGAACAGAAAGGAAGTGATTCCTTTGTTTTCCGAAAGAAAAAGTAAGCCTCGTCTATGTATACCAAAAGGGTACAATTGGTGTGGGCCCGGCTGTAGTGGTCCTGGTGCACCTATTAATGAGGTAGATGCAGCTTGTAAGCGGCATGATGAATGCTATCAGCGAAATCCCAATCGATGTGCTTGTGACAAAGCTTTTCTACATCAAATTCGTTCCATGGTGAACCATCGTACAGAAAAGGGGAGACACGCCCACCTACTTTATCGCTATATGCAGCTACAAACCTTTTTCCGTTGTGGAATGGGCAAGGATAGGCAGAGTTAATCTGTAAACATAAAAGGCTGTCCTCTGAAGGACAGCCTGCTTCTTAATGAGAACTTTCTACCTCATCTACATGATGGACATGGCTTCGATTCATCCATATAAATAGGACCGATAAAAATACAAAGCCTGCACCTACATAAAAAGGAACACTTGAATTGTAGATCTCTGCTAATTTCCCAGCCGTAAATGGAGCAATCGCGCCACCTAGAAAACGCAAGAAGCTATACGCGGCCGATGCAGTTGGACGTTCTACAGGACTTGCATTCATGACCGCTGTTGTAATCAATGTATTGTTATTTCCTAGTAGACCGCCTGCAAGTATCACTGCCACAATAAGTAGTGACTGGGTAGAGTTCCATATACCCATCGATAAAAGCACCATAGCGAATAAAATTAACATCATACACATAGACCTTATCGTGCCAAACCATTTTTGTAGTTTAGGTGCCATAAATACGGAGGTAATCGCTAGTAATAGCCCCCAACCTAAAAATACATAACCTAAGCCATGCTCATCTAAATGTAAAACAAATGGAGCATAAGCCAGTAATGTAAAAAAGCCAAAATTATATAATGCGGCCGTCATGCCAAGTACAAAGAGTGAGCGGTGCTTCAATGCACGAAAGGGATCCAATAGAGAGACTTTTTTTCGTGCTAAAGATTGTCGAGGTTTTGTGCTTGGCATCAGCAGACTCAACGCTAAAAAGGCGATAATCATTAAGGACGCTACACCTAAAAATGGGCCACGCCAAGAAATCGCCCCTAATGCTCCGCCAATCAGTGGCCCGACGGAAATCCCAAGACCAATCGCTGCTTCGTATAAAATAATTGCTTTCGCATTCCCACTTGGAGAAAGTGTGACGATAGCACTTAATGCCGTTGCGACAAAGAGCGCATTTCCTAAGCCCCATCCCCCTCGTAGTAGAACTAGTTCCCAAATTCCATTAGATAAGCCACCCAAGGCAGAAAATAAAGCAATAATAATAATCCCGGCAAGCAAGCTACCTTTCATCCCGATTCGCGAAGTAATCGTACCTGTAACGAGCATAGCAATCGCCATAATCGCATTATAGCTCGTAAATAATAAGGTTACCTCACTTGGTGATGCGTGGAGTTGACTCGCAATGGCTGGTAAAATGGGGTCAACAAGTCCTAAGCCCATGAAAGCAATAATACAAGCGAAAAAAACAGCCCACACTGCTTTAGGCTGAGTAAGAATACTAGGTTTTGTTTCCAAGGAAGACTCTGTTGCGGTATGAATGGACATCAAAAAACTCCTCATCTAAACTTTCCATTTTAGTTGCGCATTACAACCAATATTATTGTATAATACAACTAAATATCATTTTTTGTCAAGTTTGATATAATAGAAATAAGCTCCTAATAAATGAAAGGAGGCATCGGTCTGTGAGTCAACCATCACTTGAATTAATTGAAAAGGAAATTACCGATTTTATTCGAAGGATCGTTATTTCTGAGAAAAGAAATGATCAGCTTGAGCGCTCTGCTTATATTATCTTACGAATCTTATCATCCAATGGACCATCAGGGGTGAAGAGCTTGGCAGAAGCCTTGCAATTAGATATCTCTACCATTAGTAGACAAGCAGCAGCACTTGAATCGAAAAGCTATGTTCAACGAATACCTAATCCACAGGATAAAAGAGCCTATTTTTATCAAATCACCACATTAGGAGAAGAGGAGCTTGATAAAAATAAACAAAGACGTTTTGAAAGATTAGGTAAGATATTAGAGGATTGGTCGGAAGAAGAACAACTAGCATTTGGGAAGCTTCTTCAAAAATATAATCAACATGTGGTGGAACGTTTGAAACCATAATCTAAAGGAGATGCCTCCTTTAAGGAACCATCTCCTTTTGGTCATGATTTTGTTTTAGAAGAAGTGCTTGACCTAGCCTCTGATATTTTACCTAGAAAAAAACCATCAATTTCCTGTAATTTTCCTCGCCAAAGAATTTTACCGCTTGACGGGGTTGGTTTACTATCTCCACAATAGACCTTGGCATTTTTCAAATGGATAAATTGAGCCATCTCACTCCCACCATCATCTACTGCTTCACTTGCTTGCGAGAGCTGTTCACTAATTTTTTTAGAAATATCATTTCCATCCTCAAAGGCATCACTTAAACCCTCAAAATATCCTTTTGCAGATACTGTCGTTCCAGATACGATAGATCCATTCACATTTAAGGTAATGTCTAAAGAAAAGCGATGCTTATTCGTAGCCTCAACCAAAAAGACTAGAATACTATCTATTTCTTTTGCACTCATTTCTTTCACTCCCCTGACTCGGATTTAGTATCATCATTATTGGTAACGGAAGTATTCGCCTTTTTATTGCTTGTGGATTTTCTTTTTGTGGAGGTTGTTTTTTTGGTTATTTTATTATTTTTATTCGCTTGCTCCTTTGTGTCGGTCTCGTCCTCTTCTGTCACTGTGAGATTATTTATTTTTTCTTCCAGTCCCTTTAATCGTTCTTGAAGTCTTTTATTCTCTTCCTTTAGTTCGATAAAGCTATCCTCATTCACTAATTCTGTTTCTTCTTCTTGATTCTCATGGCTATTTGTAAAAACATTGGCGTCCTTCACCTTTTGGATTGTTTCTTTGGATTTCTGCATCCCTACTTCCTTTAAATCGACTACCTTTCCTTTTGTTGCTTTTCCTATTTGTCTGCCTTTGTCCTTCCATTCTGTATCCTTTATCCGTGTTAACAGCTTCTTGCCATTCTCTGGTGTCGCAAGATAGCCTATCGTCGCTCCCACTACACCACCTGTGATCGTACGTTTAATTGGTAGCTTTTTTGTCGATAGTTTAGTCATTCATTTTCCCTCCTTGATGGTTGTTAAGACTTACTTTATCTTTTCCTCGAGCTGATCTAATCTCTCTTGAAGCCTTTTATTTTCTTCCCTCAATACTTTACTGGAATCATTCGCTTGTGAAGTGAGATAAGAATCTGTCTCCCACCAATCCATTCCTATTTCCTTGGCTTTATCTACTGAGGCAACAATTAACCGAATCTTGATCGTTAATAGCTCTACATCTGCAATTCCAACAGATATATCCCCAGCAATAACGACACCTTTATCTAAGATTTTGTCTAATACATCGACGATCGTGTTCGATTGTACTGGGTTCTCTACTGGCATAGATTAGCACCTCCTTATCACATCAATCTTCCTAATGGCCCAAGATCAATATTTAAATCCTCTGCATCTAATCCGAAAATATCTTTTAATTCTTTCATTTTTTCCTCTAGATTCATGAGCGCAACACCTAGATTTTCGATCTGTTCCTCTGTTAAGTGACCACCCTCAACTCTTCTAATGGCATGTCGCTCAACTATTTGCCTAAGCAATTCAATGACCGTCATCACAAGCTGTGCAAGACCTTCTTCTGCATTGTCTGGGTCTAAATTAATACGGCCATTTGCTTGATTACTCGGTTGCATCGGTTAGTTCCCTCCTTTGCTTATCCAATTGCTGTGAGGAAACGACTGCGCCATTTCCCTCATAGGACTGTACAAGCTTCTCTACGGACGAAATCAAGACACGTAAATCTAGATAAACAAGATCGACGCCTGCGATCGAAATGATTAAATCCCCTTTAATCGCTATCCCCTTGTCTAAGATCACATCCAAAATATCAATTAGGGCAATCTCCTTGTTCTCTATGGATTCTTTTCTTGGCATGTTGGCATCCCTCTCTTAAAAGCTTGCAAAGTGGTAGGCTGGCCATGGACCAGTTATCTCCAGAGTGAAGCCTTTTGTTTCTAATTCCTTTTCGGCTTGCTCTAACTCTTCTAAGCATGGCTCCACTTGATCCTTTTTTAATAAAAAAACACTATTCCAAGCCATATTTTCCTTTCGCCCTGTCATTTCTTTGCTCCAATTCTTTTTAATGACGGCATCCTCGGCGTATTGATTTAACTGCTCATGAGCCACCTCACATATCCGATCCTTTTCCAAATCTAGTTCGTCCATGATTAGTTGGTCGATTTTTTTCCTTTCAAAAAACTGCCTTCCTGGCGGCAATTGATTTATTTCTTCCTTTTTTGCCGCAATCGTGGGATTATCCTGGCTTACTATCTTCTTTAAGCTCTCCTCATTACAGTAGATTTTTAGATTCCATTCTTCCTTTTCCTTCAATTGGGTGAGGATTTCTCTCATATCGTCTAATTTCTCTTCTACTTTCTGACGCAAGCTCTCCTCATTTTGGTAAATCGTACAAAATTTTAATGGAATTAACGTGTACTCCTCGTATAGCTTCATCAAAGTTTGGTGATGATGATAGGCCTTTTGTTGAAGCCATTCCATATCATTTTCTATTTTTTCTTGGATGACTTCTTCAGAATATTCCTCACTATGGAGGCGACATACTACTGCCTTAATCCCATCAATAGTGACCGTATAAATGTTGTTCTGCCTATCAAAACCTTCCATGTTAGCTAATGGTTTGCTCTCAACTTCCTCCTCTGGAATAAAAGCATATAAATAAATGAATGGTTCCATCGTATTTCTCCTTAATCTCTTCTCTTTGTCATCTCTTCCCATTGCTCTAACTCTCTTTGCTTCGCATTCTCATATTTTGTTAGCAAGTCAGCCTCTCTTACCTTAAATTCTACTTCTGGAAGATCTCCTTGCTCATATATGGCTTGTAAATGAATGAGTTTTTGTTGAATGGTTGGAAGGTCATATAATTCTTGATCTACCTCTTCCTGTACCTTTTCACCGATTGTTTTGACAAGACGCATAGGGGCTGTTACTAATTTGTGTAGCATGATCTCAACTTTCCTCAACTGCTAGGTGAATTTGGACAAAATTATAAGCAGGCCACGGACCACTGTACTTAAATTCAACTTTATCCTGCCATTTTTCATGGGCTTCATTCACTAACTGATCGAAGGTCTCTTCCTTATCCCGATCTACTAAGAAGGAAGCATTTAATAGCATCCTATCACCAATCGGGTCATTGAGCTTCGCTGCCTCTGCCTTTGTTTTTAATGGGGCATAAATGTCGGCTTCTATGTCTCGAATAAGAGAGGAGACGACTTCTTGGGTTGCTCCACCTAATTGAATTCGTTCATAATAGCTCGCTTCCGCCGACTTCCCATTTACTTGTCTGGTAAGTCGCTCTACTTTTTGACTTTCATTCATTTGAGATTTTAACCAGTCTTTTTTCCCAATTACCTTTAAGCCAAGCTCCATTTTTCCTTTAATTTCTGGAAATAATCGTGCAAATTGTGGATAAAGGTTTTCTAGTAGTACCTCCACATCCTCTGTTGAATGAAATACATTTCCAAAGCTAATCGGAATGACTACATCCTTGCTCTGCATCACTTTAGATACTAGTTGTTGATGCATGAAAAGATTCTCCTTATTTGGAGGGTAGATTTTCATAGGTACCTTTGCCGCCACCATGGCAGCATCCTGATAATGTATCGTAAACGTGTCATATTCCTTTCCATCAAACGAGACAGGGCCAAATTCCTCTTTTTCGTTTGTCTGTATCCCACAAAAGATATAGATTCCAGCATTATCTTGGTTTGACATTTACATAACTCCCTTCTAGCTTTCTACGCCAATAGCACTCCTGTACCGTATATCCAGTCTTTTAAATGACGTAATTTCCTTGTCCTTGTCTACTAAAACCTCATATGTCCCGAGCATTTCATCCTTCGCATATTTTTTCATATATTCCTTTTCTTCGACTGCTTCGATTGTTACCCTCCATCCACCCTCTTCTAGCTTTTCTACAGATGTAATTTTATGAGGCGGTGCAATATGCTCTTGAAAAAAATCTGTGACATTATTCATAATTTCTTTTATCTTCATGGTTACCTCCATTTTGAGAACAGGGGGTGGCTAGTAGCCACCCTTTGATTAAATACCAAACGCTGTATTGCTGCGCTCATTACGTTGGGATGGTAGTCCATTCTCTTCTACTTCATCTCTTAATAACCCAACGGCTTCCGCATAGCGCAACCATGTATCCACACTTGCGATAACGACACGTGCTTCTACTGTTAGAATTTCAATACCTACTACTGATACTCTTGCATAGGCATCAATCACGATCCCTTTATCTAGAATTCTGTCAATTACCTCTGCCAAGCTTGAACTATCAGTTGTTTTTTGAACAGCCATGATTATTCTCCTTTACTTGTCGTATTTTAAGAATCTAGTAGTCTTTACTAATTAATATCCATTAAGGATTTTACCTTTGTCGAGCTCTTTATATCACTTGCTCCCTTTAGATTGCTTGCGTTCTTTACATTACTGATTCCCTTGACCTCGCGGTAGCTCTTTAGCTTCGATTCGTCCTCGGAAATACTTTCTTGAAAGCTTTCTCCGGCTTCCTTCACCATACTCAGCTTATCTCTCACAGATAATAAAATATCCTGGACTTTATCCTTTGCGTCTGCTGCCGTTTCATGGGCCTTTGTCGCGTTTTGCTCAACGGTTTCTGCTAGCTTTTCTGATGCCTTCTCCGCTTTATCCTGCGCCTTTTCTTGAATTTTTTCCCCTGCTTTTTCTTTGAGCTTCTCTTTCGCTTTCTCCTTTAAAGCATCAGGGGCTTTCTCAACTGCTTGTTTCGTTATTTTTTTTGCCGTCTTCTTTACTGGATTCTCCATAAGATCCTCCTTTATAAACGGCGTATTATTGGTTGTCTGCTAAAAGCTGATCTATTTTTTCCTCTATTTGTTCTAGTCTTTCATTCATTTGCTCGTTTTCTTGTTTTAATTGTTGATAGGATGGATCCTCTGGCTTTCCTGCAAAGCGATTTTTTCCTAAATAGGCAGGTGCTGCTTGCTTTAGTGCCAGCATAGCCTGTTGGGTAAGGATTCCCTGTACATTCCTTCCGACCTCTTGTGCTAGCCTTTGTGTTGCTTCTGAATCTTGTATCTTTTTGCAGATGGTTTGAGCTGTTTCAGGGTTAGATAACAAACCAAGGGATGCCCCAACAAGTCCACCAATAAAAATGTATCCTAGTGAGTTTTGGTTACTATTTTCTTGCTTTTGTGCTATCATAACAATCTCCTTTTTGAATGGCTTTCATTCTCCGATTTTTCACTGGCTCCATCTTGAAATAATCCCATAACTACTCTTGCTTCTACGTTTAAAATCTCAATTCTCACTAATGAAACTCTTGCATAGGCATCAATCACAATTCCTTTATTCAGTAATCTGTCGATCACCTCCGCTAAGCTTGAGCTATCAGTTGTTTTTGGATACTCATGGGGGACCTCCTTCGCATTTGTTGTAGGAACAAACGCGAGATCTATAAATTATCAGCTTACCTATCCATACCACGATAATAAGCTGTCTAAAACAGGAATTCCTTTCCTTCGCCATTTAAATGGAAATATCTTCTTCAAATATTACTACTAGAGGAATGAGGAAAGGGTTGGCTTCAAGCAATTTTTTAGTTAGGCGGAAGGATATTTTACTCATTTATTACAAATTGTTTACGTTTTCTCCCTTGACATAACAATTAGGAAGTGATAATTTTATAGGAACAAATGTTCTGTAAAGGAGAATTTAAATGTATTTATCTATTGAGGACTTTAGGAAAGAATGGGAAAGGGAAGCAATGCTCACACAAGAGGTTTTGGAGGGCCTAACAGAGGAATCCTTGTATCAACAAGTTTATCCGGAGGGTCGCAGCATCGGCAGAATTGCTTGGCATTTAACGACAAGCATACCGGAATATTTATCAGATTTTGGTCTCGTAATCGATTCAGTTGAAGATGTAGATACTGTGCCAGCATCAGCAAGAAAAATCGCAGAAGTTTTTAAGGAGACAAGTACTCGTGTATCGATTGAGTTAAAGGAGCAGTGGACAGATGATTCGCTATCACAGGTACAAGATGCGTTTGGTAGAGAGGAATCCAATGCCACGATTTTAATGGGGTTAATGAAACACATTGTCCACCACCGCGGACAAATCACGGTATTAATGCGCCAGGCTGGTTTAAAGCCATTCGGGGTTTATGGCCCACCAAAAGAGGATTGGGGTAAATTTGGTGTGGAGAATCCACCGCTTTAATCTCTATTGAAAAACTCCCCTCCGATTTACATTATCGGTGGGGAGCTACTGTTTCGGTTATTCCTTCATTTTGTTTTTCCTTTGGTTATAGAAATAACTAGCAAAGCCTAGCAATAGTAAGAGAAGACCAAAGGCCATTAGATTATATTGATTCGTTGCTGTGTTCGGTAAGGCTTTTTCACGTTCTTCGCTAGGGTTAACGACGTCTCCTTGATCTCGATTCATTTCCTTATCCTCTATCCCAGATTCGCTTTCGCTATCTGTGATCTTTTCTTCTTCTGAAACAGGTTCAGTGGAAGCTGGCTCTTCCTCTAATGCATGAATCGCTTTTTTAAGCTCTGCTAATGCCTGTTTTAATTCTTTATCTGTGGTGATTGTTGCGATAGATACTTCTGCTTGTTGGATTGCTTTTTGTAATGCTTGGAACGATGCTACAGTCACATCTCGTTTCTTCACTTTTTTGGCTTTTTCAATCAATTCATTTAATGCTGTTGTGTCAATGGTTTGTTGATAATCGGCTATCTTCTGTAATTGAAAGTCGTCTATTGTCCCCCATGCCCCAGGTTCTGCGGTGATACTAGCACCCATCATTAAGCTTCCGTCTGTTACGAGAATTTCTTCCATTATCGGAGTTTTCCAGTTCACCCAGCCATCTACTGCTGTATTTACTCGATAATTCCTTTCACTGGTAGAGGCAAAAAGAAACATCTCTGCATCTTCAGCATCTCCACCTTGAAGCGACATCGATAGACGATAATATCCTCGTTCTAGCCCAGTAACTGTTTGTTCTATTTTGAAATCGATGTTTGAATCTGACCAGAAATCTAACGAATAATTACCTGTTTTGGAATTAGACTTATTTTCCTTTATCGATGCATGTGGTGGTAATCCATTAGCAAAGGTGAGATTCCACATACTTGTATCCGCATCTTCAAAGCTAGGATTCTGGACATAATTTTTCGATTGAATCGTTAGATAGGCTTGTACGGTTAGACCACCATCAATCGTTCCCGTAATGGTGTAGCTACCTTCACCGCCAGCCTTAGCTTTTTCCAAGGCTTCTTGATCCCAACTCACCTCTATTGCTTCTTCACTGCCATCATTATAGGGGACGGTAACTGTGCTGGGTAAGGTAATTTCTTCTCCAAGATGATAGCTAAGGGCAATATCATCAATCTGATCTATTTGCCTTTCACTAATAGCACCAGTATCTAGATACTTAAAAACATTCAAGGAAGGTAAAGGCCTTCCGTAGAAATCAAATAATGCTTGATTATCTACAGCACTACCACCATACCACTCCCCTGCATCTTCTGGGTCGTATTCAGCTGCATAGCTTGTCGCCCATCCTGATCCGTATTTTTCCCACAATGCTTGATTGGACTCTATGTCTATATGATCTGGATCACCAACTGGAAGCCAGGCTGGTTCCCAATAAAAAACACCAATCCCTGCTTCCCCTACGTTCACCACTGCTTCGAATACGTCTCTTAATGCATTGGCTTGTCCTTGAACACTAATAGGGTAATTTAAGGTTTGGCCACTGTCCTTTGGCGCTGTGTTTCCATGACCATCTCCATCTTCTTCTGTATAAGTATAAGAGGTTTCAGCAACCATTACCTGTTTATCATAAGTATCTGCCACATGTTTAAGCACATTGGTTAAATTTTCTAAGCTGCCGTGCCAGAATGGATAATAGGAGCTTGCAAAAACATCATAATCCACTTCATTTTCTGCTAATGTCTGGGCAATGTTGGCATAGCGGCCAGTTGTTTCTGGGTTGGTGAAATGTAAAGCGATTAAAATATTGGGATCTATTTCCCTAATTGCTCGACTGCCTTCATTAAAAAGTGCAGACATATGTGTCCAATCATCTTCACCTGCAATGCCGCCATTTGTTTCATTTCCTACTTGCACCATTCCTATATCAATGCCTTGATTTAATATTGCTTGTAGACTATCCTTCGTATATTGATAGAGAGCTTGCTTCTTGTCTTCAAAGCTTAGTCCCTGCCATGCTTTTGGTGCTTGTTGTTTCGCAGGATCTGCCCAAAAGTCGGAATAGTGGAAGTCAACTAAAAGCTTCATTCCATTTGCAGTCGCCCTTTTTCCAATTTCTATGGCCTTGTCTAAATCATTATTTCCACCACCATAACCATTTCCCTCTGCATCATATGGATTATTCCACACCCTAACGCGAACATAATTGACGCCAGATTCGGCTAATGTTGTAAAGATATCCTGCTTTTGGCCTTTCTCATTATAAAACGTAACACCACTTTGCTCTAAGGAAAGGATACTAGAAACATCCACCCCTTTAATAAAATCCTTAGCTATACCTTCTACACGTTCCACAAAAATATCAGCTGGAACAGGTTGTGGGGTTTGTTCATCTATGCTGACTAATTGGAAATTGTCTAGGTTCCCCCATGCGTTCGGCTTTCCCGAAATAGTAGCCCCGATTTTCACTTCTTTTGTATTCTCTGTCACTTCAAATGTAAGACTATTCGTTTCCCAGTTGCCCCAGCCAGTTGTTGCTACTGGATCAGCCTTATTGGAGCCAGCAAAAAGCGCAACCTCCCCAGCTTCGTTTTTTGAGCCACCCATCGAACGAACGGATAATTGGTAGCTACCGGCTGGTAAGGAAGAAACTACTTGGCTAATGGTGAAGGATTCTTCTTCTGTTGCCGTATCCCTGACCCAGTAATTAACAGCATGTCCTTCGACAGAGTCTTCGCCAGTTGCATTGATCGTTATATTGTCCCAGTTGACTTCACTCACCTGCCAGGATGCATCCTGATAGAAATCTGTTTCAAATCCCCCATTGGTTAATAAATTATTCTCTATTTCTGCTGCTACCTCTATATGTTGTAAATGAGATGATCCAAACAAGAGAGTAAGTGCAAGAATAATTGCAAAAACTTTCTTCATTCCGATATTCCCCCTTCTTCTTTATCTATTTATTATAAAGCGGTTTCATTTTGTTTGATATATCAAATTATTCGTCATAACTTTCAGAAATTGAATGCTTTGGGATAAGAAGGGGAGGGAATTTCTTACAGGGTAAATACTCCTTCGGGCTTATCATTAAGGTGCTGGAACTGAGTTTTTTGGATTTTGTTTGTAACATGTTGAGTTCATTTAATTAGATTGTGTATTTGGATGAATTATTGTGAGTTTATCTAGTTTTATTGTGGCTTCTGGTTGCGTTATTGTGAGTTCGACTAGTTTTTATGGCCTCGAGTTCGGTTCATAGGAAAAATGGTGCGCTGTGAACACACCTTTAATGAATTTCCTTTAAAATCGCTTTCAACCGATCAGGGTAATTCGTAAAAAGGCCTGTTGCCCCCCATTCCAGTAGCTGCACCATTTGTTTTTTTTCATTCACCGTATAGACATGTAAGAGGAGCTCTGCATCTCGCACCATCGAGGCAAATTTTCTATCAACTAACTTCGCATTTACCCCAACTCCTGAGGCATATTCCTTTATTTTTTCCAACTGTTTTTTGGTAATAGCTTCCCCCTTCAACTGAATCAGAGGTATCGAAGGGGCTCTTTGATGAATTTGCTGTAGGCTCTCTTCACTAAAGGATTGAATAATAACAGATCCTTCCCGATTATTCGGGTCTAACAGATCATACTTTTTCAATGTTTTTAGTAATGAAGAGATCATACCTGGAGACTGAGATGGTTGTTTAATCTCTATATAATAATTCGCTTTCTTCCCAAAATGCTCGAATATTTCATCTAATGTAGGGACTTTTAATCCAACAAAATCTTTATTCGCTTTATCTGGATTGTTCTGATTATACCAAGCACCCGCATCAAGCTTCTGAAGTTCTGCTAATGTATACTCACTTACTAAACCACTTCCGTCCGTAGTTCGCGAAACATCGGGATCATGCATGGAAACAAGTCTGCCATCCTTCGTCATTTGCAAATCAATTTCCAAATAGTCGACTCCGATTTCCATTGCAAGCTGATAGGCCTTCATCGTATGCTCCGGTGCATGACCAGAAGCCCCACGGTGGGCAATGTTCAGCATTCGATTAGGGGACAACAAAGAGTCCTCTGTCCTATTCATTACAGTTACAGCTTCCTCCTTTTTCCCATCCCATATTGTATTTATCAACAAAAACATGAGTAAGATTATGATCCAACTTAACGATTTTCTCAAACAAACACCTTCTATAAGTAAGTATTTCAATCACTATTATAGCTATTTTTGTCCAAACAGAAAGAAAATATGAAATCTTTTACGAAAGCTTTACAGTTCCTAGCTTAGTAAATTTATCAAATATTTAACTTTTGGTTAATATCTCCTTAAAAAAACTCTTCTATACTATTTAGAGATGGGGATGCATATTGTTTCCATAGGTACTTAACTCATCCATCACCAGCTGATTATTTTTGATGGGAAGAAATTGGGGGATTACAATGAAAATCTTAATCACATCCGAATGGTATTCTCCTGTTATTAATGGAGTAGTGACATCTATCATCAACTTAAAAAAGGAATTACAGCACTTAGGTCATGATGTTCGTATACTCACCCTATCTAACCAAAAGAAATCATTTCGGCAAAATGAAGTGACATATATAAGCTCATTAGGCATTGGTAAAATATATCCAGGTGCTAGAATCACCTTATCCACCAATGATAAATATCTTGATGAATTAATAGCATGGCAGCCGGATGTCATCCATACACAATGCGAATTTAGCACCTTCCGTTTAGCCAAGTATATAGCCAAACATTGTGGTGCACCCATTATCCATACTTATCATACCGTTTATGAGGATTACACCCATTATTTTTCTCCTAATCGCAAATGGGGAAAAGCGATGGTTGCCGTCTTTACCAAAAAAGTACTGAAGCATGCTACATATGTGATTGCGCCAACCGATAAGGTTCAATCGTTATTAAAAGGTTATGGGGTTACGCAAGAGATTAGTGTCATTCCAACAGGTATTTATTTACACCAATTCACGAAAAAAATACAAAATAGAACGAAACAACAGCTTAGGCAGCAGCTCGGCTTATCTCCAAACCAACGGCTCTTATTGTTTGTCGGCAGATTAGCAAAAGAAAAAAATTTAGAAGAAATCATTCGTTATTTTGCACGCTTAAATCGACAGAATCTCGTTTTATTGATTGTTGGGGACGGTCCTCACAGACATTCACTTGAAAATTATGCTAATAAAAAGAATATCTCTGACCGCGTTATTTTTACTGGAATGGTATCACCGGAGCGAATAGCGACATACTACCAGATAGGCGATGCCTTTGTTAGTGCATCTAATAGTGAAACACAGGGACTAACCTATATTGAGGCATTAGCAAGTGGACTACCGGCTATTTGTCGCGAGGATCCTTGCTTGGACAATGTTATTGTGAATGAACGAAATGGGTGGCAGTATTCCTCCTATGAGGATTTTAAAGAAAAATTACAATGGCTTATTTCCGATAAGGAAGTATGGCAACAGTTTTCTAAAAACGCGGTAGAAAGCGCTGTGCGGAATTTTTCCTCGACTGCCTTTGCTCAAAACATCGAAAGCATTTATTTTCAGGCGATCAAGGAACACCCAAAAAATCACGATAGTCTGCCAAATTTTAATCAAAGTAGCTTGAATTCATGAAACTAAATCCAAAAACCATTAAAACGATTTATCATATCCTTACCATTCTAAGCTTAGTGGTTTGTCTTGCCTTTTTTATCTATGGCATACAAACAAAGCTTTTTTATTCAGAACAGGCTCTAGAGGCCTTTCTAGATCCATTTGGTATTTGGGCGCCCATCTTCTTTATCCTTTTTCAATTTGTACAGGTGGTCTTCCCTATAGTACCAGGTGGGATTGGTTGTCTTGGTGGAATTCTAATCTTCGGACCAATCTTCGGCTTGGTTTATAACTATATCGGAATCTGCTTAGGTTCTCTAGCCGCTTTTTGCATAGCCAAAAAATATGGCCATACCGTACTGACCCTTTTCTTTAAAGAAAAGCTTCGAAACAAATATAGAAGCTGGGTAGAGCATAAACAATTTCCGCTACTTTTTGGTGTGGCGATTTTTATGCCGATTGCACCAGACGATTTTCTTTGTTACCTTGCTGGAACAACGAAAATGTCTTTTAAAAAGTTTACAGCTATTATTCTGATTGGAAAACCTCTCCCCATTGCTATTTATAGCTTTGGATTGGAACTATTATTTCGCTACATTTCATCTTTTGTTACATAGGGGGACATGTATTATGAAAGTGTTATTATATGCTGGCTCTGAAAAGCTAATCAGCAAAAGTGGAATCGGACAAGCTATGCGCCATCAGAAGAAAGCACTGGAGCTTTTGAATATTCCACATACAGCAAATCATCATGAGGACTTCGATATCGTCCATATCAATACGATCTTTCCTAACTCGCTAATGATGAGCTGGTGGGCGAAGCAAAAGGGGAAGAAGGTCGTATACTATGCCCATTCCACAATGGAGGATTTTCGCAATTCCTTTATTGGTTCCAATTGGTTAGCACCGCTTTTTAAGAAATGGATTACCTTTTGTTATAATCGAGCAGATATTATAATCACTCCTACAGATTATGCGCGACAAATACTATCTAGCTATAGGTTAAATCCTCCTATTTTCAGCTTGTCTAATGGGATTGATACAAGCTTCTTTCGCCCAACCACTGCTGCACGAAATCGCTTCAGAAAAAAATATCAAATATCTGAACAGGACAAGGTCATCCTTTCTGTTGGGCATTTTATGGAACGAAAAGGAATCTTAGATTTTATTGAGCTCGCGAGGCAAATGCCAGAGTACCGGTTTTATTGGTTTGGTTACACCCCTTTGAAATTGGTTCCTGCAAAGGTGAAGCATGCGATGAATCAAAATATCCCTAATCTGTATTTCCCGGGCTATATTAATAGACAGGAGATTAGGGATGCTTACTGTGGAAGTGATCTATTTTTATTTTTGACTCATGAAGAGACAGAAGGGATTGTCTTACTTGAAGCATTGGCTGCGAAAACTCCTGTGTTAGTCCGAGATATTCCGATTTATAATAAATGGTTAACCAACGAGAAAACGGTCTACAAGGCAAAGCATTTTGATCAATTCAAAAGCATGATTAATGGAATGCTCGCAGGAGAATTAGCAGATTTGACGGAAAATGGATACAAGCTAGCATTAGAAAAAGATATTAAAAAAATCGGTGAGAAACTGTTAGAGTTGTATCAGTTTTAACCTTTTTTAATGGCCTTTTTCTTCTATAAATTGATAAACAAACATCATCTCTTCTTCGTAATTTTGTTCTATCTCAAAATATTTCGCATCATTTTGTATACATTTACGTTTCAGCTTATCGTGTTCTTCGATAAATTGAGTGATGGGCCTATCTTCTTTAGCTCCTCTATTTTCTATCACATTTCGGTATTTGATAATGCCTGAATCAAAATGTTCTCGAATATAAGGAGTAGAGAAAATCAGGTAAAAGGAGATAATATCCTCAGGGTATTTGTTTCTTAGTGCCTCTACTTGTTCTGGTAAAAGATAACATCCCTCTATAATCCCACTTTGGTTGTTTTCTATCATTGTTTTGATCATTTCACGAATTATCGGCCATAATTTTTCCGTGATGATCTCATCCTCGTCAAGTGGAGTAAAGCCGCAATCACGATCACTTCGATAGATCCCCATCTTTAGGTGATCGATTGAAAAATATGGGATTCGGTATTTTTCTAAAAGCTTCTGTGCTAGAAAGGTCTTTCCCGTACAGCTTGTTCCGCCGATTAAGATAATCATTTAGCATCACCCTCCTGTTATTAAAAATCCTTCCTCACCGATTTACTGATTACCATAGCTGCAATCATAAAACCAATCATTCCTAAGAAAATAGGTACACCAATAAAGGAAAATAAATTCGTTCCATTTCCTACAGAGGAGGATAAGATGGCGATGATCAGAATGGATGAGGTAATCGTTGCTTGAACAGAATATTTGATCATGCCGAATGCTAGAGGAATCAGAGACATTCCTGCACAGGCTATGGCCATCACGATAAGATGAATGATTTTTTCACGTAAAAATTGGCTGGATAAGGGCTCCAATATGTAGCTATTTATCTCATTTATCCAGTAAAATCCAGTAAAAACAATGATGCCAGAGCTAACGATAAATAGAAAGGTTAGCATACTAACAACCATAAGTTTAGCAAATAGTAACTTTTTGCGGTTGACTGGATACATGAACAGAACAGAGACCGTCTTATCTCTAAACTCCTCGACAATTAGCTGAGAGAGTAGTACAGAGGCGTAAATAACAAATGCTGCGGCAACCATCAACTCCAAAAAGAAAAATACATCATCATAGCTCGTATAAAATTCCTTCGTTATTTCAGGATCAATTTCAAACAAAAGTAGTATACCGATGATCCCCGCATTGATCGATAGAAAGCTAATCCATACATTTCTTATGTTAACTCGTCTCATTTCCAGCTTCATAAGATTAACCATTTACTTCAACCCCTTCCATCAATTGTAGGAAATAATCCTCCAGAGACTGGTTTCTTTGATAAATCGAATCAATCCTTATCCTTCTCCTAACCATCGCCTCGACAATGTCACTCTGATTAACCTTATGATCATAAATCTGAAACACTCCTTTATCCTCACGCCATCTAAAATTAGTCAGATTCAATTCATTTTCAAGTACAAAAGCAGCTCCTGTATGATTAGAAACCATCAACTCTAGATGGTTCGTTTGTTTATTTCGTATATCCTCTAAAGGAGCTTCTACCACTAATCTACCTTCACGAATCACACCAATCGTATCTGCGATTTGTTCCATTTCTGCAAGTATATGGCTAGAGATGATAAGTGTCATACCATATTGTCTACTAAGCTTGAAAAACAAATCACGGATTTCATGCATGCCGATTGGATCTAATCCATTTACCGGCTCATCAAGGATGAGAAATTCAGGCTTTGTAATAATCGCTCTTGCGATACCGAGCCTTTGCTTCATGCCTAAGGAAAACTCCTTAACTGGCTTTTTCTCCACATTAACTAGGTTTACGAGCTGTAGAGATTCAGCAATGGCTTCTTTTTTATAGTAGCCCATGTATTCACAATGAAGCTCGAGATTTTGTTCTGCCGAGAGCCTTTCATAAAAACGAGGGTATTCGATGATGCTTCCAATCTTTTTTAACATTTCATACGATTGAGTCTGAAGCTTTTCCCCCATTATTTCTATTTCTCCCTCGGTTGGGCGAACTAAGCCTGTGATCATTTTCATTAAGGTCGTTTTCCCAGCACCATTCGGTCCTAAAAATCCATAAATCTCTCCACGCCGAACATTCATATTCACCTTCGAGACTACCTCTACTCCTCCATAGAGCTTCGTAAGCTGTCTGGTCCTAAGCATATAAGTCATGTAACATCCCCCTTACTTTGATTAGCTTCACTATATCAGAGGAAACCGTCATTTCTATTACGCAATTCTTACGATTTTCTTAAGTTAGAAAAGAAGCATTTAAGGCTTTAGGAAATTGAACCGTAAAAACGGTTTTCGTATAAGGCGTACTGGCATATGTAATTTGTCCGTTCATTTGTTCGGTTAAATGTTTAGCTATCGTTAGCCCGATTCCACTACCCTCTGCTTGTCGACTTCTGGAATCATTTAGTGTGTATAAACGCTCAAAGATTCGTTGCTTCTCTTGCTCTTTTATTCCTTTTCCGCGGTCTGATACCTTTAGATAGACATGGTCTTCATCCTGCTCCAAAGCAATCCCTACCATTTTTCCGTCCTTCCCATAGCGAATCGCGTTTGTTAATAAATTATCTAGTATCCGCGTAATCGCCTCTGGATCTGCGTAAAGGAAAATGGGTTCCTGAGGAATATCAGTTTCAACTGCAAAGCCTTTGGAGCTTAAAGTATCATAGTAGCCAACGATTGCTTTTGCACAAACCTCATTCAGATGAACTTTACGGATATCCAACTGCCAATCACCAGACTCTAATTTTGCTAGATCAAAAAATTTATTGATCAAATCTGACACTTCCAAAGCCTTCCGACGTACTTTAGTTAGAAGTGAACCTCGCTTTTGATCTGTCAATTTTTTGTCATACTCCATTGTTTCTAAATAGCCTAAAATGACGGTTAAAGGAGTTCTCAGATCGTGTGAGACATTCGATAACATCCGATTCATCGACATCCTCACCTTTGCATTATCTGCAATGTATTGATGGTGAAAATCCAGCAAGCGATTGATTTCGTTTAATAGATTTCTAAGCTCCTTTTCTTCTGTCATTAAAAGTAAGCGCTCAGCAGATGGATTCGAAATAATCTGATTCATTTTTTCTGTCATATAACTAAGCTGATATCTTATCTTCTTTTTTTCATGATATAGCTTAAAAACAAGCAGCAGCAGGACGACTATCACCACAATTAGTAGATAGATCATTGTCTCATCTCCAGTTTATATCCAATTCCCCAAATTGTTTTCACATACTTTGGGGAAGAGGGATTGTCTTCTATCTTACCTCTTAATCTTCGAATATGAACATTGATGACATTTTCGTCCCCATAATACGCTTCCTGCCAAACCTTTTCATAGAGCTGACCTTTTGTAAAGACTTGGTTCGGATTGGTTGCTAAAAGACGTAATATTTGAAACTCCTTTGCAGTTAAAGATATTTCGTCACCTTTTTTTCGTACAGTAAAGTTATTTAGATCTATCTCTAAATCGAATACCTTGACGATTTCTGGTGGATGGTTTTGACTATATTGCTTCGATCTTCTTAATGCAGCCTTCACCCTTGCTGTCATTTCGATTAACGAAAAAGGCTTTGCGATATAGTCATCTGCCCCAAAGCCAAGCCCTAACGCTTTATCAACATCACTATCCTTTGCGGACATGATCAGAATAGGCAAGAGGCTCTCCTTTCTTATTTGCTGTAATACATCTATTCCGTTAGAGGTAGGAAGCATGAGATCTAATATGACTAAATCAAATTTATTTTGCGAAAATAGCGTGATGGCCTTCTGACCATCATCGACGGAAATAACCTCATAGCTCTCTTTTTGCAAATGATTGGCCACCATTTCTCGGATTTGTTGATCATCCTCGACTAGTAATATCGTTTCCTGCATTTCCATCCCTCTTCCTTAGCAAAAAATAACATTTATCCTTTTCATTATACTGTATCATCCTTCTGAAATATATTGCTAGATTAATAGTTTTCGATTCTTTTTTCAGTTATAATAACAGTCTAGGAGTGAAATAAAATGAACAAAAAAGATATAGCCAATATACGAAAGCAATTCAAGCTAGACAATGACTTATTGAAAATACATGATATTTTTAATGTGTATATCATGAAGGAGTCCAGTGAAATTTATCATCAGGAAAGTCAGCCCTTTGAAATGTTAGATCAAGATCAGCAGGAATTATTTATGAACAATTTCAAAAAAGTGCTGACAGGCACAATCGATGAAAAGTTATTTGAGCTGAAATTTCTATCCGGTATCGAAAATAGTAGTCAGCTTATTCTACATCAAGGTTTATTAAGCACTGAAACAGATGCCTGGAAGGAACAAATGCTACAAATAGTGGAGAAAATGCTTGATGAAAAGCAGTATGAAATGGATATTGTCGTCACCTTCATTCGCGGAGAATACTTAAAGCCAATGAAGCGTGGGAATGATGATGCCGAGGAAAGTAAACGAGATTCTGTCTATTCCCATTCCTTTATTCTATGTAGTTTAAATAAAACACAGGATCCAAAAAAAGAGCTCGTATTTGATTATGTAGAGAAGGAATTTAAATATAATGTAGTCGTTGACCCTGTGATTAATCTTAAGGCACCAGTTGGCGGTTTTCTATTCCCTTGTTTTACGGAAAATGCTGCTGATGTGAACCGTATTCTCTACGCTACAGGGAAGGCGAATGAACCAGATCCTCACTTCATTGAGGAGGTTTTAAATGCCGAGGAAACCTTGACTGCCAAGGATGATAAAATTGTATTCGAGGAAATTGTTCGCGACGCTGTTGGCCATCAAATTAATACATCGACCCTTGCTAGTATGTATGAGGAAATCAATCGTGTGGTGGAGGAAAATGAAGAGGAGGAGCCACCGAAGCTAGATTATAGGGATGTGGAGCAGGTATTGAAGACGAGTGGCTTAGAGAATGTGGACACAGAAAAGGTCGAAACAGCCTTTAAAAATGTAGTGGATGATAAGGGTTATGAGCTAAAAGCGAGAAACATTGTGCCAAAATTCACCTCAAAATCTATTAAGATTAATACAAAGATAGCTAATGTAGCAGTAAGTCCACAGGATTTGCGATTTGTTAAACAAATACAAATTGATGGAAGACGGTATTTAATGATTGAGGTTGAAGAGGACACCATTGTGGATGGATTTACGATGATTCCAGAAGTGTTTAAATAATCGCGTGAATGTTAAAATAAAAAACCCGGAAAAATATCCGGGTTCCTACTCTTTTAGTTAAATAAATATACCCTTGTTTCGTAAGGCTTTAATGTCATTTTTTCTACTAATTTCTCCTCTTCTACTTCATAATTGTGGAGAACAGGCTGTGAGGAAATAATAGAAACTTCAGCCGGAAGCTTACATTCCGTATGTTTTTCAGAGAAATTATTGATCACTAATGCCTTATTCTCACCAAATGTACGAGTATAAACAAAGAGACTAGGGTGATCGGCTAACAGCAACTTGTAGCTTCCATAAACGAAAACCTCATTTTCTTTTCTTAACTTGATTAAAGCCTTATAAAAATTCAAAATGGAGTCAGGATCATTCATTTGATCCGAGACATTAATATCCACATAATTCGGGTTCAGCTTCATCCACGTTTTATTCGATGTAGTGAAGCCTGCCATTGCCCCAGCATGCCATTGCATTGGAGTACGGGAGTTATCGCGTCCTTGCTTCCAGATGACTTGCATAATATCCTCATGTGGACGTCCTTTTTCTGTTTCTAACTTATAGTAATTGATCATGCCGACATCATTATAATCCTCTATCGATGGAAACTGAACATTCGTCATACCGATTTCCTGACCCTGATAGATAAATGGGGTTCCTTTCATGAGGAAGTACAAGGCAGCTAGCATTTTAGCACTTTCCTTCCAAAGCTCTCGGTCATTTCCCCATGTGGACACTCGGCGAGGTTGATCGTGATTTTCGATAAATAAAGCATTCCAGCCTTTCCCTTCAAGACCTGCCTGCCACTTCGATAGATTTTCTTTTAATGCCTGCACATTTACAGTGCCGTCTCCATCCTTTTGCCATAGACCTAAAAATTCAAATTGAAAAATCATGTCAAAGTAGCCATGCTCTTCACTAACCCATTTGTCCGCATCCTCCAGCTTAACGCCATTCGCCTCTCCAACTGTCATAATATCGTAATTATGGATCGTTTTTTGTGCGAATTCTGATAGAAATGGATCAATCCCCTCGACATTCATCATTTTTGAAAAGGATGGTACATAGTCTAAATTTTTGGGATTTGGCATATCCTTTAAGCCAGGTTCCTTTTTGATATGGGAAATAGCATCAACGCGAAAGCCATCGACTCCTTTATCCAACCACCAGTTCACCATCTCATATAATGCTTCTCTTACATTAGGATTTTCCCAATTTAAATCTGGTTGACGTTCAGAGAAGATGTGCATAAAATATTGATCGGTTTTTTCATCATATTTCCATGCAGATCCGTTAAAGATCGATTCCCAATTATTTGGCTCCTTACCATTTTTGCCATCACGCCATATATACCAATCACGTTTTGGACTATCCTTTGAAGAGCGTGATTCGATAAACCATGGATGCTCATCACTCGTATGATTAATGACTAAATCTAAAATCAGCTTCATTTCCCGCTTATGCACTTCTTCTAGAAGTTCATCGAAATCGGCCATTGTCCCAAATTCGTCCATAATATCTTGGTAATCAGAAATATCGTAGCCATTATCATCATTTGGAGATTTATACATTGGACATATCCAGATGACATCGATTCCTAGGTCTTTCAAATAGTCGAGCTTTGATGTTACTCCTTTTAGATCTCCAATTCCATCCTCATTACTATCCATGAAGCTTCTCGGATAGATTTGATAGACAACACTTTCCTTCCACCACTTTCTACTGACAGTCCGCATCTCTATTCTCCTTTATCTTTTAATCTATTTGAAAAAATGGATGTATCCATTTTTTATATGTTCGTCCATGCTTATCTGTTCCCTTACGATTTTGCTAAGGTTTCTCTGATTGTTCCAACCGACAATGCCCCAATTATGAGGAAAATTCCTGATAATAAGATCATGGCAGGCATCGACGACCCAAGTAATGGAAAAATGGCAAAGCTTACACAAGAGGCAATAATTTGTGGTAAACAAATACTACCATTGAACAAACCGAGATATGTCCCCATATTTTCCCCTGTTAATGCATTTGTAAGAATCGTAAATGGAAAGGTCATCATGGCTGCCCAAGCGATTCCTATTAGGGTAAAGGAGATAACTAAAAGCCATTGATGTTGGATAAAGAATACGGAACTAAATCCGATTCCTCCAAGCACTAAACTAATCGCATAACCCAGCTTTCTTCTTTGGTTAGAAATACGTGATAGTACAAGTGACCATAGTACTGCAGCTACGGATTGTACTGCGGACAAGATGCCGAACCAGTTACCTGCAGCTTGATAAGCAGAGCTGGAAGGATCTGTCGTATTCCACACATTCGCCGCAACAGCACCTGTACCATATGTCCAAAGATATTGAAAGCCCATCCAACAAAACAATTGAACAAGTGTAACTGTCCAAAATACTTTTGGAGCACTGCGGAGTAAGCCAAACATACTCGTTTTTTTCTTATGCGCATCTTCTCTTATTCCGTGGTAAAGAGCATATTCCGAAGGGGAATATTCCTTCACCTTAAATACCGTAAATAAACTACAAATGATTAGAACTACCGCACCGACATAAAAGGAAATAACCACTGATGGTGGGACAACTCCCTTAGGCGCAGTGTTGGAAATACCTACTGCAGTTAGTAAAAATGGGAAAATACAAGCTAAAACAGCCCCGCTATTCGATAGGAAGCTTTGAATCGAATAAGCGAATCCTTTTTGCTTTTCATTGACCATATCTCCTACCATCATCTTAAATGGCTGCATTGCAACATTAGATGAGAGATCCATAAATAAAATCGTTACCGCCCCAAACATTAAAGCAAGCATGGAACCAAACCCAAAACCAAAGCTTCCCGCATTCGGCAATAAACACATAACTATTACAGAGACAATGGAACCAACTAGTAAATAAGGGATTCTCCGGCCGAGCCTCGGCATCCACGTTCGATCGGATAAATAACCAACAATCGGTTGAACGACTAACCCTGCAAGTGGCGGTAATATAAAGAAAAATCCTAATTTAGTAGGATCTGCTCCAATCGTTTGAAAAATTCGCCCCATGTTGGCACTTTGCAAGGAGAATGCCATTTGTACTCCTAAAAAACCAAAACTAATCAACCATATCGTACTGATTGGTAGATTCGGTAATTGTTGTTTTACATTGCTTTCTTCTTCTGTCTTAATTTCTTCTGCTAACATAATATCCTCCTTAAACCTAAACCTCTCATTTATCCGCTTTCAAAATGCAATCGATTGCACATAAGCTTTCATTTGTTCTAAATGGTTTTTTGTTACGATATATAAATACTATTACTTTTTTAATCGAGCAATTCATATTATATCTGAAATTATTTTATAGCGCAATCGATTGCATTAATGTTCCTAATATTTCTTTTTTCTATAAATCTATTTTGATTAGCATATGAGGGGCTGTTTGCAATATATCTTGGTGAACGCTCCTCTTCCTAGCTAGATTGCCAAGATATATCTTTTTATCTTGACTATCTCTCCTCTCCATAGCGAGATGAGCAAAATATATTTTTTCGACAACCTGTTCTTCACTAAGTTGATGTTTTTCTTTTTTCATGATATAGTCTATGAAACTATATGGATATTTCTCATCCAGAGAGGGGGAGGGACTGACCCTATGATCTCTCGGCAACCAACTTTTATTCAAAGTATGGTGCCAACTTCAGACGTATTTTAATACGAAAGATGAGAAGGAAAGCAATTATACTATCGGTAATCAGCCCTTCTCCCCTTTTTAGAGAAGGGCTTTTTCACATCTTACTTTAGGAGGAAACAAGCATGGCTATTCACACATTTAAAGCAACAGCAACATTAAAGGAAAAGGTTTTAGTAGAAACGGAATCCCGAGGACATAAGGTGATGGTTGACGAACCTGCATCCCTTGGTGGCACTGATACTGCAATGAACCCAGTAGAATTATTACTTTCTGCATTAGGATCCTGCCAATCGATTGTGGCACGTACGTATGCTGAAAAATTTGATATTGATCTAAAGAATTTCCGTGTTGAATTAGAAGGGGATATTGATCTGGACGGATTTTTCGATAAGGGGGATGTGCGCCCAGGATATTCGGAAATAAGCTCAACCTTTTACATTGATACTGATGCTCCAAAAGAAAAAGTGGAGGAATTTGTCACATTTTTAGAGGAGCATTGTCCAGTAGGTGATACGATTCAAAACCTTGTTAATCTTTCCTCTACCACTGTCATAAAAAAATAACCATCTCTCCTTGAGATGGTTATAACTTCCATATCCCGATCAAATTCACATACACTATGAGAATCGTGACCGGTACAATCCAAGTCATGACAACTCTCCAGATTTGATACCAGCCATTGGATAGGTTGTTAGACATCTTAAACTGCTCTTCCACCAGCGCTTTATCCATTCGATGAATGATAAACATCGCAATAAGTAAGCTTCCGAGTGGTAGCAAAATATTACTCACTAAATAATCTGTTGCATCAAATACTGTTTTATTAAAGACCATGAAATCCTTTAGAATACTGGAGGACAGGGCTGCTGGAATACCCGCAATGAACATAACAAGTCCTGAAATCCAGGTCACTTTCTTTCTCGATCTTTTTCCATTTTCCGTGAAGGCAGATACGATAATTTCTAATAAACTAAAGGAGGACGTTAAAGTCGCAAATAAAAATAATAATAAGAATAGACAGAAGAATACTTCCCCGAAAGGAATTTGAGCAAATACTGTCGGCAAAATAATAAACAATAAGCCCGGCCCTTCTGTAGGCTCAATTCCAAAGGCAAACACTGCCGGGAAAATAGCTAATCCCGCTAATAAGGAGACGAAAATATTCATCACGACAACAGAGGAAGCAGATGCCGGGATACTCACTTCTTTTCCTAAATAAGAGCTATAGGTAACCATACAAGAAAAACCCACTGCTAGAGCAAAAAAGGATTGACCAAGCGCATAGAGAATTCCCTCTCCTGTTAGGCTAGAAAAATCTGGATTTAGAATAAAAGAGATCCCTTCCGCAGCCCCTTGTAGAGTGAGGGAACGAACGACAAGGATAATAAAAAATAAAAACAATAATGGCATCATATATTTATTCGCTTTTTCAATCCCATTCTTTATTCCAAAAGAAATGACAGCAACATTAATGAGTAAAAACAGCGCTAACCCTGTTAACGTAATGACGGGCGAGGAGGTGACAGCGCCAAATAATTGCTCATAATTCGCTCCATCCTTAATTACTTGACCAACAATAGACTGAGCACTATAAATCAAGACCCAACCACCTACCACACTATAAAAGGAAAGCAATAGAAAGCAGCCTAATACACCTAGCTGACCGATCATTTTCCAATGGCTATTTGGCGCTAAGGTTCTATAAGCCGTGATCGCTTCTTTTTTCGCGCCACGCCCAATTACAAATTCTGATATTAGCATCGATAATCCAATCACAAGGGTGAAGACAATGAATAATAGGAAAAATGCTGCTCCTCCATTTAGTCCTGCCTGATATGGAAACTTCCAAATGGCACCTAGTCCAATCGCAGCACCAGCGGAAGCCATAATAAACCCAATTTTGGATGACCATTGTTCACGCATCGCAAACACTCCTTTTCATATAAAGACTATTATAAACTTTATATGGTCTTAAGGGAAGTGTAGGATTGTTCCTTGATTAGATTAAAAACATCGTAGGTAGAAGTAGGATGAATATCGCAAACAATGGATATAAACCAAGCTTGATCGTAGACTTCTCATGTATGGAAAGGAACTCCAAAGGACTCTTCACAGGCTTACAGATCCAGTCTGCTAGCTGATCTAGCTTGTTTTTTTTCAGTGGTATCTGAGGGATTTCTACATGAAACTCCTCTAACCTTTCTTTGAGCTCTTCTGGTATTTCTTTTTTATTCATGCCGTTCCCTCCAATAGCTCTTTTAATCTTTTCAACGAAGCATGTAATCTTGATTTGACGGTCCCAATAGGTATTTCTAGTATTTTCGCAATTTCTTTTTGACTTAAATCATGATAATAGGTTAATAAAATGATTGCACGCTGATGCTCAGGTAATTGCTTGATAGCTTCTTGGATCGTAAGTTTATCAATAGACGACATGCTTTCATGTTGGGCTTCTTGCTGGTATAAAAATGGCAAAAGCTTCTTCCAGCGTTGCCTCTTATTCAACCGATTAATCATCAATTGATAGGCCATGCGAAATAAATAGGTCTTGATCGAGGATTTTCTCGCATCAAATTGATGTTGATATTTATGAAAACGCAAAAAGGTATCCTGGACGATATCAATACTTAGCTGCTCCTCCTGACAGTAACGGTAGATAAAAAGATAGATAGGGGTTTTGTAAGAAACGAACAATTCCTCAAGGCTGTATTGTTCTTCTTGCTCCGCCTTATTCAAATTCATCTGGCCACCGTTTTTTTATTCCCTTAAGTACATAAACAATTCTAGAGATAAGCCAAATAATGGTGAGTAAAGAAAATATAGCGGTCTGATGAAGAAAAAATTGCACCCAAGGGCTTTCAATATTATCTCCGCGAAGTAAAACAATACATAAACCAATCAGGCAGAGATACGTATATCCTGCAACTACAATATTAATATTATCCCATCTCGTCCATTGAAAATAAATATCTGTTTTCTTAAAATCAATTTTGCCTTGTGAATCCTTGACCACCTTTTTGTTTAACGTAGCGATAAATATTGCGAAAACATTTCCTAAGATCACCACAACAACTGTACTGATTAACCAACCTAATGTCATATTGTCCTTCCTTTCCTTCTTTTACTTACTTATACAAGTAAGTAGATAGAAAGGTTCACTTCTAATTTTTATTTGGACCAAATACACGTTTATCACTAGAGGATGTCTTCTTTCCTTTCAACCTTTTCGACAGGGTCTCTTTCCAGCTTTCCGCTAAGAATGGACAGGAAGCTAGTTCCTCTACGAGAGCTAAATCATCTTTTTTACGATACATCACTTCATTACATTGAGCAATCGTCCATTTAGGGTAAGGTCGCTCTAGCAAAATTAATTCCTGTTCTGCTTGAACATAGCCTTCTTCCAATACGCGAAAATACCACCCTGTTCTACCTGTCTCCTGTATCTGCAGAGCAAAATCCATGATGCGATATCGTCTTGCAGGCTTCCAGCACGGCCTTCTCGGTTGAGCCACTTGGATAACTGCCTCACCAAATCGGTAGGTGTCTCCTATACAAACACGCTGTTCATCTAAAGATTCTACCGCTAAATTTTCCCCCATTGCACCTATTCCAATCTTTTCTATCCCTTGTTCTTTGCGCCAATAGTCATAATGATGGGTTGAATAGGCAAAAATTGCTTTTTCCAGACCACCATGATTTTTCGTATCTGCTACCTCATCACCTGCTAGTCCCGTTTTGCTAAGCCACTTCCTCCCTTCTACACTTTGCTTAAAAATAGCACTCTCCCATTCACGATCCATTTTGTCTTTAGCTTCTGGACTTCCTAATTTTTTCACTTTGCCTGTTAATAATTTTCGAATAATTGGTGGGTTCATTTCATCTCTCCTCTGACAGAATTATGTAAGGTAATATCTATTCTATGGAAATTTCTAAAATTTTTAAAGAAGCTTCTTTAATTTTTCTGGTTATCTGTTAAAAATCAAAACGATATAATAAGAGTGGTGGCTTTTATGTAAGCGTTTAAAAAGAAGGGAGATTGCTTAATGAGTAAGAATTTTAAGAAAATGACATCATTACTGCTTATATCTTTATTAGTCTTACCAGCTGGATGGATGCCCTCTACTATCCATGCTCAGGAAAAGGAAGATATCCCTGTCCTTCTTTATCATCGGATCGCGGAGAATCCGACAATTGAATGGACAGATACTAGTTTGGAAAAATTTAAAGAAACCATGGCATATTTGCATCAGAATGGCTACAATACGTTATCGTCAGAGCAATATGTTCGTATCATGAATGGGGAGGAAAAAGCTCCAGAAAAACCAATCTTGTTAACCTTTGATGATGCTACTCCTGATTTCATAACAAACGCACTACCTATTTTGAAGCAATATAACATGCAGGCCGTGCTATTTGTTGTTAGTGATTGGATTGATGGAGATTATAGCATGACAAAGGATCAGTTAGAAAGTCTTGTAAATGAAGAAAGCATCAGTCTAGAAAACCATTCGAAAACACATGATCAAGAGAACGTTTGGCATGAAGAGATTGCCATAGAGCAAGCATCAGCTGAAATTGCTGCAGCTAATCAATATTTGAAATCTATCACTAACAAAGATCCTGTACTTATGGCATATCCATATGGTACTTACAACGGGGAAGCAGAAGCAGCTAATAAAGAAAATGGTATAAAATATGCCTTTAAAGTAGGTTATCCAGATGGCAGTCCTTATTCAATGGGTCGACATTATGTCTTAATGGATACAACGCTCGAGGAAATCGCGCAATGGATTGGTGGTCCAGCTCCAGAAGAGCAAGAGCCTCCTGTCCAACAATTTTCGACCATCGATTATGAGGACCAATCAATGGAAGGAATCGAGGGTAGATCTGGTACAGAAGTTCTGGCTGTAACCGATGAAGCTAATCACACAGAAGGCGGTTCCTTTGCACTAAAAGTAGAAGAAAGAACAGAGACATGGCACGGTCCCGCATTGCGAGTCGATCCATATATAGATACGGGAGAGGAATACAACATTTCTGTGTGGGTGAAGCTGCTCTCAGAAGAAAGCACTGAGTTACAGCTTTCCACACAGGTTGGGCAAGGTGACAATGCAAGCTATCATAATTTGGATGGAAAAACGATCACTACAGAAGATGGCTGGGTACAGCTACAAGGGAGTTATCGATATAGTAGTACAGGAGATGGTTACTTAACCATTTATGTCGAGAGCACAAGCAGTACAGCTTCCTTCTATATGGATGATATTACATTTGAACCAGCTAATTCTGGTGGTACGGATATTGAGAAGGATTTACCTTCTATAAAGGATGTCTACAAGGATGATTTTCTCATCGGTAATGCTATTTCCACCGCAGAATTGGAAGGCTCTCGACTCGAGCTTTTAAAAAAGCACCATCAGTTAGTAACAGCCGAGAATGCGATGAAGCCAGCCTATGCTTATAATGAGCAGCGAAAATTTGATTTTACAGCAGAAGATGAGCTTGTAGACAAAGCACTAGAGGAAGGCTTTCAAATCCATGGACATGTGCTTGTTTGGCACCAGCAGTCAGAGGAATGGCTCCATTCTGACGAAAATGGTCAACCATTGAGCAGAGAAGAGGCACTAAACAATCTAAGAAAGCATGTCCAAACAACAGTGGAGCACTTTGGTCCAAATGTAATCTCATGGGATGTCGTGAATGAGGCGATGAACGATAATCCTCCGAATCCATCTGATTGGAAGGCATCCTTACGCCAATCTGGCTGGTATAAGGCTATTGGACCTGATTATATTGAACAGGCTTTTCGTGCAGCAAAAGAAGTAATAGAAGAAAACGACTGGAATATTCCACTATACTACAATGATTATAATGATGATAATCAAAATAAAGCAGAAGCAATCTACCAAATGGTCAAAGAGATTAACGAAAACTATGGAGCAGAAAATAACGGAGAGCTATTGATTGATGGCATTGGCATGCAGGCACACTATAATTTGAATACAAACCCTGAAAATGTCCGACGTTCTTTAGAAAAGTTTATTTCTCTCGGTGTAGAAGTCGGGGTGACTGAGCTAGACATTACAGCTGGTACTAATAATGAACTTACGGAGGGACAGGCAAATGCGCAGGGCTATTTATATGCCCAGCTGTTTAAGCTCTATAAGGAACACAAGAAGCATATTTCTCGTGTTACCTTCTGGGGATTGAATGATACTACAAGCTGGAGAGCAGAACAAAGCCCATTATTGTTTGATAAAAATTTACAAGCAAAACCAGCCTATTATGCCGTCATCGATCCAGAAAAATTCCTCGCTGAGCATGAGCCAGAGGAAAAAGAAGCAAATCAAGGCACCGCAGCATTCGGGGCTCCGAAGATCGATGGTACAGTTGATGATTCATGGAGCAATGCAGCCGAGCTTCCAGTGAATCGGTATCAAATGGCATGGCAAGGGGCAAATGGTACTGCAAAAGCACTCTGGGATAAGGAAAATTTATATGTACTAGTAGAAGTAAAGGATTCTGCACTTGATAAAACAAGTGAAAATGCCTGGGAGCAGGATTCCATTGAAGTCTTTGTCGATGAGAACAATGGGAAGACATCTTATTACGAAGTGGATGACGGGCAATACCGAGTTAATTTTGACAACGAAGCATCTTTTAATCCTGGAAGTATTGCCGAAGGGTTTAAGTCTGCAACAAACCAAACGCATGATGGTTATATCGTTGAGGTTAAGATTCCTTTTAAAACAATCACACCAGTAAATGAAACAAAAATTGGATTCGATGTCCAAATTAATGATGGAAATGAAGGTGCGCGCCAAAGTATCGCAACTTGGAATGATACCACAGGCACAAGCTATCAGGATACATCAGTTTTTGGTGAATTAACTCTGAAAGGTGTGGAAACCCCTGAGGAACCAGACATCGAAAAGCCGGATGATGAACCAACTCCGAAAAATCCATCTCAGGAAAAACCGGAGCTTGAACCCAATGTTATAACCAAACCAAAGGTAGAGGATAATCAGGCCACGGTGAATGATGCCATTTTCGACCAATTAGCATATAATGTTGAATTAATTATTGATTTAAGCGAACATAGCTCTTCGATAGCCATTTCTTTTACAGAGGAGCAAGTGAAGCTGTTAAAGCAACTTCATGCGTTAATCATGATAAAAAAGAAGGACGTCACCCTTCAAATACCTGCATCCATTTTTACAAACGGCAATCAAGCTGTGGACATTATTCTCCAAAAATTAGAACAAATAGAAGATGCCTTAAGTGCCGTCTATGATTTCAACATCATTCAAGGCGACAAGGAAATAAGTGAATTTGATTCTAATATCATAGTTTCCTTTGTTGTCAACAAAGCCGTGGCCGAACACTCAAATTCTCTAAAAATCTTCTATTTAAATCCACAATTAGAGAAATGGGAAGTAGTAGGCGGAGAATATAAGAATGGCAACGTGACAGCAAAAATCGATCACTTTAGCACATTTACCGTATTTGAAGAAGATATGGAAACGATGGTTGACGCTAAGGATGAGAAGGAATTACCAGATACCTCGACTAGTACGTTCAACTTTTTATTAGGTGGATTGATTTTAATACTGATAGGAGCAAGTACTTTCTTGTTTAAGAGAAAGAGGAAGAGAGAGATTTAATTATTCACAGCCTCCGTCGTAACGAGGGAGGCTGTGCTTTTGATTTTTGCAAGTGGGTCTTGCTTTTTTGCAGCTGCGTGGATTTTTTTTGCAAGTTGCTTCCGCTTTTTTGCGTCTGTGTGAATATTTTTGCAACTTGCTCCCACTTTTTTGCAGCTGAGCGAATTTTTTGCAAGTTGCTCCTACTTTTTTGCAACTACTCCCACAGCTTACTTTTATCCATATACTGTGCTAATTCCTTACTTGATGCTTTTCTTTGTTTCCTTGCTTCGACACGTTGTTCTGCTGTTCGGTGTAAGTATTTTTCTTCTTCTGTTTCTGGTATAACGCCTGGGACTGGAACTGGTTTCCCATCTTCCCCAACGGCTACAAAAGTTAAAAAAGCTGTTGCCGCAATGGTTCGCTCGGCTGTTAAAAGGTTTTCGGCTATCACTTTGACAAAAACCTCCATCGAGCTAGTTCCTGCCCATGTGACGAAGGACTCTAAACAGACTGACTCTTCAGTGCTTATAGGTGCTAGAAAATCAACTGAGTCAGTAGACGCTGTAACAACAGGTTTTCTTGAATGCCTCATCGCGGAAACGGATGCAATGTCATCAATATAACTCATTAGTTTGCCACCAAAAAGCGTTCCATGATTATTCGTATCGGAAATGAATACATGACATACCTTAATTGCTAATGATTCTCGTACAAAAGATTTTTCCATTCCATCACCTCATCTTATTATAACAGTATATTTAGTTTACCCCAATTTCATGAAAAAAGAGTCATCCTTATCGGACAACTCTCCTACTTTACTCTGCTACCATATCTTTTTGTTTCACTATATATACTTGATTCAATATGATCGCACCAATCATCTGAATGATTGTTTTGGCGATGATTTGTCCAAGGATCGCTGCTGGCACAGCCTCCCAAGGAAGCATTCCAGCTCCAAGTGGGCTTAGTCCAACTAGGACAAATACAACAGAATCGAAAAAGCCACCGACTATTCCACTGTAAAACACGCGCCAGGCGATCGGTAACTTCAATCGCGTATAAATCTCAGTATCTGCTGTTTCTGAGATAATAAATGAAAGTGCAGATGCCGCGACAATCATTAATGAATCACCTAGCAATGCTGAAACGATAGCAGATAATATTAATGCGGTCAGAATAAATAAATAAGTCTTCCCTCTTCCATACTTGTTTTGAACCAGGTCACGAAAAATAAAAGTTGCTCCGATGAACAAGGTTCCCATTGGAATAATAAAAATACCAAATTGCAATGGCATCAATGCCGCTGTGACGACATTTGCCGTTACAATAGAAAGTAAATATAGAAACACTCTTAACATACTATAATTCCTCCGTTTTCTTCGCTTCTAAGTATTGCTCCAACCCTTTGTTACGAAGCTTACATGCTGGACATTCCCCACATCCGTCTGCTTTTATTCCGTTGTAGCATGTCAATGTTTTCTCCCGAACGAACGACAGTGCACCATGTTGATCTGCAAGCTCCCACGTTTCCGCCTTATCGAGCCACATCAATGGCGTATGAATAACAAAATTATCGTCCATGGAAAGGTTTAACGTAACGTTTAATGATTTGATAAAAACATTACGGCAATCTGGATAACCACTAAAATCCGTTTCACAGACACCTGTCACGAGATGCTTTGCTCCTACTTGACTCGCCAACACACCCGCAAAGGATAAAAAAAGCAAATTTCTTCCTGGCACAAAGGTGGATGGGAGCTCCCCCTCCTCCCCTTCTGCTACTTCCATGCTCTCACGAGTCAATGCATTTGGTGCTAGCTGATTAAGAAGGGACATGTCTAAAATATGATGCTTGATTCCAAGCTCTTCTGCAATTTCCTTTGCACACTCAATTTCCAGAGCGTGTCTCTGACCATAATCAAAGGTTACCGCTTCTACCTCTTTGAAACGGTCCTTGGCCCAAAACAAACAAGTCGTACTATCCTGACCACCACTAAAAACAACAATTGCTTTATCCTGCTTCATATGCAATCCCCTTTAACGATTATCAATTTTTTCAGGATTTAAATCATGATTGATTAGGCGATGTGTTGCCATTTCCTCATATTTCGTCCCTGGCTTTCCATAATTACACCATGGATCAATCGATATACCACCACGCGGAGTAAATTTACCCCAAACCTCTATATAACGAGGATCTAGTAATTGAATTAAATCATTCATGATAATATTGACACAGTCCTCGTGAAAATCCCCATGATTTCGAAAGCTAAACAAATATAACTTCAGCGATTTACTCTCAACTATCTTCTGATTTGGTATATAAGAAATATACATTGTCGCAAAATCAGGCTGACCTGTAATCGGACATAGGCTCGTGAATTCTGGACAATTAAATTTCACAAAATAATCGCGATCAGAATGTAGATTATCCACTACTTCTAACACCTCAGGGGCATAATCATCCTTATATTGTGTATCTTGATTCCCTAATTGCTTTAGGTCTTGCAATCCTTGTTCATGACTTCTTCCAGACATAAAAAAACCTCCTTGTACCTGCTCCCAAACATGACAAGAAAGTTCATAGCTAAACTATTTTCACTTCGGATATTAGGCCGCTCGCCCTAACGTACTAGAAAACCTCGCATTCGCTCCCTTTTAGCAGATGCGTTAGCTTTTTTACTACTTTGGACTTCAAAATTTCCGCTTCATGGCATTACTTCTTGCAAAAATTTTATTTTTTCCTAACATACAAAAAAGCCACATCCTAATATGGACATGGCATTCTCGTAACATCCATAGTTTTTTATAGAGGGTTTCAGCTATGAACCTCTTCCGTTCGAGTATTCTTTTCCTAACTATAATATAGGAGATGACGAGGGTTGTCAATGTGGTAAGCTAGAATTAACTAAACCAACATCTAAAGCCAGCCACCTCTCTCGTGACTGGTTTTAGCTTATTCTATTGAGCAGAAAAGCCTCCATCAATTACAATTTCTGCACCTGTAATATAAGATGAATCATCTGAAGCTAGGAATAAGGCGGCTTTTGCGATATCGTCTGGCTTTCCTAATCGTTGTAGTGGGGTGGCTTGTATTAATTGGTTTAATAATTCTCTTGATTCAGATAAGCCTTGAGTCATTGGTGTATCGATAATCCCTGGAAAAAGGGCGTTTACACGAACTCCACTTCTGCCAAACTGGGTAGCAGCTGCTCTGGATAGTGCCCGTACAGCACCCTTAGAAGCAGAGTAATGGTTAAAGCCTTGGCCGATTTGAGCAGTATACGAAGAAATATTTACAATGGAGCCTTGCTTTTGTTCCGACATGTATGGTGCGATATGTTTAATCCCAGCAAATGGGCCAAATCCATTGATTGCGAGCATTTTTTGCCAATCCTCTAAATCGATATCCTTGAATGCTTTCTCCGAAGAGATCCCGGCATTATTTACTAAAATATCAATAATGCCGTAGCGTTCCTTAATTTCTTTAGCAACTTGCGCCCATTCCTCATCTGATGCAACATTCAATTTCATTCCAACTACATTGTCCTTGTTGTTCGCCTTCTCTAATGCAGCTTTATTGATATCTGCTGCAATAACAGTTGCTCCTTCCTGACTAAAAAGATCCACGATTTGTTCACCAATACCTGATGCACCACCTGTTACTATTGCAATTTTATTGTCTAAACGTCCCATTTCTTTTCCTCCTCGATTAATAAATTTTGAAAGAGCCTCCGTCGACCATAATGGTTTGGCCGGTAATATAATGGGAATCATCACTTGCTAAAAACACAGCAGTTCGTCCGATATCCTCTTCTGGTTGGCCTAAGCGACGAAGCGGGATATTGTTGACCATTTGTTCATATAGCTTTGGATGATTCTCACTCCAAGCCTCTACCCCTTCCGTTAAAGCAATCGGTGAAATAAGATTGACATTAATTCCTTCTGGCCCCCATTCGTTTGCAGCCACTCTAGTGATCGCACGGATTGCCTCCTTTGCCGCAGCATAGGATGTTTGGGTTGGCTGACCAGAGATTCCTGCACCTGATGCAAAGTTAATCACTTTCCCCTTCGATTTCTTCAACTCCGGGTATGCAGCCTTCATAAAATGGAAGGTTGGATAAAAGCCTGTACCAAAGGACAGCTCCATCATTTCCATCGTTGTTTCGACAAAAGAAGCCTGCTTAGAAGCGTGTGCATTATTCACAAGAATATCTAGCTTTCCGAATTTATCGATAACCTCATTAATGATTGGATGGATGTTTGCTTTCTTCGAAATATCTCTAATAAATAGCATACCCTCTTTATATTGCGATATGTCCTTCGTCCTTCAGGGTTTGATTGCCTTTTTCTTCATTAATATCAACTATCGCAATATGTGCACCTTCTTTTGCCATGGCAAGAGCGATTCCTCGGCCAATCCCAGAAGCACCACCTGTTATGATTCCAACTTTGCCTTCCAGTCTCAATATAAGCACTCCCTTTCTTATCATTGCAACATCTTATAGTTGAGTAATTCTTTATTTATTTTAACATTAAATATTTTAATATCAAATTATTTTACATCTAAATATAAAAGACTAATGATTTCTTCCCTTCTTATACGAACATATTGTAAAACGCTTTCAAATAGTTGTACGAATCATCCATTCCAGAGCTGATAAGCCACACCACATTAACAATAACTAATTCTTTATTTAACTAGATATAAGATACAAATAACTTATTGAAAAATTTAATTGACACTTATACGTATAAGTGTTATCCTTTTCATTGCACAAACTATTACTTACAAAATTACTTATATAGAAAGATATTGTTCATTATGAAAAGGTTTTACTATTTCAAATCTTTCTAATTTCATTACTTAGGGGTGTTTAAATATGTGTGAGAAAATATTGAATCCAATTGTTTTACAGCGTGCTGATCCTTTCGTTTATAAGCACTCAGATGGCTATTATTATTTCACAGGATCTCATCCACTTTATGACCGAATTGTATTAAGAAGAGCGAAAACGCTTAATGAACTACATGACGCGAAGGAAGTGGCTGTTTGGTGGAAGCATGAAAGCGGTCCATTAAGTGAATTAATTTGGGCACCTGAAATTCATCGAGCAAACGGCAAATGGTATATTTATTTCGCTGCTGCTCCAGACACGAACATTGATGATGATACATTCAACCATAGAATGTACGTTCTTGAAAACGCATCAGATAACCCAATGGAAGGAAACTGGGTCGAAAAAGGGGAAGTCGAGACAGGCATGTCTACCTTTGCATTAGATGCAACTATTTTCCACCACAAGGACGAGCTCTATTATGTATGGGCCCAGCAGGATTTAGAGATTAAAGGGCATTCCAATTTGTATATTGCAAAGATGGAAAATCCTTGGACATTAAAAACAGAACCTATCATGCTTACAAAACCGGAACTTTCTTGGGAAATCAAAGGCTTTTGGGTGAATGAAGGACCAGCTGTTTTAATCAAGAATGGAAAGGTTTTTATCACATATTCCGGAAGTGCAACTGGTGTTGATTATTGCATGGGATTACTTACTGCCAATGCAGATGACGATTTATTGAATCCGAATTCATGGACGAAAAGCCAGGAACCAGTCTTCCAAAGCTGTCCAAAGAATAGTCAATACGGACCTGGACACAATTCTTTTACAGAATCTGAAGATGACGCCGAAACCATCTTAGTTTACCATGCAAGAAATTATACCGATTTAGTTGGTGATCCACTTTATGAACCGAATCGTCAAGCAAGAGCTCAAAAGATAGAATGGGATGAACAAGGGAATCCTATCTTCGGAGAGCCTGTTCCTGATGATAGATGGACACCACAAACACCAGAAGTCTTAAAATAAGAAGGAGTAGTCAGCAATGAAAAACATAAAACAGTTAAAGTTCTGGAACTTTGGCGGGATGTATTACTTTTATTTCATGATCTGGGCATTAATATTTGCCTTTTTACCATTTTGGTTAGACAAAACAGCGAACCTCAGCACTAGCGTCGCAGGTCTAGTGTTCTCTGCTATGGCCGTGACTGCACTTATTTTGGAACCTATCTATGGTCTTATCCAAGATAAATTAGGTCTTAAAAAATATTTATTCGGTTTTGTTGTTTTATGCCTTTTATTTATCGGACCATTTGTTCAATTTGCTTTTCTTCCACTACTAGAAATGAACGCAATCTTTGGCGCCATTGTTGGTGGGGCATACTTAAGTTTATGTTTAAATGGCGGTGTCGGTGTTGTCGAAGCCTACATCGAACGGTCAACCCGTGCCAGTAACTACGAATATGGACATGTTCGTTTATTCGGTTCACTAGCAGGTGGTACTGCTGCATTCATCGGTGGTATCATGTTTGTTCGAAATCCATATAGTATTTTTTGGGCGTGTACCGTATCTGCAGTCATTCTTGGTGTGCTATTATGGGCACTTCGTGTGAAAAAAGATGAAAAAGAGAAGGTTCATGCACCAGAGGTAGAAGAAGAGGAATCACCGGTTACGAAGGAAAATATTTTGAATGTATTTAAGAATAGAAGCTTCTGGGGATTCTGTATCATGATGATCGGGATTGCAACAATGTTTGATGTTTTTGATCAGCAATTCCCGAACTATTTTGCTAGCTTCTTTGATGATGCATCTCGAGGAGAGCTTGTCTTTAGTCGTATTGCTTCTGTACAAGTATTCTTGGAAGCAGGCTTTATGATCCTCGCTCCATGGTTTATTAATAAAATCGGGGCTAAAAATGGACTAATTCTAGCAGGAATCGTGTTATTTGTCCGCGTTCTTGGTTCTGCTTATTTGACAGAGGTATGGATGTTAGCATTCTGGAGATTACTAGCAGCAATCGAAATGCCTTTAATGCTAGTTTCGATTATGAAATATATCACTGGCGTATTTGATGTTCGCCTATCAGCAACCGTCTACATGCTTGGATTTAATTTCGCAAAACAAGTTGGAATTACCATCTTCTCCTACGTAATGGGTACTCTTTATGGATCGATCGGATTCCAGAATGGATATGTGGTGATGGCAATCATTATTATGGCATTTGTTGTAGTAGGGGCGTTAATTATGAGAAGTGAAAGATATTATACAAAAAATAAAAGCGCAGCTGCTGCTTAGAGACAAAATGAAGAAATCTTGATGAAAACGGAGCTGTCTATATGGCAGTTCCGTTTTCATTATTATAAGGTCAAACCTGTCCAATTCCAATAGGTGTAATAAAATAGTAGCATACTAATAAAATATATCGGCATTAATAGAAAACTTAACCCCATTAAGTCTTTTGCTTTATAACTGATTTTTTCCTCTTCAAAATAAACAAGCAAAGCTTTCGAACTTACCGGAAAGGTTAAACAATAATTCATCCCTACTAAACTCAAGAATAAAACAGCGATTCCATTGAAACCAAACGAGGTACCAAGCATCAATAGCCCAGGAACTAAAACAATCGCTCTTGTGGTATGGGAAGTAATATACAAATGACTTGTAATGGAAACAAGTAAGATAAAACAAAGCATTCCCCAAACAGAAAAGTTAGAAAAACTTGTCACGAACTGAAAAATAGAGGATTCAATCCAGTCTACAACTCCTGTTTCCACAAGATTTATTCCTAATGCTGTTGCTGCCGATACAAATAAGATCAAATTCCATGATACCGATTTTACCCCTTGTTTCCATGATAGAAGACCAAATTTAGGTGACATAAACACTAATGCTCCCATGATTGTAATAAAACCGATATCATGTCCGTGAATGCCCTCTGTCACCCATAGAAGGAACAGTGTCCCGATAAAAATTAAAGCCTTCTTTTCTTTTTCTGTTATTTTTTCATTTTTTGTAATAATAGAATGCTTCTTTGATACGGAAAGTAGAGGGGTAGACTTTCCTCTCATCCATAAAAGTCTCACAGCTAAATAACTGACAAAACTAATAAATATAGCAAATGGCACTCCCCAAATGAGCCAATTTAAATAAGTAATCGTTTCACCAGTTGTTTTCTCTAATATCTCCACACCAATTAGATGGGAACCAGCTCCGATAAGGGTTGCTGAAGTTGTCATAAGAATGATAGTCGGCACAAACATCGCAAGGACTTGTTTATGTTTATCGTCTTGAATGAAAGGAGCTAATTCCTTTACAACAGGCAATGTTATCGCCGCCCTCCCCGATGTAGAAGGAATGAAAATAGATAGTGGAAGTAAAGCTATCAGCACATGAAATAAAACACTATTGGAAGTAGCAGAGTTCTTCATAATATTAGTGATTATTCTATTTGCTAAACCAGAAACCTTTATCACCTCCCCGATGATGAAAGCCCCTATCATCAGCCAAACAATCTCTAATGAAAAAGAATCATATAAGAGGCTTGCGTCTGCTCCTTTTAAAAGAATAATCGATAGTATGGCTCCAAGCGCTACATAACCCGCAGGAAGCTTTGTCGTAATCCATAAGATCATCGCTATCACAAAAACAATCAGCGCTACCTTGCCTTTGTAATCTAAAGAACTAGCAAAGAAGATCGCAAAGCATACTACTATAAATAAGCTTAAGAGAATATAGGAATAGTTAGGCATCGCTAAAAGAGTTTTTTTTAATACCTGATAAGAAGTAGATTTTCTTCTTTCAATTCTGGTAGTAGCATTCATATTATCTCTCGCTTATATTTACGTTTTGCCATTTGATAGCCGATGCGAATTTGCCTCACAGCAGCCTCGGCACTATCAGCGATTAACCTTGAAGCATCTTTCATTGCTATTTCTAGAGAAGTTGGACTTTGAATAATACTCGTATATGCATGAATACCATTCGTATAATTAATGCTTGCTCCTTCCCCAATCGTTCCCGTAATGGCAATAACAGGAACTCCTAAATTTCCTGCAATCCGTGCCACTTCTGCTGGTATTTTCCCATTCGGTGTTTGATAATCCAAACAGCCCTCAGCGGTTAATACTAGATCTGCATTTTTGATATGTTCTTCTAATTGTATATATTGCATGATAATGTCAAAACGGGGATGTAATGTAGCACCAGTAAATGCCATTAGACCTGCTCCTAAGCCTCCCGATGCCCCTCCTCCTGGCGTTGTTCTTACATCCACCTCCATTTGTTGTAAAATTAATTGAGCATAATACTCTAAATTATGCGCCAATTGCTGAGCCTCTTCAGGGTTCGCTCCTTTTTGGGGAGCAAACACACGCGCTACGCCTCTTGGCCCACAAAGAATGTTATACCAGTTACATGCCACATCGATTTTTACTTTAGAAAGCCGTGGATCTATGCCTGAGATATTGATATTTTCAATGGAATGTAAGTCTCCCCCACCACCAATATTTAATGCTTGATGATATTTATCAAGGAAACGAACTCCAAGGGCTTCTGCCATACCCGCTCCTCCATCCGATGTCCCTGAATCACCACAACCGATCAAAATATCGTCTACACCCAAATCTAAAGCAGACTTTATTAATTGTCCCACACCAAACGTAGTTGTTTTTAAAGGGTTTCTCTTATTTCTAGGAATAAGCGTTAGACCAGCCACAGCAGCCATTTCTATTACTGCTGTCTTTTTACCATTTTCCTGAAATATTCCGAAATGGCTCCGAACCTTTTCACCAATCGGACCAATTACTTCTCGGTAAATCAGTTCCCCCTTTTTTAGCTTTATAATCGTATGAGCAAATCCTTCCCCACCATCAATCATGGGAATCACCATTGTTTCTACATTCGGATCAAACCTTTGTATCCCGTTATTCATGGCTTTAGCAACCCCCTCTGAACTCAAGCACTCCTTGAACCCTGACGGTATAATAACAATCTTCATACTTGATAGCCTCCCACTTTATCTTTTTTATTTCAAATTGATTATAGTTTTGAAAAATGAGAGAAGAATGAGAGTATTATGAAAAGTTCATTAGTTTTAGATGAGAATTGTTCAAGATTTTCGCTATGTTGCATTACTTCTTACAAAAATTCTATACTTTCCAAACGCATAAAAAAGTCCGCTAATCATATTAGCGGACGTTCAAAAGCTTTCTAGCATAAATCATTTATTCATCTTACTTAAAAAGTCTCCTAAGAGATCATCAAGGTCTTCCTCTTCCGGCTCCTCTGCTTCTTCTGAATCACGCGTTTGGCTTAATGCTTCATTCCAATCAATCGCATCTAGATCATCGTCAAGCTCTTTGTGATTCACTTTTGTTCGAGTTGTCTCGTTCTCAAGCTCTGGCTCTTGTTGCTCAGACTCTTCTAGCATCTCTTCCTGTAAGTATAATGCCTCATCAATATTTGTAGCATTACTATTCATGGAGGCGAGTAGGGATGTAGAGCGAACTGGGTCATTTAACAGATGATACATGATACTTCCTAGCAATGCCTCGGAATGCTCATGCTTAATCCAATTACGTTGCGCCTTCGTTAGGCGTTTCGGAAGTGGAATGGTGATCGTTTCTTGTTCCTTCGATGTCCCTTCATTTACACCCTTCAGGACAAACTCAGCTATTTTACTCGAAAAATTCCGTCTTTCTTTTTCCTTTAAATGCTGTAATTCTTTTAAAATATAATCAGGAGTTTCAGAAGGGATACGAAAGGATATCGTCTGACCCCTTTTGATTTCATTATTTTTATTCATGTTATCACCTTATGATTGAGCAGAGGCTTTTTTCTGTTCCTTTTTATTAGATTTCTTTAAAAATTCGGCAATCAGCTTATAGTAAGCATTCGCCATCATCCAAATACTTTCTTTTTCATCCTCAAAAAATTCGATATTGTAGCCGTCTAGATTGTTGTTTAAGGTTTTTAAGTATTCCTTAATGACATTTGATCCACCACCGACAAAATAACAGATTTCGGTTTGTGAATTTTTTTGCCATACATTTCGTAAAAGACGGTATTGTTTCTTTGCCAATTCTAAGAGAATTCTATCTGTAATATCATGGACGCTTGTCCGACTTCCTTTTACCATGATGTGATTTCGGTCATTTTTTCTCGTAATAATATCCACGACATCTCGTCGACTGTCTAATTCGACCCCATGCTTTGTAAAAATTTCCTCACGAATGGTTTCCAGTGATTCAGATACTCCTAAGTTAAAGCCTTGCGCTTTATCGTCATCTACAGTTCTGTTTCTAATCACCGCAATATCGGTAGATAAACCGCCAATATCTTGAATAAGAATTTGCTTATCTATTAATTTCTTATTAATAATCTTCAAGTCCTCATCCATCACTAGATTAATAAACGCAGCGAACCCTTCCGGATATACTTTTGCTTCATCAAACTTTATGTTTACTTTCTTACCTTGATGCTGTGGTGTCACTAGAAATTCGATCTGGTGAACGGAACCTATCAGCTTGGAACGATAGCCTGCATCTTTTCCTTCCTTCACTTCTCGAAGTGGTAATCCTGTTCCTAATGTATAATTTGCATCAACAACTTGATTGGTATTCGACTTAAACGCCTCTACTGCATCTAAAGCAATGGTAGTAAATAACATGACTAATGTTTGGTCTTCCTGTGATTTGCTGCTACCAGGATCTAGCTCCGTTGAATTTCCTGCCTTTGTTGCCAAATGACCAACACGATAAATAGTGTTATTCTCTTTTAATGCCGGTGAGTGTATACGAATGTGCAACCCTTCTAGAGGATCTTTCTGATCTAACTCTTCAATTCCGATTACTGGACGGTCTTCTGTATCGATGGCAACAATATTTGGAATGTTAATTTCCCTTTCCATTTCTCCAAATATTGCTTTAACCGAATCATTTCCTACATCAATTGCTGCTATTCTTGATTGACTCATATGTATCCATCCTCTCATCATTTGCTTTTAGACTTCTTTCTAAAAATAAAGCCTTAAAAAAAGAATATTTTATTATCTGTATTCCTTCAATGGTTTTCGTAAAAAAGAAAGATAATTGTAATCTTTTCACGAAAGACTTCACTTGTATACGAAAATGTTTATGTTGTTTACACTTGTGTACACTTCCTTATATTACAACATGTACACACTTTTGTAAACATGTATACGTTAAATGTGTACACGTAAACATTTTTGTAATCTTGTGTACTGTAATGTTTACGCAATGTTTCTTTACCTAAAAAAATATGTATTTCCATAAAACTAGAATTATTTTTTTTACCAAAAGCATGACATCCAACAATAAGGGATTGATCATCTCGAAATTTGAAGAAATGTGAGGCTTTTGGGAGTTTAGTGCAATGAAAAGATGTACATTAGTTAACTAAAGGTAGCCACCCTTTTAAGATTGCTCCTCCGTCTGGATGATTATCTGCAAGCAGATCACCTCCGTGTCTTTTCATCAATCTCTTACATATCGATAATCCTAATCCTATTCCACCTGTTGAACGATTTCTCGATGCTTCCCCACGATAAAGAGGTTCAAACACACGTTGTAGCTCCTCAGAAGTAAAGCCCGCTCCTGTATCCCGGATAGTAAAGAAAGCTTTATTTTTACACTTATAACAATCGATCATTATCTTACCGTGTTCAGGAGTATATCTGACCGCATTATCTAATAAGTTATTTAGCACACGCTCTAATGAGTGTATATCTGCCATAACCAGACAATTCTCATCAAAACCCCCAGCTCTTATAGAAATGAACTTTCTTTCAGCTTGTGTTTCCAAACTACCAATCGACCTCTGTACTATACTGGCTAGGTCAACCTTTATTTTTTCAAGCTCAATGTTTAAATATTCCGCCTTTGTATAGGTGAAAAGTTCCTCTACCAGTCGACCCAATTGTGCTGATTTTTCTTTACAAACCGACAGGTATTCCGCCATTTTCTCTGGGGAATCCGCAATCCCTTGCTCCAATCCATCCAAATAACCTCTTAAAGCGAATAACGGTGTTCGTAAATCATGTGCAACAGCAGCAACTACAAAACGACGCTCTTCTTCCAGTTCCACTTGCTTCTGGAAAGCTTCCTTAAGACCGCCTACCATCACTTTAAACCCTTCATTCACCTCAGCTATTTCCGTGATATGGGACGATGGCAACTTGACATCCAAATCTCCATTCGCAATTTCTCGAGCACTACCGCTCATTTCCTCAAGCGGTTTGAGAATAAATCTTCGCATTTCAAATCCAACTATAAAAAAAGAAAGCATTAATCCTACAAATGCTGCGATCAAAGGAATCACTCTCGAATTTGATTGATATATCACTACCCTTCCGAGCAGTTTTCCGTCCTGTAGAATTGAAAAATGTTCTTTCACCCTAAATTTTGAAACCTCCTCATCATCTGTTTGGAAAATTTCTTGATCGGACGGAGATAGAATCACCACATCCATATTTATCTTTTCTAATTGTTGGCTTATTTGGTTTTGCCAAGCGAAATCTGTCCAATTTCCTGAGTTTTTCTCAATCTGTTGAACGACTGTCTCTATATCTTTTTGATTAGCTTCATCCCCACTAATATTGAACGACTTTGTTTCCAAAAAGTTGGCAGCTACATAAAATATCCATGGCAATAAAAGAATGAGGAATAAGCTTAGCATGGTAAACTTTCGAATACGAATAGTTTTCATTTTATTCTCCTTTAAATCGATAGCCAACACCCCATACATTGACAATGAATTTTGGATCATTTGGATCAAGCTCTATCTTCTCACGAAGACGGCTTAGATGAACACGAACTGTATGTTTATCACCGACCCCGTCCCAAAATTTTTCAAGTAATTGATCATAAGTAAAAACGTAATTGGGATGTTCGGCAAATAATTTTAGTAACTCATATTCCTTAGGTGTGAGCATGATATTCTCACCATCCAGTAATACTTCTCTCGAGGCCATATCCAAATGAAGCGACCCATATGATAAAACCTTCTTTTTCTGTTCCTTTCTATAGCCAGATCGCCGTAAAACCGCCTTCACCCTTGCAACAATCTCCCCTGGCGAAGCCGTTTTGACTATATAATCATCCCCACCAAGTGCCAAGCCGCGAATTTTGTCCACATCGTCACTTCGAGCACTTAGGAAAAGAATAGGGATATTACTCTGTTCCCGGATCTCCCTACATAAATCAAAACCACTCTGACCTGGCATCATGATATCAAGGATCATACAATCAACAACACTCTGATGAAACACAGCTAATGCCTCGTCGGTGTTAAAAGCAGTTTTCACATAAAAGGACGCATTCTCCAAAAAGTCTCTTAATAGCGCCACAATACTTTCATCATCATCTACGACCAGAACGGTATCTAATTTCTCCATCATCGTTCCTACCCTCTCCACTTCATTTATCTTAAGTTTATCATTTTTGCATTAAGCAACAAATTCAGTAGGTTGTATTGTGATGATTTTGTGATATTTTTGTACCCTCATTTGAGACATTTTATTGTTATTCTTTCCATGTGGTTCAGATGATCATTAACTAAAGGAGGTTATTCAATGGATTTCTTTCCATATGGTCTTTTATTCTGTCTTACGCTTTTCTGTTTTGTAGCTATTCGAGTTTTTGAAATTCAAAAACGTTATCGTACTGACCAAAATACTACCTTAGAACTTAAAAAGCGGTTAGCTAAAGGGGAATTGGAAGAAGCAGAGTATCAAAGACTGATAAATCTCATTAAAAAGTAATATTCGGGAGGGAAAACGATGAATATTCAAATTGTATTATTTGATGGGTTTGATTTACTCGATGTAATTGCACCATTCGAAGTGTTTGAAGCTGCTGCCATGTTCTCCAAAAAGGACATTGACCTACAGCTTGTATCTGCTGAAGGAGAGCGTACAGTATTAAGTGGTTCAAATCAGATCACCCTTCAAGCGAGTAGTAAGCTTGATTTAACGCGCAAAGGACTTATCCTTATTCCTGGAGCTTCCGGAACAATGGATGAAATTCCTGCTAGATTAAAGAAAGCAGCTGACACAGATTTAAGCAGCCTTCTGAAAAAAGCGTTGATGACACCAGATATTTTGATTACTACCGTTTGTGGTGGTTCACTTATTTTATCCATGAATGGTTTATTAGAGGGTCGCCATGCCGTTACACATCATATGGGAATGGATCTTTTAACTGCAACAAACACGATTGCCGTAAAAGCTCGTGTCGTAGACGATGGCGACTTAGTAACTGGAGGTGGAGTTACATCAGGATTAGATGTGGCTTTGTACCTTGTGGAACGAGAGCTAGGGCCACAAATTGCACTCGCTGTAGAACAATTGTTTGAATATGAACGTAGAGGCACAATTTGGAAAAAAGAAGGAGAAAAACTTAAAGAAAGTAAGCAAGTAGAATCTGAAAAAGTAATCGATACGACTATCCAGCTTAATGAAATAGAGCGTTTTATTGGAAAATGGGATACCACGATTGCAACCCCAGTAGGTAACCAATCTGTATTATTTAATCTATATATGAAAGAAGGACAACTAGCAGGTAAAGCAACACAAGGAGGGGATTCAATCATCTTAGATAATCTTGTGTTGGATGGAAGTCAATTAAGATGGTCTATGAAAGTAACGAAGCCAATGCGTCTCACACTAAAATGTACTGTTTCAGTCAATGGTCATGAGATGCATGGGGAAGCAAAGGCCGGTATGCTTCCCTCATCTAAATTAGCAGGACATCGTTTGTGAGAGGGCGGTCGTCATGTATTTACTTTTAATATTTGCTCATGTACTTAGCGCCTTACTCCTCGGTAGCTTTCTTTGCCTTCCAATAATATTGAGGTGGCTATATACTCTTACAGGCAATGAATTAAGAATCGGATTAAAAACCACTCTCGCCTTCACTCGAGTTGGACATTATGCTTTAGCCTTTTTGCTCCTAACTGGTGGCTGGATGGTTATAGGGTATCCACCCTACCCGTCTGTCATATGGGTTGTGACATCCATCCTACTACTTGTCCTTATTGGTGCCATGATAGGAATAATACATGCTAAGCTAAAAAAGGTTATTCTTACTAAACAGCCTGAGAAGCTTTTATTGACATATCGAACTCCACTAATCTGCTATAGTTGGTTCACCTTTTTAACCATTGTTGCTGCATTATTTTTGATGACAAATCGTCACCTATTTTTCTAACTTTTATGGAGGAAGCTTGCTTATGAACAAATCTATTCGAATACTGATTCTCCTTATTCCACTCATGTGGATATTTCATACATTATCAAAGAATTTTATTGTAGACCCTCAATTTGTAAAGTTTATTGCCAGGAAGGATCAAATACTATCGAATGAATCCTTATGGATAATCATGATTCGTATCCATATTATTCTTGCGATTATTTCGCTTTTGACTGGGCCACTAGGAGTGATCAAAAAAATTCGGATACAATCAATCCGTTTCCATCGCTGGAATGGTCGAATCTATGTTTTATCTATTCTTTTCAATTTCCTACCAGGTGTCTATGTTAGTTTTTTTGCAACAGGGGGGTGGCCAAGTACGCTAGGCTTTCTTATTTTAAATACATTATGGCTCGGAATAACTATCCTTGGATATGTGGCGATTAGAAGGAAGAAAATCAATTTACATAGGCAATGGATACTTCGAAGTTTCTTTCTTTCATTTGCCAATATAACCATCTATATTTTGGTAGCAATTTCGCATAACGCACTTAACCTTCCTTATAGCCTTTCATATACAATTGCGGTCTGGCTATGCTGGGTGCTCAACCTAGCTATCGCTGAAATAATCATTAGAAAGAAAGTGTTTAGCTCCTAGTTTTCCTTTGTAAAAATAGCTAATCATGAAATAAGCTCTACCTTGAATGATAGAGCTTATTTCTTATAAGACTGTTAATCAATCGTAATTACGATTTTACCAACGGCATGATGGGTTTCACTCAAGGCGTGTGCATCATATAGCCCTTTTTGGGAGAGTGGGAATGTACTGCCAACAACACTTTTCATCCGGTTTTCCTCTAATAATTTAGCTAGGATACTAAGCTGTTGACCGTCAGGCTGAAGCCAAATACTTTTTGCCGTAACATTCTTTTGCTTTGCCTTGTCTTGATCTGGTTCATTAAGAATGGAAATTAGCCGTCCCTTATCCTCTTTAAGAACCTCAAAGCTATCTTTTTGTACATCTCCACCCATCGTATCTAGAACTAAATCTATATCTTTTAACATGGTTTGAAAATCTGTTTTTCGGTAATCAATTACTTCATCCGCTCCTAAAGATTTTAGCAGCTCATGATTTTTTTCACTCGCCGTTGTGTAAACATAAGCACCAGCATCCTTTGCTAATTGAATCGCATAGGTACCGACACCACCAGCCCCAGCATGGATTAACACTTTTTCTCCTTTTTGTAAGGAACCATGATCAAATAAACCTTGGTAAGCAGTTAAACCAGCTAATGGAACTGCTGCAGCATCCTCAAAGGAAACATTAGCAGGCTTTTTAGCTAACAAATGTTCATCGACAATGGTATGCTCGGCATAGGTTCCAAAACGCGTCGTGTCAGGACGAGCAAATACCTCATCCCCCACCTTCCATTCTGTTACCTCAGATCCAACCGCTTCGATGATTCCAGCGACATCCCAACCAAGAATAATCGGGAATTCCCAATCAAACATTTGCTTCAGATAACCTTCTCGAAGCTTCCAGTCTATCGGGTTAATGGAAGTGGCCTTTTCTCGAACTAGCACTTGATGATTTCCTAGCTCAGGTAAGTCTACGGAACCTTCCTCTAGCACCTCTTTACTACCATATTGTTTTATGATCACCGCTTTTGTTTTCAACCCCATCCACTCCTTCTCATTACATTCAAGTCTTGCAAATACTATTATCAAACCTGTCGTTATGAAAAACAAATAATCGGCTTATTAATGTTAGTATGGCCAATGTAATTGGATTCATGAGCCCCAACATAAGCTATTGTTCCTTTTCTGATAATCTGGTATATTTTTCATATACAGTACAATGGGAGGGGATTTTTAATGGCATTTACGTTAGAATTAGGGCAAAAGGCACCAGATTTCAAGCTTCCTGCCACAAACGGGAGATCATACAGCTTGTCAGATTTTCATGATGCTCAGGTTTTAGTTGTCTTCTTCACATGTAATCATTGTCCATTTGTAATCGGATCAGATGAAGTGACAAGGGCAACAGCGGAGAAATTCGCAAAAAATGGTGTATCCTTTGTTGCCATTAACTCCAATAGTGCAAACACCAATCCTGATGATTCCTTTGAAGACATGGTGAAGCGCATGGAGGAAAATCAATTCCCTTGGATCTACTTACATGATTCCACACAAGAAATCGCAAAAGCATATGGAGCATTAAGAACTCCACACTTTTTCGTGTTTAATCAAAACCGAGAATTGATCTACACAGGAAGAGGTCTCGACAACCCGCGACAGTCAGAAAAGGCGACCGTGAATGATTTAGAAAATGTGCTTAGTGAGCACTTAGCTGGTAAACGTATTACAACCCCGTTAACCAATCCTTTAGGCTGTAATGTGAAATGGGATGGAAAAGATGCTCATTGGATGCCAAGAGAGGCCTGTGATCTAGTATAGATTTTCATTCACCAGGTACCTTGATAGAGGGTATCTGGTTCTATTTTGGATAGACGACTGTTCCATCCTCTTCTATGATTGGATTTGCTCCCCATCTGCCAAGTTCATGTGCTATGATTTCTGTTCGACCATTTGAATTATCCATCAGATGATACACATTCCAGCCATTTGCCTGCAAACAGTTACTAATTATTAATCGGTGACATCGGGCTGGATGTCTTTCCGAGCATAGATAAGCAAGCTGACACTTTTTTGCCGTTCGTAGAAGTTGCGTTAAACCTCGTTTGAATTCATCACCTAATGTATAATCAGCATAATGATGAAGAGATTGATTTCGCCAACCTGCATTGAGGCTTTCTCCTATTATTCCTGATCGAGACCATCTTCCACCAAGCAACGGAAAATGATGATAGTCTATTCCGGCATTCTGTAGCCATTTTCTCATGTTATCCTTTGTGTACTGAGGGTGCTTACGACTAGCAGGAATGGCGCGGACATCTGCCACAAATTCAATATTCGCTTCACCAAGCATTTCGAGAAAATGCTCCCTTGTGTGTGTGGAATGACCAATCGTATAAATATCCATTGGTGAGACTCCTTTCTATCCCCCTATACCCGTTTTCTTCACCATTTAAAAAGGAGAGCGATTAGCGCTCCCCATTTTTATTGCATATAGCGATATTCCATTAATTGTTTTAAGCGACCGATCTCTTCTTGTAATTCCTTGCCTACATTTGTTTCACGGACCTTTTTTCGCTCTAGCTCCTTATCCACTACACGCTTCACCGAAAGGACGTCGGCTCCATTTTGGATTACTTCTTCCTTTGAATTAAACTGCTGGTGTGCTACGAGCTGCATGCCAAATGAATTGTATAAAAGCGTGTATCCTGCAATGCCCGTTGTCGATTGATAGGCCTTCGAAAAGCCGCCATCAATTACGATCATTTTGCCATTTGCCTTGATCGGGTTCTCCCCTTCAATTTCTTTTACTGGTGTATGTCCATTGATGATATGCCCTTGATCAGGATCGAGTTCAAACTCTTCTAGCATTTTACGGCAAATCTCTTCACTTTCTCGCAAATAATAATAGGGGTTTTTATCCTCCTTATGGGAAGCTTTATCCTTTATAAAATAACGCTCGAAGGTCGTCATTGCCCGCTTCCCAAATAAAGACGAATACTCCCCTGTCCATAAATACCAAACCATATCTGTCGCTAAATCATCGGATAGGCCACGATGAGTAAAGGCATAACGCAAATATTCTTCAAATTGATCTAATAAGGCCCGACCTTTATATACCTCTCCTTCGATCTCCATCTGTTCCATTTCCCCGTCCTCATTAACTGGAATACAGCCATGGATTAGTAGGTTTCCATTATATCTCAGATAAAGACTACCTTTTTTCATTAAAAACTTCATATGGCGGGCTAATTTCTCAGAATGTTGAACAGAGACTAATAACTTATCGATCACCTCTTCTTCTTCCGGTAGCAATTGTGCCGGATTAGCTGGATTAATCGTCCGAAAGCATGTATTTTCTAGTGGATATGTCTTCCCATAGATCGTGATTTCCTTTTTTTTATAATCAATTTTCTCCAGTACTAAACGATCCTCCATATTAAAAAAGGGTCGACGTTTGATAATCGGGCTCTCTAGTTTAAATTGAATCATCGCCATCGCTTGGTGAATTTTTGTGATCTGTAAAGCTTCATGCTCAGACAATGGCTTATCTTTATGCTCCTTTGGACGAAATGCTGGATTGTCCTCGTAATATTTCTCCGCTAAATTAAGGAGTGGGCGAAGATTAATGCCATAAGCATCTTCAATAATGTCGAGATTATCATAGCGAGCACAAATACGAATAATATTTGCCAGACATACCTTCGATCCAGCATATGCGCCTAGCCAAAGTACGTCATGGTTTCCCCATTGGATATCTAAGGAGTGGTAGTTAATCAATGTATCCATGATTTTATCAGGGTCTGGGCCACGATCATAAATATCTCCTACAACATGTAGGTGATCCACAATGAGTCGCTGAATGGTATACGCTAAGCCGATAATCAATTTTTCTGACTGTCTAAGGGTAATAATCTGTTGCATAATTTTTTCATAGTATGTTTTTTTATTAGAATATTTATCAGATTTATATAATAATTCCTCGATCACATAAACAAATTGCTCTGGCAATGCTTTTCGCAGCTTTGATCTCGTATATTTGGATGAAGCATATGGAAGAAGTGTGATCATGTCATAAATCGTTTGTTGATACCACGCATTTAGCTCCACCTCATTTGAAAAGGTATTTCGGATTTGTTTTAGTTTTGCTTCTGGGTAATAAACTAATGTGGCAAAATCGTTAATTTGTTGTTCTGTCATCGTGCCTTTGAAAATATCATGAATCTTCTCTTTGACTTTACCTGAACCGTTTCTGAGCACATGTTGAAAGGCATGAAACTCTCCATGGAGGTCACTAACAAAATGTTCTGTTCCCTTCGGCAAATCAAGAATTGCTTCTAAATTTATAATTTCCGTAACGACTTTTTCCTCACAGTCGTATTTTTCCGCTAATAGATCTAAATATTTTGCATGCAATGTGATTCGAACTCCCTTCAGCACTTATCTTGTACAATTTATGTTATATTGTAACAATAAATGCAACATATATCTAGATTTATTTTTAAAAAGTGCATCATATTTAATGTAATTGTAGGTTATTCGTCTATTTAATGTGTGTTTAATTCTATTTTATGTATTCTATTAGTAATGGTGTAGTCGAGTGAAGGAAGGTGAGTTATATAGAGGATGAGGTGTCATCATTTAGAGGTATTGCGGATTCAGGTGATTAGATTGTGGGGTTAGTTCCTATAAGAACACGGAGCTAGATTAAACTGGCTCCGTGAATGTTTCTTTATTTTTGGATTAACTTGAGAATGATTTGCTTTAACGTTTGATAGGCTTGATCAGAGATTAGAGCTGGCTTTTTCTCCATTTGTGCTTTGAATTTTTGAAGAAATTTTATCGCCTGTTGCTCTGCTCCTTTTTCATCATGATACTGATATAGCTTGTAGGCATTGGTTAGCTGCTTGGCTAATGGGTGTCTTATCTCTCCTGATGAAATTAATTCTTCCAAGACTATGCCAAAGTCATCAGTGGTAACAAACTGAATGTGATAGATTTGTTTCAGTCCGTCCTCTGCGGTAACTTCTATCTTTGCTTCTGTTCCTTCTTGCGAAATAGTGACGATACTCTTTTCACTCATGGCTTCTGCGGCAATAGCTGGTAGATCTTCATTTGCAGGTAATGTCACGACATACTCTTTTTGGTTTGGATCAAAGTTTTCTAGGGATTTTCCGTCTAATGTTAGGCTAGAGAGTATCGCATTACTATCGAGAAGAATCTCTTTTTCCACTGGGTTCCAGTTATCATCCCCTGCTAGCACCTTTTCAGGCATATATGCCATAGCTTCTTCTAATGTCAGCTGTTTCGTCCATGAATAACGCTCCATCGCCTCTCCACTAGGACCACTGTTAGCGAACTCACCATATCTTGCTGTTGATTCATTCTCGCTATTACCCCAGTTATTCCACCCGTGTGGTTTAATATGCTCACCCATCCATGTCTGGATATAAACAACATTTGAATAAGGACGCCAAGGTCTACCTAATTCGACACTATCAATCATGCCTTCCTCTGCGGTTAATTTACTGTTATAGAAAACATAGCCAATGTTCGTCTTCTTCGTAGAAGCTGCTGTGACATAACCAGCATCGCGACTATGGATAATAGAATGATCAAACACGGCAGTGGCGTCACCAAAAATAAAATCGACATCGCCTGATATATAATTATCGACGTAATATTGTCTGACATCGTCTGTTGCCAATAAGGTGTCCTGCCATCCTACTAATCGGACATTTCGATAAATCTGACGGTCCCCCCTTGCTGACAGGGCGACTGCTTGGGCCGTATCATTTCCTGAATCATTTTCTATTGTTAGATTTTCTGCGATAAAGTCATCGGCTTGTACTAATACACTATAACTATCTGAGGTACCAATTTCCTCGCCATCTGGTCCGATTGTTTTCGCATTGTCATCATAAATTAATTTGGTATCCTCTGGTCCATTACCTTGACCAATTAAGCTAATATTCGTCTTTTTGTTAGGAATCTTAATCTTTTCGCGATAAACACCTGCTCCAATTTGGATGACGATACGTGATCGATTGTGATCAGGTACGGCATCAATCGCTGCCTGAACGGTCTGATAGTCACCAGAGCCATCCTTTGCTACCTTGATAACTTCGGCCGCTGTTCCCTTCACTTGAATCGAGGAATAACCAATCCCAGATTCATTCACCGCATGAATGACATAATCATACTCCTTGCCATTTTGTAAAGATTTGTCTGTGAAAACTGGCTTTGTCAGTTCCTCACCCACAATGGTATATGGTTGATCAGAGGCGTCACGACGCTTTACGATATAATAATCCGCATTTTCTACTGCCTGCCAATTCAATTGAAGCTCCCGATCTCCGATATTATGGATATTTACTTGCTTTGGCATGTTAGGTTTCCCATCATCTGCTTTTGGTTTTACTGCAATCACTTGACTCTCTAAGCTTTGTGTTGCTTTATTTTTCACAGTGATGACATAATAATAAGGTTTACCATTAACTAATTCCTTATCTTCATAGGTGGTACCCTTCACCGTTTTCAGCAATTGAAAAGTACCCTGATCACTATCTTTCCGTTTCACCTCATATACTGTAGCACCTTCTACTGCTTCCCAGCTCAATGCCACGCTACGATCCTTTACTTTTGCTGTTACATCTACAGGCATTGATAGGGAATTGATTGGAGTAACGGCTAATTCTTCGGAAGGGAGACTTTCCCCACCAATGTGCTTGGCAGATAGAACATAATAATACGTCCTACCATTGACTAAGCCTGTGTCTGTATAACTTGTTTTCGTAATTTTCTCATTAATCACTTGATAAGGACCACTAGGCTTAGTTGCCCGCCTTAGAACATACGAATTGGCATTTTCGACAGGCTCCCACTGAAGATTGACTTGGGTGTCTCTAGCCACACTTGTTATATTTTCTGGAGTCCCAGGTAACTCTGGTGTATCTGTAGGTGTAACCTCGATTTCTTCTGAAAATTCACTCTCTCCCTTTTCCCCATTACTCGTAACCACATAATAATAGGTTGTCCCATTGACAAGTTCGGTATCAACGTACGTTGTATCGTTAATATCGGATGCAATGGTCACAAAGGCCTCTTCACTTACTTCCCGCCGTTTTACATTATAGGAAAGCGCACCATCACTTACCTCCCAAAACAGCTGTACTTTCTCATTACCACTAATAGCTCTCAATCCTTCGGGTGCAGTGGTTGGAGCAGGGTACACTTTTATATTGTCAAAATAAAGATGGCCTCCCCCACTGCCAGGAGTTGCAGAAGCAATCCGCGCAATCCCGTCTTCTGAAAAGTCATCTAAAAAAGCAACCTCCTCTGCTACAAGCTCCCCATCTAAGTATATATCTACTGTTGACGTAACGGTATTAGCGATAATTTTGAAATGATACCACTGATGATCTATAGGGGGATCGGTTAATTTTACATAGGCACCATTATCGGAATAAACAAAGGTATACTCCTCTTCACCAGCCGGCTTTCGTAATTCTAAGGATAGAGCTGTTTTATTCCCTTCAGCATTTTTTAGTTGAAAAAACTTGGAGGTCCCTGCCATCCTTGGCTGCATAAAATCAAATTCTGTAATTATCGTACCATTTTGTTGCTGAAAAACTTTCTGTGCTGTCACATTTGTCCCACCTTCATCATGTAGCTTCATTGCCTTCTCGGAATCATTGCCGATTGATGTTGGCGGCACCTCCGCAACCATCACTTTATTTATATCATTTTGTGGGTCTGGTCCAATCTGATAATCCTCTGGTACTTTATTCAAATCTAGGTCTTCAAAGTGATCATCGATAAAAGGTGGGTCTTGTGATGGGGTTGCCCATGCTGTAAATGGTATAGAGGATAGTACTAATACAAAAACCAAAAGACATAACCAAATTTTTTTCATCTATATTCCTCCATTTCTAGGGGGGCTTTAGGTTAATATGCCACCTCCTAATCCTCATTTTAACAAGGGGAACATTACATTTTTTAGGCTATTACAGTGATAACGATTACATTTTTATTAGACAGGTGAGAGGGATATGTGGTGGTAACATTATTGTGATATCCTATTCTTATATTGTGCGGTCCTGTTATTAAATGGTGAGCTCAGCCCAATATTATGTAAGCTCACAAAATGAAATGTGAGTTCAAGACGGTAAATTGGGTGCTCAGCGCGAAATAGGGTGGGCACCCATCATCCTTGGCACTACACTGCTTTTTCCACGGCTAGTACCTCTACCTTTTTCTTCGTTTCTGGGAAGGTAGCCACTAACACAATATAAAGACTAGCTACCGCGATAAAGAAAATCATAGCAGGTGCGTAGCCCGCATTGCCTAAAAGAAAGCTCCAAATAATCGTAGCAATTGTCTGTCCTGCATAGGCCAATGCCCAAAACAGACCGAACATAATCGTTAATTTTTGTGGCGTCATTCCCGCTAATTCATGGGGAAGGTTTAAAAAAATTGGATACTGAATATACATCGCAAACCCGGATCCAGCAATTAAGATATAGGCTAGTATTGGTACACTATTCGCTAGCATTAATGCCAAGCCGAATGCACCAACCATGACAACTCCACAAATAGCAAGCACCGGTTTTCTCTCGATATCTTTATTTCCAATTCGGATTCCAGCAAATGTCCCCATTATTCCAAAACCAGAGATTAATAGGTTCGTAAGAGAGCCATTTAATAATGTATATTGATCAAAAATCGTTTTAAAGCTTACAAGAGAGGAAACATATAAGGTTAAAAACGCAGCAAAGGCTAAGCCATAACGCCAAATAAAACTATCCTTCAGTGCATCTTTATATCCATAGCTGTCGCCTTGGAATGCCTCTTTTGTTTCAAAGTTTTCTGCCTTGATTAGCCAACCAATAAAAAATACGAGTGTTAGTGAGGCAAAAAAGGTAAGTGTAAGGCGCCAATTCGCAATCATTTGATTGGAAAATAGGGTAAATAACATCGCCACGATAAAGGCACCCGCATTATAAGCAACCGTATTTGCTGCATTGATACGGAGCTTTGTTTTTGGGTTAGTAATATAGTGTGCTACTACTGGATTCATATAAATGATAACCATGGATCCACCTACAGCCATTATCATTCTAGCAATGGTATAAGCCCAATAGTTTGGCAAATAAATAGCAACAAGCCCCATCGTCAACAAAGCAATCGCTATGCCTGCAGCTTTTTTTGGACCTAATTTCATTAAGACGACAGCTGCTAATATATTGGCAAAAACACGAGCGGTTGTGATGGAATAATTGACTAACTCAGCTATCAGCGGATCAACTGGGCCATTAAAAAAAGTTTGGGTAATTTGCGGGGTTAAAGAAGACCCCGCTACCCAATTCATTGCAAATGTCACATAGGCTAGCCATAATACAGCCATCATAAAATAACCATTTCGGGCATTTTTCTTCATTTTCATTTCTTCACCCTTCTAACTTTTTACTATTCTAGTGGTGCGATGGTCTCCTTTAATACAGCTGTAGAGTGCTCCAATTGTTCTCTTTCCTTATCGCTTAGCTCAATCTCCATCACTTCTCGAATCCCACTTCGATTAATAACAGCAGGGACACCTATATATACATCCTTTTGACCGTATTCTCCGTCTAGATAAGCAGATACAGTTAAGATAGAATTCTCATTGTGCAAAATCGCTTTGGTGATGCGCATAAGGGACATCCCGATCCCGTAGTTCGTGGCTCCTTTTCGTTCAATAATGTGATATGCCGCATCACGTACATTCGTAAAGATTTCGTCTAAGCAAGCTTGATTTTCCTCTCTCTTTGCAATCATTGTTTCTAATCTTTCAGCACCTATCATGGCACTGCTCCATACTGGTAATTCTGTATCTCCATGTTCACCAATAATATAGGCATGAACATTTCTCGTATCAACATTGAAATACTCTCCAAGACTGAAGCGAAGACGAGCAGAATCTAGTACGGTTCCAGATCCGATGACCCGCTTTTTAGGAAGTCCAGATTCCTTCCACGTGACGTAAGTTAAAATATCCACAGGATTTGTGGCGACTAGAAAGATCCCATCAAATCCATTTCCCATGACATTTTGGACGATTTCCTTAAAAATCCTCGTGTTTTTTTCGACTAGTTGCAGGCGAGTTTCCCCTGGCTTTTGGGCTAAGCCTGCCGTGATCACAACGAGATCGGCATCCTTGCAATCCTTATAGCTCCCATTCCAAACCTTTAATGGAGAAGGAGAGAAGGCCATGCCATGATTGAGATCTCTTACTTCCCCTTCTGCTTTTGCTTCATTAACATCAATAAGAACTAACTCCTCCGCTACCCCTTGATTAATCATTGAATAAGCATAGCTACAGCCTACTGCTCCAGCACCAATTAAGACGACACGATTGATTTTTTCGTTAAACATAATGAATTTCTCCCTTCAGTCAAATCTTCTATCATGATCATAATGGCCAAAAACGAATTATTTTCTACAACATTAGTATAACATGTTATTTGTGAAACATTTCACAATAATTGTGAGAAATTTGTGAACTTTGTTTTTTGATTATAAGCATTTTATTAGTAAACACTTACATTTATCGTGTTTTAAGTGATGTAATAGCAGGAATATAATTATTATTTATTGTGATTATATTCACAATAAATAATAAAGAGAGGATAGCTCTACCCTCTCTTTCATGTTAAGGCTTTTGCGCAACGATAATGTAGATTTCTTCTTTCGGATATCTTTCTATCACTTCGAGTCCAGTATTTCGTATTTTTTCTTCCATCATGATGGAGGAAATTCTCGGATGATGAGGAGCAGGGCTATCCTTTTTTTCGAATTCTACACAGACAAAATATCCACCTGATTTAAGCACTCGCTTAATTTGCTGAAGTGATTCAGATAATGGCTCAATTTCATGAAGAACTAAAGAAGCTATCGAGAAATCAATAGAATGGCTTGGTAATGAAATATCTTCGATTCGGCTATTAATTGTTTGAATGTTGGTGAGATGCTCTTTTTTTGCTTTGGAATGGATCAATGCTAGCATTTGGTCATCTATATCCAGTGCAAACACAGACCCTTTTACCCTCTTGGCTGCTGGAATTGTCAAATATCCTGTCCCTGCACCGAGGTCTAAAAAAGTATCAGTTTGTTGAATAGGAAGCATATCTAAAAGCTCTTCTGGCAATATATCTCCTCTTTTTTCCGGATTTTCGAGAAATTCAACCTTTTTCATAAAATGCTTTTTTCCTTCCATCCTGTCTTCCTCCCTTTTCTTTAAAAGTCCTCATTTACAAGGTCTCCCACTATCGTACTTGCCGCTATACTGCCCTGAGCAGCAGCAGTAATTAGTTGAGGAGGCGCTTGTAAAGATAGGTCACCACATGCATAGACTCCTTCTATGTTCGTGCGCCCGACCTTATCTGTTTGGATGCCACCCATCTCATTGATCTCACAACCTATCGTCTGTCCTAATGTTGATGCTTGCTCGAGCCTTGTTGCAACAAAGCCCCCTTCTCTTTCGATTTCCTGCCCATTTTGAAAGATAACCCTTTGCAGCTGTCCATTTTTTCCTTGTAAACTCTTAATTCCATCCTCTATCACTTTTATCTCATTTTTTGCTAATAATTGTCTTTGTTCATCAGTAAAGTGATTTTTCCCGTTTGTACAAACAACCAAATCCTTACTCCAATTGAAGATCATTTTCGTATAATGAAAGATTCGTTCGTCTTCTGAAATGACTACTAATGGGCGATCTCTTAATTCCCAACCATCACAAAATGGACAGGTGAAGACGCTCTTTCCATAAAAATGGTGAATACCTTCTATATTTGGCATGCCATCTCTAAGTCCTGTCGACAAAATTACCTTTCTTGCGTAAAAGTATTGCCCGTTATCTGTTTGAATTTGAAAAGACAGACCCTCCTTCTTCATATCCTTCACTCGCTCTTTATGAATAGATATGTTGGGGTATTTCTTTAAATCCTGTACTGCCAATTGTTTAAATTCTGAAGGCTTGATTCCATCTCTTGTTATAAAACCATGAGATTCATTTGTGACAGCATTTCTAGGCTTGTCCTCATCAAATAAGATAACCTTCTTTCTTGCTCTTCCTAAAACTAACGCAGCATTTAAACCAGCTGGGCCACCACCAATAATGATACAATCATACAGCATTTCTATTACCTCCTTAAATAAAATACATTAAAGACTCTTAATATCTATAATTGGATTAAAGGGAGATTGCCATCAGTGGAGTGTTGCATTCTCCCCACTAATGGTTAGCGTATTGATAAGGGGATAGTGATGATGCATCACTTTTTTTATTTGCTTGTCTCTTCCATTTTTTTCGCAATATCGATAATATACGTCTTGTCTAATTGATCTTTCATCTTTTTCTCTGCATTAATCATTTCCCGTTCAATGAGGCAATCTTCATTTCTTTGCTCCTCATGATCCAATGAACAGCTAAATAAGGTGGTTTTCCCTTCTATCGCATAGATCACATCAAGGAAGGAAATTTCCTGATAGTTTCTTACAATACGGTATCCTCCCTTAACACCTGGGGTTGATTCAATCAGACCTGCTTTGACAAGCTTCGTTAATATCTTAGAGAGGTAGGTTGGGGAAAGGTTTTGGATTTTAGCCAATTGCTCTACTCCAACGGACTCCCTCTTCTCGGTTAACGTCAAATATACCATGGTGTGTAACGCATAATTTGTTGCTCTTGAATATTTCATCACGCATTCTCCTACAAAAATCTATTATAGACCTTTAATGTCTGTAATAGATTATAAAGAACCATCAAATAAAAGGCAAACAATTTGTTTATCTTACCATTGCATAAACAACCACACTAATTTTTACTTCATCTTCTCTATCTCTTGTTTAAAAACTGCCATACTTTTCTCGATATAATCATTAATCACTTTTATCTCTTCCGGGCTGTAATTAGCAACCACTTTCCCCATTTCCTGTCCAAATGATTGAAAAACCGCTCCTAATTCTGAACCTACTTTTTTGACATTTGCTTTAATGATAACTTTTCTTCGATCCTCTGTAGGCCTTTCTCTAAACACAAAACCTTTCCTTGCAAGTCGGTCGACAACGGTTGTTACCATTCCTGTTGATAAGCCAGTTTTCGAAGCTATCTCACCGGCAGTCATTCCTTCTGATGGTATTAAACCTAAAACTTTATAGTCTGTTAAATTTAAGCCGACTTTTTCTGCTGCAGTTTGGTGAAACATAATTAAAGCCAAACTGAACTCTTTTCCTAAATGCATAGAATCCTGTTGTTCCGAATGATGATTTACTGTTGACATTTTACCTACTCCCCATTATGATTTAATTATCTCTAAATTAGAGATGCTTTATTTTAGAGATATTTGGCAATCTAGTCTAAATAAGATTATATACGATTAAATAGAAAGATATCAATTATGCAAAGTCTTAACAAATAAAAAGGAGTGGTTCGATGGAGCTTTCGACGATTTGGCGCTATGGAAAAACTGGGCTGAAAACATTTTTATTATCTCTCCAATTCTTCTACAGTCATTTATCCCTACTATCGCTCTCCCTCATACCGGCATTATTCCGCACTTATCAAATGTGGAATGATCAAACACCTATTTGGTTAGAAATCATTGTGGAATTAACACGAGTTGTCCTTATCCTATTGATGATTAGACTTATGTCAAAAAGTAGCTTCCGACGATTAAGGCAAAGAAGCTTCTGGGATAACCTTGTAGAAATCTGCACTATTCAAGTGAAAAGAAATTGGCCCTATAGATTTATCGCTCAAATCATTGTTTTTGTTGTTTTATTATTTGGATTAGGTAATTTTCTAATCAGCCTAATAGTTAGCCAAACCTTAGATCCTTTAATGGGAATGATCGGCTTACAAGCTTATGAGTATAGCCACGCACATGATGCCTATTTATTCTTTTTAAAAAATATGAGTGTTATTCCTTTAGCGATGGTTTATATCCTTAAAATGTGCGGAGTTAAACCGATTAGGAGTGGCCCTGCAATCTAATGCAGAGCCTATCACTCTAGTAACCTCTCTTGTTTCCCCAAACCAAAGTATGTAGTTGAGGCAATACACGTACATTATTCAATTTGGACGAAGACGTCGTTTTATTTATTAACCACTCATATTTTTCTAATAGCATCAAAGCCAATTGTTGATCACTTTGACACATCGTATCATCATTTCCTACTTGAAGGAATAAGGGTATATTTCTATATCTTTCATGAATACCTATGGCATATTCAAAATCGTCCTCCTCAAAGATTACGATTTTTAAGCTTAATAAGCCAGTGGATTTTTGTGAATTGGTTAGTTTTTCAATGATTTGGTCTAGTATTTCAAAATTTGTCTTCATACCAGAGCTTGGCGGCTTAGGGGAAATCGTTAAATCATCAATATCCTTCATCCAATCCTGCCATCTAGACCCTTGGGTTTCTAAAGCTATTTCTATCCCTTTCTGATTCAATAATGCTACTAATTCACCAATGGAAGCAAGAAGTGCAGGGTTCCCCCCTGAAATCGTTACATGATCAAAGCAATCCTTGCCAATCTGATGGAGCTCATCCATTATCTCATCAGCCGTCATTTGGCGGATTTCCTCTTTAGCCGAGCCATCCCATGTGAAGGCAGAGTCACACCAGGAACATTGGTAGTCACAACCAGCTGTCCTAACAAACATCGTCTTTCTTCCGACGACCATCCCCTCTCCTTGAATCGTTGGGCCAAATATCTCTAAAACAGGGATCTTACTCATGCTCCATCCACTCCCTTTTCACTTCGGCATAACTTGTTGGAGTTTCATAGAGTCGGACAAATTCCACTCTAACTTCGGACAGAGCGTATTCCTTACATTTGATAGATTCCTCCATTTTTTCATATAACCATACGACCATATTTTCTGCTGTCGTATTCATTTTTGGCAAGGTTTCGTTAAGGTATCTGTGATCTAAATGGATCTCTATCTCGTTCTTCCAGATTTTCTTGATATCTCCAAAATCGATGACAATTCCGATATCATTCACAAATCCGCTAATACCAAAGATCACTTTATAGGTGTGCCCATGAAGGTTCTTACATTTCCCTTCATATGCATGGAGATGATGAGAGGCATCAAATGTGAATTCTTTACTGACAAGAACTCGCTTATGGTGATATTTTAATTCATGATAGGAAATATCTCGTTCATATTTCTGCAAACCTTCTACTACTCTAAATTCTTGATGTTCTGACATGTTTATTACACCTTCTTCTACTTATGCTTAAAATAATGATCACTATGATCTTATCAAATTTTCTTTGATGCTTGTAACATGGGAGTCTAATTGCGAATTATCTGATAGAACATTTAATTTTGAATATAATTTGTTTAAAGGTGATTTTAATTTGCTATTTTTTTAAATTGACATTGGAAGTTCTACAGTAATCTTTTTATTGATTTTCTATTTGTTAAAAAAGAGCCTTATTAAGAACTACAAAGAATAAAGATAATGCCTTTATTCGATCCACTTAACTCTATTCCATTCATTTTACTAATTTAATAGATAATGAACCATTGGAAAAAATGCTTCAAAGCTTTCGAAAAGGCTGCAATTTCTGGCTCTTAATCAGAGATATTCACCTATGTCTACCTTATTGAATATTCTAAGGTGATTAACTAAGAGGGGGAATTTTCATGGGTTACTATATTCCTGTCGAACAAGGGGTAAATTTATATGTCGAGGATATAAATCCAAATGGCAGGAAAACCATTGTATTTATCCATGGTTGGCCATTAAATCATAAACAGTTTGAATATCAATATAATGTGCTGCCTGCCATGGGTTATCGCTGTATCGGAATTGATTGGAGGGGATTTGGAAAATCAGATAAGCCTATTAGTGGCTATACTTATAATCGTCTTGCTGATGATATTCGCATGGTAATAGATGCTCTTCAACTCGATGATTTCGTACTTGTTGGGCATTCTACTGGTGGAGCCATAGCAATTAGATATATGTCTAGGTATAATGGCAAGGGTGTATCTAACCTCATCCTTGTAGATGCAGCAGCTCCAACAGGCTTTACCGCTGAAACTGCAGACAAACTTCTCAAGGAGACATACAATGATCGTCCAAACATGCTACAAGGGATAACGAATGAATTCTTCTTTCAATATATCACCCATTCTTTTGCTGAATGGTTTAAACAATTAGGATTACAGGCAGCGAGCTGGTCTACTGCATCTGTCATTATTTTATTGAGAGACGAAAACGTTGCCGCTGATCTTTCGGCCATAAATACCCCTACTATCATTATTCATGGTGTACATGATCAAGTGATTCCTTTTACACAAGCACAGGAGCTTCACGAGAAAATAAAACATTCCCAGCTTATTCCGTTCTATTATAGTGGACATGGTGGCTTCTGGGAGGAGCGTGACAAGTTTAAACATCTATTGCTAGAAATTCTTTCGTGAAAATTCAAGCTACTACTTTGAATAAAATAGCACTACCGATACCACCACCACTTCCCATGGCTGCTAACACATATTGAATATCCGCTCTTCTCTGCACCTCGTAAAAAAGTCTTGTAATCATCATACTTCCCGAGGCACCATAAGGATGTCCTAATGTTAACGCACCACCGAGCACATTTAGCTTTTCATAAGGAATGGAAAGCTCTTTAGCACAAGCAACTATCTTAGAAGAAAAAGCTTCATTAATCTCGATCAAATCTATCTCCGCAATCGTTAACCCATTCCGAGCTAATAAGGTTTGAATGGCTGGGATTGGAGCTGCACCCGGATAATGAGGATCAATGCTAGTTACCTCACTATCTACAAATCGCAAAATAGGTTGGAAGCCATGGTTTAATGCCATGGTCTCCTCCATGACCAGTACAGCGGAAGCCCCATCATGGATTCCACAGCTATTGGCTGCTGTCACTGTTCCATTCTTTTTGAATATCGGTTGTGCCCTTTGGAGAAGAACCTTCATTTTTCTTTTCTTCAAAAGATCCTCATCTTGACTTTTTCCTTCAATTGGAAGTAACTCGTCTTTTAAATACCCTTGTTCAAAGGCCTCCCAGCTACGGTTATAGCTTAATAAGGCATACTCATCCTGAAGCTTTTTAGAAACAGAATATTTCTCTGCGACATATTCTGCCGCAATCCCCATTTCGGGATCACCTATTTTGTCAGGTGAAAATCTTGCCCTAGATGGAAATGGAGAAGTACTCGTACTTTCCACACCCCCAGCGATATAACATTGGCCAGCACCACCCTGAACAAAATAACTTGCCATACGAATCGCTTCTAGTCCTGCACTACATTGGCGATCAATGGTGACACCAGGTATAGTGAGCGGAAGTTCTGCTTCCAGTGCTGCAAGCCTAGCTACATTTCCTCCTGGTCCAACCACATTTCCTAAAATAACATCATCGATCTTTCCTTCTATGCCACTTGATAAATGTTGGAGAATAGGAGCAACAAGTTCATGAGGCTCCATACTTTGCAAAAGCCCTCCCTTTTTTCCGATAGGAGTTCGTTTCGCATTAACGATTACCGCTCGATTCATTACAGGTCAACTCGCTTTCTATTTGTTTCCTCAATTTCGCACGAGCGATTTTACCACTGGTGGTATACGGCATTTCGGATCGAAAAAACCACTTACGCGGGATTTTGTAAGAGGATAAATGCTTCTTACAAAATCTTTTTAATTCAAGCGAGCTACTCTTTCCTTTCACTACAGCAGCTACCATCTGACCCCAGTAATCATTAGCTATTCCCATCACCGCAACCTCCTCTACATCTGAATGCAAGGATAGCACTTTTTCTATTTCTTCCGGGAAAATATTGATACCTCCATATAAAATCATATTATGCTCCCGCCCAGCAATATATAGAAAGCCATCCTCGTCAAAATACCCGATATCATCAACAGTTGCCCATCCTTGTTCATCTTGAATGGTGTGAATAGGTCCTTCTGGTTGTTCAAAATATCCGTCGATTAGCAGTTTACTTTTGACATATATTTTTCCAGTCTCATTTGGTTGTGCTAATTCTTGATTGGAACGTCTTATTTGTACCTCCACACCACGGCAAGGTCTGCCAACAGTTCCTACCTTCCGTCTCCCATCTCTATCAGCAAGAACCGTAACAAAGCTCATCTCTCCAGCTCCATAGAACTCATATATCTTCACATCCATTAGAAGCTGACGAATAGCCTTCTTCGATTTTTCCGACCACTTCGCACCAGATGAAATGACTTTTAGAGGTTTATCTATGGGAATTCCTACTTTTAAGAAGGCATCAACCATTGTCGGAACCACATACAAGGCTGTAATCGGGTGTGTTTCTAGCCATAACATTCCCTCAGTCGGTGTAAATTTTTCTAACAAATAAACGGTTCCACCTAAATACAATGTACTGATTGCTCCATATAAAAAATGAGAATGGATAAAAGAACCAGGAATAAGCACGTTGTCTGTATCTTCTAACTCGAAATCAAAGCGAGAACAATCAAAGCTTGCCACCCATGAATTATGGGCACGAACAAATGCTTTTGGATTCCCAGTTGTACCAGAAGTAAAACCAATATAAAAAAGAGGATTTCCTTCTACTTCGTGAAATTCCGAGCTAAATAGAGAAATTTCCTGTAAAATTTCATCCACTATTCTTACATTAGCTTTCATATGATTTGACTGCGCGTATTCCTCTTTCGTTGTCACTATAACAGAAGGTCTAGAAAGCTTCACTTTATTCTCTAATTCCCTCAGATTCCATTTCCTATCATAAGGAACGACAACCCATCCTGCTCTAGCTGCTCCTGCGAATAATTGTAGAAATGGAATTCCGTTTGGAAGGAGAATTCCTAGCGTTTTATTAACTGTTGGTAAGGAGTTTAGCCAGTTTGCTGTTTGATTGACCATTACATTCCATTTTTGATAACGGATCTGTTGATTTTTCGTATGTATCGCAACTTTTTCTGGAGTTAATGTGGCGAAAGTTGGATAAGTTGCTGTAATATTTCCCATAACGGATCACCTACTAAAAAAAATCGAATTCACATATTTTATTTTACTACTATGTCTTTCTTTATTCTAAAACTAGCCTAACATACTTTAACATCAGAGTGCCTTCTTCGATTGGAAACCTGTGTTAGCTTTTTGAGCAAAGTGAGATAGTGCTGGATGTTTTCTTAGTCTGTATACCAAAACGGAAGCAAAAATGGCTTTTATCACATCTCCCGGTATAAATACTAAGCTTAGATTTACTGCCTTTAATACAGGTATGTCCATCATGTATGCTTGAATCGGAGTTCCTACTAAGTAGATGAGAAGAATCCCCACTGTGAGATTGATCCATAGCACATATTGTAATTTCATCGTTCGAAAGTGTGATAATAGATATCCAATACACCAAGCTGTAATTGGCCATGAAAGGATATAACCAACACTTGGCCCGGCAAATACACTTAGTCCCCCTCGTCCTCCAGATAGTAGTGGCATCCCTACAGCTACCATGCATAAAAAGACCAGCTGGCTCATCGCTCCTAATCTAGCACCTAATATTCCTCCTGAAAGTAGGACACCTAGTGTTTGTAAGGTAATCGGAACGGGTGTGAAAGAGAGTGTAATCGGCGGAACTAGTCCCATAGCTCCCATTACGGCAGCAAACACTGCTACTAAGGTAATTTCTTTAATTTTCACTTGTTAATCTCCTAACTATTCTGATGTATTCTTTTCGGTTTTATCTTAAGCAATCAAGTTAAATATGTCAACCTTTTGTTATAAAAGGTTGACATATTACTTCTGTTTTTAAAAGGGCTATTTTACTAATTAGCTAGGCTTCATTCATCATTTTTCTACTATTCTTTGACATTTTGTTCCACTACTTATTATGATAGATTTATAGGTTATTTTTGGTAATGAAGGGGGTAATTGTAATAAGAAAACAATCAGTTTGAATGAGCAAAAATGGATCGAAATTTCATTTTATAGGAGGAGAAAATGATGAAAAAATTTTTATCTGTATTATTCGTTAGTATTGCATTTATCCTTACCATTTCGACATTTGGACAAGCTTCTAAAGTCGAAGCCGCAACAGATACCCCGGTTGTATTCGTTCATGGCTTAGGTGGTTCCGATACGAATTTTGCCCTTATCAAACGCTATTTAAGAACACAAGGCTGGGATAGATAACCTTTATGGCATTGACCTTCCAAGCAAGCAAGGAAATCAAGAACTTAATTCCGCTGCCATTAGAAATTTTGTTGATAATGTTCGAAATGAAACAGGTAGTGATAAGGTTAACTTAGTCGGTCATAGCATGGGAGGAGCCAACAGTTTATATTACATCTTACATAAAGGTGGCGACTCCAAGGTAGACAAGCTAGTCACATTAGGTGGTGCAAATCGACTCACAACAAGCTTTGCCCCGAGCGGGATTGACACTACATCGATCTATTCCACCAATGATTTAATTGTTCGACCATATCTTTCTATTCTATCAGGAGCAGAGAATATTGCGGTTTATGGCGTCTCTCATATTGGATTATTAAATAGTTATCAGGTTAATCAGCATTTGAAGGCGGCGTTGGGGGAGTAAACGAAAAGAGAGTGGGACAAAACTAAATAGATAGAATGACAATCCGAACAATATTCTGACCTAGCGTAGTCATAATACGGAGACTCCAGTAGGAACAGCACGAGCTGAAGATCCACTTTGTAAAGTGGTTTTCTTTGCAAAGTTAGCAGATCGCCGTGCGCACGGAAAGCGGAGTATTTTGACGGTGGTGGTTATAGTGCAGAAATCTCAATGTTCGAATTTTCCCTAATTTATTACTCTTTTGTCCCAGCCACTTCCTCTAACGATTAACACTCTCCACAAACTTCCTCGCCGCACGTGATAAGGGGACATTCTTTAAATAGCAAATACCAATACTCCTTTTCGGGATTTGCTCCTCCAGCATCACCTCATACAGATCGCCTCTTTCTAAATAATCATTGGAAAATTCCTTAATGATACAGGAAATCCCGAGATTAATTTTAGTGAATTCCAAGACGAGATCATAGGACCCTAGTTCAAATACTGGCGATACCTGATAACCCCTTTTTTCAAAAAAATGCTCGATATACATACGCGAATTGGACTTCTTTTCTAAAAAGATTAAAGGCAATCTCATTAAAAAATCTAAACTAATTGGTTTTTCCGTAATTTTTTTGTATTTCTCTCCACAAACGAAGATATCCTGAATTTCCTTACATGGCATCACTTGAAGCTGCTCATCCTGGATTGGCAAATTACAAATGCCAACATCTGCCTTACCTGATTTAATAAAGCTACAAATCTCTGTTGTCGTACCATTAATGATATTTAATTTAATGCCTGGATACCTTGCATGGAAATCCTCCAAATAGGGCAGTAAAAAATAACGAGAAATCGTATCTCCCACTCCAATCCGTAGCTCCCCTGTTTTCAATGTTTTAAATTCTAGCATCTTATCCTCAGCGACATGAATCATTGATAACGCTGAGTCCACATGGTCATGTAACAGCTCTCCTTCACTCGTTAAGACTACACCCTTAGACGTTCTGTTAAACAGCTTTATATCTAATTCCTTTTCGAGCTTTGAAATCGACTGACTAACGGCAGACTGTGTCATATATAGTTCCTCTGCTGCTTTAGAAAAGCTTTTGTTACGACTTACCACATGAAAAATACGATATAAATCCAATTTGCCAATCATATAACTTCTCCTTATATCATCTATTATTAATCTTAATTTTACTAATATCGCTTCACAAGGTATAGTAGCATAGGGATGAACAAATAGAAAATATTTGAACACTTAGAGGAGAGATTAGATTGGAAAGAACACTTGGAACAGTTGTACGTGGTCTTCGTGGACCCATTATTCATAAAGGAGATAACATCGAGGATATTGTCGTGAATACCGTATTACATTCCGCAGAAGCTGAAGGGATCTCGATAGAAAATCGAGACATTGTAACGATCACAGAGTCTATCGTAGCTCGTGCGCAAGGGAACTATGCGACAATTGACGATATCGCAACAGATGTCAGAGAAAAATTCCAAGAGGAAACCGTTGGGGTTATTTTTCCTATTCTTAGTCGTAATCGATTTGCGAATTGCTTAAGAGGCATTGCAAGAGGAGCTAAAAATGTTGTCTTGATGCTGAGCTACCCATCTGATGAAGTAGGTAACCATCTTGTAGACCTCGATGAATTAGATGAAAAAGGAATTAACCCATGGACTGACGTCTTAACAGAAGAAGAATTTCGCAAACACTTTGGTCATAAGAAGCATCCATTTACTGGTGTTGATTATATTGACTATTACAAAAGCCTAATCGAAGCCGAAAAAGCAACATGTAAAGTAATTTTCTCCAACAATCCGAAAACAATCCTAGACTATACGAAGAACGTATTAACCTGTGATATCCACTCACGCTCTCGAACAAAACGCATTCTAACAGATAATGGTGCACAGAACGTATATGGTCTTGATGATATCCTTGCAAAATCGATTAATGGCAGTGGCTTTAATACAGAGTATGGCCTCTTAGGCTCCAATAAAGCAACAGAGGAAAGTGTGAAACTATTTCCGAATAACTGTCAGCCTATAGTAGATGGCATTCAAGCCAAAATCAAAAATGAAACAGGGAAAACGATCGAGGTCATGGTATACGGCGATGGGGCATTCAAGGATCCTGTCGGTAAAATTTGGGAGCTTGCTGATCCGGTTGTATCACCAGCATACACTAAAGGATTAGACGGGACACCAAATGAAGTCAAGCTAAAATACCTTGCGGACAACAACTTCGCAGACCTTAAGGGAGATGCGTTAAAGCAAGCTATCTCAGAATATATCGAGAACAAGAATGAAGATCTCGTAGGCGCGATGGAAGCACAGGGCACTACTCCTAGGAAATTAACAGATTTGATTGGTTCGTTATCCGATTTGACCTCAGGTAGTGGGGACAAAGGAACGCCAATCGTTTATATTCAAGGATATTTTGATAATTATACAAAATAAATGCTAGTAAAAAGAGATGCCTCGTAAGAAGAGGGATCTCTTTTCGTTTTAGCCAAGAAGCGAATCATGATATCATAATAGAATCTAAGTGTTGGAGTTGAATGTTATGAATAAAGGCTTCCAGAAGAAATACCTTCTCTATTTACTTGTCTTCTTTGGCTTTATTGGTTCCATGGTATTCGTCTATCATAACCATGATTTCTATGAACGGACGATACTTAAAGTAACCGAAACAATCCAGACAGACCGTATAGAAATAACCGACAACTATGAAAATAAAGACTATCTCGTTACCCAAAAAATTACGGCGGTTATCCAAAACGGGGAAGATAAAGGGAAGACGATAGAGCTAGAAAATCAATATTCGGGATCACAGGCCACCCATTTCCAACTAAAAAATGGAACGGAGTTTTTTCTAGCAAAGGATGGTAGCTCTGTCGGTGACATAAAAAGGGATAAATATCTCGTATTAGTTGCATGGCTATTCATTATCATCCTGCTCCTTGTCGGTAAAAAGCAAGGTGCATTATCTGTTGTCAGCCTTGCAGTGAATGCCGTTATTTTATCGGTAGCACTAGATATTTATATCCGCAATTCTGATAATAGCCTACTGATCATTTGTGGAATAAGTATTATTCTCTTCACTGTCCTGTCCTTAATCATGGCTAGTGGACTGAACGAAAAAACCTATACCGCGATTATAGCGACATTGCTCAGTACTTTTGCCTCTCTATTAATTGCCTATGTCGCATTATTAGTAACGAAGGAGCAAGGTATTCGCTATGAAGAGATGGCTTTTCTCACAAGAAACCCGCAAATCATCTTTATGGGTGGATTGTTAATTGGTTCATTAGGGGCAGTTATGGATGTGGCAATCACCATGTCTTCCTCTATCTTTGAATTATTCGAAAAGAATAACGAGATTAGGCTAAGTATATTAAAAAAATCCGGTCTTGAGATTGGAAAAGATATCATGGGCACGATGACGAACATTTTGTTCTTTGCCTATGTCAGTGGAACCATCCCAGCATTACTGTTGTATTTCAAGAATGCATCTCCACTCGGGTTCACCTTATCCATGAACCTATCTGTGGAACTAGCTCGCGCGCTAGCTGGAGGGATTGGGATCGTATTAACGATTCCGATTACGCTTTATATTTCGATTTTCTTTATTAAAAGAAAGCAGGCGAAGCTATGAATGTATTAATTCTATTAGCAACAATTTTATTTATTCTGATGGCGGTTGTTGGTGGGAAAAAAGGGATCAAATCCTTTATCGCATTGTTATTAAACTTTGCCGTCGTCATTGCAACTGTCCTAATGATGAATGATCCTAATGCGAACCCTATTTTACTTACATTAGTTGCCTGTGGAATCATTAGTGCAATCAGCTTATTCTATATCAATGAGATCAATAGTAAAACAAAAATGGCTTTTCTGGCGACGATTATAACAAGCTTGTTATTACTAACCTTTATTTTTTTCATAACAGAAAAATCGATGATTTATGGGTTTAGCGAAGAGGAATCGGATTCCTTGACGATTTTTTCATCACGTATCGGAATTGATTTTGTTAAGGTTGCTACTTCCGTTATTATTATGAGTACCATTGGAGCGATTGTCGATACGGCCATTTCCATCACTTCGCCAATGCGAGAAATCCACCAGCAAAACCCTGATATTACAAGAAAAGACCTTTTTATGTCGGGAATCCGGATTGGCAGAGATATTCTTGGGACAAGTAGTAACACCTTGTTCTTTGCCTTTTTCGGTGGATATATGGGGCTAATTATTTGGTTCAAGGACTTGTCCTACTCCATGGGAGAAATCGTCAATTCCAAAGTGTTTAGTGAGGAGATGATCACGATTCTTACAGCAGGCATCGGAGTAGCATTAGTGATTCCTATTGCTGCAGCGATCACTGCCTATCATCTCGTCTCCTTCAAGCATTCAAAGGAGTAACAATATTGGCAGTAGGCTGTTTTCGTTATATACTTAACATATCTTGAAAAAACGTAGGTTGTGATAAAATGCCCGAAAATAATATAGAAGTTATCATGAGAGAAATGCTCGCAATCCAACAGAAAGCTCGACGTTTTGCTGACATGCTTTGTGAAGGTGAATCACTAGCCCAAACTCAACTCATTCTCCTGATCCAAATGAAAATTAATAATGGGATGAAGGCCTTCGAAATTGCAGAGTTTTTAGGAGTTACCCCCGGAGCAGTTACTTCTATTTGCGATAAATTAGAAAAGCTTCAGCTCATCCAACGAGTCAGAGAAAGCGAAGATAGACGCGTTGTCAAGATGATGCTAACAGAAGATGGTGAAGCAAAGGTTCACGAGCTATTCTTGAAATTTCCTCAAGAGGAATTGGCGGAGATAAAGAAGGTGCTGTTAGAAGTGAATCATTTATTGAGTAGTGTGTTTTAAGGAATGGTATAGTAGTAAAAGTAATACTATTGCTGTAGCTGGCATTCCTTCACCTCTGTTCCTTGTATGTAAAGATTCATTACATGTGAGCTTAGTATAAGTGTTTAATATTACCTCCATAGAAAGTATATAACTGTTTAAGTTAAAGGGATAGTCAATGAAGTAACAAAACGTTGAACACTATTCATAGTATATAAGACATTTGTTAAAAACCCTATAATCGGGTATAATATATTTAGAAAATCATATACTATGAAAAACCGCAGACGCTCCAACGTCTACGGTTACAATAGACCGAACCCCGATAAGAGGGGCGGCGCATTAAGAGTGGAAATAACCCCTAATAGCTACCAGGCATATGAGGGGTTATTTTTTATGTGAAAACGACAGTATAGCCACAACAAGTGATGCAAAAGATATGCAAAGCACTAGGCTTTCGAAAACTGTCACAGGCGTCACCTCCCTTCTTGAACATAGTTCAAAGAAGGTATTACAGATGCGCCACCCCTCATATGAAGTCGATCTATCGATAAATCTATTATAACATGTTAGAAATCTAAATAGAGAATTTCGACATAGTTTTTAGTAGCATTGATGACTTTCAACATGATTACATTTCGTATTTTTCTTGAAATGTGTTAACCCTTGTTCATTACCTGCCATTCATCTTCTAAAATGCTCATTTCCCACAAACTCCAGTACTCGTCACCTATTTTTCTGATTTCTCTTAATAACCCTTCTTTTTTAAATCCAGCCTTTTCATAGCAAGCGATTGCTGAAGTATTAAAATCAAAAACACCGAGGCTAACTCTATGTAAATGAAGTTCATCAAATGCAACTCTAAGAATTTCTTTCATCATTCGTACACCGATTCCTCTACCTCTTCCATTTTTGTCACCAACTAACACTTTTCCTACCCTTGCCGACTTGTTGTTTCTGTCAATGTTCCCCAATGAGATATGGCCTATAACAGACCCTGTTTCCGTATTTATCACACTACAAATTAAAGCATGCGAACTTTCCTTGTTTGCATCTTTGAGGTAATTCTCCAATTGTTGTTCCGTTAAGGGGAAGTTAAAATTAGGACCTCCCCATTGGAGCAAGAATTGCGGGTTCTCCACCCAATTAATTAATTGTTGAAAATCTGATCGTTTAAAATATCTTAATTTAATCTCCATAAATGCCTCCTTGCATTCTAAAAAAGTAGAGGAGAACTTGCTCCTCTTATCATCTATGTTCTTTGGCTGGTTGTATATCAGGATCTAGAAATGTTAAAACTCCTTATAGAATGGGTGACTATTTTCATCCAGACAGTATTCAATTCTTTGCCTAAAATTTCCTGCAGTCACCATTTCTAATGCTTGTTCAATCGGGTAAAATCCAACTTCCAAACTTTCTGATGAGGTTGTTAATTTCCCTCCTACTGGCTTAGCTAAAAATAATGTATTACAAATCGATTTTTTTACATTCTGAAAAATTCCACAAAACCTTAAATCTGCAATATCAATACCTGACTCCTCTTTAGTTTCCCTTATTGCAGCCTTCCTCCACTTGTCCACCTGGCATTTCCCATCCCCTCTTGGGTCCTTTGATTAATAGAATTTCCTTATCATCATTGTGTACAATTGTTGCAGCTGAAACAATGTGTTTTGGTGGTGTAATAATTGGTTCTCTTTTATCCAACAAAAATCCCTCCTTTTTCAACCAGTAATGTTGAATAATTTTCTAATTATCTTATAACGTTAACATATTATTCGACACATAATATTCGACTTCGTTTGCTTAAGTATAGTTTTTTTCAAACTCTATTTTTTCAATTCAACTAAATACTAATCTTATCGGTTATCCAACCTTCAATAAAATGTTTTAATGAAGCTGTAGCCCAAGTTCGACTATCATCCTCGTGACTCCATTCTATTATGTCAGTTAAAATTTATTGCTTTAGTGTAAGAAGTAATTGTAAAAATCAATATCACGTACAAGTTTATATATGATGGCATTACGGATCTATATCTAATTGCTTCTTCACATACAATGAACCCTAACCCCTTGTTTATTTTTTCTTTACAGGGAAATAAAGTTCAACAACATTGTCGGTGGCATTAGGACCTTTGAAACTTTCATCGGTATATTCAAAACCAAACGAATCTGCTAGTTCATAGCTTGAGTTTGGTAGCCATGTTTGATAAAAATGGTTGTACGCTTCTCCGAGTCCAGCCACATGACCCGTGTAGGTAATTACAGCATAAGTATGTGCAGGTATTGTCTTTCGTACAAAATCTTCGGGAAGTTCCCCGTGACTATTTACTTCTACCCCAGCGATCCATTGAAATTCATCAGTTGTGGGATTGTAATTAGGTGGATCAATAAACATTCCAAAACCACCTTTTCCACACATTATCCCCGCCAATTCACTTACCCTGTTTTCAAAAAAATCATTCATTAATTTTGGAATAGTCGAATTTGTTTTGGTATCTTCTAATGTGGTCGAAACGGACATTCCAGCAATCGTAAAAAGGCCTTTTTTCTCCATTCTTATCTCCATTTTCTGTTCCCAACCCCTTCAATTTTATTTCACTTAATGATCACTTAATTGGTTTTGTAATAGGTTCAAATTCTTCTGAATATGTCATCCTAACGTCACTTCCGATAGTACCTCCCTATCGTAAAAAGCAGCGTGTATATTCATGGTTAATTGTCTCCTCATTCACAGTCTATTTATCATAAAATATTATTAATATTAATTTGATTTCTTGTATTAGGGGCTTTTTTTAGTATAGAGGCTTTTTCCTATATAATGATCTAACAAGAAATTGATTCAGCTATAATTATTGATCAGGTATTTGCTAGTTCATCTTTTATCAGTGAAATAAAGTTAGTGGTGGTTGTTAAATATTCTTCATCACTTCTCGTACAAAGTCTTATCGGATGCTTAATAAAAAGATTTTTAACAAAAACTCTTCCAAGCTTACCGTTGTACAGGTCATTATCCACTGCAAGTGCAGAAACTAATGCAGCTCCGTAGCCAGCTTTGACAGCTTCAACAGATTCTCTCAGTCCCTCCATTTGGATAAAGGATTTCGGCATTTCGAGGTTAGCTGCTTCACACAAATTTATGACACTTCTTCTTGTAGCACTTCCTTTTTCACGTAAAATAAAAGGTTCGTTCATAAGCTCCTCAAGTGTAACTTCTTTTCCTGCTAATCGATGTTCACTCGGCACAATAAAAATAAGCTCATCGTCAAGTAAAGTGTGCGATTTAACCCCTTCTCCCTTCTTTTCACTATAAACAAAGGCCACATCTACAGAATAGTCCAGTAGTCGTTCAAAAGTCCAATCCGTGTTTCCTTTATACACTTGAACATCTACTAAAGGGTATTTTTGCTTAAATTTCACAATCCAACGTGGTAGGACTGTGCTTGCAGGTAATTGGGTTGAACATATACGCAAACTTCCTCGTTTTCCAGTGGAATAATCAGCCATCTTTGTTTCGATTTCTACCTCCAGAGCGAAGAGGCGTTTTGAATGATTAGCAAGTAATTCACCTGCCTCCGTTAATTGAATGGATCGTCCACTCGAGGTAATCAGCTTCATTCCCAATTCCTGTTCTAATTTGCGGAGCTGAGCTGTCACAGCAGGCTGACTAATTAAGAGACTCTCTGCTGCACGTGTAACACTACCGAATTTAGCTACTTGCGTGAATATACGCAACGCATGGAGATTCATCTTGACCCACTCCATTCATAAATAATATTGATGATTAAACAAAAAATATATATTAGATTTATTGAATGATTTCCTTTATTTTAGAATAAGAAGCTACTATTCGTAAAGGTGGGAGTAGGATGAAGAAGATAACAAAGGATTTATTAAAAGACTTAAAATCATTAGTCGGCCCTTTTCCAAAATTTTATCCAAAAAATTTGCCCGAATACCCGTCAGACTTATTCATAGAATGGTTGAACATCGCCATTGAGGAAGGGGTTCATGAACCTCATGCGATGACATTATCCACTGTTAACGAGAAGGGTGCTCCTGACGCCAGAGTATTGATCCTAAAGGATGTGAGCCGTAATAGATGGTATTTTGCAACATCGACCACAAGTAGAAAAGGGGAGCAACTGAAACGAAACCCAAATGTTGCCTTAACTTTTTATTGGTCGGAAATTGGCAGACAGGTTCGGATACGTGGTGTAACTTCTGAAATGTCAGCAGATGCGAGTGCAAAGGATTTTTTGGAAAGATCGGATGAGGCTAGGGCAGTCGCTTTAATCGGATACCAGAGTAACGAATTAATAAAACGCCAGACTTTAGATGATGCTTTATCAAAAATAAAGAAACTTGTAAAAGGAGCTCCTGATACAGTAAGCGCTAATTGGAAGTTGTACTCAGTCGCTGCAGACGAAGTTGAATTCTGGCAAGCGGATTCAGAGCGAAAACACGTTAGGGTACAATATCAGCGTAATGATGAACATTGGGGACATCGTTTGCTGTGGCCTTGACTCACAAATTCCTTTTAATTTAAGGAAGCTATAATGACAACTTACTAGGGGCTGTCCAATTAATTCCGTCCATTCATTTTAGCTCTATGCATGATAAAAGACTGGAAGAGTAGGTTATTTCCTACACAGAATCCAACATTGCCCAAAAGCTATTCCCACTGATTGCGGCCTTTAGTTAAAAATATTAATGGATACTAGAGTAGTGAGGCTACTCTTTTTTCTTATTACCTTTTCCTCCAATGTTCACGTGTAACTTAAATATTTACTAACAATCATATGTGAATAACCCAATCCTAAATACTAATTTCTCCAGTTATCCAACCTTCAATAAAATGTTTTAATGAAGCTGCAACCCATGTTCGACTATCATCCTCGTGATTCCAAACAAAAATATCGTTTCTTTCAATGGTTCCCTTTTTTACTATTGTATAACAAAATAAATCGCCATTACCCGCGTCTGAAAAAAAGAAAAGATGATCAAATGGCATATAAATAGTGTTATAATCTTCAAAGTTTCTATAAAAAAGATTGTCCTCAATAATTTGGGAAGTTGACCAAACTAAAGGACCATTCCATTCATCAAACACACCATTTGTTTCATTCAATAAAGCAGCTAATTCTTCTGGCAATTCAACATTTAATTCTTTTTGAATTTGAGAGATGTCACTCTTGGATGCAGGTTCTTTAAAGTGATGTTCATTCGAAATGGAACGAACGAATTCTTTCCACATATTATTCCTCCTATTTATCTATGTTGGTTAATCCTTCTTGCATTACTGTATGAAATAATGGTAAAAATCAATATTATAATACCTAAAACAGCATAGGAAGCTCCTTCAAAACCTCTAATATAAACACTTAATAACATCGCAATAACAAAAATGAATAAGCCAATAAATGCAGGAACCTTTGCGATGTAGGCACTTTTATTTTTTAGTATTTTCGTTAGAAACAACATTAGAATACCCATTGCAACCCCAATAATGATAGGAATAAACAATAACAAATAAACACCTCTATCCACTAGTAACTTTTAATAAGGCTCAATTACACTTGACCCAAATAGCTTCTTGTAATATTAGGAATGACTATGTTCCCATTGTTGCTATACTTTTCAAATAAATTAGATAATGCGAAAATAAAGGGATTATACTCCTTATCAGTCTTTTTTGGGGAATAGGAGGCTGATAAATACCTGCCTAAAAATCCAATTAAATTTAGTTGCAAGTCATTTCGAAAATTTTTGAAATCATACTTTCCATCTCTAAAGAAATCCTGAAATGGAATAGGAGTTTCCTCTATACCTCCACTAAAACCTTTAAAATTTGGGCAGTACTTTTGGCAAATATCAGCACTTTCCTTGTTTATATCACTTGCACCATCCCGACTATTCCATACAAGATTCACGTTCGCATCCTGTTTCAAAATCCGTTGACATTCTAATCTAAACTGCTCGATATCGAACCAGTGAAATGCCTGTGCTACTGTTATTAAATCTAAACTACTATCATTTAAGGTCGTTTTTTCAGCCACGGCATCAACCGAAATAAAATGGGAATCAGGCTTTAAAGTTTGTTCCGCTAGTGTTCTCATATCATCATTTGGTTCTACCCCGATAACAGTAAATCCTTTATCAAGAAGCTGCCTACTTAATATTCCAGTCCCCGAGCCAATATCTGCTATCATACAATTCTCATTTAAATCAGCTTCAGAAACTAAATATTCAATATATTCAGAGGGATAGCTGGGGCGATATTTTGCATATACTTCCGCTTTGTCTGTGAATTTATCTATTGATTTCATAAAAACGACTATCTCCTTTTATTTTCCATTTCTACTTGTATTAATTCTACTTCATTATTATGAATTCCTTCTCATGGATAAAGCTTCTGCGATTTTATCTCCAATAATGGAATGCATTATTCTTGAACCCATCATTCTCCTCCCCCTAATAAATAATCTTTTAAACAAGAAAACTCATATAATAACGCTTTCATTTCTGTGTAAAAGTTTTTACATTAAAATTGCTCCGTTAACTAAGGGTTAACTCTTAAATTCTAACATATTGTCCCAATTAAAATTATAAAAGATCATCAAAAATGATTAGGACCCTTTTCTTGCCTAAATCAAACAAAAATAAATACTTGTTCAATTAAAGCACCAGTTTGTTGAACAAGTATTATTTATTCTCCTTAAATGTCTTTCTCAAAATTTCATCAACTAACCAGAAAAGAAATGAGGCTATTAATGTTATTCTGGTTAGATGGCCATACATTGTATGTTTCGATGTTTTCCCCCTTTGGCAAATGGTTTATGCAGCCAATGAAGAAAAACGGTGCCATTATATCTATTGATTTAACAGATTTTGATCCTACCAGTAAGCTTCGTTTCACTCCGGAGCATCATGTCGTCGCGAAGGACCTGTATATGCCACACTCGGTAATGATGCATCAAAATGAATTAGCCTATTGTGACTCGATGTCCTTTCGTGCCGTAGTAGGGAGTGGTACCCCGATTCAGCTCCCTGGTTTTACACGTGGCCTTTGCATAACAGAGAAGGCAGTCTTTATTGGTCAAAGCAGGATGAGACATATCTTACGCATTCCTCACGAATTCTCGAATTGTACATTGGATGGAGGAATCTATGTCTATGATCCTCAATTTAGAATTTCACGCTTTATACCACTACCAGCGCTACAGGTCTATCAAATCATGGTCATTGGCTCAAATATTTTCAAAAAGGAGTAATGGGAATGAAGCAATTTGAAGAAGGAAAGAAGCTTTTTATGAAAGGTGTGGATGGAGATAAAAAGGCCGTTAAGCTCGCCTATCAAATTTTCTTAAAGCTACGTAACGCTGCTTCTCATAACGCGCAAGTGGAAGCCTATTATGGTAGCACTCTCGCACTTTTGGCAAGAGACGCCTCTCAGCCTCTTGAGAAGGCAGATAAGGCACAAGAAGGATTAGACGCCTTAAATCAAGCTATTTCAATGGATCCTAAAGACAAGGAAATTCGTATGTTACGCTCCAATGTTTGCTTACGTCTACCGGAATCTTTTTTCCAATGCTCGAAAACAGCGGTGGAGGATATCACCTTTCTACTAAATCACTATCAGAAGGACTCTAGCTATCTTACAAAAAACCAGGTAAAAGATTTAAAAAGGGATTTAAGAACAGCTTACGAGAATATGGGGAAGCCTGACGAAGCAGATCGTGTTCTAGAGCGCTACTCCAAGTAACGATCGAATATTAAAGAAAGGAGGAGAAGCGATTGGCAATGAGAAGTGAAGACGAGATAAAGACGGCTTATGCTCAAATTAATTCTCTATACAAGGATGCCGTAAATGGGGATGAAAAGGCTGTGCAAGCTCTGCATCAAACGCTCGAACAGGTGCGTTCTAACCATGCTAACATCCCTCTATTAAATGCCTATCATGGTAGCATCATGATTTTAATTGCTAGAGACAAAACCAATCCACTAGAGAAATTAAGGTGGTCGAAGGCAGGACTGAAGCTGTTAGATGATGCGGTAATTTTTTCCCCGCATAACTTCATGATCCGCTTATTACGAGGGAAAGCTGCCCATAAATTACCGGAAAAGCATTTCAACAGAGGACAAACAGCTATTGATGATTATACATTTTTGATCAAAAGTCATGGGCGTGGCGAAGGATTTCTTAATTCGAAAGCATATTGGCAGCTCATTTATGAATTAGGTGAGGTTTACTATCGAATGGGCCGTAATCAGGATGCTGGTATATGCTGGCGAAAGCTGAAAAATGAAACACAAGACCCAGCCTTTCAACGCCTTCTTTTGTCAAAATTAAAGCTAGTGGAAGGGAAGCCTGCTGTTGAGACTAGAACAGAGCCTGAAGGACCGTTTGCTAGTTTACTCAGAAGGATTGTTAATGAAGCCCAGAACCAAATCCCAGACAATTCCCAGCAAACAACTTAGGCAAAAGGGCGTACTAGAAGGGAGGTGAGGCGATAAATGGCAAATGATAAAGTAAAAAAAGTCATACAGGAAGCGAGAGAGTATTCAGAGCCGATTGTTACCGATGCATTAATGAAAGGCGTCACTCGGATAAGAACGGAAATGGATGATGTCGCAACTGATGAAGATCAGTCGTTGAAAATGTTCTTAAGAAAGATGGCGATTACCTTACGCAATGGTGCGGTGACATCAGGAAAGGAAATGCTGTCGAATGGATTAAAGAAAGACTCCTCCCAGTAGGTAGTTGACCTACTAAAAATTGGTCAAGCAGTCACCACCACATCATGTGGTTATTTCGTGCTGGATAAAAATCGGTATCGTGTTTATGTTATTACTGCTGGCAGAAAATTTAGTCAAGAATGAACCTGATTCTTTCATTGGGGATGGTGTCGCTAATGTTTCGGAACAGGTTCTACAATATAAGCCAACCGTTGAAAAGTATGCAGAGGAGTACGGTGTTGAGGAATATGTTGGGGTTATTCTTGCATTGATGATGCAGGAATCCGGTGGAAGTGGAAATGATCCTATGCAGGCATCAGAAAGCTACTGTGGTCGGGTCGGTTGTATAACCGATCCTGACGTTTCCATAGAGCAAGGTGTCAAATATTTTTCAGAGGTGCTAAAAAAGGCAAATGGTGATGTGAAACTTACCTTACAATCGTACAATTTTGGATTAGGATTTATTGATTACGTTAACGAACATGGGGGAAAATACACACAAGAATTAGCAATTAATTTTTCATCTATGATGTACGATGAATTAGCTCATACAGGCATTTATAGCTGCGTTAGACCTAAAGCTGTTCAATATGAAGCTTGCTATGGCGACATCTATTATGTTGACGCTGTTATGCAGTATTATAATTATTCCGTAACTGTTTCGGGAGATGGAGAATGGTCTTCTCCAATTGCAGGAGCAATGGATATTACATCGGGGTTTGGCTACCGTTCGGACCCATTTGATGGTTCTAATGAAATGCATAAAGGGATAGATTTCGGTTGTATTAGTCATGTTACCCCTATTTATTCCGCAAATGATGGAAGAGTTATATATTCACAGTTTCATACCAATAGAGACGGAACACCAGGATACGGCAATCTAGTCATGGTCCAACATGGGGAAAGTTTCATAACAGCTTACGCTCATATGTCTGATATCTCTGTAGAAAAAGGTGAAACGATAGAAAAAGGTCAACAAGTTGGTGTATGCGGAAATACTGGTAGTTCAACTGGACCTCATTTACATTTTGAATTGAAATCGGCATTGTGGGGTGGTCATCAAAACCCTATATCTTTATTTGGTGTAAAGGAGGAGTAAATGAATAAACAGGACTTCCTATTAAAAACGGTCATATTAATAGTTGCCATAGCAGTCATTATTGGTACATGGTTCGGTTTTAATACAATCGATCAGCAAGCAAGTAAAATTGATAAATTAGAAGAAAGCATAGAACGTCAAAAAGATCAGATTAGCTTTTTAGAAAACACCAATCAGGAGAAAACACAGGAATTTCAGGAGTCCGAAAGTAGGAGAATTAATGAATCTGTTAATGTTTTTCTTCAAGCAGTTTTCCACGTTCAAAAAGATAACTTTGAAGAAAGACGTTCTAATGCGAAAAGTATTTTAACGCAAGATATGTTTGAAAGGATTTTTCCGACTGATGAACAGCCAGAAAAACTTTTGTATGAGTATGATCTTGGGGACGTTAGGATTTACACAAGGGTTGACAGTAAAAGCGCAAATGCATATGTCGTATTCAATCAAACGATTGAGAATTTAGCCAATAATGAAGAGAATGAACACCGAATGACGATTGAGGTATTTCTTCAGAAAGAAGGAGAAAACTGGATAGTTAATAAATTTCAACAAATCAATGCGGAACCTTTATAGAGGTTGCTGAGAAACGCTCTCTGACGCAATTATCTTTTGTTCCATAAAGAGTTGGTCATCTAATTACGTCAGAGAGTCGTATAACAAAGAGGAGGGAAAAGAATGGATTCTAAAACCATTGCAAAAGGTATACGACGATATGAACTAGAAGAAAGTAGCTCATTTTTCCTCTTAGTTGAAACTTTCATTTGTTCAGTAATGATCAGAGTGTATTTTGAATCATGGGCGTATTTTGGGTTATCTTTACTCTTTTTCTTTGCTGCTTCTATCATTCGACCATTAGCACTTATTGTCAGTATTGTTTTTAGTTTGTTTTGGGCTATGATTGGTGTTGTAATCGGAATGGCTTTCTTAGAGTCCTTTATTGTTGCAATTCTTTTTGCTGTTATTGCCTTTGTCAGTTCGTTAGGTTTACATATTAGTGGATACGAAGGTCTTAAGGTTTAAAGTAATTAACCTATTCCTTTAAGTAGTTATTTTCAGAGATATCTAATAAAGGCGATATAAACCTGAAAAAACGGACGAGAGAAATTTACCCTGGATTTATTATAAGGTAACATCCACCAAAAAATATTTCCAAAATTACCAAAAAACCATATCCTTTGACCTTTTTTGTACTATACTTGAAACAAATACCTTTGCCCTATAGGTGGGATTACACATGATGACTCCTGGAATAGAAGTTCTTTATAAGAATGCTATTTATAAGATTTTGTTTGTGTATGAATCGGGTTTTTGTGAAATTGAAAAAGTAGGAGAAGCTCTTAAAATAGAATTGGTAGATATCGATGAATTGAAACCTTTATAAGAAAGAAGGGAAAATCATGAAAAGTACAGGAATAGTAAGGAAAGTTGATGAATTAGGGAGAATAGTTATTCCAATCGAGTTACGAAGAGGTTTAGGTGTTGAGGTAAAGGATCCAATAGAAATTTTTATCGACGGAGACCGGATTATTTTAAAAAAGTACAGCCCTCATATGGCTTGTGCCATCACAGGAGAAGTATCATCTAGCAACAAGGTTTATGGAGATGGGAAAGTTGTTTTAAGTCCTAAAGGTATTGAAATGCTAATAAAGGAATTTGAGGATCAACTAGAAGTAAGTTTATAAGCAAAGTCGAGGAAGCAATGGCATTAAAAAAGTCAGATAATACAAAGTTATTAAATGAAAATAGGAACGATTGATCGTGTGCAGGGGAACTTTAAAGGATAATAATACATAAAATCTAATTAAAATCGAAAGACGTTTATCTTAAAGGAGAACGTCTTTTTATGATTTCGCTATATTTAAAAATCCATATTTCTATCATAACTTAAGGGGGATATAATGATCTGGCCAAGAGAAAAAGCAAATTTTGAATTTGTAGAAAAAAATAGTGGTTATGTTTTAAAAGTAAAAAATTCTTTTAATATCCAAGAGGAGTTTTATTTATATTCTGAAAATTTTTTGTCAGCTGCAAACTTATTGATAAATCATGCATTAAATACAAATGAAAACAGAAAAAAAGACTTTTGGCTCTTTGGGATAGTTTATTTATACAGACAAAGTTTAGAACTTTTATTAAAGTCAATATCCTTTAAATACTTAACCGATTTAGATGATAGAAAAGAATTTATCGGTAAGGTCAGACACCATTTAAAGGATGCCTATGATGAAATAAGTATAATGGTAAAAAAAGATGGTATTTCTTTAATTGAAAGAGAAAATAAATGGTTAGATAAATATTTAACAGATATTTCAAAGCTCGATGAACAGTCTGATATGTTTAGGTATCCATTTAATTTTAAGATGACAAGGTTTTTTAAAGAGCAAACCCATATCAATTTACGTGGTTTGGGTATAAATATGAATACAGCTTATAAGATGATTTCCGGTATGTTATCTACAGACAAGGAGGGATTTAAACAAGATAGTTCAATAGAATATAAACCTATATTCTGAATCGGTTACACTTAGTTGGACAAGTTAGTTAAGGTCAGTTAGACTTGGTTCAAATACAAACCGAGGAGCGTTTAAAATGACCAAAAGAGCGAGAAGAACTTTTTCAAAAGAATTCAAAGAGCAAATGGTAAAGTTGCATGCCTCCGGTAAACCCCGCGCGGAGATTATTAGAGAATATAAATTGACACCTTCTTCTTTTGATAAGTGGGTTCGCCAGTATCATGATAATGGATCGTTTCAGGAAAAAGACAATCGCACACCGGAACAAGAAGAGTTAATCAAACTTCGGAAAGAAAATCAAAAACTGGCCATGGAAAATGACATTTTAAAGCAAGCCGCGCTGATCATGGGACGAAAGTAGATGTGATCCGCAATAACCGTCACAAATACTCAGTATCAGCAATGTGCGGCGTCCTGCAAATTGCCAGAAGTACGTACTATTATGAAGCTAAGACTCGTGATGACCAAGAGGATGAATTAATCGATCTGATTGTGGACATTTTTAAGAAAAGTCGCCAAAATTATGGTCAACGAAAGATAAAAGTGGAGTTGAAGAAGCTTGGCTGGACCGTGTCCCGACGTCGGATCGGACGAATCATGAAAGAACAGGGACTTGTTTCTAAATATACCGTCGCTCAATTTAAGCCGTCCCAATCATCCTGTAACGAGTCAGAAGCAGGAAATATGCTTAATCGAGAGTTTGACCAGGACCAGGAACTAAAGGTAGTCGTAAGTGACTTAACCTATGTAAGAGTTGGGCAGAAATGGCATTATATTTGCGTGTTAGTAGATTTATATAATCGTGAAATTATTGGACACAGTGCAGGTCCTCACAAAAGTGCTGCCTTAGTTCAACGTGCCTTTGCATCCGTCCCATACAATCTACATCAGCTTGAATTGTTTCACACCGATAGAGGAAGTGAGTTTAAGAACCAGTTGATCGATCAGGCATTAGAAACGTTTGGCATCGAGCGCTCACTAAGCGAAAAAGGAACACCCTATGACAATGCCGTGGCAGAAGCTACTTTCAAAACCATCAAAACAGAGTTTGTCAAAGGGGCTTATTTTACTGACCAATACGAACTGGACCTTGAACTTTTTGATTATGTTCACTGGTTCAACCACATTCGAATTCACGGATCATTAAATTATTTAACACCGACTGAATACAAGTTAATCAACCTTTAAAAATTTGTTCGATTTAGTGTTGACATACCAATTCCTTATAGACGGAGGGAGTTATTATGATCAAGGTGTAATTTGGAAGGGCTTTAATAATGACTTTTATCCGTATATTGAGGGTTATATGGAAAGTGCTAATTATTTACGTGAAAAAATAGTTGGAAATAAAAAAGATTATCTTTTTCTTCCAATGTGTTATATGTATAGAAATGGAATTGAATTAGCATTAAAAAGAATTTTAGTTGAAGACTGTCAATTTGATTCAAAAACCGTTTTCAAAAAATTAAAGAATAAAAAACATAGCATAGAAGGACTGTGGAATGTAATAAAGGATCATATTAGATTACGTGCAAATGCTACGGATGACGATACAACTCTTATTGATGTTGAGCTTTATATTAAACAATTGCACAATTTAGATTTTACATCAACCTGTTTCTGGCATTAAAATGATGTAGGTTTTGGCAGTATGTTTATTAATCATTTTGAATCATTACTCAACAATAAATTGTATATATGCTTATATTTATACACAATGGTTAAACATTGCTTATTGTAGTAACGGGGCAGATTAACGCAATATAATAACAATCAGATACATAGATATTTTGTGTTTGGGGAAACTAACCTAAAAACTCGAAATGTTAGGGTGTGTTTATGAAAAGTAACATTTGCATTATGTTAATTATTTCTTGTATTTTATTTTCTCCAAAGATTGGTGGGTCAGTCTTTGCAGCTTCAAACGATAAATCGCCGACTTATGAGGAAACCCTTTTTGAAATAGGTTATCAATCGGTTGAAGAAGCTTTAAAGGCTTTTGAACATCAATCCAAACAAAGCTTGAAGTTACCCGTAAAAGTTCCCCCTTTAACTTTTACACATTATCTTGGAAGGTTTAGTAATTTAAATCATTCTTTTGAGGTTAAATTCTTAAATGATAAAACTGCTGAAAATCATTATTTTATTCGTATTAATTCCTAAATAGCTATAAGCTAAAAAATGGAAATAAAGCCATTTATACAACGATATCGGGATTTAATGTACTGGTTTTTGAAAGAGATAATTGGCAATATATGCTTAATGTTGATAAAAGAGTCTCTGATAAAGTGACTCCTCAAACTTTAGTTGAAATAGCTAATTCTATTGATTATTCACCTAAAAATAAAAAGTAGTTTCTTCAACGGGTGCAAGAGATTAAGATCCAGTTGCCATTTCGTCGGCTTATTTTTATTGCACTAAATGGCAGGATAGTTGAATAAGGTTAGTCATGATTAGGAGTATTTTACTTTGAATATTGAACTAGTTGAAATAAATAGAAAGTAGTTTATTCGAAAGCGAAAAGGACTATTATTTGGTATTATATACCTTGACTACTATCGATAATAAATCAGAGGAGAATAGATGAGAAAAATACCTCCTAAAGTAGAATACAGCCTTACAAATAAAGGAGAAACGCTATTACCTGTTTTAGAACAGTTATGTGAACGGGGAGAAAAAAACCGTAATAATTAACTTCTTTTGTATAGATAATGAGAACCCATTTGGAAACAGAGTGAGATTAATTCAGTATTTTATATAGAGAACAGAAAACAGTTACCTAATTGGTAACTGTTTTCTGTTCTAATAGTCGTGCCAGTAATCCTGTAGTAAAAAGTAAAGAAGTTCTACTTATGTTACAACAGGGCAGAATCCCTATAATAAATGGGTTAGCGTCAGGAAAATTCGGATTTCAACGTAAGTAGATTCCAAGGACGCTACCCCCGTTTTTAACTACATTAAGGAAGCTTTAATGGTCTTAAAGAATCAGTCGAGGCCATCTACTTCGAATTAAAATGGCCAAATCTTAGTACAACAATAAAATACCTTACATATAAGGTGTTATAAGTTGGTTTCCTCATTAAGAAGCCTCTTCTGGTTGTGCGATTTCAAATTCACCTTCTGCATACTCTTGCTCCGCATAATGGCTTCCCCATTGACAGAGCTCCTGCAAGATAGGTTTAAGAGATTCTCCAAGTTCAGTGGATGAATATTCAACCTTCGGTGGTACTTGATTATACATCTTTCTGCTCACAAGTCCACTGTCTTCAAGCTCTCTAAGTGTTTGAATCAGCATTTTCTGAGTTATATTTGGGACAATGCGCTTTAATTCACTCGTTCTCTTTGGTCCATTCATTAAAAAGTATAATACAAGACCTTTCCATTTTCCGCCAATAACTTCCTTTGTCACTTCAAAACCACAACTAAATTTTTTCAAGTCTAAACCTCTCCATTCCACATTTATTACTTTTTAGTTACTATATCACAAAAAAGTGGGTACTTCCGTTAATGTGCTTACTGAGGGATACTATATCTTGTAAGTTGTTCTTCAAGTACTTAAAGGTATTAGACATAAAATAAAATTAATTCTAAAGACCTGCGGTAATATGTCAAGATACAAAATAAAAAAGATTTAGATATCAAGGTGCAATTTTGTTAAAAAAGGCAATAGGAAACTAGACCATTAATCAAATGTAAATTAATGGTAATTACACAAGGGTTGTAGAAGCTACTTTCTAAGCTTCATGTTTCACGCTCCCTTGTGGCGTGTAGATTTGATGGTTGCGTAGTAGCGCATCCACCAAACGCACTAATTTTCTAGCGGTTAAGACGAGTGCTCTTTTATGTTGGTGTTTCGGTACTTCACGGTATTTCTTCTCGTAATAAGCTTGGTATTCAGGTACATGCCTTCTCACCGAGTTGGCGGCTTCAACAAGGTAATAACGCAAATACTGATTCCCGTTACGAGATAAGGAAGTATCATCTGCCGTAAACCTGCCTGATTGGTGTTTTCGCCAGTATAGTCCTGCATATTTGGCTATTTTGGCCTCTGCTTCAAATCGTTCAATCTGACCGATTTCTGCGATGATACCAGCAGCGAATACAGGTCCAATTCCGGGTGTGGATTGCAGGGTATTGGGTAAGCCAGCCATGATTTTAGTGATCGCTTTATCGATTTGCTTGATTTGTGCCTTCATGGTGCGAATCAGCTCAATAATAGTGCCCAAGATGAGATCAATCGAGTCTTCCACTACCTTATCCAAACGATAGGAAGAACGTACTGCTTTTTGAATGGACTTGGCCACTTTTTCAGGGTCGTGAAAACCATTTTTACCTTTGGTTTGGAGGTAATCAGCTAGGTCTTCGATCGACATCTGAGCGAGTTCTTCCAGGCTATATTTTTCAAAGAATAAGTCCATCATAGCTTGTCCAAACACGGAAGATTCGACGTTTTCTTGAAACGTATTACACTTATAACTCAAGTGTTGAAGAAAATGTTGCTTTTCTTTGGTCATCTGATGTACGAGTTGGTAGCGAGAGCGTGTCAACTGTTGTAGGGCAACGTATTGACTCTCTTTGACCACCGACATCGATAAACGACCAAATCGTAAATAATCGGCAATCACAAATGCATCAATCTCGTCGGTCTTGTCCATGTCTGGATAACTCTTTTTGAAGTTGGCAATCTGTTTTGGATTCATCACAAATACTTGTGCACCAAGCTTACGGAGCTCTTCATCCTGATGAAAAAACATCGCTGGATGAAAACTGTACACGGAAGTGGATTCTAAGCCAATCTTTAATACTTCCACAGATTGTCCATCCATGGTACGAAAAATAGCTTCACGTAAAGCAGTAGCACCAGGTAAATCATTCGACACGGTGAAGGAAGATAACTTTACACCTTCACTATCTAACAAACAAACCTTGATATCAAAAGAACTAACATCTAATCCGACAAATAATCGCATGGGGAATTCCCCTCCTTTCTAAATTAGAATCATTGGAACCTATCTTGGACGCCTCGGGATATCCCTAGTGTGAACGCCGATCAACAACCTCGTGTATCAGTACTATCTCTGTATCGAAAGCCGCCTTGGAGCTACTACCATCCAAGTTCGAGGGACAGAGTGCACAGCCTGCGAGTAGGAAGGTCTGCACGTACACTGGGAAACAGTCTTTAAATGTGGTTAGCCACAGGAGATGACAGAATTGTCCCAAATGATCCTTAAGACCATTATCTAGGAACATCACAAGACGTCCAAGTGTTTTTTGAAATTTATTGCAGGTCAAATGAGGAAAATAGTGAGTCCAACAGATGGGCTTAAATATAATATACGAGGAGTGTTAAGTATGGGTAAATTTGAAGGTAAAATAGCGCTTGTAACGGGTGGAACAAGTGGGATTGGTCTTGCTACAGCACAAAAGTTTGTAAACGAAGGTGCATATGTTTATATCACGGGACGCAGACAAAACGAACTTGATAAAGCTGTTAACCAAATTGGTAAGAACGTAACCGGTGTACAAGGGGATATTTCTAAGCTTGAAGACTTAGACAAACTATATGACCTTATAAAGCAGGAAAAAGGTAAGTTGGACATTCTTTTTGCTAATGCAGGAATTGGAAACTTCCTTCCATTAGGTGGAATTACTGAAGAGCAGGTTGATAGAACGTTCGACATTAACGTTAAAGGAACCATCTTTACTGTTCAAAAAGCGTTATCACTATTCCCGAACAAAGTAGGTTCTATTATTGTAACAGGCTCTACTGCTGGTTCAATTGGCAACCCAGCGTTTAGTGTATATGGAGCATCTAAAGCAGCATTAAGAGCACTAGTTCGCAGCTGGATTCTTGACCTAAAAGGTACTGAAATCCGTGTAAATGTGGTTAGTCCAGGAGGTATTCTTACACCTGCATACGATGAGCTTTTTGGTGATGCACTTGAAGAGATACTGGAAAATAGCAGAAATACTGTTCCAGCTGGAAAAGTTGGGACACCTGAAGAAGTAGCAAACGTTGTATCTTTCCTTGCTTCAGACGAAAGCAGTTACTTGACGGGTGCTGAATTATTCGTAGATGGCGGGCTAGCACAGGTTTAATTTCACTGCGCAGAGATTACAAATAGTCCCGAAAAAAGGTTAATGGGGAATGGTGTAACGGAATCGCCGCAAAATATAAAATTTATAGGAGGAGTCAATATGACCAATCAACAAGTTCAACTCAATATTCGTTTTAAGGCTAAACCAGGGAAGAAAGAAGAATTCCGCAAGGAGCTATTTTCCCTAATTGAGGAGATGTCATCCGAAAAGTCATTTATTAGCGCTATTGTTTCGGATAATCTGGACCAACCGGATGAACTGCTCATTTATGAAACATGGAAAGGCACGAGAGATAGCTGGCTTGATGAAGAATTTATTAAACCATACCGCAAGGATTACGAAGTAAAACTGGATGATTTAATTGTGGAAAGAAGCGTTAGCTGGTTGCAACCTAACCGTGAATGGGGAAGCCATATAACGAATGCATATTAATTTTTATAAATGAGAAATAGCATCTACAGCTGTACAAATGGGCTTATCTTTTAAACATATAACAATTAGTTCGACCATCGCTAACGCGCTGGACATGAAAGAAAATTAATGATTCCTATATTCCTAATTACAGTAGAGTGAAAGGAGATTAATCATTTACTTCTCACATTGAAAGTGGCATCTTATCATTAATTATTTTTCAAATACTTGATAAAAATAATTGTAAAATATTTCCTGATTTTATGTGTTTAAATTATTTGTTTCCTGTAATAATTATGATTATCTGATGGAGCAAATAAGTGATTCATTGATATTACTTCTTCCGATTATCTCTAGCTTTTGCTCGAGCCTAATAACCATCCAGCCGCTAAAGAGTATCAAAGAAACTGTTTGCCGAAGGCATCCCAGTAACAATGTTTGGCCTTGCAGATATTCGTAAAGAGTACGAACGATTATTGGAAAACGGCGTGAAGTTTACAATGGAGCCGACAAAAATGGGCGAAGTCACAATAGCTGTCTTCGACGATACATGCGGCAACCTTATTCAGATAATGCAGGAGTAAACTTTATTTATGGTAGAAAAAGTTATGCAATAAAGTTTTTTTATAAACAATTTAACAACAACTTTATGTTACCCCTGTCTTAATTTTAGGACAGGGGTATCCATTTTTAAGGTTTAAAATTTATGACAATGTGAATAATTTCACTTAAACTAACGGGTGCTTTAGTACCATAAGGAATAAAAATATAGAGCCTGAAATATGCAAGTTTTTATGCACTACTTGCTTTTTTTGGCTCTATTTACATTCATAAAACATACTGCCGTTTATAGCATTTTTTAATTGCCAAATACACATCAACCAAATTTAGATATCCGATTGATAAATCTTTAAATTTACATTTCAAAAAAGAAAAGCAATTTGATGTAATTAATGTATCTTTATGCTTTAATGAACTATTTGGATTTTTAGATGCTGTCGATGGTATGCTATCTTCACAAAATGAAGCTCTAGCAGAAATGGCGTGGGAAGCACAACAAGATTATGATCATTATTAATTTAATACCTTTTGGAGAGTTACTTATATTCGTTCGTAAATGTGGGTTTTTCGAACAATCGTTCATTAAGGATTGTTGTTCAATAATTACAATACATAAATAAAGAAGAGTCACTTTTAAAAAAAGCGACTCTTCTTTTAGCTATATATTTATATAGCTAATTACGGTGCTCAGAAACAGAAAAAAATCTCTAAATGTAATTGTTTCAAATGAAATCCAGATATTAAGAGATATCCTTATCTTCATTGCCAGATCCACCCTTTAGAGGAGGGCGTGTTTACGTAGTATGTATGCGCTACGTGCCACCTCCGACGAATCTACCGGCATTGGTAATACATTTGGGATACAGTAGAACAAGGCATACATAATCCACTACATCCTAAGATTAACAATGTACTAAGATTATAACATTTTATAATTTGAAAGAAAGGTGCTTTGTTTAAGTGTTATAACTTAAAAGTTTTGACACTATTTATCTAATACTGTCACTTTGAACGGTATTTTGCGCATATTTTAAATACTATTTTGCACGAGATGAAATATAAAAATCTATCTTCATGTAAAAGATAGATTTTAATAATTACTTGATTCCGATAACTAAACTGTCTCGTGCAGCTTCAACAACTTCTGTTGTAATGGTTTCAAGATTATTAATTTCAAGTATCCTTTCAATCTGGGTGAAGAGTCTTTGTATAAGCCTGAAGTTTCCTCCAGTAATCTTAATAATACTAGTTATTGCTTCGTAATCAGAAAAATCTTCAAGTTTTATAGAAAGTCCTAACTCTTCCCATTTATACTCCAAAATATGATGAGCTTCATCTTTACTGAGTTTATCAAACTCATGGGCAAATCCAATTCTGGAATAAAGTTGAGGATATCGAGCTAATCTTTTCTCAATTCCAGGCATTCCGATCAATATCATTGCTAAGTCATTTCGATCATATAAATCCCTTAGTTGTTCCAAATTTTGCACTTTTAATCGATCTATTTCGTCAACAATTATAAGATCAATATCTTCATAAGTATCAGTAGAATATTCTTCTTCCCCTCCGTTATTTACCTTATAAATAGCTTTAGTCATACCCATTTTACCACCAATAATACTAATTTCGTCAGTCATTTTAGTAGCACGTATTGCTGGCGCTGTATAAAAAATTGTTCTAGCTTTAAGAATCCTTTCATCTGTATCTAAACCAATTTTTTTCTTATATTTATAATCTATTTGTTTTTCGATATAATCCCAGTTTGAATAATATCTTGAGGATAACGTTTTTCCTACTCCCGGTAGTCCGTAACAAATTCCTATATATTTATATTTGATACAAGCATCACAAAACTCTGCAAATCTTTTATACTCTTTTGTTTCAATAAACTTCTGTGATTTATTCATTGAAATACCTCTTGAGTTTTGACTTTTTAGAATCAGATTTATTCGACTTGTTCTCCAAATCTTTTTGCTGTGATAAAGCAATTTCTTCTGCAACAGTTCTTCTGGTATCAATTTGCTTATTGAGATTTTTACGCACCTTATTTCGTGCGGAAACAATATCTTTTAAATCTACTTGGTAATCAGATATCTCAGGGGAAATAGCAGTACATAAGTATTTGTCTTGATAGAACACTCGAATCTCTGCAATATCCCTTGGATCATAACGAATAATGACTGTTTCACCAATATATGCAGCTAGATTTGTATCTATATACCTTAAACCTTGGAAGTGAATACCATCCGAATGAACCTTCCTCGGTTTTGCTACATTTAACAATAATAAATCTAGGCTTTCCAAACTATCTGGCATATTGGGGAGGAATCCAGAATTATTCCAAGCTTTGATGGGTTCTTTTTTTGTTGTACCGTGAACCCTATGATGATAATTATATATAATGAAATTTGATAATTTATCATCAAGTTCTTTAAGAGTAAGAAGAGCAGGGCTGTGCTGATTTCCAATATATCCAGGTAAATCTTGTAGAAACAACTGATTAATAGTTAAAAAGAATCTTTCAATTTTCCCACGCCCTCTTGGAACTCCTACTGTAGAAAAAACAAGATTAATTTTTAAATCAATTGCTACTTGTTCCAAATGATTGGAGGTAAAGTCACTTCCATGATCTGTATAAAACTTTTCAGGGATACCACATATTTGCCAATCGGGGTTTCTTTTTCTCCATATTGCTTGGTGCAAAACTAAAGATGTTTGTATAGCAGACGGGTCTTGAAAAGTTAAAAAATATCCAGCAACTGCTCGACTATAGTCATCTAAAATAATTGTTAGCCAAGGTCTTTCCGGTTTTCCCTTTTCATTTAAAACAATTATATCTAATGGGGTATGATCAGCTTGCCAAATTTGATTAGGATAACTAGCCTCTCGTCGGTGAATTAAATCATAAGTGTTTTGATATTCTTTTTTTCCTTCATAAGCTAGTTTTTTTAGTCCTTGTGATAAAGACTTTGAAATAGCATAAACCTGATAGTAACTGGGTTGCTTCCAATTATTCTTTTTGCATGTCTCACAAATCTTCCTATGAATAGAAGTGACTGAATTTCTTTTGTGACTAAGTATTAAATTCTTAATCTCTTCTTGTACTTCATTTTCCACTTTAAATATTCCAGAATCTGTTCGACTCTTTCGAATCAATCCAATTAATCCAAATTGCTGATACTTACTAACCCAATAGTGAAGTGTACGTTTTGAAACACCAGATTCCTCAGCAATAGCTTTCAAGTTTTTCTCACGGTTAATATATGGCTCAATTAACCTGTATTTTTCCATAGCTATTTGTCTCTGCTCTTCTGAATACGAAGTCAATGATGGAAGTTCTTTTCCCATATAGAAACAGCTCCTTTTAATTAATGAAGCTAATGCTATTAGTTCCTCTAATTGTTGTCATTGTTTAAATATCGATATAGAGTGGCTCTACTTATACCAGTCATTTCTACAATTTCTTTAACGCTGTATTCTCTAGTATTATAAAGATTAATGGCTTTTGTAATATCTTTAGTTCCTACTTTTGGTCGTCCTCCTTTTCTTCCTCTTGCTCTAGCACTTTTTAGCCCCTCTTTAGTTCGTTCAACAATCAAATCTCGTTCGAACTGGCTAAAAGCTTGAAAAACAGTCATCATTAACCTCCCTTGCGGGGTGGTAGCATCAAAATTTTCTTTCACACTGATTAATTTTACATTTTTCTCTTCAAAGTAATTAACTAGATCGATTAAGTCTTTTGTGCTTCTACCTAATCTTGAAAAACTTTCTACTACAACAATATCCCCAGGTCTCAATTTGTCTTTTAGACGATTTAGCTCTGGTCGGTTTGATTTTGTTCCTGTCATTTTTTCTGTAAGAATTTCATTACAATTATATTTTTCTAATAAATCTAATTGCCGTGCTAAATCTTGCTGACGAGTACTTACTCGAGCATAACCATAAATGTACTGACTCATAAAAAAATACCACCTTTTCAATATAATTATATCATAAAGGGTGGTATATGAAACATAGATTTTGAGCAATCTTTAAAGACAATATTTCTTATGGCTTTGAGCTATTTAATATTCATAGTAAAAACGTCTCAAAAACATTCGTTTTTGAAATGTAGGTCTCTCCAAAAAATATCATTATATAATATTTGTTTAAAATCGGAGAATGCGAATAGTCTTAAGTAATTTAGCCAATATAATATTATAAATAGATTTTATAGGGAGTTTTTTGATGACAAAAATCAACATCATACAGCTTTTTGCGATTTTTTTATTAAGTATGGGGTTAACTAATCATGTCATTGTTATCCCATTTTTAATTAATGCTGCAGGTCGTGATGCATGGATAAGTGTAATTATTGGTTATATATTTACCCTTTTGTTCTCCTTATTATTATTGTATGTTACAAGGAAATTTCAATCAGTATCTATTTTTGAATGGATATCATCTACATATTCCAGACTGCTTAGTCGAACAATTGCTTTTTTATTGTTCATTTATTTGTCTATTACTGGTTTTATTACTTTAAAAGAAACGGTATTGTGGATAAATGAAACTTTTTTGTTTAATACACCCGTAGTAGTGGTATCTTTATTCATTCTAACTGCATCCATTTATATTTCATACGGGAAGATAAATGTAATTGCCATTTGCGCAGGTGTTGTACTTCCATTAGTTATTATATTGGGTTTGTTTGTCGCAATTGGTACCACTCCTGATAAAAACTATACACTTATTACACCTGTATTAGTGGAGAATGGGTGGAAGGAAGTGTTTCATGGTTCGCTTTTTGCATTTGGTTCAGCCATTGAAATAATTTTACTGATATTTTTACAGCATCACGTCGATAGGAAACTGAAGTTTTTACACATTTTACTTCTCATCACTTTTTTATCCATTCTAACTGTCGGACCACTACTTGGCAGTATCTCAACTTTTGGAGTAGAGGAAGCAGGGAAATTGAGATATCCTGCCTTTTTTCAGTGGCGTATCTTAGGGATAGGTAATTATTTCAATCATCTCGATTTTTTTTCCATTTATCAATGGTTATCCGGTACTTTTATCCATATAAGTATGATTTTATATATGATTACGCAACCCTTTAAAATTAAAAAGAAAAAACAGCGCTTTTATATCCAAGCCTTTATTTGTGTTATCTATCTAATTGTTATTACATTGCCTATTTCAAATGAAGAATTCTTTATCTTTTTATCACGTTTTTATTACATTGGAAGTATCTTTTTTGGTGTTTTTATCACAGTCTTTATTGCCTTTTTAATTAAAATTTCAACGAACAGGGTGTCTACAGATGAGAAGAGATAATTATAAAAAAAAGGAACAGTATATTACGAATCTTTTCCAACATTCAACAGACGTATCCATTGAGAAACAACACTTATATGCAAATAATAAAAAGGAACAAATGCTTATTATCTACTGCAATGGTTTAATTGAACATAAATTATTAATAAATAGTATACTCCCAGACATTCAAGACAAATACTACCGTGATGGACAAAAAGGTGTAGAAAATATAAATTGTTCCGAACGTATTACGTTGCGCAATCATGAAATAAATGTTGACAATACACTCCAAGAGAAAATTTTTAATGGCTATACAGCAATATTGATTGCTGAAAATTTATATTTCTTTAATACATCCAGTCCGCCAAAAAGATCACCAGAAGAATCTCATACTGAGGTATCATTGCGTGGTCCAAGAGACGCTTTTGTTGAAGATTTGAGTACAAACATCGCTTTAGTACGGAAAAGGCTTAAATCGAATTCTCTTGTAACAAAGTCTTTTACTCTTGGTAAAAGAAGTCAAACACAAGTTCGATTAGTTTACATAACAGATATACAAAATAAAAAGATGATTAAAGAAGTCACTCACCGTTTAACTAATATTGATATAGATATTATAAACAGCGACAACCAATTACTGGGTCTTCTTGGTGGTTCTAAGTATTCTCTTTTTCCATTAATGAAATCTGTATCTCGTCCAGATGGTGTTGTCAGTAGTCTTGTTAGAGGAAGATTTGCTATTTTTATTGATAATGTTCCCAACGTATTAATTGCACCAGGTAATTTGGGATTGTTTCTCCATACTGCTGAGGATGAACATACTCCATATTACTATGCTTCTTTGGAACTTTTACTTAGACTTTTGGGGTTAATGTTGTCCTTATTTTTACCTGCTTTTTGGGTTGCGTTATCTGCATTTAATGGAGACCAAATTCCATTTCCGTTACTAGCAACAATAGCATCTTCTAGATTAGGTATACCTTTTAGTTCAGCAGTAGAAGTATTATTAATGCTAAGCCTATTTGAGTTATTTCGCGAAGCAGGTGTCCGATTGCCAAAGGCAGTTGGTCAAACCATAGCAGTTGTAGGTGGACTAATCGTAGGTGACGCAGCAATTCAAGCAGGTTTAACATCTCCAACTATGTTAGTTGTTTCTGCAATTACTGCTGTTTCAACCTTTACACTAGGTAATCAAGCTCTTTATGGGACAGTTACAATTATACGATTCTTTTCAATTTTTCTTTCTTCTGTTCTAGGAATGTTTGGCTTTTTTATCAGTGTCTATTTAACACTTGGCTACCTTGCAAAGCTAGAATCATTTGGTATTCCTTATTTAAGTCCAGTCTCACCATATGTAAAAAATGATTTTTCTAAATCTTTACTGAAATACCCAGTTGCACAACAAGATGAACGCGCAAAGATCCTTGACACAAATGATACTGATCGACAAGGAGATGAATAAAAATGAAACAATTAATGGTAATCCCACTGATAGGATTCGTATTACTGATTTTAACAGGGTGCTGGGATGAATACGAAATTGAAGAAGTGAATTTCGTCTCAGCAATTGCAATTGACTATAAAGATGAAAAATATATAATTTATGCCCAAATACTTGATTTTTCCAATGTAGCTAAATCCGAAGATGGCAAATCGGGACAACCCATACCACTATACATAGGCAATGGTTCAGGTCATACAATTAATGATGCTATTTTCGATTTATATCGAACATCCCAAAAAACAGTAAACTGGTCACATATAGGAGCAATTATCTATACAGAGTCTATTTTGGAAAAAGGTATAAAAAAAGTGGTGGAATCCTTAAAGAAAAATGGAGAATTTCGTCCAACACCATGGATGTTTGGAACAAAAGAGTCAATTGAAAAAATACTTAGCTCTACTGGTTTTTTCCAACTGCCTCCAATATATACCATCTTATATGAGCCAACAGATGCATATAATCAATATTCGTATATTAAACCGATGCGTTTGCATAAATTTACTTCGATTTATAGCGAGCCAGGGGGGACTGCTTTACTGCCTTCAATTTCAATTGACGAAAACGATTGGAAGGAATTAACTACAGAACCAAAGACTAAAAACACCCTAAAAATAAATGGTGCTTTTCCTGTGAGTGAAGGAAACTATAGAGAGTGGATGTCTTATGAAGAGCTTATTGGTCTTAGATGGACGCAAACAAAGATTAAACGTACACCAGTAGATATTATTGAGGACAATGAAATAAAAGGTGTTGTAAGAATAACGTCACCATCTGTAAAAATAAATGTTGTTAGGGATGGTGAAAAGTTCCATTTTAACATACATGTTGATGCAAAAGGAGAATTAACAGATTTAGAAGAACACCTTTCCTCAAAAAAAATAGAAGAATTAGTAACAAAACAAATTGAAAAAGAAATAAGGTTCACTTATCAAAATGGAATTGATAAGGAAATTGACGTATATAATCTAAAAAATATACTTTTCCATGATAGGGTTAAACCACAACAATTAAAAAATTATACATTATCTACTAATTCTATAAAAAATGTTACAGTAAATTTCCTCTTAGAAAACAGGGGTTTATATGATTGAAACTGGAGTTAGATAAACTTAGTTGCTAATTCAAATAATTTATTTATAAATATTTAAAACAGTAAGACAAGGAGAATAAATTACTAAACAATGAAAAAGATTAAAATAAAAATGTCTGAGAGGTTAATTCAAAACTTTTGTTAAAACCGTTTTAATTTATCTATTCTCCTTCATAATATCCATGAAGGGAAATATTACTCCGAGTTACAATTGTTTAGTAGTCATATTGAGAAACTAAAGGAAGAAATGCTTCTATGTGAAAATCCTGAACTTTAAAGAATTATTAAGGAGAAAATCACCTTTATAAACAACATAATTAAACATTTAGATAGAGAAACAATATAAAAAATCTCTCTTATCTTGGACTGCCCCTCAATAACAAATGGGGTTGCTTTTTTATGCCAAAATCCTCTCTCACATATTCTGGAATATTTTCCACATACTAAGACTACTAGTTCATTACATAGTGGAGGTTCATATGTGGAAAAGGAAACAGGATAACAAGAAAAAAACATTCCAAGGGGACATCCACTTTTTCCATGAAATTGGAACAACTAAGGGATTTATATGATCGAAATGACTTAGCAATGATATTGATCGGAATGCCTGGAATTGAGAAAAGATTAGCTCGATATCCTCAACTTTATTCCAGAATTGGATTTGCCCATGAGTTTGATAAACTCAGTAAAGATGAAGCTCATCATATTTTGGAGTATAAATGGGAAGAGTTAGGACTTTCTATAAAACTTGAAGATTTTTCTGATTACGAAGCAATAACTAGTATTATTAAGATTACTGGAGGAAACTTCAGGCTTATACAAAGACTCTTCACCCAGATTGAAAGGATACTTGAAATTAATAATCTTGAAACCATTACAACAGAAGTTGTTGAAGCTGCACGAGACAGTTTAGTTATCGGAATCAAGTAATTATTAAAATCTATCTTTTACATGAAGATAGATTTTTATATTTCATCTCGTGCAAAATAGTATTTAAAATATGCGCAAAATACCGTTCAAAGTGACATAATACTGTATTATCAAGGCATTGAACGGTGTCATATCTTAGTGTCATAATTCAAGCGATAAAAAGGGGAAAATACATAATGAAATACGGATACGCTAGAGTTTCAACAGTTCATCAAGATTTAGAATTACAATTACAAGCATTGGAAAAGGAAGGCTGCGATAAAATCTATTCGGAGAAATTTACTGGAACTAAAGCAGACAGACCAAAATTTAAAGAGTTGCTTTCTTTACTAGAAGAGGGGGATACTTTAGTAATAACAAAGTTGGATAGGTTCGCAAGATCCACTGTAGACGCTATCCAAACAGTGAAGGGGTTATTTGATAAAGGAGTTAAGGTTCATATTCTAAATATGGGACTAGTGGAAAATACTCCAACAGGAAAGCTAGTATTCAATGTTATGAGTGCCTTTGCAGAATTTGAAAGGGATATGATTGTAGAACGTACTCAAGAAGGAAAGGCGATTGCCAAACAACGTGAGGACTTTAGAGAAGGACGACCGAACAAGTTCACTAAGAAACAAGTAGAACATGCATTAAAGCTACTACAAACACATTCCTACAAAGAGGTAGAGGAAACAACCGGAATTTCTAAAAGTACGCTTATTCGCGCTAAGAAGAAGAGGGAGGTAACGAACTAATGACATTAAACGAGTATAACCAACGATATGAGGAATTTTTACATTCTAACGATTTAAATTAAAGGGAAAAGGATATGGAATTATCGGACTTAATGACAGATATGGAATAAGAATTTAAAATTCCTATGTTAAGAGATGAAGAGTGGGAAAAGAAAAATAGAAAAGTAATAGCTTTGTATAGGAAAGAGTAGGGATTTATAGGGGTAGCATTAAGCTACTCTTTTTTATTTGATCAAGCTTTTTTTCAAAGCAGCAAAAGGAATTAGTTTAAAAGAAACAGAAAAATTTTTTGTTAATTAACACTTAATGATAATATATGGATATAATTGGGGGAGAAATGAGGGGTTGATTCTATGAAGTTATCAAAGGTTATGTTAAGAAACTATCGTAATTTTTCAAGTGCAGAGATTAATTTTAATAAAAAATCTCTCATTATTGGTGCGAATGATGTAGGTAAATCAAATTTAATTGATGCTATAAGACTTTTGCTAGACAAAACTTTGTCAGAAAATGATATAGAACCTGCTGATGAGGATTTCTGCGCATTTACCGAGTATAATTCCTTTGAAATTATACTTATTTTTAATGAAATTGAAGAAGAATGTATTTGGGCAAAACTTGGTCAATATATAAATGATAGTACAGGGGAGCTTTATTTGGGTTACTATGCAACAAGAGACACACCAGGAGGGACTAAGAAGTTTGAAATTAAAGCCGGGCCATCTCTTGAATTATTAGAAGAACTTCAAAGCAGATTCTATTTGAAGGTACTAAACTTAAAATACGTAGGGGCGAGTCGAAATATCGACAACTTCCTGAGAAGTCAAAAAAACAAGTTATTAGAAGTATTAAAAAGTATAAGAACAGAGGAACAAACCTCGATTGACAATGGTTACATGGAACAAGTTAGAACTTTCATGAATGATGTACAAGAACAAATTGATAGTTTATCTTATGTTAAATCAGCTGGCGAGAAATTAAATACTACCCTTGCCGATTTGGCTGAACACCACGTATCACAGGAAATAAAGTTAGGTATTGATGTTCCAAATAGTAAGGACCTATTTAAAAAGGTACAACTGCTTTCATACATAAATGACCAATCTATTCAGGTGGGTGGAGATGGAAAGAAGAATCAGGCATTTATTGCTTTATGGGCTGCGTTAAACGAACTGCAAAAAGCAGGTGACCAAGCTGAGGAGGTTTCGATTTTCTGTATTGAGGAACCTGAAGCACATTTACATCCTCATCAACAAAGAAAATTGTCTGAATACCTGGTGCAGCACTTGGATACACAAGTAATTTTGACCTCTCATTCTCCATATATTGCAACTGAATTTGACCCGTATTCAATAGTAAGATTGTATTCATCCATAGATAAATCAACTGTTGCAGCAAGGGGTGGGGTTTCACATGAGGTAGCAGGAAAGATTAAGGGTTTGGAATTTCGATCAAATGCATTATCCTCAGAAGTTTATTTTTCAGATTGTGTATTGTTGGTAGAGGGTTCTTCTGAAGTCATATTTTATAAAGCGTTAGCTAATCAAATAAATGTTGATTTAGACAAGTTAAACATTAGTATACTTTCAGTTGAAGGTGTTGGTTTTAAAAGATACATTGAATTACTTGAAGCGTTAAATATAACTTGGTTGGTTCGGACTGATAACGATTACTTTAAAGTTACTAGAAAGAAAAAAGAACCAAAGGAAGTTTATAGACTTGCTGGAGTTCAAAGAGCTATATCTTTTGCCACTTTAAAAAAAGAACTGTCTGGTTTGAATATAGAACAACTGGAAAAGCTTATAAAACAAAACGAAGGAAAATTATCAAATTTACCAACCCGAGATGAAGAATACCGAGAGCAAATATATACAGAGTTTTACACCGAATTAAAAAACAATAATATCTTTCTTGCCAATGTTGGACTAGAAGAGGATTTATATCATTCTTGTAATGAATTAAAAGAAAATTTAAAGAGTTATTTTGAAACCAAACTAGACGAAGATGAAGAAGACGAGGACATTATTGAACTAATGAAAAAGAAGAAATCAACTTTTATGTTTCACTTTGTCGAACAGCACTTTGAGTGCTTGAAGAATCTTAGAGACACTACACTTGCTGAGCCACTATTTAAATGTCAGAAAGTAATTGAGTCGCTGCGATATGTATAATCCTACTCCACAACAACAGGATATTCTTGATTGTTACGAAAATTGTGTCGTTATCGCCGGTCCCGGTAGTGGAAAGACCTCAACCATATCCCATAAAATATGTTCTGTTGTTAAAAGTTTACGGTGGTATGAAGGTATTTCTGCTATTTCATATACTAATAAGGCCAGTGGGGAACTTAAAGCTAAAACAATAACTTTATGTCAAGACTTAAAAAATTCCTTCTTTGGTACAATAGATTCTTTCTATATAGGAAATATAATTATTCCGTTTGGCAAAAGATTTTTTGGAGCATCTGATAAGAAACTAAGTGTTGAGAAGCTAGACGAGTATTATGATGACTTAATAGAAAAAATGATTGATGAAGTTGATGGCATCCTTATGAAATATAATGGATACTCAATACATCAATTGGAAGAGAACAATATAAGTTTAATTAATGAACTATCACCAGGTACTATCCATTTTATTACTAAAAGGTTCAAAGAAGGAACATTTGACCTGAGACTAGTTGGTGGGGTATCAAATTTAATCTTTTTAAGTTCTAAGGCATGTAGGAATTACTTCAAAGCTAGGTACAAGTATTTATTTATTGATGAATTTCAAGATTCGGGGAAAAATCAATATCAATTGTTTTTACGCATCTCAGAAATTGGTGTTAAATGTTGGGCAATTGGCGACATAAATCAATCGATTTTTAGATTTGCAAATAAGGATGCTAAATATTTGAAGGAACTTTTAAGCAACAAGGACTTCAATAAATTTCCTATGAATATTAACCATAGGTGCCATACATCAATCGATGTATACAGTAGGAAGTTATTAGGATTTACTGAATCCCCCGTAAAAGAAGACAATAGAGTATTTGATGTGTTTATTGAAGGTAATGAATGTGACATTGGAATTTGGTTCCAAAATAATTTAGATGTTATTAAAGAACAATTTGACATTAAAAATAATTCAAAAATAGGTATCCTTGCAAAAAAGAATATTACCCTTGAAAAATTTTTGGAAAAGATAAAGATTCCTCATAAACTGTTTAAACAAACAATTTTAGACGATGACCGTTCTTTATGTAGCGGGTTACTGACTGAATTATTATCATTAACATTTGATAATAATAAAACAGTTTATCAATTTATTGACAAATTCTTAGATAGAGAGTTATCCAGTCAACGTTTAGTTATTCAACAAACAACAAGATATGTAAAAAAGTTTAAAAAGAAGCTAAAAGAATATGTCGATGATATTAATGTTAATGCCGATGAATTGAGCTTAATATTCAAACAAATATGCTCGCAGATCTATCCCAATATTAACAACAATAGTGCGGTAACAAATTTAGAATATTTATTAGAGAATAAAGTGAAATTAAACGATTTTTTACCTCCAAAAGATAACGAAATACAACTAATGAATTTGTATAAATCAAAAGGACTAGAATTTGAAATTGTTGTTCATTTAGATCTTTATCAATACATTTTACCTGAATATGATTGGATAAGGTATGAAGATTATGAAAGCTACTCTGACTCATTAAACCTTCATTACGTAGGCGTAACTCGTGCAATAAAGGCTTTATTTTTGTTATCTAGTTCTCGAAGGTATCAATCATCCAACGACAGGTTTATTAGGGCTCAGAGGTCTGAGCTTTTAACAGGATTAGAATCCTTTCATTCAACCTGGCTAGGGTCAACTATTAAACAAAAGTAATATTAGTCAAATGCTTTTTAAATATTAATTGATTCTAATACTAGAATTGAAGATAAATAGTATTTTAAATGCTTTAATCCCTTCTCAAAATGGACATTACATAACAAATCAAAAACATCCGTTTATCCTATATTAATTTTGATATAAGTTTTGATTTGGAAAATACCAAAAAAGAGCATTCCTGTTAGAAGGATTTTCGGGGACTTGAACAAAAAAGAGCCCTCTTGGTATGATACGGGGTGTCAAAACTCGCCGAATTGACCCCTAATTTGTAACCAAGGAGGACTCCATAATGGATTTTAAACAAAATCAGAAAATTAATCAAGTCACCGAACAAACTCTCGTCGTTGGAATTGACATTGCGAAGCGTACACATTACGCATGTTTTGTTGATGATCGGGGGCGTGTAATTCAAAAATCATTCTCTGTCCAACAATCACATGATGGATTTGAGACATTCTACCAACGTATTCTTAAAGCGATGAAAAACTTCGGCAAAACAGAAGTGTTAGTCGGCATTGAACCTACGGGGCACTACTGGTTAAATCTTGCCTATTTCCTTGATGATGTGGGAATTCCACTTGTCATGGCGAATCCTATGCACGTCAAGCGTTCAAAGGAGCTAGATGATAATCTGCCAACGAAAAACGATCGGAAGGATGCACTTGTGATTGCGCGCCTATTGAAAGACGGAAGATTTAGCTATCCTCGCATTTTGAAAGACATGGAGGCCGAACTTCGTGCAGGATCTACCTTCCGAGGGAAGTTGACGGAAGAATTAGGTTCAGTAAAAAACCAAATGATTCGTTGGTTAGATCGCTATTTTCCTGAATTCACTCAAGTATTTCCATCATTCGGCAAGATGGCATTGGCGGCACTTGAGTGTACACCGTTTCCAAGTGACCTCGTTCAGAAGCAACCAGAGGATGTACTTTCTCTGTACCGTAAAGTAGAGGGGATAAAGTCTCCTCAAAGACCAAAAGCGATTCGATTAATTAAGCTCGCTAATCAGTCTATTGGTGTCACAGAAGGACGTCAGATGGCCCGTTTTGAAATCGCCACACTCGTTCACCGTTTTCGCCAGTTAGAAGAAGAAATTGAAACGATCACGAGCCAACTAATTGAGTTAGTACAAACGTCTGTTGAATATGAATGGCTCTCTACGGTCCCTGGACTAGGAGATACGACTATCGTTGACCTATTAGCTGAAATCGGAAGTTTCTCACACTACCAAGATCCACGCCAATTAATGAAGCTCGCGGGATTAACCTTGCGTGAGAATTCCTCTGGTCAACACAAAGGGCAAAAGCGAATTTCTAAACGTGGAAGAAGAAGGCTTCGAGCCCTCCTATTCCGGGTTATGATGCCAATGATTCGACATAATGAAGCATTTCGTAAAATGCATGAGTATTACACAAATAGAACACAAAACCCGTTACGTAAGAAACAATCAATAGTAGTACTTTGCGGTAAGCTACTCAAGGTGTTACATGGGATAAGCACGAAGCAAACAGCGTTTGATGCAGAGCGAATGATGAAGGATATTCCTTGTCTCGGAGAGGTAGCCTAACGCCCTCATCCCTTTTACTAAGCACTAGACAACAGGATGACACGGAGAAGCTGGCACTATTTTCACCATCCGACCTCGAGTCCCTAAAGGAGCTTCGCTAGCCTCTGCCTTATGACTAGACCGAACGAAGGAATGTAGGCACTCAGATGCCAAGAGACATGGGAGGGTACGTCATCATAAGCTACGCAGAGATCCATGGTGCATCACATACTATCCCCCACCACTAATAACCAGGTTTATCCAGTGGTGACAGCGTAGCGTATCCAACTACTGTAAGAGTTTCACATGTTTATAAAATACTGTTAATCGGCGTGTCGAAAAATATTTTTTTGACACCCTTACAACGGCTCAAACCGTTGATAAATCAATATTTATAGAGGGAGGTGAAACCACCTCTTTTTTCTAATCTCACAACCAATAACAATAAAAAAACACCATAGCTACAATGGCTGTGGTGATTTCTTCATGGCTTTACTTTTTCTCTTGAACATCTTGCCATACTTGCAATGCCTCTTCATTATCTGGCTCGATCGCTAGGGCTTTCTTTACAGCTTCCTCTGCTTTTCTGTAGTCAGCCACTTTAAGATAACACTTAGCAAGGGATGCCCATATTTCTCCATCATTCATTCCTTGCTCGATACAGTAACGGAATTCTTTAGCGGCTTCAGCTGGATCTCCTCCAAGCATATCTGGTGCATTTAATAGTTTAGAACCATTCATCCTTCTAGCTAGTGGCAATGTCGGGTCCTTTTCAAGAGCAATCGTAATCTTCTGTTCCATTTTTTGAAAAAGATCCATTTTATCCGCCAAACTCCACGCTTCATCAATTTGACGTCCATAAACAGCCGCAAGCCATGCATGCGCTTGTGCACTTTGAGGATCAAATGCAACTGCTTCTGCGAACAATTCATATGCTTTTTCGTAGTCCTTTATTTTAAATGCATTGTATCCACGACGAAATAAGTCACGCAATAAATTTTTATTATCTCGCATACTTCTACCCCTGCCTCTTCGAACAATTTCTCTAACTCATACGGTTGCCTTTTTGCTCAATATAAACATATACATTATAAGTATATGTTTAATTTAATGTATAGTATCGGCTAATGTCGTATGAAGAGGAGGATTTTTTTATTAGATGTTTATCTTTCTTGGTCATCTCGCGATCGGGAAAGGACTTCGCCTAGATACAGCTATTCTATCCTGACCATCTCGCGCGCCACAATAAGAGCTCTCTATATAACGAAAAGAAAACCCGGCAATTGCCGAGCTGTTCTGTTATTATTTCTCTAATATAATTTCCCATGTCGATATAGCAGGGTAAATAATCGCTGCACAGAGTTGATATAACATATGTCTCGGATGCTTTTCAAATCTTCTCCTTGAAAGTAGGTGTCAAAAACCTCGCGCATGCTTTCTTCCATATGCTGATACATCTCACCAAAAACCGCTTTTTCTGAATACCGTTCAATAATCCGCCCCTGTTTCCATTCTAGATAGGAAACAATCACACCACCAGCATTGGCTAGAATGTCAGGAATAACGATTCGGCCTGACTTTTTCAACACTTGATCTGCTTCTCCAGATATAGGTGCATTGGCACCTTCAATGAGAATTCTTGCTTGAACATCTGTTACATTGTTTAAAGTAATCTGGTCCTCAAGTGCAGCTAATAATAATACATCTACATCGATGGTCAAAATATCATCACGATTGTGTAATTCTGCTTCTACTCCCGCATCCTGTAGCTGCTGTTCTGTTTTCGGTAAATGATTATGCACCCGAGCAAATTCAACTAATCGAGGAATATCCAACCCTTTCTCATGATAGAGCATGACGCCCTCATCACTAACAGAAACCACACGATGATGAAGATCACTTGATTTATAAGCTTCTAATGCCGCCACTCCACCAACATTACCAAAGCCCTGTACTGCAAAGGAAATCGACTCCCCACGATCACTTTTTCCATAAAGGGACTGAAGGTATTGCATCTGCTCCCTACCAACATCACTCTGGATAGCTTCCACACGATTTTCATACTGACGCGCACATTTCTCCACAAGCCACCAATAGCTAAAATATGTACCTTTTCCCGTCGCCTCTCTACGTCCTCTCGCACCACCATTGATAATACTTTTCCCAGTAAAGGAGCCTTGATAATTTTGACCGGGATGAATCGTTTTGTATTCCCCTACCATCCAATCCATGACGCGTTCATTCGTTCCCATATCTGGTGCCGGAATGTCATGTGTCGGGCCTAAATCATTGGCAAAGCGTTGCACATATTTTTGAGAAACTCTAAATAATTCACGATCCGAAAATGAATTCGGATCAATGACTACCCCACCTTTCGCACCACCAAAAGGCAGACGATGAAGTGCATTCTTTAATGTCATCAATACCGCTAAATTTTCTACTTCCTCTTCTTGAACGGCCTCGTGGAAACGGATGCCCCCTTTGTAAAAACCAGCAATATTATTATGCTGAACACGATATGCGGGGATCCGTACAATTTGACTGTTATCTCTTCTGACACGAAGGTAACCCTTGATAACTTTATCCGTAGTTGTCAAAACCTCCTTAGCAGACTCAAACCTCTTCACACGCTCTTCCTCTGTTAATTCCGGAAGATAATCCTTCTTTTGATAAAGATGATCAATCGACTGACGAATCGTTTCTTGGGTATCTAATGTCGCCATTCCACTCTCTCCTTCCTAAGAATGTTTGATATAGGAATTTATTTGAAAACACCATCATGGCGTATTTCATCGAAATAAAAAGGCTTAGCTGGAAGTTCAAAAGTTAGCTCCATTATAACATCAACCTAATACATTTTTCCTTGAAAAAGGGAAAATCAGATTATCTCTCTTTCTACTTCCCCTAGCTAGACAACTCTACCCCTCTCTTTTGAAAATACTTCGAAAAGATAAATCGTACAGCTGGTCCCATTACTAATAGCTGCAATGGAAGTGCCAGGACAACATTTCGAATAAAAATAGTTCCATAAGCACTAATCATACTTCTCCCCTCTAAACCTTGGCCAAAATAGGACATGAGGAAACCAAACATAGACATAAAAAATACCATACCGAAAATCATCAATGTAGACATACAAAGAACAAATAATAGTTTGCTGGAATGAGCAAAAGGTAGCTTTAATGTTATTTTCTTAGCAAATGGTCCGACAATAAAAAAATCTAAAAATAATGCGATGATAAATCCTAAAACGACTTCGATAACTATATTTTGTAAGGTTAAATGTTGGATATTCCCACTTATGAGGAGATTGTAGGTAGACATTACAGCGACCATCCCAAAGCACATCATAAGACCGAAGATGATACTTTCTTTTTTATTTGTTGGCATAGTTCCCATCCTTTCTAAATCAAACAGATCATCAGTATAACAAGAACCAACTTTTCTCATAAGTGAACATTTTGTGAACTTTCTTTCTTCGTCTATTCATCCACTCTTCCTACCATTTTCTCACTACCACCCTTATTTGACATTTATCCTGAAGCATGGTACATTTTATCCATTAATATATCATTATGATGGATTGTTACTGATTCGATCAGGCATCACCATGTTCCAAATACACTTCCGTATGATAAGAATGCGTTTTAGAAGATGGGGGAATGACCTTTGAAATATATTAAAGCCTTTAATAACAATGTGGCTTTAGTAGAAGATTCCTCTGGGCTTGAGTGGATTGTAATGGGTACGGGGGTCGGCTTTCAAAAAAAGAAAGGGGATCCAATTGATGATGCTAGCATCAGACGAAAGTTTGTAGCAGAGCAATCACCAACGCGAAAACCCTTACTACAGGTATTAAAAGATATGGATTCTGAGGTTTTAGATGTATCCGTTGAGATCATTAAGCAAACGGAATCCCAATTAGGGGTTACCTTTAATCATAATATCTATTTAACACTTGCTGACCATTTGAATTTTGCGGTCAAACGAGCACATGAGAGTATTGACTATGCCGATACGACTCGTTGGGAAGTGAAAAATTTATATCCAAAAGAATACAAAGCGGCAAAGGATGCCATACGTCTTGTATTTGACCGTCTTGATGTACTTCTTCCTAAAAGCGAGGAAACATTCTTAACCTATCACTTCGTCAATGGACAACAGTCTAAAAAAACGCAAATCGAAGAAACATTGAAAATGACGGAAGTGATTAACCGCATCATAGAAATTGTGCAGTACCATTTTCAACTTAAGCTTGATGAAGAATCATTAAACTATACACGTTTTATTACACATCTGCGTTATTTCTTCATCCGACAGTACAAGCAAGATCCTGTGGATAGTGAGGAAATGGACCAGACACTTTTAGAAGTTGTCAAAACCAAATATGAAAAAGCATATCAGGCTGTGGAAAAGTTCGCAGCACTATTAAAGCAAAAATATGGCTGGACAGTCTCAACCAATGAAAAACTATATTTAACCTTGCATATCTGGCGCGTCACAAATCGCCAAAAAAGTGAATAGCAACAATGTGGATTGTTACTTGTGATCAGAAATGATCAATTAGGCATTACCCAATTAGGTTAAGTGCACCAAGCACTTGTCCTATTTGGGTATTTTTTTTGCTAGCAAACAAAACCTAAAAAATAACTAACATAAGGAGGAAAAACAATGGCTTCACATAAAGAGACCGCACAACAGGTGGTCGAAAAAATCGGCGGAGCGAAAAATGTAAATCAAGCATGGCATTGTGTCACACGGCTTCGCTTTAACCTAAATGACAAAGACAAAGTAGAAATTGAGGAAATTAAAAAAATTAACGGCGTAATGGGTGCACAATTTTCCGGAGATCAGTTCCAGGTCATTATTGGAAATCATGTATCCGATGTATTTGCCGAGGTAGAACCATTAGTCGGAGGCGCTGGAAGTGGGGACGGGAAAAAATCAGGGCAGAAACAAAGTGTTGTTTCCTTAGTGATGGATTTTATATCTGGCATTTTCACCCCGATCCTACCAGCACTTGCAGGAGCAGGTCTATTAAAAGGGTTTCTAGCATTATTTACAACGGTCGGTTGGCTGACAACGGAAAGCGATACGTACATGGTATTAAACGCCATTGGAGATAGTGTATTTTACTTTCTACCGTTCTTCCTTGCGGTTTCCACTGCAAGAAAAATGCGTACAAATGAATACCTCGCACTGATTGTTGCAGGTACCCTAATGTATCCAAGCTTAATCGAAGCATTTAATGCAATAGAAGGTGGCGGTCCTGATACACTAGATTTCTTAGGGCTAGGAATTATTAATATTCCTCTATTAAATTATGATACAAGTGTTATTCCAGTTATTTTAAGTGTCATTTTATTAAAATACGTCTATGATCTCGTAAAAAAAGTCATTCCGTCTGCAATTCAGCTAATGTTCGCACCAATGATTGCCTTTTTAATTGTTCTTCCACTATCCCTATGGCTGATTGGACCATTAGGAACGAACATTGGTAACTTTGTCTCTGACATTTTCAACTGGTTATTCGAATTCTCTGGCTTATTTGCAGGTCTATTACTAGCAGGATTTATGCCATTGATTATTATGACAGGAATGCACTATGCCTTTGCACCAATTGCGATTACAAGCTTAGCGACCTTAGGCTATGACAATATGGTCATGCCGATGATGCTTATTAGTAACGCAGCCCAGGCTGGTGCAGCATTAGGGGTTGCTGTCATTTCGAAAAACAGACAAATGAAGCAGCTTGGTCTATCTAGTGGTATCTCTGCAGCTATCGGTATTACCGAACCAGCGATGTACGGGGTGAACATGAAGCTGAAGAAACCATTCGTTTTAGCCTTAGTCTCCGCAGGTATTCTCGGTGCTATCGCAGGATGGTACGGATTAAAGGCATATACAATGAGTGGTATTATCGGTATCTTTGCCCTACCAGTCTTCGCAGATCCAGCTGGAGAATCAGCAAGTCTCATCGTATCGATTGTCCTATTTGCTCTTGCTATTGTACTACCATTTATTCTAGTACTCATCTTCCGCTTTAAGGATATAGAAGAAGATACTACAGCAAGTACACAGCCTAAGGAAGAGGTAGCCAAAGCAAAAGAAACTACAACAGAAGCAACTGGAAAAGAAATCATGGTTCAATCTCCTTTAAAAGGGACCATTGTGCCACTAGCGGAAGTATCTGACCAGACCTTTTCACAAGAAATTATGGGAAAAGGAATTGCAATTGAGCCAGAAGAAGATCGAGTAGTTGCACCAATTGCGGGTACAATCATGGTTTTCCCAGAGTCGCAGCATGCGATCGGGCTTAAAGGGGATCATGGCGAGGAAATTCTTATTCACATAGGAATCGATACAGTTTCCTTAAAAGGAGCGCATTTTAACGGATTGATTAAAGAAGGCGATCGCGTCGAGGTCGGACAACCATTAGTAGAATTCGACCGTGAAGCAATCCGCCAAAAAGAGATCGAAACCGTGACGATGATTGTCGTAACCAACACAGCTGAGTACTTGGATGTTTTACCAATTAATGCAGATGGTCCTATTTTCGAAGGAGAACATTTATTATCCCTTGTCAAATAAGGAACAATGGGGGGCATGTTTTGCGTGCTCTCCAATTATATAAAAGGAGTGACATTTCATGACAAAAGCAATCAAAGGTTTCAAGCCTGAATTTTTATGGGGTGGTGCTACAGCTGCCAATCAAGTAGAGGGAGCCTATAATGAGGATGGAAAAGGCCTTTCCACAGCCGATATGGTAAAGTATATTCCGAAAGAAGAGCGAGGCATCCACAATTTCTCCATGGATGTGACCGCAGACTATATGGAAGATGTCTTAGCAGGTAAAGTAAACGACCGCTACCCGAAAAGGGACGGCATCGACTTCTATCACCGTTACAAAGAGGATATCGCGCTATTTGCAGAGCTCGGCTTCAAAGTATTCCGTCTCTCCATCAACTGGGCACGTATTTTTCCAAATGGAGATGATGCAGAACCGAATGAAGCAGGACTACAATTTTACGATAATGTCTTCGATGAACTAAAAAAATATGATATCGAGCCATTGGTGACTTTATCACACTATGAAACACCACTTGAGTTGTCCCGTAAATACAATGGCTGGTATGACCGTCGAGTGATTGGCTTCTTTACAAAGTATGCCGAAACAGTCTTCACTCGTTATAAAGATAAAGTGAAATACTGGTTGACCTTTAATGAGATCAATGTAATCACACATAGCCCCTACACTGGTGGCGGAGTTCTAGTTGACAAAGTCCCTGGGAAAACGAAGGAACAAATTGCCTATCAAGCAGCACATCATCAATTCGTGGCAAGTTCACTCGCTACGAAATTGGCTCATGAGATTATTCCTGATGTACAAGTTGGTTGTATGCTTGCACGTATGCAGACATATCCCCATACGAATAATCCAGATGATATCTTGGAAGCACAGCATCAGAATGATCTCAACCTATTCTTTACCGATGTTCATGCAAAAGGCGAATACCCTAGCTACATGAATCGCTACTTTGCGGAAAATAACATCACGATTGAAAAAGAAATCGGCGATGATGAAATTTTGAAGCAATATCCCGTAGATTTCATTTCCTTCAGCTATTACATGTCGATGACGGTAGCTACTCAAGGGGAGCATGACGAGGTAGCAGGGAACATGATTAAAGGTGCGGTCAAAAATGAATACCTCGAAACCTCAGATTGGGGCTGGCAAATCGATCCTAAAGGGCTTCGTGTAGCGCTTCGTGATTTCCACAACCGCTATAACCTGCCATTATTCATTGTGGAAAATGGACTTGGTGCCTTTGATAAAGTCGACGAAGATGGATCAATCCATGATGACTACCGAATCGACTATTTAAGAAAACATATCGAGCAAATGAAGGAAGCTGTCAAAGATGGCGTGGACCTAATGGGTTATACAGCTTGGGGGCCAATCGACTTAATCAGTATGTCCACATCAGAAATGTCGAAGCGTTATGGATTTATCTATGTCGACCAAGACGATGACGGAAATGGAACATTAAACCGTTCCAAGAAGGATTCTTTTGATTGGTATAAGCAAGTAATTGCTACGAATGGGGAAGAATTATAAGAGTGGATCAAGTGCGTTACCTCTTGAGGTAGCGCACTTCTCCTTTGCTATAATACTTTTGACAAAAATGCTTGGGTTCTCTCGTTTTGTGGATGGTTAAATAATTCATCTGGCGTTCCTTGTTCTACAATGAAGCCTTCATCCATAAAAATTACACGATCGGCGACTTCCTTGGCAAAGCCCATTTCATGTGTCACGATGATCATCGTCATTCCTTCTTCCGCTAAATCCTTCATAACCTGAAGGACCTCTCCGACCATTTCAGGATCGAGAGCGGAGGTAGGCTCGTCAAATAACATAATGTGAGGTTCCATCGCTAGGGCACGAGCCATTGCTACCCGTTGCTTTTGTCCGCCAGACAAGTTATCGGGATAGGTCTCCGCCTTGTCTACTAATCCGACTTTTGTGAGTAGCTTTATTCCTAAATCCTTTGCTTCTGCTGGAGATTTACCCTTTAATCGTTTCGGTCCAAGCGTAATGTTTTCCATTACGGTCATGTGTGGGAAGAGATTAAATTGTTGAAATACCATTCCCATCCGCTGGCGTAACTCGTTAATATTTGTCTTAGAAGAAGTCAGATTATCTCCCTCAATAAAAATATCCCCAGCTGTAGGTTCTTCTAATCGATTCATACAACGTAATAAGGTACTCTTTCCTGAACCAGAAGGGCCGATAACACACACTACTTCTTGTGCATCCACACTCATATTAATATCCTTTAGAACCTCTAACTCCCCAAAGGATTTTTTAAGATTTTGAATTTCAATCATTTTCATGCGACATCTAATCTCCTTTCAAGCCAACGAGAGAATAAGGTTAAGGAATAAATAATAACAAAATATAATACACCAACCGCAAATAGTATTTCGAATGCACGAAAATTAACCGCGTAAATAGACTGTCCAGATAAAGTTAGCTCGGCCAACCCGATCACGGAAAGGAGTGAGGTATCCTTAATGCTGACAATAAATTGATTAACAAATGCCGGAATCATACGCCGTGTAGCTTGTGGCAAGATAATCAGCCTCATTGTTTGGGCGTAAGAAAGCCCGATTGTTCTTCCTGCCTCCATTTGCCCTTTATCAATCGAATTAATTCCCGCACGGAATATTTCGACTAAATAGGCCGTAGCATTAACTGTTATCGCGATCACACCTGCAGAAAATGCGGTAAGACTGATATCGACTACACTGGGTATACCGAAGTAAATAAATAAGATTTGCACAAGTAATGGTGTCCCGCGAATGATATCCACAAAAGCAGTGGCAATCGCTCTTAAGACTTTACTTTTCGTAATACTAAATACACCCAGTATCAGTCCGATAATCATGGCAAGAATAAGTGATATAACCGTTACTTCTACTGTCATCCCCATCCCTTTTAACAAGGTGGGTAATCCCTCAAGAATTATATTTATCGATTCCATCATACGTGGTATCCCTCTTTCTCTTAGAAAAGGTGTGACAAGCCGCCACACCTTTTGGTTGGTTCAAATTTTTCCGGTGACTTCTTATTCAGCAAAATACTTGCTATAAACCTCGTCAAACTCACCGCTATCCTTTAGCTCCTGAAGACCAGTATTGATTTTGTCTACTAGCTCTTCACTACCCTTTGAAATGGCAATTCCGTAGTCTTCACTCGGATACTTATCCCCAACTAATCGAAGCTTGGAACCCTCTCCATCTTGATTGATTTTATAAGCAACACTAGGATAATCATTGATCACCGCATCGGCATTACCATTTTCTAATTCCATATACATCGTCGCATCATCCTGGAGCTTCGTGACTTTTGCATTATATTTTTCTGCTAGCTTATTCGCTAATTTCAAACTAGACGTTCCTTGTTTGGCTACGATTGTTTTTCCTTCTAAATCTGCTTCTTCTTCAACCGTACTATCTTTTAAAGTAATTAAGGATAAACCAGATTCAAAATAGGGATCAGAGAAATAGACCACTTCTAAACGATCCTCTCTTATTCCAATAGCAGACACAGCTGCGTCTACTTGATTAGCTTGAAGCGCCGGGATAATTCCATCAAATTTCATCGTTTTCCATTTAACCGATAGATTCGCCTTATCTGCAACCGCTTCCACTAATTCGACATCAAAACCTGTTAATTCTCCATCTTCTTTATATTCAAATGGGGGATAGTCTTGAACCGCTGCGACGGTGATTTCTTCTTTTGTTTCACCTGAAGCGTTACTAGTAGTATCACTTGTTCCACATCCTGCTAAGACTAGGGCAATGACACCAACTAAAACGATCAATATACCCTTTTGAACAAAAGTGTTTTTCGTTTGTTTATTCATTATGTATATCCTCCTACCCAAAATAATGTAATAAAAGCAACCTTATCTATTGTATCGATCCAATTTCTTATTTCCAAATTAGATTAATATTGGTTTGTGAGGATATGTTTATGTTTTTTCAGCTATCGTTACTTATATCGTTAATTATGTAGAAATCCTTATAGAGAGTTGGGTATGCTGTCATATCCTCTAAGATTGGATTTCAAGAAGGATGAAAATAAACCTTACTATTATTTCTTCAAAAGAAATAACCACCAAGCCTGATAAGCAAATAGGTGGTTATTTTCTTTCAATATTGCACTAAGCTGTTAGGTGTTGTGAGCACCAGACGGCTTTTCCTTTATATTTGGTTACAATGAAGAGAAAATTAACTATCTCCTTTTCCCCTTCATCACTACTTCATAATCATACTCCGCACTTCCACCCTTACCTGGTTTAGGTGCATACGTAACCATCATTAAAATCTTAGAATATTGGGCGCTTTTTAACATATCCTTCAGATCGATCTTATCCTTTTCCTTCATATTGAGTAAATTTGGGAATTGAATGACTTTCACATGATTCGCTTTTCCTTTTGCCTTCCCTTTCTTAAATCCGATAAACTGCACTTGATAATCCACATACTCCTCTGTTACTTGCTCTAGGCTCATGAAAGACTCCGTCGATTCCATTGTATCTATTAATCTATCATTTATTTTTAAATTGGCTAAGTACCAGCCCTCTTCATTATGAGCCCAGTCTGTCATGTAGCGGAATGCGAGATGAACCTTTTGACCAGCATATGCCGATAGGTCGAAGCTTTCTGTTGTCCAGCCACCTGAGCTTCCAGTAAAACCTGGAACATTTTCTTTGATTGCTGGATAGCCATTTTCATCTACCTCACCACTTGTATGTTCATTGGCCAACGAAGTCCATGATTGTCCATTATCTGTTGAGACTTGAACCACGCCATAGTCCCAATTTTCTTCGATTTCATATTTTGTTTCAAAGGATAGAACAGGATTGGTTTCGCCAGTGAGATCTAGCTCTTTTATAAGAAAATGATCGGCTTGGTCCCCTTCACTCCCCCAGAGGACCTGACCCTTATCTGGATCACTGACTGCCTCCCAGTTAGTACTGAGGAAATCAATCCCTTTAAAATATAAATGATCAATCTTCTTATTCGGTGTAATAAATTTTATATCAGTTCCCCAAGCTGGAGCGATCTTATCTAACGCTGCTGCTGCTTCTAGATTAGGTTCTAAGTCTATGGATTGAAATTGGTAGGTCTTATTATCTCCTTGATACTTTCCATCTATCACTAATGCCATCATAAAATCTTGATAGACTTCCTTAAAATCACGCTTACTTCCCATCTCTTCTAGAACGGCATTAATACTATCAATACCTTGTTCCGGATGCTTGAATTCCTTCTGAAGAAATTCTGATCCAAATTGTTCATTCAGATAAAGCTGAAAAAGGTAAGCAACTCCGTAGTCACCTAGTATTTGTAGATCGGACTGATCCCCCCATTGGGTTAAGGAGTTTTTTAGATTATTCATGAAAAAGTCGACATGTGAATCGGAATGACCATACCCTACTAAAAATTGAGCAAAGTCAGCTAGCCCTTCGTTGATAAAGTTTTCTTCGGCCCCATCACTATCATGGTGTAATAGGTGCTGGAACTCATGTGCAAAGGTTCCTTCATATAAAAATGGGCGTTCCGCATCAGGGCCTGTCCGACTTGCCCAATCAAAGCTATCAATCGTCATGACATTGCGATCGGTAAATTCACTGATAGCTGGAGAAAAATATCCTGCAATATAGCTCGGATAATTCGGGTCATAATAATTCTCATCCTTAATATTATCGATTAAGATCACCACACGCCCAGAATCGTCCTGATGATATTCAGGGAACATGGAGTTATCTCCCTTTCGCTCAGCTGGTGGGGCAAAGAACTCCACCTCTTGTTCATAGATTTTTTCATCAAATTCATTTAAAAGATATTGAACCTGTTGATCGGTAATAACCGATAATTCTTCCTCATTTCTAGGATCTCCTTCCGGATACGCCAGTTCATTCGATACCCACACCTCCCCATATTCGCCTACACCTTTTAGGGTGAAAGAGGTAAGGACGTACTGTCCTGTTACATTATTCACCGTCACCCATGGCTTCGAAACACCAATATCATCAGGTGTGACGGATGAAGGGGTTTGTGCTTGTTTACCTTGTATGAATGCTCTACTAAAATCTACCTTTCCTTCCTTCAGAGCCTCTTCTACTGTCTCAGAGCGAAATTCTGCATCTATCTCTTTAGCAGTTGGATCTGGGTTATACTCCCCATCCCCATCCTCTGCACTTGCCATCGTAGGGAATGATAGACCTCCTACTAGCGCAAGAAAAGATAGCAGGAATAATACTTTTTTAGTTTTTCCCATAGTCGTTCTCCTTTCTATTATCAATAGGTAATACCTATTATCCTATCACTAGATTTGTAAATAATTTGTCAAAACTAGGCTAGTAAAAGGGTTTTTTATCGTGAAAATCTGATATTCTTCGGCAGGGATTTTACCTATTGAATCAAGAAATTAGGGCTTTATTAGGAGAGCTCTGCGGGAGATTGTGACGTTTTAGCCTGGTAGGAACACTTGACGAAGAAGAATACCGACAAATGGGATACTTGTCGATTTTCCTCTCTAATTTTTCAATACCTCAGCAAGTTCGTGCAAGGATTGATGCTGCTTAATTTGATAGTTTCTGCCTTCCTTTTCTAAGTATCCCTTCTCACAAAATTGGGTAAGCACATGTAATAAGTGCCTATAGGAAACACCTAAATAATCACAAACTGTTACATGCTTCTCCTTATAGATTCCTCCATCAGCCGTTTGTAAAATAAAATCCGCAAGTCTGTTTTCTAGCGGGAATGCTAGACTTTGAGTATATTTAGCTGCCATAATAGAAGCCTTTACACTCAAAAACTTGGATAATTCCCGTAGAAATTTCGCGTCTTCTAGCAATTGTTTGCGATAGTAATGAATAGGAATAGCAAAACAAATCGTCTTCGTTGATGCTTGAATCCCTTTTGTATAATACACATCATGTAATAATTCCATTTCTCCGATATATTCCTTTGCATTAATGAAATTAATTAACGATACCTTGCCATTTTGATGGGTTATATATATTTTTGCTTTTCCCTCGATAACGTAAAAGAGATAATCTGGTCTCCTACCTTCTTGAATAATCCAATCATTCCGTTGATACTCACGGACTTCGATAAAATCCTCCACGGGAAAGGAAAATAAATGGGCAATAGAGTTCTTTTCCAAATAGATCTTTTTCTTTTTATTTTTATAAATTTCCATACCTTCACCTCAAAATATGAGATATCTCCTATTACTTCATTCTATCTCCATGATATCATGCAATCTATGAGGGGGACATGAAATGAGCACACAACGCTGGATGAGTATACATTTTTTTAGCTTCTTTTTGACATGGGGGATTTTTCTACCCTACTGGTCAGGTTGGATGATTGATACAAAAGGGATTTCCGTCTCAGAAGCTAGCTTGATCATGAGCTTAGGATTGGTAGTCAGGGGAGTTTCTACTTTATTTGCCTTTCCTTATCTATCTGCAAGGGTTAGTAGTAAAAGACTACTGAGTATAATGGGGATTGGAACACTTGTGGCGATTGTCTGTTACATACCGGCAAATTCGTTTACCAGTTTATTAATCGCTACTAGCGCCCTACACCTGTTTTACCCAACATTAATGCCTGCCTTAGATAGTGTTGCTGGTGTTCTGGTGCAGAGTAAACAATTAAAACATTATGGCAGAAGTCGACAATGGGGATCAATTGGCTTTGTCTCCATCGGCATGATTATCACCATTTTTACAGGCTTATATGGAGACGAAATCATTTTTTGGTCACTATTATGTGGTGTCATCGGATTTGTAAGCCTTGGTTTTGTACAAACGCCGATGATTTTATCCGAAAAGCCACCAATGGACCAACCTAAAAAAGAAGGGCTATTTCAATTATTCCGTATCAAGCATTTCCGTCTAGTTCTGGTTATTGTCATTTTATTACAAGCATCACATGCTACTTATTACAATTATGGCTATATTTTTTTACAAGAGATTCAGGCACCTACCTACTTGATTGGTTTTATCATTAATATTGCCGTAATTGCGGAAATTGTCTTTTTCTCGATAGCCGATAAAAAATTTAATCAATTTTCGATTGGCGCCTTACTGACAATTTCAGCTATTGGTTCATCTGCGCGGTGGATTTTAGTTTTTGTCTTTCCGAATGTAATCATATTCGCTATTGCCCAAACATTGCACGCATTATCGTTCGCGATGGCACATTATGCTTTTATGAAATACTTAATTAAGAACATTCCACATCGACAAATACCAAAGGCACAAGGTGTTTATTCCGCGTTAGCCCTTAGCTGGAGCACAGCTGTTTTCACGATTCTAGGTGGATATTTGTATGAGATCGAGCCGAAGCTATCCTTTATTGGGATGATTTTGTGTACTATTCCTGCCATGTTGCTGGCGCTTGTATATAAAAGGTTTGAAAATAGCAAGAACATTTAGATGTAGCACTATTCGAAAGTCAAGGTATCCCAATCTATATATAATAATTTAAAGAGTGTAATGGAAAAAAGTCACCACTCTAAAACTTTCTGAAACCCCTGGCATATCCTGGGGTTTCCATAATCATTAAATAAGGTACTACTCACAGGTAGTATATATGTTGTATAGAAAGCAAACAGCTTAGTCTACCAATACCGTAATCCTTCCTTCTATTGTCTCATGGATGACCCCTATATTTTTAGCGTACTCTATTAACACTTCCGCATCGGTACGAGCATTTGTTTCTTCAACCATTAGCTTATTCGGATCGAACATCGTAAATCCATCTCCACCATTAAAAATATAATGAGGCATTGCGACTGTATAATTTTTTTGTAGCTCAAGTGGTTGGTTATTTACTAAAATATGATCAACCCTCATTCCTTTCGGGTTACTCCGATCATAAGAATAGGTGATTCCAGAAACCTGTAAAAAACCGCCACCCAGATTTTCTACATTGGATACTCCGTGTTCTAGAGCTGTTCGAATCGTTTCTCCTGTAACAGAAGCCAAAATCACCTTATTCCGAAATGGAAGGATGGAATAAGCATCACGCAATGTAAATTTTCCTGCCGGTACGCTCGCACGAATTCCACCACCATTCATTAGCCCAATGTCTGCTTTGAAATAGGAACGATAGCTATCCGCAATGAAATTACCAATATTCGTTTCTTGATACCTTGACTCATGGTTTTCCCCATAGATGAGTGGTATTCCTACTTGGGCAATGGGTTGGCCTAAATCCTTTTCCAATTTTTCCTGATAGTAAGCTGCAAAAGCCTTTAATTCCGGGTCCTCCGGCACCGTGTGATCGACTTTAATGATTTTAGGTGTTAAGCGAATATTTTTTCCTTTTTTACTAATATCCAACTGGATAATTGAGCCAATATTGCCTTCTGGGGCAAAAATATATCGATCATTCCATTCATGGATAAAAGATTGATTTTCCGCCTTTTCTTCGGTGAAGACCGCGTCTATTTCAGGAACTGCTGCTAATAATTGTTTGTCTTTTTCCAGGCTTTCCTGTGTTAAGGCAATGATAACATCGACTTTTTTCGCTTTCTTCATCTTGGCAATAGCATTTTTTGCGGACTGAATCATATCCTGCTGTTTTACTTGATCATCCACTGTTGTGGTATTCATATCATCCGTAAGTCCAATGATGCCAATTTTAATTCCCCGCTTATTAAAGATTTTATAGGTGGCTACGTCGGCAAATGGGTTTCCTTCTGGATCTACTAAATTAGAAGAAATCCACGGAAATGCTGATGTCTTAACTAAATCTTTCGTCACTTCAGAACCGAAATCAAAATCATGCTGTCCAAAATTGGCTATATCAATATCTATTCGATTGAAAGCTTCTACCATCGGAAACCCTTGATATACACCGCCAAATAAGGTTCCTCCACCTAAGTCACCACCAAATGCTACGAGTGTATGCTTATTCTTTTTACGGACCTCGTCAATAGCTGTTTTAAGCCTCGCCACTCCACCCCGATCTCCATAATCGTTGACAACTGGACTCACCTCATGGGCATCATTAAAGTATAGAATAGTTGCTTTTCTATTACTACTTTCTGCTTTTGCATTTACATCATCTGTCAATAAAGCAGTTATCATTACTACAAATAATAATAGAATAATGGGTCGTCTTTTCATTAGTATCCTCCCTATAGTTTTTACATTTCAGATCTCCTTTCAGCAAATTTTAACAAATGAATTTTAATTTATTGTTACATTTTCTTAAATCTTTAGAGAACGTTTAAGGAAAACAGAGGTTTAATCAGCTTTGAGCGGTGCCAGAGCGTCTACGGTCAACCCTCTGGCGATTCCCCCAGAACTTCTGGCAACCGTAGAAAATCTAACCCAGCAGGCGACGGTGCCACCGATTTGCCTTGCTCGGTGGTCCATTAGGTCTCATAGACCTTGCCACCGTACCGGAGATAACTGAATTGTTCTTTAAGTCAATCTAAACTACTGGTCTAATCACCATTTCATTCACATCGACATTAGTCGGTTGCTCAATAGCATAGGCGATTGCATGGGCAATAGCCGAAGCTGGGAGAGCAATGCGCCGATATTCTTTCATGAGCTCTTTTGCCTCATTGTCTGTTATGCTCCCAGCTAATTCTGATTCTGTTACTCCTGGAGCTACGAGAGTCACTCGAACGCCTTGCCCCGCCATCTCTTGCCGTAATCCATCTGTAATTGCCCGAACGGCAAACTTGGTAGCACAGTAAACAGCCGCTGTCGGGGATACCTCGTAAGCACCAATAGATGCTAAGTTAAGGAAATGCCCAAAGCCTTGTTTTTTCATAATAGGTATACCTGCTGCAATTCCATTAAGAACACCGCGAATATTGACATCAATCATCTGGTTCCATTCCTCTGTTTTTAAGGCATCCATCGGAGAGAGTGGCATCACACCAGCATTGTTCACTATTGCATCGATTCCTCCAAAGTGGCTTTCGGCTACATCTATGATTGCCTGCATCTGTTTAAGGTCTGTCACGTCGAGCTGTTGAACGATCACAGAACCACCTTCTGTACGAATAGCAGATGCTATAGCTTCTAGCTTTTCTAAACGTCTTGCTCCGATTACAATATGAACACCTCTCTTTGCAAGTAGTCGTGCAGTTGCTTCGCCAATTCCACTACTTGCCCCTGTAATAACAACAACTTTTCCATTTAGTCCAGACATCACTCCTTTCTCCCTTCACTAAGTTCTTCCCGATATAGAACCATACCTGCATGGTACAGCACTCCATTGACAAAATCACCATTGGCTGTAAAGCCTGTATCATCCTGATACTCGATATGATTGCCTTTGACAGTATAGCTTCCCTGATAAGCACTTTCGATGTCCCCACGAGCTTCATCGTATCTTCCGTTTGGTAATAACTCGTGACGAATGTATCCATCTGAAGTCACCCACATGCCGACATAGGGATGCGAATTTACATGTTCTTTTGCCATTTCACTATCTCCTTTCATATTTGAATAGTGCGAACACAAATGATTTTAATTCAATACGAATAGAGGGAGGTAGCTGAGAAATACACAATCATTGCCTAATCCTCCAAAAGGCTATAATATAAATAGCAAGATACCTTGATACGTGTACAGAAAAAGTTGGAGGAGTTACCGTGAGACGAGACAAAGAATTAGCTGAGTTAATGGAGAGGTTTGTTATAAATGATGGTACGCATGAAACGGCTATTCCAGGTTTGCACCTTGTACGTGCATCCCAGGTTTCTGAACCGATTTATTCTGTTTACGAGCCATCATTATGTGTGGTGGCACAAGGCTCTAAGGTAGTCATACTTGGGGAAGAGAGCTATAAATATGATTCAGCAAGTTATTTGACAGCTTCCGTTCATTTGCCAATAACAGGGCAGGTCATAAAGGCAACACCAGAAAAGCCCTATTTATGTGTAAATCTACAGCTTGACATGAATCAAGTGTTCGAGGTCATTCAATCCATGAATCAAGAAATTCCTAAACACTCCTCTGGTCGAGGCCTGGTAATCAACCCAAAGAGCGAATCTCTCCTCGAAGCAGTTATCCGACTAATCAAATTGCTAGAGACTCCACAGGATATCCCAGTACTTGCGGCCAGTATCCATCATGAGATCATATATCGAGTTCTTCAGAATGATCAGAATGGTACCCTGAAGCATTTCGCACTCGTTGGCAGTCAATATCAACGAATTGCAAAGGTGGTTGAGCTGCTGAACCATGAATACAGAAAGCCATTGAAAGTGGAGGAATTGGCGAAGGAAGCTAGAATGAGTTCTTCATCCTTGTATCATTATTTCAAGGAAGCTACAGGCATGAGCCCGATCCAATATCAAAAACAAATCCGGCTCCAAGAGGCACGTCGACTACTTTTAACAGAAAATCTAGAAGCCGCCGAAGCTGCGTTCCAAGTAGGTTATGAAAGTCCGTCTCATTTCAGCCGGGAATACCGTAGAAAGTTCGGGTTGTCCCCCAAGAGAGACTTAAAACGGATACTCGAATTTTTTTAAGTATAATTGGGAGGTCTCTTATGTAGGAAACCAGTTCCATTAAAAACTATTAATGGATCGTCTTCTCAGTGGTACCCTCTGTAGTTTTTACATATAGAAAATAGGAAAGTTGACTAAGATAGTTGATGTAGAGGTATTAATCTCCATAACAGGTCTTTTCTCCTGTTTTTTAGCGGGATTAAATAAGAATAGCTATGCCAAACAATAAAATAATAAAACCACCTGATAATAGTACACCAGACGGTGGGTTTAGGCAATACAATTGAAATCATGAAAAACAAATTAGGATAGGAAATAGACTAAGTACAAGTTCAAACTTCTTAATTTTTCGTCTTTATCAGTTACGAGCAGCATACCGTAGAACGACTACGCCATTGTCAAACCGGCGATCCTCAATCAGTTCCAGTTCCTGCCTAACACCAGCTGGAAAAAATCGCTTACCGCCCCCAACAATCACGGGGCACATAATCATCTGGAACTCGTCAACAAGACCGGCCTTTATCGCCTGAGAAGCAAGTTCAGGACCATCAACAGTGATGTCATACTCCGCATCAGACTTGAGCTTCTGGATCTCCTCAGGATCAAAGTACCGCTTGATCAACGTCCTTGCGCTACGCGGCTCGGTAAGGGTACTTGAGTAGACAATTTTCTCAGCAGCCTTCCATTGGTGTGCCCGGTCTAGTACGAACTCTGGTTGGTCAGGGATCCTGTGTGCCGTCTCCCAATAAGCCATCACCTCGTACATCTTTCGCCCGTAGAGATAAATACCGACTGACGACGTGAGTTCATTAATGTAAGAGTGCACCTCCTCTTCTTCGGGAACACCCCAGCCAAATTTGCCATGCTCGTCCTCCGTGTAACCATCCAGCGAAGTGAGCATTGAGTAGATCAACTTTGCCATACATCTCACCTTCCATATAGTATTTTTGATTTTCAGTACGAACTCTAGCAGATAAAAAAGTTATATTTATTTTACATTGTATTGGATCAAAAGATTTCTTTTAAATTGCTATGATTTTAGAAAGTTCTCCAAGGATTCGATGGTCAATTCTTGAATTTCTGGGCTAATCTGCTTGATAAAACGACCCTCCTTCTAGTTTTCCTACTTTAATGACATATGATCAACTAAAGCATCCATAGCAATCTTCTAACTTTCTAACACAACTTAAAAATCCATAACATAAACAGCATTTCCAGTAATTTAAATAAACAAATATTAACAAATAAATATTAATATATCGTTACTTTCTTTAATCTTTAGAAAATGTTGAAGAAAACTAGAGGCTAAATAGAAGTAGATGGACTAAATCCTAAAATGCACTCTCTCATTAATAATGTACGTTTTTCTATAAAAATAAATTTCTGATATTGTACCTCATAAACTCCATTGTCTGTTTGCTATGTAAAACATCCATGCTAATTTTGAAAGCGTTAACTATCAAAGAATCTTATTTAAAGAGGGCATAAAAATGGATCAGTCTATCAATCAATCGAAAAACCTTAAGGTAGTAAAACGTCATCCTGCCATAAAAAGTTTCCAAAGGCACTGACAATTATATATTCTAATGATACTGCCTGTATTGTATTTCATCATTTTCAAATATGTACCTATGCTTGGTGCGGTCATTGCTTTTAAAGAATACAATGTCGTTCAAGGTATTTTAGGAAGTCCTTGGGTTGGTTGGAAGCATTTTGAGAATTTTTTTAATAACCCAGTAGCCTGGGACTTGATTAAGAATACCTTTCTTCTAAGTATTTATCAGATAACTATAACTTTTCCACTTCCCGTACTATTAGCACTAGCCTTGAATGAAATAAAAGATGGTATTTTTAAACGATCCGTTCAAATGTTTACATATGCACCTTATTTTATCTCCACTGTTGTGATTGTCTCTATGATTATATTGATGTTATCACCAAGAACCGGAATAGTGAATAATTTGATAGAACTTATAGGAGGACAAAGCGATATGTTTAGATCAATATTCGTTTGGTCTGACGCTTGGCAAATAACAGGATCTAGTATTCCAGTGTTGATCATTTATCCATTTGCACAGAAATATTTTGTGCAAGGCATGCTACTCGGCTCTGTTAAAGGATAATTCGGATTCTGACTAAGAAAGGGGGTGATACGTAATTCGTTTTTTGTCACTATTTTAATTAAAGGGAGGAAATTAGAATGAAACAGAAGCATTTTCGCGCTTTGTTACTATTTATGTTCCTAATGATCATCGTAAGTGCCTGTGACTCAGGTGAAGAAGCAAGTGAGGAAGTGGAAAATTCGGATGGTTCCACAAATATGTCCGTATTTATTGCAGAAAATGGGGAAATGGATTTAGAGACCAATTCTTTCACTGAATTCGCCAAAGATGAATTTGACATCCATTTTGAGTTTCAAAAAACATCTTATGATTCTTCGTCCGCCAAGGAGAAAAGACAAATTTCATTAGCTAGCGGAGATTATCCAGATGTGTTTTTTTTAGTCGATTGGGTAGATAAATTTGAGCCTAGTGAATTATTAAAGTATGGAGAACAAGGAGCATTAATTCCTATAAATGATTTGATTGAGGAGCACGCACCCAATTTATCTAAGGTTTTGGATGAACGGGACTCCTTTCGTAAGATTGCTACCGCTCCCGACGGAAATATTTATGGCATCCCAGGATTAGAAGAATGTTTTCATTGTACCTGGCCGAATAAGTTGTGGTTAAACACTGACTGGTTAGAAAAATTAAATTTAGATATCCCTTCCAATCACGAGGAGCTGAAAGAGGTATTAACTGCCTTTAAGGAACAGGATCCTAATGGAAACGGGAAAGAAGATGAACTACCGCTCAGTGGTTCTGCAGCTTCACCTAATCATTCTATCATTCCTATTTTAATGAATGGTTTTGTATATGACGATGCACAAACTAGATTACTCGTTAAAAATGGGGAAGTTAGTTTTGCAGCTAATACACCAGAGTGGCGAGAAGGCTTAGAATATATTCATTCCTTGTATGAAGAAGGACTCATTGACTCTGGTGCGTTCACACAAAATCGTGATGCTTTTATTCAGTTGGGAAATAATGCTGACAATGTTATTTTAGGTGCTGCTGCTGCTCAGCATCCATGGGAATTCGTAGATAATGAAAATCAGTATGCCTATAATCCTATTGCTCCTTTGCAGGGTCCAAATCATCAATATGCTACGTACAATTATCCAGTAACTAATGGTGCTACTTTTGCCATTACGAATAAGGCGAGTGAAAAGACTCAAGTCAAAGCTATTAAACTATTGGATTATATGTTTACTATAGACGGAATGGTCCGTGCTCACCTAGGAGTAGAAGGAGAAGATTGGGTGACTCCTGAAGAGAGTGATGTGGCAATTAATGAAGATGTGGAACCAAATGTGAAATTGTTGCATCCTGAAGAACCTACCAATAATAACTGGTCCGCCGCGGCACAGTATTACCAACCGAGAGAGTTCCGGGATGGACAAGTTCAAGCTGAGGATATCTATACAGATGAGGGGTATGAACGAAGACTTCAGGAAGCAACCTATCTATATGAAGGTAAGGAACCAGAAGAAACCTTTCCATTCTGGGCAGCATGGTATCCTGAAGAAGTTCAAGATGAATATTCCACGTTGGAAACAAATATTTTAGATAATGTCGAGCAAAGTGCCACCCAATTTATAACAGGTGAATTAAGCTTAGAGGATGATTGGGATGACTATGTGAAGGGTCTAGAATCTCTCGGAATTGATAGATATGTGGAAATTAATCAAGAAGCATATGATAATTATTTAAACGAAGATTAAATGGTAAGGGTGCTAACAACCCTTAATGTTCGAATTTTATTAAAGCAACGAATTGGCTAAATGGAGACAAAATACAGGACTCCATTTAGCCAATTTTTTGTGGAGGCATACAGAAAGAGATAAGCAATACATCGACGTCTCAACGTGCGATCTATGGTTGCTTTTTGACTGCTACACTTGTTTCTCAATTTTATGCCAGTTAGCGGGATTAGTCGTGTCTGGAGCGCGTTGCTCCAAGATGGCCTGATATTGAGCAGCTTTCTGTTCTAGATGATCCACACGACGTTTGGCATCTTCGAGCTGAGTGAGTGCGGCTTCTCTATACTCCATCATTAGGGCACAGCGTTCTTGGACTGTAGAATCTCCTTCAAGGCAGAGGTCGACATACATTTTAATCACTTTAATTGGCATCCCTGTCTGTTTGAGGCACTTGGCGCCATATAGCCAGTTGATCGATTCTTCGTCGAACATCCGAATATTGTTTTTATTGCGCTGCACACTTGGCACCAAGCCTTTATCCGTATAATAGCGCACCGCGTGCTCGGTAAGTCCCGTTATTAGGGAGGCTTCTTTGACCGTATACATGTGTCATCCTCCTCAAGAAAAAAATGGGTTGAAACGACTTGACTTCGTGTAACACGAAGTCGGTAAACTTATTGTAATGTGAATCGGCTGTAAGCGCAATCCCTTATGTTGTGTTCATTTTCCGGGATTTTCTGCTGTTTGCCGTATCACAAACAATAGGAGGGATGACAATGAAAACTGTCACTTTAAACAATGGAGTCAAAATGCCGATCATTGGCTTCGGAGTCTATCAAATTCCAGATGCAGAGGAGTGCGAGAACGCGGTATATGAAGCGCTAATGGCTGGCTACCGCCTGATTGACACTGCAGCTGGTTACCTGAATGAGGAAGCGGTCGGACGTGCAATCAAGCGTAGCGGTGTGCCACGTGAGGAGCTGTTCATCACGACCAAGCTTTGGGTTCAGGATGCTGACTATGAGAGTGCTAAACTGGCCTTCTCCAAATCGTTGAAAAAGCTACAGCTTGACTATCTCGACTTATATCTCATTCACCAGCCGTTCGGAGACTATTATGGCGCTTGGCGAGCAATGGAAGAGCTTTACAAGGAAGGCAAGATCATGGCGATCGGTGTCAGTAACTTTCTGCCAGACCGTCTGATGGATCTCATCGTGCATAACGAAGTCGTACCCGCCATCAACCAGATAGAAACACATCCATTCTACCAGCAGATGGAGAGTGCAGCTTTTATGAAAGAGCATGGAGTGCAGCATCAATCATGGGGGCCATTCGCAGAAGGTCGCAACAACCTATTCCGTAACGAAGTGCTAAGCTCTATTGCAAAAAAACACAACAAATCTGTCGCACAGGTAGTGTTGCGCTGGCTAATTCAGCATAAGGTTGTTGCGATTCCAAAATCGGTGCACAAAGAACGGATCATCGAGAACATGGACATTTTCGATTTTGAGTTGAACGAGGACGATCTCGAATTAATTTCTATCCTTGATACGCGTGAAAGTCTTTTTTTAGACTATCACGATCCGGAAATCGCTAAGTCGCTTGGTACTTTGAGAGTCGATCTGTAAATTTCCCCCTGCTAAAAAGGGGCTGGGACAAAAGAGTAGTAAAGCAGGAATAATCCGAACGTTAATATTTGTGCACTGTAACCGCTCCGTCAAAATACTTCGCTTTCCGTGGGCACGGCCTCAGCTAACTTTGCAAAGGAAACCACTTTGCAAAGTGGATCTTCAGCTCGTGCTGTTCCCACAGGAGTCTCCGTATTTTGACTACGCTCAGTCAGAAGGTTGTTCGGATTTTCCTTCTTTCTATTTAGTTATGTCCCAGCTTCTTTTTTCTTTTTCTTATAAATTCATTTTTGGTGGTTCTTCCAACCAACCTTTAGCCATCATGAGGTTAACCCCTTTACGTTGATATTGAAATAAGTCTTTAGCGAAAATCATATTTTTGTATTGCAAATCATTGCGTAAACTAAAGCCCACACTAAACCCACCTCCGCCAAGAGAAAGGCCATCTAAAAGGTAATTACAGAACATCATCAGCTTTTCGGAGAAAGGTGGCATTGTTGAGTTTGTAACGGTTCCTCCTGGTGTGGCAGGCGGTTGGATGTTATTTTCAAGCAGGATGTCGGAAGTCTCCCTTATAATTTCCTTTGTAAGTGCGATTCCTTCCATAAAATATTTCTTTACCTCTTCGTCTTTGGTAGTTTGAGTGAAACCTTGTAAAAGTTGCATACCAACAATATTCGTTTCCATTGCATGATATAGGTAGCCGTATTCAACCGTATTTAATGTTCGCTTCTTCCCAAAAATATTGGTTCCTTTTAAGTAATTCTTATCTGTTATATAATCCGTTGACTTTGGCATATTAACGTAGTTCGGGCGAGTATAAAGTTTTTTGTCAAGAAGGTATTGAGTGAAATGACCATAAAAGGTTTCTGTTACTTCCGACATATCCCTGTACAGTTTTATAATGTCTTGACGGTAAGACATCGTCAAATGTAATACGTACATTCCTGCGCTTATTTCCTTTAATATTCGGCATAACATAATATCAAAACCGTTATCCCACAATTTTGGCGCTTCTAATTGAACATCCTTTTCAGTGAAACCATTTGGAACTGCTGCGCCTTCATTTTTAAACATGGTTTCCATTTCTAAGGTTAAGGAATGAAGTTGATTCCATAAGTCCGACATGAGATCTGTTGCTTTTTGATCATCAGATTTATCAATAAAATATTCCAATATACGCAAAATCATGGTTTTTTTATGATATGTCATCCATAGAGCTCCAAGTTCAGAGGCAGACATTTTAGTTTCTTCGGGCATTAACTCTTATCCTCCCTATTTTATCCGTGCTTTTCTCTAGATAGCATTTGTCATTTTGAATGTGATTATACAAAAAATACGCTCAGCTTAATGTATTGAGTTATAAAAATAAGATAAGGTTACCCGATGGGAGTTTTCTATTAATCAGATAATTAATCCATGCAAGAAAGACAATACAAGAAAAAGCACCATAAAAAACTCTCTTAATAGTCATGGACATCACCTAATAAAATATATTCATGCTTCTTCATTGCTCATATATTTAGCTTTACCATAATGATCAACGGCAAAGCTAAACATAACCTTTACTAAAAACAATATACTAATGATTAGCATGTAAGGCGTTATGCCTGGAAGCATAGGTAGGAAGCCAAGAGCAATCGACAAAAGCAAGCCCGCTATGAATAATTGCGAATCCTTTCCGCTAAGTGTAGTAACGATAAATGCACCGATAATTGTGTAAGCCCATATCCACAGTGAATACCCAATATCGGTATTGAGAAGAAAGGCTATTAGCAGGATATGGAAATGGATTGCTATAAATACGATTCGATTTGTCTTTCGAGCCGCATAAAAGTTGCTAGTTGAAATCGTAAAATTTGCTAAACAGCCGGCAAAAACATCGAATATCAATAACAATGCCAGGGCAATACGCCACTTCGGCAAATTGTCCGTCATTTCGGGAAATCTGTAATATAAAGCAGCTGTTAGGATTCCTCCAAAAAGTAGTATTGTCAGAATGGACCCAACAGATTGTTTTTCACCAAATACATCGTGCAAATAAGAAGGAATTCGAAATTGTCTCATTCCCTTACCTCCTATGAATTAATGAACAACCCATGATATGATAGTTATGTACTGTACATAGCGTTTTACTCTAAAACATTATAACTAAACGAATTCGAATTTTCAATGTTTTAGAGTGTTTTTATTGAAAATATCTAAAACTTTGTTTACACTACATATGAGGTGAAAGATGATGGACGGCTACGAACGACGGAAACAGCAAAAAATAAAGCAAATATTCAGCGCATCGATTGAATTATTTTTTAAGTATGGCTTTCAGAAGGTCAGCATCAATGAGATTGCGCATAAAGCAAAGGTATCTCCTGCAACGATATATAATTACTTTGGTACTAAAGAACAGCTATATACCGATTCTCTGATCAATTGGATGGACAAGCAGTTGGCACAGTATGAGGACATTCTGGATTCCGCATTGTCTTTTCCTGAAAAGACGAAAGAAATTATGCTATTGGAGGCTAAAAATCTGACAATTTTAGGGGAAGAGTTTCCGAATGCCCCCTCCCCCGAGCGGAAGGGGTTAATGCAAATGATGAATAGTTATAGTGAACGGAAAATCGTACAATTTTTCAAGAAGTTTGTCAGAATCGGAAAGCAAGAGGGCTATATCCACAAGGGCCAAACTGAGGAGATGATGCTGCAATATTTCACGATGTTCCAGAAAGAACTGTGTCGATATTGGGAAGGGTCGACTCCAGAACGGACAACTTGGAATATGGATCAATTGATGGAGCTGTTCTTCTATGGGGTAGCTGGAAGAGAATCGTCTTAGTAGAAAAAGGAGAGTAAAAAATGATAAAACCGGATAAATTGCTTGCTCGTCAACTACAGCTACAAGCTGAAGCTGATGAGATTGCTGATGAGATGCACCTTAAGCAATTGCTGCTAACAGCCGGAACACCAGTAAAAGTGGGAAGTGCAGCACTAGGTTTAATGGCATGGAGAGACCTTGATATTACGGTTGTTTGTTCTAAGTTGAGCATCGATCCAATTTCCAGAATTGCTTTGAAATTGATGTCGAATCCTCAAGTCCGGGACTTGAAATTTATCAACGATACTGGCAATTGGAACATTGATCCAACATACCCTGACGGTTATTTTCTAGGTATAACTTACGAATCCAGAATCGGAAACAAATGGGAACTAGATATTTGGTTCATAGACGAGCCAGAAAAACAGCCAGATTTATACCATATCCGGACAATGCCTGATCGTCTTACATCTGAAGCGATTATTTCTATATTAAGCATTAAAACCGTTTGGGCCCAACAAAGAGAGTATGGGAAGGAAGTAAAAAGCTTCGATATCTATACTGCTGTATTAGATAATAATGTGCGCACACCGGCCGAATTCAATCAATGGCTGAGAAGTCGCAACAACAATACTCATTAATAAAAAGATATCAAACGGAACATTCATATCTTGTAGAAAAGCATCCGTAATGGAGCAGTTTTGGACCGGTGTTTAAAAGAAGCATTTAATCATCCACATCCTTAATGATTTGACTTAACTGAAATATACCTACTTTAATTTCATTTATAGAAGCAAACCCAAAGGATAATCGTATAAACTGCCCGGATTGTTCTGCATAAATACTACCAGGATTAAGGAGAAGACCTTTGGATAATGCTTTATCAAATAACCTTTTCACTTTAAACGCAGGTTTTATTTTAATCCAAATGAAGAACCCCCCTGTTGGGACTTCCCACGTAGCATAAGAGCTTAAATGTTTGTTCAAAGCTTCTAAAGCGGTTCTTCTTCGAACTTTAAGCTGCTCTCTTACTGTTTCAAGATGTTGATCATATAATCCACTAGATAACCACTCCATTGCAACAAGCTGAGAAAACGTACTTGATCCATAATCTGATTGCATTTTTAAATCAGCTAATCGGTTTATCACTGATTCGGCGCCAACTACCCATCCAATTCGCAAACCAGGACTTAACGTTTTTGACAAACTACCAATATATAAAACACTCCCATAATAATCCATTGATTTCAATGGCTCTGGTGGTATGGTATCTATCCATAAATCACGATACACATCATCTTCAATAATGGGAAGTTGTTCCCTTTTACAGTATTCTAGGAGTTCCTCCCTTCTATTCTTCTGCATTAACGTGCCTGTAGGATTATGAAAGGTAGGAATGGTATATAGAATACTCTTTCCTTTTCCCTTCGTCTGATAAATGGAGTCTACCTTAATTCCCTTCTTATCCATTGGTATTCCCTTCAACTCCATACCCATAGATTGAAAAACAGTTAACGAATAAAGGTAAGATGGCACTTCTAAAAATACACTTGATCCTCTTTGTAAAAGTCCTATTGAAATGAGATGTAAGGCCTGAAGTGCACCTGAAACTACAAGAATGGATGATGGCGATACATCTATTCCTCTATTTTTCAGATAATCACTTACTGCTTGGCGTAACTTTAAATTCCCCTTTGGTTCTTCGTATCCAAAGGGGGTCATTTGATTCGAAACCTTTTGTAATATCGACCTCATTTCTTCTAAAGGGAAGATCTCTGGTGATAATTCTCCTTTACTTAATTGGATTAGATGATGATTAGATTCGGCTTCATTGATCTCCTGTACCGTTGAAATACTCGGTTTATGAATGCCTAAAGTGACTTTTTCATTCCAATTGGTTGAGGATTGTTCCCCCATCAAAGTCCAAGTATTATTGGTGACAATAGTCCCCATTCCTGCTTTCCCTTCTATCAGTCCGTCTGCCATTAGTTCTTCTAGTGCAGTTATGACGGTACTTCGATTGACGTCAAACATTTTAGCTAGATGACGTTGACTTGGTATGCGACTTCCTATTGTCCACTCGCCCTTAGAAATTTTGTCTTTTATGAAAACAACAATCAATTGATATTTTGGCTTTTGCATATGAACTCCTTCTTCCTAACCACTCTCTAATTGGTTGGGTTTTTTCTATTTAGCCTGTTGAAGACATTTTACCAAAGCCGTATTAAGATGAGAACAATTAGATGTGACTGGTTGGATAAAAATATGGAATGGGGTGTAATTATGACAAATCCATTAAATTTAAAACTTCCTTTTGCTCATTTGATTACCATTACTTTATGGGCCTCAGCCTTCCCTGGGATTAGAGCTGCACTGACCGCTTATTCACCTGAACATGTGTCCCTTTTGAGATTATTAATTGGATCATTAACCTTAATTCTTGTTGCGGTTATTCAAGGAATTCGTTTACCAGAATTAAAAGATGTACCGATTATTTTATTACTTGGTTTTTTAGGATTTACGGTCTATCAGACAGCGTTAAATTATGGGGAACAAACAATTAATGCAGGGGTTGCTAGTTTATTAGTTTCCACAACACCTATTTTCACAGCCTTGTTGGCGTTGCTCTTTTTTCGTGAGAAGTTAGGAATTTTAGGGTGGATTGGTTCCTTAATTGGGTTTTCTGGCGTGGCATTTATTTCTTTAGGTGGTGCAACGGAAAATTTATCATTGAATATCGGAATTATCCTAATTTTAGTTGCATCGCTTTCAGAAAGTATTTACTTTGTTTTTCAAAATGCTTATCTAAAAAAATATGGCTTTGTTACCTTTACCATGTATACGATTTGGTCAGGTACTATTTTCATGATGATATTTTTTCCTGGCCTTGGAGATGCGATTATAGATGCTCCCATAGATATAACAGTAGTAGTTATTTATCTAGGAATTTTTCCAACCGTTATTCCTTACTTTACTCTAGCGTATATTACTTCACAAACAGGTGCATCAGAAGCAACAAGTTCTCTTTATTTAACTCCTGTTACTGCTTTTCTTATAGCATGGCTCTGGCTTGGAGAACTTCCAACTACTTATGCAATAATTGGTGGGTTTATCACGTTGGTGGGAGTATTTTTGTCATATATAAAAAAACAGAATAACCAACCTACTTCTACTAGGTCTGTTGATCGATCGTGTACTAGCAAATAGAGACTGTAATGCTTGAGTTTCCCCAAACCAAGCATTCTTTCTGTAGACACTTATTCTCGTTTATTCAAATCACCTATTAACCATGTTGAACTGTTGGTGAATCAAAACTATCTACTTCTAAAGTAATTATATCTTTTATCAAGGGTACTTCAATAGCAATCAAAACCACCAGTGTGAACTGGTGGTTTGCTCTGCGGCTAAAAGCCTTTGTTACCGGCCTCGGCCTTAAAGGCCTACCGAATGGGTCTCCCTACCACATTTACTCACTGATTCTTTAAGAATCTCTTATTTCTTTTTATTTTTGGGTCTTCGGAATATATAGTGGAAAACCCAGTTTAATAGTTTAACAACAATTTAATCATAAATCGGATTATTTAGTGGAATATCATTATCCTTTATTGGTATAATTAACCTATCAAATGATAGGAGTGATGGTAATTTAGAGAGTTTAAGTTTCGTGCTTGGATAAATTTGTACTCACATTGGCATATGACAAATGAAGTACAATATGTGGATGATAAGACACTTGAATGCAATTTAAAAATTATTGGTAATATCTATCAAAATCCAGAGTTGGTTCAGGTGTAATATGAACGACTTATTATTCCTCCCAGATCTTACAGCAATCGAACCACCACAAGAGAATGAAACCGATATGATGTTTAAAGTGGAAGCAATCTATCCTCCAGAACGTTGTCCAGAATGTGGTTTTGACAAGTTATATAAGCACAGCTCACGAAAACAATTGATTATGGATTTGCCCATTCGTTTAAAGCGAGTTGGCTTACAATTGAACCGTAGACGTTATAAGTGTCGTGAGTGTGACTCGACCTTTTGGGAACGTCTTATATCCATTGACGAAAAGCGTAGTATGACCAGAAGGCTGTTAGAATCCATTGAAGAGCAATCAATGTCTAAGACCTTTGTAGAAGTCGCAGAAAGCGTTGGTGTTGACGAGAAGACCGTTAGGAACGTCTTTAAGGACTATGCGGCATTTAAAGAAAGAGAATACCAATTTGAGACTCCTAAATGGCTTGGGATAGATGAAATACACATCATTCGTAAACCTCGTCTGGTACTTACCAACGTCGAACGGAGAACTATCTATGACATCAAAAAGGATCGTAACAAGGATACAGTCATTAAACGCCTTTTAGAGATTGAAGATAGGTCTTATATCGAATACGTCACAATGGATATGTGGAAACCTTACAAAGATGCAGTGAATATCGTCCTTCCACACGCTAAAGTGGTGGTAGATAAGTTTCATGTAGTCCGTATGGCAAATCAAGCCTTGGATAGTGTTAGGAAATCTTTAAGAACTAATATGACACCAAAAGGAAGAAGAACACTTATGCGTGGTAGGTTTATACTTCTCAAACGCAGGCACGATCTAATCGACCGTGAATTGCTACTTTTAGAAACTTGGCTTGGAAATATTCCTGATTTGAAGGAAGCCTATGAACTCAAAGAAGAATTCTATAAGATATGGGATACGCCAAGTTCACAAGAAGGTGAAAAACGATATATAAATTGGCGTTAGCGTTGTGTATCCAGTAATGTTAAAGATGCTTATAAAGACCTTGTTAGAGCCGTAGACAATTGGAATGAAGAAATATTCAATCACTTTGATAAAAGACTTACTAACGCATATACAGAGTCTATAAATAGCATTATACGTCATGTTGAACGACTGGGAAAAGGATATTCTTTTGATTCTTTAAGGGCAAAAATTTTATTCAACGAAAAGCTTCATAAAAAGCGGAAACCTCGTTTTAATAAAAATGCTTTTTACGATGCTTTACCAAATATGTTTGACCACGTTACAGATCACAACGTTTCAGATAACTTTGGTATCGACTTCACCACATTTATTAAGGAGTTGGAAAAGGGAGAGCTATAAGTTCCGTTCCACCATAAATCCGAAAATCCAAGAAAAAAGCACCCTATATAAATTTCAGGGTGCTAGAAATATTATGTTACTGAACATTATTTATTAATAATTTGTACTTGCTCATGTTTATGGACATAATCTTCTGGTAAAGGAAGTTGACCATTCTCGTCCATTTTGTACTCTTTACCTTGAATTATAAATATAGTATTTTCATCATGTCCAAACTTTCTCCAGTCCTTCTCTTTCATTCCTCTACTCTCAAGATCAACTTCATGAATAACACCAGAAGGATCGATCCTATATCTTGTCGGTTTATTATTTATAGTGAAAGGCTCTTCGGTATTGATTCCCAATCTATTAAATCCTTCTAGTACTTCACTAGCTTCTCTTGCAGTATACATAATATTAATTCTTCCAGTCTCTGCAAACGTCTGTAAATGAGTTAAAAATTGCCTGTTTTTCTCTAGATGGACACGTTTCTCATCACTAATTTGATTATCGTAATGCAGTGTTTGAACGTAACTTGAATTTGAATCATTATTAAATTGATAGTTTATCAATCCATAATCTGTATCCACACTGTATACTTTGTTTTCTTCAATAGTTAAATTGTAATTTCTGTCAACCTGTAACCGTGGTGAAATAGATTTATCATTGTATTTCACTTTATTAGTTTTGGGATTATATATTTCTACATTCTTATTAGAATGAACACCATCAGTTCTCTCTATTGATTGTGAAACTGTGTTACGGAAATTTTGTTGTTGGACATTACTTTTATCAAAATAATTATTTAGTAATCTTTGAATACTAGAGACCATTTGACCTTTTCAAACCTCACTTCATCTCTATTTTATAATCTAAAGTAATCTTTGGAGTTAAAGTATAGGTAGCAGTTTCGCCTGGATAAAAGTCGGCAGAATGCCTAAATGCCCAACCCTGCTTTACCAAGATTTGATCACTCTTAGGTGCAACATCTAAATCACTAGGGCTATATAAAGGATAGGTTGCATCTATCCAATTTAAGCTAGAATTAGGTCTCAAACTTCTTTTTATACTATAAAGGCTAAGAGAAGATCGGTTAACTTCAGTACCCCCCACTGTAAAGCCTGTTAATATCGAGCCTTCAGGTATAGAATCTATGTCTGATAAATCAAAGTATTGTATCCTACTGGTAGTGTTAGTAGGTGTTAAAGACGAATTCAGAAGATTGATTTGGTACTCATTTCCATAATATAAATAAATAGGTTCCCCAACTATGACTCTTAAACTATAGGGATATTGGGTTCTCCCATCATCTGAAGGTGTGATGAATAAGTAATAGTCACCATAATTGTCAGTTGGGAATTCTACTTGTCTACTACCTTCCTCGCCAATTTCATTTCTTTGTATAATAGTATTACCATTCGAATCAGTTATCACTATGTCATAGGTTTTTTGTGATACAATAGTTAATTTCTCTGTAGGGTTCATTCCTAACTCAATTTTATAAACTCTACTGTCAGTATCTGAGTTGATTTCAGTTAGGTGATTCTTCTCCGGCATTGTTCTATCGGTCTTATCGTTTCTAGGCAATTCTATGGCATCTTCTACTTGATCCGGGGTGCTCGTATCCGCACTAATAGCAATTGGGGACATTAATAAAGTTACAAGAAATATTAAAATAAACTTTTTCATTTTGAGTACCACCTTTCAAAAATTTTGGGAATTGATTAACTTACAACTACAACAAATATAATAGTCATTATAAAGCTATAAGTAATATCCCTCCTTAAAAAGATATTATTTTTAATATCGGAAAAAATCCCATTAATTTAATAGATATAATGTACTATTTTTTATTTAATTTTTATTCAAATTTTCAATTTATATTTAGATTCGCACTAATTATACATTGCATTAGGTATTGCAACAGAAGGCTTTTGAACTAAAACTTTACTATAACTATATGGGTAGATGAATAGAAAAGTAAATTAAATGCTTTTTTTATAGTTTTTTAACTTCTAAAGTATATTGGATATTTTTTTCATAATTCATCTATAACGAAAGAGCATCTTTATGGAATTTAGTTAACTTTGGTATTCGTTTTTCCATATTTCTAAAGAAATTGAAGAAGGGTGAATTATAAGCCCTTTTCCACTATATATTCCGAAGACCCTTATTTTTTTGGCCTGTAAATGGATCAAACTCTTCGAATAAAGTTAATTGATCCGCCATATAGTCTTCTTTGAGCTGATTTCTAATGTATTCTTGTATTTGCTTCCTGTTTCTGCCCACTGTATCTACATAGAAACCTCTGCACCAAAATTTCCGATTTCCATATTTATATTTTAAATTGGCATGACGATCAAATATCATGAGACTACTTTTTCCTTTTAAATAGCCCATAAATTGGGAAACACTTAGCTTTGGCGGGATACTTACTAACATGTGTATGTGGTCTCGGCATGCATTGGCTTCGTGTATGGTAACCCCTTTCCGTTCACATAAGTCTCGGATGATTTGACCGATGCTCCTTTTATATTTTCCATAAATGATTTGTCTTCTATACTTTGGAGCGAATACAATATGGTACTTACAATTCCATGTGGTATGTGCTAAACTATTCTTGTCCTTCATTGGACACGCCTCCTTCTTTGGTGAGATTTTGTGGTCGGGAAACCAATTCAATCTTACCATGAAGTGAGGCATTTTTTATCCCTCGCTTAAAGCTTTCTGGAACCCCTGGCATAGCCAGGTGTTTTCATAGCCATTAATAAATAACCCGTAGCTGGTACTACGGGTTACAGATAAGCGATTCCCCCAGAGGGATCGGCTATTGTAATTTGGGATAGACCTCTCCTAGCTACTTGTTGGGTAAATAGGGAGGTCTATTTTCTATTGATCGGAGAAACGATCAATGCAAGTAATGCAATCAAGAACGTAGCGAAAGTATTTAAGAGGTATAAAGGGTTTATCTCGCCACGTCCTGTGGCAACACTTGCATGACCTTCATCCCGAAGGCCCTCATACATACTCATAGAGGGGGTTAGCCGATCATACTCTAAGAACTATATTCTACAAAAACAAATCCAACCTCTCTCGCACACCCTCCAAAACCTCCACAGGTATTTCCCTAACCTTCATATCTCTTCCAAGAAATAGTAACCAGTTGATCATTTCCGTCAGTTCTTCGCTATTCTTCACATCAACAAACATCCTCAAAACAGCTTCCGTCTGATAAGGGTTCGTATAAGAAATGGATGCCTTTAAAGGGTGATATTTTTTAAACTGAACGATCGCTTTTGGTCCAAGCTCCACAACAAGGTTCGCTACCTCTTCCTGCATTTTTAATTTCTCTTGTATCTTTTTCTTCCGTACTCTTTTTTTCTCCGTGTATGGCTTAACATCGATGAGATTGTCCACGGAAAAAATCTGTCTCTTTTCTTCCTCTAAATCAAAGCCTTCTATCAGCCAAATGCTTTTTTCTCGGTAAAGGTGCAAGAGATAAATTGGGTAAGAATTCATTAGCTTCTCCTCTTGAACGGTAACCCATAAATAGCTATCTGAAAGAATGCTCTGGATGAGTTGCTCTAACATAGGATGGGGTAAGTCTGACAAATCCAGTAGATCTGGATTATGGGGGTTGGTCCCTTCAAACAGTAAAATTTGATTTAATAGAACGAGGTCATCCTGCTGATTTTCCGAGATGAGACCAAGTAGTTTTTCGGCTAAGGACTGGCGACTTTTTAGGTAAGGGAGCTGTTGATTTCTTGTCGCCATAAAGGCAATAAAAAGGGCTTTGATCTCCGTATCGGTAAAGCGTACAGTTGGTAGGACAGAATTATTCATGACAGAATATCCACCAGCCCTTCCAACCTCCGCTACAAGTGGCATACCCATTGCCTCAATTTCCCTAATATCCCGAATCGCTGTCGAACGAGAAATATTAAATTCTTGCATGATTTCAGAAATGGTAAAATGTCCACGATTGTTGATATATCGCATGATGACATTAATTCGCTCCACTTTTTTCATCTCGGCCTCCTAAACAGTATCATTTTTTGACATGATTTAAGGTTATTATAAACTCATCAAATGAAATGACAAGACATTTGATAAAATTTAAAGAAGGAAGGTTTTTTATATGGCGAATTATACGTTGGAAGAAAAGAACGGTTTTACGGTTGTAGGTATCGGAACAGAGCTTAAGAGTGACTACACAGATTATGCGGGTATCAATAAGGAGAAGGAAGATTTTTGGGAGACAGTTAAACTAGACGGCAGACTTGATACATTAAAGGCTGTTGCCACCAATGACTACATTTTTGCCGTGAATGAAGCAGTAAATAATAAAATGATGTACTATGCTGGTGTCCTATCGGAACAAACATTGCCGGAAGCAACAAGGATGATCCAATTTCCTGAGGGAGAATATGTAGTGATTAAAGGGGAAGGAAATACGGCAGAAGAATTAAGCCAAACGCTTACTGGGATTGCCTTTGGTGAAGTGTTGCCAGGAGCATCAGATTTTGCTTATGTTGGTGGCCCAAATGCCACGGTTGAGATGGTGAAGAAAAATGGCATCGTTTATGGCGAAATGTGGATTCCTGTTGTGAGGAAATAAGAGGACAAAGGTGGATAAAAAAATGAGCTATATCGTTGATTTTAAAAATGTATCAACAGTTGGATTAGAATCCTCCCCTGTAGCAGAAGCGCTTGCTGGTTTACGTGCAAATGAAGCTCGTTACTTCATGAACAAATATAAACATGAATTTACGGTGGAGAAAGCCAGCGAGACTCAGGATACGCTGGATTATGTCAATCGAATTTTGAAGGAGGAACGAGATATCGAGTTTGTGGCTAAGCCTTTAGAAACATCTCGTTTCCAAGTAGAGAATATCAAAATGGCTTACGTCTTTTATGAGGATGGTCTTGCAGTCAACGTTATGTACACAGTTGATAACGCTAAGAAGCGAGCAGTTGGGTTTAAGCTCTCTGAAGGGATGGAGATTCCCGAGGAGTTAGAAGGGAAATTCAAGTTTGCGAGGCAAAAGTCTAAGCTGGCTGGAACGATACGCGGGTCGTTCTTTGTCATTAAAGGGGAATATTAGAGGAGGATAAAAGGGGTAATTGCATCATGGCATCTACAAAAATAATAGGTTGTACACACAGCACTTTTCTATGATTAGAGGTGCTGTTATTTTTTTGGTCCAGTCCACAGCCAATGATGACATAATATCAGTAAAAATTGTTAGAAATTACTGTATAACAGGGTATAATATAGATAGAAAGTCATATGATAAGAAAAACCGGGAAAGCCCGCCCGGTCCTTTGTCAAGATGAGAGGACATCCGAAAGTCTGTATTCCTGACCACGAAAGCCTTTGTAATACTCCGGATACATCTCTCCTCCGCACTTTTCACAACTAAACTGTGGGGGAACACTTGGATCTCCTCCATCCATGATATCGAAATCTCGTACCACGTCGTACGGGATTTTTTCTTCTTCATGACAAGCCAAACAATGATAGTTGACGGCTTGTTGGCTTTTGGCTGGCTGTAAATGATCTCTTCCTTTTTGTTTCTTCTGTTTTTTCTTTTTTTGGTTTTTCGGTACTCGTGAGATAACGTATCATCCTTTCTAAATAGGCTTGGGCATCTTGATTGATGGCTACTTTGATGTCTAACTGCCCGTTATCGAGACATACTTCTCCCATATATTCATAATAATTATCACAATGACGACAAACCATAGGGTCTTTCCCACCACTAGCGATTACACGCTCTCTCCATGTTTGACGACGAAGTGTCTTTTTTACTTTCAAGAGGATGCGATCCACTCTCTCCTGCCACTTTTCGATCAGCTTTCTACAGATAGATTTACTTCTGCGTGAATAGATGCCATAATGACGAATGACTTTAAATTGTTCATCCGGAATATGCCGAATGAGACACTTGATAAACTCTTCTACCATCATGGTTTCGGTTTCTTCTGCCCCTGTTTTCTTATCCATATATGTAAACGTCACAAAATCACCATCATATGCCACAATCCGGTTCAGACCAATCGCAGGTCGTCGCATATAACGACCGATATAGCGTAACTGCTCGGTTACATTTCCTCGACTTTTCGGTGCGTACACATAAAAACCATCTCCATTAGCACTATACGCCTTCTGTAATCGTCCTTGGACTTTCTTCTTTTCTTTTGGAGACAAATAAGCACGTATCATTTTTAACACAACCGTTTGCCATTGCTTTCGTAACCTTGTATAAGGAATATAGTCATACACTTTCCACGCTCCCCGTTTCGTTATCCCGCCCATGGTTACTAACATATGTACATGGGGATTGAAATTCAATGTGGAACCAAACGTATGGAGTCCAGCGATGATGCCGGGAGTTACCTTGACTTTTTCTTCAAAGAATTCACGAATCAATCGTACCCCTTCGTCCATTAATGGTTTTAACAACTCTCGGTGCAACAAGAATATATCTCGTAAATCTTCATCGATCGTGAGAATCACATGGCGATGGTTCACTTGGTACACATCTTCGCTTAATAAACGACTCCACTCTTCACTTTCCCCCACAGCACAAGTCGTACAGAAGCGTCCTTTACATCGATAGGGAACGTGCTTTGTCTCATGGCAACCTTCACAAACAAAGAGCTTGAATCCTTTTTTCATATCTCCACAATCTCTAAATTTTTCTACCTCCTTGATCACGACAGGGCGGATTCTATCGCCATACATTTGCTTGAAGGTTTTCCAATGTTGATAATCATCAAATAGCATTTCTTTTAGTATATTTGTCTCCATATAACCACCTTATCATAGTTCAAAATCCTATGGTACCGCGGATTATATACTTTCTTTACTTAGAACAAAAGCGCAGAGCGCCTGCTTAGAAACGTAGCGGCTGAAGCGAAGAAACTGAGATAAAGGAATCACGGTGAGTATACGAACCGATGATGACTTATCATAGGGCGCTTTCGGGAAGTCGCCTAGTTTCTGGCGCTCGGAGCTGGACGTGGCTATTCATGGTTCTATATGTTTATCCACAACCTAAAATTTTATAATTTCCTAAGCAATAATCAAAACCACCAGTATGAACTGGTGGTTTGCTCTGCGGCTGAAAGCCTTTGTTACCGGTCTCGGCCTTAAAGGCCCACCGAACGGGTCTCCCTTTTGCACCACATTCACTAACTGATTCTAAAGAATCTTCTATTTCTTCTTATTTTTTTGGCCTGTAAACGGATCATACTCTTCGAATAATGTTAATTGATCACCCATAAAGTCTTCTTTAAGCTGATTTCTAATGTATTCTTGTATTTGCCTTCTATTTCTACCCACTGTATCAGCATAGAAACCTCGGCACCAAAACTTTCTATTGCCATATCTGTATTTTAAATTGGCATACCGATCAAAAATCATCAAACTACTTTTACCTTTTAAATATCCCATAAATTGTGACACACTTTTCTTTGGTGGAATACTTACCAACATGTGTATGTGATCAGGACAGGCATTAGCTTCATGAATGGTTATACCTTTCCTTTTACATAAATCTCGAATAATTTGACCTATACTCTTTTTATACTTTCCATAAATGATTTGCCTTCTGTACTTTGGTGCGAAGACGATATGATACTTACAATTCCACACTGTGTGTGCTAAACTATTCTTGTTCTTCATTGGACACGCCTCCTTCTTAGCTGAGATTTAGTTGTCGGGAAACCAACTTTATCTTACGATGAACAGAGGCTTTTTTTGACCCCACGCTAAAAGCTTTCCGGAACCCCTGGCACAGCCAGTTAAAAAAACAGGCTGTGCCAGGGGTTTCCATAACCAGTAAAAATAATCCACTCTTGCGGTAGAAGAGTGGATTAGAAAGAGAGGCCTACTTTAATGGGAGTTTAATTAATATAATGTTGTTATCTATACACGCGAAATGCACCTGTTCTCATATCATACTTCAATGTTCGCTTATAAGGTGGTTGATCGCGATAAAATTTTGCCCTAACATAGTATTGACCAGGCAATTTATTATACAGATAAAATTTTGGAGTAAAGTGGTTTCCATAAGAAACAAAACCTGTCTTAGTATCTACTACTTTGGCTCCAGTAGATGGGTTAATAAATACCAACATACATTCTACATAATATGATGTTTGCATATAATTATGTGATATATCAAAATCAATTGATGTTGCACCTTTATAATAGGTGTTAGCATCTGTCTCTCCCCAAATATATGGTGAATAGATCAGACTATAATCACGTCTAAAACCTGCCATCGTGTATCTCCTCCTTTTTATTTTATGGGCCTCCCTTCAACGATAAGTATTTATCGTTAAATTCATTGTAAATAAAAATTTTAATTAAAATGTATTAAGTAAATATAACTATTATTAATTAGATGTAAGGAAAAAATCCTATAAATGTATTTATATATATACCTGTAACTGCAGACATGTTAGAATAAGGAATTGAAGATATTAAATCCCAAAATATAGGAGTTTGCTAATAATGAAAAAGATTCTTATTACGTTAATAATTATGAGTATTTGTTTATTATCAGCTTGTAGACAAGAAGATATATCTTCAGAAAAGAATAATAAGGAAGATGAAACAGAAGAAATTTCAACTGCTATTCAATCAAATGTATTATTACCAGGTGAGGCTTACAAAGATAAAGATAAAATAGTGACGATGCATACAGCTTACTCCGAGATGATAGGTAGCTCGGATGATCCTGATAACAATTTCTCCATTTCAGCTATTATTACTGTTGAAAATGTAAGCAGTGAAACACCGTTGAACGTTACTACCCTGTCTTATAGGCTAAATGAAGAAGATAATACTTATCAAGGAGAGATTTTATCTGACAAAAATCCTTCAGATACTAATTTAGCACCTGGTGATAAAATAACGTTAAATATCACTTTTAAAGTTCCCTTAATACAAGATAAATACATGTTTGAAGTAGATAGCTTTGACTCACCTAGTATTACACCATGGTTAATTAATGATTTGAATAAATTCAACTAAGTAGCTTTCTTATAATTTAGATAAATATTAACACCCTTTTAATTTACTTTGGGAAGTAAAAATTTAAAGGTAATTTTAAGATGCTGTAAATAACAGAAGATAAAGGTTAGGAAATTCTGATTATCCTTATTTTTTTTCAAATTGTGACATCAGTGAATTTTAAAAGTGAGGCGAGACTATTTTGGAGTTTCACTATACGCTACAATCTAAAGATTATTGGAGTTACCAAAAACATGTCAGATTATATTCTATTAAACTAAGTCGCATATATAGATTAATGTATATTTTTTACACAATAGTCTTCTTCATCCTATTTACCATTAGTGCGTGGAATGTAGAAAGTGTTAATTCGCTAAATATTGCTTACGCCCTGTTTCAAGGGTTTTTCTGGTCTGTCATTGTTGCCCCCATTGTTTTTAAAAGTACCTATTACTTAAAAAGCCGAAGTGCTAGACTGGTTCTAGAAAAAAACCATTTCTTTGGTGATCGTAATATTGCTTTAAATAAAAAGGGGCTGACTATTACATCTTCCTACAATAATGAAGTATCTTTTTATTATTGGAAAGACTTCATTAGAGTATATCAAGATGGTTCACATTATTTTCTGTATTCTACTGATAAACAAGCAATTATTATACCTAAAAGCTCATCGAAACTACATACCCAATTACAATCACACGTTAAAATTCAGTCCTCACAGGTCAATAAAAAAGGTTACTTTTCAAAAATTCGAATTATTTTACTTATACTTTATTTACTATTATTTATCTCATCAAGATATGAAAATTGGACAGATCCACTCAACCCTATACAAAAAGAAACAGAAGAGCTTTTTATAGATTTTAATGACGCTAGCTCTAATTTGCAAATTAAACAGTCAGTGACACAAGAGAAAATTGATCGACTATATGACCGTTTAAAGTCGGTACCAGAAACCAAAGAAAATTTATATCAAAAATTAAAGATATCCAGTTGGATTCAAGAAGCAGAAAAACAACTATACAAGGAATTGCCTCCTGAACAAACAGAGTTTTTAGTGGTGAAAGTGAACACTGGAAAATAGAAAAGTATGAAATAAAAGTAAGTCCTGTTATTTTCCGTTCATATGAAGGAAAGATTATCATGAGAAATCAAGATTATTATCAAACTGATTACTTTTATACGGAATTTCATGTGGTTTTTCAATGGGGAGAAGATATCCTGCTTCATGAACAGGAATACTCTAGTGATTTTAATAACATTGATAAAGAAGACTTAGAGATATCTGAACAGTCCACTGGCGAATTCCCATCAGACTCTCAAGCTTACTATAACGAAAGTGGGGAACCAGTTGCTTTAGAAGATATTAAAGAAATGTATGTGGTCATTCGTTGGGAAGGGGAAAATGAAGATAGGTTGCATGAAGAAAAAGTGATACTTACTTCTAGCACACCTTAAATGTATATAAGAGGGATGGATATAAGGACAATAATTGATATTATATTAAATAGGGAATATCAAAAACACATATGTGTGTTGATGTGACCCCAAAAGGGTAGACGTGTTATTCATTAGGCAGACTGTTGGGCATGAGGGTGATATTGAACGGGCTTGTCAAGAAAAGTGTGTAAGTTATTCTAAATACTTCAGCACACGTTCATTAAGGTGATCATGAATTAACAGCTGATTCATGACCATTGCCCATTGTTGAATATGGCCTCCTTCCCATTTATTTTCAAGTTCTTTGGTTCGTAAATATAATACTTTTAGAAGGGCGTTCTCGTTTGGGAATGCTCCTTTTTTTGTCACTTTTCTAAAGCTGGAATGTATACTTTCTACGGCATTCGTAGTGTACATAATTTTGCGTATCGCACTTCCATAATCAAATAATTGTTCCACATGGGAGAAGTTTCGTTTCCAAACGTCAACTGCTCCAGGATAGGTAGCCCATTGTTGTTGAAAGGTTTCAAATGCACTATGACATGCTTTAAGGCTTGGTGCTGCGTAAACCTTTTTTAATGCAGCAGTAAAAGCTTTATAGTCTTTACTTGGAACATACTTAATCGAATTTCTAATGAGATGAACCATACAGCGTTGTACGACAACTTGTGGAAAAATGGCACGAGCTCCATCTTCTAATCCACTTACTCCATCCATAGAAATAAAGAAAATATCTTCTACACCACGAGCTTTTATTTCATCAAAGATCTGCATCCATTTATGCTTACTTTCCGTTTCATTTAACCATAGACCAAGAATGTCTTTCTTTCCTTCCATGGTGTAGCCTAACATGGTATACACAGCATATTTCTTGGTTTCGTATTCATTACGTATCGTCGTATAAAGGCAATCTACAAACACAAAAGGATAACAGTTGCTTAAAGGACGACTTTGCCACTCTTCTAAATCAGGAAGCACTGTATCGGTAATATCGGATATCATTTCATGAGACACGGAGAAACCATAGATATCTTCGATAGTAGATGAAATATCTCGCTGAGACATTCCTCTTGCATACATGGAGATGACTTTATCCTCGATGGCAGAAATGTCTCTTTTACGCTTGGGAATAAGGTGTGGTTCAAATGAACCGTCACGATCACGAGGTACGGCAATATCCACTTCACCAGCTGTCGTTTTGACTGTCTTTTTTCCGTACCCGTTCCGTCTATTGTTTGTTTCCTTTTCTCCTTTATCATTGGATTCATAGCCCAAATGATGATTCATTTCACCTTTTAACATCGATTCAAACATCGGTCCGAATATGTCCTTTAATGCATGTTGCATATCTTCTACAGACTTTGGTTGATACTGTTCAATAATCTTGTTAGCTAATTCTACGGAGTTAGGATCTCTTTTGGGTTTGCCCATTTAAAACACTCCTTTAGCTTTATAGTTATTATTCTACCAAATAAAAAACTGTGTGAGTAAGAAACCGTACGCATTTCTTACTTACACAGTTAATATTACACTCCCAAAAGTTACAATCTTAATTAATTACAGGATAAGACTACCCATTTTTGAAATGGACTCTTATCCTGTAGTTTAAAGTTTTTTTCATTGAAGAATTTCCTTATTTCTCCTTAATATTAGTTTCACCTATATCATCAACAATATAATTTTTTATATTTCCATTCTTAAAGGTTACTACCACATCAAATTGCTTTCTAGCCTTAGGTATTTTTTCAGCATCTATATTCTGGATTTCTTCTTCATCATACCCGTTGTTGGTTAAATATTCAGTCATCTCTGATTCTACTTGATTTTCAAACTTTGAGATCAAACTCTGAGAAGGGAAATACCCGGTTTGATATCGAAAAATTTGAACCCCTATAATAGCAATAATTATAATTATAATAACTTTTAATATTTTAATTATCTTCATTTTATTTTAGCCACCTTTTAATTTAATGTTTTTAATAATAGATCTAATTTTTGTTTATAGAAATGGTTAATTAACTCAAATTTTGAATTGACTCCTATTTTCTCAAATGTGTTATGTAAATGAGCTCTAACTGTCGATTTACTGATATGTAATGTTTTCTGTATCTCATAATCTGTGTATCCGTTAATAATACATTCAAGAACTTGGCATTCTCTTTCACTTAAATTTTCATTAAATACATTAACATTTGAATCACTAACTATACTTTTTAGTTTGCTCAATTTGTTAGAATACATGAACTCATTGACTATATATCTCGCTGTAAGGTCCAATGAAATGATATCGTTTTGATTTATAGTATTATTTGAAAAGAAGCCTAAAAAACCAACTATCCTGTCACTAATTATAATTGGTCTAGCCACGGATTTAATATTATACTTATTTAAAATTTCATGATCATACGTCATGATACTGTGATTATGCTTAGCTAAATAAAAAGCATTTTTTTGACTTGAAGTTGTAGATATATTTTCCTTAACGTAGCAATAAATCTTTTTCTCAAGTTTATTATAGTAATAAATTGGTACTAAGTCGAAATCAGTTAATAATAATAGTTTTCTATGGAGAATATATTCATAATTACTATTATTTACTATTATTTTGTTTATAATAGTACTAAGATTTATATGAATATCTTCATACATAATTTCCCCCCCCAACGTAGTACAAAATCTATCATAATATGACATCAATGACAATATTATTATGTGTTAAGTTTTGGTAAAGTTGTATTGTATTTACCAAAGGAGGGATAGTATGAAGAATATTCTTGTAAAATTCATGTTCACATCATTGATCGCACTAGCACTACTTTTAGGAGTAGATTTTAAGGTGGCAGAAGCTGCTACATATCCAGGGACAAGCATTACAGTCAAACCTGGAGATGTACTCTACACATCAAAGAAAACAACAGATTATTTAACTGGACACGTAGCAATAGTCAATGACTACAATCGTGTGGTACACGCACCTGGTACCGCAAATCCTGGTTTGGAATCTATCAGTGTAAATTCGTTTTTTAGTAGGTTTCATACTATAGACGTGTGGAGAGCTAGAAGTTCATCAAAAGGACAAAATGCTGCTCAATATTCTCGTACCCTATTTTACAGATATGGAAATTCTGATTATACTGTTTTTACACCACTAGCAGGTAATTTTTATGACCAGTATTGTACAAAATTGGTATGGCAATCTTATTATTATGGTGCATCTATTAATTTGGGAGATATTTCACTTACAAAATATACTGTACCGCCAACATGGGTGCTAGATAATGATTATTTAAGAAAAGTAGCAAATAATTTATAATATGTATTCAATCTAACTAACATTTATATACAATGAAAGATGATCTCTAGATATTTAGGGATCATTTTTTTATGTATTGAATGAACAAGCCTAGTTTTTTACATACGTTATTTCAATTCATTTTTCAACTTTGGCTTCCAATTTTCATGCTTTTTTAAAAAGACATAAATCATAAATTCATACAATCGGCAAAACATGGGTTATTGACAAATATCAAGATAACTCAAGTAAACATACACCATAAACTTTATTTTAGCATAATCGGAATTTTACTGGATATTGAAGCAATAGGAAAGGGAGATTAGGATACTTAGTATTAAATTAAGATTGCAAGAGGTGAAAGAATAATAATGAAATGAATAACTCAAAATTGCATTATTCGGTTTTGTAAAGTTGGCCATGAATAACAGGATTAAAATCGTTCGTCTTTTACCTTTCAAAATGCCAGCTGCAGCTCCATTTTCTCCTGGTATTAGAGAGTGAAAACCGAACGATAAAGAAAAAGACATTCGTTTTTTGGAGAGATCAAATACAACAGCTAAAAAAAGAAGGCTGTGAAAAAATTTATCAAGATAAGTTTACTGGTACAAAAAAAGAAAGACCATCCTTTCAAGAATTACTTCAGGAGCTAAAAAAAGGAGACACCTTAGTCGTCACTAAGCTAGATCGCTTTGCTCGATCAACCGTTGATGGTATTAATACTATAAAAGAATTGTTTGAACGAGGAGTAAAAGTCCATGTGTTGAATATGGGTTTAGTGGAAGATACACCAACTGGTAGGCTTATTTTTAATGTGATGAGTGCTTTTGCTGAATTTGAAAGAGACATGATTGTGGAACGCACGCAAGAAGGAAAAGCTATAGCTAAGCAACGTGATGATTTTCGAGAAGGCAGACCAAAGAAATATAAAAAAGCACAAATAGACCTCGCTTTAAAATTATTAGAAAATCACTCATATAAGGAAGTAACAGACAAAACGGGGATCTCTCAATAGTACACTAATACGTGCCAAAAGAAGAAAAAGCTTATGAAATTAATCTCTATTTAACTATAGAAAGAAAGCTTAAGCTTTTCAGTTTGCTTAAGCAAATAGGATGGGAGGAATATTCATGAGTTACAATGCCATCAATTATGTTGCAGGAAAATGTCATTACGAAAGAGAGAATATGGGATATTCTTTATTGTTTTAGGAATCTCTGTTGCTATATAGGGGTACCGTTTGATAAAATAATAAGAACCTGATACTAATAACAAAACAACTACAATACCTAATAAGTATTTTTTCCGTTTTTTCATATAATCACCTTATTTTACATGTTTCCTATACTCTATTTATAAATAGGGAAGCATAAAATAACTCCACAAGATTTTAATTTTTCCTAAAGGGGTCTCGCCAAAATTTTGTAAAGCAAGAAGTAAGTTAATCTACGAAAATTGCTTGTTATGTGTACGTAAAAAATTAGAAAAAGAATCGTAGTATAAAAAACTTTAAAACGGGGCCCAGCCAGAGAATAACTTGACAATGTGTAATTATAGGGAGAAAATATAAATAAGATTTATTTATAAATTCTGCTTGTTTTTAAACGTTCTTTGTTAAGTGCTTTCTAATGAAATTGATACTTAAAACTAACTCATTCGAATAATCGGAAGTATATATGGATAGAATGGGGGAGATCGAATTGGAAAAAAGCATCATTAAGGTATTTACTTATACATTTATAGTTTGTTTTTTGGCTTTGTTATTAATCAGAGAAAGAGTAGAAAATGTACAAGACACTAACGGATTTTATTCCCCCGTGGTAACTCCCTATGCTGATTATTTTTTAAACATTTTTCGAGATTCTATTAAAGCTTCGATAGTAGTTCTAATTATATTCCTCATATATAAGTTAGTTACAAAAAAATTAAGAAATAATGTGGTTTAGCAGCTGTTGATTTAATTAAAATCAACAGCTTTTTTATTTGCAATCAATAACACCCCAAAAAATCCAGTTTATTTAAAAATGGTAGATAGTATTTAATTTTATACATATAAATCAACCTACAACCTCTCCTTCTATAAAAAATTGCGATGAAATTAGGAATTTTTTCATTTCTCTATTAAAGCCCCCAGTTTCCTTAAAAAACATTTTGCCTAACCTGCTCCGCTAAATCCCCCACCATAACGATTTCTGTCGCCTTGATTTTCTTCCTAATGAATCTATCATATACTACTTTATTCCGCATAATACGCAATAAGAAAATCACGAAATGAGCGTGCTGCTTCAGACAAATGGCGATTTTCTATCCATACTAAATGAAATGTACGCTCACAAATGGGTTGCTCAATTGGTAACAAAATGGTGGAAGAATCTTTTTCCATAGCGTCTTTCGTCATAAAAGCGATGCCAATTCCAGCTTGAACAAAGCTATCAATCGCCCTAAGTTCATCTACTTCACAAGTAATATTAGGTTCAAAACCAGCATCCATACAAAATTGATTAGTCAGCTCACGAAAATGATCAGTGGCTTTTAAATTTATGAAAGATTCATCCACCACTTCGCTCAAATGTATACCACTTCTTTTAGCTAGTTGGTGATTGGGTGGAACAGCCAAAAATATTTCTTCAGTAAGAAAAGGAATTTTTTCAATTCCCTTCTGCTTTATAGGTCCAGAAGTGATAAAAAAGTCAATCTCTCCATCTTGAAGAAGCTTCAAATTTTCCTCGTCTGAAGGAGATTGTTTAATGCGTAAGTTGGTCTCGGGAAAGATGGATAAAAATGAGCTCACTAATATTGCATCACACTTATGATCCGTTGAGGATAAAACAGCCCTCCTACTTTCTAACCCCGCTTGATCCTCAATTTGACGTTTTCCCTCTTCTAATGCGGAAAGCGCAATATCTACTTGCTTCAGAAAGGTATAACCAAACGAATTGAGTTTAATTTGGCGCTTTTGGCGGTCAAAAAGTGGAACTCCTAAATCCTTTTCTAGCCGAGCAATCGTTTTACTTAATGCAGGCTGAGCGATATGGAGTTCTTCGGCCGCTTTACTTAAATGCTCCATCCTAGCCACTTTTTGAAAATATTTTAACTGCAACAATTCCATGAACTAAACCCCCTTTCATATACTTAAAGGAATATTTATATATATAAATATATATTTTAATTTATTGATTATCAAGCGTAGAATATAACTTATGTTAGGAAATATATTTCGAAGGGGACTTAAATAATGAACAAGTTAAGTATATACCTATTAACATTAGGCACATTTTTAATTGGAACCACTGAGATGATCGTCGCTGGCATTGTTCATATGATTGCTGACCACTTTCATATTACCATTGCACTTGCCGGCCAACTTGTAAGTGCATTTTCCTTAGCATTTGCTATTGGTACACCGATTATAGTTACTCTCACTTCACGATTTGATCGAAAAAAAGTTCTGTTAGGAACACTTAGTTTGTTTATGCTCGGAAATTTGATATCTACTTGGAGCCCAAATTTTACAACCCTTCTACTATCAAGGGTTTTACTTGGAATAAGTGCTGGTGTATTTATCGTCGTAGCGACTAGTGTTGCTGCAAAATTGGTTCCACCCGAAAAAATGGGGAATGCTGTTAGCACAGTTTCCATTGGATTCGGCACCTCACTCGTTTTAGGCGTACCTTTAGGCATTATGATCAGTCAATGGTTAGGTTGGAAATTAGTCTTTGCTTTATTAGCTATCCTCTGTTTGTTGATCTTGATCGCTCTTGTCCGTTTGCTTCCATCTCTACCTGGGGAATCGCCTGTCCCCCTTAAAGAACAATTTTCTATTTTAAAGAACCGTAAAATTGTAGGAGGATTACTCATCTTCTTATTCTTAATCGCTGGATACGGCGCTGCCTATACTTACCTAGCGCCCTTTTTACAGGAAACTGTTCAGTTGGATACATCTGCTATTAGTATGGCGATGCTCATTTTTGGGGCATTTGCATTGATTGGCACAAAGGTTGGTGGTATTGGTGCAGATCAATGGGGAACAGTGAAAACCATCATTTCCAGCATAGCCATTCATGTCATTGCTTTAATCCTATTGCCACTATTTACGGGAACTATCTATGGCACTTTAATAGTTGCTGCGATTTGGATTGGCGCTGCCAACATAACCATACCAGCATTACAAACGTATTTTATTCAACAAGCTCCTCGTTCTTCGGATCTGGCGCTTAGTGCAAGCTCCTCCATTGCACAGCTTGGATTAGCGATAGGAGCTGGATTAGGCGGAATTACTGTCAACTCCTTAGGAGCAACTGTCTACAATCCATGGATTAGTAGCATCGTTGTTTTACTAGGACTGTGCGTTGCGTGGGTAACTTTTATAAAACAAAAGCATTTCATATGGCAGTCACCTCAAAACAGATAATCGAATGAGCCTGGGACAAAAGAGTAATCAACATGGGGAAATCCGAACATTGAGATTTCTGCACATAATCGCTCCGTCAAAATACTCCGCTTTCCGTGGGCACGGCCTCAGCTAACTTTGCAAAGAAGACCACTTTGCAAAGTGGATCTTCAGCTCGTGCTGTTCCCACTGGAGTCTCCGTATTTTGACTACGCTAGGTTAGAATATTGTTCGGATTATCATTCTTTCTATTTAGTTTTGTCCCACTCTCATTTATATACAATATTTAAGGTGCCTGCTCGGCTAACGTACCCTATATTAGAGGACGATTCTTTTTACTTATTCACCATTTTATTGTAGGTATTAACTGTCAACACATAATAACCTAGGTAGATCATAACAAAGGCGATCATGGCTGTGAGGATGGGAACAATAATACTAGCACCTATCAGATCTGAGATAAAGTTGGTAGTAAAATTTAAGATAATACTACCGTGCAAGATTCCTAGTAATAAAGGCAACCCGAACACAAAAAATGTCTGCTTGCGGATGGAATTTCGAATATCTTTTTTACTGACGCCAAGCTTGCGCAGAATCTCATAATTATCCTTGGCTTCATTGGCTTCAGTCAGTTGTTTAAAATAAATGATACTCCCCGTAGCCGCTAAGAACACAAGACCTAGGAATCCCAAGATGAAAAGCATTAATGCGTTCCCTTCTTTTCCTTCTTTATAGTCCATGTAAAAGGATGATGATACTTGAAAATCTTGCCCAACTATTTCTTCAAATTTTTTAGATGTAGCTTCTGTCGTTTTTTCATCTTCCACTTCGTAAGCGTTGTAGATTAAAGCTTCCTTTTGCTTAACAACTTCAGCAAATGTGTCGTTGCTAACCACGACATAGAAATCTGGATAATTAAATGGTAAAACACTGCCTACTATCATATTAGTAATTTCCAAGGTTCGTTTACCCTGTCGCAAATTTAATGCTATTTCTTTATTCAGAAAGGTTTCCTCCGTATATTCAGTTAATCTTGGTCGGATTACTGCTGCTTGATTTCCTGATAAGGTGACCATTTGCTCTCTATCCAAGGCTTTCGAAACTTCATTAAAAGTAGAGGCAGAGAGAACTTTCACCGGATTCCATTCATAATCTAATGGAAACAAAAGCTCTCCCGTTACTTCTATAATAGGAACTTCCAGCTCTGCTTTGACCGGATGCTCGTTATCATTTACTATAATATTTTTTACTTTCGCATCAAACTCCTGTCCTTTGGATAAGTGTACATAGCTGAACGGCACCATTTCTTCCGCATTTTTTTCATTACTGTAGTAACCACTATAAGTGACACCGAAGAAGCTAATGGTTGCCGCACTCAATAATGCGATGACCGTAAATGTACGAGCATTTCCTCTAATACGATGTAGCAACTGGGATGTCTCAATTAACCTTGTTCCTTTGTATAAATGTGACTTATTTCGTTTAGATAATTTTAATAAAAATACTGTCACAGAGCGGAAAAATAAATGGGTTCCAATAATTAGCGCAACTAGTGCAACTCCGTAATTTTTCATTAAATATTCAATGGTAAGCTCATCAGGGAATTGCCTTAATATGAGCAAGTAGCTACCTACAAGCAAAATTACCGCCATTATAGTGGAAACAAGAGAGGACTTCGGTTCCTGTTCTCCTTGCTTCTCTGCATGGAATAGTTCAATTAATTTAAAACGAAAAATCAAACGATAACCTTGAAAGGACGTAAATAAGATGATTACCATAAATACAATAGCCGTTTGCATAATTGCTTGAATGGATATACCGAAGTCTATTTCAGCAGCTGACCCCATTAGATTAACCAATATCATAGAAAACAGGTTAGATAATAATGTTCCGAGCAAAATCCCAATTACTAATGCGATGAAACCCATTATTAAATTTTCATAGAAGAGCATTTTCCCAATCGTCTTCTTAGGTAGTCCAAGCATGGAATACAAGCCAACTTCTTTTTTCCTTTGTCTTGTGAAAAAGGAATTCGAATACAAAATAAAGACAGCTACAAAGAGAATGAGTACGACAGATGATACCATAAACATAAAGCTCATCGTATCAGACAGCTCAATGCTGTCTTGGATTTTCTCACTATACTGTAACGAAACAAACGTATAATAAATCACAATGCTGAAAACAAGCGAAATAAAATAAACGAGGTAATTACCATAATTCCCTTTCATATTTTTACCGGCTAAACTAAATAATGTCATTTGCTCCACCTCCGAGCGCAGACAATACATCCAGCAATTTGTCGAAATATTCTTTGCGAGATTTCTTTCCTTTTACTAGTTCTGTGAAAAGCTGCCCATCTTTAATAAATAGGACACGACCACAATAGCTCGCTGCGTACGCATCATGTGTGACCATTAGAATCGTAGCCTGATCATTTTCAACGAGCTCTTTCAAACTTTCTAAAAGTTCTGTTGTCGACTTGGAATCTAATGCACCTGTAGGTTCATCTGCCAGTATAAGACTAGGCTTCGTAACAATTGCCCGAGCCGCTGCTGTTCGCTGTTTTTGTCCGCCAGATACCTGATAGGGGTATTTATCTAAAATAGAGCTTATCCCGAATCTATTCGCGACTGTGATCACTCTATTCTCTAATTCTATCGGGTTCATTTTTGCTAACGCGAGTGGAAGGACAATATTTTCTTTAATGGTTAAAGTATTTAAAAGGTTATAATCCTGAAAAATAAACCCTAGTTTATCGCGCCTAAAGGAGGATAGCTGCTCCTCATCCATGTTCATCATATTTGTTCCGTCAATGGTAATAACACCAGATGTTGCTTCATCAATGGTTGCCAATATATTTAAGAGCGTAGATTTTCCAGCACCTGAAGGACCCATAATTCCTACAAATTCCCCTTGTTTTACTGTTAAATCAATCTCATCCAATGCGGAAAATACATTTCCCTTTGCTCCATATATCTTCTTCACACGTTTTGCATCTACTATTGTTTTCATTTATTTCTCCTCCTTTTGAGAGTTTCCTTTTTTATCTTAAATTTATTCTACTATAACGATTGGTTATCTAATCTTACAGTTATTCCTGTCAATCTTACAATTTTGTCACTACGATGCAAAAAGGGCTGAATTCCGTTACTATTAGATATAAGAAAGGCTGGGGTGGGTGCGATGAAAATTATGATCATAGAAGATGAACCAATGATCAGAGATTTACTAGGAGAAACAATTGAAAAATGGGGATTGGAAGTAGTTAAATTAGAAGCATTTGATATGGTATTGCAGGAATTTTTAAAGGAAAAGCCTAATCTTTTATTATTAGATATTAATCTTCCCTCATTTGATGGATTTTACTGGTGTAACCAAATTAGAGAGGTTTCCAAGGTACCTATCATTTTTATTTCATCGCGTAACACATCAATGGACATGATTATGGCAATGAATATGGGTGGCGATGACTTTATTCAAAAACCGTTTGATATGGATGTATTAATGGCCAAAGTGAATGCTCTCCTACGCAGATCCTATTCGTATACGGATACACAATCACACGTACTTGAGCATAATGGGATAGTCTTGGATTTAAGGAGCTGGGATGTGTATTGTGCAGATGAAAAGGCAGAACTAACGAAAACAGAGTTCATAATTTTAAAGCTCCTAATCCAAAACAAAGGGAACATCGTCCATCGAAAAAAGATCATGCGGACACTTTGGAAGGATGAAAGCTTTGTAGATGACAATACCTTAACCGTAAACGTTAATCGATTACGCAAAAAATTAGCTGCATTTGGTAAAGAGGATTATATTACCACCAAAAAAGGCGAGGGGTATGTCATCCAATGAGTTTTTTAGAATATATAAAAGATAAACGTTATTTTCTACTATTTTACATGATCATCATGTTCTTCATATCGCTGATCATGTTTGTCGGTTTTCATCAAGTAAATCCATTTAACAAAATTGTATATACCAACATTGTCTGCTTAGTTATTGCATGCCTGTACATTACCATTGGATATTTCTATAGAAGGAAGTTTTACCAGGAAATCAAGGACTTGATTGAAAGTAGCCAGGAAGAGACGATAGCCATGATGCCAGAAGCCCAGAATAACGAGCAGAAGCTAATCTTAAACTTGTTAAAAAATAAACATAAGCAGCATGCTAGCCAATTAGAAACATTATATGATCAAAAACGCGATCAACAGGAGTTTATTATGTCTTGGATTCATGAAGTGAAGATCCCGATAGCAGCAAGCCGTCTATTAATGGAAAACAGTGAAAATAAGACAACAGATTTTCTAATCGATAAATTAGAGGATGAACTCCATAAAATTGATGATTACGTTGAACAAGCCCTTTACTACTCTCGGATTGATTCATTTTCTAAGGACTATTTTATATCTGAGGTGAATACCAATCAACTTATCAAAAAAAGTGTAAAAAAATACGCCAAGCTATTTATTAATAAAGGGATTCATTTGGAAATGGATGACACAGAACAGCTTGTCCAAAGTGATAAAAAGTGGTTTGTGTTCATTATTGATCAACTGTTGGCAAATGCTTTAAAGTATACCGATGAGGGTGGCACGATTACTGTTCTATTCGAAGAAGACAGCAAGGAAAAACGACTTGTTATTCAAGATAACGGAATTGGTATTGCGCCCGAAGATATCGATCGTGTATTTGAAAAAGGATTTACCGGAGTTACTGGAAGAAATGATGCTAAATCCACTGGAATGGGCTTATATCTTGCTAAACAATTGGCGAATAAATTAGGCCACAAAATTTCAGTTGAATCAGAAATGCATGAATACACGAGACTTACGATTCATTTTCCTAAAATCCGAAATTACTATCAGTTTTAATGATTGACAAAGCTATATGGTTATAAAGAAATCGCGGGAATCATTGCTTAGATGCCTCCCACGATTTTTATTTAAAGTCACCGAAATTCTCCCCAAGATAAAATATGGTGACTAAAAACTGTAACCAATTAAAGCTAAGCTCCTTACCCTGTATGACATTCATCTTTTAAACAGTTATCAAAAACCGTTTATTCACAGGAGAAAGGACATTCACTCGATACTCCTGAATATTCTCACTACTGTTCATGCTACCTAAAGACTTTTGCCAATGCTCATATGCTCCCAGCGAAATCGCCATGCGATCATTGCCCTCACGGATACCTAGCTGACCATCCTTCCAGAAGTAGTTATTCTTATCAATTTCACTAACACCATCCGAACGAATCATTGCCTCCTTATTAAAAATAAAGACAACCTGTATAAAAACATCCTCTAACGGATCGGTTTGTAAAGCTATCGTCCAATTATTTTCTTCCTTCAAGATATCTACACTTATTTGGAGGAATTGTGTATGGGTCGGTGGCCTTAATTGATGAGGAAGTAAGTACCATGTGCTTCTTTCCCCTTCCTGATTCGTGTACGAGCTTGGCAGTGGTCCTGTATAGCCCTTCTCTAAAGTAGTGGATAACCGGTAACCACCTTCTATCCTATGAATAGCATCAAATTCAACGACACCTGGTGAAAAGCTTGTATAGATTTGTGTTCCTAATAATTTTGCCTTTCCATTGTGCAAGGAAAAAATCGATGGATTCATTCCCATAATAGTTGCACTTCTATTTTGCTTTCGATATCTTACGGTTTGGGCACCGAATGATCGGTGCATACTGCTATGGGCTATTTTCGAATGGTGACCCACCTCATCCATTTTATCCAAGCTTTCCTTCACCGGATAATTTTCGTTAATGAAAACCTCGTACTCCTTTGGTAGCTCTGCCTTCTCCACTTTTTCTTCTTGCAAAAATGGAAACGACAAATAGCCGAGCATTAGATGGTTATTGACAGGTCCTACTTCACTCAATCGATCTAATGCTAATTCAGCCATCGCCATATATTGCGGGTTATCATCCTTGTATGCCATTAAATGATAGATTAAATGATATGGGGTTAGATCATATCGGTTCCCTAAATCCTGTCTGCCAGAGTAATCTGTTACAATCTCTCCATCTGGATGCACAAGAAACTTCATCATATCAAGGTTTTCTCTAATATATTGGAATAATGCTGGTTTGCCCAACAATGATGCCGTGTGATATAGACATATATTACTGACAGAATTGTAGATTCCGTTACTGCGCTCTGTCCATTCCCCGTCTTTCGTTATATCCATGCCTTCCTGTAGCCATTGCTCCGCCCTTTCCTTTAAGGCGGGGTCCTCGAAAATGGTGTAAAGATGGGAAAGCGCAGAGGTTAACACCCATCGATGGTTAGGCGTATGACAACCACCTGTTAACATTGCTGGGATCGTTCTTTTAAGAAATAAGTTTACTTTTTCAGCCAATCTAGAACCATCTTTTTGTAGTAACCAATATATTTGGGCAAAACCTGTTATGATAAATGCCGTATCTGGTGGGGAATGGTAATTTGTCCAGCCTGGTGATATCGTCCCATCCTCGTGCTGCTGGGTTAACATATAATCTAATGCCAATTCCATTCTCTCTGCTAGTTCATGGGAATGATAGTATTCAGCATCTGCATTCACATAGGAGCATACCCAACTTCCTATTACACTACACGTACCCGTATGACTAGGACTTGGAATCCCAGTAGCTTGATTCGTAATTCCGCCAAAGTATTTACTATTTTTATCCATCACTTGATGTTCTAATTGACTTTCCGTTATGTCATCATTTTTCTCGACTATTTGGTGATACCATTTCATTACCTTACCTCCCTAAGATATCCCTATTCTATCCTTTGAGTCCGGATGTAGCGCCTGTATCCATGATATAACGCTGGAATACAATAAAAATGAGAATCATTGGAACAAGTGAGATGATAGAGGATGAAAGCAGTAGCACCCAATCAATATTATCTGCTCCAATTAAGCTACGTAATGCGATTTGTACCGTATATTTATTAGGGTCACTTAGTACAATGAGTGGCCAAATATAATCATTCCATCGCCATTGAAACGAGAATATCGCTAATGTGATCACGACAGGCTTTGCGATTGGTAGCATTAATCCGAAAAAGATTCTACCCTCATTCGCTCCATCAATCCTTGCTGATTCGATTAAATCATTTGGTACTGTCATGAAGTACTGCCGAAACATGAATATACCTGTCGCCGTATTGATCGAAGGAATAATTAACCCAGATAAGCTATCATATAGACCGAGATCTAGGATGACAGAGAAGGTAGGAGTCATGATAACCTCTGTTGGTAGCATCGTTGTCGCGAGCATACAGATCAAAAAGACATTTAACCACTTATAATGGTATTTCGCTAAGGCATATCCACACGTTGCACTTGCAATGACCGTTAATACAGTGGTAATAATCGCTACGACTAAGGTGTTCCAAAAATATTTAATAAACTCCATTGTAGACCATGAATATACAAAACCATCAACGGTTGGATTTTCCGGAATAATAGATAGAGGATACGAAAACAATTCACTTCCTGGTTTTAGGGAACTTAATAGTAGCCAAAGAATAGGGAAAAGGTACATTAAAGCAACGATAAACAGTGCCGTAGTCAACATGACGGTAGAAAATCTATCGGTTAATTTACTATTCATCTACCCTTCCCCCTTTCGCAAATTTAAATTGGATTAATGAGAAAACTAACAGGATCACAAATAACACCATCGATGCGGCACTTGCATATCCTACCCTCATTTGGTCAAAGCCTGTTTCATAGATATATTGCACAATAAACGTCGTGTCCGTTCCTGGTCCACCATTTGTTAAGGATTGAACCATCGGGAACTCCTTCATTAAATTAAAGACAGCTAATAAAATGATTAAGAAAGAGGTTGATCGAATGGAAGGAAGCGTAATATGCCAGAATTTTTGCCATCCTGAACCCCCATCCACATCTGCCGCTTCATATAACGATTGAGGGATACTAATAATCGCCCCTATAAATATCAGCATATTAAAAGCGGTACCTCCCCATGCCGTTGCAAATAAAACAACGATGAAGGCAAAATTACCATTGGATGACCACGGAACCGGGTCTCCGCCAATCAATTGAATGATAAAATTAACAAAACCAAAGCTCTCCCCAAACATCCATCTCCAAAGCACCCCTACGACAATCGGAGAAACTAACCATGGAAAGAAGAAAATAATCTTAGCGACATTTTTACCCTTCGTATGCTTGCTTGTAAGCATCACCGATACAAATAAGGAGGTGACATAGACTAACGGAACACCTAATGCCGTGTAGATAAATGTTCTTGATAAAGCCTTATAAAAGCTAGAATCTTGAAATAGATTGATATAATTATCCAACCCGATAAATGTGGCTACATTCCCGTTGTATTCGGTTAAAGAATAATAGACGCCTAAAATAGCTGGCCATGCAAAAAAGATTAAAAACAACACGAGGTTTGCAGCGATAAATAAAAACGCCCATTTTTTATTCGTATCCTTCATGGAGTTCGCCCCCCTTTCGTACTTGTGAAGGAATAACGACCATCTACAATGGTCGCTATTCCTTCGATCACTCTACATAAGCATCTGTCATTTGTTTTTTTACATTTTCTATCGCCTCATCTAGGCTCTGTTCACCATTTAATGTGGTAATCATTTCTTCTGCTAGAACACTACCTAGGCTTCTTTGTGATACCAATTGTTTTTTCACTAATTCATTCCGTTGCTGACTTGCAATCGGATCAGATGCCGCAATCTCTTTTTGATAGATTTCATAGGCTTCTGGAGCTAATTCATAATCCACTTCTGCATCCTCTGTTACAGGTAAGTAACCACCATATGTCGCTAACTGTTCATAGTTTTCCTTTTGATATAACCAATCAATAAATTCTTTTGCTTGCTCTTCTTGACCAGATCCTTCAAACCCAACTAAATAGTTACCACCTAGGTTGGTAGCCCTTACATCTTCGTACGGCATATAAACGGATTCCCATTCAAAATCTTTAATATTCGATGCAAAGTCCGTGATTTGCCAAGAGCCTGACATATATGCGGCTACTCGACCACTCTTGAACATGGACGACGCATCTTCGCCTGCTGTCCAAACCGCTTTCGGCATGATCGTATTATCATTCCAATCGATAAATCTTTTTAGTGCATCCTTTGTTTCATCATTTGTGGTATATTCATCACCCTCTTGATAAAACCCTTTACTTCCATGCTGGTATAAAAAGGCATTTAATCGATGCTCGGAATTATCCATTACCATGCCATATTGGGCATCGGTGGCTTCCACGACGGAATGAATTGCATCAATAAATTCTTCCCATGTCCAAATCTCTTCTTCTGTTGTTGGATAAGCTACTCCCGCTTCTTCAAACAATGACTTATTAATAAACATCCCAACAGCAGTAAGATCTAATGGTGGTGCGACTAATTGATCGTCAACCGAAATTCCCATATCGACCATGACATTATTTTTCTCTGCAATCTCTGTTAAATCCATGAGCTTTCCTTGCCAGGCAGGGTTAAATCCTGTCACACGAGCAAGTGCTGGAGGTTCTTCTGCACGCATCATATTCGTAATCTTCGTGACCATATCATCATAAGGAACATCTACTACTTCAATTTCTACTCCTGTTTCTTCTGTATACTTCTCGGACATTTTTGTTAAGGCAGAGCCTTCTACCGTATCGCCTGAAACATAAAATTGCATTTTGTCACTTGACTCTGACCCACCATCACCACTAGATCCTGACTCTGAACAGGCTGCCAAAAAAGTCGTTAGGAATACGATGACCAATAAAAATGCTCTCTTCACACATAACCTCTCCTTTTTAAAAAGTGTTTAATTGTAAGGGCTTTCCTTATCGTGTAAAAAAATAGTACTTTTCCCTAATAACCTTGTTTTTAGTTAAGCGCTTTCTTAATTTGTATTGTAACAACTATGATAGAATAATACAAGAGTTTTTTTTTTCCTTAAAAGCTTGCTAATATGGGGTTTCTAATCTATCATCTATGCTATAACAGAAAAAAGAACAATGCCATTCGCATTGTTCTTCTAACTTATCTAGCATATTAAGTTAAGCGTTTAATCTAAATTTATCCATTTTTATGCGGTTTCCCTGTGGTATCTCTTGCAATTAATGTTGGCTTAAACAAAATCCGCTCTGCGTTCTTTTCGCCATGTTGAATATGATCGACAATCACATCCACCACCTTTTTTCCCATCTCCTTGATCGGCTGGGCAACAGTTGTTAGGGAAGGAACAGTTGTCGTTGCAAGAATCGTATTATCGAAACCAACAATGGAAAGATCCTCTGGTATGTTCAAGCCATGCTCTCTAGCCCCTTGAATGACACCAATAGCTATTAAATCATTACAAGCAAACACAGCCGTAGGACGACCTTTTTTCTGAAAAATTTCCTGGAAGCATTGCTTGCCATTTTCCATCGAGGCGACTGTTTCCATTACGAGCTCTTCTTTATAGGAAAAGCCATAAGTCTCATAGGCCTCTCTAAACCCGTACAACCTCATTTTACTGCTTAGCCTTGGTTCGGTAATGATGACAATATTCTCATGACCTAAGGACAGTAAATGAGAGGTAGCTTCATAGCCACCAGTGAAATCATCGACAGATATCGAGGTAACTCCTAATGTACCTGAATTTTGCGTTAACATCACCATTGGAATCCCTGCACTCTTGATACCCTCTAATAGCTTTTTTTCACGAAAGGAGGAGGCGATGATAAATCCGTCTACTTGTTTTCTTCGTAGCAATTCTAAATATTTTTTTTCTTTTTCTTCATCCTCATCCGTACTGCACATGATCACACTCATACCTTGTTCATGTGCACTGTCTTCTATGGTCCTCGCCATTTCCGAGAAGAAAGGGTTTGATATATCTGGTACTAATAAACCGAGTGTCTGTGTCTTCTTTCCCGTTAAAGCAGAAGCCATCACACTCGGATAATAATTCAGTTCCTCCATTACCCTCATGACCTTTTGCCTTGTGGATTCTCGCATATTCCCCGTATTATTAATTACCTTCGATACTGTTGCGATAGAAACGCCTGCTTTTTCGGCCACATCATAAATGGTAACCTTCAATCATCTCACCAACTTCTATTAACCTATGACTTAAATAAAATTACAATATTATCTTATCATATTTGATCGACAAAATAATATTGTAATTATAGTTCAAACTATTTATCGTTTTAAATACCTGCTTTATCTCGTATATAATTTCTTGCGATGAGAGCATATTGAAGTGGATTTGCCTTGATAGGATCTTGTTCCGCCTCCACTAAGAGCCAGCCTTTATAGTTGGATTTTGCTAATATCTCAAATGCTGGTAGAAAATCATAGGCACCATCTCCTGGAACGGTAAATACGCCTTGCTTCACTGCTTGTAAAAAGCTTTGCTGTCCATTTCGAACCTGTTTGGCAATATCGGCTCTTACGTCCTTTAAATGGACATGCTTAATACGGTCAAGATACTTTTTTAGAATATAGAGCGGATCGTCACCAGAGAAATAGAGATGACCAGTATCAAATAATAGATAGACTAGATTCTCATCTGTGAGATGCATTAGCTGATCTATTTCGTCTGCCGTCTGTACACCTGTCCCCATATGATGATGATAGACCAAATTCAATCCTTTTTGCTGTGCTAGCTCTCCTAATCGATTTAACCCTTGTGCTAGTGTCTGCCATTCTTGATCGCTGAATTTTGGCTTCTTTTCAAACAACGGAGTATCCATCTCCCCTTGAATGCTTTTACCCTGCTCCGATACCACGATCACCTCAGCTCCCATGGCATAGAGGAAATCCCGATGCTGAATAAAGGCCGCTTCCGTCTCCTCATATGGCTTTGTCGTTAAATAGGCACTAAACCATGCACTAGCGATCTGAAGTCCCCTCAGCTGCAATGCCTGCATAAGCTCATCGATATTTCTCGGATATTTATTGCCTATCTCTGTACCAGTAAAGCCTGCTAATGCCATTTCACTAATACATTGCTCAAATGGGATGTCCCCGCCTAATTCTGGCATATCATCATTGGTCCAGCCAATCGGTGCAATCCCTAATTGGATATCCTCTTTACGAAACATCTTCTCCCCCCTTAATATTTTCTTGCAGCTGCTAGATTCACTCGCCGTTCTTTTGCTGCTTGCTCAATCACTGGTTTTTTAGCCACTTCCGCCACACCTACATTCCACCAAGCATCATATCCATGTGTCATTGTCTTTGGTAAAACCTTTATATCTATCAAGGTGGAAATAGATTGATGTTTCGCATCCTCTAATGCTTCGACTAGCTCCTGGGCATTTGTTGCCGTATAGGTTTTCACCCCATATGCAGCCGCACTTTGGGCATAAGAGATCGCCATGATTTCGCCTGTCAGCTGCTTTGTTTGATGATCTCGTTTGCGAAACTCTGTGCCAAAGCTACCCATTCCATGATCCATTTGTAAATTATTAATACAGCCAAATCCTGCATTATCAAACAGTAATACATTGATTTTCTGTCCTTCTTGAACACTTGTAATTAATTCGGAATGGAGCATTAAATAGCTACCATCCCCCACCATTGCATATACCTCCTGGTCAGGGGAAGCCAATTTCACTCCTAATGATCCGGAAATTTCATAGCCCATACAGGAATAGCCATATTCTAGATGATACGTATTTGGCTTACGGTTGATCCACATTCGTTGAAGGTCCCCTGGAAGACTACCTGATGAACCAACAATAATTGCATCATCGGCAATATGCTGTTGAATAACCCCAATCGCCTGTGTCTGGGTAAGTGACGTATTTAAAGCCTTTTCGTATTCCGCTAATTCCTCGTCCAGATGTCCCTCCACCTCTGGCTTCAAGCCCTTCACATATTGAATCGATGATAAACGCTCGACTTCCTGCTGCCATGCTCGTTTTATTTTGCTAATTTCGTCACTGTATTCTGTTTGGTATTGACGATGGGCTAGTTGCTGATCAAGCTGTTCAATAGCCACTTTTGCATCCGCTACTAATGGGTGAGCATCTAATTTCGATGCATGATAGGCTGAATTATTGATCGTCACAAATTCGACGTCTTGATGCTGAAACAAGTGCTTGGAGGATGTCGTGAAATCTGTAAACCTTGTACCAATGCCGATGATGACGTCTGCTTCCTTCGCGATCTGATTGGCAGCAAAATTGCCCGTTACCCCGATACCACCTAAATTCATTGGATGATCGCTAATCACCGCACTTTTACCTGCTTGTGTCTCCGCAAATGGGATCTGATATTTCTCGGTGAACTTGGCTAGCTCTTTGCCAGCATCACTATACCGAACACCGCCACCACATATGATCAGCGGTTTTTTCTTGTTAGTGATTAATTCAACCACACGATCTAATGCACGATCATCCGGTTTTCTCTTATCAAAACGATGCACCCTTTTATCGAAAAAATACGCAGGAAAATCATAGGCTTCTGCTTGCACATCCTGTGGGATAGCGATCGTTACAGCACCTGTGTCGGCTTGCCTTGTTAGTACCCTCATCGCTTGAATTAGTGCTGTCATTAGCTGTTCTGGCCTTGTGATTCGATCCCAATATTTACTCACTGGCTTAAAGGCATCATTTGTCGAGATCGTCGAATCGTGTGGTTGTTCAATCTGCTGTAGAACAGGGTCTGGCTGTCTAGAGGCAAATGTGTCCCCAGGAATTAATAATATGGGAATATTGTTTGCCGTTGCGGTGGCCGCTGCTGTCACCATATTCGCAGATCCTGGGCCAACAGATGTCGTGCATGCCATTAGCTGCTGATGGCACGTTTGCTTAGCAAAGGCGGCCGCAGCATGTGCCATCCCTTGCTCACTTCTCCCCTGATATACTTCTAAATCCCCACTATCTTCTTCCAACGCTTGACCAATCCCCAATACATTTCCATGCCCAAAAATAGTGAATATCCCTTTAAATAATTTTTGCTCATGGCCATCTATTTCGATATATTGCTGATTAAGAAACTTCATTAGCGCTTGTGAAGTGGTTAATTTCATCCGATCACCCCATTTGATTTAATCAGAAGACTATTTCTATACCCAGCGTGTGGTGACTACTTTTTTTCGTGTGTAAAATTCTAATCCATCTTTTCCATTTGCATGCAAATCCCCATAAAAGGAATCCTTCCAGCCAGAGAAAGGGAAGAACGCCATCGGTGCAGGTACCCCAATATTAACCCCTAGCATACCAGCATCGATTTTTTCGCGAAATTCTCGAACCCTTCCACCATGATTGGTAAATAAACAGGCACCATTCGCAAATCTAGATTTATTCGTAAGCTCGATCGCCTCCTCCAGATTCTTGACTCGTGCAATCGACAGGACTGGTGCAAAGATTTCATCCTGCCAAATTTTCATTTTACTCGTAACCTGGTCAAAGATCGTCGGTCCAACAAAATACCCTTTCGCTTGACTCTTTTGGTCCGTTCTACCATCACGGATCAATTGGGCCCCTTCCTCTATCCCTGTTTCGATATATTGCAATGTCCGCTTTTTATGCTCGTCACGAATCACAGGTCCTAAGAAGACATTCTCGTCAAGCCCACTACCAATCGTAATTTCATTCGCCTTCTTCACTAATAAGTCGATAAAGTCATCAGCAATCTCTTCTTCTACGGCCACTACAGAACACGCCATGCATCTCTCTCCAGCTGAACCAAAGGATGCATTTAGAATTTGGGTTACTGCATTTTCTAAATGGGCATCCTGTAAAACAATCGAATGATTTTTAGCTCCTGCTAGTGCTTGCACTCGTTTCAGGTTCTGTGTCCCTCTTTTATAGACATATTCCGCTACAGGCTGTGATCCTACAAAGGAAATCGCCTTCACATCCTGATGATCCAATAAGCCATTTACGACATCATGCGCACCATGCACAATATTTAACACCCCTTTTGGCAGTCCTGCTTCTGTAAACAGTTCAGCCAAACGATTGGCGAGGAGTGGTGTTTTTTCTGATGGCTTTAAAATAAACGTATTTCCTGCTACAATCGCCAACGGAAACATCCAGCAAGGTACCATTCCAGGGAAGTTAAATGGCGTAATTCCACCAACCACGCCGATCGGATAGCGATAAACGCCTGATTCTAGTCCTGTCGCAATTGATGGAAGCTGTGACCCCATCATTAAACTAGGTGCACCGGAAGCAAATTCTACACATTCAATGGCACGAAGCATTTCCCCATGTGCTTCCTTTAAATTTTTTCCATTCTCTTTTGTAATGATTTCCGCTAGCTCATCCCAATGCTCGACTAATAATTGCTGGTACTTAAACAGAATTCTCGCGCGTTTCGGTACAGCTACTTCCTTCCATGAGGCAAATGCTTCTTTGGCTGCATTCACCGCCCTATCTAGATCTTCCTTTGTCGATAATGGGACACGTGCTAATTCTTCTCCTGTTGCGGGATTATAGACAACCTCTTCTTGATGACTCTCTATATCGACCCATTCTCCACCAATAAAATTTTGTAATCTAGTCATGGGACCCTTCACCCTTTCCTGTTAATTCATAAGGTTTGCCTGTAACAATTTCATCTTATTTATCGCTTCCTCTTTCACTTCTCGCATCGGTTCTTTCATTAGCTCAAGCCGATCAAACACATCAGGCTTTTTCTGCATAGCTTTGCGCAGACTATGTCCAAAACGCATCCGAATCGCTGTCCCAATGTTTACTTTGCAAAAATGCATTTGACTAATTTGTCGTAAATCTTTATCGGGTAAGCCAGTCGAACCATGCATGACTAGTGGTTGACGAACAAGCCCTTGAATCGTTTCAATCAACGGATAATCCACAGAAGCCGATTGTGTCTCCATTCGATGTGTCGTTCCGACCGCGACAGCTAATGCGTCTACCCCTGTTCTTTCCGCAAATTCCTTTGCCTCTTGAGGGTCTGTTAACCGACCGTGGTTCTGTGCCACATCACTATATCCTACCGATCCGATTTCTCCTTCTACAGAAACGCCAAATCCATGACCTAGCTTTACTACATCCTTTGTATTCTTGACATTTTCTTCAAATGGTAAGGCAGATCCATCATACATGACAGAGCTATAGCCTGCTGCTATTGCCTTTGCCACTGTCTCATAATCCTGCCCATGATCGAGGTGCACCACTACAGGCACACTTGCTTTTTTCGCCATTTTCCCAAGCATGGCTCCGATTACGTCAATCGGCATATGATGTATCGCGACTTTGTTTGTTGCCAAAATCACAGGTGCACGAAGCTCCTCCGCCGCATCGATTACTGCTTTCGCATCCTCATAGCCGAATACATTAAAGGCAGGAATCGCACATTTTTTTGCTAAAGCCTGATCTAATAGCTCATTTAAGGTTACTAGCATCGTTCATCCACTCTCATTCTTTTCTGCTTGTTTTTAAAAAGGTTTCAATTTCTTCGACAGTTGGCATCGCCTCTGAACAGCTATGCTTAGAAATAACAATCGAGGCAGAGGCACTTCCGAACTCCATGGCTCGATTTAACTCCCAGCCATTCATTAATCCGTAGATAAAAGACGACGCATAGGCATCTCCTGCTCCAAAGGTTTTTAATACCTTTGTTTTGAAAATACCACTTCGCTCTGATTTCCCTTCCTTTGTATAGGCGATCGATCCTGCTTCGCCATGCTTGATCACCACAATTTCGGCAGCATAGTGGAACCATTTTTGTGCTGTTTGATGATCATCTTGACGAAAGCTCTCAAATTGCTCCATCATATCAAACTCTTCTCGAGTACCAATGATCACATCACATTTTTCCGCTACGAGATTATAATAAATCGCTGTTTCCTGCTCATTATTCCAAGTATACGCGCGATAATCTAAATCGAAGAAGATGACTACTCCATGCTTTTTCGCATAATCTAATGCGAGAAAGACCGCTTCCCGAGAAGGACTTGCAGCCAAGGCTGTCCCTGATATTAATAACGCTTTCGTTTGGCGAATATACTCCTCTGATACATTCGAAGTGTCTAGCTTAAGATCAGCGACATTATCTCGATACATTAAGATACTACACTCTTCTGGACTTTTTATTTCGGTAAAAGCAAGCCCTGTGACAGCACCCGTATCATCAACGGATAGACCACTTACATCAAGATTGTTTTCCTTCAAGTATTGCTGAATAAAACGGCCCATCTGATCATCAGACACTTTTCCAATAAATCCACTCTTTAATCCAAGCCGAGCTGCTCCAATCGCTATATTCGCTGGTGAGCCACCGACATACTTCGTAAACGACGTCGTTTCCTCCATTGGTCGATTAAATTGATCGGCATTTAAATCAATACAAAGCCTGCCAATCCCGACTAAATCCATGGAGCGATCTGATCGAAAGTCTAAGTGATACATCCTTATCCTCCTTTTTTGTAAAGCGCTTAACCTAAGTCTAAAATAACCACTCATGATCCTTGTCATTATGAAATTTCCATGTTCGCACTGGTCCTGCCATCACATTTAAATAATACGACTCATAGCCAGGTACAGATGATACAGGGTGATAACCTTCTGGCACGAGGACGACATCACGATTTTCCACACTCATTGTCTCATCCAAGCTTCTGTCATCATTATAAACTCGTTGAAACACAAATCCTTGTGATGGATTCACGCGATGATAATACGTTTCCTCTAAATAAGACTCTTCTGGTAGATTGTTCTGATCGTGCTTATGTGGGGGATAGCTCGAGGTATTCCCATCAGGTGTAAAAACCTCCACTACGAGTAAGCTATCCGCTTCTTTTTGCTCAGGTAAAATATGATGAATCCTCCTACTCATTTTCCCTGAACCGCGCTCCTCTTGATCAACATCCTTCGGTTCGATTAGCCTTGCTTTGTAATGAGACTTTCCTGGCGCTAAACATACAGCAACCTCAAGCTTTGTTTTTGCTTCAATCATAAATTGATCCTGATTCGGCACATACACAGAATAGGGAGGAATTTTTTCAAAAATACTCATTCTTTCCCCTATATTCTCAAAAGTTTGATCCTTTGTTTGCACATCGGCCTTTCCACTAAGAAGTACGATACACACCTCATTTTCATTCGTATCCTTTCTCAAAATCTCCCCTGATGAGAGTTGATACACTTCAAAGCCTACATACTTCCATCCAGCAGATTCAGGACTGACTCGAATAATATTCCCTTCATGATCTTTCGGATGAGGCTTTTGTAATAATGAAGCCATCACGCATTCCTCCCTCTATTCAATTTCACTCAGTAGGACTGTACGATTTTCCTTCCATGCCAGCCTTGTCGCAATTGCTAGCCTTTGCGCTTCTAGTCCATCCTCCCCTGTACAGCTTACCGGTGTTTGATCGATAATCGCTCTAGCGAAAGCTTGAATCTCCCGATAAAAAGCCTGTTTATACCTATCTAAAAAGAAATACTTAGGGTGATCCAATGTCACCGACTCCTTTGTTGCAATCTGAACATTTGATTCCCGCTCATTATCCGCCATTACGACACCTTTTTCGCCAAATACTTCGATCCGTTGATCATACCCATATACCGCTCGCCGACTATTATCGATAACCCCGATCGACCCATCCTTAAATGTCAGGGTAATAATCGCCGTATCAACATCATCATACTTCTGAAAACATGGATCAACCAAATTAGCAGCAACGACAGATACAGACTCGACTTCATTGGAAGATAAATACCTGATCATATCAAAATCATGGATCGTCATATCGATAAACATACCGCCAGATGATTGGATATACCCCTCACTCGGAGGTTCAGGGTCTCGTGAGGTAATTTTAATAATATGAGGCTTGCCAATCTTCCCTGCTGATATAGCTTCATATACTTTGCTGAAATGTGTATCAAATCTCCTATTAAAGCCGATTTGTAAATGAACACCTGCATCCTTCACTTTTTGCAAAGCAGCCTTTGTTTCTTCTAGACTGAAGCTAATAGGCTTCTCACAAAAAATATGCTTTCCTGCTTGTGCACACTTTTCGATATAGTAGCAATGTGTATCTGTAGAGGAACAGATAAATATTGCATCCATTTCTTCATCCTCTATAAGGATAGATGGGTCTGTTGTTAAGACCGGAACATTCTTCTCCATCATGGACCCTTTTAAATGATCCATTTCAATATCACAAATACCTTTCAACTCAATGGAGGACATACTCATGATAAATTCAGCATGCAATAGTCCAATTCGTCCGGCACCAATAATTCCTACTGTCATATCCGCCATAGCATATACTCCTTTAATCAAGATGACCAACATTTTAAGAATAAGAAAACGCTTAACTTTTTAAGAAAAAAATAAATGGAATTGCTTTTTGTTCGCTCTTTTTAGGGAAAGCGCTTAACTAATAACATCATAATATTTTATGGAGGTGTAGTCAACAGTTAATTTGTTATTTTTATGGATATCTTATTATAGATAATAATAAATGAACGAAAATTCTAATCCACCTTCTAAATCTAGTTCTTCTATCCCCTCTAAGTATACCTAGGATGAGTCTGTTAGCATTCCCTATACTTATGAGTAAAGAGATGTTATAACTATAAAAAAGTCATCACTTATCATAAAAACTTTAAAAAAATTAAAAAAAATCATATATTTTTCATTCCATTTGATGTAAAATGATACCAAGGATAGTTTGAAGGAGTGGTAGATTTGGATCAATTCAAATTTGACACTAAAGTTAGTGAAACAATTGTTAATGCAATTGTTGAAGGGTATCGAGATTATATCGAACACCGCAAAGACCGTCACGAAAAAATGACTATCAGCTCTGCTTTCGCATGGACGAAAGGGAATTTTATAGAAAGTAGGATTGCAGAAATTAGCCCTGATCTTAATTTATCTTACAAGTTTGCAAAAGCAGGACTAACTTGGGACTATTTACAATTCATTCACGGTGATACAAAGAAGCTTTTTCTTATTAAAAATGCAGAGTACTTTAATGAAAATAGCTTCTCACAGGCTGTATTACCTAATCAACAGAAAAGTAAGGGTCGTCGTAGAACATATCTCCATGAACTTGCTAAAATTAACCAAGGCATTGAATTTTCATTAGAAAGTCAACCCCAACCTTCAAGTCAACAAGGTGAGCAGCTATCTTTTTTTGTTTCGGAAGAGCAAATAAAAGATGAACTTGAGCAAATTCAACATACTTATCATGAATTCCATATTCTAACTTATAGAATTGATAATGCCTATCAAATTTCTGAGATAATGCATTATTTACCTAACCCTGAGAATAATATTGCATATAGAATTGAGGATCTTTCAGAATATATTTCTGGATCAGAGTTAACGAATGAAGAACGTGACATTATTGCACCAGAACAAGACAATGGTATAATTGATCCTGCAGCTTTTGATATAGGCATCTTTGAGGAGGAAGAAAGTAATTAGATTTTAATTTAGATAAGGGGGAGCGTTATGTTTATTGGTGAAAACTTAACTAATCTTCGTATCATGCATGGATATTCACGCAAACAGCTCTCTGAGAAGTTAAATGTAACAGAACAGGCCATCTGGCAATATGAGAACAATTACACATCTCCTAAAATGCAAATAGTTAATGATTTAAAATCCATTTTTAGTGTAAAAAGTAAGTTCTTTTATCAAAAGGATATCTTAGATCGTTATCTTGAACCAGAAAGTATTCCTGTTATGAATATTGCATATCGTTCTAAAGTAATGAATGTTATTTCTAAAACACAAGCAGAAGCTAAGCACGTTGAATATTTAGATAGTTTTGTTAACTACTTAACAGCATACTTAACTCTTCCAACACAAAAAATTATTCAAATAAGAGATGAAGTAATCAACTACCTAAATACATCCACCGATGATAGAGAAAAACAAATTAACAAAATTGCTAAACTTACACGAGATAAATTAGGTTTTAGAAATGACACCAATGATGATCTAATGTTCTTAATAGAAAAAAGTGGTGTATTTATTTTTGAAAAACCAATTGGTGAAGAAATTGATGCTTATAGTTTATGGACTAAACAAGATCGACCTTTCATTATTTTAGGAAATTTAAAACGTTCAGCGGTACGCCGAAACTTTGACATAGCGCATGAACTTGGACATTTGTTACTTCATTATAAAGTCGAATTCACTAATCTTAACCGTAAAGAACACAAAGCTATAGAAAATGAAGCGAACCTGTTTGCTGGAGCTTTCTTATTACCAGAAGAATCATTTTTAGAAGATTTAAGAACCATTGCCCGTGTTACAAATCCTGATTCTTATATAGATTTAAAAAAGAAATGGAAAACTTCTCTTCAAGTTTTAGGCTATAGAGCAGCTAATTTAGGGATCTTAGATTCCAAAAAACACCGTAACTTTTATGCAGCTCTTCATCGAAAAGGTTATTTAAAAAGAGAACCACTTGATGAATCTTTATCGATTCAAAAACCACAAAAAATAAAATCAATTATTGATTTAGTTGCTAAAAAGGGATTGATTGATATACGGAAGATGATGGAAAGAGATTGGATGGTAGAAGTTCCATTTTTCCATAGAATAACAGGTATTGATTTGGAATTTTTTAATAACTACATTAATCATAATCAGGGCTTTGAGTTAGCTAATGTTCAAGAAATTTCATCAGGTGTTTCTAATTAACGAAAAGAGGTAGACCTTTATAAGAAGGATCTACCTCTTTAACGATTATTGCAGACAAGTTGAGCACCTTTGTGGAATAGAGAGATAGCCAATCAAGTTTGATAATCAATCATATGTTATATTTTAGGAATATCAACCGCATCTCCCAGCAATTTATTACATATAAGAAGCTACTTATCATCATTATTGATGAGTAGAGCGAGTATAACTAATTTATAGTATATTGCACAAATTGCTTTTCATTTGAAAATTTATGTATTAAATTCTGAGATGAAATTCCCTAGAATGATATACACCACAGTAAATATCGGTAGCATTGTGATCAGTTGATTGAGTAAGGTTGCGATTATTATAATAAAATTACTGTTATTTTCCATAGCCTCTTTTGCTGCTTGATAATTTGGTATCAGTAGTAAACAGGTGGAGATTATGGTGAAGGTCAAGGTGCTCAGCAAATGTGCCATTACATTTGATTCAGCATCAGCTATAATATAAATTCCTGAAATGAGTGTAATGAAAAAGGCAACTGGAATTAGCACGAGCATTCCTAAATATAGATACCAATATTTTGAATGTTTGTGAATAAAAATTCTGAAATAGTCTCTCATATTAACCTGCCTCTCATCTCGCCTATTTCTCGTGATTCTCACAAAATCAAAATATTAATTCCATACTCCATGAAGGTACTACCTTCATGATCTATGAATTTCAGTAAAGCATCATCGTCTCCTTAAAAAACAAAAAACACTTGTTACCAAATAGCGAGCTTCCCCCTGTCAAGTAGACAGTGGAAATAATTTTATCGTGGTATGTAGTCACTTTAATGTCATTGGGAGGTGGTGATGCGACTCTCCTAAGAAAACATTTTACTTTAAAGAACTTTATCCATTTTAAATATATCAGAATTCAATCGAACTTTCATTCTATTTAATAAATGGACTATTCATATTCTCATAGGAGACTCCTAATGAAAAAATAATAGAAATAGCTGCGTCTGTATTGAAAATGTTACTTTAAAAAAATTTGCGCCATACGTTCCCATCACATGAGCGCCTACCTAATAATTGGGATTTCCCTTAATTCCCACTTGAAAAATAACCAAATAGCTAGTAAACTATTCAAAGTGTTTACTAATAAAATAATACAACCTGTATAACCTCAGAATATGGCGTGAGGGTCTCTACCAGGAACCGTAAAATCCTGATTACAGAAAATGAATGATTCGTTTTCTGTAATCAGGATTTTTTTATATTTCCTAAAAAATTTTTACTAGAAAGGACGTAAAACAAAATATGAATGTGAAAGTTTTCATACTAGCATTATCCACTGTTGCAGTTGGACTAGTTGAATTAATTATTGGTGGCATCCTTCCAACTATTGCAGATGATGTAAATATCTCCTTAAGCTCAGCAGGACAACTCATCACGATTTTTGCACTTATTTATGCTGTATCCGGCCCTGTGCTGCTAGTCTTAACTAGCAAAATGGAGCGAAAGAAATTATATCTAGTATCTCTATCTGTTTTCTTCATTGGTAATATCATGACATACTTCAGTCCGAATTTTACCTTTATGATGATTGCAAGAATTATAACCGCAATGAGTACAGCACTTATCGTTGTACTGTCCTTAACGATAGCTGCCAAGGTTGTGGCACCAGAACACCGAGCAAAGGCTCTGGGTCTCATTTATATGGGAATTAGTTCATCCCTTGTTATGGGAGTACCACTAGGAATTTTGATTTCTGATAAATTTGGTTGGCGTGTTATTTTTCTCGGGATAGCTATTTTATCTATCGGTTCCTTTGTACTGATTTCGATCTTTTTGGAGCGATTAACTGGAGAAAACACCGTTCCACTTTCACAGCAATTAATAGCAGTTAGTAGTCTAAAAATAGGTAGTGCACATCTTGCGACGATGTTTATGCTAGCAGGACATTACACACTTTATGCGTACTTCACTCCATTTTTAGAAACGGAACTTCAGCTAAATTCAAGTTGGATCAGTATCTGTTATCTATTATTTGGAATTGCAGCGGTAAGTGGTGGAGCATTCGGCGGGGCTCTTTCCGATACGATTGGAGCTCAAAAAAGTATCATTGTCGTTATTTTTTCTTTTGCTGTCGTGTTATTCCTCTTACCATTCACTACTTTTTCGCTTATTGTATTTATACCAATTATGATGATTTGGGCTGCGTTAAGCTGGAGTTTAGCTCCTCCACAACAAAGCTATTTGATTCAAACTGATCCTGCTACATCGGATATTCAACAAAGCTTTAATAATTCAGCCTTGCAAGTAGGTATTTCGATTGGATCAGGTTTTGGGGGTATTGTGTTAAGTCAAACTGGTACTGTAGCTCATACGTCTTGGTTTGGTGGGGTTCTTATCATCGTATCTTTAGGGTGTGCTGTTTTTTCTTTAACAAGGAAAACGACTGCAAGAGAAAATAATCGTGCGACCATAGCTTTGCAAAAACAAATGAATGATTAACCGAAGCGAAAATAGTAGAAGACAGCCTAGAAAATGGACTTGCTACACCTTTTTCCTCAGCTTTTGGCAGCATGCGCTCTAAGGCATGCTCATGCTGTAAAAGCGTGGATTGAGTGGCAGATAAGCCGACATTAAGCTGAGCTTCTTCCAGATCCATCACTAGTTCCATAGGTTCGGTTGTATTGACCCCAACTCCCATGATTTGATCACCCCCTCTTCACGAAGGGGGCTTAAGATACGAAAGGCGCCATTTCAAGCTTCATCAAATTTTGTAATCCATTCATCTCTATGGGGATCAAGCGAAACATGATGAACGAAGACCATATCTAAATGACCTGTGTTAAGACGATCTAAATTTTGCTCGGTCGATTTCATCGTAGCTTCCTCTGTAGAAGCTGTTGTTACTTTAATTTGACGGCCATCCTCAAATATTCCCTCTTTTTCAACATAGCGTTTTTCTAAATGAGGTTAGCAATCCTCCTCACTATCCTATTCTTAGCTGCGAATCTTCACGATTGCTAGCTCTTTTATGTTTAATAAGTTGCGATACAAACCAAGCAAGTACAGCCGACCAAATAATCATTCCTAAAACCTGAGAAATACCATAGTCTAGGTTAAAGCCTTCTGGTGCATAGAAGAAATACGTACTTACTACCGCTGTCATGAACAAAGCTGGAATACTACAGATCCAATGAAACTTATTACTTTTTACTAAATACATGGTTGCTGTCCACAACATCACCGCAGCAACAATCTGATTCGAGCCCCCAACATAACGCCAGAGGAAGCTATAATCAATCGTCATTAGATATAGTGTTGCACCAGTCACAGGTATGGTAAGTAAAGCTAATTTCTTTTTCCCATTAAAATCTTTCTTCGTCAGTTGGGTTAACACTTCCGCCAACATCATTCTGGAAGAACGTAATGCCGTATCACCCGTGGTAATTGGGAGAACAACAATACCTAAAATGGCGATGAATCCGCCAAATGCACCTAACGTTGTGATACTAATTTCATTAACCACTCCAGCTGGACCTCCTGCTGTAAGCGCCGATTGCAATGCACCCGTACTACCAAAAAAGGTCATCCCTGCTGCTGCCCAAACCATAGCAATAATGCCTTCACCAATCATTGCTCCATAAAATACTTTTCTACCTTCACTTTCTTTTCTTAAAGTTCGTGCTAAAATTGGACTTTGTGTACTATGAAATCCAGAAATCGCTCCACAAGATATGGTTACCATTAACAATGGCCAAATAGGCATTTCCCCAGGGTGTAAATTACTTAATGTTAAATTTGGAATGGGATGATCAAAAAAGAAGAACATTCCAATACCGATTGATACAGCCATAAAAATTAAGATAGCTCCAAATATAGGATAGACTCTTCCGATTATTTTATTAATTGGTAGAATCGCCGCAAGTATAAGATACGCGAAAATGATCACCAACCAAGTCGTCGTGTTAAGTGGTGTTATTTGTGTTAATAACTGGGCAGGCGCTGCCGTAAAAGCTGCTGCTACCAACACCATTAAAATAATTGAAACAATCGTCGTAAAGAATTTCATTTTACCGCCCAAATATTTACCGACAAGTGTCGGAAATTGAGCTCCATTATGTCTAAGCGATATCATTCCTGAAAAGTAATCATGTACCGCCCCAGCAAAAATACAACCAATAACAATCCATATAAATGCGACTGGACCATATAGTGCACCCATTATTGCACCAAATATCGGGCCGGTTCCAGCGATATTTAATAGCTGAATTAAACTCGCTTTCCACCAACTCATTGGCATATAATCAAGACCATCGTTGTTGGTATAGGCAGGTGTTGCATTCTGGTCATTAATGCCAAAAATTCGTTCAACCACCTTCCCGTAAACAATGTAGCCAACAATTAACAATACAATAGATGCTATAAAAGTAACCACCGCTGAACCCTCCCTTTTTTGAAAAGTAGTACTATAATAATATAGTATAGGAGGAAAAAGCAATGTTATTTCGAAATTTTCAGATACTTTTTCCGAATCTCCTTTACTTGTGGTGCAGTTCTGGGTATCAAATTTAGAGGTAGTTCTTATTTTAATGAAGAAGTTTTTAAATCTATAGAGAACAACTATATTTCGAATAAAAATTAATCAAAAAACAAATAAAAATTATACGCTAAATAGACAGCCATCCCCCAAATAATAATGGCTGAGATTTGATTCACTCGCTTTAACAGCATCCCACTGTTCCCAATCTTCCCAATCCTTCCACCTAGAATCGCTAAAAAGAAAAACCAAATCCAAGAAACGACTATACATGCAACAGATCTCATGGCCTGTGTAAGCAAGAGAGCTAGCCCCAATCACACCAACTGTATCTAGAATAGCATGTGGATTAAATATAGATACCGAAGCAGCAAAGGTAACCTGTCGTCTTGCAGAAAAACGGTGTTTTCTGCAAGACTCTTATATAGGTTAAGTCACTTACCACTACCTATAGTTCTTGAGCCTGGTCAAATTCTCGATTGAGGGTATTTCCTGCTTTTTAACTCGTTACAGGATGATTGGGACCGGCTTAAATTGCGCGACGGTATACTTAGAAACAAGTCCTTGTTCATTCATAATTCGTCCAATACGACGTCTGGATACAATCCAACCTTTCTTTTTCAGTTCTACTTTGATCTTTCTTTGACCATAATTATTTCGACTTTGCTTAAAAATATCAACAATCAGATAGGTTAATTCGTCCTCTTGGTCATCACGAATCTTTGCTTCATAATAATAAGTACTTCTGGCAATTTGCAGGAGGCCACACATTGCTGATACCAAGTATTTGTGTCGGTTATTTCGGATCACATCTACCTTCTTCCTATGATCAGCGCGACTTGCTTTAAAATATTGTTTTCCATGGCCAGTTTTTGATTTTCTTTCCGTTTCCTAGGTTTGATTAGTTCTTCTTATTCCGGTGTGCGATTGTTTTTTTTTGAAATGACCGATTATCATAATACTGTCGAACCCACTTATCAAAAGAAGAAGGCGCCAAATCATATTCTCTAATAATTTCCACGCGGGGTTTGCCAGACGCATGCAACTGTACCATTTGTTCGTTGAATTCCTTTGAAAAAGTTCTTCTCGCTCCTTTGGTCATTGTAAACTCTCCTCGGTTTGTATTTTGTACCAAATCTAACTGACCTTAACTAACTCGTCCAATTTCTTATAATGACATTATGATTGCATGTTAGTATATAATCTTAATTCTACAGAAACATTATATTTCTTTATTTTTCGCTTCTCAAAAGCCTACTCCTCCACGAATAAGAAAAATTGAATCTCCCTAAGTTATCATTCCACTCTTAATACCTATTTTTAAATTATAATACCGACAACATATTTATTGTTTTTGCCTTATAATATTATTTCATCTGTACTTTTATTACAAATATTGCTATATTATTACTATAAAAAGGAAAAATGTAAAATAAATGATATAAATAAGGTGGGATATGGATAGTGAAAGAGATTTTTATTAAAAAGAAATATATTATTGTTTTATTTTTAGTAATTTCAGTTTCATTTAGTTTAGTTTTTTTTCTTATTTTGGAGCAGGGCAGAAGAGATCCAACAATGACGAAAACCAATATAATTTGTATACTGTAGAAAAATCTCCACCCTTACTTTTTAATGGAGTCGCTCAAGCAAAAAGAGAAAAAGAATTTTTTTAGATAGTAGTCTAGGAGAGATAATTAGTTTACCTATAAAAGATGGTGAATCAATAAAGAAATCCGATGCTATAGCTACATATACGAACAGACTTTTACAAGAAGAAGTAGAAAGTCAAAAGGATAATTTTGAGAAACTAAAAGTATCATTAAATAACGCTAAATTAAATTTAAGAAATGCTGAGAACAAAAAAGAAAAACTAAAGTCAGAATTAATTTTTTACAAAAACCAAATAAAAAAATTAGAACACTTGTCTAAACAGGAAAACCCCCAAAAATTAGAACTTACCTCTAAAATAGAACAAACACAAAATAATATAGAGGCACAAGAAGAAATCATTCTCCAAGCTAAACAGATTTATGAAGAAGCTAGCATTGCTTTTTCGGTAGAAAATGAAAGTATTGAAAAAAAAATAAGAAGATCTCAACCCATATTATTTCACCTTTAGATGGCACTATTTATATCAATGAAGAGGGAATTGAGGATGGTAGTATTCCCTACGCTAGGGTAGTTAGCCCAGAGACAATTATCAAAGGGCAGGTGACAGAGTATGATTATGAAAATATTAAAGTAAACCAAAAAGTAACTGTCAAATCTTTAAATCAGTCAATTAAAACTAGCGGAAAAATATATTTAATTAATCAGTTACCTAACACCAATAACGAAGAATCAGGAATATCCACCTACTCTTTTTATGTTAGGACAGATAATAACATCCATTATGGATATAATGTTCAAATATCATTAGACTTAAATCAAATGAAAATTCCCAAAGATGCGGTAATAAGAGAAGGCAATAATTATTTCATATATAAGTATCTTCAAAATAAAGTTTATAAGACCAATATTAAGATTAAGAATTTAAATGGATTTGATGCTACAGAAGAATCAAAAATTAGAGACATTAAGATATTAACTGATTCCTTATTATTTCAAATAGGGAAAAATCAGTGATCGGAGGTTTAAAAAATTGGAATTATTTATGAAACTATTTATGTTCTTTATCTTGCTAATAGAAATAATGATGTTCTATACAATAATCAAGTCAATAATAAAATATAACAAAGAAAACAACACTAATTCTTCTAAGTTGAAAGTAATATTGACATGTTTAGTTGGGTTAATTTTGATTTTTTCCACTTTATTTGTAGGTATAATTTTATAATTTAGGAAATGAAAGTAAGGCGCTTGTCAAGAAAAGTGTGTAAGTTATTCTAAATACTTTAACACACGTTCATTAAGATGATTATGAATTAAAAAAAAAGTTGAGAGCTTTTCGGGAAAATCCGAGTGCCTTCCACGAAAAGCACAAACAAAGTTGGAATTCGAACTCAAAGAAGAAGGGTTACGATAAAAGATGTTCTCCTTGTCGTGGGCATCCAGAAGCAACCTATCACTATCATATAAAAAACTTTGGGAAAGAAGATTCGGACACAGAACTAAAACAACTCATTACTGACCTATTTACCAAGTTTCATGAACGTTATGGATATAAACGTATCACAAAAGAATTAAATAGATTAGGACATGCTATCAACCATAAAAAGGTGTATCGCATAATGCGAGAATTAGGATTAAAATGTGTGAAATTTATGAGGAAATCTCGTAAATACAATTCTTGTGTTTTGCAATATAAAAGTACAGAATAGCGCAATTAAAAGTATAGAGTTTTGCCACCCTGTTTTATATGATTTAGCGTGATTTTGATAATGCGTTAGTAAGCCTATAGCTTTGACCATTAAATGAAAGTATATGTTCATGGTGGATTAACCTATCCACCAACGCTGCAGTTAGTCTTGAGTCAGTGAAAATACGATTCCATTGACTAAACTCTAAGTTAGAAGTAATAATTAAACTTTTCTGCTCATACCACTCCGCGATTAATTGAAATAGTAATTCAGATCCTTCTTTACTAAACGGCAAGTAACCCATTTCATCTTATGGAAAGTTACTTATTATGAAAAGTTGAATGCTAGAGCTCTTGTAAACTTTAAGATTTCTAACATCCAACTTTGCATAATAAATTCTAAATAAAATCTTTTAACCAGCTCAATAAATCGTTTTTTTCTTTTGTTGTAAGCTTTTCATTAGGAACCATATTTTGGCTAGCTTGTTCAATAGCCTTACGTTTCACTTCTGGATTTGATTTGGCATAAATTTCAGTAGTAGTAACCAATGAATGCCCTAAGAAATCTCTTATATAAATCAAGTTGACACCACTTTCTAATAAGTGTATCGCTTTACTATGTCTAAAAATATGTGGTGAAACTTTGCCGGGAAACAAATCTGGAGGTTTTTTTCTGACTGTCTCCATATGTTTGTTTAAAATATATGAGAAACCAGCTCTTGTTAGTTTTTCTTGCCTTTTATTAAAGAATAAAGGTGAAGAAATTTTTGACTCACTAAGCAGACCGTAATCATTTATATAAGCTTTTAAAATGTTTAAAGTTTAAGGCATTATTGGAATAATCCTCGTTTTATCACCTTTCCCAGTTAATCGTATTGTTGCTGGTTCTTTTATTCTGAGATCAACTACCAGTACATCTGCTAATTCTTGGACCCTTGCTCCTGAATCGTAAAGTAAGGAAAGAATGGCTAAATCCCTACGTCCTTCCTTGCTGGATTTATCTGGAATAGACAACAGTTCTTTAATTGCCGCTATAGACAAGTAGTTCATTTCAACCACAGGTGTTTTTTTCGAATTGATTGATAATATAGAATTACACAGTTCCATATATTTCGGAGCCTCAATTTTTATATACCGAAAGAATGCATGTAAAGCAGCCAATCTTTGATTTCTAGTTGAGTGTTTTCTATCTGAAACGCAAATGATGCCGAACAGATGCTTTCCGTTCTTCATAAGAAGAGCCATAATAAAGGCAATTTCTTTAATAATTTCTAGAGGAAAAGAAGAATGAAGAAATTCATCCTTCTTTTCGATAATCTTAGAACCACATTCAAAATGGTGAGCTGGTAAAATGGCAAGCGTATCTTGTGTGATTCTAAATGAATCTACATTCATTTCATTTCTTTCTTGTATCTTTATAGTTCATCATCTCCATACATTCTTGATAACCTTGATACAAATACTGTTGGAACTGATCATGAAGAAAGGAATCTGGAATGTTTAATAGTTTGGAAAGCATAGTAAAAGGAGCCAATTAACATACTTGTTTGTTCATTCTTGAACTTTGTAGTGTTCTTGTCTCCACATCAATAATTACTGCCACTTTTTTTTGAGTTAATCCTGGTGCTGTTCTTTGCCTTTTATAATACTAACTAATTAAATATAAAAAATCTGTATTGGTCACTCATATATTTTTCTCTTAAAATGGAATAGCAAAGATGAAGAACTATAATTCATATGTAGTTAAATATACATCATATTAATTAATAAACTAAGAAAAATTATACCCTAAATAAAAAGCCATCCCCCAAATAATCATTGCTGAAATACGATTCACTCGCTTTAACAGCATCCCACTGTTCCCAATCTTCCCAATCCTTCCACCTAGAATCGCTAAAAAGAAAAACCAAATCCAAGAAACTACTATACATGCGATCGTAAAGAGCAGTTTTTCATGACCAGTGTAAGCAAGAGAGCTAGCCCCAATCACACCAACTGTATCTAGAATAGCATGTGGATTAAATATAGATACCGAAGTAGCAAAGGTAACCTGTCGTCTTGCAGAAAAACGTTGTGGATCCTCCGTGTTCGTTGCTTCTGGACTACTTCTCCACATCACAAACCCCATATAGATTAAAAAGAGACATCCAACTAAAAATAACAACGTCGATAGCCACTCCACATTAAATACCACGACCGATATCCCTCTGACAGCCATAAAGATAAGGATCGTATCACAAATCCCCGCAGTAATGATAGCAGGAAAAGCATCTATGAGTTTCTTATGCGTGGCTCCTTGGTTAAAAATAAATACATTTTGGACGCCCAAGGGTAAGATGAGCCCAAACGCCAAAATGATTCCATGAATAAGTGCCTGCATTTTTTCATCCCCCAACTTTTCTTCTAGCATACTTCCTATGTTCTATAATGTCTTCAACCAATTGGATGGTAATTGACCCAACCAATTTGATAGTATAGAAAGAAAGTACAAATAAGATAGAGGGTTGCCTTATGAATGAAATGCAATGGAAGCCACAAAAAGATTCTTCCGAGCCACTACATTTACAAATTTATCATTACTTAAAGCAGAAAATAATGCATGGGGAATGGACCGTAGGAACGAAAATCCCCACCCAAAGGGAAATGGCGAAACAATTCCAGGTAAATCGGAGCACTGTCGTGTATGCTCTAGAAGGTTTGATTGCAGACGGTTTATTAGAAACCAAAGTAGGTGATGGAACGAGGGTTATCAATAATACGTGGAGCTTACTTACTTCAACACCTCCTCCTGATTGGAAAAGCTATGTTTCTTCCGGCATCTATAAGCCAAATATCGATATTATCCAAGAAATTAATCGAGCAGAGGCAGATCCAACATTTATTAGACTAGGAACTGGCGAACTGTCTCCAAGCCTACTACCGAATGATAGAATGAGGAAGATATTACGAACAGGTCACGAGAACCTATCGCTTGGATATGTGGAACCAAAAGGGCTATTATCTCTTCGTAAGACGGTTAGTGAATATTTGAAAACAAAAGGAATGGTAGCATCTCCAGAATCGATTTTAATTGTTTCGGGAGGACTCCAAGCACTCCAATTAATTTCTATGGGACTATTAGAAAGGGGCTCCACCATCCTTCATGAAACACCGTCCTATTTAAACTCTGTTCCTGTTTTCCAATCTGCCGGAATGCATTTACTTGGCGTACCAATGGATCAAGAAGGAATCAAAATAAAGGAAATCGAACGATTAAAGCGACAACATCACGCTGCTTTACTGTACACCATTCCTAACTTCCACAATCCAACAGGTACCTTGATGACGGGAGGAAGGCGCGCGAATCTCTTAAAGGTCTGCCAAAATATATCGTTACCTATTATTGAGGATGATGTTTATGGTGACTTATGGTTTGAAAACCCTCCACCAAAGCCATTAAAGGCAGATGATACACAAGGAAATGTTTTATATATTGGGAGCGTATCGAAGACACTAAGCCCCGGACTACGAGTAGGATGGATTGTTGGACCTGAACCTGTGATAGATCGCTTAGCCGATATCAAAATGCAAACAGATTATGGCTCCAGCTCCTTATCCCAATATGCTGTAGAAAAATGGCTTTCTAGTGGATTATACACAGATTACCTAAAAGAAATAAAAGCAGAATTAATGTATAGAAGGGATTTTACCATTCAACTTTTAAAAGCGTATTTTTCGGAGATCGCTACTTGGAGTATTCCAGAAGGTGGCTTTTATATATGGCTCAAGCTAGAAATAGATATTTCATCGAAGAAGCTGTTTGGACTAGCACTGAAAGAGCATATCTTATTAAATCCAGGGATTGTGTATGATAAGAGTGATGATAAGCATCTTCGGTTGTCGTATTCTTATGCTTCATTGGGGGAGTTAGAGGAAGGATTGGTTGGGTTGGCTCGATTGATTAAGGGGGTATTATAAACAGGATTACTTTTGATGTCTTACCCAGCTAACAACCGCCTTCTGCTTCTATTCACAAATGATTTTAGCTTAAGTTATAATTATATGGAGAAAATATCACAACGAAAAAGGGACAAGGAACCTATCCCTATGTCCCTATCAACTTATTAACTAAATGATCATATTCCTTCATGTCAGTAAAAGTAGGCAGTGGATAGATCGACTTTTTAGGAAACTCCTTTTGAACAGTTTGTAACAGCTTTTGATGACAAATAACTAAATCTGCATACACAGGAATTTCGTCAATCGAGGCATTCTCAACAGTAATGTTATGACTAGTTTGTTCTAGTTTTTTTCTTAGCATGGAAGCCCCCATGGCACTGGACCCAATACCCGCTTCACAAACGAAATAAATCGTTTTTATCTTTTTGTCATTAAAGGAGTTCCTTTCCTCCACTGATTTAATCGAATGAATTTCTTCATTTTGCTTAGTCTCGCTTAATACATCTTCTTTATCTATTTGGTAGAATTCAATAATTGTATTCTCATTTTCAGAAACAGTAGGTGAGTTAGATACGCTTTTTATTAGAATTAAACTTAAACCAAAAGAAATAAGTGCAGAAATTAAAACTGCTAATACGACATAAAGCATATCACTTCTAGGAGCTAACCCGACAAATAGAAAAATACTTCCAGGAGAGGATACAGCAACAAGCCCTACTTTAAACCATTGAAAAACGTAGATTCCAGCCATTCCACCTAAGGCTAGCGAAATAATAAGTCGAGGATTCTTCAATACATAAGGAAAATAAACTTCATGTATACCACCTAAAAAGTGGATATATGTAGCTAATTTCGCTCCCTTCCTTTGCTCCCCCTTTGTTTTCATCCAATAAGCAAGGAGAACCCCTAACCCTGGTCCAGGATTCGCCTCTAACAAGAATAAAATAGACTTACCTAGCTCATTAGCTTGTTGTATGCCTAGAGGTGATAGGAAACCGAAATTTATAATATTATTTAAAAATACTACCTTAGCTGGCTCTATAATAACTGCAGCTAAAGGAAGCCAATGAGAATTAATAATAGATGCTAATATGTCAGTTGTTCGTTCCACTCCAACAGATAAGATCTCGCCAATATAATGATAACTAATTAAAGTAAGGGCAATGGCAACTACTGATGCCAAGACATTACTGATAAGCAGTTCATATCCAACACCAGGGAGCTTTTTCTTAATCATTTGATCTAACTTTTTTATAATCCAACCAGTTAGTGGACCAATTATCATTGCCCCCATTATCGCTGGAACTGTGCTGGAAAGAGTCAAACCAAACGTGACAATGGAGGCAACCACAGCTCCTCTTTGACCACCAATAATTCTCCCACCAGTGTGACTTATCAATATTGGTAATAAAATATGGTAAGCAGGATTGACAATATTCAATATTTCTTGATTATACCACCAGCCATAATCTCCAAATAACTCACGAATTACTCCAACAACTATAATAATAACAATGTTTTGGTATACCATAGCACTCCATATTTGTGCTAATTTCCTCATTGTCTTTGTAACTCCTTTATAGATGCAGTTATTTTTAATTCATAGGCATTTAATAAAATATCCTTCAGTGAATTTCCCACTGATTCTTGCGATCCATTCATAATGGTATTAACAAACTGATCATCTACTAACATTGCCGTAATTTCGCTTATCATCTCTTTATGTTCCTTTGGTGCCTCAACAGGTAAAGCTAACATTAATATTACGTTTATCCTACACAATTCTTCGTTATCGTTTTCCCATAATATTGGTTCTTCCGTGCGATAAATCGCGACAATTATTTCATTAACCCCTTCCGTTTTAGCGTGCATCATGGCCAGGTTCCCTAGCACGAAGCCACCTTGTTCTTCTCTTTTTTCTAAATCAATTGCTATCTTTTTAATATCGCGTACACCCTGATGACTTACTAATAAGCTAGCCATTTGATCGATCATTTGTTCCATTAATCTCACTTCTTGAAACATAACAAAGTTCTTTAAGATTTGGAGTAGTGCTTCGCCATACTTCGCTAATGGAAGTATTGGTGAAGGTTGATGTGAGGTCTGTTCTTCACTTTTCAAAACCAATTGATGCTTGTCAATTTCTATCAGTGCATGTTCAATATCTTTAATATCCTCTTTCTTTAAAAAAGGGGTAACAATCACGATTTTTTCCTCTTGTAAAAAAGGAACATTTACAGTCGAAATGACAATATCAAAGTTTTCATCCTTCTCTAACCACTCTTCAAGTTCTTTTAATGATAACACCGCTTCTACACTAAGATTAGGCATTTCTGTTCGAATTCTTGTTGCTAAATACGTAGAGGACCCTACACCACTTGTACAAACAACAATACATCGATAGGATTGCCTGATTTGCTCATGTTTTCTCAGTTGGGATGCTCCGATATGCATGGCTAAATAACCTACTTCTTCTTCTGGAATATGATAACCTGTTTTTTTAGCTAATAATTCACATGCCTTCTGACAAGCTTGATATATTTCGGGATACATCTCCATTATTTTATCTTGCATTGGATTATGAATTTGAAGCCCATGCTTTAACCGGTTAAATGCAGGTGCAAAATGTGAGAGTAACCCCTCAAAGAGAATCTTATCTTCTATTAGACTTTCATCTAGATGATGTTCTATCGCACGTATAAAACTTTTCGTTAGTTCAATCCATGTAAACTCTTGATTATCATCTTCAAACGGCTTCTTCTGATAATCGATTCTCGTTCCTGCTAAATGAAGCGCAATATAGTTTATCTCTATTCTTGGAATTCTCAGAGACGTCAATTTTTCTAAGCCTTCTACTATTAATACTGCTAATGAATATATCTCCGGATCATGCCAGTCATCACTAGCTATGGTAGTGTCCTCCTCTATCACTTCACCACTTTGGATTCTCTCCAATGCAAGAATAACATGGACAATAAGGTTAACATAATTTCGATCTGTTAGAACGATATGAGGATGTTCAAGAAGTGCGTTTTGTAAAACACGGTCAATATCTAGAATTTTGTCAGTCTGAACAAATTTTAATAAGCGATTACGAATGACTAACCCTAACTTCCCATTCAATCTATCTTCCCCTTTTTTCCCTTGAAATAGTTCTATCCAATCCTCAAAGGTAATATCTCGATGAAGCAAACGAGATAAGATCGTTCTGCGTTGTTGTTCCGTTCCGTCTATGTACACTCCAATTCCTGGAGTCTTTACTATTTCTACCGTATCCTTTTCTAACCATTTGCTTATTTTCTCCAGATCATTACTAATCGTTAATTCCGCTACATCATATTTCTTACTTAACGTATATTGTTTAATAGGTTCTTTCGCAAGCAATAAATCATAAATAATTCCTTCTTGACGTTCACTTTGTGAGTAGGCGTTTAAAATTTTCACCTGTTCTATTGCTTGATTTAACCTTTGTTTATCTTGTAACTCTCCATTTAGTTCAATCCCTTTTCCCATTCTTTTGACTAGTTTCAAATTATAAGCATCGAAATAGGAATGTAACGCTTTCATTTCTCTTTGAATCGTTCGTATGCTTAGCTTAAAGATTTCGGATAATTCTTTATAGGAAATCGGTTTATCCATACTTAATAACACTCTCAACAACTCTCGTTGTCTAGAATTAAGCATCATCGATTGCTGCACTTGAATCCCTCCTAAACGCCTTTTTAGAGAATAATATGATGAAAAGCCACAGAAATATTGTGGCTTTTCGTACGTTTACAGTGAATATAAAATTACAATGCAATAGTCTAAAGGATAAGAGAAATGAACTCATTGGCGAAAGAATGAGCGAATGCGTATTTTTTAAATATTATATTTTGATTTGAACTTTAAGATTGTTCGGATCTCTTGGTCCCTTCAAATAATCTACTGTTTCTTCTAGCGAAATTTCCTTTGAGATTAAATGGTTTAATTGTATTCGGCCTTCCTTCACCCAATGAAAAGCTGGATAAAAGGTATGATTAATAGCCATGGAACCAATTAATGTCCAATCTTTATTATATAACCGAAAAGGGTCTAGTGGTACAGTTGACCCTATTGGTGTCACGCCGAATTGCAAGTATTTAGCCGTTTTGCCCAAGAATCCGAATGCTTGTTCAATTACTTTAGGAATACCAGTAGCATCAATGACGACATCAAATCCATTCGGATAATACTCATCTGATAATTCGTCATTTACATTATCACTTGTAACCACCTTGGTAGCTCCCCATTTTAGAGCCATTTCCAGTTTATCTGGAGAAATATCAACCACTACTAACTCGGATGCTCCGGCCATTTTTACGGATTGAATAAGTTGTTGTCCCATTGCCCCTGCACCAAACATTAGCACCCGATCACCGACTTGAAGCTGTAATCGATTCATACCATGGACGACACAAGCCATTGGTTCAATAAAGGCAGCTTCCGCAAATGTCATAGTATCAGGAATTTTGACAACATTGCTACTTGGAACCTTTACAAATTCCGCCATACTACCGTCAACTGTGTTCCCAAGCGCTCCCCAATTCTCACACTGATTACCCCTATTCGTTAAACAAAATTCACAATGACCACAAAATAAGGAAGGATCTGCAGTTACCCGATCACCTACCTGATATTCTGTTACATTTGCCCCCACTTCCTCCACTACACCAGAGAACTCATGCCCCGGAATAATAGGATATGGTGAAATAAACTCACCTAAAAATATATGAATATCTGTTCCACAAATCCCTACGTTTTTCACACGGATGGTCACATCATTTGGTCCTGGTTTTGGATATGAAACCTCCTTAATGACGGCGTGATTTGGTTTTTCAATAACTAATGCTTTCATAACGATTACCTCCAATTTTATGTTAATACTTTTATCCTTTCACAGCACCCATCGTTAACCCTCTAACAAGTTGTTTCTGTGTCAACCAACCTAAAATTAAAACAGGTAGAATGGCAATAGTAGCTGCTGCTGACATACTTGCCCAGAATAATCCTTCTTGTGTCATGAAAGATGCCATATATACAGGCAATGTAGCTGCTTTATGGTAGCTCAAGGTAACTGCGAAGAAAAACTCATTCCACGCAAATACCATGGATAATAGCGCAGTAGAAACAAGCCCTGGTCTTACTAATGGTAAAACAATCTGAAAGAAACTTTGAATTCCTGTAGCACCATCAATTTGAGCTGCTTCGATAATTTCATAGGATACATCATTAAAGAAAGAACGCATCATCCAGATAATTAAAGGAATATTCATCCCAGCATATAGAATAATTAAACCTGTCAAGGAATCTAATAAATTCATATTTTTAAAAATGAGATATAGTGGGATAATTACACCCGCTATAGGCAAAAAACGAGTAGAGATAATCCAGAACAAAATATCGTCTCTCTTTTTTACACGATACATGGTCAGGGCATATGCTGCTGGTACACCAATTAATAAGGCAATCAATGTGGATACTAAAGTAGCAGTGACCGAGTTTAAGAAATAACCAACTACACCTAAATCCAAAATCATCTGATAGTTTTCTAATGTTGGTTTAAAAGCAATCGTTGGTGGTATAATGACGGCTTCTCCTTCACTTTTAAACCCTGTGATGAGCACCCATAAAATAGGGAAGAAGAACAAGAACGCGAGGAGATAGGTAAGAAAAGTCAATCCACCTGATGTAAGTTTTTTCATGCTTGTTCCTCCTTAAACATCCGTCGTAATACTTTAAACATTAACATCATCATAATGATGGTTAAAATAACTGTAATTACCCCAATTGCTGAAGCTCCTCCCACATCCCAACTTTGGAACCCTGTACGGTACACTAAGAAGGATAGGTTGGTAGACGCAAATCCTGGACCACCAGAAGTGGTTACATAAATTTCACCAAATACTTGTAGGATAAACATTAATCCAAGTAAAACTACTACTTCGATATATCGTACAAGATGTGGGATCGTTACATTAAAAAATTGTTGCAACCGATTTGCTCCATCTAATTGTGCCGCTTCGATTAATTCGATCGGTAATGACTGCAAACCTGCAAGCAGTATCAGCATAAAAAACGGAATCCACATCCATGAAATAATAAAAATAACTGCCAGCAGTGGATTTTGCGTAAACCAATCAAATGGCTCTACTCCAAATAACTCAGCGAAATAAGAGGAGAATCCAAAACTTGGGTTGTAGATCATTGTTTTCCAAATAATACCTGAAACGGTAGGCATAATGAAAAACGGGGATATAAACATGGTTCTAACAATTCCTTTGCCTATGAAGTTTCGATTCATTAATAGCGCTAGTAATAAGCCGCATACAAAACAAATCGTTAGTACCGATATCGTTAAAATTAACGTGTTCATTGCCACTTCATAAAAAGAAGGTGTACGTAAAGCTTTCATGAAATTTGCAAACCAAGTAAAGGATACGCCTTTATCCGGCCTCATTAGATTCCATTCTTGAAAGCTATAATAAATGGTAACAATAAACGGAATTTGGGTTGCAATGATAAGATAGATGACCGTTGGTAGTAATAACCTTTTCACTGGAGGGTTATTTAGGGCTTTTCTTTTCTGCTTAGATACCCTTCTTGGTTTTAATTTTTGTTGAACAGCCTCATTTTGATTCATGATTCACTCTCCTCAGCTTACATTTAGAATAGTAAGAAGAGGATCCTGCAATCCCCTTCTACTATACTGCCCTACTCTTTATAACCGCCTTCCTCAGCCACAGCTTCTGCTAGCTTCTGGGCTTTATTCATTGCTTCTTCTACTGTGACATCCCCCGCAATGGCAGATGCGATATGCTGGCTTACTTCTGTCCCTAGCTCTTGGAATTCAGGAATAACCACATATTGCACCCCTTCATACGGAACCGGATCCACTGTTGGCTGTTCGTAATCTACTCTTTCAATTGCGTCTAATACCATTTCAGCAAATGGTGCCGCTTCTTGATAGTTTGGATTTTCATAAGTTGATGTCCGTGTTCCTGATGGAGCAACAACCCAGCCTTCCTTTTCACCAACTAACTCAATATATTCTTTACTTGTTGCCCACTTGATAAATTCAAAAGCAGCATCCTTGTTTTTACTTGCAGATTCTATTGCAAGTGACCATGCATAAAGCCATCCTGTATGTTCTTTTTCCATTTTAGGTGCAAATGCATATCCGATTTCACCTACAACCTGAGAGTCATCAGGGTTGTTTAAGAAACCTGCTGCAACAGTCGCATCGTACCACATAGCAGTTTCTCCTGTAGACATTAATGTTAGCGCTTCTGTAAACCCTGTATTAATTGCTCCAGGCTGTCCTGCATCTTGAATTAAGTCAGCATAGAATTGAACTGCCTCTACCGTTTTTTCACTGTTTAATTGTGCATTCCAATCCATGTCATACCAAGAACCTCCGAACGCATTGATAACCGTTGTTAAAGGTGCCATTACTTCACCCCAACCAGGTAAACCTCTTAACGTTATACCAGGCTTTCCAGTTTCCTCCTTGATCGTTCTAGCTAGTTCTCCAATTTCTTCCCATGTAGGCTCTAATGGCATTTCTAGTCCAAGCTCTTCAAAGATTGTTTTATTGTAGTAGAGCATACTACTTTCCCCATAGAATGGTAAGGCGTATTGCGTATCCTCATACGAAAGTGCATCTCTTAGTACTTGGAACACATCTTCCATGTCATATGCTTCTAATTCATCAGCATCTAATTCCTCGAACATCGGAGTTAATGGTTCAATCCATCCATTTTCCGCCCAAATTGGTGTATCGTAAGTACTTATTGTGACAATATCAAATAGTCCTGCTCCAAGTGCCACATCTTCTGTTACCTTTTTACGAAGGTCATTTTCAGGTAAAACAACAAATTCTACGTTAATTCCAGTCTCCTTTTCAAAAAACTCCTCTGTCATTCTCTGCATAATTTTCATATCTGGGTTATTTACTGTTGCAACAGTAAGTGTATCACCATCTGACCCAGTTTCCGATTCGGAATCAGTTCCCCCATTTGAATCTTCCGTTCCGGTACTTGGACTACCTGATGGTCCTGTTGCATTATTAGGAGAACTCGTATTACATCCTGCTAAAATCAATGTTGGCATAATGACCATGACAAATATTAGACCCCAAAATTTCTTCATCAATTTCCCTCCTTATTTTTGATCGCGCTTACATTTTTAATCATAGCAAATTACCTATTACCTTTGTCATGCGACTTGTCATATTTTTGTCACAATTAGTTGGTGACAAAATTTAATCCACTTCCTTTATAACAGATTCGCGGTCTTTCTTTGCTAAGTTTAAAGGCTCAGAGTTGACGTGTTTTCTCCTATTTGTTATCAGCTAACTGCACTTTGAGAATGAAGGCATTCCCCATCTATTTAAGTAATAATTTTAATCCATCACTCTTGTTTTATTCGAAGCATAGCCTGTGAAAAACGAGCTATTGCAGAACAAGTAAGAGTTAAGCTCCTACCTCCCCAATACGTGATACTCCACGTGTTAACCCAAAATCATTTCCATGATAATAGATGAAAAGGGATAATGAGGGGTAAAACTGTGGTGTATCACGATAATATTGAGGGAAAAATACTTGGGTATTGCATCAGACAATTCCGAGAGAATTTAAAAGCAGAGGATCCAAAATGGACGCAAGAATATGTTGGCAGACTTGCTGGGATTGATGAAAGGCACTATGGCAAAATTGAACGTGGTAAATACCCTCAAACCTCATTTCTTACGATAGCTAAAATAACGAAAGTGGTATGTCAACACTAAATCGAACAAATTTTTAAAGGTTGATTAACTTGTATTCAGTCGGTGTTAAATAATTTAATGATCCGTGAATTCGAATGTGGTTGAACCAGTGAACATAATCAAAAAGTTCAAGGTCCAGTTCGTATTGGTCAGTAAAATAAGCCCCTTTGACAAACTCTGTTTTGATGGTTTTGAAAGTAGCTTCTGCCACGGCATTGTCATAGGGTGTTCCTTTTTCGCTTAGTGAGCGCTCGATGCCAAACGTTTCTAATGCCTGATCGATCAACTGGTTCTTAAACTCACTTCCTCTATCGGTGTGAAACAATTCAAGCTGATGTAGATTGTATGGGACGGATGCAAAGGCACGTTGAACTAAGGCAGCACTTTTGTGAGGACCTGCACTGTGTCCAATAATTTCACGATTATATAAATCTACTAACACGCAAATATAATGCCATTTCTGCCCAACTCTTACATAGGTTAAGTCACTTACGACTACCTTTAGTTCCTGGTCCTGGTCAAACTCTCGATTAAGCATATTTCCTGCTTCTGACTCGTTACAGGATGATTGGGACGGCTTAAATTGAGCGACGGTATATTTAGAAACAAGTCCCTGTTCTTTCATGATTCGTCCGATCCGACGTCGGGACACGGTCCAGCCAAGCTTCTTCAACTCCACTTTTATCTTTCGTTGACCATAATTTTGGCGACTTTTCTTAAAAATGTCCACAATCAGATCGATTAATTCATCCTCTTGGTCATCACGAGTCTTAGCTTCATAATAGTACGTACTTCTGGCAATTTGCAGGACGCCGCACATTGCTGATACTGAGTATTTGTGACGGTTATTGCGGATCACATCTACTTTCGTCCCATGATCAGCGCGGCTTGCTTTAAAATGTCATTTTCCATGGCCAGTTTTTGATTTTCTTTCCGAAGTTTGATTAACTCTTCTTGTTCCGGTGTGCGATTGTCTTTTTCCTGAAACGATCCATTATCATGATACTGGCGAACCCACTTATCAAAAGAAGAAGGTGTCAATTTATATTCTCTAATAATCTCCGCGCGGGGTTTACCGGAGGCATGCAACTTTACCATTTGCTCTTTGAATTCTTTTGAAAAAGTTCTTCTCGCTCTTTTGGTCATTTTAAACGCTCCTCGGTTTGTATTTGAACCAAGTCTAACTGACCTTAACTAACTTGTCCAACTAAGTGTAACCGATTCAAAGCACTAAATTGCTCTCTAGATACCCTTTTTGAAAATTACGAAAGAGAACTTTTAGCATATAAGAGAAGAACTGGTGAAGTAGATGAGGAATAATTATCGAATTACGCCAGATACCATGGCCATTTTCCCCTTGTATGATGCAAAGTATCAATCTTCTATACTTGAATATGATCAAACCATCTCAAGTGAAGAAAAACCAATCGAAATTATCAAAGAAAATTGTTTACACTACGGATCTAGCTATCATGGACGGAAAGTAGCTGTACAACATCATTTAGAATTCAGGCAGAAAATCCCCATCCCCATACAATCTACCAAAAATATCTATACTTTTCCTACACAATCCTCTACATCGTTTGATTGTATTTGGTTATTTTTTCATGCTATTAAACATATAGAAAATAGAGAACAACTGTCCACTATCACCTTTATTAATGGTCAAACAGTGAATATCGAGACGTCGTATTACACGATTCAAAAACAATATAATCGAGCTGGGATGGTTAAGGTGTTAATGGAGCAGTTGATGTAGGATGAGAATTCAGTATAGCTCGAAATAACTTTAGTTATATTTATACTATGGTACTCTTTCCAAAAAGTCTGTAGCTTCTCTAGTCATGTTATTCTATTTAAATAGGAAAACACGGGCTAATCGCCATAATATAGAGGAAGTCTATTTTAACCTCACTTGTTAATAGGTATAGAAAATTAAGGAATTTTCATATAGACTAGTATAAAAAGGGGGGTACATATTGACTAGAGAAAATGAAATAATCATTGAAAAAGCAAAAGTGTTTTTCAGGGAAGAGATTGCAAAGAGCCATGCAAGGAACACAAAAAAGTTAAAACGTCTTAAAGAATTTTCTTTGAACCCATTTTTGGACAAGTACAAAGCCAATTTCCTAACTGGCAATGACGACCCTGAGAGTATTGCAAGGGCACTTGTTTATGCCCGGGTACTAGGAACATCAATCAATACTACTTTTGGAACTAAGATTCAAAAGTTTTGTAGTGATGTTCTTGAAGGCTTTTCTTCCACCACTTCAGGAATTGACCTCGAATTTATTGATAAGATTGACGGCAGAAGAAAATGGTGTCAGGCAAAAGCAGGAACAAATACTATCAATGCAGATGATGTAGAAACGGTTAAAAACCACTTTAAGGACATCAAAAACCTCGCTAGAACAAACAATATGAACATAGGGTTTAATGATTTAATTGTGGGTGTTTTTTATGGTTCTCCTGAAGAAATGAGTGGGCATTACAAAAGAATTAATGAAGATCATCCAGTTATTGTTGGGGCAGAATTTTGGCATAGGCTGACTGGTGAAGAAGACTTTTATAAAAGACTTACCGACGGCATTGGTGAAGTTGCTAAAGAAATTGACGGTTCTCAAATGATTGAAGAAGTTATTGAGGAACTTTCAAAGGAAATTGAAAGAGAACTAAAGGAACAGGAAGCAATTGATCAAGATTAGTAGGCAAGGGGTGCAATTATGCATCCCCTTTTTCTATTTGATTCAAAGTATGGATGACTGAAAGTCCCAAAGCTTTTGCCATATTTACTGGAACCGCATTTCCTATCTGTTTATATACATTGTTCATAGACCCTTCAAATTTCCAATCATCAGGGAAACTTTGGATTCTTGCATATTCTCTAACGGTAAATGGTCTAGTTTCTTCAGGGTGGCAACGTTCTGTTTGTTTTTGTGCAGGGGAACAAGTTAGTGTTAATGAAGGTTCATCCCATGACAACCTTCTTGCCATTCCTGTTCTTCCACCACCTGAATAATAACTTTTACCCATATATTCCTTTGCTATATCATCAGGCAAATCTCTCCAATATCCACCCGCAGGGACTTTTTCTAATACCTTCCTTTTAGACTCGGGATATTTTGCTCCTTCTGATTCAGGAACGTCTTTTAAAATATCCCCCAAAGTAAGTTCATATCCATAGGGTTTAGGGAATTGATAGAATATATTATATTTTTCAGCTAAGTCTTCCCTTATACCCACAATAACAATTCTTTCTCTTTTTTGGGATACATCATAGTCAAGTGCTTTTAATACTTCCCAATCAACCTTATATCCAATTTCAACAAATGCATTAAGCATTGTTTCTAATGTCTTTCCACCATCATGATTCACTAGCCCTCTTACATTCTCAGCAAGGAACATTTTTGGTTGTAGTTCTTCAATGATTTTTGCAAAAGGGTGGAACAATGTTCCCCTGGTGTCTTTTAAGCCTTTCTTTTGTCCTGCATAACTAAAAGCCTGGCAAGGATAGCCACCTGAAACAAAATCTATTTCCATTGAAGTATTAATATAGTTTTTTATTCCTCTTTCAGCAACTTCAACAATATCTTCTTCGATAACTTTCCAGTTCGGTCTGTTCTTTCTCAAAGTTTTACACGCATACTTGTCAATTTCAACAGCACCTACCGTTTCAAAACCAGCCATTTCTAGCCCTAGTGCTAGCCCTCCTGCACCTGCAAACAACTCAATTCCGTTAAAGGTTTTTACTGGTTTAATATCCCTAACTTCTACAAATCTATCATTTGTTGTATTATCATCTAGGTCTAATTCCATTTGTTCAGTTTGCACTATTTCATCAAATGGAACTCCTAATGTTTCACAAAGAAGATTTGCATTAGATTTAATAGGGCTGTATTTGGGACTAAGTACCATTGATAATTGATTTTTAGTTATATTCATTTTTTCTGCTAATTCTTTTTGTGTTTTTATCCCTGAACTTTTCATATGTTCACGGACTTTTTCCTTGCTTATTGTGTACATTTATGATATAACCCCCATCCTAAGTTAAATAAATACTTTAACTTTTATATGGGTTATTTTATAGAACGCCCCTCCAATAGTCAATAAATATCTATTAAGTTTTGATAGAAAGTTAGTCTTCAATAATAAACTTAATTCCAAACATTCAAGTAGTAACTATCTTCAATTTCCACTACTACGGATGAGCCGTTTATATACTGAAGCGCTATTAGTTCCCTATTTAGAATAGCTTGTCAGATTCTAAATCTTTATTAACAAGCTAGTCAGTTATTTTCTATGTCCTCTTATTGATTTTTGAAAGTTCTTGTTGTTATATTTCTTGCAGATCAGGGAATTTTTATAAATTTCCCTTCAATTTCTTTCGCAAGATAATTGTTTTCCTTTTATCAGGCTATCTAGTAACGCTTTCGCACTAGATACTGATACTTGTGGCATTGTGGCACCCATTTTAAAAAACTCATTTATCTCAGATCCTTATGAATAATTGTAATGTTAGATAAATTTCCATTCCCTTGAATTTTTTATCTGTGCCTTATTAAGAACAGTTATATGGCATCATCTGTGCAAGACTATTTTCATATCTCCTAATTATAGATGGTGGTTTCCTCATTTTGATATAATGATAAAGTTAGCAAATAGGAAGTGCTGTAATGGCAATACATAATATAAATACTGATTTATTATGAGATACAATGGGAAGGAAATCACAAGGAGATATAACAAACAACTTGAAGAAATGTGTCTACAGTTACTGGTAACTATTATAGAAAGATTGAAAAGAATGAATAAGCCTTATGGATTGCATGGGACACAACACTTGAAGTCTTATACGAAAAAGTTTATGAAACCTTTTTAAGAGAATTAAGAAATAAATAAATGGGGGATATTTATGGAAAATAGTATTAGAGAAGTATTTAAAAAAATGGATGATTATGAATTGGTAGGAGTTTATGGAGAATGGCTACATGAATTAAAAGGCAGAAATATGATAAGAACCAATAATGTAGTTGGTGAACTGGGAGAGTATCTAGCAATAAAGTACTATCAAGATACCCCTGGATTACCAAAATTACAAGAAGCTCCTATTGGAACACAAAACATTGATGCCATTAGTATTAAAGGAGATAGGTATAGTATAAAAGCAACTTCAGGAAATGTTACAGGGGTGTTTTATGGATTAAACGACCCTGACAATATTGAAAAAGAAAAACAGAATTTTGAGTATGTTATTATAGTTCTTTTTAACAAAGATTTTACTTTAAAGACTATCTTAGAAATGGATTGGGAAACATTTTTAAAGCATAAAAGATGGCATAAAAGAATGAGGGCATGGAATTTATCAGTAAATAAACAATTAACAGATGAATGTAAAGTGATTTATCAAGCAAAAGAAGTTGATACATAATGAAATGTAACTGCTTCGATGTTGCGTTGAAAGCGTTCCAAGAGATAAAAAGCAAATAAAAGTACGTTCCCATTTACTTCAAGTTCTTTCGTTCGTAAATACAAGACTTTTAGAAGAGCGTTCTCGTCTGAGAATGCTCCTTTCTTCGTCACTTTTCTAAAGCTGGAATGTATACTTTCTACGACATTTGTGGTGTACATGATTTTGCGTATGGCACTTCCATAATCAAATAGTTGTTCCACACGAGAGAAGTTTCGTTTCTAAACGTCAATCGCTCCAGGATAAGTAGACCATTGTTGTTGAAAGGATTCAAATGCACTATGATCTCTACCACTCCTTTAGCTTTATGTTTTTATTTTACCAAACTGTGTGAGTAAGAAACCGTACGCATTTCGGTACCGACCCCCGAAAGTTAGAGTAGAAAACTAACTTTTGGGGGTATTTTTATGGAAAAATATAGTGAGGAATTTAAAATAAAACTTGTCAACGAGTATCTATATGGCAACCTAGGATATAAATCATTGGCCAGAAAATATAATATGGGTAGTGAAACATCAATCGTTGAATGGGTGAAAGTGTATAAGTCTCAGGGGATGGATGGGTTAAAAAGAAGGCAAACTAGGGATATGTATCCTGTTCAATTTAAATTAGATACGATACAATTTATGTTAAAGACAGGGGCTTCTTTCTTAGAAACTGCTGTTCAATTTAATTTGAACAACCCTTCCTTAATTAGACGCTGGATGAAGGAATTTAAGGAACAAGGGCTAGGAGGTCTGAAACCAAAGGGGAGACCTTCTATGTCTAGAAACCCAACAAATCAAAGAATAAAGAAGAGACAAAATTAACACGTGAAGAAGAATTAGAACGTGAGAATGAACTACTTAGACTAGAAAATTCGTATCTAAAAAAGTTGAGAGCTTTTCGGGAAAATCCGAGTGCCTTCCACGAAAAGCACAAACAAAGTTGGCATTCGAACTCAAAGAAGAAGGGTTCCGATTAAAAGATGTTCTCCTTGTCGTGGGCATCCCAGAAGCAACCTATCACTATCATATAAAAAACTTTGGGAAAGAAGATTCGGACACAGAACTAAAACAAATCATTACTGACCTATTTACGAAGTTTCATGAACGTTATGGATATAAACGTATCACAAAAGAATTAAATAGATTAGGACATGCTATCAACCATAAAAAGGTGTATCGCATAATGCGAGAATTTAGATTTAAAATGTGTGAAATTTATGAGGAAATCTCGTAAATACAATTCTTATAAAGGGAACGTTGGAAAAGTAGCAATAAATCGATTATCCCGCCGTTTTAGCACACCTATCCCTCTTCAAAAATTAGTAACAGACATTACTGAATTAAAATGTCTAGGCGAAGAGAAGTTATATTTAAATCCGATTCTTGACCTTTATAACGGTGAAATTATTGCTTATGAAATCAAAAAACGCCCAACGTTAGATCTTGTCATGGAACCTTTAAAAGAAACGATAGAGATAATAAAGAATCGTGCAACCTATCGCACCCCCATCCATTCCGATTAAGGATGGCATTACCAACACCATCAATGGGTGAGGACATTAAAGGAAAATAAGATATTCCAGAGTATGTCACGTAAAGCAACCTGCGCAGATAATGCTTCAATGGAGAATTTCTTTGGAATCTTGAAACAAGAAATGTATTATAGGGAAGAATTAGTAAGATATGAAGAATTAAAAAGACGGATTGAAGAATATATTTACTGGTACAACCATGAACGATTAAAAGAAAAATTGGCTGAACTGAGTCCAGTTGAATACCGAACTCAATCCAGCCTATCAGCTGCATAACAAAAACTCTAACTATTGGGGGTAAACACCTTCTTACTTACACAGTTAATATTACACTCCCTTCAAATAATTGCTCCGCATGGGAGAAGGATCGCTTCAAAACGTCAAGTAGCTTCTGGATAAGGTAGGCTATTGTTGTTGAAAACTTAACATGCACTATGACATACCTTTAGACTTAGCTTATATTACATATTATACTCCCATTACACTAATTTACATCTCTAGCACTCCCTTTTTACTTCTATTCCAATTACTTTTTACTAAAGTCACTATAAAACAAGTTATCCAACCACTACTACGATTTAATTTTATCTTGGATGGTAAGCACCTTATTCCTCAATATATTTTTTTATTATATTGAATAATTCTGGCAAATCGCCTCGCTCTTTAGCAGTATAATTTTTAGCAATTAAGTATTTATTATAATGGTTATCAAGAAATTCAAATATCCGCTTTTTATCATAATAATGAACTAATTCAATTGGTTCTAAAATAGAATATTCCTCACCTTTTACTCTTGATGAAGTAGAACCTTCTTTATATTTAAACTTATTAAAAATAGTTTTTAATTCGTCATCAACTGAAGTACTAATTACTTCCTTAACAGAGTTATAATATTTTAATGGATTCAAACAATCTTCCATCTCAGTTGGGCTATAATATCCAGCTTTCGATACTGCTTGCAACTTTATATTTCCATTTTTCTCACTTTGAATTCTAGCTAATTTTAATTTACCTTTTATATCACTGCTTATTTCTAAATCATGCATTATATCATCGGTATCTATTAAACATAGCACTCTACTCTCTATTGCCTTTTTTTCATCTTTTTCCAAAAAAGGAGTGAATAAATATCGATACACTTTTATTACATTTCCACATCCACCAACACTTAAAAATCGAAGGTTCTCCACTTCATCCAAATAGTGAGTTAAATAAAGTTTGTCATCGCTACCCTCACAAATAATCCAATGACATTTATCTGACCTAATAGAACTTAAAATAGATGCTGTAAGATCAAAATAACTCTTCATTTGTATATCTTCAGGAAGAGAGCCTCTCTTTTCAAAATAATTATTTAAATCAAATGTATTTATAAAAACATTATTCTCTCCCTCAACCTTGTGTTCCAAATGTTGAATGTTCCCTACACTTGTGATAGGTAGAGAGCCATACCAATGGGTTGTTAACAATACTTGATTTTTACCTACCAAATTATGTAGTCTACTAAACTGTCCAAATGCTTTAGAAATATGCAAAGAATTCTCTGGTTCATCTATTGCTAATATCACTTTTCTTTTACTAGTGCTAGGTTTATTCTGTAAAAATGCAGTTGCAATATCTATCAATGCTATTCTTTGTTCCCCTGAACTTAATTCAGAAATCTCTTTTTTACCTTTTTTTAGAGTTCTAATAGAAAAATATGCTTCTAGTATTCGATTTCTCACATCTAAAGGTGTAAGGTTCTTTTTAAAACCATGCTCTACTTTATAAGCATAGCTTTCATCTATTAATCCTATAGTTTGATTTATCGTATTCATATATTCATCTAAGTTAGAGTTTAAATATTCCATTAAACTAACTTTTTTTGTAGTTCCATTTTTTTTTGTAAAGGTTTTTTCATTCAATATATTATCAATTTCATCTAATATGTCTGTACTCATTAAATCTTGCATTTCTTTATTTTCAATTTTTATAACTTCGCTGGTTATAGATTCAACTGGTATATATATGTAAGAATAGTATTCTCTTAGAGAATTAATTAACATAGTGTCTCGATAGTCAATACCAATTTCTCTTAAACTACTTTCTAGATGTGTTGTAAATGTACTATAGTAAATTTTTGATTTTTCTGTATAGTTTATACCTAAAATAAAAAATAAATAGCTCTCTTTCCCGTATCTATATTTCAATTCATCCCGGAATTGAAAAAACTTTTCAAATTCCTCATTATTTTTTAAATTTGCATTCGCTTCATCTGTTATATCCCAAAAATATTCACTTAATTTTAATAAGATCTGGTAATGATTCTCACTAATATTTTCTCTAATTTCTTCTTTTTTAATTAGGAAAACAGGTGCAATAAACGCTTCATCAGATTTAGTACTTTTGGTTCTATTCCAATAGCCATTATTAAAAAAAGTGTTTAAACCTTCCAATACTGAACTTTTCCCAACAGCATTATTCCCTATAAATAATGTAAAAGGATTTTCATAATCATTACAGATTGGTATAAAGTTTAATCCCTGATAAATTTTATAATGCCTACAAAGAAGCCCTACTATCATACATTTCACCTCTACTATTTTAATTATACTGATATTTTAACAAAAACTAGATATTAATAGATAGAATTATCTACTAAATAAGCGTGAAATGTTGTAATCTATCAATAAATCAGTCTTTTTTCACCCCCTAATATATACTGTTTATTAAAAAAATGTATCATTTGGGCCAGAGTAGCAAGTAGTCCTCTCTTAGGAGAGATACCAAACAACAATTTACTAGTATTATTTAGAAAACCTATCTTATATTATAACTACCAAAGATAATATAGCTTAATATTAAGTTTTATTAGGATTAATTAGATATAATACCAAATAAACTTTCTTATGTATTTTATTTTTATTCTATGTTATCTTAATTATGAGGCGAATAGTGTAATGGTTAACACTGGCACCTAAAGTTCATCCGTATAAGCACTCTTTAGGTAAGCTTGTCGGTAAAACCCTTGGATGGGGTTTTCTGCTTCTGGGTTCGATTCCCAGTCGCCAAAAGGTATAAGGTATAGTTAATTTGTAACTTTTGGCGACCAGGAATCAATATGGGAGGAATATATGTATAAAAAACATTGCTCCAATCTGAGACAAATAAACTACTCTATTAAGGAACTGGAAAATTCTATTAAATATTCTATAAAGACCAATAGTTCAATAGCTATTACTACTTATACAAATATTCATTCATTTCTAACCGGTGCATGGATAGAAGTCAGTCTATATAAATTGGTTTATGAACAGCAATTTAACGAAACTGATCGCAGACTTATCTTAACTAATAATAGTTTGAGTTTAGAAGAAAAATGGAAGAACACTTTAAACCTATCCTTTTCAAAAGCATTTGGAATTGATTATACAAAGTTCGGAATTTCTTCAGATAATGTTAAATCTAAGCTATCGAGAACCCAACAGTATTGGTTCGAAGATTTACATGAATTTATCGAAAATGATTTAAATACTGTCGTTAAAATAAGAAATAAGATTGCTCATGGTCAATGGGAATTTGCTTTTAATACTTAGTAACTGCAATTAATCCAGCTGCTCAAAAAGAGATACGAACAAACCATTACTTTAAATCTAAATTACGTCTAGAAACAATTAAAGTAATAATAGAAATGATCCATGACATTTCTGTTTCCCCAAAAACTTTTATAAGAGATTTCGATAATCACTTTAACAAAATTACCCAAATTAAAACTAGGTATACTGATGAATTATATCATAGGAATATTGAGGTAATGCGAGAGAAATTTAGTAGAGCTGAATCTTGGATAAGCAGAAACAAAAAAATCAACATACAATAAAGGATGGGATGATTACAGGACAAAGATTATTTTTAACCCTATAGTCATTTTTTAATCAAGAATTAATCGAAATACCTCATTTACTTATGATACGGCTCTGCGAGCTTTATTAGATGGTAAAACATTATCAGAAGAAAAGGGCTTGTCAAGAAAAGTGTGTAAGTTATTCTAAATACTTCAGCACACGTTCATTAAGGTGATCATGAATTAACAGCTGATTCATGACCATTGCCCATTGTTGAATATGGCCGCCTTCCCATTTATTTTCAAGTTCTTTGGTTCGTAAATATAATACTTTTAGAAGGGCGTTCTCGTTTGGGAATGCTCCTTTTTTTGTCACTTTTCTAAAGCTGGAATGTATACTTTCTACGGCATTCGTAGTGTACATAATTTTGCGTATCGCACTTCCATAATCAAATAATTGTTCCACATGGGAGAAGTTTCGTTTCCAAACGTCAACTGCTCCAGGATAGGTAGCCCATTGTTGTTGAAAGGTTTCAAATGCACTATGACATGCTTTAAGGCTTGGTGCTGCGTAAACCTTTTTTAATGCAGCAGTAAAAGCTTTATAGTCTTTACTTGGAACATACTTAATCGAATTTCTAATGAGATGAACCATACAGCGTTGTACGACAACTTGTGGGAAAATGGCACGAGCTCCATCTTCTAATCCACTTACTCCATCCATAGAAATAAAGAAAATATCTTCTACACCACGAGCTTTTATTTCATCAAAGATTTGCATCCATTTATGCTTACTTTCCGTTTCATTTAACCATAAACCAAGAATGTCTTTCTTTCCTTCCATGGTATAGCCTAACATGGTATAAACAGCGTATTTCTTGGTTTCGTAGTCGTTACGTACGGTCGTATAAAGACAATCTACGAACACAAAAGGATAACAGTTGCTTAAAGGACGACTTTGCCACTCTTCTAAATCAGGAAGCACTGTATCCGTAATATCGGATATCATTTCATGAGACACGGAGAATCCATAGATATCTTCAATCGTGGATGAAATATCTCGCTGAGACATTCCTCTTGCATACATGGAGATGACTTTATCCTCGATGGCAGAAACATCTCTTTTACGCTTGGGAATGAGGTGTGGTTCAAATGAACCGTCACGATCACGAGGTACAGCAATATCCACTTCGCCAGCAGTCGTTTTGACTGTCTTTTTTCCGTACCCGTTCCGTCTATTGTTTGTTTCCTTTTCTCCTTTATCATTGGATTCATAGCCCAAATGATGATTCATTTCACCTTTTAACATCGATTCAAACATCGGTCCGAATATGTCCTTTAATGCATGTTGCATATCTTCTACAGACTTTGGTTGATACTGTTCAATAATCTTGTTAGCTAATTCTACGGAGTTAGGATCTCTTTTGGGTTTGCCCATTTAAAACACTCCTTTAGCTTTATAGTTATTATTCTACCAAATAAAAAACTGTGTGAGTAAGAAACCGTACGCATTTCTTACTTACACAGTTAATATTACACTCCCGAAGAAAACCAGAAGGTAATCTTTTTAATTTCCTTCCGGTTCTCCTCCACCTGTATTTCTTTTATTAAAGACCTAACAAGTAATTTTCTTTCCTCATCGCTAACCATTTCAAATAATTTATTGAAATTTTTTAGGGCATAAATAATTTCATCCTTATTTATAGAACGTTCATTACTAGTAATTTTACTATCTGATTTCCTTATATTTCTTTCTAAACTTTCTATCTCTTTCTGTAGATCGTTCATTAACCTGTTGTAAGTGGTACTTTCTAATCCACCTGCAAAATAATCTTTGTCTAGCTTTGCACGTTTCTCTAAAGCTTTGTTCAACTGTCTGCGGAAAATCTTCTTATCAGCTATATATGTTTCATTAACCTTCTCGTTATCACTGTTAAGCTCTTTTAACAGTTCGCTTAAGATATCATTGTTGTCTATTAGGAATGATATTTCACTCAGCACTTTTTGTTCTACAACTTCTTTTTTTATTAAATTTGCTTTGCAAACCGCTTTCCCTTTGCTGTGGTATGCCTGGCACATATAATAAAGGTGGTAGTCCTCACTATTTTTCTTCTTTGATTTGCTCATTACTGTGCCAGCACCACACTTTGGACACTTTAATAACCCTGTTAAGAAGAAGTTTCCATTGAAATTCCTATTCGAAGTAAACTATTTTTTTTGGAACTCATTTATCTGCTGAACCTTTTCCCATAATTCTAACTCTATAATTGGCTCATGCACACCATCTACAATCAAGGGTTCAGTTTTCCCTGCCCTTCTCTTTGTATTCCATTCTTGATGCTTTCTCCATACCATCTTACCTATATAAATGTGATTATTTACAATTAGTTTTATTCCTGGGATGCTAAACTCCTTTCCCTTTTTGGTCTTTGTACCCCGACTGTTTAACCTATTGGCTATAAATTTATATCCTTTTCCCTCTGCCCTTAGCTTAAAAATTTCCCTAACGATTCCGCTCTCTCGTTCGTTAATAACTAACTCCTTATCGACTGAATCATAACCTAGTATTGAACCGCCATTCCAGTAACCTTTTTCAGCTCTTTTTTGCATTCCTGCATTAACTCGGTCTATAATAGTTGCTCTCTCATAGCGTGCAAATGTACTAAGTAATGAGATAAACATATGCCCTGTTGGTGAGGAAGAATCCATATCAATAGATGTTATTATTAACTTTTTATTTCTTGGGGTTAATTCATTATCTATCAGTGAAACTACATCTGTATTATTTCTCGAAAGGCGGTCAACTTTCCAAACTAAGATAATATCTATTCTATTGTTAGTTAGATCGTTAAACAGTCTTTGAAATTCAGGCCTATTAAAGTTCTTACCTGAATATCCCCCATCACTATATACATCAAATACTTCATATCCCTTTTTTTCAGCGAATTCTTTCAACGTGCTTTCTTGTGCTTCGAGGGAATGTCCTAGAGTTTGTTCCTCCGTTGAAACTCTAATATAAATTGCTGCTCTGTTTCCTGTGTCCAATGCAGAATACCTCCTAGCAGGAAGATGGAATGTTATCTTCATTGTTCTTCAACAATTGTCCATCATATTTTTTTATCAACTGTGCAATTACTTTAATTGCTTCTTCTTTTTTAATTTCTGATTCATTATATTTTGAGTAGGTTAATTTATTTTTTTCGTTCACTTTATACACCTCTAACTACAATAAGTAACCTTTGATTAATGATATCTGACTATCCCACACACTCTTTAGCATTTGGTCAAAATTCATTTCTTCTTGACTATCTAATTGTTTTTTTAATACTCTTCTGTAATGCCTTGAAAATTCGTTGATTGCCAATTTTACCGTTAAGCAAACAAATTAACATGGCTTTATATATGGGGTTAATCGTTTTTTCTAGGTTAATTATTGTACCTGTGTATAATTTATTGAAAGACGGCAGATCAGTTAATAATTCCTCTACCATTTTTACTTTATTAGGTTTATAGACCATCTCTACTCTTGTTAGCTCTTCATCAATAACCACACCTTTACTCGCTAACTCTTTCTTCTTATCATAAATACGGCAATATCCATGTTTACCACGTTGACCCTTACCCCCAAAGTACCGTGTACCTTGAAATAAATTCATCTCCCTTCCTGTATTAGAAGTAACAAGCAAATTACTTAGATGTATTGGAAAGTCAAATGCAACATCCATAGAAACAAAATAAACATCTCGACTTATCTCTTTCAGTTTTTTTAGTAAAAATGAAAATTCACATAAGTATTCAGGTTGTGTTTCTAATCGAAGTTTCCCAACTGGCTTCCATATTTCGTATTTCGATTGATAATAAAGTTTAATATAGGTATCATTTTTGGTTATCTGCAAACAACGGTGATAGTGAAAACCCTCATTACTTTTTATGTCGCTAATATTCCAGTCATCCTTTATTGCATCAAAAAAGTTTAGAGGTATGTTGACATATTCTATTACCAATTTGTCTAGCTTTACACTGGCTAACAATAAGCTCATCTCCTTAATATCTGATTTAAGGTGATAAGTTTTATAAGTTTATAAGTGGTGATTGGTTGATAGATTAAGTACTTAATTACAAGAACTTACTTGTTACAATAGTTAATTTAGCAGAAGGGTTATTTACGCCACGAGAACCTTTATATATAATTGTTTTTGTGTTTAATAGGGGTTAACATGGTGTAACCATTCAAAATTGCATAGCAACCAATCTCGTTACATATTTAACCTATTGGAAAAATCATCTCTTTTTTAAATAGTAAAAGAAATTTTTTATAAAAAAAGATCAAGCTGCATAGCTTGACCAGTATATGGGACTTTTAAAGCATCCTAATATCGATACTTGTTTAGCTTTGGATTTAATAACCTGATATATTCCCTCTCTAGGGACGTAACATCTCCTTTTAAATTCTTAATGCCAATTAGCAGTACTTCTTGGAAATGCCCGGTCAATTTATCTTGGTACAAATGTTCTGGAACTCGCTTTCGTAAATTAGTTGAAGAACCAACATAGAGTACTTCAAGTCGATAGTTAAGTACTGCATAAACACCTCTTTTATAACCATCTTTCTTATTTTTGCTGAACCATTTTGAAATATCAGTCCTATTGAATCCTGGTGTAACAATATAATCGTCAAATAAACTAAGGCAGTTGTTTATTTCCATTTATTTTTCTCCTCTCCAACCTAACTCTTTCTTAATTTCTTCTTCGATTTTCTCTATACGTACCTTTTCTTTTGCTAGTTCTTCAAACCATTGTTTATCGTCTAACTCAAGCGCTTTGTGCATAAGTTCTAAGTAGTCCTTTGAAGACTTTCTCGGTAGATTTATCAATCTCTCAATATCATATTTCAAAAGCTATGCCCCCTTTCTTTGGTTCTTTCTTAGTTGGGATTGAACTTTGCCAAAAGATATTTTATTAATAAGTGGTTGATGTTGTCCTTTTACAATTAAATCTAAATGTCTTACTTCTCCCAAGTAGAAGCGATTAGTTAAGATATTTCGTATCGCCATAGTAGAAAAATCTTTTCCATGATGCGTTTTATAACCTAACTCAAACAAAGAATGTTGAACCTTCCTAATGGATTTTAAGTCTAAATAACTTCTAAATATTTCTCTAACAATTTCCGCTTTCCCGTCATCAAATACCACGATAGGCTTTTTAACCCCTTCATGCTTCCACTTGTAGCCAAGAGGGGGATTCCCACACGCCTTAGTTCCACCTTTAGCTTTTTGACGTCTTCCATTTGCCAGCTTCATATTAATGCTTAATCGATCGTATTGATCAAGTAGTTCCATCATTCCATTAAGTAAAAAGTCATTTGGATCTCTGTCGTAAATGGAATAGGTAGGTTGTTCAATGCTAGTTACTATTGCATTGTCCTTCATAAGTTGTCGTTTAATCATTACCTTGGCATTATCTGCTCTCCATAAACGGCTAGTATTCATTACAACCACTCTTTTGATAACTCCCTCGGATAAAGCAGCGAATAAGTCCGTTATCCCATCACGTGGAAATATAGTACCACTCACACCTAAGTCCCTAAAAATTCCAACTATTTCTAACTTATTTATTTTGCAGTACTCTTTAATAGCTGTTTCTTGAACATCTTTTCCATATCCCTTTTCAGCTTGGGTTTCAGTCGAAACACGAACATAACCAAAAACTTTTTCCATACATACACCACCTTCCTAAATTTGTAAAACGAGTATAGGACCTCTCGTTACTTTTGTAAACTCTTATGTATAACTATTTACAAGAATTTTAAATAGCTACTTATTTATAGGGGTGCTACTTTATATATACGAAAAAAGCAGGAACGCTCTATGCGTTTCCTACTTTTAGAAATTTTTTATATTTCAAATTCATAATCACTCGGTAATCCATATTGCTCTCTTAACTCATTGTACCAACGTTGCTTATCTTCTTCCTTATGTTTGATATATTCATTGTACTCATAAAATAGTTGGTATAAAGTTTCATCCTTAACAGCACGTTCTATAAATTTAACCCGCTCCTCTATTTGGGGGATAAATTTTTCTCTAACATAAGGAAACAAGAAGTTTTGCTTGTACTCACTTCTCGAATTTAATATTTCCTTTGCAATTGGGGATAGATATACATCCTCTAAAACTTTTTCAAAAATAACTGGATCAAAGTATGGTTTCCTGTTTGAAATACTATTTTTCATGTTTTTTCCTCCTCCTTTTGATCATATAGAATATATTTGAAAATCTGCAGGATTTTTAAGTAAACTGTAAATAAAAAACTCATGACGGTACTACCATCATGAGCTCTTGATTCTATTCGTATTTTTATAAAAACCTTTTAAGGTATTAATGTTACTCCATGCAGGTATAACCATCATGAAGTATGAATTTTTATAAGAACATTCATTTACTTGTAAGATACGCACTAACTAATTTATTCAAATTATAATCTGTAATCATAGGTTCCAAGTATTGAGTAATTAGTTTAATTTCATCAGGGTTGATTATTTCTTGGGAATATTCTATTGATGCAGAGATAGATCTTAGCAACATATCTAAGACCCCGCCACTAACTTTTCCATATTTTTCATTTTTCTTTTTCCTATATACTTGTGTTCTTAAATCATTTATATCAGAAGTCTGGTTGATGTTTAATTTTGAACAAATATAATAAAAATCAGTATCAGAACTTATACTTAGAATATAAATTAATGCATCATAAATGCTGTCAATAGCTTTCTTTTCAAGGTAGGTTTCTGTAGTTACTGAATAGTATAACTGCAAAGAGTTCACCAATTCAATTAACTCGTTAACTCTTGTAGTTTTATAAATGTCAATATAACGATTACTATTACGAAAGTATAAGTTATTGAATGTATTGAGTTCTTTATACTCATCAAATGAGACGCCTTTCTTAAACCCTAGTTTATTCCTACTAAGAGAGGAATCGTATGAATACATTACTAAGGGAATAAATTCATTAGTTAACCAATGATATGTTTGTTCTACTGTCCAATAATCTCTTATTCCATAATTCTTATTCTTTTCAACGTCCCACCAAACCAACCAAACTTCCTCTGTAGGTTCCCAACTATCATTAGAATCTACTAAACTATGAATAACACAATGAAAACCCGAATTATACTGTGGTGTTGGTTCATTATTATAAACCTTAATTATATTTCTCCCGGATGAATCAAAAATATGCCATTTACCATTTCCATGGTAATTATCATGTTCATCCGCAAACTTTAGCATTAATCCCCATAATTTCTTATGTATCTTGATAAGCTTATACTTTGTCAAATCATTACTTAATGGAAGAAACTCTTTGCAAGTTAATACTTTCTCAATTTTTTCTATAGCTACTATATACTCGCTAATAAATCTATCTACTACCTCACAAAGGTGCATAGTTTCATCCTTACTCAGATTGAACCTACTACTTCCTAATTGTATAATATAGTTGTCTTCGCTTAACTTATCAACTATGTAAGGACGCATTAATTGGTCTGTAGGAGTTTTTGTTCCCTTAAATAATGTTTGAAGGATTTCATTATGCGTTAAAGTTATACTCATACCACGTATATAAAAACTATTAAATGTGAATAAGCAGCTTCCTTCAGGTTCGTTAAGTCTTGGGAGATAGCCATCCAACTTTACTGAATTATATTTTATTGAACGAAAGTTTGTGAATTCATTTTCATACTCAACAAATTCATCACCATAGTCAGAAACAAAATTATTAACTTGATCTATGTATTCCTCTAATTTTAGTTCTCCAGATTTAACAGCCTTCCGCATAGTCTCTATTTTAAGAGCATAATTTGATTCTTCTAAGTATTTTTGTATTTCTCTATTTACATCACTTATTTTATTCTTAGCTTTTCTTAATAGTTTTGCAGTTATTTCTTCAGGTGCTTCATAGTAACTTTTTTCTCTATTACAATAACCACATGCAGGTCTCAAATTGTACAAACTATTCAACTGAAAATCCTTATGTAAATCATATTTTTTTAATACTCTGTAAAGCTCATTATGATCTTTCTCAATACTCTCTGCAATGATATGGTCTATCTGTAACTGTGTGTAACCTATAGGTTCTCCACAAATTGCACACTTCTTATTATATGCTTGCCATAGAGCATACCTAACTTCTGACTTTCCTTTAAGTTGCTTCATTTTTCCTCCTAATAAAACAAGAAAGTTAAATTATTTGTAAACTAAAGAGGTGAGAGACCAGTTCATCTCACCTCTTTATAAAACTTTACAGTTTAAGAAACCTTAATATACTTTAACGCTTCTTGATATCTCGAATCATTCCAAACCTTATTAAGGGATTTTTTTGGGAAATTAATGATAAAGTCTAATGCTTTGTTAATGTGAACATCTGTTGTTTTAGTCTTTAAATACTCTGTTAACTTACGAATTCTTACATCGGGTTTTGAGACATCTAAATCAAAAACAAATTCATTATCCTCAAACAGATAAAGGAAATCTATTACCTCTCTCACGGTAAATGATTCAATAAACTCTTTATAATATTTGACCGCATTTTCATCAATGCCTTCCCTATATCCTTTTCCGTTACCTGCAAAACAAATTGTAATTACTTTAACGAACAATTTCCTTGCAGCGTTTGGTATTTTACCCTTAGGTAAGGATTCTGCTATAGATTTCGCATGAGGGGACTCATTGTAAAAATTATTCCACTCAAAGTGAACTGTCCTTAAGTTTTGCAGTTTTTCTATTAACTCTGCGGAAAGACTATCTTCATCTTTATAAGCAAGACCATTAACTAATTCTAAAAACTTTTGTGTGGCCTCTTTCCTATCTGTATCCCCGTTCTTCCTATAAACCCCAAACTTTGCCCCTATAGAATACTTTGTTTCTTCGGTAGCTGATATCCAAACATGGGGAGCTAAATTTTCTATATTTGTTTTAACACTTTGCTTTTGCCTTGGGTCAGAAAATAATCCAAACATAGAAAATACAAAGTCATCTATTCTTTCCTGAGGCTGTTTAGCTAAATCTTGTCCTATTATTTCACAGTCATCAGAAGGGATTGTGCCTATCCTTACATTTTCAAGTAAGACTTTAATTTGAATTACTGAGTGGTCTGGAACAGCAGTAATGGCGTGTTTTAGACAGTGCTCCAAAAGAGAGAGCATTTCAATACCTGTTATCTCATTTTCATTTGGATGAGCTGAACTAGCATGGTTTCTTAAATAGTTGACATGTTCTAACCTTTTAAAATTAACATCATTTATTAACCCGATTCTTCGACAAATTTCTAATAAGTCATGCTCAGAAATAGCTTCTAAATCTTCTACAAGATGTAAATTTTTATATCGTGGAGATAAAGTTTCAGCAATATTAAAAAAGTGTTGAAGATCAAATTTAGATACTAAATTTCTTACAGCCTTTATTGTTTCATCCCATAAAAATGTTAACGCCCCATCAAACAACCCTACAGTCACTGCTATGGTAAACTTAGATAAATATAATGCTTTAGTCCTTTCTTCGTAAGGTAATATCTCTAAAGTGCTTTCTAATGCAAAAATTACCTTTCTTCTCTCTTCTATAGGCGAAAGGACATTCTCAGTTGGTAGTCCAATTCTAGTTAGCATATTTGCTAGCGGCTGATTTAAGGCAGCAATAGAATTATCTATTTTTGCAGGCGAATAATCACTAGGAAGGATTTCAAAAGAATTTTCTTTTTCCATAATTTCCCCCATTAATTTAATTGTAATATTTTTCTTATACATAAAATTCTATCTGAAAAGTGTTTTATAGACAACTTCTATACTCTATTATTTGCCAATTTCCTCTCCAATCAAATGTACATTATGGTAATATATTCTTAGTCTAAACAGAAGGAGTAGTAAGTAAAAAATGAAAAATTCAATTTTTTTAAGCCACGCAGTAGCTGATAGAGATTTAGTTGATCGATTTGTTGATTTTCTCAATATTGCTTTTAATATTAACCGTACTCAAATATACTGTACCTCTCTGAAAGGGACAAAACATATACGTACAGGCAATAATTTTATTGCTGATATTAAAGAGCATATAGAAGATACAGAAGTAGTACTATTTTTTCTAACACCAAACTATTTAAAAAGCTCGTTTTGTTTGAGTGAACTAGGCGCTGCTTGGGCGTTAGGTAAAAGAATTTATCCCATCCTAATCCCACCATTGGATTACAACTCCTTGGATGCTACACCATTAAAGGGTGTGACTCAATTTATTAAATTAAAAGATGAAGAATCAATATTCGACATTGCTGATGACTTTAAAGAAATGAAGCTTATTGGGGAGATTGGTACAGGATTGTTACGCGCCAAGGCTATGAGCTTTATACAGGATATGCCTGGATTATGTAAATTTGAAGAAAATCAGCATATAGATAAAGAGGATTATCAAAAGGTTTTAAAGGAGATTGATGAAATAACAAATAATAATATAGAACAAGAAAAAGTGATTCGTAATTTAAATAAAAAGATAGAAGAGTTAAAGTCTGCTAAAAACTCTAAGGAAGTTTCTGAAATCCTATTGAAAGGTTCAAATGATAAAGAAACTTTTGAAAACTTAACAGAAACTGTAAAAGAATTACTTTCTCCTCTCGATAAATTAATTGTAAGTTCAATTTATTGCAATATGTATTATTCAGGAGAAATGAGCTATTGGGTCAGTCAAGATGATTTCGCAAGAGCTCGTGAATTGGAAGCTGAGGACTATTTAATTATTGATTATGATGATGGGGAAATCGTACCTAACGAGTCTCATCCCAAAATAAAAAAATGTATTTATGCATTGGAAGACTTAAAATGGTTTCTAGAAGAAAAGTGCAGTCCAGAATTCTTCACTTATTTTGAAGATACTCATGAACGGCCATTATCCATTAATAATAAGTGGTTTTGGGAATATATATTTAAAACAAGTATAACAATGAGTTAGTATTCAGCTAACTCACTTATAAATGTCATAAAGATTAAACACCATTCAATTTTATATAGAATGGTGTTTAATCTTACTCCGAAAAATTTTTCAAAAAAGCACTTAAGCATATAACCATTAGTTTAAAGCTCTTCTTTAAATAACCTTAATCTTTTTATACATACTGTTAGTGCTATCTTCTTGTTTACCATCACTTGTGATACGGTTCACCGTGGTTATTTAAGAGGCAAAAAAACACAAATTTAACGAGCTTGGAACCACAAGCTCGTTGATATTTTTTGTTTTATTAGCGTAGATAAAGTCTATTTTCTTTCTAATACTACATTTCGTTAGGTGCTTCAATACCTAACAGTCGTAATCCTTCATTAAGGACAATTTGAACCGAATGTACAAGTGACAATCTTGCCTGTTTTTGCTCTTTATCATCTAAAATACGAACCGATCCATAGTATTTATTAAATGCTTTTGCAAGTTCAAGTACATATTTCGCAATTTGAGAAGGGTCGCTTCCATCATAAGCACGCTTAATCGCATCTGGAAAATCCATTAAATTTTTTATTATTGACCACGCTTCGACATCTGATATGTTTACTTCATCATTACTTTCATGATAATCACCTTTTCTTAAAATAGACGAGGCACGTGCATGTGTGTATTGAACATATGGGCCTGTTTCACCTTCAAATCTCAACATATCCTCCAATGAAAATTCAATATCATTTAAACGATAGTTTTTTAAGTCATGAAAAATAACAGCACCTGTCCCAACTTGACGAGCAACATTCTCTTTAGAAGCGAGAGTTGGATTCTTCTCTAAAATGTTATTCTTTGCAAGATTAATCGCATCATTTAATACGTCTTCTAATAATACAACCTTTCCTTTACGTGTAGACATTTTTTTCCCGTCTTTTAACATCATCCCAAAAGGAACATGTTTAAGTCCCTCGTGCCATTTGTACCCCATTTTTTCTAAAACAAGAAAGAGTTGTTTAAAATGAAGAGTTTGTTCATTTCCTACGACATATAATGACTTAACAAATTTATAAGTATCTTGGCGATAAATGGCGGCCGCTAAATCACGTGTTGCATAAAGAGTAGTTCCATCCCTTTTCTTTATCAAACAAGGAGGTAAATCATCGTCTATTTCTACTACTTTAGCTCCATCAGATTCTTTTAACAGTTTCTTTTCTTCCAATAACTGAACCACTCTATCCATTTTATCATTATAAAATGCTTCCCCATGAGTTGAATCAAAGTTCACACCTAATAGCTCGTATATTTTGGTAAACTCTTGTAATGATTCATCCCTAAACCATCCCCATAATTCTAAGGCTTCCTTATCCCCATCTTCTAATTTCTTAAACCATTGTCTCCCTTGATCATTCAATTTTTCATCCTGTTCTGCCTCTTCATGAAAACGAACATACAATTTTAACAGCTCTTTTATCGGATTCTCTTTTACCTTTTGTTCATCTCCCCACATTTCATAAGCAACAATTAATTTCCCGAACTGAGTTCCCCAATCACCTAAATGATTGATTCTGATTGAATTATAGCCACATTTTTCCGAGATTAGTGCTAATGCGTTTCCAATAACCGTTGAGCGTAAGTGTCCCATTGAAAAAGGTTTAGCGATATTGGGAGATGAAAAGTCAATCGTGATTACATCCTTATTTCCAATGTTTAAATCCCCATATTTTTCTTTTTTCGAAACGACTTCCTTAATGATGTAAGATGATACTTCTTCTTTATTTAAAAAGACATTAACATAACCATTTACTGCTTCGACATTCTGAAATATGTTGGGCAAAGTAAGTTCTTTTGTAAGTTCAAGTGCAATGTTTTGAGGAGACTTTCGGTAAATTTTAGCTAATTCAAAACAAGGAAATGCCAGATCACCCATATTTCCATATTTCGGTTTCTCAATCATGCTATTCAACTTACTTTTGTCCAGATGATCTTTTAATTGGTCATATAGGACATCAACAAAAGCATACTTATTATCCATTCCTATTCCCTCCTAAAATAAAAAACTCCCATCCCTTTTCGTTTGAAAAGAGACGGGAGTTTTAATTAGCCCGTGGTACCACTCTACTTGTTTTTTTAAAAAACCACTCAATTTGATAACGAGGTTCACCCCGACTCCCCCTACTTACTCATGTTCAGGAAAGCATCTACAAAGTGCGGTTCATTATTTGATCCCTGACCAGGCTCTCACCATCCCTGATTCGCTTTGCTTTCACAAATAACTACTCTCTTTGTCATTGATTTTAAAAATGTATTTTAGACTATTATATCCATTTACTTCAAAATTTCAACACCTAATTATAAAAGGATTATTTCCTTCTCTATTTTGCAACCTTTGAATAATCAAAGTTCTCATTTTGAATGTTTTTAAACAATTCTACTTATTTTAGCCGATTTCTCTTTATGAATTCATCGAAATCACTTTCAATATTCTTTTCTAACCGACTTTGATTAAACTTTTCATATTCCTGTACTGCCAATTGTTCTGCAACTTTTGCTGAGATTTTTCCTGCATTTTCGAGGATTTCCCGCCCATTGAATTGAAGGAAAGCATTCAACTTCTCAATCCAATCTTTCATGTACATTGGTTGATTACGTTCTGCTTGATCTTCTGCGTAATCAAGATACATCGTGACAATTCGATTAAGCGACTTCATTTCCTTCTCCGTCAAATAGTTTTTGGCAACTTTGACATCTTGTTTTCGTACTTTATCGCCTTTCCAGGATGTTAAGCCCATGTTTTCTTTCATTGCATCCGCTCTCTCAGCAATTAATTCGGATGCAGTATGTCCATGGATGGCAAAATGCAACTTGTTTTGCACCGTTGCAAAGAACTCTTTTGATACTTCCGCTTTCCCATCATAATCAACAGCAGTAGCATAGATGTCCGTAATCTTTTGATAAAACCTTCTCTCTGATGCCCGTATATCACGAATACGTTCAAGTAGTTCATCAAAGTAATCTTGTCCAAAGTTTCGCATCTCTTTCAGGCGGTCATCATCCATTGTAAAACCTTTAACAAGGTATTCATTTAAACGCTCTGTTGCCCATTGACGGAACTGTGTGCCTCGATGGGAACGGACACGATAACCGATTGCAAGAATCATTTCGAGATTATAAAAAGATACCTCACGTTCAACCTCACGTTTACCCTCAGTTTGAACTATTCGGTTTTTCCGAATAGTTGCCGATTCCTGTAGTTCTCCCTCAGCATAGATGTTCTTGATATGTTCGTTTATTGTATTGACACCTTTTTGATACAACTCAGCAATTGCCTTCTGTGTCATCCAAACTGTCCCATTTTCTAACCGAACATCTATTTTTGTATTGCCTTCCTCCGTTTGATAAATCAAGATGTTTGTTTCATTATTCATTAACGATCCTCCCCTATATTTCTTTTATCTATGTTGTATTTCATCTACTTTCATCGCTCCCTTTATTATAGCATGTCATGTAAGGGTAAGTATGGGTATGACATGTATGGAATCATGAGTTCCACTATGTTGCTATAATTGAATATGTAAACAATTAATGTTACATAAATGTTTACATTTCCCGAAACGTTTTTATAATCTATTATGAAATCAAATCCTATTATGCAAGATCTTCTACAAACTTATATGATTTTGCATCTGTTTGGGCAAACAAAAAAGGAAACAGAACGTTCCCTCTCTTGTGAGCCATTTTATTTATAGCTTAATGTTTATAATTCCTGAAACAGCAAACCTGTTTATCGCCATACTGGTTGGTCGCTCTTTCATCTTCATCGCATTGGAGACGTAAAATGTAACTTCCTTTACCCCTCTTTGGAATTTCATTCTTGTTCCAACAGGAAAATAGCCTTCATATTTATATTGACCGAATTCAAGAGAAAACTTTTGTGAATCAGTCATTATAAACCTTGCCTTTTCCTCATTGTCACGATACTCTTTCATAAATCGATTATCAGTGAAATGTCTTGCGTCTTGTCCTAAGTTAAGTCTTTTCTGTTTTGAAATAGGTTCCAATTCCATGTTTGCCAATATACCTTGTGTTACTTCATTGTAAATGTCTTCTCTCTCAATGAGTGACAGCATGATTATTGCTTTTTCCTTTGCTATGGCTACCGATAACATAATATCTTCATTATCATTCTTCATCCTGTTCTCCCCCTTGATCCAGTAATAACAAATCGAATAACGTAGTAACCTGGACAGAGTACACCACTGCCAGTGAATGTATCAGCCTCATTGTTGGATTTCTCCTTTTTCCTTGTTCCAATCTGTGTAAATAACTTGGAGTAATTCCCGCTTGTTGTTCTACGTCACATAGACTCCAACCGTTCTTCATTCGGCATTTGAGGAGAAACTCTCCAAATAAACTCCTATCATTCTGCACATTACTCATGTCTTCACCTTCTAATCTTGTTTTTTCGTTAAACACCTGATGAATAAACATCTATATATGATAGTTTATAGACTTGAAAAAAATTCAATTTTATAAGCGATTTTGTCGAAAAACAGCATGATTTAAAAGGGTTCTGTATAAGATAAGATAACTACTATAACGCTACCAAAAGAAAGGAGAATGCAATTGAACAGAGAAGAATTTATTACACTACCACCTGAAAAAAGAGTGGAAGAAGTTAATGATATGCTTAAACGACATACCTTAAAGGAAATTGCTAATATGTTAGGTTTTAAGTATTCAACCTTTACAACAGAAATGAGAAACAACGGAGAGTACCGATTCCTAAAAAAAAACAAGCAATATGTGCGAGCCGTTACGTTAGGTGATGTTGTGAAAAACGAAGACAATGAAGCTATTGTATTCATTAATGAAAATAAACAAGCTCTTAAACGTTTGATTGAAATATATCAATCTAACAATCTACTTGTACTTGACGAAAAGGTGTACAGCAAAAAGGCAACGTTTGAGAATAAGAGCATTAAGATGAACAAAGATATCTACAGCGACTATAGCAAATTCTGTGATAATCACTTTCCTCACCTGAAAATGCAGGATATGATCGCACAGTCGTTATTGGATTTCATGGAAAAATATAAGCGATAAACAAAGAAAAGAGCCTAAAATGGCTCTTTTTTAGCTAATTTATACAAAACTGTTCCTGGCTACATTCAGCAGAACATTTCTTCTTCTTTTGAAGGGAGTGGAATTAATACATCTTCAAATTAGTTTCTTTACCAATCGACACCTCTCCTGACTGACTTTTCTTCTTACATTATTTTAGCGAATAATTGGGAATGAATGTGTTAAATAGCAGGAAAGAAGGGGTTTATTTTGCTTGTTGTCAAATAATGAAGGGGTTTTGCATAAATGAAGGGAAATCTTTTCTATCCCTTGGGATTAGAATTGGATTGATATTGAGGTTTTCCAATTGATTGAGGAATTTGTTGAAGTAGTAGCGAGTGTTCTTATCCTTTGCCTTTTCAATGCCATAACGTGAAACATAACGAAGGAAATCGAGTAGTTGTTGTTGCTCTTTTTTACTCAGATTGCTTTCATTGATAATCTTTCTTGCACCCGAAATCTTATAATAATCGCCACTATAAACCATTGTTCCAAGGTACTGTTTCATGTACTTGACGTACAATTCTTGTTTAAAATACTCCTCTAACCATTTTTCCTTTCCTTGTCTATACTTCATATACTTCAAATGCCGATTTTCTAATCGTACTTCAAACCGCAGAATGTCCTTCTCATACTCTTCCATCTCTCTCCCCTTTGCATGAACCTCCTCTTCCTTGTCATAACAAGTTCCTTGAATACTCTTGGAGTTAAAGTAGACAGTTGTTTCGTGTCGATCAAATTTCTTCTGATGTCGATGCTTTTCTGCTGTTTTTTTATAAAGGTACAAAATAGCTTTACGATGGCTTTCTGCTATCCGCACATCCAATCGGTAATCCATCCGTATCATAACTACTCTATCGTAATACGCCTGATCCAAAAACAAATAAAACAGATAGCCTTTGAGCCGTTCCTCAACTTCTGGAAAATTCGATTCTGTAATATTTACCTTGCCCAATAGCTTAATAAAATCAACAATGAAGTGTAACCTTATCCCATATTGTTTTGTTATCCATGTTATAAACCCATTTGCATATTCATCTGCTTTACCGCCAATGTTCTCGTATGAAACTCCTAAATGATTTTCAAGAGAATGCAACTCTTCTCCCGTTAAGTTTAAATAAAAGTGTGCTGTATGAAGCATGTTCTTTTCATTCCTTTCTCTCTCGTTTTATAGGTTACGGGAAGCGGTGAAGTTATCCTCACATATTAGTAAACTCCTTATTTCATCAGGTTTCTTGTATGAAAAGGATTCACCTTCGCACAAGACTTTTTCCCAAACCACCCATATTTATTTTCTCTTACAACCACAGTTTCAGCGGTTGAATATTGCTATTGTAAAGTCAAGCTACGTTTTCTACCACTCGATTTTGGTTCTATATTGTTTTAGTAGCTTTACAAGAGATTTACAACCGTAATTTAAAAAATCATTACTTCGGTCATGTCAATTACGCAGATGACGAACGTATATTCCTATAGAACACTCAACCTATAGACATCGAAAAATTTTCTCTTATACTAATAATTACAAGAGCAAAAAAGCTCTTCCTCGAAACAAAAACCACACAACATGAAAGGAAGTCTTCAACATGAGAAAAACAAATTCCACTATTATCGACCCTACGAAATACTACGAGAATATCATTTTCCAAGAAACAGACACCAAAAAAATTCACGCAAATGATTTCATCAATAAGCTGATTGATATGGCAATAAAATCAACAGCAACACGAATCACAACTAAGGAGGAACAATAAAATGTCAAAAAGAAAAGTAGCTGTAGGCTATATTCGAGTGAGTACAGAGGAACAAACACTAAATTTTTCTTTGGAATACCAAGAGGAACATATTAGGAAATTCTGTAACGATCACAATTACGACTTAAAGCATATCTATAATGAGGGGTTCGGTTCGGGTACAAATGTCGAAGAACGTGGAGTGTTCTGTAACATGATAGCGGACTGTCTCCAAAATGACGATATTGATTATGTCATTGTACTGGCTGACCATCGTTTCGCAAGAAATCACGCAGATGCGGTTAATCTTGTTGACCGTTTAATTAAAAGTGGAACCAATCTTATTTGTGTAGCTGATAGAATTAACACAGAAAACAGAAATGACTACGATTACTTCCGAAACAAATCGATGTATTCGGAACGTCACCGAGATGCAATCCTGTTTAACTGTATGTATGGGATGCGTCAAAGAGCGAAAAATGGGCTTCCAAATGGAGGAAGAATTACTGGTTATATAAATACACCAGATGGCTACGTGATTAATGAAGAAACCTCTCCTATTGTTGAGGTAATCTTTGATAAGTATGTAAACGAGGGATGGGGTTATCGGAAGATTGCTCAATTTTTAAATGAAAAGGAATATACTACCATCAATAACGGGGAATTTGATATAAATGCAGTAAAGACAATCTTGACCAATCAAACATATATTGGATACGTAAAATTTGAGAATGAGTGGTTTGTAGGCAAACATGAACCGATCATTAGTTTGGAGCTTTGGGAAAAAGCTCAACAGTTTCTACAATTACGAAGCTATATTCCTGAAAAGGTTCATCATGGTTCTTATTTTCTAACTGGTATTTTAAAATGTCCTGATTGTAATGCTTCAATGGTTCATCATGTAAGTAGTTGTGGGAAGTACCGCTACTATAAATGTCTCAACAACAAGAACGGAAAGAATTGCAAGGCTAATTCCATAAAGAAAGATTATGCCGAAAACTATATCCTCGATATGCTTTCTTCAATTATTAATTCTCCTTATATCCAATCTCTTTTACTCCAAAAGACTTCCAGAAGAATTTCAAATGAATTGAATGAATACAAGAAGACGTTACGCAGATTGAACAAAGAGATAACAAAAACAGAGAATCGAATCCAAAAGACGTATGAATTATATTACAAAACAAATAATGATTCACACCTAAAACAATTAGAAAGATTGAATAAGCAACTGGATGCTTTAGTAAGTAAAAAAGATACGACCGATTATCAATATCAAACTTTGAAAAATTCAAATGCAATTCAGATTGTCGACTCCCTCACCACGAATTTCCGATCCGATTTCCTCCAATTAGAAGATACTGATAAAAGCAGTCTACTAAAGAGCCTAATTGAAGAAATCAAAGTAAACAATGGGCAAAAGATGAAAGAACGCAAAATTAAAGAGGTTATCTTTCATGTAACAGTTGAAGAAATACACAACTTAATATCGGCTTAATTTTTGAGAAGGGAGAACATCCTTTCTCTTTTTTGTGTTTCATATTAAACTAACAAAGAAGGGAGGATTTTTATGAATGAAATAAAACGTGTTGCCATTTACTGTCGTGTTAGCACCGAAGAACAAGCAACCGAGGGATACAGCATTTCTGCCCAATTACAAACTTTACGCCAATATAGTCAATTGTATGGTTGGGAAATCGCAGAAGAATACGTAGATGAAGGTATCAGCGGAAAAAACATTAAAGGCCGCCCCGCTATGACAAGACTTGTAGCGGATGTTGAAAAGGAGAAATTCCAAGCTGTTCTTGTATGGAAAATCTCCCGTCTTTCACGTAATATGTTGGACACCCTCACCCTTTTGGATAAATTTGAGGATTACGGGGTAAAGTTCATCTCTTACTCTGAAAACTTCGATACAGGAAGCCCAATTGGTCGTTTAGTCGTTCAACTAATGGCTTCGATAGCGGAAATGGAGAGAAATACGCTATCCGAAAACGTTAAACTCGGAATGACGCAACGAGCAAGAGAAGGTTCCTGGAATGGAGGAGTAGTGTTTGGCTATGATTCAGTGAACAAAGAACTTGTTGTTAATGAAGATGAGGCAGAAGTAGTGCGACAGATTTTTGAGATGTACGCAAGCGGGAAAGGTCTTAAAGCCATTGCCAATCATCTGAACAAAGCAGGATTTCATACAAAGCACAACAGGCATTTCTCCATTAATGGTATAGCCACCATCCTTGATAACCATGTTTACATAGGCAAAATAAGGTGGTTGCAAGTTGAAAATTGGGACACAAGGCGAAGAAAAGGGAAAAACCCTAATCCTATTTTAGTAGACGGTAAACATAAATCCATCATTTCAGAAGAGTTATGGGGAATTGTGCAGGCAAGAAGAAAGAGTAGGTCTTTTAAGCAAAAGCAATCAAACGAGCCATTTTTACTCAGTAGCCTCTTACGTTGCCCTGATTGCGGTCAAGGTATGGTTCCTTCTATTACGACAGCTACACGAAAAGATGGTACAAAAAAGAAGCATCGCTATTATGTTTGCTCTAACTTTCATAATAAAGGATCATCAGCATGCAAAGCCAACTCAATTAGGGCCTATCAAGCGGAAGAAGAAATTATCAACCGTCTTTTAGGGTTTCTAAGTGATTCTGAGAGCTTTATCAGTACCATTGAAGGACTGAACAAGCAAACAGTTCATTCAACCATGCAAATCAAAGATGAATTGGAACAGATCGTGCAACAATTGGTTGAAGTAAATGCCTTACAAGAAAAATACATGCAAGCCTTCGAGCAGAATCTCTTTCCTATTGCCATTTTACAGGAACGTTTGCAAAAGGTTTCATCAAATAAGACTGAATTGGAACAAAAGAAAAATGAACTAAGCATTTATCTCAGTTCATCCGATTCAAAGGTAATTCCACCTAATTTGGTTAGGATTCTATTAGAAAAGTTCGTAGCAGTTTTTCAGCAGTCAACGAGAGACAGACAAAAGCAATTATTTCAGCTTTTGCTAAAAAGAATATCCATCAAACAATCAAAAGATCGTTCTCGTTATGTTGACAACATTGTACTTGATTTTGACTTTTCTGAGGTCAATGTATCAAAGACCTTTACACTTATCCACATGTTGTATCGTGAAACGGATAATGAAGATGGTTTTTCACAACCATTATCCGCTTCTAACAACAAAATGTCACCTTATCTTCAACTTTTTTTGCCTCTATTTATGATACGGTTCCCCCTTCAAAATCCGAAACCCCCGATAAACCTGCTCCACCAAAACCAACCTCATCAACTGATGCGGGAACGTCATCTTGGAAAAAGACAATGCATAATAACTTTGCTGCCTAACTTCCTCACTCAACCCAAGGGATCCACCAATAACAAACACAATTTTACTCTTCCCATGAATCATAAGCTGCTCCAATTTTTCGGCAAATTTCTCGGAGGTGATCATTTGACCCTTTATTTCCAGGGAAATAATATACGCATCTCGGGGAATTTTCGACAATATTTTTTCGCCTTCCTTGCGTTTGACTTCCTCTTGTTCTGCTTCACTCATGTTTTCTGGGGCTTTTTCGTCTGGGACTTCAATTATTTCCATGTTGGCATATGCGCTTAATCGCTTCATATACTCTTGTATACCCTGTTTTAAATATTTCTCCTTTAATTTCCCAACCGCTATGATCGTTATTTTCACTTGCTTATAACTTCCCTTCCGTTAACTTTCATACTGCTATTGTAGCAAATTCTCATCCCATACACGAATCACGCTTATTGCTTTTCCCCCACTTTTACCTTAATCTTATAAGTAGGACTCATAACGAAAACGATGCATGCCATTTGGGACTGGAGGCGATTACATGGAGAAAATCATTTTTATTGAAACAGGGACAGGAATTGATGTCCATGGTCAAAATGTGACGAAAGCTTGCTTACGGGCGGTGGAAAACGCCATTCATTATAATTCGATGCCAGGGATTAAGGATTACTTACCAGAACAGGATCTACATAATATGATGGTCAATGTCCGATTGGCTGTACCAATGGACAAGGAAAAAGTCGACATTGAGAAAGTCAAAGCAGAAATCCCTTATGGTACGGTTACGGTCGAAGTAATCGATGGAGGAATGGCGACAACTTCAGGTATTGTCTTAGAGGATAAAGAGGACAAGAATGATCTGATGTATATTGTTAATGCCGCCGTAGAAGTAGGCTATTAGAAAAATTTTTCAGGGAGGAATGTCGATGCAGTATATCGCGAAGGTAAGGCGTTATCATGAAATGACATACAATCGTTGTGGGAGGTCTGGGATTAAGCTACCGGCTATTTCGTTTGGCTTGTGGAATAATTTCGGTGGCGAGGATGCGATTGCTAATCAGCGGAGAATGCTGATGAAGGCATTTGATTTAGGAATTACCCATTTTGACCTTGCGAACAATTATGGTCCACCACCAGGTATAGCGGAGCGTAATTTTGGGCGAATTTTAAAGGAAACCTTCTCTGCCTATCGGGATGAGATGATTATTTCGACCAAGGCTGGCTATCGAATGTGGGATGGTCCTTATGGAGACTGGGGATCACGTAAATACTTAATCTCTAGCCTGGATCAAAGCTTACAGAGAATGGGTCTTGATTATGTCGATATCTTTTATCACCACCGCCCAGATCCGGAAACACCCCTTGAAGAAACAATGGCCGCGCTCGATCACATTGTCCGACAAGGAAAAGCCTTATATGTCGGAATCTCCAACTATAATGCAGAACAAACCAAACAAGCAGTGGAAATTCTCGAACAACAAAAGACACCATTTATTATTCATCAAGCCGCTTATTCAATGCTAGATCGATCGATTGAATCAGGATTAACAGATGTACTCGAGGAGCATGGTGTTGGCTGTATTGCCTATGTACCATTAGCACAAGGACTTTTAACCAATAAATATTTAAATGGCATTCCTAAGGATTCACGAGCGGCAAAAGAATATATTCCTTTCCTTAATTCAAAGGATATATCCTCTGATGTACTACAAAAAATTAAACGCCTCAATGATTTGGCCCTATCGCGTGGACAATCACTTGCTCAAATGGCACTATCCTGGGTATTGCAGGAGAAAACGGTTGTCTCGGCATTAATCGGTGCAAGTCGTGTCAGTCAAATTGAGGAAAATGTGAAGGCATTACAGAACTTAACCTTTACAGAGGAAGAGTTAAAAGTAATTGATGATGTGTTAATATAAAAGAGATCAGACACCTCACTGGATCGAGGTGTTTGTTTCATTTTTTCTAAACGATCAAGAATTGACAAAAAGTTAGCAGGTGGGAATATGACAAAGGTTATTTTTATGGACATAGACAGAACACTCGTGAATGATAATGGCGTGATTCCAGAATCAGCAAGGCTTGCGGTAAAGAAGGCAAGAGAAAATGGACATCTCGTATTTATCTGTACAGGTCGCTCGAAGGCAGAGCTATTTGACGACATATTAGAGGTGGGCTTTGATGGTATTATTGGGGCAGCTGGTGGATATATGGAAGTGAATCAAGAGGTTATTTTCCATGAGAATGTCAAGGCTGAGGATGTACGGCAGCTTGTAGCGTTCTTTGATGAACATGGCGTCGACTTTTATTTAGAGTCCAATGGTGGGCTGTTTGCAAGCAAAAACTGTAAGCAGCACCTTCGTTCGATTATCGAGGATTATGTCAAGGAAAATCCCGATGCAAAGGAAGAAATCGAAAAAGGACTGCAACCATTTCATGATACTTTAATCGATGACGAGGATTTGATCAGAGAGGATATTAACAAGATTTCCTTCCTTGCATCTGACCTACCGTTCGAGCGAATCGAGCAGGAATTTGCTTCAACATTTACCGTCATTCGTAGTACGGTTCCTTTATTTGGAGAAAATAGTGGTGAGCTCTCGATTCCAGGAATTCATAAAGCTACAGCCATCGCCAAATTGCTGGAGCATCTAAACATAGATAACAAAGATACCTTTGCCTATGGAGATGGGATGAATGATTTAGAAATGATCGAATACGTACAGCACGGAATTGCGATGGGCAATGCCAAGGAAGCCTTGAAGCAAGCAGCAGATGATGTGACCGATACACATGATGAGGCTGGGATCTGGAATAGCTTTTTGAAATATGGGTTAATAGACTAAATAATGGAACCCTTTGGATAAGCGTTATCCAAAGGGCTTTTCTTTTCAAAAGTGAGGAGAGCTACCTTGTTTGTTCTTCAAATAAACAGCTGATTGCAGGAGATGACAAATGGTGGTTACTCCTTGTGTTAATGGTTGTTCATTCATATAAGAAAAGCTCAACCGCAAATGATGATTCTCTTGGTCTGCTGGATAACAAGCTGCTCCCGGTAAAAAAGTGATTTGTTCTTTTTTTGTTTCGACTAAGAAGTGATTGGTGTCCATCCAAGAAGGGAGAGTGAGCCATATATTTAATCCTCCTTTTGGTAGGAACCAAGAAACTTCTTCAGGTGCGTGTTGTGACAAAATATCCAGAACAAGATCCCGCCTAATTTTTAAAGCTATTCTTAATTTTTTTAAATGATCCATCATTCTTTTGGAAGTAATAAATGGAATGATGGCTTTCTGCGTTAATAAGGGACTTCCTAAGTCGGTGTTAGCTTTCGAAGCTAATAAACGTTTGAATATAGAACCAGAGGCTGCTAAAATTCCTATTCTACAACCCGGTGCTAATATTTTGCTTAAGCCTTTTAAGTAAATGACATGTCCTTCTTTATCAAGGCTTTTCATGGCTGCTGGAGGCTTTTTTTCAAAATAGATTTCACTGCAGGGATCATCCTCAATGACTAAGCTCTGCGTACTTTCGGCAATTTCAAGAATCTCTCTACGACGCTTAGTCGGCATTACGGCCCCAGTAGGGTTATGAAATGTAGGAACAGTATAAATGATTTTTGGTTTATATTTATCACACAAATGGTGCAGTAAGTCCACCCTCATTCCTTCACTATCAACTGGAACAGTTAGAATGGTAGCACCTCTACCGCGAAACACATCAATAGCTCCTGGATAAGTTGGAGCTTCCATCACTACTACATCACCTGGGCCAACAAAAGTACGAGCAATGAGGTCAATTCCTTGCTGTGAACCACTTGTCACTAAAATATTTTCCGGATCTGTCGACAAGTTCATTTTCTGTAAATACTCCACCATTGCCTGCCTAAGTGCCTTATCACCTTGGATCTCCCCATATTTCGATAGAACCCTTGGATTTTTAGAAAGCATGCGATGAATTTCCTGTTCTAAGTATCGATTAGGTAAAAGTCCAGGATCGATCATAGAAGAGGAAAGATGGATTTTCTCTGGTACTTGATGAAAGCGAGCAAATTGAGACCTTGGTAAATAATCTTCTACTGACAGTTGCCAATCGTATGAACTGCTCCCTTTCTTCCCTTCTACCACTTCCTTTTTTGTCTTTTTTATAAAAGTTCCCTTACCTTGAACAGATGTGATAAATCCATCCTGTTCTAGCTTTTGATAGGCTTTCACTACTGTAACTAAGCTTACACCAAGCTGTTTTGAGAGCTTGCGAACAGATGGTAGAGGCGATCCTTCTTCTATGAAATCAGAACGTATTTGATCGAGAACAGAATGATATATTTGGTTCGTAATAGACATGACAGCATTACGTTGTATTTCTATGTGCATGAGTTTATCTCCTTTAAGTGTTATACTCTGCCATTGAGTGTTATACCTTTGTAGATGTAAAATAACCGCAAATGATTAAAAATAGTATAACACTGGAGGGAATGAAATGAAATATTTCGTAGTAGATGCTTTTGCAGAAAAGGTATTTGAAGGAAATCCAGCAGGCATCTGTATCATGAGGGATTGGATTTCGGATGAGCTCATGCAGAAAATAGCGATGGAGAATAACCTCTCGGAAACAGCATTTGCCGTAAAGGAAGGAACACATTATGGACTGAGATGGTTTACACCTGGAGCAGAAATTAATCTTTGTGGTCATGCTACATTAGCAACAGCATTTATCTTATTAAATAATCATGAAAAGAAATCCAATCAAGTCAAGTTTCGCACAATCAGTGGGGAGTTAATTGTAAATCAACAAGATGATTTATATGAATTGGACTTTCCTGCTGTTCCTTCCGAAGAGATGGAGGTATCTGAAGAAATGATCCATGCTCTGGGAATCGTGCCAAAAGAAGCATTCTTAAATAGAGATCTTATTTTCGTATTAGATTCGGAGGAAGAAGTGAGAAACATAAGTCCTGACTTTGCCAAATTAGAAGCATTACCAGATGGATTGGGGGTTTGTGTAACAGCGAAAGGGAGAGAATATGACTTTGTTTCTCGAGGTTTTTTTCCTAAGCTAAAGGTAAAGGAAGACCCCGTAACAGGTTCTTTACATTGTAGCTTAATTCCGCTTTGGTCGAACAGACTAGGGAAAAAGGAAATGGCGGCGAGACAAATATCAGATAGAGGTGGAACACTATATTGTAAATACGAGGATACTCGAGTGAAAATTGCTGGAAGAGCAGTGTTATATTCAGAAGCCGAATTAACTATTGAAATTTAATTCTGCAATAATATACTATAACCCCTTCCCTCTTTCACTGTAAAATAACAGAAGAAACACGGAAGGGAGTTATCCTTATGAATATCCTATCTTTTTTAACATATTGTTTTATTGTGACCTTTACCCCTGGACCAACTAATATTGTGATATTATCGACCGTTCATCAATCAGGGACGAAAAAAGCACTGAGATATACTTACGGGGCTACGATTGCCTTTGGTTTACTACTCGGTCTCTCTGCGATGCTAAATACATTACTTGTTACGGTCATTCCTAAGATTTTAATTTTCATGCAGGTCATTGGAACACTTTATATGCTCTATCTTGCCTATCAAATCTATCAATCAGATGCCTCCAACCGAAAGGTACATGATACCGGCACCTTTCTATCAGGCTTCCTGATGCAGTTTTTAAATCCGAAGGTACTACTGTTTTGTATGACAGTCATTCCTAGCTTTATTCTACCGTACACACAAGCACCATCTGCACTAACCATTGGTGTTATCGTAATCACGATTATTGGATTTTTGGCATTTATAACATGGCTGCTTTTCGGGTCCATCTTCAGGACGTTCTTACAGAAGCATAGTAAAATAGTGAATGTAGTGATGGCATTATTTTTAGCTTATTCTGCTGTGATGATCTGGATGTAGAGGTGATTGATTTGGACAAATTTATTTATAAAAAAAATGCTGGTATTACCGCATTGTCAGCAAGCATTTCTGAATTTTCCTATAAAAAACATTCCCATAAGGAATATGCGATGGGGGTTACCTTACGTGGTATTCAACATTTTCACATGGACGGTAGCTTGCAATTGTCCTATCAAAATGGGGTGATGCTATTTAATCCAGAACAGGCACATGACGGAATGGCCCATGATGAAACAGGACTAGATTACGTTATGCTATACATTGATCCTGCACTGCTCTATGAAGTAACGGAAAAGAAGGATTTGATTCATTTTTCCACCCCTGTGGTCTATGATGTGAATATCCAACAAAAAATACTGCGTCTATCTCATGCGATTTTAAATGAAAAAGATGAGGCGTTATGTAGTGAATGGTTCCTATCTTTGACAGATAGTCTTATGATGCGAAATAACCTTGCTGCAGATACGAAAAAAGATAATGTGCTGATACGAAAAGCGAAGGAAATGCTTCATGCCAACATGGAAAATGTGCTAAAGCTTGATGAAATATGTAAAGAGCTTGGGCTATCGAAATTCCAGTTTATTCGATTATTCAAATCCCATACCGGTATTTCCCCTTATCAATACTTTCTTAACTGTAAGGTGGAGCGTGCCAAGGCATTAATTGAAGAACATCGTGATATTTATACAGCTGTTGCGGAATGTGGCTTTGTTGATTTAGCCCATTTAAATAAACATTTTAAGAGTGTTTATGGGACCACAGCATTGGAGTATATTTCGCATATGAATTGAACCTTTCCTTTTTATAAATTCCTTAGAACAAGATTACCTAATAAGATAAAAACTTAATAACTTTTTTAATCAGCCGCATTTTCCCAATGGATGAATGCGGCATTTGTCTGTTAGATGTGGCTTTTGCAGATTAGTATTGACATGCAGTCATATGGTTGCATATAATAAAATTATGGAAAAGATAGATGAGATGGACAAGGTATTTAAAGCGCTTGCTGACACCAATCGAAGAAAACTGCTTGATCAGCTTTTCGAAAAAAATGGGCAGACGCTAAACGAGCTATGCGGGCATTTGGATATGACCCGCCAATCAGTTACAAAGCACTTAACCATATTAGAGGAGGCGAACCTTATCATTGTTGAGTGGCAAGGAAGAAGTAAACTTCATTACTTGAATACTGCTCCTATTGGCGAAATTTATGGACGATGGGTTAAAAAATTCGAACATCATCGCATCGTATCATTGAATGAATTAAAAAATTGCTTGGAGGAGGAGAACCGTGAATAATTCTACATTTGTCTATGCGACTTATATCCGGACAACACCCGAAAAACTATGGAAAGCTTTAACTAGTAGTGAATTCACCAAACAATATTGGTTTGGTAAAGAACTGCAATCTGATTGGGAAGAAGGCTCAGCTGTTACCTTTCTGGACAAAAATAAACAAATCACAGACCAAGGCATCGTAATAAAGAGCGATCAGTATCACCTCCTTTCTTACACGCTAAAATGTGTGCAAGATGCAACAGAATACCAAGTCATGCCGAAGGCGACTTTTGAACTGAAGCAAATGGGATCGATTGTGAAATTAACACTTAAACACGAATATCTTTCGGAAGGTGCGTTTAAAGATGAGGGCGAAGGATTTATAGGAATCAATAATGGATGGCCTGCTATAATGAGTAACTTGAAGAGCTTACTCGAAACCGAAAGGATACTGCCCGAAATTGTCCTTTAATATTTAGGATCAGGCCCTTCCCCTGTGACTAATTATAAAAAATAATCAAAAGGAGAAAAATTATGAAGAATGTAATTTCAAAAGATGGAACACGCATTGCTTATAACAAAATTGGAGCTGGGCCATCTCTAATTCTCGTAGATGGGGCAATGTGCTATAGCTCATCAGGTCCAATGGGCCCGCTCGCATCACAGTTGTCCAGGTGGTTTACCGTCTATACGTATGACCGTCGCGGTCGAGGTGAAAGCGGTGACACACAGCCATATGCGATTGAACGAGAAATAGAGGATATAAAAGCAATTATTGAAAAGACTGGTAGTTCCGTGTTTATGTATGGTATTTCGTCTGGAGCGGTATTGGCACTAAAAACAGCTGTGGCCCTTGGACATAACATTCAAAAGCTGGCGTTGTATGAACCACCCTTTACGTTCGGAGACGATGCCCGCAAGGAATCGGAAGCTTACACTAACTCGCTTAACGAATTACTTTCGGCTGATCGACGGGGTGACGCTGTAGAACTCTTCATGAAAAAGGTTGGCGTACCGTCCGAGGCGATCGCTGGTATGCGTCAGTCACCAATGTGGTCAACGTCGGAGGCTTTGGCACCTACGCTTGCATACGATAACGCCATTATGGGTGATAGCTCGGTCCCCATTGCTGATGCAGAGGCTGTCAAAATTCCTACCCTCGTGCTAGATGGTGGCAATAGTCCCGCATTTATGCACGAAGCAGCGGATACACTTACAAAGGCTTTGCCATTAGGTAGCCGGTCCACACTGGAAGGACAAACACATGACGTCGATCCGGAGGTGCTTGCTCCGAGCTTAAAAAGTTTTTTCATTGGAGACTAAACGAATGACTTCTCCTGATAAACGGAGGGGCGTCGTGCATTACATCATTTCAAGCCACTCCCGATGAGCAAGCTTGGCGTTCGGCTTGCTCTTTACCTCCAGATAATATCAGAGATTAAATGCCTAAATTTCTTTGCTTCCCTTTTGATCTTATAATAATATCTACGCCACTCACCTCACCTTCCATATAGTATGGAATATCTGATACATCCATATCAGTTTCTATCCTTATTTGTTTCGTTTCTTTCACGCCAAGCTTTATCTTATAAGGGGCATTGTTATTCATAAGGGAGAACATTGGTGGATCATCGTCTTCATTAAATTCAACCGTAAATGGAACCTCATGATTGCTATAGTTTATAAAGGATAGCTCACATTCTCCATGTACAGTTTCCCCGCTTTTCATTTCAAAGCTACACTCACTTTCTTCAGCCGCGTAGGAAACGGCATATATCCCTGTTGCAAAGTTCTCTTGATAGAAACTAACCATAAACCCCGGAACAAAAATAAATAGCAAAAAAACAAGGAATCCGATTCTGCCACGATATTTCTTTAGTGAGTTCACCAACAAAAATAGACCTATAATTAGTAAAGCTAAAGAAAAAATTCCTACAGTATGAAGCCCATTAGCGAATCTAACAGGTATATTCCATGTCATAAAAATTACTTCCCCAAATGGATAGGAATGTGGGAAAGGAAAATTTAATAGGATAGCAATGAACAGAAAAACGAGTGAAATATAAAACATGGATTTGTTTTTAATCAATTTAATCCCCCTTCCGCTTTATACGACTCTTCTTCAAAAGAACGCCCCATTCTATTTACTAAATTATCCCTTATTTATACATTAATGGCAACCTCGTTGTAATAGTTTCTTTTCGAGAGGCATGGAAAACACTCTAATTAATATTGAATAAAAAGGAATTTAAAGCTTTTTGAAGAAGAAGTATAGATACGAAATTATGATAAGGAGGACGTCGTGATGTTAAAACTGTTTCAATATAACTGGCAAGTTCGTGAGGATTGGTTTACATGGTGTGAGGATGTTCCTGAAGAAGAATTATTAAAGAAACGAACAGGAGGAGTTGGCAGTATCCTTTACACTTTGTTTCACATTGTGGATGTGGAGTACAGTTGGATTTTAGGTCTAAAAGGTGAACCAGAGCCCGAGGAGCCACCTTTTGAAGCCTATGCCAGCCTAGCAAGAGTGAGGGAATTTTCAAAACTTTGCCACAAGGAAGTGAAACCTTTTGTTATATCTTGGACAAGCGAAATAGAATCTCAGACACTTTCAGAAACGAATTCTAGTGGAGAGACGATTAACTTTAAGTATGGAGAGATTATGCGTCATGTCATTGCTCACGAAATCCATCACATTGGTCAATTATCGGTATGGTCGCGTGAATTGGGGAAGGAGCCGGTGACTGCAAATTTAATTGGAAGAGGATTATTTGATTAATAAGTTGCCTTGTTATTAGGCGCTCATTTCTAGACAATAACATAAAATCTCAAAATGTCCTTGCTATTGACGTAACGTCAAGTGATATAGTTCAAAAGGAAAGGAAGTGAGGACAAATGACAATGGAGAAAAAATACTCTATTGGAGAATTTGCAAAACTAACAGGAATCACGGAACGTACACTGCGTCACTATGATCAGATTGGGCTGTTGAAGCCTTCTGAGTACACAGAACATGGACATCGGAAGTATAACAACCATTCCATTGCAGAGCTTCAAAAAATATTAATGCTAAAATTTTTGGATTTGTCACTGGAGGAAATTTCCGAATATCTTAAGCAACCTGAGCAGGATTTTTCGAAGATACTGGACCATCAGGCGAGGATGCTGGAAGAAAAACGAAAACAGATTGAAACGGTTTTACAAACCATTTCCCGTGTTCAAGGCACTGTTTCCGGGCCAGAATCCGTCGATCCTGATTCCCTACTCGTACTCATTCACGCCTTAAAAAATGAAGAGGAACGAAACCGCTGGATAAATGAGCATGCGGGCGACTCGGTGTATAATAAGCTACACTCGTACATTGTCCAGCTTGAATCAGATAAGGAAATGGCCACATGGAATAGTCAAATGAAGCGATTCATTCGAGAAGGAAGAAAACCGAGTGATCCTGAGGTGCTTGAACACACAGAAGCCATGGTGTCGATGATGAAGCCTTTAGTCGAGCCCCATCTAGACGATGAAGCAAAGAAGCAGCTCGCGAATAATGATGGTTCTTTCGAAGAGCTTCATCCTTATTTATTTCCTAGTGCTTTTACTAAAGAAGAGGAAAAGTTTATGGAGAAGGTTATGGATGAACTGATTAGCAGGAAGATAAACCTTAGTCAGCATGATAGATCCTAACGTTAACCTAATATTTTTAAGAAGTGGGCGCTTATTCGTATAAAGGATAGCGCCCACTTCGCAATTTTAGGGTTATAAATTTATTGACAACCATCCTCACATTTGTTACATTGTGCATATACGATATACACAAAGGGGATGCCATATGATTGCTTTAGAAGTGAAGGACTTAAACAAAAAGTATCCAGATTTTCATTTAAAGGATGTATCCTTTCAACTGGAAAAGGGTTATATTATGGGCTTTATTGGTGCCAATGGTGCAGGAAAAACAACCACTATTAAATCGATCTTGAATATGATTCATCTCGATAGTGGAGAAATACATATTCTCGGTAAGAATATGGTCGAACATGAGCTAGAATTGAAACAGGACATCGGGGTCGCCGTTGGTGGCATGAATTTCTATACGAGAAGCAAAATCAAGACATTGACCAATAGGATTAAGAAGTTCTATAAGAATTGGGATGAGGTGACCTATCGCAACTGTTTGAGGAAATTCAAGTTAGACGAGAACAAGAAAATTATCGAATTGTCGGAGGGAATGAAAATAAAATACAGCTTATCTCTTGCTCTGTCCCATGGCGCGAAGCTTCTCATCCTTGACGAACCGACAAGCGGACTGGATCCGGTTGCTAGAGACAATCTGTTGGATATTTTTCAAGAACTCGTAGTAGATGGAGAGATCAGTATTCTTTTCTCTACCCATATCACATCTGATTTGGAGAAATGCGCCGATTTTATTACGTTTATCGAAAATGGCCAAATCATTCAAAGCATGGAAAAAGAAGAATTTAAGGAGTCCTATCGCCTGTTGAACGGTAACGAAAGCCAGCTAAGCCAAGTAAAAGAAAAGCTGATTTCCTACAAAATCAATTCATTCGGCTTTACAGGATTGATCCACCTCAAGGATTTCGACCCGTCCTCCGATATGAAAGCAACCGTACCGACCTTGGAGGAAATTATGATTTTCTTCGCGAAAAGGGAGGATATATATGTATAATTTAGTGATGAAGGACTTTAAATTAGGTATCAATCCTTGGTTTCTGGCAATGCCTTTTTTATTAGGTGCCTTAATGCTTATTCCCGGATGGATTTATTTATTAGTTCCTCAGTATTTTTTTTGGATATCGGTACCGAATATTTTTGGTCAATTTAAAGCACAGAATGACCTGATGCTTACCATGACATTGCCTGTATCCAAAAAAGACAAGGTGAAGGCAAGGGTAATCGTGATGGTTATCTTGGAATTATTGCATATTGGGGTTGCCATGATCTTTGGTTTGTTCACGATTCACTTATACCCGAATGTGGACTACCTTTTCTTCGCTCCACATATGGGCTTTTGGGGAGTCTGTTTTGTGATGCTTGGAATCTTCAACATTATTTTTATACCAATGTTTTACAAAACGGCGTATAAATATGGTGCTGCGATGATTGCATCTGTTGTGGCTACTTTACTTTTTTCTATAGGTGTACAATGGTTGGCAATCCAGAATTCTTTCATATTTGATACGTTTAATGGTACTGGTGCTGATCATACGATGCTTCAACTAACGATTCTACTTGTAGGAATTGCAATATTTGCAGTATTCACTATTGTATCCTACAATATAGCCATTAAACGATTTGAGAAAGTGGATATTTAATGAAAATAGATATTTCAAACACATCTGAAAAACCAATCTATCAGCAACTTTTTGAACAAATTAGCGCCCAAATTCTTATGGGTGAGATAGACCAAGGCTATAACTTACCACCAATACGACAAGCAGCCAAGGAACTACGTGTTAGTATTATTACCATAAAAAAAGCTTGGGAAGAGCTCGAACGATGTGGTTTGATTTATACGATAACTGGTAAAGGGTGTTTTGTATCCGAACTATCCTCCGATGATAAGCTTCAAAAACGTAATGACATGATTAGGAAGCAAATGAGGAAAGATGTTTCCTACTATAAATCCTTTGGGTTGACTATGGATGAAATCATTAATCTGTTAAAAGAGATTAATTAACAGCATTTAAAATGTTTCCATTGCGCTCTCCAGCTTTTTCTCCGGGTAGATGAAATACCCGGAGATATTCTTTAAGGTGAATTATATTCCTTTATATAGGAGAAGCATATTTTAGCTTCATTCATCGATATATTTCTTTTTCAGGCTATCTGAACCAATGCCACCGATGACCATTAAAGCTAATGGCAAAAAGTTAGATATGATTTTCGGCAGACCATCTGGAATCATAATAGTTGAACCAAAAAAATGATGTAAACCTAAGATCAGTAGTTTGAGGACTAATAAAAACACTCCTAGTAAAAATACACCATCAAAAAACGCCTTCCATTTTGGGTGCGCCAATTGCTTACTATCTTGAATTACTTTTTCCTTCAATTCTTCATCACTCCTTAATAATTCATCAATGGTGATACCGAATAAATCACTTAAATCGATAATCACTTCGATACTGGGATAGTTCCTACCAGTTTCCCATTTTGAAACGGATTGGCGACTAACATGTATTTTTTCAGCGAGATCTACTTGTGACCAACCTCTATTTTCCCTCTCTTTTTTCAACTTTTCGCCAAAAAACATGTTATCCTCTCCCTTTCTCTTCCAATCCCAGTATGATAGGAGTGAGTCATTAAAGTAAAGATCGTTATACGCGCATCAAGGCGCAACCTCTGGTTACCCCTCTTTCATTTCTCTCTTTTCAGGCATTCTGGCCCGATTATGAGACATCTTTATTTTATATGAAATGATTTTATTGTAAAGGGACAAATTTAGCTAACACACTTTACCATGCAGAGATAGAACATTATCTGTTTGATTTTTTTCATACCATCTGACCTATTAATGAAAATTTTATCTTTTTTCTGGTAAAACGATGGGAGGTTTTGTTGAAAAGATAAAGATCGTTAAAATGATACAAGCAAGGAGTGCCAAGTGAAAAATAGTGTGGAGAGTATTCGGCACTATTCCGTTCATAACAGGGAAGAAAGCATGGGTATCTCCAAACATAATCTGGTATCTTTCAACTTTCTCCTCCGCACCAATTCCAAATAAATACGGAATCCACCATGACATAATTGCTCCGAATAAAATACATGATGGATGTACGATCAACCAAATCCTTACCCAAATCGGATATCTTTTTCCTATAAAAAGAAAAACCCCACCTATTAAAAGCAATATTTGAACAACGCCAATCATTGTTACTGCTAACGTTTCGTTCAAAGACTGTACGGAAGCAATAGCTTGAATGTCATTGAATGGCCCCAATGGAACTAAATCCTGTACGATCATGAACAGCAATATCATAGCATAACCAAAGATTAGTAATCTCTCAGAAAAACGAATAGTTCTTTTCATCCTCCCACTCCCCATCCCTATACTCGTACTAGCCTGAATACTTTCATTTTAGTTGCTTTTTGGCTTAATGATAATAAACTTTAGAAGTATTTAAGCTAGGGCTTGAGGCTTAGCCTTTTCTTATATGTGAGGGAGATAGGTGTATTCGATGTCATTGAAAGGGCTTCCCTAAAAGGAAATTATGTAGGAAATGACTTGGATAAGAAGATTTCCCCCGAACATCCTCAATTTGGGCGTTTAGATACTCATCTTTCCGAATTGGTTCAGCATGTTGTTAACCACGGCACATATCATCGCGGAAGTCTTACGGCAATGATACGTCAACAAGGTTATTCAAGTGTACCCTACTGATTATGTTTTCTATCTTTATGAAATCAGCTCCACGAAATAGTTTTTTCCTAAACTTTTATCCGGAAGATAATTATTTTGCCGATTTTCATTAGACTCTCAGACAATCCTTTACTAAATACTTTTTTAGAGGGGATAATTCCTTTTTTCTTATAGATAACTTTTTCCTTTTCGGCTGACATGCCAATGTCACCTACAACGACATGATCCTTCCTGATTTTATTTAGCTTTTCGTTACATGAATATCCTCTTGTGACGGAGAAGGGTCTTATCAAGAGCAAACTACTAAAAATCCATTAACATCAATACTTTTACTTTAAATCAAACGGAAAAATACAATGTAATTGTTAGAAGACAATGGATTACAGGCAATAAGAATGAACCATAAATAAAAAACCTAACTCCTCTTTATATTTTATCGGGGAATTAGGCTTTTTATCTGCAAAAATCGCGCCCTATTCTGGAATAAGGTGCTACTGTTCACAATCACACTCATATTCCTTGAATTTATATTCCTTATACAGTATTAATTTCCTAAAATCACTTGTAGCTGACTCGTAAACTTTGACTACGGGAGCAACGTCTCGTTCAGCAAAACCCTTTACTTGCTGATCTGTATCGACAGAAGAATCTAAAATATACTCATTCATATCTTCGTATAAATCATTATGTTCGCAAACATCATACGTAACCGCGACATAACTTTTTGACATCATAGACACCTACCTTACCTGTTATGGTTTCTGCCATTATAGCGCCCTTTAACGGAAGACTTGAAATCAATATAACCTTTCTCCTTTTCCTCACTACTTAAGCCTTAAGAAGCTCCTTTTTATAGGCAAGTGGAGTCATATTCATTCTCTTACGGAACTTACTAATAAAATAACTCGTACTATTAAATCCGACTTCATAGGCAACTTCTGTCACATTAGAGTCAGGTTGCTGAATAAGGACTAAACTCTTCTGGATCCGATAGTCTGTGACGTAATTTAATGGTGTTTTTCTAAGTGTTTTTTTGAAATACCTGCAACATTCAGATCGACTTAATTGACCAGATCTTGCAATATCGTCTAACATGATTTTTTCTCCATAGTGCAGATGTATATAGTTCAACATTTGCTTCATCCGACTTTGTTTTACTACTTCTCCTTCGTCATACTCTAACGGCAGGCCATTTATAATAAGTTCTTTCCACATTTGATTAATCGACATAAACGTATCAAGTTCAAAGTGTGGTGACTCTTCTTGAATCAAAAGCTGAATGTTAAGGATAGAATTCAAAATGTTTTTTTGCCAGGAATGCTTTGTTCCAATAAATAGATAAGGGAAGTTTGTCGCTTTGATATAAGGATATACATACGTCATGTATAGTTCGTTTGGCAGGACAAAATATGGTGCAACATTTAAACAAATATAGACACAGCCTGATTGTTGGTTATCTTCGGCCATGTGCAGCCGACCACTATTTATAAACAGTCCCTCTCCCTCACTAATTACAATTTTTTCTTCATTAATTTGAAAAGTTCCTTCTCCTTTCGTAACATGAACAAATTGTAATTCATCGTGCCAATGAAGTGGAATATAGCCATTTACATTTTTGGAAATTGTCGTTTCATAACAAGCTATTGGTAACTCAATGGTACGGTGATTAGTCAGTTCTTTTAACTTTTCGTCTAATTTAAAATCTTTTATCTGCAAATTACCACCTCAAAATAATTATACTTTTTCATCCAATTTAACTATTATTATCGTCACTTTTTAACTATTATAACATTATCGTTATATTATTGAGGTGGTATTAATGATAAAAGGACATACAAAAAATAAAGGCTTGATTCTCGTTATAATAGGAGCCATTTTTTGGGGAGTAGGGGGAACAGTTTCACAAAAACTCTTTCAAGATTACTCTATTCATGTAAATTGGCTAGTAACCGTTCGGTTGCTCATAGCTGGCATTTTACTTTTGACTGTTCAATGCGTTAGGAAAGGTTACTTCCACATCATTAGTATTTGGAGGAATAAAAAAACTGCTGTACAGATGATCATTTTTGGATTACTTGGCATGCTGGCGGTTCAATACACCTATATGGCTTCCATTAATCATGGGAATGCTGCTGTTGCTACTCTTTTACAATATCTTGCTCCTGTTATGATCATCGTTTACCTACTCTTACGTAAACTGACCATCTTCACTAAACAAGATCTAATGACTGTTACTCTTGCTCTACTTGGCACCTTTTTATTACTTACAAACGGAGCCATTTCCGGATTATCCGTACCTGTAATCTCTATTTTTTGGGGCATATTATCTGGGGTAGCTTTAGCTTTTTATACGCTATATGCTATTCCTTTACTTAAAGAATTTGATTCCCTTGTTGTTGTTGGATGGGCCATGGCCATCGGAGGAGTTACATTAAGTTTTATCCACCCTCCCTGGCAAGCGGACTTTTCAAACTTTACAGCTGAAATATATATGTATCTAATTTTTGTAATTATATTTGGCACTATGTTTGCATTTTGGTTTTACATTGAAAGTCTACAGTACCTTTCACCTAAAGAGACAAGTCTAATTGGTAACTTAGAACCCCTTTCAGCAGTATTAACCATGGTCGTCTGGTTAGGAGAACCCTTTGGCTTTTTTCAATGGTTGGGTATGGCTTGTATCATTGGTGTGACTCTATTACTAGCATTTAATAAAAAAGCTTCTTATGAAAACAATTAGAGAAAAATCAAATCCATCAAAGCTGACTAAACAATCCTATGCTTTGATGGATTTTGTTCACCTAAAGTCTTATACTAAAAGGCTGAAGACTATCTTTAATCCTTTTCCCTTTGAACTTATAAATCCCTCTTGTTGCTCTATTATATTTATTTCATTATCTCGAATTCAAGTCTTTCATAATCTGGCCCTATTCATGAATAGCGCTTATTTATAGTTCAATTACATGCTTCCCACACTAATCTCCCATTAATTTTAACATAAAAGGTAATATTTAGAATATATTGAATAAAAAAGCACAACCTTTAAAAATACTTACTATAGAAATCATGTCTTAATTTACCACTGAGATGAGCGTAAATTCTTGTTGTTTCACTCTTTTCATGACCAAGAAGGCTTTGAATTATTTCAAGTGGGGCGCCATTGTCTACCATATGTGTGGCAAAACTGTGCCGTAATTGATGTGGGTGAATCGTTTTTTTGATTCCAGCACGATTAGAAATACGTTTAACTATGTGTCTCAAAGTATCTATACTCATACGTCTTATAGGTTTACGCTCAGTGACAAATAAACAAGGTTGATTATCTTCACGTTCCTCTAGATACCTTTTTAACCAAATGGCACAACGTATATTAAAATAAACTTCTCTTTCCTTATCGCCTTTCCCATGCACAATCACCGAGTTTCCAGTGAAATTAATATCATCTCTATTTAATTTAGCAACTTCTCCAATCCGACAGCCCGTCGAATAAAAAAATTCAAACAAAGCATTTTCCATCGGTGTATGACATCCCTCACGAAGGTGTTCAATCTCATGTTTGGTAAGAAACTTTGGAATTCGCTTGCCTAACTTAGGTTCTTTTAATTTCGCAGCTGGATTTTTCAAAATATAACCTTCCTCATGGGTCCATTTAAACAACGACCTAATAAATCGTATACGATGTCCTAAACTAGATGGTTTTAAATGTTCTCCAGCTTCAACCAAGTATTGTTTCAAATTTTCTGTTGTAATATCGCCTATTCTAATATCTCCAAAATAACGTTTTAAAAGGTTACATTGGAAACCATACATCTTCAAAGTAAGAGAAGAATAACCTTCAATTCTTTTATCAGAGTGGTACTTGTCCCATGCTTCAGACAACAACATTTTTTTCACGCTCCCATACTATGAATCAATTAACTTGATTCCAGTATGATCTGCTTAAACATCCTTTATTCAACAATCGAAATGTATAATAAAATATATTCCTATAATAATGGTAAAAACACACAGATTAGACGCCTATCTATATTCAAGATAAGCGCCCGATTCCATAATATTTATTTTGCGTTAACTCAACTTTCGCACCTAGAAAAACTTAATAAAATCAATAAGCTCAAGTACTTGTAGCTACTGTAGTAGGTTGCTTGACACAGATTTTAAACATGAAAAAACACCTTTCCGTTTGGTATAGTTGATTTGTCTAGAATCACTACCAAAACAGAAGAGGTGTCTCCTACCATGATAGCGAATAATGACCCGAATAAGCAACTGCCAACTGAAATAAAATCTGTATTTAAAGAATTAGGTGTTCTAAAACATTTGCGTAACGCTGGAATTACCAAGTCTTTTGGCATTTCTAGTGCTATTATTTTTCAATTAATCTTTCGTCTCATCTTTGAACATAAAAATTGGTTTCGTATGCTGGATAGTAAGAAGTCCGCAGATCTTCCGGCGAAAGATACGGTTTATCGCTTTTTAAACAAGTCTACTTTTAATTGGCGGCGTTTTCTGCTTGCCTTGGCTTCTTCTGTCATTTCAAAAGTATCTGCCTTTACGAGTCATCGTCGTCCTAAAGTATTTATCATCGATGATTCCTCTTATGACCGGAATAGAAGCAAAAAAGTAGAGTTATTAGCCCGGTGTTTTGATCATGCTTCTCAAAAGATGAGGTTTTATAAAGGGTTCCGCATGTTAACTTTGGGATGGTCCGATGGCGCAACTTTTATGCCTGTAGACTTCTCTTTATTAAGTTCGAAAAAGCATCAGATCAATGGTATTTCTAAAGACATCGATAAGCGCAGTTCTGGATATAAACGTCGCCAGGAAGCCTTACAAACCGCACCGGAACAAATTCCGGGTATGCTTCAGCGTGCCATGAATGCCGGGATAGATGCTTCTTATGTGTTAATGGATTCCTGGTTTACCCAACCGCCTCTGATCAAAGACATCAAAGAACAAGGACTTGATGTGGTTGGCATGGATCTATGGGATGCGCTGGGATATTGAAGTCTTTTTCAAGACAACCAAATCGCTTTTGAATCTACAAAAAGAGTTCCAAAGCCGGTCTTATGATGCCCTTATCAGCCATACCACGATTGTATTTACAAGGTATATCGTGCTTTCTTGGCAAAACCGTTGTAACTCGGATGATCGAACACTAGGCGGCTTATTTTATGAATTATGTGATGAAATTGATGAACTGGATTGGGCTGTTGCTTTACAGCAATTAATCGAGATGCTTGATGATGTCATCCAGCATACCAATAAAGCAATACAAAAATTAATCAAAAATCAAGTACAGCAATGGGTGGCAGGTTTACCTAACTATATCAAGGGTTACATGTCTATTTCAGTGTGCGAAAGTTGAGGCGTTAATTATTATCACTTTTTCTAGGGAGTATCTTATCCCCAATCAAGTAACCGATTAATGCAGCTATTGCACCAATAAGGATTGATATGAAAGCATTTATACCCGAAAAAAGGATTTCTTTAATAAAAATGATTATGCCTACAAACAAACCTGTAAATAAAGCCCTATCAATATTTCTTATGTTCATAATGACTCACCTTACCTTAATATTCTAACTTGATTCAGAAGGGATATTATTATTCGGTAACTGCGCCCTATTCTGGCATACTTTACAAACTTGGCTTATGAGATTGTAAAAGCGATAAAAACTTCTTTTTAGCATATGTATATACCGCTGGAATGGAGGTGTTTTCTGTTGCTACTTCATCTTCTAACTGTATATGATTTGCATTTATCTTTCTAACAACAAACATATTGCCTTCATACTCACCTTGACGGAAGTTATCCAATGCAACAAAATCATAAATGAGATGAAATGTTTCGATATCCATCATTTCATCTCTGATAAATTTGTCAAAAATACCTTCATCTTTACTCATCATTTCACCACCTTAACGTATCTAACAATCTGGTCCTTTTCTTCAACATTGGGCGCCAATGCTTGTTTGAGAATCGCGCCCGATTGTGGAAGATGGTTATTTAACTAAAGCCCCCGTTACTTTAAGTACACTAATTCACAATCCAAATTATAATTTTAACATAAATTTCCAATTACTTAGTTATTTATCAGAGGAATTAGCTTAGTTATTAGGGGGTGTTTTGCTAATGAATTATGCAGTTGACACAAGTTTATGTCGTCTTGGTAAAATAAGTGCCAAATAAGTAGCCATTTCTCTTTCTTTTTGTAGATAAACATTGTTAAATCAACAAAAATTAGCAATCCATTTTATATGCTAATTGGATTGCTAAAAGGTTTGTTATTTTATGTTTTGTACTATTAAACTTAACACGTTAGATGATGGCACGCTACTCTGCTTATATTTATTCAGTATGAAGTAACAATTGATCTAAATCCATTATTTTAATTTTCTTTTTCGGTAACTGTTTAATCAATCCAAGTTCTTCTAGAGTAGTAAATTTACGGCTGATTGTTTCTGGTGTGGTACCAAGATACGAGGCTAAATCCTTTTTGGACATTGGTAAGATAATCGTTGGACTATCGCCACTTCCCTTTTCAACATTCTCAGCTAAAAAGGATATAATGCGGGTTTCTACATTTTCAATCGCTACTTGTGTGGTTTGTTTTTCAGAATCCTTTAAACGCATCGTTACTTCTGACAGTATTTTTAATGAGATCTGCGGATATTCCACCAAATACTTCTGTAAATCACCTCGTTTAATTAAACAAATGGTTGTATTTTGTAGTGCTTCCGCATAATTCTCATGAATACTTCCAGGTTGGAAAATGGCGACTTCACCTGTAAAATCACCAGGATTTAAAATGCGAACAAGTTGTTCTTTTCCAGAATCCGATAAGCGGTAAATCCGAGCCTTACCTGAATTGATAATATATAAGGTATCATCTTCCTCATCTGCACGGAATAACATTTCCCCTTTTTTAAGATGAAGTATCTTGGCAGATTCCGCAATCAAATCCATTTGTGAGTCTTCCAAATGGTTGAAAATGGGAACAATACGAATACATTCTGCATGTCCATGTTGGTGATGACAACATTGGTTTTGTTCCAAAATAACCTCTCCCTTTTATAAAAAGCCTAAGAGGGCATCCTAGGCTTCCTTTCTATTCACTCGATTAAGCAGGTTTTACCTTTGATTTGACAACAGGATATCCTAAGTCTTCAATTGCCTTTTCGATATCGTTAATAGCGACTGCTTCTGAATCAAAATCTACTTTTACTTTACTTGCATTGAACATTACTTTCAAGCTATCTTGATTCACACCGTTTATTCCTTTCACCGCATTTTCAATCTTTTGGAGACAAGATGGGCAAGATAAGGTTTCTAATTGAATCGTTGCTTTTTGCATAAATCATTTCCCCCTTCATTTTTTAACGACCGTAAACCAATCTATTCTTTTGTTTTTGAGTTACTTTAAGCCTGATATGCTTTATCTACTTCTGATAACATCTCGAATGTGCCTGCATACGTTTCACATACATCTCCAGGAATGGTGTAGTTGTCTGTGATTTTTCGTAATTGAGCAAATTCAGCATCTAAGTCAGGTTTGTTCGTACCTGCGTCTTTTACTTTTCCACTAATTGTTTCAAACAATTCACGTACTTCAAAGGCTTCTGGGTGATTCTTACCATGGGCCCGTGTAATTGCAGTGGTGTATAAATCCAGTTTTTCAAAATGGTTTGTTATTACTTCGTTAAATGTTTGTTCAGACATTATTCGTTCCCTCTTTCTTGTGATTTTTTGGTCTTAGGCCGATTTTACTTTTGATTTGACGACTGGATATCCTAAGTCTTCAATGGCTTTTTCGATATCGTTAATGGTGATCGTTTCTGAATCAAAATCTACTTTTACTTTACTAGCATTAAATAATACTTTTAAGCTATCTTGATTAACCCCGTTTAATCCTTTCACCGCATTTTCAATCTTTTGCATACAAGATGGACAAGATAATGTTTCTAATTGAATAACTCCTTTTTGCATGAATTATTTCTCCTTTCATCTTATCTTTGATTTTTTTGTTTTCCCTCTTCTTTTTTACAATTTAAGTATAGTTCAGGTTCAACGAAATGAAATTGATGCAAATCAAGTTTTAACAAAAAGTAGGGGAGTATTTTGTTCTTCCTACCTGAGTACTTCCCCTTTATCATTCATCAAGACTGGTTTCTATTAAAATTATTCTCTCAAACGGTATCGAAGCAATCTCATACCATTCAAGATGACTACTAAGATACTTGCTTCATGAACCAACATCCCGATTGACATATTCATCCATTCACTAAATAGTAGGCTGGCAAGTAAGACTAATACCACACCAACTGCTATGGTAATGTTCTGTTTCATGTTTCTTGAAGTTGATTTTGTTAAGCCTAATGCGTGTGGTAAACGACTAAAGTCAGAATTCATTAAAACAACATCTGATGTTTCAATTGCAACATCTGTTCCACTTCCCATGGCGATTCCGATATCTGCTAAGGCTAGTGAAGGACTATCATTCACTCCGTCACCGACAAAGGCAATGATCCCGCCTTCTGCTTGCATTTTTTCGATATAAGCAGATTTTCCTTCCGGTAGCATATGACCATGTGCTTCTGTTAACCCAAGTTCTCGAGCAACTAAATCTACGGTTCCTTGGTTGTCCCCAGAAAGAACGACAAGGTTTTTAACCCCTAGTTTTTTCAGTTTTTGAAGATCTTTTTTAACACCTGGACGGATTTGATCCCGAATACCCATCAGAACGTTTAATTCTCCGTCGACCGCAGTTAACACAAGAGAATTCCCATTTTTCTCAAAGCGTTCGACGTCTTTTTTAGCTTTTTCGCTTAATTTCACATTTTCCTTTTCCATTAAAGCTACGTTACCAACGGCTATACGATGAACACCTATTTTTGCTACAATTCCGCCACCTTTAACGACTTCGGTTTCTTCAACAGTAGAGAAAGTTGTCTCGCCAATATCCTGTAGGACAGCTTTCGCTAGTGGGTGGTCCGATTCACGCTCCACACTTGCTAAATATCCTAGAACCTCTTCAGTATTTTTTCCGTAAAATTCTTTTTCGGCAACTTCAGGGTTTCCTACTGTCAATGTTCCTGTTTTATCAAAAACGATAGTATCTACTCTGCTAAAGTCATTGATAACTTCACTACCTTTTAGGAGGACACCATTACGTGCACCGTTTCCGATACCGGCAACGTTGGATACAGGTACCCCGATAACTAATGCACCTGGACATCCTAAAACAAGAATCGTGATAGCTAGTTCAATATCTTTTGAGAAAAACCAAACAATAAAACCAAGGACTAACACAGCTGGTGTATAGTATTTTGAGAATCGGTCAATGAAACGTTCTGCTTCTGATTTGGAATCCTGTGCCTCTTCCACTAATTCGATAATTCTACCAAATGTTGTATCTTCTCCAACACGATCAGCTCGAATTTGGATCGTTCCATTTTCTAAGATAGATCCTGCAAATACTTCAGAATCAACCTTTTTACTTACAGGTAGAGATTCTCCAGTAATACTTGCTTCATTAATGTGACCTTCACCAATTAACACTGTTCCATCTACCGGAACTTTTGCACCCGTTTTAACTAATAAAATATCACCTTCGTCTACATCATCGACATCTACTTCTTCAAATTCTCCGTTTTCCATTTGCTTTAAAGCACTTTCTGGTGCCAGCTCTGTTAATTCTTTAATGGCAGAACGTGTTTTGTTCAAGGTACGTTGCTCCAAGTAAGAACCAAATAAGAATAAGAAAGTAACGATGGCTGATTCCTCATAATTTTGAATCAATACTGCCCCAATAACTGCAATGGTAACTAAAACATCAATACTGACAACTTTTACTTTTAATGCCTGATAGGCTTGAATCGCAATTGGTGCTACACCAAGAATAGATGCAATGATGAGCGACCAATTGAAAATGGCCATGTTGTCTAAGGAAAATCGTCCGAAGAATGCAAGTGCAATCAAAATTGCACTGATCAGTGTAATGGAATTCTTTTTACTTAATATATATCTTTGCATGTTGATTCCCTCCAATTTCATTTTCATTTGTATTCCTTGTTGATGACTCTAGTATAGGATGTTTCTATGAAATAAAAATTGATTCGAATCAAGTTCTATTGTAAAAGTGAAAAATTATAAAAGAACAGCATAACAAAACCAACTGTTTTACGGAATAACTCTTATATATTATCGAACATACAATCACAAAAATTCATTATATTGTACATTCTTTATTCAGCAGGCTTTAGAAAAGCATTATAAACAGCAAACTAAACCGCTCGGAAAATATTCTGAGCGTTTTTATCGTGTGCCCGGCATGGGTTATAACTTGGTGGTGAAAGTCCACTACAGGCTTGGCAGTAGGAACTGTTAGCGAAAGGCAAGGGTGTCCACCGTGGGGTGGAATCTGAAGGAAGCCCGACGCAAAGTCCCGAACTGACGAATAGAAACTGTATATAAGGCTGAATTGGAATGGACGAGTTTGCGAAACAAAGCAAAATCCGATACTGCACGAGTTCCATACAGTAAATACAGCAGTTACATGGGAGGAAGGTTATAGCTCTTACCCGGGGAGGTCTTACAAGGGTTCCCGACAAAAAGGAAGGAATTTCCTACAGGAACAATCCTGTCAGTAATGACAGGGTGAATTGTAAGAAGTCAGCAGATGCCATAGTAATCCAAACAGGATGAAGGGCTGAACAATAGTAATCTTGGAAACAGTGGAGGTATGAAGATTGCAACAAACACAGACAACGCCTGACGGCGGTTATTTACAGGAGAATATGTTGGAAACAGAAGGCAATGTAAAAGCGTGCAGTAATCTTCGTGGTGAAACTGATGGAAAAGATGGTGTAACACATTTAATTTACGAAGTAATGGATCGAAAGAATTTGAATCTTGCCTATAAGCGGGTAAAAGCCAATAAAGGTGCACCGGGAGTAGATGGAATGACTGTTGACGAATTGATGGGGTATATTGCAAGCAATAAAGATGAGTTTATACGACAAATTGCGGATGGCTCTTATGAGCCACAACCTGTCAAACGTGCAGAAATACCAAAACCCGATGGTTCCAAAAGGAAACTAGGTATTCCCACAGTCAAAGAACGTTTTGTGCAACAAGCTATTCTTCAGGTAATCGAGAAGAGGATTGATCCAACGTTTTCTGAAAATAGCTTTGGCTTTCGACCAAAACGCAGTGCTCATGACGCCATTAAACAAGCGAAAGAATACTATGAAATGGACTACCGTACGGTAGTCGATATAGACTTGAAACAATATTTCGATACAGTGAACCACGATAGGCTGATGCACTATGTGGAAGAACATATCCAAGATAAAATTATCTTGCGACTCATACGTAAATTCCTTCGCAGTGGTGTGTCAATTAATGGGCAGGTGTTCCCGACAGAGATAGGAACCCCTCAAGGTGGAAATCTGTCTCCTTTTTTGAGCAACATCTATCTGGATAAGTTTGATAAAGAACTTGAACAACGGGGACACAAATTCGTCCGTTATGCAGATGACTGTAACATCTATGTCAGAAGTAGAAAAGCTGGTTCCCGCGTTATGAAAAGTGCAACCAGATTTCTTGAGGACAAACTGAAAGTAACAGTCAACAAGAAGAAAAGCGAAATAGGTTCTCCAACAAAACGAAAGTTTTTGGGATTTTGTTTGCATACAACGAAAAAGGGAGTAGGCTTTCGTCCTCATGCCAAGTCCAAAAGAAATTTCAAAAAGGAACTTAGAAAACTAACCAGGAGAAACCGTGGACATAACATCCGCAAGATTATTCAGGAAATAAATGAAGTAACAACCGGATGGATTAACTTCTTCGGAATAAGCTTCATGAAAGGTTACATTCAACGAATCAACCACTGGTTGAAAAGACGCATCAGGATGATTATATGGAAACGATGGAAGAAAGTTAGTACAAAGCATAAAAGCCTTGTTAAACTAGGAATACCTTATGATAAGGCATGGGAATGGGCGAACACTCGCAAAGGATACTGGAGAATTGCCAATAGCCATATACTTCATAGGTCCATTACAAACAAAATTCTCGAAAGAATTGGTTATAAAGATTTAACCAAACTTTTCGAGAAAGCACACTTAAACTATTGAACCGCCGTATACGGAACCGTACGTACGGTGGTGTGAGAGGTCGACTAGCCAATTAATGGCTAGTCACCTACTCGATTTAATATTTAATTTTTCTTCCTCAACTAAACTGCCCGATTTGTGAGCAAAAGCTATCTTATTCTTCGATATTTATTAATTCCGCTTTAACTATTTGATATTTCGTTAATTCAACCGTTTGACCATCTTCATTTTCTACAGGAATAAAATCCGTTGTAATACCTGAGTATCTACTGCTAATTGACCCTTCGATTCTTACATTTTTAAACTGCTCTCCAGTTGATACTGTAATGCTGTATACGTGTATCTTTTTCGCCATAATATCCTCTCCTCGTTTTAAAGTCTTTTGCCCCTTAATCTAATTTAGATTTAGTATCAACTCCTCCACAATCTGGCCCGATTGTTGAAAATCGATCTCGTAAATTATACTTCATACGTTTATTTTAACACATACCCATAGCGAAAGTTCACACTAATCCGAACGCCATATTGGTACTGAGTTATACAATAACGCTAAAACAGTTTACCATGTGATTTTTGAACTGGATCCTTTAATTGTTCGTTCTCTTCGTGCCTTTATACGGCTTTTTAAAGGTCTTTATTAATACATCCTCTGAACGGGGGACTTTGATTTAAGAGGGGCTACTTCACTTATTTGCATCCCTCTTAAGGTCTCTACCCTAGTTCTGATACATTAATCCAATTCCTCTCTGGCTCATAAATTCATAAAACAACTAAAGATGATAACAATATGTTTTTAATGGTATTTGGAGCTTTGCCCTTATTATCCAAGTACTTTATACATCTCTTAACTGGTTCTATCACTTCAAATTCTTTATGACGGATATGGTTTTTCCTCCACAATTACTTTCTATAGTGCTCAAGTAATCTCCAGCCGCCTAATTTTCCCCGTTCTGCCAAAACAAGTATACCTGCTGCACTTAAAGATTCCATATCCCTATGAATTGTACGTTCGGTCACTCCTAATTCTCTCGCCAATGCTTTGGTTGTTAATTTTTTATTATTTTGTAGCAACAATATTATGGTAATAAGTCTGTCTGCTCGCATGGATACCCACCTAAAAAAATATATATTAAAAAGTTTAATATGACATAAGGTGTCATTATTATAGATTATACTATAGATATTATGAATTGAAGCAATGGAAAAATATTTTAATTATGTAAAGTGAGGAGAATGTAAATGAAATCTTTAAAGGGACAAATAGCATTGGTAGCTGGTGGAACAAGAGGAGCAGGACGTGGCATTGCTATGGAATTAGGTGCTGCAGGAGCTACTGTCTATATCACTGGCCGTACGACAAGACACGAGATTTCTGAATACGGGCGCCCTGAAACGATTGAAGAAACAGCTGAATTGGTCAATCAGTTAGGCGGTCAAGGTATAGCAGTTCAAGTTGACCATCTTATACATGAAGAAGTACAGACCTTAATAGAAAGAATTGAGAAAGAACATGGAAGGTTAGATATACTTGTAAATGATATTTGGGGAGGTGAGTATCTCGTTGACGGGAATACGAGAGTATGGGAGCATTCGCTGAAAAAAGGCTTAAGAATGCTTCGTTTAGCTATCGATACTCATTTGATTACGAACCACTACGCATTACCGTTGCTCATCAAAAACGAAGGCGGACTTGTCATTGAAATGACCGATGGTACAAAAGAGTATAATAGTGAGAACTATCGCTTTCCAATGTTTTATGATCTAGCGAAAAGCTCAGTCATCCGTATAGCAGAAGGGCTCGCTCACGAATTAAAACAGCATCATTGCACAGCTGTCTCCTTAACCCCAGGCTGGATGCGATCCGAAATCATGCTCGATCATTATGGTGTCAAGGAAGAAAATTGGCGTGACGCTACTGAGAAGGAACCTCATTTCGTTATCTCAGAAACACCACGTTATGTAGGGCGCGCCGTTGCAGCCCTTGCCGGAGATCACGAAGTCTCACGTTGGAATGGTCAATCTCTGTCGAGCGGAAAGCTTGCACAAGTTTATGGTTTCACTGATATTGATGGTTCACAGCCAGATTGTTGGCGTTATGTTGTGGAAGTTCAAGATGCAGGTAAGCCTGCAAATGCTACAGGTTATCGTTAAAATAACAGCTAGATTCAGTGTTAAAGATAATCTTTTTTGTTCCAGCGCGATTGTGGAGCAACACAAGTAGAAAATGATCAAACTTTTTTATAAAAACTAAACTTAAATCTGCTGGATAACAATCCATTTTGATTAATCTTATTTTCAAAATGGATTGTTTTTATTTACCATAAAACTTAATTTACGAGGCCATTTTTGATTAAACTTTATTTTATAGCTACATCCCAATCCTCGGATAAACTCCACCGACTCCGCTTTTCACTTGTCTAATTCTGGACAAGAAATCATAGCTTAGGGTTAGTTATTACTTGGGAAAAGACAGTCTGTTGGACAGCCTATAAATTCGAATGCCTTGCGCCCTGGTCTGTCAACAGGTAAGTAAACTACGATTTCAGGGTACTTACGATTACTTACAGCAATATGAATTTCCCGATAATGAATAGGAACTAGCGCCTTTGAATTTCCGGTTTTTGCTAAAATTTGTCTTGATTTCATAGCTTCGTTGTCCGAATCTTTTGTAGACATTTTCCAATACTTATTCACATCATAATTTTGCCGAAAATCTTGAGTTAAGGACTGATACCAGTCATCATTGTGAAATAGCATATTATTTAGTTTGAATGCTTGTATACCAGATATGGCATGTAACTCCCATTGTTGATAGGAATTTGTATCAAAAGTAGAACGAGAGCGTATAGGCAGCTCATGATTGAAATGCAAATCTACCATATTTAATTTGTTATTGATGTCTAGAGGGATATCAAATAAATAGTGAAACGGCCTATTTATTGCTTTAACTTCCAAGTTGTAATTTACGATTATCCCCGGAAAAGGAATGGTATTCAGGGTATCACGAGCTTGATCTAATGCAATATTGCTCGTTTGTTCTGCTAAGTGATTTTGAACAGGTAGGTAACCTGCAGTGATCAGGAGATCATTACGCTCAACATGAGTACATTCTAGATAGTCAGCAATATTTATTAGGGTTTGACGATTAGGCATTGAAGCGATGGTTGAAGTTAGAGCATTTTCTCTTAATCGGGGAGAAGTTACCAATGCGAAGACTCAAGAGAAACAAATGAGACCTGGATGGGATTTTTCTGGTAGTGTTATCGAGCAAGCAAAAAGTGGAGAAGGTCCACGAAAAGGAAGTCGAGTTGTTGGACTTTTACCATCGGGCTCATGGGCAGAAAAGGTTGCGGTTTCCGTAAACTTCATAGCTGAAATTCCTGATACAGTGTCATATGCTCAAGCTGCAACATTGCCAGTAGCTGGCTTGTCTGCCCTTTATACACTTAGAAAAGGTGGAATGCTTCTAGGTAAACGAATACTTATTACTGGTTCGACCGGTGGGGTTGGGCTTTTTGCGCATCAGCTTGCATCCCTAAGTGGGGCATTCAATGTAGGTATAGCACGAACTGAAGAGAAAGCTAACATGATAGCCAATAAGGTCATTATAGGTGAATCTATTACGGAATCGGTAGAAAAATATGGTCCATATCATCTCATTATCGATTCTCTAGGTGGTGAAACATTACCATCTCTGCTATCTCAACTGATGCCTGGTGGGGTACTTGTATCTGTTGGCTATACTGCATCACCAATCGCTACTTTTGATCTTTCTAAACTCGCATATGTAGGTGGGGTAAACTTGCATTGTTTTTATCTAGGAGAAGAGGTAAATCGTTTTTCACCAAAGGAAGATTTGAAGATTTTAGGAGACTTGATTGCGAACGGCCAGTTGAAACCACTTGTAGCAGTAGAAGCACCATGGGAGACTATCGGAACAATCGCCCAACAATTAATCGATCGAAAGTTTTCAGATAAAGCTGTACTTTTGATTAATGGAGATAATTAAAAAAAGTTTATTAGATGAGGTTGTTTAGAGAGATTACTTTAGAAGATAGAGAGAAACATTTCAAAAGGTTCGCCAAATGATTGTCACGAATAGCAGAAATGAATCTTCATAAATAAGAAAGAGGTTTTGTTTTCTAAGCAAAACTTCTTTCTTATTATTAACAATATACTCGTAAAGCCTCTTAGATACTCCTAAAATCATTGCTTTTATTCTAAATAGCTTTTCTCCCATTTAATAACGTTCTTGTATTCATTAAGGATTCGGTAATCATAAGTTTGATCTTTTTGAACTCCACTGAAGCTGTGTTAGTTTTATTTTTCATTCTGCTTTTTATCCAGGATGGACCTTAGTTCTTTAATATCTTCTTCAGACAGGTCTTCATCCTGAATGAATTGAACGAGCATCGATTTTAAGGCACCGTCATAGAATCGTTTTACAAAGGATTCTGTTTTGGAACGCTGGCATTCGTCTTGGGAATAAAGCGGATAGAATGTATAAACTCTCTGATTCTTATGGACGCCGACGACTTCTTTTTTAGTGAGCCGATCCAACAGTGTACGTACGGTTTTCGGCTTCCAGTTCGTTTGTGCCTGCAAGGATGAAATAATATCATTTGCTGTTAGCGGCGCTTGTTCCCAGAGCACTTTTAAGACTTCCCATTCCGACTCTGAAATAGTGGGTATTTTATTCGTCACGTTATTCCCTACCTTTACCTTTTAATAGATGCCCTTATCGCGCAAAATGGTTTTCGTAATTTCAGCAGCTTTACTGCCACTGGCATGATGGCCGCTTTCGATATTAGTTGCAAAAATGTACGTATTGTTTTCCATTTCTACATATCCTATGAACCAGCCATTCACATTTTTTCCGTTAACCGTGCCTGTGCCAGTTTTGCCATAGAGGGTTGCATTGGCTTTCGTCTCCAGTTTGATGGCATCTTTTATGAACTGAATGTTCTTACCATCAAACCCAAATTTGTTTGTATAAAAGTCTCTAAGTGTCTGCACCTGTTCAATCGGTGAAATTTTTAAAGAAGATTCGAGCCAATAGTCTTCGATTCCACCCGACAGATTTTGATTACCATACTGTATTTTATCAAGGTAAGTTTCCATGTTTTTTATTTGCACTTTTTCATCCAGCTGCTGGAAGTACCAGCTTACGGAATTTTCAAGTGCAGTAAATAAATTTTGACTCTGGTTCCAGACTTGATAAGGATAAGATTTCCCATTCCACTTTAAGGTGTTGTCGTTTCGTGTGATGACCTCAGACTCTAAAGCAAATAATGCACTGTAAATTTTGTACGTAGAATTGGGGGAAACCCGTAATGTGCTTTTATCTTTATTATAGATATTGTATTGCTTCTCTTGCAAATCGTACAGTATAAAGCTTCCTTCATACCCATTGAAAAATCCGCTTAAATCCTCATATACTGTATTATTATTGTCAAAATCACTCCGGTCATCATCATAAGTCATTGCAGAGACAATCGGTATCTGACTCACGACAACTCCTGCAAGAAGTATAAAAATCAGAATACTTTTCAGTTGTAAGAGTTTTGTTTCCATTGTAAAAGCAGCAATACGTTCGATCCGTTTTTTTAATTGCTTTTTTGAACTAGTGAGCTGGTTAACCATTGCGAATTGCCTTGAAAGAGAGGATTTATCCGCAAACATAATAATCGTGTTTCCGTATGCTGCATGCTGATTTTGATCCAATGTATTTAGGACAGCACGATCACATGCGATTTCCCGATCCAATCGCATTTCCCTGAACGCCATCCAAATCAATGGATTATACCAGTATAAAATTTGGAATAGGACGATCAGGAAATTTGTGGCGATGTCTTTATTTTTATAGTGATATAATTCATGTAGCAAGATGTATTTAATTTCATCCGTGGACAGCCACGCTTTAGCATGACTCGGCAGTATTATATAGGTTTTAAATATCCCGAACGTCATTGGGGATTTAACTAGTGGTGATTCCCCCAACACCAGTTGCCGAGATACATTCATCCGTTGTTTGCACTCTTCGAATAATAAAATCACTTCGTTATTGTTTATTGGGCTTGTGGACCTTTTTATTTGTCGCAGTTTTATCCATGCGTGAAATGAAAAAGCAATAAGCACAAGCATGCCTAGAATCCATATGATGGTTAAAACATTATTCATCCATGTCAAATCAACCCGGTGAACAGATATTGAAAAATCGTGCATCCAGTTACTATTTTCCCATGACCTAACGTTTTCGGCTTTAGTAACGGATGGTAACGGATTACTGTTTCGGTTCCCATTCCACGTGAAATTATCCCCGAATTTTAATAATTTTGTAGGAAGATAAGGTAATAGTAAAGCAATCAGTAACAAGAACCAGAGATTGTATTTCCATTTGGATGACAATTGATGCTTAAAAATCTTTCGGATCAGCATGATAACAATGACCATGATAGAAGATATGGACAAGCTAACAGCCAGATGGAGGACAGACATTTCTTCATCTCCTCGTATATTATATTTAAGCCCATCTGTTGGACTCACTATTTTCCTCATTTGACCTGCAATAAATTTCAAAAAACACTTGGACGTCTTGTGATGTTCCTAGATAATGGTCTTAAGGATCATTTGGGACAATTCTGTCATCTCCTGTGGCTAACCACATTTAAAGACTGTTTCCCAGTGTACGTGCAGACCTTCCTACTCGCAGGCTGTGCACTCTGTCCCTCGAACTTGGATGGTAGTAGCTCCAAGGCGGCTTTCGATACAGAGATAGTACTGATACACGAGGTTGTTGATCGGCGTTCACACTAGGGATATCCCGAGGCGTCCAAGATAGGTTCCAATGATTCTAATTTAGAAAGGAGGGGAATTCCCCATGCGATTATTTGTCGGATTAGATGTTAGTTCTTTTGATATCAAGGTTTGTTTGTTAGATAGTGAAGGTGTAAAGTTATCTTCCTTCACCGTGTCGAATGATTTACCTGGTGCTACTGCTTTACGTGAAGCTATTTTTCGTACCATGGATGGACAATCTGTGGAAGTATTAAAGATTGGCTTAGAATCCACTTCCGTGTACAGTTTTCATCCAGCGATGTTTTTTCATCAGGATGAAGAGCTCCGTAAGCTTGGTGCACAAGTATTTGTGATGAATCCAAAACAGATTGCCAACTTCAAAAAGAGTTATCCAGACATGGACAAGACCGACGAGATTGATGCATTTGTGATTGCCGATTATTTACGATTTGGTCGTTTATCGATGTCGGTGGTCAAAGAGAGTCAATACGTTGCCCTACAACAGTTGACACGCTCTCGCTACCAACTCGTACATCAGATGACCAAAGAAAAGCAACATTTTCTTCAACACTTGAGTTATAAGTGTAATACGTTTCAAGAAAACGTCGAATCTTCCGTGTTTGGACAAGCTATGATGGACTTATTCTTTGAAAAATATAGCCTGGAAGAACTCGCTCAGATGTCGATCGAAGACCTAGCTGATTACCTCCAAACCAAAGGTAAAAATGGTTTTCACGACCCTGAAAAAGTGGCCAAGTCCATTCAAAAAGCAGTACGTTCTTCCTATCGTTTGGATAAGGTAGTGGAAGACTCGATTGATCTCATCTTGGGCACTATTATTGAGCTGATTCGCACCATGAAGGCACAAATCAAGCAAATCGATAAAGCGATCACTAAAATCATGGCTGGCTTACCCAATACCCTGCAATCCACACCCGGAATTGGACCTGTATTCGCTGCTGGTATCATCGCAGAAATCGGTCAGATTGAACGATTTGAAGCAGAGGCCAAAATAGCCAAATATGCAGGACTATACTGGCGAAAACACCAATCAGGCAGGTTTACGGCAGATGATACTTCCTTATCTCGTAACGGGAATCAGTATTTGCGTTATTACCTTGTTGAAGCCGCCAACTCGGTGAGAAGGCATGTACCTGAATACCAAGCTTATTACGAGAAGAAATACCGTGAAGTACCGAAACACCAACATAAAAGAGCACTCGTCTTAACCGCTAGAAAATTAGTGCGTTTGGTGGATGCGCTACTACGCAACCATCAAATCTACACGCCACAAGGGAGCGTGAAACATGAAGCTTAGAAAGTAGCTTCTACAACCCTTGTGTAATTACCATTAATTTACATTTGATTAATGGTCTAGTTTCCTATTGCCTTTTTTAACAAAATTGCACCTTGATATCTAAATCTTTTTTATTTTGTATCTTGACATATTACCGCAGGTCTTAACCACGAAGTTATTTACTCAAAGCTCTTCCATTTTACCATTTGAGTCCATTTTATCGCCATGGAAAGAAATGCTATAACAAAGAAGGATAACACACGCTCTCCCTGACGGACATGTGTTATCCCGAATTTTCTTATTTTAAAGCGTTCAGTGTGATTTCGGCAGCCTTTGCAATCAGCGCATCATCATATTCCGCATTCTCTGTATCATGCCGAGACATAATTGCCATGACGATTGGTTCTCTGTTCGGTGGCCATACAATGGCAACGTCATTTCTTGTTCCGTAGCTTCCTGCACCACTTTTGTCACCAACTATCCATCCTTCTGGTGCGCCTGCACGTATTAGTGCATCTCCTGTTGCATTTCCTTTCAACCAGTCAATAAGTAATTCACGCTTATCATCTGAAAGAAAGTCATCAAGGGTGACCTTCTTCAGATTGGTGGCCATAGCTCTCGGTGTGCTTGTATCACGACTATTCCCCGGTATGAATTCATTCAATTCTGTTTCGTATCGTTCGGGCTGGGTAATGTCATCACCAATGTCACGTAAGGCTTGCTCAAATTTATCAGGACCCCCAAGAGCCTCAAGTAGGAGATTCCCCGCAGTGTTGTCACTTTTTCGAATGGCTGCTTCACTGATTTCCAATAGCGTCATTCCGGTATCTACATGTTTTTCAGTAACCGGAGAATAAGTAACCAAATCATCTTTGGTATACGTAACGATTTTTTCCAGATCTTCTATGTTATTTTGCTCAAGCAAGATTGCTGCAGCCAAAGGTTTGAAGGTGGATGAATAAGCAAAACGTTCTTCTGGTCGGTATTCGACTGTTTGATTCGTCCCTGTATCCATTGCATAGACACCTAGTTGGACATTAAATTCATTTTCGAGCTGTGCAAACTTTTCATCCTTACTGATCGTTTCTTTTGATGCATTTTCTTTGTCGGATGATACATCGGTCTTATTGTCTGCATTTACGCATGCGGTTAGTATTGCTAGTAACAGCAATGTGATGGACATGATAAAAAGAAGCATGCCGATTTTGTGTGGGCTAGTTTTTCTCATATGGATACCTTCTCTCTATTAGATTGAATCTCTCTTATTTGTTTCTTCAGTCACCAACCATAAGCATTTTATACCTTATTACTCTATGGATTACAACTGTAGTACAATATTACAATTGTAGTCTATAAAATGTCAAGTCAAAACAATCTTGAAGTATTTTTCTCTGAAAATGGAGAGTGATGTGCCATATAAACTTGTTCAAAACTTATGTGAACGAGCTAATCATAGCTATCACCAAGGAACAAGAAAAATTCCTTTTGGTGAAAAATAAAATAGATCTCGCTTTTTAGGCGAGATCTAAACTTTTATTTTCACAATATAGATTAAAAAACCTTTAATTTTTTTCTCGAATTGCTATAAAGACCGTAGTCATTAAAAATTCAGATTAATATCAATAACCAATATACACGTGCAGATTAAGTAATAAATGATGCTTCGTTTCTAAAGGTTCATTTCATTTCTGGATCCATTATTTTCCTGTTTCCTCCTTCTTTTCTTTTTAAAAACAATATTTACTATTAGGCTTACTATAAATAAAATACTTGATAGTAATATGGCAAACCCATTAATTGAGAATAATTCAAAATCAGAATCAAATAATAGAAATCCTCTTAAGATTATAATTATAGAAGCGCCTATCATTACCCCGGATGACCATTTTAACATAAATTGGATAAACTCCAATTTCATCCTAATATCCTCCTATTATTAGGTTAGTATGTAACTGCATACTATTTTAACAAAAAACACCAAAGGGGAGAGGGAAAAATGGAAAAATTAGTGTCAATTTTGGTTGTGTTTGCATTATTTGTTGGTGGTTTTGGCATTTCAAGTGTAAGCGTTACAAATACTAGCACAAGTACAAATGATACCATTCAACTATTTTAATAAATAAATCACATCTAATAGGTATAGAAGTAAAAAGTCCAATTAATTATTTTGATAGAATGTTCGGGTTTAATGAATCGATTTCTGGAACATAGGTCACAACATTACAAGATTTTCTTTTTAACTCCGAGCGTTTTTATTAAACTTGCACGTAAATATATTCACAACTCACTAGACTTAATTTTTGTATACAGCTTCAGCGTATCCGCTATTTGCTTATTATCTGGATGACTAATGTCTTCTAAAGGAGCCCCCATGACGATACTTATATATTCCCGGCCATCTACCAACCCAAGTGTCGCCCAGGATTGTCCAGCTTCATCCATTGTACCTGACTTTCCACCAATAATTTCAAAGCCATTTTGCTCATCTTTATTAAGGGACGTAAGAACAGTGGATTTTAACAGAATTCCATCAGGATGGTGTGTAGTTGACGTTGTTAGAAATGTCTCTTTCGTAAAAATCGCTTTAAAATGTTCATTATTTAATGCATAATCTAAAAGCTTGCCCATGTCAGATGCTGTCGTATACTGATCTTTATTATGGAGACCTTCTGGATTAGTAAAATGTGTGCTATTCAATCCTAGTTCAACAGCTTTGTCATTCATCATTTGAACAAAACCTTCCTCACTTCCAGCCACATGAATAGCTAGAGAGTTAGCTGCTTCGGCACCAGAGGGTAACATCGTTCCATATAACAGGTCTCGATATGTTACTGATTCCCCAGCATTAAAACCAGCCATCGAAGCATTGTTTGCAAACATTTCACTTTGCGTTTCTGTATCTATAGGAGCAATTGTAGATAAGTCGTCAATATGCTCAAGTGCTACAATCGTTGTCATGATCTTTGTGAGCGATGCAGGATATGTCTTAGATTGAGGATTCTTTTCATAAATCACATCTCCTGTTTCTCTATCAAACACATAAATATATTGACTGGCGTATTCTTCTGTACTAAAAAAGGGGAAGTCCTTTTTTACATCTAAGTTCGCTTTATCTCCCACTCTAAATATTACGAACACTACAACAGTAATGATCAATAATATTTTTACAACCGCTAAAAACCTTCTCATATCGGCTCTTCCTTTCACTAACTTAATTCACTTAATTATTTATAACAAATAATTTATTTTCCTACTATTTTCAATTAAAAATCATTGCTTGTATACTTCAATCGTACTAAAACAAAGAGTTTTGTTCTTTTGTTTTTCTTCAAGGAACCTATAAGATTTTATTAATAAATTCTTACGAAATTCTTACGAAGTACTTGGCAATGCCACAGGAAAAGGGCAGTTAATCACGCATTTAGTCAAAGGAAATTATTAGTTTATCAGGTTGTTGACTATAATTAATTGGTAATGCTAGTATAATCTCATGAACCTTGCATAGTTAAGTTTTTATAGGAAATTGGCAATACTCAATAACTGATGAACTCGCTAATAGTACGAGGCTGTTGAGGGGAATTTCCCTCCTGCTCATGTTAGTGGAAATGGGCAGTAATACTACCTGCCAGAACTCCATGTCCAGTCTCGGATATACCAATGAAAATTTATTTAAAATGAACAATGAAGGGTGAGAGAATGCCAACAAATGTTTTGGTTGTAGAGGATGAAACGGAAATTGCAAATTTAATTGAAGTATACCTTACTAATGAAGGATTTAGCGTACATAGATACTCTAACGGAAGGGATGCATTAAAATGTATCCAAACTACTGCTTTTGATTTAGCTTTACTAGATATTATGTTGCCAGAAATAGATGGTTTTACGCTCTGTCAGCGTATTAGAGAAAACTATCATTATCCTGTTATCATGCTTACCGCAAAAATAGAGGATATCGATAAAATTACCGGCCTAACTCTTGGGGCAGATGATTACATTACGAAGCCTTTTAACCCATTGGAAATGGTCGCCCGGGTAAAAGCTCAATTAAGAAGGTATAAGCGATATAACCATACAGAAGCAAACGAAAACATAGAGTCGGCCAATCCAGAAATGTATGATTTTGCAGGATTGTACATCAACAAAGTCAATCATAAATGTTTCCTATACGGCAAAGAACTGCCCCTCACACCTCTTGAATTTTCTATCTTATGGTACTTATGTGAAAACAAAGGAAAGGTCGTTTCATCTGAAGAGCTATTCGAAGCCGTTTGGGGAGAAAATTACTTAGATAACAATAACACGGTGATGGCCCATATTGGCCGTTTACGAGAAAAAATGAACGAGAAGGCTAGAAATCCAAAATTTATTAAAACAGTGTGGGGAGTTGGCTACACCATTGAATAATCAAAATTCAAGCTATTCAGGAAAAGACTTAAAAAGTGCCATCATTTATAAATTCTTTTTAATGGTGGTTTTGTTCACAGTCGGCTTAGTGTTAACTTTTTTATTTGTAGAATTTGTGCTATCCATGTTCACCTGGTATGCTGACAATTTTCTATATGTAGTTCTGCTTCGTCCGATTAATGAGAATCGTATTTTGTTTCTTTCTTTTTGTTGGATTGTCGGGTTTATCATCATTGTGTTAATCAGTTGGAAAAGAATTATTTATTATTTTGATACCATTATAGAAGCAAGTAATGAATTGGCTTCCTCGAATGAGGATCTCATTAGATTACCGCGAGAACTTAAACAGGTGGAAGAGAAAATGAATCAAATTAAACAAAGCTCGATTAAGAATGATAGGTTAGCAAAGGAAGCAGAGCAAAGGAAAAATGACTTAATCGTCTATCTTGCCCATGATTTAAAAACACCCCTCACCTCAGTTATTGGCTATTTAACCCTGCTTAATGATGAACAGGAGATCTCAAACGAGCTACGCCAAAAATACACGTCCATTTCATTAGATAAAGCAATTCGTTTAGAAGATTTAATTAATGAATTTTTTGAAATCACTCGTTTTAACTTAAGCAAATTAACGCTTGAGCTAAGTCAAGTGAATGTCATTAGAATGTTTGAGCAATTAACCTTTGAGTTTCAACCACTGCTTAATGAAAAAAAACTAGCATTTCAGCTCATCTCTCCTGACAAGCTTAATATAAAATGTGATGTAGGTAAAATGGAGCGTGTGTTTGATAATATTATCCGAAATGCAGTCAGCTATAGTTTCCCTGATAGTACTATCACAATTGAAATTAAAGAGGAAAGCAAGGGCATTAGCATTCGGTTCGAAAATGAAGGATATACTATCCCTGAAGAAAAAGTAAACCGTATTTTTGAGCAATTTTACCGCTTAGATTCCTCACGGGGCACCAATACAGGCGGTGCTGGCCTAGGACTTGCTATTGCAAAGGAAATTGTGGAACTCCATCAGGGAACCATTTCTGTTTCGAGCTCAGATGACAAAGTTGTATTTATCATTTATCTTCCAACCCTTTCGTAAGAACTTTGTAAGAAAGTAAAGAGAAAATCATTTGTTTCCTTTTATAAAATACGTAAGGAGAACACTTTCTAGCTTGGTATGATATACCTGACAAGCTAGAAAGTGTTTTTCTATTTGTAAACGAATGCCCGATTTTCAGTATCTAAACGATAATTGCTATGATCTTTACTTGAAGAAGTCAGGACCATAATCCAAATCGCTGTTAAGGTAATCTCGAACAGTTGCATTATCTTTTAATATAATACCTCTACCTGTGTTCCAACCATCAATTTAAATAGCATCTACGAAAAAATAAGTTGCTGTGTATACCATCTTTATCAGCACCCTTCATTAATATTTTTGTTAGACTTATGGCTAATTACATTCACTACATAACGGGAGCTATTATTTAATAATCTTTCACTAGCTGAGTTATAACCATAAAGGAAATGTTGCTTTCTCTGGAAAAAACAGACCAATTCGTGAAGTAATATAATTTCGTGAAACTTTAGGTAAAGTGAGACGTAACTCTATAAACGTAGCAACAGGAGCCAAAATGAATTGCAATCAATGGAGGAGAGGTTGGTTAATTATGAGAAGTTATTATCCAAAAGCGGGGAAGCTAATTGGCGGAATAAGCATTTTAGTCATTTTGCTCTCCTCACTTTGGCTTATAGGAATTGGAGAGACTAACATTCGTTACAGTGGGGATCATGAAGGAACGATGCCTTTTTGGAACAGGTGGATACCTGCTATTATTGGTATACTCCTTATTCATTTCTTACCGTTTCACCATAAAAATTATCTCCCTCTTCAATCGTCTGAACAAAGGCATCTCAAGCTTCAAGGTGTTGTCTTATTCTTGAGTGGATCCCTCTTCACGATTAGTCTTCTCATCACAAGCTTGGAAGGAATGGCATTCCAATGGTTATATATGATATCTAAAATATTCCTTTTATTGTTCATTCCATTCATCCTTTTTTTGTTTGATCGAGGCAACCACAGGCAAGAGCACCTTAATACTGTAAAACCCATAAAAAGTAGATGGTATTGGCTTACACCGCTTATAGTCATCCTAATATGGGGTTACTTCCACTTCTTTTCTATATTCTCCACCCCATTTGATTCAACAGAAGTGGATCCAACAATTTTAATCTCCGCTTTACTCATAGGGTTTCTGATTAATAGTGTACTGGAAGAGCTTTTTTATAGAGTATGGTTGCAAACACGCTTAGAATTATTACTAGGTACTTGGCCGGCGATTCTTGCTACATCGCTCTTATGGGCGAGCTGGCATATTGCAGTACATACCTCTGGTCATTGGGATGTGGATATAGCTACGGTCATGGTGAACCATGGTGTCATAGGTCTATTCCTTGGTTACCTGTGGGCTCGTTTCCGCAGAGTGTGGGTATTGATTATTGTCCATGGATTCATGAATGCACACCCACTGCAACTCATGGAGATTTTATTCCGTTAAATTTAGGAGCCCTGCCAATAATCTATATTTCTTTTGTTTTTGGATAAAATATATTGTCAACATATAATAGAGGGTTTATCACGAAAATCTTCACCTCATCTTTACATCGTTATGATAAGCTATCATTAACTCTAACCAATTTTCATTGTGAGGGTGGAAAATGCCAAAAAACATATTAATTGTAGAAGATGAAGACATTTTACGGGAAATCATGAAAGATTACTTATTGGATGAAGGATATAACGTAGTAGAAGCAGTAGACGGAAACGAGGCTTTAGCAATATTTGAAGAAAAGGAAATACATTTAATCATCCTGGACATTATGCTGCCAGAGTTGGATGGATGGTCTGTTTGTAAGCGAGTTCGCAAAACATCTAATGTGCCTATTATTATGTTGACAGCTCGTTCGGATGAAGATGATACGTTACTTGGATTTGAGTTAGGAGCAGATGATTATGTGACAAAGCCATACAGTCCGCCCATTTTATTAGCAAGAGTAAAGCGATTAATCCAAAGTCGATATGCTCAGGATGGTAAGTTACCAAGTGAAGACCATTTAATGATTAATGGTATTCATGTTCATTTCCCTACACGTACCGTGACAGTAAACGAGGAACAGATAAGCTTGACATACACAGAGTTTGAAATATTAGCCTATTTAATGCACAACCAGGGAGTTATTATAACGAGAGAGCAACTAATCATGAAGATTTGGGGATACGAATTTGCGGGGGATGATCGCACCATCAACAGTCATATTCGTAATTTACGTCATAAATTAGGTCATAAAGCAAATAGTATTGTAACGGTTATTCGAGCTGGTTACAAATTTGAGGGCACAGCATGAGGATAGGAATTGTATTAAAACTATTTATGCTGACAACATTATTATGTATGCTGATTTTGGTCATTATGTATATTGGACAAACGATATTCTTTAAGCAATACTATGCTAGCCAAAAGGTAGAGGAAATAAATACGAGTATGGAATCTTTTGAGAAAGAGTACTTAAAGGCTGAAGGAGACGTCCAAGCAATCAAACAGCTAGAGCAGGGTTTTCAACAAGAGCATACGACATGGATTACCACATTAGATAGTGTGGGGAATATTAAATACGCCAACGACTTCTCTGTAGAAATAGATTTAGATTCCTCCGAATATGAGAATTTCTCTAATCGTACCATCCACGTCCCATTGTATAGCTTTATTGATTTAGAAGAGCTAGATAGGTTAAAATTCAATTTAGAACAAGTAGAGGATATTTTCATTGATGGAATAATCATAGATAATACCGTCGTTCCTGCGATCTTAACAGGAAAGAGCAGAAATGTTGTATTGGAGAATAGGCTTTTATCCGAGGAGTTATATGGTCAAAGAACGGAAATAGAACTTGTTCCAGAAGAGAGTTCAACGAGAAACATTAAAAAATCACAATTACCAGCAGAAGAGTTATTGGACCAAAAACCGGAAACAGAACCTTCTCCAGTAGAAAGCTCACAGATATTTTTAAAAGGACGAATTACGGATTTACAATTACCAGTTGGCTCCACTATTTATACCAATCGTCTGTTTATAGAAAAAATAAAACAATTTCAAGTTAAATTACTATTAGATAAAATTGACATTAGCCATGCTCAAACAATGGATTATGAGGAAAATAATATTCCATACAAGCTCTTTATCAGACCTATCACCGATACGACTGGCGACACGAGTTATATTTTTGCGATGACGTCATTACAGCCAGTGGATGAAGCTGTTCAAATGCTGGAGGATTATTATCTTTACCTCGTTCTATTTGTGCTACTTCTTATTGTCCTAGCATCCTTTTATTATTCCAAAAAAATAGCCAAACCATTGTTACAAATAAATGATACGACAAACAAGATAGCAAGCTTAGATTTTTCAGAGAGCATACCGATTCGATCTAAGGATGAAATTGGGACACTATCCAATAATATTAATACACTTTCTACTAAGCTGCATTCTTACATTGATCAATTGCAACAGGATATAGAGAAAGAAAAACAACTCGAAAGCATACGAAAAGAATTTATTTCCGGAGTCTCCCATGAATTAAAGACACCTTTAAGCATTATGAAGAGCTGTATCTCCATAATCGAAGACGGTGTCGCCAGTGATAAAAAAGATTATTATTTTCATGCATTGAAAAAAGAAGTCGATAAAATGGATTTGCTCATCGTAGATATGCTTGAATTAGCAAAATTCGAATCTGGTACGTATAAAATGGAAATGGATGTCTTTCCTATTGACGAGAGCATTGCATATATTTGTGAGCAATTAGCTTTAGAGATGGAGAACAAACAATTACATGTCCATCAACACCGTTCCAATAATAAGGTATTTGCCAATCAAAATCGAATAGAGCAAGTTTTAACGAACTTTATTACCAATGCCATTCGTCACACCCCAGATAATCAACATATTATTATTTCGACGATCAAAGACAATGGGCGCGTAAAAGTATGTGTAGAAAATAACGGGGCTCCTATTGCACAGGAGCAGTTAGATAAAATATGGGATCGTTTTTATCGTGGAGATACGTCTCGCAATCGTGCGCAGGGTGGAACAGGATTAGGGCTTGCTATTTCAAAGAACATTTTAGAGCTACATGGTGCAGAGTACGGTGTATCCAATACAGAAGATGGTGTGATGTTTTACTTCTATTTAGATAAAAAAGAATGAAAAGAGCTTGTCCGAGTGATGTCCCCACAAAGTGAGCGTTTTTATTATGCAGCTAATTGGCTGGTTCGAGTTCGGCATTGAATGAATATAAACCAGCCAATTAATGCTTGATTAAATTTTAAGCGTCCGTTGAAATTATTTTTGATTGTTATTGAATGGCAAAGTATCGTAAAAATACAAATTAGAAACTTTTAAGGAATATCCATACACTTACCCATTATTAATGTTTTTCGGTGTTACCATTCTTTCCATAATCAGGGCTACCCTACGCCTACTAAACAATCGGAGCATTTGAGCCATAAAGTAATTCATTCGTCCATCGACACTATAATTGCGTCCTTGATCAATTCCGCGAAATCCAACCTGTACAACCTTTTCCGGGGTCGAGAGCTTTGACCCAGCAGCCAAGTCTTTGCTTCCAACTACATCGAAAAAACCCGTATCTGTTGCACCAGGGCACAGTGCGAGTACTCGTATTCCTCGTTCACGTACTTCCGCCCAAAGAGCCTCAGAGAAGGATAATACAAAGGCTTTGGTAGCTCCATAAACAGCCGAATAAGCAACAGGCATAAATGCCGCCATCGAAGCCACGTTAACGATTACTCCATCCTTACGCTCCAACATATTGGGCAGAAAACGATGTACAAGGTCTACTAGGGCAGCCGTATTCAGCATAATTTCTTCCTGCTCGCGCTCTGGGTTTATTTCCTCGAAACGCCCGTAAGTTCCAAATCCTGCATTATTGATGAGAATATCAACCGACAATCCAAGTTCGGAAATTTGATCAGCCAGTAAACGCGGGGCGTCCGCTTCAGACAAATCGTAGGTCAACGCATAAGCTTGCACGCCGTATTGGCGGTTGATTTCTCTAGCGATTGCTTCCAGTTTATCCTTGGATCGTGCTACTAGTACTACATGACAACCTCGTGACGCTAGTTGTTGTGCATATACCTTCCCAATTCCGGATGAAGCGCCAGTGATTACAGCTAACTTATTTCTATATTCATACTTTTTCAAGATAAAAACCTCCTACTACCTTCTAAGTCACGGATTATCTTTATCGTATCAACATTAGAGGTTGACAGCCACATCATGTTTATACTATTAATAAGACTAATAGCTTCCTCCCAGTATCCTCGCTTTTGTGGTAATAAACTTCAAAAGAGATTATAATAATTTTTAACAAAGTGTTTTAGATTCATATGTTTCATTGCGATGTCTATACTTCTCATAAATTGGAGGTGACATGTATGACAACCAATCGTTCCTCATCCACCTTGGGTGAATTCATTAAATCACGTAGAGAACGTTTACAGCCTGCTGATGTAGGGATAAAACCACTTCAAGGTCGAAGACGCACCCCAGGGCTTCGAAGAGAAGAGGTCTCATATCTCGCTAATTTAAGTGTGACTTATTATTCTTGGCTAGAGCAAGGCAGGGGGGTAAATCCTTCACCAGAAGTGTTGCTGAATATTAGCAACGCGTTGATGTTAGATGATGACGAACAGAAGCATCTGTTTGATCTAGCCAATGTAGATCCAGCAAGTGCAGGTGTTGAAGTAGATAGTAGAAAACCCGACACCGATTTTTTGCAAACAACCGTCGATCAATTACATTATCCTTCTTTCGTGACAGGCGAGGGTACGGATATAATCGCTTGGAATAAGGCGGCTGAACTGATTATAGCTGATTTCGGTAGCCTGCCAGAAAGCGAACGGTATATGATGAACATTATGTTTTGTAATTCGGAATACCGCCAAAGATTGGTCAATTGGGAAGAATACGCCAGATACAGCACTGCGATGTTGCGGGCAAACTTACACCATTTTAAAGATAAACCATTATATATGGAACGAATTGAACGGTTGAGGCAAAAAAGTAAGGAGTTTGTTCATTTCTTTGAATTTTATGAAATCAAGCAAAAACGGGTCGCAACTGCTTTATTTCGTCTTCCGGACGGGCAGGAGATGGAGTTTGTCGTTCACTCTGCTTCTGTTGTCGATAACGACCCAAACCTGCACTGGTGTTTCTACGTTCCAGTACATGGGTCAGGCACCGAGGAGAGATTGTCATGTCTACTAAGGACATAGGGAGCGAGTTGCGGACAATTTCATTCTATTACAGAAGTACCACCCTAAAAAGACGAGAAGTGATAACCTCATCTAAAAAGTATCTTTCTAGTTTTTTTCCCTTGTATCTAACCAATTCATTATTCTTTAATTTCTTTTCTCCATATTATAAATTTACAAAGAAGCATCGGGAACAATCCCGATGTTTCTTTGTATTTCCACCACGTTTATCCGTATCCCATATTACTATTAGCAAAACTCTTATAATTGCTATTCCGCAAATTCCCTAAAGAACATATATCCTGAGAACGGACAAGCGCTCACAGATCTTGCCTATTTCTAAATTTTTATTTGATATTGTTATGATCTGCACCTAATCTTCACCTCTCTCTATTAATTTTTAAATAGAACAAAAAAGAGAGGAAAGATTTACGATGATGTTACGACAAATTAATAGAAAAACAAAAATATGGCTTATCCTATTGGTTCTTTTTCCACTGCTAATCGTATCAGCCTGCGCGAGTAATCCTGACAATCAACACAAGGATAGTGCTACTCCTAACAAGGACATGGAAAACACTAAAAGTAGTGATACCGCTTTTAAGGTTGTCATTGATCCTGGACATGGTGGCAAGGATAACGGGGCAACAGGTGCTAGTGGCCAGTATGAAAAGAATTTCACTTTAAGCTTGTCCAAAAAGGTGCAAAAGCTGTTGGAGGACGAGCCACAAATAGAAGTTTTAATGACAAGAACCGATGATAGTTTTCTTTCACAAGAAAGTCGATACAGACCGAAATATGCCAACAAGCAAAATGCGGATGTATTTCTATCTATTCATGGTAACACTTTTTCCGATTCCACTGTCTCGGGGACAGAAACGTTTTATTATCATAAGCATTCCCGCCAATTGGCTCAGATCATACAGAAGCATGTAGTGGAAGCCACTGAATTTAGAGATAGAGGAATTAAAAAGGAAGAACTATTTGTTGTAAAAGATACGAATATGCCAGCTGCTTTAATAGAAGTAGGCTATATGACGAATCCTCAGGAAGAATCCAAAATGTGGACTGACGAATTTCAATCACGTGTTGCCACTTCCATAGTTAAAGGGATTAAAGAATATAGAGAAAAATCAGAAGAACAAGGCATTTTGGAATGGATTTCTTAGCAATATCTAAAGTTTTCTGATAGGCCATCCCAATTAAAAAGGATGGCTTTTACTTTTTCATTTTTAGTTTAATTCCATTTCAGATTTATCGCTTCTTTCGTTCATTATATTAATCTTTCAACAAGCACAAAAACAAAGAGAATCGAGGTCTTACCATGAAAAAGCCTATACTATTTATTTTCCTTGCCTGTTTGGTTATTCTTTATGCCTGTCAAAGTGATTTTGATGGTGATCAAAGGGAATCAAGGACAAATAATTCTGCGATTACAACTCCTAACAAAAAATCAGAAACTGATAACCAAACATCCTTAAAATCTAACCATTCACAAGAAAATACTAAAAGGACTGTCTACTTAACCTTTGATGACGGCCCTACTGCTGCAACATCTGAGATTTTAGCTGCTTTACACCAATTTCATGCTACGGCGACCTTTTTCATGCTAGAACCTTCCATGAAGGAATCACCAGAAGTCGTTGAACAAATCGTAGAGGAAGGTCATGCTGTCGGGTTACATGGTGTGACCCATGACATCTACCATTTTTATCAATCAGAACAAGCTGCCCTGGAAGAAATGACCACCGCTCAGAAGACACTTCAACATATAACTGGGGTCCAGTCCAATCTGATTCGAACACCATATGGTAGTGTTCCGTATTTAACGGAATCATTTCGGAAGGTTTTAGACAGCAATGAATTTAAAGTGTGGGATTGGAATGTAGACAGTAGTGATTGGTCTTTATCTGATGAAGAATATGTAGATACGGTGATTGGACAAATAGAAAAGTTAGATAAAGCGGGAGTAACACCTATAATTCTGATGCATGATAAACAAAATACAGCCGACCATTTGTCTATTCTATTAACCTATCTATCAGAACATGGATTTCAGGCTAGAAAAATCGAAGAAGATATACAACCATATAACTTTAATTGTTATCAACGTTGTCACCGACTATCTACACAAAAGTGAGAAAAATAAGCAATCGAAAAGAAGTCTAAAACCGTCATTTGTGGTATGGTGAATAAAACAAGAAGGGAGTAGATAAGATGAAAACGCAAAATCATCTGCAGCTACCAAATATCGTATCACGTGACGAATGGCTGGAGGCGCGTAAGGAATTGCTCGCTAAAGAGAAGGAATTCACGAAGGCGCGTGATGCACTAAGTGCTGAACGTCGTCGCCTCCCAATGGTAGAGTTGGATAAGGACTATGTCTTGGATGGGCCAAATGGTAAGGCCCGTTTGCTTGATCTATTTGAAGGACGCCCTCAGCTTATCGTGCATCACTTCATGTTCGATCCTGAGTGGGAAGCGGGCTGTCCGGCTTGCTCGTTGGCTGCCGACAACATCGGTCATCTCGCCCACCTTTATGCACGTAACACATCATTAGCACTCATCTCCCGTGCCCCACTTCCCAAGCTGCAACACTACAAGGAACGCATGGGCTGGAACATCCCTTGGTACTCATCCTATGATAGCAACTTTAACTATGATTTTCACGTGACACTGGATGAATCCGTCGCTCCAATAGAATATAACTATCTGGACAAGAACGAGCTTGTTCAGAAAGGGGTACCTGTGGATTCAGGGCAGTCAATGGAAGTGCCGGGAGTTAGTGCCTTTCTACGCGATGGCGATAGAATTTTCCACACCTATACGACCTACGCCCGTGGGACAGATATACTGATTGGCATGTTCAACTACCTTGACCTGACAGCGTTAGGTAGACAGGAGGACTGGGAGCTACCACCAGGACGTAGTGACGGCAATGGGAGTACATGGCTGCGACGACATGATGAATATGCGCATTCTGTTGAGACGGATGCTTGTTGCCATTCGAAAAAGGATAATCCTTAAAGTTTTTTGCCTACTCCCCGTATCTATTCAATAAGGAAAAACGTTTTATAAGATGAATAGTATTGAAAGGGGATGGAGGAGAGCGATGAAGATTCTTATATTAGGAGCATTCCTGTTATAAGAAAATTTGAGGGATAATCACTGAATTTGAGAAATGCATAAAAAAAGCCCCCCTGGTACGATAGAGAGTGTCATGCATGACCTCGAATTAAGTACCGAAGGAGGACTTCTAGTATGGATTTTACACAAAATAAGCGAATTGCGCAAATCAATGAACAAACATTAATTATTGGAGTAGATGTAGCGAAACGCAAACATGTCGCTCGGGCGATAGATGATCGTGGACGAGATCTGGTGAAACGGCTTGTCTTCACGAATTCCTATCAAGGTTTCTCCGAGCTGATAGATTGGGCCAAAAACTTGTCAGAAGAACATGGTCGACCAAACCTCATGATTGGGATGGAACCAACTGGTCACTATTGGCTTAATTTAGCCTATTATTTGAAAGCACAAGCAGTATCCGTGGTGGTTGTGAATCCGATGAAGGTAAAGCGATTCAAGGAAATGGACGACGACTCCCCAACAAAGAATGACACAAAGGATGCGAAAGTAATTGCACAAATCATGCGTGACGGTCGTTATCATGAGCCTACTTTACCCGAGGACGTGTACGCAGAATTGCGGGAAGGCATGAAGTTGTATGACATCATTCAAGAGGATGTAGCGTCCATTAAAGCGCAAATGCAAAATGCACTCGATCGATATTTCCCAGAATTTCTGACCGTCTTTAAAGACTGGACGGGAAAAGCTGCCCTCCATTTATTAGATAAGGGCTATTTGCCAGAAGATATTCGAAAAACATCCGAAGAAGCATTGCTTTCCGAGGTGAAACAGGCTGCGACACGAGCAGTTGGCATCAAACGTGTCCAAGCTTTAAAAGAAGCAGCTGAGAATAGTATTGGCCTGAAGGTAGGTTTAAGCATGGCACGCCAAGAAATTCGGTATCTTCTTGATCAGTATAGGATGTTGGAAGAACGATTAATCGCTCTGGAAGCACAACTGGAAGAACTCGTTCTCCATCTTCCTGGTGCTGATCAAATGTTAGCAATTAAAGGGGTAAGTGTCATCACTGTCGCTGGATTTTACGCAGAAGTTGGTGATTTATCTAATTATCAAGATCCACGCCAAATCATAAAATTAGCGGGATTGAACTTAAAGATGAATCAATCAGGTTTATTCAAAGGACAGACAACCATCACCAAACGTGGACGCAAAAGATTGCGGAATTTATTGTATCAAGTGGCAAGACCCTTATCGTTACACAATGAAGGTTTTAAACAGCTGCACCAATACTATCGCTATCGATCGAATAATCCGTTGTCAGGTAAACAATCGTTTATCGCATTAAGCAGGAAACTAATTAAGATATTTTTCACGATAGGAACACGCCAATGCGCATTCAGTGAAGAACGAATGCTTCGGGATATCCCAATGATTTCGAACAAACAGAAAGTCGCTTAATAGAAAGTAGAACATCGTTTACAAAAAACATTCTTGACAATTGAAGCACGGAGTAGCCGGTCGTTATTTTATCCATTAGGGCATAGACCCACTATAGGAGCATTTCCGGCCTCCACCATGGTCAGGTCGAACGAAGGAATTTACGCGCAAAGACGCCGAGAGACGTGGGAGGGTTCACCGCCATGTGCAAGTGGAGATCCATTGTGCGATCATACACCAATAACCATTTAATGGAAAATAAATCCGATACCTTGTTAGAAGTATGACGATTGAATTCCATATTTATCATGATTTATAAATAATAGTAAAGTGGCCTATCATGGACTTCAAGTAATCAAGAGATATTGGAAGGAAAACGATGAAATTCTAAGAATATATTAATTTATTGAGGGAGGTACTCGTTTTTTAGGTAAAGCATTAGTCGAGGAAGCATTGAAAAGAGGGCATGAAATTACCTTATTTAATCGTGGAAACCATATAGAAGCATTTCCTGAGGTCGAGCAGCTAATCGGTAATAGAGACAGTGATGTATCCGTTCTTAAGGAGCGGAAATGGGATGTTGTCATGGACACATGCGGATTTGCCCCTCATCAAATTAAAAACATCGCTTCTGTACTTGGAGATTCCATCGAGCACTATACCTATATTTCGAGCATCTCAGCTTATAAAGACTGGATCCCACCCCACATTACAGAAGCGTACCCTTTAACATCCAAAATGCCGACCACTGATAAAATGAAAGAAATTGAGAATGGCAAAATCTCTCCTTACGAGTACTACGGTGCGCTGAAGGTACTTTGTGAAAAAGAAGCAGAGAAGCAATGGCCAGGACGTGTTTTGCAAATAAGAGCAGGCTTACTAGTTGGGCCGTATGACTATACAGATCGTCTTCCCTACTGGATTCAGCGTGTAGCGCGTGGGGGTCGAGTATTAGTGCCAGGGCGATCAGATCGACCGGTGCAATTGATAGACGTAAAAGATTTAGCCACATGGGTGTTCGATATGGCGGAAAACAGAAAAGCAGGTACGTTTAATGTCACTGGCCCGAGGAATGAGTTGACTATAAAAGAGCTATTGAATACCTGTAAAATGGTTACAAACAACGAGACCGAATTTATCTGGGCAGATGAATCGTTTTTATCAGACTATCAAGTTCAACCATGGACGGAAATGCCTTTATGGGCTCCTGAACACTTTCCGTTAGAGGGAGAGAAAGAACCGTGGAAAGGTACTTTTCTGATCAATATAGAAAAAGCGGTTAATGCAGGTCTTTCCTTCCGCCCTCTTGAAGAAACCATTCATGATGTGTATCAATGGATAAAGGAAAGTAAGTATACTGTACAGAAAGCGGGAATATCTCTAGAAAAGGAGCAGGAGCTACTAGAGGCTTGGCTTCGATAAGAGAAAAATGAAAATATAACTGTAAGATGTTAAGGCTATATAAACGAAATAACCCTTCATTGCTGTTACGCATAAGAAGGGTTATTTTGTTACGTTATTCGTTATCCCACCAACCTTTCCGAAACCTCTTGTAAACACCTGACAATTCCTCTTGACCTTGCGTTTCACGCTTAATATCATCATTGCTTACTCTTCGTCTTTAGATTCGGATTATAGGCAACTTTTCAGTTTTGTTACTTTACAAGCAACTACATGGTTGCATATAATCGTTTTATGAAAGGGAATAAGGACGCTATATTCAAAGCACTTGGTGATTCGACCCGACGTCTTATATTAGACGAACTATCTGAACGAAACGAACTTACGTTGTATGAACTTACCGCACGTCTCATTATGAAGCACGACCTTTCCATTTCACGACAGGCGATAGCTAAACACCTATCTGTATTGGAAGGTGCTGGACTCATAAAATCAAAAAGAAAGGGGAAATATCGAGTACTTCTATTCAACAACGAACCACTTAAATATTTGCTTAAAGGATGGATAGATTAATCCCAACGATCTAATTTTATAGGAGCATTCCTGTAATAAGAAAATTTGAGGAAAAATAGCCGAATCTGAGAAATGCATAAAAAAAGCCCCCTTGGTACGATAGAGAGTGTCATGCATGACCTCGAATTAAGTACCGAAGGAGGACTTCTAGTATGGATTTTACACAAAATAAACGAATAGCGCAAGTCAATGAACAAACCTTAATTATTGGGGTGGATGTGGCCAAACGCAAACATGTAGCCCGAGCGATAGATGATCGTGGGCGAGATTTAGTGAAACGACTAGTGTTCACTAATTCCTATCAAGGTTTTCTGGAGTTGATAGAATGGGCTCAAAACCTGTCCGAGAAACACAACCGACCTAATCTGTTAATTGGAATGGAACCGACTGGCCACTATTGGCTGAATCTCGCTTATTATTTAAAGGCGCGAGACATTCCCGTGGTGGTTGTTAATCCGATGAAGGTAAAACGGTTCAAGGAAATGGACGACGATTCTCCAACGAAAAATGACACCAAAGATGCGAAAGTCATCGCACAGGTCATGCGTGACGGTCGTTACCACGAACCAACGTTACCCGAGGATGTGTATGCGGAATTGCGGGAAGGCATGAAGCTTTATGACATGATCCAGGAGGATATCGCGTCGATAAAGGCACAAATGCATAATGCACTGGATCGCTATTTTCCAGAGTTTCTGACGGTCTTTAAAGATTGGACGGGAAAGGCTGCCCTTCATTTATTAGATAAGGGTTATCTGCCAGAAGATATACGAGCAGCATCCGAAGAAAGCTTACTTCTGGAAGTCAAACAGGCCGCAACTCGAGCAGTGGGAATCAAACGAATTCAGGCCTTAAAAGAAGCAGCTAAGCATAGCGTGGGCTTACAAGTAGGCTTGCGCATGGGACGCCAAGAGATCCGTTATCTCCTGGATCAGTATAAGGCGTTGGAAGAACGACGAATCGCTCTTGAAGCACAACTGAAAGAACTCGTTCTCCATATTCCTGGTGCTGATCAGATGATGACAATCAAAGGTGTGAGCGCCATTACCGTGGCTGGTTTTTTTGCTGAAGTTGGTGATTTAACAAATTATCAAGATCCACGCCAAATCATTAAATTAGCGGGATTAAATTTAAAATTGAATCAATCAGGTTATTTCAAGGGTCAGACGACTATCACCAAACGAGGGCGTAGAAGACTGCGAAACTTATTGTATCAAGTGGCAAGACCCTTATCGTTACACAATGAAGGATTCAAACAATTGCATCATTACTATCGCTATCGGTCCCATAATCCACTGTCAGGCAAGCAATCCTTTGTCGCATTAAGCAGAAAAGTCGTGAAGATATTTTTCCTATTAGGGACACGTAACTGCGCATTCAGTGAAGAACGAATGATTCGGGATATTCCCATGATTTCGAATATACAGGAAGTTGCATAAGTAACAATAGAACCAACGTTTACAACCAAACTTTTGACAATTGAAGCACGGAGAAGCCGGTCGTTATTACATCCATCAGGGCAACGACCCACTATAGGAGCATTTCCGGCCTCCACCATGGTCAGGTCGAACGAAGGAATTTACGCGCATTGACGCCGAGAGACGTGGGAGGGTCCACCGCCATGTGCAAGTGGAGATCCATTGTGCGATCATACACCAATAACCATTTAATGGAAAATAAATCCGATACCTTGTTAGAAGTATGACGATTGAATTCCATATTTATCATGATTTATAAATAATAGTAAAGTGGCCTATCATGGACTTCAAGTAATCAAGAGATATTGGAAGGAAAACGATGAAATTCTAAGAATATATTAATTTATTGAGGGAGGTAACAATAGGATGAAAATCATTGTAACAAGTTTATTCGTAAATGATCAGTACAAGGCATTGGCGTTTTATACGGAAAAATTAGGATTTGTAAAAAAAGAAGACGAGCCTGCCGGAGAATATAGGTGGATGACGGTAGTGTCTCCAGATGATCAAAACGGTCCAGAGGTTTTACTCGAGCCTAATGATCACCCTGCAGCAAAAGAGTATCAAAAGAGGATATTTGAGGACGGCATCCCTGCAACCATGTTTGGTGTTGCAGATATTTACAAAGAGTATGAGCGTTTAAAGGAAATAAACGTTAAGTTTACTATGGAACCAACCAAAATGGGTGAGATGATCATAGCTGTATTGGATGATACCTGTGGCAATCTTATTCAACTAATACAGAAGTAACTTAAGATAAGCGCTTTAAGTATACCCTGTCCTATTGTTAGGATGGGGTTATTACAAATTAAATAGGGGGGAAACAATGAAGAACCTTGGAATAGTTTTTATTTTTTCAGGGATTTTACTTATGGGGTTAAGTGGACTTGAAAAGGTTCTTATTTTTTTATCAATTGATGGTAATGTACACCAAATAGAAGCGGTTAAAGATTTAACACCACCGTATATTTGGAGTATCACAAATTTCACTTTTGGTTTTGGACTTATTAGCTTTATGCTGGGATTAGCTATATTTTTTAATAAACATATCATTCCAAATGCTAAATAAGGATTCATAATCAAAATGCTTGGATGATCCAAGCATTTTGATCGCTATCCCACCAATCTCTCCGAAATTCTCTCTAAATGCATGGTCACTAATTCCTCCGGGACTGGATATGTGTGAAGCATCCCTTGATAAACAAAATTGAATTCGTCTATGTTCATTAAATCCCTCGGTGTTGTTAAGCTTGGTGGTTTCATTAGTAGCCCTTTCTTCTCATTCAAAATCGTTGCGACAAATTGGGAGCAAAAGAAAGCATTTTTTCGATTTAGATCAAAGTGGAGAATGATCGCAAGTAGACCGATCAAATTGTATCGATACTTTTCTTTCTCACGTTCGATCTTTTTCACTTTGGCGCGCATCTGCTTATATTCCTGCTCAGAAACACGACAGCTATAGATTACACATTTCGCTCGTTTAAATAGCCCCTCCCTCAACTTTTCTCGAATAAATCCCCCAATAAAAGGGTTGGCTGGCTTTTTGCGGCCAAAGCTATAGATTTCCTCTAATTGATCATCAAAGGCAATTGAAACATGGTTGTAGGATTCTCTCGTATAAATTTTAATTAACCTTGTAAAAAGCGTCCCAGTATCCGTAAATAAAATATAAATTTTTCTATCTTCCACGCCTTTACTTCCTCCCTGTTACACTTCCGATTTTCTTTTATGCACAAAGTAATACATACTAAGTGGCCACCAAATTACAGCGAATATTGGGTATACTGCCCAGATCGTGTCTGGTGAGGTAATCATATTAACCGTAATGAAAAAGATGCCAATTAGTAGGCTTGCATGAACAGAGAAGGCAACATAGCTCCTCTTCTGTGCATGATAGATTGCAAGTGGCCACCACAGCACCGCAAATATCGGATAAATCGCCCAAGGATGACCTGGTGCAAGAAAGATATTGAGAATAATGTAATAAAGCATAATACTTGTGCTCCCTACCATAGCAACTGCCAATGATTTCGCACGTTTTCCTAAATAGATAAGAATCGGCCACCACAAGATCGGTAGTATCGGGTAAAGAAACCATGGGTATTCTGGTGTTTGGATATAATTGACCACGAAAAGGAAGCCAATAATCAGTAGGCTGCATACCATTGAAAATTTTTTCTGTTCTCCTTTTACCATAAAATAATGGCTAATTGGCCAAAGCAATAACACAAAAGAAGGATAAATAAACCATGGATGAGAGCCATTAGTTATTAGATTAACGACAATTAAAAAGGCAATAGTTAGGACACTTCCTGCAATAGAAAAGCCTGTTGCATAACGACTCATTTCGCATTCTCCTTTGTACGTAGCCATCTAAAGTACATCGTTAATGGCCACCATAATACGGCAAATGTTGGGTAAACAAACCAGATAATATCAGGGGAATAATAGAAATTAATAAAGACGAATAATCCGATGATTAACGCACTGCCCCAGATCGAATAGCCAAGATTTAATTTGGTCATGTTCTTTTTTGGTTTTGGTAAGGCTGATTTGACTCCTAGTTCTTTTTTTAAATCGCCAATATCACCAAAATCTACGATCGCCTTATTGATCGCATCCTCTTCTTCCTTTCCTTGTTCCATTAAATCCAGCACTTTTTCCTCCAGGTTTTGTGTAACTTCCTGCATGACTGCATTCTTTTGTTCACTTTCTGGAATATCCTTAAATAACTCATTGACATATACTTTTATTTTCTTCAATTTAAATACCCTCCATAAATAAATCGATGATTTCCTTTGTTTCCTTCCATTCCTCAGCAATTTCCTTTAAATACGCCTTACCTAATGTCGTGATTTGATAATATTTTCTTTTTCCCCCTTTGGAAATATCTCCATAATAGGACTCAATTAGTTCCTTCTTCTCTAATCGTTGAAAAACGGCATATAGGGTAGCCTCTTTAATATGAAATCGATTATTGGTGCGTGTACTAATTTCCTTTGATATTTCATAACCATAGCGATCTTTTTCTGAAATCAATCGCAAAATGATCGAATCTAAGTGGCCGCGAATAATATCACTTCTTATCATAAGGTCTGTTTCCTGCTCCCTTCACTATTCTACGTGATAGAGTAATCATACTGTAAATTGCTCTATCTGTCAAAGTAATTTTTGAAAATTTATGGAGATTTTTCATCAGGGGTTGCTGTTAGTAGAGCAGTACCGTGATAAATTAGGCTAGCAAGCAAAAAATTCTGGATATCAGACAGTTTGAGGAGATTCTCTCGGAGAGTTGTCCAATATATCAGCCATAACAATCATTTTGAGGGCTTTCCTGCGACGAACTGTCCTATATATCGTTTGGAACTTTCTCCCGCTGATTTGCCCCATCCATCTGACATAAAAAAAGCCTCCTTCCTGCACAGAAGTGGCTATTTTTTCGTATATATCTTTATTCATTCCTTCGCTCAAAAAAAGTTAAAGTGATCTCCTTGCTTACGTCCACTTCCTTCCTTTTTTCAAATCCATTCTTTTCGTAAAATTGGACAGCTGGTGTATTTTTAGCGCCTGTTGCTACTTTTAGGACCCGATTTTGGAATTGATTCTCCACAAAGTCTAATAATTTCTGTGCAATTCCTTTTCTAAAATGATCAGGGTGGACGATTAGCCGGTGGATATCCACTTCCTCATCGGTAACTTTCACAGATATCGCCCCACATAGCTCTTCGTGCAAATAATATCCATAAAAAGTTTCTTCACAGCTCTGGATGGTTTCTACCGTATCCTTTAATGGGGGGATCTCATCTGAACCAATTATATCTGCTTCTACCTTGTAGGCTGGTATTTGAAGGTTTAGCACAGTCTCTGCTTCTCTTTTTTTGTCTATTTCTATTTCTTTAATCATGTTTACACCTATGCTACCGTTGTAATAATCGGCTGATCCTTCGTAATAATAATGGTGTGCTCATGCTGTGCACCATAGCTATCGTCAGGTATATATAATGTCCATCCATCTGTTCCTTGGTCGACATAATTTGCTCCCGTTGTTAAAAAAGGCTCGATGGTAATAACCATACCCTCTTTTAATAAACGTTGATCATGCTTGTCGTAATAAGGTAAAACTTCCGTTGGTGCTTCATGTAGTGATTTTCCGATACCATGACTGCACAGGTTCATAATAACATGATAGCCACCTTTTTTAGCCTCTTGTTGAATCATTCGCCCTATTTCATTCAGCTTAACATTATGTTTAAGCGATTGGATCACCTTCATCATTGTATGGTGGGTATAGTCGCAAAGTTTCGTTAAAGAAGGGTTGTTGGGAGCAAACACAAAAGATTGTCCTGCATCAGCAAAATACCCTCCTAATTCTGCAGAGACATCAATATTTATAAGATCTCCTTCCTTGATTCTTCGATTCCCTGGGATCCCATGAGCCATTTCACGATTGATACTGATACAAGTGTAACCAGGGAAGTTATAGGTAATTTTAGGTGCTGATACGGCTCCATAGCTCATTAAAATCTCTCCACCTATTTCATCTAGCTCTTTGGTTGTCATGCCAGCCCTGACCTGACGCTTCATCTCTCTTATTGTCGTTGCCACGATTTTACCGATTTTTTTAAGTCCCTCGATATCCTGTTGATCTTCGACTGTCATCAAAGCACCTCCGATTATCTTTTTCTTTTATTTTAAGACAATATAACATTTTTAGCTACTTTCAAGAGGAATACATAGGATGAACATAGAATATTAAATAATAAGAGGAGGCGGTATTTATGAAAAGGAAAATAAATTTTTTGGGCATCGATATTAGGGGATAACGCGTAATTAGCCCAGACGACAACGTATTTCCCCTAAAATTTAAAAATTAGGGGTATTTATAAAATGAATATTAACGTAGAATTGGTCCAACATTTAATAAAAGAGCAATTTCCAGAATGGTCCCATTTAAAAATAAAACCAGTTAAAAAGAGCGGCCACGACAACAGAACTTTTCATTTAGGTGAAAATATGAGTGTAAGAATGCCGAGTGCTAAAGGGTATGCTCCTCAAGTTGAGAAAGAACATAAATGGCTACCGTATTTATCTAAGCATCTATCCCTACCAATTTCTATACCACTTGCTAAAGGGAAACCTAATAAAGATTATCCTTACGCTTGGTCTATTTACAAATGGCTAGAAGGCGAGACAGTGACCCGCGAAAATATCGTTGATCTGAAGCAATTTGCCAAAGATTTAGGGAGATTTTTGGTAGAATTACAATCTATTGATGCAAAAGAGGGTCCTATTGCAGGTGGTCATAATTTTTATAGGGGTGGCGATTTAGCAGTATATGATGAAGAGTCAAGAAAGGCAATAGAAAATAACAAAGAGATTTTTAATGAACATTTACTGAACCAAATATGGCAGTTGTCCTTAGATTCTAAATGGACTAAAGAACCAGTATGGCTTCATGGTGACGTAGCACCAGGGAATATCCTAGTCAAAGATGGAAAGTTATGTGCCGTTATTGATTTTGGCGTGTTAGGTGTTGGAGATCCTTCATGTGATGCTGCAATGGCATGGACATTTTTTGATGACAGTAGTAGAGAGAGATTCAAGAGAGCATTGAAAATGGATGAAGAAACTTGGAATAGAGCAAGAGGTTGGGCTTTATGGAAGGCATTAATTACTTATGATGATAAGAAGGATTCTAACCAAACAATAGCAGAAGAGTCATGTAGAATCATAAAAATAATCATTGATGAGTATAAAAGTTAAAAGATATAAATATTATTTCACCTCTTTCACTAAAAGGATCGTCAATAATTGACGGTCCTTTATCCATTGTTGGGAAATTAAATCAACAAAAAGTAGCGGTTATGATAAAATCAAATTAGTTAAAACACTATAAATAGGGGGAAATTATGAAGTCAAAACCAATATTAAATCAAATTGGAACTACATTTATTCCTGTTAGTGACATTGAAAAGGCACGCGACTGGTATTGTGACATATTAGCATTATCACTATTTTATAAAATAACCCCGTTGGAAAATATTGTTTATTTGTAATTAGCGTGGTAAGATATAAAAGATATTTACCAAAATTTAAAAGGGGGTTTAACATGAAATGGATAAAAAAGATATTTATGTTTTCTCTAGCTTTTATTTTAGTTTTTTCAACATTGGGGACATCTGATTTATCTAATGTAAAAGCTTCTCAGTTGAAAAGTGATAAAGAAAGTGCCAATCAAGGTGATGATTCTAATTTTGTGATTTTAGTAGATGGTATTTTAATAGATGGTAAGTTTTATAGTCCAGAAGACTTTGAAGATTATTTGAAGTCAGCTGAAATTGTTTTATTAGATGATGGTTATAATAGCAATGGTTCATCTGTTCAACCTTTCTTTGCATTGGCTCCTGCCATTTATTTTGTTCCTGGTATAGGACAAGTTGCATTAGTTGCAACTGGTGCAATAGTGGTTGGTGGTGTTACTATTAAAGCTGGAAGTTGGTTACATAAAACCATTTCTAATTTTTTTAACGACCCAAAAAGGGTGATTTCCTCTAATTATGGTATACCGAAATCTTTATTAGATTCAAAGGGAAAAGTAAAATTAGGTTCTTTTAAGGATAAGCATGGTAAGACTCCCTTAATAAAAAATCTGGTACTTTTAAAAATGGAAAATGGTCAGTAGAAAAGGATACAGCCGGACATGGCGGACGTGCATGGAAACTAAAGAAAAGCGGAAAAAGAAAAGCATCCTTAGATAAAAATGGGAAAGTTCTATCTAAATGATAAATAGGAGTGAGTTTAGTCTATGAAGAAAATGAACTTTAATGGTTTTACACTTAAATATCATAAGTCAATTAATGTTTATGTTAATGATGAAATGAAACAAGTTATCTTTATTTCTAAAAATAATGATGAGATACATGGAATGTTAGAACTTGATGAAAGAAATAAAATTAAAATACATCCTAGATGGAATGTAAATTTTTCAGTAGAAAATACTGAAATTATTATTGACGTTAATTATAGTGAGGAAGAATAATCAAATAAAAGGGTAGCGATCGCTGCCCTATTTATTTTGTTCATTGAGTGGTTTTATAGATAAAATTTGCAAGTCGATAGCTACTAAATTTTAATGTCTTGATGAGTGTAGCTATGAGCACACTTTCAGCAACGGAAAAAATAAACAATCAAGGGGGAAATTATGAAGTCAAAACCAATATTAAATCAAATTGGAACTACATTTATTCCTGTGAGTGACATTGAAAAAGCACGCGACTGGTATTGTGACATATTAGCATTACCAGCAGATGGTGAAATTTTATTTGGTCATCTGTACATATTACCGATGAACGGAACAGGTATTGTATTAGACAGAAAAATATTTTCAGAGGAGAATATTTATAAAACGCCACCTTTTCATTTAAACACAAATAATATAGAAGAAGCTTTTCAATACATGAAAAGTAAAAATGTAGAGATTACGACAGAAATTGAAAATAATCATTGGTTTAATTTTAAAGATTTAGACGGTAATCATTTGATGATTTGTCAATGTTAGTTGGTTTCCTATGTCTAAATCCGTTAAACAGGAAGAGCCTACCATCATGGTAAGCTCTTCTTTATCTTATTGGGGGGAGAATCTTAAATTAAGTTTATTTATCTAGCTTTAATTTTAAAATATCAGCGATTTTTTTCGGGATGTCGGTATTGTCATAGAATCCGCTAAATTCATCAGACTTCGGACCATAGGCGTATAACTGAATATCCGCACCAGTATGGTTTAAGCTAGTCCAACCAACATTCGCATAATCACTTACTACTTGGTTAATAGCAATAGAAGGCTCGTTAGCATTTTTAATCGTTTGTACTTCCTCTTCTGTAAGGGTTAGATTAGTATATTCCTCCACGACTTCCTTTATATTGGAACGATCTTCATTTAATTGGGCAGCCATATGATCCCCTGTTGCAGTTACCTCTTGCAAAATATCGGCATTTACTTCCATCGAACCATTAGAGCCTGTTGTCATCCCACCAGTATCATGGTCACCACCGACTACGACTAATGTCTTGCGATCTTTTTTCGCAAAGTCTAGCGCTACTTTTACTGCTTCTTCAAATGCTTCGACATCAGACATAGCCCATGCAGCATCATTATCATGCCCTGCCCAGTCAATCTGGCTACCTTCTACCATAAGGAAAAATCCATCCTTATCTTCGTTTAATACATCAATGGATGCTTCCGTCATTTCTGCAATGCTAGGCTCTACTGTTTTGTCACGATGTAATTCAGGAGCTAGCGCATCGTCAGCAAAAAGACCGAGTAATTTTTCTCCATCCTCTACATCAATATCTGTGCCATCCTCTAATTGGTCGCGTGTCTCCACATATGTAAAATTAGCATCCTCCGCTTCTTCTAATAGATTTAATTCTTCTTGATTACCACCTTCTGCTTCTGGTAGGAACATATTTTTTCCTCCACCAAGAAGCACGTCTACTTCACTTGCAATATATTGTCTAGCAATTTCTGTTTGGTTATTACGGTCATCTACATTGGCAACAAAAGAAGCTGGCGTCGCATGAGTTATCGTAGACGTAGCTACTAACCCGGAAGACTTCCCTTTTTTCTCCATTGCATCTAAAATCGATGTTAGTTCATTACCTTCTGCGTCGAGACCAATAACACCATTATTCGTTTTTTCTCCAGTAGCCATGGCAGTACCAGCAGCTGCTGAATCTGTAATATCAGAGTTTGCAGAATGGGTGGTATATAATCCTTTTAAATGGTTATCCCAAACCGCTTCTTCTCCCTTGTAAGCACGGTAATTGGATGCATAGTCTGGACTGAACCCGTCTGGAATCATGTAAATAACATTCTCTATCTTCTTTCCACCTTTTCCCCACCCTTTTCCTTTGCCTGGTGAATCGGGCTTGTCCGCTAAAACAGGAATGCTTACTGCAGATAAAACAAGGCCTGTACTAAGTGCAATCGCACCAATCTTCTTGAACATTCTTTACCAACTCCCTAAATAGATTATTTTTGCTTACAGTTACAAAATACTAGATGAATGTTAATAAACTATTAAAATCTAGTTAAGCTTCGCTAAAGAAAAGCCCTACTAAAAAACTATGAGTATTCTACTTCATCATAGTTCTGTGGGGAATCTATTACTTGGGCACTAGATAAGTTTGTACTTAAATTGCGGTAGAGCTAGCTCTAGTTGCACTGAATATAAGTACCATTTTGGACTAAATGTTTGATAAAAATCGCACTTAAATCGGTTTTAAGTACCATCTCTGGCTGAATTCTTGGGGAAATGGCACTTATACCGATTTTAAGTACTATTTTGAACCGATGCCTCGACAAAAATGGTTCTTATACCGATTATAAGTGCCATTTTGATCCGGAGCTACGGCGAAAATGCACTTAAAACTCATGTTACTAGCAGCGTGTTGCTTGTTGTTGACTGAATAATAACGGAATGAACTGTGATGGTTATCTGTGAAAATATCTCAAATCTTTCACTAGCTAATTCTACGTAAAAAAACGGTGACCAAGCCTCCAAGCTCCATCACCGTTTCCTTTTACAAATTGATTTCGATCGTTTCTTCCCCTGCATTTGCAGAGACTTTCTTATAGCCAGGCACTTCTACATGATATGACTTATTTAATCCCGAAGTGGTGACAGTAACCTTTTGTCCTTGACGAATGGCTGAAACCGTACCGATATATTCCCCTTGTGCATTGACTAAGTTTTGTGTCACCTTCTGGTCTTCCTCTAAGCTATAAATCTTAAAGGTCACCCCATCCATATAATCGTAAACAGGTTTTTCCTCACTATTACCAACTGGTAAAATCGTATTCGGCTTTACGAATAATGGTAGGCTGAAGTAGTCATATTTTTCTTTAATCCATGTGCCACCTTCCACTACTTCCCCTGTTAATAGGTGTGTCCATTTTCCTTTTGGTAAGTAGAAGGAACCTATGCCTTCTTCATTAAAAATCGGTGCTACTAAAACAGACTCACCTAACATATATTGTCGATCTAATGTTTCACAAAGCGGATCATCTGGGAATTCCAGCACCATCGAACGCATCACAGGTATTCCTGTCTTGCTGTTTTGTACGGCTTGTTCATATAAGTATGGCATTAAGCTGTTCTTTAGCTTGGTAAAATGACGCGCTACGTCAACTGCCTCTTCATCAAAATTCCACGGCACACGATAGGAGGAGCTTCCATGGAATCGGCTATGGCTGGATAGCAATCCAAAGGCAGTCCAACGTTTAAATACATCTGGTGTTGCCGTATTTTCAAAGCCACCAATATCGTGACTCCAATAACCAAAGCCAGAAGTGGTTAACGATAGACCACCACGTAAGCTTTCAGCCATTGCGTCATACGTGGAATCACAGTCTCCACCCCAGTGAACAGGGAATTTTTGACCACCTGTTGTCGCCGAACGTGCGAAAACAATCGCCTCTTCTTCCCCTTTTTCTCGTTTTAATAAATCAAAGACGACATCATTGTATTGATACGCATAATAGTTATGCATTTTTTGTGGATCGGAACCATCATAATAGACAACATCCGTTGGAATACGCTCGCCAAAGTCCGTCTTGAAGGAGTCCACTCCCATATCCAGCAATGCTTTTAGTTTTTCTTGGAACCAGGCACACGCGTCAGGGTTGGTAAAATCGACAATTCCCATTCCAGCCTGCCATAGATCCCATTGCCACACATCTCCATTCGGTTTTTTCAATAAATAGCCTTTCTCTGCACCTTCATCAAACAGTGGTGATTTTTGCGCAATATATGGGTTAATCCATACACAAATTTTTAACCCTTTGTCTTTTAAACGCTTCAGCATCCCTTCTGGATCTGGGAAATTACGACGATCCCAAATAAAGTTACTCCATTCAAATTCCTTCATCCAGAAGCAGTCAAAATGGAACACACTTAGCGGAATACCTCGCTCTGCCATCCCATCAACAAAGTGATTCACCGTTTCTTCATTATAGTCTGTTGTGAAAGAAGTCGACAACCATAAACCAAAGCTCCATGCTGGAGGTAATGCTGGCTTACCAGTGAGCTCTGTGTAGCGACTAACTACTTCCTTTGGTGTTGGCCCATTAATAAAATAATAGTCTAAGTATTCTCCCTCCACACTAAACTGAGAGCGAGAAACAGTTTCTGACCCTAATTCAAAGTTAACCTCCTCCGGGTGATTGACAAAAATCCCATATCCCTTGCTGCTTAAGTAAAACGGAATATTTTTATACGATTGCTCCGAGCTAGTACCACCGTCTTTGTTCCAAATATCGACACTTTGCCCATTTTTCACAAACGGAGTAAAGCGTTCGCCTAAACCATAAAGATGCTCACCAACTCCTAAGCGAAGCTGTCCTCTCATATAAGTCTTATCCTCTGGTCCTTCGATCCATGCAAGCCCTTTTCCATCGGCATCTGTTAGATTACCTGCTGCATTTTTAAATGACAAGGAAAAGTCCTTTTTCGTAATAGAAAGCTGTAAGCCTCCACTCGTAAAATGAACGGCATCCTCTTTTTCCTCTAGTTCAATCTCCTTCATTTGGTCTAGCACTCCGAATTGAGGATATCTTGCTTTTCCTCCTTTAAAATGCCATGTCTGCACGCGAATCACGTCATCTACTGGGGCAGAGATTTTAATCGTCAGTAATGGACCATCTAGTGTATCCCCACGGTGATTTAAATATTTACACGGTGCATATAAGGTGACGGCCCCATCGCGCTCCTCTACTTCATGCACGATTCGAGGAAAATGTATTTGATATCCTTCTCTAACTAACCAATTACCATTTGTAAATTTCATCTGATTGCCTCCTATATTTTTTATTTAACTGCCCCATCTGAAATACCATCAATGATATAGCGTTGTAGAAACATATATAAAATAATGATTGGAATCATGGCAATAACTAATGCCGCTAAGGCTAAGTGCCATTGAGTAGAGTACTCCCCAAAGAAGTAAAAGGTCTTCAATGGAATCGTGTACATTCCCTCTTTATTAATCACAAGGGAAGGAAGTAAATAGTCATTCCAAAACCAGATCGCATTCAGCACAATAACCGTAACCGTTGTCGATTTCAGCATAGGGAAGATGATATGCCAGTACACTTGAAATCTATTACATCCATCGATGATTGCCGCTTCATCTAAGGCTTTCGGGATACTTTTCATTGCACCTACATAAAGAAATACCGCCATGCTTGAGCCTAACCCTAAATACATAATCGCTAGACCCGTTCGATTCAACATCTCCACAGCCCCGAATAAGGAAACTAATGGAATCATAATCGACTGGAATGGGATAAGCATACAGATAGCAAACAAAAAGTAGATAGCTGTACTAGATTTACCAGGCTTACGAGATAAGGCATATGCAGCCATAGAAGTAAAAAGCACAATAATCAGAATACTAACACCTGTCACTACCACTGAATTGAAAAACGTTAATAGAAAATCTAGCTCACCCAATGCGACGGGATAATTTTCTAATGTTGGTTCGGTTGGAAGACCTAATGTTCCTTTAAAAATACCCGACTTTGTTTTAATTGAATTGACAAATACTAAATAAAAGGGATAGATCCACAACAAAGAGACAATGGCACCGATAAACATCATCGTATACTTATGTGTGCGTTCTTTAGTTCTCATAGCTCTGTCTCCTTTTTACGAGTTAAATAGAGTTGAATAACAGAAATCAATGTAATAATAATGAGAAAAATAATCGCCTTTGATTGCGCATATCCCATATCTTGCACTTTAAAGGCAGTGTCGTAAATATTCATTGTCGCCATTTCCGTTGATCCGAATGGCCCTCCACCTGTTAATGCCATATTCTGATCATACACTTTAAAGGCATTGGATAATGTTAGAAATAAACTGACGGTAAACGCTGGTATAATAAGTGGAAATTTAACCTTCCAGAAGCTTTGCCATTTGTTCGCGCCATCAATGGTAGCCGCTTCTAACAGTTCCTTTGGTACATTGTTCAAAAAGGAAATATAAATGACCATAATATAACCACTCATCTGCCATACAAACAGGATGACTAATCCCCAAAAACCCGTTTCTGTATTAGATAGCCAGCCTTTAAAAAACTCAATACCTGTAACGTCTGCAATTCCTGAAAAGGCTTTTAAAAAGACAAACTGCCAAATAAAACCGAGAATAATGCCGCCAATGAGGTTTGGCATAAAGAAAACGGTACGGAACAATGTGCTGACCTTCCCTAATTTTTGTGTCACTAACAAAGCAAAGGCTAAGCCAATCACATTGATCCCAATAACAGAGGCAATCGAAAAACCTGCAGTAAATTTTAAGCTATAGAGAAATTGATCGTCTGTGAATAATTTAATATAATTGTCCAATCCAACAAAAGCAGATACCTGGAACCCATTATATTCGGTAAATGAGTAGTAGACGCCTTGAAAGAAAGGAATGATTAAAACGATTAATAGAGCTAGTAATGTCGGTAGCAAAAACAGCCAATATGTGCGGCTTTTAAAATTCATTTTCCCACTCCTTTATTCTAGATGTATGGTGGAGCAAAGAATGTCATTGCTCCACCAACCTTGGGAATGTTATCGCATCTTCGTAAAAGATTCTCCGACTTTCTCTTCAAACTCTTCCCAGCTGTTTTGACCGTCTAAATATTTCTGGAATTCTGGGAATAAAGCCTCTGAGAAGAAGCCATCTGGGTACTGATTATTTGTCCAGATTCTTGACTTATCATTTAACAAGTACTCATATACTTCCTTTGACACAGGATCAGATATCGATTCAGGATCATATCCTTCGTGGGAAGGAATATATTTAAAATTTTCTACAATTAGCTCTTTACCTTTTTCAGAGGTATACATCCAATCTAAAAATTTCTTCGATTCTTCTACAACAGCATCGTCTTTCTTTTTATTAATCCCCCAATACCAGGAAGGGCCTGCAACGATTTTTCCTTCGTTTTCTGGTCCAACAAATAGAGGAAGAATACCTAATTTCTCTTGGACAAAGCTTTCATCTAAACTGTTTAATGAAGGAACAATCCAGTTACCTTGGTGAATAATTGCTACCTGATCATTCGCAAATAATTCTTCTACAGAAGTACTGTAATCTAGTGATAAGATTGGTTGATAGTTGTATTTGTTAAATAAATCGGTATACTCCTTCATTCGGTCACCATACTCAAAGTTTAGCTGATCTGCCTCGAATGCCTCTTTGACGTTATTATTAAATTCTGGTGCGGTAAAATGACTAGAATATTGACTTACTACCCAGTCTTCTTTTGCACTAAATCCAAACACAGCTTCTATACCTAGATCCTCTTTTTGTTCATCTATTTTTTCTACCGCTTCTTTAAACGCTTCATAGCTATCAATCGAAGCAGGATCTACCCCAGCTCGTTCAAAAATGTCTTTATTGTACATCCAGCCATATCCTTCAATATTTAAAGGAATACCATAAGGTGTCCCGTCCATAGACCCACCGTCTAATGTCCCTTCAATGGCTGTTTTTGCACTTTCCATGTCTGATACATCTAATAGATAATCTTGATATTTTTCGACATCAGATAACCCACCTAGTAAAAAGATGGCCGGTTCTTCGCCTGATGAGAATTTTGCCTGGAGTGCGGAAGCGGCATCTTGTCCACCACCTACTGTTGTCACATTAATGTCTACGTTTTCATTTTCCTCTTCATATAATTCCACTAAGTTGTTTAATTGGTCTGTCGTTTCTACCTTGATATTAAACACATCTATGACTGTTTTATCTCCTGACCCGGATTTGTCACCGCTTTCATTTGAACCACAAGCAACAAGTAATCCTAATAAAATAATTGAGAGCAAGCTTAATTTAATTTTCATTCCTTATCCTCCTCGTTTAACTTTTGAATGACATGCCCATTTTCAAATAACAACCTGAGGTGCGTACCTCATTTTACTTGAAAAAAATATAAAGACTTTATTCTCTAACTATTTTGTATCATAAACCATTTTTTGAGGTACGTCAATCATTTTTTGAGATACGTACCTCATTTTTTTGTAAGAAGTATTTATTTTGCTCTATTCATATAATACTTCGCATTCGCTTTTGTGACGATTTCAGGCTTGACAATATAGGATTCGATTGGGTTATTGTCTTCATCTAGAAAGTATTGCGTCAATTTTTTTAACGTAAAGGCAGATTGTGCGACTGGATCCTGACAAATAGAAGCCGTGATCAAATCTTGCTCGAATGCATGGTAAATTGATTCGTTCATATCATGTCCAATTAAAATCGGTCGGTTGTCCCATTTTTCCATATAATGGGTGAATTTATCCAATAGACCTCCAGCAATATAGACGGCATCTGCCTTTTGTAGGAGTTCACTATGGTCTTTTATGAGCTGCTCGACCATCCCTTCTTTTATATAGGCAATGGTATCGTATTTGATCTCCCTTATTTGGACATCCTTATTTGTTTTGCAGAAATAATCCTTAAAGCCTTTTTCCTTATTCACCATCTGGAAGGTGTCTTCTTGTTCCCTTATGATAATAATTTCTTGTGATTGTTTTTCAAACAGGTGAATTAATTCCCCTGCCAAAAAACCGGCATCATAATAATCACTACCTACATAGGCAATTCTTTTGCTATTTGGAACGTCTGTGTTAATAGTGAAAACAGCGATATTCTTCTTCATCGCTTGTTCAATAATAGTTTCTAAAGGTTTCGAGTCATGAGCAGCGATGACTATAGCGTCATACTCTCCTATATTAACAATCTTTTGGACATATTCTACTTGTTGATTCTCTGGGACAGTATGTACGCGGAGCACTTCTACCCTTAAGCCAAACTCTGAATAAAGGGCTGCCCCTTCTTTAATTTCATGATCTAGAAGATCCCAGAAATAATTCGGAAATACAGGTAAAATAAAGGCAATATTCGTTACTTTTTGTGTAGCTAAAAACTTCGCTGCTCTATTCGGCTTATAGCCCAATTCCTGTGCTTTCGATTTTACTTTTTCTACTGTTTTAATACTTACCCCTTTTCGATTATTGAGCACACGGTCTACCGTAGCAATCGATAAACCTAGCTCTTCAGCAATCATTTTTGCTGTTACACGCACGTTGCCACCTCCTTTTTCTTATTGATGTAACCGTACTCATTATTCAATGTTTCTTATTCGATTGTCAAGTTTTTCAATTTTTGTCCAACGCTAAAAATCATATAGTATAATCTACGCCTTGCCCCTTATCCCAAAACTGCCCATCCTTACGAATATGTACGATTTGTCCAATATGATATGCATTGTGTAAGTTGATATAGGTAAGACTTTCGCAGGATCGTATTAACCTCTCCTCCTCACTATTCTCGATCTCTTCTTCCCATTCTGTCATTAAAGATCATAGCAGTTATTGTTTAGATACTGAAAATCGGGTATAATATAAATAGAAGGTCATATAATAATAAAACCATCTGGTGGTGGTACACCAGACGGTTGTTTAGTGCAATAGCCCTTTAAGGGGGCAACTCACATTGTTAGATGAAAAATAATCACCCTAAACGTTTGCTAGGCGATAGGGTGGTTATTTTTTTTGATGAAATGACAGTATAGCTACGATTAGTGATGCGAAAGAAATCATCAAGAAAATGGTTTCGAATACCGTCATACACTCACCCCCTTTCTCTTTAAAAGGGAATGAGCCACCACCCATAAAAGCCTTATGCACTTATCTCTATTATAACATCCATAAGCGTTTAATAGATATTTTCGAAAGGATTTTAACACTATTTGTTAAGCGATTCGATATACTTCAAAATGTAGTCTTATAGCAATTAGAATAGCAATAGTAGCAAATATCACAGCAAATAAGGATGATTGTAAAAATCCCATTCCAATGACAACACCTATAATAGACCACCCTGTAGAAAAAGCTATACTAACAATATAAGCTAAAGGGCGTATCCATGAAAGAAACAACATACCAATTAGGATTAAACCGAAAACCGTCCAAGAGTCATAACGAAATCCAAAAATGCGGATAGCAACAAGGCTTCCCAAAACAACAAAAAGTATCCGATATTCTCTCTTTCATATCGTCGGTTCATTATGTAAGCCACTTTTGCACAATCTTAATTCTCCAAATAGCGAATCCAATGAGAGCACCAGACATATTTAAAATAAAATCATCTATATCAAAGACGCCTCTTCTTGTAACTAGTTGGATAGATTCAATCAGGAGCAAGATCAACATCATGAAAAGTAATGCTGCACCTAATTTTCTCGCCCTCCCCATAAAAAATGGTAGATAAATACCAATTGGAATAAAAAGAATAATATTCCCAGCAAGATTTTTTATCGGGATATCTCGATTCATACTTCCATTCAGCATTACCTGCAAATAGGTCCTAATAGTGTCAAATGGGACAAAATTAGAGGAACTCTTAACATATTCGAAAAAGGAAAGACCATTTCCCATCGTCCCCCTATAGTCAAAAAATAATAGCATGATCATTACAAATGCATATAGTAAAAAACTGAGACCGATCACTACTTTTATTGCTGTTTTCATTTTTATCTCCTTGGATTATCTATAGTTGTCATGTGTCGGCTGAAATAGATCTTCCCTTGAATTGCGGACAACGGAAAAGTGTTCGACATTATAATGACCATGCAATGTTTCATTATGGTGACGAATAATTTGTTCGGAAGTTAAGGTTTCCGTATCTCTTGTCGAATGGCCATCCGCGACTAAGGTGACATCTAAGCCACTAATCGTTGCCGTCCGAACTGCGCTATCGATACAATGTTGTGTTTCACAGCCCATGATGACAATGTGTTTGGTTTCTTGGGATCTTAAATGCTCCAACAATCCTGTTCCGTGAAAGGAATTAGTAGCTTCTTTATCAAATAATTCCGCATGATCTGGTACCTTTATTTCTTTATGAATCTCGAAGCCATCTCCTCGTATATTATATTTAAGCCCATCTGTTGGACTCACTATTTTCCTCATTTGACCTGCAATAAATTTCAAAAAACACTTGGACGTCTTGTGATGTTCCTAGATAATGGTCTTAAGGATCATTTGGGACAATTCTGTCATCTCCTGTGGCTAACCACATTTAAAGACTGTTTCCCAGTGTACGTGCAGACCTTCCTACTCGCAGGCTGTGCACTCTGTCCCTCGAACTTGGATGGTAGTAGCTCCAAGGCGGCTTTCGATACAGAGATAGTACTGATACACGAGGTTGTTGATCGGCGTTCACACTAGGGATATCCCGAGGCGTCCAAGATAGGTTCCAATGATTCTAATTTAGAAAGGAGGGGAATTCCCCATGCGATTATTTGTCGGATTAGATGTTAGTTCTTTTGATATCAAGGTTTGTTTGTTAGATAGTGAAGGTGTAAAGTTATCTTCCTTCACCGTGTCGAATGATTTACCTGGTGCTACTGCTTTACGTGAAGCTATTTTTCGTACCATGGATGGACAATCTGTGGAAGTATTAAAGATTGGCTTAGAATCCACTTCCGTGTACAGTTTTCATCCAGCGATGTTTTTTCATCAGGATGAAGAGCTCCGTAAGCTTGGTGCACAAGTATTTGTGATGAATCCAAAACAGATTGCCAACTTCAAAAAGAGTTATCCAGACATGGACAAGACCGACGAGATTGATGCATTTGTGATTGCCGATTATTTACGATTTGGTCGTTTATCGATGTCGGTGGTCAAAGAGAGTCAATACGTTGCCCTACAACAGTTGACACGCTCTCGCTACCAACTCGTACATCAGATGACCAAAGAAAAGCAACATTTTCTTCAACACTTGAGTTATAAGTGTAATACGTTTCAAGAAAACGTCGAATCTTCCGTGTTTGGACAAGCTATGATGGACTTATTCTTTGAAAAATATAGCCTGGAAGAACTCGCTCAGATGTCGATCGAAGACCTAGCTGATTACCTCCAAACCAAAGGTAAAAATGGTTTTCACGACCCTGAAAAAGTGGCCAAGTCCATTCAAAAAGCAGTACGTTCTTCCTATCGTTTGGATAAGGTAGTGGAAGACTCGATTGATCTCATCTTGGGCACTATTATTGAGCTGATTCGCACCATGAAGGCACAAATCAAGCAAATCGATAAAGCGATCACTAAAATCATGGCTGGCTTACCCAATACCCTGCAATCCACACCCGGAATTGGACCTGTATTCGCTGCTGGTATCATCGCAGAAATCGGTCAGATTGAACGATTTGAAGCAGAGGCCAAAATAGCCAAATATGCAGGACTATACTGGCGAAAACACCAATCAGGCAGGTTTACGGCAGATGATACTTCCTTATCTCGTAACGGGAATCAGTATTTGCGTTATTACCTTGTTGAAGCCGCCAACTCGGTGAGAAGGCATGTACCTGAATACCAAGCTTATTACGAGAAGAAATACCGTGAAGTACCGAAACACCAACATAAAAGAGCACTCGTCTTAACCGCTAGAAAATTAGTGCGTTTGGTGGATGCGCTACTACGCAACCATCAAATCTACACGCCACAAGGGAGCGTGAAACATGAAGCTTAGAAAGTAGCTTCTACAACCCTTGTGTAATTACCATTAATTTACATTTGATTAATGGTCTAGTTTCCTATTGCCTTTTTTAACAAAATTGCACCTTGATATCTAAATCTTTTTTATTTTGTATCTTGACATATTACCGCAGGTCTTTTCCTTCCGCCACGTCTAAATCCCTTACAAAAACAATTGGAACATCAGCTTTCCTCGCTTTTTCGATAACTAGGTTGATTGCTTTAATTAGTTGACTTTTATGAAATACCCCACTTTCTGTCTCATTCCCATCCATTAATTCCTGCTGTGCGTCGATAATTAGCAGTAATTGATTCAAATCTTCCTCTCCTTTCTTATACCTTACTAATCTAATTCTTTATCTAATGCAAAAAACGCTTCCTGAATATTCTGCAAAACTCTTTCACTGTCTTTTGAGCTATATTCACCTAAATCAATTGGTTCTCCAAAATTGACATAAATTTTTTGCCTTTTGAATAGGTTTTTTAATGTGATCGGCCCTTGATAAACGGCTGGAACAATGGGGACTCCTGCTCGTTTTGCAATCACATACGCCCCTCGTTTCAACCCACTGTTTTCACTAGACCTAGTGCCACCTGGAAAAATCCCCACAACTTTTCCTTCCTTTAATAACCTTTGGGGAATTTTTAGTGAGCTCGGTCCAGGGTTTGCTCGATCTACTGGAAAGGCATGTAGTGATTGGAAAAGCCAATGAGTAAGCTTCGTACCGAAAAGCTCCTTTTTCGCCATATAGTGTAGAGGAGTGGGCTTCATTGCGACCCCTAATGCAATCACATCCATCCACGTTCGATGTGTACAAACCACTACATAACTATCGAGATCCTCAGGTATTCTATCTCTATTAATAACCCGTATCCCTCCACCCAATATATTAATAAATAATTTCATGATAAATCTGCCTATTGTGTACAACATTTCCATTCCTCCTGCTAGAACGAAAGAATACTAGATGCTCTTCATTTTATTTCATCTATAATAACATAATATCCCAGATTTTGAGCACTTTTGAAGAAAGGAAAAAAACGACCCATTGTTACCGATGGATCGTCTTCTCGTATAACATTCCATCAAAACCCTGTCACTTTTTCTCCACGAACAGGCTCTATCCCATCCTTTAACTTGATTCGGATAGAAGTTGCTTCAAGCCAATTTTCTCCGTCCGCTACATGAAAATGAATATGTGGCTCACTAGAATTACCTGAATTGCCAACAGAACCTAACAAGTCACCTGCTTTAACCTGATCCCCTTCTTTTACCTTTAAGGATCCTTTCTGAATATGGGCGATCACACTATATTCCTGATGCTCATGCTTCAAGATGACATGATTCCCAAGTGGTTCTTTTTCATTGGTATCAACGGTTGGGGTGTTGTCCTCTATCTCATTTTCTGCAGATACTACTATTCCATCATAAGGGGCAAGGACGTCTTCTCCAAAAGCATAGTAGCTTTCATTTTTTGTTGGATCCCCTTCAAAAGTAGAATTATTCTCCACTATCACTAAATCATAGGCATATCTTTGGCTTTCCACTGCATAATGATAGTTGACAAGCTCATTCGTACCACCCCAGAAGGTAAACCACTCACCGGCCATTGGCATCTGATACGTATTTTTCGTATACACCTCATCACTCTCATAGGAATGAATCGGTAATACCTGCAAGCCTTCGATCGTGTAGTCCTCGGCAAAATAACTGCGAATCCCCTTGTCTCCTGCATCACTTATCCATTGATATTCTGTAAAGGCTTGAACAGGCATGGTAGAAACAGACTCAAAGTTATTGACTCCTTTAGTAAAATCTTTACCGAGCTTTTTGAACTCTTTCAATGACACCGATTCTTGAAAGGCCTTACTCGTTTGATGGTAAATCGCTTCAAATTCACCTGCTAGAAACTTTTCGGGTAGGTCTTCTGGTGGAAAAGATTGGGAAGGGCTATCTTCTTCTCCATTAGAGCCTTTCTTATTGGAACAGGCAACGATAACTATAACTGCTAATAATGCTAGAGATATTTTTCCTAAACGTTTCATGAGAAAGCTCCCTTCTTTTTCTTTATATGGTTTACGTTTTGGAAGGGGAAAGGTTTCATCTCTTGTATTATCATATCTATTGATATTAAGGACTATAGGGTATAGTATTTTACTACTTAACCTATTATAAATCTCTTTACCATAATTCAATAATGCATTAAAAAGAGAACGAAGCATTAAAAAATAAAACCAAATAATTTTTTATAACGTCTAATGTTTGAAGAAAGGAGTTAAGCTATGCCCAACGACTATTCTAATCAAACATCTCTTATTGAATTGAATCATAAAAATATGACTCGAACAAATGCGGAAATTTGGCTGAATGACTTAATGAATGAATATGGGCAGGAGATTATCTGGTTGGCTTATAGTTATGTAAGAGATAAATCCACTGCAGAAGATCTAGCCCAAAACGCATTTTTAAAATGTTATCAAAAAATAGATACATTTAAAAATGATTCTTCCATAAAAAGCTGGCTTTATAGAATAACCATCAATTGTTGTAAAGATTATTTAAAAAGTTCTTATTTTAGGCGCATACTTCCAACTAGTATGCAGCAAATACTAAATCGAGAAAAAGTCTCCTCAACAGAGTCACTATATTTCGAAAAAAATGTATCTAGTCCTCTTATTGATTGTGTCTATTCTCTACCAACTAAATATCGAGAAGTCATTATATTATATTATTTTGAAGAACTAAAAATAAAAGAGATGAAAGAAATACTTAATTTGAAAGAGAACACCATCAAAACAAGAATGAGGAAAGCAAGAGACATTCTCAGAGAAAGGTTAGAAAGAGGTGAACATGAGTAGATGGATAAGCATTTAAAGAATCTAAGAAAAGAAATGATTTCAAAAGAATTGAGAGGAATCAAGTTTGAAAATCAACAGAAGCAAAATGTTATGCATCAGATAAAAAAGAAAGACAAAAGTAAACGTCTCCCAAGTATTGTACCCAAAATGTTGAGTGTATTAGTAGTAGCAGTTTTATTTATTGTATCCGGAACGATTACGAATAATTACCTGTTAAATGATCGCTCATTCAATGCTGATTCGAACCCGAGTCCAACGTTAGACCAAGATACTGAAATAATCAATGAAACTAAAGATGATCAAAAAATAGAAAATCTAACGAAAGAAGAGGTTCATCTCCTTTTGTTAAACACAGTAGATAAGTTTAATACAGTGAAAGGTTCGTATAGAACAAAAGGATCGTTTGGAGAAGAAAAAGTAGAATATATGATTAGTCTCCTAGAGGGACAAATTGGTTCATATGTTACAACGGATTCTTCCGTTTCAGCTTCTGCAAATGAAATACATGATAGAAAAACAACCATTTTTAATGGTAAAGAAATCTTAGAACTAATGCACAACTCAAAAGAGTATCTATTAACCAATGCGTCTTCTGTTAAAGATAATGGTCCGATTACTTTAGATCAGGTTTATGGTCAAACGGAGAATGGAGAACCAACTTATATGTATAGGAATCATCCGTATGCAGGAAGCGCATCAGGATCTATTTATCCATATGAGATAGCAACTAATTTTTTAGAAGACCCTGAAAAATGGGATATTGAAGAACAAGCTACAAATTTTCTGAATCGTCAAGTCGTTATCATAAAAGGAAAATTAAATGAATATAGCTCCTTAAAAAAGAAAGGATCAACATTCAGATTCTGGGTAGATCGACAAACTGGTATATTGCTAAAGTATGAAATTTACAATCAAGAGGAGGACGTGGTTGAATATCTTGTAACAGATGATATTCAAATAAATCAAGAGATTGATAATACGAAATTCTCTACTTCCACTCCTGAAGGCTATTCGGAACATAAAGCACCAACATATTGATAGAAATTATAAAAAGTTAATAGTTTGTACAAAATTTAATATATGGTATATTATTTTGGATTTTATAATATTTAGGGAGTTGAAAAATGAAGTAAAAATTTTTTACTAGTATTGGTTGCGTCTATACAACTTGGATTTTAGTATAAGCGCAGCCACTAATTCATGTGATAATGGGGTACCGTCAAGAAAATGCGAATTTACAATACTAAAAAGCCAAACTTCTCCGTAAATTTACAGAAAGTTTAAGCTTTTTCGTTATTCCTTAAAGCTCACGATTGCTGCTGAGTTAGAATTTTTCTATTCAATATTCCACTCGAACCATCTTTACGTGACCATCGGTTGAACCAATAGTTTGATTGTATTCGACACCATCAATAAAATAATCAAGTTGAAGGTTTCTATTCCACATATTGTTATATAGATGGAAAACGTCCCTTTTACTCCCAACTGTTTAGAAGTTTAGATAGGGTTTTTAAGATTAAAATTTAATATATAGGCTTTTTGTCGAAGTGTCATAACCTTAAACTTATGAAGATTGGAAGGTCTTAAAATAAGTAGTTTTATTATTGTGTTAACGAGTGCGTTAATTCAGGAAGGATTAACGCTATTTTTGTAGAAATTATTATATAACGGGGCATGGGAATACAACAAGAAAATTAAAGATAACTGTTTTAAATAGGACTGTTACTGAAAGGATGAGCAAAAATTGAATAAAATTGGATCAGACTTTAGAGTGGTCATCGGAGCAGGGGAATACGTCAACAATCCTGGATGGATACATACACAGGAAAATGAATTAAACTTATTAGATGAAAATATGTGGCAAAGCAAGTTCAATGAAAATTCTATTAAAGCAATTTTGGCTGAACACGTCTGGGAGCACCTCACATACGAAGAAGGTGTTAAGGCTGCCAGAATGTGTTATAAGTACTTAAAACATTCTGGATATATTCGCTGTGCAGTACCTGATGGGTATTTTCCAGATGAAACTTATCAAAGTATAATACAAGTAGGAGGGCCTGGTCCAAAAGAACACGCAGCAGCTACTCACAAAATTGTTCTTAATTATAAGACGTTGACGAAAATGTTTAAAACTGCTGGATATGAAGTTAAATTACTAGAGTATTGTGATGAAGAAGGAAAATTCTATCAAAATCAATGGGATGGAGCTGACGGTGTAATTTTTCGTTCTAAGAAATATGACCCAAGAAATCAAGGTGAAAACCTCATTTTTCCTTCTCTGATTATTGATGCTCTAAAACTTTAAAAACCACAATTGTGAATAAGTGTACTTAAAGTAACGGGAGATTTAGTCGATTTTTTAATTTGGAAAACGAATCCTTCTTTCACAAAGGTAGCAATAGGTAAGCGTTTGAAATTATCTCCAGCTTTTCCCCTCCCCAACACGGAACGTGATAGTTTCCCATCATTCCGCGTGCCATCTAATAATATGTACTAGATTATAAGTTCCTTGTTACTTAACTAGAATTGAAATCACATGATTGTATTTAAACCGCATTTTTTACGATATGTGTTCAACTTGTTTAGCATCTGTCATATCGTATCGTAGTAATCCCAATATCTTAGCGTTTGCACTGTGGCACCATCCTCTCTTAGATAATGTCCCCACATTCTTACCCGACCGGTGCAATTCACGTTAGGAAAATAATCATTCTATATTACTAGACTTGGGGCTATTCCTCCACTTCCATTACAGAAGTTTCTTCGGTCATGCCCCTACCTTCGCAAGAATAAATACATTTCAGCTTTTGCCTTATAGTAACCATCTAGGATAACAGTCCATGTATCGATGTTTCTTACTTCCCAAGTACCTTACAAAGTAGCTATCCATTCTAGAGGTAGGTGCTTCCTCTGAGCCTCTGAGCTTGATACTGCCGTTGTTCAGTATAATGTATTTCATAGGGTAGATTTTTACTCTACATCACTCACCTCTTAGTATGAAGAGCCATAGGTTTCCTCTATGTTCTAACTTTAGACCCGTACCTTCGGGAGTTCGTCAGTTCTTTTCGCTATTAGAACTATTCTCACCATATCTAGTTTTTCAGCCATGCGGTCTATCTGTCAGCATACCCTTCTGTAAAGATGGCTTTAGCTTTCATTCAACCGAATCTACCTGTGCTTCGAACCCTATAACCTGTTATTTATAACGCACGCAGGAGTATTGATGGAATAGTTTCTGGAAACATGGTTCCGTCATTCCTATTCTCCCTTGTAAAGTTAGAATTCATCTAGTGAATCCCCTGTATTTCACGCTAAGATCGCTTATTACAGAACTTGTCACACCTACCCGTTTGTTGAACAACAATGCCCTTATTTATTTCTTAAAAAGTCAGGCATCCGAGTCATTACTTTTTCCTGTTCCCGAATAAAATCATATTGTTCGTAAAGTGAATGTGCATCTTTGGTACCCAAATAACCAAATAAATTCCTTAAGCCTTTAGAACTTACTATTTCTTCAATCAATTTCTTTCCTATCCCTTGTCCTCTGTAATCTTCATCTATATATACATCACATAAATAGAGCATTGTCGCCCAATCGGTAACAATACGAGCAAAACCCACTTGTTTATCACCATCATAAACCCCATAACATAAGGAGTTTTCAATAGATTTTTTGATTTTATCTTTGGGTCTCCTATTTGCCCAATAACTACGTTGCATAAAAACGTAAATCGTATCAATGTTTAAAAGTGATTTATCGTCACTTATTTTTAATTCATTCAATCTTGCATTCACTTTCCTTCCCTCCCAACAAATTAAGATTGTTTTTAGAAAGATACTACATATAACTGCCCTTTAACACAATAAGTTCTAATCCCTTGTTAGAGATATGACACCAAGTAGAACTGTTATAGTCTGTTAAAGTTTTCAAGACATAAATAAAGCCGATTTCCAAATTGATAATTCGACTCCTTCTTACACTAAAATCCCCGTTAACGCAATAAAGGTTAACTGTTTACCACTTCCAATAATTGTTCTTGTATATACTTTATTATTTTTGTTAGTTTATCTCTTCCAAATACTGTTTCATGTCTTTTTTTGTATTCAGGATAATTATTTCTTTTTCAGGGGCAATTCTTTGGAAATCTTGAAATCGTTGATGCATTTTTTTCTTACGAGGATAGTACGTGGTGCAGATAAACTTGATGAATGGCCAATCCAATTTCTCCGTACAGCCATCTCCCATATCTGGTCGGTTTTTTCCGATGTTCGTTAGCCATCGCTTGACGACTCGATACAGGCAAACGCGTAGAGGAAGTTCTAAATAGATGATCGCCTCAGCATGCTCGGCGCGTATATCAAAGGTCTTATTATAATTTCCTTCGATAATCCATTGGCTTTTCTTCACTATTTCCTTTTGGGCATTAGCAAATTCTTCATATGGGGCTTCGATCCAATTTGGTTTCCAATAGTAAGCGTCTAGATGATAGACTTTTAGATTCAGTATATTTCCTAACCTTCGTGCAAAGGTTGACTTCCCTACACCTGGGGAAATTCCAATAACCATGATTCGATTCATCTGGACACCTTCTTTTTCTATTATTCTTGTTGATGATCATAAGTATAACAGGTTTGAAATTTGGAGAGTATATTTGTTAGAAATATTATACTTTGAATCTTTATAACTGTTAGTCTAAATATTAGTGCTTATGAAAGCAATCGAAAAGAAATTTCTAGCAATCCTATATGATAAGCTTTAAATGAAAAGAACGTCAACAGGGAGGATATTATCATGGCAAATGATTCAAGTATTAGGAGAACAGATTCTGCCTCAAGAGTGATTAAAGCATCACCGCAAACGATCTTTCAGGCATTCGTGAATCCAGAAGCATTCATTTCATGGCTTCCACCAAAAGGAATGTCAGGGCATATTGATACGTTTAACCCACGCGAAGGTGGAACCTATCAATTGACCCTTACATATGAAATGGATCCATCGGCACCTGGTAAGACTACGGAAAACACAGATGTAGCCCAAGGGAAGTTTCTGGAACTGGTTCCAAATAAGCGAATTGTGCAATCCGTAGAATTTAATTCTGATGACCCTGCATTCTCTGGTGAAATGATTCAGAAATGGCTTTTTGAAGATATTTCTGAAGGTACAAAGGTTACTATCATTTGTGAGAACGTACCGGAAGGGATAAGAAAGGAGGATCACGACATAGGTTTAAGATCCACACTGGAGAATCTTGCTATCTTTACCGAATGACAAGCTAGCAGCATTGTTCTACTTTGTCATTTAATAAAATTCTAACCTCGTCCTACATTCATCACTTTGAAAATATAATAAAAATTTTTCTTTACTATAAAAGCTAAATTATGTTATTATATTCCTTATATTAGGGAACGGAGGTTTTTATGAAAATGATCTTATTAGATTCCGAAATTTATGTTGCATTATTAACTGAATAATGTAAAGGCTCCGCTAGCTTGCGGGGTATTCGGGATCGGTCTGCCTGTTTTCATAAAAACTATATACCACATAGAAGAGGGGGAGCTAGATCTTCCTCTTTTTGTTTTTTTACGAACAATTGGGGATAATGCATCATATTCGTTACAGATATGGCGCAGATTCGTTACGGACGCAAGCTATGAGCCATAGCTTGTTTTTTATTTTCTTTAAAAAGGAGTTTAGTTATGACAGAAAATCAATCTAAAAAATATGAGTTTTTAGCAGATGATCCAAATGTGAAAGTGATGCCAATCATGATTTCTCTCATTATTGGAGCATTCTTTGCGATATTAAATGAAACATTGTTAAATATAGCCCTGACGACATTAATGGATCAGTTTAGTATTACGTATACAACCGTACAATGGATGGCTACAGGTTTTATGCTCGTGATGGGGATTGTTACACCAGTCTCTGCTGTCCTATTACAATGGTTCTCTACGAGGCAATTGTTTTTAGGAACGATGACAATCTTTACAATCGGTACGAGTATTTGTGCGATTGCACCTAGCTTCTCGATTTTACTTGTTGGACGATTAATTCAAGCGATTGGAACAGGACTATTAATTCCGATCATCTTTAATGTGTTTTTATTAGTATTTCCACCTGAACGTCGAGGAAAGGTGATGGGGCTTGTTGGACTTGTCTTTATGTTTGCACCAGCTATCGGGCCAACCCTTTCAGGTGTTATCGTGGAGCATTTAGGATGGCGGTATTTATTCATTACAGTGATTCCTTTTGCTGTGTTTTCCTTTTTCTTTGCCTACAGATATTTAGTCAATGTGTCAGAAGTGACGAAGCCTAAGGTAGATATGGTATCCTTAATTTTCTCTACCATTGGTTTTGGTGGGATTGTGTATGGGTTTAGTTCAGCAGGTCACGGGGAATTAGGATTTCTTACACCGAATGCCTATATTCCTATAATTGTGGGAATTGTCGCAATAATCATCTTTGCGATAAGACAGTTCAAGCTAGATGAACCAATCATGGACTTGAAGGTCTTTAAATATCCGATGTATACACATGCTGTCATTATGTTCTTAATTATTATCATGGCAATGTTTGCTTCGGAAATTATTTTACCACTATTTATGCAAGGACCTTTGGCATTATCCCCATCTACGGCTGGGTTAGTTTTATTACCTGGGAGTATATTAAGTGGTCTTATGTCACCCGTGATGGGCTCCTTGTTTGATAAGTTTGGTCCAAAGGTGATGATGATTCCTGCGACCATCGTGTTAAGTAGCACCATGTTTATCATGAGCAGATTAGATATGGAGACACCAGTTTGGCTAGTCGTTGTCAGTTATCTATTATTAATGCTATCGGTATCTGCGATTATGATGCCTGCAGAAACAAATGGATTAAATCAATTGCCTAAAAAGCTATATCCTCACGGAACAGCGATCATGACAACCTTACAGCCTGTTGCGGGAGCGATTGGTGTATCGGTATTTGTCAGCATAATGAGTGCTCGTCAAAATGCCATCTTAGATAATGCGACTACACCAAATGACCCTACGACAATCAATCAAGCATTGGTTAGTGGTGTCGAGCTTGTCTATTTTATCGCTTTCGGTATTGCACTAGTTTCATTCATTTTGGCGCTCTTTGTTTACCGTGCGAAGCCACTAGAAAAACAGTAGAAAAAAGTTCAATGATGGTCGAACCATCATTGAACTTTTTTATTTAACCTCACCCAAGCGCGACATCTAATATCATCATGACAGTAAAACCTATCATTAAGGTCATCGATGCTAAATCCTTATTGCCTTCCTCCTGTGAGCCTGGAATAACTTCTTCTGCTACAACAAAAATCATCGCCCCTGCAGCAAAGCTTAGGGCATATGGTAAAAGTGGTTCGATTAAGGTAACAGCTAATACCCCTATAACAGCAGAAATAGGCTCCACCATCCCTGAGAACTGTCCGTACATAAAGCTTTTCATTCGCGACATTCCATCTCGTCGAAGTGGCATGGAGACTGCGACTCCTTCTGGGAAATTTTGAATACCTATACCAATTCCTAAAGCGATCGCTCCTGCCAACGAGGATGAGGGGAACTCTGCAGCAACGGCTCCAAACGCGACACCAACAGCAAGCCCTTCAGGTATGTTGTGTAGCGTAATAGCAAGGACTAATAGCGTGCTTCGTCTTTTTTTACTTGGTTGGATCCCCTCTGCTTCTTCAATCGAGGAATTAGGATGAAGGTGTGGGAGAATCTTATCGACTCCCCATAGAAATAATCCTCCAAGTAAAAAACCTACTGCTGCCGGTATCCAAGCAGGCAATCCATCCCCTTCAGCCATATCTAACGCTGGAGAGAGTAAAGACCAAAAGCTCGCAGCGATCATCACACCACCAGCGAAGCCTAACATGCTATCCAACAGCTTTTGATTTAATGTTTTCGTAGCAAAGACGAGGGCAGCTCCAAGTGCTGTCATTCCCCATGTAAATGATGTGGCGATTAACGCTTGTACTACCGGGTGAAGATCCAGGAAAAAATCAAGCATGTTCTATCTCCTTCTGACATGTAAGGTGTTTTTATTCTTCCCAAAAAGTTTCCTTAGGTAAAATTCTAAAGGATAAAGGAAGGTAATTCAATTAGGAGGCTTGTATCTGGGCTTGCATGATTTCATATATCTTACGAGTAGTGTTGACATTTCTTACTGTAACTTGTTTGTATAACTTGGTTCCAATCATTCTTCCCATACCACTTCTGGTAACATTTTTCTTAGCAACCGACCATAGAATCGCACCAGGGACATATTTCACGGTGTCTACATCTGGCTTCATGATTAATTTCTCCAGCACTGCTTCCTCATCGACTTCCTCCCATAAAAATAAGACATCACTTTTCATTTCTTTGTCATTTTTCCATGTGCTAGGAATCGCATCGACGATTTTTTTGACTTCATTAAAACTTTGAATGACTACTTTAATCTCCAACCCGAAATCCTGCTGAATAGCTTCTTCTAAGATCTGTGATAGATCGGCTTTTGCTATTTCCTTGTACGAAAAAATAATATTGCCTGTATTAATATATGTCACCACATCGTTCATTCCAACCCGTTCAAATGTTTGTTTCAATAGCTTCATGTCGATTTTGTTTTTACCACCGACATTAATTCCGCGAAGAAGTGCGACATAAATCATAACCATCTTCCTTTCCATCTTATATATTAAATAATTTAAGATTAGCGAGATTTCTTCTATTTGTCTATTTTTTTTGCTTAAAAATTAGTGACTTTTCTTATTGACTTGTCATCACACAATAGTGTATGATAAACAGTATAAAAAATAATGTGTGTCATACAGTATGGAAAAGAGGCAAAAACATGGATCCATTAATTCGTTCCTTATTGACAGAATTGAGAAGAGGAAACCTAACACTCGCGGTTTTAAGTCAGCTCAGAACGCCCCAATATGGCTATTCACTCGTGCAATTGCTAGAAGAGCTTGGTGTAACGATCGAGCAAAATACCTTGTACCCTTTGCTCAGAAGACTAGAAAAGCAAAAGCTCGTTACCAGTAGCTGGGATACCACAGATACAAGACCGCGGAAGTATTATGAATTAAGCGAATATGGGGTAGAAGTTTTCCATCGATTAAAGGCCGAATGGATAACTAGTACGAAGAAGCTTTATGATGTCTTAAATGAAGGGGAAGAGGAATAATGAAGATGATTAACCTGTACATTCAAGAAGTGACAAGACGTTTGCCAGAGAAAAGTCGAGAGGATATTGGTTTAGAGCTTGAATCCACGATCTATGATATGTTACCAGAGGATTATGACGAGGAAGATGTGAAAGAAGCCCTTCTATCACTAGGGAATCCCGCTATTTTAGCAAGTAAATATAGTGAAAAGCCGATGCATTTAATTGGGCCAAAATATTTTGATGTGTATACTAGCTTTCTAAAGCTGATATTGCCTATTTCCATTATTCTTTCCCTTATCACAGTAGTAGCAGTAAAGGTATTGAATCCTGTGGAAGGTGGAGCGGTTCTCGAGACCATCCTAGAAATTATTGGGGAGGGTATTTGGCATATGCTTACTGTTGCCATTCATACATTTTTTTGGATAACGGTCACCTTTGCCATTGTGGAACGGGCAGATAAGGAAAACAATAGGTCACCTATTTCTATGAACTTCAAGCCATGGACGCCTGATGATTTAAAAATGGTCACATATCTACCTAAAGAGAAGCGGATTAAAAATTATGAGTTCCATTTTGGTTTAATATGGACAGTTATTTGGGCAGCCATTTATTTTTATGCCGATCGATTAATTGGCGTATATGAGAATGGCGATAATGGGCTCAGGCTTGTTTCACCAGCGTTTGACCAAGACATACTTCTTTCCTTTTGGCCATGGGTAGTATTATTAATCATCGGAGAAGTAGCGTTAACTGTCTATAAATATATGAAAAAACAATGGACCTACAGACTTGCCTCCTTGCAGTCACTATATGAATTGGCAACCACCGTTGTTTTCGTTGTGATAATCACACGATCGAATCTCTTTACAACCGAGTTCCTACAAAAAACGGGTGAATTATTTGATACGACCTCAAGCAAAATCGAAGCCAGTATGACTTGGGGATTAGTTACTATTTCGATAGTCTATACGGTTATTGCTATTTATGACGTTTATAAAAAAGCAAACATCAAGGTAAAGGACAGATAGAAATGAAGAAGATTCAGAGCAGACACCTGCTCTGAATCATTCTGTTAACCGATATTGACTGATTTGCTCATGCAAGGCTTTACTCGAATTTGCAACCATTCGTAATCCATCATTCACCTCTTCGACTACTGCATGCATTTCCTCTGAAATAGCTGCAACGGTTTGCGCATGCGTTGCTTGAAGGTTTGCAGTGGAGGTTACTTTTGTAAAAAATTGCATGACCTCACTTACTCGATGATTAACGGTTTCCATAAGATCGACAATAGTAACATTTTGTTCTGCCACCTTCCCTGTCATTTCATCAATGAAATGAAAATGTGCCTGTGATCGCTCGATATTGGATCTGTTTTCCTCCGTATGGCGCTTTGTTGCATTCATCTCTTCCATGACGACATCCTTTTGCTGTGTAATCTCTACAATAATCGCATGAATTTGATCGGTTGCTAATTTCGATTGATCTGCTAACTGTCTAACCTCGTCTGCTACCACACCAAAACCCTTGCCATACTCTCCAGCCCGCGCCGCTTCTACCTGTGCATTTAATGCTAATAGATTCGTTTGACTAGCAATCATTTGGATCGTTTGCACCACTTGATCGATTTGGTCCATTTGATGATCAAGCTTTTCTATTTGCGAAGCAGATGAATAAACACTTTCCTCCATCAGATCTGTTTTTTCTGCCAAACTCTTCATATCTTCTAATCCAGTACCTGTTCGTTCCTTCGCATCCTGACCTAAGAGCTTTAAATTCATCGCATACTCACTTACGGTATGAACTTCCCGCTTCACGGTTTCTAGATAATTGGAAGAATGATATATTTCCTCTTGCTGTTCTTGAGATTGATGGGCCATGTCATGAATTGCATTAGAGACATTCTCCATGTCCTCTATGGCTCGATTCATTTGAGAGGTTAGCTGACTCGCTGATTCTGTCGTTTGTTCATTATGGTGTTTAATCTCTAGAAAAATGGATTGAATCGTATTTTTCATCTGATTAATACCAGAAGTAAGCCTTCCCACCTCATCATGCACTTTTGTCCGTAATGGTGGTAAGGATAAGTCGCCTGCTGCTATTTGATCAACATAGTTAGAAATCAGCTGGGTTGGCTTACGAATATAACGCTGTACTAAAATACTTAATAAGCAAGCAAAAGCAACTGCGATAATACCCACCACCACACTGGACTTCATCGCATTCTCACTTTGTGCTACCGTCGCATTTGTTTGCTTTGCTATATGCTGTTCCATCCATTCCTGCATTGCCTCTATACGATTACTAGCCTGATCAAAAAAGGCAATACTTTTATACATTTCATCCTGTGATACGTCCCAGTTTTTGTCTAAGGCTGCTGTCATAACGTGATTTCCTGCCTCTTGATATTGTGCTAAAACCTTTTTGTATTCCTCAAACAGGCTTGTCATTTCTTGATGATTGACCTTACCTACATAATCTTCCATACTTTGAATGCTGTTGTTTAAATCTGCTACCATTGCTTCTATTTCTTTCTGTAAATTCTTTGTTGTCACACTCATCGCTGGTTGGGATATTTCCTGCAATTGATTATGTATTTGATACATTTTTTTGAAGGTGTCTGTGGAGGTAAGCATTGCGGGGAAATGTCTCTCATCTATTTCCTCTGTATTCGTCGCAATCGTGTGGAATTGGGTATAATTCCATACTCCAAAACCAACAAATAATAGTAAAAATAGACCGAAACTAATAAAGATTCTTGCTCTCATGGATAACTGTTCGAAGCCCATTGTCCTTCCCCCTTCTTCCTGTACAATAGTATTTTACCTAAGGTCATGGGTAATAGGAATAAAGACCATCATTTCTTTACAAACAATTTACAATATGAATAGGTATTAACGCTTATCTCTTTATTTGTATAAATATGGTATTATTATTTTAGAAGAAGAGATAGGGGAGTTGATTATATGTTAACTCTAAATAAGCGACTACTAATTTTTTCTGTTAAGATCTTAATCTTAGTGATTATCTTTTTTATTCGGTCTTTCATTGGGGACCATTCCATTTGGAGAACATCGATGTAACGGATAAACAAGTAGTCAGTGAATCTAAGTCTCTTTTGAATGATTATTCTATAAAAGTATTCTGGATTGGTCCAAGCGGAAATGATTTCGAGATTGATTGGCTTGATTGCGATACGATTCTTTTAAGTAATTTAACGAAAGAGACAGAACAAGTAAAGCTAAAGGTTCAGGATGAAAGCTATGATTTTCGGTAATTTTTAGGAGGGGAAATGAGATGATCTATGATTTAAAAGGGGAAGCAAGCATGTCTCCTATTGTAGGAATATTATTTTCTGCAGTGAAGGAAAATATCGAACGCCTTCAATCTATTACAGAAGGCATGAGTCAAGAAGAAGTAGATTATAAAGGACCGAATAACAAAGATAATAGTACGGCTCAGTTAATCAAGCACCTCACATATGTTGATTTAAATTGGGTTTATCGGATAAAGGATCAACCACTTCCGCTATCCTTAAAAGAGGAATACGGACCAATGATCGATGCGAATAATAAGCTTCCGATGATTGAGGGGAAATCTATCCATACGCTTATGTCTAGATATGAAACGGTTTTAAACATGCTAGAAGATACTTGTACAGAATTGACCGATCATGATCTAGAAAAAATCGTCTTCTTTGGTCATAAAAACGAAAAACAAGCAACCATCCGCTGGGGGCTTTGGCATATGGCTGATCACAACCGCTATCATCAAGCTCATATAAATCAGCTCAGAAAGTGGTATAATAGAAGAACCTGTACCTTATAGCTCAAGATACAGGTTTTCTTCATTCACCATGTTTCCACTACCATATCCTTTCTACGATAAACACTCAAAATAAGTCCAAGGATCACCGTGTACACCACAATGATGCTTACACCATAACTTATGAATGGGATCGATATACCGATAATTGGTACTATTCCTACTCCCATTAGGATATTGTAAATGGTTGGTACGGTAAATAGCGTTGCACCTCCTATCACTAGCAATCTTCCATATCGATCTTTTGTTTTAAAGGCATTTATAGAGAGTCTTGATATAAATGCTAAGAGTACCGTACAAAGTGCTATACCAAATGCCCAGCCAAGGGTAGAGACAAGGTATGGGAAGGCAAAGTCTGTATGTGTGTTCACGATGGTATGGAGGGTTAATTCTTGTTCCAATCCATGACCAAACCAACCAGCTTGTAAAAAGGCATCCTTCAATAAAAGATACATGTATCCCTCTCCATAGGGATCACTATTCGGATGTAGAAAACCCAACAATCTATCCATAAAATATCCCTGAGAGCTCACAAGCATGATACTAATAAAACAGAGACTTGCTATTAGATTCACTGCCACTAATTTGATTGCAAGTTTTCTATGAACATTAGAAAATGCAAACATTACGGCTAGACAAAGAAAATAAAGTAACATCACCATATAACTTGGAAAAATTAAATAGATGGAGATCGGGAGCCAAAATAATATAACTAAAACCCCTTGTTTTAACCAACTATTAAATACATGCATTTTGCTGAATATTCCTGCCCAAGCGAGAAAATAGAAAAATAAAGTGACAAGTGTCATATCAACACCTACCCCAAAAATGGCAAGCCAGCTCTTAGAACCGTTAACTGTAACCCCAAACAAAACCGTGCACAACTGAAGCATCAAGCCAATTCCATAGAAAAACGTCCACCCATTTTTTAGTTTTCGATAATCAAGCTTGATAATTCCAATTATTACCGTTATGGATATAAGATACCCTATTAATTGCTTTATCACAAAAGACGAAGTAGCGTTTATTATTCTCGGTTCTCCATAGATTAAAGGGACAAAACCGATTGCTGCAATAGCTAAAAATAGAACAATCAGGAACCAATCCATTTTAGGTTGATGAACTTTATTTAAACTCTCTCCTAAGGTATACGGATTTCCCATTTCTTGAATCGCCTTCTTCTCAGCATCCTCTTTAGACAATTGCTTTTGTTGATAGGATAGACTCAACTCTTGAAGGTGATCCACTAGCTCTTTCTCAATCAAATTATGAGCTTCCTTTGCTTTCACTTTGGAGGTCACTTTACTTAAAAATTCTTTAATAAGACTTGAACTCATAAGCACATTCCTCCATCAACTGTTTTAGCTCTAAGAAGGACTTCGAGCTCTTTTTGTAATAGCCTGTTACGCACTTTTTCCCTTTTGATGCTAGGGTATAGTATTTTCTTTCATTTATCCATTCAGAAGTGATCATTTTCTTACTTTCGAGAAGATGTAATAGTGTATACAACTGTCCTTCTTCTCCTTGAAAACTAAATTCCTGCTTCTGAAAAAGTTGTGTGGAAATATCATAACCGTGCTTGGACTGAAGTTGCAGCAATTCTAATACGGCAATGATAGTCTTTTCCTGCCATACATGAAGCTGCTGCTGAGAATGTTTTCGTCTTATCGTTTCTTTTACCGCATTTTTCCGCTCTTCCGAAAAAGAAAAGTCTTGAAAAACGTTTTTTTTCATTGCTTTCTTTAAATTAAATAGTGGGCCAGTCATCAGTTAAACCTCCTCTTTCATCTTTTCCTTTAGTATTTCCTTTGCTCGCTTCATTCTTGTTTTTATCGTATTAATATTGACAGTAGTAACCTTGCTGATCTCTGTGAATGAAAGCTCTTCATAAAAATGGAGAAACACGATTTCTCGATATTTAATCGGCAAAGACATAACTGCCTGAGATAGATTATCTCCTTGATGTTTAGCAATCACTTCCTCCTCCACCTCTTTTGATTTAGAAGGAATATAGTCCCAAATTTTTTCCGTGAGACTGACTTTTCGGTAATGCCAGCTTCTAAGGTAATCTTTACAGTGATTACTAGCTATCCGATATAACCAGGTTTTAAGTGAAGCTTGGTGATGAAATTGATCCAATTTTTCATAGCATTTCAAAAAAATCTCCTGTGTTAAATCTTCCGCAATCGTACGGTTTTTTACATATGTATAAACGAGATACAGGATCCCATCACTATATTCATCCATTAATTGCGTGATGAGTTGTTCTTTATCCTCCATCACGTCATCTATGATCGTTATTTGCTCAAGCTCATTCATCTAGCTAACCCCCTTTCTCTATTTTAGACGATGCTAGCTAGCATTTGGTTTGAAAAAGATTATTTGATCCAGATTGGCCAGATATCGACCATCTTGAACGAAAATCTCTATCACACTGTCTAATCGATCATCTTGAGTGCAAATCTCTGTCACACTGTCTAATATATCCTGATATCGACCATCTTGAGTGCAAATCTCTGTCACACTGTCCAATATACAAAAAATAAATCACCTTTCCCACACATCATTTAAAATAAGCTCCCTTGTTATTACCTTCTTTGATAAAGTGTTTTGCTAGCAATCTTTGAATTCTTTTTTTAGATGGTATCATTCCACACCATTCATGAATGGTTTTCGTTGTAATCTTTCCTGAGGGAAAAAGCAGCCTGAATTCTGCTACACTGCGCATCACAGCATTTTCTATAGATTCCATTGTGCCACATTTTTGACATATACATTTATATCCTTGGACACGAAGGGAAAGTAAATCACATGTAATGCATGGGATTCCTTTGTTGAACTGTGCAAAATCATAATTTGGTATGTTTGTTATCGGGGATGTTTTGATATGCTTGGATTGGAGAAGTTCAGAGATTTGATCATGTTGTTTTGATAATTTAGCAGAGTTTTGATTTATCCGTTTAATGTACCGATTAATTTGAGTAGGAAAAATAAGCAGCTTATCTAGTGGGGCTTGATATAAGGTGAATTCTGGGTGGACAAAAACAACGAAGCCATGAATGGGGATATGATAATGATGCGCTTGGAGAAATTGTCTCAGTAGGACTCGCTTTTTTGTAGTGGAATAAGGGGATTACTAACTTCTGTTTGGGGACTGCGGTACATTAATGTATGGTTATTGTCATAATAAAAATCACCTTGGTAATTTTTTATTTCATAGATGCAAATTTCGTTTGCCTGAATCATGAGGGAATCGATTTGAAAATGATTATTTGGGTGCTTTAACAGTAAATCATTCAACATATAATGCTCAGAGGTTAGCTGTTTCATTAAGGAATCAAAATGTTTTTCCCCCTCAAAGCCTTTTTGCATGCTTCTATAATATTGCTTTTCTTTTTCTGACAAAGGTGCCCGCCTATCCAAATATGAATATACGCGTAACCCATCAGGTTCTTTCCGCTCCTTTATGATCATGTTCCACTTCCTTTCTATATTATTTACATGACAGTTTAGGACAGTGATAGCTGTTAGTCAAGCTAGGCATTATAATAAAAATCCTCAAGGAGCATAGTCCTTGAGGATAATCTTACGTATGGGAAACGATCATTTCAGCAGCACCATCTAGCTGATAAGCAGAAATAGTTGCCGGAATAATAAAATGATCTCCTTTTTTTACATCAAATTGTTGTTGATGAACGGTTAGCTTCGCTTCTCCTTCGATGACACTTACCTGGAGGAAATCTTGGTCCATCGTTTTGGCCACCTTACCATCTAAGCCCCAGTGATAAACGGTAAAATATTTTTCTTCGACCAATTTTTTGCTAGTTAGGCCTTGGTCTATTTCATCACTCTGGTTAAGTCGTGGTGTTTCATGTGGAACAGTCGTCACATCCTTAGCTTCTTTTAGATGTAGTTCTCGTGTATTTCCTTGTGCATCTGTACGGTCATAATCATACACACGATAAGTAATATCAGAACTTTGCTGTGTTTCTAAAATAACAATTCCTTTTCCGATTGCATGAATCGTACCACTTGGAACATAGACAAAATCTCCTGCTTTTACCTTTACCTTGCGTAATAGCTTGTCCCATTGACCCTCATCAATCAGCTTTTCTAATTCCTCACGTGTTTGCGCATGATGGCCAATAATTAACTCGGCATCTGGTTCTGCACTTAGCACATACCAGCATTCTGTTTTACCATACGCTTCATTCGCCACCTCACGAGCATATTGATCATCTGGGTGTACTTGAACAGAAAGATTGTCATTTGCATCCAATATTTTGATGAGTAAAGGATACTCTTCCTCACTGTCAGCTGGTTTACGAAATAATTCACCATGATTTTTCCATGCTTCTAATAATGTTTGATTTTTTAGTGGACCATTTGTTATTTTACTTGGTCCGTTTGGATGGGCAGATATCACCCATGCCTCTCCTGTTTTTTCATAAGGAATTGTATAGGAAAACTCTGTGTTTAGCTTTTGGCCACCCCAAATTCGTTCTTGAAATATAGGCTGTAAAAATATTGGTTCTTGATACATTTCTTCGATTCTCCTTTCCACATCTATAAAAAAGATACTATCTAATGCCAACAATTGCAAATTAGTGTATCCCTTACTGCATGAAAACTTGGAATTTGGCTTTATCGATGCTCCCTTTCACTATATTCTTGATAAAAAGCTTTTTTCGATTTACCCAAAACGACCAAATTCATAAAAAGTCCTAAGGCCATAAAAGCAAAGGAACCTATGATATAGATGAAGCGAATTCCATGTAATTCGGAAAAAATACCAACTATTCCTGTAAATATAATGATGAGCAATGCCTCTAATACGCTAAGTGCACTTGAAAGTCTGCCCATAATTTCTGTTGGTACATTATTTTGATAAAAAGTTATGAAACCCGTATTTGCGAATGATAAAGCAAATGTTAATGTAAAAAACCCTATAGATGCCCAAATAAAATTTTGGGAGAATGCAAAGATCAAATATCCAACTGGTGTGAAGATGGCTCCAAATCCAATAAGGATATTAATTTTTAGCCGACTAGTGAATAAAGCATTAGTTAATGAGCCTACTATAACTCCTATTCCTGCAACACTTACAAGAAACCCATAAGCACTCTCGGATAAAGAAAGTACTTTTGTTGCAAATGCAGCTTCTAGAGAGTCTAATACGGTCATAAATACGATAAATCCACTAAAGAGAACATAAACGAATGTCGTATGTCTGTTTGATTTGCTAAAAATAACGAGTTCTCTCCAATCATTTCTAATGACTCTCAAGCTTACTTTTTCAACCGTTTTCCCTCTTAATTCCAATTTGGGGAGTAAAAAAATGATGACAGCTGATATACCTAATGCTAGAGAATTCAACTGAATAGCAAGATAAGGAGATCCTAGAATAAACAAAACACCTGCAATGGAAGGTCCTAGTATAAAGCCCGTTGAATGAATGAAATTTCTAAGCGCATTAAATCTTTGGCGATCTGTCTTAGGTATAAGCTTCGTCATATAAACCGTCGATGTCGGCTCAAAAATTGAACTCGCCAAATTGATTATAAAAACCCATAAATAAATGAGAACGAGTGAATCCATATATGGAAGTAAATATATCAAGAATGCTCTAATAAAATCTAAGAAAATCATTAAATTCCTTTTATTTAACCTATCGATAAAGCTTCCCGACCAAAAATTAGTACACAAAGTGGCGATCGGTATAAGGATATAATGAACAGATACGGCAAATGGTGATCCTGTCCTATCCAAAATAATCAGGTTAAGCGCAATTAAATAAATCCAAGCACCTAAATTGGATACGCCAATTCCAAACAGAAGTAATAAAGGATTTTTCCACTTCATCAGCTTCACTCCTAAAATCCGTTATTTGCATTGATAAAAAAAGAATCCCACCCCCAAGTTATTAGACTTGAGGACGAGACTCTCTGATTTTAGAAGTTCGCGGTGCCACCCCAGTTTGTTATTGTGTTGCCACAATAACCTTTTCGAGTACGTCTGCTAAAAATTGTGTAGAATATACTCTATCTCTATAACGGGAGAACCCGGCACATCATCATTTCTCATCAAGATAATCCTAAATGCAGCTCCAAGGCTTGGTTCCATGTGCCTCTACATCCTCCATCTCAGCAAAAGGAGTTCTCTGACATGCTTAAGCACATATACTCTTCTCTTCATCGCTTTTTGATTTAGTATAGTTTACAACAATTCCATGAATTTTGGAATAGAAATGGAGAAATCGTTAATATTCACAATCATTTTGAATCCACCCCACTGTAAAAATAAACTTTATTGCTGTTATAAACATCACTTTAAATTCACGTCACTAGCAAAATGACCTTTATCTCCTTTATAAACACCACTTTTCTTCCATTCCTCTTGCAAAACGGCCTTTATCTTCTTTATAAACACCACTTTTCTTCCATTCCTCTTGCAAAACGGCCTTTATCTTCTTTATAAACACCACTTTCCTTCCATTCCTCTTGCAAAACGGCCTTTATCTTCTTTATAAACACCACTTTCCTTCTATTCCTCTTGTAAAACGGCCTTTATCTTCTTTATAAACACCACTTTCCTTCTATTCCTCTTGTAAAACGACCTTTATCACTTTTATAAACATCACTTTCATTCATTCCCCTTGCAAAATAAACTTTACCACTTCTATAAACACCACTCTTTCCTTCATCCATCTAACAAAACGACCTTTACCTTCTTCATGTCAAACATTTCAATCAACATCCTTACCAAAATCCCAACACGCACTGGCAAAGCTCAACAATTATGTCGTTAACACCAGCTTTCAGCTCTAATTTTCCACAATTTCACCGAGCAAAACGCAGTTATCCACATGTTAATAAGAATTCTAACAAGTTATGCACAGATTTATCCACATACTCACAATAATCAAAACCACCAGTGTGAACTGGTGGTTTGCTCTGCGGCTGGAAGCCTCTATTACCGGCCTCGGCCTAAAAGGCCCACCGAACGGTTTCTCCTTTTGCACCACATTCACTCACTGATTCTAAAGAATCTCCTACTTCTTCTTATTTTTTTGTCCTATAAACGGATCAAATTCTTCGAATATAGTTAATTGATCCGACATGTAATCTTCTTTTAGCTGATTTCTAATGTATTCTTGTATTTGCTTTCTATTTCGTCCCACTGTATCGACATAGAATCCTCGGCATAAAGATTTTCTATTTCCATATTTATATTTTAAATTGGCATGTCGATCAAATATCATCAAGCTGCTCTTCCCTTTTAAATACCCCATAAATTGAGATACACTTAATTTCGGTGGGATACTTACTAACATATGGATGTGATCCGGACAAGCATTTGCTTCATGTATGATCACACCTTTTCGTTCACATAAATCGCGTATGATTTGACCTATGCTTTTTTTGTATTTTCCGTATATTATTTGCCTTCTGTACTTTGGTGCAAACACTATATGATACTTACAATTCCATGTTGTGTGTGCTAAACTATTCTTGTCCTTCATAGGACTCGCCTCCTTCTTTGGTGAGATTTAGTGGTCGGGAAACCAACTTTATCTTACCATGAAGTGAGGCTTTTTTGGCCCACGCTGAAAGCTTTCCGGAACCCCTCGCATAGCAAGGGGTTTTCAACAACATTAATAAAAAAAGGTATATATCGTATAGAACATAAATTCCTATACGATATATACACATATCTTTTTGTTTCATCCACAAATTGTGGATAATTCTTGTATAACTGTGGATATATTTGATTGTTAATAGGATAATGTGGTTAATTCTACCTCTGTATTTTGTTTCTCTCCATCTCGGTAAAAGGTGATCTTAACGGTATCTCCTACAGATTTTTCCGAATATAGATGCTTGCGCAAATCGACGATATCTGCCATTGGCTCTCCATCCATTGCGGTAATCACATCATAAGGCTTTAATCCGCCTTTATCAGCTGGTGACATTGGTTCTACACTGCGGATATATAAGCCACCTGTTACCTCTTCTGGTAGGTTGAGACTTCTCTCCCACTCTACTTGGGCAATATCATTTAGCGAATAGGCTTCTACGCCTAAGAAGGCTCTCGTAATTTTTCCATTTTCTTCGAGTTCCTTGACGATTGGCAACACATCATCGATCGGTAAGGCAAAGCCGATGCCTTCTACCGCCGATTCTGCTATCTTCATCGAGTTAATACCAATTAACTGTCCTTCGGAATTAATCAGGGCACCACCGCTATTACCTGGATTGATGGCAGCATCTGTTTGGATAACCTCTGCCTGCCAATCTGCTCTTCCATCTCCGTCAAAATCCTGTGGAATCGCTCGCTGTTTTCCACTTATGACCCCTTGGGTGACGGAACCAGATAAGTAAAGACCTAACGGATTGCCAATTGCAATCGCTGGTTCTCCAACATGTACATCCTGGGATTGTCCAATAGGGATCGTCTTTTCTACCTTGCTTGCATCCATTTTGATCACAGCTAAATCTGTGAATAAGTCACTACCGACTAGTGTTGCATTTACCTTCTGTTCGTCTGACAAAATTATCTCTACTTGATCAGCACCTTGAATGACGTGATGATTGGTAATAATATAGGCAGTATCTCCATCAATCTTGTAAATAACACCAGAGCCTGTGCCTTGTTCTCCATTTGACTGATCCTGATCCCAAAAGTTCGCTTGTTGTTGGATATTTACCACCCCAACAACAGCAGGAGAAACCTCTGCGACAATCTCAGTTACACGTGTGGAGATATCTACCTTCACATTTTTCAATGTCTGAGGCGTTTGTTCTACCGTTCCATCTGTTTGACCATTCGATTGATCTAGCTTTCCACCTATCACGATTTCATACGGTAACCAATTTCTTTCTACTAGCATTGGTAAAACTAAGGCAAACAAAAAAGCTCCAAGTACTAATCCCACGATAAATGGCATCCAAAAGCTACTTCTCTTGCTACTTTTTCTCCGCGAAATATCATGACCATCATAATAACCCATTTAGGATCATCCTCTACTCGTTAATTAAACCACCTCGTATAATGCTGTTGGTTCTTTCGGATCTGTATCATGAAGCGTGATTCTTTCACCTACAGAGAAACCGTATTCGGATAAACCATGTTCCACAGACATACGAGCTAAGTCTTTCATATTATTATCTTTACTTAAATGGGCTAAATAAATACGTTTTGTTTGATCATCTATGATATCTCTTAATGCTAAGGCACAATCTTCATTGGAAACATGGCCAGTATCTCCAAGAATTCTTCGCTTAACACTCCATGGATAGCGCCCCATCCGAAGCATCTCCACATCATGGTTAGCTTCAAAGATTAAGGCATCTGCTCCTTCTACTGTTTTCTTTATTCTTTCCGACACATAACCCAGATCCGTGACAAGGGCAACCTTCTTTCCGTTATGATGAAAGGTATAAAACATTGGCTCAGCCGCATCATGTGACACAGCAAATGATTCAACATCTATGTCACCAAAGCTCTTCGTTTCTTCCATTTTAAAAATAAATTTTTGATCTAGATCAATTTTTCCAATGGCTTGATCCATTGCCTTCCATGTTTTTTCGTTCGCATATATCGGAAGGCGATGCTTACGAGCAAAAATTCCGAGGCCTTTTATATGATCACTATGTTCATGGGTGACAAGAATTCTCGAGAGCTCTGCTGGATCAACTTGGATTTGATGAAATAGCCTTGTTAGCTCTTTCCCACTTAATCCAGCATCTACTAGGATTTTTTCCTTTTCTGTTCCGATATAAAAAGCATTCCCCGTACTACCGGATGCTAATACACTAAAGTGCATCGTCCTCTTCCTCCACTTCTCTTGTTGACATTAATTCTGCTAATACTTGATTGATGAAATGGTTGATTTCTGTTTGTCCCCAATCTTCCTCCAATGGTTGAATAGCTGAGGTTCCGACAGATTCCCCAATCAAATTCTTCATTTCCATCACAAAGTCATGTGCTTCCCTATTCGAGTTGTGACCTTCTACTGCATTAATATAAAAATAGGTGTTATCATCTACCTCAATTTCCCATGTAGGCAGTAGTACTTGTTCGCCATTAGGTAATGGAAGTAAGTTATGATAACCTAAATCCACTTCTGTAATTTCCGAGCCAGGGCTAATATTGCCATTATTAAATAATTTTGTGATTACTGTAAGTGGCATGATTAATTCCTCTACCGGCTGCTCCTCCGTTTTTTCTAGAATGGTTTGGACATAATGGGTCATTTCGCCATTTTCATTAACTTTGATCATCAACACTCCGCTTAGATTATAGTAAATCGGATCGTCCAACTCTTGAAAAAAGATATACGTATTCGTCTGCTCATCTACAACATAATCCTCTAAGTTATATTGCTCATCATTCCAAATGTTTTCTTTGATACTCTCTTTTGTAGTATCTAAATCAAATGCCTCAGGTGAATCAAAATGAGAAACGATCATCGTATCGTCAATAATCACGGATTTCTGATTTGGCAGCTTATCGATTTCACTGATCTCTTCCTCGGTGAATTCTTTACTCTTTGCATTTAATGTTGCCGCTTTAGTCGGCTCTTCTGGAATATTATCTAGTCCCTTTAAATTCGTCGCAAGGTAATCTTCCTGTGTAGTTTCCTCTGTGTTGTAAGAAAGCTCTTCCTGTTGATTATCGATATATTGTCGAAGTAAAAAGATATCAAGTATGAGAAAGCATAGGATAAACAGTGTTTTAATTTGACCCCATTGCATTCGAATTCCCTCCTTGATTCTTTTGAACATTATTAGAAATAAACTGCATGCCTGTACTTGTTTCGATACACCATGATGGAATTAGGTCAAAAAATTGCGTACCTGCTTGCTGTTCTATTCGATAGCCAAGCTGTATATCATAAACTTCTTCCAGTGAAAAATCATTACTATCCTTTAAGTACTGGATTAAATCCTTCGCACTCATTAAATCGGTTTCTGCCCGATCATAAGGATAGGTGAGCTTCATCAATGGTCGATTATACTGATAAATCGTATTGTTCTGCAAAACTACTGACATACTGGAAAGTCCATTGTTAGAAAAGACTGGGAAATTTTCATACATCATTCGATATTCCACAAATTGATAGGCTGCATTTACATCGTATAAATGGTATTGAATGCTCTCATCCACTAGCCAGCCTTTATGTGCATTAATATGATCGATCGACCTTGTGATCAGTAAATCGGCTGGATCCTGTACTGTATTTAATTCATTTTGGTTATTCTGAGCTTGATCGTCTGTTACCGAGAAGTTGGTAAACTCTACATGATAGCCTTTGACGATCATTTCTCTCGTTCCATCTGAATAAACGGTCCCACCTTCTGCATTCCTAGAGCTCCGTACACTGAAAGGGTTCGGGAAGAAAATACTTTTAAAAGAATTCGTATCTGCTTGAATCTCGGTATATCTGAATTTTCGACCTTTAATCGTTTGTTCTGTTGGAAGATATACGGTTTGTTCACTTAATTCTACTGGGACAAGAGTGTCGAATTCCTTCTCTGCTTGCAAATCGGTAACGTATTGGATGACCTGCGAAATGTTTTGAACCTGAGCTGTAATATCAATTCCATTAGGATCACTATTATCAAAAATAATCTGATTTGTCGTCCTATTTTCATCTAAGTATAGAATAATCCGTTTAAATTGATTATCAATGCGAATAGTTTCATTTGTTGTAAATAAATCAGGAATATATTGGGATGGCAGTGGCGTCGGAAAAACAATCTCTATCCTTTCTTTTTCTGTGTCTACCCCAATTCCTTCTTCTAGCATAGTAAAATCATATAAAAACCAATCAGATAGTGCTTGGAAGATTTCTAACTCATCCGTTTTCTGATGGAAGCCTAAATGTTCTTGATCCCAATGGAACACTATTTGAGAAGGCTTAATCAACGATTGTTTTGTTGCTTCCGAGCCTTCTAGCTGTGCATCTGTTGATCGGTCATTCGCTGATTCTTCATATTCCCCTTCATAATTCCATATCGCAAAAGTAAGCAATAAGCTTAAAGCAATGAGAAAAGTTAGTAGGATTGATTTAATCGCTTCGAATTTCATTTTTGATTACCCCGCTTTCGATTCTTTAGCGGTAGCGTGAAGTATATTGTCGTACCTTGTCCTTCCTTACTTGTCGCCCAAATATGACCATGATGTGCTTCAATTATTTCCTTGGAAATCGCCAAACCTAATCCAGTCCCTCCTAATTCACGGGACCTTGCTTTATCTACACGGTAAAAACGATCAAATATTTTGTCTACCTTTTCCCGGGCAATTCCCAAGCCTTGGTCTTTAATACTGAATTTCACTCTATTTTGCTCTTTTGCGAGCTGAAAGGTGATTTTACCACCCTCAGGTGAGTATTTAATCGCATTCGACATAATATTATCAATTACTTGAGTGATCTTGTCCTGATCAATTCTTGTTTTGATCTGTTCTTTTGGAAGCTTTCTTTCAATCCCGATTACATCTGTCTTATTCATATCAAAGCGATCTAAAATATTTTCGACAAATGAGACAAGTTCGACCTTTTGCTTATTCATCGCCCCTTCTTTATGATCCATCTTCGATAATTGGAGCAAATCATTCACGAGACGAATCATCCGATCTGTCTCATTTTGGGTCACTTCCAAAAATTGTGGTGCGATTTCTTTGTCTTTCCATGCCCCATCTGTTAAAGCTTCTATATAACTACGCATTGTCGTTAATGGTGTTCTTAATTCATGGGAAACATTCGATACGAATTCCCTTCTTTCCCGTTCTACCTTTTCCTGTTCGGTTACATCACTTATCACCGTGATTAAGCCATTAAAGTTCTCCTCTTCATCCTGCACCACAGAAAAACTAGCTCGAATCAAAAATAATTGGTCATCATCACTGAAGTCAATCGTTAGCGAGTTCGTTTCCTCTAGTTCTTTAATATCCAATACCTTTTCTTCGATTTGAAGGACATCGGCAATAGGTTTTCCCTTTGCCTCACTAAAGGATGTATCAATCAGGTTAATAGCAGGGTCGTTCATTAAGACAATTCTTCCTTTTTCATCTGTTGCGATCACACCTTCTGACATATTGGATAAAACAGAACTCAATTTTCTCCGTTCTTCTTCTGTCGTCTGATTCGCAAGCTTCAACCTATCAGTCATATCATTGAAGGTCGTTGCAAGCTGGCCAATCTCATCAACCCCATAAACATTTACCTTTTTGGAAAAGTCGCCTTTGGCAATGACCATTGCTTGCTTACGCATTTCAGTTATAGGCTTTGTTATTGTTCGTGCTACAAGAATCCCTAAAATAATCGAAACAACAACCGTAAGAATGGTTCCACTCAAAAAGATTTTGCTAATTTCCTCTAGCTGATCATAAACATCTTCAATAGAGGCCTCGACTCTTACCGCCCCAACTGGTGTATTAGTGGCATTATCCATAATCGGTACCGTTTTTGCAATCATACGATCATTACTGTATCGGAATTTCTCCTTCTCCTCTTCCGCAAACTTTAATGCACCATTTATCGCAATATTACCAGTCACTCTTTTTCCGATTCTCTCTAAGTCTGAGTTCGCCCCAATGACACGATATTGGGAATCTATTACTTGGAGATCGGTAAAAATATCCCTTGAATAGCGATCAATAATATCACTAACGTCCTCTTGAAGGGTCGGCTCTTCCCCATTTTCTGGCCTTTTTTCCTGAAATGCCTCCTCTAAATTTGTTTTCAAAACCGTAAGGCGATCATCTAAGTTCGCTTCAAAGTTGGTGTTTAAATTCGTTTCCAATTTATCAAGAAAATATGCTCCAATCAGTTGAACAGCAAGCAATAGAAACAAGCTTAAAATGATAATTATTTTTAAACGAATCGATTGGAAAAAGCCCACTCTTTTCATAGAACATTACTCCTGTTCAGGATTTCGTAAATAATAGCCCACACCCCTACGTGTCACAATCCATAATGGGTTACTCGGGTTGTCCTCGATTTTTTCCCTTAATCGGCGTACCGTTACGTCTACCGTACGGACATCACCGTAATAATCATATCCCCAAACCGTCTCTAAAAGATGCTCTCTCGTCATGACCTGTCCGATATGACGAGCTAAATAATGTAGCAATTCAAATTCACGATGGGTTAATTCAATGTACTCCCCATCTCTTGTTACGGTATATGCATCTGGGTGAATGACAAGGGATCCAATTTCAATATCATTGGTATCGCGTTTTTGATTCGCAGGTTCTTGGTTGATTCTTCGTAAATTCGCTTTTACCCTTGCGATCAATTCACGATTGCTAAATGGCTTTGTGACATAATCATCGGCCCCTAGCTCTAATCCAAGCACCTTATCAATTTCTGCATCCTTTGCTGTTAACATAATAATCGGCATACTATGCGTTTTTCTTACCTCACGGCAGACCTCGTTTCCGTCTTTTTTGGGTAGCATAATATCGAGCAAGATCAAATCAGGATCTTCCTTCAACGCATACTCAATCGCTTGATCACCATCATAGGCACAAATGACGTCATATCCTTCTTTTTCTAAGTTGAACTTCAGTATATCGGCAATCGGCTTTTCATCATCTACTACTAAAATTTTCTGACTCATAAAAGCACGTCCTTTTTCTTTATATATTTTATCACAGCGGAAAATCTCTATTGCTGAGTGTCTCATGTTATCCTTTTACATAGGGATGGTCGTTAATTTCCCATCATCAAAAATCATAAGGATTAAACTTCTCCTAGTTACCTATTTTAACGTAAAAAAGCAAAAATGTCTTTTCTTCACTGTTTTTAATCGGCAAGCTATTGAAAAACCCTTGTTCCGTAGAGTTACGCGAACAAGGGTTAGTTATTATAATAAATCTTCAGGGCTCTTGACTAAAGATCCGTTTTTGTATACTTCAAAGTGTAAATGGATCCCCGTGGAATCACCTGTTGTTCCCATTACACCAATTTTGCTTCCTTTTTCTACTGTTTGTCCTGCTTTTACGCTGATAGAAGCTAAATGTGCATAAACTGTACGATACCCATTGTTATGGTTGATGACGATTTTATTACCATAGCCTCCGTCATCCCAGCCAGCTGATACGACAGTACCGTTATCGGCAGCTTTAATCGTCCGATTGCTTGGACCCGCAATGTCTATCCCTTTATGGAATGCACCCCACCTTTGACCGACATAGCTTGAGATATATCCTCCAACAGCTGGCCAAGCAAGGTCTCCAGATCCTCTAGATGGTACCACCTTCGTACCCTTAACAATAATTTTATCGGTTGCTTCTTCTGTAATATTTTCTTCAACGACGTCTGTGCTGACTGTTTGTCCGTTCACTTTTTGCACCTTATAGTGAACTTCCTTGGATCCATCTTTTCCTTCTTGCTTCACTTCTTCGTCGCCTTTATACATCTTCTCTGATTCTTCAGTTACTGTTTCATACTCAATCGTTTCTTCGACTTTCTTCTCTTCTGTAACAATCACTTTCACAAAAGGCTTCTGTTCTGTAACTTGAAGAACATCGCCAACCTTGATCGTAGAATCCTCGGTTAAACCTTCATTTAAAGCTAATAATGTATCTAACTCCAGGTCATGCTTCGCTGCTATCGATCCAAGCACATCCCCTTCTTGAACCTCATATTTTTTATTTTCTAGTGTCCCTTTTTCAAGTAAGGTGACACCTTCCTCCACTGTTAGAACCTCACTTGCCTGTACTTCCTCCTCAGAGGTGGTAATATCCTCTGATAATTCCACATCGACAATACGATTATCTCCAACTGCTAGATCTTTCGATGCTTCCTTTTTCGATTCTAACTGTTCTAAAACATCTTTACTGACAAATTTTTCTTTGTAGGCCTGAAGGACATCCTTCACCGCTTCTTCGCCTGCAAAATAGCCAACAAGCTTATCATCAATCGTTAAGGACTGTGCCTCTACTTGTACAGCTAATTCTTTCTCTATATAATCAAAAACTTCCGCTTCACTTGTTTGGGTTTCAAACACTGTTTCAGGGATATAAGTAATATCTCCTTCGATCGTGTATGTATAATCAGGCTGCTTGCTTTCCTTTTTTACCTTTTCTATTTTTTTCTCTATATATTGCTGCACATCTTCTTGGTTATCTACTACCCCTATGTGCTCGCCGTCTACATATACGTGATAGATCGTAGAAAGCTCCTTCTCGTCGGCAAAAACCGTTTGAGCAGATAAACACATGGCTATTACACCCGCAATAGTTGCAAGCTTCACAACCTTTTTATACTTACTAATCTTGCTTTCTCGCATGATAATAGTCCTCCTATTTCCCTATCATGGTTCTTTTCTTTATCTTTAATTCGAAGGAACCACCTCTAATAATCTAACATAGATCATCAGATTGTGAAAAGGGCTTACATCGAGATGTAACATAACTGTATAATAAAATCCATTTATTTACATAAACCTTCATTTTTTCTGCAAAATAGGAAGAATTAACTAACAAAATTCGCCAAATTTAGTTCTTTTCTATTAGAAGGGAGAAAAAAAATCAAAACCACCAGTGTGAACTGGTGGTTTGCTCTGCGGCTAAAAGCCTTTGTTACCGGCCTCGGCCTTAAAGGCCTACCGAATGGGTCTCCCTCTTGCACCACATTTACTCACTGATTCTTTAAGAATCTCTTATTTCTTTTTATTTTTTTGGCCTGTAAATGGATCAAACTCTTCGAATAAAGTTAATTGATCCGCCATATAGTCTTCTTTGAGCTGATTTCTAATGTATTCTTGTATTTGCTTCCTGTTTCTGCCCACTGTATCTACATAGAAACCTCTGCACCAAAATTTCCGATTTCCATATTTATATTTTAAATTGGCATGACGATCAAATATCATGAGACTACTTTTTCCTTTTAAATAGCCCATAAATTGGGAAACACTTAGCTTTGGCGGGATACTTACTAACATGTGTATGTGGTCTCGGCATGCATTGGCTTCGTGTATGGTAACCCCTTTCCGTTCACATAAGTCTCGGATGATTTGACCGATGCTCCTTTTATATTTTCCATAAATGATTTGTCTTCTATACTTTGGAGCGAATACAATATGGTACTTACAATTCCATGTGGTATGTGCTAAACTATTCTTGTCCTTCATTGGACACGCCTCCTTCTTTGGTGAGATTTTGTGGTCGGGAAACCAATTCAATCTTACCATGAAGTGAGGCATTTTTTATCCCTCGCTTAAAGCTTTCTGGAACCCCTGGCATAGCCAGGGGTTTTCATAGCCATTAATAATAAAACCCGAATATTATCATTTCCGATAACATTCGGGTTCTGTCAGCCAATTGGTCATTTTCACTTCTAGCTATAGACACTTCGGACAACATTAGTTTGTGAACGATCTGGTCCTACAGAAAACACAGATAACGGAATTCCTGTAAGCTGAGATACTCTCTCTAAATAATGACGAGCATTCTCTGGTAGCTCATGCAAGCTTTTGACACCCGTAATATCCTCTGTCCAGCCTGGTAGCTCTTCATAAACAGGTTCACAGTCTGCTAGCATTTTCAGGCTAGCAGGGAATTCCTCCATGATTTCCCCTTTATATTTATATGCAGTACAAATCTTTAATGTTTCGATTCCTGTTAAAACATCAATCGAATTAAGGGAAAGGTCTGTAATCCCACTAACACGTCTTGCATGCCTTACTACAACACTATCAAACCAACCAACACGACGGGCTCTTCCAGTTGTCGTACCATATTCATTTCCCACCTCGCGAATTTGATCCCCAATCTCGTCCTCAAGCTCCGTAGGGAATGGACCATCTCCAACACGAGTCGTATAAGCTTTGGATACACCTACCACATGGTCGATCTTTGAAGGGCCAACCCCTGAACCTATCGTCACTCCACCCGCAATTGGATTAGAGGAGGTAACAAATGGATAAGTACCTTGGTCAATATCGAGCATAACACCTTGTGCACCTTCAAATAGTACACGACGGCCATCATCTAATGCATCATTTAACACAACAGATGTATCGGCAACATATTTTTTGAACTGTTGTCCATATTCATAATATTCCTCTAATATATCTTCTATTTTCATTAAGTCGGTTTCATATACTTTTTCAAACAAACGATTTTTTTCTTTTAAATTTATCTCAAGCTTTTCTCGGAAGGCGTCTTTGTCTAATAAATCAGCAATACGGATTCCAACACGTGCTGCTTTATCCATATAAGCAGGCCCAATACCCTTACGAGTGGTTCCTATTTTATTTGCACCCTTTTCGTCTTCTTGAAGGCCATCCAGCTTTAAATGATAAGGAAGAATAACATGGGCACGATTACTAATACGTAAATTATCCGTGCTCACCCCTTTATCATGGAGATAAGCCAACTCTTCTACTAATGCCTTCGGGTCAATAACCATACCATTTCCTAATACACAAATTTTATCATGAAAAAAAATCCCAGACGGAATTAAGTGTAGTTTATACGTAATACCATCGAATTTTATCGTATGACCTGCATTATTTCCACCTTGATAACGTGCAACAACCTCTGCGTTTTGTGAAAGAAAATCTGTGATCTTTCCTTTACCTTCGTCTCCCCATTGTGTTCCCACTACGACTACTGAAGACATATACGGCACCCCCGCCTTAACGTTTTATTAACACGTTACCCATTTTACCAAGCGAAAAAGTGGATGTCAATCTGATTCACGAACATTTTAATAATAGTTTTATAGAATGTTCGTTAATTGGCATTATAAAAAAACAGCTCCATTCTAGTTACGAAATGGAACTGTTTTTCTCCTCCTTATCCTGGTGGGATATCATCATCCCCATAGCGGTGATCTAAATCTACAAACTTATTATATTCTTTAACAAAGGCTAGTTCGACCGTACCAACAGGACCGTTACGCTGCTTTGCAATAATAATTTCAATAATATTCTGCTTCTCCGATTCCTGATCATAGTAATCATCACGATATAAGAAACCAACAATATCGGCATCCTGCTCAATACTTCCCGACTCTCGTAAGTCGGACATCATCGGGCGTTTATCCTGTCTCTGCTCCACACCACGTGATAGCTGTGACAAGGCGATAAGGGGAACATTTAACTCCCTAGCCAAGCCCTTTAAGGAACGCGATATTTCCGATACCTCTTGCTGTCTATTTTCCTTAGAATTCGCACTCCCTTGAATCAATTGCAAATAATCGATCAAGATCATACCGAGTCCATGCTCTTGCTTTAATCTACGACACTTTGATCTGATTTCACTCACTCTAATCCCTGGTGTATCGTCTATGAAAACACCCGCATTTGATAGACTACCCATTGCAAGAGAGAGCTTGCGCCAATCCTCTTCCTGTAATGCGCCGGTTCTTAGTCTTTGGGCATCGATATTCCCCTCGGCACACAGCATACGAGAAACTAACTGTTCTGCCCCCATCTCTAAACTAAAAATGGCTACATTTTCATTGGTTTTAATCGCGACATTTTGTGCAATGTTCAAGGCAAAGGCTGTTTTCCCCACTGATGGACGGGCTGCAACAATAATTAAATCATTGCGTTGAAAGCCTGAAGTGATTCGATCTAGGTCACGGAACCCTGAAGCAATTCCAGTAACCTCTCCCGTTGATTTGTGTAGTTCGTCTATACTATCATAAACCTCTATGAGGACATCTTTAATATTTTTAAAAGCAGAGGCATTCTTTCGGTTCGAGACTTCTAATATTCTCTTTTCCGATTCGTTTAACACTTCCTCCACTTCATCTTCCTTAGAAAAGCTATCTGTCACAATATCTGTCGCTGTGCGGATTAATCTCCTTAGAATTGATTTTTCCTCAACAATACGACAATAGTGTGAAATATTAGCAGCAGTCGGCACCGCATTCGCCAGATCACTTAAATAAGAGACCCCGCCAATATCATCCAACAGCTTACTATTCGATAGGCTCGTTGTAACCGTAACAAGATCAATTGGTTCTCCTTTATCTGCTAAGCTCATCATTACTCGGTAAATTTGTTGATGACTAGAGCGATAGAAGTCCTCTGGTATTAATATTTCAGAGGCACTGGAGATCGCATCAGGCTCTAAGAAAATTGCACCAAGCACCGCTTGCTCTGCTTCTATATTATGTGGTGGCGTTCTGCCCTGTAATGCTTCACTCATAAATTGCCCCCCCTTTAGCAAGAATGTGGAAGCATTTGTTTATGCTTCCACAACGTGTACTCGAATGGTACCAGAAACCTCTTGATGTAGTTTTACTGGAACTTCGGTATATCCTAATGAACGGATTGGTTGATCTAACTCAATCTTACGCTTGTCCATTTTAATATTATGGGATTTTTTCAGTTCCTCCGCTATTTGCTTACTTGTAATGGAGCCAAATAAACGACCACCATCACCAGACTTGGCTGTTAGCTTTACTTCCAGATTTTCTAGTGTTTCTTTAAGCTGCTTTGCTTGTTCTATCTCTTCTTGCTCCTGCTTTTTTGCTTTATTTTTTTGTGCCTTTAATGCACTCATATTCGCCTGAGTTGCCTCTACAGCATAGTTATTTTTAAAAAGGAAATTGCGGGCATAGCCATCAGAGACATTTTTTACATCGCCTTTTTTCCCTTTACCTTTCACGTCTTTTGTAAAAATTACTTTCATTCCTCTTCACCTTCCTCATCATAATACTCATCGATTATATCCTTTAGCCATTCATAGGCATCAATGACAGAGATATCATCCAATTGGGTGGCAGCATTCGTTAAATGGCCCCCACCATTCATTCTTTCCATGATAACTTGAACATTGACCTCACCGAGCGACCTTGCACTAATTCCAATGCGTCCATCCTTACGCTCTGATATCACAAACGAGGCCTCAATCCCTGTCATTGTTAATAACGTATCCGCCGCTTGAGCAATCACAACAGGTCCATAGGTTTCTCTCGAATTACCTACTGAAATCGCAATATTATGGCGATATACCTTGGTGTTTTCAATTAAACGACTCCGCTTCACATATATATCGAGATCTTCCTTTAAAAACTTCTGCACTAACACGGTATCTGCACCTCTTGAGCGCAAATACGAGGCAGCATCAAAGGTTCTCGATCCCGTTCGAAGTGTGAAGCTCTTCGTATCGACAATAATTCCTGCTAGTAATGCAGTTGATTCTAACATATTTAGCGTTAATTTGCTCGGTTGATACTCTAACAATTCTGTGACGAGCTCAGCAGTTGAGGAAGCATATGGCTCCATATAAACAAGTGTTGGATCTTCCACAAATTCCTCTCCACGTCGGTGATGATCGATTAAGACCACATGCTCGGTTTTATGGACAAGCTTTTCCTCTAGCATCAAGGATGGCTTATGTGTATCCACTACAACGACTAACGTATCCTTTGTCACAATATCTAATGCCCCATCTGGATCAATAAAATGGGACCAAAGTTCATCGCTTTCTCTAATTTCATCCACTAAACGCTGGACACCTGTATCGATATCATTTTCATCTAACACAATAAAGCCCTCAACATCATTGGCCTGTGCAATTTTCAGTACACCGATGGCTGCCCCAATAGAGTCCATATCTGGTGCCTTGTGCCCCATAATGAGCACTTGGTCGCTGCCCTTTACCAGTTCCTTTAATGCATGAGATATAACCCTTGCCCTTACTCTCGTTCGTTTTTCCATTGGATTTGTCTTTCCACCATAAAAACGAACCTTCCCAGACTCATCATCTTTAATAACTACTTGGTCTCCTCCACGTCCTAATGCTAGATCAAGACTGGATTGTGTCAGCTTTCCTAAGTCTGGCAGCAATTCACTTCCGAGACCAATACCGATACTTAACGTTAATGGAACATTTTTGTCAGTAATTAATTCACGAACTTCATCTAATATTTCAAATTTTTCTTTTTCTAGCTGTGTGAGAATATCTTGATTAAAAACAGCTAAAAATCGTTCCTGTGAGGTTCGCTTTAAATAAATCCCTCTTTCCTTTGACCAATTATTCAAAAGAGAGGTTACCTGTGAATTAATTTGACTCTTCGCCGTGTCATCCATGTTCTGCGTTATTTCCTCATAATTATCCAAAAAGATAATGCCAAGAACCGTCTTTTCCTGCTCGTATAATGCTTGAATTTCTATTTCTCGTGTTCGATCAAAGAAGTAGAGGAGACGTTCTTCTTTTTTGTTATACACCTGATACTCAAATTGATCAAATTTTAGCCAGAAGGATTCCTTTCCCTCTCGCAATTGGGAAACAATACTATCAGATAACAAGGAGAGAGGTTCTCCTACCATTGTTTCCTCTTCTGTAAATTGATTCATAAAAGGGTTCGCCCAGTCGATTTGATATTCCTCATCGTACAGAACAATCCCAATAGGCATTTCCAATAACGCTTCTTCCCCGACCTTTTTGACACGATAGGACAAAGTCGATATATAAGCCTCCGTTTGATCGAGTAATTTTTCTTCTCTTCGGATACTATAATAAAGAGAGAGACTAAAAAAAACAGTCATTATTAAGCCAATGACCCACTGAAAATAAAAAATAAATACTAATAATATAAACGAGAGAAGGTATATTCCAATAATATGTCTTCCCATCGTCGGCTTCTTCCATAATTTTGGCATAGCTGTCAGCTCCTAACCAAGTGACAAATCCTACTTCGTAATCCTCTTTTTTAAATCAAATCCTAAATCAATTATACCTAAGATTCGAACGAAATAAAAACCTATAAAAGGAAAAAATACAAGGACGAGTATGCTAACGATCGGTAAAGCTGTTGACTTTACTTTGACATAGCTATAGTAAAAGATAAAGGATAATCCTTGTAAGATCAAGAGGGTTCCTGCCAAATTAGATACATTCATAATGATATCATAAAATAGTGTGGCATCATTATTCCCTCCCATTAATGACAGCATTAAGGTAATAAAATATATCCACAAAATCAGCTTCGGTAACTGAAAATTTCGAAATGCTGGGAAAGCATATTTTTTTTCTGCTGTGCGATTTAGCCATTTATAGGTGAGCCATTGTGTAATAAGGGCCAAAACCATAGAAATAACGACTAATATAAAAGGAATGAGCTGAAGAACTCCTAGCATTTGTTCACGAATTAATTCAAAATCCTCGATAGAAAGCTGAATCATTCCAACCGTTTCAAACAATTCTCTCGTTCTATTTAAAGACTCATTCATCATTTCCTTATAGGAATCTGCTATAGAATATTGTAGCACTATTTCGATAAACGCATAGGCTCCAACAAGTCCGAACAAATATCCAGCCGTCCCTTTTAACCAGGTTTCATATGGATGCTGCTTTTTTTGAATCGAAAAACCGATCATTATTCCGCTTATTAATGCAAGAAAGGTAATCGGAATCGAAACTGCCGGATAAATGATAAAAGACAGAAAGAACAGCACCATCACGGTCACATAAAATAACACACGCTCACCATGAAGCATGAGTAAGATAATCGGTATGGGCATTAGCATGATTGTAAATATCTCTGTAAATGGTAAGAATATCGTTACCATATATAGCAACAAGTAAATACTTATATAAAGGAAGTATTTTTTGTCTATTTTGTTGTTTTTCAATCTTCATCCCCCTTATGGAAGCTAAACTATTATACATTTTACACTAAACGAGAAGTGATTGTTAGCTTCTATTTTACCATCTAGATTCACCTATCACCTAATGATTATGATTATGGTATGATTAATTAAAAGTGAGGAGGAGGAATAAAATGATAAAAACGATAATATTTGATCTGGATGATACGTTGCTATGGGATAAAAAAAGTGTGAAACAAGCGTTTGAAGATACTTGCCTATTAGCAACTGAAAAATATGGAGTAGATGCTCTCAAAGTAGAGGATGCAGTTCGCGAAGAGGCCCGTAAGCTATATCAAAGCTATGAAACCTATGAATTCACTCAAATGATTGGAATTAATCCTTTTGAAGGACTCTGGGGTAATTTCCTTGATGATCATACATATTTTAAAAAAATGGCCGAAATCGTACCTAACTACCGAAGAGATGCTTGGATTAATGGACTGAAGCAAGTAGGCATAGAGGATGAAGAATTTGGTGAACATTTGGCCGAGCAATTCCCAATTAACCGAAAAAAGAACCCATTTGTTTACGAAGAAACCTTTACGGTATTGAACAAGCTAAAAGGGCACTATCAATTAATTATGTTAACGAACGGCTCTCCCGATTTACAAAATACCAAATTAACGATCACCCCAGAATTAAAGAACTATTTTGACCATATCATTATCTCTGGAGATTTCGGTAAAGGAAAACCAGATCCTTCCATATTTGAACATGTGCTAGAAGTAGCAAATGTAGAGAAGGAGCATGCCATCATGGTTGGAGATAATTTGATGACAGATATATTAGGTGCCAACCGTACAGGTATCAAAAGTGTTTGGATCAACCGCGAAAACAAACAATACAATGAAGTAAAGCCAACCTACGAGATCAAGCACTTAGAAGAATTATTGGAATTACTGCAATAATGGAAAAAAGCTCTCCTAATGCAGGAGAGCTTTGATTGTTTTATGCGATTATATTGGGAAAATCTCTATCATTTTGATGATATCAAGGTTTATCTTGGTTATCCTGCTTAATAGCTTGATTATTCACTCGATATCTTCACATCACTTGAATTACAGTTCCATTGCAGTTAATTTTTCGATTTCATCGATTTGCTTTAATGCTTCTATCTCTTCTTCCTCTAAATATTTGTCTACAGTTAGAATCATAATAGCTTCTCCGCCAATGTCCGAACGGCCTACTTGCATTGCTGCGATATTAATATTTTTCTCTGCAAACATACTTCCCACTTTTCCGATAACACCAGGCTTATCATTATGCTTAATGACAACTAAATTCCCCTCAGGAACAACGTCCACACTATATGCATCTACCTGTACAATTCTTGGTCCTAGACCGTTTAATAAAGTACCTGCAATAGATCGTGTCACTTCTTTTGTTTTCACTTCCACACGTAGTAAGTTAGTAAAGCCTTTCGGAGTAGAGGATTTGTTTTCATTCACTTGAATGCCTCGCTTCTCTGCTAAATAAGAAGCATTCACATCATTGACGTGGTCCCCCATGTGACGCTTTAATAAACCTTTTATCGTATTACGTGTTAATGGTGCTACTTCGATTTCTGTCAAATCTCCAGAATAGGAAATATTAATTTCTTCAATAACTCCAGTTGTAAAATAAGTTAAGAAGGTTCCTAATTTCTCTGATAAGTGGAAATATGGTTCGATCTTATTCATCACTTCTTTAGGGACAGATGGTAGGTTTACAGGATTGCGTGCAACGCCCTCTGTTAAATAACGTACAACATCATGGCTAACATCAATGGCAACATTTTCTTGTGCCTCTACTGTACTGGCACCTAAATGTGGTGTTGCAATAACCTCTGGCAATTCCAATAAACGATGATCCGTTGCCGGTTCTTCTTCGAAAACGTCTAAGGCTGCTCCTGCAACTTTACCAGACTTAATGGCATCATATAGTGCTTCTTCATCTATAATTCCACCACGAGCACAGTTAATGATTCGAACACCGTCTTTCATTTTGGCAAATGCCGCTTTGTTCAGCAAATGCTTTGTATCTTTAATCAATGGTGTATGTACGGTAACAAAATCTGCTACTTTAATAACATCCTCTACCGATCCGAAATCTACGCCTAATTTATCCGCTCTTTCCTTTGTTAAAAAAGGATCATATGCAATAACATTCATGCGCTGACCTTTAGCACGTGCTGCCACCTCAGCTCCGATACGTCCCATTCCAATAACGCCAAGAGTCTTCCCTTTTAGTTCCACGCCGACATGTGTTTTTCGATCCCATTTCCCATTTTTCAATGCTAAAAATGCTTGAGGAATTTTTCTTGCTAATGACATAAGCATTGCCACTGTGTGCTCTGCTGCAGAATTTGTATTTCCATCTGGTGCATTCACGACAATAATCCCGTATTCTGTTGCAGCACTTAGGTCAATGTTGTCTACACCAACACCTGCGCGACCAATAATTTTTAAGTTTGTTGCTTGGCTAATAATATCTCTCGTAACCTTTGTTTGACTTCTAACAAGTAAAGCATCATATTCACCAATTTTGTCAGCCAACTCATCTGCTGAAAGGCTTGTTTGTACATCTACCTCGATATTGTCTGCTTCTCTTAATGGTTGAATACCATCTTCACTTAATGGATCACTAATTAAAACTTTAAATGCCATGATTGTCCCTCCAAATAATAGAATTACTCCATGTTAGCCAAATGAACGTGAAGCTTTTCACTTTTATCTTATTCTATAAATATTATATCACTTCTGTCGCGATATAAATACTAGATTGCAAGTTCTCATCTTCTATAAAAAACTTTTCTTTATCATAGCAGAAATAGGCTAATTGTCAAGGTGTTTCCAACTGATTTCCTTGATATAATTCGTGTTTTTGCTCTCAACTAGATAATAAAACTGTATTTTTCTATTAATTAGGCCTCCAAAACCGAACATTATATGATCTGAAATAAGTTTACAATCGTTTAAAAGGAGCTAATAATAGCATGTGTCATTAGTATGTAAAGTAAGACTTTGCTCGGTAAGATCTTACATACGGTTAATGCAGTATGAAAAAAGCACCATAGGAATTATCCTATAGTGCCTTCAACCTATTTATTCACTTACATATGGCAATAAAGCCATTTGACGAGCACGCTTAATTGCTCTAGTCAATTTACGTTGATATTTTGCAGAAGTTCCTGTTACACGACGAGGAAGAATTTTTCCACGTTCAGAAACGAAACGTCTTAATAACTCAACATCTTTATAGTCAATGTGTGTAATACCGTTCGCTGTGAAATAACACACTTTACGACGCTTAGCGCGTCCACGACGAGCTGCCATTATACATAACCTCCTTCTTGCTATGAATTAGAAAGGTAAATCATCGTCGGAAATATCAATTGGTTCTCCACTATTTTCAAATGGATTATCATTTTTATTTCCTTGATTATTTGAATTGTTTTGGTTAAATTGATTGGCTTGACTTGCTTGGTTCTGATTTTGATTATTATAGCTTTGTGATCCTCCAGATTGTCCACCTGAGGAACCACCCTTAGACTCTAAAAACTGAACAGAGTCTGCTACGACCTCTGTAATGAAAACACGTTTTCCATCTGGGTCATCATAGCTACGGGTTTGTAATCGTCCATCTACTCCGATAAGACTACCTTTGCTCATGAAGTTCGCAAGGTTCTCTGCTGGTCTTCTCCAAACAACACAATTAATAAAGTCTGCTTCTCTTTGACCTTGTTGATTAGAGAATGGACGGTTTACTGCTATCGTAAAGTTAGCTACTGCAACTCCACTTGGTGTATAACGCAAGTCTGGATCTTTCGTTAACCTGCCGACAAGAACGACACGATTTAACATCAGAACCACTCCTTATTATTGATCGTCTTCACGAATTGCCATATAACGAAGAATGTCATCAGAGAAATTCGCTTGACGATTGAATTCGTTAATTGCTGTTTCATCACCTTTAAGGTTAATAATTACATAGTATCCATCACGGTAGTCATTGATTTCGTAAGCAAGACGTTTCTTACCTACTTCTTCAACTTTCTCGATCTCCGCACCATTACTTGTAAGGAATCCATTGAAACGCTCAATTAAAGCAGTTTTTGCTTCCTCCTCTACATCTGGGCGGATGATGTACATAATTTCATATTTATTCATCCGTTTACACCTCCTTTTGGTCTTAGCGGCTCTATGATTATCATAGAGCAAGGAGTAACAACTCTCATTACTCACAATACGATATTATACCAAATTAGCCTTCTCATTGCAAATTTATTTCAAAAGGCTTGTCCATTTTGGATTTTGAGCGTATGAATAAAGATGTCAAACAGGTGATACAGACTATACGTTAAAGCGGAAATGCATAACATCTCCGTCTTTCACCAAGTATTCCTTTCCTTCTAATCGCACTTTCCCTTTTTCTTTAGCTACTTGCATCGATCCAGCTTCCATTAAATCATCATAGGATACGGTCTCTGCACGGATAAAGCCTTTTTCAAAATCGGTATGGATAATTCCTGCTGCCTGTGGTGCTTTGATTCCCTTTTTAAATGTCCAAGCACGCACTTCTTGCTCACCAGCAGTAAAATAGGTCGCTAAACCAAGTAATTGGTAAGTTGCTTTAATCAGCTGATCTAATCCAGACTCAGGAATACCGAGCTCTTCTAAAAACTCTGCCTTTTCCTCACCGTCGAGTTCCGCTATTTCGGATTCCACCTTTGCACTTACAACGATTACTTCTGCTTGATCTGATTTGGCAAATTCTTTTACTGTTTGTACATTTTCATTGCTATCCGCATCGAGTAGCTCGTCCTCCCCTACATTGGCTACATATAAAACAGATTTACTTGTTAGTAAATGTAGGCCTTTCACAAGCTTCTCCTGCTCTTCTGTAAAAGAAACCGCTCGAGCTGGTTTTTCTTCTTCAAATGCATCCCTTAATTTAGCTAAAACCTCAAATTCAGCCATTGCTTCCTTATCTTTCTGTTTCGCCATTTTTTCTACTCGAGAGATGCGTTTTGTTACAGTTTCTAAATCTGCTAAAATGAGTTCTAAATTGATTGTTTCTATATCCGAAATAGGGTCGACTTTCCCAGATACATGTGTAATATTTTCATCCTGAAAGCAACGTACCACATGGCAAATCGCATCCACTTGGCGAATATGGGAGAGGAATTGATTTCCTAAGCCTTCTCCTTTACTCGCCCCTTTCACAATTCCTGCGATATCAGTAAATTCAAATGCCGTTGGTACGGTCTTTTTCGGTTTCACTAATTCTGTAAGTTTTTGAAGCCTAGTATCTGGAACCTCTACGATCCCTACATTTGGATCTATCGTACAAAACGGGTAATTTGCCGACTCTGCGCCAGCTTGTGTTATTGCATTAAACAAGGTTGATTTACCTACATTAGGCAAACCAACAATTCCTGCTGTTAAAGCCATTCATTCCACTCCTTAAGGATATCGTCCAATTGAACGTTTCAGTCATACCAATTATAGTAATACTTTTTATACTTGACAAGTTATTAAAAAGCCAAATTGCAATTGTTTAAGCATGAAAATCCTTACTTTCTTTTCAGTAAAAAAATTGTTCTTCAGTATACAACTAATATGAAAATAATAAATTGTTTCACGTGGAACAATTTTATTCTGATGCGTGCTCTAATATTTTTTTTAATTTTTGTTCAAACCTTCTTCTAGGAATCATGACACTATGTCCACATCCCTCACACTTAATTCGAATATCCATCCCCATTCGAATCACCTTCCAGCGATTTTCTCCACATGGATGTGGTTTTTTCATCTCTACGATGTCATTCAAATGAAATTCCTTCCGTTCCATTTCTTTTCACCTACTTTTTTGCAATATCTTTCTTTATTATACTATATATTAACTTTTCTTCGTAAATGGATAAAGAAAAATGGCTAAAAGTAAGTATAAATTTAGTAAACCATATAGCGGATAAAGCCATGCAATTAAATTAGAAAAACCAACCTTTGTTAGAGGGATTAAAATGATAAGCGTAATGATAGCTAGCTTCCATAAAGCAATAGGAATGACCTTCCTAATCCTCGTGACAATTCCTAAAACACTTGAAATTGCAGTTGTAAAAATGGCAAACCATAATAGTATCGACATGATCACATAAGTATATGTTGGGTAGTTTTTCAAAATCGCAAACAAGGGAATCTCATACAAAATGATAACCTCTGAGATTTGAATTAAACTATTGTTATAAATATAAGAAATAATTCCAAGCACAAGCCCACTACCTACACTTGCAATGATTATCTCACCGGTTGACTTTATTTTCTCACCGACTGCACTTATTACCGCAATAATCGATAAGATATTTAAGGCTGTAAAAGTAAACGCCGTATACCAATTTTTTTGATGTTTCCAATCTATTAGATAGCTTAAGCCTTCATCTATATTATATTTGATCAGAATAGATAACAATCCGACAATTAATAATGGAAGAATAAAAGAATTGAGGACAACAGCTCCATTGATTCCTTTCATAAATACTAAAACAATAATGATGGATATAAATACGATGCCTACCCATGAATAAATCTTGACCGCCTCAAAGGTTGCCCCACTCCCTGCTATCATCACAACGGTCGTGGACATCAAATAAAAGAAAATGAGTATATCATAATATTTTGCTACTTTTCTACCTAATAATAATTCCAACACGGATAAGTAGTCTGTGGTTTGATGGATGTAGCTGATCTTCATCGTAATAAAAACAGAAAATGTAAAAAATACAACAAACAAGAGAATAGCAAGTCCACTTTCATGCCCAAAAAATTGCCATAATTCTCTCCCTGAAGCATAACCTGCCCCTACCATCGTGCCAATAATTAAAAACATCCACTTAAGGCCTGATCTCCACATAGCTTTCCTCCATAATACTGACATACTATATTAAAAGTATGCAGATAATGGGTCAGCTATGAGGCTTGTTTTATATTTTAAATGAAGAAGAAGTCTAATCGGTGATGATCAGACTTCTTGTTTTTTTCTTATGCTATTTTTCCATTTTCTCAAGGATACGATTTAAGTCATCCTCTGAATAAAACTCAATTTCGATTTTTCCTTTTTTCTTTCCTTTATTTATTTTGACATTGGTGCCAAAATAATCTTTTAGATGATTTTCTCTTTCCTGTAAGAAAATATCTTTTTTTACCTTTTTTTCATTCTTCTCTTTTTTCTTTTCATTAATGCTTTGAATCAACGATTCTACTTGTCTTACATTTAGCTTTTCTGTCGTTATCTTATTCACTAATGGAATAAGCTTTTCTTTGTCCTTAAGTCCTAACAATGCCCTACCATGTCCCATTGAAATGGCACCATTATTAATCTTGGCAATAATCTCATCTGGTAAACTAAGTAAGCGAATGAGATTCGCAATATGGGATCTACTTTTGCCTAATCGTTGTGCTAGTGTTTCTTGAGTGATTCCAAGCTCATTAATTAGTCGGTCATAAGCATTAGCTTCTTCAATAGGAGTTAGATCTTCCCGCTGTATATTTTCAAGTAGTGCCAATTCCATCATTTGTTCATCAGAAAGATCCTTGACGATAGCAGGAATTGTCTCTAAATTTGCTTCTTTTGCTGCTCGATAACGCCTTTCTCCAACTACAATTTCATAACCCTTAATGCTTTTACGAACGATTAATGGTTGGAGGATCCCGTGTAAAAGGATCGATTCCTTTAATTCCTCAATAGCATCTGCTTCAAATACTTTTCTTGGCTGATATGGGTTCGGTCGGCATTTTGAAAGCAAAATTTCTTCAATCTTTTCGTCCTGCTCATTTATCTCTAAGTCTGGAAAAAATGCATTGATTCCTTTACCTAGGCCTTTAGCCATTTGCAATCACTTCCTTTGCTAACTCAAGATAAACCTCTGCCCCTTTGGATTTAGGGTCATAAGAAATGATTGGTTGCCCATGACTTGGAGCCTCTCCTAACCGCACATTCCGAGGGACAACAGCCTGATATACTTTACTTTGAAAATATTTTTTAACTTCTTCTATTACCTGAATACCTAGGTTCGTTCTAGCATCTAGCATCGTTAATAATACCCCTTCAATCATTAGTTGATTATTTAGGTGTTTTTGTACTAAACGGATTGTATTCAACAACTGACTTAATCCTTCTAGTGCATAATACTCACATTGAACAGGGATTAGAACAGAATCTGCTGCTGTTAATGCATTTATCGTTAATAATCCTAATGATGGAGGGCAGTCGATGATGACATAATCGTATTCCTCTTTCACACTATCAATCGCTTTTTTTAATCGAATCTCGCGGGATATCGTGGAAACTAGTTCAATTTCTGCACCAGCCAGTTGAATAGTAGCAGGAATTATATCTAAGTTTGGAACATTTGTGCTAACAAGAACATCAGAAACCTCCATGTCCTCTACCAATACATTATACACACATGTGTCCACATCAGCTTTATTTATTCCTAGACCACTAGTAGAATTCCCTTGTGGATCGATATCAACAATAAGTATTTTATGGTCTAAATGAGCCAAACAAGCACTCAAATTAACAGAGGAAGTAGTTTTTCCTACTCCACCCTTTTGGTTTGCAACCGCGATTACTTTTCCCATGACGTCACCTACCTATTACGCCTTTCCTTCAAAAAATTTTTCATGCTACTCTATTATAACACTACTACTCTCTTTTTTTTGATCAAAAAACAAAAAATTCGTCAAAATACTTCTTGAGAATTAGAATAGGCTCGTATTTTCACGAAATTCTGTTAAGTATAAACAAAAAAATAACCCATCTTTCCTAGAAAAGATGGGAATGTTTATTATTTCTTTTTTGGAATCTTTATCGTTATTTGGTAATAGTCATCGAGATCCTGTTCATCTGTTTCAAGGTCGATTCCTGTATCACTTACCATATTCAAGGATTGTCTAATCGTATTCATCGCAATCCTCATGTCTTTATTAATACCTTTCAGTCTTGGTTTTTTTGGAGGCTCTTTATCCTGCATGAGTCGCTGTATGTAAGATTCAGCTTGCTTTACATTCCATTCCTTTTCCACAATTTGTTGTAAAACCTTTAGTTGAATCTCTTCATCTTTTATAGCTATAAGTGCCCTAGCATGTCTTTCGGTTATTTGCTTATTTAATATTGCTTGATGTACTTCTTCCGGCAATTTTAAAAGTCTCATCTTATTGGCTATCGTTGATTGACTTTTACCTAATCTTTGAGCTAGCGCCTCTTGCGTAAGCTGATGCATCTCTATTAATTTCTCGTAGGCCCTTGCTTCTTCAATCACCGTTAATTCTTCTCTTTGGAGATTTTCAATTAAAGCGACAGAAGCTGTTTCTTTATCTGTCATTTCTCGAATGATGACAGGTACCTTTTCCCAATCAAGACTTTTAGCTGCTCGCCATCTTCTTTCACCAGCAATTATTTCATGAATTCCCTCTTCATCTGATGGGCGGACAACTATAGGCTGAATCATCCCATGTGTTTGTAAGGTTTGAGCTAATTCTTGTATTTTTTCTTCATTAAAAATAGACCTAGGCTGGTACTGGTTAGCTATAATCTTTGAAGTTTCCATAAATACTACTTCGTCTTGTAGTTTAGTAGTTTCTACTGGGTCTAGCTCTAATTCTTCCTCTTCATCTTCTACTTTATCACCTAAACCAAACAATTTGCCAAATGGGTGTAACATAGACAAACACCACCTTTATTTACTAAAGCGAATGATATAAAAATATAATATATAATAATTCCATATTGGATAATGATAGAAAAGGAGAAAAACTTGCTTTCTTCTTATACAAGCAAGTCTACGTAGCTATTTCTTCCTTTATGTTTCACGTGAAACAATTCGTACATAATCTCCCCTTATATTTTATCATAAAAAAATTAAAAGAAGGTAGTAAAATCAATTTTATTTATTTTTATTCTATTGGTGATTTATTCGGTACACCAGGTTTGCGTGGGTATTTTTTTGGTGTTTTTCTTTTTTTCTGGATAAAAATAAGGTTTCGTTCCCCATTGTCATCTGGTAAATCAAACGTCTCCATTCTTTCTACTTTACCACCTAAAAGCTCAATAGCTGAATCCGCATCCTTTAATTCTTGCCCTGCATTTGAGCCTTTCATTGCTATAAAAATGCCGTTTGTACGTGCTAACGGTAAGCACAGCTCACTCAATACTGACATCCTCGCTACAGCCCTTGCAATAACTATATCAAAATGATGTCGGAATTGTTCGTTTCTACCGAATAATTCCGCACGATCATGATAAAAGGAAACACCCGATAATCCTAAATTTGCTGCCAAATGATTTAAAAATCCTATTCTCTTTTGCAAGGAGTCTACAATGGTCACTTTCATTTCTGGAAAACAGATTTTCAATGGAATGCTCGGAAAACCAGCACCTGCCCCTACATCACAAATATGAACCTCCTGATTAAAATCAAAATAAAAGGCTGCCGTAATGGAATCATAGAAATGTTTGACAAATACTTCTTCCTTTTCTGTAATCGCGGTTAAATTCATTTTTTTATTCCACTCAACTAATATTTGGTAGTATTGGTTGAATTGAGCTATCTGATGGTCAGATAGCTCTACTCCATTACTTTTAAGCTGTTCATAAAATTGACTCATATCCATTGACCTAGACTCCTTTTACTAATTTTATTCATTAGATACCTTGGCGACATTCCCTTGTTCAATATAGACGAGCAGGATGGATATATCTGCTGGGTTAACACCTGAAATACGAGAGGCTTGAGCAACCGATAATGGTTGAACCTTTTTAAGTTTTTCTCTTGCTTCCGTAGCAATACCACTTATAGCATCATAATTAATATTTTCAGGTATAAGCTTATTCTCCATTTTCTTCATACGATCTACTTGTTGATTGGATTTAGCAATATATCCATGATATTTAATTTGAATTTCGACCTGTTCTTTCACATCTCCTGCCATATCCTTCTCAGATGGACAGACTTTTTCGATAACCTCATAGGTAACTTCTGGTCTTTTTAATAGGTCATAAGCTAATATACCATCCTTTAGCCTTGTACCACCTATTTCTTCCATAATGGTTTGAAGTTCCTCCGTTGGTTTTAGTCGAATGCTTTGTAATCGTTCTTTTTCTTCTTGAATTAGCTGTTTTTTCTCTTCGAATTTTTGATAACGTTCCTCCGTAATTAATCCTAGCTTATACCCTATTTCAGTTAAACGCAAATCTGCATTATCATGTCTTAGTAGTAATCGGTATTCCGCGCGTGATGTTAATAGTCGATATGGCTCATTTGTTCCCTTTGTTACAAGGTCATCGATTAACACACCAATATAAGCCTGGGAGCGATCCAGAATTAACGTATCCTTGTCTAACGCCTTAGCTGCAGCATTAATTCCTGCCATAATTCCTTGACCAGCCGCTTCCTCATATCCTGACGTCCCATTGATTTGGCCTGCTGTAAATAAACCAACAATATTTTTCACTTCTAAGGTTGGCCATAATTGGGTTGGTACAACTGCATCATATTCAATCGCGTAACCTGCACGCATAATTTCCGCTTCTTCGAGACCAGGTATGCTTTGTAATATTTCTTTTTGAACATATTCTGGTAGTGAGGTGGAAAGTCCTTGTACATATACCTCTTCTGTATTCCTTCCTTCTGGTTCTAAGAAAATTTGGTGTCTTGGTTTATCATGGAAACGCACAATTTTATCCTCGATTGATGGACAATAGCGTGGTCCTGTACCTTTAATCATTCCGGAATACATGGCGGATAAACCTAAATTATCGTTGATGATTTCATGTGTTTTTTGATTTGTATAGGTTAACCAACAAGGAATTTGATCGACGATTGCTTTCGTTGTTTCATAGGAGAAATGCTCCGGATGTTCATCACCTGGTTGAATTTCTGTTTTACTATAATCAATCGAATGGTTGACAACTCTTGGTGGTGTCCCTGTCTTAAAACGAACAAGCTCAAAGCCCAATTCCTCTAGGTTTTCGGCTAGTTTGACACTTGCCCGCTGATTATTTGGTCCACTCTCATAAGAGATATCCCCGATAATGACACGGCCACGCATAAAGGTTCCTGTCGTAATAATCACGGAATTCGCGCGATAAATGGCCTTCGTTTCTGTAATGACACCCTGACATTTGCCATCCTCTACAATTAGCTTCTCAACCATACCTTGCCTTAAGGTAAGATTTGGCTCTTGTTCTAATGTTTTTTTCATTTCTTGAATGTATAAGGGTTTGTCTGCTTGAGCACGTAAGGCACGAACTGCAGGACCTTTCCCTGTATTCAGCATACGCATTTGAATATAGGTTTTGTCAATTACCTTTCCCATTAATCCACCTAATGCATCGATTTCTCTTACTACAATTCCTTTTGCCGGTCCTCCAATAGATGGATTACAAGGCATAAAAGCAATCATATCTAAATTCATTGTTAGCATTAACGTACTAGCACCGCGTTTGGCTGCTGCATGTGCTGCTTCTACTCCAGCATGTCCAGCCCCTATTACAATTACATCATATTGACCAGCTTCATATGTTGCCATCGCTGATCCCCCTTCTATTTATTATTTCCCTAAACAAAACTGTGAGAACAGTTGATCTATTAGGCTATCCTGCACCGTATCTCCTACTATTTCCCCAAGCAATTCCCAAGCTCGAGTAACATCTATTTGGACTAGATCGATTGGCATATTGGCATCAATCGCGTCTTTTGCATCATCTAGCGCCTTTAATGTTTGTTGTAAAAGTTGGATATGACGGACATTTGAAACATAAGATAAATCTCCAGAATCTAATTCCCCTTCAAAGAAGGTATCAGAAATTGCTGCCTCTAATGCATCAATACCTTTATCTTCTATTAAGGCAGTCGTAATCACCTTTTGTTTACCTGCTAATTGCTCCACCTCTTGTCTGTCAAGCTTTGTAGGTAAATCCGTTTTATTAACGATCACGATATATTCCAGATCCTTAATTGCTTCAAATAGCTTTCTGTCCTCTTCGGTTAATTCTTCTCCATTATTCAGAACCAACAGAATAAGGTCTGCTTGCTTTAATGCTTGTCGAGAGCGTTCTACTCCAATTTTTTCGACAATATCCTCGGTTTCTCGGATTCCTGCCGTATCTACTAATCGGAGCGGAATTCCTCTAATATTGACATATTCCTCAATAACATCTCTTGTCGTTCCAGGAATATCCGTTACAATCGCCTTTGTTTCTTGTACTAAAGCATTGAGTAAAGAGGACTTCCCCACATTTGGACGTCCAATAATTGCTGTTGCAATTCCTTCTCTTAATATTTTTCCTTGCTTTGCCATGCTTAGTAGCTGCTCGACTTCTCGGTATACTTCCTCTGTTTTTTCTCGTAGCATATGATTCGACATTTCTTCGACATCATCGTACTCTGGGTAATCAATATTTACTTCTACATGGGCAACTGTCTCAATTAATTTTTGTCTCAATTGATTCACTAAGGTAGACAGCTTCCCATCTAATTGCTTCAATGCTACATTCATTGCCTTGTCCGTTTTAGCTCGAATTAAATCCATCACAGCCTCAGCTTGTGATAGATCAATACGGCCATTTAGGAAAGCTCGTTTCGTAAATTCTCCTGGCTCCGCTAACCGTGCACCATTTGCGAGAACAAGCTCGAGCAGACGGTTAACCGATGCAATTCCACCATGGCAGTTAATTTCCACTACATCTTCTTTCGTAAAAGTTTTTGGTGCTCGCATCACACTAATCATTACTTCTTCTATTATCTCTTCTTTTATCGGATCTATTATTTTTCCATAATGAATGGTATGGGAGCTCACTTCTACTAAATCCTGACCTTGAAAAATCTTATTAGCTATGGTAATTGCATGATCTCCACTTAATCGAACTATGGCAATGGCTCCTTCTCCTAAAGGTGTCGATATGGCGGTTATCGTATCTTGCTCCATTATTTCACCTCCTAGTTTCTGTTTTTCATCTATATCAAACGAATATTATTTCCACTCCACTAACTTATTAGAATACCACAAACCATTCCCTCTTGAAAAGATATCCACATTATTTATCCTAAAAATCTTATCAATCAAATTATCCACATGTGTATAACTTTACGTTTTGACAATCTTTAAAAAATATTCCAATAAAGATTATGACTTCCTTCATGACAAAACCCCGATGTTTTCTCACATCGGGGTTTTCATCACTTATTTATTTTTACATCCTGATCATCCGTGAGAAAGCCCATCACGGATGGAAGTCTCACTTTACCACAGCGCCAACCGTCCGTAAGACCTCCACTTGGAGATTTAAGAAGATCATTGAAGCTACATGCAGGCCAACGGACGATAAGCATCCTGATAAGTTTCGCTAACCATCCGTGAGAAAGTCCCCTCACGGATGGAAGTCTCACTTTACCGGTTTGATTACTACGTAACGATTGGGTTCGACTCCGTCTGAATCTGTTGTAATTTTAGCGTTGTTTTGTAAGGCTGTATGGATAATTTTTCTTTCAAAAGACGGCATTGGTTCAATCTTCACATGTTTGCTTGTTTCGATGGCGCGATCTGCTAAGCGATTAGCAAGTTGGATTAACGTTTCTTTTCTGCGGCTACGATAACCTTCTGCATCCACAATGACAGTATAGTATTTATCCGCATACTGATGAATCGCTAATTGCGACAAATATTGAATGGCATTTAAGGTTTGTCCCCTTTTTCCAATCAATACGGCAATTTTCTCCCCACTTAATTCACAGTTAATGACATTATCAGCAACCGTTATTTCTACGTCTAATCCTTCGTCAAACTCTGCCAAAATATTTTGAATATATTGCTCCAATTTCTCAACTGGATCCTTCTGTATCACAACCTTAACAATCGCAGGCTTTGATCCGAATAAACCGAGTAATCCTTTTTTACCCTCATCAATTATTTCGATGCTCGCTTGATCCTCTGTGATGTTTAACTGCTTTAATGCTGATTGGATCGCTTCATCAACCGTTTGTCCAGTAGCAGTTACTTGTCTCACTTTTTCGTTCCTCCTGTGGATGCATCATCATTATTTCTCATCATTGGATTTTTAATTAGTAATGTTTGTAATACCATAAAGATATTACCTACTACCCAATAAAGTGCCAATGCAGATGCAAAAAAGATAGCAAATATCCCGATCATAAATGGCATGATATAAAGCATCATTGTCATTTGTGGCATCATTGAATTTTGTTGTGTTGTCGTTCCAGCCATCATTAGCTTTTGCTGTAAAAAGGTAAATCCAGCCGTTAATACTGGCAAGATGTAATATGGATCTGGTTGGTCGAGCTGGAACCATAAGAAATGGTGACCATCTAATGCACCTGTTCGCACAATTGCATGATAAAAGGCGATTAATATCGGCATTTGAACAATAATTGGTAAACAACCTGCTAGTGGATTTACTCCGTTCTTCTGGAATAATTCCATCGTTTCTTGTTGCAATTTTTGCTGTGTTTGCTGATCTTTAGAACTATATTTTTCACGAATTTTTTGTAATTCTGGTTGAATTTGTTGCATTGCCTTTGAGCTTTTCAATTGTTTAATATTTAAAGGTAATAAAATTAAACGAATAATGAGTGTAACAATGACAATTGATAAACCGTATCCATAGTCTGCATGGAAAAACTCGGCAACCTTCACAATTACCCATGATAATGGATAAACAAAATACTTGTTCCAAATTCCATCACTTTCCGCTGTAATCTCTTGATCGATCTCTGCACAACCTGATAAGAATAGTACTAAGCCTATTAGGCCTACTAATACTAGGAGCTTTTTACGCATCTTTCTCCTCCTTAAACTCATAACATATCCTAAAAAGTATTTTATCATGTTATTATTATATACTGCTAAAATTTTAGCAAGGTTTCATAAAAACTTATTAATTAGCTCGAGCATTTTTTAAAAGCTTCGTTTTATAAAGAAGATGCTGGACACTCTTTTTTACCTGATGATAGTCCAGATCCTTCACAGGCTTCCTCGCAATGATAATAATATCATAGGACGATTTAATCTCCTCATCTAATTCTAAAAAAGCTTGTCTTAAATATCTTTTCACCTTGTTACGAACTACTGCATTACCTATCTTCTTACTTACCGATAATCCTATTCGGTAATGCCTTTGATCGTTTTTATGTAAAAAATATATCACTAATTGTCGATTCGCAAAAGAAGCGCCTTTTTTAAAAACATCTTGAAATTCGATATTTTTTTTTATTCGAAAAGCTTTCCTCATAACAACTTGCGCCTCCATCATATCTAACAAACAGATCAGATTCCACTTGCTCATCACATTTTTATTATTCTTAGCATAACATTACTTCCTTATAGTAGAAAAGACCACTGAAATGTCAGTGGCCTATGCAGATAATACTTTTCTACCTTTCTTGCGACGACGAGCAAGTACTCTACGTCCATTTTTCGTGCTCATACGTGCACGGAATCCATGGACCTTTTTGCGTTTACGATTATTTGGTTGAAATGTACGTTTCATTCTATATGCACCTCCCTGAGGAAACTAAAAATCATAACCGAATAGACAGTCCTAATCATTATACTGATAAATAGAAACCTAGTCAATATTTTGTTTCCTTTTTCTCCTCGCAATCTGTTATACAACAAACTTCTGTTATTCTTGTACTATAACACCCGGTTGTGGATAACATTTTTACGTTTTTCTACTTCTTCCCACTTTTGTCGACAAAATATTCACAAGTTTATACCCTGGGGAAAGAAAATACTCACAAATTGTCTAACTTGTGGATAACCTACAATAAAACATTGCAATTATTGCCCTTTTTTGATAATATATATTTGTTTTATACTGTTAATATCTAAATAAGATTCCTTCCTTATCCACAAACTGTGGATAAAATGTGGACAATAATTCACATATTGTATATTACATTATACACATACATGTGGAAAACTGAATTTCAAAGTTTTCCGCTTTTTTATCGGCATAATATTATCCACAACTTATTCTTAAATGAAGGAAAGGAGGTTCCAAATGGAGAATATAGAGGATCTTTGGCAGAATACGCTAGAAATGATTAAGGAAAAAGTGAGTAAGCCTAGCTATGACACCTGGCTTAAAAACACATTAATTGACCAAATCCAAGAAGATACTGTTATTATATCGGCACCAAATGAGTTCACTCGTGATTGGTTGGAATCTAAATATACGAAAATTGTAAAAGAAGTGCTTTATGAGCTTACAGGTGCTGATCTATCTGTTAAATTTATCATTCCAGAATCTGCAGAAATATTAAATGCAGAAGAAACTCAAACGAAAAAGAAGGCGATCATCTCTTCCCAGGGAAATCATACTTCGCCAAAATCAATGCTCAATGATAAATATACCTTTGAAACATTTGTTATTGGCTCTGGTAATCGGTTCGCTCATGCTGCATCTTTAGCCGTTGCTGAGGCGCCAGCAAAAGCATATAATCCACTCTTCATCTATGGAGGCGTTGGTTTAGGAAAAACACACCTCATGCATGCAATTGGACATTATGTTCTCGATCATAATCCATCTGCAAAGGTGGTCTATCTATCATCCGAGAAATTTACGAATGAATTTATTAATTCTATTCGAGATAATAAGGCCGTCAATTTTCGTAATAAATATCGAAACGTCGACGTGCTTCTAATAGATGATATTCAGTTTCTAGCTGGAAAAGAACAAACACAGGAAGAATTTTTCCATACTTTTAATACTCTACATGAAGAAAACAAACAGATTATTATTTCAAGTGACCGTCCGCCAAAGGAAATTCCGACACTGGAAGACCGTTTAAGATCACGCTTTGAATGGGGACTTATTACAGATATTACCCCACCCGATCTTGAAACAAGAATTGCTATACTAAGAAAAAAAGCCAAAGCAGATGGACTTGATATTCCAAACGAAGTTATGCTTTATATTGCCAATCAAATTGATACGAATATTCGCGAACTAGAAGGTGCACTTATTCGTGTTGTCGCATATTCGTCCTTGATCAATCAAGATATAGATGCATCCTTAGCAGCAGAGGCACTGAAGGATATCATTCCTGCATCGAAACCGAAAGTGATTACGATCCATCATATTCAAGAAGCTGTAGGTAAGAGATATCAAGTGAAATTAGAAGAATTTGCTGCCAAGAAAAGAACAAAATCCATAGCTTTTCCAAGACAAATAGCTATGTATCTATCAAGAGAGCTAACTGACTTTTCTTTACCTAAAATAGGGGAAGAATTCGGTGGTAGAGATCATACTACCGTGATTCACGCACATGAAAAAATATCAAAAATGATTGCAACAGACTCCTTATTGAGTAAAGAAATAGACGAGATTAAAGAACAGCTTAAATCTATTTAAAATCTATCATTGTGAACTCTGTGGATAAGTGATGCACAACTATAAACAACTTATTCACATCTGGATAACTCATTTCATTTCGGAAAACGGTAGTTATCCACATATTCACAGCCCCTATTACTATTATTACTATATTTTATTATTAATAATATATAATACACTTCCTCAAGGAGGATTAAGAATGAAAGTAATTATTAATCAAGCCAAATTATTGGAAAGCATACAACATGTAACCAAAGCCATTTCTTCCAAGACAGCTATTCCTATTTTGTCTGGCTTGAAAATTCAAGCAACACAAAATGGATTAAAATTAACAGGTAGTGATTCTGATATAACGATAGAATCTTACATACCAATGGAAGAAGAAGGAATTCAATTTATTGACGAAATTGAACAAGGAGAAATCGTCGTTCATGCTAAGTATTTTCCAGAGATTATTCGGAAATTACCACAGGATACCGTTCAAATTGAGACGGATGATCATTTACAAGTAACCATCCATTCAGGTAGTGCAGAATTTCATTTGAATGGACAAGACGCTGAGGAATATCCACAAATTTCTCAATTACAGACAGATTCTAGCTTTGAATTACCGATCAACCTATTGAAGAATATGATTAAACAAACCGTGTTTGCTGTCTCCACTTCTGAGACTAGACCGATTTTAACTGGAGTGAACTTACGTGCAGAAGAGGATTTGTTAAAGTTTATTGCTACGGATTCTCATCGTTTAGCTGCAAGTAATATCCCGTTGGAATCTCCCATCGATACTTTTCCTTCTAATCAGGTGGTGATTCCAGGGAAAAGCTTAAATGAACTAAGCAAAATACTAGAGGATACAGAGGAAAAAATCACGATTAGTATTTCTGATAACCAAATAGCTTTCCAAACGGAAAATCTATACTTTTTATCAAGATTACTTGATGGAAAATATCCAGAAACGTCTAGATTAATTCCAGAAGAAAGTAAAACAATAATTCATACTAATACAAAGCAACTCTTACAAACTGTCGATCGTGCATCCTTGTTAGCAAGAGAAAATCAAAATAATGTGATTCGTCTTCAAACAAAAGAAAATAACACGATAGAAATATCTAGTAATTCACCGGAAATAGGAAATGTAGAAGAAGATCTAACGGTAAATACGATCGAAGGGGAAGACTTAAAAATTTCATTTAGTTCGAAATATATGATTGATGCCCTGAAGATCATGGAAACAGATCAAATAAAAATTGAATTTACTGGTGCGATGAGGCCATTTATCCTAAAGCCTGTGGATAATGACCATATCCTCCAGCTTATTTTACCTGTAAGAACCTTTTAAAGAGATTTAAGGGAACAATGTTTAAATTGTTCCTTTTTCTTTTTTGGACAGCTGTACACGATAAAAAAATAATTACCTTTCTTTAGTAAATAGATAACCTTAACGATAACCCTGTGGAAAAATGTCTATGAAATGCCCCACTTATTAGTGTTTCCTTTTCTTACAGCCAAATGTTTAGTAATATAGATAGAAGGGCTATAATAGTTAACGGTAGATTCAATTCAAGTTAACAAAACGATAGTAGAATCGTTTCGAGCTATCTATTGTAGGAAAAGAAGGTGAATGAAAGATGGAAGAAAAAATCGGAATCTCTACAGAATACATTCAGCTAGGGCAATTTTTAAAGCTTGCCAATATTTTAGATTCTGGTGGAATGGTGAAGGTGTTCCTTCAAGAAACTGGAGTCTATGTGAATGACGAATTAGAAAACAGACGAGGTAGGAAATTATATCCTGGAGATACGGTTTATGTTGAGGATATTGGAACCTTTATTGTTGCAGCAGAGGAAAACTAGTGCCATCATTTTCGCTGTGTAAATAAAGTATATAATCTCCGTTTTTCAGTCCATTTGCTATTGTTTGAAAGGACGGCGTCCGCTTTTCTAGCATGTTTCTTTAGAAAGGAAACTCGTATGTATATTCAATCACTTCAATTATTAAATTATCGTAATTATCCCAAATTAACGATAGAATTTGATGATAAAGTTAATGTTTTTATAGGAGAAAATGCTCAAGGTAAAACTAATTTGATGGAAGCTATCTATGTGTTAGGATTTTCGAAATCTCATCGTACAACAAAAGATAAAGAATTAATCCAATGGGAGCAAAATTATGCTAAAATAGAGGGTAGTGTTTATAAACGAAACCGCCAATTTCCGTTAGAGATTTCGATTACGAACAAAGGGAAAAAAGCAAAATTAAATCATCTGGAACAGAAACGTCTTAGTGATTATATTGGGGCTTTAAATATTGTCATGTTTGCACCGGAAGACTTGAATTTAGTAAAAGGAAGTCCACAAATACGAAGGCGTTTTATTGATATGGAAATCGGGCAAATTCAGCCTGTTTATATATATCATCTTGGGCAATATATCAAAATTTTAAAACAAAGAAATCATTTATTAAAACAATTGCAAAAAAAGCAAAAGGTAGACATTACGATGCTACATGTATTGACAGACCAACTGATCGAACATGCAGGAATAATTATCGAAAAACGAATCCATTTCCTTGAACGTTTAAGAAATTGGGCTGCTGATATACATAGTGGAATCAGTCGTAACCTTGAACATTTAGATATTCGATACCAGGCCACCATTGATTTAGCGAATTCCGACCAAAAGGAAGAAATTTTACAGCATTACCGGAGCACGTTCGAAAAAATGGAATCCAAAGAAATCGAACGTGGGACAACCTTAATAGGGCCGCACCGCGATGATTTAGCGTTTTTCGTCAATGGTAAAAATGTACAAACCTTTGGTTCACAAGGTCAGCAAAGAACAACAGCCCTTTCGTTAAAACTTGCAGAAATTGAATTGATCCATCAAGAAATTGGTGATTATCCCATATTATTATTAGATGATGTGTTAAGTGAATTAGATGATTACCGCCAGTCCCATTTATTAGATACGATTGAAGGGAAGGTTCAGACGTTTGTCTCCACGACGAGTGTGGATGGCATTGATCACCAAACATTGAAAAAAGCGGAAATATTCAAGGTTCATGATGGAAATATAACGAGATAAAAGTGGGGATAAAATGTTTATTCATATTGGAGACGACCATGTTATTCAATCTAAAGATGTTATTGCCATTATAGATTATAGCTTAGTCACTTCATCTACCATCAATGAGGAAATGCTACAAGAGTTGAGAAGGGAAAAAGAAATTATTGCAACAGAGGAAGATCTAACGAAAGCGATTGTTATTACAACAAATAAAGTTTATTACAGTCCACTCTCTGTTTTAACACTAAAAAAGAGAGCGAGTATGATCTCTACCATTAGCAAACTAGAAGATTATTCAGAAAACTACGAAGAATCATAAAGTGAGATTTTCATCAGTGGGTGTTCTTCATTCCCACTGATCGTGAGGATAAGAAATATTTTTCCATTATTAATTAGAGGAATGTGGGTGATGGATATGACAATGGAAGAAAAAAGTACAGGACAACAAGTATATGATGCCGATCAGATCCAAGTATTAGAAGGGCTAGAGGCAGTTAGAAAAAGACCTGGTATGTATATTGGTTCTACGAATGAAAGAGGTCTTCACCATCTAGTATGGGAAATTGTAGATAATAGTATAGACGAAGCACTTGCAGGCTACTGTGATCATATCGAGGTTTTTATTGAGAAAGATAATAGTATTACGGTTGTCGATAATGGTCGTGGGATTCCTGTAAGCTTGCATGAGAAGACAGGTCGTCCAGCGGTAGAAACCATTATGACCGTACTACACGCAGGTGGTAAATTCGGTGGTGGAGGCTACAAGGTCTCTGGTGGTTTGCACGGGGTAGGTGCTTCTGTTGTGAACGCACTTTCGACGGAGCTAGAGGTATATGTGCATCGGGATGGAAAAATCCATTATATAAGCTTTAGCCAAGGGAAACCAAAAGAAGATCTTCACGTTATTGGCGATACAGATATAACAGGGACACGCACTAGGTTTAAGCCAGATCCAGAGATTTTTACGGAAACAACGGTTTATCAGTATGATATACTAGCCACTCGTTTAAGAGAATTAGCCTTCTTAAATAAAGGGTTAACTATTTCGATTAAAGATAATCGAGAAGAAGATAAAGAAACGGAAACATTCCATTATGAAGGTGGAATTAAATCATATGTCGAGCATTTGAATCGTTCAAAAGAAGTATTACATGAACCATTCTATGCAGAAAAAGAAGAAGACAACATTCAAGTAGAAGTTGCTTTACAATACAATGAAGGATTTGCTAGTAACATCTATTCTTTCGCGAATAATATTAACACACATGAGGGTGGTACCCATGAATCTGGGTTTAAAACAGGTTTAACACGTGTGATTAATGACTATGCAAGAAAGAATAATTTGTTTAAGGAAAATGACCCGAACTTGTCTGGAGACGATGTGAGAGAAGGTTTAACGGCCATTATATCGATTAAGCATCCTGATCCACAGTTTGAAGGTCAAACAAAGACTAAATTAGGTAATAGTGAAGCAAGGACCATTACAGATGCTTCATTTAGTGAACTGTTTAGTAAGTTTCTATTTGAAAATCCGAATACCGCGAGAATAATAGTAGATAAAGGTCTGATGGCCTCACGAGCTAGAATTGCTGCGAAGAAAGCAAGAGAATTGACTAGAAGAAAAGGGGCATTAGAGGTTTCTAATCTTCCAGGTAAATTAGCGGATTGTTCTTCTAGAGATGCTTCGATCAGTGAGCTTTATATCGTAGAGGGGGATTCGGCAGGTGGTTCAGCTAAACAAGGAAGAGATAGACACTTCCAAGCAATTCTCCCATTACGAGGGAAAGTACTCAATGTGGAAAAAGCTAGACTAGATAAAATATTATCCAATAATGAAATTCGTACCATTATTACTGCATTAGGGACAGGTATTGGTGAGGAATTTGATATCACGAAGGCTCGTTACCATAAAATTATCATTATGACAGATGCTGACGTTGATGGTGCTCACATTCGTACACTATTGTTAACCTTTTTCTTTCGTTTTATGCGACCATTAATTGAGCATGGCTATGTTTATATTGCACAGCCACCACTCTATCAGGTAAAACAAGGAAAGGCGGTTCATTACACATATAGTGACAGGGAGTTGGATCAATTATTGCAGGAATTACCAGGACAACCGAAGCCAGGAATCCAGCGCTATAAAGGTCTTGGAGAAATGAATGCAGAACAGCTTTGGGATACAACGATGGATCCAGACACAAGGACATTACTTCAAGTCAATCTAGTGGATGCAATGGATGCCGATCAAATTTTTGATATGTTAATGGGTGATAAGGTAGAGCCGCGGCGTAATTTTATTCAAGATAATGCCGTATATGTCAAAAATCTAGATATTTAAGGTTTAGCAATAACGAGATGTTGGATGGTGGTGATCATATCCAACTCTGAGCGCTAAGGAATGAGAAGAAGAGTTAGCCTAGCGCTTCTATGCTTTTGTTCCTGCAATGAATAGGAGGTAATGATTTATGGTGGATAATATACGTCCACAAGTACAAGAAATAAATATTGGACAAGAAATGCGGACATCTTTTTTAGATTATGCGATGAGTGTTATTGTGTCCCGTGCACTTCCTGATGTAAGAGATGGGTTAAAGCCAGTCCATCGTAGAATATTATATGCACTAAATGACCAAGGTATGCATGCAGATAAAGCTTATAAAAAATCTGCTCGTATTGTTGGAGATGTTATAGGTAAATATCACCCACATGGGGACTCTGCTGTATATGATGCGATGGTTAGAATGGCACAGGATTTTAGCTTTCGCTATATGTTAGTGGATGGTCACGGGAACTTTGGATCGGTAGATGGTGACCCTCCAGCGGCGATGCGTTATACAGAAGCACGTATGTCCAAGATATCGATGGAAATGCTTCGAGATATTAATAAAAATACGATTGATTATATGGATAACTATGATGGCTCAGAAAAAGAACCAAAGGTGTTACCTGCTAAATTTCCGAATTTATTAGTGAATGGTGCATCAGGTATTGCAGTTGGGATGGCAACGAATATCCCACCACATCAACTAGGAGAAACGATTGATGCTATTCTTGCCATCAGTAAGAATCCTGAAATCACTATTTCTGAATTAATGGAAGAATATATTCATGGGCCAGATTTTCCAACAGCAGGGCAAATTCTAGGGAGAAGCGGAATTAGAAGAGCTTATGAAACAGGAAAAGGTGCGATCACGCTTCGAGCCAAAACGGAAATAGAGGAACAAGCGAATGGGAAAGCTAGAATCCTTGTGACAGAAATTCCTTATCAGGTGAATAAAGCGAAACTAATTGAGAAGATTGCCGACTTAGCAAGAGATAAGCGCATTGAGGGAATAACTGATTTACGCGATGAATCGGATCGAACAGGGATGCGAATTGTGATTGAATTAAGACGTGATGCCAATCCGAATGTGGTATTAAACAATCTCTTTAAACAAACATCATTACAAACATCCTTTGGTATTAATATGCTAGCACTTGTGGATGGACAACCAAAGGTGTTGAACTTAAAGCAATGCTTACAATATTATTTAGAACACCAAAAAGAAGTCATCACAAGAAGAACACAATATGAATTAAACAAAGCGGAAGCAAGAGCCCACATTTTAGAAGGGTTACGTATTGCACTTGATCATATTGATGCGATCATTGCGTTAATTCGCCAATCTCAAACGACAGAAATAGCTCGAGAAGGCTTAATGAATGAATTTAAGCTTTCTGAAAAACAAGCTCAGGCTATTTTAGATATGCGTTTGCAACGTCTAACTGGTTTAGAACGAGAAAAGATCGAAGAAGAATATCAAGAGATTAAAGCATTAATTGAAGAATTGAAGGCTATTTTGGCCAATGAAGAAAAGATTTTAGAAATCATTCGTGAGGAATTAATCGAAATTAAAGAACGCTATAATGATGAGAGAAAAACCGAAATTGTCAGTGGTGGCATTGATTTAATTGAGGATGAAGATTTAATTCCTGAAGAGAATATTGTCATTACCTTGACCCATCGTGGCTATATTAAACGTCTCCCAGCATCAACCTATCGAGCACAACGAAGAGGTGGACGAGGTATCCAAGGGATGGGCACAAATGAAGATGACTTTGTCGAGCATCTAGTATCATGCTCTACTCATGACACTGTGCTATTTTTCTCTAATAAAGGGAAGGTCTATCGAGCAAAAGGCTACGAAATCCCAGAATTTAATCGAACAGCAAAAGGAATTCCGATTATTAATTTATTAGAAATTGAACAAGGTGAATGGATTAATGCAGTGATTACGGTATCAGAATACCATGAAGATTGGTATCTCTTCTTTACGACAAAACACGGTATATCCAAAAGAACCTCTTTAACACAATTTTCTAATATTAGAAGAGGTGGCTTAATTGCCTTAAATTTAAGGGATGATGATGAATTAATTTCGGTTCGATTAACAGATGGAACGAAGGATATTTTAATCGGTACGAGAAATGGTTATGTTATTCGCTTTGAGGAAGAACAAATAAGATCTATGGGGCGAACCGCAGCAGGTGTGAAAGGTATTTCTCTACGAAATGATGATGAGGTAGTATCCATGGAAATTATTGAGGATGGCTACTATGTCCTAAATGTAACCGAAAATGGTTATGGAAAACGTACACCTGTAGAGGATTATCGTAGAACAAACCGAGGCGGTAAAGGAATTTTTACCTGTAATGTTACAGATAAAACAGGAGAGGTAATTGCCGTTAAAACAGTCACAGGCGAAGAAGATATTATGATTATGACGGTTTCTGGTGTTTTAATCAGAATGCAGGTCGAGGGTATCTCTACAACTGGAAGAAATACACAAGGGGTTCGATTAATTCGTTTACAGGAAGAAGAAAAAGTAGCAACTGTTGCAAAGATTGACCCTGAGGAAGATTCCGAAGAAGAAGGAGAAGTGCAAGAAGAAAATTAAGATAAGGGTTGTGATCCGATTGCAGGTGCATCCAAAGCAGTTAGTCCCAGGATGTATAGTATTAGAGCCGGTAATTGGTAAATCCGATCATCCGATTATTGAAAGTAACACAGTCATTGAGGAACATCACATAAAGTTACTAAAAAACTTTGGAATCTCTACTGTGGAAGTCTCAAGCAAGTTAGTGACAGGATTAGATTTTCAACCAGAGAAGATAGGGGAAAAGCAATTAGAAAAAAAGAGAGAAGAAATGGCTTTTGAAAGACTGTACCTGAAAGCAGTGAAGCATTATAAGCAATTTTTTACGAATTGGCAAACTGGTGTGTCGATTAATATACAGGAATTAACTACACTTATGACACCATTGTTTGAGCTTGTAGATAAAATAACCTTGGATCTCTTTTTATTGTATGAATATGCTTCAAAGAAAGATTATTTCTATCATCATGGTATATCTATCGCACTAATTTCAGCCTATTTAGCCAAAAAATTAGGATATAAAGAAGAATGGGACAAAGTCGGACTTGCCGGTTTACTAGCAGATTGTGGAATGGCCAAATTGAATCCAGCTTTTCTTCATCGAGAAGATAAGCTAACTGTAGAAGAATACGATGAGGTGAAGCATCATCCGACACTCTCCTATCGTTTAGTGGAGCATATAACTTCATTAAGTGAGGATGTGAAGCTTGGAATCATACAGCATCATGAGCGGGGGGATGGAAGTGGTTATCCATTAGGTGTCAAGGGTGATGAAATTCATCTATATGCTAAAATAATTGCGATAACTGATACGTATCATGCGATGACATCGGAACGGTTATACCGAAGGAAGCAGTCACCATTCAAAGTGGTGGAGGAAATGCTAAAGCTTTCGCAGCATAAATTGGATGCGACTATTTTACAAGTATTCGTAGATTCTTTTTTTTACTATTCCATTGGAACAAGGGTCTTATTATCCAATGGGAAGGAAGCTCTCATTGTATCGATCAAAAGAGACACACCTGTTAGACCAGTGGTTCAACTTGTAGAGGATGCAAAAATCATTTCATTAAAAGACAAACCAACGTTATTTATTGAAAAGATATTAAAATAGAGACAAGGAAGAGTTAGGAGTTGATTTTATGATCAGCTCTATTTTTTTATTCAAACATGTAAACTCTTACATCATTGATTTTGTTGTGTTTTAAATTTTATGGTGATTATTCACCCGAAAAAAGGCTTGAAAAACGTATGAACATGTCGTATTGTAAATAACAATAGTTTAGGAAGAAAACCCTCAATTACCGTTAGTTTTCACTAGTTTCTATCAAAGGGAAAACTGATTTTTCCTCGTTTTATACGTTAAGAAAGTATAAAAATCTCTACGCAGTAGAAATTCGATGTAGCAGAGATTTTAAGGTACTAAGTATAAGAAAAACTAGGCATTCGCTAAAAGACGAGCGAATGCGAGTTTTTCTAATAGAATTCCCAATTAAAAGAAGGAGGTCTATCTGTGAGAGAAGACAAATTTGTTAAAGAAGGTCTAACGTTTGATGACGTATTGCTAATGCCAGCAGAGTCTAATGTTCTACCAAGAGAGGTATCTGTTCAAACAAAGCTATCGGATAACATTACATTGAATATTCCATTTATCAGTGCAGGGATGGATACTGTAACAGAAGCAAAAATGGCAATTTCGATGGCAAGACAAGGCGGAATAGGTATTATTCATAAAAACATGTCGATTGAGGAGCAAGCCGAAAAGGTAGATCGAGTTAAGCGCTCTGAAAGTGGTGTGATTACCAATCCATTTTTCTTACTACCAGAGCATCAAGTATTTGATGCAGAGCATTTAATGGCTAAATTCCGGATTTCTGGTGTGCCTATTGTAAATAATGAAAAAGATCAAGTATTGGTTGGTATTTTAACGAATCGTGATCTCCGATTTATAGAGGACTATTCAATTAAAATTGCAGATGTAATGACAAGTCAGAACTTAGTGACAGCTCCAGTTGGGACAACCTTAGAGGAAGCAAGTAAAATTCTACAAAAGCATAAAATCGAAAAATTACCATTAGTAGACGAAAATAAAGTCTTAAAAGGGCTTATTACGATTAAAGATATTGAGAAAGTGATTGAATTCCCACACTCTGCAAAGGATAAGCAAGGTAGATTATTGGCTGGTGCAGCTGTTGGGGTAACGGGTGACTCCATGTTACGAATCGAAAAGCTTGTGGAAGCTGGTGTGGATGTGATCGTCGTAGATACAGCGCACGGGCATTCCAAAGGGGTTATTGATCAGGTAAAGGTGATTCGTGAGAAATATCCAGAGTTAGATATCATTGCAGGTAATGTTGCTACAGCTGAAGCAACAAGAGCATTAATCGAAGCAGGTGCGAACATTATTAAAGTTGGAATTGGTCCTGGTTCTATTTGTACGACTCGCGTAGTGGCAGGTGTAGGAGTACCTCAAATTACAGCTGTTAATGATTGTGCAACAGAAGCGGCTAAATATAATGTCCCAGTCATTGCAGACGGTGGAATTAAGTATTCTGGAGATATAGCAAAGGCTATTGCCGCAGGTGCACATGCCGTTATGCTAGGTAGTCTATTTGCTGGTGTATCTGAAAGTCCTGGAGAAACGGAAATTTATCAAGGACGTAGGTACAAAGTATACCGTGGAATGGGTTCTATTACCTCCATGAAATCAGGCTCGAAAGATCGCTATTTCCAAGAATCTGATGATACTAAAAAACTAGTGCCTGAAGGAATTGAGGGACGGGTAGCTTATAAAGGTCCTTTAGCGGATACAGTGCATCAATTATTAGGTGGTTTACGCTCTGGAATGGGATATTGTGGTGCGGAGAATTTAGAAGCATTGCGGAAAGATGCAAGGTTTATTCGTATGACAGGTGCAGGACTTCGTGAAAGTCATCCACATGATGTACAAATAACAAAGGAATCACCAAATTATTCCATATCCTAGTTCCTCATTGCTATAAAAAAACTAATCTTAAGTGAGACTTCCATTAGAGGGGTCTTACCGACGATTAACACCTGTTTCATATTGCTAAGGAAACAGGTTTTTTTTGTTTTTGATTGTGTCTATTTCAAGAATGATTATATAGCGTTATTTTCTATTTGTACGAGTTGTGGTAAAATGTTTTCGTGCAAAAAATTGTTGGAGGTAGAAATAGTGAGAAATTTGTCAAAAAAAATTAGTATACTATTAATGATTGTAACCATAGCAATGGCTACATTTGCTATAAAACCTTTTGAAACGCAAGCAGCTGGAACCGTGGAAGTAAATGCAGAGTCTGCCATCGTCGTTGATGCCAATACAGGAAAAATACTGTATGAAAAAAATGCAGATCAAATGTTACCTCCTGCAAGTATGACGAAAATGATGACAGAATACTTAGTATTAGAAGCGATTAATAATGGAGAGATTACTTGGGAGACAACTACACAGATTAGTGATTATCCATATAGTATATCAGCAAACCCAACTTTTTCTGGAATCGGACTCATTCAAGATAAGCAATATACCGTTCGCCAACTGTATGAAGGAATGTCAATTATATCCGATAATGCTACAACGATCGCCCTAGCAGAATTAATTGCAGGGTCAGAATCGGAATTTGTAAAAATGATGAACGCAAAAGCGGAGGAAATGGGACTTCCGGAATATCAATTTGTTAATTCCACTGGACTATCCAATGCCGACTTAGGAGAAAATTATCCAGAAGGAACAAAGCCTGATGCCGATAATTTATTGTCAGCTCGTTCGGCAGCAAAGCTAGCTTATCATCTCATCAATGACTATCCAGAAGCATTGGGATTCTCTAGTAAAATGCGCTCTGAATTAGATGGAAGACCATTGCAAAACCTCAATTGGATGTTACCATGGGAGGATAATAACTTTACGCAATATGGTTATGAAGGGGTAGACGGTCTTAAAACGGGGTATACCACAGAGGCAGGATATTGCTTTACAGGAACAGCTCAGCAAGGTGACCGTCGCGTCATTACGGTTGTGATGAAGACAAGCAGTAAAGGGGAACGATTCGCTGAAACGAAAAAATTAATGGAATATGGTTTCTCTCAATTCGATCAAGTAGAGCTATTCCCTAAAGGCTATCAAATCGAGGGAGAATCGGTTATTCCTGTTGAAAAAGGGAAGGAAGATCAAGTAGAGGTAGAGGCAAAAGATAGTATTACCTCTATGATTAAAAAAGGCGAAGAAGACCTATATGAGGTTACTTATCAATTAGATGAAAAGAAATTAAATAAAGATGGTTCGTTGACTGCCCCTATCAAAAAAGGAGAAAAGCTTGGTGAAGTAGTTCTCCAATATAAGGGAGAAGGGGAAAATGCTTATCTACAAGGAGATAATGAACAAACAGTAGATTTGGTCGCTTCAAAAGCAGTAGAGAAGTCTAATTGGTTCATGCTCACATTAGAGGCGATCGGTGACTTCTTTGGAAATATCTTTTCAACTATTGTCGATTTTGTAAAAGGTCTCTTTAGTTAAAGTATCCCAACTTAAGCACTTGGCATTTGTTAAATTTTTGTTATATAATAAAAGAAGTATAAACTGATTCGTATGGATGAAATTTAAGGATAGGCAAATCTTATTAGGGGGAAACAATCATGTCTAAAGTAGGAACAGATAGAGTAAAAAGAGGTATGGCAGAAATGCAAAAAGGCGGCGTTATTATGGACGTTGTCAATGCAGAGCAAGCGAAGATCGCAGAAGAAGCTGGTGCTGTTGCGGTAATGGCATTAGAGCGAGTACCGTCTGATATTCGAGCTGCTGGCGGAGTAGCACGTATGGCAGACCCAACAATTGTAGAAGAGGTAATGAATGCTGTTACTATACCTGTTATGGCAAAGGCGCGTATTGGCCATATCGTAGAGGCTCGTGTGTTAGAATCGATGAGTGTTGACTATATTGATGAAAGTGAAGTATTAACACCGGCTGACGAAGTTTTCCACTTAAATAAAAAGGAATATACCGTTCCATTTGTATGTGGTTGTCGTAATTTAGGCGAGGCTGCTCGTCGTATTGGAGAAGGTACTGCCATGCTTCGTACAAAGGGTGAGCCAGGAACTGGTAATATCGTTGAAGCTGTACGTCATATGCGTGAAGTAAATGCACAGGTTCGTCAATTAGTGCATATGTCCAATGACGAAGTCATGACATATGCGAAGGAACTAGGTGCACCATATGAAGTACTATTAGATATTAAAGAAAATGGTCGTCTTCCTGTTGTAAACTTTGCAGCAGGTGGCATTGCAACACCGGCTGATGCTGCATTAATGATGCAATTAGGCGCAGATGGTGTCTTCGTTGGTTCAGGTATTTTTAAATCAGACAATCCTGCTAACTTTGCTAGAGCAATTGTGGAAGCAACCACTCATTATGAAGATTATGAATTAATTGCAAAAGTATCCAAAGGTATTGGTACAGCAATGAAAGGTTTGGAAATTAGTACAATTGCTCCTGAACAACGTATGCAAGATCGTGGTTGGTAATAAGTGAGGAGATAGAAAAATGCTAAAAATAGGTGTTTTAGGCCTACAAGGGGCGATTAGAGAGCATATTCGTTCGATTGAAGCATCTGGTGCTGAAGGTATGGTCATTAAACAAAAGGAACAATTAGCTGAGATAGATGGCTTAATTTTACCTGGTGGAGAAAGTACGACGATGAGACGTTTAATCGATAAATATGATTTCCTTGAACCATTAATGAATTTTGCACAACAAGGTAAGCCAATTTTTGGAACATGTGCAGGGTTAATTCTATTGTCGAAGGAAATCGTAGGCCAGGAAAATGCCCATCTATGCTTAATGGATATGAAGGTAGAAAGAAATGCCTTTGGTCGACAAAAGGAATCGTTTGAAGCAGAATTAGAAATCAAAGGTGTAGCTGAAGACTTTGAAGCAGTATTTATTCGAGCACCTTATGTTGTAGAGGTTGGACCAAATGTGAACGTCTTAGCAACCTATGATGGTAAGGTGGTAGCAGCACAGCAAGGTCATCTACTATGTAGTGCTTTTCATCCAGAATTGACGGATGATCATCGTCTTACAGGCTATTTTATCGAGATGGTAAAAGAGGCAAAAACAGCTATTGCCAATTAATAAAAAGTGTTGATAGGAAATAGTATCCTTATTTCTATTTAAAAGAGAGCTAGTGGCTGGTGTGAACTAGTAATAGAAAAGGGAGAATCCATCCTGGAGCGATATATTGAAGCTATAGTAGATATATCCGGTTAGGAAGCCGTTATTTTCTTAATCAAGCTGGGAGAAGCTATTTTTCTCCAATCAGGGTGGTATCGCGGGTAAACTCTCGTCCCTATTTTTTTACTATAGGGATGGGAGTTTTTTGTATAGATAAAGAGTGGTTTTCAGTAGGTTTTTTTTTCCCTACTGTTAAGAGACTCTACACTAATTTTAGGAGGTAATAACTATGTTAGATAGAAAAATGTTACGTAATCATTATGAGGAAGTAAAACAAAAGCTAGCCCATCGTGGTGAAGATTTAACTGATCTTGACCGCTTTGGTGATTTGGACCAAAAAAGAAGAGATCTAATTGCCGAAACGGAACAGCTGAAAGCAAAGCGAAATGAAGTATCTAAACAGATTTCTTTATTGAAAAAAGAAAAAAAGGATGCAGATGATAAAATTGTAGAAATGCGTGAGGTTGGCGATAGAATTAAATCCATTGATCAAGAATTAAAGCAAGTGGAGGAAGAGCTCGAGGGAATAATGCTATCCATTCCGAATATTCCACATGAATCTACGCCAATCGGTGAAACAGAAGATAATAATGTGGAGGTTCGCACATGGGGAGAGGCTCCAAGCTTCGAATTTGATGAAAAAGCCCATTGGGACATTGCGACTGATTTAGGCATTTTAGATTTTGAAAAAGCAGCCAAGGTAACTGGAAGTAGATTTGTTTTTTATAAAGGCTTAGGCGCAAGACTCGAAAGGGCCTTAATGAACTTTATGATGGATCTACATGCAGATGAGCATGGCTATCAAGAAATGCTCCCACCATACATGGTGAATCGTACAAGTATGACAGGTACAGGTCAGCTACCTAAGTTTGAAGAGGATGCCTTTAAAATTGAGGGCTGGGACTATTTTCTCGTTCCAACTGCCGAGGTGCCTGTAACGAACTATTACCGTGATGATATTTTGAGTGAAGAGGATTTACCACAAAAATTTACAGCCTTCAGTGGAAGCTTCCGTTCTGAGGCTGGATCTGCTGGGAGAGATACAAGAGGACTTATTCGTCAGCATCAATTTAACAAGGTAGAGCTTGTACAATTCGTCAAGCCAGAAGATTCTTATCAGGTGTTAGAGGAGCTAACTGGCCATGCGGAGAAGGTATTACAATTGCTCAAGCTCCCATATCGAGTAATGAGCATGTGTACCGCTGATTTAGGCTTTACAGCAGCGAAAAAGTATGACATCGAGGTTTGGATGCCTAGTAATGATACCTATCGCGAGATCTCTTCTTGTTCTAATTTTGAGGCATTTCAAGCTCGACGTGCTGGTATTCGCTTCCGTCGTGATGAAAAAAGCAAGCCAGAATTTGTCCATACATTAAATGGCTCTGGATTAGCACTTGGACGTACAGTTGCTGCGATCATAGAGAATTATCAGCAAGAGGACGGCAGTGTTCTTATTCCAGAGGTTTTAGTTTCATATATGGGTGGGAAAACAGTAATCAAGTAAGCATGTTCGTCTACCTCCATCAAAAATGGAGGTAGACGAATTTCACTATTGACTCATTATTTTGATTATGTTATATTATAACTTGTCGTCAGCAAAATATGGAGGAGTACCCAAGTCTGGCTGAAGGGATCGGTCTTGAAAACCGACAGGGGCTTCACGGCCCGCGGGGGTTCGAATCCCTCCTCCTCCGCCATTAATTGAACACAAAATTGGAGATTATATAGTAAAAGAATCGTTATTGTAACGATTCTTTTATACGTTTATAGAGATTTTCTCTAAGTTAAATGATTGTTGTCGATCACTATTTTCGCTTATAATGAGTGTCATATACATAGGAAAAAGGGTGAACCATGATGAAGGAAACCATTACCTTTCTAGGAGCGGGATCAATGGCAGAAGCGATAATTGCAGGAATGACTGCCAAAGAAATTGTCCCTTCTAGGCAAATAATCGCAACTAATCATTCTAATAAGGACCGATTACAAGAACTAGAGCACAAATATAAGATTCAGACAACCCAAAATAAACAAGCAGCGATAGAGCAAGGGACGATTATTGTCCTTGCAATGAAGCCAAAGGATGTGAAAGTAGCCACTGCAGAAATACGTGAATTTTTAACAGAAGATAAGATAATTGTCTCCTTATTAGCTGGTATTTCTACGGGCTATATGGAAAAGCAGATCGGGACCAATAATCCTGTGATTCGTGTAATGCCAAATACTTCTGCTATGATCGGGCAATCTGCTACGACTATAGCGAGTGGTAACAATGTGAACGAGGAACAAATAGAGCTTGTTAGAACCTTGATTCATGCGATTGGAACAACTACTGTAATAAACGAAGAAGAGATGGATGCCTTTACTGCCCTTGCAGGAAGTGGACCAGCCTTCTATTATTATATGGTAGAAGCAATGGAGCAATTTGTTATAGAAAAAGGGCTTGATAAAGAGGTGGCCAAACAGCTTATGACACAAACGTTAAAGGGTGTTGCACAGATGCTAGCTACCTCAAGTGACTCACCGAAGACTCTTCGTGAAAAAATAACGAGTCCAGGTGGAACAACAGAAGCTGGTCTCAAGGCATTAGCCTCCCATGACTTCCAAAAAGCAGTAATGTATTGCCTTGAACAAGCTACAGATAAATCAAAGGAATTGCGTAGCTTATTTGAGAAATAAAGGAACAAGCAAGGCTTGTTTATGCCTTGCTTTCTCCTTCTATTTCTAGATATAATAACAATGTTAGTTTTTTTGAATGATAGATAATGGCCCTATAGCTCAGGGGATAGAGCGTTCGTTTCCTAAACGATGCGTCGCAGGTTCGAATCCTGCTAGGGCCGTCATTTGTTTATTAATTAAACGGTGGTCCGGATTGTTTAATTTCATGCTTTTGCATTTCTATTTCAATAATAGGCGATATCTTTTTTGGTGGATTTGCAACAGATCGCCATGCTTCTAAGTCTCCCTCAGATTCCCAAAATTCAAAGTTGTTGATCCGTGTAGGATCAATTGGATCAGCAGTAATCGCCAAGTCGAGACAGCCTGGAGCTTGTCGAGCTCTTTTTATTAAATCTTCAAAAGATTCCACCACTTCATCTCGCTTCTTTGCTTCTACTGTATACCACCCAGCTATTATTACTTTATTTGAATTCATGCAAATTCTCCCTTCAACGTATTTGCCTTCATTCTACTATAGTTATGATTGATAGATTTCTTCCTAATTGCGGACTTCTTCGTACTAGTCGTTTAATCTCACTCCACTCGTTTCTTACAAATAGAAGATAAAGGACATTTATTACATAGTGGTCTTGTTCGACAGTATTGCTTAGCATGCTCGACTAGTAGTGCGTGAAATTCATTAAAGACATCTAGTTTCTCAGGAAAAGTCTGTTCTACCTCCAGCCTAAAATGGTCATAGGAGTTAGGCATATCGTATCCGATTCGGTAAAAGATCCTTCTAGCATATGCATCCACAACAAATACAGCCTTATCTAGGGCATAAAGTAGCATCACATCCGCAGTTTCCCTACCTATACCGTGAACATTTAGTAGTTCTTTTCTTAAGGTTTCCTTTTCCAGCTTTTTAACTCTATTTAAGGAAAAATTGTATTGCTTCCACCATTGAATGAATGACTTTATTCGTTTCGCCTTTATATTGAAAAATCCGCTTGGTTTGATCAGCTGTGCAAGCTCTTCCTCTTGTAATCGATCGAGAGCTTCAGCACCCAAATATGGCCTTAGCTTTATGAGTGCTTTTTCGACATTTCGCCAGTTTGTATTTTGAACAAGTATCGCACCAATCATCATTTCAAGAGAGGTGTCTGCTGGCCACCAGTTTTGTGGACCATAATGATCAAATAATGTTTTATAAAGTAGTAGATAGTCTTGTTCCATATAGATTCTCCCCTAGCGTAAACTTTTTTCATTTTTCCAATTCGAGCAATCTTTTTTTCATCATTAGACCACCACGGTACCCAGTAAGTTGTCCATTTTTTGCAAGGACACGGTGACAAGGAATGACGATTAGAAGGGGGTTTAATCCAACCGCTCTACCTACAGCACGAACAGACTTCGGTTTTCCAATACGAATTGCAATATCTGTATAGGATTTGGTTTCTCCAAACGGGATGGTCCCAAGCTCCGTCCAGACAGTAGTTTGAAAATCCGTCCCTTTTAAGTCTAATGGAAAATCCATTTTTTGGCGACTTCCATTTAAATATTCTACTAATTGACGACCATAGGATTGAACGAAGGGCTCGTTTTTGATAAGTTTTGTATTCGGTCTATTTTTCTTATACCAATTTTCTAGCTCAGTGAATCCTTTATCCTGTGAACCAACAAAACATAACCCCTTGTTCGTTGCACCAATATAAAAATACCAACCTTCATGCCTTATCATTCCATAATAAATGTTCATCGATCAACACCTCGCTCCTCTTTCTTTTTCGAAATTCTCTTGGTGTTTGCTTCGTATATTTTTTAAATAATGTTGCGAAATGAGAAGGATTAGGAAGTCCGATTAATTCCCCAATTCTACGAATAGACCAGTTTGTTTCTAACAAATATTTCATCGCTTTCTCGATTCTCTTTCGTTGTAAATATTCGATTGGAGTCATCCCTTTTCTATTTTTAAAAACTCGATGTAGGTGAAACGGGCTTCCGTGGCAACCTTCTGCAATTACCCTTAAAGTTAAATGAATAGTATAATTTTCTTTTATAAAAGTCTCTATCTGCCATACCCATTCTTCATCAGGTAGGTGATATCCACCTGGTTTACATCGTTTGCAAGGTCTGTAGCCAGCTTGTAATGCATCTTCCGCTCGATCAAAAATCGTGACATTAATGTAGTTCGGAACACGAGATTTACAGGAAGGTCTGCAAAATACTTTCGTTGTTTTGACAGCATAAAAGAATTGATCATCATATTCTTTATTATTCTCAATAATTGCCTTCCATTGTTCATCCGTAATTTTTCTACTCATTTTGATATCACCTCTTACCATCTATTATAAATGGTAATCGTCAAAATGAATGTATTTTGGAATAGAAAAGCAATATAGTAAAAGCTTTTTGTGTTTTCCATTATTATAAAAGGAGGAGGTGCTTTTAATGACGGAAGTAAGGTTAAGAGAGGCAACAAAACAGGATCTCGATAAAATTGTTGCAATGCTGGCAGATGATCGATTAGGCTCCAAAAGAGAACGTTATGAACTACCATTACCCGAGTGTTATCTGCATGCTTTTATGGCTATTTCTGCCGATCAGAATAATGAGCTAATTGTAGCTTGCAGAGACAATGAGGTGATAGGGGTCGAACAAATCACCTTTACTCCATATTTGACGCATCAAGGAGGATGGCGAGCAACGATTGAAGGTGTAAGAGTATCAGCATCTGTGCGTGGGTTAGGGATAGGCACAAAGTTAATTCAATATGCTATAGATAGGGCAAAAGTACGGGGGTGTCATTTAGTACAATTGACAACAGATAAACAACGGCCAGAAGCGCTACAATTCTATCAAAGACTAGGTTTCTCCGCAACACACGAAGGCATGAAGCTAAAGTTATAATCTTTAAATTTTTGTTAACTTTGTCGCGAATAAGTTGACAGTCCTACTTCTCTTCCTTATCATTTAAAATGTTATAGGATTATTATCCTATTAATATAAAAAATGGACACTTTTATAAGTCTATTATCATAGAAAGGAAGAGGACAAATTGTCAACATTGACAGGAAGCTACATCATTGAGGTAAAAAAGGAATCAAAAACAATCAACATGAAAGTGGAAGGAACGTTTACGGAAGAACAAACGAAAAATTTCCATAGAGATTATGAATCAAAAGTAGGTTCTGTAGAAGCGAGTGATTACACACTGAAGGTAGATTGTACGAACATGAATGTTATTACACAGGAAATGGTGCCATTACTCGAACACTCTTTTCAGCTTTATAAAAATTCAGGGTTCCACAAAGTAGTGTTTGTGACAGAAAAAAAACCAACTTTAAAATTACAACTTCTTCGAGTTGCTAAAAGTGCTGGACTAAGAAATGCTGAGATAGAAGAGGCTTAAAAACAGGGATCGTTAAGGTCCCTGTATTTGTAGTATGCACTTTTCTTATATCAGAAGGGGGGAGTTAATGGTGCCAAACATTAAAATCAAGGCAATTGATATTTATCATCCGAATCATGTCATTGAAAATGACTTTTATATAAACCATTTCCAGAAAAAGGGTAGAGATATACAGCATTTTCTTGAAGTTATGGGAAGAGAGAAAAGATATGTTATCGACAAGGTGGAGGAAAATGGTCTTACGATGGCTCTAGAAGCAACAAAGCGTGTCTTAGAAAGAGCAGGAATGACAGGGAAGGATCTAGATTATATTGAATTCTCTACACAGGTTCCTGAAACGACCTTTCCGATAAATGCAATGTATGTCCATGCAGAGATTCAAGCAGATCATGATACCATCATAAAGGATTCTAATGCAAACTGTGCAGGGATGACAGTGGCTGTGGAGCAGGCTTCAAGATATATGCTCGCAAATCCACATATACATACAGCACTCATCGTAGGCTCTGATTATAATTCTTTAATTGCTAATCCCGAACAAGAAATTACTTATGCTAATTACGGTGATGCAGCATGTGCCGTCATTTTGGAGAAGACCGATGAGAATACAGGATTTATTGATGCTAGCTATCATACAGACTCTGTCTTTAAGGACAAGATTAATTACCCAGCACATGGATTAACCAAAGCCGTTAAAGGTAAAAGTGATGTACAAGCAATTAATTGGCTTCCTTTTGATGGAAATGTTGCTTTACCACCGACCTATAAAATGATTGATCAATTATTAGCGAGAAATGGGTTATCGATAAAGGATATTGATGCATGCTGTTTTTCACAATTTGCCTTATCTAATATTCTTAAAATTCAAGATCATTATCAAATCGATCAAGAAAAAATAATCTATGTAGGCGATACTTATGCCTATACAGGAACGAGTAGTCCTTTTATTGCTTTATATGAAGGAATAAAGTCTGGCCGAATCAAAAGAGGAGACAATGTACTATTCTGGACGATCGGATCTGGATTTCAAATCGTGGCAATGCTTTATCAATATTAAAAATTAACAGTTTTTTTATACATTAAGAGATTATAAAATTTTTGCATGAAGAAACTCGACGTAGTGAAAATTTTGAAATGTACAAAGTATAAGTAAAACTAAGGCTTTCGCTACTACTTCGAGATAAGTCAAGTTTTTCTAACATCACTTATATAACGTTTTGCTTCATGGGGGGATCCTATTAAATTGAAATAAATGGGATTTACCCCCCTTGCTTTCTGAGAAGATTTCGATACAATAGATTATAGGTTCTTTACTTGAAATATTTTTGCAAACGTTTACAATGTTAAGGAGTGATAGGGATGGATATGACGAAGATTCCAGCAAGACAAGGAAACTACAATTTGAAGAATTATGAAACAAGTAGAAAAGATTTCGATTGGGAGGAAATCAAGAAAGAATTCAGCTGGTATAAAACAGGGAAAGTCAATGCAGCTTATGAAGCTATTGATAAGCATGCGGAAGATCCAACGAAAAAAGATAAAATTGCCTTACAATATTCTGCTCCGGGTCGAGAAGAATCTATCACCTTTGAACAACTAAGCAAAAAAAGTAATCAAGTAGCAAATGTTTTAAAGAAACATCAAATAGAAAAAGGCGATCGTGTATTTCTCTTTATGCCGAGAAGCCCTGAATTTTATGCAAGCTTTTTCGGTATTCTTAAGGTCGCAGCGATTGCAGGGCCATTGTTTGAGGCATTTATGGAGCAAGCGGTTCGAGATCGTTTAGAGGATAGTGAAGCGAGAATGCTCATAACAACTCCTGAGCTATTAGATCGTGTTCCTGTAGAGGAGCTGCCGCAGTTGGAAAAGGTTCTATTGTTCCATGCAGATCAAGATGTCGATGGGGATAAATTCATTGATTTTGAAAAAGAGATCGATAATGCCTCTGATTCCTTCGATATTGAATGGGTTGATTTAGAAGATGGGATGCTGATTCATTATACATCAGGCTCGACAGGAAAGCCGAAAGGCGTTTACCATGTTCACCATGCGATGATTCAACACTATGCAACAGGTAAATGGGTTATTGATCTAAAAGAGGATGACATATATTGGTGTACTGCTGACCCAGGCTGGGTAACGGGAACAAGCTACGGAATTTTTGCTCCATGGTTAAATGGGGTTACCAATGTTATTCGTGGTGGCCGCTTCACACCAGAATCGTGGTATGAGACGCTAGAAAAATACAAGGTTACGATATGGTATACCGCTCCAACTGCCTTACGAAAATTTGTCAGTGCTGGTGATGAGTTGGTGAAGCAATATGATTTCTCTCATTTACGCCATATTATGAGTGTAGGGGAGCCGCTTAATCCAGAGGTCATAACATGGGGTGAGCGCGTACTTGGTTTACGAATTCATGACACTTGGTGGATGACAGAGACAGGTGCTATGTTAATCGTTAATTTACCTTGTATGGAAATTCGCCCAGGCTCTATGGGGAAACCAATTCCAGGTGTAGATGCAGCAATTGTTGATAATGAGGGAAATGAGCTACCTCCAAATCAAATGGGGAACCTTGCAATTAAAAAAGGCTGGCCATCTATGATGCGTGCTATTTGGAACAATCCTGGGAAATATGAAAGCTATTTTATTAATGACTGGTATGTATCGGGAGATAGTGCGTATATGGATGAGGATGGTTATTTCTGGTTCCAGGGTCGTTTAGATGATGTGATTAATACATCTGGAGAACGTGTAGGACCATTTGAGGTGGAGAGTAAATTAATTGAGCACCAAGCGGTTTCAGAAGCAGGGGTTATTGGAAAGCCAGACCCTGAGCGTGGAGAAATCATAAAAGCTTTTATTACACTAAATCCTGGCTATGAAGCAAGTGATGAATTGTTAGAGGATATTCGTCTATTTGTCAAAACAGGGTTAAGTGCACATGCTGCTCCTCGTGAAATTGAAATAAAAGATAGTATACCGAAAACAAGAAGTGGAAAGATTATGCGCCGACTTCTTAAGTCATGGGAGCTTGGACTTCCGACAGGAGATACGTCTACATTAGAAGAATAAAAAATATCCGGAGCTTATCTAAATGAAGATAAGCTCCGGATTTTTGTCATCCTTAGCTTGCTAAGTCCCCTTTTGGTCCAAAGAATTCAAAGTTAAGATGACCCTCGTTTACTCCCCATTTTTGTAATGCCTGATAAATTGCTTTCATAAAAGGCTCAGGTCCACAGAAATAGAAGGAAGCATCTTTAGTCGGGATAATAGATCGAAGCCAATCGAGATCAATATACCCCGTTTTATCACATAATGCAGGATCAAATGGATTCTCATAAACTGTGAAAGTATTCACATTATCGTGTTGATCTGCAATACTTTGAACTGCTGATTTTAGGCCATGTACTTTTTCATTTTGCGCAGCATGGATAAAGTAAACCTCTCTTTCTGGCTGTGTTTCCACAACGGTCTCTAGCATACTAGTTAATGGAGTCAATCCTACACCACCACTAATGAGGACAAGTGGCTTCCTCTCATTATCTAAAACAAAATCGCCTGCTGGTGCACTAACTGCTATTGTATGGCCTTCCTCTATATGATCATGTAGAAAGTTGGATACTACACCAGCTGGATTTTCCGAAATAGCAGGTTCCTTTTTCACACTAATTCGAAAATATTCTTCATTTGGTTTACAAGAAAGGCTATATTGGCGTTGGCAAGTATAAGGAATACCAGGCACCTTTACTTTTACGGTTAAATATTGACCAGCTTCAAAGCTTGGCAATGCCCCACCATCCATTGGTTTTAAGTAAAAAGAAGTAATAACATCACTTTCTTTTTCTTTTTTATAGACAGTGAAATCGCGATAACCAGTCCAGCCACCTTTTTGCTCTGCTGTTTCTTGATACATCCCTTTTTCCACATCAATAAAGACATCAGCGATTACTTGATAAGCTTTTGCCCAAGCTTCTAGAATTTCATCTGTAGCAGCATCTCCTAAAATAGCCTTCATCGCTTTTAATAAATTTTCCCCAACAATCGGATAATGCTCTGGTTGAATATTTAGGCTTCGATGTTTGTGACCGACTTGAATAACTACTGGTAGTATATTTTCTAGTTGATCAATATTTGCTGCAGCAGCATAGACAGCATTGGCTAGAGCTTGTGGTTGTCTTCCTCTTTTTTGATTGGTTTGGTTAAATATGTTTTTTAATTCCGGATGATTAGTAAATAATAATTTGTAAAACTCTGAAGTGATCGCTTGCCCATGCTCCTCTAATACAGGAACCGTAGATTTTACGATTTCGATTGTTTTTTGGTCTAATTTTTCACTCACTGACGTGCCCATCGAAACACTCCTCTTAAAACATGTATTTTCTATACATGTTTAATTGTATAATGTTTTAAGAGGTATTCCAACCACTATTAGGCCCGAAGTATGACAATTCTGTTACAGCATTGTAGCAATTTCTTGTCATTGCTAGCAGATTGTGTGTAGACTTAATGGTGATTAAAATGAAAAAGAGGGCTTATTATGCGGCTTAAAAAATATACCGATTATGCACTACGTGTGCTCATATATACAGCTTCTAAAAGAGGAGAAAAGGCGAGTATCAATGAGATAGCCGATACTTTCTTCATCTCTACCGAGCATATTCGCAAGGTCGTCCATCAATTAAGTGTGAATGGGTATATTGAAACAACTAGAGGACGTAATGGAGGAATTATACTAGCAATGGATCCAAAAGAGATTAATATTGGAGCGGTCATTCGCTTGATGGAGAATGATTTTTATTTATTAGATTGCTTTGATAGTGGTACGGATCATTGTGTCATCACACCAGTATGTCAGCTCCGACATGTCGTATCAGAAGCAATGGCGGCATTTTTCCTTGTGTTAGATAAATATACTCTAGAGGATTTAGTGGAGAATAGCGATGAATTACGTTTGTTAATGGATATGGATTAGTTGTTTTTGGGCTGTTCTTTTAAAAAAATATCCGTGGAGAATTAAAAACTCCCCACGGATGGATATCACATATTCTTTTTTATTTGAAATTGATCTTCTAGTAATAACCAATTTTGTGGGAAAGCTAAGCCTAGCTTCCAATAGCTGATTCCTCTCAGATTCTTTTCTTTTATTAAGTCGAATTTTGCTTGTATCGATCTAGCATCCTCAAACCATACCTCATGGCGATTCCCTTGTGGATCCTGATAGAAAAAATAAGGTGCCTGTGCTTCTTGATCGTATAAAATGGCTTGATTATTATCTCGGGCTAATGCAATGGCTTCTTGAGGACTAACTGCCTTGGCTAATTCTCCCCCAGGCTCGAATGGCAATGTCCAATCATAACCATATAAATTTTGTCCTAATAAAATTTTGGATGCTGGCATTTCGGTGAGGGCATAGTTTACTACATCTGTAACGGGTCCGATCGGTGATACTGCCATCGGAGGTCCACCACTGTAACCCCATTCATAGGTCATTAGAACAACAAAATCGACAATTTCGCCGTGTGCCCTATAGTCATGAGCCTCATACCAGGCTCCTTCTTGCGTTGCGCTTGTTTTTGGCGCAAGTGCTGTGGAAACAAGTAAACCTTCAGCATGTAATCGCTCCGTAGCCTTTCTTAAGAAGTTATTGTAATCCTCACGATTTTCTGGTGGTAAAAATTCAAAATCAAAATGAATATCTCCATACCCTACCTGTTGTGCTGTTTGAATAATTTGATCGAGCAATTGATTTTGTACCTGTTGATCTGTCACAATAATTCTCCCAAGCTCTGCACTAAAGGCTCCCTCTTCTAAATTTGTGATGGCAAGCATGAGTAAAGCTTGGTTCTCATTAGCAATAGCAGCAAACTGGTTTAATGGTGGTGGGATGAGATTTCCCTCCCGTGTCACACGGTAAGAAAATGGCGCGAGATAGGTTAAATTTCGACTATGCTTTCTTGCTGCTGCTTCTAGTGTTTCCGAAACGGTTTCGCCAGTTGGTTCGATATATGCATTTACTTCAATTTCTGTTTTTGGGGATTCTGGTATATAGATGGTAGTTCCAGGTGTAAGAGGTTGATATAGATTCAATTGATTTAACCGAGCCAATTCAGCAGCAGAAATACCGAATCGTTGACCAATAGTATATAGGCTATCACCAGATTGAACGGTATAAAATCGACCAAATATCGGAATAACGAGTGCCTGACCAACGACTAGTGATTGCTGTGGATCTAGCTCATTGGCGGAAGCGATTAATTGATAGGTTATACCAAATTGGTTGGCTATGGAATTCAAGGTGTCACCCTGTTTTACAACATATATTTGCACAGAAAGCTCTCCTCTCCTCAAGAAATATCGTTGTTTCTTCGCGAATGGTTTCTCATTTTACGATATGATAGGAAAGGAGAAATAGAACACTAGATTGGATCTGTTTTGGCTTTCATTACTTTGACCATAAGTCTGATGGCTTCTTCATTATGAATTCGTGTATTGGACGCAATGCAGTTTTCCGGAACATGCAAAGTGTATCCACGCATATGAGCATCATTTGCGGTGAAAAGGACACATATATTTCCGGCAATTCCAGCAATGATTAAGTGTTTAATCCCTAGTTGCTCGAGTAAGGATGGTAAGGTGGTACGGAAAAATCCAGATAATTTTGGTTTAATTAGGAAATAATCTTCCTTTGATGGGAGCCCCTCTGCAATAATGTCCTGGTTTGTTTCGCTTTTACATTTATCGGCAATTTTTTTATAATCTGTTTCCCACGTATCATAATGGTCATTGACATATATAATAGGAAGGCTATGTTTTTTAGCATATTGCTTTAGCCTCTTAATGTTAGGCAGGATTCTCTTTGTTTCATTTAAAAGGAGGTCGCCCTCTGAAAAATGAAAATCATTAATTAAATCGATTATTAATACAGCTGAATCCTTCATTTATTCACCTCATCTCTAAGCATTCTATAATCAAACATACCCTTTTTTGTTAAAAATGATGCATACTTGCAGTTTGTCTCATTTTCCTGCATAGTAATAGTAATCATTTATTAAAGTGTGGGGTTGGATGAAGGATCAATTTTTTATGGAACGGGCATTAGAGGAGGCTCAAAAGGCAGCGGTTCTAGGAGAGGTTCCGATTGGTGCTGTTCTCGTATACGAGGATGAAGTAATCGCAGCTGCATTTAACTTAAGAGAAAAATTACAAACCACAAGCTCCCATGCAGAGATGCTTGTAATAGATAAAGCCAATGAGATAGTTGGCAGCTGGAGACTAGAGAAATGCACCTTATATGTGACATTAGAGCCTTGCCCGATGTGTGCAGGCGCAATATTGCAAGCTCGTATTCCGCGAGTAGTATATGGTGCAAGAGATTCAAAGGCAGGATGTGCTGGTTCAATAGTGAATTTATTGCAGGATGATCGCTTTAACCATCAAGTTGAAGTGGCAGCAGGTGTGCTGGAGGCTGAATCAAGCGAACTTTTAACCACCTTTTTTAAACAGCTTAGACAGAAGAAAAAGGAAAAGAAACAGACAAAACTGGCTAGCGAGGAAAATACTAACAATGGATAACCATTGCATTTTTTTATAGAACAAGTTATACTAATAAATGCGCTTTACTAGCGCAATTAAAAATATTAGCAAATTTGCCGTGCTAGGTGGGGAGGTAGCGGTGCCCTGTACTCGCAATCCGCTATAGCGAGACTGAATACCTTGCTGAGGTGTCATTATTTTAAGGTCTGCCTTAAGGGAGTAGTGCTGACGCTCGGGTCCTGCGCAACAGGAACTCGTGAACCATGTCAGGTCCGGAAGGAAGCAGCATTAAGCGAACCTTCCTGTGTGCCGCAGGGAAGCCTGGGTCGAGCTATCAACTTAAGTAACGCTTAGGGTAATGCCATCGAAGCTTGGTGCACGGCGTTAATGAATGTATATATGCAGCCTCTTGTTTACTCGACAAGAGGCTTTCTATTTACCTTATGGAGAGCAGAATTGCAAAAAGGACTTGAGTCTATTTAATCATACATACTCGTTTTTATCCGCAGTTTTTGCTACAATATAAAGAGTTATTAAACATAGAAGGGGATCATGGATAATGGGATATCAAGCACTGTATCGCGTATGGCGCCCAAAGAATTTTGAAGATGTAGTGGGACAAGTTCATATTACACGTACGTTGCAAAATGCGATCATGCAGGATAAGTTTACCCATGCATATTTGTTTTCTGGTCCTCGAGGTACTGGTAAAACAAGTGCTGCCAAAATTTTTGCTAAAGCAGTGAATTGTGAGAACGGACCAGCTCTAGAACCTTGTAACGAATGTGCCTCTTGTCAAGGTATTCAGGATGGCTCTATTGCTGATGTTGTGGAGATTGATGCAGCATCTAATAACGGTGTGGAGCAAATTCGAGATATCCGTGATAAGGTCAAATATGCCCCGAGTGCTGTTTCTTATAAAGTGTATATTATTGATGAAGTACATATGCTATCTATTGGGGCTTTTAATGCATTATTAAAAACATTAGAAGAGCCACCGAAGCATGTTATTTTCATACTAGCTACCACTGAACCACACAAGATTCCATTAACCATCATTTCACGATGTCAGCGTTTTGACTTTAAACGAATCTCTCAGTCTGCAATGGTTAAACGGATGCAGGACATCATGGAAAGGGAAAAGATCGATGTAGCGCAAGAGGCTCTAGAAGCTGTCGCACTTTCCGCGGAAGGTGGGATGCGAGATGCGCTAAGTTTATTAGATCAAGCTATTTCCTATAGTGATGGTCAAGTGGTGATGGAGGATGTTCTAGCTGTTACAGGCTCTGTCTCCCAGCAGAAGCTAACCTCCATAGTTACGACAATGTATGAAAAGAATGTGCAAAAAGCTTTGCTTGAAATAGATCAACTGATACAGGAAGGAAAGGACCCGGGTAGATTCGTCTTTGACCTCATTTATTATTTGCGAGACCTTTTGTTATATCAGACATCTCCTTCCTTGGAAAATGTTTTGGAACGTGCAATTGTTGATGAAGCATTTAACGCCTTATCGGAAAAGATCAGTGCGGACTGGATTCAACTTGCCATTAAAGAATTGAACCAATGCCAGCAGGAAATCAAGTGGACCAATAGCCCGAAGGTATTTATTGAAATATCCATTTTAAAAATTTGTGAGCAACCAGTACAAGAAGGAAAGCAAGAAGCCTTAGAATATGATAAACTGGTACAGAAAATAAATGAACTAGAAAATAAATTAAAAGAATTACCTAAACAAGTACATCAACAACAAGAAACAACTCAACCAACGAAGAAAAGCGCTCCAGCAGGTCGCAAATCATATAGTATACCGTATGATCGAATTCGAAACATCCTAGCTGAAGCGTCTAAAGATATGCTAAAGAAAACAAAGGCTGGCTGGCCAAGCTTTATGGACTCTCTAAAACAAAAAAGTGCACCAGCCCATGCTACCATTCAAAATAGTAAGCCAAGCGCAGCTTCTGATAATGCCGTTATTTTAGCATTTCGTTATGAAATACACTGTTCACTTGCGCTAGAGCATAAACAAACGATAGAATTAGTACTATCGGAAGTAATCGGTACTGATATGACATTTGTACCAATACCTGAAGAAAACTGGCTAACATTACGAGAGGAATATGTTAGGAAACAAAAGGATCAAGGTGGTTCTACTCATGATGATGAGAGTCAACCAGAACCGGAAGATCCTATGATCGAAAAGGCACGGAAGCTAGTTGGTGAGGATTTGTTAGAAATTCGTGAATAAGAAAGACTTCCATTAGTAGTAGTAACTTCATTTCTGCTAATGGTTAGTGATGAAAAAGATAATAGACAATAATTAGGAGGGATTTCCATGCGTGGTGGAGGAAACATGAACAAAATGATGAAACAAATGCAAAAAATGCAAAAGGATATGATGAAGGCACAAGAAGAGCTACAAGAAATGACCTTTGAAGCAACAGCTGGTGGTGGAATGGTTAAGGTTGTGGCAAATGGAAAAAAAGAGCTGACTGACATTGAAATAAAAGAAGAGGTAGTAGATCCGGATGATATCGAAATGCTTCAAGATTTAATCTTAGCTGCAACAAATGAAGTGCTAAAAGAAGTTGATGACAAAACGAATGACACGATGGGCAAATTTACAAAAGGATTAAATTTACCTGGAGGCATGTTCTAGGAGGGACTGTCATGTATTATCCAGAACCAATTTCTAAGTTAATTGATAGTTTTACAAAATTGCCAGGAATCGGTCCAAAGACGGCCGTCCGCCTGGCTTTCTTCGTATTAAATATGAAAGAAGATGATGTGTTAGATTTCGCCAAGGCGTTAGCGAACGCCAAAAGAGAGTTAACACATTGTAGTATTTGCGGGCATATAACGGACCAAGATCCTTGCGCAATCTGTCAAGATGAATCAAGAGATAAATCTTTAATCTGTGTTGTACAAGATCCAAAGGATGTGATTGCGATGGAGAAGATGCGTGAATTTAATGGCAAATACCATGTACTACATGGTGCAATTTCTCCGATGGATGGTATCGGCCCGGAAGATATCAATGTTCCTTCTTTAATTAATCGTTTGAAGGACGAAGAGGTAGAGGAATTAATCTTGGCTACAAACCCAAATATCGAAGGAGAAGCAACAGCGATGTATATCTCCAGACTTGTTAAACCTTCTGGAATAAAGACGACTAGAATTGCTCATGGATTGCCAATGGGTGGCGATTTGGAATATGCAGATGAAGTAACCTTATCAAAAGCCCTAGAAGGAAGACGAGAAGTATAATAGAGGTGAAGAAGATGGCGGCACATAAAAAAATAAAAAAAGCAGCGATGAACCAACAATTATTAACCAATATTTATCAATTGAAAAAGGATTGGAAAAACCTCGAGAGTATTATGGAACGAAGTATAGAGCCGACAGAGCAGGGAAGATTTGATTTGGCGTTAGCAAAGGCAAAATACTTCTATCTGCTTAAAGAAGCTAAATATCGAAAGGTTTCTGCAGGTGATTAGACTAGAAGAGAAATAATTACATTCTCTATTCTATTTTACGCTTTTGTTTCATATAGATAGAAACATAATCATATGGACAAAAGGGGACAGGTTGTATGAATATTTGGGTTATTGCAGGTCTGCTAATTTTAATTGTTTTGTTGTTGACCAAAGGGATTCCACTGAAATTTTCGCGCGTTTTAGGACAAGGTGTCGTAAAAGTGACCATCGGTGTGTTGTTCTTGTTCTTCTTTAATCTATTCGGTGCTTCCCTTGGTCTTCATATACCTATTAATATCTTTACAGCAGTTGTAGCAGGTTTATTGGGTGTGCCAGGTATCGCTTCATTAACAGCAATCCACATTTTTATTCTTCCTTAGTATTAAATAAAGTGTTAAGCAAGAAATGGTTCCTATCATTCCTTCAGGTGATGGAGCCATTTTTTCTATTTATGCTCTTAGGGGAAAATGATGAAGTAAGTGAATCTTAAAAAACACTTAATGAAGCTCAATCAAACTTAGGTAAAAATTGGATAGCAAAAACTATTGCTTTTTAAGTTATCTATGTGTTACTATAATCAAGCAGCTTTTGAGAGGCAGCCTCTAAAATATTTTTTAAAAAAACTATTGACTTTAGTTTTGGAGGATGATATACTAATTTGGTCGCCTAAAAAAGCGATATTGAAATTGATCATTGAAAACTGAACAAAACAACCAGTACAAAAAAGTAAGAACATGCTAGCTTTAAGCGAGCTTGATCAACACAAGCACTTCGGTGCATCTATTTTATGGAGAGTTTGATCTTGGCTCAGGACGAACGCTGGCGGCGTGCCTAATACATGCAAGTCGAGCGCGGGAAGCTGACGGAATCCTTCGGGAGGACGTGAGTGGAACGAGCGGCGGACGGGTGAGTAACACGTGGGCAACCTGCCTGTAAGACTGGGATAACTCCGGGAAACCGGGGCTAATACCGGATAGTACTTTGGTTCATAGGAACCGAAGTGGAAAGGTGGCGCAAGCTACCACTTACAGATGGGCCCGCGGTGCATTAGCTAGTTGGTGAGGTAACGGCTCACCAAGGCAACGATGCATAGCCGACCTGAGAGGGTGATCGGCCACACTGGGACTGAGACACGGCCCAGACTCCTACGGGAGGCAGCAGTAGGGAATCTTCCGCAATGGACGAAAGTCTGACGGAGCAACGCCGCGTGAACGAAGAAGGTTTTCGGATCGTAAAGTTCTGTTGTTAGGGAAGAACAAGTACCGTTCGAATAGGGCGGTACCTTGACGGTACCTATCGAGGAAGCCCCGGCTAACTACGTGCCAGCAGCCGCGGTAATACGTAGGGGGCAAGCGTTGTCCGGAATTATTGGGCGTAAAGCGCGCGTAGGCGGTTTCTTAAGTCTGATGTGAAATCTTGCGGCTCAACCGCAAGCGGTCATTGGAAACTGGGGAACTTGAGTACAGAAGAGGAGAGCGGAATTCCACGTGTAGCGGTGAAATGCGTAGAGATGTGGAGGAACACCAGTGGCGAAGGCGGCTCTCTGGTCTGTAACTGACGCTGAGGTGCGAAAGCGTGGGGAGCGAACAGGATTAGATACCCTGGTAGTCCACGCCGTAAACGATGAGTGCTAGGTGTTAGGGGGTTTCCGCCCCTTAGTGCTGCAGTTAACGCATTAAGCACTCCGCCTGGGGAGTACGGCCGCAAGGCTGAAACTCAAAAGAATTGACGGGGGCCCGCACAAGCGGTGGAGCATGTGGTTTAATTCGAAGCAACGCGAAGAACCTTACCAGGTCTTGACATCTTCGGATGTCCCTAGAGATAGGGAGTTCCCTTCGGGGACCGAATGACAGGTGGTGCATGGTTGTCGTCAGCTCGTGTCGTGAGATGTTGGGTTAAGTCCCGCAACGAGCGCAACCCTTGATCTTAGTTGCCAGCATTGAGTTGGGCACTCTAAGGTGACTGCCGGTGACAAACCGGAGGAAGGTGGGGATGACGTCAAATCATCATGCCCCTTATGACCTGGGCTACACACGTGCTACAATGGATGGTACAAAGGGCAGCGAAGCCGTGAGGTGAAGCCAATCCCATAAAACCATTCTCAGTTCGGATTGTAGGCTGCAACTCGCCTACATGAAGCCGGAATCGCTAGTAATCGCGGATCAGCATGCCGCGGTGAATACGTTCCCGGGCCTTGTACACACCGCCCGTCACACCACGAGAGTTGGCAACACCCGAAGTCGGTGGGGTAACCTTTGGAGCCAGCCGCCGAAGGTGGGGCCAATGATTGGGGTGAAGTCGTAACAAGGTAGCCGTATCGGAAGGTGCGGCTGGATCACCTCCTTTCTAAGGATAAAGTGAAAGGCGGAAGCACCCGGTTAGCGACGTACAAACTGCGCCCATGCAACATGGGTGGATCGATGTTACCACGCAAAGTGGTGGTTTTAATCGATCAATCTTACCGAAGGAGATAAAGGAAACACAAGGAGCTTAGCGACTTGATGTTGACTTATCGTACGGAGGTGAGGGAAGTTGTGCTAGTCGCTGGGTGCTGGAGCTAGACACAATAGGAAATGATCTATTAGCGTAGATCATCATAGATTGTACTTGGTTGTTTGGTTCAGTTTTGAGCGATTGATGCTCAGAGGATCTTCTGTCAAAACCCGTCACGTCTTGTGACGAATACAGAAGTTACCACCTCGTGTGGAAGCTGTACCTTGAAAACTAGATAAGAAGAAATCAGGACGTGAAGGCACCAAAAGAAGCCAACACGAAACTGATGACAAGACATCAAATAAAAACCAACGACTTTTTCATCTGAAGCATGAGTATAGTTAAGTGAAAAAGGGCGCACGGTGGATGCCTTGGCACTAGGAGCCGAAGAAGGACGGGACAAACACCGATATGTCTCGGGGAGCTGTACGTAAGCATTGATCCGAGAATTTCCGAATGGGGAAACCCTCTACTCGTCATGGAGTAGAACCTCTATCTGAATCCATAGGATAGAGGAGGCAGACCCGGGGAACTGAAACATCTCATTACCCGGAGGAAGAGAAAGCAAACGCGATTTCCCGAGTAGCGGCGAGCGAAACGGAATTAGCCCAAACCAAAAAGCTTGCTTTTTGGGGTTGTAGGACACTCTATACGGAGTTACCAAGAAATACGTTAGACGAATCGATCTGGAAAGGTCAGCCACAGCGGGTAACAGCCCTGTAGTCGAAAGCGTGTTTCCTCCAGAGTGGATCCTGAGTACGGCGGAACACGTGAAATTCCGTCGGAATCCGGGAGGACCATCTCCCAAGGCTAAATACTCCCTAGTGACCGATAGTGAACCAGTACCGTGAGGGAAAGGTGAAAAGCACCCCGGGAGGGGAGTGAAAGAGAACCTGAAACTGTGTGCCTACAAGTAGTCGAAGCCCTTTTATGGGTGACGGCGTACCTTTTGTAGAATGGACCGGCGAGTTACGATCTCCTGCAAGGTTAAGTGGAAGACACGGAGCCGCAGCGAAAGCGAGTCTGAATAGGGCGAGATAGTAGGGGGTCGTAGACCCGAAACCGTGTGATCTACCCATGTCCAGGGTGAAGGTCAGGTAACACTGACTGGAGGCCCGAACCCACGTACGTTGAAAAGTGCGGGGATGAGGTGTGGGTAGGGGTGAAATGCCAATCGAACACGGAGATAGCTGGTTCTCTCCGAAATAGCTTTAGGGCTAGCCTCAAGGGATGTATGTTGGAGGTAGAGCACTGATTGGACTAGGGGCCCTCACCGGGTTACCGAATTCAGTCAAACTCCGAATGCCAATCATATTACCTTGGGAGTCAGACTATGGGTGATAAGGTTCATAGTCGAAAGGGAAACAGCCCAGACCGTCAGCTAAGGTCCCCAAGTATACGTTAAGTGGAAAAGGATGTGGCGTTGCTTAGACAACCAGGATGTTGGCTTAGAAGCAGCCATCATTTAAAGAGTGCGTAATAGCTCACTGGTCGAGTGACGCTGCGCCGAAAATGTACCGGGGCTAAACGTATCACCGAAGCTACGGATTGTTCTACGAACAATGGTAGGAGAGCGTTCTAAGTGCAGGGAAGTCAGACCGTGAGGACTGGTGGAGCGCTTAGAAGTGAGAATGCCGGTATGAGTAGCGAAATAGAAGTGAGAATCTTCTACACCGAATGCCTAAGGTTTCCTGAGGAAGGCTCGTCCGCTCAGGGTTAGTCGGGGCCTAAGCCGAGGCCGAAAGGCGTAGGCGATGGACAACAGGTGGATATTCCTGTACCACCCAATTCCGTTTGAGTGATGGGGGGACGCAGTAGGATAAGGAAAGCGCACGACTGGACGTGTGCGTCGAAGCAGTGAGTGAGTCAGATAGGCAAATCCGTCTGGCAATCACAAGCTGTGATCGGGAGGGAAAATGAGTACCGAAGTTCCGGATTTCACACTGCCAAGAAAAGCCTCTAGCAAGGAAAAGGGTGCCCGTACCGCAAACCGACACAGGTAGGCGAGGAGAGAATCCTAAGGTGATCGGGAGAACTCTCGTTAAGGAACTCGGCAAAATGACCCCGTAACTTCGGGAGAAGGGGTGCTTACTTACGAGTAAGCCGCAGTGAAAAGGCCCAAGCGACTGTTTAGCAAAAACACAGGTCTCTGCGAAGCCGAAAGGCGAAGTATAGGGGCTGACACCTGCCCGGTGCTGGAAGGTTAAGGGGATGCGTTAGCGTAAGCGAAGCGTTGAACTGAAGCCCCAGTAAACGGCGGCCGTAACTATAACGGTCCTAAGGTAGCGAAATTCCTTGTCGGGTAAGTTCCGACCCGCACGAAAGGTGCAACGACTTGGGCACTGTCTCAACGAGAGACCCGGTGAAATTATACTATGCGTGAAGATGCGCATTACCCGCGACAGGACGGAAAGACCCCGTGGAGCTTTACTGTAGCCTGATATGGAATGTTTGTACAGCTTGTACAGGATAGGTGGGAGCCTTGGAAACGTGAGCGCTAGCTTACGTGGAGGCGCCGGTGGGATACCACCCTGGCTGTATGAACCTTCTAACCCAGAACCGTGATCCGGTTCGGAGACAGTGTCAGGTGGGCAGTTTGACTGGGGCGGTCGCCTCCTAAAGAGTAACGGAGGCGCCCAAAGGTTCCCTCAGAATGGTTGGAAATCATTCGAAGAGTGTAAAGGCAGAAGGGAGCTTGACTGCGAGACCTACAAGTCGAGCAGGGACGAAAGTCGGGCTTAGTGATCCGGCGGTACCGAATGGAAGGGCCGTCGCTCAACGGATAAAAGCTACCCCGGGGATAACAGGCTTATCTCCCCCAAGAGTCCACATCGACGGGGAGGTTTGGCACCTCGATGTCGGCTCATCGCATCCTGGGGCTGTAGTCGGTCCCAAGGGTTGGGCTGTTCGCCCATTAAAGCGGTACGCGAGCTGGGTTCAGAACGTCGTGAGACAGTTCGGTCCCTATCCGTCGTGGGCGCCTGGAAGTTTGAGAGGAGCTGTCCTTAGTACGAGAGGACCGGGATGGACACACCGCTGGTGCACCAGTTGTTCCGCCAGGAGCATCGCTGGGTAGCTACGTGTGGAAGGGATAAGTGCTGAAAGCATCTAAGCATGAAGCCCCCCTCAAGATGAGACTTCCCCACACTTTAAGTGAGTAAGATCCCTCAGAGACGATGAGGTAGATAGGTTCGAGGTGGAAGCATGGTGACATGTGGAGCTGACGAATACTAATCGATCGAGGACTTATCTATACGTTCTTTGGATGAAAAACCAATGGTTTGTCTACTTCTTATCTAGTTTTGATGGTATAGTTTCTCCCATCTTAATAAGGATTAGCTTATATCCACCAAGTCTGGTGGCGATAGCGGAGAGGTCACACCTGTTCCCATACCGAACACAGTAGTTAAGCTCTCCAGCGCCCATGGTAGTTGGGGCTCACGCCCCTGCAAGAGTAGGACGCTGCCAGGCAACGGAAAAGCCTCTTAGTTTTAACATTAAAACTAAGAGGTTTTTTGTATATGGAGGAGGCATTGAATTTTGTCCATGTTATAGTATCCTTAAAAAGGGGGAAGTTGAATCGTGCAAGGAGTTATGATAAACGAGTTACATACAGAAGATGAAATAAAAACTGCCTATAAGGTGATCAAGCAATTAAGATCACATTTGAAAGAGCAAGAGTATCTAGCATTAGTAAAAGAGGCGCAAGAAAAAGAAAATTATAAAATGGTTGCATTAATAGTAGAGAACGAAATAATAGCTGTGATTGGGTTTCAACCGATGATCACTCTCTATTATGGTAAATTTATTTGGGTTTGTGATCTAGTTACAGATTATAATCATCGATCACTAGGTTATGGAAAGCAATTACTTTCTTATCTTCATCAATGGGCAAAAGATAATGATTATGAAAGTATCGCACTTTCCTCAGGATTGCAACGAGAGGACGCCCATCGATTCTATGAAGAAAAGATGAATTATGATAAGGTAAGTTATGTATTTAAAGCACCTTTATAATTGTTTCACGTGAAAAAATTTTTTCTATAAAGTAGGAATATATTTTCATAGATTGGTCACAATAGTAGTGGAGGTGTAAAAAATGAAGGAAAAAACATTCAGCACACACTGCGGAGTATGTGATCAATCAAAGAAAGATGGAATCTATTTATATCATATGTTTATTTGTCACGAATGTGAGAAAGAGATTGTCGCTACAAACCCTTCGGATAGTCATTACGACTATTTTGTCAAAAAGTTGAAGGCAATCAATCAAACTACTTCAATGATTCAATAGTGAGGATAAAAGCAATGGAAATCAACCAAAGAAAAACTCCAATATATGATCAAGTACTTGAGCTTGCAAAAAAACAACCATATTCTTTACACGTACCAGGTCATAAAAATGGAAGAATTTTTAATGAAATCGGATACGAACATTTTAAAGAAGTTTTAAGATTTGACCTAACAGAATTACCAGGCTTGGATGATCTCCATGCACCTGAAGGAATGATAAAGGATGCACAACAATTAGCAGCGAATTGGTTTGGTGCTATGGAAACATTTTTCCTTGTAAATGGTAGTACAGTTGGAAATCTAGCGATGATAATGGCTACTTGTCAATCGGGCGATATGGTACTTGTACAGCGAAATTGTCATAAATCTATTTTACATGGATTAGAGCTTGCTGGTGTCCGACCAGTATTTCTTGCTCCTGAATTTGATCATGATACAGAACGTTATGATCATCCATCTATTAAAACATTAGAAAACGCTAGCGAGCTTTATCCAGAGGCAAAAGCACTCATATTAACTTATCCAGATTATTTTGGAAAAACCTTTGAACTAAAACAAATGATAGAAAAAGCACATCAAAGAAATATGGTCGTTTTAATTGATGAAGCACATGGCTGCCATTTTTCTATCCCATATCTATCTTCCCCATCAGCAGTATCGTTAGGTGCTGATATAGTTGTCCAATCTGCCCATAAAATGACCCCCGCTTTAACGATGGGGGCTTTTTTACATGTAAATAAAACAGAGCGAGTAGATGTTCACCGACTTCAATATTATTTACAAATGTTGCAATCTAGCAGTCCATCTTATTTAATTATGATTAGCTTAGATTTAGCGAGACATTACTTAGCAAATTATAAAAGGGAGCAATTTTACCAATTAATGCGTTATATGGACGAAGCCCGTGAAATTTTTGCAACAAATGATTTCTGGCGACTAGAAGAACAAGAGGAAATGGATGATCCATTAAAATGTGTGTGGAAAATAAATCCATCCCTAACACCAGCGATGGTGGCAGAAATATGTCAATCGGAAGGGCTCATCCCAGAGCTCGTAACAGAACAAGATATCTTATTTATCTTTGGGCTAGAACCAACTATACCGGTAAGATCGCTAAAGAATACGATCAAAAAAATAAAAGATCGATTAAAATTGTTAACAAATCATGATAGAATAGAAACAAACAATCGTTTTATTCCATATAGAACGAACGAATTGGCACTTTCCTATCAAGAGATGAAAGAAAGAGATAGTAAGTGGGTAAAGCTTGAGAATACAATTGGTTACATAGCTGCTGAAGCTATTGTCCCGTATCCCCCTGGAATTCCATTATTGGTGAAAGGGGAATATATTACAGACGAACATGTGCAGCAAATCCATACACTCCAGGCAAACCATATCTTATTCCAACCATCTAACGTATTAGATGGATTGTATGTTTTCGAGAAGGAAAAGAAAGACCAATCTGAAGGAGAATGAATGTTGTCAGGATTATTTATAACTTTTGAAGGAGGCGAAGGTGCTGGTAAAACGACCGTGCTAAATAGACTGGCCCAACGCTTAGAAAAAGAGAATTATCAAGTGGTCACCACAAGAGAGCCAGGTGGCATTCCCATTGCCGAAAAAATCCGAGGGATTATTCTAGATCGGTCCCATACGATGATGGATGCAAGAACAGAAGCATTGTTATATGCTGCAGCGAGAAGACAGCATTTAGTAGAAGTGGTTATTCCTGCATTAGAAAAAAATCAAATTGTCTTATGCGATCGTTTTATTGATAGTAGTTTAGCCTATCAAGGTGTAGGGCGAGGTCTTGGTATGGAAGAAGTGTATCAAATCAATCAATTTGCGATTGATGGTAGGATGCCAGATCTGACCTTGTTTTTTGATATTTCTCCTAGGGATGGTTTAGCGAGAATTGATCATAATAAAGATAGAGAAAAAAATCGATTAGATGTAGAGGCCTTATCCTTTCACCAACAGGTCTATGATGCCTATCAACAATTAATTGAAAAATTTCCACAACGGATCAAGAAGATCGATGCAAATTCTGATATAATAAATGTAGAAAATGCAGCATATAAAGTGTTAGAAGGCTTTCTCCCTTAATAAAATATCATAAAGGAGGCGGTAAGGATGAAATTAATTTTGGCTGTAGTTCAAGATAAGGATAGTAACCGATTAATAGATGCGTTGAATGAAAAGCATTTTAAGACAACGAAGCTTTCTTCCACAGGCGGATTCTTAAAGGAAGGTAACACAACTTTAATGGTGGGCTGTGAGGATAAGTATGTTGAAGAAGGTTTAGCTATTATCAAGGATAATTGTAGCCAAAGAGAGCAAATGGTTTCTCCTGTATCTCCAATGGGAGGTAGTGCCGACTCTTATATTCCACGCCCTATTAACGTAGAGGTGGGAGGAGCAACAGTTTTTGTTGTACCTGTTGATGAGTTTCATCAATTTTAAACTAAAGGTAGGATTAGGATGAAAATTAGCCAAGAAATGAGAACACAGCTGGAATCAATGAACAAAAATGAGCAACAAAAAAGGGTGAATAACCAGCGATTTGATTCTTTAGTGAAGGCTGAATCTACCCAATTAAAGCAAGCAGAATTGCAAAAATTAATGTCCGAATTGACAGCGCAAGGAGAAAGGATTGCTCGATTTCGTTCATTTAAGGATTTAGCTGCCTATAAAAGGATGGTAAAACGCTTTGTCAAAGAGGCGGTTAACTTTGGTCTTGGATTAAAGAAATCGCACAGCTTCTTAATGGATGGCGATAACAGAAGATTAACGATCGTCAAAGAGATCGATGAGAAACTAGTCGAATTATCGGAAGCGGTATTGGATCAAGAAAAAAACTCAATTGAAATCTTAGATGTAATTGGTGAGATCAAAGGATTACTCATTAACTTATATACGTAATATGATAACCAAGAGGGGGAGGATAGATTAGCTTCAAATACTAATCAATCCTTTTTTCTTTACACAATGGATTTAATATAAAAGGTTAAAAATAGAAGGTAGGCCAATATATGGTAAGTTCATGGTTAGATATAAAAAAACGACAGCCAATTATTAGTAAAATGATGATGAATAGTATTGCAAAGGGTCGAATCTCTCATGCCTATTTATTTCAAGGGGATAAAGGAGCAGGGAAATATGCACTCGCTCATATGTTTGCTAAAAGTATTTTTTGTCAGCATAAGAACGGAGAAGAGCCTTGCCAAACGTGTAGAGATTGTCGACGTATTGAAAGTGGCAATCATCCTGACTTGCATATTGTTAAACCAGATGGTGCGAGTATTAAAAAAGACCAAATTCTACATCTACAAAAGGAATTCACTTATACTGGATTAGAATCAAATACAAAAGTATATATAATTGTTGATGCCGATAAAATGACAGACAATGCTGCTAACCGATTATTGAAGTTTTTAGAGGAGCCTAGTCAAAAGACAACCGCTATCCTGTTAACAGAAAATAGTCAAGCAGTCCTCTCCACTATTCGGTCTCGGTGCCAAATCATGTCTCTACACCCTCTTAACCCCAAGCAATTAGAAGAACAATTACTAAAAGAAGGGTTATCGGCGGCCTCTGCTAAGCTAATGACGATCTTTACACAAAATGTGGAGGATGCTATCGAAAAAAGTAAGGATACTTGGTTTGCACAGGCGCGAAAGTTAGTGGTACAATTAATTGAAATGCTTCAGCACAACAAAGACGAAGTGCCAGTATTTTTGCACACTCAATGGATGCCGCATTTTAAAGAGAGGAATCAGTTACAAGAAGGGCTAGATTTATTGCTAGTATTTTTTAGAGATTTGCTTCAATATCATCTTGAGGAGCATTCAAAGATCGTATTCGTTCATCAAATGGAGAAAATCGAGGCTTCTAGCATGTTCTGGTCAATAAAAAATGTAACAGAGAACCTCCAAGCTATTATGGAAGCGAAGAGAAAGCTTGAACAAAACGTCCATCCACAATTAGTCATGGAGCAATTAACACTTCAAATACAGAGGTGAACTTTAGTGATAGAAGTTATTGGTGTCCGCTTTAAGAAAGCGGGTAAAATATATTATTTTGACCCTGATGAGGTTAAGTTTACGAACGAGGACTATGTGATAGTAGAAACCGTTCGTGGCATAGAGTTTGGTAAGGTAGTCGTAGCGAATAAAGAGGTAGACGAGGAAGATGTCGTACTACCACTGAAAAAAGTGATTCGTATGGCGAATGAGAAAGATAAAGTACTCGTTCTAGAAAATAAGGAAGTCGCTCAAGAAGCATATGAGACATGCCAGGTAAAAATTAAAGAACATGATTTAGAAATGAACTTGGTCGATGTGGAATATACTTTTGATCGGAATAAAGTTATTTTTTACTTTACTGCAGATGGTAGGGTAGATTTTCGTAATCTAGTAAAGGATTTAGCTTCTGTCTTTAAAACAAGGATTGAATTACGCCAAATAGGGGTAAGAGATGAAGCTAAATTACTTGGAGGAATTGGCCCATGTGGTCGTATGCTTTGTTGCTCAACCTTTTTAGGAGACTTTGAGCCAGTATCGATAAAAATGGCAAAGGATCAGAACCTCTCCTTAAATCCTTCGAAAATATCTGGTCTATGTGGTCGCTTGATGTGTTGTTTAAAATATGAAAATGATGATTATGAAACAGCAAAGCGTGAGCTACCAGATTTAGGGGAAAGTATTAAAACTTCTTATGGCAATGGTAAAGTCGTTGGTTTGAATATTCTAGAAAGATTGATCCAAATAGAAATCCCTGAAAAGGAAAGAGTCGTTGAGTACACACTAGATGAATTAATGGAAGAAGGCGTTATAAAGACCCAGGCTGCAGAATGATGGGGTGAAAACACTTGAAAAAAAAAGAATTATTTGAACAGGTTTCAGATATGGAGGAACAGATCGGACAATTGTATCAACAGCTGGGTGATTTAAAACAGCAGTTACGAGATATCCTCGAAGAAAATCATCGATTAGAGATGGAAAATCACCATCTACGTAATCGGATGGAGGAGAAACAAGAGAAGAAAGAAGAGAGTGAAGGGAACGAAGAAGGTGACTTAGCCATTGGAGAAGGATATGATAACCTAGCACGATTATATGAGGAAGGTTTTCATATCTGTAATGTCCATTTCGGTAGCCCAAGACAGGATGGGGATTGCTTGTTCTGTTTATTGTTTTTAAATAAAACGAAATAATTGACTCTATTCACAAAGACTGGCGTTTTACATGTCAGTCTTTTTATACAGTGAGGACTTTTATAACTTATTATGTAAAGACAAGGTGATGAACAAGTTGCAGTTAAAAGAAGATGAAAGACTCGACAATTTATTGGCAGATGAAACAATGAAGATCATTCAAAGCCAAAGTGCTTTTGCCTTTTCATTAGATGCAGTATTATTAGCAGATTTTGCAAAAATACCTTTAAAAAAAGGGAAGATTCTCGATTTATGTAGTGGGAATGCTGTTATTCCTCTATTGTTATCGCGAAAAACGAACGTTCCCATTACGGGTGTAGAGATCCAAGCTAGACTCTATGACATGGCAGAACGAAATGTCCGATTAAATAAGCTGGAGGATCAAATTAGTATGATCCACGGTGATCTTAAGGACATGCCTACCCGCTTCGGTAACAACAAGTTTGATGTCGTTACCGTCAACCCACCATATTTTCAAACGAAAAATAAAGCACACCAGAACGAAAATCATTATTTAACGATAGCACGTCACGAGATCTATTGTACGCTAGAGGATGTAGTAAAAGCCTGTAGTCGTCTTGCGAAATCAGGAGGTAAGGTAGCGATGGTGCATCGTCCTGCACGATTAATGGATATACTAACCCTTTTCAGACAATACAAGATAGAACCAAAGCGAATGCGATTGGTCTATCCGAAAAAGGATAAAGAGGCGAATATCGTCCTCATCGAAGGCATTCGAGATGGCAAGCCAGATCTTAAAATGCTACCACCTTTGTTTGCGTTTTACGACAATGATCAATATTCAGAAGAGTTAGAGGGGATCTTATATGGCAAGCAATAGTCAGCATTATGTATACATATTGAGGTGTAAGGATCAAACTCTATATACAGGCTATACAACAAATGTTGCTAAGCGCCTGAAAAAGCATATGGAAGGTAAGGGAGCCAAATATACAAGAGGAAGAGCGCCTTTTACCCTCGTTTACAAGCAAAAATGTCAAACAAAATCAGAAGCCATGCAGCTTGAGGCACAGATAAAGAAGTTACCTAAGCAAAGAAAATTAGCTTTGATTCATGAAGCAAATCAAAAGATAGGTGAAGAGGATGAAGATTCAAAAAAGCTTTTCAAAGCCATACGATAACGGTGTCTTGTATATTGTGCCAACCCCGATTGGCAATCTAGAGGATATCACGCTAAGAGCACTGAGAATTTTGAAAGAAGCAGATTTAATTTTGGCAGAGGATACGCGGAATACAGGGAAATTACTGCATCATTTTGAAATAAAAAAGCCGTTCTTAAGCTATCATGAGCACAATAAGCTGGAAAGACGAGAAGCGATCTTAGCTAAATTAGCAGATGGAGAGAAATTAGCCTTAGTGAGCGATGCTGGAATGCCTGGAATATCTGATCCGGGCTATGATATCGTGAAATCGGTAATCGAAGAAGATGTTCCGGTGATTGTATTACCTGGGGCAAGTGCAGCATTATGTGCATTAGTTGGTTCAGGCCTGCCGACAGAGCAATTTTATTTTTATGGTTTTTTACCACGGAAAAAAAAGGACCGAGATGATGCTTTAGAGCGGTTAAAGAAGCAGGATTCGACGATTATTTTATATGAATCGCCATATCGACTATCAGATACGTTAAGTGATTTATTAGAAAGCTTAGGAGATCGACAAATTAGCATCGCAAGAGAATTAACCAAAAAGTTTGAAGAATTCACTCGTGGTGCATTAAGTGATGTTGCCAAATGGGCGGAGGATCGTACCTTTAAAGGCGAATGCTGTATTGTCCTAGAAGGTAAAATCTGGACAGAGGAAGAGAACTGGTGGGATCCACTCACACTCAAAGAACATGTAGAAAGAATAGCTGCTATTGAAGATATTTCAAGCAAAGAAGCGATTAAGGTTGTCGCAAAGGAGAGAAAGATTCCAAAGCGTGAAGTATACCAGGCTTATCATACAGATTAGAACAAGATAAGCATTTATAAAAAATCCAGAAGTACAAAATAACCCGAACTGTATCAGTTCGGGTTAATATTTCATTACTTCATTTTGCTTTGGATTTCTTCAATTAACTGTTTTGCGCCTTCTTGGCTGAGAATTAACTTGCCATCCGCAAGTGATAGGTTGTCATCAGAGATGTCACCTGTAATAGCGCATGTCATGTTTGGCTTGTACTTCTGTAGGATAATTCTTTCATCATCCACGTAAATTTCAAGCGCGTCCTTTTCGTTAATTCCTAGTGTACGACGAAGTTCAATCGGGATAACGACACGACCTAATTCGTCTACCTTACGTACAATACCAGTTGATTTCATTATTTATTCTCCCCTTCAATAAATAAAAATTCGGCAAGATTCGACATCTATAGCGTTATAATACCATTAGTTGCCATTAATGTCAAACGAATTTTGAGATTTTTTCAAGAAATTTTAAGGAAATGGAAGTATTACTGAGATTCGACATTTTTCTTTAAAAAATGTATTTTTTCAACCTTTTTCTTATGAAATTGGCTGAATATGCAATAATAATGGAAAAGTAAACGAAAAATCGCTACAATATAAGCAGACTGATTTTGAGATGGAAAAAATAAAAGGAGGATTGCCCGATGTCAGAAAATAGCAAAACTTTTTATATAACTACACCAATTTATTACCCAAGTGGTAATTTACATATTGGTCATGCCTATAGTACAGTTGCAGGGGATGCCATGGCAAGATATAAACGTTTGCGTGGCTATGATGTTCGTTATCTAACGGGAACGGATGAACATGGACAAAAAATTCAAAAAAAAGCGGATGAAGCAGGCGTTACGCCACAGCAGTATGTCGATAATATTGTAAGTGGCATCAAGGAATTGTGGCAAAAACTTGATATTTCTAACGATGATTTTATTCGAACAACAGAAGAAAGACATAAAAAAGTTGTCGAAAAGATTTTTGCGAAATTAGTAGATCAAGGGGATATTTATTTAGATGAATATGAGGGAAGCTATTGTACTTCCTGTGAATCCTTTTTTACAGAGCGTCAGCTAGAGAATGGTCGATGCCCAGATTGTGGTGGACCAGTGGAACAAGTAAAAGAAGAATCATATTTCTTTAAAATGGGGAAATATGTAGATCGTTTATTAGCTTTTTATGAAGAAAATCCGCAATTCATTCAGCCAGAAAGCCGTAAAAATGAAATGATCAACAACTTCATTAAGCCAGGTCTTGAGGATTTAGCTGTTTCGAGAACGACCTTTGATTGGGGAATTAAGGTACCTGGTGATCCGAAGCATGTTATCTATGTATGGATTGATGCATTAACGAATTATATTACAGCACTTGGATATGGTTCAGATGATGATTCCCTATACCAAAAATATTGGCCGGCAGATGTACATTTAATGAGTAAGGAAATTGTTCGTTTCCATACGATTTATTGGCCTATTATGCTAATGGCTCTTGATTTACCATTACCGAAAAAAGTATTTGCCCATGGTTGGATCTTGATGAAGGATGGCAAGATGTCTAAATCCAAGGGGAATGTTGTCAGCCCGATCGATTTAATCGATCGTTATGGCCTTGATGCACTGCGTTATTACTTATTACGTGAAGTACCATTTGGTTCTGATGGTGTTTTCACACCAGAAGGATTTGTGGATCGAACCAATTATGATTTAGCGAATGACTTAGGAAATTTACTTAATCGTACGGTTGCGATGATTCAAAAATATTTTGATGGAAAAATTCCTGCTTTTAATGCATCAGAGGACGAATTTGATCAATCACTAGAGAAGCTTGGTCAAGAAACGATCGAAAATGTAGAAAAAGCACTTGATGAAATGGAATTCTCGGTTGCCTTAACCAGTATTTGGAAATATGTTAGTAGAACAAATAAATATATCGATGAAACAGAGCCATGGGTATTAGCAAAGGACGACAATAAAAAAGCTCGCCTCGGGAATGTTATGGCCCATTTAACAGATAGTTTGCGTCGTATTGCAATCTTACTACGCCCATTCTTAACGGAAACTCCAGCCCGAATATTTGAGCAAATCGGGGTGACAGAGCAAAAAGATCAGGAGTGGAATAGTGCACGAGCGTTTGGTGTGATAGCAGAAGGCACTTCTATCGTCAAAAAAGATCCAATTTTTCCACGTTTAGACGTCGAAAAAGAAGTGAAAATTATTAAAGATATGATGAAGCAGCCAGAGCCTGAGAAGAAAAACACCGCTAAAACAAATGAAGTAACCTACGACGACTTTATGAAGCTAGATTTAAAGGTAGCAGAAGTGGTTCGAGCAGAAAAAATGGAAAATGCAGATAAACTGCTCCGCCTTCAATTAGACTTAGGGGAAGAAAAGCGTCAAGTCATTTCCGGTATTGCCAAATTCTATACACCTGAAGAAATGGTAGGTAAAAAGGTTATTTGTGTAACTAATTTAAAACCAGTTAAACTGCGCGGGGAGCTATCAGAGGGTATGATCCTCTCAGGTGAAGACAAGGATGGTAAGCTATCCTTAGCTACTGTTGAATCAGATTTACCGAATGGTTCTGTCGTAAAATAATGCATCATTCTAATATACCTCCATTTCCTTTAAAGTGAAACGGAGGTATATCTATTTTATATGTTGTGATTATTAGTTTTACTATATTGGAACGAAGGAGGCATAAACATGTTATTTGATACACATGTTCATCTCAATGTCGCACAATTTGAAGAAGATAGAGAGGAAGTCATAAAAAGAGCGAGGGATGCAGGGATAGAGCATATGGTCATCGTCGGCTTTGATAATGAGACAATACCGAAAGCGATCGAGCTTGCCGAGGAGCATGATTTTATCTATGCAGCGGTTGGCTGGCACCCTGTTGATGCGATTGATATGACAGAAGAAGACCTTTTACGCATAGAACAATTAGCAAACCATCCAAAGGTTGTCGCAATAGGAGAAATGGGTCTTGATTATCATTGGGATAAGTCTCCTAAGGATGTACAAAAAGAAGTATTTCGAAAACAAATTCGATTAGCCAAAAAGGTTCAATTGCCGATTATTATCCATAATCGGGAGGCGACAAAGGATATAATTAAGATCCTACAAGAGGAAAAGGCAAATGAGGTTGGTGGGATTATGCATTGCTACAATGATTCTACTGATTACCTGGATGCCTGTCTTGCTATGAACTTTTATATTTCTTTAGGTGGTCCAGTTACGTTTAAAAATGCTAAGCTACCGAAAGAGGTGGCGATTGCGGTTCCGGAGGATCGCTTATTAATTGAAACCGATTGTCCCTTTTTAGCACCACATCCAAATCGAGGGAAAAGAAATGAACCGGCATATGTCCGACTTGTTGCTGAGAAAATTGCCGAACTTCGCGGTGTTGATTATGACAGCATTTGTAAGATAACGACAGAAAATGCTAAACGCTTTTTTGGCATCCAATAGTATTACTGCCTGTTACGATAATGTAATGAATTTGAAATATTTAAATGAAAGAAACAGAAGAGTCCTTAGAAATCAAGGGTTTTTCTGTTTCTTTTTGTGTAAACGCCTGTTTGACAGCTTTTTTTTAACTATATATAATACAACGGCGAGCATAAGGAGGGTGAGAGAATGTTAAAACGTCTTTTCAGCTTGCGAAACCTATTGAACAACAAAGACTTTGTCTATGCTGTTACACTATTTGCTATTATAGGAACTATTAGTTTTTTATTTTATGAAATTTCTAAGGCAGAGGTCACCGTTGTTCAAGAAGGCGAAGCGACTACAGTTCGTACCCACGCGAATACTGTAGAAGAAGTGCTCAAACAATTAAACATACATGTAGCAGAACATGATAAATTATCACATAAGTTAAATGACATAGTTTCCTCAGAAATGAAAATCGAACACACGGTTGCAGATCAGGTAATCGTTCGACAAAATGGAGAAGAAAAAGTCTATTATACGACTGCAGACCGAGTAGAGGATTTTGTTGGAGAGGTGGACTTGAATCTCCGAGAGCATGATCAATTGTCTGTAGCCATGGATAACAAGATCAAAGATGGAATGATTGTCGATATCTTAAAAGCATTCCAGGTCACGATTAATGATGCAGGTCAAAAGGAAAAAGTCTGGACAATTGGGGCTACAGTTGAAGAGTTACTAGCCAAAACGGATACGACATTGTCTGAATTAGATCGAGTTGAACCTAAGCAAAGTGCAAAGATTAAGGATGCGTCTGTGATTAATATAACAAGAGTAGAAAAAGTAACAGACGTAGTTGAAGAACCGAAGGAATTCGCGACCGTAAAGCAAAGCGATGCCTCTTTGACGAAGGGAACAGAGGAAGTGGTTTCTGAAGGAGAAAATGGCGTCATTGCAAAACATTATGAAGTCGTTTTGGAAAATGGGGAAGAAGTTTCACGTGAACTAATCAAAGAAGAAGTAAAAAAAGAAAGCCAGGATAAGGTAGTTGCTGTTGGCACAAAAGAGGTACAAGAAACGCAGCAACCAACGCCTAGCTCTACTGATACGAAAACAGTAGCAACAGCCGAAAAAAATACGGTTAGAACGACGGTATCTAGAGGAAGTGAAAGTAGTAGTAAAACCATTTATATGCATGCTACTGCTTACAATTGGGATTGTCCTTCCTGTGATGGTCGTGGTTTGACTTCGACAGGCTATGACTTGAAGGCGAACCCGAATGGCGTCGTGGCAGTCGATCCAAGTGTAATTCCTCTTGGCACAAAGGTTTGGGTAGAAGGCTATGGGTATGCTGTCGCAAGAGATACTGGTGGTTCTATTAAAGGGAACCGTATCGATGTTCATATGCCAACCCAAAAGCAGGCTATGAGCTTTGGGAGTAAACGAGTAAAGGTAAAAATATTAGAATAGCTATCAGTCAATAAATCCGAGTTCATTGATGAATGAGCTCGGATTTTTCTATGCTATTTGCTAGCGACATTGCTTCTTTTTCCGTGGTATAATAAGTGGAGATGATGAAATGGAGGATATTCCTTGAAGGTAAAAGAAATAATAGTAGTGGAAGGGAAAGACGACACAGCAAAGCTAAAACAAGCACTTGATGTAGATACCATTGAGACAAATGGTTCCGCAATAAATAAGCAAACATTAGATCAAATAGCCCATGCTAAGCAGAAACGAGGAGTGATCATATTCACTGATCCTGACTATCCTGGACAACGAATTCGTAAAATTATTGATGAGCACGTTCCTGGCTGTAAGCATGCTTTTTTGACAAAGGAAGAAGCGGTAGCTAAAAATGGCAAAGGGTTAGGAATTGAGCATGCATCCATCCCTGTTATTCGCCAAGCACTAAAAGCGGTCTATGAAGTCACAGAAGATGGTGTGAATACACTGACAAGAGCTGATTTATTAAAATATGGACTTATAGGTGGCCAAGGTGCAAAGGAAAGAAGAAAACAATTAGGTATCTCCTTAAGAATTGGCTATGTAAATGGCAAGCAATTATTAAAAAGACTTCAAATGTTTCATATAGATCAAAATGAATTGAAGCAGGCGATGGAGCAGATTTTGCAGGAGGAAGGCAAATGGCAAACATAAAAGCAATCGCAACACCAAACAGGACAAAAGAAATACTGAAAAAGTATGGATTTGCTTTCAAGAAAAGCTTAGGACAAAATTTTCTCATTGATGTTAATATTCTTAAAAATATTCTGAATGTTGCCGATATTACGAAGGAAACAAATGCGATTGAAGTTGGACCAGGAATAGGGGCATTGACAGAACAGCTTGCCATCTATGCGAACAAAGTGGTGGCATTTGAGATTGATCAGCGTTTAGTACCAATATTAGAGGATACGTTAAGTCCTTATGATAATGTGAATATTGTCAATCAAGATATTTTAAAGGCCGACATACAGAGCCTATTACAACAAAATTTTTATGATGAAAAAGAAATAAAAATAGTTGCCAATTTACCCTACTACATTACCACACCAATTTTAATGCACTTGCTAATGGCTAAACTACCTATATCCAGTATCACGGTAATGATCCAAAAAGAAGTAGCAGATAGAATGGCAGCTACCGAAAATACAAAAGAATATGGTTCATTGTCCATTGCTATTCAATATTATACAGAAGCAAGTGTCGAAATGATTGTCCCGAAAACTGTTTTTATGCCACAGCCTCGCGTAGATTCCGCCGTGTTGCACTTGCAAATGCGAAAAAAGCCACCTGTAGATGTGATGGATGAGGACTTTTTCTTTTTATTCGTACAAGCATGCTTCCAACAGAGAAGAAAAACATTGAGAAATAATTTATCAAGACATTTTGCGAATCTTGACAAACCAATGATTGAAAAAACTCTACAAGAGACGGGAATTGATGGCACGAGAAGGGCTGAATCACTAACAATGGAGGAATTTGCCCTATTAGCTAATACATTTTACAACCAACGCTAACCGTCCTTAAGCACCGAAGCATTTACCAATTTAGAAAGAATTCCTTATCGTATACATAATTTTCATAAAGTAAGACAAACTACTTGTAGCAGAAGTGTGAGCTACTAGGTGGCTAACTTATTTTTCGAATAATTGAGATTTTCTTATTGACAGCTTTCAATTAATATTGTTATAATAGAATATTTTTAATTGACTGTTGGACAAGAATGTAGTATACTATATGTAGTGAGGTGGAGTGCATTGGCAAAAACATTGGTTGAAATCAAACAAGGCCTAGATGGTAATGTTGGCAAACGACTTAAGATTAGAGCTAATGGTGGAAGGAAAAAGACCATTGAGCGCTATGGAACATTAGCTGAAACTTTTCCTTCTGTATTTATTGTAGAGTTAGACCAGGAGGAAAATGCGTTCGAGCGTGTTTCTTATAGTTATGCAGATGTTCTAACGGAAACAGTTGAATTAAATTTTATGGACGAATTAGAAAAAGCAGCGGTAGGAGAGCGGTAAACAATATGTTTGCTGCTTTTTTTCTTTGCTTAAAAAGTGATTCGATCATCTCCCCGAATTTCACTTACATACCATTATTATTAAAGGATAAACCATCGGATTAGGCATAAGCTATAACTGTCGTATGAAACGACAGAGGGGGAGTATCTTCTATGGGCAGAAGACGAGGAATCATGTCTGAACGTTTTAAGGAAGAGCTTGCTAAAGAATTAGGTTTTTACGACAAGGTGTCACAACACGGTTGGGGAGAAATAACAGCTCGAGAAGCTGGAAGCATGGTGAAAAGAGCTGTGCAAATAGCGGAAGAGAGTATGAAAAGGGACAAAGCCTAGATATGGCTTTGTCCCATTAATCTATTTATGGTATCTTTACATAAAGTGTATCTCCGTTAGTACACAGCTAAGTAAAGTAGGTGACAACAGAAATGTATACTTCTGAGAAGGCTCCAGCGAAAATAAACCTTACGTTGGATGTCCTATATAAAAGATCAGACGATTTTCATGAAGTGGAAATGGTGATGACCACAGTGGATTTAGCTGATCGTATTGAATTATATTTACTCGATCGTGATGAAATTATGATACAATCTGAAAATCGTTTTATTCCAAATGATGAGCGAAATTTAGCCTTTCGTGCAGCAAAACTGCTAAAGGAGCGCTTTAAAATATCAGCAGGTGTGAAAATCATTATCGAAAAACAAATTCCGGTTGCTGCAGGCCTTGCTGGAGGAAGTAGTGACGCTGCTGCTACGCTAAGAGGCCTAAATCGTTTATGGCAACTGGGTATTAGTACTGAGCAATTAGCTGCGTTAGGTGCAGAAATTGGATCAGATGTATCTTTTTGTGTATATAACTCGACAGCATTAGCAAAAGGAAGAGGAGAGATCATCACAGAATTACCAGCCCCACCATCATGCTGGGTCGTATTGGCAAAACCATCGCAAGGGGTATCTACCCAATCAGTTTATCAATCCTTACCATTAGATAAAGTCGAGCATCCGGATACGATAGGAATGGTCGAGGCACTAAAGAATTCCGATTATGATGGGATCTGTTCACGGTTAAAAAATGTACTAGAGCTTGTGACATTACCTAAGCATCCACAGGTACAACAAATAAAACAACAAATGCTACAATCAGGTGCAGATGCAGTATTAATGAGTGGAAGTGGTCCAACCGTATTTGGTTTAGTCAAACACGAAAGTAGGGCGGTTAGAATCTATAATAGCCTAAGAGGGTTTTGTGAAGAGGTCTACATTGTTAGGATGCTCGGATCTCATCAAACACTTGATTAAACACGTATAAAATGTTATATTTACGACAAAATATTCGGTTTTTGAGGTGTAGTAATGAAAAGAAGTGATCGCTTAGTAGCAATGACAAATTATTTAATAGAACATCCTATGGAATTAATTTCTCTTCCATTTTTTTCGGATACGTATGGTGCCGCTAAATCCTCGATTAGTGAGGATTTAACTATTATCAACCGTAGATTTCAAGAGGATGGCATTGGCTATCTAGCTTCCATATCTGGTGCTGCTGGAGGGGTGAAATATATCCCGAGGGTTGGGCCGGAACATAGTCAATCATTTATTGAGCGATTGTGTGAGGATTTAGAGGATCCAAGCCGAATCTTACCTGGTGGCTATTTATTTATGAGTGATGTATTAGGAAACCCTAGCATTGTACGTAATATTGGCCGACTGTTCGCTTCTAAGTTTGCTGATTTGGATATTGATTCGATTGTTACAGTGGCGACAAAAGGAATACCGATAGCATATGCTGTTGCTTCTTTTCTAAATGTACCGGTTATCATTGTTCGTAGAGATCCCAAAGTGACGGAAGGTTCCACAGTCAGTATTAATTACGTATCCGGTTCATCTAAGAAAATACAGACAATGGTTCTTTCAAAAAGAAGTCTAGATTTGGGAGAAAACGTTTGTATCATTGATGATTTTATGAAGGCTGGAGGAACGATTAATGGAATGAAAAGCTTACTCCAGGAATTCAATGCAAATGTATGCGCAATTGGAGTCCTAGCAGAAGCAGAGGATGAAGAAGAAGAGCGTGTAGTGGATGATTATATCTCATTATTACAGATTAAGAACGTAGATGCGAATAACAAAGAGATAGAAGTTGTAAAAGGAAACTACTTCCAAACTTCCAATCACTAATACTTTTTCCAAAAAAAGATAAAAATTTTTAAAAGATTAGCAGGAATTTAAGAACATTTGTTGAATTAAGATAATATGCTCTTAATTAGGGAAAAGGTGGTGATACATAATGGAAGTAACAGACGTGAGATTACGCCGCGTGAATACCGATGGAAGAATGCGAGCGATCGCATCCATTACGTTAGATCATGAATTTGTCGTACATGATATTCGTGTGATCGATGGGAATAACGGAATGTTTGTTGCAATGCCTTCTAAAAGAACTCCTGATGGAGAATTTAGAGATATTGCACATCCAATCAACTCAACCACTCGATCAAAAATTCAAGATGCGGTTTTAGAAGAATACCATCGTGCTGGTGAGGTGCAAGAATTTGAAGAAGCAGGGGCTTCATAATTAGCTCCTTTTTTAAATGTAATTGCTCTTAAATGTATTATCAACCAATTATTTAATCGTATAAAAAGGCCTAATCGTTTCCCGTGATTAGGCCTTTTCTCTGTATACAAAACAATTATTTCCTACCACCTGTTGGTTGTGCTCCGAGCTATTTTCACTTTTCTCCTCTGTTTTCTTTATTGTAAAGAAACTTTCATTGAAAAAACTCTGTATTTCATATATATTCATAAGGGGAAACTTGTACAACTTAATCAAGTAATGTAAATTTTTAAATCAAATCATTTTTTTAAAATAGGACGGAGGGAAAGTCTTGCCGAATCGTTATGCAGTCGTTTTAGCAGCTGGAAAAGGTACTAGAATGAAATCAAAGCTATATAAGGTTTTACACCCTGTACTAGGTAAACCAATGGTACAGCATGTAGTCGACCAATTAAAAACATTAAAATTAGCGAACATTACAACAGTTGTAGGTTTTGGAGCGGAAAAAGTTCAGGAACAACTGGGTGATGCTTCTGAATATGTCGTACAAGAGGAACAATTAGGGACTGGTCATGCGGTCATCCAAGCCGGAAAATACTTGGAAGGCAAAAAAGGTACAACACTTGTAGTATGTGGAGATACACCATTACTGAAAGCAGAGACATTACAAGCAGTATTAGAATTTCATGAGCAGGAAGAAGCAAAAGTAACGATTCTAACCGCACATGCCCAGGATCCGACTGGTTATGGAAGAATTGTTCGTAATGCGGACAATCAGGTGGAGAAAATTGTTGAACAAAAGGATGCGACAGAAACAGAAAAAGCCATTCAAGAAATCAATACAGGTACTTATTGCTTTGATAATGAGCTATTATTTGCTGCCTTAAAGCAAGTGTCTAATGATAATGCCCAAGGGGAATACTACTTACCAGATGTTATTCAAATAGCTCAAGAACAGCAACAAAAGGTGGCTGCTTACCAGACAGATGAGTTTAATGAAACAATTGGTGTAAACGATCGTGTTGCATTATCTCAGGCAGAAGCCTTCATGAAAAAAAGAATTAATGAAAATCACATGCGAGAAGGAGTTACCATTATCGATCCTGCCAATACGTACATCGGTGCAGATGTAAAAATTGGGGTGGATGTAGTCATTCATCCAGGCAGTGTGATTAAAGGGGAAACGATCATCGAGGATGAGGTAGAGATCGGCCCAAACTCAGAGATTGTGAACTGCCATATTGGGAAGGAATCCAAAGTGAAGCACAGTGTAGCCACCTCTAGCTATATCGGAGAGCGTGTTCAAATCGGACCATTTGCACATATTCGTCCTGATGCTACAATTGGCAATGATGTGAAGATTGGTAATTTTGTTGAAATTAAAAAAACAAAAATAGATAATAAAAGTAAAGTATCTCATTTAAGTTATATTGGGGATGCGGAAATAGGTAGTAACGTCAATGTTGGCTGTGGTACGATCACAGTAAACTATGACGGGAAAAACAAGTTTTTAACGAGAATAGAAGACGATGCTTTTATTGGATGTAATGCAAATCTAGTTGCGCCAGTAACCATTGGAAAAGGGGCCTTAATAGCAGCTGGTTCGACAATTACGAATGATGTACCAGGTGATGCCTTATCCATTGGAAGAGCACAACAAGTGAACAAAGAAGAATATGCCAAAAAATACAAATAAGCATGATTGGGAACAAATAAGCTGATGGAGGTATCAAACAAGATGTCCGAATACAAGGATTCATCTTTGAAGGTTTTTACATTAAATTCGAATCCAAAACTAGCAGAAGAGATTGCAGCAAATATTGGTGTCGAATTAGGAAAGAGTTCGGTAACAAAGTTTAGTGATGGCGAAATTCAAATTAATATTGAAGAAAGTATCCGTGGTTGTGACGTTTATGTTGTTCAATCAACCTGTGAACCAGGCAACCAACATATCATGGAGCTTTTAATTATGATTGATGCATTAAAACGAGCATCAGCGAAATCGATCAATATTGTTATGCCATATTATGGATATGCAAGACAGGATCGCAAGGCAAGAGCAAGAGAGCCGATTACTGCTAAACTTGTTGCAGATTTATTACAAACTGCAGGGGCTTCAAGGGTGATTACACTGGACCTCCATGCTCCACAAATTCAAGGATTTTTCGATATCCCAGTCGATCAATTAGTTGGTGTACCAATCTTATCTAGCTATTGGAGCAAAAAAGGTCTTGATGATATTGTCGTTGTTTCACCTGATCATGGTGGAGTAACACGTGCACGTAATCTAGCAGATCGACTAAAGGCACCAATTGCTATTATCGATAAGAGAAGACCACGTCCTAATGTGGCAGAGGTAATGAATATTGTCGGTAATATCGAAGGAAAAACAGCCATATTAATTGATGATATCATTGATACCGCTGGAACAATTACGATCGGCGCTAATGCGCTAATCGAAAGTGGCGCAACAGGTGTCTATGCTTGCTGTACACATCCTGTATTATCAGGGCCAGCCATTGAGAGAATCGCAAATTCGCAAATCAAAGAATTAGTGGTGACAAATAGTATTCCTTTGAAAGAGGAAAAACTAATTGATAAGATTACACAGCTTTCTGTTGCACCATTGATCAGTGAGGCGATTATCCGTGTCCATGAAAGACAATCTGTAAGTATATTATTCGATTAAGATCAGTCCATTTTTGCTGAAAATTAAGTCATGATTGAGAAAGTTTGAGATTTTCATCTATGAACTTCATACCTGAATGCTGAATTTTTTATACGTTAGGAAAGTAGGGATTTTTTGTAGGAAGTAATGTAACGAAGCGAAAATTTTGAAGTCCTTAGTATAAGAAAAGCTGACATATTTGCTAAAGGACGAGCAAATACGAGATTTTCTAATAGTAATACATGTTTAACGTAGTCGAAAAGCGGGAAATATATAATTACTATTGTTAAAATAATTGGAGGGTGATGAAACCATGGCAGTAGTTTTACAAGCAAATAAACGAGAGGATCTAACGAAATCTAAGACAAAGGAAGTGCGATTAGCTGGTGGTGTACCGGCAGTTATATATGGCTATAATGTGCAACCTAAAACAGTTGCTGTTGATAGTATAGAACTATTAAAAACCGTTCGTGATGAGGGGAAAAATGCGATTATCTCCTTGAAGGTGGATGGGGAAACATTTCAAGTCATGCTCCATGAATATCAGATTGATCCATTAAAGGATGAGTTAGTTCATGCGGATTTTTATGTCGTCAATATGTCAGAGGAAATGGATGTCGAGGTTCCGCTTGTTCTAGAAGGAGAAGCGAGAGGTGTGAAAGAAGGTGGCGTCTTACAGCAGCCACTTTATGAGCTAGGAGTAAGAGCAAAGCCTAACGACATTCCAGAGCAAATCACTGTTGACATATCCGAATTAGAGGTAGGGGACAGCATATTGGTTTCTGACCTGAAGGATGGGAAAAACTATGAAATACTTGAAGACGAAGCAACGACGATTGTTACCATTCTTGTGCCAGACAAGGAACCAGTAGAAGAGACAGAGGAAGCGGAAGAACAGGCCGAACCAGAAGTGATGAATGAAAAAGAATCAGAAGAATAAAAACAGAGGCGCAACGAATGAAGTTGCGCCCTTTTCTACGTCAGGAATTTTTTAGCAGGCTTTCTAAAGGAAGAACGAAGGAAAGTGGAAATTATTTGATATATTAAACAGAAATAATATGTTAAGATGAATAATAGAATAATATTGATAAAGGAAGTTAAGACAAATGAAATGTATCGTAGGTTTGGGAAATCCAGGATTAAAATACCGTTCCACTCGTCATAATATTGGCTTTATTGTCGTAGATGAGCTTTTGAAGCGTAATAATTGGACTTTATCGAAGAATAAATTTAATGGTCATTATACGATGGAAACATTACATAATGAAAAGGTTTTGATCTTAGAGCCCCAAACATATATGAATTTATCAGGAGAATCCTTAAAGCCTTTGATGGATTTTTATGATTTGGCACCAGAGGATGTTGTGGTCATTTATGATGATTTAGATCTTCCGCTCGGCAAAATTCGTTTAAGACAAACAGGTGGACATGGTGGGCATAATGGTGTGCGGTCGATCATTGATCATTTAGGAACAAAGAAATTTAATCGTATCCGCTTTGGTATTGGCAGACCTGTTACACCGATTCCAGTAATTGATTACGTATTGGGGAAATTTCAAAAAGAGGAGCAGACCACTTTAGAACAGGCCATAGACCATGCGGTGCATGCACTAGAAGCATGGATGACAGAGCCCTTTCCAAAAGTAATGAATGATTATAATCAATAAAAATGAAATGAACACCACCTGTTTAATAAACCCTTCGTATAAATATTTATTGCTCGGGAAATGATAAGAATAATACAAGAGTAATACGGAGGGTAAAAAATGACACTTGTCTATAAATGCAAGCATTGTGGTAATGAGGTAGGAAGATTACCATCAGAAATGGTGGACTTAAATAAGATCGGCTGGGAACACCTTTCACCTGAAGAAAAATCGCAATTGATGAAACTAAAGCCAGATCAGCAAGTGATGATTCAATCCATATGTGAAAATTGTCAACGTCTTTTAGAAGATAATCCGAATTATCATGAGTTAGACTATTTCATTCAATAATAGATTAATCGATATTAGTAAGACATCCGCTTTGGTTCTAACCAAAGCATTTTTGCAGTTATGAACGGGATACGTGTTTGGTTAAAGTAATGGTAGGGGGAGCACTATGCAGCAATTAAAACAGTATTTACAAAAAAAGGAAGATGTATACTCTGTTATTGAAGGTATACATTCAGGATTATCAGAACAACTAATCTCAGGTCTATCAGGCTCAAGCAGGAGCTTGTTCTCTGCACTTATTCATGAGGCTGTACAGAAAAAGGTACTTATTGTGACACATCAACTAAATCATGCACAGCAGCTGTATGAGGATCTTTTAGAATTTTCAGAGGCAAAGGATGTATTCCTTTATCCAGTCAATGAATTATTAGCATCTGAATTGGCGATAGCAAGCCCAGAACTATTAAGCCAACGAATGGATGCATTAAATGCCTGGATTCAAGCAGATAAAGGGATATTAATCGCACCAGTTGCTGGTTTGAAACGCATGTTACCTCCACCTGAGTATTGGAATAAGTATCAGATTAAGGTAGAATTGACAAAAACATTAGATATAGAGGAAGTGCTACAAAAGCTAATAGAAATGGGTTATGTAAGGCAAGAAATGACGAGTAGTCCTGGCGAATTCAGTTTGCGCGGTGGGATACTAGATGTTTATCCAATCACAGACGAGGATCCTATCCGAATTGAATTATTTGATGATGAAGTTGACTCGATCCGTTTTTTCGATGCCGAAACTCAACGATCCTTGAAAAAGCTCGACCAAGTAACAATCGGTCCAGCAACAGAGCTTTTAGCTACTGATGAGGACTTAGTTACGGCAGCACAACGAATAGAGCACGCACTTCAGCAGACATTAAAGAAAACAAAAAATAAAGCCGATCAACAAGCTCTAGAAAAAGCAATTACAGCAGACATTGAACGTCTGAACCAATGCGAGCGCTTTCAAGAAATGAAAAGATATATTTCTTACTTTTATCCAGTGCAAACTAGTTTGTTAGATTATTTACCGAAGGATGGTCTGATCATTTTAGATGAGATGAGCAGAATTCAAGAAACGGCTCTCCACCTAGATGAGGAAGAAGGAGAATGGTTAAAAGATCATTTAAGCAGGAATCAGGCGGTAAGTGATATGCATTTATCCTTTGATTGGCCAGATACTTGGGCCAAAATGGATAGACAACGTCTGTACATGTCTGTCTTTTTGCGACATATTCCGAATACGAATCCTGCTAATATTGTCAATTTATCTAGTAGAGGAATGCAGCAATTTCACGGTCAAATGAACTTGTTGCAAAATGAAATGGAAAGATGGCAAAAGGCCGGATACTCTGTCATTATTCTGGCGCCAAATAAAAAACGGGTCGAAAAGATTCATTCCGTCCTTGAAGATTATCAGATGACAGCGAGTGTTCTGGAAACCATTCCTTCCTTACCTGTACAGACACCATGTATAACGACAGGAAATATAAGCGGTGGCTTTGAAATTCCGCTGCATAAGCTAGCTGTTTTAACAGATAGTGAGCTATTTAAGCAACAGACAGTACGAACAAAAAGAAAGCAAAAAATCTCCAATGCGGAAAGAATTAAAAGCTACCAAGAGCTACAAATTGGGGATTACGTGGTTCATACGAATCACGGGATCGGTAGATATGTAGGAATAGAGACATTAGAAGTCAATGGACTACACAAGGATTTTATGCTGTTAAAGTATTCCGGTGATGATAAGCTTTTTGTTCCAATCGACCAAATTGATCTTGTCCAAAAATATGTGGGATCAGAAGGGAAAGAACCGAAGTTATACAAACTAGGTGGTAATGATTGGAAGAAAGTAAAAAGTAAGGTCCAGTCTAAGGTAGAAGATATTGCCGATGACTTAATCAAGCTGTATGCAGAGCGTGAAGCGGCAAAGGGTTATGCATTTTCGGAGGATACCGAGATGCAAAGAGAATTTGAGGCGGCCTTTCCTTATCAAGAAACGGACGATCAACTTCGCTGTATTGAAGAAATCAAACAGGATATGGAAAAGGAACGCCCAATGGATCGATTATTATGCGGGGATGTTGGCTATGGAAAGACAGAAGTAGCGATTCGCGCCGCCTTTAAGGCCATTGCAGATGGTAAACAAGTTGCGATACTAGTACCGACGACGATCCTTGCACAGCAACACTATGAAACCGTTATGGAGAGATTTCAAGATTATCCGGTCAATGTAAGCTTATTGAGTCGTTTTAGAACAAGGAAGCAACAAACAGAGACACTTAAAGGACTAAAAAATGGCATGGTTGATCTTGTGATAGGCACACACCGTTTACTATCCAAAGATGTTACCTATAAGGAGTTAGGGCTATTAATTGTCGATGAAGAACAACGGTTTGGTGTAAAGCACAAGGAAAAAATAAAACAATTAAAAACAAATGTAGATGTACTCACACTAACAGCAACACCAATTCCGAGAACCTTGCATATGTCTATGCTCGGCGTGAGAGACCTGTCTGTCATTGAAACACCTCCTGAAAATCGTTTTCCTATCCAGACATATGTAATGGAATATAATGGGCCGCTCGTCAGGGAAGCAATCGAAAGAGAATTAGCTCGTGGTGGGCAGGTGTTTTTCTTATACAATCGAGTAGAATCGATAGAGAAAGTAGCGCAGGATATCCAAGCATTAGTGGAAGATGCGCGTGTGGTCGTTGCACATGGGCAAATGAAAGAAACGGAGCTAGAGAATGTGATGTTCTCTTTCCTAGAAGGAGAAGCCGATGTCTTAGTTAGTACAACGATTATCGAAACAGGTGTCGACATACCAAATGTCAATACACTTATTGTATATAATGCTGATCATATGGGACTTAGCCAATTGTACCAATTAAGAGGTCGGGTTGGTCGCTCTAATCGTGTTGCTTATGCTTATTTCACCTATCAACAAGATAAGATTTTAACAGAAGTGTCTGAAAAAAGGTTGCAGGCAATCAAGGAATTTACGGAGCTTGGATCAGGCTTTAAAATAGCTATGCGCGATTTATCGATTCGTGGTGCAGGGAATATTCTAGGAGCACAGCAGCATGGGTTTATTGATTCGGTTGGGTTTGATATGTATTCCCAAATGTTAAATGAAGCAGTACAGGCGAAGAAGCAGGGTAAATCCTTGGAAGAAGTGAAGCCATTTGAGGTCGAGCTTGATTTGAAGATAGATGCCTATATTCCTGATAATTACATTGAAGATGAAAAACAAAAAATTGACATGTATAAAAGATTCCAAGCTATTATGACACAAGAGGATATCCACGATTTAAGAGATGAATTGATCGATCGATTTGGCGACTATCCAGAAGAGGTAGAGAACCTATTCCTTGTCACCACTTTAAAGATGCAGGCAAAGAAAGAGAGAATTGAGTCCATTACCGAAAAAAATCACCAAATGGAGCTATTAGTAGAGGAAGATAGAAGTCAAGAAATAGATGGAGCAAAGCTGTTTGAATTTGCTAATCAATACGGGAGAATGATTCAGCTAGGAACCGAAAATCGCCAATTAAAGGTTAAATTCCGCTTTAGTAGAGAACCGAAGCTTAAACGCTATGAAGTGTTAGAGTCCTTCATTCAAGCATTAAAGGAGATGAAACAGACCCCTGTCGGGTAATTAAGTTAGAAAATATATGGTAATTTTGTATAGTTTTCTAATAATTAAATCATACTAACCTTACAACATAATTATTTCATCAGTTGGAGAAATAATTGTTTATATGTTAAAAATGGAAAGAGAGGTCATGATTTAATTATGAAGGCTACAGGAATTGTACGACGCATTGATGATTTAGGAAGGGTTGTAATCCCTAAGGAAATTCGTAGAACATTGCGAATTCGTGAAGGAGATCCTTTGGAGATCTTTGTAGATCGAGATGGGGAAGTGATTCTAAAAAAATACTCACCAATCAGTGAATTAGGTGATTTTGCAACAGAATATGCGGAGGCATTATATGAATCCTTAGGTTTATCTGTATTAATTAGTGATCGTGACGATATTATTGCAGTTGCCGGAGAGTCTAAGAAGGAATATTTAGGTAAGCATATTTCCAAGAAAATAGATGAAGCAATGGATGGTCGTAAGCTAGTGATGCAAAAAGAAGCAGCAAATGTAGAGCTAGTCGAGAATAAGGAAGAGGAATTGGAAGCACATCTTTTATATCCCATTGTAGCAAATGGTGATCCCATTGGCTGCTTGGTCATTTTTACAAGAGAAAAGAAAGAATTCGGCAAGGTAGAAGAAAAGGCCGCCCATACCGCTAGTCAATTTTTAGCTAAACAGATGGATTAAAAAGACCGATAGGAAAACTAGTGCCTGAGAAATCTCATGCACTAGTTTTTTATTGTACACTAGGAAAGCGAAGATGCGAAAATGTTGATGCCCAAAGTATAAGAAAAAGCTTTTCGGTTTGGCTATCTCTGTCGTTTTTAGTAAGATAGAAGATGGTAAGTGAGGTGAAACTGGTGGAGGAGAAAATAATCGTCAAAAAAGCACTAAACAATAATGTACTCATAGCTTCTCATCCTCTTTATAAAGAAGTTATCCTTATTGGTAAAGGGATCGGCTTCGGCAAGAAAAAGGGAGATGTTGTACCAGAGGATCAAGCAGAGAAAACGTTTTTATTAAAGGATGAGCAGGAACAGGAACAATACAGACAACTCATATCCTATGTAGATCAAGATTTGCTCGAGCTATTAAATGATGTGATGGTACTAATTGAGAAGCGGATGGGTGAGACATTATATGAACACATTCATGTTGCTTTAACCGATCACTTATCATTTGCAATAAATCGTGCCAATCAAAATGTACAATTTTCTAATCCTTTTTTGTTTGAGATTGAATCCTTATACCCAAAGGAATTCCAAGTAGCACAAGAGGTTGTCCAAGTCTTGCAGGAGAAAATAGGTGTCGCATTTCCCCCAGGGGAAGTTGGATTTATAGCGCTGCATATTCACAGTGCAGTGACAGATAAATCATTACGAGATATGAATCGGCATCATCAATTGATTGCCAAGCTTGTAGAAATTATTGAAGAAAATCTAGGCATTCAACTCGATCGCCAAGGCATTAATTATAACCGCTTAATTCAGCATTTGCATCGTGCGATTGAAAGGGTATACGAAGGGGAAACATTAGGGCAAGAAACGAATTTAGCAAAAGTGTTGAAATCGACTTATCCCATATGCTATAATCTTGCTTGGAAATTAATTAAAGTAATGCAACAACAACTGCATACACGTGTAGATGAGTCAGAAGTACTTTATCTGACCATTCACCTACAACGATTAACGCAATCATCATAACGTGTTACTGATACGATCAGGCATGAGTAAAATGGATGTTTTAGGTTATTCTATGGGGAGAAGTATATACCATAGGATCTAAATGCATTTTACTCATGCCTTTTTTGTTGCAATACAAACAAGAAGGAGGAAAATTAACATGTCCAACATATTTGGTACATTGCAAAAAGTCGGTAAAGCTTTAATGCTACCGGTTGCTTTATTACCGGCTGCAGGTATACTGCTTGCATTTGGTACAAGCTTTGCACAGGATCAATGGGTCGAACAATTCCCGTGGTTCGGTAATGCAACCGTACAAAAAATATTAGAAGTAATGTCAGAAGCAGGTGGAATCGTATTTGATAACCTACCATTACTATTTGCTGTCGGTGTTGCAATCGGTTTAGCAAAAGGTGATGGGGTTGCTGGACTTGCGGCTATCATCGGTTACTTAATCATGAATGTCACGATGGGTGTATTTGGAGATATCACAGCAGAAATGACTTCAAATCCAGCCTACGCAAGTGTCCTAGGGATTCCGACATTGCAAACAGGAGTGTTTGGCGGGATCATTGTCGGTATATTAGCAGCCTTTATGTACAATCGGTATTTCAATATAGAGCTTCCACAATTTTTAGGATTCTTTGCGGGAAAGCGTTTTGTTCCTATTATTACAGCCTTTTCATCCTTAATATTAGGTATTATCATGTTTTTAGTATGGCCATTTGCACAAGAAGGGCTTAATGCGGTTTCTCATTTTATGCTAGAAACAAACCGCACGATATCAACATTTGTATTTGGTGTGATTGAAAGAGGGTTAATTCCATTTGGGTTACATCACATTTTCTATTCTCCATTCTGGTTCGAATTTGGACAATATACGAATGCTGCTGGAGAAATCATTCGTGGTGACCAAAGTATTTTCTTCGAGCAATTGAAGGATGGGGTAGACTTTACGGCAGGTAATTTCATGACAGGTAAATTCCCGTTCATGATGTTTGGACTTCCTGCTGCGGCATTAGCTATTTATCATACAGCAAAACCGGAAAGAAAAAAGGTAGTTGGAGGGATTATGTTCTCTGCTGCATTAACTTCTTTCTTAACAGGGATTACAGAACCACTTGAATTCTCATTCTTATTCGTTGCACCATTATTATTTGGAATTCATGCAATTTTTGCTGGTTTATCGTTTATGACGATGTATTTACTAGATGTTAAAATTGGTATGACATTCTCAGGTGGTCTGATTGACTTCCTTCTATTCGGTGTTATGCCTAACCGTACAGACTGGTGGTGGGTAATTATTGTTGGATTGGTCTTCTCGGTTATTTATTACTTTGGTTTCCGATTTGCCATTCAAAAATTCAACCTAGCGACACCGGGCCGTGAAGATGAGGCAGAAGATAGCGATGATGAAGGCGAAGTAGATGATCGTCCTTATGAGATCTTGGAAGCAATGGGTGGCAAGGATAATATTACGAACCTGGATGCATGTATTACCCGTCTCCGTGTTAGTGTAGATGATAAAAACAAAGTGGATAAAGGACGTTTGAAAAAGCTTGGTGCTTCTGGAGTAATGGAAGTAGGAAATAATATTCAAGCAATTTATGGACCTGTTTCAGATACATTAAGAGGTCAAATGCAAGATATTATGGATGGTAAAACACCAACGAAAAAAGCTACTGATAATAAAGAAGAGACAGTAGCTGCGTCAGCTAATATAGAAGGCGATCTAGATTTCACTAGCCCGATGACAGGTGAAATCATGCCATTATCAGAGGTGCCAGATCAAGTCTTTTCACAAAAAATGATGGGGGATGGATTTGCGATTAAACCATCTCAAGGTGAAATAGTTTCACCAGTGAATGGTAAAATCATCAATATCTTCCCAACAAAGCACGCTATCGGTATTTTAGCGGACAATGGAACAGAAATTCTAATCCATATCGGTATCGATACGGTTAATTTAAAAGGAGAAGGTTTTACGGCCAAAATAGAAGAAGGCGATGAGGTAAAGCAAGGCCAAGTCCTAATGGAAGTGGATTTAGCCTTTATCGAACATAATGCCCCTTCTACAGTAACGCCAGTTATCTTCACTAATTTACAAGAAGACCAAGAAGTTAGTGTGAAAGCCTCTGGTAAAGTAAATAAAGAAGACCAAAATATTATACAAATACAATAAATGCTTGGAGCTCTCTTCCTGGTCAGTTGGCTAGGGAGAGAGCTTTTTAATGCCTCACTATGATCAAAATCTCACTATAGCCCCTATGGCACTCACTGGGTTATACATTCCTAAGCAGCCATTTGTACGATTCACATCTATGCTATAATAAAAAAAACATCATTGAAGGAAGAAATAGATGAATCATTCAACTAAAAATAAGCAAATATATAAAGGTGCCTTTGCACTAGTATTTGCTGGCATAATAGGTAAGGTTATTAGTGCCTTTTATCGCATACCATTACAGAACCTAACCGGTGATATCGGTTTTTATATTTATCAGCAAATCTATCCAATTATTGGGATTGCTATCACCATAGCCCTTTATGGATTTCCTTCCGCGATCGCTAAATTTTTAGCTGAAAATAAAGCAAAAGCATCAAAACCGCTATCGAAAAATATAACAGGGGTCCTGCTTCTTTTCCATGTGTTTCTCTTCTTGCTTATCTATTGTTTCCGTTCACAGATAGCTTTATGGATGGGGGATGAGGACCTAGTAGAGGCATTAAAACTAGTGGCGTGGATATTTCTTTTTGTTCCCATCTTGTCCTTACTCAGGGGAATACAACAATCAGAAAAAAGGATGTACCTTACAGCAAATTCTCAGTTAATCGAACAACTAATTCGTGCTTGTATCATTATTGGTACAGCTGCTTTCATCTCTTTAGGCTATCTTTCTGTTTATCGGATTGCAGATGGCGCAGTATTGGCTACAACTGTAGCATTCCTTGCCTCTACCTTATATTTACTTTTTCATCGAAAGAAAGGGCCTTTGTGTGATGGAATGGAAGAAAGGGTATTTGGATTCAGTAGTCTATGGAGTACGATCATCTTTGGTGGAATCGTGATTAGCTTAAACCATATGCTATTGTTATTAATGCAATTTGCAGATTCTGTTACGGTAGTGCCAGGGCTAGTGGAATATGGACTTTCTACAACAGAAGCGATGAAGGCGAAGGGAGTTATCGATCGCGGTCAGCCATTACTTCAGCTTGTGACGGTTGTTGGGTCTTCCTTTGCGATGGCGTTAATGCCAGAAATAACGAAGCAGAATTGGCATGCTAACAAAAAGCAAGCATTCAACCAAATCCAGTCATCGTTAAAATTTTGTTTATTGTTGTCTGTTGGTGCAACAGCAGGTTTATGGATCCTAATGCCAGAGATTAATCAATTATTTTTCACCGATAGGCTTGGTTCGAATAGTTTGCGTATTTTAGCACTTACTCTTTTAGTCAGTCCACTTACTTTAGTCGTTGCTTCTTTACTACAAGGTTTTGGCTATATGAAATGGACAGCCTTTCTTATCTTTTTTGGATTATGGGTAAAAATTTTATTAAATAAATGGTTTGTTCCTTCATTTGGAATTAGTGGTAATGCTCTTGCCACCGTGTGTACGATTGTGGTTATCTTTGTTATCAATTACTGGCTATTAAGAAAAAGGGTCATCAAACAAAGGCTACTTCACCTCCCGCTTTTACGTCTTATTCTAGCAACAGGACTTCTGATCGCGATAGAATGTCTTTTGAAATTTCTAAACAATAACCTTCTACATCTAGTAACTCGACTAGAATTAGTCGTATTTGTCTTATTTAGTGTGGTTCTTGGTTTCTTAGTTTTTCTATTTAGTCTACGATGGTTAAATATATTAACAAAAGAAGAGTGGAACCAGCTTCCTATGCCGAAAAAATGGAACTATAAAGGAGTCAATAGAGATGAAACCAATCATTGAAGTAATAGGTCTTGGTGGTGGAGATATACATCAATTACCATTAGGCTTGTACCGAAAATTAATAGACACAAAGGATATTTGCTATGTGCGCACGATCGATCATCCAGTAATTTCATCATTAGAGGAAGAAGGGGTTGTATTCGAGAGCTTTGATACGGTTTATGAAAAGCACGATCAGTTTGAAGCCGTTTATCAGGAGATTGTCGATCGCTTAATCAACCAAGCATTAAAAAAGAACCGAATTCTCTATGCGGTACCGGGCCATCCCATGTTAGCAGAACGTACGGTACAGCTCTTACGGGAACATAATCAAATTGAATTGAAAATATCAGGTGGTCAGAGCTTTTTGGATGATCTGTTTCGGGCATTTGGCTTTGACCCAATTGAAGGCTTTCAAATGGTAGATGCGACAAGCTTTTTAAGACATCAGCTACAATATGAGCAACACCTTGTATTTTGTCAGGTTTATGATTCTTTTGTTGCCTCCGAGGTAAAATTAACCTTGTTGGAGGATCTTCCTGCAGATCATATGATTTTCATAGCGGAGGCAGTAGGCAGTGAGAATGAGGTAATCAAGCATATTCCACTAGTGGCATTGGATCAGCAAGTAGATTTAAGTAACTTAACAAGTGTCTACATACCACCGATTACTAAAGAAAAGCTCCATCACCAATTTTCCCAATTGAGAGAGGTTGTCCATATTTTGCGAGGGCCAGATGGATGTCCATGGGATAAAAAGCAAACCCACGAATCATTAAAAAAGTACTTGATTGAAGAGGTCTATGAGGTGTTAGAAGCGATAGATCGGGAAGATGATGAGGCAATTGCAGAGGAGCTAGGTGATGTTCTATTACAAGTAATGCTTCATAGTGAAATTGCGGAAGAAGCAGGATATTTTACCATCGATGACGTAATATATAGTATCACGGAAAAAATGATTCGAAGACATCCTCATGTTTTTGGCAATGTACATGTAGATGGGGAAGAGGATGTTATACGAAACTGGCAGGAAATAAAGAAAAGAGAGAAAAAAGACAAGCACTCCTCGGTATTGGACGGTATAACCAAAGGATTGCCAGCAACTCTATTAGCAGAAGATCTACAAAAAAAGGCGGCGAAGGTAGGCTTTGATTGGGATAATTCAGAAGACATCAGGAAGAAGGTGGAGGAGGAAATAGTAGAATGGAGGGAAGCGTTAGCGGAAGAAAATCAAATCGAGAAAGAAAAAGAATTTGGAGATATTCTATTTGCAATGATTAATCTTGCAAGATATTATAAAATTAATCCAGAAATAGCATTAATGCGAACAAATAACAAGTTTATGAATCGTTTTCAATTTGTCGAAAAAGAAGTAGCGAATAGTGGCAAGGATTGGACGGATTTTACTCTAGCTGAATTAGATATATTTTGGGAGAAGGCAAAACAAAAAGAGTAGACAAACCTCTATCAGGAAGGGAATAATTATGCGATTAGATAAATTTCTAAAGGTTTCACGATTGATTAAACGACGAACCTTGGCTAAAGAAATAGCCGATCAAGGCAGAATTATCGTAAACGATCAAACAGCGAAGGCTGCAACCACCATTGCCGTTGGTGATGAACTGAAGATTCAATTTGGCCAAAAGCTGTTAACGATTCAAGTAGACCAATTAAAAGAAACAGTAAGAAAAGAAGAAGCTAGTACACTATATACGATAAAGAGTGAAGAATATCGAGAGAACGAGTAAAGCGCCATTTCTATAAAAATAGTTCTAAACTTGTCCCTCTTTTCATAAAGTAGTTATGGATAAAAGGGAGGGATTTGCAATGAACTATTATGATAAAAAACCAATGACAACATCACAAATGGATCACCATGTGAAAATGACAAATAGACGTTTACTAGAAATAGACGGAGTGAAGGAAGTAGATAGCTTTGATAGTGAGGAATTTCTGCTACAGACCGTCATGGGCTATCTTGTCATTCGTGGGGACAATCTCCAAATGAAAAATTTAGATGTAGAGTCCGGTCATGTATCGATAAAGGGTAAGGTTTATGAGCTCTCTTATCTAGACGAGCAGCATGGAGATAAAGCTAAAGGTCTTTTTAGCAAGCTCTTCAAATGACGTTAAACACGCAGTTCCTCACAATGTTTACAATGGTGGCAATGGGGGTATATATTGGAGCAGCATACTATACGTTTAAGCGAATCGAAAAGTGGTGGGCAGATGGTATTATACGAAGATACCTTCTAGAATTCCTTTTTTGGATCGTACAAGCCTTCGTCTTTTTCTATGTATTGTATCAGGTAAATGAAGGAATACTGCGCTTCTATATATTTTTAGCTGTGTTTTGTGGCTATGCAATGTTCAAGGCTCTGTTGGAGCAAGCCTACAGTAAAGGGTTAGAACTTGCCATCCGGATTATTTCACATATTCTCCGGATGGTTTATGCCATCATTCATTGGGTACTAATAAAGCCTATCACTTTACTTTTCACGTTTGTTGTTGTTTGCCTTTCATGGCTTTACCAGCTATTCTTTCGTTTATTTTCTTTCATTTTCCGTATACTTTTCTATCCATTTATCTTATTATGGAATTACGTGAAACGTTTTATGCCGAAAATGGAGAAAAATTATCTCTACCAATTTTTTCGTTTATTTAGTAAAATAAAAAAGAAAAAGTAATAGAACCCTTTAAGGAGGTAGAATTAATCATGGCAAAATCTAGTAATGTATCTAGAATAAACGAAGCTTATATTGAACAACATGATGCTTACATAAGAAGACAAAAGCAAAGAAAAAAGCGATTATTTCGACGACTTGCTTTGTTCGGCCTAGTTGTCATGATTACAATAGTTTGTGTTACTACCTATCACATTAAGCAACGGGTAAAATATAATGAATTGCAAGCAGAATATACAGAGAAATCTGATCAATTAGCATCACTGGAAAAAGAGGAAAAGAAGCTGACACAAGAAATCAAGCTATTGAATGATGAAGAATACTTACTACAAATTGCGAAAACCAACTATTTCTTCACAGAAGAAGGCGAAATTGTGTTTAAATTACCAGAAGAGGAGTCATCTTATTGACACCGTTTTTATTGCTTCGCTATAATATAGTATGAGTACGATTCTTTAAAAATTTTAAGGAGGAGCAATTTCTTTATGTCAATCGAAGTAGGCAGCAAGTTGCAGGGAAAGGTAACAGGTATCACTAATTTTGGAGCTTTTATTGAGTTACCTGATGGAAAAACAGGTCTCGTCCACATTAGTGAGGTTGCCGATAATTATGTAAAGGACATTAACGAGCATTTAACAGTCGGTGATGAAGTCACTGTTAAAGTTCTTAATGTAGAGGACGATGGTAAAATTGGTTTATCCATCAAAAAAGCAAAGGATAACCCACCTAACCGTCGAAGAAATCAAGGCAATCAAAAAAATAACCGCGAGAGAGGCGAATCATTTGAACAAAAAATGAATCGTTTCTTAAAAGATTCTGAGGATCGTTTAGCAACATTAAAGAAACATACAGAATCAAAACGCGGAGGACGAGGAGCGAGAAAAGGCTAAACACTTGCTGTCTATGTAGGATATAGAAGACAAAGACGGATGTGACTCGTGAACAATAGATCAAAAAGCTACCTATCTAGATTGGTAGCTTTTTTACATGTGTAGAAACGAAATAAAAAAGAGCTGTGAATTTTTTTCACAACTCTTTTTCCATATATAGCGGCGGAGGGGATCGAACCCCCGACCTCACGGGTATGAACCGTACGCTCTAGCCAGCTGAGCTACACCGCCTTAATGTAAAGACACAAAGAATATAATACAACAGCTTTATTTTTCTGTCAACTCAAAAAAAGAGAGAAGATAAAAAAACGCTATCAGACATCATCGACATAAAAAAGATGAAAACTGACATGTTTTCATCCAGATTGTGTCGCTTAACGATTGAATTAGCTTTTTAGTTAGAAAAAGAGTCGAACATTTCTCCAATTCTACTTCCTTGTTTTGACAAAAAAGAAAAAAAGAATGTGTTTTAATAGAGGACAAGGAGTGATGTAGATGAATACTATTACGGAGAATAAACCAAAATCTATCGAATTAAAGGCTCGTTTTTCCATGTTCTTTTCACAAAAGAACCTCATGAGATGGTGGCATCATTTCATGATTGAGAAAGGTTTTCTACTTTGTCTATTAGGTTTACTGTTAGGACGTGCAGTTATTTTGTCTACTTTATCCCCATTTGCCTTGGCGTTTATCGTTTCAGTATGGTATTTGCGGAGAGACAAAGTTGTCGCTTTGATTTGTTTTTCGCTAATAGGGGCATGTACATATTCAATAATGCACGGTGTCTATCTCGTATTAGCCATTGCGACGATGCTCTTACTCAATATCATTTTTTTTCATGTCAAACACATCGAGAAATTACTTCCGCTTATTGCTTTAATATCCACATTCTTACCCCGCTTATGCTTGTATGCATGGGAAGGCCCACTAACCTATGTTCAGTGGATGCTTGCCTTAGTCGAGGGAGTGCTTGCTGCCGTCTTACTTCTAATATTTATGCAAAGCCTCCCTTTATTATCACCAAAAAGATATAAACCTACATTAAAAAATGAAGAAATTGTTTGTTTGATCATTTTACTTGCCTCAGTACTAACAGGCTTAACGGGAATCGAGTGGTACGGTGCCCAATTTGAACAAATATTAGCAAGATATCTCGTGCTATTACTTGCTCTCATCGGCGGAGCTTCTATCGGTTCGACGGTAGGTGTGGTAGCTGGTCTCATTCTTAGTCTAGCTAATGTTGGGAATCTCTATCAGATGAGTCTACTAGCCTTCGCTGGACTACTGGGCGGTCTATTAAAAGAAGGGAAAAAACTCGCTGTAAGTGTAGGTTTGTTTGTCAGTACGGTATTGTTAAGCTTATATGGAGATTCCTTTGATTATATTGGTGCGGCATTAATTGAATCAAGCTTTGCTGTATTTTTATTTGTGCTTACACCAAATGCGCTCATTTCCAAAATAGCTAGATATATCCCAGGGACGGTAGAGCATACAAAAGAACAAGAGCAGTATTTACAAAAAGTTCGTGATGTAACAGCACATCGAGTCGAGCGTTTTTCCAGTGTGTTTAAGGCATTGTCACGAAGTTTTCAAATAGATTCCAATCAATTAAAAGACGAAGATATTGAGGTGGATTATTATCTGAGCAATGTAGCAGAGAAAACATGCCAAACATGCTTTAAGAAAGAAACATGCTGGGTTAAGCAGTTTGATCAAACCTATGATCTAATGAAAGGGGTTAAATCAGAATTAGAAACACCTTCTGGCTTAAGCAAGGTAACGAAGCATCAATTTGAGAATCATTGTATCAAGTCAAGAAGAGTGATAGATGCAATGCAACAGGAGCTTTCTTTTTTTCAGGCGAATCAACAATTAAAGAAGCAAGTACTAGAAAGCAGAAGGTTTGTAGCAGATCAGCTTAGCGGTGTTTCCGATGTAATGGAAAACTTTGCGAAAGAGATTTTAAAGGAAAAGGAAAATCATGAGCAACAAGAATTAGAGATAGTAGCCGCATTAAAGCATGTAGGAATTGAATTAGAAAAATTAGATGTATACAGTCTAGAAAAAGGAAATATTGATATCGAAATGGTGATTCTCTTCCAGCAGTATCATGGAGAAGCTGCTAAGCTCATCGCACCAATTCTATCTGATATATTAGATGAAACGATTATTGTGGTAACAGAGGATGTTTCTCCGATGGCGAAAGGTCATAGCTTCTTTACCTTTGGATCTGCTCGGCGTTATGTCGTATCTACTGGAATGGCTCATGCAGCAAAAGGTGGTGGCTTAGTATCAGGTGACTCCTATAAAGCAATGGAACTTGGCGCAGGTCATTATGCCTTAGCTATAAGTGATGGCATGGGGAACGGAGACAGGGCACATGAAGAAAGTATGGAAACATTGCGATTATTACAGCAAATCCTAGAATCAGGGCTTCATGAACAAGTTGCGATAAAATCGATTAATTCCATCCTCTCTTTAAGGACAAATGAAGAAATATATGCCACTTTAGATTTGGCGATGATTGATCTCCACCACGCATCGGTAAGATTTTTGAAGATAGGCTCGTCCCCTAGCTATGTGATGCGAAGTGATGCCATTGAACGAATTGAAGCGAGTAATCTACCCATTGGCATTATACAAGAATTCGATGTCGAGGTCGTAACAGCTGAACTTAAACCAGGCGACTACCTTATTATGATGAGTGACGGAATTTTTGAAGGGCCAAAGGAAATCGAGAATGTAGATATGTGGCTAAAGCGAAAGCTAAGAGAAATGGAGACGAAGGAACCTCAAGAAATAGCCGATTTGTTACTAGAGGAAGTGATTCGTTCACAAGGTGGAATGATTGAAGATGATATGACTGTATTAGTAGCTCAAATTGATAAAAATCACCCTAAATGGGCACCGATTCGCACAGATGCTTCTTTTTACCCTGCTTATAGCTGGCAATAGTTTTTTTACTGAAAAACCGGTTAGCATGGAAGTATATTTCTAGCTTTTTTTGGTGAAGATGTAGAAAAAGGCTAGAAATAGGAGGAGTATTAGATGAAGACAGGAACGTTAAAGCAGATTCTATTAATAACAGATGGTTGCTCGAACCAAGGGGAGGACCCGGCACAAGTAGCAACCATCATCGCAGAGCAGGGTATTACAGTCAACGTAATTGGTATTTTAGAAGATGATGATACAGAGGAACCTACAGGTCTATTAGAAGTAGAAGAGATTGCCAGTTGTGGTCAAGGGGTCAGTCAAATTGTCTATAAGCAAATCTTATCTCAGACGGTCCAGGCTGTCACTAAGCAAGCGATGACGGAGACATTACAAGGTGTGGTCAATCAAGAACTCAAACAAATATTAGGCAATCAGCAGACAATGGAAGAGCTACCGCCTGAACAAAGAGGCGAAGTAATGGAGGTAGTGGATGAATTAGGAGAAACTTGTGATCTGGAGGTTTTGGTATTAGTAGATACGAGTGCTAGTATGGCGAATAAGCTTCCAACTGTACAAGAAGCATTAATCGATTTGTCGATCAGTATGAATGCACGAATTGGACGAAGTAGATTCAGTGTCTATCAATTTCCGGGAAGAAAGAAGGCCATTCATCAATTAGTAGATTGGACAGGGAAATTAGACTCGATTACTGCTATTTTTTCCAAATTAGCAAGTGGTGGTGTTACACCCACAGGACCAGCTCTGAAAGAAGCGATGCACCAATTTGGAAAGAAGAGCTTAAGAAGGAGATTCTTGCCTAATGAATACGGAAACATCGAAGAAGCCTAATGTCAATTTAATAAAAGGACAGACGATTAAAGGAAAATGGCACCTTCATAGCTATTATGTGATTCGCAAGCTTGGGAGCGGGGCGATTGGTACGGTATATTTATGTGTACACCGCAACCAACAAGTTGCGCTAAAGGTGAGTAAACAAAGTACCTCGATCAGCTCAGAAGTAAATGTATTGAAAGGATTTAAGAAGGTTCAAGGCCATCACCTTGGGCCTTCTTTAATCGATGTAGATGATTTTATTGCGCCAAATGGTCATGTTTATGCCTTTTATGTTATGGAATATATTTCGGGTGACTCCTTACCAGATTTCATACGGAGAAATGGTCAGGATCGTTTGTTTACCTTGTTGATGGGATTTGTGAAGGATTTAGACATGCTGCACCGACAAGGCTATGTGTTTGGGGATCTGAAGTTGGATAATTTGATTGTTTCCAGGAATCCAGTTCGTCTTCGTTGGGTGGATGTAGGAGGGACGACGTTAATTGGAAGATCGATCAAGGAATATACCGAATTCTATGATAGAGCCTATTGGCAAATGGGGACGAGAAGAGCGGAGCCAAGCTATGACCTATTCGCTTTAGCGATGGTAGTGTTAAGAATCTATTACCCAAATGGTTTTACGAAGGGGTCTAATCCTAAAAAAATCCTCCAACAAAAAATAAATTTGGCGATATCCTCTCCTTCTATTAAACAATTGCTGTTAAAGATGATTAGTGGAGAAATTACTGAGGCGAATCAAGTAAAGGATTTTCTAGTCCATTATTTCACAAGGGAAAAGAGGAAGCGTCGGGGGGCCACCAAGAAGAATGACAAGCATTACTACCCTTTATTAGAGATCTTAAGTATATTAACAGTAAGTGGTGGATGTTATTTATATATGACATTATTTATGTGATAAATCGAAATGCTATTTCATAATATGTTAAAATAGTCTAAAAGAGTTTTTGTGGGGTGGTGGTGGATGTCAAATCAATCATTTGAGCAAACCGTTATGGTGTTTATTAAAACGCATCAGCTATTGAAAGAAGAGGCTACCATTGTTGTTGGCGTTTCGGGTGGAGCCGATTCGATAGCATTACTACACTATCTTTGTACATTAAGAGATAAGTGGAAACTACATATTGCTGCCGTTTCAGTGGATCATGGATTAAGAGGAAGGCAATCAGCAGAAGATGTGAAGTTCGTAGAGCAATTGTGTGCTTTATGGCAAGTGCCCTTTGTTAAGGAAAAAGTAGATGTAAAGAAGGAAAAAAATAAGCTACAGGAAGGAACACAATTGGTAGCTAGAAAGCTCAGATACAGGGTGTTTGAGAAGGTGATGGAACAATTTGACGCAGATTATCTAGCATTGGCCCACCATGGGGATGACCAATTAGAAACTGTCCTGATGCGTCTCACACAACATAGTAATCCGTCCTTATTAGCAGGTATACCAGTTAAACGTAAATTTAGTACAGGAGAGATTATTCGCCCTTTTTTATGTACAACGAAGGAAGCGATCTATCATTATTGTGATCAGCATCAGCTGATGCCAAGAGAGGATCCGTCAAACCAATCTGTTGATTACACTAGAAATTTTTATCGATTAAATGTTCTGCCATTTCTCAAGGAGAAAAATCAAAACATACATAGGCAAGTTCAGCGATTAACTGAAAGAATTAGAGAAGACGATAAGTATCTAACCCAGAAAGCAGAGGAGATGGTATCCGAAATAGTACAATTTCCATCTGCAGGGAAGACGGCTTCTTTTTCCATTCCTTCCTTTTTACAATACCCGATTGCTTTACAAAGACGAGCCTTTCATCTAATATTAAATTATCTATACAATCATCAAATCCCTGATAAGATTTCGATGAAGCATGAAGAAGATTTCCTCACATTGCTACAACAATCTAGAGCTAATGTAACGATCGATTTACCTAAATCGCTACATATAACGAAAAGCTATCAGGAAATTTCCTTTCATTTTCAAATAAAGCAGCCCAAGAAATCCGTGGCGCAAAAATTACATATCCCAGGTGTGCAAGCATTATGGAATGGTTTTGTCATAGAGTCCAGCATTAGTACCTTCACTAAGCAGGAAAGTCATCATTCGATGTACCTTCCAAATGACGAATCGTTATTTCCCCTAATAGTAAGAACAAGGCAAGCAGGAGATCGAATGAAAATAAGAGGGTTAAATGGCAGTAAAAAAGTCAAAGATATTTTTATCGATAAAAAAATTCCTATCGAAAAAAGGGATAGCTGGCCATTGCTAGTAGGAAATAATGGTACGATTTTATGGATTATAGGCTTAACGAAGGCAGAGATTCTTTTAGAAAAAATGGATACCTTTATATCGTTACACTATAAAAGTGCTGCGAAGAAAGCGGAAAGTACTGAGCAAAATATAAGTAGGAGGCACCATGATGCACGATGAAATAAAAGAAGTGTTGATTTCAGCAGAATCCATACAACAAAAATGTAAGGAGTTAGGTGAGCAATTAACCGAAGAATATGACGGAAAATTCCCTCTAGCAGTTGGAATTTTGAAAGGTGCTCTACCATTTATGTCTGATATATTACGTAATATCCATACACATATTGAAATGGATTTTATGGATGTGTCAAGTTACGGTAATGAAATGCGCTCCTCCGGTGAAGTGAAAATTGTCAAAGATTTGGATACAAAAGTAGAAGGAAGAGACATACTTATCATAGAGGATATTATAGACAGTGGTTTAACCTTAAGTTATTTAGTGGATTTATTTAAATATCGAAAAGCGAAATCGATTAAAATTGTAACCCTTCTAGATAAACCAGAAGGTCGTACAGCTAATATTAAAGCAGACCTGGTAGGATTTGAAGTCCCAAATGAGTTTGTCGTAGGTTATGGACTGGATTATCAAGAAAAATTTAGAAATTTACCGTATATCGGTGTATTAAAGCCAGAGGTTTACGGTGGAGAAGAATAAGTTTAAATTAAAGTCTTAGTGCAATGTATATGGAAACATACATATGCAAATTTTATAGTGGTAATTAGTTGTAATAAACTATTTTAATATGGTACTATTTACTATAGTTTTCTCGTTACGGGAGGAGGTAGGCAATGAATCGGATAATACGTAATGTGATCCTATATCTATTTATATTTCTTGTAGTGATAGGGATCATCAATGTTTTTATTAATCAAAACAACCAAGCACAAGAATTTAAAGTAAATGAATTCATGGAAGCATTGGAAAATAATGAAATAAAAGAAATGGAAATGCGCCCATCAAATGGTGTCATGAGAATTGTTGGTGAATTAGAGTCAGGTGAGGATAAGAACTTTGTAACGAATATTCCTGACAATACAACGATTGTAAGCCAAGTTACCGAAACGGCTGAGGAACAACAAATCCTAACGGTCAAAGAGGAAGAACAACCAAGTGGATGGGTAACCTTTTTAACCACCATGATTCCATTTGTTATCATATTTATTCTGTTTTTCTTCTTGCTCAATCAAGCACAGGGTGGCGGAAGTCGTGTGATGAACTTCGGTAAGAGCAAGGCGAAGATGTACAATGAAGAAAAGAAAAAAGTTCGTTTCCGAGATGTTGCTGGTGCAGATGAGGAGAAGCAGGAATTAGTTGAGGTGGTGGATTTCTTAAAGGATCCACGTAAATTCTCCGCTATTGGAGCTAAGATTCCAAAAGGGGTACTTCTTGTAGGACCTCCAGGTACTGGTAAGACGTTATTAGCTCGTGCTGTTGCAGGGGAAGCGGGTGTTCCTTTCTTCTCTATCAGTGGTTCTGATTTCGTTGAGATGTTCGTCGGTGTCGGTGCGTCTCGTGTCCGAGATTTATTTGAAAATGCGAAGAAAAATGCACCATGTATTATCTTTATTGATGAGATTGATGCAGTGGGTCGCCAACGTGGAGCTGGTGTTGGTGGTGGACATGATGAACGGGAGCAAACCTTAAACCAATTACTCGTTGAAATGGATGGGTTTGGTGAAAACGAAGGAATTATAATTATCGCTGCAACAAACCGTCCAGATATTTTAGACCCTGCCTTATTACGACCTGGTCGATTTGATCGTCAAATTACAGTAGACCGACCAGATCTAAGAGGACGTGAGGATGTATTAAAAGTACATGCTCGTAATAAACCATTATCGGACGATGTCTCGCTTAAGACTATTGCGATGCGTACACCAGGTTTTTCTGGGGCTGACTTAGAGAACTTGTTAAATGAAGCGGCATTAGTTGCAGCAAGATCCGATAAGCAAAAGATCGAAATGGACGATGTAGATGAGGCGATTGATCGTGTCATTGCAGGTCCAGCGAAGAAAAGCCGTGTAATTTCTGATAAGGAAAGAAATATTGTAGCCTATCATGAAAGTGGACATACCATTATAGGTATGGTTTTAGATGATGCTGACATGGTACATAAAGTTACTATTGTTCCTCGAGGTCAAGCTGGTGGATATGCAGTTATGCTTCCTCGTGAAGATCGTTACTTTATGACTAAGCCAGAATTATTGGATAAGATTACGGGTCTATTAGGTGGACGTGTAGCAGAAGAGATTATTTTTGGCGAAGTAAGTACAGGTGCACACAATGATTTCCAACGTGCTACAGGAATTGCGCGTAAGATGGTAATGGAATATGGTATGAGTGAAAAAATTGGCCCACTTCAATTTGGCAATAGTAATGGTCAAGTTTTCTTAGGTCGTGATATGCAATCTGACCAGAACTATAGTGATGCGATTGCTTATGAAATTGACCAAGAAATCCAGCACTTCATTCAAACTTGTTATAATCGTGCGAAACAGATTCTTACAGAAAACCGTAGTAAGCTAGAATTAGTTGCTAAAACCTTACTTGAGGTAGAAACGTTAGATGCAAGTCAAATTAAATCATTGTTTGAGGATGGTGTTTTACCAGACCCAGTAGTGTCAGAACAAGATGGAGAGAAGCATTCAGAGGAAAAGGCTGATGATCAATCTCAGGATGTTCGAGTAAACATCCAATCCAAAGAAAACAATGAGGAAGTTTCTGAAGACAATCAAGATAAAGAATAACATTAGAAATGCAGCCTCTCTAAATTAGGGAGGCTGCTTTTTGTTTTACGTTAGGAAAGCATAAAATTTTTGCAGGAAGTAGCGAAAATTTTGAAGTCCAAAGTATAAGTAAAGCTAATACTTCCACTAAAGGACGAGCGAATGTGAGTTTCTCAAAAGGGATTTGAATCGATCATGCTTTCAGGTCAAATCTAATTCAATTCACTTGCTAATTATTAATTATTACCTATACAATATGAAAATGATCTATAAAAAAGAAAAGCGGTGTGGGAAATGATATTTGTATTAGATGTTGGTAACACAAATACTGTATTAGGGGTCTTCGATCAGGGCAAACTAAAGTATCAGTGGCGTATGCAAACAGATAAGAACAAAACAGAAGATGAATTCGGAATGTTCTTTAAATCATTGTTCGCTCACGAGGACATAAGCTTTTCAGATGTTGACGGGATTATTATCTCTTCTGTTGTGCCCCCTATTTTGTTCGCATTACAGAGGATGGCAGATAAATACTTTCACTGTAGACCAATGGTGATTGGCGAAGAAATGGTTAATCCTCATTTAAAAATGGCCTACCCTAACCCGAAGGAGATAGGCGCAGATCGAATTGTGAATGCAGTTGGAACGATCAAAGAATATGGTGCTCCTAGTATTATCATTGATTTTGGGACGGCAACGACTTATTGTTATATTAATGAAAAGGAGGAATATGTTGGTGGTGCGATTACACCAGGTATTAATATTTCATTGGATGCACTGTATACCAATGCTGCAAAGCTTCCGAAAATTGAACTGAAAAGAACCGATAAGGTCATAGGTTCTTCTACGGTGGAGGCGATGCAATCAGGTGTTTACTACGGCTACGTAGGACAAGTAGATGAAGTAGTTAGCCGAATTAAAGGGGAAACAGGCACCTCTGCTCAAGTTATTGCAACTGGAGGATTCGCAACACTCCTAGTAGAGGATTCTGCGACAATCGATATTGTCGATCCATTTTTAACCTTAAAAGGGTTGTATGAAATTTATCAAAAAAACGAAAAAACCTTTGAGTGAAAGGGTGTTATAGATGAAGGATTATGTTTTAAAGGCAACAGCCTTTGATGGTGAAGTGAGGGCATATGCGATCAAATCTACCAATACAGTGGAGGAAGCAAGAGAAAGACAGGATACTTGGGCGACTGCTTCTGCTGCTTTAGGAAGAACGATTACGATCACGGCAATGCTTGGTGTGATGTTAAAGGATAATGCAAAATTGACCGTGAAACTTGAAGGGAATGGCCCGATTGGTGCTGTGATTGCAGATGCCAATGATAAAGGAGAGGTACGAGGCTATGTTATCAATCCTCATGTAGATTTTGAGTCCAATGCTCAAGGCAAATTGGATGTCCGTCGAGCAGTGGGGACAGAAGGAACCTTAAGTGTGGTCAAGGATCTTGGACTGCGAAATCATTTTACAGGACAAGTCCCGATCGTATCAGGAGAAGTAAGTGAGGACTTCACCTATTATTTGGCAAATTCAGAGCAAATTCCATCTGCTGTAGGAGCTGGTGTCCTTGTGAATCCCGACCATTCTATCTTGGCAGCAGGTGGTTTTATTATTCAAATGCTACCAGGAGCTTCTGATGAGACAATTGCAAAGGTAGAAAAACAAATTGAAGAGATTGCTCCTATCTCTCAGCTTATACAGGAAGGAAAAACACCAGAAGAAGTCCTTACCCTTTTAGTAGGAGAGGAAGGCAAGCTTAATATACTAGAAAATATGCCAGTTCAATTCTCTTGTCCTTGTTCGAAGGAGAGGTTGTCGACTGCGATTAGTGGACTTGGGAATGAGGAAATCGATGCAATGATTAAAGAGGATCACGGGGCGACAGCTACCTGTCATTTTTGTAATGAGGTTTATACCTTCTCCATTGATGAATTACGTGCATTAAAATCTTCTTAAGGAGGAAAAGTGTTGTGAGATTGTCGAAGCTGTCTTTGTGGGTCATTATTTTTATTTTGCTCATCACGAATATAACAACACTGCTTTTCTCCAAAGGAAATACGGAAATTGCATTAGATGATGAATCTGTTATCAATCAAAAAAAACCATTAGCCACTATCGAAAATGAAAAGATAAAGTATGAGGAATGGCTGGATTTATTAACTAGAGGCTATGGTGAAAAGGTGTTAACCGAAATGGTTAATCAAGAGGTGGTTTTTCAACTCGCGGAGCAAGAGAAGTTAGAAATCGATTCAAAGATTGTAGAGCGTGAAATAGCAAGGCTATTAATCATGCAAGGTGTCCTAACGGAAGAGGAAAGGAAATCCCTTCAAGAGAAATGGACAGAACAAATTAAATATCGTTATTACATGAAGGCTTTATTAACGCGTGATGTCGAAGTGTCAGACTCTGAAGTGAAGCAGTATTTTCAAACCTACGAGAACCAGTATCAATTTGAAGAGGTTGTTCAACTATCTCATATTGTTGTATCCAGCGAAGCGGAAGCGGATGAGGCTTACCAAAAGTTAGAGTCAGGAGCTTCTTTTACGGATGTAGCGCAAGAATATTCTATGGATGAGGAGACAGCTTCTGAAGGCGGATATCTCGGTTATTATACAGAGACTAATAGCTTTATTCCTCCTGAATATTTTCATGAAACGTTAGCGATGGACGAGGGGACATTTAGTCAGCCTATCCGAACAGATCAAGGCTTTAGTATTGTGTTTCTACATCATCATATTCCTGCAGTTAATGTAAGCTATGAAGAAGCCTATCAAGAAGTAAAGCAGGATTTAGCACTAGATCAAATGGACCAGAATTTAGATCCTAAATTGTTGTGGGAAGAACTAGAAGTCACAACAGTGCTAGATAAAAATGACTAAGGAGCAAGGTCAAAAGGATATAGGACTTTTCCAAGTTATGGGTTGACAAATGATACCTTTTTCATGTACATTGTATATAAAACCAATTATATTACTTGGGATTGAGGAGGAAGTTAAATGAAAGTTGCTCAAAATATCGCAGAATTGATTGGCAATACTCCTATTGTTAAGTTAAATCGTACTGCTGATCCAGAAGCTGCGGAAATCTACTTAAAGCTAGAATTCATGAACCCGGGAAGCTCTGTGAAGGATCGTATTGGATTAGCGATGATTGAAGCAGCGGAACAAGAAGGTGTATTAAAGTCTGGAGATACAATCATTGAACCAACAAGCGGTAATACAGGTATCGGTTTAGCACTCGTAGCAGCAGTGAAAGGATATAGAGCTATTCTTGTCATGCCAGATACAATGAGTATGGAAAGGCGTAATTTATTACGTGCATATGGTGCTGAATTATTACTAACACCAGGTGCAGAGGGTATGAAAGGTGCCATCAAAAAAGCAAGTGAGCTTCAAGAAAAGCATGGATACTTCATGCCACAACAATTTAACAACCAAGCTAATCCAGATGTACATGCGCGGACAACAGGTAAAGAAATTGTGGAGCAAATGGGAGATCAATTAGATGCATTTGTTTCAGGTATTGGTACAGGTGGAACGATTACTGGTGCCGGTAAAGTTTTAAAGGAGCACTTCAAGGATATAAAAATTTATGCTGTAGAACCAGCAGATTCTGCAATATTATCCGGAGGAAAGCCAGGACCTCATAAGATACAAGGTTTAGGTGCAGGTTTTGTTCCAGGTGTATTAAATACAAAGGTTTATGATGAAGTTATTACTGTCACAAATGATCAAGCTTATGAAACAGCAAGAGAAGCTGCTAAAAAAGATGGAGTCCTCGGTGGAGTATCCTCTGGCGCTGCTATTTATGCGGCGAAGCAAGTAGCGAAAAAGCTTGGAAAAGGCAAAAAGGTTCTAGCGGTATTACCAAGTAATGGAGAACGTTATTTATCAACACCTTTATATCAATTTGATGAAGAATAAGATTGGTGAGACTATCTATTTTATAGGTAGTCTTTTTTAATGTTTGGCAGGGTCATGCGACGAAGGTTAAACTAACACATCAGTTTCTCTAATAAGATCGTGCATTTTTGACAAAAAAGGGTTAAAATTATGCTATAATTGACTTTTGTATAATAATACCTATTATATCCTATGATAGGAATGAAATAGAAGAATGAAGGACGGATTTAGATGAACGATTGGCTAAAGACGAAGGTGAAAGATTTTCGCTATTCTGATCAAACGTTGGTGATGGGTATCTTGAATGTTACTCCAGATTCCTTTTCAGATGGTGGGAGCTATCACACAATCGATCAGGCGATTGCACAAGCGAAAAAAATGGAAGAGCAAGGTGCCCATCTCATTGATGTTGGTGGTGAATCCACTAGACCCGGGCACAAGCCTGTATCTGAACAAGAAGAATTAAACCGTGTGGTACCAGTTGTTGAGGCTATTGCCCAGGAAATAACGATACCCATATCAGTAGATACGTACAAGTCCAAGGTAGCAAAAGCAGCTGTTCAAGCAGGTGCTTCGATTATTAATGATGTTTGGGGGGCAAAGAAGGAACCTGAGATTGCCAAGGTTGCTGCAGAATATCAAGCTCCGATTATCCTCATGCATAATCGTGAAGATCGTCACTATCAGTCTTTAATGAATGATGTATTGTCAGATCTTGAGGAAAGTATACAAATTGCCCTTGCGAGAGGTGTAAAAGAAGAAAATATTATACTTGATCCTGGAATTGGTTTTGCAAAGTCCTTTGAGGAAAACATGCAAGTAATGCGAGAACTCGAACGAATTAAAACATTAGGATACCCTGTTTTGTTAGGTACCTCTAGGAAATCTATGATCGGACATGCATTGAATTTACCTGTTGGTCAACGAGATGAAGGGACAGGAGCAACGGTATGCTACGGAATCACAAAAGGGGTAGAGATCGTTCGAGTGCACAATGTAGAAATGATTGCGCGGATGACCAGCATGATGGATCAAATGATAGGTAAAGGTAGTGAGATAGATGGATAAGATCTATGTTCATGAGATGCAATTTTATGGTTATCATGGTTTGTTTCCAGAAGAGAGAAAGCTAGGCCAACGCTTTTCAGTCGACCTTATACTTGAATTGGATTTGCGTAAGGCAGGTAAGTCTGACAACATGGAAGATTCGATCGATTATGGACTTGTTTATCAATTAACCAAAGAGATAGTGGAAGGGGAAGCAAAGAACTTAGTCGAAGCTGTAGCACAATCTGTTGCCGATAAACTGTTAACGAGTCTTCCTTTACTCCAGACATGCACCGTCAAGGTTTATAAGCCAGATCCACCAATCCCTGGACATTATCGTTCGGTAGCAGTTGAGATTTATCGGGAGAAGAACAAATGAATCAAGCATATATAGCGTTAGGATCTAATATTGAACCAAGATTAGAATATTTACAACTTGCAATACAACGATTGAAAGAACATCGATCCATTCAGATCAAGAAGGTCTCAGGGATCTACGAAACAGCACCGGTTGGGTTTACGGATCAGAATGATTTTCTCAATATGGCTATTCGTATCGAAACAACTTTGTCCCCACTTGAATTATTGGATACTTGTCAGGAAATTGAACATAGCTTAGGCAGAAAACGTGAAATAAAGTGGGGGCCGAGGACGATAGACCTTGACATTTTGTTATATAATCAAGAGAATATAGAAACAGAACGATTAACTTTACCACATCCAAGTATGCATGAGCGGGCATTTGTATTAATGCCATTAATGGACATAAATCATCATTTATACTTATCACATATAGAGAAGGATGTTTCTACTTTAATTAGTGAAATGTCTTTGAAAGAAAAAGAAGGGGTAGTTCAATGCAACAAAATAGATGGGGGAAAAGAATAAAGGCTTATAGAAAATTAAAAGGCTATACACAAATAGGTTTTGCAAAAGAGCTCGGAATGTCAGTTTCTCAGCTAGGAGACATAGAACGAGGTAAACGGGTACCAACATTGGAAACCCTAGAAAAAATCTCTGAGCAATTAGATATTTCTATCCAAGAATTAGAACCTAAGAAATAAACTAGGGTGGATAAGGGATAGGATTACCTCGTAGCCAACTACAATTTTTAATATGGAGTGATAAAAATGAGTGAAGAATTAAGTGAACACATGCGTGTCCGGTTAGAAAAATTAGAATCCTATATCGAAAAAGGGATGGACCCTTTTGGAGATAAGTTTACCCGTACACATTTAGCAGAAGAATTAAGAGCTAACTATGATCAATATTCTAAAGAGGAATTAGAAGAGAAAAAAATAGAGACGACAATTGCTGGTCGTATTATGACAAAAAGAGGGAAGGGGAAAGCAGGCTTCTCTCATATTCAAGATCTAAGTGGTCAAATCCAGTTGTATGTGAGAAAGGATACAGTAGGCGAGGAAGCGTACGAAATTTTCAAAACAGCGGATCTTGGGGATATTGTAGGCGTTACAGGGACTGTTTTTAAAACAAATGTAGGCGAGCTATCTGTAAAAGCAGAGCAATTCATTCTACTTACAAAGGCGTTACGGCCGTTGCCAGAGAAATTCCATGGATTAAAGGATGTAGAACAACGCTATCGCCAACGCTACTTAGATTTGATTACAAATATCGATAGTAAGCAAACATTTATTATAAGAAGTAAAATCATTCAATCCATGCGTAGATATCTAGACGATCGAGGTTTCTTGGAAGTAGAAACACCGATGATGCACGGAATAGCGGGAGGAGCATCTGCTCGACCTTTTGAAACTCATCATAACGCTTTAGATATTCCTTTATATATGAGGATTGCGATTGAATTACATCTAAAACGACTTATTGTAGGTGGTATGGAAAAAGTTTATGAGATTGGCCGTGTTTTTCGAAATGAAGGAGTATCGACTAGGCATAATCCTGAATTTACGATGATTGAGTTATATGAAGCATATGCGGATTACCACGATATAATGGAACTAGTTGAAAATATGGTAGCACATATAGCTAAAGAGGTTCTTGGTTCGACAACTATTTCTTACGGTGAAGACAAAATTAATTTACAACCTAAATGGACTAGACTCCATATGGTGGATGCAATTAAGGAATACACTGGAGTAGATTTCTGGCAGCAAATGAGTGATGATGAAGCGAAAGCTCTTGCGAAGGAGCACGGAATAGAAATAGAAGATAATATGACCTATGGGCATATTGTAAATGAATTCTTTGAGCAGAGAGTGGAGGAGAAATTAATTCAGCCGACTTTTGTGTACGGACACCCTGTTGCAATTTCACCACTTGCAAAGAAAAACAAGGATGACGATCGTTTTACAAATCGCTTCGAACTATTTATTGTTGGTAGAGAGCATGCCAACGCGTTCTCTGAGTTAAACGATCCTATTGATCAGCGTGAACGCTTTGAAGCCCAAGTGAAGGAAAAAGAACAAGGAAATGACGAAGCTCACGAAATGGATGAGGATTTCTTAGAAGCTTTAGAATATGGTATGCCACCAACCGGCGGTCTTGGTATCGGGATTGATCGTTTAGTAATGTTACTAACTAATTCACCATCGATTCGTGATGTTCTGCTATTCCCGCAAATGCGTAATAAGTAATAGAAAGAACCCATACAACAACCCTGAAAAGTTAGACCTCCCGCTCAACTTTTTGGGGTTATCTTTCTTTAAAATCAAAAAAAGAAAACTTAGACTGTCAAGTCATGAAAAACAATCCATGGAAAGTTAAAAAAGCTATTGACACTTCTGAGTGAGGTGTGATATATTGTTTAGCGTCGCTTTAAATAAGGTAGTTAATATAATCTACTAAACAATTTACAAACTTAAAAAAAGCTGTTGACAATTGTGATTTATGGTGATATGATATAAAAGCTGTCGCAAAAAGACGGCGAACATTGATCATTGAAAACTGAACAAAACAACCAGTACAAAAAAGTAAGAACATGCTAGCTTTAAGCGAGCTTGATCAACACAAGCACTTCGGTGCATCTATTTTATGGAGAGTTTGATCTTGGCTCAGGACGAACGCTGGCGGCGTGCCTAATACATGCAAGTCGAGCGCGGGAAGCTGACTGAATCCTTCGGGAGGACGTGAGTGGAACGAGCGGCGGACGGGTGAGTAACACGTGGGCAACCTGCCTGTAAGACTGGGATAACTCCGGGAAACCGGGGCTAATACCGGATAGTACTTTGGTTCATAGGAACCGAAGTGGAAAGGTGGCGCAAGCTACCACTTACAGATGGGCCCGCGGTGCATTAGCTAGTTGGTGAGGTAACGGCTCACCAAGGCAACGATGCATAGCCGACCTGAGAGGGTGATCGGCCACACTGGGACTGAGACACGGCCCAGACTCCTACGGGAGGCAGCAGTAGGGAATCTTCCGCAATGGACGAAAGTCTGACGGAGCAACGCCGCGTGAACGAAGAAGGTTTTCGGATCGTAAAGTTCTGTTGTTAGGGAAGAACAAGTACCGTTCGAATAGGGCGGTACCTTGACGGTACCTATCGAGGAAGCCCCGGCTAACTACGTGCCAGCAGCCGCGGTAATACGTAGGGGGCAAGCGTTGTCCGGAATTATTGGGCGTAAAGCGCGCGTAGGCGGTTTCTTAAGTCTGATGTGAAATCTTGCGGCTCAACCGCAAGCGGTCATTGGAAACTGGGGAACTTGAGTACAGAAGAGGAGAGCGGAATTCCACGTGTAGCGGTGAAATGCGTAGAGATGTGGAGGAACACCAGTGGCGAAGGCGGCTCTCTGGTCTGTAACTGACGCTGAGGTGCGAAAGCGTGGGGAGCGAACAGGATTAGATACCCTGGTAGTCCACGCCGTAAACGATGAGTGCTAGGTGTTAGGGGGTTTCCGCCCCTTAGTGCTGCAGTTAACGCATTAAGCACTCCGCCTGGGGAGTACGGCCGCAAGGCTGAAACTCAAAAGAATTGACGGGGGCCCGCACAAGCGGTGGAGCATGTGGTTTAATTCGAAGCAACGCGAAGAACCTTACCAGGTCTTGACATCTTCGGATGTCCCTAGAGATAGGGAGTTCCCTTCGGGGACCGAATGACAGGTGGTGCATGGTTGTCGTCAGCTCGTGTCGTGAGATGTTGGGTTAAGTCCCGCAACGAGCGCAACCCTTGATCTTAGTTGCCAGCATTGAGTTGGGCACTCTAAGGTGACTGCCGGTGACAAACCGGAGGAAGGTGGGGATGACGTCAAATCATCATGCCCCTTATGACCTGGGCTACACACGTGCTACAATGGATGGTACAAAGGGCAGCGAAGCCGTGAGGTGAAGCCAATCCCATAAAACCATTCTCAGTTCGGATTGTAGGCTGCAACTCGCCTACATGAAGCCGGAATCGCTAGTAATCGCGGATCAGCATGCCGCGGTGAATACGTTCCCGGGCCTTGTACACACCGCCCGTCACACCACGAGAGTTGGCAACACCCGAAGTCGGTGGGGTAACCTTTGGAGCCAGCCGCCGAAGGTGGGGCCAATGATTGGGGTGAAGTCGTAACAAGGTAGCCGTATCGGAAGGTGCGGCTGGATCACCTCCTTTCTAAGGATAAAGTGAAAGGCGGAAGCACCCGGTTAGCGACGTACAAACTGCGCCCATGCAACATGGGTGGATCGATGTTACCACGCAAAGTGGTGGTTTTAATCGATCAATCTTACCGAAGGAGATAAAGGAAACACAAGGAGCTTAGCGACTTGATGTTGACTTATCGTACGGAGGTGAGGGAAGTTGTGCTAGTCGCTGGGTGCTGGAGCTAGACACAATAGGAAATGATCTATTAGCGTAGATCATCATAGATTGTACTTGGTTGTTTGGTTCAGTTTTGAGCGATTGATGCTCAGAGGATCTTCTGTCAAAACCCGTCACGTCTTGTGACGAATACAGAAGTTACCACCTCGTGTGGAAGCTGTACCTTGAAAACTAGATAAGAAGAAATCAGGACGTGAAGGCACCAAAAGAAGCCAACACGAAACTGATGACAAGACATCAAATAAAAACCAACGACTTTTTCATCTGAAGCATGAGTATAGTTAAGTGAAAAAGGGCGCACGGTGGATGCCTTGGCACTAGGAGCCGAAGAAGGACGGGACAAACACCGATATGTCTCGGGGAGCTGTACGTAAGCATTGATCCGAGAATTTCCGAATGGGGAAACCCTCTACTCGTCATGGAGTAGAACCTCTATCTGAATCCATAGGATAGAGGAGGCAGACCCGGGGAACTGAAACATCTCATTACCCGGAGGAAGAGAAAGCAAACGCGATTTCCCGAGTAGCGGCGAGCGAAACGGAATTAGCCCAAACCAAAAAGCTTGCTTTTTGGGGTTGTAGGACACTCTATACGGAGTTACCAAGAAATACGTTAGACGAATCGATCTGGAAAGGTCAGCCACAGCGGGTAACAGCCCTGTAGTCGAAAGCGTGTTTCCTCCAGAGTGGATCCTGAGTACGGCGGAACACGTGAAATTCCGTCGGAATCCGGGAGGACCATCTCCCAAGGCTAAATACTCCCTAGTGACCGATAGTGAACCAGTACCGTGAGGGAAAGGTGAAAAGCACCCCGGGAGGGGAGTGAAAGAGAACCTGAAACCGTGTGCCTACAAGTAGTCGAAGCCCTTTTATGGGTGACGGCGTACCTTTTGTAGAATGGACCGGCGAGTTACGATCTCCTGCAAGGTTAAGTGGAAGACACGGAGCCGCAGCGAAAGCGAGTCTGAATAGGGCGAGATAGTAGGGGGTCGTAGACCCGAAACCGTGTGATCTACCCATGTCCAGGGTGAAGGTCAGGTAACACTGACTGGAGGCCCGAACCCACGTACGTTGAAAAGTGCGGGGATGAGGTGTGGGTAGGGGTGAAATGCCAATCGAACACGGAGATAGCTGGTTCTCTCCGAAATAGCTTTAGGGCTAGCCTCAAGGGATGTATGTTGGAGGTAGAGCACTGATTGGACTAGGGGCCCTCACCGGGTTACCGAATTCAGTCAAACTCCGAATGCCAATCATATTACCTTGGGAGTCAGACTATGGGTGATAAGGTTCATAGTCGAAAGGGAAACAGCCCAGACCGTCAGCTAAGGTCCCCAAGTATACGTTAAGTGGAAAAGGATGTGGCGTTGCTTAGACAACCAGGATGTTGGCTTAGAAGCAGCCATCATTTAAAGAGTGCGTAATAGCTCACTGGTCGAGTGACGCTGCGCCGAAAATGTACCGGGGCTAAACGTATCACCGAAGCTACGGATTGTTCTACGAACAATGGTAGGAGAGCGTTCTAAGTGCAGGGAAGTCAGACCGTGAGGACTGGTGGAGCGCTTAGAAGTGAGAATGCCGGTATGAGTAGCGAAATAGAAGTGAGAATCTTCTACACCGAATGCCTAAGGTTTCCTGAGGAAGGCTCGTCCGCTCAGGGTTAGTCGGGGCCTAAGCCGAGGCCGAAAGGCGTAGGCGATGGACAACAGGTGGATATTCCTGTACCACCCAATTCCGTTTGAGTGATGGGGGGACGCAGTAGGATAAGGAAAGCGCACGACTGGACGTGTGCGTCGAAGCAGTGAGTGAGTCAGATAGGCAAATCCGTCTGGCAATCACAAGCTGTGATCGGGAGGGAAAATGAGTACCGAAGTTCCGGATTTCACACTGCCAAGAAAAGCCTCTAGCAAGGAAAAGGGTGCCCGTACCGCAAACCGACACAGGTAGGCGAGGAGAGAATCCTAAGGTGATCGGGAGAACTCTCGTTAAGGAACTCGGCAAAATGACCCCGTAACTTCGGGAGAAGGGGTGCTTACTTACGAGTAAGCCGCAGTGAAAAGGCCCAAGCGACTGTTTAGCAAAAACACAGGTCTCTGCGAAGCCGAAAGGCGAAGTATAGGGGCTGACACCTGCCCGGTGCTGGAAGGTTAAGGGGATGCGTTAGCATTAGCGAAGCGTTGAACTGAAGCCCCAGTAAACGGCGGCCGTAACTATAACGGTCCTAAGGTAGCGAAATTCCTTGTCGGGTAAGTTCCGACCCGCACGAAAGGTGCAACGACTTGGGCACTGTCTCAACGAGAGACCCGGTGAAATTATACTATGCGTGAAGATGCGCATTACCCGCGACAGGACGGAAAGACCCCGTGGAGCTTTACTGTAGCCTGATATGGAATGTTTGTACAGCTTGTACAGGATAGGTGGGAGCCTTGGAAACGTGAGCGCTAGCTTACGTGGAGGCGCCGGTGGGATACCACCCTGGCTGTATGAACCTTCTAACCCAGAACCGTGATCCGGTTCGGAGACAGTGTCAGGTGGGCAGTTTGACTGGGGCGGTCGCCTCCTAAAGAGTAACGGAGGCGCCCAAAGGTTCCCTCAGAATGGTTGGAAATCATTCGAAGAGTGTAAAGGCAGAAGGGAGCTTGACTGCGAGACCTACAAGTCGAGCAGGGACGAAAGTCGGGCTTAGTGATCCGGCGGTACCGAATGGAAGGGCCGTCGCTCAACGGATAAAAGCTACCCCGGGGATAACAGGCTTATCTCCCCCAAGAGTCCACATCGACGGGGAGGTTTGGCACCTCGATGTCGGCTCATCGCATCCTGGGGCTGTAGTCGGTCCCAAGGGTTGGGCTGTTCGCCCATTAAAGCGGTACGCGAGCTGGGTTCAGAACGTCGTGAGACAGTTCGGTCCCTATCCGTCGTGGGCGCCTGGAAGTTTGAGAGGAGCTGTCCTTAGTACGAGAGGACCGGGATGGACACACCGCTGGTGCACCAGTTGTTCCGCCAGGAGCATCGCTGGGTAGCTACGTGTGGAAGGGATAAGTGCTGAAAGCATCTAAGCATGAAGCCCCCCTCAAGATGAGACTTCCCCACACTTTAAGTGAGTAAGATCCCTCAGAGACGATGAGGTAGATAGGTTCGAGGTGGAAGCATGGTGACATGTGGAGCTGACGAATACTAATCGATCGAGGACTTATCTATACGTTCTTTGGATGAAAAACCAATGGTTTGTCTACTTCTTATCTAGTTTTCAAGGTATTTTTAAAAAACTCTTGCATTTGTTGTGAGAAATGCGTTATAATGTATCTTGTCCTTGAAAAAACGAGTCTGGTGGCGATAGCGGAGAGGTCACACCTGTTCCCATACCGAACACAGTAGTTAAGCTCTCCAGCGCCCATGGTAGTTGGGGCTCACGCCCCTGCAAGAGTAGGACGCTGCCAGGCATACATAGGAGGATTAGCTCAGCTGGGAGAGCACTTGCCTTACAAGCAAGGGGTCGCAGGTTCGAGCCCTGCATCCTCCACCATGTTATGCCGGTCTAGCTCAATTGGTAGAGCAACTGACTTGTAATCAGTAGGTTGGGGGTTCAAGTCCTCTGGCCGGCACCATTTAGAGCCATTAGCTCAGTTGGTAGAGCATCTGACTTTTAATCAGAGGGTCGGAGGTTCGAATCCTCCATGGCTCACCATTTTAATGCGGGTGTGGCGGAATTGGCAGACGCGCTAGACTTAGGATCTAGTGTCTCTCGACGTGGGGGTTCAAGTCCCTCCACCCGCACCATATTAATAAATATATTGCGGAAGTAGTTCAGTGGTAGAACACCACCTTGCCAAGGTGGGGGTCGCGGGTTCGAATCCCGTCTTCCGCTCCAGTAGATTTAATCATTTTGTTTGCCAGATGATTAGATTGGTATTATCCCATGCCGGGGTGGCGGAATTGGCAGACGCACAGGACTTAAAATCCTGCGGTGGGTTTCCACCGTGCCGGTTCGAGTCCGGCCCTCGGCACCACTTAGCGCCCGTAGCTCAATTGGATAGAGCGTTTGACTACGGATCAAAAGGTTAGGGGTTCGACTCCTCTCGGGCGCGCCATTTCCGGGAAGTAGCTCAGCTTGGTAGAGCACTTGGTTTGGGACCAAGGGGTCGCAGGTTCAAATCCTGTCTTCCCGACCATCTTCATTTTTTATGTGGGGCCTTAGCTCAGCTGGGAGAGCGCCTGCTTTGCACGCAGGAGGTCAGCGGTTCGATCCCGCTAGGCTCCACCATTTTTATTGATCATTGAAAACTGAACAAAACAACCAGTACAAAAAGTAAGAACATGCTAGCTTTAAGCGAGCTTGATCAACACAAGCACTTCGGTGCATCTATTTTATGGAGAGTTTGATCTTGGCTCAGGACGAACGCTGGCGGCGTGCCTAATACATGCAAGTCGAGCGCGGGAAGCTGACTGAATCCTTCGGGAGGACGTGAGTGGAACGAGCGGCGGACGGGTGAGTAACACGTGGGCAACCTGCCTGTAAGACTGGGATAACTCCGGGAAACCGGGGCTAATACCGGATAGTACTTTGGTTCATAGGAACCGAAGTGGAAAGGTGGCGCAAGCTACCACTTACAGATGGGCCCGCGGTGCATTAGCTAGTTGGTGAGGTAACGGCTCACCAAGGCAACGATGCATAGCCGACCTGAGAGGGTGATCGGCCACACTGGGACTGAGACACGGCCCAGACTCCTACGGGAGGCAGCAGTAGGGAATCTTCCGCAATGGACGAAAGTCTGACGGAGCAACGCCGCGTGAACGAAGAAGGTTTTCGGATCGTAAAGTTCTGTTGTTAGGGAAGAACAAGTACCGTTCGAATAGGGCGGTACCTTGACGGTACCTATCGAGGAAGCCCCGGCTAACTACGTGCCAGCAGCCGCGGTAATACGTAGGGGGCAAGCGTTGTCCGGAATTATTGGGCGTAAAGCGCGCGTAGGCGGTTTCTTAAGTCTGATGTGAAATCTTGCGGCTCAACCGCAAGCGGTCATTGGAAACTGGGGAACTTGAGTACAGAAGAGGAGAGCGGAATTCCACGTGTAGCGGTGAAATGCGTAGAGATGTGGAGGAACACCAGTGGCGAAGGCGGCTCTCTGGTCTGTAACTGACGCTGAGGTGCGAAAGCGTGGGGAGCGAACAGGATTAGATACCCTGGTAGTCCACGCCGTAAACGATGAGTGCTAGGTGTTAGGGGGTTTCCGCCCCTTAGTGCTGCAGTTAACGCATTAAGCACTCCGCCTGGGGAGTACGGCCGCAAGGCTGAAACTCAAAAGAATTGACGGGGGCCCGCACAAGCGGTGGAGCATGTGGTTTAATTCGAAGCAACGCGAAGAACCTTACCAGGTCTTGACATCTTCGGATGTCCCTAGAGATAGGGAGTTCCCTTCGGGGACCGAATGACAGGTGGTGCATGGTTGTCGTCAGCTCGTGTCGTGAGATGTTGGGTTAAGTCCCGCAACGAGCGCAACCCTTGATCTTAGTTGCCAGCATTGAGTTGGGCACTCTAAGGTGACTGCCGGTGACAAACCGGAGGAAGGTGGGGATGACGTCAAATCATCATGCCCCTTATGACCTGGGCTACACACGTGCTACAATGGATGGTACAAAGGGCAGCGAAGCCGTGAGGTGAAGCCAATCCCATAAAACCATTCTCAGTTCGGATTGTAGGCTGCAACTCGCCTACATGAAGCCGGAATCGCTAGTAATCGCGGATCAGCATGCCGCGGTGAATACGTTCCCGGGCCTTGTACACACCGCCCGTCACACCACGAGAGTTGGCAACACCCGAAGTCGGTGGGGTAACCTTTGGAGCCAGCCGCCGAAGGTGGGGCCAATGATTGGGGTGAAGTCGTAACAAGGTAGCCGTATCGGAAGGTGCGGCTGGATCACCTCCTTTCTAAGGATATAAGGAAATGATTTACGATGTGAATCATAGATTGTACTTGGTTGTTTGGTTCAGTTTTGAGCGATTGATGCTCAGAGGATCTTCTGTTAAAACCCGTCACGTCCTGTGACGAACACAGAAGTCACCACCTCGTGTGGAAGCTGTACCTTGAAAACTAGATAAGAAGAAATCAGGACGTGAAGGCACCAAAAGAAGCCAACACGAAACTGATGACAAGACATCAAATAAAAACCAACGACTTTTTCATCTGAAGCATGAGTATAGTTAAGTGAAAAAGGGCGCACGGTGGATGCCTTGGCACTAGGAGCCGAAGAAGGACGGGACAAACACCGATATGTCTCGGGGAGCTGTACGTAAGCATTGATCCGAGAATTTCCGAATGGGGAAACCCTCTACTCGTCATGGAGTAGAACCTCTATCTGAATCCATAGGATAGAGGAGGCAGACCCGGGGAACTGAAACATCTCATTACCCGGAGGAAGAGAAAGCAAACGCGATTTCCCGAGTAGCGGCGAGCGAAACGGAATTAGCCCAAACCAAAAAGCTTGCTTTTTGGGGTTGTAGGACACTCTATACGGAGTTACCAAGAAATACGTTAGACGAATCGATCTGGAAAGGTCAGCCACAGCGGGTAACAGCCCTGTAGTCGAAAGCGTGTTTCCTCCAGAGTGGATCCTGAGTACGGCGGAACACGTGAAATTCCGTCGGAATCCGGGAGGACCATCTCCCAAGGCTAAATACTCCCTAGTGACCGATAGTGAACCAGTACCGTGAGGGAAAGGTGAAAAGCACCCCGGGAGGGGAGTGAAAGAGAACCTGAAACCGTGTGCCTACAAGTAGTCGAAGCCCTTTTATGGGTGACGGCGTACCTTTTGTAGAATGGACCGGCGAGTTACGATCTCCTGCAAGGTTAAGTGGAAGACACGGAGCCGCAGCGAAAGCGAGTCTGAATAGGGCGAGATAGTAGGGGGTCGTAGACCCGAAACCGTGTGATCTACCCATGTCCAGGGTGAAGGTCAGGTAACACTGACTGGAGGCCCGAACCCACGTACGTTGAAAAGTGCGGGGATGAGGTGTGGGTAGGGGTGAAATGCCAATCGAACACGGAGATAGCTGGTTCTCTCCGAAATAGCTTTAGGGCTAGCCTCAAGGGATGTATGTTGGAGGTAGAGCACTGATTGGACTAGGGGCCCTCACCGGGTTACCGAATTCAGTCAAACTCCGAATGCCAATCATATTACCTTGGGAGTCAGACTATGGGTGATAAGGTTCATAGTCGAAAGGGAAACAGCCCAGACCGTCAGCTAAGGTCCCCAAGTATACGTTAAGTGGAAAAGGATGTGGCGTTGCTTAGACAACCAGGATGTTGGCTTAGAAGCAGCCATCATTTAAAGAGTGCGTAATAGCTCACTGGTCGAGTGACGCTGCGCCGAAAATGTACCGGGGCTAAACGTATCACCGAAGCTACGGATTGTTCTACGAACAATGGTAGGAGAGCGTTCTAAGTGCAGGGAAGTCAGACCGTGAGGACTGGTGGAGCGCTTAGAAGTGAGAATGCCGGTATGAGTAGCGAAATAGAAGTGAGAATCTTCTACACCGAATGCCTAAGGTTTCCTGAGGAAGGCTCGTCCGCTCAGGGTTAGTCGGGGCCTAAGCCGAGGCCGAAAGGCGTAGGCGATGGACAACAGGTGGATATTCCTGTACCACCCAATTCCGTTTGAGTGATGGGGGGACGCAGTAGGATAAGGAAAGCGCACGACTGGACGTGTGCGTCGAAGCAGTGAGTGAGTCAGATAGGCAAATCCGTCTGGCAATCACAAGCTGTGATCGGGAGGGAAAATGAGTACCGAAGTTCCGGATTTCACACTGCCAAGAAAAGCCTCTAGCAAGGAAAAGGGTGCCCGTACCGCAAACCGACACAGGTAGGCGAGGAGAGAATCCTAAGGTGATCGGGAGAACTCTCGTTAAGGAACTCGGCAAAATGACCCCGTAACTTCGGGAGAAGGGGTGCTTACTTACGAGTAAGCCGCAGTGAAAAGGCCCAAGCGACTGTTTAGCAAAAACACAGGTCTCTGCGAAGCCGAAAGGCGAAGTATAGGGGCTGACACCTGCCCGGTGCTGGAAGGTTAAGGGGATGCGTTAGCATTAGCGAAGCGTTGAACTGAAGCCCCAGTAAACGGCGGCCGTAACTATAACGGTCCTAAGGTAGCGAAATTCCTTGTCGGGTAAGTTCCGACCCGCACGAAAGGTGCAACGACTTGGGCACTGTCTCAACGAGAGACCCGGTGAAATTATACTATGCGTGAAGATGCGCATTACCCGCGACAGGACGGAAAGACCCCGTGGAGCTTTACTGTAGCCTGATATGGAATGTTTGTACAGCTTGTACAGGATAGGTGGGAGCCTTGGAAACGTGAGCGCTAGCTTACGTGGAGGCGCCGGTGGGATACCACCCTGGCTGTATGAACCTTCTAACCCAGAACCGTGATCCGGTTCGGAGACAGTGTCAGGTGGGCAGTTTGACTGGGGCGGTCGCCTCCTAAAGAGTAACGGAGGCGCCCAAAGGTTCCCTCAGAATGGTTGGAAATCATTCGAAGAGTGTAAAGGCAGAAGGGAGCTTGACTGCGAGACCTACAAGTCGAGCAGGGACGAAAGTCGGGCTTAGTGATCCGGCGGTACCGAATGGAAGGGCCGTCGCTCAACGGATAAAAGCTACCCCGGGGATAACAGGCTTATCTCCCCCAAGAGTCCACATCGACGGGGAGGTTTGGCACCTCGATGTCGGCTCATCGCATCCTGGGGCTGTAGTCGGTCCCAAGGGTTGGGCTGTTCGCCCATTAAAGCGGTACGCGAGCTGGGTTCAGAACGTCGTGAGACAGTTCGGTCCCTATCCGTCGTGGGCGCCTGGAAGTTTGAGAGGAGCTGTCCTTAGTACGAGAGGACCGGGATGGACACACCGCTGGTGCACCAGTTGTTCCGCCAGGAGCATCGCTGGGTAGCTACGTGTGGAAGGGATAAGTGCTGAAAGCATCTAAGCATGAAGCCCCCCTCAAGATGAGACTTCCCCACACTTTAAGTGAGTAAGATCCCTCAGAGACGATGAGGTAGATAGGTTCGAGGTGGAAGCATGGTGACATGTGGAGCTGACGAATACTAATCGATCGAGGACTTATCTATACGTTCTTTGGATGAAAAACCAATGGTTTGTCTACTTCTTATCTAGTTTTGATGGTATAGTTTCTCCCATCTTAATAAGGATTAGCTTATATCCACCAAGTCTGGTGGCGATAGCGGAGAGGTCACACCTGTTCCCATACCGAACACAGTAGTTAAGCTCTCCAGCGCCCATGGTAGTTGGGGCTCACGCCCCTGCAAGAGTAGGACGCTGCCAGGCACTTATAAAATCCAGTTATAAAGTTTTTAAAACTTTATAACTGGATTTTTTTATATACCACAAGAACAAGGAAAATAACGTCTTTTACTAGCACTTTTAACATAAATCATATATTGTTATATTAACTGATTAAATATAGGTGGTGGCATATGAAATCATTATATGAACAAATATACGAATCAATAAAGCAGGATATAGTATCTGCAAAATATAAAGTTGGTGATCAGGTCCCGTCTGAAAAGGAGTTATCGGAATATTTTAATGTAAGCACAATCACAACTAAAAAGGCATTGGAAAAGTTAACAAATGAGGGCTATGTTTACCGTAAACGAGGAAAAGGAACATTCGTATCAAAAAATACGCTTGATATGGGTAATGTGAAAATGAAAAAACCTTTGTTTGGTTTGGTTCTCACTACTTTTGATGATAGCTTTGGAAATAAGCTAATTGCAAGCATTGAGGAAGCATCCCATGATAATTGTTGTATAATTTTAAGGCGTTCTTTAAGTATTCCAAATAGGGAAGACAAGGTCATCAAAGAATTACTAGAATACGGCATTGACGGACTTATCATATCTCCTGCAAAAGCCGAACATTACAGCCTTGAAATACTTAAAATGGTTGTTAATCAATTTCCGTTAGTTTTAATTGATAGATCCTTTAAAGGATTAGCCACAACCTCAGTTTCCACAGATAATAAACAAGCAGCTAAAAAGGGGATAAATCATTTATTAGATTTAGGTCATGAAAATATAGGGATTTTAATACCGAAGGATAATGGTACCACAACCGTAGAAGATCGTATTAAAGGTATTGTGGAAGCCATTGCAAATAGAAAAATGATTGTAAATCATGATTTATGGTGTTCAGAGATAAAAAGTCCATACCCCACCCATGAGGATACGAAAAAGGATATAGAAGTGATCAAAAATCATATTAAAAACAACCCAGAAATTACAGCATTATTCGCACTGGAATATAATATTGCTGTATTAGCAAAACAAGCAGTGGAACAGTTGGGCTTAAAGATACCAGAGGATATATCGATTCTCTGTTTTGATAGTCCACCTAGGAATGCTTTAGAGTGGAATTTCACACATTTACAACAAAACGAAGAAGAGATTGGTCAACTAGCGTTAAGTAATTTGTTAGAAATGTATAATGGAAACTTCTCCATAGATGATATTCGTGTATCAGCACATTTGGTAGAAGGAAATACAACAGTAAAAAACAATGTGACTAGTGGTCATTTGAATGTTTAATAAAGGAAAAACTCATGCTGTTTTGTGGACACATTCCATCGAAACAGCTTTTTTATTAGCGTTTATATATTATATTATTATATTAATTGTCGAATAAAATATATTGACATATAATATATTATCAATTATATTAAATGCAAGCGCATACATATGATGTTGTGGAAAGAAGGCATGTTTATTCATTTAAAAGGGAAGGGAAGTGGGAGTAATGAATAATGCCGGGATTAGTACGACAAATCTAACTAAAAAAAAGAAGAAAAGTATATGGCGAAGAATATGGCAGCATCGTTTATATTATCTGTTCATGCTTCCAGGCATAATTTGGTTTATTATTTTTTCGTATATCCCTATGTACGGTTTAACGGTAGCCTTTAAAGATTTTAATTTTATAGGCGGAATTACAGGCAGTCCTTGGGCTGGGTTGAAATATTTTAAGGAATTTTTTAATTTTTATCAATCATGGGAAATTATTCGCAATACATTAACGATTAGTGTTATGAAGTTAGTGATAGGTTTCCCAATGCCAATTATCCTTGCGTTGTTATTAAATGAAGTAAAATTAATGAAATTTAAAAAGACTGTACAGACTATCTCCTATTTACCTCACTTTATATCTTGGGTCGTTGTCGTGACTATTTTACAACGAATGCTTACTCCATATGGTGGCCCAATAAATGAAATGATAGCTTCTTTAGGTTTCGACAAAATTCAATTCCTAGGCAATCTTGAATATTTTTATCAAGTCGTTATACTCTCGGACATTTGGAAAACAGTAGGCTTTGGAGCCATTATCTATTTAGCTGCAATTTCAGGAGTGGATCAACAATTATATGAATCAGCTAAAATGGATGGTGCTAATAGATTTAGACAAATGTGGCATATTACGATCCCTTCGATACGTCCAGTAATGGTCATTATGTTCTTGCTAGCATGTGGAAGTATCATGACCGTAGGATATGAACAATTATTACTATTAAATACTCCATCAACTGCTTCCATCGGAACGGTGTTAGATGTATATGTAATCCAATCAGGCTTAGAGCAAGGGAGGTTAAGTTATGCCACAGCAGTAGGTTTATTTCAAGGGATCATCGGTGTCATTCTAATTATAGTAGCCAATAGCATTAGCAAGAAAGTAAATGAAACATCATTATGGTAAAGGAGGTTCATATCGTAATGAAAAAAAAGTGGTCGATTTTTTCGGTATTTAATTATTTGTTTCTCGCCATCTTCGCTTTTACAACCTTATATCCGTTTATTTATATCCTTGCTTATTCTTTAAGTGACGGCGTTGAAGCAATGAATTACCCTATTTATTTTCTGCCGAGAGGATTCACATTTGAAAATTATATACAGATATTTAAAGATAGTACATTTTTAAATGCATATGTCATTACAATACTTCGGACCGTAATTGGTACGATCTTGCATGTCGTTTTATCAGCACTATTTGCCTATGCTTTAACAAGGAAGAATCTGCCTGGGAAAACCTTTTTAACCTTTTTTATTTTTATACCTTCTATATTTAGTGGTGGAATGATACCAAACTTTATACTTTATCGGGAATTAGGATTGATTAATAATTTTTGGGTCTTTGTTTTTCCCTTTTTGTTTAGTTTCTTCCATATCATTATTATGCGAACCTTTTTTCAACAGCTTCCGAGCTCCTTAGAAGAATCAGCACAAATAGATGGAGCTAGTAACTTTAGGGTATTTGTGAGCATTATTCTGCCGTTGTCTATGCCGGTGCTTGCTACTATTGCCTTGTTTCAAGGAGTTTTTCATTGGAATGATTGGTTTACAGGAACCTACTTTGTGACGGAAGAATCATTAAGACCCGTGCAAACACTTCTAAATGAATTATTAACGGAATCTGAGGCGTTAGCAAATGCAGCCCAAAGAGCTTCACAAACAGGCACAACCGTATCAACTGGGATGATTTCGGTAACACCTGAATCATTACGGATGGCGACATTAATCGTTGCCACATTACCTATTATTTGTGTGTATCCATTTTTACAAAAGTATTTTGTTAAAGGCGTTATGGTTGGTTCTATCAAGGGGTAATATTTGTTTGATTAAATAGAATTTTGGAGGGATTTCCATGAACCGAGCAATGATCAGATCGTTTATAGCTTTCCTTGTTTTTATCCTATTCACCTTGTTAGTAGCTTGTAGTGAAGAGAGTAGTAGTTCAGAAGATGGGGATACAGTGACATTAAAGGTTTTGCATAATTGGAATGGCTCAGGGGCAAATGCTCCAGAAGATCCAATGAATCCTGTTGCAGAAAAGATATTCGAAGAAACAGGAGTGAAGCTAGACTTTGAGTACACAAATGGTAGTGAAGTGGATAAGTTAACACAGGTCTTGGCAACTGGAGAGTTCCCGGATGTCTATATTGGTCCGGCATGGGGAAAGGAAGCGGAAATGTTACTAGAAGCGGCAAATGATGGACTTTTGCATGATTTAACACCATATATAGAAAAGTACCCAAACTTAGCGGAAGTTGTAAAAGAGGAAAATATGTCCACCTCTTTATATAACGATATTATTAGTCAGCAGGAAGGCGGTCAATTTATGCTTCACTCTATGTATCCTGCTACAGAAGCAGATATAGAGGATTGGCTGTATGGGCTGTATGTTCATAAAGACATTGCAAAGGAGGTTGGAATAGATCCAGGCTCTGTAAAAACACCAGAGGATTTATATAACTTTTTGAAAGCGGTAAAAGAGGGCGAGTTTCAAGCAAGTGGTAATCTTGTTTTCCCATTAGGTGCATATGACAATGGATGGCCATTGGATATTACCTCTGAAATGTTTGTACCTGTAGCAGGAGCTGGCAGTTGGTTTATCGATGAGGAGGGAAATGCAAGGTATAACTTTATGACGGAGGAATATGAAGAATGGATTCTGTATATGAGAAGGTTAATGAGTGAAGGATTACTTGATCCGGAAGTCTACTCACATACTGGAACCATTGCAAGAGAAAAGGTTTCTCAAGGGAGATATGCCGTCATACCAAACCAATTCCCGGGTCTTTGGAATGACACGAAGCAGGGAGGTATAGAAGAAAAATATGTGCCGTTGGGACCACTAGAAGACTTTAGTGGAGATCGTTATCGGACAGAGTTTAATGTTCAAGGTAGTCAGTTAATCGCTATTTTTGCCGATGCATCTGAGGAAAAATTGGATGCTTTCGTTAAGTTGTTTGATTATTTATCAAGTGATGAAGGTTTTCTTCTAACTAAGTTCGGCATTGAAGGGCTACATTACGATTTAGTGGATGGAAAAGTAGTTGCTAAGGAAGAGATGGTAGAGAAAATTAATGATGGAACATTTAAGAATGAAGGAATTAATCATTATATCGCATTCTCAGGATTAGATCGGGAGGACTCACTTGGTGGTGGACCATTTGGTCATCAATTTGATAAGCAGTATGAGGTAAAGCAAGAATTTATCAAAATTAGAAGGAAAGATGGTATACAGCCAATTACAGGAATTGATCCATATTCCGTATTACAGAACCACCCGAATTTTGAGCAGATAGAACCAGTAACGGTTGTAATGGGTGATGTGGTTCAACAGGCAATTCATGCAGGCTCTGATGAGGAGGCACTCAATATTATTAATGAAACTCGTGACGCATTAATAGAGGCTGGAATTGAAGAAGTGGCAGATGAAATCACCAAGCAAGCACAAAGTGGAACAGAATTTATGCGTTATCGAACTTCAAACTAAGTTTCTTATGAACTAGAGGTCCCCTTGTTGATAACTGAGGGGGCTTCCACTAACAAACGATAATACGAGAATGGATGTGACATAATGACATTTACACTTAGACCTCCTGCTGTGCCTCTAGTAACTGTAGATCCTTATTTTAATGTATGGAGTAGTAATGATCATCTTTTCGATGATCACACACATCATTGGACATTTCAGCAAGGCGGAACTGCTGGTATCCATGGAATGATGGGAATGATCCGTATTGATGGAAAAGCATGGCGATTTATGGGGAAGCTTCCTCAAACTGAACATGGAGAAGAACAAGACTATTTACAGCAAGTTGCTCTAACCGTCGATCCATTAAATACGATCTATACTTTTGAAGGTGCAGGGATAACACTTCAAGTAGAATTTATGACCCCGCTTTTACTAGATAATCTAGATATTCTATCGCGACCTGCGTCTTATATAACATTTGACGTCTGGTCGAATGATGGTAATCTACATGATGTTCAAATTTACTTTGATGTGACAGGAGAATGGTGTGTCCATGAACCCACCCAACAAGTGAACTGGTCACGAGTAAATCTAGGAGGACGTTTCGAAAGTATGAAAATGGGTTCCTTGGATCAGCCTATTTTAGGACGCAAAGGTGATGATACACGCATTGACTGGGGTTATCTTCATTTAGTAGTTTCTGACACTTACTATGGAGAAACAGTCATTCATTCGATGGATATCCGAAGAACATGGATGGAGCAAGGGTCACTACCTAAAAAGGATGATACACAAATGCCACGCAGTGTAGAGGGAGATTGCCCAGTAATGGCAGCCGTACTGGATTTTGGAATGGTGACATCAGAAAAGAAATCGGACTTCTTAGTTCTGGCATATGACGATATCGTTTCCATCGAATACTTCCATCAACAGCTTCCTGGATATTGGAAGAGAGATGGTCTAACGATGGGTCAAATGTTGCTATTAGCCATAAGGGAGTATCCAACTATCAAAAAAGCTTGTGCTAGATTTAACAAAAAATTAAAGGAAAAGGCAACGAAGCTTGGAGGCGATAAATATCGAGATATGGTGTCTCTAGCATACCGTCAGGCAATTGCTGCCCATAAGCTAGTTCTTGATGAAAAAGGTGATTTGTTATTTTTATCTAAGGAAAACAACAGTAACGGCTGTATAGGAACAGTCGATATCAGTTACCCATCCGCCCCATTATTTTTACTTTATAACCCAGCATTAGTCAAGGGGATGATGCGCCCGATTTTCTGTTATGCACGATCAGATGAATGGCCGTTTGATTTTGCTCCACATGATGTCGGGACATATCCGATTGCTAATGGTCAGGTATATGGGGAGAATGCCGTTGAGAACCAAATGCCGATTGAAGAATGTGGCAACATCCTCATTATGATGACAGCAGTTTGTCTAGCGGAAGGAAAAACGCAATTTGCGGAAGAAAATTGGGATTTACTAACACAATGGGCAAAATACCTCCGAAGAAACGGACTGGACCCAGGACATCAGCTTTGTACAGATGACTTTGCAGGCCATTTGGCCCATAATGCGAATCTTTCTATTAAAGCAATTATAGGGGTAGGTAGTTATGGAATTCTGTGTGGATTGCTAGGGAAGGCGGAAGAAAAGGAGGATTACCTACATCATGCACAGCTGATGGCAAGGGAATGGGAAGAGATGGCAGATGATAACGATCATTTTAAATTGACATTTGATCAGTCTGGAACTTGGAGCCTCAAATATAACCTCATTTGGGATAATCTGTTCTCTCTGAATTTATTCTCCGATGAAGTAAAGCAAAAAGAAGTAAATTATTATCTCGCAAGGAAGAATCGCTATGGAACCCCTTTGGATAGTCGCCAAACGTATACGAAAGCAGATTGGTTAGTTTGGGCAGCGGCATTAGCTGAACGGGAAGAGGATAGACTTTCCCTAATAGAACCGCTTTGGCACTTTTTAAATGAGACCGAGGATCGTGTTCCATTTACAGATTGGTATGATACAAAAACAGCGAAACGACTAAATTTTAAGAACCGCTCTGTTGTCGGAGGATTATTTATCTTACTGCTCACAAGGGATTGGATTAAAAATTAACGTTTTTTCGGGAGGAGAAGCATGAAAATAGATGATAGATGGGAAGAAAGAACAGGTTTTCAGGAAAGAGTAGCATATCACCCCTCCATAGATTTGCGAACCGATTTTGTGATGGTTTATGGCATCGATGATTCAATGCCGGAAAGAATCAAAGAATGGCAGGAATGTGGGTATGTAGTTCATCTCATGACAGGGGTGGCATGGGGAGAATATCAAGATTATTTATATGGTCAAGTGGATGGCAGGAATCATTGGGACGAAGCTCAGAAAAATCGATATGGTGAAACTATCAGTCATGGTAAAGATGTTCCATATATGGTGCCAACCATTGCCTTTACTAACTATTTAACGAGTCGTATCAAGAAGGCTGTAGATGCTGGGGTAGAAGCCATTCATCTCGAAGAACCAGAGTTTTGGGTGGAAGGAGGTTACTCCGAAGCTTTTAAGCGAGAGTGGCGGATTTTCTACAAGGAGGAATGGACACCACCACATGAATCTGTAGATGGGCAGTACCGTGCTTCCAAGTTAAAGGCATTTTTGTATAAGAGATGTTTAGATCGTCTATGTACAGAGCTTAAGGAATATGCACAAGTAAAATATCAGAGAACTTTACGGTTTTATGTCCCTACACACAGTCTTATTAACTATACACAATGGCGGATCGTCAGCCCACAGTCCCAATTGCTTAGTCTGCCAACAGTTGATGGCTATATCGCACAAGTATGGACAGGGACTTCTCGTACGCCTAATGTCTATGGTGGGATCGCAAAAGAAAGGACATTTGAAACGGCTTACTTAGAATATGGAGTTATGCAAGAATTGGCGCGAGGAACGGAAAGAAGAATGTGGTTTCTACATGATCCAATCGAGGATAACCCGAATTATGATTGGGAGGACTATAAGAATAATTATGTCAAAACATTAGTGGCATCCCTTTTTCATCCAGATGTGTTTCGGTATGAAATATCGCCTTGGCCCAACCGAATCTTCAACCGGTCGTATCCTAAGAAGGATGGAAAAGGAAAAGAGCCCATTCCACCTAGCTATGCAACGAGTTTGCTTATTATTATGAATGTACTCCGTGACTTAAACCAAGATGAAATAAAGTGGGAGAATGGTTTGGATCCGGTTGGTCTAATGCTCTCTGATACCGCCATGTTTCAAAGAAACCATCCTGAGATTTCAGGAGAAGATACTTCACAAAAATATGATGGAACAGAACGAGAGATGCTGAAGGGAAATAAAGCTAAAGAGCTACTTTATTGGTCAGAGTTTTACGGATTAGCTTTACCGTTGCTGAAATCCGGGATTCCAGTAAGACCGATCCAGTTAGACAATATCCGGCGATTCACGTCCTATTTAAACCATTACAAAACTTTAATCCTAAGCTATGAATTTATGAAGCCGGAAGCGCCAGATATTCACCTTGGCATAAGTCAATGGGTGCAAAACGGAGGCAATTTGATTTACGTAGGTGATGGGAGTGATGCTTTTCACCAAGTAAGAGAATGGTGGAACACACAAGAGGCTGATTATAATAACCCTGCAGAGCACCTTCTTGAGTCATTAGGAGTGGAATGGAGAGAAGGCATTCAACATGTTGGGAAAGGGCTCGTGACTATACTGCCAAATCATCCGAAGGAATTTGCTCAGAATGAACAGAACGCAAAGCTTCTAAAGGATACTGTGAAAAAAGCGACAGAGAAAAGTGCACAAGATTCATTTCGGTGGGATGAAAAGAATTATTTGTTATTGAGAAGAGGCCCTTATGTCATCAGTTCTGTCATGGAGGAATCGGTTCATATGGAGCCACTTCGTTTAAGCGGCCTGTATGTTGATTTATTGGATCCTAATTTATCGATAAAAGAAGAGGTTACGATCCTGCCGGGTAATCAATCACTTCTCTATGATTTAAATAGTCAGACAAACGAAACAGATATTCAAGTCATTGCCTCTTCATCCAGAATGGAAAGTGTTGAAAAGGCTCATAACGAATATTCGATTCTAATGAAAGGTCCATTACATGTACCAGGAGTATGTAGGATAAGATATCCAGTCAAACCAGTAAAAATCCTAATTGTTGATGAACAGAATAAGGAAAAATCAATAAATTTTGAATGGGATCAAAGAAGTAATACCTTCTTCTTTTACTATAAAAATAATCCAGAGGGTACCAAAATCAAGATATTGCATTATGCTGTCGATATTTCATCAAGTTAATGATATCCATTCAAAATTAAAATGATAAAGCACAATTGCGGAGGGTCAGGAATGCCATACGAGAAGATAAACAATGAAAAACTACATCAAATGAAAGCATTTATTGAGGGGAAAATATATCAAAGCTTGTCCTCTCTAAAAGTAGAAGCTTGGGTGACGAAAGAACCAACGACGTTTAAGGAGCGAAAGACAGGAACGCATCTTACGTTGTCTGCTGGCGACAAATGGGGAGAGCTTTGGGATTGCGCTTGGTTTTACTTTTCTGGGAAAGTTCCGAGTCAAGCAAGAGGAGAGAAGCTTGTTCTTCTGATTGATGTCAATGGTGAATTGTGTCTAGTTGATCGTAATGGATCACCGATGCAAGGGCTAACCAATGTAAATTCCGAATTTGAATTATCTCTTGGTAAGCCCGGAAAAAGAGTGGTCGAAATTGCAGAGAAAGCTTCCGGTACAGAAGAGATTGATCTTTGGGCAGATGCAGGTTGCAATGATTTGTTCGGTCATTTCAGGTCTGGAACATTGAAAATAGCAGATATTGCAATATGTAAGGAAGAAATACGCCAGCTTTATTATGACGTAGAGGTGCTATTAGAGCTAGCTGAGCAATTAGAAGAAGACTCGGCTAGAAGAGCTAGAATCTACCAAGCACTGTATGATATTTCCTTATTACTTGTCGATTGGACAGATGAAAATGTAAGGAAGGCTAGAGAACTACTTGCCATACCACTCCAAAAACAAAATGGCGATGTGGACCTGACGATTAGTGCTGTTGGTCATGCTCATATTGACCTTGCGTGGCTCTGGCCAATAAGGGAAACGATTCGAAAAGGGGCACGGACATTCTCCACAGTACTTCGTAACATGGAAAAATATCCGGATTATATTTTCGGAGCTAGTCAGCCACAATTATACCAATGGATGAAAGAATACTACCCTGCTCTGTATGAACAAATAAAACAACGAATTGCGGAAGGGCGTTGGGAAGTCCAAGGCGGAATGTGGGTAGAACCTGATTCCAATATTCCTAGTGGAGAATCATTAATTCGCCAAATCCTTTACGGGAAAAGGTTTTATTTAGAGGAATTTGGCAAGGAAGTTAGGACTCTCTGGGTACCTGACATTTTTGGTTATTCTGCTAGTTTGCCACAACTTTTGAAGCAATCAGAAATTGATTATGTCATGACTCAAAAGCTGTCTTGGAGCGAATATAACGATCATCCACATCACACATTTTACTGGCAGGGGATTGATGGCAGTAAAGTACTGACCCATTTACCGCCAGAAGATACGTATAATGGTCCTGCTGCACCGAGATCGATTAAAAAGATAGAAAGAGAGTATTATGATAAGAACATTTCAGAACACAGTCTAATGTTATTTGGCATAGGAGATGGTGGTGGTGGACCTGGAGAAGAGCATCTGGAACGTCTTAAACGGGAAAGAAATCTCCTTGGTCTTTCTCCAGTAGTACAAGAGCCATCGATCAATTTTTTTAGAAAATTAGAGTCCTCTTCCAGTAAATATAAAACATGGTCTGGCGAGCTTTATTTAGAAAAGCATCAAGGTACCTTGACCTCCCAAGCACGCAATAAAAAATATAACCGGAAGATCGAGAAAGCGCTCCGTGAGTTAGAGTTTGTCGCAAGTCTCACGATGATGAAGGGAATCAAGCAATATCCTTCTGAGGAATTAGATTCGATATGGAAGGAGGTTATGCTATACCAATTTCATGATATATTACCTGGGTCCTCTATCAGCCGTGTATATGATGAATCACTCGAGCGTTATCAAAAGATAAATGAAAAAGTAGAGAGATTAATAGAGAAACACTACCAGGCTTTGTATCAACACCTTCATCTATCCGGAATAACCTTTTTTAATTCACTACCTTGGGCAAGGCGAGAGTGGGTGGAGGTCCACGGGAAGTGGAGAGAAATCACGATACCTCCAATGGGCTATCTCGAAATAAAGGATCAACCATCACAAGCTCTTACTGGACACACAGAATTGAAGGTTGAAAAGACAAGGATGGAGAATGAACTTCTAGTTGTCTCCTTTAATCGTGATGGAACGATACGCTCGATTTTTGATAAAGAAAATAACCGAGAAACGATAGCGAAGCACCGTCCAGCTAATCAACTGGCTATTTATCATGATCATGGAGATGCATGGGATTTCCCATCTGATTATAAATCTGTTCCAAAAATGAAACCGATTCTCGAGGATATTCATTGCGAAATTAATGGTCCCATTGCGGTAATGACCCATTTTTACACGTTTGGAAACTCAACAATTCAGCAATCTGTGAAGATGAAGTTAGGAAGCAGACAAGTTGACTTTCAGACAAAAGTAGACTGGAAGGAATCGAACAAAATGCTTCGGACCTCCTTTCCACTTCAAGTAAGAAGTGACCGTGTCCATTGTGAAATTCAATTTGGTTATATCAATCGCTCTACCCATCAAAATACACAGTGGGATTTTGCAAAGGATGAAATATGTGCACATCAATGGATTGATATTTCTGAGCCGGATTATGGTGTTGCCCTTTTAAATGATTGCAAATATGGTCATCGTGCCGAGGAAGATGAGCTTGACCTGAATTTATTACGAAGCCCCGACAGTCCAGATCCTAATGCAGATCGGGCAGATCACGAATTTGTCTATAGTTTTTACCCACATAAGGGTGAGTTTGTCTCGGGAGAAGTGTATAAAAAAGGCTATGAATTGAATATACCAGTGCGAAAAGTGGAGAAAACAGATGCGGCTACTGTAAAAAAGGACAGCTCCGCTTCATTTATTCAATTACAGGGTGGAAGTGTGATGATTGAGACGATCAAAAAAGCAGAACTGGATAATGAGATGATTATCCGCCTATATGAAATATCTGGTAATCATACAACGACCAAATTAGACCTAAGCTTTGTTGTTGAGAAAATAGTAGAAACGAATTTGTTAGAAAATCCAAAACAATCAATATCTCTCGATAGTCCTATCTCCTTCACACCGTTTGAAATTAAAACACTAAAAATGAAAGTAAAGAGCTCAAGTTAATGTCATTATTGTGAACTTAAGGGAGGTGATTTCTCTCTGTAAATTATTTATTCGGATGTAGGTAGGTAAATGGTCTTTTGAACTGATTGGACAAAGGAGGAAAATCAATGATTCGCAAATTAGTGTTGATATGTTTCACCTTGTTTTTAATCCTATCCAGTATTAATAGTATCCAAGCAACAGAAACACAAGCAGAATCCATGAAAAATGGTAAAATCACATGGCCAAAAAGTCAGGCTTTACCTACTTTTGCGAAGGCAAAGCATCTAGATGTGTTGGATTTAAGAGAAAATACAGGCGATGAGAAGCTACTATTTACGACACTGCAAGGAAATGTGAATCGGGAAAAACCAAGGATATACATGATAGAAAATGACTATGAGGAAGGAAATTTCACATGGTTAAATGATTGGAACATCCCTTACAGCATTAGGGAGAACCCTTGGGAGCTATTGTTAAAGTATAAAGATGAACTATCTGGGATGATAGTCTATGACCCGGAAGTAAAAGACTCTATCAATGTTGCTACAACAATGGCTGGTTTGGAGCAAGGGGTAGTAGCAAGCCCTGAATTGGCAGAGAAACTGACGAAACCACCATATAATCTTAAGATAATAGAAGATTTACGTGGACAATTCGATGACGGGTTAGATGCGTATAAATGGCAATATGAAAATCTATGGCCAAGAACAACTAAACGAATGTTAGTTGGATTAAATCCTCATAGAAGTGTCGAATTGCCTGAAGATAATTGGGATGATTTCCAAGTGATTGTGGAAGAAGAGGAAGAAATTAGAGATAGCTCTAACCGAGATATCTATGACTTAGACCTCTCAGAATTTCTCGAAGGAGAATCTGTTTACCTTCGTTTTCAAGATGCTTTTACAAAGGATGGTTGGGGGCCGGCGGTCCATCAAGTAACCGTAAAAGCAGATGGACAGGTTATTGCACAGTTTATACCTGGACAAGCAGAGGAAGCGCCCTACCTATATGATGGTTATCATTCCAGTGCGGATGAGCGTTATGGCGGCCACCGCTGGGCAGATAATGGTAATTACTTTATCTATCGATTTACACCACCTGCGAATACCGAAGAATTGGTTGTTTCAGTAGATATGTGGAATCAATTTAAGGTCTCTGCATCGAATGTCCAACCAGTTGCAGCGGGTGAAACAGAACCATACGGATATTTAAGAGATTATGCAGTGGCAAATCGTGCAATGGTATTTTGGCTTGAATCAAATGTAGCAGAGGAAAAGGAATTATTTGAGCAAATCATGTCTGATGTCGAACCAAATACACCATACTTAGGGTGGTTCAGTAATGATGTTGCAGGGGAATTCAGTTCAACAGAGCTAGCTTCTGAACACAGTGTGTATGTGCTAGCCGCCGATTGGTTTAACAATATGACGGTCTTCTCTGGTGTTAAAGGGAAAATTAAAAAGCAAAAACCAATAGCTGCTCCAGAATTGGACAACAAGATTTATCTTACCTTCACATTCGGTGAAGGTGACAACCTTCAATATAATCAACATAAGCTAAGACAATTATGGGATGACAAAGCAAGAGGAAGTGTGCCAATTAATTGGACAACAAGTCCACTTCTTTATGATGTTGCACCATCCATATTAGGCTATTACCAGCAAACTGCTACAGATAACGACCTTTTAATTGCTGGTCCATCGGGGGCAGGTTATATCTATCCTACACCGTGGCCGGATGATACATTTGATTTATTCGCTAGACAAACAAAAAGGTACATGAAACGTACGGGAATGGATATTATTTATGCATTAAATCGTGTAGATGAACAAAATGTACCTTTAACAGAATCCAAAGTACAGGATTACTTGGACTATGTAGACCCACAAGGAATGTTCTTAAGCTGGGAGAGCAATACAGGAACATCTATCTTAAATAATGAGCTACCACAGTCGATTTTACGTGGTGTCAGCAGTGTCAGTGAAGCAAAAGAGGCGATAGCAGATGCCTCTCGTGATTGGGACGGAGATTCACCACTATTTATTTCATTGGGGATGTTATCGTGGTCTCTTACACCATCAGACGTTGTAGAAATTGCAGAATCACTGAGCTCAGAATATGAAATTGTCCGTGGAGACCAATACTTTGAATTAATCCGTGAAGCCAATGGATTACCAAAAAAATAATATTTTTTCTAATGATGACCCTGGAGGAATCTATTTTCTCTGGGGTTTTTTATTTCCTAATGCAAAACGGTTGGTGGATGGACAAAAAATTGAGATACTTATAGCATACATATACAAAGGAGGAGCATGGGAAAAAGGTTTCACAATGGGAAGTAAACATTTAAAAAGAGGTGAAAAATTGTGAATCAAATTAAGAAATTATCGCATGATCATTATCCGGAAATATTTAAATTATCCCAATTTGCCTTTCAATACACCTTAAATGAGGTAGAACTAGAAGAAAAGGAAAAAGAAGCGGAGCGTCATGAAATTTGGGGATGGCTAAAAGAAGAGCAATTATGCGCAAAGGTCCATATGATTCCACTCCAGGTAAATATTAATGGAAATAAGGTGAAGATGGGTGGCATCGCTTCTGTTGCGTCGTGGCCAGAATATAGACGTGGTGGGATGATTAAAAAACTTTTGCTTACAGTTTTGCAGTCCATGAAGGAGAATGGTTATATTATTTCCTATTTACACCCATTTTCTGTTCCTTTTTACCGAAGATATGGGTATGAGCTTACCTTTCCGTACAAAAGGTATCAGATTCCAATCGAGACCCTTAAGAAAAAGTGGAGCCCGAATGGTTATGCAAGAAGAAGTAAAAATTATCAGGAGTTAGACAAGATTTATTCCACCTATATAAATAGATACAATGGTGGACTTATCCGAGACGAAAAATGGTGGCAGCAACGCGTTATCAAAAAAGACACGATCATCACGATTTGCTATAATGACCAGGATGAACCAGAAGGTTATCTCCTATACCATGTGAAGGATCGTATATTATATGTAGAAGATATGGCATATGTTAACTCAAATGGTTTAAAATTAATTCTTCAATTACTTTCTAATCATGATTCAATGGTAACGTCAGTAGAGATGAAGGTGCCAGCGGATGACTCCTTGCCTTTATTAGTAGATGAACCAAGATATGAGCAAAAGCTCGTGCCTTATTTTATGAGTAGAATTGTGGATGTGTCTGCCTTTTTAAGGCAATATCGCTTCCGGATGACGGATCGATTTCATCCTATCGCTATCGAAGTAGAAGATGAATTTTTACCAGAGAATACAGGTACCTATTACTTAACCAAGGAAAATAGTGATATCGTCGTCAGTAGAGATAAACCCGACGGGAAATGTCAACATATTTATTGTTCCGTTCAGCAATTAACTTCTATCCTATTAAGTTATCAAAACGCAACAAATTTAGCTGGCCTCCAACTGATTCAAGGAGATGTGACGGCAATTCAAACATTAGATGCGATCATTCCTAATAAACAGACATATTTTCCAGACTTTTTTTAAAATCATCCATTGGGTGATTTTTTTCTATAGATAAACTTTAATAACATGAAATATTTTGATTAGAAATAGGGTATAAATGAATTATCAACTAAAATTACCGCACTTAGGAGTGAGATATTTGCTTGAAGATATCTTTGATGCACAATTCATAGAGTCGATCTCAAAATTAGCTATTGCTTTATTACTATCCGGATTAATAGGATTCGAACGAGAGCTAAATAAACATTCAGCAGGATTTCGTACACATATATTAGTTGGCATTAGCTCTTGTCTTATGATGCTATTATCGATAAATGGCTTTGATTATTTTATCGAAAATTATGATAACATCCGTTTCGATCCTGCGAGAATCCCGTCCTATGTCATCAGTGGGATTGGTTTTCTCGGGGCTGGAACAATTATTGTCAATGGTGGAACGATTCGAGGCCTAACCACAGCAGCATCTATATGGGCAGTTGCCGGATTAGGGTTAATTATCGGTATAGGCATGTATAAAGAGGCCATTGTCACGACGGTGATCATTCTTGTTAGCCTAGTTGTTTTGAATAAGTGGGAAAAACAGATTCATAGAAAAAGACATCAAATTTCATTTGAAATAAAAGTAGCAAAAGACAAAAATACGGCTAAAATTCTTGAAAAAATACAATCATTTCCAATTGAAGTCAAGCAGTTTGACATTACAAATGATGAAGAAGGAAACAGACGGATTAAAATGTATATTGATGTTACCCATCAGAAAAACCGCGATAACCTTCATGAATGGCTACTAGAGCAAGATGATGTCAAGAAAATAAAAATGAAGTTTCAATAAAAGAAGCATACCCACGATGTAAGTCTTGCTTTTAGCATAAAATTCCAAAAACATGTTTCTAATAGTGGAAAAAAGGCAATAATAATTAGGAACATTATAGTTGCATCCGTCCTCACATGCAGTATAATAATAATATAGTCAAATATAGTCAAAGTCAGATAGGAGGAGGGAAAATGCGCAATATTTCAGATATTATTGAAGAATATTTGAAGGAAGTATTGCAAAGCAATCAAACGAAAATCATTGAGATTAAACGTAGCGAGATTGCGGATCGTTTTGAATGTGTACCCTCTCAAATTAATTATGTGATCAATACAAGATTCACTTTAGAAAAAGGGTATCTAGTCGAGAGTAAGCGTGGCGGTGGAGGTTATATTAGAATTAGTAAAATTACCAATGACGATAAAGCAAAGTTAATCGATGAAATTATTGAGATGATTTTACCGAAAATCTCCCAGCAGAAGGCCGCCAATATATTGGAGCGATTACTGGAGGAGGAGCTTATTACGACAAGAGAAGCGAAGTTAATGGTTGCTGCATTGAATCGTAATATCTTATCCTTCCAGCTACCCTTGAGAGATGAGTTGCGAGCTAGAATTATGGCAGCAATGCTACAATCCTTAAAATATGAATCTTAGGAGGTGTTCTTATGGAATGTCAAGAATGTCAACAGAATCCTGCAACACTTCACTTTGCTCAGGTGATTAATGGAGAGAAAAAGGAAATTCACGTCTGTCATCAGTGTGCGAAGGAAAAAGGCTATGTACCTCCTGAAGACGAATCCTATTCCTTACACAATCTGTTATCAGGGCTTTTTCAATTTGATTCAGATGCCTTCCATACATCATCTCCACATCATCCAATGGAGCAAGATCTCCAATGTGAAAAATGTGGTATGACCTATCAAGAGTTCACACGAATTGGAAAATTTGGATGTGCCACTTGTTATGAGACGTTTTCTAGTCATTTAAATCCAATATTTCGTAGAGTTCATAGTGGAAATACAACCCATGACGGAAAGGTTCCGAAACGTGTAGGTGCGGATATTTATGAAAGGAAGCAGCTAAGAAACTTAAAATGGAAACTCCAACAACTAATTGCTGATGAGGCATTTGAGGAAGCTGCGAACATTCGTGATCAAATAAGACAGCTAGAAAAAAACCTAAACCAAAAAGGGGAGGGTGATGCTTAATGGGGCTTGAACAATTTATCAATGAAGCCATTAGTCCATGGTTAAAGGAAGATGGACCAGATAGTGATATTGTGATGAGCAGTCGCATTCGACTAGCTCGAAACTTTGAACAGTCACCATTTCCTTTAATTGCAAATGAAGAGCATCTTGAAGGTATCTTATATTTTTTAGAAAAAGAATTCAATCATCGTAGTTTTACACAATATGAACAGCTTGAATTTGTTAGAATGGCGGATTTAAAATCAATTGAAAAACAGGTATTGGTTGAAAAACATCTAATAAGTCCACATCTCGCTGAGAAATCCCAATATGGTGCCGCATTAATCTCCAAAAATGAGCAGGTTTCCATCATGGTCAATGAAGAGGATCATATTCGGATGCAATTATACTTTCCAGGCTTCCAATTAAAAAGGGCCTTAGAAGAAGCCTTTCACATCGATGATTGGTTAGAGCAAAAGATAGATTACGCCTTTGATGAAGAAAGAGGCTATTTAACAAGCTGTCCAACCAATGTGGGAACAGGATTACGAGCTTCTGTGATGATGCATCTCCCTGCATTAGCTATGACAAGGAAAATTTCCCGGATGATCCCGGCTATTAATCAGCTAGGTTTAGTAGTGCGAGGGATCTATGGTGAAGGCAGTGAAGCATTGGGGAATATCTTTCAAATTTCTAACCAAGTCACCTTAGGGAGATCAGAGCAGGATATCATCGAAGACCTAACAAGTGTTGTTCAAAAATTAATCGAACAGGAACGACAAGCAAGAACAATATTAAAGCAACAGTCTGAGCTAGAGCTTGAAGATCGTGTGTTTCGCTCTTATGGCATCCTAGAACATAGTCGAATTATCGAATCCAAAGAAACGGCCAAATGTCTTTCGGATGTTCGGTTAGGGATTGACCTAGGATATATTAAGCATATTTCCAAATCTATTTTGAATGAATTAATGGTACTAACGCAACCGGCATTCCTACAGCAATATGCTAGAAGAATGCTTACACCTCATGAACGTGATGTTTTTCGGGCATCATTAATTCGTGAAAGGTTCACGTTAGAGCAAAGGGAGGAATTTTAATATGATGTTTGGACGTTTTACAGAAAGGGCTCAAAAAGTATTAGCCTTATCCCAAGAAGAAGCCGTTCGATTAGGACATAATAATATTGGTACAGAGCATATTCTGCTAGGACTAGTTAGTGAAGGGGATGGTATCGCTGCTAAAGCCTTACATGCCATCGGTCTCGGTGCAGAAAAAATTAGAGAAGAAGTGGAAGCACTAATTGGAAAGGGCAATCAAGTTTCCCAAACGATCCACTATACACCAAGAGCGAAAAAGGTCATTGAATTGTCGATGGATGAGGCAAGGAAGCTCGGCCATTCCTATGTAGGAACAGAACATATTCTCCTTGGATTAATTCGTGAAGGAGAAGGGGTTGCAGCACGTGTTTTAAATAACTTAGGAGTAAGTCTTAATAAAGCGCGCCAGCAGGTTCTACAATTACTCGGTAATAATGAAAATAGTGGCGCTTCGAATGGGAGAGGTAGTCAAAATAATAATGCAGCGACACCTACCTTAGATTCGCTTGCACGCGATTTAACAGCGATCGCGAAGGAAGGAAACATTGACCCTGTCATCGGGCGTAGTAAAGAAATTGAACGCGTCATCCAAGTATTAAGTAGACGAACCAAAAACAACCCTGTCTTAATCGGAGAACCAGGTGTTGGGAAAACGGCCGTAGCGGAAGGATTGGCACAGCAAATTGTACAAAATGAAGTACCTGAAATACTCCGTGATAAACGCGTCATGACATTGGACATGGGAACAGTGGTTGCAGGAACAAAATATCGTGGGGAGTTTGAAGATCGCTTAAAAAAGGTAATGGAGGAAATTCGCCAAGCGAACAATGTTATCTTATTTATTGATGAGCTGCACACATTAATTGGAGCAGGTGGCGCGGAAGGCGCAATTGATGCATCGAACATTTTAAAGCCATCCCTTGCTCGTGGAGAGCTTCAATGTATTGGAGCTACAACACTAGATGAGTATCGTAAATATATAGAAAAAGATGCGGCGCTAGAGAGAAGATTTCAACCGATTCAAGTGGATGAGCCGACGGTAGAAGAATCGATTCAAATTTTAGAAGGATTAAGAGATCGTTATGAGGCACATCATCGAGTAACGATCACGGATGAAGCAATGGAAGCAGCAGCTAAGCTATCCGATCGCTATATTACAGACCGATTTTTACCAGATAAGGCAATTGACTTAATTGATGAGGCGGCATCTAAGGTGCGTCTGCGTTCCTATACAACTCCTCCTAATTTAAAGGAATTAGAGCAAAAGCTGGAGGAAGTGAAGAAAGAAAAGGATGCTGCCGTGCAAAGTCAAGAATTCGAAAAGGCTGCTTCCTTACGTGATAGTGAACAGCGTCTTCGAAAGGATTTAGAAGAAACAGAATCCAAATGGAAGGAAAAACAAGGGCAAGAGAACTCAGAGGTTACGGTGGAGGATATTGCGAGTGTCGTATCCATTTGGACAGGAGTTCCAGTATCGGCCCTAACGAAGGATGAAAGCGAACGTCTCCTAAACATGGAAGACATTCTGCATAGTCGTTTAATCGGTCAGGAAGAAGCGGTAAAGGCCGTCTCAAAAGCCATTCGCCGTGCTCGTGCTGGATTAAAAGACCCGAAGCGCCCAATTGGATCCTTTATCTTCCTTGGGCCAACAGGTGTAGGGAAGACAGAATTAGCCAGAGCTCTAGCTGAATCGATGTTCGGTGATGAGGATGCCATGATTCGTATTGATATGTCAGAATACATGGAAAAACATGCAACCTCACGTTTAGTAGGTTCACCTCCTGGTTATGTAGGTTATGAGGAAGGTGGCCAATTAACTGAAAAAGTGAGAAGGAAGCCATATTCGGTTGTTCTGTTAGATGAGGTGGAAAAAGCCCATCCAGAGGTTTTCAATATTCTCTTACAAGTATTAGAAGATGGCCGTCTGACAGACTCTAAAGGTCGGACTGTAGACTTCCGCAATACGGTCTTAATTATGACGTCGAATGTAGGGGCAAATGAGCTAAAGCGAAACAAATATGTTGGCTTCAGCCTAGGCGATGAAGAACAAAGCTATAAAGACATGCGTTCAAAAGTAACGGAAGAATTGAAAAAGGCTTTCCGTCCAGAGTTCTTAAACCGTATTGATGAAACGATTGTGTTCCACTCATTAGAGAAAAAGCATATGAAGCACATTGTGGAGCTCATGGTCAAGGAACTCCAAAAACGCTTGATCGACCAAGAGATTGACTTTTCATTGTCTGATAAAGCAGTCGAGAAAATTGCAAAGGAAGGCTTTGATCCTGAATACGGGGCAAGACCTTTACGTCGATCTATTCAAAAGAACGTAGAGGATTTATTGTCAGAAGAATTGTTGAAGGAAAAAATTCATAAAGGCCAAAAAGTCAAAATTGATCTTGATGATAAGGGCGAATTTGCGATTGTATCTTAATTATTGAAAATCGGAAGGCGATCCTTCCGATTTTCTCTTCTCTTTTTTTCTATTTTTAAGTACCCTAAATGTGAATACCTCGATTTTCTACTATTCCACACTTTTTACATATAACTTTAACTAAATTGATAGATCTTTGTAACTTATAGCACATGACTTTCGTTTATAATAAATAGGAGGGATTATCTTGGCTAAAAGAAAATCAAAATTTGTTTGCCAATCTTGTGGATATGAATCACCTAAATGGATGGGGAAATGTCCAGGCTGTCATGAATGGAATACATTAGTGGAAGAAGTAGTGGCAAGCTCCACCAAAAGAGGAAATTGGACTTCTAGTGCTGCAACCATCCATAAACCAGAAAAGATTAGCCAGATACAATCTCAAGAAGAACCAAGAATCAAAACACAAATGCAAGAATTAAATCGTGTATTAGGTGGCGGTGTTGTTCCAGGATCGCTTGTCTTAATTGGAGGGGATCCAGGTATCGGTAAGTCTACTTTATTACTGCAAGTATCTAGTCAGCTAGCAGAGAGTAATGTAGATGTGTTGTATATATCTGGTGAAGAATCTATCAAACAGACAAAGCTAAGGGCCGATCGTTTAAACATTAACTCCGATCAACTATATGTATTAGCAGAAACTAATTTAGTCGATATTGTCAATCAAATTGATGCCATTAACCCAGGCTTTGTTGTCATTGATTCGATCCAAACCGTTTATAAAGAGGAAGTGACAAGTGCACCTGGAAGTGTCTCCCAAGTAAGAGAATGTACAAGTGAGCTAATGCGCATTGCGAAGCAAAAGCATATCCCTATTTTTATTGTAGGACATGTAACGAAGGAAGGTTCCATTGCAGGACCAAGATTGCTGGAGCATATGGTAGATGCTGTATTGTATTTTGAAGGGGAACGACATCATACCTTTAGAATATTACGTGGGGTCAAGAACCGATTTGGTAGTACGAATGAAATGGGCATTTTTGAGATGAAGGAATTAGGTCTAGTAGAGGTCTTGAACCCTTCTGAAGTATTTCTAGAGGAAAGATCGCAAGGTGTAGCAGGCTCAGCCATTGTCGCCTCCATGGAAGGAACAAGGCCAGTGCTCGTCGAGATTCAATCATTGATTTCCCCTACTAGCTTTGGGAACCCTAGACGAATGGCAACAGGAATTGATCATAATCGTGTACCGTTATTGATGGCTGTTCTAGAGAAAAGAGTGGGACTAATGCTACAAAATCAAGATGCTTATGTAAAGGTAGCAGGCGGTGTGAAGCTAGATGAGCCGGCCATAGATTTAGCAGTTGCCATCAGCATTGCCTCAAGCTTTAGAGACCAGCCACCACAAGCAGATGATGTCTTAATCGGCGAAGTAGGCCTAACAGGTGAAATTCGCCGTGTATCCAGAATAGATCAAAGAGTACAAGAGGCGGCAAAGCTTGGATTCAAACGAGCGATCATTCCAGCGAAGAATATGGATGGTTGGACTCCTCCTTCATCGATCGAGGTTATTGGTGTGGAATCAGTCCAACATGCAATCAGAGAAACCTTGGGACAATCCTAATGACGCACGTTTAAAAATTTTTTAATAGGAGAGAATACTATATAGGAGGTGAATGTGGTGCTAAAAAGATTCGTGCAAATATTTTTTATTATTGCAGGTGGTACCGCGGGATATTTATATATTCCAAAATTATTGGAAGTAATGGGGTTTGCAGATAGCGCTTGGCTACAGTCAGATTTTGCCCCATATCTAGGGCTAGTATTAGGAGCAATTATTTTATTTCTTATTTCATTGTGGTGTGCAGATTATATAGTAAACTTCTTTAATTGGATTGAGGAAACCTTATTAAAAGCTCCGGTAGCAGATTTGTTATTTGGTAGTTTAGGTATTATCGTTGGTTTAATTATAGCTTATTTCTTAAATGCACCAATCCAAGCGATTGAAATCAGAGTAGTGTCACAGGTTATTCCCATCTTTTTAAGTATTCTTCTAGCATACTTAGGTTTTCAAGTTGGTTTTAAAAGAAGAGATGAATTCCTTAATCTACTGACAATCCCGAAAAAAGAAAAGAAAAAAGCCCCTCAAACAGAGGATGTAGGAAGCGAAATGCCGAAACCAAAAATCCTAGATACAAGTGTTATTATTGACGGAAGAATTGCAGATATTTGTCAAACTAGCTTTTTAGAAGGAACCATTATTATTCCGCAATTTGTGCTAGAGGAGTTACAGCATATTGCTGATTCATCTGATGCCTTGAAGCGTAACCGTGGGCGAAGAGGTCTGGATGTTTTAAATCGAATACAGAAGGAATTACCAATCAATGTTGAAATATATGAAGGTGATTTTGAAGAGATTCAAGAGGTTGATAGTAAGCTAGTCAAATTGGCAAAAGTCATGAATGGGATTGTGGTGACAAATGATTTTAACCTAAATAAAGTTTGTGAATTTCAAAAAGTACCCGTACTAAATATCAATGATTTAGCAAATGCGGTGAAGCCAATCGTCTTACCTGGAGAAGAATTAATGGTACAAGTCATTAAAGATGGTAAGGAACAGAACCAAGGTGTTGCTTATCTAGATGACGGTACGATGATTGTGGTAGAAGAAGGAAAAAGCTATATTGGCAAAACGATTGAAGTTGTCATCACTAGTGTTCTTCAAACATCAGCAGGGCGCATGATTTTCGCAAAACCAAAATTGCTTGAAAAAGCTCTATAAAAAAGGTATAACATATAAGGAATAGAAGAAAAGTGATAACATCTATGTTATCACTTTTCTTTGCTCGTCCTAATATTTCGATTAGCTATGACAATGTAAGCATTGTTGGAAGAATATGAGGTGCCAATATGGTAAAATATAATGTCATCGTGCTGGCTGCTGGCCAGGGCAAGCGAATGAAGGCAGGGAAGAATAAGCAATTTATCCATTTGCTTGATCAACCATTAATCATACATACAGTGCAAAACTTTATTCATGATGATTGGTGTAAGGCTGTTTATCTCGTCGTTAATCCACATGAGCGGACAGAAATGGAAGCCTTATTTAAGCCATTTCCATGGTTTCATCGACTACAATTCGTTTCAGGAGGCAGTGAGCGTCAGGATAGTGGGTTTAAGGGGCTTAAAGCAGTGCAAGTAGATAATCCAGATGAAATTGTGATGGTACATGATGGGGCAAGGCCGTTTATAGAACAAGAACACCTGCACTTATTAGCGGAGACAGCACAAAAACAGCAAGCAGCCCTTCTAGCGGTCCAAGTGACAGATACAATTAAGCAAAAAACGGCAACTGGTGTCCATTCATTGGATCGATCTACATTATGGGCTGCTCAAACACCACAAGCTTTTCATTATCAAGTAATCACAAAAGCACACGAGTTAGCTCAAGAGCATGGTTTTTTGGGAACAGATGATGCCTCATTAGTGGAAGAATACCTGCCAGACCAACCTGTTCAGATTGTAGAAGGAAGTTATCAAAACGTGAAGCTGACTACCCCTGAAGATATTTTTCGTGCGGAATGGATTTTACAAAAGAGAGGAGATTTGTAGATGTTTCGAATTGGACAAGGCTTTGACGTACACAAATTTGCGCAAAACCGTCCTTGTATAATTGGTGGGATTCACATACCTTATGAACAGGGCTTACTCGGGCACTCGGATGCAGACGTGTTACTCCATACCATTACCGATGCTTGCTTAGGAGCCATTGCTGAAGGAGACATTGGAAAGCATTTCCCTGACACAGACCCTGCCTATAAGGATGCAGATTCTGAAAAATTGTTAGAGCATGTATGGGAGCTCGTGTCGAAAAAAGGCTATATATTAGGTAATATAGATTGTACGATTATTGCGCAGGCACCTAAGATGGCGCCATATATTGACGAAATACGTCAAAATATTGCAAGATTGCTAAAGGCAGACATCGAACAAGTAAATGTCAAAGCAACCACTACAGAGCAATTAGGCTTTACTGGGAGAAAAGAAGGGATAGCTGCCCAGGCTGTTGTTCTTTTAGTACAGAAAGGCTAGAGAGATCATAAGCTCAAAACATAACATTTTCATTAAGATAATGATAAAATAAGGAAAGCATTTTATAAAAGTTACGTGAAAATTGGAAAGGAGTTTACTCATGACAAAAAAAGTAAGAGTTCGTTATGCGCCTAGCCCGACAGGACATCTCCATATCGGTAATGCGAGAACGGCTTTATTTAATTATTTATATGCCAAACACCTAGGTGGATCCTTTATTATTCGAACAGAGGACACCGATGCGAAAAGAAATGTAGAGGGTGGCGAGGAAAGCCAGCTTAATTATTTGAAATGGTTAGGAATCAAGTGGGATGAAGGTGCTGATATTGGCGGTGAATATGGTCCGTATCGCCAAATGGAAAGACTAGATATTTATCAAAAATATGTCGATGAGCTTTTAGAAAGAGGCCTTGCCTACAAGTGCTATATGACAGAGGAAGAATTAGAGCAAGAGCGTGAGGAACAACGAGCTAATGGTCAGGTTCCTAAATATTCTGGAGCACATCGTGATTTAACCGAAGAACAAATCGAACAATTTGAAGCGGAAGGAAGACAGCCTAGTATTCGCTTCCGTGTACCAGATCAAAAGACATATACATTCCAAGATATTGTACGTGAAAAGATTACTTTTGAATCCAGTGATTTTGGAGATTGGGTAATGGTGAAGAAGAATGGTATTCCAACCTATAACTTTGCTGTGGCGATTGATGATCACTTAATGGAGATCAGTCATGTTCTACGTGGAGAAGAGCATATTTCCAACACACCTAAGCAAATGATGATTTTTGATGCTTTTGGCTGGGAGCCTCCACAATATGGACATATGACCTTGATTTTAAACGAAAATCGTAAAAAGCTAAGTAAGCGTGATGAGCACATTTTACAATTCATTGAGCAATATAAGAATCTAGGCTATCTACCAGAAGCGTTATTTAATTTTATCGCATTGCTAGGTTGGTCTCCTGTTGGTGAAGAGGAAATCTTCACACAAGAGCAGTTTATCGAGATTTTCGATCCAGAGAGACTGTCCACCTCACCAGCAATCTTTGATCCAGCGAAATTAAAATGGATGAATAACCAATACATTAAACAAGCTTCATTGGAAGATGTTGTCGAGCTTAGTCTTCCTCATTTAATAGCTGCAGGTAGACTTTCAGAAAATATGGATGAAGTAACCAAGCAATGGGCGATTGATGTCATTCGGTTGTATCATGACCAGTTATCCTATGGTGCGGAAATTGTTGAACTAACGGAGCTATTCTTCAAAGAGGATATCCAATATGATGAGGATGCGATGAATGTACTAAAAGAAGAACAAGTACCAGAGGTTATTACTGGCTTCCTTTCCCAATTTGAACAAATCGAACAGTTATCACCTGATAATATTAAGGCAGCAATAAAAGCGACCCAAAAAGAAACGAAACAAAAAGGGAAAAAGCTATTTATGCCTATTCGTGTAGCAACAACTGGACAAGTTCATGGACCAGAATTGCCAAATGCTATTCACTTATTAGGTCCTGAGATTGTTAAGGCAAGATTAAATAATGTGCTTTCCCTAATTAAATAAGTGACATTTTCCTAAGAACTATATATAATAAAACAAATGATATATTAGATCGTAGATGAGGAAAAGTAAACAATAGAAGCTTCTACAGAGAATACCACCAATTGGCTGCGAGTGGTTGAAGTAATCATTGTTGAAATGCACCTCAGGAGTTTCTTCTTGAAAGATAGTAGGGGAGAACGGGGATGCACGCCGTTATCTGTGCTAAGAGTGGAGGAATTTATTTAACCTAAAATTCCTAAACAGAGTGGAACCGCGCGGTAAGCGTCTCTGTGTTGTATAAACACAGGGGCGCTTTTTTTATTGTGGAAGGGATCACGTGAGATTCAACCAATAGAGAGATGCTGTTACTAAATTTCCTTTAAGCTATTCAATCTGTTTTCATTAGAGAAGCTTTGAGAGAATGGTTCAAAATAGGAAGTTGCCTTAAGGGAGGGATAATCATTGGGATTGTTTAAATTGTTAAAGCAAGATATCGAAGTGGTATTTGACCAAGACCCTGCGGCAAGAACTTATATGGAGGTTTGCCTTACCTATTCAGGACTGCATGCTATTTGGTCACATCGGATTGCTCATGGCCTTTACCGAAAGAAATTTTTCTTTATCGCAAGAGTCATTTCACAAATAAGTCGTTTTTTTACGGGGGTGGAAATCCATCCAGGGGCTAAGATCGGCAAACGCTTCTTCATCGATCATGGTATGGGGGTAGTGATTGGAGAGACCTGTGAAATAGGCGATAATGTTACGATTTACCAAGGTGTGACATTAGGCGGAACTGGGAAAGAGAAAGGGAAACGACATCCTACGATAAAGGATAATGCGCTTATAGCAACCGGAGCAAAAGTGTTAGGCTCAATTACGATTGGTGAAAACTCCAAAATCGGTGCAGGGTCTGTTGTGCTAAAGGATGTACCAGACCATTCTACCGTTGTCGGTATACCAGGACGTGTTGTTGTCCAAAATGGAGAAAAGCTAAGAAAAGATTTAGATCATCATAAGTTGCCTGATCCCATAAGTGAAGTATTAAAAGAGATGCGCGAAGAAATTAGTGCATTAAGAACAGAGTTAGAAATGATTAAAGGAGCGAAACGTGATGACGATTAAAATATATAACACACTGACTCGAAAAAAAGAAGCCTTTCATCCGATAGAGCCGGGAAAAGTGAAAATGTATGTATGTGGTCCAACTGTTTACAATTACATTCATATTGGAAACGCACGCCCTGCCATCGTATTTGATACGGTTAGAAGATACCTGGAATACAAAGACTATGATGTCGAGTATGTGCTCAATTTTACCGATGTGGATGATAAGTTGATTAAAGCAGCCAAAGAGTTAGGAGAAGAGGTTCCAACTATTGCGAATCGATTTATTGAAGCATATAAGGAAGATGTAGGGGCACTTGGGGTGATGGAGGCAGATCATCATCCACGTGTAACCGAGACAATGGATGATATTATTGCTTTTATCCAAACATTAATTGATAAGGGGCATGCTTATTCTGCGGACGGAGATGTTTATTTTAAGACGAGATCCTTTCAGCATTATGGAAAGCTGTCCCATCAATCGATAGATGAGCTTAGGTCTGGTGCCCGTATACAAATAGGAGAGAAAAAGGAAGATCCGCTTGATTTTGCGTTATGGAAGCAGGCAAAGGATGGAGAAATATCTTGGCAATCCCCATGGGGGGAAGGAAGACCAGGCTGGCACATTGAATGCTCGGCAATGGCGAAGCGATATTTAGGAGAGACCATTGATATCCATGCGGGTGGACAGGATCTTACTTTCCCACATCATGAGAATGAAATAGCGCAATCAGAGGCAGCGACAGGCAAGTCCTTCGCTAATTATTGGATGCATAATGGTTATATTAATATTGATAATGAAAAGATGTCTAAATCGTTAGGTAACTTCGTATTAGCCCATGATCTAATCGAACGTCATGACCCGAAAGTGCTTCGCTTTTTTATGTTAAGTGTCCATTACCGTAATCCGATTAACTTTAGTGATGCATTATTAGAAAGTGCTAAGAATAGCTTTGATCGGATTGAAAATGTGTTGGTAAATTTAAAGCACCGTAAAACATCTAGTTTAGATTTAGTGGCTGATAATCAAGTATGGTTGGATAAAATCACGAACATGCAGCACTCCTTTGAAATGGAAATGGAGGATGATTTCAACACAGCTAACGCCATTGCTGTCATCTTCGATTTAGTCAAAGAGGCGAACACGTATCTCCAAGAAAGTCAAACACATACAGAGGTTATAGAAGCTTTTGAAAATACTTTAAATAGCTGGTTAAAGATCTTAGGCATTCAACGTGAGGAAGAAGCGTTACTTGATGAAGAAATCGAGCAATTAATTGAGCAACGGATAGAAGCGAGAAAAAATAAGGATTTTGCGCTCGCTGATAAGATTCGTGATGATTTAAAGGAACGTAATATTATTCTTGAGGATACACCACAAGGAACGCGTTGGAAACGAGGATTATAATGGAAAATGCAAAACAATTAAAAAGTCTAGCACTAGCCTATATGGGGGATGCCGTCTATGAAACCCAAATACGTCAATATTTATTGGAGAAGGGCAATGTAAGAGTGCATGAATTACACCAATTAGCGGTTCAATATGTGAAGGCATATGCTCAAGCAAAGGTTGTTCAAAGTTGGCTGGACGCTGGAGTACTAACGGAAGGCGAAGAAGCGATTGTTCGTAGGGGGCGGAATGCTAAGTCAGGTTCTGTTCCCAAGAATACAAGTGTCCAAGCCTACCGCCATAGTACGGCCTTTGAGGCACTACTAGGCTATTTATATTTAGACGGACAAACAGAACGGTTAGATGAGCTTATTCAACAGGCTATCACTATCATCGAGAAAGGAGAGGAATAGGATGGGGCAAGAATGGATGGTTGGCAAAAATACCGTGATGGAAATATTAGAATCAGGGAGATCGATTGAAAAAATATACTTATTAGAGAATTTGAATCCATCTCTAGCAAAGAAAATTCAAGCAATGGCAAAAAAAGCGAATGCTACAGTGCAACGGGTACCAAAAAAGAAATTAGATCAGCTTGTAGAGAATAGTAATCATCAAGGAATTGCTGCCCTTGTGTCTGCCTATGAGTATGCAAGTCTTGAACAATTATTTGCGATTGCAGAAGAAAGAAACGAGAATCCTTTTTTTATCTTATTAGATGAAATAGAGGATCCTCACAATCTTGGCTCCATTCTCCGAACAGCTGATGCAACAGGAGCCCATGGTGTTATCATACCAAAGCGTAGAGCGGTAGGCTTAACCGCTACAGTTGCGAAGACTTCTGTGGGAGCAATTGAGCATATCCCTGTGGTCCGAGTGACAAATATCGTGCAGACAATCGAAGAATTAAAAGCAAGAAATGTGTGGGTCGTTGGCACAGAGGCGGAAGCAACAGAGGATTATCGCCAATTGGATGGGAGCTTACCATTAGCCCTTGTCATCGGAAATGAAGGGAAGGGAATGAGTAGGCTCGTGAAGAAAAACTGTGACTGGACAGTTAGCCTCCCAATGAAAGGGCGTGTTTCCTCGTTGAATGCTTCGGTTGCAGCAAGTATTCTCATGTATGAAATTTATCGAAAAAGGTATTCAATTGGTGAATCGTAATGGACATTTTATTAGTCGATGGCTACAACATGATTGGTGCGTGGCAGGAGCTAAAGGCTTTACGAGAGGAGGATCTCGATAAGGCTAGATTGTTATTGATCGATAAAATGGCAGAATATCAAGCCTACAGAAGGAGAAGAGTCATTGTTGTATTTGATGCCTATGAGGTTAGAGGACTCGAAAACCGTCACGAACAATATAAGGTGGAGGTTATCTTTACGAAGGAAAATGAAACAGCTGATCAATGTATTGAACGGTTGATTAAGGAACTGAAAAATGTAAAAACAAAAGTATTTGTCGCAACCTCTGATTATACGGAGCAACGAATGATTTTTGCTCAAGGGGCATTTCGTATGTCGGCAAGAGAGCTAGAAATAGAGATTCAAAACATTCAAAAAGAAATCAAACAAGATATTAAAATACATCAACAAAAGAAAATAAGGAGTAAAATTCCTCTTAATGACCATGTCCTACAAGTTTTTGAAAGGTGGCGACGTGGTAATAAATAGAAAAACACTGGTTGACGGTTATAAAGCGCTTCCTGTATAATATTGCTATTATATTAGTCTGCTTTAACTATATTGGCATTAGCTAGGAGGAGTCCTGATTATAACCATGCGCAGAGAGAATAACGAGCTAAATTTTCAACTGTTGGACGATAATGAGTTAATTTTGCTAATTCAGGGTGGAAATACATATGCACTAGATTTTCTGATCCAAAAATATAAATCATTTGTTCGTGCTAAAGCTAAATCTTATTTTCTTGTTGGAGCAGATCATGAGGATATTACACAAGAAGGTATGATTGGGTTATTTAAGGCTATTCGGGACTTTCAACAGGATAAGCAATCTTCCTTTAGGGCGTTTGCTGAGCTTTGCATTACGAGACAGATTATTACAGCAGTGAAGACAGCAACAAGACAGAAGCATATGCCGTTAAATTCGTATATATCATTGGACAAGCCTATCTATGACGAGGAATCAGATCGCACCTTGTTAGATGTTCTTGAAGCAACGATTGCTTTAGACCCACAAGAACTAATTATTAGTCGAGAGAAGCATGGTGATATGGAGGGAAAACTAGCAGAGCTGTTAAGTAGATTAGAACGAGATGTCCTATTGTTATATTTAGAGGGCAAAACCTATCAGGAAATTTCAGCGGAATTAAATCGACATGCGAAATCAATTGATAATGCACTTCAGCGTGTAAAGAGGAAATTAGAAAAATACCTCGAAGAAAGCGATATTTATATCTCCTAATCTAAAAACCTGGGGATTATTTAGTAGGTCGTTGACAGGCTTATTCAACCATGCTACATTAAAAAGGGTGAAAAACATGGGAAAAAAGGTCGTCCTTGCATGCGAGGTTTGTCATAATAGAAATTATAGTACGGAGAAAAACACAACAGATTCGGTTCGATTAGAAGTGAAAAAGTTTTGTAAGCAGTGCAATAGACATACCATTCATAAGGAAACGAAATAGTTTTACTGGCATTGAAGACAGTTTGGAGGTACACATAGTGAATCCTGTAACTTTTTTGAAGAACGTATCCAGAGAAATGAAAAAAGTGTCCTGGCCGAGAGGGCGCGAATTAACCCGTTATACGATTACCGTAATTGTTACCGTCGCTTTTGTTACAATCTTTTTTGCATTAATAGATCTTGGAATTACGCAACTTTTAAATCTTTTATTTGAATAAATAGAATTTATATATGTTATACTATTTATAAATATGTCTAAAATATTTAAAGAGAACCCGCGTGACGGGTTTTTTAAATGGAATCAAATAACAAAATCACTAGAATTCGGCCGTAGAAGACAAGTTAATAAATAAGGGAGGGATGGGCGAAAAACGCCCTCTAGAAATGGAAAAAAGATGGTATGTCGTGCATACTTATTCTGGATATGAGAATAAAGTAAAAACGAATTTAGAAAAAAGACTAGAGTCCATGGGGATGGAAGACAAGATTTTCAGAGTGTTAGTTCCCGAAGATGAAGAAACAGAAATCAAGAATGGTAAGAAGAAAGTGGCAAAGAAAAAGGTATTCCCTGGCTATGTATTAGCTGAAATGGTGATGACAGACGATTCGTGGTATGTGGTCCGAAACACGCCAGGTGTAACGGGATTTGTTGGCTCGGCCGGTTCTGGATCTAAACCAACCCCATTATTAGAAGAAGAAGTGGAAACAATTCTGAAGCGAATGGGTTATCAAGAGCCTGTAACGGAAATAGACTTTGAGTTAAAAGAAACGGTAGAAGTAGTGGATGGTCCGTTCAATAATTTCTCCGGTACGATTGAAAAAATAGATTTAGATAAACAAAAGGTTCGAGTACATGTCAACATGTTCGGAAGGGAAACACCAGTAGAATTAGATTTCTCACAAGTGAAAAAAATGTCATAAGGAATTAGAATTTAAATTAATTGGTAGAGGTACTTGCATTTTAAGCTAATTAATGCTAAAATTCTTATGTTCTTTATGCCTCGAGTAGAAGGTTATTTAACATATGTATTAGAGTGGGAGGGTGAAACCCTATTACCACATCACGGACTTAAGGAGGTGTGTCTCGTGGCTAAAAAAGTAGAGAAAGTTGTTAAACTTCAAATTCCAGCAGGAAAAGCGAACCCAGCACCACCAGTTGGACCTGCATTAGGTCAAGCGGGTGTTAATATCATGGGATTTTGTAAAGAGTTTAATGCTCGTACACAGGATCAAGCTGGTTTGATCATTCCAGTAGAAATTTCGGTTTTTGAAGACCGTTCATTTACATTTATTACAAAAACTCCACCAGCAGCAGTATTGCTTAAAAAAGCAGCAGGTATTGAAACTGCTTCAGGGGAGCCAAATCGCAATAAAGTTGCAACACTTAAACGCGACAAAGTGAAGGAAATCGCTGAACTGAAAATGCCTGATTTAAATGCTGCTGATGTTGAAGCTGCAATGCGTATGGTCGAAGGTACTGCACGTAGTATGGGTATCGTAATCGAGGACTAATCTCACAGCGTTGTACAAAGGCTAATGGGTTGCGGTAGTAGAGGAATACCTCATGTCGCAACCTTTGTTATGTTTTAGCTTTTGATAGAAGTGGGAGGTATAACCGTTAAAACCACAAAGGAGGAAAATATAATGGCTAAAAAAACAAAGAAACAACAAGAAGCTTTAAAGCTTGTTGATAACACAAAAGCATATGAAGTAAAAGAAGCTTTAGAATTAGTAAAAAAGACAGCAACTGCGAAGTTTGATGAAACAGTGGAAGTAGCATTTCGTTTAGGGGTTGATCCGAAAAAAGCGGATCAACAAATCCGTGGAGCAATGGTATTACCACATGGTACTGGTAAAAGCCAAACTGTTTTAGTTTTTGCTAAAGGGGATAAAGCGAAGGAAGCGGAAGCTGCTGGAGCAGATTATGTAGGAGAACAAGACCTAATTAATAAAATTAACCAAGGTTGGTTTGATTTTGATGTAGTCGTTGCAACTCCTGACATGATGGCAGAGGTAGGTAAGCTAGGTCGTGTATTAGGACCAAAAGGCTTAATGCCAAACCCTAAGACAGGTACAGTAACCTTCGAAGTAGAAAAAGCTGTTCAAGAAATTAAAGCAGGTAAAGTAGAGTACCGCGTAGATAAACAATCAAATATCCACGTGCCAATTGGAAAGGTTTCTTTCGACTTAGATAAGCTCGTAGAGAACTTCCAAGCATTAGCTGAAACAATTGTTAAAGCTAAGCCTCAAGCTGCAAAAGGTACTTACCTACGAAACGTTGCTGTATCATCTACAATGGGCCCTGGCATCAAAGTAGATTCATCAGCATTTGCGAAATAATTTATTCTTGACTTTTAGAATTGTACACTGTATAATTCACAAAGGTTAAGTTAATCAAAGTATATACATTATACCGTAGACAGTAGGTGCGTTATGCTTAATTTCCTACCGAGGTGTGTCTGGATAAATGTAAAGAGCTTGTGTGTTTTCATATGCTCTTTCAATAAATGACAGTCATAAAACCTCCATGTCTACATGGGGGTTTTTACTTTGGTAAAAGATATTTATCTTTTATAAGTGCGGTATAATGATCGCAAAACAGGAGGTGGAATCATGTCAAAAGTATTGGAGCAGAAAAAACAGGTGGTTGCTGAAATTGCTGACAAGTTTAAAGAAAGCCAATCAACTATTTTGGTAGACTACCGTGGATTAAATGTAGCAGAAGTAACAGAATTACGTTCACAATTACGTGAAGCTGGTGTAGAATTCAAGGTTTACAAAAACACAATGACCCGTCGTGCAGTAGAAGAGGCAGAGTTAAATGAATTAACAGATGTCCTTGCGGGACCAACTGCTATTGCTTTTAGCAAAGAGGATGTTGTAGCTCCTGCAAAAGTATTGAGTAACTTTGCAAAAGAGCATGAAGCACTTGAAATTAAAGGTGGCGTTGTAGAAGGATCTGTCGCTTCCCTTGAGCAAATCAAGGAGCTTGCGGACCTTCCAAACTACGAAGGTATGCTTTCTATGCTACTCAGCGTTCTACAAGCGCCAGTACGCAACTTCGCTTATGCAACAAAAGCTGTTGCGGAGCAAAAAGAAGAGCAAGGCGCTTAAGTTTTTGGTATATAAAAAACATTCGGATATGTTCATAAATAATAAAAAATTAGGAGGAATTAAACATGTCTAAAGAGCAAATTATTGAAGCGATCAAAGAAATGTCTGTTCTTGAGTTAAATGATTTAGTAAAAGCAATTGAAGAAGAATTTGGTGTAACTGCAGCAGCTCCTGTTGCTGTAGCAGGTGCAGCTGGTGGAGAAGCAGCTGAAGAAAAATCAGAATTTGATGTAGTTCTTGAAAATGCTGGAGCTTCTAAAATCAAAGTGGTTAAAGCTGTTCGTGAAATCACTGGTCTTGGACTTAAAGATGCAAAAGACTTAGTTGATAACGCTCCTGGAGCAATCAAAGAAGGCGTAGCAAAAGAAGAAGCAGAAGAAATGAAAGCTAAGCTTGAAGAAGCAGGCGCAACTGTAGAATTAAAATAATAGAGGAACACCGCAAAAGCTCGCTATATAATGGCGAGCTTTTGTGTTAGGATATGCTTAGAATATGTGCTGGATTTTTGATCGAATCCTTTTTTGCATGGAAAGGAGTTATGCCATGACTAATCAATATTTTTCTCAGAACCCTGATGTGGAGAGTGATCGGAGGACGTGGACTTTTCCAATAAGGGGGTATTCTCTTACCTTTACAACAGATAACGGTGTTTTTTCGAAAAATGAGGTCGATTTTGGCTCTAGACTTTTAATCGATACCTTTACCCTTCCTGCTGTTGATGGAGATATATTAGATTTAGGCTGTGGGTATGGTCCGGTCGGTATCGCACTCGCGAAGGATTTCCCTGATCGAAATATCATTGGGGTTGATATTAATCAAAGGGCTCTCGAACTGGCAAACGAAAATGCACTGCAAAATGATGTGAAAAATGTAAGCTTTCTAGAAAGTGATATATTTAGTGAAATAAAAGAAAAGAAATTTGCTGCGATCTTGACGAATCCGCCTATCCGCGCAGGTAAGCAAGTGGTGCATCAAATGCTAGAAGATTCAAAGGAAGCATTGCTGTATGGTGGGGAATTATCTGTCGTTATTCAGAAAAAGCAGGGGGCTCCATCTGCTCAGAAGAAACTAGAAGAACTTTTTTCGGAGGTTGAAGTTGTCGCAAAGAAAAAAGGATATTTTATATTTCGTGCTAAATAAGTTGACTCTGCCATCCACTTGTGTTAATATTGAAAAATGCCAATAGGACGAAACCCTTGTCAAGTATAAATTTTAATGTATATTTTTAAAAATGTTGGAAAAACTATCTAACATGCGCTGTTTTAGCATACTTGTAATCTTATTCGTAACTATAATGGCATTTTATTAGCTAATAGAGTTCTCTACTCAATCTTATTAGATTCCTTATTATTTTTCCACAGAAACATTTAGCAAATGAATAACATCTGCTCACTAGCAGGTGTCTATATATAACTTGTGAGCAAATTACCACAGGTTTGTTCGGTGTGTATGCCCGAACGGAAATGCAACACTTACTAAATTATACGATCTATAGAGAAATGTCAAATAACCTATAGTTAGTAAAGTATAAATGGTAAGTGTGGTTTCGTTTATACTATAGGTTGGTTATTTAAGCTCTTGGGACTATAGTATAAGTGAAACATAGACTTTCGTTTTCGTGTCACGAAAATGCTGAGTCAAGTTTTTCTAATGGCCATTTTAACATGGTGACTATCTTTTATTAATGATCGAGGGGTGAATCAGTTGACAGGTCAACTAGTTCAATACGGACGACACCGCCAACGTAGAAGTTATGCGCGTATTAGTGAGGTATTAGAGTTACCAAATTTAATCGAGATTCAAACAGCGTCCTATCAATGGTTCTTGGATGAAGGGTTAAAGGAAATGTTCCAGGACATTTCTCCAATTGAGGATTTTGCGGGCAACCTTTCCTTAGAGTTTGTGGATTATAGCCTCGGAGAACCGAAATATCCTGTTGATGAATCGAAAGAAAGAGATGTGACATATAACGCACCTCTTCGAGTGAAAGTTCGTTTATTAAATAACGAAACAGGTGAAGTGAAGGAACAAGAAGTGTTTATGGGTGATTTCCCACTGATGACAGATACAGGTACATTTGTGATTAATGGGGCAGAACGCGTTATCGTATCTCAACTGGTTCGTTCACCAAGTGTATATTACAATGCCAAAGTCGATAAAAACGGAAAGCGTGGCTATGCTGCTACTGTTATCCCGAACAGAGGGGCTTGGTTAGAATTTGAAACAGATGCTAAGGATGTCGTACATGTTCGAATTGATCGAACAAGAAAATTACCAATCACGGTACTCTTAAGAGCATTAGGTTTTGGAGATGATCAAGAGATTATCGATTTACTAGGAGAAAATGAATACTTAAGAAATACATTAGAAAAAGACAATACCGAAACAAGTGAAAAAGCGCTACTAGAAATTTATGAGCGTTTAAGACCAGGGGAGCCACCTACTGTCGACAATGCCAAAAGTCTCCTTGTTTCTAGATTCTTTGATCCAAAAAGATATGATCTAGCACATGTTGGTAGATATAAAATAAATAAGAAGCTTCACATTAAAAATCGTTTGTTCAATCAAATATTAGCAGAGCCGATTGTGGATACAGAAACTGGTGAGGTTATTGCTAATAAGGGTGATCAATTAGATAGACGCTTATTAGATAAGATATTACCAATCTTAGATTCTGATGATAACCGCTTTGGTGAGAAGGTTCTAGAACCACACGAAGGAGTCCTAGAAGACCCAATTCATGTACAATCTATTAAGATTGTCGATCCAACAGATCCTGAAGGTGAAAGAACACTAACCGTTATCGGTAATAACAATGTAGATAGCAATATTAAAAATATTACACCAGGTGATATTTTGTCTGCTATCAGTTATTTCTTCAACATTTTACATGAAGTAGGCGATACGGATGATATTGACCACTTAGGTAACCGTCGTCTAAGATCTGTAGGGGAATTATTGCAAAACCAATTTAGAATTGGTTTATCTAGAATGGAGCGTGTGGTACGTGAGAGAATGTCTATTCAGGACACTTCTTCTATTACTCCACAGCAATTAATTAATATTCGCCCAGTGATAGCCTCCATTAAGGAGTTCTTTGGTAGTTCACAGCTTTCACAATTTATGGGCCAAACGAACCCATTAGCTGAATTAACACACAAGCGTCGTTTATCTGCATTAGGCCCTGGTGGTTTAACAAGAGAACGTGCCGGCTTTGAAGTGCGTGACGTTCACTATTCACACTATGGTCGTATGTGTCCGATTGAGACTCCTGAGGGACCGAACATTGGACTAATCAACTCCTTGTCTTCTTATGCAAAGGTGAACAAATTTGGTTTCATTGAAACACCATACCGTCGTGTTGATCCAGAAACCGGAAAAGTAACCGATCAAATGGACTATTTGACTGCAGATGAAGAAGATAATTATGTCGTTGCACAAGCTAATGCTGAGCTTGATGATGAAGGAAGATTCGTGGATGATGAAGTAATTGCTCGTTTCCGCGGGGAGAACACGATCGTCCAGCGTGAAAAGATCGATTACATGGACGTATCGCCGAAACAAGTAGTTTCAGCTGCGACAGCATGTATTCCGTTCTTAGAAAATGATGACTCTAACCGTGCGTTAATGGGTGCGAACATGCAGCGTCAAGCAGTACCTCTAATGCAACCAAAAGCTCCGATCGTTGGAACAGGTATGGAATATGTATCAGGTAAAGACTCTGGAGCTGCTGTGATTTGTAGGCATGAAGGTATTGTAGAAAGAGTAGAAGCAAAAGAAATTCTCATACGCCGCATTTCTGAAATAGATGGTAAAGAAGTAGAAGGTGACTTAGACCGTTATCGTCTACAAAAATTCATTCGTTCTAACCAAGGAACATGCTATAACCAACGACCAATTGTTCAAAAAGGTGATCGTATTACTAAAGGAGAAATCCTAGCGGACGGACCTTCTATGGAAGATGGCGAACTTGCATTAGGGCAAAATGTTTTAGTTGGGTTTATGACATGGGAAGGTTATAACTATGAAGATGCGATCATCATGAGCGAACGACTTGTAAAAGACGATGTGTATACTTCTATTCATATCGAAGAGTACGAGTCAGAAGCGCGTGATACGAAGTTAGGACCTGAAGAAATCACACGCGATATTCCAAATGTTGGGGAAGATGCCTTACGTGACCTTGACGAAAGAGGAATTATACGTGTAGGTGCAGAAGTAGAAGATGGTGATTTGCTTGTCGGTAAGGTAACACCTAAAGGGGTGACAGAATTATCTGCTGAGGAGCGTTTATTACATGCTATCTTTGGTGAAAAGGCGCGTGAAGTAAGAGATACATCATTAAGAGTTCCACACGGTGCAGGGGGAATTGTACTAGATGTAAAAATCTTTAATCGTGCGGATGGTGATGAATTACCACCAGGTGTAAACCAATTAGTTCGTGTTTATATCGTTCAAAAACGGAAAATCCATGAAGGGGATAAAATGGCTGGTCGTCACGGGAACAAAGGGGTTATCTCTAAAATCCTTCCAGAAGAAGATATGCCATTCCTTCCAGACGGAACACCGATTGACATCATGTTAAACCCATTAGGGGTACCGTCACGTATGAACATCGGGCAAGTACTCGAGCTTCATCTCGGTATGGCCGCTAGACAGCTAGGCATTCATGTTGCTTCACCAGTATTTGATGGGGCTCGTGAAGAAGATGTATGGGAAACGATTGAAGAAGCCGGACTCTCAAGAGATGCCAAAACGATTCTTTATGATGGCCGCACAGGAGAGCCTTTTGATAATCGTGTTTCTGTTGGTGTTATGTACATGATCAAGCTAGCACACATGGTTGACGATAAGCTACATGCGCGTTCAACAGGTCCATACTCCCTTGTTACACAGCAACCACTAGGTGGTAAAGCACAATTCGGTGGACAACGTTTTGGTGAGATGGAGGTATGGGCATTAGAAGCATATGGTGCTGCATATACCTTACAAGAAATTCTAACTGTCAAATCTGATGATACCGTTGGTCGTGTGAAAACATACGAATCAATTGTAAAAGGGGAAAATGTCCCTGAGCCAGGAATTCCTGAGTCATTTAAAGTATTAATTAAGGAATTACAAAGCTTAGGAATGGATGTCAAAATGCTTTCAGGTGATGAACAAGAAATCGAGTTAAAGGACGAGGATGAGGACGATACTCATTCTGCTGACAACTTTAACCTAGAAATAGAAGAAACAACTAGCTGATGAAATCAACGTGTTCCTAACCATTCTATGCAATGGTTAGGAACCTATCTGTCTTAACAAAAACCGAAAGATAAAAAAAGGGAGGTTGACCCCTTGTTAGATGTAAATAACTTTGAATACATGAAAATAGGCTTAGCTTCACCGAACAAAATTAGATCCTGGTCCTATGGTGAAGTCAAAAAGCCAGAAACCATTAATTATCGGACATTAAAGCCGGAAAAAGATGGTTTGTTCTGTGAACGAATCTTCGGACCACAAAAGGACTGGGAATGTCATTGTGGAAAATATAAACGAGTTCGTTATAAAGGTGTTGTTTGTGATCGTTGTGGTGTGGAAGTAACGAAAGCAAAAGTACGTCGTGAACGAATGGGTCATATTGAATTGGCAGCACCAGTTTCTCATATCTGGTATTTCAAAGGCATTCCAAGTCGCATGGGGCTAGTATTAGATATGTCTCCTCGTGCTTTAGAGGAAGTGATCTATTTCGCAGCCTATATCGTTATTGATGCAGGCGATACAGCGTTAGAGAAAAAACAATTACTCTCTGAAAAAGAATATCGTGCTTATCGTGATAAATACGGTAATTCTTTTAAGGCGGAGATGGGTGCTGAAGCGATTAAGAAAATTCTACAAGATATCGACCTGGAAAAAGAAGTCGATCTCTTAAGAGAAGAATTAAAATCAGCACAAGGTCAAAGAAGAACACGTGCGATTAAACGCTTGGAAGTACTAGAAGCATTCCGTAATTCTGGTAATGATCCGAGCTGGATGATCATGGATGTATTACCAATCATCCCACCAGAATTAAGACCAATGGTACAGTTAGATGGTGGACGTTTTGCTACTTCAGACTTAAACGATTTATATCGTCGTGTTATTAACCGTAACAATCGTCTGAAAAGGTTGCTTGATTTAGGAGCACCAAGCATTATTGTTCAAAACGAAAAACGCATGCTACAAGAGGCCGTAGATGCTCTTATTGACAATGGTCGTCGTGGACGTCCGGTTACTGGACCTGGTAATAGACCATTAAAATCATTGTCTCACATGTTAAAAGGTAAGCAAGGTCGTTTTCGTCAAAACCTTCTTGGTAAACGTGTAGACTATTCTGGACGTTCGGTTATCGTAGTTGGACCACATTTAAAAATGTACCAATGTGGTTTGCCGAAGGAAATGGCGGTTGAGCTATTCAAGCCTTTTATTATGAAAGAGCTAGTTGAAAGAGGTTTGGCACATAATATTAAATCAGCTAAACGAAAAATTGAAAGATTACATGCAGAGGTTTGGGATGTATTAGAAGATGTCATTAAAGAACATCCAGTTCTCCTTAACCGTGCACCTACCTTGCACAGATTAGGTATTCAAGCATTTGAACCAACTCTAGTAGAAGGGCGCGCTATTCGTCTTCATCCATTGGTTTGTACAGCGTATAACGCCGATTTTGATGGTGACCAAATGGCTGTCCATGTACCTTTATCAGCAGAAGCACAAGCAGAAGCGCGTATTCTCATGCTTGCTGCTCAAAACATTCTAAACCCTAAGGATGGAAAACCGGTTGTAACCCCTTCTCAGGATATGGTATTAGGGAACTATTACTTAACAATGGAACGGGAAAATGCCGTTGGTGAAGGGATGGTCTTCAAGGATATCAATGAAGCATTAATCGCCTATCAAAATGGCTATGTTCATTTACACACACGAATTGCCGTACAACCAACATCCTTAAACAAAGAAGCTTTTACAGATGAGCAGAACCAAAAGTTAATGATTACAACAGTAGGGAAACTAATTTTCAATAATATGTTACCTGAATCATTCCCTTATATGAATGAACCAACTCAGAAGAACTTAGAAGAGGCAACTCCTGATAAGTACTTTGTTGAAAAAGGAGTAAACATTAAAGAGGAAATTGCTAATCGAGAGATTATTCCTCCATTCAAGAAAGGGATTTTAGGAGATATTATTGCGGAAGTATTTAAGAAGTTTAAAATTAGTGAAACCTCTAAAATGTTAGATAGAATGAAGGATTTAGGATTCGCTTATTCTACAAAAGCAGGTATTACGGTAGGGGTAGCCGATATCGTCGTATTAGCGGAAAAAGAAGAAATTCTAAAAGCTGCTCAAGCTAAAGTGGATAAAGTTTTACAACAATTCCGAAGAGGTTTAATTACAGATGAAGAGCGCTATGATCGTGTTATTTCTATCTGGTCTCAAGCAAAAGATGATATTCAGGATAAATTAATGAAATCCTTGAATCCTCGTAACCCGATCTTTATGATGAGTGATTCAGGAGCCCGTGGTAACGCATCTAACTTTACTCAATTAGCAGGTATGCGTGGTCTAATGGCCAACCCAGCAGGTCGAATTATTGAATTACCGATCAAGTCAAGCTTCCGTGAAGGTTTAACCGTACTAGAGTACTTTATTTCTACTCACGGTGCACGTAAAGGTCTTGCCGATACTGCCTTGAAGACAGCTGACTCTGGTTATTTAACAAGACGTCTAGTCGATGTAGCACAAGATGTTATTATCCGTGAAGAAGATTGTGGTACTGACAGAGGCCTAACAGTAACTGCTATAACAGAAGGTACTGAAATGATTGAGCCACTAATTGATCGCTTAATTGGAAGAACAGTATTCCAAAATGTTTATCATCCTGAAACAAAAGACTTAATTATTTCAAAAAATGAAGTGATTACAGAAGATATTGCCAAAGAGATTGTAGAATCAGGGATTGAGGAAGTAATGATCCGTACGGTATTCACATGTAATACGAAGCATGGTACTTGTAAGAAATGCTATGGTCGCAACCTAGCAACTGGTGAAGAGGTTGAAGTGGGAGAGGCAGTAGGTATTATTGCTGCTCAATCAATCGGTGAACCAGGTACACAGTTAACGATGCGTACCTTCCACACTGGTGGTGTTGCAGGAAGCGATATTACACAAGGTTTACCTCGTATTCAAGAGATCTTTGAAGCAAGAAATCCGAAGGGGCAAGCGGTCATTTCTGAAATCTTCGGAATTGTGAAAGATGTGACAGAGGTCAAAGACAAACAAGAGATCGTTGTCCAAGGTGCGATCGAAACGAAAACCTACACTGCGCCATATGGAGCTCGTTTAAAAGTATCCATAGGAGATGAAGTGGAAGCAGGCCAGGCTTTAACAGAAGGTTCTATCGATCCGAAAGAATTGCTTAAGATTCAAGGTATTGATGGAGTCCAATCATACTTGCTAAAAGAAGTACAAAAAGTATATCGTATGCAAGGGGTAGAAATCGGTGATAAACACGTAGAGGTTATGGTGCGACAAATGCTACGTAAAGTCCGTGTGGCAGATTCTGGAGATACAGATGTACTACCAGGCTCTCTACTTGAGGTTCACCAATTTAAAGATGCAAATAAACAATCCCTATTCAGTGGTGGTCGACCTGCAGTTGGAAGACCTGTCTTGTTAGGTATTACAAAAGCATCTCTAGAGACAGACTCCTTCTTATCCGCGGCTTCCTTCCAAGAGACAACGAGGGTGTTAACAGATGCCGCTATTAAAGGAAAACGAGATGAATTACTCGGTCTCAAAGAAAATGTTATCATTGGTAAGCTAGTTCCAGCAGGTACAGGTATGCAGAAGTACCGTCGTATCAAGGAAAAACTAGCAGAAGATCCAAGTCTTGCAGAAGAAGTAGCAACAGGTGAGATTACTTCTTAAGCAGTCTAACGAATGTGTTCGACATCTACCTAGTTCAGGTAGATGTCGAACATCAATCTTTCCATTTTTACTTGATAAACAACAAGGGATAAAAACGGAAGCAAGGAAAAATTACTAAATTTGCTCAATTTAAAGTTGACATTGAATTTAGGTGATGATAGTATATTTAAGGTGCTTCCGTTATCCTTGTTACTTTGGAGGATATAATAGATGTCTTATGATAAAGTGGCAAAGGTGAATATTGAGAAAATTATCGGAACAAAACAAGTAATAAAAGCCATTAAAAATGGTGAAGCAAAAGAAGTGATCATTGCTAGTGACGCAGATCAACATATTACTAGCAAAGTGTCACATGTCGCGAAAGATTACAATGTTCCCATAGCATATGTTGATTCTATGAAAAAATTAGGCAAAACATGTGGAATTGATGTAGGGGCAGCAACCGTGGCAATTAAGCAATAAAGTTTTGGCAAACCGTATAAGTTTGTGAAGGCTTTGTTTTTTGCTTTAAAATGAACCACCTGGATGTGTGGTATTACATTATGAAGAAGAGAGGAGGAACTAAACATGCCAACTATTAATCAATTGGTACGTAAAGGACGCGTTTCTAAATCTAAAAAATCTGATTCACCAGCACTTAACAGAGGCTACAATAGCCGTAAAAAACTGGCGACAAATCAAAACTCCCCACAAAAACGTGGAGTTTGTACTCGTGTTGGTACATTAACACCGAAAAAACCAAACTCTGCATTACGTAAATATGCTCGTGTTCGTTTGTCTAACCAAATCGAGGTAACTGCTTATATCCCTGGAATTGGTCATAACCTACAAGAACACAGTGTTGTGTTAATTCGTGGTGGACGTGTAAAAGACTTACCGGGTGTTCGTTACCACATCGTTCGTGGTGCACTTGATACTTCAGGTGTAGAAGGCCGTATGCAAGGTCGTTCTAAATATGGCGCGAAAAAACCTAAAAAATAAAAAGTTTAAAAGCTTGAAATAACAAAGGAAAGGAGGGGGAGATATGCCACGTAAAGGACCAGTACCAAAGCGTGATGTCTTACCAGATCCGTTATATAATTCAAAACTTGTAACACGTTTAATTAACCAAATTATGGTTGATGGAAAAAGAGGTAAAGCGCAAAAAATTCTTTATCGTGCTTTTGAATTAGTTCAAGAGCGTAGTGGTCAAAACGCTATGGAAGTTTTTGAACAAGCGATGAAAAATGTTATGCCAGTACTTGAAGTGCGTGCTCGTCGTGTTGGTGGATCTAACTACCAAGTACCAGTTGAGGTTAGACCTGAACGTCGTCAAGCGTTAGGTTTACGTTACATTGTAAACTATTCACGTCTTCGTGGAGAAAAGACAATGGAAGAACGTTTAGCTAATGAAATCCTTGATGCATCTAACAATACTGGAGCATCAGTTAAGAAGAGAGAAGATATGCACAAAATGGCTGAAGCAAACAAAGCTTTTGCACACTATCGTTGGTAATACGACGAAAATTTTTAATATAGCCTGCTCCAAAGACGCAGAAGCTACTATCCAAGTAATTAGATTAACTATATTCGAGATAGGAAGGAGAAAGATTCATGCCTAGAGAGTTCTCCTTGGAGAATACACGTAATATCGGTATTATGGCTCACATTGATGCTGGTAAAACAACAACTACAGAGCGTATTTTATTCTATACTGGTCGTATCCATAAGATTGGAGAAACACACGAAGGTGCTTCTCAAATGGACTGGATGGAGCAAGAACAAGAACGTGGAATCACGATTACTTCTGCAGCAACTACTGCTCAGTGGAAGGGTCATCGTATTAACATCATCGATACACCTGGACACGTAGACTTCACAGTAGAAGTAGAACGTTCCCTTCGTGTACTTGATGGTGCAGTAACTGTACTTGACGCCCAATCTGGTGTAGAACCACAAACAGAAACAGTATGGCGCCAAGCAACAACTTATGGCGTTCCTCGTATTGTTTTCGTAAACAAAATGGATAAAGTCGGTGCAGATTTCCTTTATTCAACAGGCACTTTAAAAGATCGCCTAGGAGCGAATGCTCATCCAGTACAGCTTCCAATTGGTGCTGAAGATCAATTTGAGGGTATTATTGATTTAATCACAATGGAAGCCTATTACTACGAGGATGATTTAGGAACGCGTACGGAAGCGAGAGAAATACCTGCTGAATTGCAAGATCAAGCAGAGGAATATCGTACAAACTTAATCGAAGCAGTTGCTGAATTAGATGAAGATCTAATGGAACGTTACTTAGAAGGTGAAGAAATTTCTAATGATGAATTAAAAGCTGCTGTTCGTAAAGCTACATTAAGTGTAGAATTCTATCCTGTATTCTGTGGATCTGCCTTCAAGAACAAAGGGGTACAATTAGTGATTGATGGGGTAGTTGATTACTTACCATCTCCATTAGATATCCCACCAATTGAAGGACATGTACCAGAGACAGAAGAGGAAGTTGTGCGTAAAGCGGACGATAAAGAGCCTTTCTCTGCCCTTGCATTTAAGGTTGCAACAGACCCATTTGTTGGGAAGTTAACCTTCTTCCGTGTATATTCAGGAACACTTAAATCAGGTTCTTATGTAAAGAACTCAACGAAGGATAAGCGTGAGCGTGTAGGTCGTATCTTACAGATGCATGCTAACTCTCGTGAAGAAATTTCTGAGGTATATGCTGGAGATATCGCTGGAGCCGTTGGATTGAAGGATACTAGTACTGGGGATACTCTATGTGAGGAGAAAAGCCTAGTTATCCTAGAATCAATGGAATTCCCTGAGCCAGTAATTTCCGTAGCTATTGAACCTAAGTCAAAAGCGGACCAAGACAAAATGTCCGTAGCACTAGGTAAACTAGCAGAAGAGGATCCTACCTTCAAAACGGAAACAAATACAGAAACGGGTCAAACGATCATTTCAGGTATGGGTGAGCTTCACCTTGATATTATCGTTGACCGTATGAAGCGTGAGTTCAAAGTAGAAGCAAACGTAGGTGCACCTCAGGTTTCTTACCGTGAAACATTCCGTTCAGCTGCAGAAGTCGAAGGGAAATTCGTTCGCCAATCTGGTGGTCGTGGTCAATATGGTCACGTTTGGATCAAGTTTGAGCCGAATGAAGAAGGTGCTGGCTTTGAATTTGTGAATAACATCGTTGGTGGTGTTGTACCACGTGAATACATTCCATCCGTTGAGGCTGGTGTGAAAGAAGCAATGGAAAACGGTGTGTTAGCTGGTTATCCATTAATCGATGTAAAAGCTACGTTATATGATGGAAGCTATCACGATGTCGATTCCAACGAAACAGCATTTAGAGTAGCAGCATCTATGGCACTTAAAGCTGCTAAAAACAAATGTAACCCTGTATTACTTGAACCAATGATGAGAGTAGAGGTAGTTATCCCTGAAGAGTATATGGGAGATATCATGGGTGATGTCACTTCTCGTCGTGGTAGAGTAGAAGGAATGGAAGCACGCGGACCTGCACAGGTTGTCAAAGCATTTGTGCCATTAGCAGAAATGTTTGGATATGCAACAGCTCTCCGTTCTAATACACAAGGTCGCGGTGTATATACTATGCACTTTGATCACTATGAAGAAGTACCGAAAAGCGTTTCAGAAGAAATTATTAAGAAAAACGCAGGTCAATAATTGATTTTTTTCACAATCTAAAGTATAACTTGTATTATAGGCTTAGCTTGGTGAGTGAACTCGCCTACTAAGCTGCGATACATGTAAATAAATTAAAAAACTTTTTACTTAATTAAAGGAGGAAATAGACATGGCAAAAGAAAAATTTGACCGTTCCAAAGACCACGTTAATATTGGTACTATTGGACACGTTGACCATGGTAAAACAACTTTAACTGCAGCAATTACAAATGTTCTTTTCAACAAATATGGTAGTGGTGAAGCTCGTGCGTATGATCAAATCGATGGTGCGCCAGAAGAAAAAGAGCGTGGAATCACTATTTCTACATCTCACGTAGAATACGAAACTGACAACCGTCACTATGCACACGTTGACTGCCCAGGTCACGCTGACTATGTTAAAAACATGATCACTGGTGCTGCACAAATGGACGGTGCGATCCTTGTAGTATCTGCTGCAGATGGTCCAATGCCACAAACTCGTGAGCACATCCTACTTTCTCGTAACGTAGGTGTACCAGCTATCGTTGTATTCTTAAACAAATGTGACATGGTAGATGACGAAGAACTTCTTGAATTAGTAGAAATGGAAGTTCGTGATCTATTAAGCGAATATGACTTCCCTGGTGATGATGTTCCAGTAATCAAAGGTTCTGCACTTCAAGCACTTGAAGGAGAAGAACAATATGTTAACGCAATTCTTGAATTAATGGATGCTGTTGATGAGTATATCCCACGTCCAGAACGTGATACTGATAAACCATTCATGATGCCAGTTGAGGATGTATTCTCTATCACTGGTCGTGGTACTGTTGCAACAGGACGTGTTGAGCGTGGTGTTGTAAAAGTTGGTGACGAAGTAGAAATCATCGGTCTTGCTGAAGAAGCTTCTAAAACAACTGTAACTGGTGTAGAAATGTTCCGTAAGCTTCTTGATTATGCAGAAGCTGGTGACAACATTGGTGCACTTCTTCGTGGGGTTGCGCGTGAAGATATTAACCGTGGTCAAGTATTAGCTAAGCCAGGTTCAATTACTCCACACACTAACTTCAAAGCAGAAGTTTATGTATTATCAAAAGACGAAGGTGGACGTCACACTCCATTCTTCTCAAATTATCGTCCACAATTCTATTTCCGTACTACTGATGTAACTGGCGTTGTTGGTTTACCAGAAGGCGTAGAAATGGTAATGCCTGGTGATAACACAGAAATGACTGTAGAATTGATTTCCCCAATCGCGATTGAAGATGGAACTCGCTTCTCTATCCGTGAAGGTGGACGTACAGTAGGTTCTGGTGTCGTAACTGAGATCATTAAATAATTGATGTAAGATAGAGGAAAACAGGTAGTGAGCACACTACCTGTTTTCTGTTTTGTTACACATAAATCTGGCTAGGAGAAGATGAAAAGTACAAGCAATACCACATTCAGAAAGCTATAATAGAAGTTTTCAAAAATAATTGATAAAATCGCAAAAAAATCCTTAAAAATGTTGCAATCACGTTGATTCTTCTATATAATATACAATGTTGGTCACAAAACAGGCGATGATGCGGAAGGTTGTTGGCACACCCGGCCCCTTTGCCATGGCGGGTGTCGAAGAAATTTTCGCGGAGAATGTCTATTTTAAAATGGGCGAAAAGGAGGGAAAATAATGGCAAAAGAAAAAATCAGAATTCGTTTAAAGGCGTATGATCACCGTATTTTAGATCAATCTGCAGATAAAATTGTAGATACGGCTAAAAGATCAGGTGCAGGGGTTTCTGGACCGATTCCATTACCGACTGAAAAATCGGTATACACGATTCTTCGTGCGGTACACAAATACAAAGATTCTCGTGAGCAATTTGAAATGCGTACACATAAACGTCTAATTGATATTGTTAGTCCAACACCAAAAACGGTTGATGCATTAATGCGTCTTGATTTACCGTCAGGTGTAGATATTGAAATTAAACTATAATATAAATTCATTTTAGGAGGTGTTACGGATGACGAAAGGAATCTTAGGTCGCAAAGTCGGCATGACTCAGCTTTTCTCAGAAGAAGGAGAATTAATTCCAGTAACAGTAATCGAAGCTGAACCAAACGTTGTGCTGCAAAAGCGTACAGAGGAAAATGATGGCTATGAAGCAATCCAAATCGGTTTTGCTGATCAAAAGAATAATCGTACAAACAAACCAGAAAAAGGACACGCGGAAAAAGCTAACACGAATCCTAAGCGCTTCATTCGTGAAGTCCGTGGCGTTAATCTTGACGAGTATGAACTAGGTCAAGAAATTAGCGTAGAAGTATTTGAAGCAGGAGATAAAATTGATGTAACAGGTACTTCTAAAGGTAAAGGATTCCAAGGTGCGATCAAGCGCCATAACCAACAACGTGGACCTATGTCTCATGGTTCTCACTATCATAGATCACCAGGTTCAATGGGTGCTGCTGCAGACCCAGCGCGTGTGTTTAAAGGTAAAAAATTACCAGGACAAACAGGTGGAGAGCAAATCACGATCCAAAACCTAGAGGTTGTAAAGGTTGATACAGATCGCAATCTTCTATTAATTAAAGGTAATGTCCCAGGTGCAAAAAAATCATTCGTTAAAATTACGAGTGCGTTAAAGGCTAACTAATCATAATTATCGAAGGGAGGATATGTCATGCCTAAAGTAGCACTATTTAATCAAAGTGGATCTCAAGTTGGTGATGTAGAAATCAATGATGCTGTATTTGGTATTGAGCCAAATAAACATGTACTTCATGATGCAGTACTTATGCAACGTGCATCACTTCGTCAAGGTACACATGCTGTAAAAAATCGCTCTGAAGTACGTGGTGGTGGTCGTAAACCATGGCGTCAAAAAGGAACAGGACGTGCGCGTCAAGGTTCTATTCGCTCCCCTCAATGGGTAGGCGGTGGAACAGTTTTCGGTCCTACTCCTAGAAGCTATAGCTATAAATTGCCGAAGAAGGTTCGTAGATTAGCGCTTAAGTCTGCTCTTTCTACAAAGGTACAAGAAGATAGCTTAGTTGTATTAGATGGAATTACGATTGAAGCTCCAAAAACAAAAGAAGTAGTAGCAATGCTTTCTTCATTAAATGTTGATGCAAAAGCTTTAATTGTCACGGCAGAAAAAGATGCCGTATTAGCGAAATCAGCTAATAACCTACCAAATGTAAAAGTAGTAACTGTAAGTGAAGTAAATGTCCTAGACTTGCTTACGCATGACAAGCTGATCTTAACGAAAGAGGCAGCTGAAAAAGCAGGGGAGGTGCTTGCATAATGAAGGATTCTCGTGATATTATTAAGCGCCCTATCATTACTGAACACTCTGCAGATTTAATGGCAGAAAAGAAATATACTTTCGAAGTTACGAAAGAAGCAAACAAGACTCAAATCAAAGATGCAGTAGAAGATATCTTCGGTGTGAAAGTAGTCAATGTGAATACATTAAATCGTAAAGGTAAATTCAAGCGAATGGGACGATATGGTGGTTACCGTCCAAACCGCAAGAGAGCGATTGTTCAATTATCTGAAGATAGTAAAGAACTAGATTTCTTTGAATCTCTATAATTAAATCAAAAAGGAGGGAAAAAAGATGGCGATTAAAAAGTATAAACCAACCTCAAATGGTCGTAGAGGAATGTCAGTACTTGACTTTGCGGAAATCACTACAGATACTCCAGAGAAGTCTTTACTAGCACCTTTAAGCAAACGAGGTGGACGTAATAATCAAGGTAAGTTAACGGTTCGTCATCAAGGTGGAGGCCACAAGCGTAAATATCGTATTATCGATTTTAAACGTGACAAAGATGGAATACCAGGACGCGTTGCTACAATCGAGTACGATCCGAATCGTACGGCTAACATCGCATTAATCCATTATGCAGATGGAGAAAAACGTTATATTTTAGCACCAAAAGGACTTCAAGTAGGTCAAGAGGTTGTTTCTGGACCAGAAGCAGATATTAAATTAGGTAATGCCTTACCATTAATTAATATTCCTGTTGGTACAGTCGTACACAATATTGAATTAAAGCCAGGACGCGGTGGTCAGCTAGTAAGATCTGCTGGTTCACAAGCCCAAATCCTTGGTCGTGAAGGAAAATATGTATTAGTACGCTTGTCATCAGGTGAAGTTCGTCTAGTATTAGCAACTTGTCGTGCAACAGTAGGTCAAGTAGGTAATATTGAGCATGAACTAATCAATGTTGGTAAAGCTGGACGTTCACGCTGGAAAGGCGTTCGTCCTACAGTTCGCGGTTCTGTTATGAACCCTAACGATCACCCACACGGTGGTGGTGAAGGTCGTGCACCAATTGGTCGTAAATCACCTATGTCACCTTGGGGTAAACCAACACTTGGATACAAAACACGCAAACGCAACAAATCATCGGATAAATTTATTGTTCGTAAACGTAAAAAATAACGGGATTGAATGGCGGGAATTAATGCCCGTCTGCCAATCGCGAAGGGAGGCTTATTCATGGGTCGTAGCTTAAAAAAAGGACCTTTCGCAGATGATCACTTATTGAAAAAGATTGACAAATTAAACGAAGATGACAAAAAACAAGTAGTAAAGACATGGTCACGTCGTTCTACTATCTTCCCTAGCTTTGTCGGTCATACTATCGCGGTATATGATGGTCGCAAACACGTGCCTGTATATGTAACAGAAGACATGGTTGGACACAAATTAGGCGAGTTCGCTCCAACACGTACGTATAGAGGGCATGCTGGAGATGACAAGAAAACAAAACGTTAATTGAGAGGAGGTACTCCTAATGCAAGCAAAAGCTGTTGCAAAATCCATTCGTATTGCTCCTCGTAAAGTCCGCTTAGTGATTGATTTAATCCGCGGTAAAGAAGTAGGAGAAGCAATTGCGATTTTAAAGCATACACAACGCGGTGCATCACCAGTTGTTGAGAAATTAATCAACTCTGCTGTAGCAAATGCAGAGCATAACTATGAAATGAATCCAGAAGATTTATATGTATCTGAGGCGTTTGTAAACGAAGGTGTTACATTGAAACGTTTCCGCCCACGTGCACAAGGTCGTGCTACACAAATTAACAAACGCACAAGCCATATTACTGTGGTTCTATCTGAGAAAAAGGAGGGATAATCTGTGGGTCAAAAAGTAAATCCAACAGGTCTGCGTGTCGGTATCATTCGTGATTGGGAATCAAAATGGTATGCAGGGAAAGATTATGCAGATCTTTTACATGAAGATATTAGAATTCGTGAATATATTGAAGAGCGTTTGAAGGATGGAGCTGTATCAAAGGTCGAAATTGAAAGAGCAGCAAATCGCGTTAACATTTCAATTTCTACAGCTAAGCCTGGTATGGTAATTGGTAAAGGTGGTTCTGAAGTAGAAGCACTACGTAAAGCATTAAATGGCTTAACAGGTAAAAGAGTACACATTAATATCGTAGAAGTGAAAAAAGCAGACTTAGATGCGAAGCTTGTAGCTGAAAACATCGCTCGCCAATTAGAAAATCGTGTATCATTCCGTCGTGCACAAAAGCAAACTATTCAACGTGCAATGCGTGCAGGAGCAAAAGGAATCCGTACACAAGTTTCTGGTCGTTTAGGTGGAGCTGACATGGCAAGAGCAGAGCATTACAGTGAAGGAACTGTTCCACTTCATACTTTGCGTGCAGATATCGATTACGGAACTGCAGAAGCAGACACTACTTACGGTAAACTTGGTGTTAAAGTATGGATTTATCGTGGAGAAGTCCTTCCAACAAAAAACAATAAGTAAGGAAGGGGGCAACGCATTATGTTAATGCCAAAACGTGTAAAACATCGTAAACAACATCGTGGTAAGATGAGAGGTAAAGCGAAAGGCGGTACAGCTGTATCATTCGGTGAATACGGTCTTCAAGCAGTAGAATCCTCTTGGATTACTAGTCGTCAAATAGAAGCTGCTCGTATAGCGATGACTCGTTATATGAAGCGTGGTGGTAAAGTATGGATCAAAATTTTCCCAGATAAACCTTATACAGCTAAGCCTCTAGAGGTTCGTATGGGTTCTGGTAAAGGTGCGCCTGAAGGATGGGTTGCAGTAGTGAAACCAGGGAAGGTAATGTTCGAGATTGCAGGTGTATCGGAAGAAGTTGCTCGTGAAGCACTTCGTCTTGCTTCTCATAAGTTACCGGTTAAAACGAAATTCGTAAAACGAGAAGAAATTGGTGGTGAAATCAATGAAGGCTAATGAAATTAGAGAACTAACCACTGCCGAAATTGAACAAAAGATCAAATCTTTAAAAGAAGAGCTTTTCAACTTGCGATTCCAATTAGCAACAGGACAATTGGAAAACACTGCACGTCTTCGTGAAGTGCGCAAATCTATCGCACGTATGAAAACAGTAGTTCGCGAAAGAGAATTAAGCGTAAATTAACGGATAATTAAAGGAGGTTAGCCTCAGATGAGTGAGCATAATAATCGTAAGGTATACACAGGCCGTGTCGTATCTGACAAAATGGATAAAACCATTACGGTATTAGTAGAGACATATAAGTTTCACAAGCTATACGGCAAGCGTGTAAAATACTCTAAAAAATTCAAAGCTCATGACGAAAACAATCAAGCCAAAATTGGTGACATTGTACGAATCATGGAAACTCGTCCACTATCAGCTACCAAGCGTTTTCGTTTAGTAGAAGTTGTGGAAGAAGCTGTTATTATTTAATCTTAAAGTTCGCTCGGAAACGTTCCGAAGGGAGGGTAAACGAAGATGATTCAACAAGAATCTCGTTTAAAAGTAGCAGATAACTCTGGTGCGCGTGAAGTACTAACTATTAAAGTGTTAGGTGGATCAGGTCGTAAGACAGCAAACATTGGTGATGTGATTGTATGTTCGGTCAAACAAGCAACACCAGGTGGCGTTGTCAAAAAAGGTGAAGTAGTAAAAGCTGTAATCGTTCGTTCTAAAAGTGGTGTGAGACGTAAAGATGGTTCCTACATCCGTTTTGACGAAAATGCAGCAGTAATCATTCGTGATGACCAAAGTCCAAGGGGTACTCGTATTTTTGGGCCAGTAGCACGTGAATTACGTGATGCTAAGTTTATGAAAATCGTATCTCTAGCTCCAGAAGTAATATAAGGCACGTACGGAAAAAATCGTGTAGGGAGGTGCGCGTATATGCATGTAAAAAAAGGTGATAAAGTACAAGTTATTTCAGGCAAAGACAAAGGAAAGCAAGGTACCGTATTAACAGCATTTCCTAAAAAAGATCGTGTACTTGTTGAAGGTGTCAACATCGTGAAGAAACACGCTAAACCTTCACAGGATAATCCACAAGGTGGTATTTTGAATCAGGAGGCACCGATCCATGTGTCTAATGTAATGCCGGTGGATCCGAAATCTGGCGAACCAACACGCGTTGGGTATGAAGTTCGTGATGGAAAGAAAGTTCGTATCGCTAAAAAATCTGGTGAAGCTTTAGATAAATAGTATTAGCGATGAAAGGAGGTTTACTTGATGAACACATTAAAGGAAAAATACAGTAATGAAATTGTATCTTCATTAGTTGAGAAGTTTAATTATAAATCAGTAATGGAAGTACCTAAAGTTGAAAAAATTGTGATTAACATGGGTGTCGGTGATGCGGTACAAAACTCTAAAGCACTTGATTCTGCTGTAGAAGAGCTTGCTCAAATCTCTGGTCAAAAACCAGTAATCACAAGAGCGAAAAAATCAATTGCAGGTTTCCGTTTACGTGAAGGAATGCCGATTGGTGCAAAAGTAACTTTACGTGGTGAGCGTATGTTTGACTTCCTTCAAAAACTAATTGACGTATCCTTACCACGTGTACGTGACTTCCGTGGTATTTCTAAAAAGGCATTTGATGGTCGTGGAAATTACACATTAGGTGTTAAGGAACAATTGATTTTCCCTGAGATTAACTATGATAAAGTAAGCAAAGTTAGAGGGATGGATATTGTTATTGTTACAACAGCGAATTCTGACGAAGAAGCTGCTGAACTCTTAACTCAACTTGGCATGCCTTTCCAAAAATAAGTGCTAAAGCTAATATAAGGAGGGAAAAGAGTGGCTAAGAAATCGATGATCGCTAAACAAAAACGTCCAGCAAAATTTAAAGTGCAAGAATATACACGTTGTGAGCGATGTGGTCGTCCACATTCTGTAATTCGCAAATTTAAACTTTGCCGTATTTGTTTCCGTGAACTTGCATATAAAGGTCAAATTCCTGGTGTTAAAAAAGCAAGCTGGTAATCCCCGATAATTGGGAAGGAGGTAATGATAAATGGTTATGACAGATCCAATTGCAGATATGCTTACACGCATTCGTAATGCTAACATGGTTCGCCATGAGAAATTAGAATTTCCTGCATCAAATCTTAAAAAGGAAATTGCAGATATATTAAAACGTGAAGGTTTCATTCGCGATTATGAGTATGTAGAGGACAACAAGCAAGGTGTTCTACGTATTTTCTTGAAGTATGGTGCGAACGATGAGCGTGTAATTACTGGTTTGAAGCGTATTAGTAAACCAGGGCTTCGCGTTTACGCAAAAGCTGATGAGCTACCTAAAGTACTTAACGGTTTAGGTATCGCAATCGTGTCTACTTCTAAAGGTGTACTATCTGATAAAGAAGCACGTTCGCAAGCTATCGGTGGAGAAGTGCTTGCATACATTTGGTAAGATATTTTCTAAAGACAGGAGGTGCAGAGCATGTCTCGTATAGGTTTTAAACAAATTGAAATTCCACAAGGTGTGGAAATTAAAATTGACGGTGGTCATGTTACGGTTAAAGGACCTAAAGGTGAATTAAGTCGTAATTTTAATACAGATATGAAACTAAAAATCGAAGATAACATTCTAACAGTGGAGCGCCCGAGTGACAGCAAAGTTCATAAGGCACTTCATGGAACAACTCGTAGTTTAATTGCTAACATGGTTGAGGGAGTCCACAAAGGCTTCGAAAAAGCATTAGAGATTCAAGGTGTTGGTTACCGTGCACAAAAGCAAGGTAAGAAGCTAATCGTTAATGCTGGTTACTCTCATCCGGTGGAAATTGAACCAGATGCTGGAATTGAAATTGATGTTCCTTCTAATACACAAGTGGTAGTTAAAGGAATTGATAAAGAAGCTGTAGGAGCAATTGCTGCGAATATTCGTGCGATTCGTCCACCTGAGCCTTACAAAGGTAAAGGAATTCGCTACGCAGGTGAATATGTACGTCGTAAAGAAGGTAAAACTGCTAAGTAATTGCGCTTAAGTAAGATTGTTAGGTAGACAGAAAGGAGTGACCTAAGTGATCACAAAGCCTGATAAAAATGATGTTCGTAAAAAAAGACATTTACGTATCCGCAAAAACCTATTTGGTACTGCAGAGCGTCCGCGTCTAAATGTGTTTCGTTCAAACAAACACATCTACGCACAACTAATCGATGATGTAAACAATGTAACAGTAGCAAGTGCATCAACTGTTGATAAAGAATTAAGTCTAGAAGCTACAGGTAATGTAGAAGCAGCGCAAAAGGTTGGAGAGCTTCTTGCAAAGCGTGCCCTAGACAATGGATATAAAAATGTAGTATTTGATCGTGGTGGTTATTTATATCATGGTCGAGTTAAATCTCTAGCAGATGCTGCTCGTGAAGCAGGTCTTGAATTTTAATAAAAAAGGAGGGACATATGTTGCGTACTAACATCGACCCAAATAAATTAGATTTAGAAGAACGCGTTGTAACAATTAATCGTGTAGCGAAAGTTGTAAAAGGTGGTCGCCGTTTTCGCTTTGCTGCATTAGTAGTAGTCGGAGATAAAAATGGTCATGTAGGATTTGGTACAGGTAAGGCACAAGAGGTACCAGATGCGATTAAGAAGGCAATTGATGATGCCAAGAAAAACTTAATCAATGTACCGATCGTTGGTACAACAATTCCACACGAAAATGTCGGACAATTTGGTGCTGGAAGTATTTTAATGAAACCAGCTGCAGAAGGTACTGGAGTTATTGCTGGTGGACCAGTGCGTGCCGTATTAGAATTAGCTGGAATCGGAGATATCCTTTCTAAATCATTAGGATCAAACACTCCAATTAATATGGTTCGTGCAACAATTAATGGACTTAGCGAATTGAAACGTGCTGAGGAAGTAGCTAAACTTCGTGATAAGTCAGTAGAAGAATTGTTAGGATAAGGAGGGAAACTAAATGTCTAATAAATTAGAAATTACCCTCAAACGCAGTGTCATCGGTAGATCTGAAGTACAAAAAGCTACTGTTCAAACACTAGGTCTTAGAAAGATTCATCAATCAGTAGTCCGTGAAGATACTCCTGTCGTGCGAGGCATGATTAATAAAGTATCACATTTAGTAGAAGTTAAGGAAGTTTAATAAATTTCACTGTAAAGAGGAGGTGCTCGCATGAAACTTCATGAATTAAAACCATCACAAGCGAAAAAGAAACGTAATCGTGTAGGACGTGGTATGTCTTCTGGTAATGGTAAAACATCCGGTCGTGGTCATAAAGGACAAAAAGCACGTTCTGGCGGTGGAGTACGTTTAGGATTTGAAGGTGGGCAAATGCCACTATTTCAACGTTTGCCTAAACGTGGTTTTACCAATATTAACCGAAAAGAGTTTGCGATCGTTAATATCGAAACATTAAATAACTTTGATGAAGGTACTGAAGTAACACCTGAGCTTTTACTTGAGTCAGGTACTATTAGTAAAGTGAAATCTGGAGTTAAAATTCTTGGTAATGGAAATCTAGAAAAGAAACTAACAGTAAAAGCTCATAAGTTTTCTGCTTCCGCGAAAGAAGCGATCGAAGCAGCGGGCGGTCAAACTGAGGTGATTTAATGTTCCGTACAATCTCCAATTTTGTGCGTGTGGCTGATATCAGACAAAAGATTATATTCACACTTCTTATGTTAGTTGTATTTCGAATTGGTACGTTTATTCCCGTACCATTTACTGATCGAAGTGCAATTGACTTTATGAATGAACAAAATGTGTTCGGGTTAATCAATACCTTTGGTGGTGGGGCATTACAAAACTTCTCCATTTTTGCAATGGGGATCATGCCTTACATTACAGCTTCCATCATCATGCAACTACTTCAAATGGATGTAGTACAAAAGTTCTCTGAGTGGAAAAAGCAAGGAGAAATGGGACGTAAAAAAGCAGCACAGGTCACACGTTATGCTACAATTGTGCTTGCTTTTATCCAGGCATGTGCAATGGCCTTTGGCTTTAACCAAATGTCTGGAGGATTACTCATTAGTGATCCTAATATCGGAAAGTTTATTGTAATCGCCCTTGTGTTAACAAGTGGTACTGCATTTCTAATGTGGTTAGGAGAGCAAATAACAGCTCATGGTGTTGGTAATGGTATTTCGATCTTGATTTTTGCAGGTATCGTTGCTGCCATACCAAACGGTGTCAACCAAATCTATGCAAAATACTTTGGTTCTGACGCTGGAGATGATCTATTTATTAGTATCGTGATTGTAGCATTGATTGTTTTATTAGTCATTGCTATTGTTGTTGGAGTAATCTTTATTCAACAGGCGTTGCGTAAGATTCCAGTTCAATATGCTAAACGATTAGTCAACCGTTCGCCAGTAGGTGGGCATTCTACCCATTTACCGCTAAAAGTAAATGCAGCAGGGGTTATTCCAGTAATCTTTGCGATTGCCTTTATTATTGCGCCAAGAACGATTGCTGATTTCTTTCAAGACAATCAAATAGCAAACACCATCTCAGAAATCTTTGATTACACCAAACCAACTGGTATGATAATTTATGTCGCTTTAATTATTGCCTTCACTTATTTCTATACATTTGTTCAGGTCAATCCAGAGCAAATGGCAGATAACTTGAAGAAGCAAGGAGGCTATATTCCAGGTATTCGACCAGGTAAAAATACCGAAACTTATTTAACTCGTGTGATGTATCGATTAACGTTTGTTGGATCTATTTTCCTAGCTGCCGTTTCTGTATTACCACTGATTATAGGCGGTATAGCTGAATTACCACAAGCAGTTCAAATTGGTGGTACTAGTCTACTAATTGTTGTCGGTGTAGCATTACAAACGATGAAACAATTAGAAGGACAATTAGTAAAACGTAATTACAAGGGTTTTATTAAGTAAGTATGTTGTACTGGAATAGATAGAGAGCGAGGGGAAATTCGTTGAATCTTATCTTAATGGGATTGCCTGGTGCTGGTAAAGGGACACAGGCAGAAAAAATCGTAGAAAAGTATCCAATCCCTCATATTTCAACTGGAGATATGTTCAGATTAGCCATCAAGGAAGGAACAGAGCTTGGACAAAAAGCGAAAAGCTATATGGATGAAGGTGCTCTTGTTCCAGACGAAGTAACGATAGGTATAGTAGAGGAAAGATTAAGTAAGGATGATTGTCAAAAAGGATTTTTACTTGATGGTTTCCCACGAACCTTAGCACAAGCTGAGGCACTAGATGAGTTACTTGCTAAAATGAATAAATCCATTGATTATGTGTTACATGTTGATGTGGACACAGATGAATTAGTGGAACGTTTAACTGGACGTCGTATCTGTCCTTCTTGTGGAGCTACCTACCATATTAAGTTCAATCCTCCTAAACAGGAAGGAATCTGTGACAAAGATGGAGAAAAGCTCATTCAGCGCAAGGATGACCAACCAGATACAGTTAAAAATAGATTAGAAGTCAATCTTGAGCAAACACAACCAATGTTAGACTTTTATTCAGACAAAGGAAGTCTAGTCAAAATAGATGGCTCACAACAAATTGATCAAGTTTTTCATGATATTGACGAAAAATTAAAGAATCTTATGTGATTTTTTCTTTAAATTGTTGGTATAATGATAAAGTGTACAATTTGCAAATGAGTTAACTAATAACCTAAAGTGTTGGTGATGATGGTTGAGTGAAACGGAGAGGTATCCGGAATTAGGTCAAGTTGTTCAAATCCTACAGGGACGCGAAGCAGGTCAGTTTGCAATTGTAATTAAAAAAATAGACAGTCGTTTTGTGTTGTTAGCTGATGGAGATAAACGTAAATATGACCGACCGAAGAAGAAGAATTTAAGTCATATAACGTGTACTGAATTTATATCTCCGGAGGTAAGAAGAAGCCTTCTCGAAACAGGGCGCGTAACGAATGGGAAACTACGTTATGCTATTAATAAATTTGCTAATGAAATATTGGCAGATTTGAAGAAGGGAGATCAACTCGATGGCGAAAGACGATGCAATTGAAGTCGAGGGTACTGTTATTGATACATTACCTAATGCAATGTTTAAAGTGGAATTAGAGAATGGTCATACCGTTTTAGCTCATGTTTCTGGTAAAATTAGAATGCACTTCATTCGTATATTGCCAGGAGATAAAGTAACGGTTGAACTTTCTCCATATGATTTGACAAGAGGTCGTATTACGTACCGTTATAAATAAAATGCTCCGATACAAGAGGAGGTATGAAAGATGAAGGTAAGACCATCTGTAAAACCGATTTGTGAAAAATGTAAGGTTATTCGCCGTAAAGGAAAAGTAATGGTAATTTGCGAAAACCCTAAGCATAAACAAAAACAAGGATAAAGAATAAGGAGGTGCACGTTATCTATGGCACGTATTGCTGGTGTAGATGTTCCGCGTGATAAACGCGTGGTTATTGCATTAACGTATATTTACGGAGTTGGTAAATCAACTGCAAAGAAAGTATTAGAGGATACTGGAATCGATGAGAACACTCGTGTTCGTGATCTAACAGAAGAAGAGTTAGGTCAAATTCGTCAAAAAATTGATAGCTATAACGTAGAAGGTGATCTTCGTCGTGAAGTTTCCTTAAACATTAAGCGTCTAATTGAAATTGGTTCATATCGTGGTGTACGTCATCGCCGTGGTTTACCTGTGAGAGGTCAAAAAACAAAAAACAACTCACGTACTAGAAAAGGCCCTAGAAAAACAATGGCTAATAAAAAGAAATAATATAAAGGAGGTATGTTAATCTATGGCACGTAAAACTAATACACGTAAACGCCGTGTGAAAAAGAATATTGATACAGGTATAGCTCATATTCGCTCTACTTTTAACAACACAATTGTAACGATTACTGATGTCGCAGGTAATGCCGTTAGTTGGAGTAGTGCTGGTGCGCTTGGATTCAAAGGTTCTCGTAAATCAACTCCTTTTGCTGCTCAAATGGCTGCAGAAGCAGCAGCTAAAGCAGCCCAGGATCATGGTTTAAAGTCCTTAGAGGTTACGGTAAAAGGACCTGGTGCTGGTCGTGAAGCAGCCATTCGCTCACTTCAGGCAGCTGGTTTAGAAGTAACTGCCATTCGTGATGTAACACCAGTTCCTCACAATGGTTGTCGCCCGCCAAAACGTCGTCGAGTATAATAACAGTATATTATTTGTTAATCTGTCTATAATGGTTTATGATAGCTGAATAGAGTATTCACAATTTTTTCTATTGACACCATTACAAAAGGCAGACATAGTATCACAATTGCAGAGTGCAGAAACGGGAACTGCCTACCTGGGGAATTTCGGTTAGACATGTGTCTAACCGGGGTTTCGACGTTTTAAAGGAGGGTTAATGAATGATCGAAATTGAAAAGCCAAAGATTGAAACAGTAGAAATCAGTGATGATGCTACTTATGGAAAGTTTGTTGTAGAACCACTCGAACGTGGATATGGTACTACACTCGGTAACTCCTTGCGTCGTATCCTATTATCTTCACTTCCTGGCGCTGCTGTGACATCTGTGCAGATAGATGGTGCACTTCATGAATTTTCAACGATAGAAGGTGTAGTTGAAGATGTAACTACCATCATTTTGAATCTTAAGAAGCTTGCCCTTAAGATTTATTCTGATGAAGAGAAAACGCTAGAGGTAGATGTACAGGGAGAAGGAAAAGTTACGGCTGCAGACATTATTTTTGATAGTGATGTCGAAATATTGAATCCTGATCTTCATATCGCTACATTAGGTGAAAATGGTCACTTGAAAATGCGTATTTCGGCAAAGAGTGGTAGAGGATATCGACCAGCAGATTCCAATAATCACGAAGATCGTCCTATTGGTGTAATTCCAGTTGATTCTATTTTCACACCAGTTTCAAAGGTAACCTATCAAGTAGAAAATACCCGTATCGGTCAAGACTCTAATTTTGATAAGCTTACTTTTGATGTGTTAACAGATGGAAGTATTCGTCCGGAAGAGGCGGTATCATTAGGAGCAAAAATCTTCACGGAGCATATTAATATTTTCGTTGGATTAACAGATGAAGCGAAAAATGCTGAAATTATGATCGAAAAAGAAGAAGACCAGAAAGAAAAAGTGCTAGAAATGACAATTGAAGAACTAGATTTATCTGTTCGTTCTTATAACTGTTTAAAAAGAGCTGGCATTAATACAGTTCAAGAACTAGCTCACAAATCAGAAGAAGATATGATGAAGGTTCGTAACCTTGGACGCAAATCTTTGGAAGAAGTGAAGCATAAATTAGAAGATTTAGGACTTGGTTTACGAAACGAAGATTAATATATACATCGTTAAGAGAAATAAGAGCGAAGGAGGGAATTCTCATGGCTAGAAAGTTAGGACGTACTACTGATCAACGTAAAGCATTGCTTCGTGGTTTAGCAACAGACCTTATTATCCATGAACGTCTGGAAACAACAGAAGCAAAGGCGAAGGAATTACGTTCTGTAGTAGATAAAATGATCACACTTGGAAAACGTGGTGACTTACACGCACGTCGTCAAGCTGAGTCATTCTTATACAAAGCAGAAGCAAATGAAAATGAAGATGCTTTACAAAAGCTATTTAACGATATCGCAACACGCTATGAAGATCGTCAAGGTGGATATACTCGCGTATTGAAATTAGGACCTCGTCGTGGTGATGGAGCTGCAATGGCGATTATTGAGCTTGTTTAATTAATTATATAGCTTGGCAGGAAGGGGCAGGAGTCAATCTCTTTATGAGGTGTATCCAAGCCCTTTTTTTGTACGTTAGAAAAGTATAAAATCGACGTAGCTGAAATTTTTAGGTGCCAAGTATAAGTAAAATTAGGCATTCGCCAGAGGACGAATGAATGCGAGTTTTTCTAATATGTTAGAAAAGCTAAGGATCTATGAATGGAAGATTTTTCTCAACTAGAAAGTTTCCAAACAACCAATTTACTATATTTACCAAACCGCTCCGGTGTAACGCAATCATGTTACAATAGATAGTGTATTTCCTGGGAAATATCAATAAGGAGAATATATAATGACAAAAATCGAGTTTCGGAATGTTTATTTTCGTTATCATGAGGATCAGAACTGGATAATCGAAGCCCTTAATTTTACGATAGAACCTGGTGAGAATGTGGCCATTATTGGACATAACGGTTCAGGGAAATCTACTATCGCAAAACTAATGATGGGATTAGTTTACCCTCAAAAAGGGGCAATATTTGTCGACGGACAAAGAGTTACGGAGGATCATATTTGGGAGATTCGACAAAAAATAGGAATGGTATTTCAAAATCCTGAAACTCAATTTGTTGGCACTACTGTTAGAGATGATGTGGCATTCGGGTTGGAAAACAGAGGAGTACCTAGGGTTGAGATGGTCGACCGCATTAAAAAGAGCTTAATCGATGTAGGGATGGATGATTATACATTACATGAGCCACATCATTTATCAGGAGGACAGAAGCAACGGGTTGCGATAGCTGGTGTTATGGCAACAGAACCTGATATTGTGATTCTAGATGAGGCGACTTCTATGCTTGATCTAATAGGTAGACAAGAGATAGCAAAGGTAATTAGTAGGATTATAAAGCAGCGACGAATGACGACAGTATCGATCACGCATGACGTTAAGGAGGTCATGCAAGCAGATCGAGTGATCATACTAAAGGGAGGTAAATTATACCAATGTTTAACACCAAGGCAATTGTTGGCAGGAGAGTATGATTGGGATTACCTTGGATTAACGAAACCATTTGTACTATCCGTTAAAGAGAAATTTGAGAAATATGGATACCAATTCGAGCATACACCACTAAATCATGAGGAGTTAATCGATGCCTTATGGACATACAATTCAAAAACGTAAATTATACCTACCAAGCAAACACACCTTTTGCATTCAAGGCACTAAAAAATATTAGTTTTTCTATCCCCTCTGGAAAATATATGGCGATCATTGGACATACAGGCTCAGGGAAATCTACTTTGCTTCAACATATTAATGGACTGCTATTGCCGACAGAGGGAACAGTTAAAGTTGGTGACTATTTACTGGAAAAGGGAAGAAAATCAGATCTAAAGGGCTTGAGACAAAAAGTAGGGATTGTCTTTCAGTATCCTGAGCATCAATTATTCGAAGAAACGGTAGAAAAGGACATTTCCTTTGGACCAAAAAATTTTGGTGTAGCTGAAACCGAAATAAAGGCTAGAGTACGAAAAGCTATTACAGACGTAGGGTTAACGGAAGAGATTCTTGCTAAATCCCCCTTTGAGCTTAGTGGCGGTCAAATGCGAAGAGTTGCGATTGCAGGTGTGCTCGCAGTAGAGCCCGAAATCCTTGTTCTAGATGAACCGACTGCTGGACTTGACCCTAAAGGGCAAAAGGAAATTATGGAATTATTATATCATTTACATAAACAAAAAAATAGAACGACTATCCTAGTGACACATCATATGGATGATGCCTTTACTTATGCGGATCAAATCCTTATATTAAAAGAAGGCGCCAAATTGATAGAAGGGACACCAGATCAAATTTTTCAAAAACGTGATCTTCTGACAAGCGTCCAATTAGGTTTACCGGAAATATTAGCATTTGTAGAAACCGCTAATAAAAAATTCCCCTTTCCGATTGAATATAATGGACAATCACTTGACTTACTAGTAGAGGAAATAGAAAAGAAGTTAAAGAGGGCAAAACAATGAAATCGTTTATGGTTATTGGACAATATGTACCTAGTAGATCTCCTTTACACCTGTTAGACCCACGTTTTAAGTTATTATTTATCTTTGGATTTGTTTTTATCGTTTTTTTAGCGAATAATGCTGCTAGTTATGCTTTATTAACCATATATTCTTTCAGTTTTATTATCTTATCAAGACTCCATATCAGGTATGTTCTAAAGGGAATTGCACCAATATGGTTTTTTATTCTATTCTCCTTACTTTTTCATCTCTTTTTTACGAAAGAGGGAGAGTTGCTCTACCAGCTTGGTTTTATTTCCATTTATGATGGAGGATTGATAAAGGGAGTTACAATCTCCTTACGCTTTCTACTGCTCATTATGGTAACTTCTTTATTAACACTTACAACAACTCCAATGGAAATAACGGATGGTATAGAAGCATTGCTAAAGCCTCTTAAAAAATGGAAAGTACCTGTTCATGAGCTCGCTCTCATGATCTCGATCTCGTTACGGTTTATCCCGACATTAATGGACGAATTAGAGAAAATCTCAAAAGCACAAGCATCCAGAGGGGTAGATTTTAAGACAGGCTCATGGAAAAGTAGAATATATGCAGTTATCCCTTTACTTGTTCCGTTATTTATCAGTGCGTTTAAACGTGCGGAGAATTTAGCGATTGCAATGGAAGCAAGAGGTTACCGTGGGGATGTTGGAAGGACGAAACTAAGAAAATTACAAATGACAAAGCTAGACTACATGGCAATCTTCGTAGTTCTAGCTTTAGCGGGACTTTTCTTTTGGATAAGAGAATGACAGAGGTGGCAAATAGATGAGACTAAAAGCAATAATTAGCTATGATGGCACATACTTTTCTGGGTTTCAGATTCAGCCTAAAGGACGGACGGTTCAAGGAGTGTTGGAATCAAAGCTAGCAAAGATGCATAAAGGAAAGCCTATTCGAATCGTCGCTTCAGGGAGAACGGATCAAGGTGTCCATGCGGTCGGCCAGGTGATTCATTTTGACTCCCCCTTACAAATACCAGAAGGAAACTGGAAAAAAGCTTTAAATACGATGCTTCCAGATGATATTCTCGTAAAAGAAGTACAACAGGTATCTCCTGACTTTCATGCGCGTTTTGATGTAGAAACAAAAGAATATCGCTATTTTATATTGCAGGATGAAGAAATGAATTTATTTCAACGCCATTATGAGTATTTTGTAAGAGAAGCACTCGACCTTGAAGCGATGCAGCAGGCATGTCAATACTTAATGGGTACACATGATTTTACGTCTTTTTGTGCTGCGAATACGAATGTCAAGGGAGAGAAGGTACGTACGATTACAAATGCTAGCTTTGAGAAAACTGGGAACCGTCTGGTGTTTCGCATTAGAGGAAATGGGTTTTTATACAACATGGTACGTATCCTTGTTGGTACGCTTTTGGAGATCGGGAAAGGCAAGCGAACAGTGGAGGATTTGAGCACTATTTTAGAAGCTAAGGATCGTTCAAAAGCAGGTAAAACAGCCCCACCACACGGGTTGTATTTATGGGAAGTAAATTACGGAAATCGATAAAGATATGGTGACAGACAATTTCGAAAAACACCCTTGACCTTAACGCAACGTAAAGGTTTAAAATGAATATTGTCAGGAGGGTTGGTGATGGAATATACCGTAAGCCAATTAGCAAAATTGTCTGGTGTTAGCGGCCGCACACTACGATATTATGACCAAATTGGTTTGTTAAAGCCTGCTAGAATAAATGATTCAGGCTATCGAATTTATGGAGCAAGAGAAGTCGATATCCTTCAACAAATATTGATCTTCCGGGAATTAGATATCAGCCTGGAAGAAATAGATGCCATTCTCCATCAGCCAGGCTTTGACGAAACAGAAGCTTTAAAACATCACTACAGAAATTTGCAGGAAAAACGCAACCGTCTTGACAATATTATCGCAACCGTTGAAAAAATGATTGCGTCAAGAGAGGGTGGAGACCAAATGTCAGATCAAGAGAAATTTGCTGCGTTTAAAGAGAGAATGATTAAAGAAAATGAGCTAAAATATGGTGAAGAAATTAGAGAGAAATACGGTGACAATACGATAAATGAAAGTAATGCCAAACTAAGAAAAATGTCTGAGGAAGACTACCAAGCTCTACAGCAGATAGAAGCGGAAGTATTTGCATTACTCCAGCAAGCATATGAAACAGGTGACCCTGAGTCTGAATTAGCCCAAGCATTAGTGTTAAAGCATAAGGAATGGTTAATGTATTCATGGTCATCGTATTCAAAGGAAGCGCATGCTGGCCTTGCAGAAATGTATGTGGCCGATCAACGATTTACCGCTTATTATGACAAGCATGTAGAAGGTGGAACGGCCTTTTTACGTGATGCAATTGTAAGTTATGTAAATAAATCGTAAGTTAACTGGAATTAGTAGAGATTTCGATTTCTGCTAATTCCATTATTTTTTTATGTTAAAAAGCATTTTTCTCACGGTATTAGGTTCTGGCTATTGACTTTACGTCCAATTTGTTATATTATGATCTATGGCATTTTATTTTCTAAACCACGAATAGCCCCGGAAAGTTACTCGTGTTAGAATATAAATCGGAATAGAAAAGCGTAAGCGCCCGTTCAGAAACGTATGTCCTGGACTGAAGCGTAGGAGATAAAGGAATCACAGCGACGAAGGAGCTGATGATGACTTATCGTACAAAGCTGAGGGAAGGACACTAGTTTCTGGGCGCTCGAAGCGAGACAATTTTAGATAATGGATTCACAGATATAGGAGGTTAACCAATCATGCGCACAACTTTCATGGCAAATGAAGCGAATATTGAACGCAAATGGTTTGTTGTAGACGCTGAAGGTCAAACGCTAGGTCGTTTAGCAAGTGAAGTTGCTTCAATCCTTCGCGGTAAGCATAAGCCAACATATACCCCACATGTTGATACTGGTGATCATGTCATTATTATCAATGCGGAAAAAATCGAACTTTCAGGTAAAAAACTTAGTGACAAGCTATATCGTCGTCATACGAACCACCCAGGTGGATTAAAAGAGCGTACTGCAGGCGTAATGCGTGAAAAATATCCTGAGCAAATGTTAGAAATAACAGTAAAAGGAATGTTACCTAAAGGAAGCCTAGGACGTAAAATGGGTAAAAAATTGCACGTATATAGAGGCGCTGAACATAAACATGAAGCACAAAAACCAGAAGTTTACGAACTTCGCGGATAATTAAAAGGAGGTAACTCATAGTGGCACAAGTACAATACTACGGTACCGGACGCCGTAAAAGTTCAACTGCACGTGTACGTTTAGTTCCAGGTACTGGACGTATCGTTGTAAACAGTCGTGATGCGGAAGATTACTTCCCATACGAAACACTTCGTACAATTATTAAACAACCTTTAGCAGCAACTGAAACTGAAGGAAGCTATGATGTATTAGTAAACGTTAATGGTGGAGGTTTCACTGGTCAAGCTGGTGCAATCCGTCATGGTGTTTCTCGTGCATTATTAGAAGCAGATCCAGAATACCGCTCTACATTGAAGCGTGCTGGATTCTTAACTCGTGACGCTCGTGCGAAAGAACGTAAGAAATACGGTCTTAAAGGCGCTCGTCGTGCACCACAGTTCTCAAAACGTTAATAGGTTTGTTGATATACCAACGTTTCAAAGTTTTTTTGGTGCAAGTTGGTGCAAATCAATAATAAAGTGCTACAGAGCACTTAACAGATTTAAAGCATCGGCGTCCTGCTGGTGCTTTTTTTCTGGCATTAATTCCAGATAATAATTTTGTGTTGTTTGAATATTTATGTGACCTAACCGTTTTGACACGTATGCAATATCTATATCCTGAGCGAACAGAAATGATGCATGTGTATCTCTTAATCCGTGAAAAGTAGTTCTTTTAATGTCTAACTCCGTTAATAATTCGGTTAATAGTTCAGACTGCTTAAAACCGCCAAAACTAAAAATATAACCATTCTCCTTAACGGGAATTTGACGAATAAGCTCATATACTTCTTTGTTGATAGAAACATCACGTTTTGCATTTTGTGTCTTTAACGAAGTGTCGTCAGAAGTAGGACTAATCGAATGTCTAACTTCTATACCGTACTCATAAAGGCTCTCAGGACGTATTGCTAGTAGTTCTCCACGCCTCATACCTGTTTCTAATGCAAGTAATACAAGTATGTTAAACTCGTCTTTTGGATGCTGTAAAACGTAATTACGAAGCTTTTTAAAATCTGTAATAGATAATGCTTTATTTCGTTTTGGTGGGTTTTCTCCACGGGTTTTCACTAAACGAGCAAAATCATTTGCAATATAGCCACGAGCATATGCATCACGTAAAGATGTTTTAATTTTAAGAAGAACCTCATGTGTAGTTTTTCGAGAATGTGTCTTGGCATACTCATCAATCTTTTTCTGAACAACAATATCATTTAAATCTTTTAATTGGATATCCTGAAATAAATTTCTAATAACTCCTAAAGTACGAACATAATTTTGAAATGTCGTTTCTTTAACGTCATTAACCTTTACAAGATATATCCAATTTTCGAAGAAGTCCGCAAATGTTGTTGTTCTGTGAGCAAGTTCTTTTCCTTCTCCTTTCGCTAATTCCATTTCTAAAGCCCAAAGTTTTGCTTCCTTCTTAGTCGGAAATGTTTTAGTTAGTTTTTTATGTTCTCCATATTTGTACAAAGAAATTTGTACTCGATATGACTTTCCTCTTTTTACAATACTAGCCATGCTATCAATCCCTTTCAAAAATAAAGTTGATAGATGCTAGTTGAATACATCTGTATTGTATTCTGAAACTAGCATCTTATCAACTGTCACATTTTAAACGGAGTGTTTTTCGATAAAGTGTATTAAAGACTTCATTGTGTAGCGTTCGCGCTTACCAATCATGAAACGATCTAGCTCTTCATGTGGCCGAATATATTTATCAAAAGACTTTGGGTCTATACCTAAAAAATCTGATGCTTGTTCCCTTGTTAAAAGATATGGATAATCCTTTGTAGCCATGTTTGTGCTCATGTGGCATCATCTCCTTTATGCTGAGATTTATTTTTAAAATTTATTTAGTTCATTTAGTGCTTGTTCAGCATCATATTTGATTTGTCCTAAAATATCTTCTGGTGTATAGTTGCTATTTTGGTAATCAGAATGATTATCCGTTTTATTAATCGTTCCCTTACCGTCCCGGAAAAAATCTACTATTTCTACAATGTGTTGTATATGTTCTTTTAATTTCGGAAAATTCATTTAAATATCATCCTTCCCACGGTTTACCTTCTAATTGGTAAAGTGTCTTATATTTATTTAACCAAGATATATGGTCATCATTGGGTTCGAATTCTTCATAGTACTGTTTATATAAATAATCTATTAATTCTTTTGCTGTATTACATCCCCATATTTGTTGAACTTTCCACAATGTGGGGAGTAGCCCAGACCCCTTAATTAGATGGTCTATTGATTGTTGTAACAAATTGTTTCGTGGAGATGGTGACTCAAAGTGAAAGTCCTTCTCATCTAATAGTTCAAGCATTAATCTAGTTATCTTATGAGGTCGATTAGAATTAACATAAAAGAGCATATAGCGATCAAGTAGAGCACTAATAATTACATTTTTAAGCTGTTCATCTGTACTACATTTTTTGATTGCATCTGTTAATTGATGGGCATAATCGCCAGAAAACTCTGCTTCAACACGTGTCCAGTCATCCACTTCTTTGGCGATATGTCGCATGTGCTTCATGATAGTTGTTCCTCTTTTTTGTCATAAATGCGTAAATGCACTTTTGTATTTCTGCTTTTTGCCCCGATATACAATGTTTGTGCCTGAAAGTCTTTAGATACGTCGGATACTTTTGAGTTGTTTCTTTTATATGGCTTGTTTTTGTTATCTTCAATAACTTTTTGCATAACTTTTATTAGTACTTCCCATAGCGTATTTCAGTCCTTCCTTCTTCTATTGAGCGTTTCAATTTAGCAATGTTAATATTTTCATTAATAAAGTCACAACATATATCAATTCGTGAAAGCCTAAAACTATATTCATCCGAATCAATCATTTTTAAAAAGGTGTGTAAATGAATAGGTTCATTAAATTCTTCTTCATATCGCTTCCGATATTCATGCCATGCGTATGCACTATATTTGACAATTACGCCCATTTTCGTGAATGCTTCATGATAAGCTATACAAAAGTAAAATGGTGCATTGATGAATGAATAACCAATTGTATAGCCTTCTGGCAGCTTAACGTCAGCTTCACCGAAATTGTTGAATAGCTTATGCATCTTAGATTTAATTAAGAATGTACTTATTAAGCTTTTTGCTACCCAGTCACGCCATTCATCGAAATCAAATACATCAGTTGACTGTAATACAAGTGTAAATTGGTCAATATCTGGTTTAATCATGTTCTATTCACTCCTTTTGTTAAGAAAACTTTAGGTAAAGTTTTCTTGATGTAAAAGCCTATAATAGTAGGCTTTGGTGTGGGTTTTGCTCCTGACTGGAGCTGGGGTGATTACCTGCACCCCAGCTCTCCTAAAGGTGTAAAGCACGGAGTGGAACCTTCCCCCCCTAAACGGCGGGTCCCCTTCCACTCTCTGTGCCGTCTCTCCTTAAGGAAAAGCTAGGTGTTTCAATTCAAAAAGCTACAGTAAGGAACTGTCAACAACCTTGGCTTGTCTGCGCTGGCTACCCCTGGATAGCTGTATATCCCTTGACCAGCAGTAAACTGAACTGGTGGTATATCCACACCAGAGGAAAACAGAGTTCTATAGGTTTGCTCATCACTATCACCTAATGCAACCTTCAAAACGAGCTGTTCTCTAATCGCTGTTGGCATCGTCTGTACGTTCATTTGTTGCGTAGCGACCCATAGAATGCATCCTAGTTGACGACCCATGAAAGCAACGTCAGACAGTATGCTATCGACTTCATCACGTTCTTTTTTTGCTAAAGTCTTCCATGACTCTCTCAATGCCCCGAACTCATCTATAAGCAGAATTAAAGCCGGTAAACCAGCATCCCTATAAGTTTTGTTTCGATTTGATATAAAATAGTCTTGTAATTCATCTTGTCGTTTTTTCATGCGCTCATGAAATTGTTTAATCAATTCAATCGCATTTGTTTTGTCCGCCGTTTGCTCATCACCAACGGTACGTTTAGCCATTTGGTAAACGTCTGTGCGCTTTGGATCAATAATGAATAACTCATGATTGCCCTTTTTCGATAACACTTGTTCAAGCAGCATTTGGATAAAAAAGGATTTACCACTACCTGTTTGCCCCACCAAAGCGAGGTGATGAAACGGTACAGTTGCACGCTCATCTAGGCGTATGGCGTAATCGTCTGCTGTCTTGTTTGACCATTCAATCAAGTCACTTGCTGATTTAATTTCAAGTTGATTTTGCGACCCAATAGAATAGAACTCGTACGCATACCAATTGCGATCTTGTGATAAATATTGACGTTCGCTTACGTATCCTTTTAATGCTGAATCAATTCGCATATCCTCAAGCTTCTTGTCGAATTTAATCGAGTTTTGAATATACACTTTCCCCGACTGCCTTGTTCGTTTGTCGTCGAACACTATCTTGATTTTTGGTAATACAACTAAACGATTGTCAAACTCACGTTCATCTTCAAACCGTGCGTCTTTGAAATGTCTTCTAATCCGCTTGATCATTGAATAATAACGAAGCGCAAAGGGTAAACCGTGCCATAATTTGTTGCGAAACGACCAACAAACGAATAAGTTAGCCATCATTAGACCAGTGATAGCCAAAAAGATACTTGACTCAATGTGTGGGAGTTGAATTATTGTCACTGCTTCAATAATTAATGGATATATTCGATAAAAGAAAAAACACAAAAAAAGGAAAATTCCAATGAACAAAAACGAAAGAAAACCCCATTGCATTCGATATGTTTTTTTCATATAAATCCACGTCCTAATAACTTGATTTCGCCCATTGTCGGGGCGGTCATACCTATCAGAATGTAATGATTAATAGCGAGAGGGGCTTATGCCCCTAGATCGCTATTATGGTTGAATGTCAACATCATCGGCTTTCACACTCAACTCAGATTGGAATGTACCATAGACGGAAGCGGTTGGATTAACAAATGTGATTCTGCTAAACTTTTTATATTTCTTTGGCTGTTGCGGTACTTTCACATCAATTTTCTCACCAGCGTTTAAATCTGGAGGTACGTCCTTTCCTTTATATTCCGTTTTGTCTGTTGCAACCACACACTTATATTTTGTTCCCAACTGCTTAGTGACTTGTCCGTCATCATATTCATTCCAAGGCTCGTGAGCCATTACCCGTACATCCTTGTCCTTGAAAAATCCCACTGCATCAAACTTGTTGAATTCTCTCAATTTCTTCATAGTGTTACTTCCTCCTTTTTTTGAGACACCATTTAATTTTCGTTGTTTAAAGCAACTTGGTGACTCTTTATAGTCCTTATATTACATCATTATATTTCGAAAAATAAGGTTCAAATACAATTGAGACACCTATTTGTGTGATATAATGTTAAAAAGGAGGTAATCAGATGAACATGATAGGTCCACAAGAAGTTTTGGCGTTATTTGACATTAAAATGGGATATGGTACAGATGATTACTCACAAAAGGTTCTTCAAAAAATGGATAAGGATGAAAAAGGAAAACACGTAACCATTCGGAAAAACATGAATCGATATATAAACGGGTATATTGAACGTAAATTTAAAGAGGAAAATAATAATAGGCCGCCTTTAACTGATGAAGATCGAAACTCTATTATTAGAATTAAAGGGGCACGCAGGTCAGCAATATATGAAAAACAGGACATACTTCTCATGTTAGAGGATAAACGAATACAAGAATTGTTATATGAGCAACTTGAAAAAAATACTATTCTACTTAAAGGTCATAGAGTTCCTAAAGTTGTGATGGACTATTATATTGCGGAAGAAAATGGAGCCATCGAGGAAATTGAGCAGGGAGAAAAACAAAAAAAATATTATGAAGAAATTAAAAATGATTCAACTGACACATTAAATATGAAATTATTCATCATTGATCGAGAGCTCACCATTAGAGAAGAGTTTGAAAAAAAGATTAAGGACATAGAAGAATTAGAAGAGATAGAAAGAGAAGAGTTTGAAAAAAAGATTGAAGCTGAAGAGTATGATGAGGTAGCTGGTAGTCGTTCTCCAGAAAGTCTATATTATCATGATGAGGAGTAAATGAAGCATAAAACAAAAGGCTCTCACTATTTAAACTAGTGAGAGCCTTTTTGATTGTATAGTAACAATCTCTATTTTAATGAGGAATCAGTGATGACTTCGTGGTTTTACTATTTGTTTTCCAAAAGCGTTAATTTTCCAAGGTTTTAATCGCAAAAATCGCTAATGATTTATTTGTATTCCCAGGATAGGTACACCTAGTTTTGGTATTAATTTTTATTGATTTCCGTACATTTGATTCACCCAAACACAATACTAATTACATTTTTTTGATAAAGGTTTCTTTTGTATCTGTTATTATATAATTAATGAAAATATATAATTTTACAACAGAAAGAAGTGATTGTTTGGGAAAGTATAAAAATATAATTTCAACAATCGGTCGTTATAATAAGTTAAGTCGATGTACGGATGCTGAAGGTAGAATCTTCAACCAAGAAGAACTTATTAATAGTTGGAAAGAGTCATATAATGAGAGAGTTTCTCGAAATGAAGATGAAATTGGTTTACGCTTGCCCCAATTTGGTGCATTATCTGCAATTCGTGCACATTGGGCCACATCAAATTCTCCAGCAACAATTGTCTTACCAACTGGAACAGGGAAGTCTGAAACAATGTATGCTACGATTATTTCTGAAAGAATACCTTCATCACTTATCATTGTACCTTCTAATCTTTTGAGAGAACAAATTTTTGAAGGAGCGAGGCATTTTGGGATACTTCCAAAATTAGAAATGATTTCAGATGAAGTTATTTATCCAACGACTTTTCTTTATAAGTCAAAAGTAGAAGACGAGGAAGAAACAATTCTGATTGATGCTCTTGAAGAGGCTAATATAGTTGTTTCAACTCCCGGTATGATTAAAAAAATGCCTTCTTCTGTTTTGGATACACTCGTTGAAAAGGTAGAGGTTGTAATATTTGATGAAGCGCATCATCTCGCAGCTCCCGATTGGGGAACAGTGAGAGAAAGATTCTTAGGGAAAAAAATACTACAATTTACTGCTACTCCATTTAGAAATGATGGTAAAAAGATTGACGGTAAAATAATTTTTAATTATGGTTTGGCATTGGCGCAAAAAGCTGGGTATTTCAAACCTATCGATTTTTATCCAATTCAAGAATTTGATGAGAGAAAGTCTGATCAAGAAATTGCAAAAATTGCAATTAAGCAATTAGATGAAGATTTGGAAAAAGGATATGAGCACGTACTTTTAGCGAGAGCAAAAAGCCGAAAACGAGCTGATGAGTTGTATGGAAAAATTTACTCTAAATATAAAGAGTATAATCCAGTTGTGATTCACACTGGTATTCGTGCTGCTCAGAGGAAAGAAAACTTGCAGCATGTTAAAGATGGTAAAGCAAAAATTGTGGTATGTGTAGATATGTTTGGCGAAGGCATAGATATTCCAACACTAAAAATTGCGGCAATCCACGATAAATATAAGTCGCTTCCAATTACACTTCAATTCATTGGACGTTTTGCTCGAACAAGTGGCAATAAGTTGGGGAATGCAAAGCTCATCACGAATGTGGCAATGGACGATTTGAAGGAATCGATTGAAGAGTTATATCATCAGGATTCTGATTGGAATCAACTTCTTAATATCCATTCAAATCAAGCTATCAATAAGGAAGTTGAGCTTGGTGAATTCATTGATAGGTTTGAAAAAGGTCATGTGAAGGAGATAGATTTATCCCAATTAAAGATGAAAGTAAGTACTAGGATGTTCCAACACCCTTCAAAAAGAATTTTTGTAAATGGATGGAAACAGGTTCTGGATCCAAATAGAACTACATCATTAATAAATGAAGAAGATTTTGTTTATGTTTTCATTGAGGAAATTGAAACAAAGGTTATCTGGTCAGATCAAAAGGATATAGTTCAATATGATTATGATTTCTTTGTGCTGTTCTTAGATGAGGATAATGGAATTGTTCATATAAACGAAACTGATGCTGGAAAAGGAAATCGGCTTGTGGATAGTATGTTTCCGGAAGCATCAGCAATTAAGGGAGATTCAATTTATCGAAGCTTAGATGGAATTAATCGATTGATGATTGGAACGCTGGGATTAAAGCAAAAACCTAGCGGAAGGATTAGCTTTAGAATGTTTGCTGGTGCAGATATTAAGGCTGGAATAAATGAGGCAGTTGCATCGGGTTCGACTAAGTCTAATTTATTCGGTTATGGCTATCAAGATGGAGGACGAATTAGTATTGGTTGTTCATATAAAGGTAAAGTGTGGATGCGCTGGGTAGAGCGGATAAACTTTTGGACAGACTGGTGTCAGAAAATAGGGAATAAGGTGTTGGATGATACAATTAGTACGAATAATATATTAAATAATTCCCTTACTTTAGAAGTTATTAAGGAATTTCCAGAAGGTGTCCCTTATAAAATATCGATGCCAGAAATAATCGAAGTTTCTACTTCCTCCGCTAAACAGTTATATATTTCTAAGGAACAAAAGGCATTTCCGTTCTTTCAAACAGTTTTAAAGAATCCCGGTTTAGTTAATGAGAATCTTCGCTTTGAATTTTGGATAAATGAACGAAAATTTATCTTTGAGCAGATTATTAATGAGACTTCATATAGTTTCAAGCAAATCGAAGGTGAAGAGCTAATAGTGAAATCTGGTAATAGAACTGTTAAAATGACTGATTATCTGTATGAATACTCACCGGAAGTTTCTTTCATACAAAGCGATGGAACTATTGTAGTAATCCAAGAAAATTTAAAAACAGTTATCAAACCTAAAAGTGATATTGAATTGCCACTAGACTCTTTTTTTGCTATCGATTGGGATGAATTTGGAGTCGATATTAAATCTGAATCTCAAGGAAGAGGAAGAAAGACTGATTCTATTCAATACGCTACGATACATAATATTGTAGATCAGACATCAGATATCATTTTTGATGATGATGGATCGGGAGAAATTGCAGATGTCGTTTCGGTCAAAATTGATAATGAACATTCAAAAGTCATATTTCATCTGTATCATTGTAAATACTCAGGCGGAGAACTTCCCGGTGCTCGTGTTAAAGACTTATATGAAGTATGTGGTCAAGCTGAAAAATCAGTTATGTGGAATGATAATGTCTTAGAGATTGTTCAACGAATGATTGAACGAGAAAGTAGGAGACAGAAAGACTACGGTGAAACTCGGTTTGAAAAGGGAGATTTACAAATTCTTCATATGTTAAAGAAGATGGTGAAATCTGGTTTTGAAACAGAATTTGAAATATCAATTGTTCAGCCAGGAGTCTCGATAATGAAAATTACAGATTCAATGAAACAAATTATTCTAGCAACTGATACTTACCTAAAAGATACTTATGGCTTACGTATGACCTGTTATTTTAGTGAATAGATAAACTGGTTGTTTTTATCGCTGTGCAAAAAACAATTACAGATTTGGTGAAATTGATTTACCCTATTAGCCTCAAGTATAAATTTTTTGGATTTTATTAAATAGATGTATTTTTATCCGTTTTAGTTTAATTTAGGTAAGCTAGAATATTGATATAAAGGGATGCATATAGATAAGTGCTCCTCATCCTTGTTAAAGATATTTCTCAAAACACTAAACTATAACCTCTTAATAATGTGAGCAGAAGTGTTCCTAGAGTTTTTTTCCTTTCAGCTCCCCTAATTATAATCTCCTAATGCGCCTGTAAAGCAGAGACGCATTATCGATTATGTAAAGGGTCTTCGTTCTTCGGATGTTATGAGTCAGCCAAGTAGGATAAGGGTGCGTAGAAAGCAAATTACGCTTTTAACGCACCCTAATTCATTGGGCTTCCCCAAAACATATACGAATCACTTGATAGCTTTGCTACTAACGCCACTGGACATTAATCGATGCGGTGATTCTCTATATGGTGACCAAAAAGGTCAAAAAAATTATAGAGAGGTTGATCTAAATGGAAACCATTTTAGAGATTGTTCGCATTGAACAAATTATTCGAGAGGCAGATGAAGGCGTTAATTACATTATCCGTAGTCCAGAAGACGGAGCAAATATAGCGTCTCGCTTTATTGGTCGTGATGATCGTGAAGTGTTTTTTGTTATGTGTTTAAATACGAAAAATAATGTTATCGCAGTTCATCGTTGTCATGTTGGTTCGTTGAATTCCTCACTCGTTCATCCACGCGAGGTGTTTAAATCAGCGATACTTAATAACGCAGCAAGTGTAATTGTTGCACATCAGCATCCGAGTGGTGACATTACCCCCTCGATGGAAGATATTAACGTTACAAGGAGATTAGTCGAAGCTGGGAAGTTACTAGGCATCGAAGTGCTTGATCACTTAGTAGTAAATAGTGGTAACAGTTTTACTAGCCTGAAAGAAAAGAGCTATATTTAAAAGGGAGAAACAACTCCCTTTTTTCTTCAAGGTATATTACGTACAATTACTTCAAATAAATTTAGTAAAGTACCTTATGATAGAATAGAACTAGATAGATACGAAATAGATAACCGAAAGTAGTGAAAAAGAAAGGAGGGTACTATGTTTGAAAGAAGAAATTATTAAATCTAAGCTTCGAGTTCAAAAACATGGAGAAGTATTTACCCCTAAAAGAATAGTAAATAAAATGCTGGATATTCCTGAGATAAAAGAGGCTTGTGAAAATTTAACAGCAACGTTTCTAGAACCGGCTGCTGGGGAAGGTGCTTTTTTAGTTGAAATACTAGAGCGAAAGTTAAACATGGTATCTGAGAAATACAATGGAGATTTAACACAATATGAAAATTACTCTTTGCTCGCTCTAACAACACTGTACGGAATTGAATTATTAGAAGATAATGCCCAAACATGTGTGATGAACATGTTTCAAAAATATTATGATAAATACAAAGAACAAGTTGAACATCATAATGGAGAATTAAAGGAAAAAGTATTAGATAGTGCAAAGAAAATCATTTCATTAAATGTTGATAATGGTAATTTTTTAACGAGAAAATCGAGAGATGGAAGCCCTTTAGTATTCAGCGAATGGCAACCTATTAATCTTAAGAAAACAACTAAAAATATAAAAATACAAAGAACTGAATATACATTAGATGAAATATACGGAAGGGTCAAAAAGGAAAATGGTAAAGCAATTAATCATGCAATAAAACAACCAGTGCAACTAGATATGTTTGACTTTTTGGAAGATGAAACTGAAAACACAAATGAAGTTCAAAAAGAAATGCGATATATACCTGTGAAAATAATCGATGTTTATAAAGAGGAGATGGAGGAAGCCGATGGATAAGACAATAATTAAGCCTTTTGAAGAAATTAAATATAGAGTGTATGGTTATACCTTACCCGAAGTTCCGAATCATAATGGTTATGTGAAAATAGGTGATACGACACGTGAAGTTGTTACAAGAATTTTTGAACAAGTAGGCACAGCTGGATTAAACCCTAAAATATTATTTGAGAAAGTAGCTCGGAAATCTGATGGAGAATGGTTCCGTGATAAGGATTTACATAGATTTCTTATTCTAAATGGAATAGAGAAAAAGGATTTTAATAGTCGTGCTGATGAGTGGTTCTATTTTAATGGAACGTTGGAAAAGGCCGAAGAGTTAACGAATAAATTTATCAATCGTGATTATGATGAAGTACAAATTGATGACAAACGTTCGGATTATGTACTAAGAAATGAACAACAACAAGCAGTTGAAAAAACTTATGAGTATTATCAAAGTAATCAGGAGCCAAAAGAGTTTCTGTGGAATGCTAAGCCGCGTTTTGGGAAAACGTTAACAACGTATGATTTTATAAGAAATTTAAATGCAACAAATGTTTTAATTGTAACCAATAGACCGGCAATCGCGAATTCATGGTTCGATGATTTTAACAAATTTATAGCATGGCAAGAGCCGCAAATGAAATTCGTTTCGGAAACAGATGCATTAAATGGTAAAGCGATGACTAGAGAGCAATATCGTGATTTTCTTGGTACAACATCTCACCCTAATCCTACACAAATCTTCTTTATGTCCTTACAAGATTTAAAAGGAGCAGAGTTTGCTGGTGGTAATTATAAAAAGTTAGAGTGGGTACCTGGCTTAAATTGGGACTTACTAGTAATTGATGAAGCTCATGAAGGTATTGATACGAAAAAAACAGATATAGCATTTAGCCAATTAAAAAGAGACTTTACCCTGCATTTATCAGGTACTCCGTTTAAAGCGTTAGCAAAAGGTGATTTTTCTGAAGAACAAATATTTAATTGGTCGTATGTCGATGAACAAGAAGCAAAAGAAAACTGGGATCCAATAATTGGTAGCAATCCTTACGAAAGCCTACCTACTTTAAATTTATTCACGTATCAAATGAGTAAAATGATAGAAGATGAAGTATCGGCAGGGTTAACAATAGAGGAAGAAAAAAACGTTGATTATGCATTTGATTTAAATGAATTTTTTAGAGTGAAAGAAAATGGACGATTTGAATATGAAGAAAGTGTTGTTCGTTTTTTAGATAATCTATCTTCAGGGAAGTTTCCATTTTCTGAAAATCAATATCGTAATGAACTAAATCATACATTTTGGCTACTACCACGGGTAAATGCCGCCAAAGCACTTGAAAAATTATTAAACTCTCATCCAACATTCAAAGATTACAAAGTAGTACTTGCAGCAGGAGATGGTGTTAGCTTACATGACGGTATAGAATCAGAAGCGCTTGATTTAAAAGAAAATACAAAAAGCTTTGATAAAGTTAGAAATGCTATTAAAAAATATGATAAAACAATAACGCTTTCCGTGGGACAGTTAACAACTGGTGTGACAATTCCTGAGTGGACGGCAGTATTAATGTTAAATAATATTGAATCACCTAGTTTATACTTTCAAGCTGCATTTAGGTCACAAAATCCTTATGAATATGAAGAAGATAGTAAACTTTATAGAAAAGAAAATGCGTATATCTTTGACTTTTCGCCAGATCGAACATTAAGACTTTATGATGAATTTGCTAATAACTTGTCTAGTGGCAGTTCTAAAACAAGCGAAGAAAGAAAACGTAAAATAAAGAAGTTATTAAATTTCTTTCCAGTAATCGCTGAAGACGAAGATGGTACAATGCATGAAATTGATGCATCTGAAGTCTTGACGATACCTACTCGAATTACGTCACGAGAAGTTGTTAAAAGAGGCTTTATGAGTAATTTATTATTCGCTAATATATCAGGTATTTTTTCAGGTGACTCACCATTTAAAGAAATTCTAGATAAAATACCGCCTGAGAAAAATAAAAGATTAGAGAAACCCCGTGAGGTCTCTATCACTGACCCGCTTTTAAATGATAATGGAGAAGTAGAAATTCCAAAAGAAGTAGTGTTAGGTAAATCAAAAGAACTTTTTGGAGAAAAAATTTATTCATCAATTGAAGTGGTTGATGAAGTTGTATCAACCTTCGAAGAAGCAGAGGAAAAACAAAAAGAATCCATTAGAAAACTTGCGAAAGATATAACAGCTTCATTTTCAGATGGCTTTAATAAATTAAAGGACTCCTTCGAGCTAAACAATGGGCAGACTGATAAGTTAAAGGATTCAGTAAATAATTCTATTGAGGATATTATAACTGAGAAAAGTTTGACACTAAGCAATCAAGTTAAAGAGATAGAGGAAGTATATGAAAAGAAAAAGCAGGAAGCAGAGAAGAGAAAAGATGAAACTGAATTAAAAGTAGTAACTCGGCAATATGAAGAAGAAAAACAAAAGATAGAAGAGTCTTTTGCCGATGAAATTAATAAAGAAGTAGAAAACACAATCAACACTGTTGTCGAAGAACAAATAGAAAAAGTAGAAGAAAAGAAAAAGAAAACAACAGAAGAGGATGTTCGAGATCATTTACGAGGATTTGCACGTACAATTCCCGCGTTCCTAATGGCATACGGAGATGATCAGACTAGATTAGAAAACTTTGAAAAGAATATTGATGAAGCTACCTTTGAAGATCTTACAAGTATAACAATTGAAGAGTTTAAGAAGCTTCGCGATGGTTTCGAATATGAGGATGATAAAGGCAATATAAAAGTCGTTCATGGCTTATTCAATGAGGTAGTTTTTAATGCAAGTATTCAAGAGTTTTTAGACACTAAAAAGCGTTTAGCAAATTATTTTGATGATAGTTTGCAGGAGGATATTTTCGACTATATTCCGCCACAAAAAACAAATCAAATTTTCACTCCAAAAAGTGTAGTAAAAAAAATGGTTAATATTTTGGAAGAAGAGAACCCGGGTATATTTTCTAATAAAACAGTAAAATTTGCTGACTTATATGTAAAAAGCGGTTTGTTTATTACAGAGATCGTAAAGAAATTAAACGATGGATTGAAAGAGCAAATTCCAGATCAACAGGAACGTATTAAATGGATATTAGAAAATCAAGTATACGCATGTGCGCCAAGTAACATCATATATAATATTGTTAAGAATTTCATCTTTAGTGAACTAGTGGGTATTTCGACAAACAATCTAATAGAAATTGATACAATGATGTTAGCTAGTAAAGAAAAATTAAGTATAGATATCTATAAAGCTTTTGGAGATGATAATTTGAAATTTGATGTAATAATAGGAAATCCACCATACCAAGATGAAACAATAGGTGATAATAAGACTTATGCTCCACCAATCTACCATAAGTTTTTGGAAGAATCTTATAAACTAGCTGATAAAGTAGAAATGATTCACCCTGCTCGATTTTTATTTAATGCAGGAAGCACACCAAAAGCATGGAATAAGAAAATGTTATCGGATGAGCATCTTAAAGTTGTAAATTATTTCGATGATAGCTCAAAGGTGTTTCCGAATACTGATATTAAAGGCGGAATTGCTATAACGTATAGGGACAAAGAAAAAGTCTTTGGAGAGATTGGGACTTTTACAGTTTATGATGAATTAAACTCAATTCTGAGTAAAGTAACTTCCAATACTTCTGAAACATTAGAATCTTTCATTTCTGGTCGAGGAGTCTATAAATTGGCAAACTCTGCTCATGAGGATTATCCTGAAATTGAGGATATACAGTCAAAGGGACATAAGAATGATATTGGTTCAGGAGCATTTAAGCTGTTAAAAGATATTATTTTTTATAAAGATAAACCTAAGCACGAAGGCGAATTTGTTAGAATTTTGGGACTTGAGAATAGCCAGCGTACGTATTATTGGATGGATAAAAAGTATCTGAATGCTCCAAGTAGTTTTGAAGATTATAAAGTGATTATACCCAAAGCTTATGGAAGTGGAATTTTCGGTGAAGTGATAAGTTCGCCATTAATTTTAGAACCGAATGTTGGGGCTACAGAAACGTTTCTTTCAATTGGTGGATTTTCAACTAAATACGAAGCAGAGTCAGTTTTAAAATATATTAAAAGTAAATTTACAAGAGCAATTTTAGGTGTTTTAAAAATAACTCAAGATAATACTCGAGATAAGTGGTCGAAAGTGCCTCTTCAGGACTTTACTGAAAGATCAGATATTGATTGGTCGAAATCTATTTCAGAAATTGATCAACAGCTATATAAAAAGTATAATTTGAGCCAGAATGAAATTCAGTTCATTGAAGATAAAGTAAGGCCAATGGAATAAGATAGTAAGCAAGAATTATTGTTGTATTCAACTAACATCTAAATTTTTGGTGCAAATTGGTTTAAGTAATGTCAATTTCAATCGTTTTTCATAAATTTTTATCCATATAACAATTCCCAAAACATTGATATAAAAGGATTAAAATGGATTAGGTATACGTAAATTTTACAAGTATATTTCTCAAAACGTTAAAAAACCTTATAAACCAAGGGTTTGCCCTCTTTGCACTTATGGAGCAGAGAGGGCTTTTTCGTGTCCATATTTGGAATTGAATACCCTTTGAAAACTCCAAGCTAATTTCTGAAACAGCTCGGCAGTTTTCTCCTTCGTTTCCTCAGTCACATGGCTGTTCTATCGCTTTCTTCCACTTTTTATGGTAGTAGTTGTAATAACTCATTTTGGCGTTTCAAAGAGATAGCCGAAAGATTTGCAAAAAAAGTTCCCCAAACCCGTTTATTTTCGTAATAGGGCTCTTCCCTTCTACAAAAAAATACATAATTTTAACATTTTCCCTACATTCATTTAACATACAGTCCCTAAAGTGAATTAGTGTGGTTAAGTGATTTAAAAATCTGCAGCAAAAAAGGAGAAATGGAAAAGGTATGAAATTCATGAAAAAAGTCTCGATAATACTACTACTTGCAGTTCTAACTATGGCATCTTTTGAACTTCCTGTTCAGGTCGCTAGTCAATATTCTGAAAAGGAGCATTCAAAACCTGCAAAGCCACAAGGGACTACTGAAGAAATAAATACAGATCCTCCTGAAGTTGAGCAGCCTTTACCGGCAGTAGATAATGGTGGAAATGCTAACGATCCTATCTTAAAGAATATAGCTAGAACTAATCCTTTTATCAATATTTTAGATGGTTTTGATCAAATATGGTCTCTGAATCAACCAGATTGGAGAGACGGAACTGCGTTAACTATACCAGGTGCAAATGGTGAGATTGCAAAATATGGTGACGGACCTACCGTTTATTTTGATGGATATAAAAATGATAAGACAAAGGTAATAGCAGATAAGAAGACATATGCTAACGAAGAAATCAGAAATCCGAGGACTTGGGAAGCTAATATAAAATATGTAGAAGAGGTTACTAAAAATAGAACGAATGAAGAGGCGTTAGCGGCCTACTATGATGATCAAAGAGATAAGGTATATAGTATGATGGAAGCTTATGGACCTTTAGCAAATGCCTACGTAGAGATCGTTAACCCGATCACAAGTGTTGTCAGATCATCAGAGGACATGGATAAAGTATTGGAAGAATCGACTGTTGAAGACCAAGCCCAAGGGATGGGACAATGGGAGGGATCTGCACTAGAAGATGCGATGGATTTAGTTCATTTAATTAGATTTAGGAATCCTTCTTCGTCTAATCCTTCTAAATACTTTTTTTCTTCTCCAAGACCTTACAGAATGAATTCAAATGGAGAAGTGAAAGAAGTTGTTGATGAGAACGGTTTACCTGTTTGGGACACAATCGGCAGTGGTGAGAGTACAATAGAAGAATTACCTTCAGGTGGTAAAAAAGAAACAGGAGAAAGACATTACCAGCAATATGAAACGAATGTGGAAGTAATTCCTGCATTAGAATATGTAAAAAGAAAAGCAGAGGACGGGAGAGGTAAAGACGGAGCCTTTCCAAGCGGGCATACAAGTGCATCTTATTTGTCAACATTCGGATTTGCATATGCAACACCAGAAAGATATGCTGAATTTCTAACAAGAGCAGCTCAAATGGGAGAAAATAGAATAGTGACCGGCATGCACTCTCCGCTTGATGTTATAGGAGCAAGAATACAAGCTACAGCAATGACTGCCTACGCATACAATCTTTCAGAAAACCAAGAGGTATTGGATAAGGCTTATCAAAATGCAGGAGAAGTATTCGGTGAATTAGCTGCATCAAAAGAAATGAGCTTGTACGAATATGCACATACAGTAACAGAGGATTATACGTTTGAAAGTGCGTACGATGAAGAAAAGTGGGAGGATCACGAAGCAAATAAAGCATTCTATCGGGAAAAACTTACATACGGATTACCTCAAACAGGCACAAAAGGTTTAGACCCTGTAGTACCTAAAGGGGCTGAAGTTTTATTGGAAACTCGTCAGCCCTATTTGACCGATAAACAACGTAGAGAAGTATTGTATACCACAGAAATTGAATCAGGCTACCCTGTAATAGACGAATCAAATGGTTGGGGCAGACTTGATTTGGTAACAGCATCTGATGGATATGGTGCGTTTTTAAGCAATGTAACAGTGAATATGGATGCTTCAAAAGGAAGGTTTAATGCCCATGATTGGTGGAGAAATGATATAACTGGCAGTGGTATGCTTACCAAGCAAGGGACAGGAACACTTACATTGACAGGAAATAATAGTTATTCAGGAGGCACATTGCTAGAAGAAGGAACGTTAGAAGCTACTTCTGAGACTGCTTTTGGTGAAGGCGATCTTTATGTGGAAGATGGTACAGTGTTAGTTAATGTAGATGAACCTTTGAATGTAAATGGTAACTTCACAATGGAAGCTGGAAACCTTGATATTGCAATGGATAATGACAAAACGCAACTAAATGTAGATGGACTGTTATACCTTGATGGTGGGGATCTGAATTTGGATCTTTCTAATTATGAAATAGACAAGGCAGCAAATATTACTTTAATGACCGCCGACAAAGTGGAAGGTAAATTCGATAATGTAACTGCAGATGATTACGACGTAACTGTCACTTATAACAATAATAGTGTCGTTGCACATTTAAAAACAATCGATACTTCTGATCCAGTTTTACCAGATCCTGAAGACTCCGAAGATTCTGAAGATCCTGAAGATCCAAAAGACCCTGTCGATCCAGAAAATCCTGAGGATTCAAAAGACCCGGAGAAACAAACCAGTGTTACCTTAACACCTAACGTTACCAATGGCGAAGCAACGATCGTAACAGACTCGCTCTATCAGCTAGCTGATCAAGGTGAACTAAGGATAGATTTACGAGGTCATAATGATTCTGTTAACCTAGCATTTAATTCTGACCAAATAAAATGGCTGAAGGAGCATCATATAACGATCATCATTCAGTTAAAAAATGTAAGCTTGCAACTAGCTGCCTCCAATTTCACTAATGGATCCGATGCTGCAACCATCCAGTTAGAGCGTTTAGCTGACATTGATCAAGCATTGAGTGTGGTCTATGACTTTGAAATCAAACAAGGCGAAAAACAATTGGATACCTTCGACGAAAAAGTGACACTGACTTTTTCTGTTGATAGCGACAAAGTAAATGATAAAGATCAGGTGCAACTGTTCTATTGGAATCCAGAACTCGAAGAATGGGAAGAAATCGGGGGAGAATGGCATGATGGAAACGTGAAAGCACAAACCGATCACTTCAGCACCTATACCGTTTTTGAACAGGAAACAATGGAACAACAGCCTGTTACGGAAGACGGACAAAAACTACCGGAAACTGCCACTACGACCTTTCAGTACTTATTAGCAGGGTTTTTACTCTTCTTAAGTGGCGTGTTCTTCCTCATCATGAGAAGAAGAAAAGCTTAATCCTTTATGTAGAGAAATATGAAATTATCACACTAATTAGAAAGAGGCTAACTATTGACTTTAAATAGTTAGCCTCCTTCTTTTTTGTTTAGACAGCAAAGAAATTCACTGTCGTTGAATGGGGAGTTCAAAGCGTAAAAAGTAGGTCAATAAAAGATTGATAAAATTTCAGAACCCATTCTTGGAATTAGAAAGTATATTTCTCAAAATTATTCTTTAGGATTAAAAATTAAAGCAATATAACTAATCAAAGCAAATAGGATAAACATGGCTTCATAACCTAGAAGCCCAGCAACCGCTCCTCCAATGAATGAACCAAACACTTGACCTAAAGCTAATAGTAAAAATGGTAAGCCTAGACCAAGTGAGGAATTTGTTTTAAAGATATGGATGCCCCAAATGATCAAAACACCTGTCATAAATATATAGGAACTACCAAAAGAAATTGCTGATAGGGCAACAGGAAGAATATTTGTAAATAAACCTAATAATAAGGAAGAAGCTCCTAGCAAAATAACACTTATTCGGTAGGAGGATAATAATCCAATTTTCTCACTAAAATATCCAGCAAATCCTCCTAATACGCCTGCTATGCCAATAATGATCCAAAATACTTGAATCAGAGCTTGTGGGAGGTTCTCCATTTGAAACAACAAATCTCTTGAAAACGTCCAATAATGTGCACTCGATGCCCCTAAGAGCAAAGAAGATAAGATTAAGGGATAAGCATGAACAAGCTCCTTTTTTGTCACATGAAAGGCTTGTGTCTGATGAGTTTTGCTCGTATCCTTTGTCTGAGGAATGACCTTATAATTAAGTATCAATATAATAATCGATATTAGTGTAAACAGAAGGTATGTCATTCTCCAGTTGCTAGCCAAAAAGATAACCATAACCCCTGTTAATGCAGTTCCCAAACTAGTACCTGCATTAATCCACGTATTTGTTGTAGAACGCTTATCCTGATCTACCCATTTCTTTATCACATCTGCATAAGGTGGAGAAGATAGCCCCGTGCTTAGGCCAGCAATAAAGATACCAATACCAAGAGCTAGTGAGCTATTGGCTATGGATATGATACTCATTCCTATAGCTGCTGCGATCCCTGCTGTTAAAATCATCATACGGGAACCAACTTTTTGCATATATAACATTGCTAGGACAATCGCTATACAATATGCCAAATACGATAACGAAGAAAGCACTCCTGCCACAGATGGATTAATCTCTAAAGACTCACGTAGATAAGGGAGAACTAATCCATAACTAAACCTTGCAAAACCATAAGTTACCGCAATCATAGGTAAACCAACCATGATTAATTTTTTTGAATTCATTAACAACACCTCTTTTTATATAGAACGATCATTATATTTTTTGGTAAAAAGAGAAAAAGTCTTCGACGGACTTTTCCTGTTAGTTGGTATTACGTCCTACTACTCGACACTTAAATGAAGCCCCATAGACTTTATAGAATTTATGAATGCCATAGCCACTTCATCAACATTTAAGGTTTCTGATAAAGCTGTAGCTCCTTCGAATAATAACACTAATTGTGCAGCCTCACTATGGTCGAAGCCAAGCTCTTCAAAAAAATCCAGCAAGGATCTTTTATGCTCATTTACGTATTGGACAATCTCATAATTATCATTTGAAGAAAACTCTTCTTTCGCCCTTAAAAACATGCATCCATTCGTGTCATGTTTTCGAATCCAATTAATATGGGCTTCTGATAGGGACAATATAATGGAGCTTTTAGCATTCTTAACAGATGATTTCAAGATAGAAAAATATTGCTCTTCTCGTCTTTTTAGCACTTCAAGGATGAGGTCTTCTTTTGAATGAAAATGGTTATATAATGTCATAAGAGCTACATTTGATTCTTCAACAATTCTTTTTAAGCCAACACCGTGAAAGCCATGTTTATAAAATAACTGTTCCGCATGTTCCATTATATCTTGCTTTTTTTTGCTCATGAAGAAAACACCCCTTATATAGAACGATCATTCTATTTATAACATAAAAGTATCTTAATGACAACAATACTAAACTTTCAATCGAAACTTAATAATCCACTATAAACTGTGATTATTATGGATAGAATTATTCTTTTAAAAATATCTTAAATATTCCTTGACTAGAATATTCCTTTGGTGGTATATTATAAATGTAACACGGAGTAGATAGTTACTCCATCAATCGGAAAGGACAGATGAAATGAAGACGACCACGTTACATGCACTTGCCGAGCCTAACCGATTACAGATTGTCGAACTCTTAAAGAATGGTCCGCTGACAGTAGGGGAAATTGCTGATCAACTAATGCTTCGGCAACCACAGGCTTCGAAGCACCTTAAAAAACTCAGTGACGCGGGGATTGTCGAAGTCCAAGCGGTTGCGAATCGAAGAATTTACAAGCTTCGTCATGAACCATTTCAGGAAATGGAGGCTTGGCTTACGACATTCCAACAAATTTGGGAACAACGACTTGATCGCTTGGATGAATACTTAGGAGAGCTTCAAAGAAAAGAAGCGTCGCGTGATAAGGAATAAATCTTTTTGTAATTATAGCATTTATCTAAAAGATGAATAGCTATGAACTAATATAATCCAAGGAGGGCAATAGCATGCCGAATAATGTAAATACTAAAATTACCTCGAAAGTGGAAGGGAAGGATTTGGTTCTAGAACGCACTTTTGATGCACCAAGAGAGCTTGTTTTCCAGGCGTTTTCAAAGGCAGAACACTTGGAGAAATGGTGGTCGACGGAAGGTTGGTCCACTCCAGTATGTAATGTAGACTTTCGACCTGGAGGAGTATGGCAGTACTGCATGAAGTGTACGGATGAAAATCAAGAAGAGTATGGAATGGAGTCATGGGGAAAGGCTGTCTATCAAGATATTCAAGAACCAGAAAAAATTGTACTCATTGATTCATTCTCTGATGCAGAAGGTAACATTCTAGAGGATATGCCTTCTACTAAAATGACATTAACCTTCATCGAACAAGACGGAAAAACAAAACTAGTAAGCAGATCTGAGTACCCAACAGCTGAAGAACTTCAAGCCGTTTTGGATATGGGTGTACTTGAAGGAGTCACTCAAACTTGGGATAAGCTGGCTAGTTTGTTAGAAGAATTACAAAAATAATTATTTAGTAATGTTTAGGAAATACTTCTCTGTGGAAAAGTAAGAATGTAGCAAACAATAATACTTTAAGAGGAGTGTTTCTACAAATGGCAAAAATAGCAACCGTTATTACCGATTATTTTGAAGATGTGGAATATACAGATCCTGCAAAAGCATATAAGGATGCAGGACATGATGTGGTAACAATTGGTGACGAAACTGGCAAAACAGTGAAAGGAAAGCAAGGGGATGCTACCGTAAAGATCGATAAAGGGATTGATGAAGTATCACCAGCCGATTTTGACGCACTATTTATCCCTGGAGGGTTTTCCCCTGATATACTAAGGGCAGATGATCGCTTTGTTTCATTTGCCAAGCATTTTATGGATGAAAAAAAGCCCGTATTTGCAATCTGTCATGGGCCACAGCTGTTAATTACCGCGAAATCGTTAGAAGGACGTGGAGTGACCGGCTATAAGTCGATTATGGTCGATTTAGAATATGCTGGAGCTAAGGTACAAGATAAAGAGGTTTTCGTTTGTCAAGACCAATTAGTCACAAGTCGCCAACCGGATGATATTCCAGCGTTTATCAAAGAGTCAACTAAATTATTGGCATAATGATACTACTCATAGGCTTTAGCCTATGAGTAGTTTTTTCTACTAATGACCTGCGTCAACGGCTTATTGCTTTTTTGCTACGTAATGGCTTGTGTTCTTCGTTCTGTTGTTCATATTCTATATTTTGGAAGGCACGATACCCAAACCACATCAAATTTAGGCAAAATAAACTCACACAAAGTAATGGTATTAATCCAGAGAAGAACCAATACATACAGAAAACTACCACACTGCCCAGAATCATCATGATGGTAATCGGCAGCTGGGTAATACCGATAATCAAGGCATATTTAAAATAATGCCATAACGGAACCTCGAAATGCACGTATACCGGAAAGAAATACAGCAATATAATCGCATACAATACTCCTAAAGAGAGTGTGATACCTAAGAGCAGCTGAAACGGAAATGATGGAAATGCTTTTAATAGTATGATATCCATTCGCAAAATAATGGCTGCCACTAGAAAGATCAATCCACATAGATTTGCTCTCAAGAACTCCTTTTGAAAATACTGCCGAAAAGTGGGAAATACCGCAACAATTTCCTTACCTTGAATCCACTGACGTAAAATAGCAAATAAGCTCACGGTCGCTGGCATGATCCCAAATACTACTAAACCTATAATCGTAAAGCATATCCATAATAGGTTGAGATAGACAAGTCGGATTACCCATACACCAGCGTTGTAAAACACATTTAATAAACCATTTAACTGCATGCTGATCAGACCCTTTTCTCATAGAGTAGGTTTTGTTCATTGATGGTTAACCTTTGACTGCACCGATCGCAACACTGCCGATAATCCGCTTCGAAAAAATCGCAAATACAATGATAATTGGCAGGACAGATAAGGCAACCCCTAAGTACTGCACGCCATAGTTAGAGCCATAATAGCCTTGCAGCATTTGTACAAGGACTGGTAATGGATACTTTTCATTAGAGAACAGTAGTACCAATGGACTGATGAAATTATTCCAAGAACCTATAAAGGCAAAGATACCTAGTGCAGCTAGAGCTGGTGCCAGCATAGGAAGTATAATCCGATTAAACGTTTTGAATTCACTAGCCCCATCCATCCGCGCAGACTCAATGACCTCATCAGGAATGGTTCCATCAATAAATTGTTTGACAAAAAATACGGCAAATGCATTAGCAGCAGCTGGTAGGATAAGTGCGGCATACGTATCGAGTAAATTCAGGATATACATAATCCGAAATGTCCCGACTAGACCTAATTGCTGAGGAACCATCATCGTAGCTAACACAAACCAAAACAATACTTTGTTACCTTTAAATTTGTATTTCGCAAATCCGTATGCATTGAGTGCCCCGAAATAAAGGGTAAGTGCCGTTGAACAGCCTGCTATAATAAAGCTATTTAAGAACCCTCGCCAAATATTAATGTTTTCTGTCATATTTTGATAATTGTCAATCAGTGCTTCCCCTGGGAAAAAGATAAATTGGGAAGCAATATCTGCATTTGTATGGGTACCATAAACGATCATAATATAGAACGGAACAATACAAACAATGGCAAGTAGTATGAGAAGTATATGAATGATAATGTGGCTAGGCTTGATTCTTTTCGATTTTCTTTTGTCATGAATGGCTTCCACTTTTGTTTCTGAGATCATTCTATTTCCTCCTTATTTTTGTTCACTCTTTGTTCTGGCGTTCATCGTGGCAAAGGATATAATCGAGAAGACGACAATAACAAGGAACAACCCGAAGGCAATTGCGGAACCATATCCATATTGATAACGAGTAAATGCCGTCTCATACAAATACATGACACTAGTAAGGGTGGAATTATCTGGCTGTCCCGATCCATCCGTTAAGGCGTAGGGTTGATCAAAGATTTGCATACCCCCAATAATCGAGGTTACTACTTGGAATAAAATGATTGGCTTTAGTAGGGGGAGAGTTATACTAAAGAACACCCTTACCTTGGAAGCGCCATCAATTTCTGCAGCCTCTAATAAGTCCCTTGAGATACCTTGGAGACCTGCTATATAGATAATCATTGAGTACCCAAAATATTGCCAGAACAGAATGGACGATACTAAGCCCCTCATAAAATTTGGCATATCTGTCCATTGAATTGGATCGTCAATCATTCCTATAGCTATTAGGAACTGATTAAAGCTGCCTGTTTGCCAGCTGAAAATTAAGGCAACTAATAAACCTAGCGATGCGGCAGTAACAATATTAGGAAAGAAAAACACCGCCCTGAAAATACTTTTACCTTTCACAAATTTTTCATGTAGTACAACAGCTAGTACTAAACTGACAGTTAACTGGGGAATGACCGAAACAATCCAAATAACCAATGTATTGAATAAGGATTTGTAGAAAAAGAAGTCACCAAACAATCTTAGATAGTTCTCCACTCCTACGATGGTTGGATTCGTAAAACCGTCCCAGTCTGTAAAGCTTAAGTAGAAGGAATACATGATAGGATATAGCCCGAACACAAGAAATATAATAAAGAATGGGGCGATAAATAGATAACCATAAGTATCTTTTCGTAATGTCTTTGAAAACATTATTTCTCCTCCTCAGAAAATCTATTAAGTCAGAATGATGTTAATCTACTTGAATTTCTGGAAAATGATGACCGACATCTTTCTTAAATGAGGCAATCATATCGTCTATCGTTTCTAATCTACCATTTAAAAAATCATTCACTTTTTCATCCCACAAGCCATTAATATCATTATCATATGTTGATTGCGGGGCAGAAGGCGCTTCTTCGCCTGCTTCATTAAAGAATGCAAAGTATTTCTGACCGTTTAAAAAGTCTGAGGTTAATTCAGGTGCTAATTCGATATTAATTTCTTTGTTGCTTAGAAAGTACTGCTCGTTCTTGGCCAATTCCGTTAGAAAATCTCTATCTGTGGTGTAAAACTTCATAAATTCCCAAGCGACCTCTTTATTTTCACTTCCGTTATACATGGCTAGGAAAGTCCCGCCACCAGTAAAGGCTTTTGGTCCATGGGTTACCCCCCATTTCCCAGCTGTTTCAGGAGCATTATTCTCAAAAACATGAGGCAGTGCCCAAGTAGGCATGGCATAAAACATAACGGTTCCTTGCTGCATTGATGCAGTCCAAGCAGGGCCCCAGGATTCATAATTTGCCAATACCTTTCGCTCTCTAGCCTCCTTGGCAAGTTCTGCTGCTTCCACTCTAACTGGATCGATCACTAATTTCTCATCAACCACCCAAGGCTCTTTTATATTAGAGCTTTCTACTGAACCGATATCACTCCAATTCGCCAATGCATGAACCTCGCCATTACTTTCTTCTACTACTCGCTCTCCGATATCCATTATTTTATCCCAGCTTGAAATCAACTTACTTACTTCCTCTGGATCATCTGTGCCCAAATATTCCTTGGCTAGATCACGTCGATAGTAGAAAGCCCCTGGTGTACCTTGATATCCCAGACCTCTTATGATGCCTTCTTCGTCTTTTTCATCATCCTGAATATATTGGTATTGCTGATCTAGTATTTCTTCTGCGTTATAAGGAGCTTGCGATAAATCCTCTAATCGAGGAATCTCCCTAATCTGTGGCCAATAGGCTTTTTCTACAAAAAACACGTCAGGGACATTTTTTTCAACCTGTAACACAGACATTAGCTTTTTTACATAATTATCGTTATTGATAAATAGGACATCTACCTTAATATCTGGGTTTGCTTCTTGAAACTTTTCCACAGCATATTTGGCCTCATCTGTGAAAGTCCAAATCCTAAGCTCTTTTTTATCCTCAGCTGAAGATGACGAACAACCAACAAGTACAACGATTAACATGAGCCACACTAAAAAAACAAATAATGAATTACTTTTTGTCATTTCTACTCCACCTTTTTACGTTTGGATTACACTGCTAATCTCTAAAAGAGGGTTTGTCAGTATACGTAATGATGTCTTGCCTCATGCCAAAAACTTGTTTCCACTCCCTTCAAAAAAATTAAGGGTTCTTACAAGTAACCGCTTACAAATTCGTGTTGTGTCATTGATTTACTTGAGAAAATGATTCAATTATTCAGACTTACTTTGTTCAAACGATAAACTTACTATGAAATTTTAAATGATTTTCCAAACCTTGTCAAGGAGGTATAATTAACCAATTATACTCGTTTTATTGACAATTTTTCCATACACCATAGCACTACTCCCAAGACTATAGCTATAGTCTTGGGAGTAGTGCTAAAAGTAAGGTCCTTTGAAATTCTATATTAACCTATCTCTCGTTCCATTAAGCAATCGGTAATTTCTCAGGGTTCATCGTTATATAAATTTCGTTTATCTGTTCCTTATCAATATAAAAACTGAGGACACTATGAATGTCACCATGGATATAGATCACGATAGCAGGTTGATAATTAATGCTTTTAACTTCAAAGTAAAAGTCCTCTGGGTTTTTTTTCATGATGCCATATAATAGAGCCAAGACATTCGTAGTCGATACAATTGGCCGTGTTGCTGCACTAACCTTACCACCTCCATCAGAATAAAGGGTAACATTATTAGAGATAAGTTCCATTAATGCAGCTGTGTTTTCTTTTTGGAAAGCCTCTACAAAAAGATCAATGATCGACCTGTTTTTTTCATAGTTTAGACTTTCACCTTCCACTACTAAAATCTTTTGTTTTGCTCTACTAAAAATTTTTCTACAATTGTCTTCTTTCTTTTTAATGATATGAGCAATCTCAGAGTATGAAAAACTGAATACCTCTCTTAAAAGCAGGATTGCTCGCTCATCTGCTGTTAGATGTTCCATCATTCGTAGATAAGCAATACTTAACCCTTCTTTTTGGATGACTGTTTCGCTTGGGTCTAATTCGTGTATTTTCTCGAGGAGTAAGGGCTCGGGATTCCATGGTCCTGTATATTGCTCTCGTTTATACCGTGCAGACTTTAATAGATCGAGACAAAGGTTTGTCATTATTTTACAGAGATATGCTTTCTTGTTCTTTATATCATTTTTGTTCAATTGGTATGCTTTTAGAAAGGTTTCCTGCACCATGTCCTCCGTGTCTATTACGGAGCCTAACATTCGATAACCTAATGAAAATAACAACGGTTTAAATAGCTGATAATCTGCTTTTGTAATCTCCATCGTTATGCCTCTTTTCATTTAAAATAACTTTTTCAGCTGCTTGTTTGCCACTAGTTATGGCTGCTTCTGCCAAAATAGAATGGGGAGATGCCCAATCTCCGGCTATATATAATCCTGGTATTTCTGTTTGACAATCTAGTATTTTCTGTTCATCTCCTATTTGAGGTAAACGCTGATTCACCGTAATGTGGGGAAGAAATCGTTTGAATATCACATACTCTTGCCAACCTGGCTGCAACACATCTAGGAATTGCTCCAGCTCTTTTTTAATTATGGCTCCATCCATGTGTTGATCTGGATGATGGTATTTAAAAACATGAAGAATAGCATTCCTTGGATGATTAGAGAGGCGAGCAAAAGCGGAATGCACGGAATAATAGAGAGGAGCTTTGATGTCCATGGCGAATAATTGGTTTTGGTTAGGAAGTTGTGTCAAAGCAATATCTAAAGTTGCTCCTCTAATAGGTGTAATCTGAGATAAAAATTCTCTTTGAGGGAACACCATCTTTTTACTTAGTATATCATTTAATTCATGAGGTCCTGTTGTACAAATTACATGCTCTCCTAGAATTTTCTTACCATTTGAAAGTACTAATTGGAATTGCTTCTGTTGTGCAGGTTCGATTTGTTTAACATGAGTATGCTGCCAGACCTCCATACCTGAATGAGTGGCCCTATTATGAAGCTGGTTTATCATTGTTTGCCAGCCACCATCTAAATACAGTACACCTCCCATAGCCGATTTCACACATGATAATATTGCTTTTGCGCTCACTTTTTCAGGAGCATGACAATAGCTTGCCAGTCTTCCAAGGGTATATAGTAACGATTCTACCATTTTGGATTGGGTCACTTGTCTAACCCATTGTTGAAAAGTAAGATTTGCTAATTTTTCAGGAGTTATAGTCATTAATTTTAACAGAACCTTTATCCACTCCATCCGTTCCTTTGTGTTCAATAGCTGGGTACTAAAGAGTGTAGATGGAGAAAATGGAGCAGCATATTCGATATGATTATCCATTAGTATGCCAGATAATCTAGGTGAGCTGCCATTCAACTTAATATCTAATTCTTCAAGAATAGCCGTGGCTTTTCCTTTTTTATAAAGGGCATGTGGACCAAGATTGAAACACTGGTCGTTCATCTTAGTTGTCCTAGCCCTTCCTCCAACAATTTTCCCTTTCTCAATAAGTAATATGGACCTATTGGTTTTAATTAAATAATTTGCTGCAACATATCCTGCTAATCCACCACCAACAATGATAACATCCCATTTTCTAGTCATAAGTTAACCTCCTCTTATTATTTCATTATTCAAGACGACAAAGGGCTAAGATTTGTGACATGTTTTCAAATATATTTTTTGGTTGGGTTAAGACAACGTAACAATGGCAGATTGGTGTAATTTACGAATATTGTTGAAATAAAAGAAGAAAATAGTTACATAATACAGTTGAACTGTCAAAGAAGAGACTAATACAGATGGGAGTTTACGACGAAATATGAAAAAAGGTTCATTTGTTTTTATTACCTCCTTAGCCATTATGGCTGTACTTGTTATCTTGGGAATCTTAATGCCGGAGTTTATCGAGCATCTTACAAACAAAACCCAAAATTTTATCATTCAATCACTTGGCTGGTATTATTTAATCATCGTATCTGGATTTGTATTGATATGTATTTATCTTTTAGTTAGCCCAATAGGGAGAATTAAACTGGGAAAGCAGGATGAAAAGCCTGAATTTTCACGTCCTTCATGGATTGCCATGCTGTTTAGTGCAGGTATTGGCATTGGGCTAATCTTCTATGGTGCTTATGAACCGATCAGTCACTATGCCATTCAGTCACCAACAGGGGAGTTAGGGACAGATCAGGGGATTAAGGATGCTATACGATTTACTTTCTTTCATTATGGCATACATCCTTGGGCTGTTTATAGTATTGTCGGTTTAGCGATTGCTTACTTTGCTTTTAGAAAAGGTGAAATAAGCTTAATAAGTAAAACATTGCGTCCGCTCATTGGTGACCAGGCTGACGGAATAACTGGGAAAATAATTGATGTTGTCGCTGTTATTGCCACAATTATGGGGGTTGCTACATCGTTAGGATTTGGAGCAATACAAATCAATGGCGGCCTATCCTATTTATTTGATATTCCTCGAGGTTTGACTACGCAAACCATTATTGTTTTTGTTGTAACAGTATTGTTCATGATCTCTGCCATAACTGGTATAGGAAAAGGCATTAAGATTCTAAGTAATGTCAATATGGGCTTTTCTACGCTGCTTTTTTAGCTATATTTATTTTTGGTTCTACACTTTTTACTCTAAATTTATTGGTGGATTCAGTGGGAAGTTATTTGCAAAATTTTATTAAAATGAGTTTAAGAATCGCTCCATTAAATGAAAATATTCGTAGTTGGATTAATGATTGGACTATTTTTTACTGGGCTTGGTGGATTGCTTGGTCACCTTTCGTTGGGGTTTTCATTGCACGGGTATCAAAAGGACGTACAATTCGTGAGTTTGTCATTTATGTATTATTAGCCCCTACTATTATTAGTTTTATCTGGTTTACGACATTTGGTAGTGCGGCGATCACTACGGAATTGTCAGGTATTAGCATTTCCTCGCTCTTACCTGAGGAATCCCTTTTTGGTATATTAGAGACCTATCCAGCTGGTATGGCATGGTCTATTTTAACGATTATCATTATTATTACATTCTTTGTTACTTCGGCTGATTCAGGAACGTTCGTATTAGGAATGATGACTTCAAATGGATCTCAAAATCCGAGTAAAAGAATTAAAATGGTTTGGGGAATTTTCCTTTCCCTTACGGCACTTGCACTGATTTACTCTGGTGGCCTGCAAGCACTACAAAATACTATGATTGTAGCAGCATTACCATTTTCCTTAGTGATGATACTAATGGCGGTTAGTTTACTTAAATCATTACAACAAGAAGCAAAGCAATTGGGGATTGGTCGAATTAGATCACTTGAAAAAAAGAAAAAAACCAAAAAATAGGAATGTGATTCGAATTAATTTTCACGTTAAATATTTTCATTCTTGTTTGTCTCATGTAATTGCCTCCTTGGTATGAATGTCATGATAGATATTTAAAAGGCAAGGGGGATTGTTTCAATGCATAGCTATTTCTCCTCTTTCTATCGCTAGATTCCTCATAGAAGTTCCTTTCTAATGAACGAATTCAGCAAACCTGTCTATCGTTTTTGTATATAAAATGTAAGAATTGTTTATTGTTAGCGGTTACATACAGATTTAATCTGATTATAGAGCGATTATGTTAACAACGAAAGGGGGGAGTCTAATACGCTAATCGTCATCAGGTAGCAGGGATTTTCCTAATGACCGAAATCTTACTATTTCAAAATGGAGGTTTGCTATGAAATCCTTTTTTCCGTTTTTATTATGTTTTGTTGTCTGTCTTACCTTTTTTCCGGTGTTTCAGTCTAATGTCTTTGCTGCGGAGGAAGAAGAGCTCTTGGCTTTTCCGGGTGCAGAAGGATTTGGTCAATATGCAAAAGGAGGCAGAGGGGGAGAAGTATATCATGTTACGAGCTATGATCTTAAAGGTCCTGGAACGTTCCATGATGCACTAACAACCGCTGGTGATACCCCTAGAACGATTGTGTTTGATATAGGTGGCAATATTACGATTCCTCAAATAATTGTTAGGAATAAAGCGAATATTACGATAGCTGGTCAAACCGCACCAGGAGATGGTGTGACAATAAAGGGAAATAACGTTCGTTTTATAGATAGTAATAATATTATTATCCGTTATATGCGTTTTCGCTTAGGTAAAAGTATCTCGGATGATGCTTTATATTTCGAAGATTCTCAAAATGTCATTATTGATCATTCCTCCTTTTCTTGGGGGACAGACGAAAACCTCTCTATTTTAAGTAAAAACTACGAAAACCCTGAGTCGAAAAATATAACCGTGCAATGGTCGATCATTTCAGAAGGTCTTTTAACCCATTCAATGGGGGGACTTATTGAAATGAATACGATCACGATGCATCATAATCTGTATGCCCATAATAATGATCGAAATCCTAAGACGAAAGGGCAAATTGATTTTGTTAATAATGTTGTATACAACTGGGGTGGTTATCCTTATGTGGCTGGAGGAGAATCCGGTACAAAAGGATATGGGAATGTAGAAGGGAATTACTTTATTGCAGGTATAAACTCGGCTAATCCGGAATATGCGGTCGTACGAGGGAACGAAAATTATAGCTTATATCTTCATAATAATCGAATTGATAGTAATAAAAATGGTGTTTTAGATGGTACCGATACTGGAACAGATATGATGGAGGCGGAAAGGCCAAGTGTTATTGTGGAGGATCGATTCGCTTACCCGCTTACAAATGTAGAGGAGCCAGAAGCCGCTTATGAGCATGTTTTAGATTACGCTGGTTCTTCCTTAATAAGAGACAGGGTCGATCAAAAAGTAATCCATGATGTGCGAAACCAAACAGGAGCGATTATAGGACATGAGCAAGATGTTGGTGGTTTTCCTGATTTGGATAAAGGAAAGGCTCTGAAAGATACGGATCAGGACGGGATGCCTGATGAATGGGAGCTAGCGAAAGGGCTTGATCCGAATAATCCAGCGGATCGCAATGGAGACAAAAATGGGAATGGTTATACGAATTTAGAGGTTTATTTAAATGAATTAGCAAGCTCTGCTTTTCCAGAGGGCTATCCAATGGAACCGCCTGTTTGGGATGAAGATCCTTTCGTTCCACCAGTGGAAGAGCCTGATCCAGAACCGGAGCCAGATGATGAACCACTGCCACTATTAGAAGGGACACTCGCAAAGAATGTAATTGTCCATGATAATAGTGGGAATGGTAAGGAAAATGCAAGTAAATGGTCTGTGGAGAAAAACCTTCAAATAGGAGACCTTGTAGCAGGGGACAGGGATGGTTATCATTTTACCTCTATACCTGATACCTTGCTTGGTGTCGAATGGATTCGGTCTGCTGTTAATTCCAGAAGTGCCTCGAGTGACGATTTGGTTTCCTTTTACTTAGCGGCAGATACGGATGTCTATGTTGCACATGACTCCAGAGTTAGTCCAAAACCAAAGTGGTTATCTGAACATTATGAAAATACTGGGCAAACAATAGTGGATGATCAACCTGTTACTTTTGAGCTTTATAAAAAGAACTACCCTGCAGGATCTCATGTTGTGATGGGGCCAAATAATAACACCAAACGGATGAACTATTTTGTTTTATTAAAGCCGACTGCTCCAGATACCGAACCACCTGATGATATCCCTGCCGATCTGAAAGCAGAGATGAATGGGGAGGACGTTTCACTGAATTGGTCTGCTGTTTCACAAGCGGAGCAGTACCTCATCTACCGCGCTTCATCTAAGGACCCTTCCTTCCGGGCGATTGCAACTACAGAGCAACCTGCTTATCAGGATGATACGGTGGAATTAGGTGTTACCTATCAATATAAGATTTCTGCAATCAATGCGGGAGGAGAGTCAGAGCACTCAGATCAAGCGGAGATTTTCTTCTATGATCCGAACCAACCAAAACCTGCTACGCCTAGTGGCGTTACGATAACAGAAACTAAAAGTATTACCGTAATGCTGGAGTGGCAACAGGTGGAAAATGCTATAAGCTATAGTATTTATAGGTCGACTGATCCTAATGGAGAATTCACGAAGGTAGCAAATTCGACGACACCTTCCTATATGGATAAGCCAGTAGAAGCCTCGACAACTTATTATTATAAGATTTCTACAGCAAGTACTGGAGGAGAATCAGCATTATCAGAAGTGGTATCAACGACCACAGAAGAGGCGATTGAGATTCCGAAGGTGCCAACAGGGTTAACCGCTGGAGAGATTACCACCTCAGCATTTGAGATCAATTGGGAGGACGTTGCAGAAGCAGAAAGCTATAATGTTTATCGTAAAACAAATGAAGACGGAGATTATCGTCAAATTGCGAGTACCGATGAATCTGCTTATATCGACGAAAGTGTGAGTATCAGCGATACAGGCTATAGTTACAAAATAACTGCCGTTAATGAAATGGGTGAATCGAATCTGTCAGAGGCGATAGCCATCAAGATGCCTGTTCCTGGCACGCCAACTGAGTTAAGGGTAACAATGATCGGAAATAATTTTGTTGGGCTTGCCTGGGAGTCAAATGGTGGTGCGAATCAATATAATGTCTATAGAGAAGCAGATGGTGAGGTAGAGTATTTGGGTTATGCAAAAGTAGATACTTTCTATGATCGAACCGCAGAACCAAATGTTACTTATACCTATTACATTAAAGCAGCCAATGCAAGTGGAGAATCGGAAACATCGAATGTGGTAGAAGTAACAACCGGATATCTTACCGTTTTGACTAACCATATGGAAGAATATGTACGAACAGAGGACATTACAGGGACCGCCGTTTCTCAACTAACGAATACATTAAAACAAGTGAAACACCATGTAGAAAGAGGCTCAACAAATCAAGCGCAAAAATTTCTCGCAAAGTTTAGCAAGCAACTAGACAAGGCAGAAGGAAGAGAAAATGTTTCCCCATTAGCCTATGCTTATTTAACACATTATTCAGAAGCGTTGAAAAAACAGCTAAAAAATCTATAGTTTTAGCAAGGAAAGTCCTGTTCAATCGGAAACAGGACTTTTCTTTTGCTTTATTCATCCATTTCCGTTTTTTCCAGCTTTCTTAAGGTATGCTTTGTTCCCCATTCATGCATGGCCTCTAGAATAGGTTGAAGGCTTTTTCCATAATCTGTTATCGAGTATTCCACTTTAGGTGGAACCTGAGGATAGACGACGCGCTCAATAATATCTTCTTCCTCTAATTCGCGCAATTGCTTTGTTAGCATTTTTTGGGTAATACCGGGTATACTACGTTTTAACTCATTGAATCGTTGTGTTCCTTCATTTAATAAATGTAATAAAATGAGAGGTTTCCACTTTCCAACTAGTATACTCAAGGCATCCTCTACCCGACATGCATTTGGATTATATTTCATCTTACATCTCTCCTATTAGTATCTTTTTGTATACTATATATCTTATAAGTGCGTACTTCACGTAAATGGTCATATGCTTCATAATAACATATATAGGAATAAGAGAAGAAAGGTAGTGTATGGCTTTGATGGAAAAATATCGTATAGACCCGAGAAAAGGTTTAGAATTTGGCTTATATACATTAGGTGATCATCTCCCTAATCCTGCAACTGGTGAAAGAATTTCGGCAGCACAACGAATCGAGGAAATCATCGAATTAGCTAAGCTTGCTGAGGATGTAGGCATTGACTTCTTTAGTGTAGGGGAGAGTCATCAGGAATATTTTACGACACAAGCTCACTCCGTTGTTTTGGCGGCAATCGCCCAAGCGACTAAGAAGATCAAGATAGCTAGCTCCTCCACTATTATTAGCACATTAGATCCTGTTCGTGTTTATGAGGATTTTGCGACGATTGATCTTATTTCGAAAGGTCGTGCAGAGATCATCGCAGGAAGAGCATCGCGAGTCGGTAATTTTGAGTTGCTTGGTTATGATTTAAAGGATTATGAAGGTTTATTTGAAGAGAAGCTAGCCCTACTATTACAAATAAATGAAGAAGAAGTAGTGAACTGGAGTGGGGAATTTCGTGCACCGCTTCAAAATGCGAAGGTCCTACCACGACCGGTTAATGGTTCTCTTCCAATTTGGCGAGCGGTTGGAGGGCATCCATCCAGTGCAGTTAAGGCTGGTTATGCAGGAGTACCGATATTCCTAGCAACGCTAGGTGGCCCTGTTTCTATTTTTAAACGGACCATCGATGATTACCGTCATGCTTTACAGGAAGCGGGATTTGACCCGAAGGAATTCCCTGTGGCAACAGCTGGATTTTTCTATTTAGCGGAAACCACGCAACAAGCGCAACGAGAGACTTATCCTTCCATTAATGAAGGAATGCAACATACAAATGGTAGAGGTTATCTGAAGCAGCATTTTGCTCAAGGTGCAGACAAGCGTAATGTGATGAATATTGGTAGTCCACAGGAAGTCATCGAAAAAATTCTGTATCAGCATGAGGTCTATGGTCACCAACGCTATATTGCTCAATTGGATTTTGGTGGCATTCCCTTTGATAAGCTCCGTAAAAATATAGAGCTAGTCGGGAAGGAAGTTTTACCAGCTATTCGAAAGTATACAGTAAAATAAGGGGGGATCATCATGAAAGTAGTAGCATTGTCTGGATCGACAGTAGGTTCAAAGACAAGAACGGCGATAGATTATACGACCAAAAAGATAATAGAATCCTATCCAGAAGTGGAAATAACTTTATTAGATTTAACCGATTATCAGCTGGAATTTAGTGATGGTCGACATTATTTGGACTATACAGGGGATACGAAATATGTAACAGAGAAGGTAATGGAAGCAGATGCACTAATCATTGGAACACCGATTTTTCAAGCGTCGATACCTGGAACATTGAAGAACATTTTTGACTTGTTACCAATCAATGCTTTTCGAGATAAGGTAGTAAGCATGATCGTGACAGCAGGCTCAAGCCGTCACTTTTTGATACCAGAGCAACAAATAAAGCCAATTTTATCCTATATGAAGGCGCAAATTGTGCAAACTTACGTCTATATAGAAGAAGTGGACTTTTACCAAAAGGAAATTATTAATGAGGATATATTATTTCGAATCGATCGCTTGGTGGAAGATACGATTATGTTAACAAAAACGTATCAACAGCTATTACAAGAAAAAGAAGAGCAATACGATTTTTAACGGCATAACCCGCTCGCTTGTCCCATATAGTTAAATGAAGGCGTGAATATGGGAGGAGAAGCGGGTATGTCACGTATCTTAAAAATCGTATTATGGTTAATTGGACTATTTGTATTAATTATATTGATTCAATACCCTATGCAAGATTCAATGGATTCTTGGGAAAGCTGGTCCCTGCCACTTGCAGGAAAAACTATTGTACTTGACCCGGGACATGGTGGTGCTGATGGAGGTGCAGAGGGCTCAGATGAGACACAGGAAAAAGAGATCACGCTGAAGGTATCGAACTTACTGAAGGATTATCTCCAGCAGGCTGGTGCTTCCGTATACTTAACTAGAGAAGGGGACTATGATCTTGCAGATGAAGGGACCAAAGGTTTATCGAGAAGGAAAGCAGAGGATATTCAGCGCCGTGTTCAATTTATTAGTGATAAAAATGCCGATTTTTTCTTAAGCATTCATTTAAATGCACTTGGTGACAGACAGTGGAAGGGTGCCCAGACCTTTTATTACCCGGGAAAAGATCAAAATGAAAAGCTGGCAAAGGCTATTCAAGCAGAAATTATTCGCAACCTAGAAAATACAAATCGTGTAGCTCTTCCTATTCATCAAATTTTTGTTTTGAAATATGCAAAAGCACCTGGTGCGCTTGTTGAGATTGGTTTTTTGTCCAATGAAGAGGAGCTTGGATTACTGAAATCAGATGATTATCAACGTAAGATGGCGGCAAGTATTTATAAAGGGATTTTAAATTACATTACAGGGAAGGAAGAAGAAAATCCATAATGCGTCCTGCTTAGAATTGAAGAAATTTGTGTTATACTAGCAGATAGGAGTACACAAGAATACAATCGAGGTGACCTATTTTGCTTTCGGAACAAAAGGTAAGAGAATTACTGCACAATATGAAGGATCCGTTTTTACATAAAACGTTCAAAGAGACAGATGGTATAGAAGAAATCACGATTAAGCCTGATAAGAATCATGTCAGTGTTAAATTAGCGATTGCGAAAACGAATACAGCAGAGCAGATGCAATTACAGCAAGAGCTTGTAGGGGCATTGAAGAATCTAGGTGCTGCGACAGTTGGATTAAGATTTTCTTCCTTACCAGAGGAAGTGATTAAGAAATATCAACCGACATCTGAGGATAAGCCTGGACTATTAAGTGAAAGCTCTACGACAAAATTTTTAGCGATCGCGAGTGGTAAAGGCGGAGTTGGTAAATCAACCGTAACTGTAAATACAGCTGTTGCTTTGGCGCGATTAGGAAACAAAGTCGGGATTATTGATGCTGATATTTATGGCTTTAGTGTTCCTGATATGATGGGTGTGGAAGAACGTCCGAAATTAAAAGGGAATAAAATTATTCCAGTAGAACGTTTTGGTGTCAAGGTAATGTCGATGGGATTTTTTGTGGAAGATAATTCCCCTGTTATCTGGCGTGGTCCTAGACTAGGGAAAATGCTAGCAAGCTTTTTTAAAGAGGTGGAGTGGGGAGAATTAGATTATTTATTATTAGATCTGCCTCCTGGAACTGGTGATGTGGCACTTGATGTTCACAATATGATACCAAGCTCGAAGGAGATTATTGTAACCACTCCTCATCCAACGGCAGCATTTGTAGCAGCGAGAGCAGGACAAATGGCGATTAATACGGATCATGAGCTGCTTGGTGTTGTGGAAAACATGTCCTTTTACGTGAGTAAGAAAACAGGCGAAAAGGAATATGTCTTTGGAAAAGGTGGAGGAGACAAGCTAGCGGAAGTTTTAGACACAAATGTAATAGGGCGCCTATCACTTCAACAGCCTTATGAAGAAGAAGGAATATTTGCCCCTTCTGTTTATCAGGAGGATCACCCTAATGGTCAAGAATATTTGTCCATTGCTAAGCAAATTATTGAACGTCTATAAATATTTACAAAAGGAGCATGCTCGGGCTGAGGGCATGCTCCCTTTGTTCCTACGCTCCTCCTCCTCCGCCACCTTGGTTGCCTTGTTCTCCCTGTCCGCCTTGCTGTTGCTGTCCACCTCCGGACTCTCCTTGTCCTCCAGATTGGGATTGTCCTCCTTCGCTAGGCTTCATTTCCTTCGCTGCATTTAATAACAATTCAGAGATTTTGGCTTGGAACATAGGGGAGCTGAACATTTCCTCCATAACCTTTTCCAGATGAGAGCGAAACTTTTGTCCTGTCAGAACGGTTAATGTTTGATCTTCCATTTCGGGATTGCTCAGTATTTCGATAAATTTTTTCTGGAATTCTGGATCACTCATTAAGGTCTTCATCACTTTCTCTTGTTGATCTTGTAGAGCGAGTGAAAAGGACTCAACAAATTTTGGATCCTGGAACATCTTTGTCCAGAACTCCTTCCCTTTGTCTGAAGTTAAGGCTTCTTGTACTGTTTGCTGTACTACCTTTGCATCAATGACATAGGTTTTTTGCATATCGTCACTAGATAATACCTCTGTTATGGCTTTTTTTCCTTCATCTGTTTTCAAAATATCAGCCACCATTTTCTTAGTGCCCTCATAATCACCCTCTTCCTTGCCCTGGGTATTGCCACCACCACCGCAGGCGCTAAGGAATAGCAGTGAAAGTATCGTTAGGATAAAAAACTTTGATAAATTCATTAGACCGCTACCTTTCTTTCCATATATCTCAAGTCGTTTTTTGAAATTTCTATGTACTCCTAATATGGGGTCTTTTTAAAATTAATATGTATTATAAAGCGAAAAAAAATAGGGTTCATGGTAAAATATCTAAAGAATAGGAAGTAAAGAATTAGGGGGATTTATTTTGAAAAGTCGTAATGTCGTACGATTGTTTTTTTCTACCTTGCTTTTAGGAGGAATTTCGACATTAATCACAAGTTTCTTTGTAAAAAGTGATGCTTATATTAAGTTCTTAAGCCCTTTCGATTGGTTTGAATTATTGGGTTTGTTGATCTTCTTCTTAGCTTTGGGCTTTGTTTTTAGTTTAGTTAGTCAAATGGGTTTTTTTGCCTATTTAACCGTAAATCAGTTTGCTTTAGGTATCTTTCGTGGATTTTGGCCAACTATACAAATAGGCCTGATTTTGTTTACATTATTTGATTTAGTCTACTTCCGTTATAAATCGGTGGAGGATGGCACGATTACACCATTCTTGTTAACTGCAATCGCGTTGTTGGTTTATAGTATTGTCATCGCTCGAATCAAAGCAAAGGAAACGAACCAAAGGGCTTTTATTCCAGCTTTGTTTTTCATGGTTGTCATTACATCAATAGAGTGGGTTCCGGGACTGAGAACCAATGGAGGAGACTATGCTTGGTTAATGATCGTTCCATTAATTATCTGTAATACATATCAATTATTAATCCTTCACCGACTAACCGAAAAAACAAAAGCTACAAAGGGACGTTAAAAAAACGCATTCGCTTACAATACGAGCGAATGCGTTATTAATTTCATGAGTTTACTTATTACTTTTCAATTCACTTTGAGAACCATCTGCATTGGTAATCAATTGAGAGATCGTCACTATATCAAGATTTTTATTTTTTAACTCTGGTATGATAGCCTCTAAAGCCTTATCTGTTTGTTTGACGGAATCTGATGCATGCAATAAAACAATATCCCCTTTTTCTGTGTTTTTCAGTACATGATCCGTAATGGCTTTTGTACCAGGATTTTTCCAGTCGTTGGGGTTCACGCTCCAATGAATGACTTTCATCCCTTGATTTTCTGCGATCGATAGGATTGCTTTATTAATATGTCCATTAGGTGGACGTAATAAGTAGACATCCTCATAACCGAGCTTTGTAAAAGTTTCCTTTGCTTTAGCTATATCACTTCTTACTTGTTCTTCCTCTTGCTCGAGATACGACTTGTACTGATATCCCAGCATCCCTATTTCATGCTTGTCCTCTGCAATTTTCTCCAGTAGGTCTGGATGACGCTCAGCCCATTCCCCACTAACGAAAAAGGTGGCTAATGCTTCTTTTGCTTTTAATTGCTCCAAGATTGGCTCCACTTGCTCTGTTCCATAGCTAATATTAAACGTTAAAGCAACAGATGCGTGCTTTTTATTCCCAGCACTTAGAGCTTTTGGCTCGTCTTGATTAGAGAAAACGGTAAAGGAATAATTAGATTCTAAAAATAAAAAAAGGGCAACAAAAAAAGCAATTGGCACAATGAAAAGAAGCTTTTTACTTTTTTTCATGTCTACTACATATAATTTTCTCATTTATATCCCCCGATTTTATTAGGCTTGTTCTATATGTATGAGCTTGTTCTTAAAATATGCTGTCTAATAATGTTTATTTTTGAAAAAAAGTAGGAATATATATAGTAATAGAAGGTAGGAGTGAACAATTATGTTGGGATTATTGATAAATGAAAAAGAACAAACGGAATTACAATATGTAATAAAGAGAGAATTAGAAGAATTGTTACTAGACCTAGAAGATCACCGTATCGATCAAATGGTGAAACAAAACATGCATGAAAGGTACAAGGTGCTATTTCAATTATATAGAAGAGTTGCATCTCAAGAAGAGATTCAAAAATATATTCCGAAAAGAATTAAGATAGAATGAGTGAGTCTGGTATGGGAAGTGGCCTTGAAATTTAAATGTTAAGATGAAGATCTTGTTTCTATTACGGAGATACGAGGTCTTTATCTGTTTTTAAAGAGAAATTTCTAAATTAAAAGTATGTGTAAAATAGTTCTCGGTGGTATTTCTACAAAATCCTAGCCAAAAAAGAAGAGGCACTCTATCATAAATGTATGCCTACCAGAGCAAATACATCGTAGAAAGAGGCCTCTTCATGAATACTATTATATCAAAATTATACAGATTAATACACCAAACAGATAATTTAATTGATTTCGAGGAAAGTGTTCGTACCTTGATGTATGAGTTGTTTGCGTCCTTGTTGGGGGACGTATTCACCAATATGAACACTGTCATTGTGAAGAAAAAACAAGCGGAAGGCTGGAGGGTTGAAAGAAATGACGAAAGGGAAATTCAATTCACTTTTGGTGGAGTGAGATTTACACATACGCTTATGCATGATTTAGAAGGTCATTCCCACTATCCTTTTGATGAATGGATTGGATTTAAAAAGTACAAGCGTAGAAGTCCTTTTGTAGAAGTAAAGGTTGCCGAAATGGCCGCTGAAAGTACCTACAGAGAAGTGGCTCATGTACTGAAGGAGTGGACAGCTGTAGATATTAGTCACGCAACGGTTGGAACGATTGTGAGAGAGGTTGGGAGAGCACAAGCTATAGCGGATAAGGACATGGTCATTGATTTAGAGGATTCCGCTGAATTGCCAGAAGGTGAAAAAGTTGAGTTTCTTTATGCAGAAGCTGATGGGGTATTCGTTAGGGGAACGGAAAAGAAAAAGAGTCACGAGGTAAGCCATGCGATTATTTACGAAGGCTGGGATAAGAGTGGGAAACGCGTATCTTTGCGTAATCAGAAAGTGCTTATGACAACCAAACCAACCTCGGAATTTTGGAAAGAAGTTCAGGCACTTACTGCCAATCATTATTCTTTGGAAAAGACACGAGTTGTAACGAATAGTGATGGTGGAGCCGGTTACACAGCTGAGAAGTTTCAAGAAGCCTTTTCCCAGTCAGAATATCCTGTTCTAAACCAACTAGACCCTTACCATGTATTCCAAGGGCTTAATCGAGCACTTGGTGCCAAACAGAGTGACTATAAAACGGAATTACGAAAAGCGTTAGAGAATCATGACTTAGAGCATTTTAACTTATGGCTGGATACTTACGAAAGCACGCTTGAAGACTCCAAAAAAACCGAAAAAGTTAAGGTGTTTCGTACGTATATCTTGAACAATTGGGATCGTATTTTGAATTGGAAAAAGCGTATAGATAATCCTCCAGAAGACGCAAGAAATCTAGGTGCGATGGAATCGAATCAGCGACGTGTTACTTACCGTATGAAGAAACGAGGCATGCATTGGAGTTCAGAGGGCGCAGAGGCGATGGTAAAGGTAAAACAAGGCATACTAAACGGCACCTTACGAGAAGTTTATCTTGCGGATCTTAAACGAAGTGCAAGAAAGCAACGAGAAGTGAAGAAGGTTGTCCGCATGTCTTCTTATTTGCATCAACCTACACGCCCGTCGATGGGTGCTAAGCAAGGCGTAATCGGTGTGTATGCACCTCATTCATCCGCCATAGGAAAGCTAGCTAAAAGTTTTAGATAACCATCCTGGCATTTTAAGTTAGGTTCTTGGTCTTTAGAACGTAACTTAAAATGACGGGGAACCAAGCGAAGACATTCGCGCGGTAGCTGGAAAAGCGTACAAATTTAGAGTGCCAGAAATACTGGGATGAATAGGGTACCGAGAAAAGTTTGACACAAACAAATTAAAAATAATACTTGTTTAGCAGGTCAATATGTGATATATTAAATCTTGTCGTCAAAATGATGGAACACTTTTTTATCGTAGTTTCGCACTTTTTACATGTCTTATAAAAAGAATAAAAAAAGTTGTTGACAACCATATTGAAGCGTGATATATTATATTTCGTCGCAAAAAACGACATAAGATATTGATCATTGAAAACTGAACAAAACAACCAGTACAAAAAGTAAGAACATGCTAGCTTTAAGCGAGCTTGATCAACACAAGCACTTCGGTGCATCTATTTTATGGAGAGTTTGATCTTGGCTCAGGACGAACGCTGGCGGCGTGCCTAATACATGCAAGTCGAGCGCGGGAAGCTGACTGAATCCTTCGGGAGGACGTGAGTGGAACGAGCGGCGGACGGGTGAGTAACACGTGGGCAACCTGCCTGTAAGACTGGGATAACTCCGGGAAACCGGGGCTAATACCGGATAGTACTTTAGTTCATAGGAACCGAAGTGGAAAGGTGGCGCAAGCTACCACTTACAGATGGGCCCGCGGTGCATTAGCTAGTTGGTGAGGTAACGGCTCACCAAGGCAACGATGCATAGCCGACCTGAGAGGGTGATCGGCCACACTGGGACTGAGACACGGCCCAGACTCCTACGGGAGGCAGCAGTAGGGAATCTTCCGCAATGGACGAAAGTCTGACGGAGCAACGCCGCGTGAACGAAGAAGGTTTTCGGATCGTAAAGTTCTGTTGTTAGGGAAGAACAAGTACCGTTCGAATAGGGCGGTACCTTGACGGTACCTATCGAGGAAGCCCCGGCTAACTACGTGCCAGCAGCCGCGGTAATACGTAGGGGGCAAGCGTTGTCCGGAATTATTGGGCGTAAAGCGCGCGTAGGCGGTTTCTTAAGTCTGATGTGAAATCTTGCGGCTCAACCGCAAGCGGTCATTGGAAACTGGGGAACTTGAGTACAGAAGAGGAGAGCGGAATTCCACGTGTAGCGGTGAAATGCGTAGAGATGTGGAGGAACACCAGTGGCGAAGGCGGCTCTCTGGTCTGTAACTGACGCTGAGGTGCGAAAGCGTGGGGAGCGAACAGGATTAGATACCCTGGTAGTCCACGCCGTAAACGATGAGTGCTAGGTGTTAGGGGGTTTCCGCCCCTTAGTGCTGCAGTTAACGCATTAAGCACTCCGCCTGGGGAGTACGGCCGCAAGGCTGAAACTCAAAAGAATTGACGGGGGCCCGCACAAGCGGTGGAGCATGTGGTTTAATTCGAAGCAACGCGAAGAACCTTACCAGGTCTTGACATCTTCGGATGTCCCTAGAGATAGGGAGTTCCCTTCGGGGACCGAATGACAGGTGGTGCATGGTTGTCGTCAGCTCGTGTCGTGAGATGTTGGGTTAAGTCCCGCAACGAGCGCAACCCTTGATCTTAGTTGCCAGCATTGAGTTGGGCACTCTAAGGTGACTGCCGGTGACAAACCGGAGGAAGGTGGGGATGACGTCAAATCATCATGCCCCTTATGACCTGGGCTACACACGTGCTACAATGGATGGTACAAAGGGCAGCGAAGCCGTGAGGTGAAGCCAATCCCATAAAACCATTCTCAGTTCGGATTGTAGGCTGCAACTCGCCTACATGAAGCCGGAATCGCTAGTAATCGCGGATCAGCATGCCGCGGTGAATACGTTCCCGGGCCTTGTACACACCGCCCGTCACACCACGAGAGTTGGCAACACCCGAAGTCGGTGGGGTAACCTTTGGAGCCAGCCGCCGAAGGTGGGGCCAATGATTGGGGTGAAGTCGTAACAAGGTAGCCGTATCGGAAGGTGCGGCTGGATCACCTCCTTTCTAAGGATAAAGTGAAAGGCGGAAGCACCCGGTTAGCGACGTACAAACTGCGCCCATGCAACATGGGTGGATCGATGTTACCACGCAAAGTGGTGGTTTTAATCGATCAATCTTACCGAAGGAGATAAAGGAAACACAAGGAGCTTAGCGACTTGATGTTGACTTATCGTACGGAGGTGAGGGAAGTTGTGCTAGTCGCTGGGTGCTGGAGCTAGACACAATAGGAAATGATCTATTAGCGTAGATCATCATAGATTGTACTTGGTTGTTTGGTTCAGTTTTGAGTGATTAATATAACCTCATATTTCATTCACCTTTAGAATGGGCCTGTAGCTCAGCTGGTTAGAGCGCACGCCTGATAAGCGTGAGGTCGGTGGTTCAAGTCCACTCAGGCCCACCATTCTAATCTTGGGGCCTTAGCTCAGCTGGGAGAGCGCCTGCTTTGCACGCAGGAGGTCAGCGGTTCGATCCCGCTAGGCTCCACCATAAAAACATGTACCTTGAAAACTAGATAAGAAGAAATCAGGACGTGAAGGCATCAATAGGCGCCAACACGAAACTGATGACAAGACATCAAATAAAACCAACGACTTTTTCATCTGAAGCATGAGTATAGTTAAGTGAAAAAGGGCGCACGGTGGATGCCTTGGCACTAGGAGCCGAAGAAGGACGGGACAAACACCGATATGTCTCGGGGAGCTGTACGTAAGCATTGATCCGAGAATTTCCGAATGGGGAAACCCTCTACTCGTCATGGAGTAGAACCTCTATCTGAATCCATAGGATAGAGGAGGCAGACCCGGGGAACTGAAACATCTCATTACCCGGAGGAAGAGAAAGCAAACGCGATTTCCCGAGTAGCGGCGAGCGAAACGGAATTAGCCCAAACCAAAAAGCTTGCTTTTTGGGGTTGTAGGACACTCTATACGGAGTTACCAAGAAATACGTTAGACGAATCGATCTGGAAAGGTCAGCCACAGCGGGTAACAGCCCTGTAGTCGAAAGCGTGTTTCCTCCAGAGTGGATCCTGAGTACGGCGGAACACGTGAAATTCCGTCGGAATCTGGGAGGACCATCTCCCAAGGCTAAATACTCCCTAGTGACCGATAGTGAACCAGTACCGTGAGGGAAAGGTGAAAAGCACCCCGGGAGGGGAGTGAAAGAGAACCTGAAACCGTGTGCCTACAAGTAGTCGAAGCCCTTTTATGGGTGACGGCGTACCTTTTGTAGAATGGACCGGCGAGTTACGATCTCCTGCAAGGTTAAGTGGAAGACACGGAGCCGCAGCGAAAGCGAGTCTGAATAGGGCGAGATAGTAGGGGGTCGTAGACCCGAAACCGTGTGATCTACCCATGTCCAGGGTGAAGGTCAGGTAACACTGACTGGAGGCCCGAACCCACGTACGTTGAAAAGTGCGGGGATGAGGTGTGGGTAGGGGTGAAATGCCAATCGAACACGGAGATAGCTGGTTCTCTCCGAAATAGCTTTAGGGCTAGCCTCAAGGGATGTATGTTGGAGGTAGAGCACTGATTGGACTAGGGGCCCTCACCGGGTTACCGAATTCAGTCAAACTCCGAATGCCAATCATATTACCTTGGGAGTCAGACTATGGGTGATAAGGTTCATAGTCGAAAGGGAAACAGCCCAGACCGTCAGCTAAGGTCCCCAAGTATACGTTAAGTGGAAAAGGATGTGGCGTTGCTTAGACAACCAGGATGTTGGCTTAGAAGCAGCCATCATTTAAAGAGTGCGTAATAGCTCACTGGTCGAGTGACGCTGCGCCGAAAATGTACCGGGGCTAAACGTATCACCGAAGCTACGGATTGTTCTACGAACAATGGTAGGAGAGCGTTCTAAGTGCAGTGAAGTCAGACCGTGAGGACTGGTGGAGCACTTAGAAGTGAGAATGCCGGTATGAGTAGCGAAATAGAAGTGAGAATCTTCTACACCGAATGCCTAAGGTTTCCTGAGGAAGGCTCGTCCGCTCAGGGTTAGTCGGGGCCTAAGCCGAGGCCGAAAGGCGTAGGCGATGGACAACAGGTGGATATTCCTGTACCACCCAATTCCGTTTGAGTGATGGGGGGACGCAGTAGGATAAGGAAAGCGCACGACTGGACGTGTGCGTCGAAGCAGTGAGTGAGTCAGATAGGCAAATCCGTCTGGCAATCACAAGCTGTGATCGGGAGGGAAAATGAGTACCGAAGTTCCGGATTTCACACTGCCAAGAAAAGCCTCTAGCAAGGAAAAGGGTGCCCGTACCGCAAACCGACACAGGTAGGCGAGGAGAGAATCCTAAGGTGATCGGGAGAACTCTCGTTAAGGAACTCGGCAAAATGACCCCGTAACTTCGGGAGAAGGGGTGCTTACTTACGAGTAAGCCGCAGTGAAAAGGCCCAAGCGACTGTTTAGCAAAAACACAGGTCTCTGCGAAGCCGAAAGGCGAAGTATAGGGGCTGACACCTGCCCGGTGCTGGAAGGTTAAGGGGATGCGTTAGCATTAGCGAAGCGTTGAACTGAAGCCCCAGTAAACGGCGGCCGTAACTATAACGGTCCTAAGGTAGCGAAATTCCTTGTCGGGTAAGTTCCGACCCGCACGAAAGGTGCAACGACTTGGGCACTGTCTCAACGAGAGACCCGGTGAAATTATACTATGCGTGAAGATGCGCATTACCCGCGACAGGACGGAAAGACCCCGTGGAGCTTTACTGTAGCCTGATATGGAATGTTTGTACAGCTTGTACAGGATAGGTGGGAGCCTGAGAAGCGTGAGCGCTAGCTTACGTGGAGGCGCCGGTGGGATACCACCCTGGCTGTATGAACCTTCTAACCCAGAACCGTGATCCGGTTCGGAGACAGTGTCAGGTGGGCAGTTTGACTGGGGCGGTCGCCTCCTAAAGAGTAACGGAGGCGCCCAAAGGTTCCCTCAGAATGGTTGGAAATCATTCGAAGAGTGTAAAGGCAGAAGGGAGCTTGACTGCGAGACCTACAAGTCGAGCAGGGACGAAAGTCGGGCTTAGTGATCCGGCGGTACCGAATGGAAGGGCCGTCGCTCAACGGATAAAAGCTACCCCGGGGATAACAGGCTTATCTCCCCCAAGAGTCCACATCGACGGGGAGGTTTGGCACCTCGATGTCGGCTCATCGCATCCTGGGGCTGTAGTCGGTCCCAAGGGTTGGGCTGTTCGCCCATTAAAGCGGTACGCGAGCTGGGTTCAGAACGTCGTGAGACAGTTCGGTCCCTATCCGTCGTGGGCGTTGGAAGTTTGAGAGGAGCTGTCCTTAGTACGAGAGGACCGGGATGGACACACCGCTGGTGCACCAGTTGTTCCGCCAGGAGCATCGCTGGGTAGCTACGTGTGGAAGGGATAAGTGCTGAAAGCATCTAAGCATGAAGCCCCCCTCAAGATGAGACTTCCCCACACTTTAAGTGAGTAAGATCCCTCAGAGACGATGAGGTAGATAGGTTCGAGGTGGAAGCATGGTGACATGTGGAGCTGACGAATACTAATCGATCGAGGACTTATCTATACGTTCTTTGGATGAAAAACCAATGGTTTGTCTACTTCTTATCTAGTTTTGATGGTATAGTTTCTCCCATCTTAATAAGGATTAGCTTATATCCACCAAGTCTGGTGGCGATAGCGGAGAGGTCACACCTGTTCCCATACCGAACACAGTAGTTAAGCTCTCCAGCGCCCATGGTAGTTGGGGCTCACGCCCCTGCAAGAGTAGGACGCTGCCAGGCAAAGCTTTGAGAAGCAACAGAAGTAAATGTTTATTCCACAGTAGCTCAGTGGTAGAGCAATCGGCTGTTAACCGATCGGTCGTAGGTTCGAATCCTACCTGTGGAGCCACTTGCTTCCATAGCTCAGTCGGTAGAGCACTTCCATGGTAAGGAAGGGGTCGTCGGTTCAAGTCCGGCTGGAAGCTCTCCTAGATTTACTGGCCCGTTGGTCAAGTGGTTAAGACACCGCCCTTTCACGGCGGTAACACGGGTTCGAATCCCGTACGGGTCACCATAATAACCACAGTAATCATTAGTTATTGCTACTTTATATTAAGGATGGCATGCTAAGATCGCGACGTCCCTGTCGCAACGCATGCACTTGCACATCCTGTGCGGCGGAGGATTAGCTCAGCTGGGAGAGCACTTGCCTTACAAGCAAGGGGTCGCAGGTTCGAGCCCTGCATCCTCCACCATGTTATGCCGGTCTAGCTCAATTGGTAGAGCAACTGACTTGTAATCAGTAGGTTGGGGGTTCAAGTCCTCTGGCCGGCACCACTGGAACTAGATCATAATTTTATTTGGAGGGATAGCGAAGTTGGCCAAACGCGGCGGACTGTAAATCCGCTCCCATCGGGTTCGTAGGTTCGAGTCCTACTCCCTCCACCATTTATTATGTATAAATTTAGATCAGGCGTGTATACTATCGATATACGTTTTTTGTTGGGCTATAGCCAAGCGGTAAGGCAACGGTTTTTGGTACCGTCATGCGCTGGTTCGAATCCAGCTAGCCCAGCCATTCTTTTTTCTACATATAAAATTTAGGGTTAAATGCATATAAACTATAACAATTAGAATGAAACTATGGGATAGAAGCCATTAGCTCAGTTGGTAGAGCAACGAGCAATACTTCTACCGAATAAACTACGAGTAACCCCGAAGCATTAATCATCATCGAATAAACTAGAAGATGCAGGGGTTAACATAATGAACGCTCTTTGAATTAGGGAGAAAATTATTTTAACGAGCCATTAGCTCAGTTGGTAGAGCAACGAGCAATACTTCTACCGAATAAACTACGAGTAACCCCGAAGCATTAATCATCATCGAATAAACTAGAAGATGCAGGGGTTAACATAATGAACGCTCTTTGAATTAGGGAGAAAATTATTTTAACGAGCCATTAGCTCAGTTGGTAGAGCAACGAGCAATACTTCTACCGAATAAACTACGAGTAACCCCGAAGCATTAATCATCATCGAATAAACTAGAAGATGCAGGGGTTAACATAATGAACGCTCTTTGAATTAGGGAGAAAATTATTTTAACGAGCCATTAGCTCAGTTGGTAGAGCATCTGACTTTTAATCAGAGGGTCGGAGGTTCGAATCCTCCATGGCTCACCATTTTTAGGGGCCTTAGCTCAGCTGGGAGAGCGCCTGCTTTGCACGCAGGAGGTCAGCGGTTCGATCCCGCTAGGCTCCATTTTTATTTTGTCAAAGACGGAAACCGAACTATGATTTTAAAATAGTTCGGTTTTTGCTGTATAATAGAGAATTGCTTCAGTTGTTTTTATCTATATTTTCCTTCCATTCTTCGAATTGCTTAGCCATATCCTTAGCACGAGTCCAGTGTAAATAATGATGTCCCTCTAGTGTGATGACCTTACTGGAATGATGATCATGTAACTGTTCCTTATAAAATGTTTCTAGTGATTTCCTTCCCTGTGACTCTTCTTTCGTTGTGAAAACTAAGACAGGAATTGTAGGTGGAAAAGTCATATTCTTCGTTTTCTGTACATTGTTTCCTATTTGCTTAGCTTCTTCAACAATATTTTCATTATAGCCTTTCCAAGCTGAAATGGCTTTTGTCATTTTTAAGTTTTCCTCTGTATATGTTCCTTTTTCCGCTATTGGTAAAAAATCATCTGGATTCACCATTGTAACAAGTCGTCCAATCCCTGTTGGTGCTAAATATTTCATATAGTTAGGCATCGTCGGTGCTGATTCATTAAAATAAGCTAGAGCTTGTGGTAAAGTAAAGTCTATTCCTACCACTGATTGAATTTCATCTGGATATTTATTAGCATAATACAAGCTGTAAATCCCAGAAATAGAATGTGGCATCAATATGTACGGACCTTCTATACCTGCTTTTTTTAGAGCAGATCGAATCTCTTCTACAATGTTCTTTACTGTACGCTCTTTGTTAGTACTATCGCTCCAGCCATAACCAAAGCTCTCAATGGATACTACATTGTTTTGCTTTGCCAGCTCGTTAATCAATGGCTCAAAATCTAACACAGGTGCAGCAGTTCCTAGGCCACTAAGTAATACAATCGTATTTTCACCTTTCCCTTTTGTATAGACATGCATATTCTTTCCATCGACCTCTACTAATTCCCCTATTGGACTATACTTATTCTTTTCGTTGAGAGTCATTAGCTGATGTGCTAGAAACCAAACAAAACTTATTGCTGTTAAAAATAAAAGGATATTTCTTGTAAATAGCCAAAATCGATTTTTTCTTTTTTGTGCCATTCCTTGATTCCTCCATTATGATAAATAGTTTAACTAACTGCTTGGTGTAATTTTCCTTCATACACGAATTCTAATTTAGGAATTTGTTGTAAATCATATGGAGTAACCAGCTCTAGAGGCTTGTCAAATGTAATAATCCCAGACTCTTTTAAAATATACGCGACAAACTGAGAACAGAAATAAGCATTTTTTCTCTGGATCGGTTTATTGAGCATCACTCCGAATAAGCCAATTAAATTATAGTGATATGTCTCTTTATTACGGTCGAAATTTGCCAATACTTGCTTAATTCTTCGTTCCTGTTGCTTGGTTATTGTGTAAGAATAAATAATACAATCAGCAGTTCTGAATAAATTTTCGTTTATTTTTTCTTTGACAAATCCACCATGGAAGGGGTTGCGAGGCTTTTTTCTACCAAAGCTATATGTTTCGTTAAAGTTAGGATCAAGAGCGATCGAAGCATGGTTATAATCTGCTTTCGTATATAAACGAATCGTTCTTGTAAATAGCGTTCGAGTATTGGTGAATAATAAATAAATCTTATTTTGTTTCATCTTTCTTATCTCCTGCAAGCCTTTTTTTACTATTGTATGAAAAAGCCGTAAGAGAAATAAGAAGCTTAAGTTGTAATTTTGATTAGGTCTCTAGGCTTAGATAAAGGCGTAAAAAAAGTCTTGCTTTGTAAAAAAGCAAGACTAGACTACGGTTTCTTTTTTGTAACATCCGACATTTGTTGCCATATGGAGCCCTTCGCACTTTCTCCTTCCTCAATTCTTGCAAGTGCCATCTTTGCTTGCATTCTTACCTCGAATTCTGGATCATCTAATGTCTCTTTCAGTGCTGGGATAGCCGTTTCATCACCGAGTTCATATAAAAACATAGCAGCACGCCAACGAACAAGGCGGTTTTTATCAGATAAAGAGTCAATCATTTCCGGCATAGCTTGTTTAAAGCCAAGATCAGACAAACAGTCTCCTGCAGTTCTTCGTACATTAACCGCTGGATCCTTTAAAGCTTTATATAAATATGGGAGTACCTCTTCCTCTTCAATCATCCCTAAATAAGCTGTTGCAAGACGCCGGATTGACGCTTTTTCATCATCTAGAGCCTTATTTAATACAGGAAGATCCTTCAAGCTTGGAGACATTCGGTCAAGGGCTGCGTATCTCGCCTTCCAATCTGGATTATCTAACATATCGATGGTAACTTCATGATAAAAAGAGCCCTGACTAGCATCATCGACAAAATGAAGGAGCTCATTCAATCTGTTTTGATCATAGCTTGCACTTAATTCCTCGACAACCTCTAATCCAATTTTGTCAATATCTCCATAACGTGGTGATTGCTCGACCCATTTTCGTTCCTTGAGCATGTCCGAATCAGCAGATGCCTTTAATGCGGCTTCTGTAAATCGATCTGGCAATCCGAAACGTTTCTCTATGTCTCCTTCTTCTAATTTAACCTGCATTGGAATAAAACGAAACATTTGGATAAACACTTGAATTTCTCCGAAGGCATCCGTGGATTGGCTGCTTTTTTGGTTCGTAAAGCTTTCCTCTAAGTCTTCTACTGACCCTAATTTATTTTGAACTTTTGGGAGAATTTCCTCCCAAGCGACTTTTGGATCTCTTTCTAAAGCAATAAAATCAACTACTCGGTAGATCCCCTTGACCCCTTTGACTTCAAAAAGTGCTTGTACATAGGACGGGACATCCTCTAGCATATCCGTAGCCTTATAGTTCTCTGATTTTCCATCAGGAAGCTTCTCATCAAGGTTTATTTTCATTGAATAGGGGCTAGGAGTCGGTTCCATGGAAGTGATCTTCATACTTTTACCTCCTTCACAGTTATCACACTAAAAAATATGCCTTAAAACTATATTCTATCAAATAATGGAAGAATAATTCAATAATCGTACGGATGAGCTAAAATCAAAAATCTATCTTTCTTCCTAATAGTTTACAAAAATTTATTCATTCACCAACAAAAAATACTATTTTCTTGTTATAATACTTTTATTGTCATTTTCAGTATATAGGCTAAAAAGTTTTTAATAAAATTGAAACCTTTAGGTGTAGTCTTACGTATAAAGATTAACCGCAAATATGGCGGAGGTATTAGGATGATCGAGGAAAAGATAGTCAAACAAATAAAACTAGTTAAAAAAGGTGATCAAGCTGCCTTTGAGGATGTGGTCTCATTTTATCAAAATAAGGTTTTTGCCATCTGTTTTCGGATGATTGGCAATAAGCATGAGGCAGAAGACTTGGCACAGGAAGCCTTTATAAGAGCCTATATTAATATTCAGTCATATGATGAGAATAGGAAGTTTTCAACATGGCTCTATCGTATCGCGACTAACCTTGCGATAGACCGGATGAGGAAGAAGAAGCCTGATTATTACCTTGATGCAGAAATTAAGGGGACAGAAGGAATGAATTTATATTCCCAAATTCCGGATAATGGTGTATTACCTGAGGATGAAGTGACCAGTCTAGAAACACAAAGCTATATCCAAAAGGAAATTATGCAATTACCTGCGAAATATCGTAGTATAATTGCTTTACGGTTTATAGATGAACTCTCTCTAAAAGAAATTAGTGAAATTCTAGAAATCCCTGTTGGAACAGTAAAAACAAGAATTCATAGAGGGAGAGAAGCTCTGCGCAAGAAGCTTCGACATGTGTAAAGGGGTGTAAAAAATGAGTTGTAATAAGGAAATCATTCAATTAATGCATCGATATTTGGATGGTGACATTTCAGAAGAGAAGGAACAGGAACTACGCTCCCATTTGAGATCATGCGAAGCTTGTCAGGAACATTTCAAAGAATTAAAAAGAACTGTCGCATTGATCACAGCAAATGTGGATATTCAACCATCCTTTGATTTCACCAATAAAGTAATGGCGCAATTACCAAAGGAGAAGAAAAGAACAAGCATTCAGAGATGGTTTAGGGTTCATCCACTATTAACAGCAGCAGCTATCTTCTTTATTTTAATGTCTAGTAGTATTTTTACTATGTGGAACCAGGACCATCAGTTAAGCTATCCAAAGGGTATGAACCTAGTGGTGGAAAATGATACGGTGATCGTTCCTGAAGGTGTAGTAATAGAGGATGACCTCGAAGTGAAGAATGGTAATATTAAAATAGAGGGTAAAGTAAAAGGGGATGTCATCATTATTAATGGTGACAAGCTAAAGGCTTCTGCTGGTGATGTAGCTGGTGAAATCAAGGAGGTTGATCGTGTCTTTGGTTGGTTATGGTATGAAATAAAAGAAATGGCGGAACTAGTATTTAATCTTCCAGATTAAGCTTATGAAGTGATCTTTATCTCATCAAGATAGGATCACTTTTTTTACCATCCACAGAATTTTTTGGGTGCATGAAGCCATTCTTTTTTTCGTTTGAACAAAATCTGTGGCATAGGAGAGGAGCATGGCGTTAATTTATGCTATAATTAGTTCATAACTAATTTTAGAATAGGAAGAGGATTCGGATGGACATAAGGTTGTGTTTGCATGCTTAATGGAGATTTTTCTGTACTTAGCATCGTGAAAATTGCTTTAGATATAACGATTATATGGTATGTTTTATATAAATTACTTATGCTGATTAGAGGGACAAAGGCCATACAGCTGTTAAATGGTATATTTGTGGTAATTGCCATCTATTTATTAAGTGTGGTGCTTGACTTAAGTACAGTGAGGGCATTGATGAGTCAAGTGATTGTATGGGGGCCTGTAGCCATTATTGTCTTATTCCAACCAGAATTAAGAAGAGCTCTTGAGCAATTAGGTAGAGGTAGTTTTTTCTCAAGAAACTCTACTTCTCAGGAAGAGTTAATGAACCAATCCATCCAAGCAATCACCGATTCCTGTGTCTATATGGCAAAAAGGCGAATAGGTGCGTTAATTACCATTGAAAGAGAGATTTCGTTAGGGGATTTTGTCTCAACTGGTATCCCCATAAACGGTAAATTAACGAATCAACTATTGACCAATATTTTCATACCTAACACTCCTCTTCATGATGGAGCAGTGATCATTAATCAGGATAAAATAGTGGCAGCGGCATGTTATTTGCCATTATCAGAAAGCCCCTTTATTTCAAAGGAGCTAGGGACAAGACACCGCGCAGCACTTGGAATCAGTGAAGTAACGGATTCTATCACGATTACGGTCTCAGAGGAAACTGGTAACATTTCCTGTACAAAAAACGGGGAGCTTCATCGAAATATTACAGTGGAGAAGCTAACAGAATTGCTGAAACTAGAGCTTGTGACGAAATTTAAAGCCTCTACAACGAAAGGTTGGAATTGGAGGGGTAAAAAAAATGAATAAATGGTTAGATAAGCCGTGGATGATACGAATAGTATCCTTGTTGTTAGCTGTTTTATTATTTGTCGTTGTTGCCTTTGACGAGAACGTATATGATGATAATGACGGATTTGATTCTTATTTTGGGACAACGAATGAAACCCAGACATTGGAGGATATCCCTGTTAGAATTATTCTGGATGAAGAAGAATATGTGGTTGGCGGTGTACCGGAAACGGTAAAAGTAACGCTTCAAGGCTCAGCTAGTAAGGTGACATCGATTGCCACAAGGAAGAACTTCGATGTTTTTGTAGACTTAGAAGGTCTAGGTACGGGCACACACACGGTACCGCTTGAATATTCGGGTATAGATGAGGATTTAAATGTGTATGTCGAGCCTAAAGAAGTGGAGGTTTCGATTGAGGAGCGAGCAACGGAGGAATTCTCTGTGAATATAGATGTTGTGAACAAGGATCAAATAGAAGCAGGTTATGAGGTAGTGAATGTTTCATCAGATCCTGGACAAATCGTTGTGACAAGCTCGAAAAGTATTGTAGATAATATTGCAATCATCAAAGGATTTGTCGATGTTGCAGGAGCAAGTGAATCCTTTAGCGTTGATGATGTACCAGTAAAGGTCTATGATAATCAAGGTAATGAGTTGAATGTTCGAATAGATCCTCCGACAGTTGATGTAGAGGTAGAATTAGCTAGTCCGAATAAAACCGTTCCAATTTCAATGGAAACAGAAAACGAGCTTCCAGAAGGGATAAACCTTGTTTCTATGGAACTAGAAACAGAAGAGGTGCAAGTATTTGCTGCAGAAGATTACTTAGCAACATTAGAGCAAATTAGCACTCAACCAATTGATCTAAGTAAAATAACGGAAAGTGGAACGGTAGAAGTGAATTTGAACGTCCCTTCTGAAGTAAGAAAAGTAAATACAACAACAGTAAATGCGAATATAGAGGTAGAGAAGGTGGAAGAGCAAGTAATAGAAGATGTACCGATTGAGATAGAAGGAGAGCCAGAGGATACAGAAGTAGCCTTTACGAATCCTGCTTCAGGTACAATGAATGTTACCCTAAGTGGCTATCCTTCTGTTCTATCTGAAATAACCCCAAGTGACCTTCGATTATTTGTGACAATGGAGGGACAAGAGGAGGGGGAATTCACGTTACCGATCCGTGCTGAATTACCCGACGATATAGCAGATGATGCAGAGATTGAACTTGCGATAAATGAGGCAACATTAACAACCGAACCTTAGTCTATATATATGCACAAACGGAAGAAAATATAAAGGAGCGTATTATAAAATGGGAAAATATTTTGGTACAGATGGTGTCCGAGGAGTGGCAAATAAAGAATTAACGCCAGAGCTAGCCTTTAAACTCGGGCGCTACGGTGGGTATATCTTAACAAAGGAAACTTCTAATCCTAAGGTGTTAATTGGGCGTGACACACGTATTTCCGGACATATGCTAGAAGGTGCTTTGGCTGCAGGGCTTTTATCCATAGGAGCAGAGGTCATGAGGCTTGGTGTGATCTCTACACCGGGAGTAGCCTATTTATCGAAGGCAATGGATGCACAAGCAGGTGTAATGATTTCTGCCTCTCATAATCCTGTAGCCGATAATGGCATTAAGTTTTTTGGTTCAGATGGATTTAAGCTATCAGATGAACAGGAAGCGGAGATAGAAGCGTTGTTAGACCAGGAGGAGGACAACCTACCACGTCCGATAGGCAGTGAGATTGGTCAAATTAATGATTATTTCGAAGGTGGCCAGAAGTATCTCCAATTCTTAAAAGAAACAGTAGATAATGAATTTGATGGTATACATATTGCGCTTGACTGTGCCCATGGTGCCACATCAAGCTTAGCAACCCATCTATTTGCAGACCTAGAAGCAGATGTTTCTACGATTGGATCCTCACCGAATGGCTTGAATATTAATGATGGAATTGGATCAACGCATCCGGAGAAACTTCAGGCACTAGTAGTAGAGAAAGGTGCTGATATTGGTCTCGCATTTGATGGGGATGGAGATCGTTTAATTGCTGTGGACGAAAAAGGTAATATTGTTGATGGTGACCAAATTATGTTTATCATCGGAAAATATTTAAATGGCAAAGGACTACTCCGTCAATCGACGGTTGTGTCTACCGTAATGAGTAATATCGGCTTCTATAAGGCCTTAGAATCCCATAATATGAAAAGCAATAAAACAGCTGTTGGGGACCGTTATGTCATGGAAGAAATGCGTCAAGGGGACTTCAACCTTGGTGGAGAGCAATCAGGACATATTATCTTCTTAGATCATACCACAACAGGAGATGGTATGCTTTCAGGTCTTCAATTAGTGAATGTGATGAAGGAAACAGGTCTCACTTTATCTGAATTAGCCAGTGAAATGGAGAAGTTTCCACAAGTATTGAAGAATGTTCGCGTCGTGAATAAAAATGAAGTAATGACAAACCCTGTCATCTTAGAGGCAATTGAAAAGGTCGAAAAGGAAATGGGTACACAAGGAAGAGTACTCGTTCGTCCTTCTGGAACAGAGCCATTAGTGCGTGTTATGGTAGAGGCGCCAACTCTTGAGGATTGTAATCGATATGTAGATGAAGTTGTCAAAGTAATCGAACAGGTAATGGGCAGAGATTAAGTGGAGAAGGAAGGCCTGATCGTGAAAAAATGACCGAAAAGGCCTTCTTAACGGTACAATAAATGCTAGATTTGCATATGATTTAATAAATGATTAGTTTTATGGTTGCTAAGAAATATGTTTTCAAGTAAAATGGAAAAGTCATCGTTTTTAGTCAAGAATGGAAAGGAGCATAGTAGAGACATTTTTTATAAAGCGCCAGGGCTATAGGCAGATATAGCTGACGAGGTGGAGGTTTATCGAAGTAGATCGGCGGATGCCTCCCGGTTGTCCATCTCAACCGAGAAGTTTTTATCGAAAACAAGAAGGCGACTTTTTGTACAAAAATAAAAACAAGATGAACAACTAACTATACACGAGAAAGGGGCAACAAGCGCCCCTGATGCAAATAGGTTTATGGTCGTTTGTATGCCCCTTCTGACTTAGAGGAGGAAACAACGATATGTGTGGTATTGTAGGTTATATTGGTGGAAATGATTCAAAGGATATTTTATTAAATGGTTTAGAGAAATTAGAATATAGAGGCTATGATTCAGCTGGAATTGCTGTACTAAATGATTCTGGTATGAACATCTTTAAAGTAAAGGGTCGTATTGCAGCTTTACGTGAAAAAGTGGACACCTCTGTTCAAGGATCTATTGGTATTGGTCATACTCGTTGGGCTACCCATGGGGAACCAAGTGAGGATAATGCCCATCCACATCAAAGTGCAAGTACGCAATTTACTTTAGTTCATAATGGTGTGATCGAGAACTATTATGAAATTCGTGATGAGTATCTACAAAATGTAGAGCTAAAAAGTGAAACAGATACGGAAATTGTCGTTCAATTAATTGAGCAGCTTTATTTGAATACAAATGATGTATTAGAAGCTTTTCGTCAAGCACTGACTTTATTAAAGGGTTCTTATGCGATTGGATTAATCGATAACCAAAACCCTAACCTTATTTATGTGGCGAAAAATAAAAGCCCATTACTTGTTGGCTTAGGGGATGATTTTAATGTAGTAGCTAGTGATGCAATGGCTACATTAAAGGAAACCAATCGCTATGTCGAAATTGAAGATAAAGAAATCGTGCTTGTACAAAAAGATCGAGTGGAAATCCAAAAGCTTGATGGTACAGTTGTTGAACGTGAGGCATATGTAGCGGAAATTGACGCTGCTGATACAGAAAAAGGGACATATCCTCACTTTATGCTGAAAGAAATTGATGAACAACCGATCGTTATTCGCAAAATCATTCAAGAATACCAAGGGGAAGATGATACACTCCGTTTGGATGATAATATTAGAGAAGCAATGAAAAAAGCGGATCGTATCTATATTATTGCTGCAGGAACGAGCTATCATGCAGGTCTAGTTGGAAAGCAGTTTATTGAAAGATTAGCAGATATTCCTGTAGAAGTGCATATTGCAAGTGAGTTCTCTTATAATATGCCACTTTTATCTGAAAAACCATTATTTATTTTCATTTCTCAAAGTGGAGAAACAGCGGACAGTCGTGCTGTATTAGTCCAAACAAAAGCGTTAGGACATCCAGCTCTTACGATTACAAATGTTCCTGGTTCCACCCTTTCTCGTGAAGCAGATTATACGTTGCATTTACATGCAGGGCCAGAAATTGCAGTTGCTTCTACCAAAGCATACACGGCACAAATTGCTGTATTAGCCATTTTGGCTGTAGATACAGCGAGAGCTAAAGGTAATGGCTTAGAGTTTGATCCATTACAAGAACTAGGTATTGTCGCAAGTGCAATGGAAACATTAACAGATCAAAAGGAAGAATTTGAGCGAATTGCAAAAGAGATGTTCGAAACAACTCGCAACGCATTCTTCATTGGTCGTGGAATGGACTACTTTGTTGTCCAAGAAGCAGCCCTTAAGTTAAAAGAAATCTCTTATATCCAAGCAGAAGGCTTTGCCGGTGGGGAGTTAAAGCATGGTACCATTGCTCTAATTGAGGAGGGTACACCTGTGATTGCCATTTCAACACAAGAAAATGTCAATCTCTCTATCCGTGGAAACGTGCAAGAAGTAGCTGCACGTGGAGCTAACACATGTGTTGTTAGTATGAAAGGATTGGAAAAGGATAGCGATACTTTCGTGTTACCACAGGTACATGATCTACTAACACCACTTGTAAGTGTCGTTCCAATGCAATTACTTTCTTACTATGCAGCATTGCATCGTGATTGTGATGTGGATAAACCACGTAACCTTGCGAAGTCTGTTACGGTGGAGTAATAGGGGATTCGGAAAAAGATAAAATTGTAGCATGAAAAAAGTTCAATACTGAAATGTCTTTTTTGGTAAAAATATTCAAACGTTTAGATTAAAGATTTAGAAAAAATTGTAAATATCCAATTATTTATCTCACCCTCTGCGTTTAACATAGAAGCAGAGGGTTTTTTTATGTTGTAGTTGCCATTAAAAGAAACTATTGAAGGATACATTTGGACATGTTCAATAGAAGGCGGTAATCAAATTGATAGCAATCGGTCTATTAATCCTGAATTTATAAAAGAGGTAAGAAAGGTGACAAATATATATCGTAGAACATATAAACACTTATGTATTTGCTACAACAAACACTAATCACAACAAGACTATTGTAAATAAATGCTTTAAAAATGGGAGTAGAACCAGTTCGAAGAGATATTTGTATATCAAGCTTCAAGAACCAATTATGCATTTAACGAAGAGTACAGGGGTTATAATATGAAGAGATATAAGATGAAAAATAGCTACTGTTTAGGTAGCTATTTTAAATTAAGACATACAATATTTAACTTTTATTTCAGGTGACTTCGTAACAGAATGTACGAATGTACATGAAGTAAAGGGAGGTTTGTGGAAGAAGAATTGAAGTTGGAATTATATTAGTCTTGCAATGATGTAAGAATAATGTTGTTGATAACAATATCAGCAAGTTATTACATGAAAAAATAAAAGAGGAAAAAATAACAGAGATAAATGTATCACTGAAATCTTTTCCTTTTTATTTTAAAGGTGAATGTTTCTTGTCAATCTAATGTCTTTCATTGTTTGTAGTCCTGGTTTTACTTCCAGCGCAACTATTTTGGTAGTGTTAATAATGATGGAAGCTGTTGCTGAATCGCCGAAAATACCACCTGGAATTACAAGTCTTTGCTTCATGTCTCCATCGATTTTTATAGCATCTTCTGATTCGTTGACCGAAGTTGCCATAACTAGGTCAAGCTCAATGTTTCTTCCATCTTTTGTAGAAGCCTTGGACACTTGGTGAAGACCAATTACTTCTCCGGCTTTCACGTCAAAATGAGGTAATGAAAGCGGCTGGTCTGTCACTTTTGGATTGATAGAATTCTTTACACTTTCGAGTTCGTAGTCAAGGCCAGCTGCAAGGAGACGGAGTGATTCTTCAAGACCAACATGGCCGATTTTTCCTTCTGTAGCAAGATTATTAAATTCTTCCTCTGTCATTCCAACGCCTACTTTTTTCTGTAAAGGAAGGCGGCGCTTTTTCACGTCAACACGACGAGTTACGCGTATAGATGAGATATCGCTCAGAACAGAAGTTAAGCTTAATACGAGTGTATCCATGACATACCCCGGGTTAACGCCTGTTCCGATTACAGTTACCCCTTTTTCAGATGCATAGGTATCAATTTCTTTTGACAATTTCGGATAACGGTGCCATGGATAAGAAAGTTGTTCGCAAGTGGAAACAACTGAATAACCGTTATCCACTAATTCTTTGATTTGTGGCCTAACTGTTTGCAAGTTTGAACCAGTGGCATGAATCGCAATATGTGGATAATCACCTTGTATTTCTACTTCTTTAATAGAAGAAACAACCCGTATGCCTCGCTGTTCTAATCCGGTTAGTTCACCGATATCTTTTCCAATCTTAGCAGGATCGATATCAACGGCTCCAATTACTTTTCCACGCAAATGCTCTTCACACTTTTTCAAAATTTCCATTCCGATTGGTCCAAGACCATATACTACTATTTTAAAGTCTTTTAACGCTTTACCCATTTTTTCTTCCCCCTCGTTCTTAGTATAAGGAAATCTTAACAAACCAGTATTCTATTTAGAAATACTGGTTTGTTATAAATTAATAAGGAAGAGTTATAAATCAAGCTAAAATAATTCCTTTTCTTATAAATTACTTTTTAGTTTGGAGAGAATCTCCAACATATATTTCGTATTTTTCCTGATATAAGGGCTTTCTTCCCAGACAGCAGAGATAGAGCTTTCTAGTTGATTACCTTCTAAACCCAAACATATAATCCTTTTAGAATCGATTAGCTGAAACATATCCATGGGCATTAATGTAACAACGAAATTGTTCGAAACAAGATTCGAAATTGTGAGCAACTCGGAACCGCTACAAATTGTTTTTGGTGTAAATCCCGCTTCTTCACAGGCAGTTTGAAGCAAATCATGAAGAGCTGGTGACTGATCCGAATCGTAATGTAAAAAGAAATCATCTTTCAGCTCTTTCAAATGAATCTTTTGTTGTGAAGCAAGCTTATGATTAGCAGACACAACTGCCACAAGTGGAGACCTATTAAGCTCCAAATGCTCCACTTCCATTTGATTGAACGAATGGAAGTTGTCCTGCGTTCGTATGAAACCAATATGATATTCTCTACTTTTGATAAGTTCAGTCGCATGCGCGGAAGTCGTCTCTTTAATGTTGAATTCGATGTCTGGAAATTGTTCATGAAGATTTTTCATGATTTTAGGCAAATATAGGCTGGCCGCTGATGGGATGGTCGCTATTTTTACAAGAAACGGCATTTGAGTTGTGTTCATAACATTCGAGACTGTGTTTTCAATTTGGTTAAAGGAAGGGGCCACTTTTTCTAACAAATATTTACCTTCCTCAGTTAGCTCTACACTTCTCGTGGTACGATAAAGAAGCTTTACTCCAAGCTGTTTCTCAAGAATATGAATTTGTTGGCTAATTCCGGGTTGGGAGACATGAAGGTTCCTTGATGCCTCTGTAAAATTTAACGTGTTGGCAACTTCAACAAAATAACGAAGAGATAGTAAATTCATCGTTACACCTCATTTTTTAAGGATTAATTACATGTTATTATAACAGGTTCTGATCCGGGAAATTTCAGCTCAAGTTCAGGGTTAATGTACTGGCGAAAAGGTTAAAAAAGCGCAAAGGTGTTAGTTTGGGGATGGTAAAAGAGGAAGAGGTTGATAAGACCACGACGAGAAATATTAGCTATATCTGACTGTTGAATACTCAGTGATCTATTCTACACTAATTTTCGAAAAAAAAACCTTAAAGAAAAGTGGCCTTCTTCATTTGGTAAAATTATATATTTATTTCAGGAGGGATACCGATAAAACAAGTGATTATGGTATGCCGCTAGTGCAAAACTACAGGAAAAGAATCCATTTTGATCATTATTTTTCCTAAATGGATTCTTTTCACTTATCGTAAAGTATAGGTTTGTTAGGTATTTTTAATCAAACTTTATTTGAATGTTAGAATGAGCTGGTATTATTCCAAACCATCCTTTCATTCTTTCCTCAATTTCTACTTGCCTATTTCTTTTGCTTTCTTTGTTTTTACTTAGCATCGGCCTTTGTTAACTTTATACACCAAAAAGGCATTAATCTTTCTATAACGTAGACAGAAAGTTTTATATTGATTGCAACGTAGGTCTGATGACAATCTCGTTTACGTTGGCATCATCAGGCTGATTGATTGCATATGCAATAGCCTGTGAGACAGCGGATGGGGAAAGACTTGGATAGTCTGAATACTCCTCTAACACACCAATCGCCGTCAATCCCGGTGAGATGATGGTGGACCGAATCCCAGAATCCGTTGATTCTTCCTGACGCAGCCCTTCCGAGATTGCGCGGACAGCAGATTTGCTTGCGCTGTATACAGCAGTTGTCGGGATAATCCTATGTCCCATCACTGAAGATATGTTGATAATATGTCCTAATTTTTGTTTCCTCATTGTAGGCAATACTGCAGCAATGCCGTTAAGAACTCCCTTGATATTTACATCAATAGTTTGCATCCATTCGTTCATTTTCAGTTCATGTAAATGAGAATTCAACTGAACACCCGCATTATTGATAAGAACATCAATATGTCCAAAATTTTCTAGTGTAAACTGTGCCAATCTTTGCATGTCTTCAGCATTAGTTACATCTGTCTGCATATAAACTGCGTTACCACCCTCTTGGAGAATGTTGTCTACTATGGTTCTCAATCGAGCCTCTCTTCTTGCTGCCAACACCAGACTTGCTCCATGATGAGCTAAGAACTTGGCAGTGGCTTCTCCAATTCCACTGGATGCCCCTGTAATAATAACGACCTTAGATTGTATGTTTTCCATATCTATCGCTCCTTATATAAATTTTTTGTACCTTTCAACAGTTATTTGAACAAATGTTGATTATCAGACTGTTGTTGAGTATTATTATAAAGAGAATAGGGATAAATTCAATCGCTAATATACGTGCTTTTGTACTATATACAACAATCGGATGAATATTGTTGATTAACGAAAGGAGACAATAACAAATGGAAACCAAAACAGATAGACGAATTCTTAGGACGAAAAAAGCCATTAATGAAGCATTTTTAGGATTGCTTACGGAAAAAGAATTTGATCGAATTACCATTAATGACATTTCCGAACGTGCTAATGTCAATCGTGGGACTTTTTATCTTCATTATATGGATAAGTATGATTTGTTAGATCATAGTATCGATGATCATTTGAACAGAATGATTCACTCTTGTACCTTTACCAAGTTTACAGAGGAAAAACTGGAGCAGACTGAGGCAATTGAGGCGCTCAAGTCCTTGTTTATTTATGTTGAGGAAAATTTCGCATTCTTCTCTTCCATGTTATCCAATAAAAAAACTTCCACATTTCGGGAACGGATGATGGCATTGCTTTCGTCTGGTATGCAGAAGAAAATGCATATGCAGGGCATCAATCAGAACGTAGATAAGGAATTTATTGTACAATTTATGACCACAGCATTTGTCGGAACTGTGGAGAACTGGATACTGAATCACATGCCGCAGCCTCCTCAATGGATGGCAGAGCAAATATGGACATTATTTGAACGGAATGGTTGTAAATAACTTAAACAATATTGTTTTGGTGAAGAAGATAAAGCATGAAGGAGGAAGGCAGTTCAACAATCGATTATGGAACAACAAAGTTAGAAAATAATCACACTTTTTTATAAAAATAAATTGAAATATGTTGGAAGAGAATCTATTTTAAACAAACATTTTTCAAAATGGGTTCTTTCTATACTACATACTAAACGGGAGGCGTAAAATGATCCATTATCCATTCTTAGAAAAAGGGATGACGATAGGAGTAACTGCACCATCATCGGGAGTACCAAGTGAATTGCATGAATTGCTTAATTCGGCGTTTAAAAGTATGGAAAAGAAGGGTTTCCATATTAAGTGTGGTGAAACTCCTTGGACTCAAGATAAGGCAAAGTCTGCATCAGCAAAAAAACGTGCAGAAGAGTTTAATGATATGATGATTAACGAAGATATTAACCTTATTATTCCTCCATGGGGTGGAGAACTACTTATTGAGACACTTGAATATATCGATTTTAGAAATATACAGAACAAATGGGTCTTGGGCTATTCTGATATTAGTTTACTATTGTTAGCTATTACATTAAATACAGGTATAGCTACTGCTCATGGTACAAATTTAGTAGATCTAAGAGGGGATTATTCTGATGATACGACTGCAATGTGGCAATCTGTTTTATCCACCAAAAAAGGCGAATCAATTCTCCAACATTCATCAGAAAAATATCAAAAGGAATGGCAATTTGATAAACCTACTCCTCACATTTTCTATCTAACAGAGAATACTTACTGGAAGTCAACTGCAAATCATAAAGTTAAGGTTCGGGGAAGATTACTTGGTGGATGTATTGATACGATAAGACATTTAATTGGCACACCATACGGGGATGTACAGTATTTTAAAAATAACTATATTGCAGGAGACTCTGTCATATGGTTTCTCGAAAATTGTGAGTTATCGACCACTGACTTACGTAGGACTCTAATACAAATGAAATTGGCTGGTTGGTTTAATAATTGTAATAGTATTATGTTTGGAAGGAGTTCAGCTAATACACCTGTCACAAATTATACAGTGGAAGATGTTTATAAAGAGCTTTCTGAAGAACTCCAAATTCCTATCCTATACGATATAGATTGTGGTCATGTACCACCACAGATTACTTTTATAAATGGAGCGTCCGCTGAAATAGAAGTCGATAATGGAAGAGGCACAGTATTACAAACGTTTAACTAAAAGAGTATACATCTGAAAAGAGGAATCCATGGTGGAAAAGCATGAGGGGATATACATGATAAATAAAGAACATAATGTGCATGTTTTTTGCTGACTACCAATCATTTTTGGTCGGGGCGTCTATGTAGCATTCTCTTTTACTTTAGTATATAAAGTAAAAGAGATATATGGACTTACTATAATTGCATTCCATCTTAAAATATTCTCTTTTACAATAGTAAAAAACTCAGTAAATATCAAGCTTCATAGGAAAGTTGTCTAAGGCAGTTAAATAGGACTTTGCACCTGTTTTTTTATAAAGATTAGAAAGAAAATAATATTGATTGTTTAACAATTAACGAAATTCGGGTATAATATAAATAGAAGGTCATACAATAATAAAAACCGTCTGGTGCTGGTACACCAAACGGTTAGTGCATAGCCCTTTAAGGGGGCGACTCGCAAAAGACAGAAAAATAACCATCCTAAATGCTTGTCAGGCTATGGATGGTTATTTTTTTTGATGAAATGACAGTATAGCTACAATTAGTGTTGCGAAAGAGATCATCAAGAAAATGGTTTCGAATACCGTCATACGCTCACCCCCCTTTCTTTAAAGGGAATGAGCCACCACCCATAAAAGCCATATGCACTTATCTCTATTATAACATTCAATAAAGTTTAATAGATATTTTCGACAAGGTTTTTATACTATACGCTAAACACATTCATAACAATTGCATAACCTATTTTTTATATAAAAAATTTATAAAAATCGACCAATTTCTATTGGTCGATTATGGTACTGAATTATCTCTAATTGGAAGCAAAAGCTCCTATCCACTAAAAGAAACTATTACTTAGTGATTAAATAAGTTTTCCCATCACGTTGTTCTATTTTTCCTTCTTTCATTAATTTACCAAGAGCGCGTTTGAATGCTGCTTTACTTATGTGAAAGGTGGCCCGAATATCTTCAGGGTCACTTTTGTCGGAAAACGGAATAACGCCATTGCTTTCCTCTAATCGTGCCAATATCATATCAGCATCTTCATCCATACTGTGTTGTTTTAAAGGTCTGAGCGATACATTTAATGTGCCATCATGTTTCACTTCAATGACGCGACCTTCCACGCGTTCGCCTAAACGTGGTTCTTCTTTTCGTTCAGTGTGATGGATAAATCCACGATAGCCTTCTTCCGTTATACATGCAGATCCTTCTCTGTCTGTACGATAGATGCGACCACTGATGGCTGTGTTCAATAGATCATCGGGTGCTGATTCGAATACTCTTTCAAGAATTCCTTCTGTTGCAGGGAGCGCAAGAAGTCGTCCTTTCCGATCTTTACCTAATGAAACATATAGTTCATCACCGATCATTGGCCATACGTTTTCGAACAATGGCAAATCATCTTTTGATACAAGGATTTCTTTTGAAGTACCAATGTTAACAAATACACCTAAGTGTGGTAAGACTTCAACGACTTCAGCCCAGCCGTACGTATCAATTTGAATAGTCGGTAATTGTGTCGTTGCAACCGTTTGTCCTTTTTTATCTTGGTAAAGAAAAACATCAACAGATTGCTCAGCCTCAAGTTCTGAGTCCGTTTCATTATGGTGAAGGAGTATGTCGTTTTCTAAAACATAACCAGTTTCAATTTTTCGTAGTACCTCGAGTGTTTGGATCGTACCTATTTGCTTATCCATATTAAGACCTTCTTTCTTTTTTATTTATATGTATTGGAAAAGGGGCACTCTTACTATAAGAGTACCCCTTTGATTGATAAAGCAACACATAAGATTTATGATTATTTTTATATCCCGATAAATTCGGGTGGGAAATTTCATTAATAGAATTTCACTTTACCGCGGTAAATATTCCACTGGGATTTTCTAACTTAAGCAACGTAAGCCCTACCTGCTCTTACGTCCTTGCGACCCCTTAGTCGCGCCAGTGTGAATAAGCATCTTCAAAAATATTAGTAGAATGCCAGCTACACTTATTTGTTACTTTAGTTTGTTAACCTTACTATAATCTCATAGATGAAGGAGAATGTCAACAACTAATTTCAAAAGTGGTATTCTATCAAAAAGTATAAATTGTCCATCCCGACGTTGACATCTAGGATAAATACGTTTCGTAGTTTATCGAGGAATGCTTCATGAATAGATGGTTTTGAAGGTGCATGGTCTAACTGCCCTTGAGCGAAATGGATTACTTTTGTAGCAGAAAGGGGTCATGTATAAGACTTGAAAACCAAGCGTTTCGAACACATCTTTCTTTTCTTGGTAAGATGCTTTTTGAATGTAGGCTTTTAGTGTTGGATAGTCGTTCTCGTCAAAACCTGCTTTATGAGCGAACTCCAAGAAATGCATCGTCAACAATGGTAGATGGATTCCCATGAGTCCCGCTTTTTTTTGTTTTATTTGTTCAATTAAGCCGTTGTATGCGAATGACATATAAATCACTCCTTTTATAGTTATCGTTTCAATTGCATTCTTGCATTTTCCCTTATATCTGTTGACGGATATTTGTTATCGAGTGTCAAGATTTCATCTGGTAGGTTACGATACCAACCGTTTTGAGAAAACTTAAAAAGATAATGGCGACTAACCTTGTATTGGTCACGGACGATCTTGTTTGGGTATTGATTTACCTTATAATCATTGATGTCAAACACCTTTCTTAGTTGAGCAAGATGTCGATGAAAACAGCGGTTTGTTGCTTCAATGCTTGGTTTCGGGATATTTTTTTCATAAGCAAACCCGAGCTGACAGCCTATCAAATAATCCAAGACTTCTTTTCCTCTTGAATGAGTGGTTTGAATGCTGTTAGAGAGGATGGAGCAAATTATTTATGGTGTGACCCGACTATGAGATAGGTTATTCTATGTATAATCAAGCGACCACCTATGCTACAGGTTGGTAAGAAATAAATAAAATGTTGAATCTATTCTACGTGAATAATATAATATGGTATATAGAATGATTGGAGTTTTCACATGAGGAAATTAAAAACTTTATTTATAATTTCTGCTTTATTAGCTATAGTTTTTACTGTAATAGTAAGTATAGTTATTGTTACTGATACGGATGAGAAACAAAAAGCACAAGGGAATCAAGAAGATTCACTACAGAATCAGTTATCATCTGAAAAGGAAGGCCAGAAAGTTAAAGAAAAAAATAAAACAAATGATAAGATAGAAGTTGATCTTGAAAAAATTGGCTTAGATAAAGAAGTAAACCCTTTCCCTAATGACTCCTTTCCACATGCTGGTTTATCAGACGAAAGATTTGAAGAATATTTAACACTCATGGAAAATGATGATAAGGAAATAACAAAAGAACGTTTAGAGTGGCTAATAGAAGGATTAGATTTTGTGGGTGAAGAATCCCGTCCTGGATTTAAAGAACGAATCAATAGCTTAGAGGATAAAGTCCAATAATAAGGACTTTATTTTTTTATGTTAAGGCGGATTTCTTGCGACTTATGTTTGGTGAGAGATCGCCAATTAGTGAGATGATTATTTTGGACCCCTCCTCCAATCGAATCCTAGATATTGCTAGATAAAATTTTACGCACCCAATTTCTAATCTATTTTTCTATAACTTTCAGACTGGGAAAAGAGTAAATATGTATAGATACAGTTTGTCCAGTAGTGAGGAGTTGCGAAATGAAGGTGTGGTGGAAGAATAGATAAGTGGTATTTCTCGATTTACTAAAGACTATACTTTTCCTCCTTTTTCCACAGTTGCAAGTGTGATTCGAGGAGTACTATTAAATTGAATGAGGTATTTTTTACCAAATGGGGGATTTATTAATTAGTTGTATTCATAATTATGTAAACATAATATGTAATACTATTTATTTTGAATAGTTAAATAATAATAAATGGAAATGGTGATCATTTATATGGGTGATATTTCCATTTTTAAACACTGAAAATAGGTTGTTATAATGCTATTTTTTTACTGCAACATTCTTTGATGTGGATACGAAAGTAACAATTAGAGAAGTAAACCAGTCTGAGTTTTATAGTATGATAGATAGAGGAGGATACTGATGAGTGACAAAAACAAAGTGCAAAAAAAGAAGGGCACTAGTATTAAAAAGAGTTATGTGAGGCAGTAGCACGCCCGGTAGTGAAACCCCCTAATAAAGGTAAAAAAGGTAAATAATAGCAAAGTGTAAATGTTTATTTTATCACTGATAAGAATAATAGATAGTACAACGAAACCCTTGGCGATGAATCCGGGGTGTTATAAAGCCTAATCAAGGGAACCCCAACTATTTTTTACAAGGCATTCTCTTATCGTTGGGGGAATGCCTTTTATGTTGTTTGCTTTCTTCTATATACCGCCTCGATATAAACAGCCCTCAGACGTAATAAACAGACCACCGATGGATAATCGGGTTCCATTCGTTTTGTCTGAGACGCCTCGAGCAAGATTACAAAATATTCCATTCGGTATCTTTTATTGCTTTTTTCTTTCCGTTTTCCAAAATTATGGTATTTTTAATTGAACAACCTTAACTTAATAGAGCAGCAGCATCGATATTAATTCTTTTATGTATGAAAAAGGATAGCGTCCTCCCCTCCATACACCTTTTAAACTTACCAGACAAACTTGGAAGGCGGAACATTATAATATTTTTTAAAAGCTTTAGAAAAACTGTATGGATCTGGGTAGCCAAGCATACTTGCAATTTCCTTTATCGAATATTGTTTGCTGTACAATAATTCTCGAGCCCTGTTCATTTTCAATTGATAAATGTAGCGCCCAGGTGTTATACCAAGAGCATTCTTAAAATAAGAGATAAAATACTTCTCCGACATACCTGATACGATAGCGAGCTCGCCTACTGATAGTGATTGGTGGAGGTGTTCATGGGCAAAATTAAATACGGGCTGAAGTTTATCTAAATACTTGGTCAGCTTCTGCTTGGTGGTATCTTGTATAAATTCCCCTCGATACTGGTTACAACCATAAAGTTCCATAATCTTTGCAATTAGAATCGTTAAACACCCTTTTAAACGAATCTGTGACATAGGGACATTTTGTTTATATTGGTCATATGTATCTAAAAAAAGATGATATTCCGCTTTAACAATCGCACTATCCAGAATGCCTGACAGTTGAAAATTGTCGAGGATTCGGAGGTGATTACCAAGGCTAAGGTCAAAGTGTGTAAAAATAAATTTGCAACTGGTACGGAGAGTAGTGGCCGTATAGGCTATCTTTGGACTGAAAAGAATTAAATCCCCTTCGGAAGCAACATATACCTCTTCTTGTATACGAATTTCTATTTGTCCTTTTTGAATGCACCATAAGTCATAATCCTTATATTGTCTTCTCTCCATCCAACTATTCGGATGTTCCACTTCACTACAAGAATTTATTCGAAGCGTGACGAGTTCTGAAAGTTCGTTAAAAATATCTAAACTATCCATCGGCTAGTTCATTCCCATACTTTTAGACATATTTATGTGTGTTCATTATATCATAGCAATTTCCAACAGATATATAATATGACTATTTGACATGAAGTGCTAACTTTCTTGCATTTTATTTATAGCTTCTTGTTTCTATAATTGTAGATAACTTAATTTATGGAGGAAAATGATGAATACGAGATTATTTCAAAATCACATTGTACGTAAAGAAATCCCACTTGAACCTATCTGGGATTTTCATACCCTGAATGCCGAGGAGGAAAAACAGGAAAAATTCCAAATGATTGTACCAGGTTGTTGGGAAAGTAATCCAAAGCTTTCATCTTATAAAGGAAAAGCGCTGTATTCTAAAAAAGTATTTTTTGGCGGTAATGTCCGTTTGGTATTTAAAGGAGTGAGCCATACGGCACATGTTTATTTAGACAAGAAGGAAGTTTCCTACCATTATAATGCGTATACCGAATTTAGCGTTATATTAGAAGATATCCCTTATGGTGAGCATTTACTGGAGGTTAAGGTGGACAATACTTTTCATGAGGAGTCTGCTCTACATGTAAGAAATGATTATTATTCTTACGGTGGGATTACCCGTCCGGTAGTGATGGAAGCGATAGATGACATGTTTATTAGACATATTCATTTTATTCCATATAAAGAAAATGGAAAATGGTACGCGTCCATTAGTGCTTTTGTAAATAATCTATCCAGTGAGGAAAAGATGGTAACCCTGAAAATTAAGATAAACGATGAGGAGGTTTCTTTTAATGATAAAGCACTCCCTCCTCATACGGAAACACGAATGGAGAATTCGTATGAGTTTCGTTCGGCAATTCCTTATACCTTGGAAAATCCTAAATTGTATAGGATGGAAGCTAAGCTATTGTACAATGAGAAAGAAGTAGATGATCTAATAGACAGAGTCGGCTTTCGAGAAATAAAAGTCAGCGGAAAGGATATTCTGCTTAACGGGGAAAAAGTTATCATTAAAGGGGTAAATCGTCATGAAGATTATGCGGAATTTGGATGTGCCATCCCGATTGAAGCAATGTATCGTGATATCGAATTGATCAAGTCATTAGGTGCAAATTGCGTTCGTACTAGTCATTATCCTAATGATGAGCGTTTCTTGGACTTATGTGATGAAAATGGCATATTAGTATGGGAAGAGTCTCATGCAAGGGGATTGAATGAAGAGCAAATGAGACACAAAAACTTTGAAAAACAAAGTTTAGATTGTATTAGGGAAATGATTGAAAACCATATCAATCATCCATGTATCTACGCATGGGGAATTCTTAATGAATGTGTCAGCAATACAGAGTTTGGGAGATCCTGCTATGCCAAGCAATTTAACTATATTAAGCGCTTGGATTCTAGTCGTCCGATCTCCTTTGCTAGTCTCGAAGGAAATGTAGGGTCAGATTTGTGCCTGGATTTAGTAGATATTGTATCTTTTAATATCTATCCGGGCTGGTATCATCATACACCAGTAAAGGATTCTTTGAAAAATATTAAAGATTTTGTTAATCGTACAGGTGGAGCAGATAAACCATTACTGATTAGTGAAATAGGAGCAGGCGCAATCTATGGTCATAGGAGCAATAACCAGGATAAGTGGACGGAAGAATACCAGCAGTATGCTTTATCGGAACAAGTATCTTCCATTTTAGCCGATGAGGATTTAAGTGGTGTGATTATCTGGCAGTATGCAGATTGCAGGGTAGATCCGGGCTGGTTCCATGGAAGGCCTAAAACTCAGAATAATAAGGGATTAGTAGATATTTATCGAAGACAAAAACTTGCTTATAATACTGTAAAAGAAATCTTCCATTCTACTCTATATTAATTGATGTATAGAAAAAAAGCCCGTTATGGTGGTTACCCCAAAAAGTTAGAGTTTAATTATGCAGTTGATTGGCTGAATTGAGTTCGATATTCGACTGGACTAAATCCAGCCAATTTTTCTTTTGATCGTTCATGGTTGTACCAGTCGATATATTCTTCAATTCGGCTTTTTAATTCCTCGTAGCTTACTAATTCTTCTCCATAATACATTTCTTGTTTCAATATGCCGAAGAAGTTCTCCATGGAAGCATTGTCTGCACAGGTTGCTTTACGTGGTGTTTTTAGCTTCTGACAAAGCTTCTTTTATTTCTGGGGCATACTATCGAATTGATGGTGGACAAGGTGCAACCTCTGTATAATAGATGATGTGGAAGGAGTGGACGGTTCACTCCTTTTTTTACGTTAGGAAAGTATAAAATTTCTACACAGTAGCGTTTCGACGTAGCTGGAATTTTAAGGTACCAAGTATAAGCAAAACTAGGCATTCGCCAAAGGACGAGCGAATGCGAGTTTTTCTAATAAGTAAAGAAAGTATATAATCCGCGGTACCATAGGATTTTGAACTATGATAAGGTGGTTATATGGAGACAAATATACTAAAAGAAATGCTATTTGATGATTATCAACATTGGAAAACCTTCAAGCAAATGTATGGCGATAGAATCCGCCCTGTCGTGATCAAGGAGGTAGAAAAATTTAGAGATTGTGGAGATATGAAAAAAGGATTCAAGCTCTTTGTTTGTGAAGGTTGCCATGAGACAAAGCACGTTCCCTATCGATGTAAAGGACGCTTCTGTACGACTTGTGCTGTGGGGGAAAGTGAAGAGTGGAGTCGTTTATTAAGCGAAGATGTGTACCAAGTGAACCATCGCCATGTGATTCTCACGATCGATGAAGATTTACGAGATATATTCTTGTTGCACCGAGAGTTGTTAAAACCATTAATGGACGAAGGGGTACGATTGATTCGTGAATTCTTTGAAGAAAAAGTCAAGGTAACTCCCGGCATCATCGCTGGACTCCATACGTTTGGTTCCACATTGAATTTCAATCCCCATGTACATATGTTAGTAACCATGGGCGGGATAACGAAACGGGGAGCGTGGAAAGTGTATGACTATATTCCTTATACAAGGTTACGAAAGCAATGGCAAACGGTTGTGTTAAAAATGATACGTGCTTATTTGTCTCCAAAAGAAAAGAAGAAAGTCCAAGGACGATTACAGAAGGCGTATAGTGCTAATGGAGATGGTTTTTATGTGTACGCACCGAAAAGTCGAGGAAATGTAACCGAGCAGTTACGCTATATCGGTCGTTATATGCGACGACCTGCGATTGGTCTGAACCGGATTGTGGCATATGATGGTGATTTTGTGACGTTTACATATATGGATAAGAAAACAGGGGCAGAAGAAACCGAAACCATGATGGTAGAAGAGTTTATCAAGTGTCTCATTCGGCATATTCCGGATGAACAATTTAAAGTCATTCGTCATTATGGCATCTATTCACGCAGAAGTAAATCTATCTGTAGAAAGCTGATCGAAAAGTGGCAGGAGAGAGTGGATCGCATCCTCTTGAAAGTAAAAAAGACACTTCGTCGTCAAACATGGAGAGAGCGTGTAATCGCTAGTGGTGGGAAAGACCCTATGGTTTGTCGTCATTGTGATAATTATTATGAATATATGGGAGAAGTATGTCTCGATAACGGGCAGTTAGACATCAAAGTAGCCATCAATCAAGATGCCCAAGCCTATTTAGAAAGGATGATACGTTATCTCACGAGTACCGAAAAACCAAAAAAAGAAAAAACAGAAGAAACAAAAAGGAAGAGATCATTTACAGCCAGCCAAAAGCCAACAAGCCGTCAACTATCATTGTTTGGCTTGTCATGAAGAAGAAAAAATCCCGTACGACGTGGTACGAGATTTCGATATCATGGATGGAGGAGATCCAAGTGTTCCCCCACAGTTTAGTTGTGAAAAGTGCGGAGGAGAGATGTATCCGGAGTATTACAAAGGCTTTCGTGGTCAGGAATACAGACTTTCGGATGTCCTCTCATCTTGACAAAGGACCGGGCGGGCTTTCCCGGTTTTTCTTACATTATTGTCTACATACTGTCAATAAAATCGAGCGGATTGCCCTGTAAGCCTAAATGTTGTAAATTAAAGTTAACTAATTTCAAAACTTTATAGAGAGGGATTCTTAAATGGCAGACAATGTAGGAAGTCGCAGAGTGGATGGTTTTTTAAGAAAAGAGAAAAAGTGGAAGAGTGAATTTGAGAAGTTAAGACAAATCGTACTCGATTGTGGGTTGACCGAAGATTTTAAATGGATGCATCCGTGTTACACATATGATGGGAAAAATGTGGTTATTATTCATGGCTTTAAAGAATACTGTGCCTTAATGTTTCAAAAGGGTGTCCTGCTAAAAGATCCTAATCATATACTTATTCAGCAAACCAAGAATTCGCAGTCGGCACGTCAGATTCGATTTACCAATGTTCAAGAAATAATCGATATGGAAGACATTTTAAAAGCCTACATTCATAACGCCATGGAAGTAGAGAAGGCGGGTTTGGAAGTCGAGTTAAAAAAGACCTCCGAATACACGATTCCTGATGAATTGCAAACGAAATTCGATGAAATGCCTGACTTGAAGACTGCCTTCAAGTCACTGACCCCGGGGCGCCAAAGAGCTTATCTTCTTCATTTTTCTAATGCGAAACAATCTAAAACTAGACAGTCAAGAGTGGAAAAATATACGCAAAAAATTTTAGATGGCAAAGGATTAAATGATTAGATTACTCTGATCATATGTATGCATAGGATAAATCAACTTTACTTTGTTATGTCAGAATAGTATAATTATCAATAAGAATTAGATTTCAATGAATGAAACTATAAATTAAAAAAAGGGTGCTTTTTGTGAGTGCGGTAAGGTTCTAAATAGGATAAATTTTAAACGAAATAAATATGGAGAAAAAAGGGGATTTTTTTAGGATGTCACCTTGTTTTCCCATGTATTTATTTCAAAACCTATGAAGATACCTACAGTACATTATAAAGCGTGTAAGTGGAGGAAATAGCTATACTCTTTAGATAGCTTATTTCAATTTACACAAGCCTTGTAAATGTGAAGAAAGCTGCGGTATCCCGCAGCTTTTTTTGTGCTTACTCAATGGCCAATAACACTTCATTGGGATCTATTCGGTAGGTACCTTCATTATGATCATCATAGTGAGGAGTATGAAAAATGAATAAGATGACATTTGAGAAACTACAATATAACGAGTTAAAAGAAATAGTAAAATCTTATTGTGTAAGTGGTTTAGGGAAAAAAATGATAGATAATTTGAAACCAAGCTCAAGTATGAAGGTAGTGAAGAATCGTTTGAATGAAACGACAGAGGCGCGATCCATATTAGATGTCGTAGGGCATGTTCCATTTCTAGGTGTTTCTAACATTGAAAGCCTACTTCAAAACCTAGAAAAAGGCATCATTCTAGATCCTAGTGAATTGGTCAGGCTGTCGGATTTTTTAAGAGGATGTAGGAAAATAAAAAGGTTTATGCTTGATAAAGAGTTTTTTGCACCAGTACTAGCATCTTATGCGAATTCTATGTCTGAATTTGAAAAAATGGAAGAAGAGATTGATTTTTCGATCAAAGGAAATAGTGTCGATTCCGCTGCAAGCAAAACATTAAGACAGATCCGAAGAAACATCGAAGCAGTAGAAGAGAGAGTGAAAGAGCGCCTAAATAAATTTATAAATAACAATTCGAATAAGAAGTATATTCAAGAATTCTTCATTAGTAAGAAGAACGATAGATACACGATCCCAATTAAGGCTTCCTATAAGAACCAAGTTGCAGGAACCGTTATTGAAGCATCTTCAAAAGGATCGACGGTGTTTATCGAACTGAATACTGTTACAAAATTAAACGAAGAACTCGCAAGTTTAAAGGCAGAAGAAGCCATTGAAGAATATCAAATTTTAGCTACATTATCAGGCATGATCTTAGAGAACATGGATGACATTAAGATTAATCTTGATCTAATTAGCCAATATGATATGGTGTTTGCAAAAGCGAAATTCAGCAAGCACATTGATGGGATAGAGCCCAAATTGAATGATTATGGACATATAAAATTAGTAAAGGGCAAACATCCACTTTTATCAGGAGAAGTTGTCCCACTTGATTTTGAAATCGGAAGAAATTATCGTAGCTTAATTATTACAGGGCCAAATGCTGGTGGAAAAACGATTGTTCTCAAAACAATTGGATTATTAACTTTAGCAACAATGTCAGGCTTTCACATTAATGCGGATAGAGCTACGGTAATATCTGTTTTTGAAAACATCTTCGTAGATATTGGAGATAATCAAAGTATCGAAAACGCCTTAAGTACCTTTTCCTCTCACATGAAAAACCTATCTGAAATAATGAGAGTATCCAACAACCATACACTTTTACTATTTGATGAGATAGGTAGTGGAACGGAACCGAATGAAGGCTCTGCTCTAGCGATTTCCATTTTAGAAGAATTTTATCATATGGGGTGTATGACAGTTGCAACAACACACTATGGTGAAATTAAACGCTTTTCTGAAATGCATAACGACTTTATGAATGCAGCAATGCAATTTAATAGCGAAACATTAGAACCAAAGTATAAATTAATCATAGGGAAATCCGGTGAAAGTAATGCTCTATGGATCTCTGAAAAAATGAATATAAAGGAAAACGTACTAAAAAGAGCAAAGGAATATATGAACAATAAAGCGTATCGTTTAGAAATAATGAATGAAGCCAAAAAAAGAAAGCCAAAGATCGTTAAAGAGGAAACCCAAAACAGGTATGAATATAAGAAAGGCGATCGTGTGAAGCTATTAGACCATGATGACATTGCCATTGTTTATAAAGGGATAAACAATTATGGTAACCTTATTGTGTTCTATAACGAAGCGTTTATGGAGGTAAATGTGAAACGTCTCTCCTTAGATATACAGGCGCAGGAACTATATCCAGAAGGATATGATTTAGAAACATTATTTGTAGACCATCACACGCGAAAAATGCAGCATGATATAGAGAGGGGTTCGAAAAAAGCACTTCGCAAGATTCAGAAGGAAATAAGGAAGAACAAAGGTTAGGAAATTTAACACGATTATCACATCTCAGAAAAACGAATAAACGGAGGGCATATCTTTGGGAAGGTATGCCCTTCATCTTTCAAAACAAAACCAAAACCTTTGTGGGTGAAATCCATTGACGAATCTCCCATAGTTTAGGATGATAAAACATAAGAGATCAGATGTGATTTTATTTCATCTACAAATCGTTTCTACAGCAAAGAGCCTATGCATATCTTTAAAACATTTAAGGCGTGAAAATAATGTGGCTTTTCACTCAAGTAGCCAAAAAAGAAAGGGGGGTAACTATTTTGACAAAATTATGGATGCAAATTTGCAGAATATTTTTAGGAGTGATGTTTTTAGTTGCTGGTGTTAACGGTTATTTTGTTATTCTTGGGCTTGACCCATTTATCGCAACGAGCCCCGATGCAATGGCATTATTCGAATTTGAATATCTATTAATCATAGAAAAATCGTTAGAAGTTATTTGTGGTGTTCTACTTCTAATTCATCAATTTATCCCCTTAGTCTTAACCATATTATCACCTATTACTGCCAATATTTTTCTGCTCCATTTGTTCCTTGATCCATCATTGCTAGCATTAGCGATAGTACTTGTCCTATGTCATGGTTATTTGTTGTACTATTATAAAGATAATTTTATAGCTATCTTGGAGAGAAAACCGAAGTCTTCTTGATTTGTGAAGTGAAATCCTTTAACTAGACCTACCTTACAATCCATTAAAAAGGAGCCAGCGTTATGTACGGAAGTCAAAAACAATCAACCAAACAAAAGAGCTTTATTTTGATTGCACAGATTGTATATTTGATTATTGCCTATTATGTACTGTTTAGTTTGAATGAAGAAAACTTCCTTTCGATAGGGTTGTTTACGGCTCTATTTATAACGTCTCTGAGGTTAAATGCCATGATGTTCCTTTGGTTACCTAGAGGAATTGGGTGGATGGAGGCTATCGGAAATAGTTTAGCTTTTGCTTTATACTACCTGGTTTTTCCTCTTCTAGCTATCGCTAATGATAACGATGCTAGTATGACACTTTTTATGGTTGGCTGGATAATATTTTTACTAGGTAGTTTTATCAACACTGGATCAGAGTTGTTGAGAAAGATTTTTAAAGATAATCCAGAAAACAAAGGGAAATTATATACTGGTGGACTATTCCATTACGCCATTCATATTAATTATTTCGGAGATTGTCTTTGGGTATTGGGCTTAGCTATCTTAACAAATAATTTTTTTAGTTTATTTATTCCCCTCGGTTTACTTTTATTATTTGTTACTAGCTACATACCAAATCATGATAAATATCTACAAGACAAATATGGAGACCAATTCATAGAATATAAGAAGAGCACAAAGAAGTTAATCCCTTTTATTTGGTAGATGTAAATGGAAAATAATATAGCATCACTTGAAATAATTTTGCTTATAAATGAAGCTCTGGAGGGGCTTCATTTTTTTCGTTGACGCGGCACTAATTGGTGTCGTATAATAAGGACACCAATTGGTATCGAATTTGGAGGATAGAATGATGAAGAAAGTTTGCGAAAAACGGGATGTTTTTGTTGCCATTGCAGATCCAACAAGACGTCAATTGATCCGTTTATTGGCAGAAGCAGATGAGCTACCTTTACATGAATTAACAGACCAGTTCCAAATGGGGCGGACGGCGGTTTCGAAGCATTTGACTATCCTGAAAGAGGCTGACCTCGTAACCAATCGAAAATCAGGTAGAGAAACTAGATATCGACTAAATCCAGCCCCTTTACAGGAGGTCAAAGACTGGCTTTCTTATTATGAACAGTTTTGGAACGAGCGAGTGTCCTTATTAAAAAATATATTGGAGGATTAAATCATGGCAGATCTATCATTAGATTTTCAGTTTAGGAGCTCCATCGAAAAAGTATGGGAGGCTTTAACCGATTCAGCTACTCTTGCACAATGGGTCATGGAAAATAATTTTCAACCGATAGTGGGGCACAAATGTCAGTTTCGGAATGAGGAGATAGATTTAATTGTAGATAGCGAAGTGTTGGTGGTAGATAAGCCTCATAAATTATCTTATACATGGATTGGTGGACCGATTGACACCATTGTTACGTGGACCTTAAAGCAAGAAGGTGAGACAACTCACTTGCATCTGGAACATACCGGATTTGATCAAGAGGGACAAGCATTTAATGGTGCGAAGTATGGCTGGATGTATAAGGTGGAAAATCTTAAGAAAGTGTTAGATGAAGCGTAAAGATAAGGAGGTAGGAAGACATGGCGATTTTTGAAGCATTCGTAGCAGGGATAGATGATCTATCCCAACGTGAAAGAACAGAAGAAGTGTTGCATTGGGTAAATAATAAATATCCACAATTAGAGACAGAATTGAAATGGAATCAACCGATGTTTACAGATCATGGTACCTTTATTATTGGTTTTAGTGTATCCAAAAAACATCTAGCGGTTGCCCCTGAAGATGCTACCATTACTCATGTGGAGGAGGATATTAAGAAGGCTGGATATGATTACACAAAGGGATTGATTCGTATCCCATGGAATAAACCTGTTAACTATTCATTACTTGGGAAAATGATAGACTTTAATATTTGGGACAAAGCTAATTGTTCTACTTTTTGGAGAAAATAATTAGAAAGGAGCTATGGAAATGAGTTTTGTAAAAGATATGCTTTCCATGTTTAATAAGAAAGAATTATCATTTCTAAAAAGCTACAAAGAATCAGAAGACTACTATACCTTTCTGTTCGAAAAAGAAAAGGATATAACCTGGAATGCAGGACAATATGGCTTGTTTACAATTACCCACAAGAAAATAAAAAACAATACGCGACCATTTAGTGTAGCATCTGTACCTCAGGAAAATACGATTCAAATTACGACCAAAATCAGTGATCAACCTAGTGAATTTAAGAAAGCAATGCTAGAATTAACAAAAGGAACGAAGATAACGATGGCTGGACCTGTCGGGGCATTTTATTTAAGAGAGGAACACCCTACAGTACTAATAGCGGGTGGAATTGGAATTACCCCTTTTCGTTCCATTGTAAAGCAACTAGAGGCTGAGAAAAAAGAAAGACCTGTGCATCTACTCTATTTGGACAGTAACAAAACTTATATTTTTAAAGATGAGCTTGATAGAATAGCGAGTAATACCTCTATCGGCTTAACTTATCTCGATTCATCGAATCACTTACAGCAAGCATTGGACAAAAGCATCAGTACTTATAAGAATAATGCTAAATACTATATTGCAGGTCCGAAGTCAATGGTAGAGGATACATCTACTTATTTACGAGATAATGAAATTTCCAAACGAAACATTAAAAAAGATGTGTTAATTGGCTATTAGACAAAATTTTTAAGAAAGGTAGTATTTTATGAAACGTCACTTTTTATTAGGAATATTAGGGACAGTGCTACTATTGCTAGCAGCTTGTAGCAGCACGACGAACGAGTCAACCGTTAAACAGACAGAAGATCAACCTACCTCAACAAATCCAAGTGAAAAATCGGACCAGTCAAATTCTAAAGAGAATGACTCCAATATGGATAATTCGAACGTAAAAATCGTTGAGGATAACGGTCAAAGCGAGAATGTAAATACAACGAACGAAGAAGAATCTGTGGACTTAAAGGAAGAATATCTCAACAAATTAAATGAGACGAAAAAGAAAGTGGAAGAAATGCGAGAAAATCCTATGGATGAGACAACATTTGCTTTAAAAAAAATAGAAGGTGATGCTTTCGATATTTTGGATGGCATGTTAAATGAAATTTATGGAGTTTTAGAAGAAACTTTACCGACAGAAGAAATGGAACAACTAAGAATAGAACAGCGTGAATGGTTAGATTACCGGGATAATACAGCAAAAGAGGCATCTCTACAATATAAAGGTGGTACAATGGAACAATATGAATATGTAAGGGTTGAGAACAATCTTACACAAGAGAGATGCTTCGAATTAGTGGAAAACTACATGAAGTAACTTTTAAATCTGGACAGACAATATGTCAAATGTATTTGACACCATGTCTGTCTTATTTTATAATCGAGGTGTCAAAAGTATTTTACACCTTATCAGATTAAAAGGTGGTTCAGAATGGAAAATAAAATAAAAGAATATCGAGAAAAAAGCGGGTTTTCTCAAGGGCAATTAGCAGAATTATGCCATGTAAGTAGACAAACCATCAATGCGATTGAAAACAATAAGTATGACCCTAGTCTACAGTTAGCCTTTGATATTGCAAAAACTTTAGCGGTTCCCATGGAACAATTATTTATACCTAAGAACGGGGGAAAGAGAAATGGATAAGACTAAAAAAATTATCGCAATTATCGCGTTTATGGTCTTCATATTAGTTGCAGGGTATTCCTTATACAAATGGTTTAAATTTGGAACGGTTGATGGAGGTTCTATCTTCTTTAGCTTTCTTGCATTAACTTACTTTTTTAACTGGATTACTTGGGGGCAACACGAAGGCGGCGGTGAAAAGGATGAATTAGATAGACATATTCAAACACAAAGCGCCAAAATTGGTTACTATGTATTAATGGTATTGTCAGGCATCATACTATTTGTTTCAGAAGGTACAGGTAATCTTAATAATGTGGATAATTATCCTTTATTGTTAGTTGTATGTCTGACATTTATTACGGTTCCGGTCACTGAATTTATTTATTCCAAGAGATATAAGGGATAAGAAGGATTAGGCTATTGGTGGACATCTATTTGATCCATACTAATAAAAAATGGAATTCACTTTATCTTTGTTTATATCAAAAATAGTGATGTTATTGATAAAAGGTTGATTTTGTTTTTTGTATAATATCAATGTAAGCTATTTCCCTGTTGATCATGGTAAAAGTCCATGGACGCATGATTCTAGTTAGAGATCATGCGTTATTTTTTTGTAAATGGTTAAGATTGTCTAACGAAAATAGCTTACATATTTTCATTTACTGACTTTTTTGTATTGGGTATTTCAACAAAATAAGTTATTTGTTAAAATTTCTTATCCAGTATAATATAAATAGAAAGTCGTATAATAATATAGTTCGTCTTGGTGGTGGTTCACCGAACAGTAGTGCAATAGCCCTTCAAGGGAGCGACACACTATAGGTATTTTTTATAACCACACCTTAGTTGCTTGTCAGGCTCAAGGGTGGTTATTTGTGTCTATATCCATATTATCTAAAAGAATACAAACTTTATAAATGGATAAACTTAATGCATCAAATAATGTTCATGTAATGCTCGGCAGTTGCCGAGTTTTCTTTATTCACATAAATACGATTAATGGTATAGTATTTTTATGAAAAGAAAGGAAGTGAAGCGAATGGGAGAATTTCTTCATGATCATCCCATTACACCTAAAACAAAAGATGAGAAAGAGAAGGTTATCAATCGCCTTAAACGAATAGAAGGTCAGGTGCGTGGTATTCAGAAAATGGTGGAGGAGGACCGGTATTGTCCTGATATACTCGTGCAAATTAGTGCGATTAATGCAGCACTAAAAAAAGTAGGATTCACGGTAGCGGAAAGGCATGCTAAGCATTGTGTTAGCCATGCGGTTAAATCTGGAGACGGAGACGAAGTTATTGATGAATTACTCGAAGTGATGAAACAATTTTCCAAATAAGTGGGCTTAGAACATGAGTGATGAAAGGCATGTTACGGTCGGAATTACAGGAATGACTTGTGCAGCTTGCTCTAAATAAAATGGATGGAGTCCGTGCAGAGGTTAATTTTACTGAAAAAGTGAGTGTTGCCGTTTGATGAGACTAAGGTTACGATTACTGATTTAAGCGAAGCAGTAGAAGATCAAGGCTACGATGTCGTAGCATACATATATAAGAGCTGATCCGTTTTTTTTATTGGGTCGGCTCTTTTACTTAATATGAAATGTTTGTTTGATACCTTACAAGGGTATTGTATTATCAGTAAAAATACAGAGCTTCAAATGGATAGAAGTTTAATTAGAAAGGAATATTAGATAAAAAAAGGAAGTGATTAGCTTGGTAAGAGAGGGAGATACAAAGAAAGAAGCAATGCATGATTCTAAACATATGAATCATGTTCAAGGACGTTCTAATCATGAAGAAAACTATTCTGAAAGCCATGCTCATCATGACCATTCAAAGCATCATAGTCATGAAGAACATCATCATAGTGAGTATGAAAATCATAACGGACATGACCATAGCCATCATCATGAGCATATGGTGAAAGACTTTAAAAAAAGGTTCTACATTTCCTTAATGGTTACCATTCCAATTCTTATTTTATCTCCGATGATTCAAAACTTTTTCGGGGTAAATTGGCAACCTCTATACAATTCCTATATTTTATTCCTACTTGCTACCTTTATCTTTTTCTATGGTGGTTGGCCATTTATTACCGGGGCAATTAGTGAATTAAAAGATAAAAACCCTGGAATGATGACACTCATTGGCTTAGCAATTTTTGTTGCTTATGCCTATAGTTCGCTCACTGTTTTTGGCTTAGAAGGGAAGGATTTTTTCTGGGAGCTAGCCACATTGATTGACATTATGCTATTAGGACATTGGATCGAAATGCGTTCCTTGATGGGAGCGTCCAATGCGCTAGAGGAGCTTGTCAAGCTCATGCCTAGTGAGGCTCATAAACTCGACGAACAAGACGAAGTGGAAGACATACCAGTTTCTGAGTTAAAGAATGCCGATCGTGTTTTGGTCAAACCTGGAGAAAAAATCCCAGTGGATGGAACAATCCTAGATGGAAATTCAGCAATAGATGAGTCGATGCTTACAGGAGAATCCGTACCTGTGGAAAAGAATAAAGGTGATGAAGTTATCGGCGGTTCGGTGAATAAGGAAGGTTCACTTACGATACAGGTTGAAAAAACCGGTGCAGCTTCTTACCTTTCACAAGTCATTACACTGGTCAAAGAGGCACAGGATTCAAGATCACGAACACAGGATGTTACCAATCGGGCAGCAAAATGGTTATTTTATATTGCGCTTGCTGCTGGATTTATTACCTTATTCGTTTGGCTTGGGCTTGGATATCCATTTGATACATCACTGGAACGAATGGTGACGGTTATGGTCATCACTTGTCCACATGCACTTGGTTTAGCTGCACCTCTTGTTGTAGCAGTATCTACAGCTATTTCTGCAAAACAAGGCTTACTTATCCGTAATCGTGCCAATTTTGAAGGTGCGAGAAATTTAAATGCCGTTGTTTTTGATAAGACAGGAACGCTGACAAAAGGAGAATTTGGTGTAACCAATATTATTCCAAATGAAGGATATCAAGAGGAGGAAGTTTTAAATTTAGCAGCAAGCTTGGAGCAGAGTTCAGAGCATCCCCTTGCAACAGGTATCGTTACTTCAGCAAAAGAAAAAGGAATGCATCTACAAAAAATAACGAATTTCGAATCAATTACTGGAAAGGGAATTCAAGGAACCATTAATGGTCAAAAAATTAATGTGGTCAGTCCTGGTTATGTCGATGACAATCATCTTACCTATGATATGCAACAGTTTAATCAGATGTCGGAGAAAGGGAAAACAGTCGTATTTGTTTTAATAGATGATGCACTAGTTGGTATGATTGCTTTAGCAGATATGGTAAGAGAAACCGCAAAAGAAGCCATTGCTAAGCTAAAGGAAATTGATATACATTCGATTATGCTAACTGGTGATAACAAAAAGGTGGCTAATTGGGTTGCCGAACAATTGAATATTGATGAGGTATATGCCGAAGTTTTACCAGACAAAAAAGCGGATCAAGTTAAGAAAATTAAGGAAAAAGGCTGGAGGGTGGCAATGACAGGAGACGGAATTAATGATGCTCCTGCTCTTGCAACAGCTGATTTAGGAATTGCCATAGGAGCTGGAACAGATGTAGCAATGGAAACAGCTGATGTAGTGCTTGTGAAAAGTAACCCAAAGGATGTTGTCTCCTTAATTAGTTTGTCGAAGAAAACCTATCGTAAAATGACTCAGAATTTATGGTGGGCTGCAGGGTACAATATATTGGCTATCCCGCTAGCAGCTGGTATATTAGCACCTATTGGTATTGTGTTAAGCCCAGCAGTTGGAGCAGTTCTAATGAGTTTGAGTACGATTATCGTAGCTATTAATGCAAAATTGTTGAAAGCTTAGATTACGTCTGTAAGTCCCTCTTATTTAAATTGTTAAAATCTACCCTTTGGAAATGATTTGTCCAATGGGTTTTTTATAAAAAAGCCTTCCTGTAGAAATAAATTTGACCCGAAATAAGGTTTTTGGAATTACACAAAAAAGCCTTCCTTGGTGTATAGAGAGTGTCACGTCACGAAATAATGACCTCGAAAATACCGAAGGAGGAGTCAAAATAAATTTTACTCGATTAATGCAAATAACGGAAAACACAATCACTGTTGCATAGATATCGCCAGACACAAACACGTTGCGCGTGCTATTGATGATCGAGAGAGATCGATCTAACCAAACGGTTTGTTTTCATAGTGCCCCTCAATCCTCGAATCGTTTCCGTACCCCCACCATAGGTGAAACATTAATTGTGATACAATAAAGAGGAGTAATTCTTTGTTACCTCATATTATTTTATTTACAAGAGTCAAATTTGCGACACTAGGAGGCTGGCTCGATGAAGATAAACATATTTGTTGTTGAAGATGATGATGCTTTGTTTGCTGCATTGAAGAAAGGTCTAGAGGCTTGGTCGTTCCGGGTCACGAGACCAGATGATTTTGAAGGTGTGATGCGTTCATTTCTTGAACAACAGCCTCAGCTCGTCATCATGGATGTCATACTCCCGAAATTTGACGGTTTTCATTGGTGTCGCGAGATTCGCGCTGTATCCAAAGTACCCATTGTTTTCCTTTCCTCTCGCGATCACCCAATGGATATGGTCATGGCACTGAGCATGGGAGCGGACGACTTCATCCAGAAGCCGTTTCATACAGATGTGCTTTATGCCAAAATTCAAGCCGTTCTCCGGAGGACATATGCTTATGGCGAAGAGCAATCGAATATTCTTGAATGGAATGGCGCCTTGATTGATTTGAATCGAGGTATAATTCGAAAAGCTGGGAAAGAAGTGGATTTAACAAAAAACGAATTTTTTATACTGATCACGCTTGTGAGAACCAACAATGTCATTATCTCGCGCCATGACTTGATACGAAAACTGTGGGAGGATGAGCAGTTCGTGAACGACAATACCCTCACGGCGAATGTAACTCGTTTGCGGCATAAGCTAGAGACAATCGATTTGGCAGACGCTATTGTGACAAAAAAAGGGCTGGGTTATATGGCCATCACTTTATAGAGATTATGAACATGTATTGATAGGGGGGAACCGAGCCATGTTTATCCGTTACGTTGATGCAAGGAAAAGCTGGATTTTACTGTTTGCCGGCTTGCTCGGCTTAGCCAATGCTCTGATCCTGCTTGATCAAGGCATCCAGGTCACATCTACTTCTCTTTTTTATTTTAACGCCTCATTTATTCTGTCCTTTCTCCTGTTTTTTATATGGCGCTTCAAAAAAGAGACAAAATATGCCGCCGCGTTGGCTGCTCTGCAGGAAGACATGGCCTTAGACTGGATGGAGACACTTCCTGAACCTGGGAACGGCCTAGATCAGATGACCAACGACATCTTACGGGAGGCCTCCCTTCAGTTCAAACGAAAGCTTTCTGACTATAAAGAATCTCAACTGATCGAGAATGAATTTACGGCCTCATGGATCCATGAGGTGAAGACTCCTCTCACCGCCATGAAGCTGATCTTGGACGCCCAGCCAAGTGATCCGGAAATACGTAAAATTGAAGCGGAATGGTTGCGGGTGTATTTGTTGGTTGACCGGCAGCTGCATATGACACGTCTGCCCGCGATCGAATCAGACTATGTTCTTGAATTGGCCTCTATACAGCGCCTTGCTGCGGAAGAAGTACGGGAGCTGGCGCCGTGGTGTATGGAAAAAAATCTGGCGGTCAGTATCGAAGGAACGGATGTAAAGGCCATTACAGACCAAAAATGGTGCCGTTTCATCCTTCGGCAACTGTTGACGAATGCCGTGAAATATAATCCTGCGAATACGGTACTTATGATCGTGACGGATGTAACGGAGACAGGCCAAGTCTTTTTGGATGTCATCGATGAAGGACCGGGAATACAGCCGCATGAATTGCCGCGTATCTTTGACAAAGGCTTCACGGGCGAAAACGGCAGGATTCAAAACGCAGCGACCGGACTCGGGCTCTATCTTGCAAAAACCGTTGCAGATAAATTAGGAATTACCCTCAAAGCGCAACCCGGTCAAAAGAAAGGAACGGTAATGCGAATGATCTTTGTCGAACCCAACGCCTTCGAAGCTGTCCGGAGAGGGGCGGGCGAGTAATATCCAACTATGAAGCAGTCAGGATTGCTCCTGGCTGTTTTTTTGGTGTGGAATAGTGAACGTGACAATATTGTCACGTTGTCCTGCCAAATTGTCATGTAAAACGTACGACAAGCGGAAAATCCAACCGTATAATAAAGCTATCAAATTATGATTTGGAGGTACGTTATGGATCAGTTGAATGTAGGAGAAACCATTTTACAAGCACGAAATATCCACAAAACATATGGTAATAAAGGGAATGCACAGCATGTATTAAAAGGAATAGATTTACGCGTCACCCGCAGTGAATTTGTTGGCATTATGGGCCCTTCCGGATCAGGCAAGACGACATTGCTTAACGTCTTAGCCACGATTGATCATACTACGGACGGAACGGTTTTAATTGATGACGAAGATATCTCGAAGCTGAGTAATACCGCACTTTCTGCCTTTCGGCGCAACAAGCTGGGATTCATCTTCCAGGATTACAATCTACTGGACACGTTAACAGTGAAGGAAAATATACTGCTGCCCATCTCCCTTAGCAAAATGAGCAAGCGAAAAGCGGAAAGCGAGTTCACAGCCATCGCTGATGTGCTTGACATTAAAGCACTGTCGTACAAATATCCGCATGAAATATCAGGAGGCCAGAAACAACGGACAGCTGCCGGGCGCGCTCTGATCCACCAGCCTTCGATCGTGTTTGCGGACGAACCGACTGGTGCACTGGATTCCAAATCCGCTTCCTCGTTACTGGACGTGATGGAGAAAGTGAATCAGCAGCGAGGGGTCACCATTGTCATGGTGACGCATGATCCGGTAGCCTCCAGCTATTGCAGCCGTGTTGTGTTTTTAAAAGACGGGAAGATTTATTCCGAGCTCTACCGCGGCGATAAAACAAGACATGCGTTCTTTAATGAAATTATGGACGTGCAAGCTGTGCTAGGGGGGCAACCATGTTGACGGTTTTTGAATTAGCGCTTCGCAGCATGCGGCAAAATGTGAAGCATTATTATTTGTACTTCTTTGCGCTGATCTTTAGTTTGAGCCTGTATTTTGTCTTCACCTCACTACAGCACGATCAGTCTGTTCAGAATATGACAAATACGAGCGTTGTCTTCTTTCAAATTGCGGGAGTCACGCTGATTGTGATCGTTGGGATCTTTACCGTCTCAGCCAACGGCATTTTCCTGCGTCGGCGCAGTCGAGAAATCGGACTATATCAGCTGATTGGTCTTTCCAAAGGCTGGGTAGCCCGATATCTAATAATCGAGAATATACTGCTTGGCTTAGGTGCACTACTTGCTGCGATCATTTTTGGTGCGTTGATTTCAAGGCTGTTCGTCCTGATTTTGCTGAATCTGCTCGGCTTAGAAGGGATTGTCGGCATCAGCTTCTCCGTACCAGCGGCTTTTAAAACGGTGATGGTCTATCTTTTCATCATCGTCATCACTTCCATTCAGATGATGCTGACGGTTTATCGCAGCAGCCTTCTGAATCTGTTTCAAGCTGACAAGCGGCCTGATCTCACTAATCCGCCTAAAGCGGTGGCATCTGCTATTTTTGCCCTGCTCGGTCTGGCGCTGATTGGATACGGCTATAAATTATCGGGTCATATCGATAAAGAGTTATTCCCCAACGCACTATTGATGCTCGGATCTATCGTTACAGGGACTTACTTATTGTTTCACGTTACGATCAGATGGTGCTTTTACCGGTTCCGCAAGCGTAAAGATGGACACCTAGGCTTAACAAACAGCCTGTCGATAGCTCCGCTGATGCACCATACGAAAGCAAATGCCAACTCACTTGCCTTGATTACGTTGTTGTCGGCCATGACCATCACGCTGATTTCCATGGCTTACTCCTTCTACTACTCCGTAGAGCATGAGACCCGTCGCGACCTCCCTTATGATTTTATGTTTGAAAACGATCCGAAGGAGGCGCTGTCGTTCAAAATGGAGCTGGAGAAGGAAGGCATCGATGTTAATCACCACGTCGTTCAAGCGGTTCTGACGATGGGCATCATCCTTGATCCGAATGACCAATCCTACAAGGTTGAAGAAAGTTTGTTATGGCTTCCGGCCGAACAGCTTAAACAAACAGGCGCAGACCTCAACGTGCCGCCAGATGGTGAAGCCATATTGTACGATGCTGGGGCCTCACTTGCCGGGGAATTAGATGAGCAGTCGAAGCGATATCCAACCAAAATAGAGCTGGAGCAGCATGGACAGGCCGTTATGTATACATTGAGGACATTGAGGGAAACGAACATCATGAATTTAAATGCTCCCGGCAGTCAGCTGCTAGTGTCAGAAGCGACGATGAACAAAATCGCAGAACAAATGGCCGGTACGCCTGATTATAAAAAAATTCACTTTGATACGTATCAAGTTCCGGACAAGGAAGAGCTCGCAATAGCTTCCTCAATATACGAAAAATATGACAATGACGAACCATTAAAGTATGATTACTATGCGCAGTACAAAAAAGTGCTGGAGCTGACAGGCTTGCTCATTTTCATCGCAGCTTTCCTTGGACTTGTCTTTTTGATCTCAACCGGCAGCATCTTGTACTTTAAGCAAATGACCGAAGCTGAGCAGGAAAAGCAAAGCTTTAAGACATTGCGTCAGCTCGGATTCGACGTGGATATGATCATGAAAGGCATTATACGAAAGCAGGCCATCGTGTTCCTTCTCCCTCTATCGATTGGTATGCTGCATTCGATCTTTGCTATCAAGGCGGCTTCATTTATGATCCGGTCGGACACCATATTTCCGGCATCCATCGCCATGACAAGTTACACGGTTATCTATTTTGTATTCGCTCTGTTTACCATAGGCTACTACCGCAACATTGTAAAAAACGCTATGTCATAACCATCACTTAAAGTGGGATAAGCTATATGGGGTGCCGGCAACATTTCGGATATTTTGTACGTTAAGCATATCTCCAACCTAAAAAAATCGATTCCTTATCGTACAGGGAAATGAAGATCAGTAAACTTTCTAATCAAACAGGAGTTAGCCCCCGTTCTTTCGTTATTACGAGAAAAAAGGTTAATCCAACCTTCTCGTAAAGAAAATGGTTATCGGGTTTATGAAGAGCAAGACAAATACAGCCTGTTATAGCCTATGGTTCCCTCGAACCATGGACGGTGATTGGAATAGCTCCAGTCTCATTCATCCATGCAGGTGAAAATAATATCCATTTCGTTAGATAAATAGCCTTCTTTGAAAAGCTTTCTTTTACTTTCCCGTTAAATCGGCCTTTTACTATATATGAAATGTTTTTAGAATACCTTATGAGGGTATTTGTTGTTAGCTATCGCATTTTGTCTTGCTATCATCTAATCCTTTGGATATGATTTATCCAAAGGGTTTTTATAAAGAAGGGAAATAAAGAAGATGATAAGACCATATAAAAATGAAGATATTCAAAAAATAATCGATATTTGGTATAAAGGTTCAGTACAGGCTCATCATTTCATAGATGCTAGCTATTGGGAATCAAAAATGCAAGAAATGAAAGATAAGTATATTCCAATGTCAGAGACTCATGTCATTACAGACCAATCCGAGATTATCGGATTTATTTCTATGGTAGGCAACTATTTAGCAGCACTTTTTATAGATGTACGCAACCAAAATAATGGGGCTGGAAGAGAGTTGTTGAACTTTGAAAAAAGGCGACGGAATATCATGCAGCTGAGAGTATATCAGGAAAATGCATTAGCTATAAACTTTTATTTGAAAAATGGCTTTGTTTTGAAGGATGAACTTAGGGATGAGCAGACAGGTAAAGCGGAGTATTTAATGGAATGGAAAAAAGCTTAGCATGCTTCTAAAAGAAGAATGAGAATTTTTTCTATAACCTAACAAAAACAGTCTATTTTTTCAAAACGTTAGGTATAATAAGTTCATACAGTAAAAAGACCGATAGGTGCGGTAACACCTACCGGTCATGCAATAGATTTCCTTTATAGTGGCGGTCACCATATAATCTGGTTTTGCCACCTTGCTATAGCTATAAAGCTTAGTAGGGTGGCTTATTCTTTTTCTTTCATAATCAGCACTATAAGAACTAGTAATACTGATCATTAGAACGATTGCTTCGTAAACCGTCTTTGTTACCGCCCTAGGACTTTATAGGCGCCGTGGAAAAGCAAATCCTTCTGTACAAGTTAGGAAGAATATCGTTTATCTAATTTATCTCGGTGGGATTGAAAGATATCTTCAAGTGGAATATCATATTTATTCGCAATGACAATAAGATTTCCCAAAACGTCACCTAGTTCCTCTACTAATTCTTGTTTTTGTTGATCTAATGTTCCGGTACCTTCATCTGGTCTATCTCTACCAATTTCCAGTGCTCTGATGGCTCTTGCAACCTCACCTGTTTCTTCTGCTAGAAAACCAATTCGAATAAAAATATCTAAATCTGACCACCCTCTTTTCTCATAATAAGACTTTACCCATTGTTGAAAATCATTTAAATTCATATAAATCCTCCATATTTTTTTCTTTTAGATTAACAGAATAATCTATATAATGATAATCGATATCTATATAGATCGATAGGGGGAATTATTTTGAAACGAATAGCGGTTTTTTGTGGTTCTAGTTATGGTGCTTCAAATATTTATAAAGAAGGTGCCATCCAATTAGGAAAAGAATTAGTGAAGCGAGATATCACCCTAGTTTACGGTGGAGCAAGTGTCGGGATAATGGGGGAATTAGCTAATACCGTGTTAGCCGAAGGTGGAGAGGTAATTGGAGTGATACCAACACTATTAGAAGAAAGGGAAATAGCCCATCCCCATCTATCCGAACTGTATACGGTTCATACTATGCATGAAAGAAAAGCAAAGATGGCTGAACTGGCAGATGCATTTATTGCCCTTCCAGGAGGTCCTGGAACCATGGAGGAATTTTTCGAAATATTTACATGGGCACAAATTGGCTTACATCAAAAACCATTTGGCCTGCTGAATATTCATCAATATTTTAATCCTTTAGTTAGTTTATTTGATCATATGGTGGAGCAACAATTTTTGCAGGAGAAGTACCGATCCTTAGCTATGGTTGACTCCAATCCTTCATCTCTAATAGAAAAATTTACTACTTTTGAACCGATCTCTGTAAAAACTTACAGTTAAAGGCTCTATTATTAAATATTTTTACCGAAACAAAAGCCTGAACCTTATCTTTAGAAAAAGGTTCAGGCCTTCCAACATCACTAATGGTCACTTTATTTTACGACTAAAACAGGACATTGTACGCGTTTGAGTATTTTGTGACTTACACTTCCGAGGATCATGGTTTGTAGTTTATTTAATCCTCTACTACCTACCACCACAAGATCATAATTATTGTCATTAGCAAATTCAACAATCGAAGGACCAGGTTCACCATGTAAGATGTTTGTTTCACAAGGAATACCTACAGATGTAATTTTATCTTTTACCGGTTTTATCTTTTCTTCTCTTTCTTTTTTAACTTCATATTTGTCCACACCATGAAGGACATCTGTTTTGGACGTATTCCCATCTACTACATAGACAATGTCGATCGTTCCATTCTTGAGTTGAGCAATTTCGATTGCGTGTTCCGCTGCTCGAACGGAGTGCTCTGATCCATCTGTTGCAAGTAATATTTTTTTATACAAGCCCCTTCACCTCTTCTACGATTAATGACCCGATGCTTTTGATAGACCACCGATTTTTCTTTTTAATAATCTACTCTCCGCATTTAGACCTATATATTGTACCTTAACATGATTTTGTTCAAATTTCATTTCGATTTTGTCTAATGCACCAATTGCTGAATCATCCCAGAGGTGAGCATTGGTAAGATCAATATCCACTTGTTTAATCGGTTCGTTGAAAGCAAATTGTTCTACTAAATCACTTACTGAAGCAAAGAAAATTTGTCCATCGACTTTATAAATTTTCTTACTATTATCTACAGATGAAATACTCGTAACCTTGACCTTAGATATTTTTGCCGCAAAGAAGATGGCACTTAGTAATACACCAAGTAAAACACCTTTTGATAAGTCATGTGTTACTACTACGGTAATAACGGTTGCTACCATAACAATTGCATCGGTTCTAGGAATCTTATGAATATTTCGTAGGGAAGACCAATCAAAGGTACTGATAGATACCATAATCATTACACCAGCAAGTGCTGCCATAGGAATTTGGACGACGACATCACCTAATACAATAATTAAAAACATAAGGAAAAGACCTGCAACAAAGGCAGACAATCGACCTTTTCCGCCAGATTTAACATTAATAACGGATTGTCCTATCATTGCACAACCAGCCATTCCGCCAAAGAAACCTGACGCAATATTAGCTATCCCTTGTCCGCGACATTCTTTGTTTTTATTGCTTTCTGTATCTGTCATGTCATCCACGATATTAGCGGTTAACAATGACTCTAATAACCCAACAATGGCGAGTGCTAGTGAATAAGGGAAAATAATCGCCAATGTTTCAAAAGATATTGGAATGTCAGGAATCATAAAAATTGGTAATTGGGAGAGATATTACCAAGGTCTCCTACTGTACGAATACCAAATCCGGAAAATACGGTGATTAAAGTTACAACGATAATGGCCACTAAAGTGGAGGGAACCGCTTTTGTGATCCTAGGAAAAAGATAAATAATTGCCAATGTTAAAGCTACCATACTGTACATAATCCAGCTTTCACCTTCGAAATGCTGTAATTGTGATGTGAAGATCATAATAGCTAGTGCGTTAACAAATCCGACCATTACGGAACGAGGAACAAATTTTATAAACCTAGCTAATTTAAATACCCCAAATAGAATTTGTATTATTCCAGTTAAAATAGTAGCCGCAAATAAATATTGCAACCCGTGATCTGCTACTAACGTGATCATCAATAGCGCCATAGCCCCTGTTGCAGCTGAAATCATCCCGGGTCTTCCACCCACAAAGGAAATGATAACAGCAATACAGAAGGAGGCATATAGCCCAACCATTGGATCAACCCCTGCAATAATCGAAAACGCAATGGCTTCTGGAATTAACGCTAAAGCTACCACTATTCCCGCTAATATATCTCCTCGTATATTCCCAAACCATTCATATTTAATTTTTTCTGCTCTGTTCATGAAGCACCTCTTTCGTATTATTTTATAGTTCTCTGAGCGTTTCAGAGAAAATTTCCGGCGTGAACAAAGTGAACTATATCACAATTTACAAAAACGTCAAACCGCTATAGAAACGTAAACAATGGTATTTTTCTTTGAATTACAGCCGTTTTCTACAGTTTTCTATTATATTTATCAAATACTATTAAATGAATAGTATTTTTTAGTACCGATATAGTGCTTGTAAGTGTTAATATAATTATTTAAGGTATAGAAAAACCTAGCTTTTTTTGCTAGGTTTTTAGTACAAGAATTTACTTTGTATCCATAGAACTTAATTTGTTGGCTTCTGCAATAATATTTTTAATTAATATTTCGGCTTTTTGAATTGTGGCTAATCTAGGGCTTTGACCAGCCCAAAGGGACATGAAATCTTGATTATCTTCTGTAGCAGCAGTTTTTCTAATATCTTGTGTTAGTCTATTTTGAACAGGAAAATTGGGTAACAGTGTTTCATAGTTCTGCATTTTTGAAATAAAATTATTTTTAATTCCTCTTGCCCACTTACCTGAAAATGAACGAGTTAAAACAGTTTGGTCTTCTTTAGCTTTAAGAATTGCTTCTTTATGAACCTTATTCGCTCCACTTTCAATACAAGTAAGGAAAGCTGTACCCATTTGTACACCCATTGCTCCTAAACAAATCGAAGCCATTAATCCTCTCCCATCCATAATTCCTCCTGCAGCAACAATAGGAATGCTTATATTGTCTACAACTTGTGGGATCAGAGACATTAACCCAACCAAATTTTCTTGTGCTCCATTAATAAAGCTCCCACGATGTCCACCAGCTTCACTTCCTTGAACAACAACCATATCCATTCCAGCTTTTTGATTTTCCATTGCTTCTGTCACAGTGGTAGCTGTGCCAATCAGGATAATGTTTGATTGTTTTAATTCAGCAATCACTTCTCTAGAAGGGATGCCAAATGTAAATGAACAAATAGGAACTTTTTCTTCCATAATAACCTTAATTTGTTCAGTAAATGTATCAGAAACATCTTTAAAGTTTGGAAAATCAAGGTCATCCCTTTGGGGTAAATTTAATTGCTTACGAATCGGGTTTAAGAACTGGTTAGCCGATTTAATCTCATTCTCTGTAATATCAAACTCATTAGGAACAAAGAGATTTATTCCAAACGGATTTGAAGTTAATTGCTTTATTTCCCTAATTTCTTCCCTTATTTGAGCAGGGGGCAAGTATCCTGCTCCAAGCATCCCTAGCCCACCAGCATTTGAAACCTCAGCGATTAATGTTGAGGTTGTTACTCCACCAGCCATAGGAGCCTGGATAATCGGATGCTTAATTTTCAAAAGTTCTGTCATCTTATTCTTTAACATATTTCACACCTCTTTTTTATTTTTACTTATTGATTAAGTTAGTCTTTCCTTCGATTTTTTCTAAAGATAAAAATTATATTTAAATCATATCTTTTTTTTGATATATTGAATAATATATTATATTGATATTAGTCATCAGTTATTTAGATGGCAAAAAGGTGTGAGGATTTTTATGGATTTGCATACATTAAAAATTTTTCAGACTGTTGCAAGGCTGGGAAGTATTTCACAAGCAGCAAGAGAACTTCAATATGCACAATCTAATATCACTATGAAAATACAGCAATTGGAATCAGATCTTAAAACAACCCTTTTTTATAGACATAATCGTGGGACTGACTTAACAGCCAAGGGAAGTATGTTGCTATCATACACTGAAAGAATATTTCATCTTATAGAGGAAACAAAAAGTGTGATGAATGATGATCAAACACCAAGTGGTCCGTTAATTATTGGTTCAATGGAAACAACCGCTGCAGTTCGCTTACCAACCCTACTTGCAAAGTATCATAAAGACTTTCCAGATGTTGATGTAACTTTAAAAACAGGCTCTTCTGAACAAAATATCCAAGGAGTTTTAAAGTATGAACTTGATGGAGCATTTGTGGCTGGACCTATTGAACATCCCGAGCTCATTCAAAAGGAAGTAATTAATGAGGAATTAGTACTCATTACCGATACAATTCATCCTCCTATTTCTTCATTTAAAGATATTCAAACAAGAACGTTGCTTGTATTTCATGCTGGATGTTCCTATCGAGAAAAACTTGAACAATGGTTACGTCAAGAGAGGATAATTCCGAATAAAATAATGGAATTTGGTACTTTAGATGCGATAATCGGTTGTGTAGCAGCTGGTCTAGGTATAAGTATGCTTCCACAAGTTGTCGTTACAAAGCATGTACAAGATGGAATGCTTAGACAGCATTCCATTCCAAATTTATACGGTAAAGTCAAAACAGTGTTCATTTATCGGAAAGATAAGTATATACCTCCGTCTTTACTAAAATTTATAAATATGTTAAGTGATTTAGATGGTTAAGTATAAAAAAAAAGACTACATACTTTAGAATTACATGTAGTCAAATAGTAACCTTCACTGGTTTTTTTGCTAATAGGGAACAGATAACGCCGATTATAGGAAAGATTAATGCTAATAGAATAACGATAGTATAGCCACCAAATAGGTCAAAGCCTATACCAAATGGTAACGGGCCTAGGGATGAACCGATAACCATTATCGTGGCTCCAACACCATTAATACTCCCAATATATTTTCTACCAAAATAATTAGGCCAAATAACACCGATAGCAATACGTTCTAATCCACCTGCCAATCCCCATAATATACCAAATAGTATTGCCATAAGGAAACTATCTGTAATTAGTAACAATAAAAGAACAAAAAATTCGATGATAAAGATAACGAATAGGACATAGTTTGTTTTTACTTTGTCTAAAATTACACCCGAGACTAAGGAAATCGGAATTCCGACAAATGCCATTAAGCTTAAAACCATTGCGGCCATTTCAAGCGATAATCCATTCGTTTTAAAGATAGAGGTGATATGGAACGTAATACCTGTATTAACTAACGCAGGTATACCAACACAGATTAATACAGCCCAAAAAGCTCTCGTTCTCATTGCTTCATTTAATGTCCAATCTTCTTCAGCCTCTATGACGGGTGTCACTAATTTATTTTGTTGGTCGGCCTCTGGTTCTACGTTTCCATCTGGCTCTAATCCAATAGATTCTGGGCTATTTCTTACTCCAAGGAAAGCAATAGGTACAAATAAAAATAGAAGTACTATTCCCCAAAATTGCCATGCTACTTGCCAGCTCCATGTTTGAATGAGCCAAGTATTAATAATAGGAAATAACATGGCACCAGCAAAGCTAAAAAGTGCTTTTAAACTAAAGGCTCGACCTCTTTTTTTCACAAACCACTGGGCAACGAGTGTATTTGGAATTAATGTCATACTCCCTTGCCCTAATAAACGTACCATGAAAAATCCTAATGCAAGCATCCAAATACTAGATATAAAACTATTATAGAAACATGCTAAGGAAAATAAAGTTCCTACTGTTACCATCATCATCCTTGGTCCAAATCGATCGATGAAACGTCCTACGATCATCATTAGTACACCTGCTAATAGTGTAGCAACAGAATAGACACCGGAGACTTGTGATCTCGACCATCCGAAATCATGTATATATTCATCTATAAACTGAGAATTTGAAAATGTTTGACCAGGTCCAGAGAAAAACACCCCTAAACCACCAATAACTAAGATAACCCATCCATAATAAAAATTATCAAATATTTTTAATCGATGTAACATAGTTACCTCCTTCTCGATGATCGGTGAATTTATAAGCGGAAAGAGTAAAGAGGACGAATGAGGATGGAGAGGTATGAACAGTTAACTACTATAAACGCTTTCATGAAAAGTTGCAAGTAATGTGCATAGTACTCGTAAAAGAAGAAACACCCTAATATTGGGTGCTTCCTAGTGTTTATTTTTTTATCAACGGGATCCATGTGTTTGCTTCTTGGAGGAGCGCGCTAGCACTTTAAAGTATTAGCTATATCCTTTATTTTACAAAAAGCGTGTTATAATTGGTAAAAAGGCAAGTGACTTAACATATGAAGGAGGAAATGGAATGAATCAGAAGTTAACAAGATCATCAACGGATAAGGCATTCTATGGTGTGTGTGGAGGGATCGCGGAGTTTTTTGGCATATCTTCTTTCATTGTCAGATTAATTTTCTTCTTCACTTCTTCTGTTTCTGTTTGGGTATATATATTTCTATCGATAGCATTAGATAATAAACCATCACTGAAATAATGCTCCTTCCTCAAAATCACAAGCAATCACTTGTGATTTTTTTTTTGTTGTATTCCGTCTATTGACACTCCTATCATCCTTTGCTAAGCTATACTGACGACCGTTCGTAAGGGGTGGTAGGATGTCTTATCAATTAATTAAACAGGAAGCATTGAATTTATTCGCCATACATGGTTATGAAGGGACGTCCCTTGCTGATATTGCGAAGCAAGTAGGGATCAAGAAACAATCCATCTATACTCATTTTAAAGGAAAAGATGCCCTGTTTATGCAAATACTAAAGGAAACCTTCGCAGATGAGTTAAAAAAGGAACAAGATTATATAAAAAGATATTTCGATAAAACACTAAAGGAATTTTTATGGTCAGATCTGCAACATTTTATCCATCGATTTCATCATGATAATCAATTAAAGTTCTGGCTTCGTAACACCTTTCTTCCTCCACGTCATTTATACGATGAAGTCACTAGGGAGCTCTATCAATACATTGATCAAGTAGACTTATTATATTTTGATCGATTTCAATATGCGTATGAAAAGGAAGAAATAAGTCAAGATCCTAATGTTGCAGTCATGTCATTTTCGGCATTGTTAGATTCCATTGGTGTCGAATTAATTTACGGAGGAGAAGCTCGTACCAACCGAAAATTACATGCAGCTTGGGAAATATTCTGGTTAGGTATTACCTATCCAGATCGTACATCTCAGAAGTAAGGAGGGTTCACATGTATCATGCCGAAACATGGAAGGAAAAAATTCATTTATTCTTAGTTATTTTGTGGCCGATAATGATTACACAGATCAGTTTATCAGCAATGAACCTTGTTGACACGATGATGTCTGGTCGTGTTGGAACAGATGATCTTGCTGGAGTCGCTATTGGATCTAGTTTATGGTCACCAGTTTTTACAGGAATGAATGGTGTTATGCTCGCCATTACACCGATTATTGCGCAATTTATGGGAGCAAACCAACGTCATAAAATTCATCATACCGTAACACAAGCTATATTTTTAGCGATTATGCTTGGTATGATGATTATTCTAGTAGGGGCGTTTGCCCTCCATCCGATTTTAAATCTAATGGATTTAGAAGAAAATGTACAACATATCGCTTTTCATTATTTAGCTGGTCTGTCGATTGGGATTATCCCATTATTCCTTTCCAATGTTATTCGTAATTTCTTCGATGGACAAGGATTCACACGAATCACCATGATTATTACGGTTTTAGCTGTTCCCTTTAATGTACTTTTAAATTATAGTTTAATTTTTGGTAATTTTGGAATGCCTAAGTTAGGCGGGATTGGTGCTGGATACGCAACAGGTATCACCTTCTGGATCATATTAATTATTAGCATTATTATGACATTTAGAATTGAAGCAGTGAAAAAGTACAAATTATTTGTCCAATGGGTGAAGCCATCGTTTAAAGCATGGAAAGAGCAATTATCCATAGGAATACCAATCGGACTTTCCATTTTCTTTGAAGCAAGCATTTTTTCCGTTGTTACCTTACTAATTGGCAATATGTTTTCCACTACGGTTATTGCGGCAAATCAAATTGTGATTAGCTTTACGACATTACTATTTATGATACCACTTAGTATATCAATGGCTATAACGATTGTGGTAGGCTATTCAATTGGCGGTAAAAAATTAGATGCAGCTAAACAGTATGCCTTTATTGGAGTACTTGGAGCCATCGGTTTTCTTGCTTCAGGATCTGTCTTTATGTTCTTTTTCCGAGAGCCAATTGCCTACCTTTACACTACAGATCCGATTGTTGTACAAATAGCGGGACAGTTATTCATCATTGCCATTATTTATCAATTATCTGATGCTTCACAAGCTAGTCTACAGGGTGTTTTACGGGGCTACAAGGATGTAAAAGTACCATTTTATATCGCCTTTGTTTCTTATTGGTTAATTGGTATCCCTTCTGGATATTTATTAGCAGCCTTTACGAATCTTGGACCCTCTGGTTTTTGGGTTGGAATTACACTTGGATTAACAGGGGCTGCAATTGGATTCTTTCTTCGTTTACGGGTAATTTATCGAAAGGAAAAAGCTAAATTAGATTAGGGATAGGAAATTTAACTCGCAGTTGACTGCGAGTTTTTTTATTAACAAGTTTTGGTTGTATAGTTAGAACGAAAATGTGATTAAAGGTAACTATAAGAATTACATAAATGACATGTTATTAATAGTCATTTAGTATCGTTCGGTAAATAATATAATTACTATTGGTAATACAATTATAAGGATTTCTATGTAATTGAATAAATTATAGGTCAAACAACCTATAATTTGATACAAAAAATTAAAAAACATATTTCAATAAAATCTATCATTTTTCGCTAAAAGGGAGTATAATAGGACTATATTTGATTTCGTAAAAGCTCCTTACATAAAACTTGCGTGTTTATCCACATTTCATACATACATCAATTCTAGTAGTACGAGCTTTGTTTTTCCTAAAGAGAAGAATTATTTATTATTAATAAACAGGAGGATGTAGTTTAAATGGTAAAAAAGAAAATGATTATGTCTGTTACCTTAGGTGCAGCTATCGCATCAACAATGATAGGAGCAGATGAAGCAGAAGCGGCGTCGTATAAAGTCCAAAGTGGTGATTCATTATGGAAGATAGCTCAGAAGTATAATACAAGTGTACAAGCACTGATCGATATTAATAAGCTTCGCTCTGATATTATTTATCCAAATCAAATTATCAAAACAGATGCATCTTCTTCTAATAAAAATAACCAAACGCAAAATAAAAATGCGAATCAAAGCACCAGTAAGACAAGTAAATATACAGTAAAAAGTGGAGATACTCTAAGTGGTATAGCATACAAGCACAATATTTCCCTTCAAAACTTAATGAAATGGAATAATTTAAATACTACATTGATCTACCCAGGCAATGTCTTAGTTGTAAAAAAGTCAAGCTCTAATACCAGTTCTAATAATGAACAAACATCATCTAATTCTAACTCTAATAAAGAAGAAAGTAGTTCTTCCTCTACTATTTATATTGTAAAGTCAGGGGACACACTTTCTCATATAGGAGTTCAATATAGTGTTTCTGTTGCTAATTTGAAGAAATGGAATAATCTAAGCTCTGATCGAATTTATGTTGGTCAAAAGCTGAAAATCGGAGCAAAGCAAGATTCAACAAGCTCCACTTCTGATAAGAATACTAGCAATAAACAACCTAGTAATATAGATTACAACGTAACCAAACTTATCGATGTTGCTACAAGCTTAAAGGGTACAAAATATGCTTGGGGTGGAACAACACCAAATGGATTTGATTGTAGTGGATACATTTATTATGTATACAAGCAAGCTGGTAAAAAGGACATCAAGCGACTTTCCAGTGCAGGTTATTATGACCGTTCCTATTATGTTAACAATCCCAAGGTTGGAGATTTAGTATTTTTTGAGGGAACTTATAAATCTGGCATTTCACACATGGGAATCTATCTAGGAAACAATCAATTTATCCATGCAGGCTCAGATGGAGTAGAGGTTGTTAGCTTAAACAATTCTTACTGGAAGAAACACTTTTCTAGTTTTAAAAGATTCTATTAATGGTAAGACGCCAACCCTTTAGGAAACTTCTAAAGGGTTGTTTGCTTTCATTGTTTATCGTTTTAAGTAGTTGACAAATGCTCTATTTTTACTAAAATGTAAGTTGGCTCTCTTTTCTTTGCTATTTATTTTGGTATAAGAAAGCATAGAGGAGAGCGGGTTGGGAGAGGGATAATTAAATAGAAGGAAATGGAATGAAAAAATCCTTATTTCAATTAAAACAACACGAGACAAGTGTTAAACAGGAGATAACAGCAGGATTTATCGGTTTTTTCACGATTGTATACATTATTGCGGTTAATTCGCTGATTTTGTCAGAGGCAGGGATTCCTCTACAAGGTGCCATTGTGGCTACCATCATGACATCATTTGTAGGGTGTCTCCTAATGGGATTATGGGCCAATGCACCCATCTTAGTGGTCCCTGGGATGGGAATTAATGCGATGTTTACCTATACCTTGGTACAGTCGATGGGGTTAGCCTGGCAGGAGGCACTTGGTGTCACAGTAGTTTCCGGAATTATCTTCCTATTGATAGCTTTTTCTAAATTAACGCAGGTAATCAACAAAGCGATTCCTAGTTCGTTAAAGGAAGCTATAACCATAGGGATAGGATTTTTCCTCATATTGATCGGACTGGAGAAAGGGCGCTTAATAGAACAAGGCGATCAATCGATTATTGCGATGGGCGATTTAAGTGATCCTGTCGTATTAGCAACGATATTAACGTTAATTATCGCTTTTGTTTTGTTTGTTCGCAATGTAAAAGGGCATTTTCTCTGGACGATTTTCGTTGGGATAAGTATCGCCTTTTTGCTTGATGTAATGCCTCCACTTACGAATCAGGCTTTCTCCTTGCAGGAATACAGCCAAGTATTTGGAGCGTTTTCGCTAGAAAACAGTTTATCATTGCCTTTTGTTATCTCTGTATTTTCCATTACGATGGTGATCGTCTTTGAAAATATGGGATTAGTCGCAGGTCAGTTAGACTTAGCTAAAGGACCAGAAAAGTTTAAAAAGGCCTTTCAAGCAAACAGTATTGCTTCGATGCTATCTGGTATTTTTGGTTCAAGTCCAACTGTATCCACAGCTGAATCTACTGCTGCAATTGCGGCAGGTGGTAGAACAGGGCTTACGTCGATCACAACAGGAATACTTTTTCTCGGTACGATTTTTCTGATTCCATATATGAATATCATTCCAGCAAATGCTATTGCACCGATTTTAATCATTGTTGGGGCAATTATGGTACAAAATATACGGAATTTAAGCTTTCAGGATATGACCGAGACATTTCCAGCCATCTTTATGATGATCATGATCCCTTTTACGTACAGTATTGCAGATGGTATAGCAATGGGATTCATCTTGTATGTGATGTTAAAATTAGCGACAGGGAAAAAAAGAAACGTATCCTTCACCCTTTATATGATCGCTTGTCTATTTTTACTCACTTTTATATTACAATTTATTAGTTAAGCCTCCGAGATTCGGAGGCTTTTTTCTAACGATTAAGTCGCTTTTTTGCGGTAATTATTTCTTTTGTAATTGGAATATGCTTCATCGCCTTCCCTAGTCCGTATAACGGCATATTTCCATATACAGATTCATACTGTTGCTTTTTCAATTCATAGGTTTCATGGTAGATCCCAACAGAGTCATTATTTCCAATCTTCTTGTTGAAGCTTTCCCATGCTTTCAAATGTTTTTCACCTTTTGCATATGCCAGTAAATCATCGAGAGACCGCCAATATTGAATCATAACAGTTGTTCTTAAACCAAAATAACTTTCCATTGATAGAAACCCTAGCTCCTCTTTATTCGAATAGAGTTCCTTAATCATCCCAGGCATAGCAGTAAAGACAGGTAACCAACGATGGAATAGATAGCGTTTGTTTATCCTCATTCCAATAAGAAATACTACTAAATCTTCCTGGTTTTCTGTTGTAAATCGACCTTTATAAATGTGCTTTGCCATTTACTCTTCCTCCTTTTTAAAATAATCTCGAGTCGTATCACACCATTCCATCGCAGCCGTTGTCACCCGTTTCCCGTAATCTAAAGTAAGTAACCAATAGGTCAGATCCTCATGATGTTGATGATTGGATTTGATCATCTTTTCAATAGCCTGATAGGTTTCATAGGTTTCCGTTAATTTTTGCTTATAAATTTCCAACTGTAATAATGTATTTTCTTTTGTTTGGTGTCTTCCGAAAAATAATTTTAGTAATACTTCATTTCGCTCGTGAGGTATTTGTTCAATTGGCTGCTCCAACCATTCCTTCAAGGCAGCTTCCCCTTTTGAAGTTAGTGAATATTCATGTCGATCAGGTTTACCACCTTCTGTGAGTGTTTTTACGGTTGCTAATCCCTCTTCCACCATTCGTTTCAGAGTAGGATAAATTTGCCCATAACTAATTTTCCAGAAATGATTTAGACTTTGATCGATGAGTCGTTTGATACTGTACCCCGTTCTGCATTCAGTCGTTAATATACCAAGAATGGCATATGTTGTATGATTATATTTTTTCATGGAATACCCCTATCTAAATGATATGTATCTTTTAGATATATAATACATGTAAAATGAACGTTAAGTCAATGTCTTTTTTAACATAGCAATAGAAAAGAAATAGTCTGTCAATAGCTATGATAGAATATGCACATAAAGGAGGGAGAATAATGACAAAATTAAAGAAAAATATTGTTCCACATTTGTGGTTTGATAAGGAGGCCGCTGAAGCAGCGAAGTTTTATACGTCGATTTTTCCTGAATCAAACATGACAAACAGTACGACATTGAATGATACCCCATCAGGTGACGCTAACTTAGTCTCATTTGAATTATGGGGACAGGGGTTTATGGCTATCAGCGCAGGTCCTTATTTCCAATTCAATCCATCTATTTCATTTACCGTTAATTTTGATCCATCACGAGAAGCCAACGCTCGTGAGAAACTCGAGGAGGTTTGGAACAAATTATCTGAAGGTGGTTCTGAGCTAATGCCTTTAGATAAGTATCCGTTTAGCGAAATGTACGGCTGGATTCAAGATAAGTATGGTGTATCGTGGCAGTTAATCCTGACTAATCCTGATGGAGAAGAAAGGCCTGCTATTTTACCTTCGCTTATGTTTGTTGGTGAGGTGTGTGGGAAAGCTGAGGAAGCCGTTGACTTTTATGTGTCTACCTTTAAGAGCACAAATTGGGGACAGATTTATCGCTATCCTGAAGGCATGGAGCTTGATAAAGAAGGGACGGTTATGTTTTCAGATTTCATGCTATTAGATCATTGGTTTACTGCAATGGATAGTGCAATGGATCATGACTTCCAATTCAATGAGGCGATCTCCTTTATGGTATATTGCGATACGCAAGAAGAAATTGATGACTATTGGGATAAGCTATCGGCTGTTCCTGAGTCCGAACAATGTGGTTGGTTAAAGGATAAGTTTGGAGTGTCTTGGCAAATCGTACCGAGAGAAATGGATGAGATGATGAATAATAGCACTGCAGAACAAATCAATCGACTGAATCAAGCAACACTTAAAATGAAGAAGCTCGATCTGGCAGAATTGAAAAAAGTGTATAAGGGATAATCAGTAGATGGTATAAATACACAAGGTGAAAATAACCCCCTTTTTTAGGGGGTCCTTTCACAAGCACTTGATTTCACTTTAGTTAGACAGATTTTACTGCTTCCTCGACAGGGGTGCTTCCACCAACAACCTGGAATTCCTTCCCGATCGTGGAATCATTGATTAAACTTTCTACAATAACTCTCGCAATGTCTTCTCGAGGAACTTCTCCTCTTGCTACCGTTGTTGCAAGCTCAACTTTATTTTTTCCAGAATCATTTGTTAATAACCCAGGGTGTATAATGGTATAGTCTAGGTTAGTGGATTTAAGCCATTCATCTGCATAATGCTTCGCCACTACATATGGAGCAAAGGACTCTGGAGCAGATTGAATAGCTTCACGAGTGGTATCAAAGGAACTGATCATAATATATCGTTTAACTTTCGCTTCTTTCGCTGCTTCCATTGTTTTCACAGCAGCATCTAAGTCGATCATCAGTGTCTTATCCTTCCCTGTGTTTGGACCAGATCCGGCAGTAAAGACGATAGCATCGACTCCATCTGCAGCTTTTGCAATGGCTTCTATTTCATCTTCTAGATCTACTACCGCTATTTCTGCACCTAATTCTTTGAAATAAGGAGCCTGTTTTTCATCACGAATCATAGCCCTTGCCTCTAGCTTGTCATTTTCCTGAATAAAGGAAACCAGATGTTTACCGATTTGTCCATTAGCACCAATAACTAAAACTTTCATTTTTTCACCCTTTCTACATGTTCTATTTATTATTTTAACCTAATTAATGATAAATTAATAATCTTGCGCTTACTTAGAAAAGGCTTATTAGGAAAAAAATACTAAATTTTATTATATGTATAAATTACATAGACTTTACTTGAAATCTTTTCTATTATAAAGAGTGTAATTAATCATACATAGAATGAAACGTTATCATCTGAGTTCATATTCTAGACGGATGAATCTATCACATTTAATAGTTAGGAGGAAAGAAAGTTGAAGAAAATTAAACACCCATATCTGCTCTGTTTCTTCATTGCACTTATGCTTTTTTCTTTTATGCAGCCAATAAACACATCAGCGGAGAGAGCACCTCTTGCTGATATCTCAACATTAGCCACTGTTAGCTCTGTTGAAGCAGATGGAGGATTTCTGGAGCCTGTAACTGATTGGTTCGGTTCAGTTGGAGATAGTATTGAGAATACGATTGACGGTGTAGAAGAGACGGTTAAGGGTATTGTCAATTATATAGGGGAACTGATAGGAACAGTAGATGAAGCTATATCTTCTTTTTCGAGTGGAAATACTTATTCCTCTGATGGAGTAGAGGAGATTCAAGAAAAGGTAAATCAGGCAGATGATCTGTTGAAAAAAATTGGTATAAAGCCAAAGTCAGGGGAAAAGATTGTTTACCGTGTTTTACCAGATAAGCAGGATATCTCCGAGGGTATAAAGGCTAGGAGGCCGGATAGAAATATGAGTATTGCTGGACATGTGAGAAATGGAAGTAAGGAGAATTTTAAAGGCTCTCAATTTATTTCCACAACCAAAAGCTTTGATGTTGCCCTCGACAATGCTAGGTATGATATAAATAATGACAGGAAGCCACAGGATCTTCGGATAGTACGAATTGATTTGAATAAGGTTACTAATAAATACTATGATTTAACAGACCCCGAAATACAAGAAAAGTATCTAGTCACCAAGGCTGGTAAACCATTTCAAATGGTCCGGAATTATGCGAATAGTTCACAGGAGGTACTTGTTGAAAAATTTATTCCTAAGGAAGCATTTGAGTTAATCGGTCGTCCTTCCGAGTTTATGAATTAACAAAAGGGGTGTCAATATGGACCAATTAACATTATTGGAACATTTTATTGAATCGGAGATAAATTTGCTTGTTAAACTGCGGATGGGTAATGGCATGGATGAGAAGGAATATGAAAATATGAAAAGGTCGTTTTCACTATTGATGGAGCAATGGAGTGATAAGGACTCTATTCCACAAGATGCCGTACAGTCAGTCATGGAAGTCTGTGGTGAGCTTTATAACTTTTCCAGAAATTATTCAGGAGAAGAATCCGAGAGAATACGGGATGCTGCAGCAAATATCAGCACCTTGAGGCAGAAGGGTCTTGCTTGTGATCAAATATCGGACAAAGCAAAGGAAAAAGTTATGTCAAGTCTCATGGAACAAATTGAAAAGGGCGGGGGCTTTTTTGAAAAACTCCAACAAGGAAAGGGCTTGGATGAAGAACAATTCGAAGAGATCCTGGAAGAATTGACGACTATCGATGACAAAATATTCTTCTGGGATACAATGCCGAAGCCACTTGTCAGAATTCTGATTTCCCTTTATGAAATGGATCTCTTTGTTTATAAATATGAAGATGAATTTCAGGATCAGGTGGAAGCGGACAAGATATATGATGCATATGAAAGATTTTTTGATTTAATTGTAGGTTAGTAATCATTGAGTCGATAATGGTAGACCATAACCTTCACAAATGAAAATACATTCTAGAGGAGAAACAAATAATGAATGACATCATGAAGCCTTTTGGCATCGTAATTATTTCAGCCATGCTTATTGGACTGTTTAACTTTACCAACTACGCAGAAACAGCTAATTTGATCGGTATGTGTGCAGCTCTTTTATTCTTTACTTTATTCATTCATGAGTTAGGACACGTTGTATTTGGAATATGGTCAGGTTACAAATTCAATTATGTCACAGTTGGTCCCATCACCATTGAAAAAACAGATCGGTTACGTATAAGCGTCAATGACAGCTGGTTCAGTTTTGGTGGAGTTTCGAACTGCACACCATTGGCCAAAGATTTAGAAACGATCGCCCGGCAGCATAAATGGTATGCAGCGGGTGGCCCTATTTTTTCAGTAGTAGTCGGTATGATCAGTTTACTTACTGGAGAGTTCATGAACATCGATATGGTATACTACTTTGGTATTTTTAATTTAAGTGTATTCGTTTTAACCATTTTGCCATATCAAGGGTCCTTAAAATCCGATGGTCGTATATTGTGGGAGCTATGGAGAGGTGGGAAACATTCAGATGAATTTCTAATTTCTTTATTATTAATTAAGGAAATGATGACTCCATTACATCCCAGGGACTGGTCAAAGGATTTAATCAGACAGGCTAAGACATTGGAACCAACCATTGATAATATTTCGGTTGCACATATTCTCTTTTATTATACGCTTGTCACGAAAAATTACGACACAGCTTCTAATTTGATTGAACCATTTAAGCAGATACCTATAACAAAGAAAAATAAATTCACATTACAATTTATCAACCAAATTAAGCAGATCGATATGGTAGTAAATAAGGAGGAGGATAAGGTACAATTTGACCGATTGCATCGGCTTATGAATTCCTTTGAACCTATCAGTTATAAAAGGAGTGAAGCAATTCGCGCCAAGCTGAACGGGGATAATGAGCAGGTAAGAATCCAATTATCCGAAGTAATGAAGGAAATAGAGAAAGGCAAAGGGCAATTTGGCTTTTACTATGCTGAGGAACAACTATCTATAGTTCTAACAAGTGCAATGCAACCTGAACTGGAGCAAATGATGTAACCAATTAAACCCTAAGGAGATGTTGATTTATGGAACCGCGAATTTCAGTTCTTACATTAGGAGTAGATGATTTAGAAAAGGCAGTATCCTTTTATCGAGATGGATTAGGTTTGCATACAGAGGGAATAGTAGGAGAAGAATTCGAGCACGGTGCTGTCGCTTTTTTTGATCTGCAATCTGGACTTAAATTAGCATTATGGAATAGGGAAGCTATTGCTCACGATGCAAAGGTTACAAAAACAGCAAACAGTCCGACAGAATTTACGATTGGACACAATGTAAGCAGTAAAGAAGAAGTAGATCAAATCATGGAACTCGTAGAAAAAGCGGGAGCCACCATTACACTAAAGGCATGTAACACCTTTTGGGGAGGATATTCCGGTTACTTTCAAGATCCTGATGGACATCTTTGGGAGGTAGTCTGGAATCCGGAATGGGAGTTTTAATAAAATTTATCTAAGGAGGCGATAAGATGCAAAAAATTACGAGAAAAAACCCGTCAAATATGCCACCACCTGTAGGTAATTACACACATATTACGAGAATTCCTAAAAATGCTGAGTTATTCGTAACATCCGGACAAATAGGGGTAGACCAAGAAGGGAATATTCCTCCTACCATCAATGACCAAGTGAGTAACACATTTAGTAATATCAAAGCCTTTTTGAAATCTGAAGGATTAGATGCAACAAACATTATTAAAGTGAACATATGGGCAACAGAAAGGATAGATTGGGATTTCTTTTATACCCAATGGGGGCAGTTATTTACTACAGACTATCCATCAATGACCATAGGGTATATCACTGAATTGGGCTTGCCCGAGATAAAGATCGAAATCGAGTTATGGGCAGCTAAGCTTGAAGCATAAACATAAATTACTGAAACCATGGGATATCGAAAAGATAGTTCATGGTTTTAACTTATGCCTCTTTTTCTTTTTTCTTCAGTAATTTGATTAATCGATATAAGTAATGCGCACCACGAAGTTGCTGCTCAATTTGATAATCCATATACACTAAAGAATCCATGGTGATTTTTCTTGCCTCTGTGACGTTAAGCTGATTGATTCTATCTAGTATCTCTCGAACACTATCAAGGAAATATACCGATGATTGAACGGTTCGAATGATTAATAATTTACGAATATCGTCACGACTATACATTCGATAGCCATTCTCAGCGTCCCTAACAGGTTTAATTAAGCCCTCTTTTTCCCAATGCCGAATCGTAGTGGCTGGGACTTTAATTTCCCTCTCTACTTCCCCAATGTTATACAGGTTTTTATTTTGCCTATTCAAAAAGCTCTCCATATTATCAGGTTTTAATATATCTAATGCCTTTATTGCTTGTTGTTTATTTTCATATAAATTTGCTTGGACTCTATTTACTTCCCATAAAGCTTCCGTAAACTTATTTTGCTGAATCATAGGCATAACTTTTCTTACTGTGGCCATCCCAAACCCTGGATACATAGCGCGTATACATTTGAAATAGGCTTCATGTACTTCCGTATAAACACGATACCCATTTGCCTTCCGTTTGGCTGGTGGAACAATACCCCATTTTTCATAATGCCGTAAGGCACTGGTTCCTACGTCTAGCTCTCGAGCAATGTCTATCGGTCTTAATTCCATAGGAGCCCTCTCTTTTCTTTAAAAGATTCAATTAAAACATTGTAATCCCATGACGGGTTTGATTCATTTTAAGCCTATTATAATAATAACATTGCTATCAAAACTTTGCACTTGCATAAATGTTGTATGCTTGAAATAGAAAAGATATTGGAGGAGATAGTTTTGGAAAATGTAATCGTGGTAAATGGGGCAAAAGAAAATAATTTAAAGGACCTGTCAGTATCTATTCCAAAAAATCAACTCATTGTCCTAACAGGTCCTTCCGGATCAGGAAAGTCTACCTTGGCAATAGATACATTATTTAAAGAATGTCAGAGGCAATATCTAGAATCCATGGGCTTACAAGGAATTGATAAACCGAAAGTAGAATTCATGAGTGGGCTTTCTCCATCCATCAGTATTAACCAACAAATTGCCAATAAGAATCCTCGCTCAACAGTTGGAACCGTAACAGATATGTATACAAGTCTACGGATGATTTTTGAGAAAATTGGTAGGAGGAGATGTTCTGTTTGTCAGTATGAGATAGAGCCAACTTGGAATGAAGAGGAAATAGAGAAAGAAGAAAATAGCTTTCGAGAATATATTCATTGCCCGAAATGTCAGCATCGAATGGAAAAATTGACTCGAACGCATTTCTCTTACAATACCACTGAAGGAGCCTGCCCTACTTGTAAAGGTCTAGGAGAAGTCGTCGATATTCATAAAGAATCTCTCTTCCATCAAGCACATTCGATTGAAAATGGAGCCGTAGATATATGGAAAGGGCGCTATGCAGACTATCAGGTATCTATTGTAAAAGCTGCGATGAACTATTACGGTATATCACTTCAAGAACAACTACCTCTAAAAGACTATACCCCTGCCCAAAAGGCAATTTTATATTATGGTGTCGAAAGTGAGGAAGTGAAGAAATATTTCCCTACTGTTAAGCCTCCAAAAACGGTTGATAAAGGCAAATTTGAAGGTGTATTAACAGGAATGTGGAGAAGGTTTACGGAAAAGGCTGGAGCCTCTGCAGAAGCTGAAAATTATTTTTATTCCCAGACATGTCCTGATTGTAAAGGAGAAAGGTTAAACGAAACTAGCCGAAGGGTTAAGGTAGCAGATAAAACGATTACACACCTCGTAAACCATTCTTTAGAGGAAATGCTAAAATGGAGCAAAAGTCTAGAGAAGTCATTAGATGTAGAAAGTTATTCGATCACTAAGACGTTTATAAAAGATTTAGAGACAAAGCTTACAAGAATTATCAAAATAGGATTGGGATATTTGACGTTAGATCGCCAAGTGATAAGCCTATCGGGAGGAGAAGTACAAAGGTTAAGACTTTCAGCCCTTCTCGATTCTGCATTAACAGGGGTACTTTATATCATGGATGAACCTACTGTAGGGTTACATCCGAAGGACACCTTAGGACTGTTAAGTGTATTGAAAAAGCTTAGAGATTTAGGTAATACAGTCTTAGTCATCGAGCATGACGTAGACGTGATGAAGCATGCAGACTATATCATAGATATGGGTCCAGGTGCAGGTAAAATGGGAGGAGCAATCGTTGGCGAGGGAAACTTACAGGAATTAATGGAACAGGAAGCTTCCGTGACAGGGAAATATTTACGGGAAGAGCACAAAATGGTGAGTGATTTCCGGCAAGGGATTGGTAAGAAAATAACGGTACATCATGCCAATGTTCATAATCTAAAGGATATAACCACTTCCTTTCCAATTGGATGTCTTACAGCGGTTACAGGTGTATCAGGTTCAGGGAAATCATCGCTTGTTTTTGATGTATTAGCAAAAGGGAACGACAAAATCCACGAAGGCTTTGAGAAGGTTACAGGCCTTCAATATTTTGATCAAATGATAACAGTCGGTCAGTCACCACTAAGTAGAATGAAACGGTCTAATATTGCAACATATATAGAAGTGTTTACTGAAATTCGAAAGCTATTTTCTCAGTTAACAGTAGCGAAAGAGAACAAGCTGACAGCAAAGCATTTTTCTTTTAATACAGTCGGTGGACGTTGTGAAAATTGCCAAGGATTAGGTTATGTATCAACAAACATGCTATTCTTCGAGGATTTAGAGGTAATTTGTCCTGTTTGTCATGGAAAGAGATTTAAGAAGGAGATCCTTTCAGTAAAATATAAGGAGCATTCCATTAATGATATATTGGAAAGCTCTGTTCATGATTGTTTAACGATTTTCAACAAGGAGAGAAAGGTGAAATACGTTCTTGATTTACTAGTGGAGATTGGTCTTGGATATCTGAAATTAGGCCAATCCTTAACTACCCTCTCAGGTGGAGAAGGACAACGATTGAAGCTGGCTAAGGAGCTCATGAAACAAGGGAATAAAAAATCCTTATATTTATTAGATGAACCTACAACAGGATTACATCCCAATGATACTGTTCAATTACTAAAGCTATTAGATAGATTAGTGGATGCAGGAAATACGGTTATTATGGTGGAGCATAATAGCCAAATGATTAGAGCGGCAGATTGGGTGATTGATCTAGGTCCCGAAGGAGGAGTAAATGGAGGTCAAATTATAGCCGAAGGAACACCAGCAACGATAAGAGAAAATCAAACTTCCTATACCGGAAAGTACTTATAGGCAGAGTTTCACCGAGCTGAGCTTCGTAAAGTTCAGCTTTTTTTGGATCTATCATTCAATAAATTTTTGTTATAATGGTGCAAAGAGGTGTTGTTATGACAAAAAACTTTAAAATCAAATTACCTGAAATCCCTTTTGATTTAGAAGAAGGGAAGGAAGGGGATATTTTCACAAAAGAAGAGCTGGAATTATCAAATTGTAAGATATCTAATAGCATGATAAGTAGTAAAAATTTTTATCCTGTGATGATATCCAAGGTTATTTTTAAAGGAGTGACCTTTCCGAGTGTTTCTTTGGAAAGGGCAGACTTGACGGATGTGATCTTTGAAAATTGTGATCTATCAAATGTTAATTTGAGACAGGGATCGATACATAGAGTTGCGTTTAAGGATTGTAAATTATTAGGTGTGGATTTTTCGGAAAGCTCGTTAGGGAATGTATCCTTTGAGGGATGTATCGCGAGGTTCAGTAGTTTTGCGGAGTCTCGTTTAAATCAAGTAATATTTGATCAGACCTCCTTACAAAATGCTAATTATTATCGTAGTAAATTTATCAATGTGGAGTTTCAGAAGAGTGATATGAATGAGGTCGATTTCCATCAAACGGTGCTTAAAGGCATTGATATTAGTACTTGTACATTTGATAGAATGAATGTTTCGATGGAAAGTCTAGAAGGATGTGTAGTTTCACCTGAACAAGCTATTGGTTTTTCTCGATTGTTAGGGTTAAAAGTAAAGCAATAAAATACGTTTAATGAGGTGAACAACATGCCAAAAATCTATGGACTTACTGTAGATAACCAAACTCGCTGTAAACATTATCATAATGTAAAGGATATTATTGCGATAAAATTTAAATGTTGTCATAAATTTTATCCATGCTATAAATGTCATCAAGAATGTGAAAATCATTCGATTGAACTATGGAGCGCAAAGGAAAGAGAGGAAAAAGCGATAATCTGTGGAGTCTGTGGAGTAGAATTAACGATTAATCAGTACATAAATACAAATCATTGTTTACATTGTAAGTCGAGATTCAATGAAAGATGTGAAAACCACTACCATCTGTATTTTGAATAGCGAAGTTTTATGAAACGAAAGCCTTGAGTTATTCGTATATTAATACGGGGGAATTAAGATGGAGAAACATCGCAAAAAGAGTAAAACATTATTCTTTATCGGAATATGGTTAGTGGCTTTTGGCATTACCTTTCATAGCACGTTAGGAATTCAAGAGAATATGTTAGGCTTTTCTGCAATACCACTCATGATCATAGGAATAATTCTATTAATGGTTTCCAACTTTTACAAGACAAGAGGTGATGGCGCATGAGAATATTAATGAGTCTATTATTTCTTCTATTTATCGGATATCATAGCTATAAGTTAATCGTCCTTTTAAAGAAAATGAATCAAGGTGTAATTATGCCGCTAACAGATGAGGAGATGGCTTCCATTAAAAACTCTGAACGTAGAGAAATAAAACCCCCGACCCTTTCCACACAAAAATGGGGGATCATCCTATATGCTTTTACACTAGTATTAGCAACAACGCTGTTTATCCTGGCCATTTTTCACGATGAATTTAATTTCTATTTGTACCCCTTTTTCTTTATCCCTTTACTTCATTCCAATGATTTGTTTCAGTTGTTTTCTATCACAAATAAAGGGATTCTTAGTGGGAATCAGTTTATTCGATGGGAAAAAATAAAGTCATTTGAATTTGTTCCGATAGATGTAAACAGTAGGCATTATGGCTTTTCTTCAGAAATTAATGATAAAAAAGAGTTAAAAATTAAGTCAAGATTTCGAACGATAAGCTGTATTGTGATGACAGAGGAGATGGAGCAAAATCTACAAAAGGTATTAGAGGAAAATGTGGTTAGGTCTTCATATAGTTAGAGAAGTGTGGCATGCCATAGCTGAAAAAAACGAAGTAGGAAGAGAGAAATCCTCTTCTCTCAATCTACCTATTTCAAGGTTTTTACCATAATATAGTTTTCTTTTTCTTCATCACCAATAAAGATAGAGTATTGACCTCTTATTTCAAAGCCTTTGCTCTTATGAAATTCAATGGCATTTTTGTTCTTTCGCCAAACACCTAGCCATATTTCATTTTTGTTATGCTCTTTGGCTAGCTCAATGGCTGTCTGCAGTAATGTTTTACCAAAACCTTTGTCTTGGTACTTTTGTTTGACGTAAATTCGTTCAATTTCCATAGCATTTTCCCCGACTTCACGGGTTTGGGCTGGTCCCTCATTAATTTTTAAATAACCGATGAGAATATCATTGGAATACAAGAATAAAAAAGAAGAAAATTCATTGGATAGTTCTTTTGTAAGTTGATTAGCATTGAAGGCATTTTCTAAATAATCGTTCATGTTTTCTGGAGTGTTTAAATGGCTGTATGTTTCATTATAGGTATCTGTAGCAATATCCTGCAAAAGACGTAAGTCATCAAGTGTACATTTACTTATCATAGTTTTCACGCAATCACTCCCTTTTAAATTTTCCTTAGGTAATTTAAGTATATTTTAAAGAAAAGGTGTAAGTCAATGAAAACGAATACAGATTAATATGTGTAATAGATAATTTTAGCCTATACTAGTTGGCTTCTTAGAAGACTGAAATCTATTTAACGTCTGTACGAACCCTTAGGTAAGAATAAAATAAAGTGAAATGAGAGGTTTTTTAAAAGTGAAGAAATATATAGTTTTTGCTGTAAGTTTTTTAATCATCTATTCCTTACTTCAACTCATATCTGGAATGATTTTAACTTTGTGGTATACGCCATATATAGCAAACGTAAGCAGTCTTGGTGTCAATTCTCCACAGGAAATCCATTTATTCCAACCCATAATCATAGCCTTTCTATCAGCAACCATCGCATATTTTATTCCAGCAAAATTAAAATAAAGTAAAAAAGCCCTTTACAGAATTAGACTATAAAGGACAACACCTTAAAAGCGGTAGAAGGAAGTAACTTTCTATTTTTGATATAAAATAGTTTGGGCAACCCCGATAAAGTATTCTGATTCTACAATAATATGATTCAACACGACCTTAGCGGTTTGATTGGTGCTGATCGGTTTACTTTCTTCCATTAATGTACGACAAAAGTTTATAAATTGCTGACTCTGTTCAAGGCAAAAAGAGGTTAGCTTCAAAATATCCTGATAAAGTGCATCTGAAACCTGTCCAGCAGATCGGTTAACTGTTTCAATATACCTCACTACTTGCTGATGGGTTTGAGCAAAAGCCTTCTCCCATTCTTTCAGTGCATCAACGTATGGCTGCTCCAAATTTTTAACGAGCTCTCTAATAACGACTGTATGCTCTTCTTCTTGATGCTTCCAAAACTCAGCTTCATCTAGGACACGAAGTGGCATCTGATTCCCATAATAATATTGCATAAAAACCCTCCATCCTTATTGACATCATTAAATACATATACGAAAGGATACAGGATTAGAACTTGATCCGATGCAAATGAAAAAACCCAATTCTAGAGAAGTCTCCAAAATTGGGTTTTTAGTAATTATAGTAAACCAACTAGCTTAAGCCCATGTTCTATCCCATTATTCTCCACAGACTCTGTAATATATTTTGCTACATGTTTCACTTTTTCCTCCGCATTTCCCATTGCAACACTGTTGTTTACTGTCGATAGCATTTCGATGTCATTCAAGCCATCCCCAAAAGCATATATTCTTTCTTTTGGAATATTTAGTTTTTCTACAATCTTTTCGATCCCTTTTGCCTTTGAACCACCTTTAGGGAGGACATCAACAGATAAAGGATGCCATCTCACAAAATCAAAATCGCGAAAATTATCTTTATACTGTTTCACTTCCCCTTCTGGACAAAATAAAAGAGATTGATATAATTCGCGTCCTTCGTAATAATACGGATCATGTGTCGGAAAATGCTTGATCTTTAATGACTCAATTCCTTCTTTGACATGAGGGTGATCAGGAACATTCGCCTTCATATCTTCATGATCCATAAATACAACGGGATGATCATTGTGAAGAGCAGTTTCAGTTAGTTTAATTAAAGAATCGATATTTAATGGATTCGTATGTAGCACTTCCCCGTTTAAAACAATATATTGCCCGTTATAACTCACAAATGTATCAATGCCTAATTCTTCGCGCAAATCCTCGTACATAAAAGGTGCACGGCCTGTAGCAATAGCAACTAGATGTCCATTCTCTTTTAATTGGAAAATCGCTTCTTTTGTGGAAGGAGGCAATTTTTTATCATGGTCTAATAATGTTCCGTCTATATCAAAAAATATAACACTTTGTTCTTTCATTTCTTGTCCCACTTTCCTTTTATATTTGATGTCGTATGGTTACCATCCTTAGTGTAAGCTATGAAACGCGTTTCATGTCAAATATTCGTTTTTCCTTGATCTGAAACTGGTTTCATAAATTAGACTAATAGAGGAGGGGAATGATTTCCAACTCCCCTCTAAAATATTGTTGACCTTATCAGCGTAATAGCCATGCTAGCGTGATGGTAAGGTTCAACCTTTATGCTAGAAAAAAGGTCTGCTATTAGAGCAGACCCATTACAATCCCCAATCTATTTTGAGCATGTTTTTTAAATATTGAAGTTGTTCTTCCCCAATTTTGACGGCCATTTTATCCTCTAATTCTTTTTTTAATGCCTCATTTTTTTCATAGCAACTTATACCAAGATCGGTTAAACGAATACATTTCTCTTTTTTGTTATGTTTGGCATCAATGATTTCTATTAATCCCTTTGCTGCCAGATTTTTAATGAATTTATGTGTTGCTTGTCTCGAGATATCTACATTCTTAGCAACAGATGCTATCGTTGGCTCCTTTTTATCGATTTTAGCGAGAATGTACCATTCGGAATTGGATAGAATTATTTCACTATGATCATTTCGCAAATCTTCTAATAATTTACGAAGCTGTATTTGCCGTTCGCTAAGCATATCGAATAAGCTGAGGTTGTGTAAGTCATCATTCAACAAGACCACTCCTGCGCATTTTTTCGAAACTAATTATAAAAAAAGCACTCTCCTTTGTCAACTAGATTGACATCTTTTTAAAAATGGCGTATACTATAATTGTAAACTAAGTTGACAAAATGTTAGTTGGAGGCTTGACTAAATGTTTAATGTTGGAGATATGATTATCTATTCGACACATGGTTTGTGTAAAATTGACGACATCTGTGAAAAGAAGTTTAGAGATAAAGAGAGAACCTACTATGTGATGCACCCAGTAAAAGATCCAAATTTGACGATTAGTGCACCTGTTGAGGATAATCAAACTAACATGTGGACAGTTATGAATAAAGAAGAAGCCAAGGAAATATTACATTCGTTCCAATTTCCAGGTGTGGAATGGATCGACAATGCAAGAGAACGCAATAAAAAATATACGAGTTATGTTCATACAGGAAACCGCCAAAAGATTTCTAATATTCTAAATACACTAATGAAAAAAGAAATAAAGGCTAAAGAAAACGGCCACAAGGTGTCTGATTTGGATCACAAGCTGTTAGAATCAGTACAAAATATTATGTTCAGTGAGCTGGCTGTCTCATTAGACACGACGTACGAGGAGATTGCCAGCAAAGTGAACAATATGATTAGACAGACGGTATAGAATTCACTGCGTAGAAGAGTTTGTAAGCTCTTTTATGCAGTTTTTTTTATGTAAAGATTAGTATATCTTGGCCATCGCGCAGTCACCCATCAAGATAACCAAGATAAAGCCAGATATCTTGGCCATCGCGCAGTCACCCAGTAAAATAACCAAGATAAAACAAAATATCTTGGTTATCCCGTAGTCATCAAGCAAAATAATCAAGATAAAATTCTCACGAACATTAACAATTAAATCAGATAACACTAGCATTGTTTTTGTATTTATAATAGAATGTTAGAAAAGAAAGGAGCATACATTTGCGAGCGCGTAAAAAAGCTCATGAATTGCAAGTCTATAAAGCACTTATTTACCGTAAGCGATTTTCTAGCAAAGACAAAAGAAGGTATAGGAGCTTAAAAAGAGGTTATGAAGGGGAGGTCTATTTTGATCATCTACTAGAACAACTCCCAGGTGGTTACATATTGTTAAAAGATCTTTGTTTAAATTATAACGATAGGTTTTTCCAAATAGATCAGGGGCTTCTATATAATAATCTGTTTTATATGTATGAAATAAAGAATTATATTGGTGAATATTATGATCAAGACGAAAAGCTCTATCATATTTCGGAGAAAGAAGTGGATGATCCGCTTATTCAGTTAAAAAGATCCAGCTCCTTGCTTAGGCAGCTTTTCCATCAACTTGGCTTCACCACCCCAATAGTACCTACTGCAGTATTTCCGAACCCCGAATTTACACTTTTTCATGCACCTCGAACGGATAAAATTATTTTACCATCCCAGTTAGGGCAGTATATCAGACAATTTAATCAAACAATTCCACTATCTCCGTCTCTACAGCAATTATCCGACAAATTACATAGCCTAAATAAAAAAACATCCCCTCAACAAACACTTCCTGATTACCATTACAATGAATTAAAAAAAGGAATGCGCTGCCCTTCCTGTTCCGGAATACTAAAGGATATAGCAAAAAAAAGTTGTACGTGTAGAGCATGTGGAGAAAAAGAAAACTTACAGCACGTCCTTTTACGCAATATAGATGAATTTCAAATATTATTTCCAAATCAAAAAATAACGACTAAAATTATTCACGATTGGTGTGAAATGGATCTTAATTGGAGTATTAGAACTGTTCTTAAGAAAAACTTTGAGAAAATGGGAGCTAATAAAGGTGCGTATTTTGTGAGAAAGTGAAATAATGGACAATTTTTGAAAGAGGTGAAGAAATGAAAATAATAGAATTACCAATAAAAGTCGAATTTAATGACCAAAAGGATTATATTTATCCTAGTTTAATAGAATCGAGGGGTGAGCTCACCTTAGTGGATACGGGATATCCCTTTTGTTTAAAGTTAATTGAGGAAGCGATCATTAAAAATCACTACCAAATAGGTCAATTAAAAAATATTATTATTACCCATTATGACATGGATCATATCGGTTCATTGCGAGAATTTAAGGATCAATTTCCTTGGATAAATATAATAGCAAGTGACACAGAATCTAAATACATTAGCGGGCAGGTTAAATCTGAAAGGTTGAAGCAAGCTGAAGAGATGCAACAGCACATGCCAAAAGAACTCCAAGAGTTTGGAAAATCGTTTATAAGCCAACTGAAAGAACAGAAACATGTTTCAGTTGATAGAGTTGTCTATAATGGTGATCTAATCTTAGATAAAAGTTGTGAGGTTGTTGCCACACCAGGGCATACATCAGGCCATATTTCTTTGTTCTTCCCTCATTTAAACAGTGTAATTACAGGGGATGCCGCAGTTCATCAGGATCACAAGCTTATGATCGCTAATCCTGATTATTGTTTAAATATGGAGGATGCAAAAAAGTCATTAGCAAAATTAAAAAAACTTGATGCGAACACCTATTATTGCTACCATGGCGGAAAATATACCAAAACTAATGCTTTCCTATACTAATAAACTATGCTAAAATAAGAACAAACGTTTCCTTATCTGCATCAATCACTACTAAAGACAGTACATACAAGGAGAAGTAAAATGACAGGAAAGACACATATTATGGGTGGGATAGCATCGGCTGCCGCTGTTGCCCATTATCAACACTATGACCCTACTATTTTTATTATCGCAGGGGCTTTTGGGGCTGTTTTGCCTGACATTTGCCATGGTGGAAGTAAAATTGGTAGAAGGTTTCCGCTTATTTCAAAAGTAATCAATACAATATTTGGCCACAGAACCTTTACCCATAGCCTCTTATTTTTGTTACTAGTTGGCTATTTATTAACTCTTTTCACAGATAATTCATCGATTATTATGGGAGTTCTAGTAGGAATGGTAAGCCATTTTATTTTGGATGCTGCAACGAAAAATGGAATTAAGCTTTTTTATCCAGTCAGTATCACCATTCGCTTCCCAATCACAACAAAAACTGGTGGAACTGTAGAGAATATCGTTCTATTGGGGTTAACGCTAGTGACCATCTATTTTGGGAAGGATCTAATTTTATAATAGAAAAGGGCGGACATTGTCAAACGCCCGCCCCGAATTATCCCTCTAATCGAACATCCTTCACATGTGTGGCCATCCACCAAATATGTCCAAATGGATCGATTAATCCTCCGCGCCTATCTCCATCTGCTTGATCCTCTACTGGTGCTAACTCTTTTGCACCAGCTTCCATTGCTTGCCGGTAGAGAGAGTCTACATCTTCTACATAAAGGAAAATATGCATAGAAGAACCACCAAGCGACTGGGGACCGCGCATTAATTCAAAGTCTGGGAACTCGTCCACTATCATGATGATGGAATCCCCAATTTTAATTTCTGCATGCTTTATCTTTCCATTATCATTTTTTAGGCACATTACCTCACTTGCACCAAATGCCTTCTTATAAAATTCTATCGCTTTGGCAGCTTCTCTAATAATCATATAGGGTGCTACAGTGTGATGGCCTCTAGGAATAGGATACATAATAATCTCCTCCATTCAAAAATATTTGTTACATTCATTATAATCAGCACATGTCATTTATTATTGTAAAAAAATGACCTATCTAAAAAAGCGGAACGTGATTTTTAAAAGCTTGATTCGATTGATAAGCTGTTGGTTTTATGCCTGAAAAGGAACGGAAATCGTGAATGAAATGGGCCTGATCATAATATCCACATGCTAGTGCGATATCCATCCAATCAATTGAATCTACTTTGTGAATGGAGCTGAGGATATGTTGAAATCGTTGTACACGCCAAAATTGCTTAGGTGTCAGACCAACTTCTTTTTTGAAAATATCGATAAAGTGCCGAGGGCTTAGATTGATTTGATCAGTGATATCGCTAATTCGAAGCGGATATTCTGGTGTTTGAAATTTAGCTAGGGCATAGGTGATAATTGGGTGGTTGGTTGTATCCTTTTTCATCTTTATTAAAAATTGCTCCAAGATGTGGAACATAAAAGTAGGTGAGCGAGCCTCAAGTAGCCTTTCACGTAATGCCTTTACTTTATCGCCCCATAATTGCTCCAAAGAAAGATGGGTATTCCATAACTCGTAAATCGCAACTGGGAAAAAAGGAAAAGCACCTCCAGGCTTAAAATGAATACCTACCGTATTCGTTTGACTTGCGGTATCGATCACAACAAAATCTGAATGAGGACCAGAAATGATGCTCCCCTGATAACTTGTAAAGTGATCATGCGTCTCTTTATCATATAGCTTGATGATATCTTCTCGTAAATTGATCACTAATTCTATTGATCCATCCGGGAGTACGCGTTCTTTTTCGTGGGGTGATTGAAGTCCATTGCTGTACCAAAAGATATGAATATAATCCGACAAAGGTGGTGGTGGATGATAGGTTAGAAATTCTGTCATAATCAACCATTCCCTCCATTCCTAGCAAAGTTAAATATATTTTATCATAATAACATCGCTTTCATGAACAACAGATGCAATATGATTTAGTGATCTGGATAAAGATGGTATCATAATGTTAAAACAGGGTGAAAAAAGGAGCTGAGAATAGATGAAGGCATGGTATATAGAAGAACCTGGAAAGATAGAAAACCTAACGTGGGGGGAAATCGCGGATGTTAGTCCTGAAAAAAATCAATTGGTTGTAAAAATTATCAGTACGGCATTAAACCCAGTCGATTATAAAATGATCGAAAATGGCAATCCGTATTGGAAGTATCCACATGTAGTTGGGGTTGATTTAACAGGAGAGGTTGTAGAAATAGGTTCAGAAGTACATGGATTTAATATAGGAGATCGTGTGGCCTGTCATACTAATTTATCGAATAATGGCGCCTTTGCTGAAAAAGCAGTAGTAGATTCAGATGTTACAGCAAAAATCCCTGACGGTGTTTCTTTTGATCAAGCTGCTACTATTCTCTGTGCAGGAATGACAGCATATGAAGGAATTGTACAAAAATTAAACCATTTTCAGAAAAAATCTATCTTAATCCATGCTGGATCTGGTGGAGTAGGGGGATTCGCGATTCAGCTAGCTAAAGAATTAGGATTAAAAGTTTTTACCACGGCCTCTTCCTATAACCATTCTTGGGTTAAACAGCTCGGTGCAGATATAGCCATTGACTATCGCACAGAGGATGTAACTAGCCGAATCTTAGACGAGACAAATGGTGAAGGTGTTGACCTTATTTTGAATACAGTAGGACGAAAAGAAGCAACAGAAGACCTAAAACGCCTTACTTTTTCTGGTCAATTAGCCTATATAGCAGGAGGACCTGACACTTCTGACGTGAAGCCTTTTACCTTATCTCCATCCATCCATGAAGTAGCGCTAGGGGCTGCCCATCAAAGTGGATCTGCACGTGCAAGGAGAAATTTAGCTTACATGGCGCAAGAATTAATGCAAAGGGTGAAGGATAAAAGGCTTGATGCCATGGTAACGGAAGTTCTTTCCCGTAAAGAGTTGCCTGAAGGACTAAAGAAATTAAAGGGCCGACACGTGCGAGGAAAAATGATTGTCCATATGCAGGAGGAGACTTAAGAAAGGGCGGATGTAGCTTGCCAATTAAGGGATTAAATCATCTATTATTTTCCGTTTCTAATTTGGAAAAATCGATAAAGTTTTATCGGGATGTGTTCGAAGCAAAGCTATTAGTAAAAGGAAATACGACAGCTTATTTTGATTTACTTGGGATGTGGCTTGCATTGAATGAGGAAAAAAATATCCCTCGTAATGAGATTCATAGCTCTTATACACATATTGCCTTTTCTATTGAGGAGAAGGAATATAGCGAAATTTACAACAAATTAAAAGAATTAGATGTAACTATACTTTCAGGTAGAGAAAGAGATACGCGTGATAAGAAATCTATTTATTTTACCGATCCAGATGGGCATAAGTTTGAGTTCCATACAGGAACTTTAGAGGATAGACTACATTATTATCAACAAAGTAAGAAGCATATGGAGTTTTATTTATAAGGATAAAAAGGAGTGGAAGGGACATGAAAAAGGTCAATCAATATATAGATAATCTGTTTGCCAAACAGGACCCATTATTAGAAGAGGTTATAGAATCTATTAAGAAAAATGACATGCCATCTATCTCGGTATCGCCTTCTTCAGGCAAGCTCTTAACCATGCTTGTATCTATTTCAGGGGCAAAAAATCTACTAGAAATAGGGGCGCTTGGAGGCTATAGCGGAATTTGCCTTGCAAGAGGATTTCAGAAGAATGGCAGAATAACCTCGCTGGAGTTAGAAGAAAAATATGCAACACTTGCACATAAAAATCTAAAAAAAGCAGGCTATGGCAATCAAGTTAATTATATTACTGGGCCTGCTCTCAAAAGCCTTGAAAAATTAGCTTCTGAAAATAAAAAATTTGATTTTTTCTTTATTGATGCAGATAAAGGGAATTATGAGAACTATTTAGATTATTGTATCAAGCTAGCAGAACCGGACGCTTTAGTGATCGCCGATAATGTGCTAGCAGCTGGTAGTGTAGCAGATGCTAGTATCGAGCCAAAGCCACGTACAGAACGGATGAAGCAATTTAACCAAAAAGTTGCTAGTCATCCTAAATTAGAATCGATTATCCTTCCAATTGGAGATGGGCTAACTATTTCAAAAGTGAAAAGTGATAAGTGAACAATTTACTTATCACTTTACTCATTTGCTAATAAGATTTGCTCCTCATCGTGGCTATGAATTTCGTTCACAATAATCAATGCTTGAAATTTTTCCAGTATCTCTATAGAGAAGCCTTCCTCCTCCATTTGTGTTTTTATTTGTTCAGCAATGGTTCTCAGTAGATTGTGATCCCGTTTTAATGCCACAATTTCCTCTTTTAATAAAGGCTTAAGCTCTATAATCTCTTGATAAAACCCATTCTCCTCCTCTTCTGCATCGGCATGACTAATAATTCTACTTTCCCAATAATCAAGCAATTCAGAAACAGCCATATTAATTTTATCTACATTCTCTTCACGCATGAATTGCTTGAGCTCCTCCGTCTTCGCAATCGCCCCAGCAAGTGCACCTGCATGAATAGCATGATGAGCATGAAATTGTTTTAAAGATGGTCCTGTCATGAAGCATTCCTCCTCAATCATTTTCGTTTTTTTCTTGTCATTGAGCTTACTATTCCGTTGATAGTTTGATAACTATCCACCATCCTAAGTCTTACTTTATCGTAGCATAGCATAGAAGTTTTTAAGATTAGGGAATTCCCTGAATGAATATAGGTGGTTTGCTTATAGGGAACCTCATGAAAAATTTATACTCATTTTTTAAACGGATTATAGGGAATTTCCGAATAGACGACTTCTAGCTGTTTTCCTTATATTGAGGAAGAGATAGGGAGAATACGAGGAGAGGATGGGAGGAAATGCCTCAAATAACACTTGATACACTAGTATCGGAGATTGTTGCCGAATTACCTCAGACAACGGATTTATTTCGACATAAAAGGATAGATTACTATTGTGATGGGAAAGCATCACTAAAAGAAGCGGCAACAAAAAGGGGGTATGATCCAGAAAAGATTTTATTTGAAATTAAAGATGTGGAAACACGGAAGAAGAATTACCACGGTCTAAAGCCAAAAGCATTTGATACAATCACTTTAATCAATTATATCCAAATGAAGCATCATCGTTATCTAAAAGAGGAATTAGTAGGCCTTTCTTCAATTGTGAAAAAAGTGGCTATGGTACATGGAGAGAAAAAAACGGAACTAAGAAAAGTGAAACAGCTATTTGATAGATTGCGTATAGAACTTCTTAACATGATGAATAAGGAGGATCAGTATATCTTTCCAATACTGGAAACCTATCAAACAGAACCATCAGAAAAACTTAGAAAAAAAGTAGATGCTTATTTGTTCGAGCTAGAAAGCAAGCATGACCTAACTGGTGGTTTATTACATGAATTAAGGGAAATCACAAATGACTTCCAGCCACCAGCAGACGCGTGTAATACCTTTCAGCTAGTTTATAAAAGACTAAATGAATTAGAAAAAGACACATGTGATCATATTCATATCGAAAATCATGTATTGTTTAAAAAAGTAAGACAAAGCGGAGACCTTCTTTAGGGAGGCTCCTTTTTTTATTTCGAAACTAAAGGGGCTTTTGCCGGATGAATAGGAAATTCCCTAATAGGAGAAGTGATGATTTCCATTCATAATAGATACTAATAAAGGTTATAAATGATTCCCTAACAAATTATTAACCTAGCATTAATGAATGGGGTGAAAGATCGAGATGAAACGGAAGGTTGGCTTGAGATATTTTAAACCAGTAGAAAAATATGCTGGAAATTGGTCACTTTTAGAAGAAAAAAATCGAGACTGGGAGAATATGTATCGTAACAGATGGTCACATGATAAGGTTGTGCGAACCACACATGGTGTTAACTGTACAGGTTCTTGTAGCTGGAAGGTGTTTGTGAAAAACGGCATCATCACATGGGAGAATCAGCAGGTGGATTATCCATCCTGTGGGCCTGATATGCCAGAATTTGAACCGCGGGGATGTCCACGTGGTGCTTCCTTTTCTTGGTATGAATATAGTCCTCTTCGTGTCAAGTATCCTTATATGAGAGGCAAGCTTTGGCGCTTATGGAGAGAAGCAATAGAAGTACATGAAGACCCAGTGAAGGCATGGGCAAGTATTGTCGAAGATGAAGAGAAATCAAAGCTGTACAAACAAGCACGCGGTAAGGGTGGTCACGTTAGAGTAACATGGGAGGCTGCACTTGAACTAATTTCAGCTCAATTAATTTATACAATAAAAAAATATGGACCGGACCGTATCGCAGGATTTACTCCTATTCCAGCTATGTCCATGATTAGCTATGCTTCCGGTGCTCGCTTTATTAACTTAATCGGTGGCGAAATGTTGAGTTTCTATGATTGGTATGCGGATTTACCGCCATCTTCTCCACAAATTTGGGGAGAGCAGACAGATGTACCAGAATCATCAGATTGGTATAATGCCGGTTACTTAATTATGTGGGGCTCTAATGTACCATTAACCCGTACACCAGATGCCCATTTTATGACAGAGGTACGTTATAAAGGGGCAAAAGTTGTTTCCGTGGCACCGGACTATGCTGAAAATGTCAAATTTGCAGATAATTGGTTGTCACCAAATCCCGGGACAGATGCTGCACTAGCACAAGCGATGACACATGTTATTTTAGATGATTTTTATGAACAACGAAAAGAGCCAATGTTTATTAATTATGCCAAACAGTATACCGACATGCCATTTTTACTTTTGTTAGATGAGGAGGATGGCAGGTTAAAAGCTGGGAGGTTCTTACGAGCAAGTGATCTTGGCTATGAGACCGAACATGCTGATTGGAAGCCGGTTATTTACGATGAAAGAACAAAAGAAATGCTTGTGCCAAATGGCACAATGGGGCAACGCTGGGAGGAAGGGAAACAATGGAATTTAAAATTAGAGAATGAAGACGGAACGAAGGTGGATCCTGCCCTATCAATTGTCCCACTTGATGCGAAGTGGGAGGAAATTACCTTTCCATTTTTTGATAATCAAGGGAACGGTACCTTTAACCGTCCAATCCCAGCAAAAACCATTACCTTAAAGGATGGTACCGTAAGAAAAATTACGACAGTTTATGATTTAATGATCAGCCAATATGGTGTGAAAAAAGCGAATAGTCCCCTTGAGTCGCAGGGATACGAGGATGATAAATCTCATTATACTCCCGCATGGCAAGAAAAAATTACTGGAGTAAAGGCATCGATCGTGACACAAGTTGCGCGAGAGTTTGCACAAAATGCCATCGATACTGATGGAAGATCTATGATCATTATGGGGGCAGGGATTAACCATTGGTTTAACAGTGACACTATTTATCGCGCTATTTTAAACTTAGTTATTTTAACTGCATCTCAAGGTAAAAATGGAGGAGGCTGGGCTCATTATGTTGGTCAAGAAAAATGTCGACCAATCGAAGGCTGGTCATCCATTGCATTTGCGAAGGATTGGCAAGGTCCACCACGCTTACAAAATGCAACATCCTTTTTCTATTTTGCTTCCGATCAATGGAAATATGAAGAGATGGGAAATGACTCGCTAAAATCACCAACAAGTAAAAAAATTCGTTATCAGCACCCTGCGGATTATAATGCTTTAGCAGCACGATTAGGCTGGTTACCATCCTACCCGCAGTTTAATCAGAATAGCTTAAAATTAGCAGAAGAAGCGAAAAAACTGGGTAAAACGACAAAAGAAGAGATTATTCAGCACACGGTTGAAAAGCTTAAGTCTAATGAGCTGAGCTTTGCGATTGAGGACCCAGATGCAGAAGAGAATTTCCCGCGTTCCTTATTCGTATGGCGTTCCAATCTTATTTCAAGCTCTGCAAAAGGTCAGGAATACTTTATGAAGCATTTACTTGGTACACATGATGGCTTGCTCTCTAAGCAAAATGATGAAGAAAAGCCCGAGGAGATCAAATGGCGTCAAGAGGAAGTTGAAGGAAAGCTAGATCTGTTAGTAGCATTAGATTTCCGTATGACAGCAACCCCCATGTATGCAGATATAGTCTTGCCTGCTGCAACATGGTATGAAAAAACAGATCTTTCATCAACCGATATGCATCCATTTGTTCACCCATTTAATCCAGCCATTGATCCATTATGGGAATCACGCTCTGATTGGGACATTTATCGATCCCTTGCAAAAACCTTTTCCAAAATGGCGGAAGAGCATTTACCTGAAACCTATCAGGATGTGGTCACAGCTCCACTTGGTCATGATTCACCTAGTGAAATGGCTCAACCGAATGGATTAGTGAAGGATTGGAAAAAAGGGGAGATCGAGGCTATCCCAGGAAAAACAATGCCGAATATTCAAATCGTTGAACGGGACTATACGAAAATCTACGATAAATATGTCACCTTAGGTCCGAATATTGAAAAAGGAAAAATTGGTGCACACGGGGTTAATTTCTCTGTTAAGGAAGAGTATGAGGAATTGAAATTAATTAATGGTACACATTTTGATGAAACCATTAAAAATGGGCTACCGAAAATGGAAACAGCGAGACAGGTAGCCAATGCAATGCTTCACATCTCCTCCGCAACGAATGGAGCCGTTTCTCAACGAGCATATAAGTCATTAGAAGCTGACACAGGAATGGAATTAAAGGATATCTCATCCGATAGGGAAGCAGAACGGATTACCTTTGACCAAATCACTGCACAGCCACGTGAAGTGATTCCGACACCTGTATTCACTGGGTCCAACAAAGGGAAGAAACGCTATTCTCCATTCACGACAAATATTGAGAGATTAGTGCCATTTAGAACATTGACTGGAAGACAGCATTTTTATATCGATCATGAAATCTTTATACAGTTTGGGGAGTCATTGCCAATTTATAAACCTACACTGCCACCAATGGTTTTTGGAAAGCATGATCAGAAGGTAATCGGAGGGAAGGATGCTCTCGTATTGCGTTATTTGACGCCACACGGAAAATGGAATATCCATTCTACCTACCAAGATAACTTGCACATGCTCACCTTGTTTAGAGGAGGACCAACGGTATGGATAAGTGATCTCGATGCAAAAGCACATCATATCGAGGACAATGATTGGCTAGAGGTCTACAATCGAAATGGTGTCGTTACAGCACGTGCCGTCGTCAGTCACCGAATGCCACAAGGGACCATGTTTATGTATCATGCACAGGATAAGCATATTAATGTGCCCGGATCGGAGCTTACAGGTGAACGTGGTGGAAGCCATAATGCCCCGACACGGATTCACGTGAAGCCAACACAAATGGTTGGAGGATATGCACAGCTAAGCTATGGTTTCAACTACTATGGACCTATTGGTAATCAGCGAGATGAATATGTAGCGGTTCGGAAAATGAAGGAGGTTGATTGGCTTGAAGATTAAAGCACAAGTGGCAATGGTTATGAACTTAGACAAATGTATTGGCTGCCACACCTGTAGTGTTACGTGTAAGAGCACCTGGACCAATCGCCCGGGAGCAGAGTATATGTGGTTTAACAATGTTGAGACAAAACCAGGAATGGGCTATCCAAAGCGATGGGAGGATCAGGAACAATATAAAGGTGGCTGGCAAATGCGAAAAGGGAAGCTGGAGCTCAAATCTGGCTCCAAGCTATCCAAAATCGCAATGGGGAAAATCTTTTATAACCCAGATATGCCAGAAATGAAGGATTATTACGAGCCATGGACTTATAATTACGAGCATTTAACCACTTCAGAGGAAAAAAAGCATCAGCCTGTTGCGCGACCTCATTCAGCAGTCACTGGTGAGAAAATGGAGGTCAAATGGGGGCCAAACTGGGAGGATGATTTAGCTGGGGCACATGTCACTGGACCGAAAGATCCGAATGTGGAAAAAATCGAAGAAGAGATTAAATTTAATTTTGAGCAAGCATTTATGATGTATTTACCAAGACTTTGTGAACACTGCCTCAATCCAAGCTGTGTGGCATCATGTCCATCTGGAGCTATGTACAAGCGAGACGAAGATGGGATTGTTTTAGTGGATCAAGAGGCATGCCGTGGCTGGCGTTATTGCATGACAGGCTGCCCGTATAAAAAAGTGTACTTTAACTGGCAAACAAATAAAGCAGAAAAATGTACCTTCTGTTTTCCAAGGATCGAATCAGGCCTCCCAACTGTTTGCTCTGAAACATGTACGGGGAGAATTCGTTATTTAGGAGTACTCCTTTATGATGCTGATCGTGTCTTAGAGGCAGCATCAACTCCTGATGAAAAAGATTTGTATGAAGCACAATGTGATCTATTTCTAGATCCACATGATCCGGAAATAATTAAGCAAGCAAGAAAAGATGGGATTTCAGAGGATTGGATTGAAGCAGCACAAAATTCACCAGTATATAAGCTTGCCATCGAATATAAACTAGCCTTTCCATTACACCCAGAGTATCGAACATTGCCGATGGTATGGTATGTGCCACCACTTAGTCCGATTATGAGTTATTTCGAAGGAAGGGATTCGATTAAAAATCCGGATGCTATTTTCCCAGCTATTGAGGAAATGCGTACACCGATTCAGTATTTAGCTAATATGTTAACAGCTGGTGATGCCGATGCAGTAAAAGAAGCATTGCAGCGAATGGCCATGATGCGGTCCTATATGCGCGCTTTATCAAGTGGAAAAGAATTCGACGAATCCCGTCTAGACCGGGTTGGTCTTTCTGCACATCAAACACAGCAAATGTATCGCTTGCTTTCCATCGCTAAATATGAGGATCGTTTCGTTATTCCTACCTCCCATAAGGAAGGATATATGGATACGTATCGTGCGCAAGGATCTGAAGGCTATGATATGGGCTGTGACGGATGTGGTCCATCTATGCCAGTGGAGAAATCAGGAAAGGAAATATACGAAGAAACCTTCTATGGAGGGATTTGGCGTGATTAATTTAGAAAAATTAAATCAATATAAGCAAGCATTTGATTTTTTCAGTCAACATCTCTCCTATCCGGAGGAGTTATCGATCTTTAACGAGGAATTCTTTGAGGCAACTTTTGCATCAGGTATGCCGGGACTTTCATCTATTCGGTCGTATTGGGATAAGATCGGTAAATTCAATGAGCTGGATAAGATTCAAGAGCAATATATTGAAACATTTGATTTTCAGAAAAAAGCAACCTTATACATGACCTATGCTAAATTCGAAGATAGTAAGGAGCGTGGGCAAATGCTTGCCCGCCTTAAGGTCTTATATGAGATGTATGGATTAAATATGGATCAAGCAGAACTTTCAGATTATCTACCATTAATGTGTGAATTTATCTTTGCTGCAGATTGGCTAGAAGATGAACGATCACTAGAGAGTTTCTCGTTATTATTTGCTGTAATCGAAGACGGGACCTATCACTTATTGCAGACCTTGGAAAAACAAAATAGTCCTTATTTCTATTTAATTCAAGGGATGCGTGAGCTGATGAAATCCTGTGTGCTAAAGCAGGAGGTTGAATCCAAATGATAAATCAATTTTTGTGGGTGATTTTCCCTTATCTTTGCATTGCTTCATTTTTAATCGGGCATTTCTATCGGTATAAGCACGATCAATTTAGTTGGACGGCGAAATCTAGTGAATTTATTGAGAAAAAACAGCTCATGATCGGTAGTTTATTATTCCACATCGGGATAATACCCGTTATATTAGGCCATGTGGCAGGACTAGGGATACCGAAGTCCTGGATGGAGGCATTAGGTGTAAATGATCACCTATATCATATTGGGGCTGTTTATGCTGGTGGATTTTTTGGTGTGGTTACTTTAGCGGGAATGCTGCTTTTAACCTCCAGACGTATTACGAAAGAATCGGTCCGTAAGCTAAGCTCTACATCGGATATCGTTGTGAATATTTTGCTGTTATTTATTGTGTTTATGGGTGTTTATTCCACATTAGTTACGAATAACGTGCAGCATGACTTTGATTACCGTGAGACGATTTCTGTATGGTTTCGGGACCTACTTATTTTTCGACCAGATCCTTCTTATATGACAGATGTTCCGCTAACCTTTAAGCTTCATGTATTTACTGGCTTTCTCATTTTTGCTATATGGCCCTTTACACGTTTGGTTCACGTGTGGAGTGTACCATTGAATTATATTGGTAGAAGTTATATTCTATATAGAAGACATAAAAAAAGAAAAACGTCTTAACCATGATTATAGAGTTAGCCGTCTCTTGCTTCAAGAACGACGCTAATATCTGAAAGCCCATTGATAGGGGTCTTACATTATTGGAAAGAAGGGGAGAAGGTATGGAATCCTTTGACTTTCAAACGGCGATTCATCAGCTTCATGAAATTTACGAAGTTGATTTAGTTGCTCTAGCTATGGTTTTACCTGAGGAGCAGTTTTTATTAAAATGGAAGTATATATCTGGTAATTTAAACCAGCAATATAAGAGGATTCAATTACGTACAGGCAAAGGGGTTGCTGGTGCTGTTTTTAAATCTGGGAAGCCTTATATTGTATCCAATGTACCTACTCAAATAGATCCAAACAAGATGTATCATTATCCGATTCTTCAGTTTGAACAAATAAAGAGCTTTGTCGCATTGCCGCTATTCAAAAATCACCGTGTCACAGCTGTTTTGCTAGTAGCAAGTAGAGAAATTGAAGGAGCAGGCATAGCATTATATCAACGTATGATGGATGAACTTGGTGAGTGCTTCGGTCCACTTTATCTGCAGGAGTTGATGACAAATTGATTCAAATGACGAATAATCAGATGATCGATTTTTTAGTCAAGATGTATCAAAACAGCACAGAAGCAATTTTCTTCCTGGATGAAGAGGGGAATATCCTATCCCTAAATCCAGCTGCAGAACAAATTATCGACCCTAGTTTGTTGCAAAAAATTAAAGGTGGAAACATTAATTCCCTTTGCTCCTTTTGTAGGGGGTACACGAGTGATGAGCATCTAATGACCTGTGTGCATTGCTATTTAAAGGATCCCGAAAGTGATTTCACCTCATTTCAGGTTTATTTAGAAACGAATGGTAAAGGAATTGTACCCTATGCTGCTAGTTACCACATGATCGATGAGGAAAACGGAGTGTATGTGTTTATGCTCCGTGATTTAACTTTACAATATAAAAAACAAGAGCTTGTTTATCGCAACAAGATGCTTCAAAAAACAATCGATGCTCAGGAGAAAGAACGAAGGCGTATTTCTAGAGAGCTTCATGATAGTGTCGTTCAAGAGCTGATTAGTACACTTGTTGATATTCGTGTAATGAGGTATATGGATGAGAAGGATATTCTAAAGAAAATAGATGATACGGAAGGAACGCTAAACCGTTTGATTGAGGATATTCGTGATCTATCCGTATTTTTACGGCCAGCTTCTCTTGATGATCTTGGCCTAGAGGCAGCGTTTCGCTCACATTTTAAATGGGTGAAACAAACCTATGGCATTGAAGTAAGCTTTACTTCTACGATCAAGCAGCGCCGTTATCTACCAAATATGGAAACAACCGTTTATCGTATTTGTCAGGAAGCGGTATTGAATGCTGTTAAGTATGCAAAGGTTGCAGAAATAACGGTTATTCTTACGGAAAGTGAAGATCGACTAGAGCTTTATGTACGGGATAAAGGAGAAGGCTTTGATGTAGACCATCCGACAGTAAAAGGGTCTGGTATCGGTTTGTTTGGCATGAAGGAACGGGCGGAACTGATTAATGGTAAGCTAAAGGTCCATTCCGAGCATCATAAAGGAACGACTGTTTTTCTGTCGGTTCCTATACCAAATCAATTGGAGGAGGAGTAAAGCCCATGAAGATTGTGATCGCAGATGATCATGCTGTTGTGAGAAGCGGATTTTCTATGATAATAAATTTCCAGAATGATATGGAAGTTGTAGATACGGCGGCAGATGGAATGGAAGCCTATCAAAAGGTGGCACAACATGAGCCGGATGTTTTATTACTAGATTTAAGCATGCCTCCGGGAGAAAGTGGTTTAATTGCAACAGGAAGAATTCATGAGGATTTTCCCTCTACGAAAATATTAATCTTAACCATGCATGATGATGACGAATATTTATTTCATGTATTAAAAAATGGTGCAGCAGGCTATATACTAAAAAATGCGCCAGACCAAGAATTAATAGCAGCGATTCGTACGGTGAAAAACAATGGAACCTATATTTCACCTAAAATGACCAACTCTCTTGTCCGTGAATTCATCAAAAATGGTGAAGCAAATCAGGACGATAGGCTTGAGATTTTATCGAAAAGGGAATTAGAGATTTTGCCGTTGGTCGCAAAAGGATATGGAAATAAAGAGATTGCCGAAATGCTATATATTTCTGTCAAAACAGTCGAAGCACATAAAGCAAAGATTATGGAAAAATTAAATCTAAAGAGTAAGCCTGAATTAGTCGAATATGCGTTAAAAAAGAAATTGTTAGAATTTTAAGGGAGTCTCCTCATCTGAGTGGGGAACTCCCTAATTTATTTGATTCGAGGAAAAATATACAATGGAATTGGGAATCTAAAAAACCTTTTCAGAACATAAGTAAAGGTGAGTGAATCATGAAAAAAATACAATTGCCATTGCAAACCTTAAATCTTGTCGTAGGTTTTATGGTCTGGGTGCTCATATCTTCGCTAGTACCTTTTATGACTGAGGATATCCATATTCCAGCAGGGAGTATTGCTATTCTAACGGCTATTCCAGTTATATTAGGATCCATTTTACGGATCCCGCTCGGATACTTTACCAATTTATATGGTGCCAGAATAGTATTTATCACAAGTTTTATTCTCTTGTTATTTCCGGTATTTTATATTAGTGAGGCTTCGAGCTTTGTTGATTTAATGATAGGTGGTCTTTTCTTAGGGATAGGTGGTGCGGTTTTCTCAGTCGGTGTTACTTCCCTTCCTAAATATTATCCTAAGGAAAAACAAGGTTTTGTAAATGGGTTGTATGGTGTAGGTAATATTGGAACAGCGGTAACGACGTTCTCTGCACCTGTTGTAGCCACACAAATTGGTTGGTCCTTAACAGTCAAAGTGTATTTGATTTTGTTACTTATTTTTATTGCACTAAATATTTTCCTTGGTGATCGAAAAGAAGAAAAAATGAAAACACCAATCATGGAACAAATCAAAAGTGTATATAAAAACGAAAAATTATGGTTGTTTTCACTATTTTATTTTATTACATTTGGCTCCTTTGTCGCATTTACGGTCTACTTACCCAACTTCCTCGTTTCTAACTTCGAATTGGCTCGAGTAGATGCAGGCTTAAGAACGGCTGGTTTTATTGCAGTAGCTACATTCATTCGGCCACTTGGTGGTTGGCTAGGTGATCGGTTTAAGCCAATGTATTTATTGACAGGCGTTTTTACGATATATACGATTGCTGCTATTTTGTTAGCTTTCTCGCCTTCGATTGGCCTTTATACCATTGGCTCAATTGCGATTGCCGTTTCTGCTGGTATAGGTAATGGTGTGCTATTTAAGCTAGTGCCGATGTATTTTCAGAATCAAGCAGGGATTGTGAATGGGATTGTATCGATGATGGGTGGCTTAGGCGGATTTTTTCCACCACTTATCCTATCGATTGTTCATTCCATCACAGGTCATTATGCGATTGGTTTTATGTTATTATCCCAAATGGCTTTGGCGAGTTTAGTATTAGTTGTATGGATGTATTACCATGACCGTCTGAAAATTTCAAATGACGTATTTAAATCTACAGGACAGGGAATTATGGTTACCCATCCGAATGGAAAAATTATCGCTGTGAATCCTGCTTTTACGACATTAACAGGTTACAATGAGGGAGAGATTATTGGAAAAACCCCATCTGTTTTAAAATCAGGCAAACAATCTCCATCCTTCTATCAAAAAATGTGGAAAGAAATGAAGGAACAGGGCCAGTGGCAAGGGGAGATTTGGAACAAACGAAAAAGTGGTGAACTATATCTTGAATGGCTAAATATTAGTACAGTGAAGGACGAAGCAGGAGATCCCATTCGATATGTCGCTTCCTTTTCTGATATAACTGAGCATAAAAAGGATTCGAAAGTATCGCAGAGCTAACCTTCGTAATCTTTCATTTCCGAAAGTGAAAAGGTCTGAAGTTCAATGCGGTTCTAAATATGTAAAAATAAAAAGAAGTGAAAAGAATTTTTATTTATTTTTTTCACTTCTTTGGTTTAGGCTTAAGACGAATTTGGTTCCCCAATAAGCAATATAAGCAATAGCTACATCTATAAAGAAAATATGCAATGGTAGCAATCCCTTATCAAACTTTACAAAGCCAAAATATTCTTCAATAGGGGTACCAAGTAATGCAAAGAAAGCACTTAAGAACAATGTATACAAGTAGAAATTCTTCTTGTGTTTCGTACAATATTGATATAACAGAATAAAACTTACGGGAAGCAATGAAGTGGTCATGTTTTGGGCATAAGGCAATAAAGGTGTTAGAAAGTAGGTATGAACAAAATACTTATATAACGATAAAATAGTATCACAATATGACCAAAGCATGTGTACGATAAAACCAAAAAAGAATAATTCAAAAATCCTTTGGCGATCAACGGTAAAGTAAAGTATAACTAAAGGTATTATCATGATGAAAAGAACTACCCAAAATTGCCAAGATGATAAATTGGAATAATCATTCCAATAAGCAGTTATTAGAGAATTTAGTTCTTCACTAATACTGTAAATTTGTTCCCAATATTCATTGTACCCCATTATTACTGGCCTCCTATGTAAGATATCACATGAGCTTTACATCAGTATTGTACGGAGAATGAAATAATTTATACGAATTACTGCCTATAAGGATTCTAATCCTAAGAGGATTAAAGCCAGATAGAAGACCTTATAACTGCTGTGATAGTCTCACCATATCAATCACCTGGATACCATTTTCAAAGATCGGTTCATCATAATGATGAAGGAAAAAATCGCGATCAACCGAAGTTATCCGAAAGCCACATTTTTGATATAATGCTAATTGAACAACACCTGAGTTTCCTGTTCCGATCTCGATTGTTTTATAGCCCTCTTGCTTTGCGGTTTGAATGGCATGAAGAACAAGCTTTTTACCATAACCTTTTGCTTGAAAGCTTTCATCGACAGCCACATTTACGATTTCTATTGTTTTTGGTCTAGTTGGAAGCAGGACATAGACACCAATAATGGAATCTTTCTCTTCCATGACAAAACATTTCCCTCTCTTTACATATTCCGTCACTAGCTTTTCCGATGGATCTGCTAAAAGCAATAAATCCATAGGTAATGATTCTTTTTCATCTAATTCTCTAATCATTTTATCACCTCTGTATTCTTTTCATTTTAGCGTATCTAGCAGTAAATGGAACTTTATCCACACTAATGGTATAGTGATTTTAAATGAATCCTCATCTTATGTTTTGTTCACCGATTAACCACATTATAAAGGAAAGCTGGTAAGAAGATGGATCATCGTACATTTTATGAAGAATACAAATCATTCCTATTTTCTGTTGCTTATAAAATGTTAGGTTCTGTTAAGGATGCGGAGGATATCGTTCAGGATGTTTTTGTTCAGCTAGAAAAGATGGACATTTCATCCCTTCAAGATCCAAAAGCATATTTAACGAAAATGACGACAAATAAATGCCTTAATCTTCTACAATCCGCTAGAAAAAAGCGAGAAGTATATCCAGGGCCATGGCTTCCAGAGCCAATTGTCGAAACAATGGTAAATGAGCCGTTAGAACAATTGCTAAAGGAAGAATCTATTTCGTATGCATTTGTTGTTCTCCTACATCAACTGACAGAGCTTGAAAGGTGTGTTTTTCTATTACGTGAAATACTCTCCTATGATTATAAAAGTATAGCAGAAATACTCAGGCGATCTGAACAAAGCTGTCGTAAAGTATTCAGTAGGGCAAAGCGAAAGCTACAAGAAAATATTAATGCACCGAAAGCTACGAAAGAAGAGGTACACCAGTTAGCTAATTTGTTCTTAGAAGCAGTAGATAGTGGTAATTTCGAACCGTTCATTGACCAATTATCGAAAGATGTTGTCCTGTTATCAGATGGTGGTGGTAAAGTACTTTCTGCTATGTATCCTATCTATGACAAGCACCGTGTTGCTGCTTATATACGAGGAATTCATAAAAGAGGTACCTTCGATGGTGAGCTAAGCTTGATTCATGTAAATGGTGAAATTGGTATTCTCCAAAGACGACAAGGTAAACCAATAAAAATATTGACATTCCATTATACGAAAAATGGTATTGAAAATATTTATGTCGTGATGAATCCAGAAAAATTAAACAAAATAGGTCACAATTACTCCTTCTAATTTGTCTTATAAGTGAAAGACAAAAAAAGGAGGAAGATAGATGAAACCAAGAATAAACTATATGGAGGTAGCTCCAGAATTAGTCAAGCTCATCCGCCAATTAGAAATGTACAAAAAGCAGACAGGATTTGATGAAAAGCTAATAGAATTAATAAAAATTCGTGCCTCCCAGCTGAACAATTGTGCTTTTTGTATCAATATGCATACAAAGGATGCAAGGAAGCTTGGGGAAACAGAACAAAGGATCTATTGCTTAAGTGCTTGGCAAGAAACGAACTTCTATTCAGAGGAAGAAAGAGCGGCTTTAGAATTAACAGAGGCAGTAACGAAGATTGGAGAAAACGGAGTGCCAGAGGATGTTTATCAAACCATTCGACAGTACTTTAATGAGAAGCAGTATATTGATTTAGTTGCTTTAATTATTACTATTAACTGCTGGAACCGACTATCGATAGCGAATAATAATGTGCCGGAATAAATGGATAAGAAGTTAACCTGGTACCTATATCAAGCGTGAAAAAAAGGGTTAAGCTACTTAAGATGATTCCTATTCGAAAAAGGGGTCATCTTTTTTATTCTATTCTCCTCTCCTCTCCTCATCTTGCTATAAGTCAATAAAAAACCGCAACATTATTTGGAATTAATCGTCTTAATATTAGAGGGAGAGTAGAGGGGTTTTGCTATGCGTCGGAAGAAACCATTAGAATACATAGAAAAAATGTATAACGAAAATTATTTGTTTTTACGGAATTTTCTTTTTTATAGGATTAACCAAAAGCGAAGATTTAGCGGAAGACATTATTCAAGATTTATTTACTCGTATATTATTTAACCCTGAAAATATGCTGAAAGTGACCTATACCAAAAGGTGGTTAATAACATGTGCTAAAAATGCATTTCTCGATTATTACAAAAAAAAGAAACCTACTCTGCTAAAAGATGAAGAAATAATTGAACGATTACTTATTGATCAAACATCAATAGAGAGAGGTATTGGTTAATAAACAGTTAGAAGATTTATTGAAGAAATTAAATCCAACTGACAAAGCCATTGTGCTTGCCAAGGAATATTACGGATATAGCTATTCAGAAATGGAGCACCTTTTCAATTTAACTACATCAGCACTTAAATCAAAAATATTTCGTATAAAAAAACGTTTGGCCAAAATGGAGGTGGATGAATAATGAAAGAGGAAGAAAAAATTCATTTACTCGTTAGAGAATTAATATTTATTGAGGAAGAGTTAGACAATGAAGTAAAGGAAATTATTCATAACCATATAAACACTTGTGATGAATGTAGTCATTTATATTCAGACATTAAAACAACCGAAATACCAACCATTGATAGTAATTCTAGTGAAACCAACATTAAACCTTTGAAAAGTTTAAGAAAACTGAATATAGGACTATTGGTCTTTTTGGTAATGGTGAGAATCGGCATTCTCTATTATATCTTTTACGCGAACTCCTCTGGAGCTAATCCTTCTATTATAGAAAATGTATTACAAGCAAGCATTAATTTGTTTTATCTCCCGTCTGTTATTTTTTTATTATTGTTCACTTTTATCTTTTTTAAAACAAAAATCTTTATGGTTTCCTTAATGTTTGATCTCATTATTATTATTTTTGGTAGTCATCTATTATCATATTTAATTTAAGGAGCATTCCTGTAATAAGAAAATTTGAGGAAAAATAGCCGAATCTGAGAAATGCATAAAAAAAGCCCCCTTGGTACGATAGAGAGTGTCATGCATGACCTCGAATTAAGTACCGAAGGAGGACTTCTAGTATGGATTTTACACAAAATAAACGAATAGCGCAAGTCAATGAACAAACCTTAATTATTGGGGTGGATGTGGCCAAACGCAAACATGTAGCCCGAGCGATAGATGATCGTGGGCGAGATTTAGTGAAACGACTAGTGTTCACTAATTCCTATCAAGGTTTTCTGGAGTTGATAGAATGGGCTCAAAACCTGTCCGAGAAACACAACCGACCTAATCTGTTAATTGGAATGGAACCGACTGGCCACTATTGGCTGAATCTCGCTTATTATTTAAAGGCGCGAGACATTCCCGTGGTGGTTGTTAATCCGATGAAGGTAAAACGGTTCAAGGAAATGGACGACGATTCTCCAACGAAAAATGACACCAAAGATGCGAAAGTCATCGCACAGGTCATGCGTGACGGTCGTTACCACGAACCAACGTTACCCGAGGATGTGTATGCGGAATTGCGGGAAGGCATGAAGCTTTATGACATGATCCAGGAGGATATCGCGTCGATAAAGGCACAAATGCATAATGCACTGGATCGCTATTTTCCAGAGTTTCTGACGGTCTTTAAAGATTGGACGGGAAAGGCTGCCCTTCATTTATTAGATAAGGGTTATCTGCCAGAAGATATACGAGCAGCATCCGAAGAAAGCTTACTTCTGGAAGTCAAACAGGCCGCAACTCGAGCAGTGGGAATCAAACGAATTCAGGCCTTAAAAGAAGCAGCTAAGCATAGCGTGGGCTTACAAGTAGGCTTGCGCATGGGACGCCAAGAGATCCGTTATCTCCTGGATCAGTATAAGGCGTTGGAAGAACGACGAATCGCTCTTGAAGCACAACTGAAAGAACTCGTTCTCCATATTCCTGGTGCTGATCAGATGATGACAATCAAAGGTGTGAGCGCCATTACCGTGGCTGGTTTTTTTGCTGAAGTTGGTGATTTAACAAATTATCAAGATCCACGCCAAATCATTAAATTAGCGGGATTAAATTTAAAATTGAATCAATCAGGTTATTTCAAGGGTCAGACGACTATCACCAAACGAGGGCGTAGAAGACTGCGAAACTTATTGTATCAAGTGGCAAGACCCTTATCGTTACACAATGAAGGATTCAAACAATTGCATCATTACTATCGCTATCGGTCCCATAATCCACTGTCAGGCAAGCAATCCTTTGTCGCATTAAGCAGAAAAGTCGTGAAGATATTTTTCCTATTAGGGACACGTAACTGCGCATTCAGTGAAGAACGAATGATTCGGGATATTCCCATGATTTCGAATATACAGGAAGTTGCATAAGTAACAATAGAACCAACGTTTACAACCAAACTTTTGACAATTGAAGCACGGAGAAGCCGGTCGTTATTACATCCATCAGGGCAACGACCCACTATAGGAGCATTTCCGGCCTCCACCATGGTCAGGTCGAACGAAGGAATTTACGCGCATTGACGCCGAGAGACGTGGGAGGGTCCACCGCCATGTGCAAGTGGAGATCCATTGTGCGATCATACACCAATAACCATTTAATGGAAAATAAATCCGATACCTTGTTAGAAGTATGACGATTGAATTCCATATTTATCATGATTTATAAATAATAGTAAAGTGGCCTATCATGGACTTCAAGTAATCAAGAGATATTGGAAGGAAAACGATGAAATTCTAAGGATATATTAATTTATTGAGGGAGGTTACTTGAATGCTATTTGTTTATATTTTGTTCGGTTTTTTTCTAGGATTAAATATCTTTTTTTACAGCTATTTAAAGATTAATAAAACAAAGCTTCTTTTCATACCACCCATTTTAGTCTTTTTGTTAGCAATTATTTGTACTGGATATGGCTTATTAGCAGTAGATGATGGTTGGGAAGGAATGACATACGGGATTATAAGCTTCGGTATGTTGATTTCTACTATTATAGGAACGGCAATCATACCTATCTTTTATCGCCAACCTGTTCATTCGTTAAATAAAAAAGTAAAAAGGTACATGATGATAATTTTAGGTTTATGTTTCTTAGTATGTGTAATGATTATAATTTTTCCCGATCCATTCATAGGGATTCTGGATAATTAGTAGTCATGTGTTAATCAGGTTAAGGCAAAACCTTCGCCCTCAGTTCAACTCATCAAAATTTAATTTAATCAAACTTGATATTTCTTTTCGTCTATCTCTTTTTTCAGAGCATTACGTTTTTGTTCGATTTTTTTGAGTCGTTTTAAAACGAAAAAAGACAATATTGTCAAAGCGACATATTCAAAAAAATGGTCATTTTCCAAGCTTTTGTCTATTATTTTCAATTGAATTCAACCCACCTTTAGATGATCGGCTTACAATCAGTCCGAATAGTACAGTATGAAATCAACAAGGATGGAGCCTTTTCGCAGGAATATCTCTATGCCTATCCTGAAGGCTGAACAACTCTTCGTTTATATCCATTTTATCATAGCTACTTATATAAATAGGAGTTTAAGCTGTATGCTAAGAACGATTCTTTTTGGCTAAATCATGGTCCGAATATAAGCGTTCCTCCCATGACATAAATAAAAGGAAGTAAAAACATAAAAATATTCGACAGGATTCCATATAAGCCAAGTTTATTTCTCATGTTTAAGTAGCCAACAAAGCCAAAAAGGACCCCAAATGGTGCAACAAAGGCAGGCAAAATGATCGGTATTCCTTGAATAAGGTCTCTTAAAGGAATTATATTGACAAATGCATTGATGAATAGTAAGAACAAACTGCCCGAAATAATTAATGACACTATACTAAATGTTTTTAAAATTATATTTACCCCTTTACTCACAATTTTCACCTCATTTCTATTTATTAAAAATTAAATAAAATTTGATTAAATAGTATATTATATAATTTAATCCAATTAAAATTGTGATATATTCAACTGGCTGCAATGATATGAATGGAAAGTTTATGATGAGTAAGATAAAAAGCAATAAAAACACCATGTTTATAATGAAGGTTACAAATCCCGCTTTATAAGCATGATTTCTAGACCGTTCGTCCACATCATCCATTTCATTCTTTATTTTATTTCCTATTAAAAAAACGATTAAGTCATAACCAAATGATATAAGTTGAAAAATACTAAGCACTACAAATGTCATGTAAGCAGAGTTAGGAACAATCGATTTATAGTTGCTGATGGCAAATAAAGCAAATATTAAAAATAAACAAAATTTTAATAATATTCGATACAAATAATTAATTTTAATGGTGATCCTCTCCAATCCAAAAAATGTTTTCTACTTTAGTATTTAGGACACAAGCTAATTTTAAAGCTATTCCAACAGATGGTTCATATCTTCCCTTTTCAATGGAGATGATTGTTAGTCTTGTCACTCCTATTTCATCTGCTAATTGTTTTTGAGTATACTTCATTTTTTCTTAACTCTTTCACACGATTATTTACGACTTTTTTCAATTATTTCACCTGCTTTATCTTATTAATGTATAGTTTACTATACATTAATAAAAAGGGTATATTATAGAGGATATAATTGACCATTCGTCGAATTTATAAATTATAAAATAGGTGAGGGGGAAGAATAGTGAGTGAATCGACAATCATGATGGAGGACTGGCTTCAACATCGCCAAGTGTTGGTGAATTTATTAGAGCAAATAGATGATGAAGCTATTCATTTTAAACCATGGGAGGGTGCGATGGAATTAGGGGAACTAGCTCTTCATGTGACTGGCTGGAATGATGTTTTCGTTTCCATGGTGAAAACAGAGGAGTTTCTTCCACCAGATATTCCAGAATGCAAAACAATGGAGGAAGTACGCGCTGCTGTCAACAGCTTTACAGAAAAAACGAAAGCAACCTATCAATCGATAACAGAGGAAGAATTAGAAATGCAAAATAATGCCACACATCCAAAGCTCCAAGGAACAAAGAAAAAATATCTATTAGCAATGTATGATCATGAAATACACCATAAAGGACAACTGTTTATTTATGCAAGATTAGTTGGTGTAAAGGATGTGCCATTTTTTAGATAGCATACACATACTCGTGCCGTTCCAAACTACAATAATGTGATATAATTTATAGTATTAGGTAAACCCTAAAATTTCATATAATCAAAGGAACGGTGAAGTTTTTTTGGACAGTATAGTTACTTCGATAGTCATTGTACTTATTTTAATTATAGCAAACGGTATTTTTGCTATGACTGAGATTGCGATTGTAACATCAAAACAAAACAGATTAGAAAAACGTAGAGATGAAGGAGACGCTCGAGCAAGGTATGCATTGAAGTTAGCCGAAAACCCTAATCAGTTGCTCTCTACGATTCAAATTGGAATTACTTTAATCGGTGTGATAACAGGTGCCTTTGGTGGTGCTACTATTGCAGGGCAATTGGCAGTATATGTAGAACGAGTCGATGCACTTGCTGCTTTTAGCTATGAATTAAGTTTTGCATTAGTCGTTGGCCTTTCCACTTACTTGTCGCTAATTATTGGAGAATTAGTACCAAAGCGAATCGGGATGGGAAATCCTGAAAAGGTAGCCTGTCTTGTTGCAAAGCCGATGTACTTTTTTTCAAAAATTGGGCGGCCGATCATTTGGTTTTTAAGTAAATCAACTGAATTTGTTCTAAAGCTATTGAGAATTAAGCAGACAAAAGAACCAGATGTAACGGAAGAAGAAATAAATCAATTAATTGAGCAAGGTGTATATAGTGGTACAGTAGAGGAAATCGAGCAGGATCTTGTCGAACAAATATTTTACCTGGGCGACAAACTCTTAGGAGATATTTTAACACCCCGTACACAGCTTGTTTGGATAGATATAGAAGCACCTTTTGAAGATAACATAAAAAGAATTAATGAAAGTCGCTACTCCAAATTTCCAGTAGGGAAAGGAAGCTTAGATAATTTCCAAGGGATTATTCATACAAAGGATGTCTTTTCAAAAATGATCCTAGATGAGCATTTTGAGCTTTCAGATTGCGTTACCGAAACACTTATTCTACCAGAGTCAGTAAAGGTATACCGGGCTTTAGAGACATTAAAGCAAACTGGACAGCATGAAGCAGTAGTGATCGATGAATACGGAGGTATCGAAGGTTTTATCACACTTCATGATATTGTAGAAAACATTGTTGGTGACTTGCCTGAAAAAGAGGATGAGCCTGATCCACAAATTATTGAAAGAGATGAAACGACGTGGTTAGCAGATGGTCTTGTTTCCATTGATGTGTTTATTCGATATTTCGATTTAGAAGATGGCCCGTTATGGAATACCAACCATAAAAATTTCCATACGTTAGGTGGATTTATTACCCATCAGATTGGTAATATCCCTAGCGAAAAAGATACAATAAACGTAAATGATCTTCTCCTAGAAGTGATTGATATGGATAATGTTCGAGTAGATAAAGTATTGATCACTAGAGTAGAACAAACCGAGGATTTCGAGGAAAAATCACAGTAAAAAGAGGATGGCACTTTTTTGGCCATCCTTTTTTATACGGTTGGAAAGTATAAACATAACTAGGCATTCGCAGTGTTTTTAATATTGATAAGATTGACCACCATCGATTGGAATCACCGCTGCATTGATAAAATCCGCCTGACTTGATAATAAAAAAGCAACGAGATATCCAATTTCCTCTGGTTTTCCAAACCGTTTCATAGGGTTTACACTGACAAACTCTTTTCCAGCCTCTTCCCAATTTTCCCCACCTATTTGTTTCAGTGATCCTTCCACCATTGGTGTCATAATGGCACCTGGAGCAATAGCTTTTATACTTACACCGTATTGTCCATACTCAACACCTGAATTTCGAGTTAACCCTACTACACCATGTTTACTTGCCGCGTAACCTGATTGGTTTCCTACACCACGAATACCTCCAACTGAGGCAGTATTCACGATTGAACCGAATCCTTGTCTTTTCATTTCTTTTAGGACATATTTCATCCCGTAAAATACGCCATCTAAATTAATTTTTACTACCCGTTGGAATTCCTCCACTTCATAATCCTCTGTTAAGTTTTGCTTTCCCTCAATTCCAGCATTATTAAAAAATCCATCAATTTTTCCAAATGTGTTTATCGTATGCTCGACATACTGCTTAACTTCTGATTCATGTGCAACATTAGCTTCAAAGAGTTCTATTGTTGCATTAGGAGAAGCAGAGAGAATCTCTTTTTTGCTTGTTTCCAAACCTTCTTTATCCACATCTACAAGAACTAAATTGGCTCCTTCCTTTGCCATTTGTAGAGCAGCTGCTCGCCCTAAGCCTGATCCTCCACCAGTGATGATCACTACTTTATCTTGAAATCGTTCCATTCATCTACGCTCCTTTTTAAAAAACTATTACTTAATATACGAAAAGCTACAAGATATATACTAGAAGGATAAAATAAAACAACAAAAAGGATGACGATACTCGTCACATTTGGGAACAAAGTATTTTCTAACCGCTCCAGTAAACGGTCATTTGACTTAGTAATATTTTTGACTAAACGTTCATTCAATGATAAAATTATAAAAAAATAAGGAGGGAATTTAAACATGAATTTGTATTATGAAGTAAGTGGGAATGGAAAGCCAATCGTTTTTATTCATAGTGGGGGAGCAGACTTAAGAGAATGGACCTATCTAGCGCCATTGCTATCGCAAAGGTATCAAGCTATTACTTACGATGGTCGTGGTGCTGGAAAATCACCAGATCCAACAGGTGATGTCAGTTGTGTAGAAGATGTAAAATCGCTTCTAGACCATCTGGAAATTAAAAAAGCAACCGTTGTCGGTCGTTCCATGGGGGGACAGATTGCAACAGACTTCGCTTTAGAGTATCCTGAAAGAGTAGATAAGCTAATTTTGTTAGCCCCAGCATTAACCGGTTTTCCTTATTCCGATCAATTTATAGAATATATGAATAGTATCACAGCTGCGGCTCCTGATATTGATCAAATGATAGAGGTTTCGCAGAGCGCACCATTATACCGAGTGGTTCAGGCAAGTCCCCAAAGAGAATTAACGGAAAAAATGCTTCGTCATCATATACAACGAACCTTTAACTGGCCTTCCTTTGAGTTGATTTGGCCAGAGCCACCAGCTTTTGAGAGATTAGCAGAATTAAAGCCAGACACATTATTTTTAATTGGCACGGAAGAGTCCGCCGATAACTTGCGTGTCAAAGAGTACTTTCGTGAATGCACGAATGCTCAAATCATTTCCATTTCTGGAGCAGACCATATGCTTACACTAACACATCCTCACAAGCTTTATCAGCAAATGACTAAATTTATGGAGAGATAAATAAAATGCCAAGAACACCAGAGGAAAATGAACGTATTCGACAATTAGCAAAAGAAAATATTAGAAGTGCTGCCATGCATTTGTTTATAAGACAGGGATATCACGCAACCTCTATTAACGATGTTGCGAAAGAGGCAAATATTTCAAAAGGATTGCTTTATAATTATTTTAAAGGAAAAGAAGAGCTACTTGCTACGATGGTGGATCTAAGAATCCAAGCATTAACAGAGGTGATGGAAACTGCGATTGCCCAAACTACTCCTTTTGATCAGCTAGCCTATATTATTAACTCGGCCGTCGATAATGTGTACGAAAAGCCAGAAGAGTTCCGATTTTATCTGCATTTACAAACACAGCCAGAGGCAGATCAAGAATTGTTTCAATACAGTAAACGGATTGTAGAAGAAAATGCAAGGCAGTTTGAACTACAATGTGAAATATTTAAAAAAATAGGAGTGGAAGCCCCGAGAAAACGTTCCTTATATTTTTCTTCCACCCTTCAAGGAATCATGCTAATGATATCGACATACCCTGATCAGTTTCCGATTGATGAAGTAAAGGATCAGATGTTCAGCGAATTTTGTGAAAAACATTAAAATCACTACAATTGAATCCCAAAAGTCGCTCATCCCAAAAAGTAAAGGACATTTCAAGCAGAATCCATGTTAGAAATGTCCTTATTCTCCCAAAGCTAGACAAAAAAGCGATCATTTAGTGCTTGTGACAAGAGAAAATAGGTGGTATCTTATAGCAAAATATATCTAGAAAAAAGGAGGGCACTAATGGCACGAGTTTTATACATAGAAGACGAGAAGGAAATTGGGAGCTGGGTAACAGAAGCGTTGACGGAAAAGGGGCATGACGTGACATGGCTTCGGTCTGGAGAAAATTTAGAATCCTATTTATCGAATATAGATATGGCAATCCTTGATATTATGTTGCCAGGGCTGGACGGTTTTTCTATAGGGAAGCGTATCAAAAAAGAGATAAAGGATTTACCAATCCTCATGTTATCTGCACGATCTGCAGTGGAGGACAAAATCGAAGGGCTAAGTTTTGCGGATGATTATTTAACCAAGCCATTTCATCCAGAAGAGCTCGCTGCAAGAGTAGAGGTTCTGTTAAGACGATTCCAAAAAAGTGAAGATACGATTGAGATAGGACATTTGAGCATTCAGGTGAAAACGATGATGATTATGAATAAGAAGACAGGTGAGGAAATCAAGCTAACAGGCAAACAATATCATTTATTTCAATTTTTTATTCGTCATCTCAATCAAATTCTAACAAAGGAGCAGCTTTATGAAGGTGTATGGGGGGAGCCTTACATAGATGGGGACAAAACGCTAATGGTACACATTCGTTATTTGCGCGAAAAAATGGAGCAGGATCCGGCTAAGCCAAGGATTATTGAAACCATTCGAGGCATCGGCTATCGGGTGAAGGTATGAGGAAGTTTTTTCAATCTCTTTTAGCAAAATACATGCTCCTTATTGTGTTAGCCATATCGATTGTTCAGATTGGATATTTATTTATTGCTATCTTTATTGCAGGTGTAGCAGATAGCTTTGAAAAGAATGATGCTCGGGAAGAATACGATTTTGAATGGATTGAAGAAAAGTGGCATGAAGAAACAAATCAGCTAGATGCCATTACCGATAAACAAATAAACGATTATTTTCAGAAGTGGGGAGAGCAATTTCCAGAAGCGGCCATGTTCTGGGTGGATGGTAATGGTATTCTAAAAGAACAGTTCCATGTCGACAAAAAGCTTCCAGAACAATGGACTGCAGCGTATACGGCAAAATTTATTAAGGATCGTTATGATGGAAATCCATTTACTGTGATTGCATTTGCAGGTGGCAGTGAAGCGAATGGACTCGTTGTGTTTGAAATGCCAAGAGAGAACTTTAGTACACCAGTAGAAAAGGTGTATGATAAGTTCGGTTCGATTATATTTGTTGGGATGATAGTAATTATCCTTCTATTTATTTTCATCTCTTTTTTATTCTTTCGCGGTATTCGTAAGCGATTATTATATTTGCAAGAGGCAATGGAAATACGTGATGTGGACGGACTACCAATTAAGATTGATGTGAAGAAAAAGGATGAGATCGGTCATCTTGAACAGACTTTTAACCAAATGGTAGACGAATTAAGGGATAGCAAGGAGCGAGAGCAAGAGGAGGAAGAGTTAAGAAGGGAATTAATCGCCAATTTATCTCATGATTTAAGAACCCCTTTAACCAAAATCAATGCACAAACCTATAAACTAACCAAGCAGGATTTGCCGGCAACTACACAGGATGCCCTTCGAACATTAGCATCCTCTGTGGACAATATAGATCGTCTTATTGAGAATCTAATGTCTTACACGCTTTTAATGGCAAGTAAATACAAATTAGAATACAAGGAAGTAGATATCGCCCGTTTTACAAGAGAGTGTATAGCCTCCTGGTACCCAGTCTTTGAAAAAGCAGGATTTCATGTCCATGTCGATATCGATGAAGGGATGGATCACACATGGCATGTAGATCCAAACTGGTTAACTCGAATTTATGACAACCTTTTACAAAATGTATTACGTCATGCAAGCAGTGGTAAATATGTTGAAATAAAGATAGAATCTGTTGCTAACTATGATGCAGTGGTCATTTCCGATCATGGTCACGGATTAAAAGTAGACTCTGATCAAAAGGGTGCAGGAATAGGTTTATCCATCGTAGATAAAATGGTAAAAGGAATGGAATTGGATTGGACAATGGACACAAATGAGCAAGGAACAACGGTGAAAATTATAAATGATCGACTATATAGTGGGAAGAGCTAAATCTAGTTCTTCCCACTATTTTTATTTAAACAAAATTTAAACAAAGCCCCTACTAGAATTTAACCTAGACTGTCTATCATAGAAAGAGAGGTGAGTAAAAATGGAATATATCGTAGAGACGAAAAAATTAACCAAAAAATTTGGAAAAGAAATGGCAGTGGAAGGTCTGGATATGAAGATACCAAAAGGAGAGGTCTATGGATTTCTAGGACCAAACGGAGCAGGAAAAACGACAACGATTCGGATGCTGTTAGGACTAATGAAGCCAACCTCTGGCTCTATACAAGTTTTTCAGAAGGATCTGAACAAGGGTCGAATGAGTATCTTGTCAAAAGTCGGTTCCTTAGTAGAGAATCCATCCTATTATCCTCATCTAACAGCCTATGAAAATTTAGAAGTATGGCGGAAAATACTAGGTACACCAAAATCTAGAATAAAGGAAGTGCTTGGAATTGTTCGCTTATCAGATGTAGCCAATAAAAAAGTAAAAGGCTTCTCACTTGGAATGAAGCAGCGTTTGGGGATTGCTGCAGCATTATTAAATTATCCAGAATTATTAATTCTAGATGAACCAACAAACGGTCTTGATCCATCAGGGATTATTGAAATTCGTGACCTAATCAAACGATTGCCAGAAGAGCATGGAATGACTGTCCTTATCTCTAGTCACTTATTATCTGAAATTGATCAAATGGCGACAACGGTGGGAATTGTAACAAAAGGGAGAATGATTTTTCAGGATTCGATTGAAGCAATGCGAAGGTTTGCCAAACAAAAGATTTCGTTAAAAGTAAGTAATAGTAAAGCGGCATGGCAATATTTACTTGCAAAGGGAGTAAAGGTAGATTACCAGGACGAAATCATTTACTTAACCGAGCATACCGATGAAAAAGTGGCAGAAGCAATTCGTTTCCTCGTTCAAAAGGACATCGCCATCTATCGTGTGGAAGAAGAAAAGAGATCACTTGAGGAGATCTTCCTGCAAATGACGAGGGAGGAGCAAGCTGGATGATAAAAAAGTTGCTAAGTGTGGAGTTTTTAAAAATTAAACGGAAAGGATTTTGGTTCTTAACCTTTTTAGGTCCTTTCGGAGTCATTGCATTACAAATGGTCAACTATGGAGTGAGGAAGGATTATCTCCTCCAGCAGAGCGAAAATGACTGGCAGTACTATTTAGCAAATGTCAGTTCCTTTACTCCATTAGCCATCGTGTTAGGGATTGCGATCCTCACTTCTTTTTTAACAAGTATTGAGAGTGAAACAAACGCCTGGAAGCAATTAATTGCCCTCCCTGTTTCGAAATGGAGTGTATACTTAGCCAAATTCACTGTACTAGCCTTTTTGTTAGTTGTTTCCTCACTACTTCTCATGGTTTTCACATTTGGCTTTGGTCTGTTTCTTGGTTTAGGGAGTGATATACCATACAACTCCATATTAACATTAAGTCTATATCCTGTTGTTGCAGCCTTACCTGTACTAGCACTACAGCTTTGGATTGCTACGGTTAGTAAAAATCAAGGTATTCCCATCACAACAGGTATTATGGGGGTAATTTTCGCTTATTCTGCCTATGTCTTACCCGATTGGATGATATGGAAATGGCCAACATTGAGAAATGAATGGGGAGATCCCATTATCAACGTACTCCTCGGACTCGGAGTTGGCTTTTTATTGTATATTGCTGGTATGTTAGATTTTGCAAGAAGGGATGTCAAATAAATGGTTGGAATATTACGCTCGGAATGGTTAAAATTACGAAAATCTAAAATCTTGCCAATTATTTTTGTCGGTCCACTCATTGGACTTTTTATTGGTTTAACCTATAATATGGACCTGATGGAAGGTGTAGCAAATGATTGGTATATCGCCTTAATGGGCATGAATTTCACCTATGCATTATTATTTTTACCTCTCATAACAGGCGTGCTGGCAAGCGTTATTTGCCGATATGAGCACCAAGCAGGTGGCTGGAAGCAGCTTCTCGCCATGCCTGTTACAAGAGGAAAAGTGTTTATCAGCAAATATGCTCTCGTGATGCTCTTAGTCATGGTGATTCAGTTATTATATCTTGCTAGTGTCTATACAGTAGGGATGATAAAAGGCTTTACCACTCCATTTCCTATTGATATTGTCTGGAAGAGTATTTTTGGTGGTTGGGTAGCGACATTGCCTTTAGTTGCCTTACAGCTTTGGATGTCTATGTTATTCAAGAGCTTTGCTGCTCCCTTTGCGGTGAATGTTATTTTTACTTTGCCGACAATACTAGCTATTAATTCAGAAACATATGGACCATATTATCCATGGGGACAACCATTTATGATGATGTATATAGGTGGAAAGGAAGGGGATGTGTTCTTTATCCCGTGGGATCAATTGTTACTCGTTGTGGGTGGTAGCTTTGTTTTATTCTTCCTATGTGGATATATTTATTTTCAAAGAAAGGCCGTATAAATTATAATTAATAAATCAAATTAAAATAAAATTTGCCTTACTGATACAATAGTATGAGTAAGGCTTTTTGCGGTTTGTTCTATTAAGATGGATAAATTTTCGGATATTTTTATAAATTACTAGGATATTCAACTTATTTGTAAGCAGTTACAATCTGTGTAGGCGTTTAGAAAAAGAGGAGGGGTAATAATGAGAAAGCTTGCCATTATGATATTTAGTACAGCATTTTTATTAGGCTTAGTAGCATGTGGAGGGAGTAATAATGAAGAAACCTCAGGTAGTGATGTGATTGAATTAACACTTTGGAATGATTGGACAGAGGATCGACCAGAGAATAATGCCTATAAAAGTATGGTCGAGAAATTTAATGAAGAGAATGAAGATATTGAGGTGATCATTGAAGCCATTCCACATGACCAGTACGAGACAAAGCTTCGTACACAAGCAGCGGGTAAACAATTGCCTGACATGTTCCGTGTTTGGCCAGGAGCAAGAATACAACCATTAGTGGAAGGGGATGCGCTCCTACCTTTAAATGATATTATCGATAATTGGAAAGACACAATTCCAGAAGGGATTATGAAGGATTATGCTGTGGATGGCAATCAGTATGCCATACCAGGAAATATAAGTGAAACGAGTTTGATCTTCTATAATAAAGAAATGATCGCACAGGCAGGTTTTGACACATTCCCGGAAAGCTATAAAGATTTAAAGGGTTTAATCCAAGCATTAAATGAAAAGGATATCACCCCTATTTCACTAGGGAATAAAGCGATTTGGCCATTGCAATCCGTATATATTTCGACCATTGCTGATCGATTTACTGGAAGTGATTTTTTACCTCAAGCTTTAAACGGTGAAGGAACGTTTGAAAATGAACAATTCGTTCAATCATTGTCTATCATCCAAGAGCTTACGGAAATAAAAGCATTCAACGAGGATATGAATACACTGGATGAAGCACAGGCTCGCAATAACTTTATAAGTGGTAATGCTGCTATGCACTTTGCAGGATCATGGGCAATTGGCCCGATATTAGAAAGTGCCGAAAATATTGAGAATATTGGTGTTGCTCCATTTCCAAGCTTTGAAGGTGGAGAAGGAGATCCAGCGAAAATTGCAGGTGTTGCAGGTGGAGGTATTGCACTAAACAGTGATTTAAGTGAGGAAGAAAGAGAAGCGGCATTCAAATTTTTAAAGTTTTTTTATAGTGAAGAGATGTATCAACAGTTACTAGAGGCAAATATTATTGTTCCTGCAGATCTTGAAATGGGTGATGAAATTCCTCAAGTATTTCAGGAAGCGAATAATCTGGCACAAGGGGGATTAGCTCCTGTTTATGATGCTACCTTAACTCCGGAGTTGACCGATTTAATTAATAATGGGCTACAGTCCATTACTTTAGGTGAAATGACACCAGAAGAGCTTGCGAAAGAGATGCAAGCTGAAAATGAAGGCAAATAAATATGGTTGCTGGGACATAACGAAAAAGGAGCATGAGAATCCGAACAAAATTCTGACTGAGCGTAGTCAAAATACGGAGACTCCAGTGGGAACAGCACGAGCTGAAGATCCACTTTGCAAAGCGGTTTTCTTTGCAAAGTTAGCTGAAGCCGTGCCCACGGAAAGCGGAGTATTTTGACGGAGCGGTTTTTGTGCAGAAAAAATAATGGTCGGGTTTTTCTTCCTATATTATTCTTTCGTCCCAGCCCCTAATGGAGGTGAGCGGATGCATGCAACTAGAAATAAAACAATAGCAATAACGGTGGGGATCTTACCAGCATTGATCATCTATCTTATCTTTGCAATCTTACCAATTCTTCAATCCTTTTATTATTCATTAATGGAGTGGGATGGCTTTTCAGCGATGCAATATGTTGGCCTTGATAATTTTAAAGCATTGTTCCAAGATCCACTATTTTGGAATTCCTTGAAAAATAATATTTATGTTGTCTTAGCTTCCGTTTTGGGTCAAGTACCCATTGCGTTGTTCATTGCATTATTACTCAACAGAAAAATAAAAGGATTGAAGCTATTCCGGACGATCGGTTTTTTACCTGTTGTGTTATCAACGGTCGTTATTTCGATAACATGGAGCTTAATCTATAATTCGGAAAATGGTTTAATTAATGAATTATTGCGAACGATTGGGCTAGATTTCTTAGCACAGAATTGGCTCGGTGATTCTAAATGGTCCATGATTGCCGTATTGGTAACTGTCATTTGGCAGTTTGTTGGGCTGTATTTAATCATTTTTCTAGCCGCCTTACAAAATGTCCCAGAAGAAGTATTGGAAGCTGCTAGAATCGATGGAGCCTCCGAATGGAAAACCACCTGGAGCATTACGATTCCTATGATTTGGGATACCATTATTGTTGCTGTAATTCTTTGTATCTCTGGAAGCTTAAAGACATTTGATCTTATCTATGTCATGACAAATGGCGGACCAGCCCATTCGACAGATGTAATGGCATTGTATATGTTTAATGAAACATTTAATCAATTACAATATGGCTATGGAAGTGCAGTATCAGTCATTATTTTCTTCTTCAGCCTTATTTTAATCTATACGGTAACCAAACTTTTAGGAAAAAAGATGATATAGAGAGGAGGAGACCTATTGCAGTCCACATACGAAAAATCGATCGAAAACAAAGCATATCAACATAAAAAATTTCCGGTGAAAAAAACGCTGATTTACGTTGTGCTCATCATCTTCGCACTTGTAAATGCCTATCCTATTCTATGGATGGTGATTAACTCATTTAAATCCGAGCAGGAGTTTGCAAATAATCAATTCGGCTTTCCGAAAGAATTTGTCATAGAAAATTATATCAGTGCTTGGGAAACGGCAAATCTAGGAACACTATTCTCTAATAGTATTTTTATTTGTTTAACAGCAACGTTTTTAACCGTTTTAATCGGTGCAGTTACCTCTTATTTTTTGTCTAGGTTTACCTTTAAATTAAACAAAGCCGTCTACACCTTTTTTATATTTGGTATGCTGATCCCTATCCATGCAACATTAGTACCAATGTTTATCCTAATGCGTAATATCGGATTATTAAATACACCGATTACGCTAATATTTCCATATATCGCTTTCCATCTGCCGATTACGATTTTTATTCTAACAAGCTTTATGAAGGCATTTCCAAAGGATATTGAAGAGTCAGCGATTATGGATGGATGTGGTATTTTCCGAATCTTTTGGTCGATTATTTTACCAATGTCGCGTCCTGCCTTAGCTACAGTTCTGATCTTGAATTTTATTTATAATTGGAATGAATTTTCATTTGCACTAGTCTTAATCAATGACCCTAATCTCCAAACATTGCCACTCGGTTTAGCTAGTTTTGCTGGTCAATTTACGACAAACTATGGTGCCCAAATGGCAGGTTTAACGATGTCCTTGATTCCGATTATCGCCTTTTACCTGTTATTAGAAAAAGAAATTGTAAAAGGAATGACAGCAGGCGCTGTAAAAGGATAGTGTATGATAGGTAGAAAAGAGTTTAAAGGTGATGTAAATGATTCGTCATTGGGGATTAAGAAAAAAATTTATCAGTGTGTTTTTAATACTTATTACACTACCCACTATCCTATTTGGTTCGCTTATTTATTACCAAACAACCGAGGTGTTTAAGGAGCAAGCAGAGGAAAATATTAATGCAAGATTAGAAAAAAATGATGAAAATCTAGTAGCAATCTTAAATACTATCGAGAATATTACCTCGTATATGATTTACGATGAGAGCTTCCGCACCTTCTTCACAACACCAAAGCAAGACGTAGCAAAGGTCAGAGAAGCGGAAAATGCCATTAAAGGTTTTTTTACCTTTCAAATCATGAGCTATAAGTATATTGATTCAATTAAACTTGTCAGTACTAACCAAGATAATTTACTGAATTTCGGTAATCCGGTCGAAGGAAATGAAAATGAACTTAGAAAGCTAGCTATTTCGACAGGCGGGGAGCCAGTTTGGAGCAACACGTATAAATTAAACAGTGCATGGTCTGGAGAGCACCATGTAATTAGTTTAACTAGACAAATTAATGACATTAACAAGATTTCACAACCAATAGGGATGGCGAGAATCCGTCTGAATGAAACAGAATTATATAAAAATATCGAAGTAGATATGACACAACAAGGAAATTACTTTGTTTTATCCAACAGTGGAGAAGTAGTGTTACATCCTGATAGTGATCTGGTAGGAAATAAATATCCTAATCAAGCTATTATTGACTTAGTCACACATGAACAGGGGAAAAATTTCACCTATGAAACAGGTGGGGAAAAATATCTATTGGTCAAGCAAAAAATAATCGGAACGAATTGGTTTTCTGTGATACTAGTTAATCAGGATGAGGTAGTGCAGAACTTGTACAATGTTCGTACATTAATGATTAATCTTGTTGTCCTATTAGCTGTTCTTGGTGTTGTCGCATTTTTTGGTTTTTATAATTGGCATGTGAAACCAATTTTAGAATTAACCGAACAGACAAAGCAATTGGAAAAGGGTAATTTTTCGGCAAAGGTTCCGGTTCATTCAAAGGATGAAATTGGAAGGTTAGGATTAAGGTTTAATAAAATGGTTATAACGATACAAAAGTTTATTGATCGCGAATATAAATTGAAGATCAAGCAGAAGGAATCGGAGCTAGAGGCATTACAAAATCAAATTGATCCTCATTTTTTATATAATACATTAGATATGATTCGTTGGACTGCAAGAATGGAAAAAGCAATGGAAACAAGTCAACTAATCGAACGCCTGTCGAAGATATTTCGGATGAATCTCAATAAAGGAAGTATGTGGGTTTCACTGAAAGAGGAATTGGTTTATCTTGATAATTATTTGGAGCTTCAGCGAAGTAGAATGGGTGATCGATTACAATATACGATATACTATGAGGAACAATTGAAGGACACACTGATTGTGAAACAATTAATACAGCCATTAGTAGAAAATAGTATCCTTCATGGATTGAAGGATCTCCCAAGGCAAGGCAAAATAGATATACGCGCATATAAAAGAGAACGAAGTCTGATCATCGACGTTATCGATAATGGCCGGGGTTTTCAAGAAGAATCATTATCGAAGATTGATGGAGGATATGCCCTGCAAAATATAAGAGATCGAATGAGGTTAGCATTTGGTGAAGGATATGGTATGGAGATCAAAAAAGGAAACAAAGGGGCATGGATAACATTAGAGCTTCCATTAACACTGGAAAAGGAAAAAGCAAAAAAACAAGAACCAGGTGAAAATAATGACCTATAGTATGTTAATAGTTGATGATGAGCCAATAATTTCTCGTGGATTAGCGAACACCATCCCATGGCACGAAAAAGGGATTGAAGTAGTAGGTACTGCTATGGACGGAGAGGATGCGATCAATAAAATCAACGAACATAAAGGGTTAGATATTATCATAACAGATGTCAAAATGCCAAATAAAGACGGTTTGGAGCTTGCTACTTATATTAGCCAGTATTACCCTAACACGGAAATAATCATGATTAGTGGCTATGATGAATTTAGCTATGCCCAAAGAGCGATGCAATTAGGGGTAAAGGATTATTTGCTAAAGCCAGTAGATATTGACCAACTACTTACCATTATGGATAAATTAATGCAGAAAATGAAATTAGAAAGAAACGAGCAAGAGCAAAAGCAACAGCATGTTCTATTGAACACATTAATAGAACAAGTATTGGAATACCCCAATCCAACACAAGTCTCTCCGATACTTAAGGAACAAAAGCTGAAAATAATCTTGACAATGAAGTGGGATTATTATTTCGATATAAATAAGTTCACAGAGGACGAACTTCGGGAATTGAAAAACAATTGGAAGCAAACCGCTGATCAAATGCTTTCTAAAAATAGTAGACTCGGAGTTTCCTTATTTATCCGATCTAATATATTACTAACATGCTTCTTTGACACGGAGAACCAATCTAGTGATCAACTATTAACAGACATGCAACACCAGTTATCGGATCATCTTATCTTCTTGTGTCCCTTCACAGTACAAGTCAAGCAGCTTCATTCCGTAGTATCTCAGATGGTGGATGCCGTTTTTCAAATGCCGATTAAGCGAGAAAAATTAGCTTTTTATGAAAAGAAAACGAAAGAAGTAAAAATGATTACCTACCCGAAGGAAATGGAGCAGAATCTAACAAATGCGATTCTGCATCTTGAAATGGAAGAGATCCAATCCATCGTTCAGCAAATGGTCTACTATTTCCAAGAGCAGCATATTACTCTTGGACATGTGATTGAGTTAGCGAGAGCGTTAATGCAGGCTATTATGAAACAATGTCAAGACGTATTACAAATGGAGCCTAGTGGAATAAAGCTCGCATTTCATCAAGATCCAGACATATTATTAGTCGACTCTTTTATAGTGATAGGAGAATTGATCTTAATGGACATTGAAAGGATTATTGATGGCTTCCATTTAACGCAACCGGATCATAATGATTGGTTAATGGATCGGGCTATAGCCTATATAAAGGAGTATTTTGCGTCCGATATAAAAGCACAAGAAGTAGCTAATGTTATCAATATTTCACCAAATTATTTTAGCTCATTATTTAAACAAAAAACAGGTAAAAATTTTAATGAATATGTCAATGGCCTACGTGTAGAGGAATCCAAGAGATTATTAATGGAAACTCCATTTAAAATACATGAGATAGCTGAACAAGTAGGTTACAATGAATATAAATACTTTGTAGAGGTCTTTAAGAAGTTTGTCGGTATGACACCTACGAAATACAGGCAAGTAACTTCTTCGAGATTAGAGAGATAATTTAGGAGGTAGTAGTAATGGAAAAAGTAGCAATAAAGATACCAGAGGACTTTATCTTAGGTGCCGCTCTGTCCGCTTGGCAATCAGAGGGTTGGTCAGGGAAGAAGGATACACAGGATTCCTATTTAGATCTATGGTATAAAGAAAACAAGAATGTCTGGCACAATGGATATGGGCCGGCTGTTGCAACAGATTTCAGAAACCGCTTTAAAGAAGATGTCGCGCTGATGAAGGAAATCGGTTTAACCCATTTCAGAACTTCTATCAATTGGTCACGCTTCCTAACAGACTATGAAACAGCAACGGTCGACGAAGAATATGCCAATTACATAGATGATGTGATTAACGAATTAATAGACAATGGTATAGAGCCAATGATCTGTCTAGAACATTATGAATTACCTGCAAAGCTATTGAAGGAGTATGGCGGTTGGGCTTCCAAGCATGTCCTCGAATTATTTGTCAAATATGCAGAAAAGGTATTCGACCGCTATGGAGATCGAGTAAAGCATTGGTTTACGTTTAATGAACCAGTAGTGGTTCAAACAAGGGTATACTTAGATGCGATCCGTTGGCCGTTTGAGCAAAACACAAAGAAATGGATGCAATGGAACTATCATAAAGGTCTGGCAACTGCTAGAGTAGTGCAGCTTTTTAAAGAAAAGGATTTAAAGGCTAAGCATGGAGCAAAGATTGGTGTCATCTTAAATCCAGAGGTTACCTATGCACGTTCTTCTGCTCCCCATGACCAAAAAGCAGCGGAAATGTATGACTTGTTTTTTAATCGTACCTTCTTAGATCCGGCAATAAAAGGAGAGTATCCGAAACAGCTATTTGATCTAATGGATAAGCATGGAATCACCTTTGATTATACAGAAGAAGAACTATCCATCATCAAAAATAATACAGTGGATTATGTCGGCATAAATCTATATTTTCCACATCGGGTACAAGCTAGGACATCTGCATGGAATGAAGCTATCCCATTTCATCCTTCGTACTATTATGAAAAATTTGATATGCCAGGCAAAAAGATGAATCCTTATCGTGGTTGGGAGATCTACCCACAAATTATGTATGATATGGCGATGCGAATGAAAGAGGAATATGGAAACATCGAATGGTTTATCGCGGAAAATGGTATGGGTGTAGAGAATGAGAAAAGATTCAAAAATGAGAGCAATATTATTCAGGATGATTATCGAATCGAATTTATCGCTGAGCATTTAAAATGGTTATTAAAAGCAGTAAAGGAAGGCGCTAATTGTACAGGCTATATGCTTTGGGCATTTTCGGATAATGTTTCCCCAATGAATGCCTTTAAAAATAGATATGGTCTAGTAGAAATAGATTTAGAAGACAATCGAAATCGTCATTTGAAGAAATCTGCTTATTGGTATCAGCAAATCATTAAAGAAAGAGAATTTCTTGCATTAGATGATGATATTTGTAAGTAAGCATCTTCTTTTACCCAAATTGAGGTGAAGTGAATGAAAACCTATTTAGCTATAGATATAGGTGGGACTTTTGTTAAAACCGCAATCGTCGATGAAAAGGCAAGTATATTAACTTCTTATAAAGAAAAAACACCTTCTTCATTAGAGGAATTATTAGGTCTCATGAAAAGAGTGAAAGCATCTTACCATGAGATAAGCGGAGTTGCGGTTAGTTGTCCGGGTGCTGTATCTGATCAAGGGATTATCTATGGTTCTAGTGCTGTTCGTTATTTACATGGTCCAAATATAAAGAAATGTATCGAAGAGACTTTACGTTTGCCTGTGTTTTTAGGAAATGATGCCAATTGTGCTGCTTACGCAGAACTGTGGGATGGAGCAGCACAAGGGCTTCGTGATTTTATGGTAATGGTGATTGGAACAGGAATCGGTGGTGCGATCATTAAGGACGGTGTCTTGCATAAAGGAGCCCATCTGCATGGTGGAGAATTTGGTTATATGCTTTTAGATCCAGATTCTATAGAGGATGACAGTGTATGGAGCCGAATTACTTCTACGAAAGCTTTAGTAAAAAAAGTAGCGAAAGCAAAAAATCAAGACTATAACACGCTTTCAGGTGAAGCAGTGTTTCAGATGGCAGAAGCTGGTGATCAAATTTGTTCAGAAGCAGTAGATCGTTTCTATCATTTGTTGGCGGTTGGTATTTATAATCTACAATATATTTATGACCCTGAAGTAATTCTTATCGGTGGTGGAATAAGTGCACGGCAAGAATTGATAGACAGATTGAATGAGAAATTGGATCGAATTATCGAACGTATTGGGCTTGCTAAAATGAAGCCAGTAATCAAGTCCTGCCAGCATCGACAGCATGCTAATTTACTTGGGGCAGTATATGGGTTTAAGAAACATTGCTTAGATGATTAAAGTAACATTATTTAGGAAAAAAGGGCGCAAATTAATTGAGGCCACTGAAAAAGTCCAAAATCTAATTAACGAGGGTCTTCTCGATGAAATCGAGAAGACCCTCGTTGTTATTTTCATGTATAATAGAAGTAACAATTTTTAGTGGTGGTGGTACATATGATTTCTGATCAACAGTCGCTTAATCTTAGTCCCTTTATGGCAATATACGATTTGGTAGTACCCAAAGACAATATGCTTCGACAAATAAACGAACTGGTGGACTTCTCTTTTATTTTAGAAGAACTAAGAGATAAATATTGTTTGGATAACGGTCGAAACGCTGTACCTCCTATTCGTCTTTTTAAATATCTATTACTTAAGACAATCTTCGATTTGTCTGATGTTGATGTCGTCGAGCGTTCGAAATATGATATGTCCTTCAAATATTTTTTAGAAATGGCACCAGAAGACCCAGTTATTCATCCAAGCACATTAACCAAATTCCGGAAATTACGACTAAAGGATACAAAGTTACTGGACATGTTAATTCAGAAATCCGTGAAGTTAGCTCTGGAAAAAGATCTTATTGCGAGTAATTCCATCATCGTTGATGCCACCCATACAAAAGCACGTTTTAACCAGAAATCACCGATCGAATTTCTGAGGGAAAAATCAAAGCTACTGCGTAAAGCTGTTTACCAGGTGGACGAACGTTTGAAAGAAAAGTTTCCTTCGAAGAGCGTTACAGAGGATTTAGCTGATGAACTTCAATACAATAAGGAACTTATTGAAGTGTTGGACCAAGAAGAGGCCGTATCCAGCTATCCGAAAGTGAAAGAAAAGCTAAATTACTTAAAAGAACTAGTGGAAGATCACGTAGAGAACCTGCCTTCCTCCGATGATCTTGATGCCCGAAAAGGGCATAAATCGGCCGATACCTCTTTTTTTGGATATAAAACACATATCGCTATGAGTGAAGAACGAGTGATTACAGCTGCGGTTGTCACTACTGGAGAAAAGAATGATGGTAAATATCTACAGACATTAATTGAAAATACGCAAAGTACAGGCATGAATGTGAAGTGTGTTATTGGAGATACAGCTTACTCGGAAAAATACAATATCCAATACGCAAACCAAAATGATTTAGAATTAGTGTCAAAGTTACATCCACTCATTACACAAGGCGTACGTCAGAAAGAAAACGAGTTTGAATTCAATAAGGATGCCGGCATGTATGTTTGTAAGGCAGGAAATATGGCCATACGGAAAGCACGTACTGGTAAGAAATCATCGAATCAAAGTTATACTTATTATTTTGATGTGGAAAAGTGTAAGGTCTGCCCGCTTCGAGATGGGTGTTATAAAGAGGGGGCGAAGTCGAAGACTTACTCCGTCACAATTAAATCCTCCGAACATATGGAGCAGCAAGTCTTTCAGGAAAGTCCTCATTTTCGTGAAAAAGCAAAAGAACGTTACAAAATTGAAGCGAAAAATAGTGAACTAAAACACAGACACGGGTATGATGTAGCATCTTCCTCGGGTCTCGTTGGCATGGAAATGCAGGGAGCAATGTCGATTTTCACCGTGAACTTGAAACGAATTATCAAACTAATGAACGAACCAAAGGAATAAAAGCTAGGAAAAAAGGGGTCTGTCCGTTCAATTCTGAACGGACAGACCCCTTTTCTTTATATTTTTCCGACACCATAAAACTAAAACGTTAGTTTTTCAGTGGCCACAATTAATTAGCGTCCTTTTTCATATTTCTGTTTGCATTTTTTGTAAAAGGTGTTATACTGTGTATATAAATATAAACAGTATAACTTTAGGGGGAATAAATATGTTAGACGTAGTTTGGGGTTATATACTTGTATTTCTATTGGCAGCAGTACCTTTTTTTGAATCAGCTGTTGTTACACCAGTTGCCATTTTAGCCGGTTTGTCAGCAATTCCGGTATTTATCCTTGCGATCGGAGGAAACCTGATCACGGTTTACATCGTCATCGTTTTTATTGAAAAAGTTAAACGATGGAGAAAGAAGGAAGATGATGGGAAGCGAACTGGTAGGGCCAAAAAAATATGGGATAAATATGGCTTACCGGGACTAACCTTACTCGGACCATTTTTTGTCGGTAGTCACTTAACAGCATTTTTAGCACTTCTTTTTGGTGGAACCAAAAAACAGGTATCGATCTGGATCACTATTAGTATCGCAGCTTGGAGTCTATTGCTAGGCCTACTTGTCTACTTCGGTATTGATTGGTTCAACGTGGAGAATAAATTTTTAGAAAATATTTTTAATCAAGCACAATAATGGTGGAGGTGAATAGTTTCATGTACAAACGTGCTTTTAAGTTAGTTAAAACAGAGATAAGAATGCTTTTTCCTGCCTATATCCTAACCTTTGCTGTAACTGTATTATTGGGACTATTCTCGATCACCTTCTTAAAGGAGCTAATAAATACTTTAGCTGGTTACCAAAACCATTTCAATGGGGTATCTGTAGACATTTTATTTGTATTTCTATCACCATGTTTATCTATCGTATTTCTTTCCAGTCCTTACCTTAGCTTGAAGACATTGAAGGAGGATCCGTTCGGAAAAAGAATCGCTTTATTTCGAACAATGCCTGTTCCTATTAAAGTATTGACTAAAAGTCGCATGCTTTTAATGCTGATCACATTGCTTATCCTTTCCACCACCTTTTATACGACAATTGTTATAGGAATAAGAGATATCTATCATCTGGTATTCACGACTCAACAGCTAGTGTCTTTTCTATTATTTTGGTTTGGTTTTTCCTTAACTATTGGTGGATTAAATGTTTACATTGAATCTGGAACAAACGGCAAAATGCTTTATATTTTTTCTTTTTTATATAGTTTAACGATTGTTTCTTTCATTATTGTATTTAATCTAAATACAAAAAATAGCGTCGTGGAGAAGGTAGCAGAATGGACGCAACAATACGATTGGATGCCGTCTGTTGTGATGATTATCATTGGTTTATTAAGCTATAATATATGGGGAATCATCCTACAAAAAAGACTAAGTAAAAGAGATTACCTGTAATGGAGGCTATCTAAATGAAACTCCCTATTACCGTTTCAGAGGAAAGCAAAGAACCCATTTATCATCAAATCGAATCACAATTAAAAGGACTGATGATAAGTGGCCAATTAGTACCAGGTAGTGTCCTTCCATCTATTCGAGCACTTTCGAACGAATTATCCTGTAGTGTCATTACGACAAGGAGAGCCTATCAAAATTTAGAGAATGAGGGATTTATTAAGACGATTCAAGGGAAGGGAACCTTTGTCAATGAGGTGGATCAAGAGTCGAAGGATCAAACGAAAGAACAAGTGGCTTCCTCGATTTTGGAGAAAACGATTAAGGATCTAAAAATGCTGGGAATGACGAGATCAGAAGCAGAAAAAGTCTTTTTTAACGCTATGGATAAAAAATGGGGGGAAAACCATTATGAGTAATTTTTTGTTAAAAATAGATCAGTTGACCAAGACCTTCAAGTATTTTGAATTTGGCCCTATCGATGTTCGTGTTGAGCATGGAACGATCACCGCTTTAATTGGCTCCAATGGTTCTGGTAAGAGTACTTTTTTTCGTCTTGTGATGCAGTTGTTTCAGCCTAATTCTGGCCATATTCTATATTTCAACGGGGAACTTGACTCTAATGATAGTAGGATCAAGCAAGATATGGGTTATGCTGGTGGAGATTTGTATCAGGCTTTCGGCCAGCTGTCTATACGTGAGCTCGCTAATCTTGTTCGCTACTGGTATGAGAATTGGGATGAACAAAAATATCAGGAGCTAGTGGATAGGTATCAGATTAATCAAAAGGAAAAATATACGAATAGTTCGACAGGAACGAAGAAGAAAATAGCGTTTATTTTCGCGTTAGCGCATCATCCGCAGCTTCTTCTGTTAGATGAACCCTTCTCTGGGGTCGATTTTGTCTCTTCACGTAAAATGCAAACAGATCTAGTGGATTTCATGGAGAACCCTAATCATGCGATTATCCTTGCCACCCATCAACAAGAGGAGATTAAAGCATTGTGTGATTATATTTGGTTACTAGATAAGGGGAAAATGATAGGCATTTATGAGAAGGATCAAATTTTAGAAAGCTGGGCATATTTGTCGTTAAATAAAATGCCAGAATCTCTCCGAAAGCATCCACATGTGATACAAATGGATTCACATCCTAATCGTATCATAACAGATTCCTTAGCAGCTATCGAGCCAGACTTAGAGCAACTAGGTATAGAAGTCACACACTATCAGCGGCTTGAGCTGGATGAGATTTTAACAGCCTTGCTGGAAAGAGCTTAAAGAATGGCTTTTCACAGTGATAACGGCATTCAATTAGTATTGTTAAAATACATTTGTAATGTCGAGTAATGGATCATAGGCAAGACAACGATAATTATTTCGATAATCGATTCTTAATTGTTGAATCGCTTAATTTCTAAATAAAACATCAAAGAGCTCTTATTGACCTCACATTTAACGTCATTTTACAGCTTCCTTATTCTTCGATGTCTCTTCTTTATATCTACGTCGATGGCTTTTGTAATCACTCTGTTTTTTTCAATTTGCACCTATTATCGTGATTTCTGTGAATTTTTTTTAGGTATCCAGCTAACACGATACAAACACTAATTATTTTCCTTCTGATGCCACTTCCTTGTCAAGGGAATGTGGTTTCTCTGTATTTCGTATAAAATCACGTTGATCGCTGGCATCTTGTGGTTGTTTTTCCCCTCTGCAACAATTATGCTATGATACATTTAATGAGTTAATATCGAAAGTCAGATCTTATGGAGGATAAGATGAATCGAAAGAGAGCAATTTATGTGTTACTTATGGCTTGTTTAGTCATAGCAATAGGTCTTTCCTTTTATTTTTATAAAAAAGCTCAAGTAGATCGTTTAGAAATAACGAAAGCGACGGAACCAGACAATCTTCCCTCTTACCACTTTGCATTGATTGGGGAAGAGATGGATCATGATTACTGGAGGTTAGTTGGGGAAGGAGCGAAGGATGCAGAGAAAAAGTATGACGTTTTTGTGGAATACGAAGGCCCGAGGCGTTCCAATCCAGAGGAACAGTTAAAGCTTTTAGATCAAGCAATAAAAGCTAAGGTTGATGGTATTATTGTGCAGGCATTAACAGAGGATTTTTTACCAATGATTAATAAAGCGGTGAATCAGGGAATCCCAGTGATTACTATTGATACAGATGCACCAGAGAGCTTGCGGACAACCTATATCGGGACAGATAATTATTTGGCTGGGCAAATTGCTGGGAAAACTTTAGTAGAAGATAAGAAGGGCCAAGCTACTGTTGGCATCATTACGGGCAGTTTTACGAATGCGCATCATCAACTACGTGTAGAAGGCTTTAAAAATGTTGTAGCTGATATAGAAGGAGTAGAAATTGTCGAGATTGAGGAATCTAATATTACACAAGTTATCGCAGAAGAAAAAACTTACGAAATGTTAAAGAATCATCCAGAAATTGATGCCCTTTATGGAACAAGTGCGTTAGATGGGATAGGAATGGTTCATGCCGCTGAATCACTAAATAGGTCAAGCAGTATATACATGATAAGTTTTGATACCTTACCTGAGAATATGGAATTGCTAGAGCAAGGTAAAGTGGATGTGCTTATCGGTCAGAAGCCTTATGAGATGGGATATCGTAGTATTGAGTTAATGCTTGATATTGTCAAGGGGCGTTCGGTCGAAGAAGTCAACCATACAGATGCAACAGTAGTTTCACAGAAGAACTTAGATAATTTCATTCCACAAGAGCGTGATGAGCCATGATCAAAATTAGAACGAAGCTATTAATGTATTTTTTTACTGTCATTACATTAGTCGTGATTCTCCTTTTAGTAAGAGAACAGAGCACACAGAAAATTATTGAGCTCCATGAGCAAAGCTCTGAACACTATTTACTGTTAAATGAAATAACAGGAGTGACAGATCAAACCTTTCAATCACTACAAATATATGTCCACGAACCTGTTTCAGAAAATTTAGCGTTTTATCAAAGGGAGAAGCAACAGCTTCTTGATTTACAGCAACAATATAAGGAGTTAACAGAAGAAAGTATTGTTCAGAAAAATTTCCTTCATATGTTAACAAGCTTTTTAGAGATTACAGACAAAACGGTAGAAGGAGTCCATGATGACAACATAGAACAGTATTCCTACTATTTAAGTGAAGCGGATAATACTGCCAACTATATTCATGAAAATACATTAGAAATCATTAATCAAGATCTAACCGAATATCAGAATTTAATCTCTTTGGAGGACGAACGAATCCACCATACGAAGAATATGGGAACGGCCATAGTTATTGCCATCATTATCTTAAGTGTACTGTTTGCCTTATGGTTTTCGGATGGCATCACCAGAACGATTTCTCGTTTGACAAAGGCAGCAAAAGAAATATCTGCAGGAAACTACTCTGGTCAAGATGTTACGGTTTCAAGAAAGGACGAGCTTTGGCTTTTAACGAAGATGTTTAATGAGATGAAGCATAATATTTTACAGTCTGTGAAAGAGATGAAAGAAAAAGCACGTCTTGCCCAATTACTAAAGGAAATGGAATTGAAGAGCCTACAGAATCAAATTAACCCACATTTTCTCTTTAATACATTGAACACCATTTCTAAAACCTCTTATATTGAGGGGGCAGAACGGACGAGTGAATTAATTTCCTCTGTCTCTGCCCTATTGCGATACAATATCGGAAATTTAGACAGAGAGACAGTTTTAAAAGATGAAGTGGAAATAGTGAAAGAGTATTTTTTTATCCAACAAACACGTTTTGGAGATCGAGTCGCCTTCCACACTCAAATAGAGGAGCAGTGTCTACATACTCCGATCCCATGCCTAACTCTTCAACCAATCGTAGAAAATGCCTTTATTCATGGCATTGAGGAAATGGCAGATAGTGCAGTGATTGCATTGAATATCTATCAAAAGGAACAGAAGGTATTTATTGAGATTACCGATAATGGCAAAGGAATGGATCAAGCAACAATCAATCAAATTATACATCCAGTGGAAGAAAAGGAAGCTCAATCAAAGAAATCAGGTCATTCCACAGGTATAGGGATGCGAAATGTTATCGATCGACTCGAGTTGTTTGATAAAGAGAGTGCGCTTTGGATCGATTCTGCCATTGGAAAAGGAACGAAGGTTACCATTCAGTTACCATCAGGAAAGGAATGGAGGAAGGATTCATGTTAAAAGTAATGCTTGTAGATGATGAAGCTATCGAAAGAGAAGGCATCCGCCTTATCCTAAGTAGAAATCGTGATAATTTAGAAATCGTTGCAGAGGCACAGAATGGAAAAATAGCAGTGGAGAAGGCACTTGATACAGAGCCCGATATTATTTTTATGGATATAAAAATGCCCGATCTAGATGGACTAAAGGCAACACAGAAAATTCTCAACCAGCTTCCACATGCGAAGTGTGTAATGGTGTCAGCCTTCGATACGTTTCAATATGCACAAGAAGCGATGAAATATGGAGTGAAGGAGTACTTGCTCAAGCCAAGCAAGGTTCAGGAAGTACTAGATGCCTTCGATCGAATGGCCGCTGAGGTGGAGGAAGAAAAGGAACAAATGCAGGAAAAACAGGACATTGAGCAACGCTTGGAAAGAGCAAGTTCCCTAGTAGAAATGGATTTCGTCATTTCTCTAATGATGGATCATGTTCATGATTTTAACCAAGATGATTGGAACGATTGGTTAGATCTCGATGATCAACAAGGGTTTGCAGCAGTATTCTACTTTCAAGCAGAGGAACGAAAGCCAGATCGTGAGCAAAAGACGCAATGGTATCAAACGTTAAAGCGAGCTTTAGCAACACAACCTTATCCTTATTTTGTTGGACCACTCATCGGTTTTCAAATCCCTGTTTTTGTGAAATATCAAGCCGACAATACTGGATTAACAGAGAGGGAGAATTTTGCTAGATTAATGATTCGTACGATGCAGCATCAACTACACAATTGTCAATTATGTGTTGGTATCGGTTCCGTTGTTGCTAATTTTCAGCATTTTTCTAAATCCTATGAACAAGCGATTTATACATTAGAAATGGTGGAAAAACGGTCAGGCTCTGCCTATCTAGTTTATAGCAAGCAATTGGAAGACAAAAGAAAGAATTTTGTACCCTTTGATTTAGAAAAGGATTTACTAGAAGCTGTGAAAAACGGTGATACTCGTAAAGGCTTAGAAGTCTTTGAGGCATATTTCCAATGGATTCAAAAGAGCGTTAACTATCAAGTAGAGCTAATCCAAAAAGCAATGGAGAATCTCTTCATTGTCTTGACAAGAGCGACAAAAGAATTTGGCTTTGGTGAAGATGTACAGATGAATTTTCATCCATATGAAACAGCGATGCAAGTAAAGCAAGCAGCAAAAGCTCACCTCCAAACCGTTATGGAAGAAATTAATAAATGGCGAACTAACGGTGTGCAAGGAATACTGATCCAAGTGAAAGGATATCTGGATAGCCACTATCAAGATGCAGTCAGTCTAGAAGGAATTGCAGAAAAGGTAGGTCTAAGCTCTTATTATTTGAGCAAATTATTTAAAGAACATTTTGGTGTCACCTTTGTAGAGTATCTTACCAATATCCGAATTCAAAAGGCAAAGGACTTTCTACTAGATGGAAGTAAACCATTAAAGGAAATAGCACTAGATATCGGATATAAGGATCCTAACTACTTTAGCCGGGTCTTTAAAAAAGAAGTAGGACTAAGCCCAAGTGAATACCGAAATAAATATATTTAAAAACAACGATCCTATTGAAACGATCGTTGTTTTTTTTGGTTGGGTCTTACCCTGAAGAACGTTTTGCTCGGGAAAGAAGCCTTGAAAGGACGTTTACAGGGAGTGTAATATTAACTGTGTAAGTAAGAAATGCGTACGGTTTCTTACTCACACAGTTTTTTATTTGGTAGAATAATAACTATAAAGCTAAAGGAGTGTTTTAAATGGGCAAACCCAAAAGAGATCCTAACTCCGTAGAATTAGCTAACAAGATTATTGAACAGTATCAACCAAAGTCTGTAGAAGATATGCAACATGCATTAAAGGACATATTCGGACCGATGTTTGAATCGATGTTAAAAGGTGAAATGAATCATCATTTGGGCTATGAATCCAATGATAAAGGAGAAAAGGAAACAAACAATAGACGGAACGGGTACGGAAAAAAGACAGTCAAAACGACTGCTGGCGAAGTGGATATTGCTGTACCTCGTGATCGTGACGGTTCATTTGAACCACACCTCATTCCCAAGCGTAAAAGAGATGTTTCTGCCATCGAGGATAAAGTCATCTCCATGTATGCAAGAGGAATGTCTCAGCGAGATATTTCATCCACGATTGAAGATATCTATGGATTCTCCGTGTCTCATGAAATGATATCCGATATTACGGATACAGTGCTTCCTGATTTAGAAGAGTGGCAAAGTCGTCCTTTAAGCAACTGTTATCCTTTTGTGTTCGTAGATTGTCTTTATACGACCGTACGTAACGACTACGAAACCAAGAAATACGCTGTTTATACCATGTTAGGCTATACCATGGAAGGAAAGAAAGACATTCTTGGTTTATGGTTAAATGAAACGGAAAGTAAGCATAAATGGATGCAAATCTTTGATGAAATAAAAGCTCGTGGTGTAGAAGATATTTTCTTTATTTCTATGGATGGAGTAAGTGGATTAGAAGATGGAGCTCGTGCCATTTTCCCACAAGTTGTCGTACAACGCTGTATGGTTCATCTCATTAGAAATTCGATTAAGTATGTTCCAAGTAAAGACTATAAAGCTTTTACTGCTGCATTAAAAAAGGTTTACGCAGCACCAAGCCTTAAAGCATGTCATAGTGCATTTGAAACCTTTCAACAACAATGGGCTACCTATCCTGGAGCAGTTGACGTTTGGAAACGAAACTTCTCCCATGTGGAACAATTATTTGATTATGGAAGTGCGATACGCAAAATTATGTACACTACGAATGCCGTAGAAAGTATACATTCCAGCTTTAGAAAAGTGACAAAAAAAGGAGCATTCCCAAACGAGAACGCCCTTCTAAAAGTATTATATTTACGAACCAAAGAACTTGAAAATAAATGGGAAGGCGGCCATATTCAACAATGGGCAATGGTCATGAATCAGCTGTTAATTCATGATCACCTTAATGAACGTGTGCTGAAGTATTTAGAATAACTTACACACTTTTCTTGACAAGCCCCGTTTACAGTCAAGATAAAGTCCAATTTGCTCGATGAAAGCCCCTGAAATGGCGTTTACAGCCAAGATAAAGTCCAATTTGCTCGATGAAAGCCCCTGAAATGGCGTTTACAGCCAAGATAAATTCCAATTTGCTCGATGAAAGCCCCTGAAATGGTGTTTACAGCCAAGATAAAGTCTAATATTTGCTCGATGAAAGCCCCTGAAATGGTGTTTACAGCCAAGATAAAGTCTAATTTGCTCGATGAAAGCCTCTGAAATGGTGTTTACAGCCAAGATAAAGTCTAATTTGCTCGATGAAAGCCCCTGAAATGACGTTTACAACCAAGATAAAGTCCAAATTGCGCAAGGAAAGTCTCCAAAATGACGTTTACAACCAAGATAAAGTCCATTTTGCCCGAGAAAGCCTCCAAAATGACTGTCACAACAAGAATACCAGACATTCAAGCGAAAAGAACAATAATAGTTCGAGAGAACAGATGACACCGACAGCACAAGATTGTCTAGTATTTTGCAAAAAAGTGAAGATGATACCTCTCTTATTGAAAATGTTTTCATGTTAATTTTAAGAAAGAGTAAGAAACGCTTACTTCCAATCGAAATGTAAGCGAAGTCAAAACGAAAACGTTAACAAATGAAGGGGGATTTATCATGCAAAAAAAGCATTCAGCTTGGTATGTTATTTTAGTAGCTGCTTCAGCTGGTATGGCAGGATTGCTTTATGGTTTTGATACCGCTGTTATATCAGGTGCGATAGGATATTTACAAGATTTATATAATTTAAGTCCGGCAATGGAGGGATGGGTTATTTCCTGTGTCATGATAGGGGGAGTAACAGGTGTTGCCCTTTCTGGTTTTCTTAGTGATAAATATGGTCGTAAAAAACTATTGATGGTATCGGCCGTCTTCTTTATCATCTCTGCACTGGGCTCTGCCTTTGCAATCGATGTCACCACACTTGTACTTGCTAGAATATTAGGTGGACTAGGTATAGGTTTCGCATCAGCACTATCGGTAACCTACATTAGTGAATGTGCACCACCTGCTATTCGTGGTAGATTAGGATCTTTATATCAACTTTTCACGATCTTCGGTATTTGTGCAACATTTTATATTAACTATGGTGTAGCAAATAGTGGGTCCTATGAATGGGGATTAGAGGCTGGTTGGAGATGGATGCTAGGCTATGGAACTATTCCCGGAATTATCTTTATGCTTTTACTATTCTTTATTCCGGAAAGTCCAAGATTCCTTATTCAAAAAGGAGAAGATGAAGAGGCATTCAATATATTAAAACGTATTAATGGAGAAGAAGTTGCTAGAAAAGAAGAAAGAGAAATTAAAGCTTCAATTAAAGAGGAACAAAGTAGTTCGGCAAAAGAATTGTTAAAGCCAGGTTTAAGAATGGCTATGGGTGTAGGTATCTTCCTTGCCTTGTTCAATCAAGTAATCGGAATGAATGCGGTCACATATTATGGACCAGATATCTTCCGTAGTGTCGGGTTTGAAAATAATACCGAATTTCTTGCCACAAGTATCATTGGTAGTGTGCAAGTTGTCTTTACTATATTAGCAATCTTTTTGATAGATAAATTGGGAAGAAAAAAATTGATGGCAATTGGTTCAAGTTTCATGGCAATCTTTATGCTACTAATTGGAAGTGTTTTCTATTTTGAACCAGCAAACGCTGGTGTATTATTAATCATCTTAATTGCAGGCTTTACTGCTTCCTTCTGTGTATCAATGGGGCCAATTCCGTGGATCATGATTCCGGAGATTTTCCCAAATCATCTTAGAGCGAAAGCGGTAGGAATTGCGACTATATTCCTTTGGGGAGCAAACTGGGCGATCGGCCAATTCACCCCTGTACTAATCAGTAATATGGGAAGTGCCTTTACATTCTGGATGTTTGCGGTTATCAACGTCATTTGCTTTATCTTTGTGATGACCATTGTCCCAGAGACAAAAAATAAATCACTTGAGGAAATAGGGAGAATGTGGAGTGCTAAAGATAAAAAGAAAGCGAAATCTTATGAGGAACTTGCATAATCAAAGCAAAACCTACTGATCCATTCAGTAGGTTTTTTTCTTGATAATGGATATTCACAGATTGCTTACTTAGCTGAAACTGATTGAAATATTTTGGAATAACTGTTTATAATTACATTGTAAACTATTGGCAAATAGTTGAGATCTATGTAATTTGAACCACTATTAAAAGGAAGAGAAGGTGTGTAATCAATGCGGGCAAAATTATTAACTATGTTAGCATTTGCACTATTGTTAGTTGGGGCAATTTCCGTAGAGTCACTGGAGGCTGCAAGTTTTGATTCAAGTAAAAGCTACAAGATTATAAATAGATTTAGTGGAAAGGCTCTCGAGGTCTATGAATGGTCCACTTCTGATGGTGGAAATATTGTTCAATATGATGATCTAGGTGGTTTAAATCAGCAATGGCGTATTATCAATGTTGGGGAAGGCTACCATAAAATTGTGAACCAAAATAGTATCAAGGCAATGGAGGTTTATGACTGGTCTACAGAGGATGGTGCTAATGTAAGCCAATGGTATGACTGGAATGCAGCAAATCAGCAATGGGCAATTGAAGGTATTGGAAATGGCTATGTTAAAATCGTTAATCGACATAGTGGAAAAGCCCTTGAAGTATTCGATTGGTCGACAGAAAATGGCGCGAACGTTGTCCAATGGGATGACTGGGGTGGTGAGAGCCAGCAATGGCGTATTATTGAAGTACCACCAAGTGATACCATAACCGTAAATCAAACCATTGTCGTAGAATCAGGTGAAGTCTTTGATGGTGAAGGCAAAAGGTATGTAGCTAACCCAGATACTGTTGGAGATGGCAGCCAAGGAGAAGATCAAGATCCAGTATTTAGACTGGAGGACGGAGCAACCTTGAAAAATGTGGTAATCGGTCACCCGGCTGCAGATGGTGTGCATACGTATGGAGATGTCTTAGTACAGAATGTAGTCTGGGAGGATATCGGTGAGGATGCTTTAACGATTAAGGATGATGGTCATGTCACAATTAGAGGTGGAATGGCACAAAAGGGTAGTGATAAAATGTTCCAGGTGAATGCTCCTTCGACTTTTGAAATTATCAATTTTACAGCGGATGATGCTGGAAAAATGATTCGTCAAAATGGAGGTACTACTTTTAAAACAAGTATCTTTATCGATGGTAGTGTCATTACGAATATGGATGAAGCTATATTTAGAACAGATAGCGACTCTAGTGAAGTTACGATGACAAACACAAGATATTCTGATGTTGGTAGAAAGTGGTATAATGTAGAAAATGTTTCGGAAAGCGGAAATTACGAATATTAATTTATATGAAAGTGCTTAGCAATTACGTTGTTAAGCACTTTTTTTATGGGAGTTTTTGTTGCAAATACAACAAAATTGCTATATACTTATTCTTGTTGTATTTACAACAAAAAACATCAAATAAGGAGTGAGCAAGATCGATATTCTTCGCGAAATAGGAATGATTGCAAGGGCATTAGATTCTATCAGCAATATTGAATTTAAAGAGTATGATCTTACGAAAGGGCAATATTTATACCTTGTTCGCATATGTGAAAATCCAGGAATCATTCAAGAAAAGTTGGCCGAGATGATCAAGGTAGACAGAACAACAGCAGCTCGTGCGATTAAAAAACTTGAAATGAATGGATTTATAGAAAAAAAGGATGATCACTCTAATAAAAAGATAAAAAAAATCTTTCCAACAGAAAAGGGAAAGAAGGTTTACCCTTTTATCAAAAAAGAAAATGACTATTCTAATAGCATCGCTCTAGCAGGTTTTTCCGAAAAAGAAGAAGAGACCATCCTCTGGCTACTTCAAAGAGTAAGAAAGAATATAGAAAAAGATTGGGAGTTAGTAAAGAAGGGAAACAAAAGAAATTATTGATTATAGGAAGGAGAGGCAATTAGCATGACGATAAATGTAAAAAAATGCACCAAAGAAGAATTACCAACACTGCAAAAAATAAGTATAGAAACCTTTCGGGAAACATTCGAAAGTCAGAATTCATCGGAAAATTTAGATGCCTATCTGAAGAGAGCTTTTCATTCGAAACAATTGGAAATGGAATTATCTAATGAGTTTTCGGAATTTTTCTTCGTGTATTTAAATAGTGAGATGGTCGGATATTTAAAGATTAATATTGGAAATGCACAGTCAGAAAAAATGGGTGATGAATCACTCGAAATCGAGAGAATATATGTAAAGAATAAATACCAAAAGCACGGAATTGGTAAGATTCTATTAAATACAGCTATTGAATTTGCTTTAGAACGTGACAAGAAGAAAATTTGGTTAGGGGTATGGGAAAAGAATGAAAATGCTATAGCATTTTATAAAAAAATGGATTTTGTTCAAACTGGAGTTCATTCTTTTTATGTGGGTGAAGAAGAACAAACGGATTTGATTATGACTAAAGCAATTAATTGAAAGGTGGAACAAAGATGTATCGTCCCTCCCATTTTAAAATAGAAGATAAGGAAGTAATAGATGAGATAATCGAGCAATATAGTTTTGCAACACTTATTTCTCAGCACAATGGCGTCCCTTTTGCTACTCACTTACCGCTCATATGGAACAACGATCATACCTATTTGTATGGCCATTTTGCTCGTTTGAATCCGCAATGGAAGGATATTAGAAATCAAACTATACTAGCAATTTTTCAAGGTCCTCATTGCTATATTTCTCCATCTTGGTATGAGACGAATAATGCAGTACCAACATGGAATTACGTTACTGTTCACGTGTATGGTATAGTAGAACTTTTGGAAGACAAAAAAGAGGTTGTAGATTCCTTAGATCAGATGGTTTTGAAGTATGAAGATCCGAAAAGTACCTATCATTTGCATGAGTTGGATTCTAATTTTATTTCAGGAATGAGCAGGGCTATTCAATGTTTCAAAATTAAAATCAACAAAATAGAAGGAAAAGCGAAACTGAGCCAAAATCATTCAGTGCAAAGAAAAAAGTTAATTATTAATCAACTAGAACAAATTTCAAACCCCAATGAACAGCAGATTTGTTCATTAATGAAAGCAAACATAAATAACTAAAATTCACTATTAACTTTCTCTTTCGATTATAATAAAATGTATGTAAACGCTTTAAAGGAGAGGTGTTTGATGCCACAAGTAGTCATGACATATCCCAATGGAAAGTATAAGGTTCTAACAATGAGCTATGATGATGGGAAAGCTGCAGATAGACGTTTAGTAGAAATATTTAATCAATATCGTATCAAGGGATCCTTTCATATTAATTCAGGGTTACTTGGAAAAGGTGATAGAATCCCAGCAGCAGAAGTAGCCAACTTATACAAAGGACATGAGGTTTCTGCACATACGGTAACCCATCCAACGATTGCTCGATCACCAAAGGAACAATTAATAGAAGAAGTAATGAAGGATCGCAAAGCTCTAGAGCAAATTGTTCGTTATCCTGTTAGGGGGCTGTCTTATCCAAATGGCTCTTATAACAATCAAATCAAAGAGATGCTGCCATATATGGGAATAGAATATGCAAGAACAGTTCATAGCACCGGCAATTTTGCTATACCAGATAATTTCATGGAATGGCAACCCACCTGTCACCATAATCAAAATTTATTAGAGCTTGCCGAGGAATTCATCCATCTTCACAAGAGTCAATATTTGTACATGTTTTATGTGTGGGGACATAGTTATGAATTTGATCTTGATCAAAATTGGGATAAGATTGAAAAATTTTGCCGTTTAACCAGTGATAGAGATGATATTTGGTATGCCACCAATATCCAAATTGTTGATTATATCCATGCTTTTCACAGGCTTCAATTTTCAGCCGACAGTCAGTTTGTCTATAATCCATCAGCTATTTCAGTATGGTTAAGTGTAGATGGCGATATAGTTGAAGTGGAAGGAGGAAAGCAGGTAGATTTAACACATATAGGGATTTTATAAGAATGGATGAATAGACAAGGAATACTTTAGTTACAATGACTAATAAAATCCTTGTTTGGAGGAGATCCATATGTGTGGCAGGTTTACGCTCCATCTATCAAAAGAGGTTATTGAAAGAGATTTAAATATTACCATTAACGATTACCATCCAAGCTATAATGTGGCACCGACCCAAAATATACTTGGGATGGTGGGAACAAAGGATGGTTATCGTGCAGGATATTTTAGGTGGGGACTCATTCCCAAATGGGCAAAGGATACGAAGATTGGTAATAAAATGATTAATGCCCGAAGTGAAACGATGGAGGAAAAGCCATCCTTTCGCCCTTTACTAGCTAGGAGACGTTGTGTCATTATAGCGGATAGCTTTTATGAATGGAAACGTCAAGACCATGGGAAGACTCCCTATAGAATTATGGTCAATAATCAGCGTGTGTTTACCTTCGCGGGTTTATGGGATCGTTGGAAGCAAGGGGATCAAGAGATTATCTCCTGCACGATACTTACTACCAAGCCAAATGAAATAATGGAGGAAATCCATGATCGAATGCCAGTCATCTTAGATGAGAAAAGCAGGGAACAATGGCTACAACCTGACCAGCACGATGTTCAAGCATTAAAGTCATTAATGAAACCATATCCTTCAACTGCTATGTCGTTTTACCCTGTTTCTAAATTAGTAAATAACCCTTCAAATAATGATAAAACGCTCATTGAGCACGTATAAATTAATTCAAATTCCTTTCAACAAAAAATGAAATGAGGATACCCCCATTCCAAATTTAAAATACAATAGCATTCAATGCCCTTGTTTGCGCTGTTATACTACTACCTGCTGGAGTAATGGCAGTGACTTGAATCTCAACAGTATAAGTAACAGAATTAGCGATAGTATCATTCCAGGTTAAATTAGGAATTAAAGTATAAGTGGCAGCAGCAGTCGGTACAGTAAAACTTCCAGACTCCGATAATGTAGCTATGTTTACAGCATTTTTTTGTAAGCGATACTCGATATTATAAGTAAGAGTGGTTCCACCGAGTTTCCCTATTAGCAATTCAACGGTAGAATCAATCTTCACTTGATGTTGGCCTGGGCTTGGAGGACTTACACCAAGGGTGAGAACATTGGCTGGTGTATTAACGGATAGTACCTGATCTGTTTGAGTAGAAGTAGCAAAGAAAAGCGTGGGTGAGAAAGGGCCAGGGCTAGATGAGAAACAGCATCCTCCCATTTTTCATCACCTTTCCAATTAGATTTTTGGACATGTCTTGAATAGTAACCCCACTTCGAGTTTAAGAATAGGAGAAAGTGGGGATCTGTTGTCAGTAAATGTCAGGTTCGGCTAATTTGTAGGTTGTTTCATTTGAGCTATTAAGATAGAAAGTATACTAAATCCATCTGTTCTGAGTGAATGTTTATTTTACAGAATATGAGTTGGATAAGATATTGCTTGTACCCTTACCTAATTTGGAAAAGTAAAACAGCCTGTTTTCATTTATGCTAACACTCGTTTGTACAGAATGATAGAATAGGTTCCACTGTCACCTGCTGCCGCAGTAATGGTAAAATCAGAAGGGTTATTAACTGATTGCGAACTTGTATTTCCTTGAGCTGCACTTAAGGCAATGGCAGGAGTAGCAGTTCCTGCAGCAGTAACGGTTCCAGTACTAGAAGCAGAATTAAAAATTTGAAAGGTTCCGGAGAAATAGCTACCTGCAGGAGCACTCCAAATCTCTTCCGCTGTTAAAGGTCCATTAAAATTTCCGCAAATTTCTTCTTTTAAAATTTGTGCAGGAGGACAACTAGCATTGTTAGGTCCACTTGTACCACACATATTAAAATCTCCCTTCAAGTATTCTTATTGCATGTTCCTAAAGCAAAAGCCTATAACTTGTACCAATATAGTCTATGAAATAGTCCAAATAAATGTATGTGCATCAACCTAATAATCATAAATCTTTGATACTATAAATCACTTACACATTTATCCTGTTGGTATCATTTAATAAATAGTGAGGTGGAGGGAGGCTAACTTATGAGGGACGATAAGAATTGCCATCGAGACAGTACTAATCATTTAGCGACTGATAATTTTTGGGGGAATTTTAGCTTCAAGTGTGGGGATACGAATTTTTTAGTTTGGGACACGGATGACATCGTACCCCTTGGAACAGTAAGCATCTTTTATCTGTCTGGCTGTTCTGATTCCCTAATGGTAACCGTTACGGATTCTGCTGGAAATATAGACACGTTTGAGGTTCCTCAGAGGAATACAAGGTCTCGTACATTTGCTAATCTTGTTTCTGTTAGATTAGCTTGTAATGGCTCTGGGATGATCCATTGTGAAGGGCGTTACAGTCTTGATATCCACTATTTTATACCGGATGAACGGTAAAGTGAGAATGAGGAAAATAGAGCCGAAAATCCCCTTATAAAAAATAACCTACTCTTGGTAAAGGTCCCCCAATAAAATGGTGTGAACGGTTTTTATTGGGGTATTAACAGAGGCTCCTTATCAAAGTGAGGGAGATAATACCTTGCTTCCACTTCAATCGTTTGATTTGCTATTACTTTGACTTCTAAGCATAAGCTTATAGCAATCTTGATATCGCAATTGTTCGCTATATAGGAGGTGCATTGAAAATCTCTTGCTCGACAATCGATAAATGTATCTTTTGGGGCACAGAGAACTAACTTTTCCACCGTCAGAAATGGAATAATGAGTTTTTGGCATAGCTTATCATGTTGAAGTAATTGAACGGTAACATATCCTTTATTTAATATTTTTACTAGCTGCTGAACAATTGTTTTGCCATTGGGCAGTTTGACCTTCACATCTGGTCTAGATTTATCTTCAGGGATTTCTTGACAAACTATGGAATGAGTCGGATTCCCATCTTCATCAGACAAATAGCAGACAAAAGGAGAACTCTTAGCTTGAAGATTCAATTCCTTCCATTTGTAATAGAGAGTTAAATCATATGTCCCGAAACAAATTTCCTTCTTATTCCCATTACACTTCACCTCAATAGATTTCAAGTTATCCACATTTATTGTAGTTTCTTCCTCTTTTGATACGATAAACTTAGATCTACCGTTCAGCAAAACCTCCATCTGCTCGCAACCCGCCTGGTGACATATGGTGACACAGCCTGATACGGATAATGGACCGATTGATTTCCAGAGAAGTGCATTTTCGCCACAAGTCAGCTCGATATTACCACAAATATGGTCTGTCACTATTTTGTTTGAATTTATAGTCTTCCTCATCTTCATATGAACAGGCTTTACCATCCAATCGATTACTTCTACTACATTGATACAATGTTTTTGGCTATGAGTTTGCATAACGATAAGTGCACCCTTTGACTATTTTTCACATGTTTTCTTACAACATGTTATTTTTATTTTATTCCAAAAATTTTTTTCTGTTCTGTTTACATAGTATCCGATCTAGCTAAGTGATGAAACTTAGATAAAGAAATAATAAACGATCATAACCGTATAAATTTTTCCACTTAGAGAATATAATAATTTTAAGAAAATTTTTCGTTACCCATATCTTTTTTCTTCCAACAATCGTTTTAGCTATTAGAGAAGTGTAAAGGAGTGAGTGAAATGTGCGCTAGGCCTAGCACAATAGAAGTACAGGGTTCTTTCATACAAGTTTATCGCCAGTTATCTCATTATTGTCATTTCTTATCACGGAATAAATGGGATGGGGAAGAACTTGCCCAAGAGGCGATATGTAAAGCGATAGCCTACTATGATGATAAGGATCAATGGAATATTAGCTTGTTGAAAAAAATTGCTTATCATGTTTGGATTGATCAAAAGCGAAGACATCAGCACGAATTAATGGAAATACCAATAGATCTAGCATCAGAAGAGAAGGGAAACAAGGAAGAGATTGAGTTTCTTGTAGAAAGACTCCAATCTAAAATGACGACTAAACAGCTGCTTATTTTTATCTTGAAGGATGTTTTTCGTTATCGGTTAATAGAGATAGCCGAGTATTTTCATATGTCTGAAACAGGCGTGAAAGCAACGCTTTACCGTGCGCGTAAGCATCTTGAAAAGATGGATCAGGATAAATTGGAATCATATGATCACACAAGAGCAAATAAAAAGATGGTGTCTATCATTACACAGTCCATTTATTTAGATGATCCATCTCGTATTATAAAGCTAATTCCAGTGTTATATCCTAATAATCAACCAAAGTGTAAACACCACACTTTCACTCCTCCTACTAACATTCTCTCTATGGCTGCTTAGAGCCGCCTAAATGATTGAAGGAGGAATTCATTTGACAACGATCCCTTATGTTATTGAACAGTCCAGTCGTGGCGAGCGTTCCTACGATATATATTCAAGACTTTTAAAAGACCGAATAATTATGGTAAGTGATGAAATTAATGACCATATGGCAAATAGCATCGTCGCACAGCTATTATTTCTCGCTGCTGATGATCCAGATAAAGATATCTCGCTTTATATTAATTGTCCTGGTGGTTCTGTTTCGGCAGGTTTTGCGATCTTTGATACAATGCAGTATATTAAACCAGATGTTCGGACTATCTGTACCGGATTAGCAGCATCCTTTGGTGCAATGTTATTGCTTGCGGGAACAAAAGGTAAACGTTTAGCCCTTCCAAACAGTGAAATTATGATCCACCAGCCCTTAGGTGGGGCTCGTGGGCAAGCGACAGAAATTGATATTACAGCAAGAAGGATTTTAAAGCTTCGGGAGAAAATTAATCAAATTATTGCGGAGCGAACCGGTCAAACGATGGAAAAAATAGCATCTGATACAGATCGGGATTACTATTTGTCAGCAGAAGAGGCTAAGGAATATGGGTTAATTGATGACATTATCCAATCCAAACGAGGGTTGACATAAACTGGGTTCAAGCATATAATAACGATATATTGAAAAACTTAAAGGAGGGTTGTTAAAAGGATGGCTATGTTTATAAGACTACGTTTCCCAAATATGAATCAGTAATTTCATATTTAACGTGGACTCTGTTTGTGTATGCAGAGTAAATGGGAGTAGTCTGTCCTTTTAACAATCTCCATCAGTATATAGAATGTATTGTATGTAGAAAAGGCAGGTGTATTTACCTGTCTTTTTCTCTATGTACTTGTATAAATCTCATCTAAATATGCTGGACACATACTATGATTTTCTAGTACTTTATTAGCCATACAATTCTGTAGGGGTAATCTCTTCTTTTTACTTTTCATCACAGGCAGTAGTCTGTGATTTTTTATTGGAAAGGAAGAGATATCATGACGAAGAAAATCTACAGAAAACGGAAAAATAAAATCTATCGTGGAGAGCCTCCCAATTATTTGGGGCAGCATTTTATGCATAATAAAAAATTAATTAAAGACATAGTTGATCAAGCAGCTATTATGAAATCGGATAATGTCTTGGAGCTAGGTGCGGGGAAGGGTCAATTAACTGGCATGTTAAGTCAAAGGGCAAGTAAAGTCATTGCAGTGGAGTATGATGCGAAACTAGTCAATCATTTGAGGGGAAAGCAGCTATCTAATCTTCAGCTTATTCAGCAGGATATACTAAAATTTCGCTTGCCAAAACATCCCTTTGTGTTAGTATCCAATATCCCCTATTCGATTACAACACCAATTATGAAAAAAATACTCGTCCCATTTAGCGGGTTTCAACGGGGAGTAATCGTAATGGAAAAAGGAGCAGCGAAAAGATTCACAGCAAAAATGGTGAAGGATCGCTATATCATTACTTGGAGAATGTACTTTAATATGCGTTTGGTAAGAGGTATTTCTAGGGATAACTTCTCTCCTCCGCCAAAGGTTGACTCAGCTATGGTCTATATATCGAGAAAAAAAGACCCACTCCTCTCGGTAAAAGATTATCGATTATTTAAGGCATTTGTGGACGCTATATGGCAACACCCATTGCTATCCATTGATGAGGCATTAAGCGTAGTGTTTACACGACCTCAAATAAAACATGTGAAAAGGAATCTAGGGATAAAACAGGAATTTCCGGTTGGTGCTTTAACAGAATTCCAGTGGCAAAAAATATTTATAGCAATGGTCCAGTATGTCCCAAAAACAAGGTGGCCTAGGATAAAAGGGTAATGTGCCCTCACTCCGAACGAGAGGGAGATAAAAATTATGGGTATTTTCCATATTGACAAATGACAATTATTCGTATATCCTATCAATAATTTATAATAAAATGCAAAGATTGGAAATAGTAAAAGGATCGGTAAATTTTAAGAGAGCCAGTGGCTGGTGTGAACTGGTAGTTACTCCTTTGAACTCCTCCAAGAGCAACACCCTGAACAATGAAGTAGGGGCTGTCGGTGTCTACCGTTATCTAGATAGGTGGTGATAGCCACCGAATGAGAGTGGGTTAATAATCAGTATTAACCAATTAGAGTGGTACCGCGAGCAAAGCCTCGTCTCTATAGTGATATAGAGACGGGCTTTTTTATTTATAGTTAGAAAAGAAAAGCTAACGAATCCGAGTTTTTTTATAGGATTATCGATATTTATGGATAGAATCGAATACCTATAATCAAAGCAGTATACTAAAAAAGGAGTGGATAAATGGTGAGAAATGTATCGATTTTTGACACGACGTTAAGAGATGGGGAACAGGTTCCTGGCGCGAAATTGAATATGAAAGAAAAACTTGAAGTAGCAACACAGCTTAAGCATTTAGGTGTTGATTTTATCGAAGCAGGTTTCCCATCATCCTCCACAGGTGATTTTCAGGCGGTGAAGGAAATTGCTACAAAAGTTGGGAACTCAGAGGATGTTGTGATTACAGCATTAGCTAGAGCGGTAAAATCTGATATTGATGCCGTTTATGAAAGTATCAAATATGCGAAAAATCCCCTTATCCATATTGTGTTAGGTACTTCTGATATACATGTAGAAAAGAAATTTGGTAAATCAAAGGATGAAATTTTAAGTAAAGGTGTAGAAGCAGTTAAATATGCTAAAACACTTTTACCAGACGTGCAATATTCAACGGAGGATGCATCACGTTCTGATTTTGAATATTTATGGAATACCATTGAAGCAGTCGTGAAGGCTGGTGCAACGATTATCAATATTCCAGACACGGTTGGCTTTGCTGAACCAGAGGAATTTGGTCATTTAATCTATCGTATTAATCAACGATTAATAAATTTAAATGACCAGGTAATCTTGAGTGTCCATTGTCATAATGATTTAGGTATGGCAACTGCTAACACCTTAGCGGCAATTAAAAATGGTGCTGATAAGGTGGAATGTACGATTAACGGGATTGGTGAGAGAGCAGGGAATACTTCTTTAGAAGAGGTAGCTATGGCCATCCAAACCAAGCCCTCCATTTACAAGGCAGAGACGAAAATCGTGACAAAGGAAATTATGAAAACATCTAAGCTGGTGAGCAATTTGATGGGAATAGAAGTTCAGCCAAATAAGGCTATTACAGGTGAAAATGCCTTTGCTCATTCATCCGGTATACACCAAGATGGTTTACTAAAATCACGGGACGCCTATGAAATCATTAGTCCAAAGGATATCGGATTAGACGACATGGAATTAGTCCTAACAGCAAGGTCTGGAAGACATGCGGTCAAAAGTGCATTACAAAGAATAGGCTTTGGTTCATTGACGGATGATCAATTTACTGTAATTTTTGATGATTTTCTTGAGATAGCCGATCAGAAGAAAGAGGTCTATAGTCATGATCTTTATACAATTGTTGCCCGTCATCACAAGAACCTAGCAGACCAACATTGCTTTTATGAATTAGTCGATCTGCAAGTAATTAGTAATAACCAATTTCCATCGGCAAGTGTCAAAGTGAAAAAGGGTGATCAAATATTCAATCAGTCATCCAGTGGAACAGGTCCAGTAGATGCATTATATACTGCTCTTATGGAAATAAGCGGTCTAGATATTAGTTTACATGAGTACAGAATAACCAGTATTTCGAGAGGAAAGGAAGCGCTTGGAAAGGTTAAGCTACAAGTAGAATTTGCTGATGAGCTCTTCACTGTGCAAGCGGCAGATGAGGATATTATGAAGGCAAGTGCACTAGCATTTATGAATGCGATTAATATGGCTATTGTGAAGCAGTTACAAGAAGCGAACATCCAGCAACTTGGCTAGCATTATACATTCATTACAAGGAACGGGCATGAATAAGTAGCTTAATCATGCCCGTTTAATATGTTATTTCCTTTTCCGTCGCCAAAAATAAACAACACAAAATACAATAACTATAAATAGTAATAGATAAACAATGTTCGAATAGATGTCCATATAATGTACGATATCCTCCCAGGATTCCCCAACTTTAGCTCCGAGGGTCACTAAGAAGGTATTCCAAATAACCGTACCTACCGTTGTGAAAATTAGAAATAAGGGGAAATTCATTCGTGTCATCCCCGCAGGAATAGATATAAGACTACGGACAAGTGGAATCATTCTACAAAAGAGAACGGTCCAATACCCGTATTTATCGAACCAACGATCTGCTCGATGAATATCTGTCACCTTTACCCGAAGAATAGAACCATATTTTTGAATAAATCTTTCCATTCTCTCAATCCCGAACAGCATGCCAATTCCATATAGTAGGATGGCACCAAGCACCGAACCTATGGTGGAGTAAATAATGACCCCCGCTACGGAAAGGCTTGTACTCGACGTCATAAATCCACTGAATGTTAAAATCACTTCTGAAGGGATCGGTGGGAAAAGATTCTCCGCACAAATTAATAGAAAAACGCCTAAATATCCGAATTGTTCAAGGAAATCTGTAATCCAATTCTCCATCACCTTTTTCTCCTCTTTAAATAATCTATATCTATGAATTTTGTTTAAAAAATATGTACAACCACCTAATCATACAATAAAAAAGCTATTTAGGGTATGACAGCAAAATAAAAAAATCACACATTGAGAATTGTTATCAATTATTGTATATTAGATAGTAACGATAAATATAATGGAATAAGGAGAATATACAATGCAAATCTACTGGACTAAAATAAATAAGATTATTGAAGAAACGCCAGAAGTTAAAACATATCTGCTCGACTGCCCGGAAAACTTTACATGGGAAGAAGGATCTCACACCCACTTCGCACTAGAAGGCTTTAATGCCGGAGATAAACCAAACCGTAGCCTGATTCGCCACATGTCAATCTCCACTTTACCGTACGAAGGTTCAATCGGTATCACAACACGCATCAGAGAGCAGTGTTCTGAGTTTAAAACAGTTTTAAGAAATCTTGAGGTCGGCAATAAAATTGCCATATTTAAAACTCACTCGAATGTACCACTTAAAAGAGAAAACAAAAATGTTTACATGCTGTCATCAGGTGTCGGCCTTGCAACCTTCAGACCGCTTGTACTTGATTTTTTAAAACGTGGTGACAACGTCAATCAAATGCATTCCTTGAATATCGATTCATCAAAAAATTTCCTTTTTACTAATATTTTTAAATCCACACCTGACAAGAAGTTTACATCACAGTTCGTCGATAACCGTAAAGACTACTATGAAGCAGTGAGAAATCTTGCTGCAGACAAGGAGGATGGACTCTTCTATGTTGTCGGCAGTGACGAATTCCTCATTCAGAACATTGAAGTACTGCGTGAGCAGGGCATCAAGCCTGAACAGATAATGCTCGATAAGCATGAACAACAACTGCCTAAGTTTTTATCATTAGATTTGTCAATATAAGTGATAACTGTTACATTAAAAAACCTCCCAACTCTGTTATAGGCACAAGCAATGCTAACAGGCTAATAGGAAGCACTTAAGCATTAGAGGGCACGCCGTATGCGATGAAAGTATCATGTACGGTGTGGAATTTCCTATTTAATGATGCTCCGCTTATCAAATTCTTACAATATGAAAGAGCTAAAAAAAGTCCTCCCTTAAAAGAGGACGCATAAATCTATTCAATTAAACCTTCTGATTCAAGATAGTTTCTGGCTACTTCTTCAGCGCTTTTTCCTTCTACCGCGACCTGATAGTTCATGTCACGCATTTCGTCATCCGTGATTTTACCAGATAGCTGATTTAATATACCTTCCAGCTCTGGATACTTTTCTAAGGTTTCTTTTCGCAATAAAGGAGCTCCTTGATATGGAGGGAATAAGTTTTTATTGTCTTTTAAGACCTTTAAGTTATAACGTTGTATTTCACTATCTGTTGAATAAGCATCTATTAAGTTGATGTCCCCCTGTTCGATTGCAGAATATCTTAATTTAGGCTCCATTGTCTTTACATTAGGGAATTCTAGCTGATAGACTTCTTGAATTCCTAAATAACCGTCTTCCCTGTCAGAGAATTCTAATGTAAATCCGGCATGAATCTCTCCTTTTATAGTCTTTAAATCAGAAATAGTTTCCAAATGATATGCATTAGCCAATACCTCTGGTACTGCTAAAGCATAGGTATTATTATATTGCATAGGTTTTAAATACTTTAGATTAAACTTTTCTAATAAGCCATCGTGTGCCTGCTGATAGACTTCTTTCCTATCATTACTTGTTGTAGATTCCTTTAAGAACTCGGATATAGCAGTTCCTGTAAATTCGGGATAAATGTCAATACTATTATTTCGCAATGCATTAAATAAAAACGAGGTTTTCCCTAATCCTGGTTCAAGTTCCACTTTAATTTCTGTATCTTCTTCGATTAGGGCTTTATACATATTAATTAAAATTTCAGGTTCTGTACCAAGCTTTCCTCCAATAACGAGTGTTTCCTCTTCCCCTTTGATTAAGTTAGGGACAAGCATAAATGATAAGGAAATAAGTACTACCAAGCCAATGGTTACTACAGACTGTTTGTAGCTAAGCTTTTCCATTTTGCGTAGAAGTAAGTCAAACAAAATAGCAAGTAACGCTGCTGGAATAGCTCCTAGGATAATTAAGGATGAATTGTTTCGATCAATTCCTAGTAAAATAATATCTCCCAATCCCCCAGCGCCGATTAATGCCGCGAGTGTTGCTGTTCCAATAATCAGAACCATAGCGGTGCGTATACCAGCCATAATAACCGGCATGGCTAGAGGTAGCTCTACCTTCATAAGTTTACGTCTAGTGTTCATTCCCATGGCAGTTGCCGCTTCCATTAAGGCTGGGTCCACCTCTTTAATTCCCGTATAAGTATTACGAAGGATCGGAAGTAGAGCATAAATAATTAGTGCTATAATCGCAGGGACCTTTCCGATTCCAAACAATGGAATAAATAAACCTAATAAAGCTAAGGAAGGGATTGTTTGTAGGACTGCTGCTATTCCAATAATCCCTTCAGCAATTTTTGCTTTTTTGGTTAAATAAATTCCAAGTGGAATCGAAATAAGAACAGCAAATAATAGAGCGATAAAAGAGATCTGAATATGTTCAAAAAATGCCTGGAAAAGCTCTGACCGTCGTGATTGAAAGACATCTAATATATTAGACATGTTGCTCCCCACCTTTTTTAGAAGATGTAGAGAGATACTCAAGAATAACCTGTCGATTCACCTTACCGATAAATTGATTCTCACGGTAGACACCAATCTCCTCGGCTTTGGTTAATTTCTCGATAACCTCCGCTAATGTTGCCTCTAAATGGATGGTGTCTTCTGGCACTGGTTGATTCTCATTCACTGGTAATAGACTTTTTTCTAAGGAAAAAGCTGCTTCTGCCGTTTGTGAAGCTCCAATAAAGTCTTGTACGAAATCATTGCAAGGGTTTTGTACTATATCTCTCGGTGTACCGAGTTGTACGATTTTCCCTTGATCCATTAAACAGATCCGATCAGCAAGCTTAATAGCTTCCTTCATATCATGTGTAACAAATACAATCGTTTTATTTATGCGTTTTTGTAAAGAGATCATATCATCCTGTAATTTTTCTCGACTTATTGGATCTAAGGCGCTAAAAGGTTCATCCATTAATATAATGGCAGGATCTGCTGCCAAAGCACGCACTACACCTACCCGTTGTTGTTCTCCACCTGACAGTTCGTTTGGTTTACGGTGGCGATATGTATCTGGGTCTAAACCAACCATTTCTAGTAACTCTGTGACCCGATTCTTAATCTTCGACTCGTCCCACATTCTCATTTCTGGTACAATAGCAATATTTTCTTCGATGGACATGTGTGGGAATAGAGCGATTTGTTGTAAAACATATCCTATATTCCATCTTAGCTGATGGATATCATAATCGCTAATTCTTTTTTCATCAATAAAAATAGTGCCCTCTGTTAGTCGAATTAAACGATTAATTAATTTAAGTGTTGTCGTTTTACCACAGCCACTTGGTCCGATTAATACGAAAAATTCTCCTTTATTGATTGTGAAATTTAGGGTATCGACAGCAGTCGTGCCATCTGCATAGGTTTTGCTAACATTTTCGAATTTTATCATAAAGCGAGTGCTCCTTTAACTCAAAGTATTCTCTATTTGTATACCCTTAATTATTTAAAGAAATCTATTCATAAGGTATTGTTGAGTGAATTTCTTCATTTCGTACCTCTAGAAAAAAGGTCTTAAATACATATTCCCTCCCTCCGTGCTTCGTATACCATTCCTTGATCCGAAGAAGATGCTTAGAATCACTCCTCACATTCTTTTCAATTTCTTGATAGCTTTCATAGCTATCATACTCCCAAATAGCAAAAATCTCTGTAGTAGTATCTGAATGAGGGATCATCCATCTACCAACTAATCTTGCACCATATTTCAGTTGATTAGGCAAATTTGTTTCTAAAAAATACTTATTAAAAATATCAATAAATTCATTTTTAACAATGTAAAATTTCCTTCGATAAAACATGTGGACACATCCTTTTCAATTTTCTCCTTATAACTTTCGTTTCGACTTTAGAAAAACCCTTTTTCCTCTTGAAAGTTATATAGATCAAATTTCTTTTTAAGGGTGGAATACTTCAGAATTTTCCATTAAAATGGTAAGGTGTGGTAACAATTTGAAGAAATCAAAGGAAGCAGTGCGAATCCTGAAAAAATGGAAACCTTTTTCCTTTTGATTCGTATATAAGAGTGAAGGAGGTGTATTCTCATTGAGGCAGTAGATATCTATTGGTGGCTGTTGTGGGGTAGTTTAGGTATTGCTCTTATTTCTTTATTTCTCGGTAATATTTTTGATGGAATATTAGATAGTTTGTTTGATAGCATTGGAGATTTATTTAATCCATTACTCGTTTTTGGAACATTGGCTGTGGTTGCTGGATCTGGAGTACTGTGGTCAAAGTATTCCGAATTATCTGAGATATATGTTCTTCTCATTAGTCTTCTAATAGGTTTAGGTGCCTATCTCCTCATCTATTATTTTTTAGTCATTCCCATGTCAAATGCAGAATCCTCTACATCGATTTCTGTTCATGACCTTAAAGGGAAAGTAGGAGAAGTGATCACTACCATTCCTGCTACAGGTATGGGTGAGGTGTTGATCCAATCACCTAGCGGGAGTTGGAATGAAATAGCCGCAAGTTTTGATAAAGAAGAGATTAAACAAGGTAAGAAGGTACTAGTGGTAGAAATAAAAGAACAGATTCTTTATGTTTCGGAATTTAACGAATTTTAAAAAGGAGGAAATGGAATGGATTTTTTAGTAGTTATTGGTGTAGTGGTTGCAGTTATTGTTGCCTTCGCCATCTTGTTCGCCGTACGGTACAAAACGGTTGGCGCTGATGATGCAATGATAGTGACAGGTAGTTTTTTAGGGAGTAAGAATGTACATAAAACAGAAGATGGAGGTGGTATTAAGATTGTTCGTGGCGGTGGTGCCTTCATACTTCCTGTCTTCCAACGAGCAGAGAATATTAGCCTTCGCTCCCATAGCCTGGACATTTCCACACCAAATGTCTATACAGAAAATGGTGTGCCTGTTATGGCAGATGGAACAGCTATTATTAAAGTACAAAGCACGACAGAGGGTATTGCAACTGCCGGTGAGCAATTTCTAGGAAAAGATGACTCTGAGCTTCGCAAGGAAGCACAAGAAGTGTTAGAAGGGCATTTACGTGCTATTTTAGGGACGATGACAGTGGAAGAGATTTATAAAAATCGTGAGCGTTTTGCACAAGAGGTACAAACTCAAGCAGCTGTTGATCTGAAGAAAATGGGATTACAAATTGTTTCCTTTACCATCAAAGATGTTCAGGATGAGAACGGTTATTTAGAAGCTTTAGGAAAGCCAAGAATTGCTGAAGTAAAACGAGATGCTCAAATTGCAGAAGCCAATGCTATGCGAGATGCAAGAATTCAAAAGGCGCAAGCAGAGCAAGAGGGAAAACGTGCCGAATTATTAAGTGAAACCCAGATTGCAGAATCCGAGAAAGAAAAAGAATTAAAGGTAGCCCAATATAAGCGTGAACAGGATACGGCAAAAGCAGAAGCAGACATGGCATATAAGCTACATTCTGCTAAAGCGGAACAAGGTGTCAAGGAAGAAGAAATGCAAATACAGTTAGTAGAGAAAAATAAACAAATTGAGATTGATGAAAAGGAAGTATTACGAAAGCAGCGTCAATACGAGGCAGAAATTTCGAAAAAGGCAGAGGCAGAACGCTATGCTGCTGAGCAAAAAGCAGAAGCGGATAAAGTCACACGTGTCAAGCAAGCCGAAGCAGAGGCTGCACAAATTCGCCTTGATGGGGAAGCGGAAGCAGATGCCATTCGCCAAAAAGGTCTAGCTGAAGCCGAGGCAAAAGAAAAGCTAGCAGAAGCAATGGAGAAATACGGGGAAGCGGCTATTTTAGAGATGATCATTGATATGCTTCCAGATTTTGCTGCAAAGGTTGCTGAACCAGTTCGTTCTATTGATAAGGTAACAGTCATCGATAATGGGAATGGTGAAGGTGATGGTGCTGCAAGAATGAGTAATTATGTGACAAAGCTAATGAGCCAGCTACCTGAAACGTTAAAGGATGTATCAGGTGTAGATCTAAAAGGAATGCTAGATAATATCTCATCGAACAGTGAGTCAAAAATAAAAGAAGGTTTAGCCGTTACGAACGAACGGAAACCGGAGTTTAGCGAAGTAGAAGAATAATGTTTGTAGAAATAAAGGGTAAGGAGACTTCTTTATGATAGGAGACTCCTTACCTTTTATTTCATACAATTTCGCTTCATTATTTTGATGCGTTCAATAAATAATCTTCTAATTGCTTAAAGGTTCCGATAAATCCTTCCTGAGTCATTTCTTTTGATTCGATAAAGGTGTTGATCTCATCCACAGCTGCGGATACAGGCGCCAAAGTCACTGTAACAGTTGTTTTTCCTCCATCTTCCATGAACGACATGCTAGTTAGGGTTTCTAGTGGCCAATTTTCGTTAAAGGGTGCACGGATAGTGTTACCTTCCCTATCGGAAAAGAAGCTAGAGTAAACGATTTTTTCTGGTGTAACAATCTCACTGTATACAAATTTAACCCACATTGCGTCCCCGTCGTCAGGTTTTTGGCTGTAAAGAAAGACACCACCCGGACGGAAATCTGATTGAAGCACTTCAAACTTCCACCCTTTTGGTCCCCACCAGTTCTTTAAGTGATCTGCTTCAGTGAATGCCTTAAACACAAGTTCACGTGGGGCATGAAAGGTATAGGTGAAGCTGATTTGATTTGACATAAGAATTCCTCCAATAATTATTTAATTAGTTCTGCCTAAAGCTGATTTCATTTTTTATACAGATACCACCTTTAGCCAACTATTTATTCCTTATTAGGAATATACCATTTAAGGAATATTGTTGTCAAATAATTATTTAAGGGAATGGAGGATAATACCGCTTATCTTGTTTTATCAAAATAAGCTGAAATCTTTCTAGCTAATGACTCTAATATATAAACAACCGGAACTTGTGTCGTAATATTGGCATCTTGAAACCATTCCTCTGTTACATAGTAAGATAAATTAATATCTGATATCTTGGCGATGGTAGAAAGTTTATTGTTCGTAATACTTATGATTTTACTACCCTCCTGTTTTAATTGATTGACCTGAGTCACGGTGAACGGATTTTCGCCAGACACAGATAAAACAATCGTGACACTATTATCTCGAAATTTCGTATGGATAGGAAAGTGTGGATCTTTAATATAAAGGGAGAATTTCCCAAGGCTCGAAAAATATCTAGCCCCATACTCTGCTAATATACCTGAGCTCCCTAATCCTATAAAAATAACACTTCCCGCTGTAGAAATCGTTTTTGCAGCATTATCCATATATACTTCTAGATCCCCACTTAATGTTCTTTCAAAGAATTCTGTAATTGAATGATGAGGACTTTTAATGACCGTTTTTTTCTTCTCCTCTAAACTCATTTTTAACTTTATTTTAAATTCAGAAAAACCGTTACAGTGTACCTTTCTACAAAATCTTAAAATGGTAGCAGTCGAGACATGTGTTTCATTAGCAAGCTCTCTTATTCGCATATAAGCCACTTTCTCACTATTTTGCGAGATGTAATTGTATAAAGCTGTCTCTAATTCATTAAAGGAAGCAATCATTTCATGAGTAAACATTTTCAATTCTCCCACCTAGTTCAACATTTTCTAATATCATAGCATAATTTAGTTAATGTTACATAACGTAACAACTATGAAACAAATCACAAAATGTGTGAATTGAAACGAAAGCACCAAGTGTTGTTTACCCTAATTAACATAAACTATATAATCACTAGTAAAGTGAGATTTTCATCAGGGGAATTTCTATCCTCGATGGATAGCGTAGCGTCACGTTAGTTACCCTGAAAAAACATTCTTTAATCTTATCAAATCTTAGAGTGAGGGTCTTACGGACGGCTAAAGCTGTGATAAAGACATAGGAGGGACAAGCTAATGGCAAAAAGTAACTTATCGTTTCCTGAAGGATTTTTATGGGGAGGAGCAACTGCTGCGAACCAATTAGAAGGTGCTTACAAGGAAGGTGGAAAAGGTCTTAACCTTGCAGACGTATTACCTGGTGGAAAGGCAAGGTTGAAGCTTTTATCCCAAGCTGGATTTGATTTTGAGATGGATACAACTAAATATTCTTATCCCAACCACGAAGCGATCGATTTTTATCACCGATATAAGGAAGATATCGCATTGTTTGCAGAAATGGGCTTTAAGGTTTTTCGTTTGAGTATAGCGTGGAGTCGTATCTTCCCTAATGGGGACGAGCTAGAACCAAATGAAGAGGGCTTGGCTTTCTATGATCGTGTATTTGATGAACTTCATAAACACGGTATTGAGCCATTAGTCACTATTGCACACTATGAAACGCCGTTGCATCTAATCAAAGAATATGGTGGATGGAAAAATCGAAAGCTAGTCGAATTTTTTGAACGTTATGTAAAAGTTATTTTCAATCGCTATAAAAATAAAGTGAAATATTGGTTAACATTTAATGAAATTAATGGTGCCACTCATATGCCACTTTTCGGTCTTGGCTTTTCACCAACAAGTGAGGAGACCCGTCTTCAAGAAAGTTTCCAAGGTCTTCACCATCAATTTGTTGCAAGTGCGATAGCAGTAAAATTAGGACATGAGATCATTCCAGAATCACAAATTGGCTGCATGCTTATCTACGCTCCAGTTTATGCTTATGATAGTAACCCCGAAAATGTTATGTATGCACAGCAAGAATCTCGTATTTTTAACAATTTTTGTGGAGATGTTCAAGTTCGTGGCGAATATCCTAGCTTTATCAATCGTTACTTTAGAGAAAATGATATTGACATTGCTATGGAAGATGGAGACCTGGAACTAATCAAAGAAGGAACAGTGGATTTCATTTCATTTAGTTACTACATGTCTCGCACCGAAAAGAAGAAGAAGTCCCCGGAAGAAGTTGGTCACGGAAATCTAGTGGGTGGAATAAAAAATCCATTTCTAGAGGCAAGTGATTGGGGTTGGGAAATAGATCCAATAGGACTTCGCATTTCTTTAAATGAATTATATGACCGCTATCAGGTACCACTATTTGTCGTAGAAAATGGGTTAGGTGCATATGATAAAGTAGAAGAAGATGGTAGTGTTCGTGATGATTATCGTATTGACTACTTAAGAGAACACATTAGAGCAATGGGGGAAGCCATAGATGATGGTGTGGAATTAATGGGTTATACTGCTTGGGGATGTATTGACTTAGTAAGTGCATCTTCAGGTGAATATGCAAAAAGATATGGCTTCATCTATGTCGATAAGCATGATGATGGAAGTGGAACATTAGATAGAAAGAGGAAAAAATCTTTCTTCTGGTATCAAAACGTCATTGAAACAAATGGAGAAGAATTATAACGCTCAAAAAAATTTGTTCTAAAAATAATCTGAAGTGAATATGGTAAGATATGTTGAGAAAGAGGGGATACGTTCCCTCTTTTTATACTTTTAAAAAGGAAAAAAATAAAAGGACATCGCTTAATCATCCTGATCTCTTCCTAATACGCCCCAGGTGCATGAATAATAAGCTGCAGCCAAAACCTCTATAAGCATAGATCTATCCGTATTTCCCGTAAAATATTTAACATTTTGTGACAACGGAATATGAAGAAGTAATTTTTCCTTTGATTTATGAAACTAATGGGTAATTTTTAACGTATTTTAATAAAGGGCATTTGTCCTTTTAGAATAAACAATAAAATCCTTGAGATAGAATGAGGAGAGTGTACATGTATAAAAAGTTACTTGCGAGTGCAGGAATTGGTAGTGCGGAGGTTGACACGCAATTAACAAACGAAAGACTAAGACCTGGAGATATACTGCAAGGAAAGGTAGTAATTAAAGGTGGAAGAATAGAGCAAAAGGTTGACAAAATTAACCTTTTCGTTATGACAGAGGCCTTACGAGAAAGAAACGATCGTAAACATTACGAAAATATTGTACTCCACCGCTTCGCACTCAATGAGTCCTTTCTTATCGGAGTAGGGGAAACAAAGGTCATTGATTTCGAATTTCCTTTACCGATTCATACGCCTCCGACTATTAACCGTACGAGAGCATGGATACAAACAGGGCTAGATATTCCACAAGCCATTGATCCAAATGATCGGGATTATTTACAAGTAGCTCCACATAAATGGATGGATACGTGTCTTCAAGCTTTAACCAATGAGTTAGCGTTTGAGCTGAAGAAAGTTGATATGGAATATTCTGATCATCATGGATATATTCAGGAGTTTGAATTTCGCCCATTAAAGGAATTTAAAGCAGACTTAGATGAATTAGAAGCAGTATTCCTTCTACAAGAGGATCGAATTGAAATCGTATTGCAGGTGGATCGAAAGGCAAAAGGGCTCCGCAGCTTGTTTGCAGAAGCATTAGATATGGATGAGCATAATGTACGAATCACCATATTAGAATCTGAGATGGAGCAAGGAACTCTATATGTAGCAAAAAGGCTAAAAGACGTGATTAGCCAATATATTGAAAACTAAAGATGCCGAGAATTTATTTTTTCTCGGCTTTAAAGATTACGCTGGAGGTTAATATGAAGAAATTCTTATTTCCTGTACTATGCATATCGACAATCACCGCTTTTTTAATTGGTTGTAGTGATAAAAATGATACTAATTTGGGTAGTAGCTTCGATCAAGCACAACAAATAGAGGTGCTATCGTCCACAAACGGAGAATTACAGACAACTATTGCAGACAATCAGAAAATAGCTGATTTTGTATCCTCTTTGAAGCTAGATAAGTGGGAGTTAGCCCAGGTCCCTTCAGAGGCTATAGCAGGGAGTACCTTTTTAATGAACAAACAACAAACGATCCGATTAGGTGAGTCAACGAATGAGGAAAAACGACTTCAAGAGGTAGCGAAGATTATTACCTATGAAAATGTTCCATTTGTAGATCTAGTGATGAAGGATAACAAGCTAAGTTTTTCTATCCCTGAAAATGTTACAAGCTATCTACAAGATTTTAAATAAGGAAGAGACAGCGGGAGTGAAGTATACATGGATAAAAGATTACAAGATTTAGTCGATTGGACAAAAGAGAAACTAAAGCTAGATTCCTATTTTTTAAAAACTTCTAGTATTCAGCGTAAAGTAAATACTTACCAAGAGACGGTTTATACATTGTGTATGGAATGGTTTCCGTTGCATAAGCCCGATTACGAGGATGAAGATCTTAACCCAGAAGGAACAGCCGTTGTAGAAATCGATCTACACTCTAAGCAAATACAAAGTATTATTTTTGTTGGAGAAAAAACATTTACCGATCTCCGCGTTGAAGCACCAGATACGAATGCGATTGTGGAATGGATAGAACAAGAGACGAATATCTCATCGAATTTATTTCATTTAGCAAAAGAAGAAGCAAATCGCTGGTTATTTGTTTCAAGCATAGATGGAATAGCTATTTCCCCATCAGGACAAATTGAGGTAAAACTAGATCAGGAGGGCAGGCTGCTTCTTTTTGCCGTTCATGGGGAATTTCCTTCTGAGCATTTAGTCGAAGTAGAATCATTTACGTTAACACAGGAATCGGTAATAGAGCTTGCCTATAAGCAGATTGATATCATTAAATTCCCAGTAATGGAAGAAGAAAATGGAAACAAGCCTATGCGATGGAAGAGGTTTTCGTAACAAATAAGGAACAACAAACCTTAAATTTCGATATCGGTATTCCGGAAGCGTTGCGTACAAAAATAAAGCATTTATTAACATGGAAGAGTGGACTTGACAACGATATAGTACGAAAAAAGATTGATGTGAATAGGGAAATTTCTGCAGATACAGCTTATGCTAATGAACCAAGTCCTGATATGCTCTCTATAACGAAAGAGGAGCAGGAGAAGTGCTTTGAAACCGTAAAAAACTTTATGCGTAAGGTATATCCAAATGATTCTGGAAAATGGGTGCTAGACCATCTATATCGAGATATGGAAATGGTTCATGCCGTGTTAAAGTTAAATGAGCAAAACAAACTAATCTTTAATGAAAAGCTTGTAGTGATGCTTGATCCGAAAACCTTTGAGGTGCTTAATTATATCGATACAAGTTCCTTTCTAGAAATGTTTCAGAATTTTGAATCAGAGGATAAAGTAATGGTAGGAAAAGAAGAGGCATTTGAGAATCTAGAGCAACATCTTCTCATAAAGCCATACTATGTATATGATTATGCTAAACAGAAATATGTACTTTGTGGTAAGCTTGACTGCCATTATTGTGTGGATGCGGAGTCAGGAGAAGTGATATTATTAGATGCCTTTACAAAATAGAGCGAAAAACCAACATTATTAAGAGGAAGAGTAGATATTAACGTATTCTATGTTAATGTCTATTCTTTTTTTGTGTTGTTAAGGACTATTAAATGATAAAGATTTAAAGAATTTTACATAAAATGATGGTCGAATGGGAAACTATCTTTGTCGTCAAATACGTAATGGAATATGTATCTATTTATCTGAAAATGGAGGAATCAGTTCATGTTTTTTCATGTGAAAGAGCTTCAGTATAATGCCAAACCAAGCAAACCAGACCCCGTTTACGCTAAAAAGCTTCAGGAAATTCTAGGTGGACAATTTGGTGAGATAACGGTAATGATGCAGTATTTATTCCAAGGATGGAACTGTCGGGCAGAGCAAAAATATAAGGATATGATATTGGATATTGGAACAGAAGAAATTGCCCATGTTGAAATGATTTCTACGATGATAGCTCAATTATTAGATGGAGCTCCAGCTAGGGATCAAGAAGAGGCAGCAAAAAACCCTGCTGTGGAGGCAGTTCTTGGCGGAATGAATCCGCAACATGTGATTGTTTCAGGTCTAGGTGCTACTCCAACTGACAGTACAGGCTACCCGTGGAACTCTAGGTATACGATTGCCAGTGGGAATTTATTGGCTGATTTTAGAGCGAATTTAAATGCCGAATCTCAAGGACGTCTTCAAGTTGTAAGACTTTATGAATCCACTACTGATCCAGGCGTTCGGGATATGTTATCTTTCTTAATTGCAAGAGATACCATGCACCAGAATCAATGGATGGCAGCAATTGAAGAGTTGGAGCAGAATCAGAAAGCGATTGTTCCAAGTACATTTCCACAAAATTTAGAAAAGCAAGAAGTGTCTTATTCGTTTATGAATTTCTCGAATGGAGAGGAAAGTGCACAGGGGAGATGGGCAAGTGGTGAAACAATGGATAAACAAGGTAATTTTGAATATGTATCCGATCCTAAAGCAATGGGACAAGTCCCTCAGTTGTCCCAAGCACCAGCGTATATTCATAATAGCCCAGATCCAAGTAAGCCAGCACCTCCACAAGTAGAATCTGCGGCCTACGAGGAACAGAATGAAAATAGAAATTAAATAAAAATTACAGTAAAAGCACAAAGCCAGGTTATGGTTTTGTGCTTTATTTTTGCACGATGTTTTTATAGGAATAGCCTAATGGTGCTCGTGATGTGATTCTTGATCTGGCTTTTCCTCTAATTGTTTGAGTTGATTTAATTCCTCATCCGATAATTCACCAACAATAAAGCGTTTGGTTGGTAAAATAGAAGACTGATCAGTGCTCGCTAGAACTTGTAAGAAGTAAATTCCATCTTCGGTTAGCGTCAGATCGGTTTGATACCAACCTTCTTTTTCATAGGCTAGGTTGGACTCAAGTATTCGATTTGGTTGTTCATTCTTCCAAACCTTAAGTTGTACCCCTTCTAACTCATTAATTGGCACTTCATTTCTTGTTAATAAAACACGAACAGAAAAAACTTGCTTAGGTTCTATCTTTGTTGGTAAATCTAGTTCCAACTCGAGCGGATATTCGGTATGATAAAGCTCTGCAGAACCTTCTTTTACAAGGTTAGCAGAGCATGCTGCTAAGAGTATACAGCAACATAAAATAGCATACTTTTTCATTTTTACACCAGCCTTAATAAAAGAATTGTTTTAGTCTTGGTATTCTTCTTAGAATCAGCCAATCTAGTACAAAAACAAAAATGACTGAAAGACCTACTAAGGGAAAAACAAAACTAAACAGAAGAAGTAGGATGGTCACTCTTTTTTTTGTAATGATACTTGGTCCAGTTGGTGCTCCAAGCCTATTGTTCGGTTTTCTTTTCCACCACATAATAAGGCCACTAATGACTAGAAGGACGATCCCCATACAAACAATTAGGCCAATAATCTGATTCATTACACCATATTCCAGTCCTTTATGAACCGTAATACCCCAAGCCATTAATTTACCTAATGGCTTGTAGTTCTCATAGCGATAATCAGCTAGGATGGCACCAGTATACTGATCAATGTGAAGGGTTGCTTCATCCTTTGCCTTTGGAGGAAATACAGAGATCGTAAAGACACCTTCGGGACTGCTAGGATAGATAACCTCATAGGTTGGATATATATTTTCATCATTAGTAATACGTACAACATCATCAATACTTATCGGGACAAACCCTCCATATTGATCGGAAGAAGGAACGGGCATTGTTTGGGCAGACCATGGGACATCTGCAATATCTTTTGTTTGAATAGTTGATTCTGGAGCACTTCCTACCCAAATGGATGGTGGATAGCCAATACCAGCATTTGTCGTAAGATTTTGAACCTTTGTACCCCAGAAACCAGACCATAATAAACCAGTGATGACAAGAAAAATAATGGCTAATGACAACCAAGCCCCTGAGACTGCATGGAGATCCCTAAAGAGAATTCGTTTATTTTTTTTAAATCTAGGAAAAATCACACCAAAAGGGGACTTTTTTGTTTTTGGGAACCAGATATACAATCCAGTGATAACTAATAGCAAGGTCCAGCAAGCAGCCAATTCTACAATCCGATCACCGACGGTACCAATCATTAATTCACCATGGAATTCTTCTACTCTATCTATGAAACGGTCCTTTTCATTTAACTTTCCAATGATGTCTGCAGTATAGGGATTCACAAAAATAGTATACGATTCCCCGTTCAGACTGATCTTGACTTCAGCAGAACGTGTACGCTCTTCACCTGGTCGATAACTGGTGATTTGGGCCTCAGGAAATTGATCCAATACTGATTCTATATGTTCTGATGGCACAAGTTTTTCTCCTTGTTCGATCACATTGTAATAATCTTCATAGAGTACGCCTTCTATTTGGGGTTTAAATAAATAAATCGCTCCTGTAATCGCAAGTATAAGAAGAAATGGTGCAAAAATAATTCCTGCGTAAAAGTGCCAACGCCAAACGATTTGGTAAATGTTGGCGGATGACTTTTGTTTACTTTTATTATCCATTTATCATGTCCTCAATTCTAAATAGTAATCATTACTATCATTCTAATCGAGAATCTGACCATTCACCAATGACAATATTGTGAATAATAAAAAAGCTGATGAACTGAATGGTTCACCAGCTATTCAATCACAGTGTTCATCCTTAATTATTCGTTGAAATCTTGAAACGGACACTAAGCATCTCGATAAGTTTCGCTAACAAACACTGTCCCTTTGATGGAAGTAAAGCTAGGATTTGTTTATTCTTTCTTGAATTGATCCGTCTTTTTTATGGATAATAACCGTTGTTTGCTTATTTTCTGCAATCTCCTGTGCTCGTTTTACTGCTTCGTTCTTCTTTTGGTATACATTAGAAACCTGCTTCGCATCTTGCGTTTTAACTGCCCAGCCATTCTCATGTGGAATGACATGTTCTCCTTTTTCTAAGAGCTCCGGACGACTATCTTGCGAATTTTCATCTCTTTTTCGTAGATCCTCGTCACTCATCTGCATAACCTGATTTCGTTCATGCTCTGAAACATTATCGTACCATTTTTTGGCCTGCTCTGTTGCTATTGGAATGGCTTGTCCTTCATCATAACCCTCGTCTATCATGGAATTTGCGATATCAATTGCTTTTTTCTTTACAGCTGTATCTAAGTTTTTCAATGAGCTTGGATAATCCTGTGTATCCCAAGGCATTTATATCCTCTCCCCTTCAAACGAATTAAAATGCAATCTCTTGACATGCTTTTGCACAACGAAAACATGCTTCTGCACATTTTTGACAATGCTCATGCTGATGCTTTTGACATTCATCTCCACATGTTGCACATATTGTGGCACAAACCGAAGCTAACTCGGAAATAAAAGGTGAATTTCGTGAAATAGCTGACTCTAAATAACTACATATTTCTGCACATTCTCGATCTAATCGAATACATTCGCTCATCATTTTTACATCCTCTTCCTGCAAACAAGCATCAAAGCAGTGATTACATGCTGTCATACATTCGTGCAATGTTTCAAGTAGTTCTTGGTATTGTTGGTGACTCATCCTAAAACCTCCATTTAAAATTTGTTCTATATTATACTTTTCCGCTTCATGCAATAAATAAACATACAAATATGTAAGGGGAGGCATTAGGAAAACTCGCATTCGCTCATTCTTTGGCGAATGTCTAGTTTTCCTTAGACTCGGTACCTTGAAATTCCAGCTACATCGGAACTTCTCCTGTGTAGAAATTTTATCCTTTTTCTAACGTATAAAAAAAGATCATAGGCATTGGCACCTATGATCTTCCTTTTACTTATTTACCAATAAATTGTTGTGTCCAAACATTTCCTTGTTCTACATAGCCAACACCAATATGAGTGAAGTCAGGATTTAAAATGTTTGCTCGGTGTCCTTCACTGTTCATCCAAGCATTCACTACCTCTTCTGGTGTTTGCTGTCCTTTGGCAATATTTTCTCCAGCTGTTTTATAGCTAATACCGAATTGTTTCATCATATCGAATGGAGAACCATATGTTGGACTGTTGTGGCTGAAATAGCCGTTTGTTGCCATATCATTAGATTTTTCACGAGCGACTTTACTTAGTTCTGTATCAATTTCTAGAGCAGATAAACCTTGCTTTTGACGTTCTTCGTTTGTCAATGCTACCACTTGTTGTTCAAATTGACTAAGCTGTTCTGTATCATTTTGTTCCTGAGTATTAGATGGTTCTTTAGCTTGCTCTGTATTATTATTTGTTTGTTCAGGTGCTTTTTGTTCAGTTGCTGGTTCTTCTTTTGGCTCTTCTTTTTGCTCATTCTTTGGTTCTTCTTTAGCAACTGGTTGTTGCTTTTCTTGCTCAGTATTTTGTTCTGTTTGTTGCTCTTGTTCTTTTGCCTTATCTTCTTGCTCTTGTTTATTGGACTGCTCTTCACCGTTAGAGAGGTTGTTGCAAAGCTTGTCTATTAAACTTTGAATATCTCCATTCTGAATTTTTGTCCAATCTATATTATAGTTAATTTTACTTTGAATATGGGCTTGTTGCTCTGCTTCTACGTCTTGTTGTGAGAATGCACTACCAAATAGCACTGTACCAGCTAATGCTATTCCAATTCCAACTTTCTTTAACATGAAAAAAACACTCCTTCTGTTATTTATTTATTTCTCTATCATCATAGCATGTGTTTTTTGTAATAATTGAGGATAATACTTCCAATATTAATTTTTTGAGGGTTATATTATATTAAACCTTTTAAGAATAAGAGATTCATTTCCACAAAATTGGATAATTTCTAATAAACTAGCATTATTTTCTTGTGATTTGGTATTGACAATTTTTTTAGGAGCATTTATATTTACATATCTTTTCTATAGCATAACAGCCATATGACAATTGTAATATAATAGGAGAATCTTTCCTGTGAAACAGAGTGGTTGAATTAGAGCAATTTAGAAGTAATGTCGTGCTTGTTATTCTGCTATGATTAACATAACAATTCTGGCAAATGGGAAAGGAGTATATAGCATGAATCTATCAGAGTTATTATTAGAAGAATTTAAGGATGAAGCAGAGAAAACAAAAGAAGCATTAAGTCGTATTCCAGAGGGTTGTTTAACCTTTCGACCTCATGAAAAATCGATGTCGATTGGCCAATTAGGGCTTCATATTGCCTTGTTACCTGGAGAGCTAACAGTATATTTTAGTGAATTAATAAGAGAGGTTCCGACAGTGCCACTTCCTGAGGCATCTTCTGTATCAGAAATTTTGGATACATTTGAGCATAATCGTCGGATAACTAGTGGTTGGCTAACTGAATGGGGAACAGAGGAGTTATTTGCAGAATGGCAGATGAAACAAAATGGAGAGATCCTAATGAAAGGACCGCGATATACTTTCATCCGATCTCTTGTCCTCAATCATTGGTATCATCATAGAGGGCAATTAACCTTGTATTTACGACTCCTCGAGGTCCCTGTACCAGGTTTATATGGTTCTAGTGCCGATGAAGAATGAAAGAGACTGTCTATCCTGACAGCCTCTTTTCCTTTCTTAAAAGGTCACCCTCGACAATACTGGGTAATGGTCGCTAGGGTATTGTCCATTTTTTCTAAAATTGATAATTTTATGATATTCTGTTGTGATTTCTCCTCTAGATAAAATCCAATCAATTCTATTATCTGCGCCTCCACCAGAAGGGTTATCATAACCATTGAATGTACCAAGCTCTTCATTTATTCTTTTCTCTGCTGCTATAAAGGTATCAACAAACTTGCCTTGCTGCTGTAAGATGTCATGAGGTATACTTTCGGGTCCAGCATTAAAATCCCCAGTTAAGATTACAGGGAGATCTGAATCAAGTTCCTTTACCTTTTCTGAAATAAGTCTAGCACTATTCTCTCTTGCCTCTTCAGACATGTGATCGAAATGGGTATTGATGAAATAGAATGCTTTATTCGATTGGTGATCAAGGAATTTCACCCAAGTGACCATTCTAGGGATTGTATTTCCCCATGATGTAGAACCTACTATATCTGGTGTATCTGATAGCCAGTAATGGTTGTATTCTAATGGAGTAAAACGGTTTTTATTATAAAATATGGACATAAATTCCCCTTTACTGCCACCCTCACGGCCTTGACCAATCCATGCATAATTTGGCAAATCATTAGCTAAATCTTTCACCTGCTGATAGACCGCTTCTTGTGTGCCGATAATATCCGCTTGTTCCATGCGAATAACTTGACGCACAGTAGAACGCCTTTCTTCCCATGTATGTGGGGAAGGATCAGAATCATTTAAATATCTTAGATTAAAGCTCATCACATTTAATTTAGCTTCAGACTTCTTATTATGTAATTCAGTAGATGCATGGATCGACGAAAAAGAAGTACTACCTAAAAGCAACCATAAACTAGTTAAGACAACAGCTATTTGCAGCATCCTTTTCAATGAAAATTCCTCCTTTGTTTTTTATCAATCCTTTCCAACTATCAATGTCTAGTATAAAGCAGGAATGTGAAGTTGGTATGAACTAGAGTTTTCAAAAAAGTAAAGAAAAATAGTAAAAAGCACCTGCAACTTTTGTGGTAAAAGGTGACCGGTCTTATTTCTTTTATTTGTTCTTGCATATTTTAGGTAAAGGATATATAATAAATTTACTACATTGTAAAACAAGATAGCAATCAAGAATTGCTTTTCTTTTTACTTCTCTATATTGCAATGCAAGGTAGGTGTGTGAATTTGGCGATTCGAAGTCAGCTACTGAAGGGAATCCTTGAAGGCTGTATATTAGCAATAATATCAAAGGAGTCTATTTATGGATATGAACTAGCAATGAAGCTACAATCACAAGGGATAGATGTGAGTGAGGGGTCTATTTATCCAATATTACTTAGACTACAGAAAGAGGAGCTTATTAAAGGGAAAATGAAAAAGTCCCCTCATGGCCCAAATAGAAAGTACTACCATTTGACGGATCAAGGAAAAACGGCGTTAACAGAATTTAAAACCCAATGGAACGGCCTTAAAACCCCTGTTGATCAATTATTAAAAGGTGAGGAGTGAAAATATGGATGCGTCCGTATTAATTGAGCAAAATAATCAAAAAAGAAAATTATTAAATGAAGAAAATAAAAAAGTGTATGAAGAAATGCTATTGTATGTTCGCCTGTTCTTTAATAAATCAGAACAAGAATCGGAAGAGATTTTAATGGAACTGCTAGATCATCTTCTAGACGCACAGGGAGAAGGGAAGAGTGCAAAGGAAGTCTTCGGTGATGATCCGAGGCAATATGCCAACGAAATTATTGGGGAATTACCAAAAATGATCACACCTAAAAGAGTAAAGGTGGGTCTCATGGCTATATTTTATTTTCTCGCTGTGACTACCTTCTTAAATGGAGTCGTTCATTCTATTCTATACTTTGGCTTTGGTAAAGGAGATCAAGAGAAAATCTATTACATAGGTACGTTAGCCTTGGAGGCTATCACCTCTATTATCATTGTTTTTGTAGCTATGTATGCCATCTTCGCCTATTTAAAGTGGTCATGCTTTAAAGATATTAACAAAGTGCTTGAAAGTGTTCTGTTCGGTTTTTGCTTTGGAGCCTTACCATTTGGCTTGTTTTTAACTATGTTCATCATCATGCCTGACTTTGGGATGTCAGTACAAATACCTGTTTATTGGTTAATAGGGATAAGTATTGTATTTTACGTCCTAGCGACTTATTTTAAGAAAACATCATAAACTTTTTGATAGGGAAATGCGTGTGCTTCATGCATTTCTCTCTTTTTTTCGAAACTGTGCAGGGGTCATTCCTACATACTTTTTAAAGGTTCGGTAAAAATGGGGCGTGCTATCATAGCCCATCATTTCTGCTATTACCGTAATAGTAAGAGAGGATTGCAGAAGTAATTCCTTTGATTTTAAAATTCTTTTTTTATTGATATATGCGATTGGACCCATTCCAGTAATTTGCTTGAAAATTCGACTAAAATGAGCGGGACTTACAAGTGCTTCTTTAGCTAAAGCAGGTAAAGAAAGGTTTTGTTCCAGGTTTTTTTCAATGTAAGCAAGAATGTAATTCATCCAATCATGTGGAGATGTTTTTGCATGAATGAGCTCATCCTTGTTTTTTAGCTTCATTCTAGAAAGGTGTAGTAGGATTTGATGGGTGATCAGTAGGGATGCATGAATCGACCCTAGTTTATCCTCTGTTAATTCATGATGTATTTGTAGGAGATACTGTTCAAGAATAGGCTGTTCCTTTATGGGAATCTGTATTTTGAATTCTTTTTCTTTCTTTACTTTTTCGATAAGTGATAAATAGGAAAAGGAATCATCAATAGAGATGGGATAAATCAAGCCAGAACTAAAGAAGATCACGGAAGAAGTGATTAAATTATGTTTGTCAGGTCTGGCATGGTGAAGCGTATCATTTGGAATAATGAAAATATCCCCCTTGCTCATTTCGTAGAGGGTGTTATCAATGAAAAATACGCCATTTCCATTGTGGACATAAATAATCTCATGAAAATGATGCATATGATCAGGACGTTCATTTTGAGGGGCTTTACTATTTTTATAGACAAATGAGTACGGGAATAATTCCTCTAATGGTTTCATATCTTGAAGTGAGCTCATCATTATCTCCTTTCCTTGATCAAAAAATAGTATAAAAAAAGCAAAAATGACAATAGTACTTTTCTCTAGTCTCACATACTATATAATATATAAATATTTATTCCGTATATAGAACGAAAGCGCTTAATATGATTATATCATATTATGTTATCGATAACTAAATTATGTTTTTAAATACATTAATTAAGTACTCAATCTCTATATTTAATTGTTGCCCAGGAATGTTATCGATATAATGGAATAAATATAAAAGTAAGTGAGGTTCTCGATCATGGTGACAATTTATGATATTGCCAAAAAGGCCAATGTATCTGCAATGACCGTTTCCAGAGTGATAAATAATTCTGGGAAGACAAAGGAATCCACAAGGAAAAAGGTTGAACAAGCTATTAAAGAATTGGGCTATGTACCTAACTCTGTGGCAAGGGGATTAATTTCCAAGCAAACAAAAACTTTAGGTCTTATTTTGCCGGATATCTCGAATCCATTTTTTGCAAAGCTAGCAAGAGGTGCAGAGGATAAAGCACATGAGCTTGGGTATCGAGTATTACTAAGTAATACGGATGAAGATGCATCTAAAGAGTTGAATTATATGGATATGGTATTATCCGCAAGAGTAGATGGGGTGTTAATTGCCCCAACAAGTGACCATTCCTTGGAACAAATTAATCGTCTTAGAGCACAGGATATACCTGTTGTCCTAATTGATCGGACCATTGAAGGTTTTACAGGTGATTATGTACTTGGAGACAGCTATGAAGGTAGTAGAAAGCTGATGGAGCATTTAATTGAACAAGGACATCATAACATTGCTTTCATCAATGGTCCTTCGAATATTTCAACAGCACGCGAGCGTTTAAGAGGTTATTTAGAAACATTGAGATTAAATGAATTACCAGTATACGAGCATTATATTACGGAAATAGACTTCAAGAGTATCCAAGCAGGGGATACGAAAAAAAATATCGAACAATTATTAGCTTTACCTTCTACAAAGAGACCTACGGCCATATTTGCGGCAAATAATTTTATAGCGATTAGTACGATGCGGGCATTAAAGGAATTAGGTATGAAAGTACCTGAGGATATATCTGTTGTATGCTTTGATGAAGTAGAACCAGTAGTATATTTTGATCCATTCTTTACAGTAGCATCTCAGCCTGCTCAGGAATTTGGAAGAATTGGTATTCAATTCTTAGTAGAACGATTAGATGGTAAAACGATTCAGAAAGATCGAAAAATTGTTTTATCACCAGATATTCATCTACGAAAGTCTACAAGGTCAATAAAATAATGCGATTTAAAAGGAGGTTCATTCATGGTTGATGTTAGGAAACAACTATGTCTTTATGCAAAGAAGCTAGTCTCTACAGGGCTAGTAGTAGGTGCTGGGGGAAATCTAAGCATGCGAGAAGGGGATTATATGTATATTTCTCCTAGTGGATTTGATTTGCAGGAGGTGAAGGAGGAGCAATGGGTATGTGTAAACATCTTAACAGGTGAAGTAATAAGTGATTTAAAACCATCATCCGAAATCTTAATGCATTTAGAATGTTTTCAAAGGAGACCTGATATTGATTCTGTCCTACACGCACATCCAAGCTACTCTGTAGCCATCTCCTCAGCGGGTTTGGAAATTCCTCCAATGTTCCCTGACTTCCCTGCAATGATAAGCAATATATCGTATCTAGATTATCTCATTCCGACTACTCATATTCTAGCAGATGCCGTTGCAGAGGTTATTGCTGAAACAGATGTAGTAGTAATGAGAAACCACGGAGTATTAACGGTAGGAAAATCGATGAAAGAAGCTTACTTTTTTATGCAACTAGTAGAAGAGGCGGCAAAGGTATATTACCTATCTAAAACGGTTGGTACTCCTAGGCTATTAACGGAGTCAGAATGTCAGGATTTACGCAATCTTTCTAGTGAAAAATATCGAGCGAAGCTGTTAAAAAGCTCTGAAAAATAGCTTGCGAGAGGAGGGAGATAGGTGAAAAAAGTATGGGCGTTTGATATTGGAGCATCCAATGGTAGATTGATGCTTTGTCAATATGACGGAGAACAACTAATACTAGATGAAATATATCGATTTGCTAACCACCCTGTTTCATTGACCAATCATTACTATTGGGATATTTTACATATTTACAATGAGATGAAAAAAGCAATGCAGGCTAGTCTGCAAGCCGGACATGAGGTAGAGAGCTTAGGTATAGATACATGGGGTGTGGATTTTGGCTTATTATCTGCAACAGGAGAACTTTTAGCAAATCCCTATTGTTATCGCGATCCACAAAATAAATTCGGAATGGAAAAGTTTCATGAATGGATGTCAGAGGAAGAGCTCTTTACTTTGACAGGTGTAGAATCTGCACCAATAAATAGTTTATATCAATTATTTACGATAAAAGAACAATCCCCAGGCTTATTAGAACAGGCTGATACATTACTTCTTACTCCCAATCTACTTACCTATTTTTTTACAGGAACAAAAGCCAGTGAATTCACGATAAGCTCGACTACGCAGCTATTAGATATCCACCAAGAAGATTGGTCTAAACAGCTTATTAGCTTGCTGGGAGTAAAAGATAACCTTTTTGCTAAAATTGTACCATCTTTAACCATCGCAGGATCTACATTACCTGATATAAATAGAGAACTACAAATGGATCCAGTACAGGTTATTCATGTCGCAGGGCATGATACGGCAAGTGCGCTAGCAGCATTGCCCATAGAGGATGATTATTCTGTTTTCATGAGCTGTGGTACATGGAGTTTAATTGGGATTCCTGTGAAGAAAGCATTAACCACACCAAACGCACGAAGGTGGGGTTTTACCAATGAAGGAACAATGGATGGCACTTACCGTTTGTTAAAAAACAATATGGGGATGTGGCTATTGCAGCAATCTCGTCTAATATGGGAGAGAGATGGGATCAGGACAAATTATATGGAAGAAAATCAATTATTTCAGCAAGCAACCCCATTTCGATCATTGATTGATCCGGATGATCCCCGTTTTTTTAATCCTGAGAATATGTTAGTAGAGCTTCGAGCATATTGTCGGGAAACTGAGCAACCAATTCCTCAATCAAGAGGGGAAATCATTCGCTGTATCATCGATAGTTTGGTTATGAAGTACAAACTAGTAATTGATCAGCTAGAAACACTTGTTGAACGAAAAATAAAGCGCATTCATATAGGGGGTGGGGTGACAAAGAATCAGCAATTATGTCAAACCATTGCAGATGCGACGGATAGGGAAATCATTGCAGGTCCAATAGAAGCAAGTGCAGTAGGAAACGCACTTGGGCAATTGATTGCACTTGGGGAAATAAGAGATGGGAAGGAAGCAAAATCGATTGTAAAAAAATCCTTTCCCATTAATAGCTACTTACCGAATCACGATCAGTATTGGCAGAATGCTTATACCCAGTTCAAAGAATTAATAGAATAAAAAGGTTTACTATAGGAAACATCGATAAGCTGACACTTAAAGGAGGAAGACAGATGTCAAATAAAAGATTAATAGGAAGCATGCCGAAAATTGGAATCAGACCAACGATTGATGGTAGGCGTAAGGGTGTACGCGAATCTTTAGAAGAAAAAACGATGAATATGGCAAAAGCTGTAGCTCAATTTTTGTCAGAAAATTTACGATATAACAATGGCGATTCCGTGGAATGTGTAATTGCAGATACTTGTATTGGCGGAGTGAAGGAAGCAGCGGAAGCGAAGGAGAAATTTGAAAAGGAATCAGTGGGTTTGACTATAACCGTTACCCCGTGCTGGTGCTATGGCTCAGAGACGATGGATATGAATCCTCGTCGACCTAATGCTGTCTGGGGGTTTAATGGTACGGAAAGACCAGGAGCGGTGTACTTAGCCGCAGTACTAGCAGCACATAATCAGAAGGGGATTCCTGCTTTTGGTATTTATGGGCGCGATGTGCAGGATATCGAGGATCACTCCATTCCAGCAGATGTTCAAGAGAAGCTGCTCCGCTTTGCAAAGGCGGGGCTTGCGGTAGCGATGCTCAAGGATACCTCTTACTTATCCATGGGCTCTGTCTCAATGGGGATTGCGGGCAGTATGGTCAATGAAGAATTATTCCAGGATTATCTTGGAATGAGAAATGAATATATTGATATGTCAGAATTTACTAGACGCATAGAAGAAAAGATTTATGATGAGCAAGAATTCGAGAAGGCATATAAATGGGTGAAAGAAAAATGTGTGATTGGCTCTGATATTAATTCAGCTGAAAATCAACGGACAGAGGAACAAAAGGAAGAAGATCTACAGATGAACATTAAGATGACAATTATTACAAAGGATCTAATGGAAGGTAACCCAAGACTAGCTGAGTTAGGTTATGAGGAAGAAGCGATGGGTAGAAATGCCATTGCATCAGGTTTTCAAGGGCAAAGACAATGGACCGATCATTTTCCAAATGGGGATTTCATGGAGGCAATATTGAATTCCTCCTTTGATTGGAATGGAATTCGAGCACCATATATTGTGGCAACAGAAAATGATGCCTTAAATGCCATTACGATGTTATTCGGACACCTATTAACAAATACAGCACAGGTCTTTGCAGATGTTCGAACATATTGGAGTCCTGATGCAATAAAGCGAGTTACTGGATATGAAGTAGATGGACGAGCGGAGAATGGCGTCATTCATCTTCTTAATTCAGGTGCAGCTGCATTAGACGGTACTGGTGAACAATCATTGGATGGGAAGCCTGTGATGAAGCCGTTTTGGGATATTACTGCTGAGGAGGTAGAGAAATGCTTGAATGCCACCCAATGGCGCCCAGCTAATACCGAATACTTTCGTGGAGGTGGCTTCTCCAGTAATTTCTTAACTAAAGGTGGGATGCCTGTCACAATCGCCAGAGTGAATCTATTGAAAGGCTTAGGACCAGTACTGCAACTAGCGGAAGGATACACGGTTGATCTTCCTGAAAAGGTACATGAGAAACTAAATGATCGTACAGATCCAACATGGCCTACCACTTGGTTTGTTCCTAACTTAACGGGAGATGGTGCCTTTCGAGATGTCTATACTGTCATGAATAATTGGGGAGCCAATCATTGTGCGATGAGTTATGGACATATTGGTGCAGATCTCCTAACATTAGCAGCAATGCTCAGAATTCCAGTGAATATGCATAATGTTTCGGAGGAAAATATTTTCCGTCCAAGTGCTTGGAATATGTTCGGAACAAAGGATATAGAAGGAGCAGATTACCGAGCATGTGCGACATACGGACCGTTATATAGTTAGACATTAGAAAGTACTCTTTATGGGTACTTTCTGGTTTTTTAAATATCAAAAAAGAGTATAAAAAGAGCAATAAATGCCATTTTTATTTCATATTATTGCTGGTAAGATAAAAGAAAATCAATGAGGGGGATAGATGATGGAATACATTGTGTGTGAACAGCCAGGAAAGCTAAGAAAAATGGTCAAACGACCACCTGAGAAGGCAGAAGGTACTGCGATTATTGATATTAAGCGTATTGGCGTTTGTGGAACAGATATTCATGCTTTTAAAGGGAATCAGCCATTCTTTAAATATCCACGAGTATTAGGCCATGAGCTTGCAGGAACAGTAAGCTGGATAGCTGATACCTCGTCAGCTATAAAAAGAGGAGATCAAGTTGCGGTGATACCATATCTGGAATGTGGAAACTGTATAGCGTGTAGAAATGGTAAGACGAATTGTTGTATTGATATGAACGTGTTAGGAGTGCATAGAGATGGAGGAATGTGTGAGCAGCTATCTGTTCCCATTGATCATCTAGTCTTAACAAATGAGCTAACCTTAGATGAAACTGCCGTCATCGAACCTATTAGTATTGGTGCACATGCCGTTAGGCGTTCGGAGCTTAGACAAGGGGAGACAGTACTTGTAATTGGCGCTGGTCCCATTGGTTTAGGCGTGATGGCGATTGCCAATCAAAAAGGAGCAAAAGTGATCGCAATGGATATTGATGAAAAAAGGTTAAAGTTTTGTCGGGAATGGGCCCAGATTAAACACACTGTCAATGGTTCGAAGGCGCCGATCGATAAACTCTTGGAGATAACAAATGGTGAATTGCCAACAGTTGTTTTTGATGCAACAGGTAATCCAACCTCCATGAATACAGCTTTTCAATATGTTTCTCATGGTGGGAAATTAGTCTATGTTGGATTAGTTAAGGAGGATATAACGTTTTTTGATCCAGACTTTCATGCAAAGGAGCTTACGCTTTTTGCTAGTAGAAATGCTACAAGAGAGGATTTTCAATTTGTTAAGGAGATGATACTTTCCAAAAAAGTCAACGTGAAAGATTATATAACAGATAAAGTTCCATTCGAGAGTACGGTTAGTAATTTTCAGGATTGGCTACAACCCCAATCGGATACGATTAAAACAATGATTGTACGAAAATAGGAGGTGACTCAATTGTTAAAAGGAATTCCATCCATTATATCACCAAATTTATTGAAAATATTAATGGAGATGGGGCATGGCGATGAGATAGTTCTGGCAGATGGTAATTTCCCTTCCGCAAGTCTATGTGAAAGGGTTGTTCGTTATGATGGAAATGGGATAGCAGAAATTCTGGAGGCCATATTGCAGCTATTTCCGTTAGATAGCTATACATCCTATCCGATTAAACTTATGCAAGTTGTACCTGGTGACGATGTGGAAACCCCTATTTGGGATGAATATCGTAGAATGGTGAGGAAGAATACTTCCTTGGATGGTGGTTTTGAGGAATTAGAAAGATTTGCTTTTTATGAGAGAGCGAAAAATGCCTATGCCATTATTGCTACCGGAGAGCAAGCATTATATGCAAATATTATTTTGAAAAAAGGTGTTGTTACAATTAGCTGAAGGAGGAGTGTCCAATGCGTATTGATGCACATCAGCATTATTGGAAAATCAGCCGAAATGATTATGGGTGGATTACACCAGAAATTCCGATTTTGTATCGGGATTTTTTTGAAGAAAATCTCATTCCTCACTTAAAGAAAAATCAGATCGATAAAACGATTGTCGTACAGGCAGCCCCCACCATTGAAGAGACAGAGTTTATTCTTACCCAAAGTGAAAAATCAAGCATCATCGCAGGAGTGGTTGGCTGGATCGATGTAGAGAATCCAGCATATAAAAAACAGTTAGCGCAATTTCTGAAGCATCCGAAATTTATTGGAATACGGATAATGATTCAAGATATGCCTGATGAAAATGTCATCTTAAGGACGAAGTATATAGAAGCTTTTGAATTTTTTGCTGAAATCGATTTGCCAGTTGATTTGTTAGTCCATTCTAGTCAGTTGTCAGCCGTTACCAAACTTATCGAGCAAGTTCCATTAAGAGGAGTAATCGATCATATGGCAAAACCAAATATCGCAGCAGGAGTGCTTGAACCATGGAAAAGTTATATGACGCAAATTGCGAAGCATCCGAATATTTATTGTAAGCTATCTGGAATGGTGACAGAAGCGGAGCATGGCAATTGGAAACTCGATGACTTTCTTCCGTATGTGGATCATGTGGTTGATATGTTTGGGATTCATCGTATTTTATATGGAAGTGATTGGCCAGTTTGTTTACTATCGGCAAGCTATGATGAAGTTTTTCAGCTTTTAAAGAAAGCGTTATCAAACAAAGTCACAGAGGAAGAAGAAGATTGCATTTTTGGAAGAAATGCTATCGACTTTTATAAGTTAAACGTATAGGGAGGGAGTTTCTTGAAATATCGTAAATTAGGGAAAACAGGGCTGGATGTCTCTGTACTAAGCTATGGCGCGTCTTCGTTAGGCTCTGTTTTCAGAGAGATTAATCAACAGGAGGGGATTCGAACCGTTCATTATGCCTTGGATAAAGGTATTAATTATATCGATGTTTCCCCGTATTATGGCTTGACCAAAGCAGAGAGGGTATTAGGTAAGGCTTTGAAAGGAATTCCAAGAGATCGTTATATTCTTTCGACGAAGGCAGGTCGTTATGGAGAAGATTCCTTCGATTTTTCCAAGAAAAGAATTATAACAAGTGCCGAAGAAAGCTTAAAAAGATTGCAAACAGACTATATCGATATTCTTTTGTTACACGATATTGAATTTGGTTCTTACAATGAGGTGATCGAAGAAGGGATTCCCGCATTATATCAATTAAAAGAGCAAGGGAAAATTCGCTATGTTGGTGTTTCAGGATTACCTTTAAGCGTATTTGAAAGGGTATTACAGAAAGCAGAAATAGATGTAATTTTATCCTATTGTCACTATTCCTTAAACGATACGTCACTTTTACACATTGTTCCATTACTTGAACAAAAAAATGTTGGTATCATCAATGCTTCGCCTATCTCTATGGGGCTATTAAATAATCGGCCAGTAGCGGATTGGCATCCTGCTGATAAAGAAATGATTTCTGTTTGTAAAGAAGCGGCAGCCTACTGTGAAGAAAAGGGCGAGAATCTAGCAAAGCTAGCGATTCAATTTTCTGTCCAAAATAACCGAATCCCTACAACGCTTGTTAGTACAGCGAGTGAAAGAAATATAGCGAAAAACATAGAATGGATAGACGAACCGATCAATCAAGAACTATTAGAACAAGTATTAAAGATACTAAAACCAATTCAGAACAGAAGCTGGCCAAGTGGGAGAGAAGAGTGGAGACAATAAAAGGAGGAAAATAAAATGAAAGCATATGTTGATAGACAAGCCTATCTTCAACAAATAGACAAAGTGATTGAGCATGGGAAATATAAAGACAATTGGGATTCTTTATCTCAATATAAGCTTGCTGATTGGTATAGGGAGGCGAAGTTTGGAATTTTTATTCACTGGGGAGTGTATTCTGTACCAGCCTTTGAAAATGAATGGTATTCGAGAAATATGTATATTCAAGGATCGAAGGCATATGAACATCATGTAAAAACATATGGCTTGCATAAGGATTTTGGTTATAAGGATTTTATTCCACTATTTAAGGCAGAGAAATTTGATCCAGCTGAATGGGCGCAGCTGTTTCAAGAATCGGGGGCACGTTATGTAATGCCTGTGGCAGAACATCATGATGGGTTCCAAATGTACAGGAGCGACATTTCTAAATTTAATGCATATGAAATGGGACCACAACGAGATATACTCGGAGAATTAAAGCTGGAGTTAGCCAAGCGTAGTATTCCAATATGTGCTTCCTCTCATCGTATAGAGCACTGGTTTTTTATGGGTCATGGGAAGGAATTTGATAGTGATATAAAAGAGCCACTAGTAAGAGGAGATTTCTATTGGGCAGCAATGCCTGAGCCTGATCATCATGATTTATATTCTCCAGCACCATCAGAGGAGTTTTTAGAGGATTGGCTATTAAGGACCTGTGAAATCGTTGATCGCTATCAGCCGAAAATCGTTTACTTTGATTGGTGGATTCAGCATAGCTCCGTTAAGCCCTATTTAAAGAAGTTTGCAGCTTATTATTATAATCGTGCAGAGGAGTGGGGCATAGAAGTTGCCATTAATTATAAGCATGATGCTTTCATGTTTGGTACGGCAGTAGTGGACATCGAAAGAGGACAATTTGCTGAACAAAAACCTTATTTTTGGCAGACAGATACAGCTGTCGCAAAAAATTCATGGTGTTATACCGAAAATAATGAATATAAAACAGCCAATGAGCTTATTTGTGATTTAGTGGATATTGTAAGCAAAAATGGGACAATGCTATTAAACATTGGGCCAAAAGCAGATGGCACGATCCCAAACGAAGATAAAAATATTTTACTCGAAATAGGAGATTGGCTTCATACAAATGGGGAAGCCATTTATGGGAGTAAGGTATGGCGAAAAGCGGGAGAAGGACCAACGACTATTGAAGAAGGACAGTTTACCGATAGTAAATCTAAGAGCTTCACACCAGAGGATATTCGTTTCACAGTAAAAGGTTCTTTTTTATATGCAACGGTTTTGAACTATCCAGAGGACGGAAAAGTAAACATTACGGCACTAGCTGAACAGGATGCTTCAAAGCTACCACATTTCCACGGAATTATTCAGAGCATAACAATATTAGGATTTGATGAGATACCAAAGTGGGAGCGATCGTCACATGGCCTTAAGATCAAGACTACATCTGTTCAAAGCAGAAAGCCGGTTGTCTTTAAAATCCAAATAGACTGATAACAAAGCCGAAATGTAAAAATTTCGGCTTTATCTATTAATGACTGGGGAGGGAGTTATCATGAATTTAGCAGAATTTTCTAAGGTTTTTAGACGATTTTTGCTATCCTATCTTATTATTCTTTTTATTCCTTTGCTCGCAGGCTTGATTTCTTACCATGTTTCCTTAAAAACAGCGGAAAAGTACTCAATTATGAATAGCACCCAAGTTCTTCATGAAGGAAAAACCATTTTGGAGCAAAGGTTAGATGAAATAAACCGATTTGCGAATCAGCTTGCTACAAATAGTGATGTCAACACATTATTAAATAAAAATATTACCGAAAAGAATAAAATTGTCTCTAGCATGAAGCAGCTGTCTACAGATATTTCTCCTTTCGCCTCCACCAATGATTTTCTTGAAGATTTCTATATCTATTTTCGTCGAATGGACATTGTAATGGTACCGGGATCTGTTTATTACCGCCCCTACCATTTTTATCAGGAGTATCATTATACTGATTTCACATTTTCTGAATGGAAGACTGAAGTTTTATCCCATCACCAAGGAATGCTACCTAGAAAAGCGTTTGTCATGGATGAGAGGAATACCAATGTGATTACTTATATACGACCATTACCAATGAATAGCTATTCAAAATCAATGGGTTCGATTGTCGTTCCAATTGAAAGTAGTAAAATAAATAACCTGTTAATGGGGATTTCTACACAATTTAATGGGTGGGTATATATAATGGACGAAAATAATGGCCATATTGTAACAACAAATGGCATTGACGAATCAGAGATTTCACCAATTCACTCTAGGGTATCAATGAACGATAATCGCCTCTATTTAGAAGATGGGACACTCCTCATCACGGCTCATTCCGATAAGTACAACTGGACATATGTGGCGGGCATCCCTAGTAAGACGTTAGTTAGACAGGCTGCGCCGATAAAATATATTACTTGGCTAGTTACGATAGGTACACTTGTAATTGGATTGATCATTTGTTTTTTATTTGCCTACAGACATAGCCGACCAATTACAGGGATGATGAAAACACTAAAGGAATATACAGGGACAGAATCCAGAAATGACTATGATTTTTTACATGGTAATATATCTAAATTAATTGCCACAAATGTAGATCTACACAGTCAGCTTGCGGAGCAAAAGCCATTATTAAAAGATGCCTTTCTTAAGCAGCTACTAGCTGGGGAACTGACGGAGAAAAATCAGAACTTACAGGAATTCGCTGCACTAGCAGATTTGCCGATCATCGGAAATAAAGGTTTTGTCTCTATTTTAAAGGTGGCAGGCTATGAAGAGATGTCCAGTAGTGAAATTTACGAAGAATTACATGCTATTCGCTTAGTTATCCAAAAAGAGTCCTTGAAGCTGTGCCAAAAATTTTACGTAACGAATTTAGATTCAGATAAAATGGTTTACATTTTCTTAGATGATCAAAAAGATACCGATGTTTTTGCTAGAGATATTGAACAAATGTTTCTATCCCTAAAAAAGCAATTTCAGCATCAATATCGTATATCCTTAAAGGTTGGGTTTGGGCAGCCGTTTCAATCATTGCTTGATATAAGTCGTTCCTATAATGAGGCGGTGCAAGCACTCGACTATATTACTATTTCGACAAATGACTATCACTTATTCTGGTATAACGAGATGATCAAGGAAACGGTATTATTTTATTATCCATTAGACTATGAGTTTCGACTTTTAAAAAATTTAAAAGAAGGAAATGCAGAAGAAGCCAAAAAAATATTACAGGAGATTTATGAAGAAAATATAAACAATCGATGCTTACCAAAGGATATGTTAGAACAAGTGATGTATGAAATCAAGGGAACACTGTTTAAGGCTTTTGATCAGTATGGTTCGAAAAAAGAAGAATTAGAAAAGGTGTGGAAAAATATTTGGGATATCCAAGTAGATGAAGAAAGTATCGAATCACTTAAGAACAAATTTGATCAGGCCATTGAATGTTATTGCCAAATGATTGCAGATCAACGGAAGGAATCCAATCATACGATGATTCATTCGATAAAGACATTTTTACATGAGCATTATCAGAGCCCTGACTTAACCATCTATGGAATCGCAGAACACTTTAATCGACCGGAAAAGTTCATCTCACATATTTTCAAGGAAGAGACGGGAGAATATCTGTACGAATACCTTGAAAAAATTCGCATGAATGAAGCAATGAATCTATTGGCTAATTCGAAAAAAACGATTAATGATATAGCGAAAGAGGTGGGCTATAATAGTGCTCATTCTTTTCGAAGGGCCTTTAAACGGATCAATAAAGTGACTCCGAATCAATTTCGAAAGACATTACAAGACTAATACGCCAAGGTTTTCTAATATGTACCTTTTGATTTGAATGGTACCTTTTCTATATTTCATTAAATTCTAAATTTGTACGCTATAAAAAGAATTGTCTGTATTCTCTTCAGCCAGAACATGATAATTTATTTGTAAGCGCTTACCAATGAGGTGCTATTATTCGAACAGAAGGGAGGATGAAGATTGAAACAAGCGATGGAGATAGGTCATGGTTATGACGGTTTGAAAAAAAAGAAAACCTCTCAATTACATTTGGCCAAAAGAAGTTTTCGCAAGCATTGGCAGTTATACCTATTAATGATCCCACCTATTCTTTATTTTGTCATCTTTAAATATGTACCAATGGTGGGGGCGGTGATCGCCTTTAAGGATTATAACGTTGTAGAGGGAATATTCGGAAGTCCGTGGGTAGGCTTCAAGCATTTTGAAGCTTTTTTCCAAAATCCTGTGGCATGGGATCTGATTAAAAATACTCTGCTATTAAGCTTGTATCATTTAGCAGTTACCTTCCCATTGCCGATTATTTTGGCACTTGCCTTAAATGAAATAAAAGATGGGCTATTTAAACGTTCTGTTCAGATGTTTACCTATGCACCCTATTTTATTTCTACTGTTGTCATTGTTTCGATGATTATCCTAATGTTGTCGCCTAGAACAGGGATCATTAACTCGTTTGTGGAGTTTTTTGGCTTTGAGCCAATTAATTTCTTAGGAAATGCAGAAATGTTTCGTTCTGTTTTTGTTTGGTCTGATGCATGGCAGCTAACAGGCTATTCTGCCATTATCTATTTGGCGGCACTTGCAGGGGTAGATAAGCAACAATACGAAGCGGCGAAAATGGATGGTGCATCTAGGCTACAAAAAATTTGGAACGTAGACATACCTGGGATTATGCCAGCAATTGTTATTATTCTCATCCTAAGTGTAGGTAATTTGATGGCAATTGGATTTGAAAAAGTATATTTGCTTCAAAATCCTTTGAACCTGAGTACTTCAGAAATTTTACAAACATATGTTTACAAAATGGGAATTATTAATGCCAATTTCAGCTTCAGTACAGCTGTAGGTTTATTTAATTCTGTTGTCAATCTCGTACTATTAATCATCGTTAATGCCTTGGCGAAGAAGGTTTCAGGTGACGGTTTGTGGTAAGAAAGGGGTAGTTCAAGTGAGCAGTAAAATATGGATAAAGGAATCCTTTGGTGATCGCCTATTTCTTGGAGCTATTTATGTGTTCCTCTGTTGCATAATGATCGTTGTTTTATATCCGCTTATTTATATAATTAGTGCTTCTATTAGTAGTCCAGAAGCTGTGACTTCAGGGAGGGTGTGGCTATGGCCCGTTGATTTTTCCTTACAAGGGTATATAGAGGTATTAACGAATTCGGATGTGATCAGAGGGTTTCGTAACTCCATTTTATACACAATTGGCTATACGATTATTTCGGTTGTTTTAACCGTTGTATTTGCCTATCCACTCTCGAGAAAATCGTTTTATGGGCGAACATTTTTCATGTTTTTTATCTTATTTACTATGCTTTTTTATGGAGGATTGATACCTGAGTATTTAGTGGTTCAAAAGCTAGGGATGCTCGATACACCTTGGGCAATTCTCCTTCCGAAGGCAATGGCGGTATGGCAGGTAATTATTGCGAGAACCTTTTTTCAATCCAGTGTGCCAGATGAACTGGTGGAAGCAAGTGAGATGGATGGTTGTAGTAGTTTGAAATTTCTTTGGTATGTTGTTCTGCCTTTGTCAAAGCCAATTATTGCTGTTCTAGCATTGATGTACGCGGTTTTTCAATGGAATAGTTATTTTGATGCGATGATTTTCTTAAAGTCAGAGGAATTGTTTCCACTTCAGCTAGAGCTTCGTGAATTATTGATTGTGCAAAGTGACTCTGGAGCTAATATGGATATTGCTGAACAGCAGAGGAGAGAACAATTAGCTAACCTGATGAGATATTCTTTAATAGTGATTTCTAGCTTGCCTGTACTAATGATCTACCCATTTGCACAAAAATATTTTGTAAAAGGGATGCTCATTGGTTCAGTGAAGGGATAATTTTTATTACAGCTAATCATGATGAGGGGGAAAAAAATGAAAAAGCTGATGGTTTTGCTTATTTCTTTTAGCATGGTAATCGTATTAACTGCGTGTAATTCGGATAAAGAAACATCAGAGGAGCAAACCGATTCGAATGGGAAAACGAAAATGACAGTGTTTATGCCAGAAAGTAATACAGTAGATTTGGAAACCAATTCCTTTACAAAATTTGCAGAAGAGGAATTTGGAATTAATTTTGAATTTGAAACAACCTCCATGGATGGAGCAGCAGCCAAAGAGCGCCGGCAAATTTCTTTAGCAAGTGGAGATTACCCTGATGTGTACTTCCTTACTGAATGGGTGGATCAGTTTAAAGCAAATGATCTTTTGAAATATGGAAAACAGGGAGTGTTAATACCATTAAACGACTTGATTGAAGAGCATGCACCAAATCTTCAGAAGGTACTAGAGGAACATGAGGAGTTTCGAAAAATCACGGTGGCTCCAGATGGGAATATATACGGAATTCCACAATTAGAAGAATGCTTTCATTGCACATGGCCGAACAAAATGTGGATTAATACGGATTGGTTAGAGAAACTGGATTTGTCTATACCTGAAACACATGAAGAGTTTAAAAATGTGTTAACGGCATTTAACGAACAAGACCCCAATGGAAATGGAAAATCAGATGAAATACCTTTAAGTGGATCGATTGCTTTACCACAACATTCCATTATCCCTTTTTTAATGAATGGATTTATATATGACGATGTGGATTCGAAGCTAATGGTTCAGGATGGGAAAGTAGAATTCGTAGCGAATAAAGTGGAGTGGAAGGAGGGATTAACATATATACGATCATTATATGAGGAAGGATTGATTGATCCAGGAGCATTCACTCAAAATCAAGATGCTTATTTACAATTAGGAAATAATACAGAAATGTTACTTGGTGCAGCAACATCCATCCACCCATGGGAGTTTACGAATAACGAGAATCAATATGCCTATGATCCTTTAACACCATTAAAAGGCCCACATGGACAGTATGCTTCCTATTACTATCCAGTAGTACAAGGAGCTACTTTTGCTATTACAAATAAAGCAAGTGAAGAGGCACAAATTAAAGCGATAAAACTATTAGATTATATGTTTACAGAGGAAGGATCTACTCGGGCCCATTTTGGTGTTGAAGGAGAGGATTGGATCAAGCCTGAAGAAGGTGATGTCGCGATTAATGAAGAGGTTGAACCAAATTTAAAGCAATTGCATTCAGATGAACCAACAAATAATGCTTGGGGAGCTAGTGCTCAATATTACCAAACAAGAGAATATAGAGATGGATGGGTGCAGGCGGAGGATATTTATACAGACGAAGGTTTTGAGCGGCGCTTGCAGGAGGCGACCTATCTTTATGAAGGAAAGGAACCAGATGAATTATTCCCTTTCTGGGCGATATGGTATCCTGAAAATGTTCAGGATGAGTTAGCGACATTAGAAACAAATATTCTCGATAATGTCGAGCAGAGCTCTGTTCAGTTTATTACCGGTGAATTGAGCATTGAGGATGATTGGGATGATTATGTCGCAGGCCTTGAATCACTTGGTGTAGGAAGATATGTTGAAATTAATCAAGAGGCCTATAATCAATATTTAGAAGCAAACTGAACATTTGTTTAGTGAAGTTAATCAATGAAAAAAGGTTTCCTATTAACATTGGGAAACCTTTTTTCGGCTTCAGTTTAAATGACTATAAAGGCCCTTTAATTTTAAACGTTCAATCTCTTCCACGACTAGTTGAGCTATCTCGGTTGCTCCTGTTTTGCGAAAATGTGTGCTGTCTTGTACGCCTTCTGAATAATTAGGGCTTTCGTCTTCTTCCAGCCACATAAAAAGATCTTTACTTTCCTCCGGGCCTAACTGATTATATAATTCCGTTGTCTTTTCTGTCATGTGAAGTACTGGTACATTTTCCTCTTGGGCAAGCTCCTTCATTGCTTTTGGGTAATCGCCATGTGAAGGAATAAACGTTCCATCCTCAGAAAAGGTTCTTCTTTCCACAGGTGTAAGAAGTACAGGGAGGGCTCCTTGTTCCCTTGCTCCATCAATGTATTGCTTTAAATAGCTTTTATAAGTGGTAGAAGGATCTGTATATAGAGAAGGCTTGTCTTCCTTTGCATCATTGTGGCCAAATTGTATAAAGAGGTAATCCCCCTTTTGTATTTCAGAAAGAATTTCATCCAATCTTCCTTCCGCGATAAAGCTTTTAGAGCTTCTTCCTGATGCCGCTTTATTGATCACCTCAATCTTTTTATCGAAAAGAGGATCTAATACTTGTCCCCAACCTGTTCTAGGGGCACGCTCCTCTGTATAGTTTGAAGCTGTAGAATCTCCTGCAATATAAATCCATGTCTGATTTTCTTCTCTTTTTTTATTACTAGAGGATGAATTAACCGTTATAATACCGATACTAAATACGAAAATGATGGAGAACAGTACAATCATGGAGAGTTTTCGTCTTTTACCATCAACCATTTTTTCTTTCCTTTCTATCATAGAAGTCATAGGCTTAGCTTAACTAATTCCGAAGCAAACATACTGAATAAACTGTCCACTTTTCCAGTGATTAATATATCATTAAGTTTGTCTTCTGCATAGAGATTTTTTAGTTATTTTCAATAATGTAGGTAAAGGAAATTAGTATGTTTTCTTTAGTAGTTACTATATAATGAAAAGTATAATTTCTATAAAAAGGCAGGAATTATTGATGACAGATCAAAATATTACAAGAATTGAGTTAGATGGGAAGGAATACATATTAATTGGTACTGCACATGTATCGAAGCAAAGTGCAGAGCAGGTGAAGGAAGTTATTCAGAAGGAAATGCCCGATTCTGTTTGTATCGAACTGGATAAACAAAGATATGAATCAGTTGTCCATGATAGTAAGTGGCAAAAGATGGACATCTTCCAAGTTATTAAAGAAAAAAAAGCATCCTTGCTTTTAATGAACCTTGCGATATCCTCCTTTCAGAAGCGGATGGCTAAGCAATTTGGAATAAAACCAGGACAAGAGATGATACAAGGAATCGAGTCAGCGGAAGAAATCGGTGCAGAGCTAGTATTAGCCGATCGTAATATTCAGATAACCTTTTCACGAATTTGGGGAAGCATCGGCTTTAAAGGAAAAATGATGTTACTCACTCAAGTAATTGGTGGTGTTTTCTCAAAGGAAACTATTACAGAAGAAGAGCTTGAGAAAATGAAAACACAGGATTCGATTGATAGTGTCCTTAGTGAGTTCACAGAAGCTTTTCCTCGATTGAAAAAACCGCTTATTGATGAGCGTGATCAATATCTTGCACAAAAAATTAAAAAAGCTCCAGGAAAGAGAATTGTAGCGGTACTAGGTGCTGCCCATGTTCCAGGTATCACAAAGGAAATTAGAAAAGAGCATGATCTAAAAGCACTGACAAAGGTTCCACCAAAGTCAAAAGCGCCTAAAATTATAGGGTGGTCCATTCCTCTTCTGATCATCGCTTTAATTGTATACACCTTTATAGCAAATCCGGTTGCTGGATGGCAGCAGGTATTGAGCTGGCTCATATGGAATGGCGGTTTATCTGCACTTGGCGTTATTATTGCGCTTGGTCACCCTTTGGCAGTCTTAACCGCCTTGATTGCTGCACCAATTACTTCATTGAATCCATTGATGGCAGCAGGGTGGTTCGCTGGTTTTGCTCAAGCTTACCTCAAGCGTCCGCAGGTGTCCGATTTCGAGTCACTTTCAGAGGATGCTGTAACAGTGAAGGGCTTTTGGAATAACAAAGTAACACGAATCTTATTAGTGATTGTTTTTGCTAATATCGGTAGTGGTTTAGGAACTTTTATAGCAGGAACAGATATTATAAGGTTGTTTTTCAACAATTTATAAAATAGGTGGTTAGAGGATGGACAAGTAGCCCATCCTCTATAAAATATCCTCCAAGGTTTCTTGGATAGTTGGATAATGAAAACTGTATCCTGCCTTCTCTAGCCTATCTGGTAAGACCCAGCGACTTTTTAAAATAAGCTCTGTTTCTGTTCTAATAAAAATGGCACCAAGTTCTAACAGTGGCGCTGGAGCAGGTAATCCTAATGGTCGATTTAACTTCCTTCTTAATTCCTTCATCAAAATATAATTTGGTATCGGGTTCGGTGCTGAGCAGTTAAATATGCCAGACAAATCCTCTCTATCCTTTAAAAAAAGGATGATGTTCCATATATCCTCAATATGAATCCAACTGAACATCTGTCTACCATTTCCTTGAATCCCTCCAAGGCCAAATGTTACTAAATTTTTATAAGGTGGCATTACCCCACCATCAGGACCGAGTACGATTGCTATTCTAAGTGCAACTTGTCTTGTGTTCGGCAAAGAAAATTGAAAAAAGGCATTTTCCCACTTTTTTGCAACATCGACAGAAAAACCTACTCCGATTTCTCCATCCTTCTCCGTCATTGGTTTATCCTCTGCATGACGATAGATTGTAGCAGTGCTTGAGTTTATCCATAATTTCGGTGGATGCTCACATTTACTGATTGCATCTCCTAATAATTTTGTTGTTCCTGTTCTAGATGTCAGAATTTCTTGTTTGTTTTTCTCATTATAACGGCAGTTTACCGATTTTCCAGCTAAATTAATTACCAGTTCAGCATGATTGAGAGCTTGTATCATTCCTTCTTGATCGTTCCATGTTATAGCAGGTGGCTTTCGTGAAATGGTAGCGACATCGTAGCCTAAATCTAGGAACTTCTCTCTCAGATAAGCTCCTATGAAGCCTGAACCACCTGTGATTACTACTTTCTTTTTCAATGGCATCACCTCACACTTTTTCCTCATCCTAACATATAAGCACCCATTTGTTGACAAAAACTCTGAAAATTGTGTGAAATTTTGATATAATGGGAAAACCAATAAGTAAGAATCTAAGGGGGAGCAGAATGGCAAAGCGTGCACTTATCAATGTTGATTATACGGTTGATTTTATAGCATCTAATGGTGCTTTAACATGTGGGGAGCCTGGACAAGCAATCGAAGCGAAAATAACAGAAATTACGAAATCGTTTATGGACCAAAAGGATCTTACTATATTTGCTGTGGATGTCCATGAAGAAGGCGACCCTTACCATCCAGAAACGAATCTGTTTCCGCCACATAATATCAGGAGAACAAAAGGAAGAGATTTATACGGAAGCTTGAAAGCTGTTTATGAAGCAAATAAGCAACAAAATCATGTATACTATATAGATAAAACGAGATATTCAGCTTTCGCTGGAACTAATCTGGAGCTTTTACTTCGCGAAAGAGGGATAAAAGAGCTACACTTAATTGGGGTATGTACCGATATTTGTATTTTACATACAGCAGTGGATGCTTATAATAAAGGGTTTGACATGGTAATTTACCAAGATGCTGTTGCCTCCTTTAATCAAGCAGGACACGAATGGGCACTTGGTCATTTTGCACAAACACTAGGAGCAAAAGTGAAGGAATTTGGAGGAAACTGAGATGACATATGAAGACGATAGCTTGATGCTGCATACTGATTTGTATCAAGTAAACATGGCAGAAACCTATTGGAGAGATGGAATGGCAGAGAATAAAGCAGTTTTTGAGCTCTATTTTCGCAAACTGCCTTTTGACAATGGTTATGCTGTTTTTGCAGGATTAGATCGGGTATTGGATTTTATTCATAATTTTGGTTTTACCGAAAGTGATTTGACTTACTTAAAAGAGATTGGCGGCTATGATGACGACTTTCTAGAGTATTTACGCAATATGCGCTTTAGTGGTACGATACGTTCTATGAAAGAGGGGGAAGTTGTTTTTGCCAATGAGCCTCTTATGCGCATCGAAGCACCACTGGCAGAAGCACAATTAATCGAGACACCTTTATTGAACATTGTGAATTATCAAACATTGATTGCGACAAAAGCTGCTAGGATTAAATATGTTGTTGGTGATAGTGTTGTGATGGAATTTGGTACGAGAAGAGCTCATGAAATGGATGCTGCCATTTGGGGAACCCGTGCCGCTTATATCGGTGGTTTTTCTGCAACAAGCAATGTCCGAGCAGGAAAGCTATTTGGCATACCGATAGCAGGGACACATGCCCATTCTATGGTACAGGCATATCGCAGTGATTATGAAGCATTTAAAAAATATGCGAGCACCCATTATGATTGTGTCTTCTTGGTAGATACTTATGACACACTTCGTTCTGGTGTTCCTAATGCCATCCGTGTAGCGAAGGAATTCGGTGATAAAATAAATTTTAAAGGTATCCGTTTAGATAGTGGAGATATGGCATATTTATCTAAGAAAGCCCGTAAAATGTTGGATGCTGCTGGATTTAAAGATGCAGAGATTATCGCATCAAACGATTTAGATGAATATACAATTTTAAACCTACAGGCACAGGGAGCTAAAATTGATATCTATGGAATAGGAACAAAGCTAATTACTGCTTACGATCAAGCAGCCCTTGGGGGAGTATACAAGCTTGTTTCGATCGAAGAGAATGAAGAAATGGTGGATACGATTAAGATTTCGGCTAATCCCGAAAAGGTGACTACACCTGGTAGTAAACGTGTTTATCGCATTATTAATAATGAAAATGGCCACTCTGAAGGGGATTATATTGCTTTAGAAGATGAGAATCCCCAGGAAGAGCCGAGGCTGAAGATGTTTCACCCTGTCCATACCTATATTAGTAAGTTTGTGACGAATTTCACAGCGAAGGATTTACATCAGGATGTCGTAGTAGATGGGGAAATTTGCTATGAGTCACCTAGTCTTCAGGAAATTCAAAATTACACAACGGAAAATATGAATCTCTTATGGGAAGAGTATAAGCGAACAATGAAGCCTGAGGAATATCCTGTTGATTTGAGTGAAAAATGCTGGGAAAATAAAATGAACCTGATAAAAGCAATCAAACAACGTGTTAAAGATATGGTGAAATCAGAATAAAGGAGTGTATCACATGCGTCCATTGCAAAAGGAAATTATCCAAAAACTAAAAGTACAACCAGAAATTGATCCGCAAGAAGAGTTTCGCCGAAGTGTCGATTTCGTAAAAGATTATCTGTCAAAGTATTCTTTTTTGAAAAGTGTTGTATTGGGGATTTCTGGAGGTCAGGATTCGACGTTAGCAGGTTATATTTGCCAAACAGCAGTTAATGAGTTAAATGAGGAAAACGGAAAGAATGATTATCAATTTATTGCAGTGAGGCTTCCGTATGGGGAACAAGCGGATGAAGAAGATTGTTTGGATGCTTTGGCTTTTATTCAACCGAGTAAAACAGTTCGCGTAAACATTAAAGCAGCAGTAGATGCGAGTGAGGAAGCAGTGGAAAAAGAAATCGGTCCACTAAGTGATTTTGTAAAAGGAAATACAAAGGCAAGAGAACGTATGAAGGTACAGTATGATATTGCTGCATCTCTTAACGGTGTAGTAGCTGGGACTGATCATGCAGCCGAAGCAGTGACTGGCTTTTTCACCAAGTATGGAGATGGAGCGGCAGACATTATTCCATTATATCGTCTTACTAAGCGACAAGGGAAAGCAATCTTAAAAATGCTTGGTTGTCCAGAACATTTATACTTAAAAACGCCGACAGCAGATTTGGAAAGTGATAAGCCGATGCTTCCTGATGAAGTTGCATTAGGAGTAAGCTATGAAGCGATAGATAACTATCTAGAAGGCAAACCAGTTAGCGATCAAGATGCCGAAACAATTGAGAACTGGTATATGAAAACAAGGCATAAAAGAGAAGAGCCAATTTCTGTTTTTGATAATTGGTGGAAGTAAAACATGAGGCTACCCTAAACATTTCTTTTTATAGGATGGGAAGGATAGCCTTTCTGTCTATATAGAATACAAACTAATTGACCTAATCAAGATCCTATGTTATATTTATCTTGAATTCGAGATAAATGAATTTCCATCATTGGGGTCTTTCGAACGATTAGCAATGGTAAATTTCAAAAACACCGAAACTAGGGGATGAATCAGATGAATGGTTTAAAAGGGGTACACCATGTTACAGCCATTACGAGTAGTGCAGAAAAAGATTATCAATTTTTCACGTATGTTCTAGGGATGCGTTTAGTGAAGAAAACCGTTAATCAAGACGATATCCAAACCTATCATTTATTCTTTGCGGATGATAAAGGTAATCCAGGTACAGATATGACGTTTTTCGATTTTCCAGGCATCCCAAAAGGAACACATGGAACGAATGAGATCTATAAAACATCTTTTCGAGTACCAAGTGATGCAGCGATAGAATATTGGAAAAAACGCTTCGATCGATTAGAAGTAAAACATACTGGGATTAAAGAACAATTCAACAGAAAGACATTATCCTTTGTAGACTTTGATGATCAACAATATCAGTTAATATCAGATGAAAACAACATTGGGGTCGACTCAGGGATCCCATGGCAAGATGGTCCGATTCCGTTAGAATACGCCATCACTGGCTTGGGTCCAATTTTTGTTCGGATACAGGATTTTGCCTATTTTAAACAAGTGATGGAAAAGGTATTACAATTTGAAGAAATCGAACAAGAAGATTCCTTCCATTTATTTGAAGTGGGAGAAGGTGGAAATGGAGCAAGAGTTATTGTCGAAGAAAACGTCGTATTACCAATGGCCCAGCAAGGGTACGGAACGGTACACCATGCCGCATTTCGGGTAGATAACAAAGAAACATTGTTAGAATGGGATAAACATTATCGGCAATTCGGTTTTCAAACATCAGGCTTTGTTGATCGCTTTTTCTTCCAATCTCTTTATACAAGGGTAGCTCCACAGATTTTATTCGAGCTTGCCACAGATGGCCCAGGATTTATGGGTGATGAGGATTACGAGACACTCGGGGAGAGGCTTTCCCTACCACCATTTTTAGAGGATAAAAGAGAACAGATTGAAGGCATGGTACGCCACATTGACACGGTTAGAAGTACAATGACAATCGAAAAGGAATACGAGTAATTGGAATTGAAGAGACTTTCTTCCTACTATGGAGGAAAGTCTTTTTACATATCTTAAAAGTATGCTTAATTTCAAAAATTTTACAAAGAGTTAACAGAGCTTCAATAGGAATAAAACAATTATATGCTAACTTTAAAAAGGAAGTGATGGTGGTGAACTTGAAATTAAATTTTCTGAAAGGATGAAGAAGATGAGGAGAAAGTTAGTTTCATTAGGCCTTGTGTTTCTATTTAGTTGGTTACTAGCTCCAAGTTTAAGTGCGGAGGGTCCACTTGATCCAGCTCCAGAAATATTACCATCCCAAACGGCAAATGGTAAGTCTGTCTTGTTCGATAATACTCATGGGCAAACAGCGGGCGCAGCAGATTGGGTGATAGATGGCGCTTTTTCAGATTTTGCCGATGCGATTGCAGAGGAAGGATATTATGTAACGGAATTAAGAAAAGAAGGCAGGTTTACTTTAGATGATATAGATGATTATGAAGTATTTGTTATCCCTGAAGCTAATATTCCCTTTTCAACCAGTGAGCAGGAGGCAATGCTAGATTATGTCCATCAGGGTGGAAGTATTTTTTTCATCGCTGATCATTACAATGCCGATCGAAATAAGAATAGATGGGATTCCTCTGAAGCGTTTAACGGGTACCGTCGAGGTGCATGGCAGGATCCAGCCAAGGGGATGAGTTCAGAAGAAGCAAATTCTTTTTATATGCAAGATGTAGAAAGCTCTGATTGGTTATCCGATAACTTTGGGTTCAGAATTCGTTACAATTCACTAGGAAATGTATATTCCGATCTAGTTGTAGAACCTTCTCAAGCATTTGATATTACCGAAGGTGTCGGAACGATGACCATGCACGCAGGCTCTACTGTAGCGATTACTGATTCGGATAAAGCCAAAGGTATCGTGTATATCGAAGAAACGAATGAGGCTTGGTCACATGCGGTAGACCAAGGTGTTTATAATGGTGGTGGGATAGAAGAAGGACCATATGTTGCTATCTCTAAATCAAATCTAGGAAAAGTCGCGGTGATAGGCGATTCTTCACCAGTAGAAGACATTACGCCGAAGTATAAGCGAGAAGAAACTGGTGGAACGAAGAAAACATATGATGGATTTTATGACCAAGATAATCATATTTTACTTGTCAATCTTATCAATTGGTTGGCCGTACAGGAAAACTACACCTCCTTAGATCAGGTGAATGGTTTGGAATTGGATCAAGAAACCGAATTGTTAGCATTAGAGAATCCTGTGACATCTACTGAACCTCAATCCGAGCCATGGAGTCTACCAGAGCCTGATTACGATTGGTGGGATCGCTCAACCTTTGACCCAGGATCCTATGGATATGAAGGGGCGGAAGATAGTGATCCTATTGAGAATGATGCAATGGAAAACTTTGAAAGCGGAAGTAAAGGAGCCTATGCAGCAGGTACAGTTAGCTTATCCTCAGGATCTTGGTATTTTGATAATGCCCTGCTAGGAGACCTTTCCAGTGATAAGAAAAATGGTACACAAGCAGCAAGAATTAGGGCAGAAGGTTCTATTGAAATGAATTTTGACGTGGATAGCGCATCAAGTATATCTTTATCCCATGCTAATTTTGGCAATGATAGTGGTGCCAAATGGTCTATCCAAAAGTCAACAAATGGTGGAGCTTCGTGGTCAACAATTGGAGGGCCTTATCATAGCGGTAGCTCTTTAGCAACGAAAGATATAACAGTTAATGAAGGAAACCCTGTTCGTTTTCGTCTTCTTGTAGAAGGTGTATCTGGTGAACGAATTAATATTGACAATTGGGAGATTCATCCTTAATCGGGTTAGTTAGATGGACAAGAAATAGGAATGCTCTGCATCGGGTATTCCTATTTCTATGATTTACAAAAATTTTACAAAAATAAGGTTATTTCTTAATATTTGCAATTTAAGATGGTATTGTCTAGGAAATATGGATGACTTGAGGGGGATAAAAATTGAAAAAGCTATGGTTAATCGTGATCGCCTTGTTGCTTTCAATACTAGTTGCATGTGGTGACACAGAAGAAGGCTCTGCGAAAGAAAAAGAAACGGATGGAGAAGGTTCTAATGAAAAAATAGATACACTTTCGATTGGCTTTGTACCATCAAGAGAGCCAGACGAAATCATTACCGCAACAGAACCATTAAAGGATTTATTGAAAGAAGAGATGGCAACACAGGGTTATGAGATTGGCGAAGTAGATATTTCAGTAGGTACCAATTATGAGGCAGTTGGGGAAGCTCTTTCAGCAGGTACAACAGATATTGGATTAATTCCTGGTGGTACATATGTGCTTTATGATGATGGTGCGGAAGTAATATTAACTGCAACTCGAGCAGGTTTAAATAATGATTCAGACAATGCCAAGGATTGGAATGATAATAAACCGACAGAAGCGGTAGAGGATCAAGTAACCTATTATCGCGCACTTATGATTGCAGGCCCTTCCGAAAAAGGACAAGCATTAGCGGAAAAAGTAAACAATGGAGAAGAGCTTTCATTTGAAGATGTGAACAGTGCTTCCTGGGCAGTCATGTCCTCTTCTTCACCAGCAGGATATATTTATCCATCGCTTTGGCTACGTGAGAAGTTTGATAAGACGATTGCAGATTTAGATAATGCCGTTCAAGTAGATTCCTATGGGAGTGCATTTGCCCGTTTAGCGAAAGGACAAATTGATGTGATGGTCACTTATGCAGACGCTAGAAGAGATAATGCAGAAGCATGGGAAGATGAATTTGGAGGAAAAGCATCCATTTGGGATGAAACGAATGTAATTGGTGTGACACCAGGAATTTATAATGACACCGTGAGTGTGAGCAAGAATTCAGAAAAGATGACAGATGAATTGAAAGCAGCCATTCAACAGGCATTTATTAATATCGCCAAAACGGATGAAGGTAAAGAAGTTATTTCTATCTATAACCATGAAGGCTATCAAGAAGCAGAGTCATCGGATTATGATAATGAGCGAGAAGCACAAGAGATTGTGCAAAGCTTAAATTAAAGAGCATTGCAAGCATGAGAACATCGTTTTGATGTTCTCATTTTCTCACCTTTCAAGAACGAAGGAAGCTTTCAAACAAGAATGGAGAATCACAATGATTGAATTTAAAAATGTTGAAAAAAAGTATCCCAATAATGTGAAAGCATTAGAAGATATTAATATACAAATTCCAAAAGGAGAATTTGTTGCTGTTATTGGTTTATCAGGAGCAGGTAAATCAACACTTATACGTTGTATTAATCGAATGCATGATATCACTCGTGGAAAACTGATCGTTGATGGCATCGATATAGGTAAATTAAGAGGATATGAGATTCGTAAGTTTCGTCAGCGAATAGGAATGATCTTTCAGTCCTTTAATCTCGTGACACGAATTTCGGTGCTGAAAAATGTGTTAGTATCATTAGTGCCAGAACTGTCTGCCTGGCGTAAGGTGACAGGTATCTTCTCCAGAGAGCACAAAATAAAGGCGCTAACAGCATTGGAGCAGGTCGGAATCTTGGATAAAGCATTTGTAAGAGTGGACCAATTATCAGGGGGGCAGCAGCAACGGGTAGCGCTTGCTAGAACATTGGCACAGAATCCTGAGATTATTCTCGCAGATGAACCGATCGCCTCCCTTGATCCTGTGACCTCTAAGCAAGTTATGAACGATTTTAAAAGGATCAATGAAGAAATGGGTATAACGGTTATTATGAACATCCATCATGTCGAAATTGCTCTGGAGTATGCGCATAGAATACTTGGGGTCCGAGACGGCAGAATTGTATACGATGGCAGTGCGAAAGATGTTACAGAGGAAGTGTTAGATCTTATTTACAAAGGTCGAGAAGACGTAATGAAAGAAGTGGAAGGGGAAAAAGTTTATGTATGACAAAATTTTCCCTCCGAAAAAAATTGTACTAGCTAGTGGTAGTGTAGTGAAGGAAAAGAGATCACGAACTCCTATTATTCTAGTATTAGTCCTTGTTGGATTGATCTTATCTTTTCGATTTACTAATTTTGCTTTCCAGCAATTAATGAGTAGATGGTATGAGTTTTTTGTGATCATCGGGGATATGATTCCACCTAAATGGGAATACTCCCCAAGTTTATGGCAACCATTATTAGACACAATTAAAATGTCCATTCTCGGCTCTTTTTTGGGCGCAGTGGTAGCTGTTCCCGTCGCATTTCTAGCATCTACGAATATTATTAAAGCTAAAATCATCACTATGATCACGAAGGTCTTTTTAAGCATATTAAGAACAATGCCTACATTAGTATCCGCATTAATCGCCACCTTTATTTTTGGATTAGGCACACTTGCTGGTACTGTCGCTATTTTTCTATTCACACTAGCATATGTCGGTAAGCTACTCTATGAACAAATCGAAAATGCTAACATGGAGGCATTTGAAGCAATGGAGTCTATTGGAATGAATAAGCTCCAGGCGTTTCGATATGCTATTTTTCCTCAGATTCTACCAAACTATTTATCTACCTCATTGTTTTGCTTTGAGGGAAATGTGCGTTATGCGGCTATTTTAGGATATGTAGGTGCTGGTGGGATTGGTTTATTGCTAAACGAGGGATTAGGCTGGCGGGATTATGCAAGTGTTGGCATGATTTTATTGATGCTAGCGATCACGGTTTTTCTCATTGAAACAATCAGTGAGCATTTTAGGAAAAAGCTAACGTAAAAGGAGTCTTTCATACATGAATTTAGTCGAAAAACAATTATATCATGCCCCGAGAAACAATCGCTATATCTTGCTGATTTCTGCTGTTTTAGTAGTTCTATTTGCGTGGTCCATTACTGCTGTTAATATAGAAAATCTTGAACAAAGTGGAATGTCCATTGCAGGAAGTATATTAAAAGGAATTATTAGCCCAGATCTTGATTTGTTATTAGCAACAGGAACTCAAGGGGTAGCTTATTTATTAGTCGAAACCATTGCAATAGCATTTCTTGGAACCATCATTGGATCAATTCTAGCCATCCCACTTGCCTTTTTCTCTGCATCCAATGTTGTTCCAAAACCAGTTGCCTTTATCACAAGATTGCTACTTATTTTTATACGAACAGTCCCTGCATTGGTCTATGGTCTAATGTTTATTCGTGTAACAGGCCCAGGCCCTTTTGCCGGTGTTTTAACGATCGCCGTCATTTCAATTGGAATGCTTGCAAAGCTATATGTGGACGCTATTGAGGATTTGGACACAAGTATTTTTGAATCGATGACATCCATTGGTTGTACAACCTTTGAAAAAATTCGATATGGCATCATTCCACAGCTATTCTCCGTGTTTCTTTCGATCATGATTTATCGATTTGATATGAATTTACGAGAAGCGTCTATATTAGGTTTAGTAGGTGCCGGCGGTATTGGTGCACCACTTATTTTTGCAATGAATGCCTATAGATGGAATGAAGTAGGATCGATTTTAATTGGATTGGTTGTGCTCATCTTAATTGTTGAGCTTACATCTAATAAAATCCGAACAAAATTAGTGAGAGGGTAAAATGATACATCAATAGAGGGGAAGCTCTTATCTATTGATGTTTCTTATTATACTCGCTTATCATTTAGAGATGCTATCCCGCCACTTTCTAAGCTTTTTCCGCCAATTTATTTAGTATATCCGCCACTTTCCTTTGCATTCCCGCCACTATACTCCGTTTTCTCGCCACTTCTAATGAAAAAGATCCCAGCGAGGGCTTCCTCACTGGGAGTCTCCTATTAATGGATCTCTAAATAATCGACATAGGCGTCCCATTCCCCATTATCGGATGTTACGACAAGCTCCACTTCTTGATTTCCGGTTCCATGACTAACATTGTCAATGGTATAAACAGCGGGATAACCGTCACCAAAATAAAAGGTTCCTTTATACACTCCTCCTATTAGAAGGTCTACTTCGGCCATATTTGAGTGATTGGATGAGGCCCCACGTAAGGAGAAGCTATGGGTATTGCTTTGGAAATATTGCGTATATTTTACGGAATCATTGTTAGCATATAAAGCGACTCCATTGAATGGTGAGTTAATGTTACCGGTATATTGACCACTTTTAGTCATATTTTCTGCTTCCACCCTCGTAGTATTGCCAGAACCATCGTCACCACCGCCACCGGAGTTCCCGCCGATTGTTAATGTATTACGGTAGACATCCGCACTACCACTACTTTGATAGCCTTCAACGGTAAGGGCAACTTCATACATTTTCCCCATTTCCATACCTAAGCTTTCCCACTTTTTAAAGTGTTCACTAACAGAGATCGTTCCACTAGTTCGTTTCGTTCTTCGTACACTCCAATATTGTTGGAAAGTTCTAGTACCCTTAATAGAAGGCTGATTGACGCGTGTGGTTTCATAGATATCGTAGGTACCTCCGTCAACCGTAATCGTACCTTTAGAAGTTCCACCTGGTGGACGCCAGCTTCCCCAGCTGTCGACAATATAATATTCTACAAGCGGATCCACCGTCCATCCATATACAGTTAAATATGAATTTCCGTTCGGTTGATAGTTCGCACCATAATTTATGGAGATGTTTCCTATTTGCTGATGTGTCTGAGTCTCATCGAATTTTTTCCCTTTTCGGAATAATATATTATTAATATTACTCCACTCGGCACTGAACGTACCACCACTATTAAGTGTCATACTTCCGTAGCCACCATCATCCTTCCAAAACTCATAATCATAGCCATCATGTGTGCCTGTTTCATTGCTCGTAATCGCAGCATGTACATTTGATGCAGGAAACATCAGAGCTAAACAAAATAATGTGGCGAAAAATAATCTTGTCTTATTTCGCATTAATCTAATATCCTCCTTTGTTAGATAGTATAAGCTGATTTAAGCCTCCTTTCTTGTTTTTAAAAGCGTTTTAATAATGCTCAACGCCATCATAACAAAGATAGAGTGCAATTTTTACCATAGAAACTATATCTATTACTTAAAAAATTTTAGTTCAAGATAAAATTGAAACCACTTCCAATTTTATCTTGACGAACATTTCTCTTTTTTATAAACTATAATTGTTCCAAATAAAAGAATATCGTTCCGTATAATGGAACAAAAGGAGAAGCAAAAATGGCCCAAGTACAATCTGTTGAACGAACATTATCGATATTAGAGTTATTAGCTGAGCACCCAGAAGGGTTAGGGATTACAGAGCTTTCAAGGAAAATGGAGCTTGCTAAAAGCACGGCACACAGACTTCTAAGTACACTAGTTAATAGGGGCTATGTAGAACAAAAAGAGGAAAATGGTGACTATCGTCTTGGGATTCAATGTTTAGTAATCGCTAGCTCTCTCTTGAATAATCTAGATATTCGCTCTGTGGCAAAGGAAGCACTACATACATTAGCAAGAAGCTCAGGAGAAGTGGTCCATCTTTGTATGCAGGATCAATATGAAGTCGTTTACATTGATAAAGTGGAGAGTGAGCAAACACTACGAATGTATTCCCAAATTGGCAGAAGAGCATTTATGCATTGCACAGGTGTAGGTAAAGCACTACTTTCTGGCATAAGTAAAGAAGAAGTCGATAAAATGATCGAAGAAAAAGGTCTACCTAAATTTACAGAGAATACGATTACTGACAAAGAAGCATTATTCAAAGAATTAAAGCTTATTCGTGAAATAGGCTACGCCGTGGATGAACAAGAGCATGAGAAAGGTATCCGTTGTATCGCAGCACCTGTTTTTGATCATAACGGCAAAGCAGTAGCCGCGATCAGTATTGCTGGGCCTGCTGAAAGAGTAACGGAAGATAGAGTGAAAGAAGAATTAGCAAAAGAAATAGTAGACCAAAGCTTAGCCATTTCAAAACAATTAGGGTTTTTCAAGCATTAACAGAAAGGGGACAAATGAATGAAGATTACAAAACTTAAGACATTTTTAGTAGAGCCGAGATGGTGTTTTGTCAAAATCGAAACAGATGAAGGGTTAGTTGGCTGGGGAGAACCAGTTGTGGAAGGACGGGCTGCTACTGTCGAAACGGCTGTCCAGGAATTAGCTGAGTACCTTGTAGGAAAAGATCCTCTTCGAATGGAAGATCATTGGAATGTCATGTACCGTTCCGGTTTTTATCGGGGTGGTCCCATCCTAATGAGTGCTATTGCAGGGATAGACCAAGCTTTATGGGATATAAAAGGGAAATATTTCAATGCACCAATCTATCAACTGCTTGGTGGAGCATGTCGTGATTCGATTCGGGTTTATTCATGGATTGGTGGTGACAGGCCAAGTGATGTAGGAAAAGCAGCGAAAGTAATGGTGGATGCAGGCTTTACAGCCGTTAAAATGAATGGAACAGAAGAATTACAATATATTGATTCCTATGAAAAAATTGATCAGGCTATCGCTCGCATAGCATCTGTCCGAGAAGCGGTTGGAGATTACATTGGTATAGGCATTGATTTTCACGGTAGGGTTCATAAATCAATGGCAAAAATTTTAGCAAAGGAATTAGAAGCCTATCGACCAATGTTTATTGAAGAACCAGTCTTACCAGAAAATAATGAAGCACTCCGGGAAATTGCCAATCAAACAAGCATTCCGATTGCAACAGGTGAACGAATGTACTCAAGATGGGACTACAAAAAGCTACTTGCTGATGGATATGTTGATATTATTCAGCCAGACTTATCTCATGCAGGTGGAATAACTGAATGTAAAAAGATTGCTTCGATGGCTGAGGCATATGATGTCGCTGTTGCCCCGCATTGTCCATTAGGGCCGATTGCCTTAGCTGCTTGTCTGCAAATGGATGCAACCGCTCACAATGCTTTCATTCAAGAACAGAGTCTTGGAATTCACTATAATCAAGGGAGTGATTTACTAGATTATATTATGGATCGTTCTGTGTTCGATTATCAGGATGGGCATGTGAAAATCCCGCAAGGTCCTGGATTAGGTATAGAAATTAATGAGGATAAAGTAAAAGAAATGGCAGAAAAAGGACATTTTTGGAGAAATCCAGTCTGGCGTCATCAAGATGGTACTGTAGCAGAATGGTAAAAGGAGGCTACCTAAAATGGATGTGGTAACACTTGGAGAAACGATGGTTTTGTTTACACCAGAGTCTAGTGGTCTATTAAGATATGCCAACACTTTTTCGAAAAAGATAGGAGGAGCAGAATCCAATTTTGCGATAGGACTATCGAGACTTGGCTATCAAACAGGCTGGATTAGTAAAGTAGGTAACGATGAATTTGGAAAAGCTATCCTTTCTTTTCTAAAAGGAGAAGGCGTCGATGTTTCTCACGTTCACACGGATGAAAGTGCGCCAACAGGTATCTATTTTAAAGAATTTCGCAACAGTGCGAATGTAAGGGTGCAATATTATCGAAGTGGATCTGCTGCTAGCAAGATGGCACCATCAGATATAGATGAGAATTATATCGCTAAAGCAAAATATTTACACATTACCGGAATTACACCAGCGCTAAGTACGAGTTGCTATCAGGCTATAAAGGAAGCGATACGTATAGCAAAAAGTAAGGAATTGCAAGTTGTTTTTGACCCTAATCTTAGAGAAAAACTTTGGCCAAGTAAAGAGAAGGCCCAACAGGTAATGCTAGAGATTGCGGCAGAAGCAGATATTATTTTGCCAGGTTTAAGTGAAGCTACCTATCTTTTTGGAAAAAAGGGACCTGATCAATTGGCTAAATGCTTCTTAGACTTAGGTGCCGAAACGGTCATATTAAAAGCTGGAAAAGAAGGAACCTACTATTACACAGCGGAGCAGTCAGGATTTGTGGAATCTTTTTCAGTAGAACAGGTGGTGGACCCTGTCGGTGCAGGTGATGGATTTGCTGCAGGCTTTATTTCAGGGCTCTTAGATGAGTTACCCTTAATGAAAGCAGTGAAAAGAGGGAATGCGGTAGGTGCGATGGTTACGATGGTAAATGGAGATGTAGAAGGCTTGCCAGAAAAGGATGAAATCGAGCATTTTATTCAACCAAATAAAGAAGACGTTAGTCGATAATGAGGAGGAAATAGATTTGAGTGTATTGCAAAATATTTACGAAAATGGATTAGTAGGAATTATTCGTGGTGTCCAGCCAGATGATATTTTAGATGTCGCCAAATCTCTTCATCAAGGTGGGATCCATACATTAGAAATCACTGCTGACACCCCACGTATTTTACAAGTAATCGAACAGCTTCGGGAGGAATTACCTGAAGAAGTGATCGTTGGAGCAGGAACCGTATTAGATGCAGAGACGGCAAGAGCAGTGATTATGGCAGGGGCACAGTTTGTCTTTTCTCCAACAGTGAATATTGATATGATTCAAATGACAAAAAGGTATGGAGTCGTTAGTATTCCGGGTGCATTGACTCCAACAGAAATTTTAACAGCCTATGAAGCGGGGGGAGATGTGATTAAAGTATTCCCAGCACGTTCAGCAGGACCAAATTATATTAAAGATGTGAACGGCCCATTATCGCATATCCCATTAATGCCAACTGGTGGGATTAATCTTGATAATATTATGGACTATTTTCAAGCAGGAGCCGTTGCTGCAGGGCTTGGTGGTTCATTAGTACAAGCAAAAAAGAAATATACCGAAACAGATCTATTGGAATTGACAGAAAAAGCAAAAGCATATGTCGAGAAAGTGAAAGCGTTCCAAAATAATGGACAATAAAGAAAACGTCCTATAAAATTAAAACGACAAGCAACATGAAGTAGTTACAAATACTTACATGTTGCTTTTTCTTTACACCTATAAAATAGTAGGAGATGGAAAAATGAGACAAATGCGATTTGCACCACCAACGGACCATTATGATGAACGATTAGAAAAAATCGATGAGCAAATATGTAATTTAATGAAAGAACGGAAAATCCTTTCTAATAATAATCCTGGTTTTCCAAGAGCATCCCTAATCACTGAATGGTCGCAAAAATATAATTTCTATGAAGATTTCCTTCGTAGTATTTTTTCACAACTTCTAGATGAAGAGGTTTATAAACCAACGGTAAAGCCTAGAGGTTTTATGAAAAATATACCAATATTAAAATTATTTGAAAAAGATCAGATACTATATACTGTCACAGTAATAAGTCAATTTGAAAATGCTAGTATTGTTCGTCTTAACATTGATAGAATGCCAGATGATGTTATGTCAGATATGGATCGGGAGGAACACTTATATTATAGGCTTTCCATAGATGCAGAAGGAATGGATTATGATTGTAGATGGGAAGGAGGTTCAGGTTCAGGAGAACACTCCTCGTATACTTACATTGTAGCACCAGCTTTACCAGACGATCATTCTAGCTATCAATTCGTTTTTACAGAATGTAAGACACCTTACGATAAAGCAACTGGTTTTGAGTTTAGGTTGTAGTAGGTAACAAAATGGAAAAAATCACATAAGGGAATTAGTTCATCATCCATCTTTATAGAATTACTTTGATGCCTTCCCATTTTAGCAAGAGAAGTTTTAAAAATGTTCTCGCTCAACAAATTCTTCCATTTAAATCTATTATACTCCGCAAATCGTACTAGGAATGATTATCACCTTTAAATAAAGAGAGAGACCACACAATGTGTGGCCCCTCAGTCAAATATTATTCTCTTACCCCAAATACAAAAGTAGTTTTCGCGTAATATTTTTCGTCTTTATCTAACCATACTGATGGGAAACCGTCATGATGGATCGATGCGGGTGATGCTTGTGTTTCCAAGCAAAGCCCTAAGTATCGAGCTGATTCCCGTTCGCGTAGCTTCAAGCCTTCAGGTAAATTGTTCGAAGTATACATGACAACACCTGGTTGGTCTGTGATCACCTTTAGTTCACGCCCGCTTTCTTTCTCATAAACCTGTGCACTTACTTCTTTTGTGTGATCGAATAAAAAGTAATGATCATAACCGTGATTCGCTACTAAATTTTGTTTAAATTCAGAGCTTACGCCATCCTTCATCGGACGCCCATTTCGAAAATCAAATACCGTATCATCGACGTTTAAGATGGAACCTGTTGGAATTAACTCATCATCTAATTGAACAAATTCGCTACTATCTAAAGTGATTTCATGTTCTTGAATATCTGTTTTTAAGTTACCGCTTAAGTTAAAATACGAATGATTTGTCGCAGTGAGAACGGTTTTTTGATCTGCAACACCTTCATAAGCAATTGTTAGGGCATTTTCATTCGTTAGCGTATAAATTACCGTCATTCTAAGATTACCAGGATAGCCGTTTTCTCCATCCTTACTATCTAGAGTTAACGTTAATCCAACCTCTTCCTTATTTTCAAAAGGAACGACAGACCAGATAGACTTATGGAAGCCAGGTTCCCCACCGTGTAAATGATGGTCTCCTTCATTTTTTGGAAGGGTATAAGCCTTTCCATCCAATTCAAATTGGGCTTTTTCAATACGTCCAGCGACTCGCCCAATGAGTGCACCGAAATAACCCGGGTTATCTAGGTAATCCTCGTAGTTATTAAACCCAATCACGACATTTTCTAGCTTGCCATCACGATCTGGTGTCATAGCTCTTGTAATAATTCCTCCAAAATCAAGGATAGAGACCTCCATACCATGATCATTAATTAGTGTAAATTCTTTCCATTTCTGATCCTTTACAGAAACTACATCTGTTTTTATTTCCATTTCGATAACTCCTCCTACCTACTTTTATAGATGTGAAAGGAAACGTTTAAAGGCCCCTCTACCAGTTTCATCTGTTTTAAAGACACCTGCATCCTCTAGAACTCTAGCGAATTTCTTTCCTAATTCATCATCTACGATTTGCTTGACATTTTCTTTAGCAATATTTGTATGCCTTTTCTTTATCGATTGTACCCAATTTCGATGATAATCTGCAATGCTTATCTCTTCGTTGAGTAAATGTTTTTTGATTTCTTCTAGTTCCCCTTTTAGTCTTGGAGGGAGTACGGCAAGCCCCATAACCTCAATAAGTCCAATGTTTTCTTTTTTAATATGATGAACATCTTCATGTGGATGGAATAATCCCATCGGGTGTTCTTCTGTTTGACGATTGTTGCGTAATACAAGATCTAACTCAAATTTGCCATCTCTCATTCTAGCAATTGGTGTAATTGTATTATGAGGTGTTTCACCTGTATAGGCGAAGATTTCTGCCTCTTTATCACTATAATCGCGCCATTTTTGTAAAATATAATCGGCTGCTTCGATTAATGGCTGGCGATCCTGATGACGTATACGAATGACAGACATTGGCCATTTTATAACAGATGCGCAAACCTCTGGATATTCCTCTATTTTAAAGGAAAATTCATCTTCTGCTTTTGTCATTGCAAACGTATAATTACCACCTTGGTAGTGATCGTGGGATAGTATACTTCCACCTACTATTGGCAGGTCGGCATTTGACCCAATGAAATAATGAGGGAATTTCTCTACAAAAGCTGTTAATCTTGCAAAGGAATTCCGATTAATTTTCATTGGGCGATGCTCTTTGGCAAAGATAATACTATGCTCATTGTAATAAACGTACGGCGAATATTGCAGGAACCACTCTTCTCCCTCAAGTGGTACTTCAATAATCCGATGATTCGATCTAGCTGGGTGTCCAATTCGTCCAACATAACCTTCGTTCTCCGCACAGAGCAGGCATTTAGGATAGGCTAAATCCTGCTTCATTTCACGCTCCCGCCTGATTTGCTCAGGATCCTTTTCAGGCTTGGATAGGTTAATCGTAATATCTAAATCACCGTAGTCGGAAGCTGTTTTGAATTGAATATTTTTCGCAATTCGCTTTGTTTGGATATAGTTACTATCCTTGCTTAATTGATAAAAATAATCGGTTGCTTTAATCGGTGCTTTCTCATATTTTTGATAAAAGACCTGATTAATTTCAGATGGCTTCGATAAAAAGACATTCATGATTAGTGCTTGGAGTTTCTCCTTTTCATCTAATAAATCCTCGATAATATTACGGTTTATAGCATCTTCTGTAATGGTTTCGAGTAGCTCAGGTATGGATGATTCAGCTGAAAGGGAGTCCTGTTCCTCAAAGCTATCAACCTTGACTAATCCAAGTATTTGGTTTCTTGCATAAATGGCATCACTAGGATGAATGAGTTCTTTATTGATCGCTTTTTGTACAAGTGACTCAATAAGCTGCGAGAGATTTGCCATGCTTATGCCTCCTCTTTATAGCCTTGGGGATTTGCTTGATGCCAATTCCAAGCATCGGTAATAATTCGTTTAATATCAGTTCTAGACGGACTCCAGCCTAGAATTTGTTTTGCTTTTTCAGAACCTGCAATTAAGGTACTAGGATCGCCAGCGCGTCTTTCGGCAACCTTTGCAGGAATTTCGTGACCCGTAATTTCTCTTGCCGTTTTAATAATTTCTTTTACTGAGAAGCCCTGACTACTCCCGAGGTTGAAAATATTACTTTCCCCGCCATCCTGTAAATAGTTCAAAGCGAGAATGTGTGCATCAATAAGATCCTCTACATGTATATAGTCTCGAACACAAGAGCCATCGTGGGTATCGTAATCCTCTCCGAAAATGGAGATATACTCTCTTTGACCAAGTGCTACTTGTAGTACAATCGGAATTAAATGAGTCTCCGGTCTGTGATCCTCCCCAATTTCTCCTGTACTTCGGGCACCTGCTACGTTGAAGTATCTTAAAGACACATAACGGATATCATGCGCAACTTCTGCCCATTTCATCATTTTTTCCATGGTAAGTTTTGTTTCACCATACGTGCTAGTAGGAAGTGTAGGCATATTCTCTGTAATAGGTACTTGTTCTGGTTCTCCATAAGTTGCTGCAGTAGAGGAGAAGACAATGTTTTTAATCTGGAATTCGGTCATTGCTTGTAACAATACTTGTGTTCCATAGACATTGTTATCAAAGTATTTCAATGGTTTTTCCATTGATTCACCTACAAGAGAATTGGCTGCGAAGTGAAGCACACCATCGATTTTTTCGTGGGAAAAGACTTCACGTAAGAACTCAATATCACGAATATCTCCATTGTAGAAGCTTGCATCTGGATGTACAGCTCCAGCATGACCTGTTTCTAAATTATCGATTACTACTACTTGATGACCTTTGTCGATTAATTGGTAAGTAGCATGTGATCCAATATAGCCAGCTCCACCTAACACTAAAATTCTCATTTATTTTCCTCCTCCATTAATTCTTTGGCACCATCACCGATTGCAGCAATATAAAAGGTAGGAGGGTAGCCTACTTTTTCTTCATAGACCTTCGCAATATTTTCCTGAAAGGCTCTTGATTCAGTCTTCTCTACAATGGCAATCGCACAACCACCAAATCCAGCTCCTGTCATACGCGCACCGATGACCCCTTTTTGCTGCCAAGCTGCTTCGGCAATAGTATCTAATTCAAGGCCTGTTACCTCATAATCATCACGTAAGGAAACATGAGATTGATTGACTAGCTCCCCAAAGGCTTTTAATTCACCAGCTTTTAATTTCTGCAATGCCTTGATCGTACGTGCATTTTCATAGACAGCATGCTTTGCGCGCTTCTGATTTACTTCATTTTTAATAAGTGAGCGGTTTTTTTCAAATTGCTCTGGTGTCAATTCCCCAAGGCTTCTAATGGAAAGTTCTTTTTGTAGATCAGCTAAAGCTTGCTCACACTCGCTACGGCGCTCATTGTATTTCGAATCAGCTAATTCCCTGCGTTTATTCGTGTTAATAATGATGATATCATGATCCTCTAACACAATCGGTGCATATTCATAATGGAGGGTATCACAATCCAGTAGCAGGGCATGGTCTTTTTTTCCCATACCAATCGCAAACTGATCCATAATACCACTATTCACACCGATATATTCATTCTCCACTTTTTGACCGATTTGGACAATCTTTACTCTGTCAATGTTTAGGTTAAACAGCTTTTCTAATAAAACACCTGTTACTAATTCAATCGAAGCAGAAGAAGAAAGCCCAGCACCGTTTGGAATGTTTCCATAGAATAAAACATCAAAGCCATGATGGATGGAAAAACCTTCCTCGATAAAGTATTTTACCATGCCTTTTGGATAATTGGTCCAATCGTCTTCTTGCTTATAGCTCAAATCATCTAAGGATACCTCTAAAACTCCTTTTTCTGCAAAATTTTCAGAATAAAACCGAAGCATACGGTCTTCACGAGGAGCTACGATTGCATAAGTCCCGAATGAAATAGCGGCAGGGAAGACATGACCACCATTGTAATCCGTATGTTCCCCGATTAGATTAATTCTCCCTGGTGCAAAAAAGGCTCTAGGATTAGTATTTGTTTGAAAAATATTGTGAAATGATGAGATAAGTTGTTTCCATTCCATTGTTAGTTCCCCCTTTGATATCGACTTAATTAATTTAATTTACTAACTAAATTGTAGGTGATTTCATGTAAAAATACAAGGGCTAATCATTAAAATTTTGATAAATATTCCTTACCATTTCTTTACATAGTGTTAATCCTTCTATTCTTTTTCCTTGATAAAATATAGATTGGTAGATTACTAGAATTAAAGGAGGAAAATCAAGATGAATCATTCAACGAAGAGATTTATTGGTATGTTACTTTTTTTCTTGCTCATTGTCTCACAGTTTTCTAGTGTTTTTGGTAGAGAAGTGAGTGCAGCAGAAGATCTAGTAGATGTTCAACTACTTAGTATGAATGATCTTCACGGAAAAATTGATCAATCCTATGAGTTAGACATAACAGGTGATGGTGTTGTAGACGGAGTTTACGGGAGAATGGATTATGTTGCTTCCTATTTAAAAGAGAGAGATCAAGCACATCCAAATTCGATTATCGTACATGCAGGAGATATGATCGGTGGAAGTGCACCAGTGTCTGGTTTATTCCAAGATGAACCTACTGTAGAAATTATGGAGGAAATCGGCTTTGATTATGGGACAGTTGGAAATCATGAATTTGATGAGGGTACAACAGAACTTCTAAGAATGGTGAATGGTGGTGAGCATCCTGATGGTTTAGGTACTGCGGGTTATGATGGAATGAATTTTGCTAATCTATGTGCCAACTGTGTTTACAAAGATTCCAGTGAAACTATATTGCCACCATATGCTATAGCAGAGGTGGAGGATGTAAAAATTGGCTTTGTTGGGGTTAATACACAAGCATCTGCTGGAATGGTAATGCCAGCAGGGATCGAAGATATTGAATTTACAAACGAAGCAGCTGCTGTGAATCAAGCAGTAGAGGAACTCCAAGCAAAAGGAATTGAAGCTATCGTTGTTTTAGCACATATTCCTGCAGAGCAAAGTGGTGAAACAGCTGTAGGCGAATCTGCTGAACTAGCGAAACAAGTAGACGATGCAGTAGATATTATTTTTGCTGCCCACAACCATCAAGTTGTGAATGGTGTAGTTGATAATAAATTAATCGTGCAAGCAAGTGAGTATGGAAAAGCATTCGCAGATATCGATATTCAAATCGACCGTAGCACACAGGATATTATTAAAAAGCAAGCGGAAGTCGTTTTTGTTGATCAAAATAAGAAAGAGCCTGATCCAGCCGTTCGTGACATTTTAACAAAATATCAGGATTTGATTGAACCAAAAATGAATCAAAAGCTAGGGTATAACGGACAAGACCTTACTGGTGATTATACAAATAATGGGGATCATGGATTAGGAAATCTTATCGCAGATGGGATGCTATGGCAGATGGATGCGGATTTTGCCATGATGAATGGTGGTGGCATTCGTGATGATCTACTACAAGGTGAGATTACTTGGGGAGATTTATATAATATCATGCCATTTGGAAATACCCTAATGAAGATGGAGATAAAAGGGGAGGATCTTTACCCTATTTTAAATGCACAGCTATCTCCAATTTATGGACCAGATTATAGTATTGCAGGCTTACACTATACTTGGGATATAGCTACAAATAAAGTCATCGACATCATCTTTCCAGATGGAACAGCGATTGATCCAAATGGTTCTTATACATTGGTTGTCAACAATTATATGGGGACCTCCCTTAGTGATAAGCATCGTCCAATTAGTGAAAAAGGTCAGAATGTAGAAATGGGTCCAGTTGATTTAGACGCTTTTGTTAACTACGTGAAATCATTAGGCTCTACTGAGGAAAATCCGATACAAATTGGCTCTGAAGGAAGGATTGTGGGGATAGAAAATACTCCAGAAAATATTCTAGGCGAGGTCTCCATTAATGAAGCTCGTAATGCAGAAACAGGTTCAGAGGTAACCATAGAAGGTGTGGTTACAACTACACCTGGTGCCTGGGGTGGCAATGGCTTCTACATACAAGATGAAACAGCGGGTATCTATGTCTTTGGAAGTGATGAGGTAACAGTTGGAGATCAGGTCAAATTAACTGCTGTTACTGGTGAATATAATGGTGAACGACAATTAACTGATATCTCTTTATTAGAGAAAACAGGTCAAAGCCCATTACCAGATGCAGTAGAGGTTAGTCCGTCAGAAATTAGTGAGCAGAACCAAGGGCAGTTAGTTGTAATCAAAGGAGCTACCATTTCCGAATTAGAAAAAGTGAATGATTATGGAACCTTTGAGTTAATGGCAACTACGAATGGACAAGCTGTATTAGTTCGCGTAGATAACCGTACAGGATTAGCCTATGATGCCTTCCCTTTTGAAAATGGTGACAAAGTAAATATCATTGGTGTATCTAGCGTATATAATGGGACATTTCAATTAAAGCCAACAAAAGTAGCTGATATTTCCGAATTTACCGAACAAGGTGAAGATGATCCTAATGAAGACTCTCCTAATGAGGATCAACCGGAAGAAGATCCAACTACCGAGGACAACCCTAATAACGAAGAAAAGCCAACAGAAAATAATGGAGTAGAAGATCCTAATAATGAAGAAACCCCCAATGATCAAGACAAGGGGGGGAATTCTAGTAATAAGGATAAAATAGAAAATGAGCGCAACAACTCCAATAATGATAAAATCGCGGAGAATGAACAATCGAAGAATCCGCTACCTAATACGGCAACCTCTATTTTTGATCTAATGCTAGCAGGCGCTGGGCTAGTGCTGGCATCCCTCATATTATTTATGATAGGAAGAAAAAAGCAAAGAGTGTAAAAAAGAAAGATGCATCCTCATAAGCAAGGGTGCATCTTTACTATTTACTAACCTACTATTTATTTGTAACAGAATAGGCTTCTCTTACTTGTTTAGCAGCAGTAATCATATTTTCTAAAGCAGCAACGGTTTCCGCTTCACCTCGTGTTTTTAGACCACAATCTGGATTAATCCAAAATTGCTTAGCATCAATGGTTCTTAATGCTCTTTCGATATTTAATTTAATTTCTTCGACACTTGGAACACGCGGACTATGGATATCATAGACACCAAGTCCAATTTCCTTATCATACTTATTCTTCTCAAATGTATCAATTAATTCACCATGACTTCTAGATGTTTCGATAGAGATAACATCCGCATCTAACGCATCGATTACTTCGAAAATTTCACTAAATTCAGAATAGCACATATGTGTATGAATTTGCGTTGATGGCTTCACGGTTGCTGTTGAAATGCGGAAGGCTTTGATCGCTGCATCGAAATATGCTGGCCATTTCAAATGATCGAGTGGTAAACCTTCTCTAAGGGCAGGTTCATCGACTTGAATAATTTGTACTCCAGCTTTTTCTAATGCGAGCACTTCCTTCTCAAGAGCTAGTGCGATTTGATTTTGTACAGTGAATCGAGGAAGCTCCTCGTGGACAAACGACCAATTTAAAATCGTAACAGGCCCTGTTAACATTCCCTTCACTGGTTTCTTCGTTAAGGATTGGGCAAATACAATTTCTCTTACAGTCATTGGATTACTCCATGATACATCTCCCACTACTAGTGGTGGTTTTACACATCTAGAACCATAAGATTGAACCCAACCGAATTCAGTTACAGCAAAACCATTTAGCTTTTCACCAAAGAATTCTACCATATCGGTACGTTCAAACTCACCGTGTACGAGTACATCTAGATCAAGGTCCTCTTGAATTTGAATCCATTTTTTCGTTTCTATATCAATGAATTCAAGATATTCTTGATTAGTAATGTCCCCTTTACGCCACTTCGTACGGGTGCCTTTTACCTCAGCTGTTTGAGGTAAGCTTCCAATGGTAGTCGTCGGTAGTATAGGTAATTTTAACTCTTCTCGCTGTAGTCGGATTCTTTTACTAAATGGAATGGTCCTTTTGACTTCTTCCCCTTCTAGCTCCTTCAACTCCTGTGCAACAGATTGATTTTGGCGATAAGATGAATGAGCAAGCGCCTCTCTTGCTGTCTTACTTTCTTCTAGAATCGTCTGAATCGATGCTTTTCCTTTATTGGCACCTTCAGTGATCGCCTGAATTTCCTTTAGCTTCTCATCTGCAAAGCTAAGTCCATTTAATATAATAGGATCCATTTTACTTTCACTATCTTTTGTTACAGGGACATGTAACAGAGAGCAGGAAGGTTGTAAAATAATTGTCTCCACATCAACTGCTCCATTAATTTCTTCCACTAGTTCAAGGGTTGTGTCTAAGTCTGCACGCCATACATTGCGTCCATTGATGACTCCGGCAGCTAGAACCTTATCTTTCGGGAATCCCCATTTTTTGATTAATTCTAAGCTTTCACCATGAATGAAATCTAGACCTATCCCATTAACGGGAAACTGTACGACCTTTTGATAATGTTGAACCGTTTCAAAATATGTTTGTAGCAATATTTTTGCTTGGGGTGCTTCTGCACGTAAGGTCTGATAGGTTTTTTCAATGAGCTCTAATTCCTGATTAGAAATATTTGTCCCTAGAATTGGTTCATCAATTTGGATCCATTCTGCTCCAGCTTCCGTTAATTCGTTTAAAACTTGAGCATATAATGGCAGAAATTTCTCTACCCAGTCTGATAGTTCATTTTCTTCATAGCCCTTAGATAGTTTTACGAAAGTAACCGGACCAATTAGTACAGGTTTTCCGATAATTCCGAGCTTTTCCTTTGCTTCAAGGAAATAAGTTAATGGACGATTTTCGACAAGCTTTGGTGTTACATCATTTAATTCAGGTACAATGTAATGATAGTTTGTATTAAACCATTTCGTCATTTCAGCAGCAACTGCTTCCTTTGTACCACGTGCAATTCCAAAATACGTATCTAGTGATTTTTCGTCTAGGTCTTGAAATCTTGTAGGAATGACACCAAAGGAAAAAGCGGTATCAAGTACGTGATCATAGAAGGAAAAATCTCCAACAGGAATCCAATCAATACCTAGTTTTTGTTGTTTTTCTAGGTTAGCTAAACGTAATTTAGTAGTTTGGTTGATTAATGCTTTTTCTGTTATATTGTTTCCCCAAAAAGATTCAAGAGCATGCTTCCATTCTCTTTTTTCCCCGATTCTCGGATACCCAAGATTAGAACTGATGAATGTTGTCATATTTTATTCTCCTTTTTCTTTCATATTATTACAGCTAAAGGAATTCCCCGTTTTAGAAGTCTTACCTTACCTTTGCTGTTGATTTTGCTTTTGTTTTTTCATGGACATAATCGGTTAATTCAACAGTAATTTCGTAATTCATAAAAGGTGTGATGAGATAAATACCGTTGAAATAGGAAATAGCTGTATCAATTAATTCCTTCGCGATTTCTATTCCTTCACGGATCGCATCTGCTCGATTAGATCGGGCTTGCATTCTTGCCCTTACTTCATCAGACAGCTTCATCCCTGGAACTTCATGGTGTAAAAATTCAGCATTTTTATAGGAAACGAGTGGCATGATTCCGATAAAAATAGGTGCTTCTATATGCTTGGTTTCCCGAGCAAGTGCAATGATTTTTTCGTGACTAAAAATTGGTTGTGTTAAAAAATAATCTGCACCGTGCTCGATTTTTTTGTGCATTCTTTTCACAGCCTTTTCTAAGTTTGCGACATTTGGATTGAAGGCTGCAGCTACTTGAAAGGAGGTATTCTCTCTTAAGGAAGCACCAGAGAAGGATAACCCTTGATTACACTGCTTGATTAATCGTGTTAATTCAAAAGAAGTTACGTCAAATACGGATGAGGCACCAGGAAATCCACCAATTCTTGTAGGATCACCCGTTATTGCTAAAATCTCATGGAAGCCCAGTGTATGTAACCCCATTAGGTGTGCTTGCAGGCCGATTAGGTTGCGATCTCTACATGTGAGGTGGATAAGTGGTGTAACATTTAGATGGAGTTGTTTCATTTTGACAGCCATCGCTAAATTACTGATTCGCGGTGTAGCAAGTGAATTATCCGCTAAAGTAATCGCATCCACACCTGCATCTTCCAGCGCTTTCGCCCCTTTAATAAACTCATCAATTTCTAGATGCTTTGGTGCATCTAATTCAACAATAACGGTATGCTGTTTCTTAGCTTTATCCACCAATGTCGGATTCGACTGGACAGTTTGGGAAGAAGGGAGTGTGATCAGTCCTTCTTTCACCTGGACGGTTTTGTCTAAAATAGGTGTTAGTCCCTCAATACCATCCTTTAAGGCCCTAATATGCTCTGGGGTCGTTCCACAGCACCCTCCGATAAGACGTACTCCTTGATCTCGGAATTCCTTTGCACATCGTTTGAAATAATCTGTTTGCTTGCTGTAAACAAGCTTGCCGTTTTCATATGCTGGTAGACTAGCATTTGGAAATGCTGATAAGTGTGCTCGCTCAGGTAATGGTACGGCTTCTAGTGACTCAATCATATGGTGTGGACCTAAACGACAATTAACCCCAACGACATCTGCACCAAGTACTTCTAGCTGTGTTAATACATCAGCTAAGGACATACCGTTTTCTAAAATACCAGGCTCATGCATCGATACATTTGTAATAATAGGGAGGTCTGTTTCTTTTCTTGCAATTTCTAGAACAGCGGTTAATTCGTCGATGTCATAATAAGTTTCTAATAGGATGCCATCTACACCTTCTAATAGAAGGCTAAATAATTGTTCCTTGAAGCTCCTTATGATGTCTTTTTTGGATGTGACTAGCTTTTGAATTCCTCGAATTCCACCAATCGTCCCAAGTACAAATGTTTCATTTTTTGCTGCTTGTTTAGCTAATTGGACAGCACGTGTATTTATTTGGTGTACTTTCTCCTCCAAGCCAAATCTTGCTAGCTTAATATAATTGGCTCCATACGTATTGGTTTGGATGATATCTGCCCCAGCGTCAATATAGGATTGATGAACTTGGAGGACCTCTTCTGGTTTTGATAGATTATATGCTTCAAAGCATTGATCAACCCCATGTGCGTAAAGTAAAGTACCTATCGCACCATCTGCTATGAGGATATTTTCTTTGAGAGCTTGTAGGAGTGATGATGTCATTCTTTCACCTCTTTTCTTTTCATAATCATTTATAAAAAACAAGCAATCTCCACTATAATTGCTGTTTTTTGAACAAAAGGCCCAGAAAAACAAAAAAGTCTTCATCCCTTGAAAGATGAAGACTCTATATAAATAGATCTCACGTTCCTCATCTTTCAAGCGTTGTTGCGCTTGCTGGAATTAGCACCTTGTCTAATAAAGACGGTTGCTGAGGTATCACAGGGCCAGTCCCTCCACCTCTCTTGATAAGAGTAAAGCTTTATGAAGTTTTGTTGTCATTATATTACATTATAAGTAAAATACTTTCAAGTCATTTTTAATAAAAAATTGAATTTTTTTCCTAGATTGTTATTCACCTTGTTTGATAACAAGAATGATGGTATAATTGAAAATGATTCTCATTAAAAAGGAGATTAGATGATGGCAAGTTTAAAAAATCTTATAAAAGAGCGACGCTCCATTTCAAACTATAAAGAAAATCCTGTTTCTAAGGAACTAATGAAAGATTTATTAAGTATAGCTGTCTGGGTGCCCAATCATAAAATGACTGAGCCGTGGCGTTTTGTATTTATAACAGGCGAATCAAAGAAAAAATTAGCAGAAATCAATCGAGAGGTAGCGAAAGAAAAAGCAAAGAATGCCTCTGGTGAGGAGCTAGAGCAGATAGGCGAAAATGGCTACCAAAAGATCATGAACGTTCCATTTATCATTATGGTTATTAATACGCTTCATCCTCAAGAAAAACTGAGAGAAGAAGATTATGCTTCGGCTAGCTGTCTTATTCAAAATTTCAGTTTGTTAGCTTGGGAGGAAGGATTAAGTGTTTTTTGGAAAACTGGTAAATTGTCGTTTTGTGAGGAGACAGCTGCACTTATCGACTTGAAGGATGATGAACGAGTAGTTGGCTTACTTCAAGTCGGCTATCCAGCGAAACAAGTTAACCCTATTCCTAGAATAAATGTGAATGATAGAATAACAGAATTAGACTAATAATCTTTGATGAAAAAGCTAAACTAAACGACTTGGCGTAAAGCCAAGTTTTTTTATTTCTGTTATAATTCATCACTTTCTAAGCAAAAAAAGTGCCGATGAAGCGATATCATCGGCAACCAAGAAAAAGGGGCTATCATTTTGTGAGAAAGCAATCCTTGCAGCATTGCTCAATTTGGAACATCTTTAATATATCAAATGAATGAAAAGCTAGTGTTAAATGTAAGTTAAGAAAGTGTAAACTTTTTCCTTTCGTCCCAATTTATTCGGTATAATAGGGATCAACAATTGCTGAAGAAGGAGAAAGAAAATGACATCCATATCTATTTGTGTAACGAGTGATATCCATGGTTATATTTATCCTACCAATTACCGAGAAGAAGTAGAGAAAAATATGGGACTAGCTAAGATAGCTTCCCTAATCGATAGAATAAGGTCAGAAAAAGTAGTAATTCTCGTCGATAATGGAGATTTCATTCAAGGGAGCCCATTTACTTATTATTTTGCAGCATATAAAGAAGCGAAAAGAAGCCCTTTAATAAAAATAGGAAATAGTTTACATTATGACATGGCGATTTTCGGAAATCATGAATTTAATTACGGGATAGAGTATCTCAAAAATGTAGTAAATAAAACAAATTACCCATGGTTAGCTGCTAATATATTAGACAAACACACAGGAGAACCTTTTTTTGGTACCCCATATGTAACAAAAGAAATTAATGGTATAAAAATAACCTTCTTAGGCATTACCACTCATTTTATACCACATTGGGAGGACCCAACACATATTCGCGATTTAGTCTTTGAAGATGCTTGTGAGGCTGCGCATAAATGGGTGAAAAAGGTTAGAGAAGAAGAAAGGCCAGATCTACTCGTTGTAAGCTACCATGGAGGGGTAGAAAGAGACCCGGAAACAGGGGAAGCGACAGAAGCCTTAACCGGTGAAAATCAAGCGTATCAAATGTGTGAAGAAATAACAGGTATCGATTTATTAATAACCGGCCATCAGCATCGATTTTTAACAACAACAATTAATGGGGTTCCAATCATTCAAACAGGCAGTAATGGGAAAGCTTTAGGAGAAATTGAGCTTGCCTTTAATAATAAAAAAGAGGTTACAAGTATTAAACCAAAGCTTCATTATGTGAAAGACGATACTCGATCAAATCAACCGACTATTGCGCTAATCGAGGAAGAAGAGAAGCTCGTACAGGAATGGCTGGATCAGCCAATAACGGAAGTGAAAGGTGATATGGAAATAAAAGACCCGTTTCAAGCAAGGATAGAGGAGCACCCGTTTATTGAATATATCAATACATTGCAAATGAAAGTAGCAGATGTTGACATATCATGCACGGCCCTTTTTCACAATCAATCACCCGGGTTTCCCAAGCATGTTACGATGCGAGACATAGTTTCAAATTATGTATATCCAAATACATTGAAGGTTTTAAAATTGCGAGGAAAGGATATAAAAGAAGCAATAGAAAAGAATGCTAGCTATTTTACCTTGAATGAAGCTGGTGAGTTAGCTGTAAATTCACTATTTTTAGAGCCGAAGCCAGAGCACTATAATTATGATATGTGGGAAGGAATCGAGTATGAGTTGAATATAGCGAACCCAATTGGAAATCGGGTAACTAAATTGCTTTTTCAAAATAAAGCACTAGAAATGGATCGGTTTTACTCGGTGGTCATGAATAACTATCGAGCAAGTGGTGGAGGAAATTATAATATGTTTCGAGGAAAAGAAATCGTGAAAGATATTCCGATCGATATGACAGAGCTAATTGCGAATGATCTATTAAACCGAAACTATCTAGAGGCGAAGTGTAATCATAATTTCTCAGTAGTTGTGGAAAAATAAGAGTTTTCTAGAATATACCAGAGTTTTCAAATACTCTACAAACTCTATCAATACTGGGTTTGGAGTCTAGTTGTGTAAAAAAGTAGGAGAAAATATTACGTTTCCACGTATAAAATAATAGATTGTTGCCCCATAATGACAAATATGACAAGCTTACGTAATATCGTAATGATTGTTACAGACTCTTAATTTCGCTGTAACCACAAGCGATAAAACTCTATGTTATAGTGTAGCTTGTCAACTAGAAAAGGAGGCAACGATTGATGAAGAAGTTTTTCATTACCACAGCGTTCGTCGCTGCAAGTTTCTTAGTGGTAAATCCAGCATTAGCCAGTACACATGAAGTTCAACAAGGAGATACATTGTGGGGAATTGCTAAAGAGAACGAAACATCTGTTGCAAAATTAAAAGAGATTAATAACTTAGAATCAGATATTATTATCCCGAAACAAATTATAAAGATAGATAACGAGATTACTTATAACGTTAAAAAAGGGGACTCTTTAAGTGAAATCGCAGTAGAATATGGAGTTACTGTCGATGATATTCAAAAATGGAATAACTTAGAGACAGACCTTATCTTAATTGGAGAAGAACTTAGGTTAAAAGACGTAAATACTTCAAAAGAAAATAAATCAACAGAAAAAAGCACCCCAGAAGCTTCGGTAGTTCCAAAGGTAGAAACAGAGGAGAAGCAAGAAGCATCCAAAGAGGAATCTAAACAAGCACCAGTTGAACAGCTATCAACTGAACAAGACAAACAAGAAGAAGGTAAAACAATTACTGTTACTGCAACAGCCTATACAGCAAAATGTGATGGTTGTTCAGGAACAACAGCAACAGGTATTAATTTACTAGAAAATCCTAATATGAAGGTAGTTGCGGTTGATCCAGATGTTATCCCACTAGGTACAAGAGTACATGTGGAAGGCTATGGTGAAGCAATTGCTGGAGATACAGGTGGAGCGATTAAAGGCAATAGAATTGATGTCCATGTACCGACAAAGGATGAAGCCTTTGATTGGGGTAGAAAACAAGTGGATGTGACTATTTTAGAATAGGAAAAAAGCTGGATAATGCCAACCCTCTCGTAGATGAGAGGGTTTTTTATTTTTTATCAATGCTAAAAAAACAAACATATTCAAAAATAGATAAACAATTTCAAAGATTAGGGATTGCTATTTTTCTATAAATGAATTATAATCTTAACAACGTTGTTATTTAGTATTTTTGCAACCGATTACACAAAATGGGAGTGTTTACTAATGAAGAAGAAGTATGTATTAGTTGGAACTGGTGGTCGAGCGGAATTCTTCTATGGAGCATTGGTACGAGATTTTCAAGAGACTAGCTCTCTAATTGCCTTTTGTGATTCCAATCAAATTCGTCTTAATTATGCAAACAAGCTTTTAGAGGATAAGTATGGCGTGGAGAAGATTAACACATATACGTCTGATAAATTTGATGAAATGATTGAAAAGGAGAAGCCGGATATTGTTATTGTTACTTCTGTAGATCGAACGCATCATCGCTACATCATCCGCGCAATGGAGCTTGGCTGTGATGTTATTACAGAAAAGCCAATGACAGTTGATGCAGAAAAGACACAAGCGATTATTGATACAATTGAACGAACCGGTCAACAAGTTCGCGTAACCTTTAATTATCGCTATGCACCACATAACACAAAGATTCGTGAACTCATTCGTGACGGTGTGATTGGAGAAGTGAATTCGGTGCATTTTGAATGGGCATTGAATACACAGCATGGTGCAGATTATTTCCGTCGTTGGCATAGAGATAAACGAAATAGTGGAGGATTGCTTGTTCATAAATCCACCCATCATTTTGATCTAGTGAATTTTTGGTTGAACACAGAACCGGAAACGGTCTATGCAACTGGTGGTCTTCGCTTTTATGGGAAGGAGAATGCCGAACGCAGAGGAGTAACAAAGTTTTATCAAAGGGCTCATGGCAGTGAAATTGCAAAGGATGACCCATTTGCAATTGATTTAGAAGCTAATGAACATCTAAAATCGATGTATTTAGATGCGGAAAAAGAAGACGGCTATCAAAGAGACCAGAGTGTTTTTGGTGATGGAATAAGTATTGAGGATACACTTGGGGTTGTTGTAACCTATAAAAATAAAGCTATTTTAACCTATTCACTTAATGCTTACTTGCCTTGGGAAGGATTCCAAATTGCCTTTAATGGTTCTAAAGGGCGAATTGAAGTGCAGGTTCGTGAACAATCTTACATTAATTCTGGTGGAGAAAAAGGGGATGAAGGTAAGCTAAAGGAAAAAGTGTTACGTGTTATCCCAATGTTCGGTGAACCATATGTTGTAGAAGTAGAAGAAAAAGCAGGTGGCCATGGTGGTGGTGACCCAGAATTATTAAATGATTTGTTTGGGGTGCCAAAAGAAGACGAATTCAACCGAGCAGCTTCTCACATTGATGGCGCGATTTCGATTCTTACAGGAATTGCAGGAAACAAGTCCTTACAAACAGGGCAAGCAGTCAAAGTTGCAGATTTAGTAGATTTAAAAAGATAATGAAATAGATATTTAGTTTTGGTACAGTGTTTCTATTTAACACTGTACCAAATTTGTTGTTATCAAAGCTTTTAGTGTCTTGAAAAGCCTCATTATAGATTCATTTCTTCTATTTATGCTCCATTTCAATTGTTTCACTATCATCAGATTGTGTTAACGTACTATATCCAATAAAACTGAAGGACGCAATTAATAGAAGAAACAGCATTACTAACCATTTCCGCAATGTCTATCCCTCCCATTTGCTACTTTTATATACTTCGTACTATGGTGAAAAATCCCCGTTAATTGAATTTTCATTTTTTATTCTATATGATTACGATAGAATTAGCTATGGACAAAATATGTAAAAAATGAGGAAATTATGGGGGAAGGTGACTTAATGAAAATATCCTTAAAGGAAGCAGAGATAGTGGAAATAAAAGAAATAGGTGAAGGATCTAGAGTATGCCTTGATTTTGTTGATAAATTAGAGCCATCCGAAGGAATACTTGTCGGGAATACCGGACACGGCTATGTCCTAGTATTAGCTGAAAATCGAACGACCGATACTTATCCAGGAAGACCATTTCGAGTAAATAGTGGTGCTATTCATCATTACATTTTAAAGGAAGAAGATCAAACTGCCTATTTAGCAGAAATAAAACCAGGGGATTATATTTCAGTTATTTCAGAATCTGGTTCATCACGTAGTGTTGCGGTCGGAAGAGTAAAGGTTGAAAAGCGCCCGCTAATCCGCTTGGTGTTAAAGGTAGAAAACAAGGAGCTATCGGTCACTTTACAAGTAGCAGATAGTGTTCATGTACTAGCTCCAGATGGAACGGAAATACAGGCGATTACATTAAAGAAGGGTGACCATGTAATGGTGCAAGTAGATCAGCCTGGAAGACATTTAGGGAAAAAGATTGAAGAAGAAATAAATGAATTTTAGCACCTTTTGCATGTCGGGGACCCCCTCCATCATGGAAATCACTATATTAAGAATTTTCAAAAAATTAAGTAAAAGGCATTGACAAATGAATGAGAACATACTATGATAGTAGCAACATTTTCATTCGTTTGGCATTGATGAAGAGTAGTAGCCGAATCAAAGCACAGAAGAGAGCTGGTGGTTGGTGAGAACCAGTGTGTTAGATAGGTGAATGGACTTCTGAGCCCCAAACCGAACACATTTGTTAGTAGGCTTTGGCGAGATACCCACTCGTTGCAAAAGGGTAGCGTTATAGCATATAAAAGCTATGACGTGATTAGTGAGCTGATCTTCAGCTAATAAAGGTGGTACCACGGGTTTCCTCGTCCTTTTCGGATGGGGGAGCCCTTTTTATATGTGTTAAAAATCGATAGAAAAATTGATGAGAAGGATTAGTAGGTTTACTTATTGTGTGATAGAGAGCTGGGAATGGTGGAAACCAGTATACAAGGTAAGCAGAATGGACCTTTGAGAGTGCTCTGGAAAAAAGTATAGAGCAACGCCTCATCCACGTTATCGGATGAATGAGAGGAAGGAGTGTGGAGATCCTTCAAATAGTGGTGGCACCGCGGAAAAAACCCGTCCCTATATATACAAACAAGGTATATATAGGGATTTTTTTATACATTAGGAAAGTATAAAATTTCTACACAGTAGCGTTTCGACGTAGCTGAAATTTCAAGGTACCAAGTATAAGCAAAACTAAGCATTCGCTAAAGGACGAGCGAATGCGGGTTTTTCTAATACGCAAAGCTAGGCATTCGTCAAAGGACGAACGTATACGAGTTTTTCTAACATACTTCGTTAAATCATTGAAAAGGAGTAGAGGAAATGGTGAATTACAGAAGCAAGCGATTAAATGGGGATACAATCACACCGATATCAATCTTTAATCGATTAAAGGGTACGAAAAAGTTTTTGCTTGAGAGTTCAGGAGCCCATGATCAAAAAGGACGTTTTTCTTTTATTGGTGTAAATCCGTATAAAGAAATTATTGGTTCAAAGAAAAATTCGACAGTAATAAACCTGACAACAGGTGAAGAGGAAACTATCGAACAATTGCCATTAGAGGTAGTAAAAGAACATACGCCAAATATAGATCTTCCTTTACCATATGCTTTTTATGGTGGAGCCATTGGTTATATTGGCTATGATACGATTCGGCAATATGAATATATCGGTGAAAAACTAGAGGATGAGATAGAAATGCCAGATGTTCACATGATGTTTTACCAGGATGTCATCGTTTTTGATCATATGAAGCAAAAAGTCACTTTATTAACGATGGACTTAAATGGAGATCGAGAAGAGTCGATTTTGGAGGAACGGCTTGTTGAAATGGAAGAAGAGATCTGGACACATGAAAAGCCGTTAAAAGAAGAAGAATTGCATGTTAGCTTCCAGCCTTCTATTCAGAAGAGTAGATTTCTAGAAATGGTAGAAACAGCAAAAAGACACATAGTAGAGGGCGATATCTTTCAAGTTGTTTTATCTCAAAGAATGAAAGCAAGCTTTGAGGCGGATCCTTTTACTTTTTACCGAAAGCTTAGAGTCACAAATCCATCACCATATATGTATTTTATTGACTTTAATGACTATATTGTGCTTGGTGCATCACCAGAGAGCTTAATTAAAACAACTGGCAAAGAAGTTATTACTAATCCTATTGCAGGAACAAGACCCCGTGGTGCAACAGAGCAGGAGGATGCACAGCTAGCAACCGAGTTATTAGCCGATGAGAAGGAATTAGCAGAACACAAAATGCTTGTCGACCTTAGTAGAAACGATCTTGGCCGTGTATGTGAAATAAGCTCGATCACGATCCCGAAATATATGGCAATTGAAAGATATCAACATGTTATGCACATTGTTTCCGAAGTGCATGGTACTTTAACAGACAATTACACGGGGTTGGATGCACTTATTTCAGCATTACCAGCAGGAACGGTTTCAGGGGCACCAAAAATTCGTGCCATGCAAATCATTAACGATTTAGAGGACAAAAAGCGTGGAGTTTATGCAGGAGCGGTCGGCTACATTAACATAAATGGAGATTTGGACTTAGCTTTAGCTATTCGTACGATGGTTATTAAAGGTAACAATGCCTATGTACAAGCGGGTGCAGGGATCGTGTATGATTCCGATCCAGAATCGGAGTATCTGGAAACATTGAATAAGGCTAGAGCCTTACTGGAGGTTAGTAAACATGATATTACTCATTGATAATTATGATTCATTCACTTATAACCTATATCAGTATATTTCAGAACTTGGCAAAACCGTCAAAGTGGTCCGTAATGACAAACTGACGATTGATGACATAAGAAAATGGGAGCCAGAAGCCATTATATTATCACCAGGACCTGGTATTCCGGAAGAGGCAGGTATTAGTATTGACATTGTCAAACACTTAGCAACAGAGTTTCCGATTTTGGGTATTTGTTTAGGACACCAAACGATTGGTACAGCATTTGGAGCGAGGATAGTAAAGGCAAGTCATATTAAACACGGTAAAACCTCCATGATTCGACATAACAATGATGAGATCTTTAGTTATTTGGAGCAACCGTTAGAAGTAATGAGATATCATTCCCTTGTTATAGAAAATGCAACCATACCTGATGAGTTACTTGTCACAGCACAAGCAATGGATGATGGTGAAATTATGGCAATCAAGCATACTTATTTGCCAACATATGGATTGCAATTTCATCCTGAATCAATTGGTACCGGAAAAGGCAAAAAGCTACTGAATAACTTTTTTCAAGCTATTCGAAAGGAGACGAAAGCATGAAGGATTTTTTAAATAAAGTGATTGCAAAAGAGGATTTGACATTAGAGGAAATGGAGCAAGCGGCAAGACTGATTTTCACAGAGGAAACAAGTGATATTGCAATAGGGGCTTTTCTTACAGCATTAAAAGCAAAAGGGGAAACATCTGATGAGATTACAGGTCTTGTAAATGTTCTTTTAGAAATTTCTCCATTATCCCTTCCAGATGACTTAACAGATGCAATGGATAACTGTGGCACTGGAGGAGATGGATCACAAAGCTTTAATATTAGCACAACCTCTGCTTTTGTTATTGCAGGTGCGGGCATTACGGTTGCTAAACATGGAAACCGTAGTATTTCTAGTAAAACCGGAAGTGCTGATGTGTTGGAGCATTTAGGTGTACCACTCGAATTCACACGACCAGAAACCTACGAAATATTAAAGGAAAATGGGATTGCTTTTCTATTTGCACCTAATGTCCACCCTGCAATGAAGCATGCGATGAAGGTTCGGAGAGAATTAGGGGTGCCAACAATTTTTAATGTGATTGGTCCATTAACCAATCCAGTCCAGCTAACCTCACAATTGATGGGAACCTATCGCCGAGATTCATTAGAGACGATGGCGAATGTATTGCACAAATTAGGTCGCAAACGTGCGTTGATTGTAAATGGATATGGCTATATGGATGAAGCCTCTTTAGCTGGGGAGAATCATTTGGTATTATTGGACAGAGGAGAATTAATGCAATTCACGTTAAGTCCCGAGGAAGTAGATCTCCCAGTAGTGGATAATGAATCGATAAAAGGCGGGGACGCCATAGAGAATGCTAGAATTTTACGCAGTGTTCTAGAAGGCAAAAAAGGCCCACACCGAGATACAGTATTACTAAATGCTGGTTTAGGTATCTTTGCCAATGGAAAAGCAGAAACAATAAAACAAGGAGTGGAGCTTGCGCGAGAGTCGATCGATTCAGGTGCAGCATTAGCTAAATTAGAAAATCTTATTACGATTAGTACGAGAATGAAGCAAGGGGTGTCATCATGACTATTTTAGAAAAAATACTAGCAGAAAAAGAAAAGGAAGTAGCGACATTAAAGAAAAACTACAAGCCTGGTATGCTTCAAGCAAAACGTGCTCCTGTCTCCTTGTATGATTCGTTTCGTCAGTCAAAGAACATGAGCATTATTGCCGAAATGAAACGGGCATCTCCATCGAAGGGACTGATTAATGATGGAGTGGAGCCCGCCGAGCAAGGCCAGTTATATGAAGCTAGTGGTGCGGGAGCCATTTCTGTATTGACAGACCAACCTTTTTTTAAGGGAACGATCGAAGACATGCAAGCAGTGAGAGAGGTTGTAAATGTCCCTATATTAAATAAGGATTTTATTATCGATGAAATTCAAATCGACCGAGCATACGATGCAGGTGCAAACTTAATCTTACTCATTGCAGCTGCATTACCTGAAAGTCGGTTAAAGGAGCTTTATCAGTATGCTGACAGAAAAGGCTTAGAAATTCTTTTTGAAGTACACAATCAAGAAGAAATGGAAATGGCAAATAGAATTGGAGCTAAAATTATCGGAATTAACAATCGAAATCTTAAAACCTTTGAGGTAGACCTAGCTGTAACAGAGCAATTAGCTGAGATGGTTGACAAAGAAAATACATTGCTGATCAGTGAAAGTGGAATGAAGGATCGGGCTGATGTAGAGCGTGTCGCTATGGCTGGAGCTCGTGGTATTTTAGTAGGAGAAACGATGATGCGTTCTGTTGATTTGAAGAAAACCTTCGATATTTTGCGCATTCCGTTAGGAGAATGATAGATGGTACAAGTGAAGATATGTGGGTTGATGAAACAAGAGGACATTCAAGCTGCTTCTGAGGCAGGAGCAGATTTTATAGGATTTGTTTTTGCCAAGAGTAAAAGACAATTAACAAAGGAACACGCGTGTGAGCTAGCTTCATTTGTTCCACCACAGGTGAAAAAAGTTGGGGTATTTGTGAATGAAAAGCTTGAAGTAATAGAAGAGATTGCGGAAAAAGCAGACCTTGATTATATCCAGCTACATGGAGATGAGTCACCAGACTTTTGTTCACAACTTTCTTTACCTGTGATCAAAGCATTTCAAATTCATTCCCTAGCAGATTTAGAGGGGATTTCAACATATGATTGTGCTTATTATCTTTTAGATAGCCCTGCTGGTAAATATCGGGGTGGCAATGGAGAGACATTCGATTGGTCCATCGTAAAGGACAGAGATTTTTTAGATAAAAAAGTTCTTCTAGCTGGTGGCTTAAGTGCGGAAAATGTCGAGGAGGCTATTAGAGAAGTCAATCCAGCTGGTTTAGATGTCTCTAGTGGCGTCGAAACAAATGGAGTGAAGGATGTAGCGAAAATAAAAGCATTTATCCGAGCGGCAAAGAAAGGGGATAAAAATGACAAAGTATAATGCACCAAACGAGACAGGTCATTATGGTGATTACGGTGGACGATTTGTTCCAGAAACATTAATGCCTGCTGTGCTTGAATTAGAAAAGGCGTATGAGGAAGCCATTAATGATGAGGCGTTTTTAGATGAATTTAATTACTATCTTAAGGAGTATGTTGGCAGAGAAACCCCTTTGTACTATGCGGAGCGTTTTTCAAAAAAGCTAGGTGGACCAAAAATCTATCTAAAGCGAGAAGATTTAAACCATACAGGTGCACATAAAATTAATAATGCGTTAGGTCAGGCTCTTTTAACACAAAGAATGGGGAAGAAAAAGGTAGTGGCAGAAACAGGAGCTGGCCAGCATGGTGTTGCAACAGCAACGGTCTGTGCATTACTAGGTTTGGAATGTGTCATCTTTATGGGAAAGGAAGATGTACGTCGTCAACAATTGAACGTATTCCGAATGGAATTATTAGGAGCTCGTGTTGAGAGTGTGGATCAAGGTAGTGGTACATTAAAGGATGCGGTAAATGAAGCATTACGTTACTGGGTGAGTAATGTCGAGGATACTCATTATATTATTGGCTCCGTCGTTGGACCACATCCATTTCCACAAATTGTCCGAGATTTTCAAAGCATGATCGGTACAGAAACGAAAAAGCAAGTGAAGTTAAAGGAAGGTCGACTACCTGATGCGGTCGTTGCTTGTATTGGTGGTGGAAGTAACTCTATGGGAATGTTCTATCCATTTATTGAGGATGAGGATGTACGCTTATATGGAGTAGAGGCTGGAGGAAAAGGTGTAGATACAGATAAACATGCCGTGACCTTGTCTTATGGTAAACAAGGGATTTTACATGGAACCATGACCTACTTATTACAGGATGAGCATGGGCAAATCCAAGAAGCTCATTCAATCTCCGCAGGACTCGATTACCCAGGAGTTGGACCAGAGCATAGTCATCTGCGGGATATCGGCCGTGTGAATTATGCCCATATTACAGATGCAGAGGCACTAGAAGGGCTGCAGGAATTATCCAAAACAGAAGGGATTATTCCAGCATTAGAAAGCTCTCATGCCATTGCCTATGCCATGAAGCTAGCGAAGGAAATGAAAGAAGAAGAGGTAATGGTCATTTGCTTATCTGGACGTGGAGATAAGGACGTGCAAACAGTGCGTGATGCGCTTGGAGGTGAACAGAATGGGTAAGGAAAAGTTAAATGCAGCCTTCCTTAAAGTGAAAGAACGTGGTGATAAGGCATTTGTTCCTTATATCATGGCAGGAGATGGTGGATTAGATGCACTGGAAGAACAGCTTGTTTTTTTAGAGGATGCTGGGGCAACAGTTGTGGAATTAGGGATTGCCTTTTCCGATCCTGTAGCCGATGGACCAACAATCCAAGAAGCAGGCCTACGCGCATTAGCGAATGGTGTATCATTACGAGCGGTATTAGAAAAATTAAAGCAAACAAAATCTTCACGTCATATCCCTATCGTTCTTATGACGTATGTCAATCCAATTTATGCTTATGGTGTTGCTGATTTTGCAAAAGCTTGTGAGGATGCTGGAGTGGATGGATTAATCATACCTGATATGCCGTTAGAAGAAGAAGGCTTAGTGACCCGAGAATTAAAGGATCATGATATTGCCTTAATTCGTTTAGCTGCACTGACAAGCACGGATGATCGCATAACGGAAATTGCTAATCGAACAGAAGGATTTTTATATGCCGTCACTGTAACGGGTACGACAGGTGCTCGATCCACCTTTCATGACAGGCTTAACGAATACTTGGATCGCCTCAGTAAACAATGTGAAGTCCCTGTACTTGCAGGCTTCGGTGTTTCCACACCCGAGCATGTCAAAAACTTAACAGCGCATTGTGACGGAGTAGTAGTCGGAAGCCGAATTGTCGATCTGTTGCATAAAGGAGATCATGATACAATCCGTGAACTAATCGGCGCCGCACAAATTTCCAAAGTGAACTAGCTAGAGGGCATTTTGAGAGAGATCAGATTTGAAGTGGTATTTATCATCAAATTAACGACCATTTTAGGAAGGAATTCAAGGAAAATGGAACTTATACCGGATTTAACGACCATTTTAGGAAGGAATTCAAGGAAAATAGAACTTATACCGGATTTAACGACCATTTTAGGAAGGAATTCGAAGAAAATGGAACTTATACCGGATTTAACGACCATTTTAGGAAGGAATTCGAAGAAAATGGAACTTATACCGGATTTAACGACCATTTTAGGAAAGAATTCGAAGAAAATGGAACTTATACCGGATTTAACGACCATTTTAGGAAGGAATTCGAAGAAAATGGTACTTACACCCGGCTTAACGACCAATTTAGAGAGAATCCCGAACTAAAATGACGTTTATAACAGAATAGAAAGCTCCTGTAGTAAGATTGACTAAGAAAAATCATACCAAATATTTCGGGCATACGCTCTAGCTAATTTGGAAAAAATGGCACATAAAAAAACTACCTTTTTCTCAAAGGAAAAGGTAGTTTTTATCATCCAATAATTATTCGTATAATGCTGCAATTTCCCTTTGTAATTTTTGGTCAGCGACATACTCATCATAGCTCATCTCTTTATCAATAACTTTCTCAGGTGTGATCTCAATTAAACGATTGGCAATACTATTAATAAATTGATGATCATGGGAGGTGAACAAGATAGACCCCTTGAAATTTATTAAGCCATTATTTAAAGAAGTGATCGACTCTAAATCTAAGTGGTTGGTCGGTTCATCTAATACTAGTACATTGGCATTGCTTAGCATCATTTTAGAGAGCATACAGCGAACCTTCTCTCCACCGGATAGGACATTTGCTTTTTTCAATGCTTCTTCTCCTGAGAAAAGCATACGACCTAGGAATCCGCGGAGGAAGGTTTCCGTTTGGTCATCAGGAGAATATTGGCGTAACCAATCTACTAATGTCATGTTGTTCCCTTCAAAAAATGCGGAGTTGTCCTTCGGGAAATAGGATTGGGAAGTCGTTACACCCCATGTAAAGGTCCCTTCATCTGGTTCCATTTCTCCCATCAAGATATCGAACAACACGGATTTAGCAAGTTCGTTGCGTCCAACAAAAGCTACTTTGTCATTTGGTTTTAACGTAAAACTAACATTATTTAGCACTTTTTCTCCATCAATGGTTTTAGAAATTCCTTCAACACGTAGAAGGTCATTTCCGATTTCACGTCCAGCTTGAAAAGCAACATATGGATAACGACGAGAAGAAGGCTTGATATCTTCTAAGGTAATGTTATCCAACATTTTTTTACGGGAGGTTGCTTGCTTTGATTTTGAAGCATTTGCACTAAATCTAGCAATAAAGTTTTGCAATTCTTTGATTTTTTCTTCCTTTTTCTTATTCTGATCTTTTGCCATTTGGAGAGCTAACTGGCTAGATTCATACCAAAAGTCATAATTCCCGACATATAATTCAATTTTTCCATAATCAACATCCGCGATATGGGTACATACCTTATTTAAAAAGTGTCGATCGTGAGATACTACAATGACAGTATTCTCAAAGTTAATGAGAAATTCCTCTAACCATTGGATCGCTTGAATGTCTAAGTGGTTTGTAGGCTCATCCAATAATAAAATATCTGGATTACCAAATAGAGCTTGTGCCAATAACACTTTAACCTTCTCTGATCCGGTTAATTCAGCCATTTTTTTCGTATGCAAGTCTTCATCTATTCCTAATCCCTTAAGCAAAATAGCAGCATCTGATTCAGCTTCCCAACCGTTCATTTCAGCAAACTCGCCCTCTAGCTCTGCTGCTCTCATTCCGTCTTCCTCTGTGAATTCGGCCTTTGCATAAATGGCATCTTTTTCTTTCATTACATCAAACAACCGGGTATGTCCCATGATGACAGTTTGTAACACTTCATATTCCTCATAAGCAAAGTGATCCTGTTTTAATACGGCTAAACGTTCGTCCTTGCCTAAAGAGACATGCCCTGATTGAGGCTCAATCTCACCTGATAGGACCTTTAGAAAGGTAGATTTACCAGCACCATTTGCCCCGATTAATCCATAGCAATTTCCTGCAGTGAATTTAATATTAACATCTTCGAATAATTTTTTATCACCAAAACGTAAACTTACATTTGTCGCTTGTAGCATATTTTCACAATTCCTCCATTATCTCATTTCCTAAAGCAAGCTTAAGCGATTTGTCCTAGGAAGTCAATGAAAGCGGATAGTTGCTCCTCATAGAAAAAGAGACTGGGACAAAAGAGTAATAAAACAGAAGAAATCCGAACATTAATATTTCTGCACTGTAACCGCTCCGTCAAAATACTCCGCTTTTACCCATAGGGCATAAGTCAACATCTGCTCAAGTAAACTTTCGCAGTGTTCCCTTTACAGTGTGGCACGGCGGTCTGCTAACTTTGCAAAGAAACCCGTCTTGCAAAGTGGATCTTCAGCTCGTGCTGTTCCCATAGGAGTCTTTATATTTTGACTACGCTCAATCAGAAGATTGTTCGGATTCTCATTCACCCTATTTAATTATGTCCCAGCCACTTGCAATTAGTCTCGTTTATTGGTAAAAACTAAAATACCATCAATAAGTAAGCAGATGAATGCAGCCCAGTGTAAAAGCATGCCAAGACCTGGTATGATTCCGAGTGTACTGGCAATAATGCCGACAATCGGTCCCCAAATAGGGGTATGATTATTTTTGGAGATTACAAGTGTAACAATATGATAAATAAGCATAAATAATAGCGGTGTCCAAAGCAATGATAAGATGAAAACTCCACCATAGCCAGGTATTCCTAGGAAAAATTCAAATCCAGCACCGATAAGTTTTAGAACTCCGGAAATAAGCAAGTATATCCCTCCTTTTATAATTAGTCACCAAAATATTTTACCATATACAATATGCAAATCAATGATCTCTGTTGTCTTCTAAAAAAAATACTGCTATATTGCAATCAATAGGATGAGGTGGGAGGAGACGAAATGAAGGAGAAGTTTTTTCATAGTACGTATGGATTTCGATTTAAAGGAGAGCAATTAGAACGGGTTGCAGGTTTACTATCTCTTGGTAAAGAGGTTAGGACAGAGCATAGCTATAGATGGGATGGTCGAGAGCGAAAGGAAATGGGTGCTATCGTATTTCAATATACATTGAATGGTCAAGGGGCAATAACGATAGGCGACAAGACAACAACCTTAACAAAAGGTCATGCCTTCTTTGTAAAGCTTCCTAGTGACCATTGTTATTATCTTCCAAAGGAATCTGATTTGTGGGAATTTGCATATATCACCTTATATGGACAAGAAGCACAGACTTACTATGAAAAAATTGTTGCAAAGCATGGGCCGATTCTTACATTGCCTACTGATTCTACACCGATCAAGCATATTTTTCGCCTGCTAGAAAAAGCCGAAACAACAGGGATCTCCCAAGGCTATGAAGCTTCTGGATATGCCTATAGCTTCTTAATGGAATGCATGTCGTATTTTGAACATGAAAAAGAAAGGAAAGAGAATCTACCCATTGCTGTAGCAAAAGCAATTACGTTTATGGAAAAAAACTATGCAACTGACATTACACTAGATCATATAGTAGAGGTTTCAGGACTTTCGAAATACCATTTTAATCGACTCTTTAAGCGAACAATGGAAGAACCTCCTATTCAATATTTAGCAAAGATAAGGGTTCACCATGCGATGGAGCTTCTTCAACAAAAAGAATTATCGATGGAAGAAATTGCGAGGAAAGTTGGATATACAAATGGGAATTACTTTAGTAAAGTGTTTAAAAATATTATAGGTGTCACACCAAGTAATTATCGAAACACACAGTCCTACATGCCTGTTGATCGATTGTTTATTGATTATTGAAAGAGCAATATATTACTCATATAAAAAATATTTACGATTGTAATTGCTTTCAAATCCCCTTAATATGAATGTATGCGATAGTAACATAACGCAATTTATTGCGGATATTGAGGAGGATGAATATGTCAAAAATCACCTTTTTAGGTGCTGGTAGTACGGTTTTTGCAAAGAATGTACTAGGGGACTGTATGACAGTAGAAGCATTACAGGATTTTGAATTCGCTTTATTTGATATTGATCATCAACGTTTGGAAGATTCAGAAATGATGTTAACCAATTTAAAGAAGAATGTAAATTCGACTGTAAAAATTAAAGCATATAAGAATAGAAAAGAAGCGCTTCGAGGAGCAAAATATGTGATTAATGCGATACAAGTAGGTGGCTATGATCCGTGTACAATTACCGACTTTGAAGTACCAAAAACATATAGCTTACGTCAAACTATTGCAGATACGATTGGTATTGGTGGGATTTTCCGAAATTTAAGAACAATTCCTGTCATGCAGGAATTTGCCCACGACATGAAAGAGGTTTGTCCAGATGCGTGGTTTTTAAATTATACGAATCCAATGGCCGTCTTAACAAACATTATGCTAGAAGAAGGCATTAAGACAGTAGGCCTATGTCATAGTGTTCAAGTATGTGCTAGTCATCTGTTGGATTCACTCGAAATGTCTAAAGAGAATATCCAATGGAAAATAGCTGGGATTAATCATATGGCATGGTTACTAGAAATTACGCAAAACGGGAAGGATTTATATCCAGAAATCAAAAAACGAGCCAAGCAAAAACAAAAGGAGAAGCATGACGATATGGTACGTTTTGAGCTAATGGATAAGTTTGGCTATTATGTTACGGAATCCTCAGAACATAATGCAGAATACCATCCATATTTTATTAAAAGCCAATATCCTGAACTCATTGAAAAATATAATATACCTTTAGACGAATATCCTAGGCGTTGTGTCAATCAGATAGAAGGCTGGAAAAAAATGAGGGACGACCTCGTTCATGATAAAAATCTGCAACATGAGCGTTCTCATGAATATGGCTCTTACATTATTGAAGCAATGGAAACAGATAAGCCGTTTAAGATCGGTGGTAATGTACGCAATACAGGTAGATTAATCAGTAATTTACCAGAAAACGCGGTTGTGGAGGTTCCTTGTCTTGTTGATGCCAATGGCGTAACACCAACTTATGTAGGTGATTTGCCAGAGCAGCTTGCTGCCTTAAATCGCACCAATATTAATACACAATTACTTACAATGGAAGCTGCACTAACTAGAAAAAAAGAGAAAATCTATCAAGCGGCAATGTTAGACCCACATACTGCTGCAGAATTATCGATAGATGATATTATCGCATTATGTGATGATTTGATTGCAGCACATGGCGATTGGCTACCAACCTATCACTAATAGTTAAGGAGTATAGACATGACCATTACATTCAATGAACAAACGAGAGAATTTCATTTACAAACAAAAAATTCAAGCTATATTTTTAACATATTAGAAAATGATCAGCTTGGTCACTTGTATTATGGTAAAAAAATTCGTCATAAATCCTCTTTTGAGCATCTATTGATAAAGGGAAATCGCCCAAATACACCATATCTACAAGAAGGAGATATGACATTTACACTAGAGCAGACGAAACAAGAATACCCTGCTTATGGGACGACCGATTTTAGAGAGCCTGCTTTTCAAATTTTGCAGGAGAATGGTAGCAGAATAACTAATTTTCAATATCAAGGCAACAAAATCTATCACGGTAAGCCAAAGCTAGAAGGTTTACCAGCTACGTATGCAGAAGCAAATGATAAAGTAGAAACAGTAGAAATTACTTTATATGATCATGTAATAGATACAGAGCTAATCCTTCTCTATTCTGTTTTTGAAGAGCATGATGCCATTACAAGAAGTGTGAGATTTCTCAATAAAGGAAATCAGAAGTTAAACCTCACCAGAGTTATGAGTGCTAACGTAGATCTCTTCGATGCAGAGTATGAAATGATGCAACTGTCAGGTGCATGGGCTAGGGAAAGACATGTTAAAACAAGAAAGCTTCAAACAGGTGTACAAAATATCTCAAGTACCCGTGGGGCAAGCAGTGGACATCAGAATCCATTTCTTGCATTGAAGCGGCCTGAAACAACGGAATTTCAAGGAGAGGTATATGGCTTTAGCTTCGTGTATAGTGGGAACTTTTTAGCACAGGTAGAGGTTGACTATCTAGATGTCGCTCGTGTAAGCATGGGGATTCATCCATTTGATTTTAATTGGCTGCTTGAATCTGGAGAAAGTTTTCAAGCACCAGAGGTTGTCATGGTTTATTCCAATCAAGGATTAAATGGAATGAGTCAAAGCTATCATCAATTGTATCAATCACGTCTAGCACGCGGAAAATGGCGTGATCAACCTCGCCCTATTTTAACTAACAATTGGGAAGGGACTTACTTTCATTTTAATGAAGACAAGATCCTGGAAATGGCCAAACAATCAAAGGATTTAGGTGTTGAATTATTTGTTTTAGATGACGGTTGGTTTGGCAAACGGGATGATGACACCACTTCATTAGGTGATTGGTTTGTAGATTATTCCAAGCTACCTAATGGAATCACTGGATTAGCAGAAAAGGTCACCGCATTAGGGATGGATTTTGGACTTTGGTTTGAACCGGAAATGGTCTCAAAAATAAGTAAGCTTTATGAGAAACATCCAGATTGGATTATTCATGTGCCTGATAGAAGTCAATCCCACGGTAGAAATCAGTATATCTTAGATTTTTCCAGAAAAGAAGTGGTGGACGCCATATATGACATGATGGCAACCATTTTACGAGATGCGCCTATCTCTTATGTCAAGTGGGATATGAATCGCTATATGACTGAAATAGGCTCAGCTTCCTTAGCTGCTGACCGTCAACAAGAGGTTCCACATCGCTATATATTAGGTGTTTATGATCTGTATGAAAGATTGACAACAGAATTTCCAGATATTTTATTTGAATCCTGTGCAAGTGGTGGATGTCGTTTTGACCCAGGAATTCTATATTATGCACCACAGGGCTGGACAAGTGATGATACAGATGCAGTAGAACGTTTGAAAATTCAGTATGGTACATCCTTTGTTTATCCAATTAGTTCAATGGGTGCCCACGTATCAGCTGTGCCCAATCATCAGGTTGGCCGAATTACTAGTATGGAGACCCGAGCAAATGTAGCCTATTTCGGAGCATTTGGCTATGAACTGGATGTGACCGAAATGTCAGAAGGAGATAAGGAAACGATGAAGGAGCAAATTAGCTTCTTCAAAGAACATCGCGAATTATTTCAATTCGGAACCTTTTACAGAATCCATAGTCCCTTCTCTGGAAATGGAAATCGCACAAGCTGGATGGTTGTTTCAGAGGATAAAGAAAAGGCGGTTGTTGGCGATTATCATATATTATGTGAGCCAAACGCCAGCTATAAACGTTTGTTATTAAAAGGCTTAGATCCTAATGCTTCCTATAAGATAGAAGGATATGAAGGCAGTTATAATGGTGACGAGCTCATGGAGATTGGTATCCAGCTAGATCATGAACGATTTAGAGGGCATAGAGGAGACCACTATGTTCCAAGGGATTTCTATTCACGCCTATTTGTATTAACTCGTTGCTAAACGTGATGGATAGCATTCGAACGAAATAATAAGCCTTCGGAAAATGGATTGTTCGGGGGCTTATTTTTTTCGTTAGGAAACTATAAAATTTTTGCAGGAAGTAAGGCGATGAAGAGAAAATGTTGAAGTCCAAAGTATAAGAAAAGCTAACGCATCCGCTAAAGGATGACCGAATGCGAGTTTTTCTAATGTATTATTTAACTAGGTGTCTCATAAATATAGCATTCCTTCATAATTATATAAAAAGCTTGTCTAGATGGAGGAATAGTATGGTGAAGAGAATCATCATTTGTGTTGTTTTGCTGGGGATGTTAGGCTATGCGGTTTTTTCTTTTATAACGGATGGAGAAAATGAGGCTAGAAACCAAGAGGAACAACAAGAGTTTGGCTTAGAAGTAGGGAAGGTTGCCCCCGATTTTGAACTGCAAACGATGAAGGGCGAATTTGTCCAGCTATCCGATTACCGCGATGAGAAAGTTATGTTGAATTTTTGGGCAACATGGTGCGTGCCGTGTCAAAGGGAAATGCCTGACCTTGAGAAGTTATACCAAAATACGGACATCAAAATACTTGCGGTTAACCTAATCGAAACGGAGACCAAATATGATGATATATTAAATTTTGCAGAAGACAATAGTTTAACCTTTCCAATTTTATTAGATAATGGTGAACAGGCAACCGATTTATATCATATTCTTTCCGTTCCAACTACTTATCTTATCGATGAAAAAGGAGTTATTCAATATCGCGCCTTCGGACAAATAGATTATGACACCATGCTGAAAGAATATAAAAAAGTAAAGGGAAGTTCTTAACAGATGGAAAGGAGATTGCACAGGCGATCTCTTTTCTTTTTTGGTATATAATGAAAGAAGAATAATGAAAAGGATGGATTGGATGAAAAAATATATTTTTCTACTTTTGACTGTAGCAATAATAATGGTTGTTTTCGTTATAAATAATACCCATGCACAACAAGACCCTAATGTAATATACGTAGCAATTAATGGAGATGATCATAATCCTGGAACAAAAACAGAGCCTTATCAATCACTCGATAAAGCTGCCTCAGAGGCGGAACCTGGAACAACTGTCTTGATACGAGAAGGTACCTACCATGAGAAACTCAAGATTCAACATAGTGGAACAGAAGAAAATCCCATTACTTTTAAGCCATACGAGCAGGAAAAGGTTGTCCTTAGTGGCAAAGACATCAAAGATATAGAAGAAGATACATCGATGGTGACGATAAAGGATAAAAGCTATGTTACCATAAGTGGATTAACCATTCAGGACTTGCAGACAGACTCTACAGCAACCGTTATCGGCATTTACGTAACTGGCTCCAGTAGTCATATTACCTTAGAGAATAATCATGTAAGACGTATCGAAACAAATGCCGAGGATGGAAATGCCCATGGAATAGCGGTATACGGAACAGAGGCCATGACAGATATAAATATTTTGAAAAACAAAGTGGAGGAGCTTAAGCTTGGCTCAAGTGAATCTGTCGTACTTAATGGAAATATTGATGGTTTTACGGTCGAGGATAATCTAGTTCGCCGTAATGACAATATTGGAATTGATTTAATTGGTCATGAAGGAACTGCAAATGATCCAGAAGCGGACTATGTAAGAAATGGTGTCGTAAAAAATAATGAAATATATGAGATATCGTCTTATGGTAATCCAGCTTATGGAGAGGATTATAGTGCTGGCGGAATTTATGTGGATGGTGGAAAAAATATTACGATAGAGCAAAACACGATTTATCAAAGTGATATCGGTATTGAAGCAACCTCTGAACATGCAAATCAATATGCGGATAATATTCGTATTATAAACAATATCGTGTATGAAAATTTTTACACTGGGATATCGATTGGCGGTTATGATAAGCTACGAGGAGGAACTATTCATTCAACCATCACCGGTAATGTCCTCTATCGAAATGATACGAAGGGTCTAGGCGGGGGACAACTTCAATTACAACATGATACGAAGAACAATGTGATCGAGAAAAATATCTTGACCGCTGGACCATCACGGATATTTATCGCTAACTATTTTTCTACTAATGAAGATAATCAGCTTATAAAAAATGTGTTTCATAAGGAAGAAGGAAAAGATGGGATCTGGATATGGAAGGAGCAAGAATACATCTCTTTTGCTGCCTTTCAAAAGGCTTCTAATAGTGATGAAAACTCCGCTTACTTGGACCCAATGTTCGTAGATGAAGAGCAATATGATTTCAGGCTAGAGGAAGATTCACCTGCAAGAAGAATTATCGAATAAGTTTTATAATAGGTAAGTAAGAAGAAAGGAAGTATTCAACGATGAGTAAAACGGTAGTAATTGCAGAAAAGCCTTCTGTTGGTCGTGATATCGCACGTGTTTTAAAATGCAATAAAAAGGCGAACGGCTATATGGAAGGAACCCAATATATTGTTACATGGGCACTTGGCCATTTAGTGACATTAGCTGATCCAGAGGCATATGATCAAAAATATAAAACATGGAAGCAAGAAGATTTACCAATGCTCCCAGATCGACTAAAGCTAGTCGTTATTAAAAAGACAGGCAAACAATTTCAAACAGTAAAATCACAACTCATCCGTAAAGATGTGAAAAATATAGTAATTGCAACAGATGCTGGTCGTGAAGGAGAGCTAGTAGCACGTTGGATTTTGGATAAGGTGCGAGTAAATAAGCCTATCAAAAGATTATGGATTTCCTCTGTTACCGACCAAGCGATCAAACAGGGCTTTCAACAGCTCAAACCAGCAAAACAATATGATAACTTATACCATTCTGCTGTAGCAAGATCGGAAGCCGATTGGTATGTTGGACTTAATGCGACACGAGCATTGACAACAAAGTTTAATGCTCAATTATCAAGTGGTCGTGTTCAAACACCGACCCTTGCAATGATCGCAACAAGAGAAGCAGAAATTAAGCAATTCAAACCACAAACTTTTTATCAATTAAAAGCAAAAACCGATGACGGTATTACTCTAACATGGAAAAATCCAAATGGAGAGTCAAGAATTTTTAATGAAGACAAGGCCAAGGGTCTTCTTGAAAAATTGAAAAATAATGATTTGAATGTAAAAAAATTGGAGAAAAAGCAGAAAAAAACGTATGCGCCGACATTATATGATTTAACCGATCTACAACGAGATGCCAATCGTATTTTTGGCTTTTCAGGTAAGCAAACATTGTCCATTATGCAGAAGCTATATGAGCAGCATAAAGTCCTAACATATCCAAGGACGGATTCTAAATATATCTCAACAGATATTGTGCCAACATTAAAAGAGCGTGTGGCAAGCTGTGGTATAGGTCCATATAGTGTCGTAGCTACTAGAATTAAAAAACATCCGATTAAAGCAAATAAGTCTTTTGTGGATAATCAGAAGGTATCTGATCACCATGCGATTATTCCAACAGAAGAACCAGTCTACTTGTCCAAGCTCAATGATCAGGAGCAGAAGATTTATGATTTAGTGATTAAACGTTTTTTAGCTGTATTGCTACCGCCTTTTCAATATGAGCATATTCAATTAACAGCAGAGATAGCTGGAGAAACCTTTACAGCAAGCGGGAAAAATGTGATCAATCAAGGTTTTAAAGCAGTATATGATCATAAGGAGGAAGACCAAGAAGATGATCAACTTATTGCGAATATCTCGGATAATCATGTATGGAAGAAGCCGAAACTCACTCTTACACATGGTGAAACTAAACCACCGGAACGTTTAACAGAGGGTACATTACTACATGCAATGGAGAATCCAGCGAAATTTTTACAAAAAGATGAAAAACATGCATCCAAAACATTAAAGGCAACAGGTGGTCTAGGAACAGTTGCCACAAGAGCAGATATCATTGAGAAGCTGTTCAATACCTTTTATATCGAGAAAAAGGGAAAATATCTCTATCTAACCTCTAAAGGTAAGCAGATATTACAGCTAGTTCCAAGCGATTTACGCTCACCATTATTAACTGCAGAGTGGGAAGACAAGCTTGCCCAAATTGCCAATGGGAAGCTAAAAAAGGATGCCTTTATTCAAGAAATTAAGTCCTATACAAAGGAAATAGTCCAACAAGTGAAGTCAAGTGATGCGAAGTATAAGCATGATAATATGACAGGGACGAGATGTCCGAACTGTGGAAAGCTCATGCTTGAGGTTAACGGAAAAAATGGACGCATGTTAGTTTGCCAGGATCGTGAATGTGGAGAACGCAAGATGATTGCGAAGAAGACAAATGCAAGATGTCCAAATTGCCATAAACGAATGGAGCTCCGTGGAAAAGGCGATGCCCAAACCTTCTCCTGTGTATGTGGCTACCATGAAAAACTGCAAGCATTCCAGAAAAGAAAAAATAAGCACGGTCAGAATAAAGCAACGAAACGAGATGTTAACAAATATTTAAAAAAACAGGATGATGGATTTGCGAATACAGCACTTGCAGATGCATTGGCAAAATTGAAAGATAAATAAAAAAAGTGGAGAGAAAGGAAAAATCCGAACGTTAATACTTCTGCACGGAAACTGCTCGGTCAAAATACTTTGCTTTTACCAATAGGGCATAAGTCAACATCTACTCAAGTAAACTTTAGCAGTGTTTCTTTTACAGTGGCCACGGCGATCTGCTAACTTTGCAAAGTGGATCTTCAGCTCGTGCTATTCCTACAGGAGTCTACGTTATTTTGACTACGCTCAGTCAGAAGATTGTTCGGATTATCATTCTCTCTATTTAGTTTTGTCCCTCTTCTTATTTGAAAATATGATCTATTTGATCAATTTCTGTTTGTGTAAGCTTCACATCTAAAGTATTTAAGTTATTTTTTACTTGTTCTACTCGTTTTGCTCCAGGTATAATAGCATCAATACTATCACGCGTTAAATACCATGCAAGAACTATGTGTGCAATCTCCGTTCCTTTTGCTTCAGCTAACGGTCGTAATTCCTCTACCTTTTTCAAATTCGCTTTGAACGCTTCTCCTTGAAATAGAGGATCATTGGCACGTAAATCATCGAAAGTGGTGTTCTCATCATATCTTCCGCCTAGTAGACCGGACGCTAGTGGGAAGTATGGGACAAAGGATATCTGATTTTCTGCTGTGTAAGGAAGTAATTCTTTTTCAGCTTGACGCTTAAAAAGGTTATATTCTGATTGCAATACATCAACATATCCATCACGATTAGCATCCTTAAGTTGTTCGATAGAAAAATTGGAAACACCAATACTGCGAATTTTTCCTTGATCCTTTAATTCCTTTAACGCACCGACGGCTTCAGCTTTAGGTGTATCTTCATCAGGAAAATGGATATAAAAGAGATCGATATAATCCGTTTGGAGTCGATTTAAAGCATCATCCACAGAAGCTTTAAGAAACGCAGGAGAATTATTAAGTTTTGTCTCATCTTTTACGATTTCGTGTGCTGCTTTTGTTGCCACAACAAAATCTTCTCGGTGTCCATGCTCTTTTATCACCTGACCAATTAATTCCTCTGAACGCTTAGGGCCATAGATAAAAGCAGTATCGATAAAATTCATGCCATTTCGAATGGCTTCTCTCACAACCTCTTTTCCTTGTTCTTCATCTAGGTTGGGATAAAGGTTATGACCACCTACTGCATTTGCACCTAAACCAATCGGGTTAACATATAAATTGGATTTTCCTAATTGAACCTTTTTTGTCATAGATCACCACTCCTTTTTAAATCTACGACTATATTATCAAAGCAATTATTAGAAGAAAATAAAATTGCTTGAATGATAAGGATAAAAAAGCATAACGTTATACTGTACAGTTTTTTTCCTATCCATTATAATAGCAATGAGGTGATGATATTGGGAAGGTATATAAAATAGGAGAATTATCTAAAATATCAAATGTATCAAAACGTACCATAGATTATTACACGAAGATGGGTTTGTTAGAATGTGTAAGATCGGATGCGAATTACCGACTTTATAAAGAGACAGCAATGGAAGATCTTCAATTTATTGAAAAGTGTAAACAATTGCATCTGCCATTAGAACAAATCAAGCAAAAACAAAAATTACTTAAAAACAATGAAATGGCCACTGAGGACATTTTAGCTCAAGTAGAACAACTCAAGATGAAAATGAAATTCTTGAAGCTTGAATTGGAAGAGATGTATGAAATAATAGATAACATCGGTGATGAAAATATGAAAATGAAAACAAACATTCAGTCACATTCATCCGATTTAATGAGAACATTAGTCTTATTTTCAAATTAACTTATGTAATCGATGTTAACCGCTTACATAAAATTTTTAATAGGAGAGTGGATTTTTTTGGACGATATACCCCTGAGTTCGATTATTTTATTGACGACATTAATCTTCATGTCAGCTTTCTTTTCTTCAGCAGAAACTGCTTTTTCAAGTGTGAACAAAATTAGACTCAAAAACCTTGCAGACGAGGGCCGTGCTGGAAGTAAAAAGGCACTGCATATGGCAAGCCATTTCGACAATACTCTATCTACTATTCTAGTTGGGAATAATATTGTCAATATTGCAGCTTCCAGTATATCTGCAACGATAGCTAATGAGGTATTTGGAGGGAATTTAGCATTAGTGATCAGTACAGTACTGATGACAATACTTATCCTCATATTCGGTGAAATATTACCAAAATCATTAGCAAAAGAGCATGCTGAGACCTATTCCTTGACGATATCTGGCATTCTATACTTTTTAATTAAATTGTTGACACCTGTTAATTTCTTATTTTCACGGTTAAAATTACTCATATCCAAGCTTTTTGCGAAGGGAGATCCACTTCCTTCTGTAACGGAAGAAGAGATTAAGGTAATGCTAGATATAAGTGAGGAAGAAGGAGTTATAGATAAAGAAGAAAGGCGATTACTCCATCGGTCAATGGATTTTGATGACACGATTGCTGGAGAAATACTGACACCTAGAATTGACATGATTGCCATTAATGTGGATCAATCGATAGAAGAAATTAAAAATATTTTCTTCAAGGAGCGTTTCTCACGTATTCCTGTTTATGAAGAAAGTATTGATAATATTATAGGTATCTTATCGGAAAAAGAATTTCTAACTCATTTAGTAAAATATCATGATGTCAATATTAGAGAATTATTAAGAGAGCCTCTTTTTGTAGTGGAATCTGTGAAGATTTCTTCTGTTTTACCACAGCTACAAAAGGAAAAGGTGCACATGGCGATCGTATTAGACGAATTCGGTGGGACAGCTGGGCTCGTAACTCTGGAAGATGTTCTAGAAGAAATTGTTGGGGAAATCTGGGATGAGCAGGATGAGAAGGTTCACTCTATTATTCGAGTCAATGAAAATGTGTACAAATTCGATGCACAATACCAATTAACCGATTTTGCTGAATCGCTTAAAGTCCCAACACCCGAAAGTTCCTATCACACAATTGGTGGTTGGGTTATTGAGAATCTGGAAGCAGTCCCGAAAAAAGGAGATACCTTTGAATACGAAAACCTAAAGGTAAGTGTAGAGGAAGTAACGAATAGAAGGGTTCGCAAAGTGAAGATCGAAATCCTCGAAAATCAAAAGGAAGCAAGTAGTACGTTTGTAGAAAACAACTATCTGGAAGGAATACAGTAAATGAAAGAGGCTGGGACAAAACCCAGGTAAATAGAAATTACGTGGCACCGACACTAAGCATAGTGAAGGTGTCACGTTTTTTAGAATTGCTACAAAATTTAGGTAAAACAAAATGGACACCCTTTGATAGAATTAAAGTGACCAAACCATAATCCAGAAAGGATGTCCTTATGTTTAAACATTATACCATGAATCAAGTTGTTTTGCCTTTAGATTTAGAAGTTAAATTACGAGAAAGTGATATTGCTTTTGCCATCAATGAATTAGTGGAAAGCATTCCGGAGGAAGCGTTCAAGGGTTTACTTCGAAAAACTGGTTGTCCTGCTTATCATCCTCGAATGTTGCTGAAGATAATCTTATGCGACTATACGCAGTCTGCTTTCTCAGGAAGAAAGATGGAAGCGATGTTAGCAGACAGTGTTCGAATGATGTGGTTAGCTCAAGGTCATGAACCGAGTTATCGTACAATCAACCGATTCCGTTCCAATCCCTTAGTTGAAGAATTACTGAGGGACTGCTTTGTTCAATTTCGTTCCCATTTAGTCAAAGAAGATTTAATTGAGGAAGAAGCTGCGTTTGAATAATATAATGAGTGAGGCAAGCTAAACGAACAAAGTTAGTAGAAATCCCCAATGTTTAAATAGTTGGGGATTTTTTCTGCATATGAACAAAATCATCTTGCACAAGTGCATAATTTGTACTATAGTTAAAATACATATTCTATTGTAATTTTTTCCACATACTAATAAAATACTACTATGAAAGATCTACTGTTATTTTTCCTCAGAGTGGATGTCAAGGGGTGGCAAAGGTGAAGAAGAAAAACGTCTATCTTCTTTTCACAGATACGGGAACTTTTTTCTCTAGAATCATTAATATATGTACCAAATCTACATTAAATCACGCATCCATTAGTTTTGATAATGAATTAAGAGAAGTCTACAGTTTTGGTAGAAAACGACCATATAATCCATTAATTGCCGGATTTGTGAAGGAAAATCTACGAACACCATTTTTTTATCAAGCAAAATGTGCAATCTATCAATTATCTATTACAGAAGATATGTATGAGCTATTGTTTAAAAGAGTGAAACAAATGGAGCAGGAAACAGATGCATATCGCTATAATTTATTAGGACTAATCGGTGTTTTACTTAATTTAGAGTGGCAGCGAGAGCATGCGTTTTTCTGTTCGGAATTTGTAGCAACCGTTCTACGAGAGGCTGGCATTTATACGGAGGAAAAGCCGGCATGTCTAACTCGGCCACAAGATTTAAAAGAATGGCGAGAGCTAAAGCTCATCTATCATGGAGATTTAATAAGATATTTAGCACAGTATGAAATACCTTTCCTAGAAAGTATTTATAGTTAGAGAAAAAAGCGGGGGAGCTTAGCTCCCTCGCTTTTTTCGCAAAAAAAATCCAGAAGTCGCAAAAAAAATCCAGAAGTCGCAAAAAAAATCCAGAAGTCGCAAAAAAAATCCAGAAGTCGCAAAAAAAATCCAGAAGTCGCAAAAAAAATCCAGAAGTCGCAAAAAAAATCCAGAAGTCGCAAAAAAAATCCAGAAGTCGCAAAAAAAATCCAGAAGTCGCAAAAAAAATCCAGAAGTCGCAAAAAAATCCCCAATTTCGCAGTCGACACTAAAAATAAGCCTCAAGTCTTAGCCAAGTTATATCTACAGCCAGTTATGAAAAGAATGGAGACAAGCTATCATAAGAGTATGGAAGGAGGGAACGCAAATGAAAACATTTTTACTCATTTGTTTAGGCGTGATTGCAGCCTTCGTGTTGCTTGCAAACGTCGGTCCAATAATCATGCTCTTGATTAGTGTAGCGATTGCTTACTATGGAGTAAGAAAATTCATACTAGCTGAAACAACAGGGAAAAAAGTGTTATGGGCATTTGTCATATTGATTGGTGTTTCTATGTCACTCTCTAATATACCTGCTTTAATCGGTATTGTTGCATTAGTGGTGTTATATTACACCTATAAAAAATGGAAACAAGAAAAAGAAAATACTTATTATAACGATGATTATTTAAACTGGGACAAGCTTTAAAATAATAAGGAGGAAGATAAAATGGCAAACTTATTAACTCGTATAAAGGATTCTGTGATGGCAGACTTACATGAACTAATGGATCAAAAGGAAGAAAAAAATCCAATCGCACATGTGAACCAATACATTCGCGAATGTGAGCAAGAAGTGAAAAAAATAAAACGATTGGTTGAAAAGCAATATGAAATTAAGCAAGACATTACTCGTGAATGGAACCAAGCGAAATTAATGGTCGAAAAACGCAGACGACAATACGAATTAGCAGAGCAAATGCAAGAAGAAGAATTAGCAAAAGAAGCAAAGCAAGAGCTTGATCAATTTGAAGCTAGAGTAGCGCATTTAAATAAGATGCAGGAAAAAGCTATCAAAGATTTAGAAATGCTGGAAACACAATATGTCCAAATGAAACAAAAGCTAAAAGATCTATATGTCAAACGATTAGAACTTAAAAGCAGAGAAAATATCGCACGTACAAAGCAAGGGATGAACAAAGTGCTTGAAACAGAGCTAGTATCCAAGAGCGCTTCCAAATTCGCTGAGCTTGAAAGCTATATTGAACGGATCGAGCAACGAGTACAAACCGAATACCGTTTGCATACATTAGATGCTCGCTTTGCTGAACTAGAAAAAAAGGCTTCTACTTCTAACTAAAAACATGCTATGCTAAAAAGGTGCAGTGTGATCGCTGCACCTCTAATCTATTGAGATAAAAGATGGAAATGACAGGGGGCTGCTTTATATGGTAAACAAAACACGAATAGATTGGATACACATCCTTTTCATTATTGGCTGTGTTTTATTTGCGATAGAATTCATCTTTATTAATCCTGGTCACCTGTTTACCCTCTTATTATCGGGCTTTGCTATTTATTTTGGAAAACGATCCTATCATAAAATGAGCGGTAAAACGATCTTTTGGGGTGGGGTATTTTTTCTTTTTATTACCATCATAGACACCTTCGCAGTACGTTTTATTATATTAGCAATTATTTTTTATATTGCTTGGAGCTGGTATAAAACAAAGAAAGAACCGAAGCAATATCATCTTGATAGCTCACTTTTTGAGAATGTAGTAACAGAAGGAAAAGTCTTCTGGAATAAATGGTTTGGAAAATATGATAAAAGTAGTCAACCTTATGCATGGCAGGATATGAACATCCAATCTTTTGTTAGTGATATATCGATTGACTTAAATAATACAATGCTACCAAAAGAAGAATCGACCGTAATTATCAGGCAGCTAGTAGGAAATGTACGGATTATCGTTCCTTATGATGTAGAGGTATCAATTGATCACTCTGTTTTATATGGGGAAATACAGGTTTTCGAGCATAAAGAGAGTAATGCTTTTAATCGAAATATTCAAATGCAAACAGACCATTATCATACTTCTTCCCAAAAGGTAAAGATTTACACCCAGGTTCTAATCGGAAAGCTTGAGGTGATAAGAGGATGAAGGTTTATAGTCGTTTAATTGCTACCATAATAGTAGTTACGTTTATTTTCTTACTATTGCTGAGCACCTTATTTTTTCTTGCCTTTCCGTTAGACAATTTACGATCCTTATGGACAGAGAAGGTATGGGAAGTTCCATTTCTGATTATAGTACCAACCATCACGATATTATTTGGCATACTTGTGGGTGTCATAGTAGCCTATGTTGTTAACAAACGAGTTAGGTTTCTTGAACAAAGCTTATCCTTAATACTAAAAAATCAAACTTTCACTGATGAGAAGGATTTTGATGAAATCCATTCTGTTCATGAAAAGCTAAAAGAAGTACAGGACTATATTCAACAGCAAACGAAGCGTGCCCAGAAGCTAATTGAGGAAAGAGCGAAGGATCAAGAGGATACGATAAACCAAGTAATCTCTGAAGAAAGAAACCGTCTAGCCCGAGAACTTCATGATTCGGTTAGTCAAGAGCTGTTTGCTGCGTCCATGCTTGTCTCCGCAGTAAATGCGAGCAATCATCAGGAAAACGCCACTATGACGAAACAGCTAAGTCAAGTCGAGGCAATGATTCAACAAGCACAGTTAGAAATGCGTGCATTACTATTGCATTTGCGCCCTGTTCTATTAAAGGACAAATCATTAAAAGAGGGTATGGAGCAGCTTTTGCAAGAATTAAGGGCAAAAGTGCCAATGGAAGTTACATGGAAGCTGGAGGATATTCAAGTAAATAAAGGAATTGAAGATCATCTGTTTCGAATTTTACAAGAGGGTGTTTCCAATGCTTTAAGACACTCTAAAGCAAGAAGTATTGATACACTATTAATAGAAAGAGATGGCTTTGCCATATTGAAAATAGAAGATGATGGTATCGGATTTAATATAGAAGAAAAGCAAGCAGGCTCCTATGGAATTATTAATATGCAGGAGAGAACCGCGGAAATTGGTGGTTACTTCCGTATCATTAGTATTCCAGAGAAAGGAACAAGGATAGAGGTTCGTGTGCCGATGATAGAGGAGGAATAAAATGATTAGGGTCTTATTTGTCGATGATCACGAAATGGTCAGAATTGGAGTGAGTGCTTATTTATCGACACAGGAGGATATTGATGTAGTAGCAGAAGCGGATAATGGCATAAAAGCGGTAGAACTAGCTTTAGAATTACGCCCTGATGTTATTTTGATGGATTTAGTGATGGAGGAAATGGATGGGATTGAAGCAACAAGCCATATTATGCAACAATGGCCAGATGCAAAAATTCTCATTGTGACGAGCTTTATCGATGATGATAAAGTATATCCAGCATTAGAAGCTGGGGCAACAAGTTATATATTAAAAACCTCCAAAGCTGAGGTAATCGCCCAAGCAATCCGAGATACCTATAAAGGTGAGAGTGTGTTAGAAAAAGAGGTAACAACAAAGGTTATGGCAAATATGCGGAAACAACGGACCAATAGGCTTCATGATAGTCTTACGAATCGAGAAATGGAAATATTATTACTAATTGCTCAAGGCAAAACCAATCAAGAGATTGCCGACGAGCTATTTATTGCATTGAAAACAACAAAGGTCCATGTGAGTAACATTCTGAGTAAGCTAGAGGTACAGGATAGAACACAAGCGGCAGTGTATGCCTATCAACATGGAATCATTAAATAAATTGGTTTTCATGGATGAAGGAGAGGGGTGGAACTTCAGTGGGGAAATGTTGCCCACTGAAGGCGGTTGAACAAGGTTAAAGCCCCAATGTTTCGTTTGGTACTTTAAAACGGAAGGTTATCCTGTCATTTTCCAAATCGAATTGTTGTGCCCTTACTCGAAAATTACTCTTTAATTCCATTTTGGTTAAGGCTAAATAGATGCTTTCCTCCTTTGGATGGATAGTAACCCAATCTGGTGTATAGACACGTTCATTTACGTATTTTAAAATTTTATCCTTTGGTAAACGTAATAATCCTAACGACATTTCACTAGCCTTAAGAATAATATCTCCATTATCCTGTACTTTGGGATCAAAGGTAATACTTACAGGGACCTCTGTAGAAAAAGCCTCAATTGCTCCCATTAAATGTACTTGGTCGTCAAAGCTCACCGCATATTTATCATTTTTATCTTTTAATAGCTTATCAATATACGCATTTACAAGCTCTGTTAAGTTTTCCTTACTTGATTGAATCGTAAATTCTGCACCGGGATCTTCTTCAATATATTCCTTACTAGGATAAGAGGCATTAGGTACTGGCCATAAAATAAACACAATCAGTAATAATACTATAATCCCGTTTAGAATCGCTAACGAAATAAAAAGTTTTTTCCAGTTAATGAGTAGTTTCTCCTTCAAGTTATCACCTTCTAATTATTGGCCGAATCCTCTAAATCGCTTTTTAAATAGGATAATACCCGATTAGCAATTAATTGGTAACCGCGTGTATTCGGATGAAAATTATCCTCGGCTAGAAGATTCTGTGATCTACCTTGATAAATATCTTGCATTGGGATAAAAGTAGCCTGCTCAAATTGGCTAACTACCTGCTTACTTTCAGTATTCCATTGAGTCATAATTTGATCCAATGCTTTGATATCACTAAAATATTTTTCAAATGGATTAAATAGACCTAATAAATATATTTTGGCATTTGGTTGTAATGCTTCAATTCTTTTTAGTATTTGCTCTAACCTATCTCCATACGGTTCTTTTTCTTCATTAAAAGGTTCCATTGTCAAATTCATAAAATTATCTTTTAATATTTTCATTACATCGTTCGCTCCAATAGTAATCAGAACCATATCTGCTCCTTTTATAGAATCGATTACTTCGTCCTCCTCCTGTAAACGTTGGAGCAGTTGATCAGTCCGGTTTCCTCTCTTGCCGAAATTATCGATGGTGACCTTTACCTCCTGGTTATCGAGACGCTCTTCAATAATTCCCACATAGCCACCATTTTCTGTTTCATCTCCTACACCTTGTGTGAGAGAATCCCCAATCGCAACAATATCCGTATCCTTTTTAAAAAATTGGATGGCATCTATCACGACATCTTTTACTCGGTCACGAATCTCTTTAGGAACCGATGTTTCTTCTGGACTTTCTGCTTCTACGGCATCTTCTGGCTCCGTATCCGCTTGGTCTTCTTGTGTGGTACCATCTTGTAAAATTACATCCTTTTCCTTATCTATAATAAAAATAAAGGCGATAATTAAGCCTATCATTATCGTTATGCTTAGGCCTAATAAAATTCTTTTTTTCATCCAAAACACCTTCACTCATCCAATAGTTACAATTCGCTATACTAATCTTATACCCAAAAAATACGCGAATCACACATGGAGCTTGTATTGTTAAAATATGCAAGTGGAAAGAAGAACATGTTAAAAAATACGATAAAAGGAGCATTAATGAGGGGGTTATCGCTCATTCTCCTTGAAACTTGGAAACAAGCAGAGATTCTTAAAACATAAAGAAACCGTGAATCCGGTAAAAGAAAGGATTCACGGTTATATATTATTTATCTTGGGGAGATAAATAAACGATAATTAGGGAGAATCACGAATTATTCTCCACGGCGCAAGCGGTCTGCTTCACTAAATGGGCAACGATTTTCGACAATGATCGTTCCATTTGCTTGTGCCTTATTTACAACCTTTTCATTAGCTGCATCTCTAAACCAAATAATTTTTGCTTGGTCAGAGACTTCTTCTACTTTACTTTCATCTGCTACAAAAGCAATATCAATTTCTTCCTCAATATCGGAAAGTTTATTCACAGTTTTTAATCCATACAGAGAATCGTCTGTATTACTTACAGGAATGACTTGGTAACCTAATTTTTTCAGGTTGGTTATCGTTTGTTCTTTGTCTTGATCATAACCAAGTATTGCGATGGTTTTCGGTCTGATGCCACCATCTTCTCTAGCGAATGGTGAGGATAATGCCCATGTAATGGCCTTATCCGCATCTACCTGGATGGTAGGCTCTGAATTTGTTGCCTTAGCAATAGCTTGGTCTAAATCGTTAATAATATCTTCAGCTGTCTCAATACCAACAGATAAGCGTACTAATTCTTCAGTAACACCAGAAGCTTTTAATTCTTCTGCATTTAATTGCTGGTGAGTGGTAGAAGCAGGGTGAATAATGAGTGACTTCGCATCCCCTACATTTGCTACATGTGACCATAGTGTAATGTTATCAATTAAGTTGCGACCAGCTTCACGGCCACCTTTAATACCAAAGACGATAATAGAACCAAAATGGTTGCGTAAATATTTCTTCGCAAGTTCATGGGATGGATGATTACGAAGACCTGGATAAGCTACCCAATCGACTTGTGGGTGATTTTCTAAGTATTCTGCAACAGCTTTCGTATTTTCACTGTGACGAGCAATGCGTAAATGCAATGTTTCTAAACCTTGTAAGAAATAAAAGGCATTTTGTGGACTTAAGCATGCACCAATGTCACGAAGTAATTGTACACGTAATTTAATGGCAAAGGCAGGTGCGCCAATATCAATACCGAAGCGAATTCCATGATAGGTTTCATCAGGTTCTACAAATCCAGGGAACTTATCACTGTTCCAGTTAAAGCGACCACCATCAACGACAATACCACCAATTGTAGTACCATGGCCTCCGATCCATTTTGTAGCAGAATGGACAACAATATCTGCTCCCCATGTAAGAGGTTTACAAACAAATGGTGTAGCAAAAGTATTATCGATAATTAAAGGAATACCATTTTCATGGGCAATATCTGATACTGCCTCAATATCTAAGATGTTGAGGCTTGGGTTGGTTATGACCTCACCAAAGATTGCTTTCGTTTTAGAAGTAATAGCATTTCGAAAGTTTTCAGGATCCGTTCCATCAACAAATTTTACGTTTATACCATACTTCGGTAATGTCTTATTAAATAAATTATAAGTACCGCCATATAGGTTGCTGTCCGCAATAATTTCGTCTCCTGAATTTGCAAGGTTGAGAATGGCAAGTGTAATAGCTGCCATACCTGATGCTGTGGCAACCGCTGCCACACCATCCTCTAATTGAGCAATGCGTTGTTCAAAAGCATCTATTGTAGGGTTCATAATTCTGGAATAAATATTTCCAGGCTCCGCCAGAGCAAATAAATTTTGAGCATGCTCTGTATCATTAAAAACGTAAGAAGTAGTTTGATAGATTGGTACGGTTCTTGAATTAGTTGTTGGATCTACTTGCTGTCCTGCGTGCAATAGTGCCGTTTCCGTTCCTGTTACATTAAATGAATGTGTCATGAAATTTCCCTCCAGAAAGATTATTTTTTAAAAATAAAAAACCTCTTCTTAAGCTAAGAAGAGGTTCGTGTCCTGATCATCCTCCTCTTATCTATCAGGTCCATACCTGTAGGAATTAGCACCTTTTCAAATGGATGTTCCATTGACGGTTGCCGGGCTTCAACGGGCCTAGTCCCTCTGCCACTCTTGATAAGAGTTTCTGTATGTAATTAATTGTTTTCTATTATATCGGATAAAAATTTTGTCGTCAATAAAAATAAAATGAATTTTCTGAATAACGAGGGTTCCTGCTTCCCTTTGTTCTAACGATAGCCCATTACTTTCGAAAATTAGACGCATACACTATAAAAAGAATGGGAAAAGGAGGATAAGTATGGAAAATCGCAATCAACCGAATCATAGTGTATCTCGTTTTGGAGAACATTTTATTAAGAAGCTCGATGCCTTTTTATACGATAAACCAGCGAACAATGTGATGAAATCGATTGATCAATTTTTTGAACAGGCGAGAGGTCCAGAGAGAATTCCGGTAGATGTCTTGGAAACAGATGAAGAGTGGCTTGTGAAGGTTGAATTACCTGGAATTAAAAAAGAACAAATACAAATTAACTTTTTAGGGAATCAACTAACTATTGATATTTCTCACAAGCATGAAACCGAACAGGTAGATCAAACGTATCATTATTATCACAAAGAACGTAAAGAGTTTCGAAATCGTAGAACCGTCACACTACCATATGTAGTGGATAAAAGGACCGCGAAGGCATCCTTTTCAGAGGGGATATTAAAAATTTGGGGACCAAAGCTAGAAGCTGATCAAAATACAATGAACATTGATTAAGCTAATAGTCACTGTGCTATTAGCTTTTCTATAAATGTGCTATATTAAAGAAGGGTTAGCTAATGAGAGAGGAGGGGCCACATGGGTATTGTACAACTTATAATTAGCTTTATTTTAATTTTTAATATTATATTATCACTTACTATTGTTTTTTTAGAGAGGAAAAATGCAACTTCAACCTGGGCATGGGTAATGGTCTTAACCTTTATTCCAATTGCAGGCTTTATTTTATATCTTATATTTGGAAGAAAATTAAGCAATAAAACTATATTCACTTGGGACACCAAAAGTAAATTAGGGGTAAAAACAGCTGTTCAACAACAGTTGAGGGAGATTGAGAATAAAGAGTTCCGAGTCAATGATCCACGCATGCATCAGTATGAAGATCTCTTTTATTTACACTTAAGAAATGATGATGCCATATTTTCCCAAGACAATGATGTTACAGTATTTACAGATGGGAATCGCAAATTTAATTCTTTAATAGAGGATATTGAGAAGGCAGAAAATCATATTCATTTGCTTTATTACATTATGCGCTCCGATCAACTAGGAAGGCGGTTAGCAGATGTATTAATGAAAAAGGCAAAGGAAGGAATCGAAGTAAGGGTCCTATATGATGATATGGGATCGAGGAAATTTAGTAGAAGGCTAATCCGTGAGATGCGCAGAGCGGGAGCCGAAGTAGAAGGGTTCTTTCCTCCTCTTATACCAAAGCTAAATTTTAAAATAAATCACCGTAATCACCGCAAATTGGTGATCATTGATGGGAAAATTGGTTATATCGGTGGCTTCAATATTGGTGATGAGTATCTTGGTGTTGATAAACGATTTGGCTATTGGCGAGACACACATTTACGGATTATTGGTAGTGCAGTTAAGCATATGCAAACACGTTTTATTTTGGATTGGAACCAAGCATCTCGGCACGACATCGAGTATGATGATAAGTATTATGCGGCCAAATCTGCTGGCAAAGTTGGGATGCAAATTGTATCAAGTGGACCTGATTCTGATTGGGAACAGATTAAGCATGGCTACATTAAAATGATCATGTCTGCGAAGGATTATGTTTTTATTCAAACACCATATTTTATTCCAGATGAGAGCTTGTTAGATGCGCTTAGAATTGCTTCATTATCAGGGGTAGATGTCCGGATTATGATACCGAATAAGCCAGACCACCCTTTTGTATACTGGGCAACCTATTCCTATATTGGAGAGTTACTCGAAGCAGGGGCAACTGTTTATATTTATCAAAAAGGGTTCCTCCATGCTAAAATGATTGTAGTAGATAGTAAAATTGCCTCCGTTGGGACTGCAAATATTGATGTAAGAAGCTTCCGATTAAATTTTGAAGTAAATGCCTTTTTGTACAACGAAACACTTGCGGAAATGCTAGTAGATGAGTTTGAAAAGGATATGGAGCATGTATCCCAGTTAACCTATGCATTATATAAGAAAAGGACGAAATGGATTCGTTTCAAGGAATCCATCGCACGACTTATTTCACCTATTTTATAGATATACATAGTTAAGCTGGAACGATTCATTTAGTTGGTAGGCGATAAAGAACTTGACAATAGTCAGGTTCTTTTCAGTAGAAAGGGTGACAAAAGTGCGTGGTTTAAAGGTGGAAGGCTTAACCAAGACATATGGAGAAAAGGTTTTATTTGATCATATATCTTTTTCGGTTGCGGAAAGGGATCGAATTGGGTTGATCGGGGTAAATGGTACAGGAAAATCAACCTTGTTAAAAGTGTTGGCAGGTAGCGATACCGCAGAGGCTGGTATGCTTGACCACCCGAATGATTATCAAGTCGAATATCTAGATCAAGATCCAGATTTGGATAAAGATTTAACCGTGCTTGATCAAATATACTACGGTCATTCTCCAATGATGGAGACATTACGAAATTATGAAAAAACAGTCCTTGCATTAGAGGGTAATCCGGAAAGTGAAGTTCTGCAGCAAAAGCTTCTAAAACAACAAGAAAAGATGGATGTAGGGGAAGCTTGGGATGCGATGACAGTTGCTAAAACGGTATTATCGAAATTAGGTATTTCCTCATTAAATCAAAAAACAGCAGAGCTTTCTGGAGGACAAAAGAAAAGAGTAGCCATTGCAAAAGCGCTTATTCAACCAGCAGACCTGCTTATACTAGATGAGCCTACTAACCACCTAGATAATGATACGATCGAGTGGTTGGAGGAATATCTACCCCAATATCAAGGTGCTGTCCTAATCGTCACACATGATCGGTATTTCCTTAATCGAATTACCAATCGAATATTTGAACTAGATAGAGGTAAGTTATATGTTTATCAAGGTAATTATGAGCTTTTTCTAGAGCAAAAGGCACGAAGAGAAGAAGAGGAGCATCAAGCTGAACAAAAGCATCAAAATCACTTAAAAAAGGAAATTGCATGGCTAAGAAGTGGAGTAAAAGCACGAACAACGAAGCAAAAGGCAAGAATCGATCGTGTGGAAAAGATGAAAGAAAGAACCTTCGAGACCGATAAATCGGAGCTTCAATTCCAAATAGGTTCCAAAAGATTAGGAAAAAAGGTAATCGAAGCAAAGGATTTAGCCAAAAGCTATGGAGATAAGCTTTTATTTCATCACTTCAACCTATTATTGAAGCAGGGAGATCGGATTGGTATTGTCGGCCCAAATGGAAGTGGTAAAACAACCTTATTAAATATATTGGCAGGAAAAACAGAACCAGATTACGGCAGTATAGAAGTAGGTGAAACAGTGAAGTTCGGATACTATACTCAGGATCACCCTCCATTGGATGAGAATACGAAGGTCATTGATTTAGTTCGAAAGGTGGCAGAGGTCGTACATACCATTAGTGGGGATGTCATAACAGCAGAACAAATGTTAGAGCGATTTTTGTTTCCTCGATCACAGCAATGGACATTGGTCCAGAAGCTTTCAGGTGGAGAGAGGAGAAGACTTTATTTATTAACGATTTTAATGCAAGAACCGAATGTTCTTTTCTTAGATGAGCCTACTAATGACTTAGACACAGAAACTCTTGCTGTAATGGAGGACTACTTAGAGCTATTCCCAGGTGTTATGCTAACGGTGTCGCATGATCGCTATTTCCTGGACAAAACGATAGATCAAGTCATTGCCTTCACAGGAGATAAAGAATTAACTCATTTTTATGGGAATTATTCCGAATTTCGCGAAAGGTTTGATTCAGAGAAACAAGAGGTAAAAAAGGAAAAAGTAGATAAAAAACCAACTAGGCGAAGAAGAAAAAAATTATCCTACCACGATCAAAAGGAATGGGATACGATTGAAGAGGATATAACTAAGCTAGAGGAAGAGTTGAATGCAATGGAACTAGAAATTGCCGAAGCTGGTAGTGATATTGAAAAGATCCAACCATTATTTGATAAGCAGAAAGAGCTAGAAGTTCTGCTTGAGCAAAAAATGGAGCGTTGGGAAGAGCTTTCCATATTAGTAGAACAATTAGAGGAGGAATAAAAATGGCAGACAAAAACATGTTAGAAAAGTACGCAGAGCTTGCATTAAAGACAGGAGTTAATTTGCAGAGAAATCAGGCACTTGTTATTAATTCATCTATTGAAGGGGCAGATTTTACTAGAATAGTGGCAAGAAAAGCTTATGAGCATGGAGCAAAAAATGTGCACATTAATTGGACGGACGATGAGTTAACATTATTGAAATTTAAGCATGCTTCAGAAGAAGTATTAACCGATATTCCTAGGTGGCAGGTAGAAAAGCATTTATCCTTTGCTAAGGAAGGTGCTGCACTTCTCGCCATACGTTCTACCAATCCTGATTTATTAAAGGATATTGACCCAGCGAAAGTTGCCAAAGCGAATAAAGCAAGTGCAGAAGCAATGAAGGAATTTCGTGGTTATACGATGAATGATCGGATTCCATGGTCTATCATTTCCATTCCAACAGGGGACTGGGCGCAAAAGATTTACCCAGACAAGTCAAAAGAGGAAGCAATAGAAAGCTTATGGGAAGAGATTTTTAAAATTGTCCGTGTAGATCAAGACGATCCAGTAGCAGCATGGGAAAAACATAATCAATTATTACACGAAGCGAGGGCCTACTTAAACAAAAAAAATTATCGTGCATTAGTATTTAAATCAGAAGGTACAGATATTCGATTTGAGCTACCTCAAGGTCATATTTGGAAAGGTGGAGCAGCTGAAACAACGGAAGGTATTGCCTTTAATCCAAACATGCCAACGGAGGAGGTATTTACAGTTCCTCATAAGTATGGAGTAAATGGTAAAGTAACGGCGACGAAACCGCTGGTGTATGGTGGAAACAGGATTGAGGGATTTAGTCTAACCTTTGAAAAAGGAAAAGTAGTTGGTTTTGAGGCAGAGCAAGGCTATGATACGTTAAAGCATCTACTTGAAACGGATGAAGGGGCATCTCGTTTAGGGGAGTTAGCACTTGTCCCTCATGCTTCGCCAATCTCACAATCTGGCTTAATTTTCTATAACACATTGTTTGACGAAAATGCATCTTGCCATATTGCACTAGGTAAAGCCTATCCGACGAATCTAAAGGGTGGTTCAAAAATGAGCGATCAGGAATTAGATGAACATGGTGTGAATGACAGTCTAACACATGTTGACTTTATGATAGGATCTGCGGATTTAGATATTGATGGGGAAACGTACGAAGGGAAACTAGAACCAGTATTCCGTCAAGGCGCATGGGCGCTCGATTTTAATGAATAATTAGGAATGGGAAAGAGTAGTAAATAAGGAGAAATCCGAACATTCAAATTTGTGTATTGTGACCGCTTTGTTATTGTTTCCTATACAATGAGCCGCGGTCTGCTAACTTTACATAGGGAATACTATGCAAGGCAAGCTTTTTCCACGGAAGACTGTTTATTTGAACTATACTCAGTCAAGATGATTGTTCGGATCCTTATTCTCGCTATTTCATTATATCCCAGTCTTACAGCTTACCATTTTTAATAAGTGCGGCACGAATCTCCTCATAAGTATATTCTTCAGGTAATGCCTCCTTTAATTCCGACAAGCGTGGCTCCTCTCTTTTTTTGTATATAGCCAATATTTTTTGTTCATTATCAGGAGAGACAAAGATGGACCAATCCAATTCCTTCCCTTTTTTACCTGCTTCCATTAAATGCTTGACAACTGTTTCCTTCGCAATCTCTCTTTCATTAGCAATTTCCTCAATCTTCATCTTCTTTTCAGTGAACAGCTGATAGCTTATGAAGAAGCTAGGAGTTTTTTCTAAAGGATTGCCTCTATTTTTTGAAGAATAGTCGGTGATTACTTGTAAAAACATTTCTCCAAATTGGTCATATTTTTTCTCCCCTACTCCATGGATCGCAAGTAATGCCTGTTTTGATTGAGGGATTTTTTCACTCATTTCGGTTAACGATTTATCACTAAACACGACATATGGTGGCACTCCTAAGTCATCTGCCAATTGTTTCCGAAGCTTGCGCAGCTCATTAAATAATTGTTCATCATAGAATCGAGTCTCACGCTTTTCTACCTTTGTTACTTGAATAAATACAGATTCTTCTCCTTTAAGTACCTTTAAAGCACGTTTTCCTAATTTTAATAGAGGATAGCGCCCCTCTTCTGCTATAAGATAATTTTCCGCGACTAAAAAATGAATGAACTCTATTAAATCTCTTTCCTTATCCTTGCTTAGCAAGCCATAAGTAGACAGATGGTCAAAACCGAATTGTTTTACCTTCTTGTCATTCGAGCCTTTTAATACTTTGGCAGTCATACTAGCACCGAAACGCTCTCCCATTCGTTTTACGCAGGAAAGAACCATTTGTGCCTCCTTCGTGCGATCTACCTTTTCTCTATCATCTAAACAATTTGTACATTTCCCACAGTCCTCGATTTGGTTGGGATCCTTAAAATAATCTAACACAAAACGCTGTAAACATTGATCGGTATGGCAATAATTGATCATTGCTTGAAGCTTTCCATATTCCTTTTTCTTTTTATCCTCTACCATATCAGATTGCTCTATCAAATATTTCTGTGTTTGGATGTCTTGACCAGAAAAGAGTAAAATACAATCACTTGGAGCGCCATCTCGTCCTGCACGCCCAGCCTCTTGATAATAGCTCTCCAAATTTTTCGGTAAGGCGTAATGAATGACATAACGTACATTAGATTTATCAATCCCCATTCCGAATGCATTGGTTGCCACCATTATCGTTGAATCATCTTGAATAAAAGCATTTTGTGCTTGTTTTCTGGCAATTTCACTCATTCCAGCATGATACTTACTAACTTGGAAGCCTTTTTCCTTTAAGAACAAATAAAGCTGGTCTACCTGTTTTCTTGTGATTGCATAGATAATACCAGATTCATCCTTATGTAGTTTTGCAAAATCTTCTATATAAGTGGAACGAGCCTGCCCCTTTACAATTTGAAACGTCAAATTATTACGACCAAATCCTGTGTTCACAACATGCTGGTTGGGAACATTTAACAGCTGCTCTAAATCGTGAATCACTTCTTTGGTAGCGGTAGCCGTCAATCCGACTAAAAGCGGAAGATCCTTTAACTGCTTGACTTGATCGACTACTGTACGATAGCTTGGTCTAAAATCATGCCCCCATTGGGAGATACAATGAGCTTCATCAAAGGCAATTAATGAAAGAGAGATTTGATTCAAAGAATGGATAAATGCATCAGAATCAAATCTTTCAGGTGCTACGTATACGAATTTATACTTACCTTGTCGTAATGCTTCCATTCTGTCTTGGTATTCCTCTTGATTTAATGAACTATTGATATAGGTTGCTTGTATACCTAGTGCAGATAATGCGTCCACTTGATCCTTCATAAGTGAAATAAGTGGGGAGATAACTAAAGCAGTACCGTCAAATAAAAGTCCTGGTATTTGATAGCAAATCGACTTTCCGCCACCAGTTGGCATAATTGCAATGGAATTTTTCCCTTCGATTACTTGCTTAATAATTGTAGCTTGGCCTGTTCGGAAGGATTCATAGCCAAAATAAGATTTTAATAATTTTGTTGCGTTCTCTAGCATAAAATACAACTTCCCTTATTGAAAAATATTTTTCTTTCTATCATAACATTATTATTGCATCTAAAGAAAAAAACAGATAATCTATATAAACGAAATAAAATGTTAAACTATTTTGTCTCCTTGAGTGGAGAAAATGAAGATAAGGAAGTACCTCATCAATCGCATTTATGAAAAGAGGAATTAATTATGATAGATTCTTTATTATTAGTATTTATGATTATCGCCATCTTAGGGGTGGGCTCTCAGTGGATAGCTTGGAAATTCCAGCTTCCAGCTATTGTAGTTATGTCTATTGCTGGACTATTAGCAGGACCTTTTTTAGGTTTAATTAATCCAGAGCAACAATTTGGAGATTTGTATCGTCCGTTAATTTCTATAGCAGTTGCCATTATTTTGTTCGAAGGTAGTCTTAATTTGAATTTTAAGGAATTGCGTGGATTAGGTAAACCAGTTTTTCGAATAGTAACATGGGGCGCCTTTATTGCATGGATTCTTGGGTCATCTACAGCGCATTTTGTTGCAGGCCTGTCTTGGCCAGTGTCGTTAGTAATAGGTGGGATCTTTATTGTTACTGGACCAACAGTTATCTTACCTCTTTTAAGGCAATCGAAATTAAAGCCAACACCTGCAAGGATACTAAAATGGGAAGGAATTGTAGTAGATCCATTTGGTGCATTACTCGCTGTCTTCGCATTTGAATTTATCCTATTTTTAATGTCTGATGGCCGAGACATCACCTCCTTGTTAATGTTCCTTTTAGCCTCTTTATTTGCGGTAGTTCTAGGATATTTGTTTGGGAAAACGGTTGGTTGGATGTTTGAGTCTGGGTATATTCCAGAATTTCTTAAATCGCCTGCAGTGTTCGGAGCAGTGATCGCCTGTTTTACGATTGCTGATGAAGTAAAGCACGAGACGGGGTTACTTGCTGTAACAGCAATGGGTATTACCCTTGCCAATATTGGTATTTCCTCTATTAGAGATATGAGGCATTTTAAAGAAAATATCTCTATATTATTAGTATCTACTGTATTTATTTTATTAACATCTTCTTTAACGATGGATACTTTAAAGGATGTCTTTCGTTTAGAAATTATAGGGTATGTTCTATTGATGCTTTTCGTTGTAAGACCATTGTCCATCTTTTTGTCTACTATTGGATCCGGACTCTCTATTCAGGAAAAAACATTAGTTGGTTGGATAGCTCCAAGAGGAATTGTAGCATTAACCGTTGCAAGTTATTTCGCATCCGTGTTGGAGGATGAAGGATTTCCTGGCGCTTCTGTTGTATTACCATTAACCTTTGCATTAGTTTTTTCAACGGTTTGTGTTCATGGATTTTCGATAGGTTGGCTTGCGGAGAAGCTAGACCTTTCTTCTAAAGGCAACCCTGGTGCAATAATCGTTGGGTCGAATCGTCTATCTGTCGCACTAGCAAAAGTCATGGAGGAGTTAAAGATCCCTGTCTTAGTAGTCGATTCATCATGGGATCGTTTGTATACAGCAAGAAGGGCGGGAGTTAATCACACTCATGAAGAAATCTTATCCGAACAAACGGAGTATATGATTGATTTCACTCCATATGATTATTTGATTAGTGCAACAGAATATGATTCTTACAATGCATTGGTTTGTTCTACTTTTATTCCGGAATTTGGACGAAAAAATGTTTATCGATTACCAAGACAAAACCATAGTGGGGATCAGTTGGATGATCTTGATCATACCATTGGTGGGGCAGAATTATTTAGACCAGCGGAAGGTGTCGAAACATTAAAATTCAAATTAGAAAGTGGTTATGTTTTACGAAAAACTACGATCACCGATCAATACAATTTTGATGATTATTTGGTTGATCGTGACAGGGAAACAGTATTACTCTTCGTGTTAAAACAATCGAAACAAATTGCTTTCTTCAGAGAGGATGCCGAAATTAATGTCTCACCTGGTGATACCGTTGTGAGCTTAACACCTCCAAGCAAAGAATTCTTTAAAATCAAAGAGAAATTAGTGGAGAAACGAGAAGAACAAACAGGAGAAAAAACAAAGGATAATAATTGAGATAAAACCCAGACCTTATCGATAAAATGGAGGGAAGGTCTGGGTTGTTTTATTGATCCATCTGCACACGCGACTGCAGAGTCCTTATTTTAGTTGTTTTCTTAACTCTGCTATTTCATTTTCTAGCCTAGCTAATTCTTTTTCGTTGAATTCTGTCTTTCCTTTTACATAGACTAGCTTTTCTAAATCTGCTGAAAGTCTAACATAGTCTGATTTTAATTCGGTAATTTTATCTTCTATCTCTTGGCGATTCATCTTTAACACCTCAATTATCATTTTCCTTTACCAACAGTTTATAGCAACACCTAAGTATCTGCAAATCTCGATTATCTGCAAATGTTTTTTATGTAGATGAAATAAAACACGTTTATCTTTAGTAATTAAGACTTTTTATGAGTAAGCTATCTGCGGGATATAATTAAATAGGGTTATTTTTTTTTATATAATATTCCTAATATTTACATATAATACAAATTTATTAAACTACAACCTTTTTTAGAGTATTTAAGATTATTTTGGAGTATCTGCCATTATAAATACATGATTTCCGTACAAATTTTTATCACAAGTAAATTCGTCGTTTAATTCTTCATAATGGGGGTATAGTAAATTTGTGATTGCTGAAACAATTCTGTAACATTATTAGAAACTGTCTGAGTCTGTATGGATATTGGATTGTTTTTAAGGAGGAGAGAAGAGTTTGAAGTTTCTTGACAAGCTGGATAAATCCATTTTAAAGATAGAGGAATTTATTTTAAGTGCTTCCATTATTGTCATAGCATTAATGGTTTGTGCAAATGTTATTAGTCGCCAGTTTTTTGGACCAAGTATTTTATTTCATGCAGAAGTAGCAAAATTTGCTGTTGTAGTGTCCACGTTTATGGGGATTAGCTATGCTGCACGAAAAGGTAGACATATCAGCATGTCAGCAATCTATGATGTAGTACCTTGGCGTTTACGCAAAGCAATGGCTATCATCATTCCTTTATTCACTTCCATTATTTTATTCGCACTTGCTTATATTTCAATTGATTACGTAACGGGAGTATATGAAAGAGGTACAACTACTACAAACCTCGGAATTCCACTCTATATCATGTACTTGTTTATTCCTTTAGGATTTATTATGGGAGGCATTCAGTATTTGCGAAATCTCATTATGAATATTGTGAAAAAAGAAGTTTACATTGGAACAGATGCTTTGGATTATAATGATGTAAAGCCAGAGGATCGTGATATGGAAGACGAAATCCATGTTTAAAGATCATAGCGAAGAGAGGAAACGGTTATGCTAACAATTTTATTATCAATTATGATCATCCTTTTATTGCTCAATTTTCCAATGATGATCCCATTAATTGTAGCACCGTTTGTTATTGTTTTACTAGGCTATACAAAGTTTGATATCGATCCTTCAATAATGGTAGGTCAACTAGTGACTGGGATTGAATCCTATCAGCTTTTATGTGTGCCATTATTCATATTTGCCGCAGATATTATGACGGCAGGTAAAACATCCAAACGATTGTTAGATTTTATCGGTGCTTTTATTGGGCATATAAGAGGAGGATATGCTGTTACGACAGCTGCAGCTTGTTCCTTATTTGGTGCTATTTCAGGCTCTACACAAGCTACTGTTGTTGCCATTGGGAAGCCAATGCGTGAAAGGTTATTAAAAGTTGGCTACAAGGATTCCAGTGCGATTGCATTAATTATTAATGCAAGTGATGTGGCTTTATTGATTCCACCAAGCATTGGATTAATTATGTATGGACTAGTTGCAGGTGTATCCATTGGAGAATTATTTATTGCTGGTATTATCCCAGGACTTATCGTCTTTTTAGCCTTTACTATTTATAGTGTAATTTATGCAAGGGTAAAAAATATCCCACTTACAGATAAAGCGACATGGAAACAGAGATGGTTTGCTTTTAGAAAAGCACTTCTACCTCTTGGATTTCCTATTTTAGTTATTGGTGGTATTTATGTAGGATGGTTTTCCGCAACAGAGGCGGCAGGGATTTCTGTATTGTATGCTTTGATTTTAGAAGTAGTCATCTTTCGTTCTGTTCATATTAAACAAATACCCAAAATCGCTTTATCAACAGGTCTCGTTACTTCAGCTGTATTCGTCTTAGTTGCTGGTGGTCAAGTATTTACATATCTAGTGAACTTAGAACGAATTCCACAGCTATTGTCAGAGGCTGTTTTAGGTACAGATCCAAGTTCCACTTATGTATTGTTAATTGTTACATTATTCTTTTTTATCGGTTGTATGTTTGTGGATCCGATTGTGGTCATTCTCGTTTTAACACCTATTTTTCTACCTATTGCTGAGCAAGTAGGAATAGATCCGATACATTTGGGAATCATTATTACATTCCAAGCAGCATTAGGTTCAGCAACGCCACCATTTGGTGTTGATATTTTCACAGCGAGTGCGGTGTTTAATAAACCATATATGGAAGTAATAAAAGGAACACCTCCATATATCATTATCATGGTGCTTATTGCCATTCTACTAATATTTTTTCCACAGCTATCTCTTGCCATGCTGTAGGAGTAGCTGCAATATAAAAAAACTATAGGGGGTTTTTACCATTATTAACAAGAAGAAATTTTCGTTTTTGGCTGTTGTCATGTCAGCATTAGTATTGTTATTAGCAGCGTGTGGTGGTGATTCAGGTTCTGAAGGGGAAGGCGATTCTGCTGGAGGAAGCAGTGATGAATGGTTATTTATCACAGAAGAAACTGGAGAACAGGTTCAAATGCAATATGCAAACGAATTTAAGAAACGTATTGAAGAGAAGTCAGGTGGCGAAATCACAGTTACCACATATGAATTTGGTGGCCTAGGAAGTGAAACAGACCAAGTAGAACAATTACAAAATGGAGCAGTCCAGCTTGCTGTAACATCTCCAGGTTTCATCGGAAATACGGTGAAAGAAAGTCAAATCTTCGGATTACATTTCTTGTTCCCTGATGATGTAGCACAAACACAACAAATCCTAGAAGAAAGTGAAGCAATCAATACCGACCTTGTTAAACAATATGAAGCAATTGGCTTAGAGCCGTTAGCCTTCTGGACTGAAGGTGGTATGCAATGGACAAGTAACAAGCCGGTTGATTCACCAGATGATTTTGAAAATTTCAAAATGAGAATTCAAGGAACAGAGCTACAATCAGAGTCTTGGGAAGCATATGGTGCAACTCCACAAACGATGAGCTGGGGTGACCTTTATACAGGACTTGAAAATGGTACAGTAGATGGTCAGGATAACCCAATCTTCTTTATTGCAGATGCATCCTTCCATGAAGTGCAAGACTATATGACACTTTCTAATCATAATAACTATGTTGCTACAACGACAGTTAATCAAGAATGGTATGATGGATTAAGTGATCAACACAAAACATGGGTAGATGAAACAGTAGAAGAATTACAGGATTGGATTTTCGAAGAACAAAAGCGTCAAAATGAAGAGTTTCTAGAAGTAATCAAGGAGGAAGCGGAAGTAGTTGAATTGACGGATGAACAACGTGCAGAGTTTAGAGAATTAGCTAAGCCAGTTCGTGATTTCTATCGTGAAAATGTTTCTACCGTTGATGGAGCTATCCTTGACAAGCTTGAAAAAGAAATTGCTGAAATTACAGGAGAGCCTGTGGAATAAGCCTATACAAAAAAGAGTCTTGGCATAGTCCAGGACTCTTTTTTTGTACGTAAGTTAAAGTAAATTGGGATCTGTCTCTGATTGTTTTTTTTTCCATTCCAAATAAAAATGAGAAATAATAGTTTTCACCACTGCATAAGCGGGAATAATGAATAGTAATCCTAGAAAACCACCAATTCCGCCTGCTGCTAGGATTAAGGTAATGACTGTGAGTGGGTGGAGGGATAATGCTCGTCCCATCACATTTGGTGAAATAAAATTACTTTCTATTTGCTGAGCCACCACCATCACTACTGTTGCCCAAACGGCTAGCATAGGCTCCTGAAAGAAACCAACGATAATTGCAGGTATTGCGGACAGAAAGGGCCCTAAAAATGGAATGAAGTTCATTACTAAACCAAATAATGCTAAAGACAAGGAGTAGTCTAAATCAATAATGATATAACCAATGTAAAGCATGAATCCGACACATACACTTACAATAAATTGACCTTGAATAAAGGATGCGAGTGTATGGTTAATATTATTTGCTAACTGTTGAAAGCTTTTCGCCTTTTTTGGACTTAAAAATTGTTTTACAAATGGTACAAAGCGATGACCATCCTTCAGCATAAAGAATAGGAAGAATGGAATTAAGAAAAAGGAAAAAACAAAGTTAAATACTTGGCCAATCACACTGAACAGACCTGTCGTAATTTTTTCTGCATAGGTACCCAAATTATCCGTAATATTTTGAATCGCATTTTCAAACTGTGGTGGAATAATATTTTGATTGTTTTGCCACATATCGATTAAATCTTGTGCACTATCTACCATCTTAGGTATACCGTCAACAAAATTAGTAAATTGCTTCTGTACAACAGGTGCAATAAATTGAATGACGACCGTAATGAATAGGACAATAAGCAGAAATACAATAAATGTGCCAATAACTCTAGGTATCTTCTTTTTTTCTAGCCAATTAACGATAGGATTCGTAATATAAAAGATCATTCCGGCACCGATAATGGGAACAGCTATAGCAGTAAAATAAGCACCAACAGGCTGGAAAATAAACCTTGTTAAATAAACTAAATAAATTAATGTAAAAATTAAAATGGTCGTAATAAGCATTCGGATACTTTTTTTCTCAAACAAGCAAGTTCACAACCTTTTCCAGTTCATAATAGATATTTATATTCTACCATATTCATAAGATTTTAGTAGGTGGAAAAGTATGATTATGCTAATATATTAAGTGAGATAAAACATTTACATAATAAGGGGGATTTCTAATGTCTTGGAAGGAAAAATGGCAAAAGTGGAAATCATATGCAACATTAGATAAGCATTTACTGGAGAGGTTAATTAATATCGCAGAGGATGAACGAGAGCTTGAAGACTCTTTTTATAAAGACTTAACCTTTGGGACTGGTGGAATGCGAGGAATTCTAGGTCCTGGAACAAATCGAATGAATGTATATACAGTACGTAAAGCAGTGGAAGGCTTATCCCTTTATTTAGAGGAAAATGTAGTAGATGCCAAAGGCAAGGGCGTAGCTATTGCTTATGATTCTCGTTATATGTCACAAGCATTTGCAATCGAAGCGGCACGTGTTTTAGGTGCACATGGTATTCGCGCCTATGTGTTTGAATCATTAAGACCGACCCCACTCCTTTCCTTTGCTGTCCGTCATTTAAAAGCAGCTGCTGGGATCATGATAACGGCGAGTCACAACCCACCTGAGTATAATGGTTTTAAAGTTTACAATGAGGATGGTGGCCAAGTCCCGCTTAAAGAAGCAGCAGCAATTATTGAGAAAGTAAATCAAGTCCAAGACGAATTAAAAGTAAATGCAGAGGACCAGAAGAAATTAGAAGAAAATGGACTACTTCAATGGGTAGGCGAGGAAGTGGATACTGCTTATCTTGCCCAATTAAAAACTATTCAAAAACAGGAAAATAGTGAAAATAATCTGACGATCGTCTTTACACCACTTCATGGAACTGCTTATAATCTTGTGATGAAAGGGTTAGATCAGATCGGTTTTACGAATGTCCATGTTGTAGAAGAGCAAGCAAAGCCTGACCCAGAGTTTTCCACTGTCTCCTCACCGAACCCAGAAGAACATCAAGCATTTGAAATGGCGATAGACCTTGGTAAAAAGGTTAATGCCGATATTTTAATTGGTACAGATCCTGATGCAGATAGGCTAGGAATTGCAGTGAAGGATGGAAACGGTTCGTATCAAGTATTATCAGGCAACCAGCTTGGAACATTATTATTAGATTACACTCTTTCCCATACAGATGAAATAGAACGAGAAAATGGAAAACTAGTGAAAACCATTGTCACAACAGAAATGGGGAAAGCTGTTGCTACACATTATGGTGTTGATACTATAGATACCCTAACAGGATTTAAATTTATTGGGGAAAAAATAAAACAATTCGAATCTACGAATGATAAATTTTTGTTCGGTTACGAGGAAAGCTACGGCTATCTAATTGGAGACTTTGTACGAGATAAAGATGCAGTCCAGGCAACAGTAGCAGCTAGTGAATTAGCAAACTATTGGAAGAAACAGGATAAGACTTTGTTAGAAGCTTTAGATATATTATATAAAGAACACGGTTTTTATTTAGAAGGCATGAAATCTCTTACGCTAAAAGGAAAAGATGGAGCAGAGCAAATTGCGAAAATCATGCAGGACATTCGTAACCATCCATTTGAAACATTAGGAGGATTACGCGTTGTCGCCATTGAAGACTATGAAACTAGTCTGCGTACTGTTCCTGCAGATAACTCTTCAGAGGAAATCGCACTTCCGAAAGAAAATGTCATGAAATTCATCTTAGAAAATGATGTTTGGGTTTGCTTCAGACCCTCGGGAACAGAACCAAAAATAAAAAGCTATTTTGGTGTAAAAACAACAAGTAAAGAAAGTAGTCAAACATTGCTAGACCATATCCAAGCAGAGGTCGAACAAAGAATGGATCAAATATTGAAGGATAATTAAATGCTAGAAGAACCCTTTATCACAGTGATAAGGGGTTTCTTTCCGTTCCATTCAAACAAATAGTTTTTCAAAGTGATTCATTTTTTCTACACTATAAACATGGAACACGTAGAAAGAAAAAAAGATATAGGTAAGAAAGGATGAGAAAAGTGGCAATTCATGAATTTACATTAGAAGCAACATGGCCAGGTGGAAGGAATGAAGTTGGAGAAATTAAGGCAGGGAATCTAAAAACAGAAATTTCAATTCCACCTGAAATGGATGGCCCTGGAATAGGAACAAACCCAGACGAAATGCTGTTAGGAGCTGCCGCGACTTGTTATTTAATTACAGTTGCAGCAATGATTGAACGGGCACAATTACCATTAAAGCATATTTGTCTTAGTTCAGTCGGAGAAGTAGATGTCACAAATGGTGTTTTTACATATATTAAAATAACACATAAGCCTGTCGTAAAACTACAAGAGAATGCCACAGAAAAGCAATTCAATCAATTGGAAAAAATAATTTATCAGGCTGAATCATCTTGTATGATATCACGAGCAATAAAGGGAAATGTAGAAATAGCATTAGAAGAAAAGCTATCAATAGGATAGCTTTTCAGCGAAGAATTATTTTAAAGAAGCAGAACCATTGACAAATGAGTCAAAGCAGAGTAATATAATCAAAGTATTTTTATCGGATTTATAATATTAAGGAGGGGTAAAATGGAGACGATTTGGATACTAGTGAATATCGCTATTATGTTTTTATTTATAGGAATTCTTTTCTTTATGCAAAAAAAACATCTATCATTTAGTAAGCGTGTGTTTGCAGGTTTAGGATTAGGTATTTTACTAGGTGCATTATTACAAATTGTATATTCAACAGATTCGAATATAGTGAGTGTAACAACAGATTGGTACAATATATTAGGTAGAGGATATGTAAGATTATTAATGATGATTGTTATTCCATTAATATTAGTTTCAATTATTCAATCCATCATTAATTTAGAAAAATCAAAAGATCTAGGTAAGATGTCAGCATGGATTATTGGTATTCTTGTCACAACGGCTATGATTGCCGCAACTGTTGGTGTAACAAGTGCAACCATTTTTGACTTGAGTGCAGACCAAATTGATATGGGGCAAGCCGAAGAACAGCGAGGTTTAGATTTAGAGGAACGATTAGGATCAATAGAGGGAATGTCTACACCACAGAAAATCCTTGAATTTATTCCATCCAATCCATTTTTGGATATGACTGGTCAACGTGCAACCTCTACGATTGCTGTTGTCATCTTTTCCATTATAGTAGGGATTGCTGTACTCGGGGTTCGTAGAAAACAACCTGAACAAGCTGAAAAATTTGTGGAGATAATCAATGCCCTTTATGCGGTCGTCATGCGAATTGTGAAGATTATCCTACGTTTGACTCCATATGGTATTTTAGGATTAATGGCAAATACAGTAGCACAAACAGATATAGCCGGAATTATTGAATTAGGAAAATTTGTTGCAGCTTCCTATGTGGCGTTAATTAGCATGTTTATTATACATCTCATACTTCTCGCCATTTTTGGATTAAACCCGTTGACTTATACACGCAAGGTATTACCAGTATTAAGCTTTGCCTTTACGTCAAGATCAAGTGCTGGTACTATTCCTTTAACGATTCAAGTCCAAAAGGAAAACTTAGGTGTACACAGCGGTATTGCCAATATGTCGGCATCATTCGGTGCGACAATTGGTCAAAATGGATGTGCAGGAATCTATCCAGCAATGTTAGCTGTTATGATTGCTCCAACGCAAGGTATTGATCCATTGTCACCATCCTTCCTCTTGCAGCTTGTTCTAATCATTGGAATTAGTTCCTTTGGTGTTGCTGGAGTCGGTGGTGGAGCAACCTTTGCAGCATTAATTGTGCTATCATCCATGAATTTACCCGTTGCCTTAGCTGGTTTATTAATTACAGTAGAGCCACTTATTGATATGGGTCGAACTGCACTGAATGTTAATGATTCCATTCTATCAGGGACACTTACTTCCCGTATTATGAAAAAATTAAATATTAAAAATTACAATGATAAAGATTCGGTTAATAAAGATATAGCTATCTAAAAAAACAAGTGGAGATAACTCTCCACTTGTTTTTTTGTACGTTAGGAAAGGAAGTAAAGCGACGAAGCAAAGATTTTTAAGTCCAAGCTATAAGAAAAGCTAACACATCCGCTAAAAGACGAGCGAATGCGAGCTTTCCTAACGTGAATATGCATGATGTTGGCAGAATTGCCTGTTCTTTGCCATAATATAGTTAAATGAAGGAGGAATGATCGATGAAAGAATCTTTGAAAAAATATGCAGAATTAGCATTACAAACCGGAGTCAACCTTCAAAAAGGACAAGGCCTGCTAATCCAAGCACCAATCGAAGCTGTTGAATTCGTGCGGATCGTCGTTAAACAAGCCTATGAAATGGGCGCAAAAAATGTCCATACTGAATGGAGTGATGACCAGCTTACATTACTTAAAATGACACATGCCCCGATGGAAGTTTTAGAAACATTTCCCGAATGGCGCAAAGAAGCAATGATCAGTATGGTGAAGGACGGCTATGCTGTGTTGAACATCTATGGGGAGAATCCCGATTTATTACAAGATATTGATGGTAAACGAATGGCTGCCGTTACTAAAGCTAGATCCAACGCACTGAAGGAATATCGCGAGTATATGATGAATGACAGAGCTCGTTGGTCTATTGTCGGTTACCCAACATTAGAGTGGGCGCAAAAAATTTTCCCAGACGATACAGCAGAAGCAGCAAAGGAAAAGCTTTGGAATGAAATCTTTCGCATTACTCGAGTGGATAAGAATGATCCAATCAAGGCGTGGGAGCAGCATAATGCAATTCTTAAAAAAGCTCGAGAATATCTAAATGAAAAAAATTATTCAAAGCTACACTTTACGGCAAAAGGAACAGATCTAACCATTGAATTACCAAAAGGCCATATATGGCATGGTGGTGCTGCAACGGCTACTGATAGAGTAGTGTTTAATCCTAATATTCCGACAGAGGAAGTTTTTACAATGCCACATAAATATGGTGTGAACGGAACCGTAACAAGCACAAAACCGCTAAGCTTCCAAGGACAATTGATTGAAGATTTCAGTCTAACATTTAAAGATGGAAAAGTAGTCGATTATCAGTGTGAAAAAGGGAAAGAGGCATTGAAGCATTTATTGGAGGCAGACGATGATGGTGCCTCACGACTGGGAGAAGTGGCATTAGTCCCGCATGAATCACCTGTATCTCAAGCAGGAATTATCTTCTTCAACACATTATTTGATGAAAATGCATCCTGTCATATTGCCCTTGGAAAGGCTTATCCGACCAATATCAAAGGTGGTTCAGAAATGAATGAGCAACAAATGGACCAGCATGGAGTGAACGATAGTATTGTTCATGAAGATTTTATGATTGGATCTGCGGACATGAATATCGATGGGATAACAGAGGATGGAACGGCAGAAGCAATATTCCGCAATGGTACATGGGCGATTAGCTTCTAAATAGCAATATTAAAATTAAATAAAGTTATGTTTCATTCCTTTTACTTAGGATTTACATTATCATAACAATATACTTATTTTCTTTTTAACTTCCTTTTTAGCGGGTAGAATAGAGTAAACTGTTTTATTGAGGGAGAAGAAGAATATGCAACGTGAAGCTTATTTCGATAATGCAAAGCTCCTTTTCATATTTCTTGTCGTGTTTGGACACTTAATCCAACCATTAAAAGAAAGCATAGAGTTAGTTAATGTTTTATATCAATGGATTTATATATTCCATATGCCTGTATTTATCCTTATTAGTGGTTTCTTTGCAAAGGGAGCTAGTAACAAAGGTTATTTAATAAAATTATTTAAGCGAATTTTAGTTCCATATTTTATTTTTCAAATTCTGTATACGATCTATTTCTTAGGAATCGGTAAAAACGATTGGGATACAAGTCTTTATGATCCACAGTGGGGATTATGGTTCTTGCTAAGCTTATTTAGCTGGCACCTGTTGTTGATTGTATTCAAAAAAATACCTCCTATGATAGGTATTCCTCTTGCCTTTCTTATTGGAATCATGATTGGGTATTTACCAGTAATAGGGGAAGCATTTAGTTTATCTCGTACGTTTGTTTTCTTTCCGTTTTTCCTTATCGGATATTGGCTAACAAAGGAAAGACTATTTGCTTGGAAAAACCGAAAGAATCAAATAGTATCTGTCGCCATCTTATTCGTTGTCTTTCTAGTAAGCTATTTACAACCTAAGATTCCGACTGGCTGGTTATTTGGTTCCCATTCTTATCTAGATCTTGAACTACCATTTTACGGTGGTGCTGCACGATTTGGACTCTATCTTTTAGCCATTTTCATGGTATTTTCCGTATTATTACTAGTGCCAAAACAACGCTATTCTTTTACTAATCTAGGGCAAAATACGATGTATGTCTATCTATTACATGGCATCATTATTCAATACGGACGTGAAGCTGGTTTACTACAGCTAGATCATAACCTAGATACGATTGGTTTAGCAGTAATAGCTGCAGCGATTGTATGGTTCCTATCATCCAAATCGGTGGCAACCTTTACTCAGCCAATTGTAGAAGGAAAGACCACCCTTTTAGCAAAATGGTTTGAAAATCGAGAAAACAAATGGAAAAAAAGGGAACAGAGAGATGCTTATCCTGCTTATAAGGAAAAGTCGTCATAAGCGACTTTTCCTTAAGTATATTGGTTTAAAATCCGATCAACCGCTCCGCCATAGCCTTCACCAAATATATTTAAATGAACTAGTAAATAGAAGAGCTGATAGATCGGTTTTATATCCTCATAATAATCTGGAAGAGGAAAGATAGCCTGATAGTTTTGATAAAAACTTGTAGGAAATCCGCCGAATAATTCGGTAAAAGCTATCTCAAAGGCGTGATCCCCATACAATATGGAGGGATCGATCAGATAAGGAATTCCTCTTGGTCCAGCTAACCAATTTCCACCCCAGAGATCACCATGAAGTAACGAAACTTTTGGCCTTTTAGGAATATAGTTGTCGAGCTTATCGATTAAGGTTTCCAAGCGACTTCTCCTCATTTGTGGCATGCTATCCCTTTGAATTCCAAGCTCTAATTGTGTTTGTAATCGCTGCTTTTGATAATATTCCACCCAGCTATCATACCAGCTATTTTCTTGGACTAGATCACCGACAAAGGTAGGTATGTCCAGTCCATATTGTGGTCCAGCTTCTGCTAGATGCATAGAAGCAAGGTTTTCACCTAGAAGGTTTCCATTAGCCTGTCTTTTATCTCCTGCTATCCATTCCATAATAAGCATAATTTCTTCATTATTTGTAGCGATATCATAATGGTATACCTTTGGTACGTTGATCGTGTTTGTCTGGCGAATTGCCTCTAACCCTTTTGCTTCTAATTGAAAAAAATCACTCGGAACCTTCTCGTTTGTTTTGATGAAATATTTATTTTTCTCTGTTTTAACATAGTAGGCATTATTAATATCCCCACCTGCAACAGAACGAAATTCCTTCACCTCTGATTTATCACCAATTTGCCGTAATTTTTCTTGCATGAAAATACCCCTTTAATATTGGATTACTTTTCTTCTGTTCTACGAAGATTGTATAATAGATAGTAAACGGACGCAAAAGGAGAATAGGTATGGCAATTACTGATCAACAAATCTTGAAAAAAATCATCCTGGAAAGTGAGCAAGCTCTTGAAAATGGTCGAATCAGAGAGCATGCCAAGGCAATTCATGCATTAACAGAATTGCTATTAGAAAAAGAAGCTCCTTCCTTAAGTACTTCTATCGATGAGGTGGAATGGCGTAAGATGGTTGGAGAAACCCCTAAGAAAACAAATGAAAAGGTAGATGTAGCAAAGGAAAATAGTGATTCCTTGCTTGATTTTTAACATAAGAGGAGTGTGTGAGAATGAAAATATTTTTATTACTTGGGATAATAAACGGATTTGTAGCAGTAGCGCTTGGGGCCTTTGGTGCTCATGGATTGGAAGGAAAGCTTTCGGAGAAAATGCTCCAAACCTGGGAAAAGGCAGTACAATATCAGATGTTCCATACAGTTGTTTTATTGGCTACAGGACTGTTAATGCCAAAAATAACTGCAGGTAGTATTGTCTCAGCAGGTTGGTTCTTTTTTGTTGGAATCCTCTTGTTTTCAGGAAGCTTATACATCTATTCAACAACTGCCATCAAAGCTTTTGCAATGATTACACCACTTGGAGGAGTCGCTTTTTTAATTGGATGGGTTTTATTAGGCTACGCAATTGTCAAATTTATATAAAGACTTCCATCAGTAGAGGGGGATTTCCCCTTAGCTGATGGCTAGCTCTGAATAAAAAAACTACCACAGCGGAAGACAGCTGTGATAGGAGAATATTATAGAAATATTACTAATAAAGTAATTAAACCAAGACCACGCAAGAGCTGTTGGGAAAACAACAGCCTATTCTTGGATTGGTAAGCTTGTAAGGCCTCACCAAATAATACAATAGCAATACTAACAATGGCTATTGCGAATAACGTGATTGATTGAGTTTTCCATGCAAAGACTGCTATAACAATAGCAAAAAATAATATGGGTATAAGTACGTCGGTAGTAGAATTTATTTTCAATATAATGTGGTCACCTCAGTATCTGTAATTATCTCGGGGAATAGCTAGTATTTCCGATCGGATAATTGTAATTAATTTCTTCATCAAATGTAATGTAATCAAGATAAATCATTAACAATAAATATCTTCTATTGGTTTCAGGATCACTAAGAATAATGTGGTCACGACCAGCTGCCTCAATAATCCCTTTAAAAACCTTTGCATTCCAACGCTCATTATTTTCAAAAGTCATATATACCGTAGCGCGCTTTCCTTTATTCAATCGGAGAATATTTTCAATATAAGATTCCTGTAATGGTAGCATTCCTGGTACGTCGGATATAGATGGCTGTTGTGGAGACTGTTGCTGTGGCTGCTGCGGCATTTGCATTGATTGCTGACCATAGCTATATGGCTGATAGCCCATTCCATAATTCATTGACGGATTATATGGCATCCCCGCTCCTTGTTGCTGTCTGACTTGATTTTGCTCTTGATTCATTATGCAAAACTCCTCTCTAGTTCTACTAGTTGATATGTATGCGGGATATGCTATGAACATGCATAAAGAAGATAGAATTTTTGTTTGGAGGATAGCAATAGAAAAGAAATTCCCAGTGTCTAAATGTAGTAAAGTGAGTTAAATGGAGGGGGAAGCGGATGAGAAAAGTAATCTTATCAATGGTTATGTCATTAGATGGATATGTGGCTGGTGAGAATGGTGATAGCTCATGGCATGTTATGGATCAGGAGATGGACGAGTACATGGAAAATCTTTTGGATAGTGCCGATACATTGCTTTATGGTCGCCGAGCGTACGAAATGATGATTCAGTATTGGCCATCAGCTGAATTTGACCCGAATAACTCGGAAGAAAGTCGCGCTTTTGCTAGAAAAATAAATCAAAAGAAGAAGGCAGTATTTACCCGAACACTTAATAAAGTGGAATGGAATGCCATAGCTGTGAAAGGAAATATAGCTTTCGAAGTAAGGAAGTGGAAGCAGCAACCTGGTCAAGATCTTGTACTGTTAGCAGGTGCAGATATTGCCCAAACATTTATCCAAGAAGATTTAATTGATGAATTTCGACTTATCCTCAATCCTGTTGTAATTGGTAACGGCGTCAGGTTATTTCATAACAGGATGCGAAAGCTAGAATTGATCGAAACTCATACATTTCAGTGTGGAAACGTGTTATTGGTGTACAAATAACCGAATAAGCTGCTGGGGCATAACAAGGAAGAAGGAGAATCCGAACCATCTTCTGAGGGAGCGGTTTCGGTGCACAAATATTAATGTTCGGATTTTCCTTCTTTACTACTCTTTTATTCCAGCCACCTGCATTTTAGTTTTAAACATGCAAATATGCTGGAATTTCTTCTGTACGTAAAATGTTGCCAACATAGAATGGGCCGAATTCACCATAGCGAGCACTGACAACATCAAAACGCATTTCATAAACAATCTTCTTAAGCTGGAGAACATCCTTAGCAAATAAAGTGACGCTCCATTCCCAATCATCAAAGCCCATAGAGCCTGTAATGATTTGCTTTACCTCACCAGCATATTTACGACCAGTAAAGCTATGCTCATACATAAGCTGACGGCGCTCATCGAACGGGAGCATATACCAATTATCATTTCCTTCACGACGCTTGTCCATTGGGTAAAAGCAAATATGTTCCCAGTTTGGTAGTTTCGGCTTTAATCGAGCACGAACACCAGGGTTGTCTTCGGGATTGTCATTCTCCTTGGACATATACTTAGATAATTCCACAACAGATACATAAGAATAGCTAGGCTTTGTAAATTCCGCAAATTTAGATTTATTAAAACGAAGCTCAATATCCCCAAGCTCCTGCATGGTTGGTCTTAAAATCATAAGAAGAATATCAGCTTTTTGACCCATAATGGAATAAAAGGCATGGCTCCCCTCTCGAGCTTCAGCTACTTGCTCCCAGCCAGTTAACATGTCCTGGAGCTCATGAACAGCCTGCTCTCTTTCTTGCTCGGTAGCGTTTTTCCATTTAGTCCAATCTATTGTACGAAGATCATGTAAACAATACCAGCCATCCATTGTTTCAACTGCTTCTGGCATAATTATCTCTCCTTTTTAACCATCTCTAGTTTTAATATAACACATTTGGGTAAATATAAGCATGGATAGGGAATTGCCTGATCTCTCCTTTTGACTCATTTTTGACAAAAATTTGAACAAGGAAAAAGAATTTCTAGATTAAAACGCCTTCATAATGGCAAATGCTTTAATTATTACACAAAAAGGCTTATGATATAATACAGATAATATTTTGGAGGGTTTATTTTATGAGCGATTTATTTGCTGAAATGAAAAGTAGATTGGACGGGAATCCTAGAAAAATCGTATTTCCTGAAGGATTGGATGAAAGAATTTTATCAGCAGTTGCGAAGCTAAACAAAGATGGATTTGTACAACCTGTATTAGTCGGAATAAAAGAAAAAATAGAACAGAGAGCAAAGGAATTACAGCTTGATATTACCGAAGCGACAATTTTGGACCCAAGCGAATACTCAGATTTTGACCAAATGGTAGCATCCTTTGTAGAAAGAAGAAAAGGGAAGGCAACGGAAGAAGATGCCCGCAAAATTCTTCTCGATGAGAATTACTTCGGAACAATGCTTGTCCATATGGGAAAAGCAGATGGCCTAGTTAGTGGTGCAGCACATTCGACAGCAGATACCGTAAGACCAGCACTACAAATTATTAAAACAAAAGAAGGGATTAAGAAGACATCTGGAGTTTTCATTATGGTTCGTGATGATGAAAAATATGTTTTTGCAGATTGTGCGATTAATATTGCACCAGATAGCCAGGATTTAGCAGAAATTGCTGTAAACAGTGCAGAAACTGCAAAATTATTTAATATCGATCCTCGTGTTGCTCTACTTAGCTTCTCAACCAAAGGTTCAGCGAAATCACCTGAAACAGAAAAAGTAGCAGAAGCAGCTGAAATTGCAAAAAATATTGCACCAGAGCTAGTATTAGATGGAGAGTTTCAATTTGATGCTGCCTTTGTTCCATCTGTTGCGGAAAAAAAAGCACCAGGATCTGTTCTTGCAGGAAAGGCAAATGTTTTTGTTTTCCCAGGCTTAGAAGCAGGGAATATTGGCTATAAAATAGCCCAAAGACTTGGTGGATTTGATGCAGTAGGACCTGTCCTACAAGGGTTGAATAAACCAGTAAATGATTTATCAAGAGGGTGTAGTGCAGAGGATGCTTATAAATTAGCTATCATCACAGCGGCCCAATCATTAGACGCACAGTGAGTTTAGGCTCATTGTGCTTTTTTACACGTTGGAAAAGTATAAAATTTCACAGCAGAAGTTTCGACGTAGCTGAAATTTTAAGGTACCAAGTATAAGAAAAACTAGGCATTCGCCAAAAGAAGAGCGATGCCTAGTTTTTCTAATGTTATACTACTTTCAAAGAAAGGAGTTGAAATTTTATAAAACGTGAACAGTATCAAGCATTATCATTTTGCCTTCCTGCTACACACCCCAAATTCTCCTCAATCCATGAACAATATCGAATCCTCGACGCTGGTCGATATGGAGAGAATTCCCTCGATTATTATTTCGATCTATGCTCTATAGAAGGCCAAGCTTTCTATGTTTACTAGAAGTAAAAAACATAACTGGAACGATTTATTTTGATCAAGATGCCCATCAGCTATATGGAGAAACGGAGGATAAAAACGATATTTTTCCGGATCCTTTACTCCAAGTTGATTTACAAAAAGCGCAATTAAGAAGGTTTTTGTTAGAGTATTCCATCGATATCCCACCGATTTTTACTGCAAGTGTCTTCGTTCATCCAAATGCCCGCTTACTTTTACAGGATTATTCTGAGAGATCGAGAATTCTCACCAGAATCGCATTACCATCCTATCTCGAGAAACTAGCAAAAAAATATCCTCCAGTAATAACCAGTCATCAGGTGGAACTTCTATCAGGATTTTTAGAATCCCATCACCAGTCAGCGGTAATCAACATACTAGAAAAATATGAGGTTCTATGGGAAGATTTAATCAAAGGTGTTCGTTGTCCCTCGTGCAATCAATACGCAATGAAGCGTAATCGAATGCGTTGGGAATGCCCGCATTGTGGAACACGTAGTCAAAAAGCACATCTACGCGCATTATATGAACTAGCACTTTTAATGGATAATAGAATTACTAATCGAATGGCAAGAGAATTCCTTTCTTTAGATTCCACGAATGCGATGCAAAAGATCTTTGCAAGGGCAGGTATTTATAAATCAGGTATTTCCAAAAATACAAGTTATTCAATTGATTTAATAAAGTGGCGGGATTAGCGCTCTAAGTGGCGGGAAAATCACCCATAATGGCGGGGTTAAACAAAAAAGTGGCGAAATGAAAAGTCCAAGGAGGTGCTCGCCCATGATCCAAATCGAGAAAATCATCCTACATCGAATCAACATGCCTCTTCGTACACCATTTAAGAACAGTAGAAAGATAGTAAAAGAAAAAGATATCTTTGTAATCGAGCTAGTTGATCAGGACGGCTTGAGAGGCTTTGGTGAATCTGTTGCATTTCATACACCCTGGTATACAGAAGAAACGACCAATACAGTCTATACCATTATCAAGGAGGACCTGGCACCAATTGCAAAGTTGCAGCCATTCGATCATCCGAATACTTTTATACAAAAATGTGAGGGCGTGCGTCGCAATCATATGGCGAAGGCTGCAATCGAAGGAGCAATCTGGGATTTGTATGCTAAACGAGAGCATGTACCGCTTTATCGAGCAATAGGTGGGAGGACCGCACAAGTATCTGTAGGAGCGGCGATTGGGATAAAGAGGGATTTTCCAATCCTAAAGCAATCGATACAGACTGTACTCGATCAAGGCTATCAACGAATTAAGTTGAAAATAAATCGAGAAAATGATCTTACTCTATTGGAAAAGGTACGCAATAGCTTCCCTGATATTAAGCTGATGGTAGATGCTAATTCCGCTTACACACTTCAGGACATCGAGCATTTAAAAAGCTTTGATCAATTTGATCTTATGATGATAGAACAGCCTCTAGCACAGGATGATTTTGTTGATCATGCTAAGCTTCAGGAAAAAATCCAAACACCTATATGCCTTGACGAAAGCATTCATACCTTATCAGATGCTAAGACAGCGATCGAGCTAAATAGCTGTAAGATCATCAGTATAAAGCTTGGCAGAGTCGGAGGCTTCACGAATGCAATCACCATTCATGATCTATGTGTAGCTCATCACATCCCGGTTTGGTGTGGTGGCATGCTTGAAGCTGGTGTTGGTAGAGCACAAAGTCTTGCCCTTGCAACACTACCAGGCTTCACCCTACCAGCAGATCCAGGTGCATCCAATCGTTATTGGCATCAAGATATCATCACTCCAGAAGTGGAGATTGAAAATGGTCAAATTACTTTGTTGGACAAGCCTGGTATCGGTTATGAAATTGATCATGAAGCATTAGCGAAATTCCGAATAGAAAAAATTGTTCTATAGCTCCAAAGAAAAAGCACTCGATCATCATCCGAGTGCTTTCTCATTACGCTCTATCATTTGCTTCATTCTTTTCTCAAAAACCACGAGTTCATCACCATATAAATCCTGTTCATAATAACTCCCTAAAAGCTTTAAAACTCTTTTCTTCGCATCTTCGACTGTCAGCACTTCTCCAAGCAATTCTGATAGGGAACGCATCGTATCTGGAACTACATCAGGATAGGGAAATCGCTCATCTTTGACTGCTTGCCCGTGTGTATAAAATTTACGCACCAATTCAGCACGAGATCTGCCACTACCTTCTACACACAAATATATTTGAACGGCAATGCCATTTTTGACACGCCTCTGGGATATACCTGCAAATTTTTTTCCGCCAATACTTAAATCATAATCTCCCGGACAGTAAGAGCCCGTAATCTCATATGCTTCAATTTTATCTGTTAAATCGCCGTACATTTCCTGAACAAATGTAGTCATTAGCTCATAACCAGAATGTATGCCAAGCTCACGGGAGTCAGGCAGAACAAACGACCAATTTAATACACCACTATCTAATACAACTGCAAGGCCGCCAGAGTTGCGGACAACCACATCAAACCCTTCTTGTTGTAAAAAAGTTACTGCCTCCGCAATATTCGGAAGGCGACAATCCAGAATGCCGAGTACAACTGTATTATCATGCACCCAGAATCGACACGCCACCTCATCCTGCTGTCGGCCGATACTTTGACATAACGCATCATCCACCGCAAAGGATGCCATCGCTGTGCCCAAACTTGTGGGATTACTATGATCTATGAAGCGAATTTTTTTATCATCGAAAAACTTTAACATTACTAATCCTCATCTCTCCAATTGCTCTCTAAATAATGCTCTTCCTTAACTGTTTTCGTCCACTTAAATTTATATTATACTAGTAGTAAGAAAAAAGAGGAAGGTATATGCCATGGCTTATAAAGACGAACAGTTGCATGAAGAGAAAGTATTCAAGGATCCTGTCCACCGTTATGTGCATGTACGGGATCGGGTAATTTGGGATTTGATCGGGACAAGAGAATTCCAGAGATTAAGAAGAATCAAACAGCTAGGGACATCCTTTTTAACCTTTCATGGAGCGGAGCATAGTAGATTAAATCATTCTTTAGGAGTGTACGAGATTGTAAGAAGAATCTTAGTTAATTTTGCGGACAGGCCTAATTGGAATCATGAAGAAAGGCTCCTATGCTTATGTGCTGCACTGCTTCATGATCTTGGGCATGGACCCTTTTCCCATTCTTTTGAGAAGGTGTTTAAGCTCGATCATGAGGAATTTACAAAGGCGATTATTTTAGGTGATACGGAGGTAAACAAAGTACTGAAAAAGGTTAGTAAAGACTTTCCACAGAAAGTAGCGGATGTCATTAACAAAACCTATGAGGACAAGCTTGTTGTTAGCCTAATATCAAGTCAAATAGATGCAGACAGAATGGATTACCTTCAGCGTGATGCTTATTTTACTGGTGTAAGCTATGGCCATTTTGACATGGAACGAATACTTAGGGTGATGCGTCCATATGAGGATCAGGTTGTCGTAAAAGAGTCAGGTATGCATGCGGTGGAAGATTACATTATGAGTCGTTACCAAATGTATTGGCAGGTTTATTTTCATCCAGTTACAAGAAGTGCTGAGGTTATTTTAACAAAAATTTTACATCGTGCGAAGGCGTTGTATGAAGAGGGGTATTCCTTTCAAATGGAGCCTACTCATTTCATTTCTCTTTTTGAAGAAAAGGTTTCTTTAAAGCACTATATTCAATTAGATGAAGCAGTCGTGTTGTATTATTTCCAAATGTGGGCAGATGAGAAGGATCCAATTTTAAAGGACTTGGCCTATCGCTTTGTCAATCGAAGGCTGTTTAAGTATGTGGAATTTAATCCGAATCTACAGATGAAGGAATGGATGGAATTGCATCAATTGTTTATCGATATTGGGTTAGATCCGGATTATTATTTAGTTGTTGATTCCTCCTCTGATTTACCATACGACTTTTATCGTCCTGGTGAAGAGGAAGAACGACTTCCCATCCATTTATTCATGCCAAATAAGGAATTACGTGAATTATCAAGGCAATCGGAAATTGTAGAGGCGATTTCAGGTAAGAAAAGAACGGACCATAAGCTGTACTATCCTCGGGACGTGATTTTACAGCTCCCAGACGATAGCCAAGAGAAAAAGAGAATACTTGCATTACTACATCATTCGGAATAATAGAAATAGGGGTGTTATCATTGTTAGATAATCATGCAAAACTCGTAAAGGTGATTGCATCATCTGCAGGGATCGTTGGTAGAAAAAAGCTACAAAAAATTATTTATATCATGAAAAAGCTAGGGTATCCTTTTGAAGAAAAGTACACTTTTCATTTTTATGGCCCATATTCGGAGGAATTGTCGTTAAGGATGGAGGAATTGACTAACTTAGGCTTTGTCTCAGAAGTAAAAGAGTCGAAAAGCAATTATTACCAATATCGTTATCAGGTAACGGAGGAGGGGGAGAATTTTTTGGAGCATTCTCCTGTAGATTTGTCAAACCTCGAGGCCATTGTCAATGATATGAATGAAAAAAGCTCTCGTTTTTTGGAGCTTGTCGCCACCATGCTTTATTTTGATGATTTAGATAAAGCGGATACGGAGAGAAAAGTACAAGAAGTGAAGAAAAAATCCAATTATACAAAGGAAGATATGAAGGAAGCATGGGAGTTTATCGAAAAGATCAAGCATTAGCAAAAGCTGACCGCTACGGATTATTGTAGCGGTCTTTTTCCTTCAGTAAGGTATCTAATTTTTCTTCGATGCGATCTAATTGCTTATTAGACAATTTTTGTCTGAATATTTTGGATATCATAAAAGCAATCAATAGCAAAACTAAAACAAAGATAATTATTAAGTAGACCATGGTTCCATGAGAACCGCCAATAGAAGTAAATAAAGAGAATGGCATCAATCCATCACATCCTTTTAACTATTGTGATCAAAGCTTCAATCCACTAATCGTTTTCCACCAACTCCATAATTCCGTTTGTCAATATCCTCGACAAATACAACAACTTTTTCTCGATTGGCACCTGTTGTTTCTACAACGGCATCAGTTACTTTTTCAATTAAGGCTTTTCTTTGCTCATCTGTTCTACCTTCTAGCATTTGTATCGTTACGTATGGCATATGTCATCACTCCTTGATCAAGATATAAACATACTTATTATTGTAGCATAAATGTGAAATCAGCGAAACAAAATGCTACAATAACAGTAAATGGATTTAGGCTAGGAGGTTTACGATAGATGAGTGATCAAAAAAATTCTAATAATAAGAAGAAATCTAATCAATTCACTATCATGAAGGATGATTCTACAGACGGTCATGGTGGGTATGGAGTTGGTTCGATAAGCTTAGAAAATATTTCTCCTGTCATCATCGATCCAAATGATGACAGAGCATTTGTGGATATGGGGGCAATGCACGCAAGAAGTGAGGTAGAAAGAAGGGTGAAATTTATCCCTAATAAAGAGGAAGTTCCAAATGGGAAATTATATTGGATCGTATGGGTCACGGTTGAAAGAGGAGAAGAAGGACCGTATTATCATGGGGTAGCAGGTAGTGAAATTCGTGTCGATCGATCGATAAAGCGCGCCTATAAGTCTATGCCAGAACATGTTAATCATATGGATAAATCAATGAAGGGTCATTATATTGTGGAACATATGGATGAAAAATCCCTCAAGCTCTTGGCTGATTTTTTACGTGATTATAAGCCAGAAATGTGGGAACGATCACCAGAAGAATTAAAACAGGTTTTACCAAAATAATGAACACTTTGTGAACAATTTCTGAACTTTCTATATTATACTTGTCCAAAGCAAGCGTTATTGATTAAAATAATACACACATGGTAACTCTTCGTTACTAGGACTGGAAAAGGGCCGGGCATTCGCCTGGCCTTTTTTCATGACTGAATAAATAAGCATCCACTTCTACTTGGACGCTCTTAACTAAAAGATCCGGATCACTGAAGAATCCCATCCCAGCAAAATGGAGTTATATCCTTTACAAAGTGCATTTCAAACGAGGAATCCAGCGAAATGGAGTTTATAAGCTTTATAAAGCGCAATTTAAACGAAGAAAACCAGCAAAATGGAGTTTATAAGCTTTATAAAGCGCAATTTAAACGGAGTATCCCAGCGAAATGGAGTTTATAAGCTTTATAAAGCGCATTTCAAACGAGGAACCCCAGCGAAATGGAGTTTATATGCATTATAAAGCGCATTTCAACCGAAGAATCCCAGCAAAATGGAGTTTATAAGCTTTATAAAGCGCATTTCAAACGAGGAACCCCAGCGAAATGGAGTTTATATGCATTATAAAGCGCATTTCAAACGAGGAATCCCAGCAAAATGGAGTTTATATGCTATATAAAGCACATTTCAAACGAGGAATCCCAGCAAAATGGAGTTTATATGCTATATAAAGCGCAATTTAAACGAAGAAAACCAGCGAAATGGAGTTTATAAGCTTTATAAAGCGCAATTTAAACGGAGTATCCCAGCGAAATGGGGTTTATAAGCTTTATAAAGCGCATTTCAAACGAAGAAAACCAGCGAAATGGAGTTTATAAGCTTTATAAAGCGCATTTCAAACGAAGAAAACCAGCGAAATGAAGTTTATCCGCTCTATAAAACTCACTTCTTGCCAGAAATGCCTCTCAAATGGAGTTAATAAGCTATTTCTAATGCAAGCCTCGACGCCAAACGGTCTCCGTCACTATTCTGTTACAGTCGAATTATCGCCAAACCAGAGCCAATCCCACCAATCCTCTAAAAATGGATCGTCCTCGGTGATTTCCTTTAGTTCCTCTGAATTTTCTTCATTGATTTCTTCCAAATGGGAAGTACAGTATTGAGATGGTTGGGTTCCTTTGATAAAAGGCATCGTATATGCTTCTCCACACTCATCTGTTGCTAGTAAACCAGTATTAAGGTCGATCGGGACTTCGATAATGTTCTCAGGTGGCTTGCTTTCTGTTACTGGGATGCTTTCATGAGCCTTCTCCATAAAGTTAGCCCAAATTTCTTTGGAGAAATGCTCCTCGGAAACTTTTTCAATCGAGCGATTATCGTCATAGCCAATCCAGACACCAGCTACTAATTCAGGGCTAAAGCCGACCATCCAGCTATCTGATTCCGTTGTTCCCGATTTACCAGCATAATCGTGTGTTAGTTGGTCTGCTATTGAGGCACCTGTTACACTCATATAGCCATTGAGCTCCTGGTCAAACATTCCCTTCATCATATCGGTCAAAATATAAGTAAGAGCAGGCTTCAGCAGTTGATTTGTCTCTTTTTTCGAGAAAAACGGAAAACCTCCAGCTTCTTCCTTGGGCTCTTCGTACTGATAAATTACATTTCCTTGTGAATCTGTTACTTTTTCGATCACATGAGAATTCACTTTTTTACCACCATTTGCAATAATACTATAGCCTGTTACCATTTCCTTTACACTGACAACCTCTGTACCAAGAGCAAGCGAAGCAACAGGTTCAAGTGGACTTTCGATGGCGAACTTTTCCTTTGCAATCCGCGCGAATCGTTCAGGTGTCACATACAGATTTGTCTTAACCGCAAAAATATTATCAGATAAGGCAACTGCCTGCGCCATCGTAATCGGAGCATTTGCATAATAGTTATTAAAATTGCTTGGCTGATAGCTTTGACCATTTTCTAGAGCAAAGGTTGTCGGCTTACTCATCATCGTCGTTGCAGCTGTCATGCCATTTTCCAAAGCGGCATAATAGAGAAATGGTTTAAAAGAGGAGCCAGGCATACGCTTTGCCTGAACTGCCCGATTAAAGGAGGATGCTTCATAATTTTGTCCCCCCACAAGTGCAGTTATCCCACCAGTATCAGGGTCCATTGCGACAGCACCTACTTGAATTTCTCCATTGTTGAGAACAGACTCACTGGCTGTTTGCAAAGCTAGCTGCTGGTCTGTCTCCAATGTTGTATAAACCTTATAGCCACCAGAACGAATCTCTTCCATATTTAAATCGAGCAATGATTTCAGTTCCTCGACCACAATATCCTGAAAATAAGGAGCAATACTGTTTTTTACAATCATACGGTCATCGGAAAAATTTAATTTTTCGTTTATTGCCGCATCATATGTTGCTTGGTCGATCACATCATTCTCCAGTAAATTTTCTAAAATAAAGGCTTGTCTTTGTTTCGCATTTTCTAAATCATGAAAGGGAGAATAGATGGACGGCCCCTTAGGTATACCTGCAAGCAAAGTAGCTTCCGCCCAGCTTAAATCCTTTGCTGACTTGTTAAAATAATATTTACTAGCAGCCTCAATCCCATAGGCGCCATGTCCATAATAAATCGTATTTAAATAACCTTCTAAAAGCTCATCTTTATCATAGAACATTTCTAACCTAATAGTGTAAAAAGCTTCATATAGCTTACGTTTCCAGGTTTTTTCATGTGATAGGAAGAGATTTCGAGCATATTGCTGGGTGATCGTACTTGCCCCTTCTTTTAACGACATTGTCTGGATATCCTTAACAATAGCTCCCGCAAGTCTCTTAAAGTCAAAGCCAAGATGATCATAAAAATGCTGATCCTCTGTCCAAACAATGGCTTTTTCTAACTTGTCATCAATTTCGTCCAAGTCCACCCAATACCTCTTTTCAGATCCGTATTCCTCCCCGATTACTTCTTGATCTGAGCTATAATAGATGGTGTTTTCCGCACGTTCAAGTGAAGGAGGACCTAGTATAAAGCTTGCCCCGATTAAGAAAACAAAGGAAGAAGCCCCGACTAAAAACATAAAGAAGCCCCATTTTAGCCATCTTTTTTTCCTTCTTCTTCTCCTTCTGCGCATAGGTGTCCCCTCCTTCAATAAGCTTATATTTGGTATTATGGGAAATTTCTAAAAATAATAAACATAAAGATACAAGAAAAACTTGATTTTTTAGAAAAAATCTCTAAAATAGTATTGTTTAATCTAACTAATAGATGGTTGTTTGAATATAGATAGGAGAAGATGATGAATGGGATTATGGTTTACGGAAAAACAAACAGAAAACTTTGGAATCACTGCGAAGGTTAATCGAACACATCATACAGAGCAAACCGATTTCCAGAAGTTAGATATGGTTGAAACGGCGGAATGGGGGAATATGCTCCTTTTAGATGATATGGTCATGACAACCGAAAAGGATGAATTTGTATACCATGAGATGGTCGCACATGTTCCTCTATTTACGCATCCTAATCCTAAAAAGGTACTGGTAGTTGGGGGAGGAGATGGTGGAGTGATCCGAGAGATTCTTAAACATCCGTCCGTGGAAAAAGCCGTATTGGTTGATATTGATGGGAAAGTTATGGAATATTCGAAAATATATTTACCGTCTATAGCTGGAAAGTTATCTGATCCACGAGTGGAGGTACGCGTAGCAGATGGTTTTGTTCATATTGCCAAAAGCAAAAAAGCGTATGACGTGATAATGGTTGATTCAACCGAACCAGTAGGCCCTGCTGTTAATCTTTTTACAAAAGGCTTTTATGCTGGAATTGCTAATGCATTAAAAGATGACGGACTCTTTGTTGCACAAACAGATAATCCTTGGTTCAAATCTGATTTAATTCGCCAGGTATTTCAGGATGTAGCGGAGATATTCCCTGTAACTAGACTATATACTGCCAATATTCCGACATATCCTAGTGGTCTATGGACCTTTACATTAGGAAGCAAAATCCATGATCCCTTAAAGGTTAAGGAAGAACGCTTCTTTGACATAGAGACGAAATATTACACAAAGGACCTTCACTTTGCAAGCTTTGTCCTACCGAAATTTGTAAAAGATTTAACAGATAAATAGGGGGTGAAAGGTATGCGTTTTGATGAAGCCTATTCTGGAAAGGTATTTATACTATCACGACAAAACCATGAGAAGGCAGATGTTATTTTATATGGAATGCCGATGGACTGGACAGTAAGCTTTCGTCCGGGTTCGCGCTTTGGTCCCAATCGCATCAGAGAAGCATCAATTGGCTTAGAAGAATATAGCCCTTATTTAGATCGTCATTTAGAAGAAGTGAACTATTTCGATGCAGGGGATATCCCACTTCCGTTTGGAAATGCTGAGCGCAGTCTAGAAATGATAAAAGCCTATGTCCGCAAAATTTTGGCAAAAGGAAAATTTCCGCTTGGATTAGGTGGTGAGCATTTAGTGAGCTGGCCAATCCTTGAAGCAATGTTTGAAAAATATCCAGATCTTGCTGTCATTCATATTGATGCCCATGCTGATTTGCGGATCGAATATGAAGGAGAAGAATTGTCTCACTCAACTCCGATTCGAAAAGTTTGTGAAAAATTTGGTGCAGAGAATGTTTATTCATTTGGGATTCGATCAGGCATGCGAGAAGAATTTCAATACGCAAAGGAAAGCGGCATGTATATGGCAAAATTTGAAGTAGTAGAACCACTAAGAAAAGTATTACCGACACTGCTTCATCGCCCGATATATGTCACAATTGATATCGATGTATTAGATCCGGCCTATGCGCCTGGTACAGGGACTGCTGAAGCAGGCGGGATTACTTCAAAGGAATTATTGGAGGCTATCCATCTAATTGCAAAATCCGGGGTTTCTATTGTAGGTGCAGATCTGGTGGAGGTTGCTCCAGTATATGATCCGACAGAAAAAACAGCAATCGCAGCAAGCAAATTCATCCGGGAAATTCTTTTGGGCTGGGTAAAATAACCGGCAGTTACTTTCTAGGTTAATTATGATAAAATGTCAGTAAAGGAATAGAAAAATAGGGGATAAATCACGATGACAGAACACGAACATGACAATCATATAGTAAATCACTTCTTAGAAAGTGACAATGAATTGCCGATTTATGTTATTTATCAACAATTAAAGGGATACCCTAATGAAATAGATAATATGCGATTGATTTGTCTGCATTGTAAAAGTGATCATAATCAACGAGTTGCCATGGAATATCTATATGCAGTCGGTTTGCTAGAGGAGCTACATGACGTAATAGCAAAAAATCGAACCTCTATTCATAAAAAAAATCGAACGGCAGCACTGGCTTACCAGTTAATGTACGATCGGAAGAATTTATCCAATAAACAAGTCAAACCAAAAATGATAAGGCAATCGATTAAAGAGATTAATCGAATCGAAGCGGAAGCAGATGATGACATTTTTCCTATTTTAAAAGACTTATTACATATTTACTGTTATTTTGACATGCATCAATATGGCAAAATTGGTTTATATAATGATCGTATTAAGATAGGACTGGATCGTCTGATGGATCCTTTATTAAGAGAATTGCTCGAGCATCGTTTGGATGAGACGTTATTTATCTATCATTGGAAACGAAATGAATTAATCCTTTCACGGAAATATGGCTATCGATTGCTTGCCAATACGAATAATGACTACAAAAAAATCGATATTCATAATATGCTTGCACAAGGATACCTGTTTGAAAGCTATGAACAAGCGATACAACATGCCCATTTCGCTTTAGAGCTAGCAAAGAAGACCGCCAATGCACGTGCTGTTTATGGACTGACCAATTACACTATTCCATTTATTTCTGCCTATTATCGAAAAACGGAAGGGCTCGTGACAGAGAATAAAGCAGAGCAAGCTCATATTGCATTAGCAAATGGTAATGTCGAGGAATGTATATCCATATTAGAGGAATTTAACGAGCTGACGCCATTTCAACAATATTATTTAGGTATGGCACGAAAGGATAAGCATTTACTCAAGCAATCCTATCAACGTTTTATCTATGAACGGGACGATTATTTTTATGCGAAGCTACCATTACAAGCATTAAATGCACTTGATCAATAAGGAATGAGAAGATTAATGAACAAAACTCCAGTTTCCATAACAATGACCATGGAAATAATAGATGACGATAATAAAGAAATTACCGTAACAGAAGAGAAAGGTCTGCTAATGGAGAAAAACCAGATGACTGTGCTGACCTTTAGTGAACAGAATGAATATAACGAACGGACAGATTCATTCATTACCATACAACCTGATAAAGTAAGTGTGAAGAGGTCTGGCGCTGTTTCCATGCATCAAAAATTCACAGAAAAGCAACGAACAGAAAATGTTTACAGACACCAGTTTGGAACAATGCATATGGAAACAATGACAGAGCAAATTCAATATCAACAACTAGAGAAGAAAAGAAATGGAAAGCTTTTTATTAGCTATACAACAAGCTTAAATGGAGCAGACCCCAGAAGACATCGGTTAACCATTCAATTCAGCCAGGAAGACAATCGTTAAAATGGAGGTATTAGTATGAATATAATGCAAGAGATGCAAGATAACTTAAAGATGGCGATAAAACAAGCAGTCTTATCGGCAGGCTTAGCAAAAGAAGAGGAAATACCTGCCATTGTGCTAGAACAACCTAAGGATAAAGCGCACGGTGATTATGCAACGAACATGGCTATGCAATTAGCGCGAATTGCCAAAAAAGCTCCACGTCAAATTGCCGAAGAGATAGTACAGAAGCTAGATCAAACAAAAGGATCGATCAAAAAGGTAGAAATAGCTGGTCCTGGTTTTATTAACTTTTTCATGGATAATCAATATCTAACGAATTTAATTCCTACCATCTTAGAGCAAGGGGAGCAATATGGAAAAACAAATGTAGGCAAGGGTGAGAAAATCCAGGTAGAATTTGTTTCAGCGAATCCTACAGGAGACCTGCATTTGGGTCACGCTCGTGGTGCTTCCGTTGGGGATGCTTTATGCAATATTTTAGATAAAGCAGGCTATGACGTCTCAAGAGAATACTATATTAACGATGCAGGAAATCAAATTAATAACTTAGCACTATCTGTTAAGGCTCGTTATATGCAAGCATTAGGTAAGGACTATCCTATGCCGGAGGACGGGTATCATGGAGCTGATATTATCGGAATTGGAGAAAGTCTTGCCAAAGAATATGGTGAAGAGCTTTTGAGTCAACCAGCGGAAGAGCAGGATCGTTTTTTTAGAAAATACGGTTTGGAATTTGAACTAGAAAAGCTCGCAAAGGATTTAGAGCAATTTCGCGTAACCTTTGACAACTGGTTCTCAGAAACCTCTCTCTATCAAGAAGATCGTATAGTACCTGCAATTGATCTTCTCCGCGAAAAAGGATATATTTTTGAAAAGGATGGAGCAACATGGTTCCGTACGACAGACTTTGGTGATGATAAGGATCGTGTTTTAGTAAAACAGGATGGTTCCTATACCTATCTATCACCAGATATTGCTTACCATAAAAACAAGCTGGATCGTGGCTTTGATAAACTAATCAATGTTTGGGGAGCGGATCATCATGGTTATATCCCACGTATGCGTGCAGCGATCCAAGCACTTGGCTATAATGCGGATACTTTAGAGGTTGAAATCATTCAAATGGTAAATCTCTTTGAAAATGGCGAAAAAATAAAAATGAGTAAACGAACAGGAAAAGCAGTCACTTTACGGGAACTAATGGACGAGGTAGGCATTGATGCTATGCGTTATTTCTTTGTCATGCGCTCTGCTGACTCTCACCTAGATTTTGATATGGATTTAGCAAAATCCCAGTCCAATGATAATCCTGTTTACTATGTTCAATATGCCCATGCGCGAATTTGTACCATGTTAAAGCAAGCAGCAGAAAAAGGGATACAACCTACTGACTATGATGCAAGCCTGCTTCAATCAGAAAAAGCAGAGGATCTCTTAAAGCAATTAGGCGATTTCACCCAAGTGGTTGCAGATGCAGCAAGTAATCGAACGCCACACCGTGTAACACAATATATTTTTGACCTAGCATCTGCCCTTCACAGCTTCTATAATGCAGAGAAAGTCATTAACGAAGACGATATCGAAGCAACGAAAGCACGCTTAGCTTTAATGGAAGCCGTAAAAATCACCCTAGCAAATGGCTTACGCCTGATAGGAGTTCATGCACCAGAGAGCATGTAATAGAAAAAGAGGAATAAATCAGTGTTGACTGGTTTGTTCCTCTTTCATAATGTGGTGACAAGTTATACTACAAAAATCTCCGAAGTGGCACACTGATAACCGTTAACAGCTTCATCCACAATGGTTGATGTTTAATCCATGTTAAGGTTAATTTTTTGCTTGTATTCAAGTCATGGGTAAAGCATGCTCTGGCATCCTGATAAAGGGGATGATCCTTTTTTACGATGACATTGATTTCTTCGTTGAGAAGAAGGCTTCGTTGATCAAAATTTCCTGTGCCAAAATCACAGATCTCCTCATCAATAAACAAAACCTTTCCGTGAAAAAAACCATCCATATATAAATAAGTATCTACACCAATCTCTTGCATTTTTTTTAAATAAGGCATGGCACCGGCCTTTGTAATAGGATGGTCTCCTTTTTCAGGTAGAAGGATCGTAATCTTTACTCCACGTTTTCTTGCATCCACTAGCGCCTGAAGCACAGGTTTTGTTGGGATAAAATAAGGAGAGCCAATTTCAATAGAACGTTTAGCACTGGAAAGCATCGAGAGGATACTTTTTTCAAGGGAATTTGCTTCTGATGTCATGACACAAATGTTAACATCCTCTGCATTAGCTTCCTTCTCACCAAATGATCGGTCATAGGAAAGACTCGCCTTGTTCCAATCCGTAGTAAAAATTTGACTGAATACTCGAGCAATTTCACCCGTGAGACGAATATGATAATCCTTCCACTTACCGAGCTTTAAATCATTTCCTAAATACTCTTCACCAAGGTTGAATCCTCCTAGATAACCAATCTTTTGATCGATAATTAATAGCTTTCGATGGTTTCTCTGTTGAAGGTGATAAAAAAATGGCGGCCGTGGATGGTTCATCTTGAAAAAAGGGAATCGATTTTTTATCCATTTCTTACGGTAACGAAAGCTTCCTACCCAATCTGCCAGCATTCTAACCTCCACACCTTCTGCATGTTTTTGAGCAAGTAAGCTGTAAAATCTGTTACTAATCTGGTCATTACGAATAATAAAAAATTGCACATCAATCGAAGTTTTGGCATTTTCTATATCCTTTAACATTTTTTCAAAGAGATCTTGCCCTGAATCAAAAAATGTAACATCATCAGAAGAGGTGTTCCATTTCATGCTATGATTATTCCTTGCTGATAACATTTTACCGAGGATGTAATCAATGTATAATAAAAAAATAAAAAGCACTATACATCCAACTATGGTTAAGTAAATCATGAATATCCCTCTTTTCAAAGCTTAATCTTTACATTACCCAATATTAAAGAAAACTATGATAAAATTCCATTATAAAAGCACGTGCGTTTTTCGATTGAATCGGTTAACATTAGAAGGTGTGAAGAATAAACGTGAAATTACTTAATGAGGTGAGAAGATGCAAAAGCTAGTATTCTTTGTAGGGGTCGCAGGAACAGGGAAAACAACCGTGGCAGAAAAAATTGCGGAAACCATACCTTGTGCATTTCTTGATCGCGATACAGTAGGGGGACGTTTTGTTGAACGTTTTCTTGAAATGAATGATTTAGATCCAAATGATCGTGACTCAGATTTTTATAAAAAAAATTTACGTGATTTAGAATATGATACAACCAAGGATATCTGTATAGAAAATCTTCGGGTTGGACAAAATGTTTTCATGATTTCTCCATTTACAGCTGAATTGAAAAATAAACAATGGATTGAAGATGTTATTGCAGCTAGTGGAAAAACAAATAAAGAGGTAGAGGTGAAGGTAGTTGTCGTCACTCTTGACGATATCGAACAGCAGCGAAAACGCATTGAAGAGCGTGGAACAGTAAGAGATACCTGGAAGCTTGACAATTGGGATTCCTATGAAACACGAGTGGATTTTGTTCCAACAATTAATTGGGATATTCCGCAAGACGATATCCATATTTTTGATAATTCAGGAGATTTAACGGAGGAAAAAGTACAAGGATTAATCTCTTTCATTAATTCATAGCATACACTTGTGAAAGATTGTTGCATTTCATTAGGCAAAACCATATAATATGATGGTAGTAGTGACGTTGAACGAAAACATTTGTTTACATAGATTTTACGATAAAGGAGTGCTAAATCGTGAGTTTGCAGAATTTAACAGAAGAAAAAATAGATGAAATGGCAATGATCGATGTTGCGACAGAATTACTAGAAGATGGAAATAAAGCAATGGATTTCCGAGAATTATTTGATAAAGTGGCAGAACTGAAGGGCTTTAAAGAGGAAGAAAAAGATGAAAGGCTCTCCCAATTCTATACAGATTTAAATATTGATGGTCGGTTTATGACAAAAGGCTCTAATCTTTGGGGATTGAAAAAGTGGTATCCAGTAGAAGAAATAGATGAAGATATTACCCAAACACCGAAGAAGAAAAAGAAGAAAAAAGTAACGAAAAAGAAAGCGAAGATCGAAGAAACAGAACTTGATGAAGACTTAAGTGAAGATGATAGTAACATCGGTGATGTCGATCTAGAGGATTTCCAAGAGGAAGAAGATTTCGACATTGAAGATACATTGGAAGATGATGACTTTGATTTCGATGAAGATGACGAGATAGAAGATGAAATAGACGATTTAGAAGACGATGATTTTGATGAAGATGAAGAAAAATAGCCTAAAACTTACTTGACTTTCTACCGCTATCTGAGTACAATTTTACTTGGGCTCCATAAATTAATGGATAATATATAGCGTTCCCCTGGTAGATAGGGGAGCGCTTTTTTATTTTACGTTAGGAAAGTATAAAATTCTACACAGTAGCGTTTCGACGTAGCTGAAATTTTAAGGTACCAAGTATAAGCAAAACTAGGCATTCGCCAAAGGACGAGCGAATGCGAGTTTTTCTAATTAAAAATAGCTTGAGAGTTCCAATATATAGCTCAGGTACTTCTTTCCGAAGACGGAGAGAGTTTCATTTAAAAAAAGCGGGAATGAATAAGAAGAGCTGCCATTATTGGTGTTTTTCTTCTCCCACAACCTTAATAAATACAAGAAAGAGGGATAAGTGTGACGAAATACATCTTTGTAACTGGTGGTGTTGTTTCTTCCATTGGAAAAGGAATTACAGCAGCATCCTTAGGGCGTTTATTAAAAAATAGAGGATTAAAAGTAACGATTCAAAAATTTGACCCATATATCAACGTGGACCCAGGAACAATGAGTCCATATCAACATGGAGAGGTTTTTGTTACAGATGATGGGGCAGAAACAGATCTAGACCTTGGCCATTATGAGCGGTTTATTGATATTAATCTCAACCAGTATAGCAATATTACGACAGGAAAAATTTACTCAACGGTGATTAAAAAGGAACGTCAAGGTGACTATTTAGGTGGAACAGTACAGGTTATCCCACACATTACGAATGAAATAAAAGATAAAGTATTTCAGGCCGGAAAACAAACAAATGCAGATATTGTCATCACCGAGATCGGTGGTACGGTTGGAGACATTGAATCCCTTCCATTTATTGAAGCGATTCGCCAAATAAAAAGCAATATTGGTCGCGAAAATGTCATGTATATTCATTGTACCCTAGTTCCTTACATTCAAGCGGCAGGGGAATTGAAAACAAAGCCAACACAGCATAGCGTAAAAGAATTACGATCACTAGGGATTCAGCCAGATGTGATTGTTTTACGTACAGAAAGAGAAATTAGTCAAGAAATGAAAGAAAAGATTGCATTATTTTGTGACATTAATGAAAAAGCGGTTATTGAGTCAGGTGATGCAGATACCCTCTATCATGTACCATTAGCAATGCAGGAACAAAAATTAGACCAAATTACTTGTGACCACTTTGGATTAGATTGTGCTCCTGCAGATATGACGGAATGGCAGCAATTAATTGATCGGGTTTTAAATTTAACAAAGAAAGTTACAATTGGTTTAGTTGGTAAGTATGTAGAACTGCCAGATGCCTATATCTCTGTAGTAGAGGCATTAAAGCATGCCGGATTTGCTCATGATGCGGATGTAGAGGTGAAATGGATAAACTCGGAAGAATTAGATCGTGAAAACATCGAAACACAACTAGCAGATGTGGATGGAATTCTAGTTCCAGGTGGATTTGGTGATCGAGGCATTGAAGGAAAGATTGAAGCGATTCGATATGCAAGAGAAAACCGTATACCATTCCTTGGAATTTGCCTTGGTATGCAACTTGCAACCGTAGAATTTGCTCGAAATGTATTAGGGCTAGAAGGGGCGAATTCAGCAGAGATTGATCCACAGACACCGCACCCGATTATTGATCTACTCCCTGAACAAAAAGAAATATCGGAAATGGGTGGTACGCTAAGATTAGGCTTATACCCTTGTCGATTAAAGGATGGCACAAAAACGAAAGAAGTATATGACAATGAAGATGTGGTATACGAGCGTCACCGTCATCGATTCGAATTTAATAATCAATATCGGGAGAATATGGAGGCAAATGGTTTTGTCTTTTCTGGTACAAGCCCTGACGAAAGATTGGTCGAAACTATTGAGATAACAGACCATCCTTGGTTTATTGCCTCCCAATTTCATCCAGAATTCAAATCTAGACCAACAAAACCACAATCATTATTTAAAGGATTCATAGGAGCAACAGTAAAATAATTCTTCATAGAAATTATTAATAAAACGAACGATTCTAATTAGATCGTTCGTTTTTTGCTTACTATATTTACTTTTGCCCAAGCCACTAATCAACATTCTCCTAATTTCGACAAAATTCGTTCCGTTCAGATAAAAAAACATTTCAAAATATTGCAGGATTTTTATTTCTTATATCGAAATATTTTAAAGGATATAATCTTTTGAAAATTATTCTGTGGATGACGAAAAAAGAACATAGTGATAAGCTAAGTTTTTCTATGGTAGCAGAGAAAAGGAGTTGCATGATATGGAAAAAACAGTCTTAGTAGTAGATGACCAAATTGGGATACGAATGTTATTAGAAGAGGTTATATCTCATGAAGGGTATCGTGTGGAGCAGGCCATGAATGGTCAAGAAGCACTTGATAAAATTAAACAGGACAGCCCTGACCTTATTATGTTAGATTATAAGCTTCCAATCATTGATGGGGAAGCACTTGTCCAACTGTTAGAGGAGGATGGATTTGCCATTCCGACTGTAGTCATGAGTGGATTACCTGAACGAGCGGAAGGTAAAATGAAAAAATATTCCTCTGTTAGAAAAACAATTGGCAAACCATTTCAATTAAATGATATACGGATACTAGTTAATGAAATAATTGGTAATTAATCCTTATTATGCAGTAGAATTGATATTTTTTTATCAAGTAACCGTTTTCCACTGCTTACGTTGTTGCACCTTCTTAAAGGAATTGGTATTCTATTAATGGACACAATCTATCAGTAACAAGATCGGTTGTAAAAGCAATGCTTATATCTATACATATTTTAAAGGAGGAGCAAAACAATGCCATTAGTTTCAATGAAAGAAATGCTAGAAACTGCTAACAAACAACGCTATGCTGTAGGTCAGTTCAATATTAACAACCTAGAGTATGTACAAGCTATCTTGCAGGCTGCAGAAGAAGAAAAATCCCCAGTGATCTTAGGTGTATCTGAAGGCGCTGGAAAATATATGGGTGGATTCAATGTAGTTGTGGCAATGGTGAAAGCAACAATGGAAGCACAAGGTACAACAGTTCCTGTTGCAATCCATTTAGATCACGGTTCTAGCTTCGAGGTATGTGCAAAAGCTATCCATGCAGGCTTTACTTCTGTAATGATCGATGCATCTCATGATCCATTCGAAGAGAACATTGCAGTAACTTCCAAAGTAGTGGAGCTTGCTCATTTCCATGGTGTATCTGTTGAAGCAGAGCTTGGAACAGTTGGTGGTAATGAAGATGGTGTACAAGGTGGAATTATGTACGCAGATACAAACGAGTGTAAAGAGCTTGTAGAACGTACAGGTGTTGACTGTCTTGCACCAGCATTAGGTTCCGTTCACGGTCCTTATCAAGGCGAGCCAAACTTAGGCTTTAAAGAAATGGAAGAAATTAATACCGTTGCAGGTGTACCACTAGTTCTTCATGGTGGAACAGGAATTCCTGTTGCAGATATCCAAAAGGCAATTTCATTTGGTACTTCTAAAATTAATGTAAATACAGAAAACCAAATTCAACAAACAAAAGTAGTTCGTGAAGTATTAGAGGCTAATCCAGAAATGATTGACCCTCGTAAATACTTAGGACCAAGCCGAGATGCAATCAAAGATACAGTAATCGGTAAAATGCGCGAATTCGGTTCTTCTAATAAAGCATAAATAAGATCTAACTGCTCTTTTTTGAAAAGGGCAGTTTTTTATTGTAATCTCCTACCTCTAATCGTTTTATCCTCGAACAATTACAAGAAAAATAATCCTGCTTAGTGTAAAAATATCCAAATTACGTTATAATGGAAGTCGATTGGTTTTTTATCATTTATGAAAGTGCGTATGTAAAATTACCACTTTCTAAAGGTATAGCAGTCATGGAGTTTTCTATCAATATTTTGCATGAATTTGGTAAAAAGGAACACACTAAAAATAGTAAATAATAGTGATGCGATAAATAGCTAGTAATTACCTTGAAAGAGAGGGAATAGGAATGCAGAAACTACTAGTAGAAGGTGGACACCTGCTTAATGGAGAAGTGCGGATAAGTGGCGCAAAAAATAGTGCTGTGGCACTCTTGCCAGCAGCTATTCTGGCTGACTCAAAAGTAATAATAGAGGGTCTTCCAGAGATTTCTGATGTAGAGACATTAAGCTACCTATTAGAAGAAATTGGCGGAACAGTGGAAAAGCATGAACATACTTTACATATTGACCCAAGCAATATGACGGCAATGCCTTTACCTAATGGCCGTGTAAAAAAGCTTAGGGCATCCTATTACTTCATGGGTGCCATGCTCGGTCGCTTTAAGGAGGCGGTGATCGGTTTACCGGGAGGCTGTTACCTCGGGCCAAGACCGATAGATCAGCATATAAAAGGCTTTGAGGCTTTAGGCGCAACGGTAACAAATGAACAAGGTGCAATTTATTTACGTGCAAACGAGCTTAAAGGAGCACGTATTTACTTAGATGTAGTGAGTGTTGGGGCGACCATTAATATCATGCTAGCTGCAGTAAAAGCGAAAGGCAAAACGATTATCGAAAATGCAGCAAGAGAACCAGAAATTATTGATGTGGCCACATTGCTCACAAGCATGGGTGCTAGAATCAAGGGTGCGGGAACAGACGTTATTCGAATTGAAGGTGTAGAAACATTAAAAGGCTGTATGCATACGATTATTCCGGATCGAATTGAAGCAGGAACTTATACGATCATGGCTGCTGCTCAAGGAGAAGAGGTATTAATTGACAATGTGATCCCTCAGCACTTAGAGCCACTGTTAGCGAAATTGAGAGAAATGGGTGTTCCAATCGAAGAAGGGGAGGAACAATTACTCGTCCATAGAGGAAGTAAACTAAATAGTGTGGATATTAAAACACTTGTCCACCCAGGGTTTCCGACAGACCTACAGCAGCCATTAACAGCACTTCTTACGAGGTCAGAAGGGACGAGCGTTGTCACAGATACCATTTATTCTGCTCGATTTAAACATATTGACGAGTTGAGAAGAATGAATGCCCAAATTAAAGTCGAGGGTAGCTCCGCTATTATAACAGGATCTGTGGAACTAGAAGGGGCAAAAGTCAAAGCAAGTGATTTACGAGCAGGAGCCTCACTTATTGTGGCAGGATTAATGGCAAATGGGGTTACAGAGATTACAGGTGTAGAGCATATCGATAGAGGTTATGCGAACATCACGGATAAGCTTAGACAATTAGGTGCGAATATTTGGCGAGAGAATATGACAGAACAAGAAGTAAAACAATTTCAAAATTCCTAATGTGTAAGAAAAGCGCAGACTAATCGGAGTTAGACATCTACTAAATTTATATATGATATAAGAAAAGAGGCAATAACTTGTCTCTTTTTCCTTTTTTTAAATGTGTAAAAAATGAGGGAAATTCGATTTCTTAAAAAAATAGTTGAATATCTCGAAAGAAAAAGGTACTATATAGACAGAATTAAATTCTTACAATTAAATTCTTACTTTAAGCTATCATAAATACCTTCTAAAAGTATAAATATAATAGCTTCCATCTTTCACTCTTCTTGAGATTTATAATGATCTCGGTGCTCCCATTTTTGAGCTTCCATAACATGATGAACGAATACGATAGTAACTGCAACCGACCAATTGGTAGTGTTTCCTAATTTATTTATGGATAATAGCAATTATTTTCAATATGTTTTTCCGTGTTTATTTTATGAATCTAAAAGAGATGGAATCGTTTCGATAAATTAGAAAAAATATAGGTGTGGTGATTTTGTGAGTGAAGTAACGATCTCAGAATTGGAATCAATGACATTAAAGGAATTGTATGCAAAGGCAAAGGAATTTAAGGTTTCCTACTATGCAAAATTAACAAAAAGAGAATTAATATTTGCCATCTTAAAGGCACAAGCTGAAAAAAGTGGCTATTTATTTATGGATGGTATTTTAGAAATCATCCCGACAGAAGGGTTTGGTTTCCTCCGTCCGATTAATTATTCCCCGAGCGCTGAAGATATATATATTTCTGCCTCTCAAATTAGAAGATTTGATCTAAGAAATGGTGACAAGGTTTCTGGTAAAGTTCGACCGCCAAAGGAGAATGAACGCTATTATGGCCTACTTCATGTTGACGCCGTAAACGGGGAAGATCCTGAGGCAGCGAAAGAACGTGTCCATTTCCCTGCATTGACACCATTATATCCAGATCGATTAATGAATCTAGAAACAGAAACAAAGCAAATCTCTACACGAATTATGGATTTATTAACACCTGTTGGTTACGGACAACGTGGTTTAATCGTTGCCCCTCCAAAAGCGGGGAAAACGATGCTATTAAAACAAATCGCCAATAGTATTGCGGTTAATCATCCAAATACTAAGCTGATCATCCTTTTAGTTGATGAGCGACCAGAGGAAGTAACCGATATAGAGCGATCTGTTGCGGATAATGTTGATGTGGTAAGCTCGACATTTGATGAGGTTCCTGAAAACCATATAAAAGTAGCTGAATTGGTTTTAGAGCGTGCCATGCGGTTAGTGGAGCATAAAAAGGATGTCGTGGTCCTTATGGATAGTATTACACGTCTTGCTAGAGCATACAATCTGGTGATTCCTCCAAGTGGACGAACTCTTTCTGGTGGTATTGATCCTGCCGCATTCCACCGTCCTAAGCGTTTCTTTGGTGCTGCTCGTAATATCGAGGATGGCGGTAGCTTCACGATTTTAGCAACGGCACTTGTAGAAACAGGCTCACGGATGGATGATGTTATCTATGAAGAATTCAAAGGTACAGGTAATATGGAGCTTCATTTAGATCGTAACCTTGCCCAACGACGAATCTTCCCTGCCATTGATATTTTACGTTCTAGTACGAGAAAAGAAGAACTATTATTATCGAAGCAGCACTTAGAAATGATGTGGGCAGTACGTAAAAGCATGCAGGATTCACCAGATTTCCTAGAACGATTTTTACGTAAATTACGTTCAACGAAAAATAATGAAGAATTTCTTGCTTCCATTGAGGAAGAAATGAGACGAAAAGGAACAGCCAAGAATAAGAAAGTAGAGTAAGGCGCAAATCAAAATTATACTTGCATTCGAATGGTGACACTGTTATAATGCTTCTGTATGATTGAAAATGCTTATCGCATAATTTAACTCTGTTTCTTAAGGATTCAGGGCAAAAGGAGTGGACAGACATGAAAGAAGGACTTCATCCAGAATACCATAAAGTTGTATTTCTTGATACAAGCTCTGACTACAAATTTCTAGGCGGATCTACAAAGACTTCTGATGAAACGATCGAATGGGAAGATGGAAACTCTTATCCATTAATTCGCGTAGAAATTAGTTCAGCTTCACACCCGTTTTACACTGGTAAACAAAAAGCTGACAAAGTTGGTGGCCGTGTAGACCGTTTCAAGAAAAAATACAACCTTGGATAATGGCTATTTTTTCAGAAATTTATCTACGGATACTAACAGGATATTGATCCGATTAAAGCAGGCAAATGCTCATACGATTTGCCTGTTTTTTATTGGCATAGAGTGTCATCTATTCAGCAATATAGCTTAAATGGAAGCAAGAATTTAAAAGTATGGGAATATACTTAATGATTAAACTAATATCAGAAGGGAATTCTTCTCCCACTGATGCTAAACGAAACTAGAGAAAGTGAAATGTCGGAAGGAGTCACATTTCCATGAATATCATGAAACATACTGGCTGGCTTGAACTCATATGTGGGAGCATGTTCTCTGGTAAATCCGAGGAACTAATCCGTAGAGTAAGAAGAGCTACATATGGTCATCTCAATATTGCCGTATATAAACCAAAAATAGATAATCGCTATAGCGAGGAATCAATTGTCTCTCATAATGGTGCAGCGATCATTGCGAAACCGGTAGAGAGTGCAGCAGAAATTTTATCAGATGTCACAGAGGATATGGATGTCATTGGAATAGATGAAATCCAATTTTTTGACAAAGAAATTGTGGAAGTAGTTAGTCAATTAGCTAATAATGGCCAACGAGTAATTATGGCTGGACTAGACACGGACTTTCGAGGTGAGCCGTTTGGGCCGATGCCGGATCTTTTAGCCATTAGTGAATTTGTTACAAAGCTTCAGGCGATATGCCCTGTTTGTGGGTCACCTGCCAGTAGAACACAACGTCTCATTAACGGAAAGCCTGCATCCTTTGATGATCCTGTTATTTTAGTAGGGGCTAAGGAAGCATATGAGCCACGATGTCGTCATCATCACGAAGTACCGAACCATCCATATAACCGAAATATCGCAAAAAATTCTAATGCATACTAGCTTTGACGCTTTTTATAAAACTATACTATAATATACGTACCAGTGAAGTCATCACCTGTTTAGGTGAGAAAGAGGTGAAGGACGTGTTAGATCGATTAGAATCGTTAGAGGCGCGTTATGATAAATTAAATGAATTATTAAGTGACCCAGAAGTGATTAATGATTCTCAAAAACTTAGAGAATACTCTAAAGAACAGTCAGATTTACAGGATATCATTGTCGCCTATCGGGAGTATAAAGAGGTAAACTCTCAGCTAGAAGATGCTAAATCCATGCTAGAAGAGGATTTAGATGATGAGATGCGTGAAATGGCAAAAATGGAAATCGCAGAATTATCGGATCAAAAAGAAGACCTTGAGGAAAAACTAAAAGTGTTACTATTACCAAAGGATCCAAATGATGATAAGAACGTTATTATGGAGGTCCGCGGAGCTGCTGGTGGAGATGAAGCGGCACTTTTTGCGGGCGATTTATACCGCATGTACTCACGTTATGCGGAGTCAGAGGGCTGGAAGATAGATGTAATGGATTCAAGCACAACAGGTGTCGGGGGATTTAAAGAAATCGTATTTATGATCAATGGAAAGGGTGCCTATTCGAAGCTAAAATTTGAAAATGGTGCTCATCGTGTACAGCGTGTTCCAGAAACAGAATCAGGTGGTAGAATCCACACCTCTACTGCAACGGTTGTGGTAATGCCAGAAGCAGAAGAAGTAGAAGTCGATGTCCATGAGAAGGATATTCGTGTAGATACGTTTGCATCTAGTGGACCAGGTGGACAAAGTGTTAATACAACGATGTCGGCAGTTCGATTAACCCATATGCCAACAGGAATCGTTGTCTCGATTCAGGATGAAAAATCACAGATCAAGAACAAAGAAAAAGCAATGAAAGTATTACGTGCACGTATTTATGATAAATACCAACAGGAAGCACAAGCAGAATATGATCAAACGAGAAAGTCTGCTGTGGGGTCAGGAGATCGCTCGGAACGTATTAGAACCTATAACTTCCCACAAAATCGTGTGACGGATCACCGTATCGGACTAACGATTCAGAAGCTTGACCAGATTCTTGAAGGGAAGCTAGAAGAAGTGATTGATGCCCTTATTATTGAAGAGCAAGCAAAGAAAATGGAGCAAATAGGTGAATAATATGCCAACCATCACGATATACGAAGCCCTCCGTCGGGCTTCTTCTTTTTTAGAAAATGCGTCCCGTGAACCTAAGGTTGCCGAGATCCTACTGCTGCATGAGCTTGGACTGACAAAAGCTAGCCTTATTAGTAGCTTACGTGATAGCATGACACAAGAAGCGTTTAGTGCCTATATGGATAAAATTAAACAGCATGCTACAACAGGGATTCCAGTCCAGCATTTAACAGGTGTCGAGCAGTTTTATGGCCGTGATTTTACGGTGAATGAACACGTATTAATTCCTCGTCCGGAAACAGAGGAGTTAATTGTGGCTATTTGTGAGACAGTGAGGAGGGAAAATAGAACTGATTTAACCATCTGTGATGTCGGGACAGGAAGTGGAATTATTGCGATAACCTTAGCGCATGAGCTAGCAGAGTGGAAACCGAGAATTTTGGCTACAGATCTATCACCAGAAGCATTAATTGTGGCCAAACAAAATGGAAGAAATCATCAGGCAAAGATTGAATTTTACCAAGGAGATTTTTTATCCCCCTTAATGGAGAAAGGGGAAAAAATTGATCTACTCGTTTCTAATCCACCATATATTGATCCGACTGAGAAAAAATTAATGTCTGATACGGTGAAAAATTTTGATCCAGATTTAGCACTATTTGCACCTAATCATGGCTTAGCAGCATATGAAGCAATTATTCAACAGGCGAAATTCGTTCTGAATAAAGATGCGATCCTAGCCTTTGAGATTGGCTACCAACAAGGAATGGCCGTCTCTGACATCATAAAAACGAAGTTCCAACATGCTAAAGTGAACGTATTGCAAGATATAAACGGAAAAGATCGAATGGTTATGGCAGAATTAATAGGATAAGTAAAAAATTAATAGATTGATTGTTTAAAAGCTTTTGTATTTGCCCACACTGTGACTAATGAACAAGACATCATTACAGGGGGAAGAAAAATGCGAAAGCTTTTATTCATTGCAGTCCTTATATTTATGATTATTGGATTTTTTCCACAAAAAACAACGAGCACGGAAACCTCAGCCTATCAGGTGATTCCTGACGAAGCGATCCGTCTAAGAATTTTAGCAAATAGTGATAAGGAAAAGGATCAAGCACTGAAGCATGCTGTGCGCGATGCTGTGAACGCAGAAGTGACAAAATGGGTAGAAAAAATGGATGATATCGAGGAAGCGAGAAAGCTTATATCTAACAATACTACAGAGCTTGAAGCGATTGTTGAAAAGGTATTGAAGGAGAAAGGTTCTGATCAATCCTATAAGGTTCAATATAGTGATAAAGTGAAATTTCCCACAAAATTATATGGAGATTATTTATACCCTGAAGGAGAGTATGAAGCCATTCTTATTACTCTTGGAGAAGGTGATGGTGCCAATTGGTGGTGTGTTGTATTTCCACCATTATGCTTTCTAGATTTTTCATTTGGTACTACTGTTCAAGCAGAAGAAAAGGAAGAAAATGAGGAAGAAAAGAAAAAGGAAGAGCAAGATAAAAAAGAAGAAAAAGAGGAAGATGAAGAGGAAGTAAAGTATACCTTTTTCTTTCTCGAATGGTTTGATTTTTAGTGGAAAAAGTTCCTATTCTAATGAATAAATCTATCATTTGTTTCATAGATTATAGTAAATAAATGATAGAGGTGGAGAATAGTGAAATTACAAGCAACTAATACAGTAACAGATCAGGAATTTGCTCAATTTTTTGAAAATAAGATGTCATGGATAACGGATGATAGAATGAAGCAATATGGCTATTTTGTGGAGCAAGACGAAAAGCCTATTGCTTTCTTCTGTCTATATCCTGTGGATAAATCTAGCTATTGGTTACGTGCATTTATTATGAAAAAGGGTGCACCCTTTTCCTTACCATTAACCATTATTCAATCAGCCGAAAATTTAACCTATAACTATGGTGCGGAAAAATTATATGTGCAAAGCAGATCAGAAACGGTGGATCAATTGTTAATGCAATTGAGTTATCAACAAATTCCACAGGGTCCATCCACTGAAAAACAAGGACAATGGTGGATGAATGATCATCTAAATGTGGACAAAGTGGATGGTTATACACAAAATGTGAACTGAATGTGCATAACATTCACAAGAATTGTGGATAAATATTCATCTTAAATATCATTTTTGTGGATAAAACAAGATTTACCCACAGAACTCCTTCCTTTCTGTGGATAAATCTGTTGATAACTCCATCGGCTTGCACATTTTAAGAAATCCCTCCATAATAATGCTAGACATACGAAAATCGAGGGATAGTAAATGGAAACAAAAATGTGGAAAACAGATGAACAATCATTAAAGGAAGCAGCTCAATCGATATTAAATGGTGAAGTAGTAGCATTTCCGACCGAGACGGTGTATGGCTTAGGAGCAGATGCTACGAATGAGCATGCTATAGCAAAAATCTTTCAAGCAAAAGGAAGACCAGCTGATAATCCACTAATTGTTCATGTAGACGCACCCAGTCAAATCGGCCGATATGTGCAGGAGATTCCAGAGGCTGCACAAAAACTCATCGATCATTTTATGCCAGGTCCTTTTACCATTATTTTAAAAAATAACAAAGAGATTACACCACTTGTTACTGCTGGATTAGATTCGGTTGGGATCCGTATACCGAACCATCCGATTGCAAGAGCGTTCATTCAAGCAACAGGTAAACCGATAGCAGCACCAAGTGCTAATCTCTCAGGAAAACCGAGTCCAACAAAAGCCAATCATGTATTGGAGGACTTAAAAGGGAAGATTAGTGGAGTAATTGAAGGTGGTGCAACAGGAGTTGGTTTAGAATCAACCGTTGTCGATGCTACTGGAGAGATTCCTATTATTCTTAGACCAGGCAATGTAACACTCGAGGATATTAAAAAAATCGTGCCAAGTGCAAGGATGACCAATGCGATACAAAAACAAGACAATCAGCCTAAATCACCTGGGATGAAATATAATCATTATGAACCTGATGCCCCACTATATGTCGTACATGGAGATAGTGATTTTTTTCAGAAGCAGATCGATCTTTATCGAAAAAAACATTATAAGGTTGGTGTTTTAGCAAGTGATTCATTAATGGATGAACTAGACGCAGATCAACTATTTCCTTGTGGGGAAAACGACAAAGAAATAGCCGCTAAGCTGTATGATGGACTACGATATTTTAATCATACGAATGTTGATCTAATTTTAGCAGAGGCCTTTTCCACAGATGGGGTGGGCCAAGCTATTATGAATCGGCTGTCAAAGGCAGCATCTGACCATCTTTACCAAACAAAATAACGATCATAACCGCCCCCTTTTCCGCATATGCATAGGTGAAAGAAGCATGTCCGAAGAAGGGGGCACATTAATTGTGACGATACTACCAGTAGGAGAAGTTTTATCGATTATTTTCATGGCATTTGCGCTCGGAATGGATGCCTTTTCAGTAGGGTTAGCAATTGGTATGCAAGAAATTCGTTTGAAAAGAATTTTTACGATCGGTTTAACGGTTGGCATATTTCACATTGTCATGCCATTTATCGGGTTATTACTCGGTACGATGATCTCCACACAAATTGAAGGGATTGCGATATTAGCGGCAGGGCTTTTATTATGTGGTATAGGGTTTCAAATGGTTTTACAAACCTTTCAAAAAAGGGAAAGTAATATTCTCGCACCAAGTGGATTGGGGCTATTCGTATTTGCATTTACCGTTAGTCTGGATAGTTTTTCTGTCGGATTGTCCTTAGGTTTATCTGGACTAGCTACAGCCCTAGCGATTACTTTGTTCGGTATTTTTAGTACAGTATTAACATGGACTGCTTTATTAATTGGTCGTAGAACCCATCACTTATTAGGAACATATAGTGAAATCCTAGGGGGAAGTATTCTGTTTGGTTTCGGCTTACACATATTATTTTAACAACTTCTCATCTTTTCCAAAAATATGATATAGTGAAACTGATTGGACATTGTAGCAATGGAGGATCAAGTGAAACATGAAAATATTATTTGTTTGTACAGGGAATACATGTAGAAGTCCGATGGCAGAAGCCATTCTTAAGGATATTTCCGATTATGAAGTGAAGTCTGCCGGGCTAATGGCAATAGATGGATATCCAGCATCACCAGAAACGATCCAAGTATTAAATGAAAAAGGGATTAAGCATCAACACCAGTCATCTCAAATAACATCGGAATTGCTTGATTGGGCAGATCTTGTATTAACCATGACAGTCGTTCATCGTGATAGCTTGAAGCAACAGTTTCCGGAGCATGCTCCCTCTATTTTTACATTAAAGGAATATGTGGATCCTGAAATAGAAGTAGCTTGGAAAAAGCTTACGAAGGCATATGCCTCCTTAGAAGAGGCCAAATGCCAAAAGGATACAGCGAAACAAAAGGAACTAATCGACGAAATAAATAGCTGGGAAAAGAAGATGCAGGATCTAGATATTTCAGATCCTTTTGGTTCAAATGTCACAACCTATAAAAAAACTTATGATGAACTAGCAATTTATCTTGCAAAATTAGTAAAAAAGTTGCAAAATAGTAGTAGTTAAATAGTCATAAATAGGGGTGTGGCAGTATGGGGAAAAAAGGCGGGAAAAGTCTACGTTTTAAATTAGTGATATTTACTACTCTATTAGCAATGATTACTTATTCAACAAGTGCTTTATTCATCTACTTTTTGCAAGGATTCATCAACGAATTTGTGGAGATACCAGAATCATGGTACGTGTTAGGAATATTACTATTAGGTATTATTTGGTCAGGTATCTTAGCATTCGCAGCAGGTGGTTTTATTACACGACCATTAGTCACATTGAAAAATGCTGCGACTAAAGTAGCAGAAGGAGACTTGCAGCATGAAATGGACACAACAGATGCAAAGGATGACGAAATCGGTGCATTGACAATCGCTTTTCAAAAAATGGTCACTCAGTTAAAGTCTGTTTTGACAGATATTGATGAGCATGCAACAGAAACGATTGATTCTGTCCAAAACATGAAAAAGGCAGCTTCACGTTCGAAGCTACACTCTGAAGCTTTGGAACAAACGATTAGTCAAATATCCTCAGGTGCTGAGGAAACCTCTGAAGCTATTCAAGAAACGGCGCAATCTGTAGATCATTCCACAAGGCTAGCTAGTCAAGTGGATGAAAAGGCAGGAGACTCTCAGCAGAAATCGAACGCAATGGTTCAACAGCTTCAAGAATCGAATCAAATTATCAATGGTCTAATCACAGGCATTCTTCAAATAGCCGAAAATCAAGAAATTGCTTTACAGGACGTTCATCGCTTACAACAGAAAGCAAAAGAAGTAGAGAATGTTATTTCTCTCGTTGGCGACATTAGTGAACAGACCAATTTATTGGCTTTAAATGCATCGATTGAGGCATCACGTGCTGGGGAAGAAGGCAAAGGCTTTGCGGTAGTTGCCGAGGAAGTGCGAAAATTGGCAGATCAAAGCTCACAGGCCGTACAGAGCATTTCTGATTTGATCAAGGATATGCAAAGTGATGTAAAAGGTGTCGTGAATGCCATGCAAAAACAAGTGGAAGAAACAAGAAACGAAATGACAAAAGGGGAGCAAACAACGGCTGTAATCGATGAGATGTCTGGTTCTGTTCTTAATGTTGCTGAATCTATAAAGGAAATTTCTACTCTAGTGGATGATCAATTAAAGGAAATGGAATCTACGCAGGCAAAATCGCAAAATGTAGCAGCAATTGCAGAGGAAACCTCGGCAGGATCAGAGGAAATGAGAGCAACGATAGAGGAGCAAGCTGATTTTGCTGAAAATCTTGAGAGCTTAGCGATAAATTTAGAAAAACAAGCACAAAACTTGAAAAATCAGATCGGGCAATTTAAGCTAAGCTAAACAATACTTTTTTTTACAAGAGGGAGTTTGGTATCGCATGAAGGTCATTTTAGCATCAGACCATGGTGGAATCCATTTATCAAAGGAAATCGCTTCATTATTGGAAGAATTGAATATTGAATATGAAGATATTGGATGCAACTGTGCCGATTCTGTTGATTACCCTGATTATGGAATTCCAGCAGCAGAACGAGTAGCAAGCGGAGAATTTGATCGTGGTATTCTTATTTGTGGAACAGGAATTGGCATGTCGATTGCTGCGAATAAGGTAAAAGGTGTTCGTGCGGCATTAGTGCATGATGTTTTTAGTGCAAAGGCAACTCGAGAGCATAATGATTCCAATATGATTACGATGGGAGAGCGCGTGATCGGTCCAGGACTTGCTCGTGAAATTGTTAAAACATGGATCGGAACAGATTTCCAAGGTGGTCGCCATGCGAATCGAATTGGCAAAGTCACAGAGTACGAAAATCAATAAAGCGTATAGGAAGTGAAGCACAGCATGCAGCTTGATCAATGGGCTCAAGATATACGTGAAATCCTGGCAGAGTGGAGAGAGTCTAAGATCTTACAGCCAGGAGATGTTTTTCTGGTTGGTTGTTCCACAAGTGAAGTGGCGGGAGAACGGATTGGAACTTCAGGCAGTGAAGAAATAGCGGAAATGATTTTTCGGGAATTACAATTTTTCAAGGAACAAACTGGTATTCACTTAGCTTTTCAATGCTGTGAGCATTTAAATCGTGCCATCGTTATCGAAAAAGAAGTGATGCAGAAACATAATTTAGGTCAGGTCTCCGTCGTGCCAGTGAGGACCGCTGGAGGGTCTATGGCAGCATATGCGTATAAGCATCTTCCTGATGCTGTAGTGGTGGAGCATATTCAAGCAGATGCGGGTATGGATGTTGGTGAGACGATGATTGGCATGCATTTAAAGCATGTAGCGGTACCACTCAGATTTAAACAGCGATATATAGGACGTGCAAGGGTAAATCAAGCAATGACAAGGCCGAAGTTAATCGGAGGCCCAAGAGCAAAATACGAATGAAATATTTTAAAAACATGCGCCTTTAAAGTAAATCACGAATAAAGGTGCATGTTTTGTTCAATTTATTCGTAAAAGGACTAGAAATATTTCACAAATAATGTTATTTTAGAAATAGATTTAGGTAAAAACGAATGTTTCTGCGAGATATCTTCGTTAAGAATCATCTGATAACCAAAACGGATTTAGGGGGAGCAAACGATGGAGCATCTTAAAAACTTTGATCCAGAACTTTTCCAATCGATGGAAGATGAAAGAAAGCGACAAAATGACAAAATTGAATTGATCGCATCAGAGAACTTTGTATCTGAAGCAGTAATGGAGGCGCAAGGTTCTGTACTAACGAATAAATATGCCGAAGGATATCCTGGTAAACGTTACTACGGTGGCTGTGAGCATGTGGATGTAGCAGAGGATCTTGCGCGTAATCGTGCCAAAGAATTATTTGGTGCAGAGCATGTTAATGTTCAGCCACATTCAGGTGCACAGGCGAATATGGCTGTCTATTTTACCATCCTAGAGCCAGGAGATACAGTACTTGGAATGAACTTAAGTCATGGTGGACACCTTACACACGGAAGTCCTGTAAATTTCAGTGGAAAGCTGTTTAACTTTGAGGAATATGGTGTGGATAAGGAGTCAGAGCAAATTGATTATGAGGAAGTTTTGGCTAAAGCAAAAGAAGTCAATCCGAAATTGATCGTAGCAGGTGCTAGTGCCTATCCACGTCAAATTGATTTTCAAAAATTCCGTGAAATTGCCGATGCAGTCGATGCCTATCTTATGGTAGACATGGCGCACATTGCAGGTTTAGTGGCAGCTGGATTGCATCCAGACCCAGTTCCTCATGCCCATTTTGTGACAACTACCACACATAAGACGTTACGCGGTCCTCGTGGTGGGATGATATTATGTAAAGAAGAATTCGCCAAGCAAATTGATAAAACCGTTTTTCCTGGTATGCAAGGCGGCCCTTTAATGCACGTGATTGCAGCTAAAGCTGTTGCATTGAAGGAAGCATTACAACCTTCTTTTAAAGAATATGGTGAAAATATTATCAAAAATGCGAAACGATTCGGTGAAGTATTACGTTCAGAAGGAATTCGCACGGTTTCAGATGGAACGGACAACCATTTATTACTATTAGATGTTCGTGGTCTTGATCTAACTGGTAAGGATGCAGAAAAAGCATTAGACGATGTAGGCATTACAACGAACAAAAACACGATACCATTCGATCCAGAGAGCCCATTTGTCACAAGTGGTGTACGTGTTGGTACTGCTGCTGTTACAAGCCGCGGTTTCCGTGAGGCGGAGATGGAAGAGGTAGCTAAAATCATCGCACTTACTTTAAAAAATACAAAAGATGAAAAAGTCCAAGAAGAAGCAAGAGAAAGAGTGCAAGCATTAACCGCAAAATTCCCTCTTTATCAAAGATAATCGGAAGAAGCCCTTGTCATATGACAGGGGTTTTTCTATGTATTGCTTGACGTTCGGGATATGCTATTATAAACTCACATGTAAATAATGGTAGAAAGGTTGTGGGATATGATCATAAAAGAAAGAAGAGAACCTGATGAGTTACGAATATTTGCCTCTCTCAATCGACGTTGGAATTTATCAGAAAAGGAAAAGAAATATTTTAAAAGCATGCAAAAAGGCTTCTGTGGTGAGAAATATTTCGACTCCATAATGAAACAGCTAACGTGTAATCACTATTTTTTAAATGACCTACGGCTAAAGCATCATAACAGCCTATTTCAAATCGATTCCCTCATGCTCCTAGCAAATGAAATTTATTTATTTGAAATAAAAAACTTTGAAGGAGATTTTTACTATGATGACATGGGAAAGCTGCAGATGAAAAAACAAATAGAAGTGAGTGATCCTCTATTGCAGCTCCAAAAATGTGAATCATTTCTCCGACAATTCCTCCAATCCCATCATTATAACATCCGTATCCAAGGCTTTGTTGTTTTTGTCAATCCAGAATTCACTTTATATCAAGCTCCACTAAATAAACCCATCATCTTTCCAACACAAATCAATCGGTACATCCGACAATTTAATAAGATGAAATCCATCATGAAGAAACAGGACGATAAACTTGCTCAACTTTTCAAATCGATGCATATCGAGAAATCACCAATCTCGCATTTACCGAATTATAGTGACGGTCCATTAAAGAAAGGAGTCATCTGCTCCAAATGCCACTCTTTCTCGATGGCTATTGAAGGTCGTAAATGTATTTGTGTAGAATGTAAGATAGAAGAATCCGTAGAAAATGCTGTTTTGCGTACTGTTGAAGAATATAAATTACTTTTCCCAACTATAAAAATCACGTCAAAAGTCATACAAGAATGGTGTGCCATCATCGATTCGAAGCAAAGGATCCAGAGAATTTTAGAAAAACATTATAAAAAAATATACAAAAGTAAATGGACTTACTATGAATAAAATAGTAATAGTTTAAAATTGCATTCGCTGGAGAAAAGGCGCCCCGACTGCATGTAAGAAAGGTTTAAAACTGCATTCGCCGGAGAGAAGGCGCCCCGACTGCATGTAAGAAAGGTTTAAAACTGCTTTCGCCGGAGAAAAGGCGCCCCGACTGCATGTAAGAAAGATTTAAAACTGCATTCGCCGGAGAGAAGGCGCTCCGACTGCATGTAAGAAAGGTTTAAAATTGCATTCGCTGGAGAAAAGGCGCCCCGACTGCATGTAAGAAAGGTTTAAAACTGCTTTCGCCGGAGAAAAGGCGCCCCGACTGCATGTAAGAAAGATTTAAAACTGCATTCGCCGGAGAGAAGGCGCTCCGACTGCATGTAAGAAAGGTTTAAAACTGCATTCGCCGGAGAAAAGGCGCCCCGACTGCATGTAAGAAAGGTTTAAAACTGCATTCGCCGGAGAGAAGGCGCCCCGACTGCATGTAAGAAAGGTTTAAAACTGCTTTCGCCGGAGAAAAGGCGCCCCGACTGCATGTAAGAAAGGTTTAAACTGCATTCGCCGAAGAGAAGGCGCCCCGACTACATGTAAGAAAGATTTAAAATTGCATCCCTCGATTGCATCTTAAAAGCCCAGACCAATAATCCAGCACAAACCGCCCCAAAGTATCCAATAGAAACAAATTAATTAGTCTGACGCCCGATGTGGTTTCAAACAAGCGGCTAATAACATCCTCTGACAAATTTCTTGTTTTACTTGAAAGCATCTGCTTTTTTCAGTACAATTTGAAGGATGAACAGTTTACAGTTGTCAAACCAAAAAAGGAGAGATCAGTATATGAGCAATGTATTTGTATTGGATCATCCGCTTATTCAACACAAGCTGACGTACATACGTAATAAAAATACTGGAACAAAAGAATTTCGTGCATTAGTAGATGAAGTTTCAGCCCTTATGGCATTTGAAATAACAAGAGATTTACCCTTAGAGGAAAAAACGATAGAAACCCCTGTTACAGAAGCAGTTACGAAAGTGATTAGTGGGAAGAAAATTGGCCTTGTCCCGATTTTAAGAGCTGGCTTAGGAATGGTGGACGGAATGCTTCGTCTTATTCCAGCAGCAAAAGTTGGACATGTTGGTTTGTATCGTGATCCAGAAACATTGCAGCCAGTCGAATATTATGTGAAGCTCCCGACAGATATTGAGGAACGTGATTTTATTGTCATAGACCCAATGCTTGCTACAGGAGGATCAGCAAATGATGCGATTCATTCACTTAAAAAGCGTGGAGCTACAAATATTAAGCTGATGTGTCTAATTGCGGCACCTGAAGGAGTAGAAGTCATTCAAAAGGAACATCCAGATGTCGATATATATTTAGCGGCACTTGACGAAAGACTAGACGAAAAAGGTTATATTATCCCAGGTCTTGGAGACGCGGGAGATCGTCTTTTTGGCACAAAATAACATATAAAAAGGAGTATCATAAAAATGTCAAAGCCAATCAAAGTGATGTCTATTTTCGGAACGAGACCAGAAGCAATCAAGATGGCACCACTTGTATTAGAATTACAAAAACGTCCTGAACAATTTGAGTCGATTGTAACGGTAACAGCACAGCACCGCGAAATGTTGGACCAAGTGCTTGATATTTTTCAAGTAACCCCAGATCATGATTTAAATATTATGAAAGCAAGACAAACATTAGCGCAGATTACGACAAGAGCACTAGAAGGGCTAGATCAAGTGATGCAAGAAACGAAGCCTGATATCGTGCTTGTTCACGGAGATACTACGACAACCTTTGCCGCATCACTGGCTGCCTACTATAATCAAATTGCAGTTGGACATGTGGAGGCAGGTTTAAGGACATGGGACAAGTACTCCCCATATCCAGAAGAAATGAACCGTCAACTAACAGGCGTTATGGCAGATCTTCATTTCTCACCAACGACAAAATCAAAGCAAAACCTCTTAAATGAAAATAAAAAAGAAGATACTATTTTCATTACTGGTAATACAGCAATTGATGCATTATCTACTACAGTAAGCGAGGATTATACACATCCTGTATTGGAACAAGTGGGAAGTAAGCGTCTCGTTCTCATGACCGCACACCGTCGTGAGAATTTAGGACAAAATATGCAACAAATGTTCCGTGCCATTAAACGATTAGTGGATGAGCACGAAGATATCCATGTTGTTTATCCTGTTCACTTAAACCCTGTTGTACAAGAAACGGCAAAAGAAATTCTAGGCGATGATCCACGCATTTCGCTAATTGAGCCATTAGGTGTGGTTGATTTCCATAACTTTGCTTCAAGAGCACACCTTATCCTAACCGATTCAGGCGGGGTACAAGAGGAAGCTCCATCCTTAGGAGTGCCAGTACTTGTACTAAGAGATACAACAGAACGCCCAGAGGGTATTGAGGCAGGCACATTAAAACTTGCCGGAACAGAAGAGGATAACATATTTAACCTTGCACATGAGCTCCTATCAGACGAAGAGGCCCACCGCAAAATGGCACGTGCTTCTAATCCATATGGAGACGGAAAAGCATCAGAGCGAATAGCTGATGCGATCCGCTACTTTTTCAATCAAACAACTGAACAGCCAAAACCATTCTAAAGTCCCGATTTTTTCGGGGCTTTTTCTAATGGAAAAAAACATCATAGAATTGTTATTTATGTACACACTAGTGGTACATAAGGAGTTGGCGTGACATGATTTGGTGGTTATTAATGACATTGATAGTACAACCTGAGCAACAAGAGCAATCATTTATCATCGAAGTAGAGGATAATCCACATGAGATTGCTGAGGAAATGGAAACCTATTACCCACGAGTAGAGATACTACATATTTATGACACGATTTTTAATGGTATTGCGATTAAGGCAGATAATCGTACGTTAAAAAAACTGAAAAACAGAGGGCTATTTAAACAAAGCTATCCAGTTCAAAAATATCAAGCGCTGGAAACAAAGGAAACGATTAATCAAAGTGTCCCTTTTCTTCTACCAGAAAACCTACCATATACAGGTGATGGTGTAAAAGTCGGGGTGATTGACACAGGCATTGACTACACCCATCCCGATCTCCGAAAAAGCTATAAGGGTGGCTATGACCTCGTTGATTTCGATCAAGATCCGATGGAAACAACAGAAGAACAGGGCATACCTACCTTGCACGGAACCCATGTAGCCGGAATTATTGCAGCAAATGGAGAAATGAAAGGAGTTGCGCCAGAAGCTGAACTATATGGATATCGTGCATTAGGCCCAGGTGGAACTGGGACCTCCGTACAAGTAATGGCAGCAATTGAGCAAGCAGTAGAAGATAAGATGGACATCATTAACCTATCTTTAGGTAACACCATTAATGGACCTGATTGGCCAACATCGATAGCGGTTAACCGTGCCACGGAACAAGGTGTTACCGTTGTAATTGCCAATGGTAACACAGGGCCAGACCCATGGACAGTTGGATCGCCTGCAACAGCCGATAGTGTCATTGCCGTTGGTGCCTCTACACCACAAATCGAGCATCCCTACTTATACGATCGTTTTTTAGAAAAAAAAATAGAGCTTTGGCCAATGCAAGGTGCGCCTCCTTGGTTATTGGAGCGAGATCTACGTATAGCTCACGAGGATAGAGCAAAAGACAAATTACCGATGGATAGCATTTTAATCGTCGACCGTGGAAAACAACCTTTCACAAAACTAGCCATAGAAGCTGAAAAAAGGGGAGCAAAAGCATTATTAATTGCTAATAATGAGGAAGAAAGCTTTCAAGGAGCGATCGAAGCAGAGATAAGTATTCCGGTTGCTGGTATTTCCAAGGAAACAGGTGAATGGTTGAGGAATGCCCATGGCTCTTATTTGGAAATCAAGCATGAAAAAATTCAAGATACCGTAACAGATTTTAGTTCAAGAGGACCCGTGACAGTCAATTGGGCAATAAAGCCAGAGGTAGTGGCACCTGGTGCAAGCATCATGAGTACTGTACCAAATGGCTATCAAAGTCTTAATGGGACAAGTATGGCCGCCCCTCATGTAGCAGGAATATTAGCATTGTTAAAAGAAGCACATCCAGATTGGACACCTCAACAGTTGAAAGCAGCCTTATTAACCACAGCTGATCCACTAGAAAGCTTTCTTCCAACAGAGCAAGGAGCGGGAAAGGTTGATATAGGTGAAGCAATTAATACAGATACATTACTATATCACTCCTTTGTCCAGCTTGGGAAAAGTGGTGCTATCCTTGAACGAAGCAGCCATTCCATGATAGTGGAGAATATAGGAGATCAGCCTATCAGCTATAGCTTTCAACAGCCAAAGCTATCACAGGATTTGCGTTTTCATTTACCTAGCTCCTTTACATTACAGCCAGGGGAAAAGAAAGAGATTGAAATAGAAGCAATACTTCAAGCAAAGCAGCAGGCAGAACCTTTCCTGCAAGGTTATCTTTATCTCAATGATCATCCGATACCTTACTTGTATGTGACCGAAGCAGCTGATGTTCCGATGGCAATGGGACTTGAATTCTACTTAGAACCATTTGATGGTCAGTATCACTATCAGTTGTACATGGTAGAGGATGCAGAAAGTGTGACGGTTGATTTATATGATGACAAAACATTTGCATTTAAAGAAACCATTTTACAGTTAAACGACCAGTCAAAAGGAGTGGTCGAAGGTAGCTTAAAGAAAGATAGGATACCAGCTAAAGGGAGCTATGTGGCAAATATCACGGTGATCACGACAAATGGAGAAAAATATCAATACCAAACACCAATTCTGATAGAAGATACACTCCGTCAAGAATAAGTAACTTGATGGAGTGTATATCATTTAATCTTTCGAATTGCGAAATAATTGTCACAAATTGTTCGAAAACAATAAAAAAATAGCTCAGATTTGAATATTCGAGGATTTTGGACAAAATACTCGTATCTTGTCCGTATATTCTGAGATTTTGTCTTGAAAATGGATTGACAATAATCGTGCCCTATTGTATGCTATTTGATGGTAGATGATAAGGTTTGCATAACTGTGACAAATTTTTCTATATATAGGAATTTTTCCGCGAAATCAACCTTTTTACCCTATACATAATTTTTGTATACGTGAAATATGGAGTGATGCAGTTTGACATCACCAGGGAGTAAAAGACCATTACAAGGCTTAGCGATCACAAGCGCCATCCTATCACAATTGGCTGGTGGTCCATTAATTGGATTGTGGCTTGGTAGCTGGCTAGATCGGTATTTTACAACAAAACCACTCTTTTTAATCATCGGTCTACTTTTAGGTCTAGGAGCCGGTTTATACGGAACTATTCATTACGTAAGAGAAATAACGGGAGACGAAGAATAATGGACCAATACAAAAAAATGATAACCCGTCAACGTAAATGGATGTTCTACCTTCTTGCACTTTTCGTACTAGGCTGGGGTTTTACCTCCTATACTAGTATCTTCCTCGGACTTCTCCTAGGAACAACATTGAGTTTTTATAACCTTTGGTTGATGCAAAGGAAAGTGGAACGATTCGGTCGTGCCGCAGCAGATGGCGGTAGAGTAAATGGAATCGGGACATTTACCAGACTTGCAACCGCAGCATTAGCAGTTCTCATTGCAATGCGATTCGAAGAACATTTCCATTTTTTATCTGTAATTATTGGATTAATAACAGCCTATGTTGTTATTATGATAGATTTTGCTCTATTTAGAAAACAAGACTAGCACAAGGAAGTGAGGTGAAGCAATTGGATCACGAATCACCGATGTTATACGATCTATGGGGAATTCCATGGTTAGACTTTAACCTAGCAACGGTTTTGATGACATTTATCACCTGTGTCATAGTTTTCTTTATTTGCTTTTTTGCATCAAGAAGATTGCAAATGAAGCCTAAAGGATTTCAGAACTTTATGGAATGGATTATCGATTTTGTTAAAGGCATTATCGGGGATACCATGGATTGGAAAACAGGAAAGGTATTTTTACCACTAGGATTAACATTAATTGTTTTTCTTTTTATAAGTAATATTTTAGGTGTTATCACCATGGTAACATTTGGACACACATTATGGTGGAAGTCACCAACCTCAGATGCAACCTTAACCCTATCCTTATCAACAATGGTTATTTTGTTAACACACTATTACGGGATAAAGGTAAAAGGTTTCAAAGAGTATACAAAAGATTATGTCAGACCAGTACCTTTTTTATTACCATTTAAAATCATTGAAGAGTTCACTAATACTCTTACATTAGGTCTACGTCTTTTCGGTAATATTTTCGCTGGTGAAATCTTATTATCTCTTATTACTAAAATGGCAATGATAGCAATTCCTGCCTTTGCCTTCTCCATTATTCCAATGTTGGCTTGGCAAGGATTTAGTTTATTTATTGGAGCAATCCAAGCATTTATTTTCACAATGTTAACAATGGTCTATATGTCTCACAAAGTGAGTTCAGATCATTAATATAATTCCTACTATCAACTACCATTCATCATAATTGATAGTACAAAAAATAAAGCAATAGTTATATATCTTAAAGGAGGAAATAGAATATGGGAGCTTTAGCAGCTGCAATAGCAATTGGTTTAGCGGCACTTGGTGCTGGTTTAGGTAACGGTATGATCGTAAGTCGTACAGTAGAAGGGATTGCACGTCAGCCAGAATTAAGAGGTGCACTTCAAACAACGATGTTTATCGGGGTAGCGTTAGTAGAGGCGATTCCTATTTTCGCCGTTGTAATTGCCTTTATGGTAATGTAATTCATACTTATAACCTGATAGAATGGCGAAGTTCGTCTTAGACAATCTTCGCCATTCCTTTGTAAGTAAGTATTGACAATGATAGAACATAGGATAGATACGATTAATTGTTGGAAGGAGTGAACACTGTGCAAGAACTAGCTAGTGGACTCATCATCAACGCATCCATAGGTGGTTTTCATGGTGGAACAATTTTGTTCTCCCTTTTAAGCTTTGCGATTCTACTTATCCTGCTTAAAAAATTTGCCTGGGGTCCTTTAATGGACAAGATGGAAGAGCGTGAAAATTATATCGCAAATGAAATAGATACTGCTGAGAAGAATCGCGAAATTGCGGAAAAAGCGGCAAAAGAAGCGAATGAGCAGTTAAGTGCAACTCGTAAAGAGGCACAACAAATCATTGAAGAAGCGAAAAAAGCAGGTCAAGAGCAAGAGCAGGCAATTATCCAAGCGGCACAAGAGGCTGCGGCGCGATTGAAGCAATCAGCAGAAGAGGATATTGCACGTGAAAAAGAAAAAGCAATTGAAGCATTACAGGCACAGGTGGCTACATTATCTGTCCAGATTGCTACAAAAGTAATTGAAAAAGAAATCAACAAGGAAGACCAAGAACAATTGATCAGTGACTACATTAAAGAGGTAGGAGAAGAGCGATGAGTAAAGCAAATGTAGCAAAGCGTTATGCAGAAGCTCTATTCCAAATTGGTGTAGAAAAACAAACGATTGATTTTCTTGATACAGAATTAGCAACAGTGAAAGAAGTTTTCGAAACCAATAAAAAGCTTCTTCCATTTCTACAACATCCAAAAGTAGATCATGCTAAAAAGAAAGCACTACTGAAAGAAGCGTTCACAGGCTTTTCGGAGGATGTATTACATACACTTTCGTTACTTGTAGATCGCCACAATGTGTCGATTATTCCCGAGGTAGCACTTCAATTCACGAAGCTTGCAAATGAATCAAAGGGAATGAAAGAAGCCATTGTCTACTCTGTTCGCCCTCTTCAAGAAGAGGAAAAACAAGAGCTTGAAACAACCTTTAAGAAGAAATTAAATGTGAAAGCATTGAAAATAACGAATCAAGTGGATGAATCAATCATCGGTGGTGTCAAGATAAAAGTAGGCAACACGATTTATGATGGTACGATTAAAGGAAAGCTTGATCGATTAGAACGTAAAATAGCAAATGCAAATTAAGGACGATAGGGGTGAATTGGCATGAGCATTAAAGCTGAAGAAATCAGTGCACTGATTAAGCAGCAGATTGAAAGCTATGATTCAGACATCGAAGTAAGTGATGTCGGTACAGTTATCGAGATCGGTGACGGTATCGCTCGTGCACACGGGCTAGATAACGTAATGTCTGGTGAGCTAGTAGAGTTTTCAAACGGTGTCATGGGTATGGCACAGAACTTAGAAGAATCAAATGTTGGGATTGTAATCCTTGGACCATACACAGGTATTCGCGAAGGTGACGAGGTTCGTCGTACTGGTCGTATTATGGAAGTGCCAGTAGGAGAGGAACTAATTGGCCGCGTTGTCAATCCATTGGGACAACCAATCGATGGCAAAGGTACGATTGAAACAACAAAAACTCGTCCAATTGAATCACCAGCACCAGGTGTAATGGATCGTAAATCAGTTGATGAGCCATTACAAACAGGTATTAAAGCAATTGACGCTCTTGTTCCAATTGGTCGTGGTCAACGTGAGTTAATCATTGGGGATCGCCAAACTGGTAAAACAACTGTAGCTGTTGATACTATTCTAAACCAAGCTGATCAAGATATGATCTGTATCTATGTGGCAATTGGCCAAAAGGACTCTACCGTTCGTGGAACAGTAGAAGTTCTCCGTAAGCATGGTGCATTAGATTATACGATTGTCGTATCAGCTGGAGCAAGTGAACCTGCACCATTACAGTACTTAGCGCCATATGCTGGGGTGTCTATGGGGGAAGAGTTCATGTACAACGGAAAGCATGTACTCGTCGTATATGATGATTTATCTAAGCAAGCGAACGCATATCGTGAGCTTTCCCTATTATTACGCCGCCCGCCAGGACGTGAAGCATTCCCAGGGGATGTATTCTACTTACACTCTCGTTTATTGGAGCGTGCAGCGAAGCTTAGTGATGCAAAAGGTGGAGGTTCATTAACAGCACTTCCATTCGTAGAAACACAAGCAGGCGATATTTCTGCCTATATTCCTACAAACGTAATCTCTATTACAGATGGGCAAATTTTCTTGCAATCAGATTTATTCTTCTCTGGTGTAAGACCAGCGATCAATCCAGGTTTATCCGTATCGCGTGTTGGGGGATCTGCCCAAATTAAAGCAATGAGAAAAGTTGCGGGTACACTTCGTCTAGACCTTGCGTCATTCCGTGAGCTTGAATCATTTGCACAGTTCGGTTCAGATCTTGATAAAGCAACACAAGCAAAATTAAACCGAGGTGCTCGTACTGTAGAAGTGCTCAAACAAGGATTACACAAACCACTTGTTGCTGAAAAGCAAGTAATGATCCTTTATGCATTAACAAAAGGTTTCCTAGATGATATCCCTGTGGAGGATATCACTCGTTTTGAGGAAGAGTTCCTAAACTGGATGGACAAAAACAAAAAAGAATTGCTTAATACAATTAAAGAAACTGGTGCATTAGCCGATGAAGGCGAAATGGGTAATGCAATTGAAGAATTCAAAAAACAATTTATTGTTTCTGAATAAGTCGTATCAACTTAATCTGTCTGCCTTTGTCTAGGCAAAGTGCAGACCTTCATGAAATGATCGTCAATCTCAAGTAAGAAAGGACGGTGACATGTAGTGGCATCACTTAGAGATATAAAAACACGAATTACTTCTACACAAAAAACGAAGCAAATCACAAAAGCAATGCATATGGTATCAGCATCGAAACTGAGTAAGGCAGAGGAATTTGCCAAAGCTTTTGATCCATATAGCAACAAGATCAAAGAAGTAGTAACAAGTATTGCTGGAAGTGGGCAGGATGCGGATCATCCGATGCTCCAAACACGTGAAGTAAAGAAAACAGCTTATTTTGTTATTGCTTCTGATCGTGGGCTTGCTGGTGCATTTAATAGTGGAGTACTTCGTAAAGTGTATCGTACGATTCAAGATCGCCATCAATCAAATGATGAATTTGCAGTGATTGTTGTTGGACGAATGGCACGTGATTTCTTCCAAAAACGTGGAATCCCAATTTTACATGAGATCACTGGATTATCGGATCAACCAAACTTTGCTGATGTAAAAGATCTTACTTCTGAAACAGTACAACTGTTTATTGATGGTGAAATTGATGAGTTAGTGATTTTCTACAATCACTTTGTCAGTGCAATATCACAAGAGGTTACATCTAAAAAACTTCTTCCACTTACTGACTTACAAGATGAAGTAAGTGGTGGTAGTAAGAGTATGTATGAGTATGAACCAAATCAACAAGAGATCTTAAATGTGCTGTTACCACAATATGCTGAAAGCTTAATATTTGGTGCATTACTTGATAGTAAAGCAAGTGAACATGCTGCACGTATGACAGCAATGCAAAATGCGACTGATAACGCGGATGAGCTTATTTCTGATTTGTCTTTACAGTATAACCGTGCAAGACAGGCAGCCATTACACAAGAAATCACCGAAATTGTGAGTGGAGCAGCAGCATTAGAGTAGAAAATGGAGAGTGCAAATAGTTAGGCTAGCACTAAAGAGTTTAAGTGAGAATGAGATTGAAATAGTAGTTAGGAGGGAAATCGATGGCAAAGGGACGCGTTATTGAAATCAAGGGACCAGTCGTTGACGTTAAATTCGACGATGGACACCTCCCGGAAATATACAATGCGTTAAAGGTACAGTACCAAATACAAGGCGAATCACAAGAATTGACGCTTGAGGTAGCACTTCACCTTGGTGATGATTCTGTTCGTACTATTGCGATGTCATCTACAGAAGGATTACAGCGTGGAGCAGAGGTTATTGATACAAATGCAGCAATCTCTGTACCAGTTGGTGATGTGACATTAGGGCGTGTATTTAACGTATTAGGTGAAAAAATTGACTTAGACGAAGAATTAGGTACTGACATTCGTCGTGATCCAATCCATCGTCAATCACCAAAATTTGATGATTTAGCAACAGATACAGAAATCTTAGAAACAGGAATTAAAGTAGTAGACCTTTTAGCGCCATATATTAAAGGTGGTAAAATCGGTTTGTTTGGTGGTGCCGGTGTTGGGAAAACAGTTCTTATTCAAGAGCTAATTAACAACATTGCACAAGAGCATGGTGGTATTTCCGTGTTTGCCGGTGTTGGAGAGCGAACTCGTGAAGGAAATGACCTCTATTATGAAATGAAGGACTCTGGTGTTATTTCCAAAACAGCGATGGTGTTCGGTCAAATGAACGAGCCACCCGGAGCGCGTATGCGTGTAGCATTAACAGGTCTTACCATGGCTGAATACTTCCGTGATGAACAAGGTCAAGACGTGCTTTTATTTATTGACAACATTTTCCGTTTTACACAAGCTGGTTCAGAGGTATCGGCATTACTTGGTCGTATGCCATCTGCAGTTGGTTACCAACCAACACTAGCAACGGAAATGGGTCAGTTACAAGAGCGTATCACATCTACTAATAAAGGTTCTGTTACATCTATTCAAGCGATTTATGTACCTGCCGATGACTATACGGATCCGGCACCTGCGACAACCTTCGCCCATCTAGATGCAACAACTAACCTTGATCGTAAATTGTCAGAGCAAGGTATTTACCCAGCGGTGGATCCACTTGCTTCAACATCTCGTGCCCTTGACCCTGCAGTTGTAGGTGAAGAGCACTATGAGGTAGCACGTGAAGTACAACGTACACTACAAAAATATAAAGAGCTTCAAGATATTATTGCAATTTTAGGTATGGATGAGCTTTCAGATGAGGATAAATTGACAGTAGCTCGTGCTCGTCGTATTCAATTCTTCTTATCTCAAAACTTCCACGTTGCAGAGCAGTTTACTGGTCAACCAGGTTCTTATGTTCCTGTAAAAGAAACGGTACAAGGCTTTAAAGAAATTCTAGAAGGTAAATATGATGATCTTCCAGAAGATGCTTTCCGTTTAGTTGGCCGTATCGAAGAGGTAGTTGAAAAAGCGAAGCAAATGGCTTAATAGCCAATATGTTTCAATTCCAGCCTGAGGAGGGGTTCTGTTGAATACACTAACAGTAAGTGTTGTTACTCCAGATGGCCCTGTTCTGGAAGATACATTTGAGATGGTTAGCTGTAAAGCTGAAAGTGGTGAACTTGGTATTTTACCTGGTCACATTCCACTCGTTGCTCCATTATCCATTAGTGGTGTTCGCCTAAAAGGTCCAAACCCAGAACGCATTGCAGTAAGTGGTGGGTTCCTAGAGGTTCGCCCTGATAAGGTAACAATTCTGGCACAATCAGCGGAACGTCCTGAGGACATAGACATTGAACGTGCCCGAGCCGCTAAGGAACGAGCAGAACGACGCTTACAAGCTAAACAAGATGAAATTGATTTCAGAAGGGCAGAACTAGCACTAAAACGTGCTATGAATCGATTAGACATTGCTGAAAATAGATAAGTTACCACAAGAGACTTCGCCATTAAGGAGAAGTCTCTTGTTTCTTCTTTATAGCAATGGAAAATTATTATTATATATCTTGGTAACATGATGAACCTAGAGCAAGATCACAAGAAAAAAGGATATATCTAGGAATAGCACGTTCCCTGAACCAGATAACCAAGATAAATAGGTAATGCCACGATCACCAGCTAATCTTTAACACTCCAATAACCTACAACAAAGTATTTTATAGAACTAAATAACCATACAACTCAGAGTCAAAAGAACTGGTCACCAAGTATCCCAACAGAATAATAGAAGATTTGTCAAAAATAAAATTATATCGGCGATAAAGCTACAAATTTCATTTCGAATACCCCCAACTCGCCAACATACCTAAACAATTCTCAAAATAGTCTCCAATAGACAATAAATTTCCCGGGAAATAGCGAAATTTCTTCTAAAATGAGAAAAGCATCGAACAATAGAATATGATAGAATAGTCTTCAGAATAATGAAAAAGAGGGATAATGAATGATAGAACAAACACTAGCTCAAAATGGTTTAGTAAGTATAATCTCACACTTGATTTTTATCGTCATTACATGGCAAGTCGTACAGTCCTTAAACTTTGATGAACTATTTCGAAAAAACAAAGTATTTGAGGCGAGGATCCTTATCATTTTTCTGACGATCGCCATTGGATCCACTGTCAGCAATTTCTTCTTAGATTTCTTGAATTGGTCTCAACAGTTAATCTATTTATTTTAAGAGAATTGTCGAACAAAAAATAGTTTAATAGCTTCATTTCCTGCTAACACTTGTAATAAAAAAAGGAGTGCGGGAAATGAAGCGTTTTTTATTAGGTGGAATCATATTAATATTAATCGTTATAATATGGCAAGAGGTAGAAGCTAGCAGTATAGAGAGTAGTCAGCAGCAAATAAAAGAGATGTTAAACATTGCAGAGGAAAATGATTTTCAATTAGATAAATGGGAAGTCGTCGTAAGAGAGAACCTTCTCATAGAGAACGTAGATGAGTTTATCCAAGGTTTAGGTGGTTTTGAAATTGGGAAAACACAAATAGATGGCGTCACTAAATATAGGGGCGACCGTCATAGTTCTGCTAATATTGTCGAATCTTTATTAATAGTGCGAACTTCAGAGAAGGAATATCAGGTCATTTATAAAATATCATCATCCGATTATTCTGAAGAAGTAAAGAAAACATATTTGCGTAATTTAGACGAAATGACGGAGAAATTATTCACTGAAAATGCACAATATTTTACTTGTCTTGAGGCTGTCAAAAATGGTATGATTGATATTGTTTGTTTAATAGAAAAAATCGCAGAAACTTTAAATTTAACCATATATGATCAGCTTAAAGACAACAAATTTCAAACTTGGACTGGGTATACACCAAAATGGGAGCAATCCATCTCGATTGATGACAACGAAATAAATACTCATATTGCAGTGACAAAAGGATCGAATAATCAATCGACTCTCATCATAGGAACACCTATCCTAATTACTGAATATTAATAATAATGAATATGGACTACAGAGGAGAATGAGCCTTGGAAAAAATCATCGTCCGTGGCGGGAGGCAGTTACATGGCACTGTGAAAGTTGAAGGTGCGAAGAATGCTGTATTGCCTGTCATCGCTGCTAGTATAATTGCAAGTGAAGGAAAAAGTATAATCCATGACGTACCTGCGTTAGCAGATGTTTATACAATTAATCAAGTGTTAACCCATATGCATGTTGATGTACAATATGAAAATAATACAGTAACAGTAGATGCAACAAATGATTTATTGACAGAAGCTCCGTTTGAATATGTGCGAAAAATGCGTGCATCTGTACTTGTTTTAGGTCCATTATTAGCTAGATATGGACACGCAAAAGTAGCATTACCTGGAGGTTGTGCTATTGGTTCACGCCCAATTGATCTTCACCTAAAAGGCTTCGAAGCAATGGGAGCAGATGTACATGTTGGGAATGGTTTCGTCGAAGTAACTACAAATGGTAGGTTGAAAGGCGCAAAGATTTACCTAGATATGCCAAGTGTTGGGGCTACAGAAAATATTATGATGGCTGCGGCATTAGCGAGTGGAAGAACAACCATTGAAAATGCGGCAAAAGAACCAGAAATAGTAGATTTAGCTAATTACTTGAACAAAATGGGTGCAAAAATTATTGGTGCCGGAACAGAAACGATAAAAATCGATGGTGTTCGTAAGCTGAGAGGGGCAGAACACACAATTATTCCAGACCGTATAGAAGCAGGAACATTCATGGTGGCAGCTGCCATTACTGGTGGAAATGTTTTAATTGAAAAGGCAGAAATTGATCATCTCCGTTCCCTTGTGTCAAAAATGGAGGAAATGGGAGTTCGTTTTATTGAGGAGCCAAATGGCCTGCGGGTAATTGGACCTAAAAAATTGAAAGCTACGGATATTAAGACATTGCCACATCCAGGATTTCCAACTGATATGCAGTCACAAATGATGGCATTGATGCTAAATGCAACTGGAACTAGTGTTATTACAGAAACAGTATTCGAAAATCGTTTTATGCATGTAGAAGAATTTAGAAGAATGAATGCTAAGCTGAAGATAGAAGGGCGAAGTGTGATCGTAGAAGGCCCTGTCAATCTTCAAGGTGCTGAGGTTGCCGCCACCGATTTGCGTGCAGGAGCTGCGCTTATCTTAGCTGGTTTAGTAGCAGATGGATATACTAGAGTAACTTCTTTACAGCATATCGATAGAGGATATGTAAATATTACAGATAAATTTGCTGGATTAGGAGCAGATATTGAAAGAGTTCGGGAGATTCCTGTACAAAATATATCGATGAAGAGAGTAGAAGTACAATAATTAACAAAGAGGACAGTTCATAGCTTGTCCTCTTTTTCTATCTCAAAAAATCTCTATTAGAAAAAATATAACTTGTACCATGTTCTAATCTTTTATCAACAGAATATAAATAGAGTAGTGGAATGAAAGATTAGAGGAGGTCATACATGCCAAAGTTTAAGAAAAATCCATCAATCAATTGGAAGCTACCTACCATCATTTTCACAGCAACACTACTTTTCATTATGTTTCTCATTCCATCCATTATTGTCGTTCCATTTAAGGAAGACAATAAGGCAACACAAGCATCCATCGAGACAGCTGTAACTAAAGAAACAAAGAAAGCTGTAGAATCACTAGAATCTCCATTCCAAGTTAATGTATTCCGAACAGAAGTGAACGAAGTGGAAGAAATTCCTTTAGAGGAATATGTCATTAACGTTGTAGCTTCAGAAATGCCGGCAGAATTTGAGCTAGAGGCCTTAAAGGCACAAGCACTAGCGGCAAGAACTTACATTGTGCGTTTTTTGAAGCAAGGCACAGATGAAGGTCTACCAGCTGATGCAGATGTTACAGACACCGTTCAACACCAAGTATATAAAAATAATGATGAATTGCGTCAAATTTGGGGAACAGATTACCATTGGAAAATGGAGAAAATTACAGAGGCGGTCGCTGCGACACAAGGAGAAATTATTACCTATGAAAAGGAACCGATTACTCCAGCATTTTTCTCTACAAGTAATGGCTACACCGAAGACTCTGAAAATTATTGGCAAAATGCCTTGCCGTATCTAAGAACAGTGGAAAGCCCTTGGGATGAGGAATTATCACCAAAGTTTTTAGATCAAACGGTACTAACCGTTGCTCAAGTAGAACAAAAGCTTGGAGTAAATTTATCAAATCAGGTGCAAGATTTTCAAATTACGCGTACAGATAGTAAACGAGTCGATCAAGCCACCATTGGCGGGAAAACATTTACAGGTAGAGAAATAAGAGAAAAGCTCGCCCTTCCATCTAACGATTTTACGATCACGAAGAAAAATGACCATTATGTTTTTACAACAAAAGGCTACGGCCATGGTGTTGGTATGAGTCAATACGGAGCGAATGGAATGGCGAAAGAAGGAAAAAACTATCAGGATATTATTACGTATTATTATCAAGGAACAACTATTCAACCATTAGAGCAAGCTGCTCCGACATTGCTTGCTAAATCCGAATAAGATAGAAGTGAAATAGATTTCTAAAAAAAATTTATAGATTGATGTATAAATTTTCCTCCATTTGATCACAATGGTTGCTGAGGTGATGAATTATGGAGGAAAACAAGAACGTTTCAAAAAAGAGTTGGAAACGTATCTTCAAAAAAAGATGGTTCTTTCCTGCACTTTATTTAACCGTTGCTGCACTGCTACTTTCGGGGGTCTTATGGTATCAAAATGTAACCAATCAAGTACCTGATTTAGCAGAGAACATGGAGGATCAGCTAAATGGAGATCTCGATAAGGATCAAGAGGATGCTGAATCTGTGATGCAGCAACAAGAAGTCTTGAAGATGCCAGTAGCAGAAGACTTGCAAACTGAAATTGTCACAAAATTCTATGATTATGGAGCAGATGCTGAGGAACAAGAGAAAGCATTGATTTCACATCAAAACAAATATTATCAGAGCGATGGTATCGACATCTCCACAGAAGACAATCAAGCGTTTGATGTAATGGCTGCTCTATCAGGAACAGTAGCGGAAATCAAGCAAGACCCGCTATTAGGGAATGTTGTGAAAATGGAGCATAAGCAAGGAGTTACCACTTATTATGCTAGTTTAGGTGAAGTGTTAGTAGAAGAAGGAACCGAGCTAAAGCAAGGTCAAACACTTGGAACAGCAGGTCAAAATAGTCTTGGCCAGGATAACGGTGTCCATTTACACTTTGAAGTACGCAAAGACAATGAACCTGTAAATCCAGAAACTTATATTAATCAACCGATTAATAGAATTGTTGCACCTGAATCTTCCGATGAGGATAGCGACTCAGCAGAAGGTGAAGAGCAAGAAGATAAGGAAACAACAGAGAACGCTGAACCAGAAGGCAATGAGTCTGATGATGCGGAGCAAGGTGAAGAAGGATCATCAGAGGATTCGGAACAAGAGGATGGCGAGTCCACTGATAAAACGGAAGAAGATGAAAGTAATAGTGAAGAAGATTCACAGAATAAAAGTGAATCTTCCAGATCGATGGGACAAGCGTAAGGAAAAAGGAGAGAAGGCTTCGAAGGCTTTCTCTTTTTTTGTTATGTTCGCGGATGTGCGGATGTATGTATAGGCGACATTCTGCGCTTAGTCTAACGATGATTTGGTCTATCATGACGAAGAAAACGAAGCTGGGACATAACTAAATAGGAAGAAGGAAAATCCGAACAACCTTCTGACTGAGCGTAGTCAAAATACGGAGACTCCTGTGGGAACAGCACGAGCTGAAGATCCACTTTGCAAAGTGGTTTTCTTTGCAAAGTTAGCTGAGGCCGTGCCCACGGAAAGCGAAGTATTTTGACGGAGCGGTTACAGTGCACAAATATTAACGTTCGGATTATTCCTGCTTTACTACTCTTTTGTCCCAGCCCCGTTGAAATCCTTGATAAGGAGTGGTTCAAGCATTCCCACACAATTTAGCTGTGAGAACTGTATCCAGAATACTACAAAGGCTACCATGGCCAGAGATGCAACTCTCATCTTGATAAAGGACCAGGACCCGGTTTTACTTACTTTAAATCATGTATCGAATCCATTTTTTGAACCTCTAAATTTTCAAAAATAGCTTTACCACCTTCTGAAAACAGCGAAATTCTTTGGTCTTCCTCTAGAGGAAAAAACAAATTGGAGTGAGTTATTTTTCCATCATCAATAAATACTTCCACGCTCGTTTTGTCCACTAATATTTTGAGATGGGCATCCTTTTGTTGTTGATCCATAGGTGCTTGGCTTTCTAGCATGTTATCGTGGTGGTCTGGTTGATTAGTAAACTCGCGATTGACATAGGAGTATCCTTGCCTAGGGAAAAAGCCAACATCAAGATGACGATTCTCATCACTTGATTCTCTAAGGCGAATACCAATATTATTAGCTTGATTCCAGCTAATATCTGCTTCTAATAGGTATACATCTCCTAGAGTTTCTAATGTTTTTGTTCCGTCTACTTCTATTTTAGGATAACTATCTGTCGTTTCTATTAGTTGGTCGAGCTCTTCTATTGGTTGGGAAGCAAGATAATATACACCTTGCTCATCTCGCTTCAACTCAATTTTACGAACAATGGAATCTTGCCCGTTGAATTCTTCTTCTAAAGTTGGTGTGTTATTTGCGTATGCCCAATTATTCATCCACGCCATAGCATAACGATGATCCAGTTTGTTTTTACTTTTCCCATCTTGAAAAGTAACAGCGCCATACCAATCAAATCCATAATCAAGCCATTGAGGATTCTTGTGATCTGGTATAAACGTTTCACCATTAAAATTTCCTGTCCAATAAGCGTATGTGTTTGGTTTTTCTTGTTTAGACCCGTTTGCACTAACGCCCATTATCCATTTTATATTGCCTTCGTCTGTCTGTAATGGAAATAGGTCTGGGCACTCTACGATTCCAATATTATCTGTTTGGAACCCACTCGTATACTCCCAATCTTTCAGGTTTTCAGAATGGTAGAAACCGATTTTTGAGCCTTCCGCCATTAACATTACCCATTTTTTCGAAGTCTCATCCCATATAATCTTTGGATCTCTAAAATCCGCTATTCCAGGGTTGGGGAGAACAGGTTCATCCTGATAATTTTTAAACGTTTGCCCATTATCCGTACTATACCAGAGATATTGTTCCTGTTGCCCATTAGCGGATGGTTGTGTAACTATAGCAACGAAGGTGTCTTTACCGAATCCAGCCGTATTTTGATGATCAATGACAATAGATCCTGACCAGGGATCTCCATTTTCGTTCGTATATTTTGGAATGGAGATTCCTTGATCTTTCCAATGAATTAAATCTTTAGAAGTGGCATGGCGCCATTCTGTCCCATTTCCCTCGGGGTAATCTTCGTTATAAAGATAGTAATAATGGTATTTCCCATTGAAATAAACAGGTCGTTGAGGATCGTTTTTCCAACTATCTGGTACTGTAAAATGATAATCAGCTCGATAAGAATAGGTTCCATCTTCTGATGGAGCAGTAGGAGTTCGTATTTGAAAATATACAAGTGAAATAAGAAGCATACAAAGTGAAAGTAATGTTATTTCCCATTTTGCTTTCAAGTGCTTCGCCTCCTAAAATAGTAAAATGCCGAACATGTCGACATTTTACTTATCATTATTTATCATATAGTGTAATTTGGCCTTGCTCCAGAATGCTGTCTTCTACAACGGAAGACTTTTTGTTCTTTAACTTCAGTTTAAAGCTTGGTGCAAAGGTAGATTTGTGATCTTCAAAGAATCCTCTGTTTGTCATATAACTTGTAACTACTGCTTCGTCGGTACCTTCTTGTGGAATAACATAATGTGCGTAAGTCCAAGTGATATCATATGGATCTAAGTCATGGTGTAGCACGATTCCTGTTTTATTAATTGGTTTAAATTCACCAGTTAGTGAATTGGCTACATAACCGAGCATATAAATATCTTCATCATCAATACCGTCAATCGTCATTTTAGATCCACGTGAGCTTGTAAATAAGTACCATTTTCCATCTTTTTTGAAAATGTTCGGTCTTTCAATTTCATCCGTAACGGTATTAGAAACTAGTAAAGGCTCCATTACTTTTTTCAATTCATAATCATCTGTAATTTCCACAATACCGATAGCACCATTTGCTAATTCAGCATATTCTTTTTTGGAGCTGTTTAATAGCCAATCTTTTTCATTTTGAAAGAAATGATTGCTGTTTCCATAATAAGCTTGATTATAAAGGGATTCTTCGCCAGAATACCCATAATCTGTTCCAGTGTTAGCTTCAAAAACGAGGTATTTATGACCATTTTCTTCAATATAATGTGGGTCTCTTAAGGTATGGTTCTCTTTCCAATCGATTTTTTCTCCGCCAAATGCTTGCATAACATTTTGATAAACGGAACCATCTCCCCCTTCAAAAATGGATTTATTATCTTCCACACCATCCACTTGAAGTGTTCCATCTTCTACTTCAGATACATTTACCTGTGCAGTAGTTAATGTTTGTTTTCCGTAAAGTCCTTGTTCTTCATTAAACGCTGTACGATTCGTATAGAATAAACGAATTTCTCCATCAGAAGTATAGGTAGCAGAACCAGACCATTCTTCTGCAAGGTCTTTTAAATATTTATCGTTCGCTTCATACTTATCATTTTCATCGAATACTCGCCCTGCATTTTTCCAAGCATCAATAGAATTTTCATCGGCTTTTTTGTAGAACATATAGATAAAAGTATCTTGTGCATTATCAGGATTACCTGCTAAACCAAATAAAATATGGTAGCCATTATACTCTGCTACAGTTCCGTCCGAGTTTTGTAGTGGCCAAGTATCCCAAACATCTAATTTAATTTTCTCTCCATTTTCCAAAACCCTTGTAGCAGAAGGGATGTTCTGAATAGTAGATGCATCAAACGTTGGTACAGTAAATCTCTTATCTCCATGCTGTTGAATCATATTCTTCATATTAGAGCGTGTAATCGTCGAAAGACCGTAGTCCTCTTTATAATCGTTTGGTGACTTTTTCTCTGCATGTACCAGATTACTTCCTCCCATGAAGATAGCAGTACTAAGTGTAAGCACTGTTGCCTTTTTAACAAAACTTTCCCATTTCATACTATTCCTCCTCTTATATACTAAATTGTTGCCCGGGCGGTACAAATATAGTATAAGAGAGTTGGGTGTGGTTAGAAATGGCGAAGATTGATATCATTTTCGTTGTATATTGATTAGGAAAATAGGAGTATGCTTATTTGTCTAATTCATTTGCCTCCATGTTTTCTGAAAGGCTTGTAGTAATTGCGTTTTACTCCAATCATGTTCGATATATTGTTGTGTATCGGCACCAAATTGTTCCTTCAATCCTGGAGGAAGGTTTGACCAATTATACGATAATTTTCTGTTTGCTTGATATAAATGAGTTAGTTTAGAAGTAATAGAATCTGTTATTTGCATATCCATATGGCTAAAAGCAGGGATAAAATGAAGCCTTTCAGTCATAAACCTTTGACCCTGTTCAGAATTTACCATCCAATTTAGAAATCGCTTTGCTTCTTCTTTCTTTTCTGCTGAGGTTTGTTTATTAATAACCCAGTAACCAGGAACATTAATGTTTAAAGGATTTTTGGCAGCTTGATCATTGATAGTAATGGGAAAGATACCCATTTTAAGGTTTGGCGCCATTTTATTTATCATAGGTTGAATCCAGTTCCCTTGTATCATCATTGCTGCTTTTGCTGATGCAAATTGTTGAATCTCCATGGTATAATCTGTTGATAGAGGATTATCCCCACCATACTCTATCGTTAGGTCCAATAGCTCTATCAGTTGTTTAAACGGCTGATTGTTTTCAATGGAAGTGGTTCCGTTTTTTAAATGCCTTATAAACTGATCAGGGTCTTCTTGTTGAGAAATAGCAATATTCATCAAAAGGTCTCCTAATATCCATTTCTCATAATAACCTGTCGCAAAAGGGATGATACCAGCCGTTTCCAATTGTTTTGTAATAGTTTTTAATTCTGTAAAAGTAGAGGGAAGTTTTTCTATTCCTGCCCTCTGAAACAAAGACTTGTTGTAAATAATACCATAGCCTTCTAAGTTCATTGGCATTCCATAAACATTTCCGTCTATTTTAACAGGTTCTAATGTTTCTTGATAAGCACTCTCGATCCAAGGTTGATCAGATAAATTCTCTAAATAAGGCTCCCATAACTTAGCATTTTCATAACCTGGATTTGTGAATATATCTGGACCTTCTTCTGCTGCAATTTTTGCTTTTAAGTCAGAAAAATCGTCCAATGCCCCGCCAACTGTGGTTACTTCTATGTTCACATGTGGATATTCCTTTTCATACGCTTCGGTCATCTCTTCAAATGCAGAAGCAATTTCGATTTTCGGATTCCGTATAGTTAGCGTAATTTTTGGTTCTGTTTTTTCTAGTTCATTACTGGTAGTGTCAGGGTGACATCCTGAAACAAGTAAGCTTATGATGAAAAACATTATTGCTTTTTTCATTTATTCACCTCTTTCTTTTCATTTCTATATTCGAAAGGGGTATAGCTGGTTATTTTTTTGAATAATTTAGAAAAGTATTTTTCATCCTGATAGCCAAGCATTAACGAGATAGTATAAATGGTTTCATCTGTTTCTCTAAGCCAGTATTTCGCTTGGTCAATTCTCAATTTGGTTACATATTTCGAAAGAGTCAAACCAGTTACTTGTTTGAACTTTCTTGATATGTGTTCACGACTCATAAAAAATAAATTAGATAATTGTTCAAGGCTTATATTCTCCTTATAATAATTATCTACATAAGATACAATATCTTGCATTCTGTTAACATGTTCTAAATGTGTAGATTGATAGACGGTTCTATATTGATTTTCATTCAATTTCTTCTTAAGCTTCTTGAAGACTTCAGGAAGATTTGCTAAAGGTTGCGGAACTTCCGTAGCCACGATTCGAACTGTACTCTCGATATGTTCATTTAACCACTTCTCAATGGTTGTCCATTCATTTTTTAAGGTGACAACAAGAGAAAGATTGTGATCTGTAAGAAGTGAATACGCATATCCTAACTTTTGTGTGTAGAGCTTATTCGCTAATGTTTCTATTTCCGGTTCTGAGTAATGCATATGGTAAAAGGATAGCAATGTCATATCGTAACGCTCAGCTTTTGGAAGGAAGGGTATAAGCCCCATCAAATCGAAAGTCACTCCTGCATAAGCATCTGTGACAATTTTGTTGTAAATATATCTTTTTTCAGTGGAACTAGAGTTTATATAATCCTTTTTCCATGCTTTTACTGCTTCCGCTAAAATTTCATTGAAAACATTTGCTTCAATAGGCTTTAACAAGTAATCAAAACTATTATGCTTAATAGCTTGGCGCATGTAAGAATAATCATCGTATCCCGTTAAAAAAATCACTTTTCCTTGATAAGAGACGGTATTTAGCCATTTCATCAGTTCTAGCCCATTTATTCCAGGCATTTTAATATCTGTAAAAATAATTTCTGGCGTTTCTTTTTCAATCAATTTTTTTGCTTCTTCTCCGTGATGTGCTTCCAATATTTTTGTTATACCTTGTGTATCCCATTCACCGAGCATTTTCATTGCATCAAGCACATTCTGTTCGTCGTCCACCATTAATACCTTCACCATTTATTCTCCTTTTCGTGCAGTGGAATAAATATCTCCACAACAAATCCTAGTCCGTCTTTATTATCTATTTTTAAGCCTGCTTTATCTCCATAAATCAGTACTAGTCTGTCATGAATATTCTTTAATCCGATATGTTCTTTTTCAGCTTCTTCTTTTGGTAGAGAAGAATAAAGAAATTCTTTGAGCTCTTTTAGCTCTTTTATTTTCATGCTTACTTTGTCATTTTCTACCATAAAATAGAGAAAAGTTCCTCTTTTTTCGCCATACACGTTTAACTGTGCATTGTCATAACCTTCCTCATAACAATGTTTGAAAAAATTTTCTACAAGCGGTTGTAGGATCATACTGGGAATCTGCATGTCTAACATATTTTGATCTATTTCCATATTATAGTATATTTGATCTTGAAACCTCTCCCTTTGTAAGGTGAGATAGCTTTCTATATAGCTTATTTCCTCCCTGACTTTTACCCATTTATTAGCTTGCATAGAATATCTCATCATATTTGATAAGGAGGTTATAAGCTGATATACATTAGTGGCACCAGATTTTAGCGAAATTGTACCAATTGATTGCAACGCATTAAACAAGAAATGAGGATTCACTTGTGATTTCAATGCTTGGAACTGTTTTTCTTTGTTCTCTATGTCAAGCTTATATTCACGATCAATGTGTTCATTAATTCGATTCATCATATCTTTCATATGCTTCTCTAAATATCCAATTTCATCATGTCTTTGATCATTAAAAGACACTTCTGTGTAGCTGTCGTCAATAGTACTTATTTTATTGGTCAGCTGTTTAATTGGATTGGTGATTTTGTAGGTGATAAATCCGATCATTATTAGCCCTAGCAGTCCTACGATAATACCAGCAATAATGCTAGTATAAGTAGTTTTTCGTACTTCCTGAAACAAGATATCCTTAGGGGTGACTTTTACTAACCTCCAACCATTTAACGGGGAAGCTAAAGTCTTCGAAAAAACAATATCTTGATGATCCGTTTTACCTTGTAGTTTTGTTTTTAAGTCTTCAGATACAGGATTGCTAATCTGATTGGTATCACTACTTAAGATTATTTGATTATTTTCATTGATCAGGTACATTGCTTCTTGTTGTTTATTTATTAAGCTATCTGCAATCTGCCTTAATTTATTTAATTCAACATCCATCGAAATGACACCCAAAAAGTCTCCAGTGAACACATCCGTTATTTTATGATGAATAGTCATTACTGGAGTACGATCTGACTGCGGAACGATTGCTGTATTATTATAATTTTCCAAAGGGTGTGGAGCTTCAATGATTTGGTTTTGATCTGATTGGTATAGTTTTTTCATATATGGCTGCTGTATAAAATTCGGTTTAGATTTACTAGAACTGATGAAAGCATTATAAGCTGTTATAGATTCTTTTCCTTTGTGCATATAGAATCGAACTTGTTTAATTTCCTCTCTCATTAAATAAAAGTTTTCAATGCTCTTTTCTAAATATTTGGAATTATCTGCTTCATTATTAAAAATCTGAAACAATTCAGCATCACGATAAAGTATATAAGGAAGATGGATAAGTTCATCGAAATATTGTTGCAAGGACTCCGAGCTCTCAGCGATCTGTTCTTCATTATTTGTAAGTTCATGCTCTTGGACATTGTTTTTCGTGTAATTATAAATCAGTAACACAGACAAAAAGTAGGGAAGAAGTATAAAGATAATTAACATAAATAATAATCGACTTTGAATGCTTTTCACTTACCTTCTCCCTTCCTTTCATAGATTCTACTTTCCACATTATAGATTGTAGGAGTACGTTCAGCAATATGATAGAAGGCTCAATTTTTCTAATTTACAAGGAGTTCAATCTATCTCAAGTAGAAAATACCATATCTCTCCTTCCGAGTTAGTATTTTCATTATTTCCATTCTTTTCCCGAATTGTCGCAGTTAGCTGTCGGAAGGGATAGAGCACTGACCAGTTTTTGTTATTTTTGTCGATAGACGTGGTGATTTGACGAACGATTTTCTATTAAAACCTCTTGCATAATTTCTCGAATGTGAAATAATTGATAATTGTGAAAGGAGTAGGAAAATGCATACAGAAAAAGCGTATACAGGGATTATTGAAAAATATCTAGAATCAGATACTGTACTAGGTCTCCATCAATTTATTACGATGATTAGTTTAGATCAAGATGAAGCAAGAATGATGGAATTAGTGAAGGAATTTTGTATGAAGTCTTCATCTCCATTAAATGATCGACTTGCTCTTGAATATTTCTATGTCAATAAATGTAACAAAGAGCTTACCTATTTTATTGAAAAGAATAAGAATAGTGATAATAGTTTAAATCAACAAACCGCTATTTTATATGAATTAATGATAGATATTCGGGAAAGAAATGCTGTCCATGCAATTCGGTCTGTCGCAAAAAATCTAAACTATGATACACCAGACTTACAATGTTTACACTATTTCTTAAACATCGAGCTAGATATGTCTGTTTACTACTATGACAAAATCGGCTATTACTTAAACAAAATACAGCCATTACTTCACAAGATTGACAACCCGCTTCTCGTTCAATTTTTTCATATTCGGATACAGCTTTTGCTTTTTACGTACTATTGGAAAAAAAATGAGTTAATTCTCGCTAGAAAGCACGCCTATGAAGCATTACATATGCCGAATCATTTAAGACAAAAAGCAGAGTTACACATCTCGTTATCCTTAAGCTATATCTATGAGGACTTTGAATCATGCATCTATCACCTCGAGGAAGCAAAATACATTGCTCAACTACTTCAAGATAAAAGAATTCTACATAAAATAGCAACAAGAACTTACCCATTTATTTGTGCGCATTTTGGTAAAGTAGAAAATGTCACAACAAACGATCCTGTGGAGGGTGCTCATATTGAAATTGCCAAAGGAAATAAAAAACGAGCAAAACAGCTATTAGAATTAGCAGAGACCTCCACACCATTTACACAATACTATCTAGGATTAATCACAAATAAACAACATCATTTTATTAATTCCTATCAAGAATTTATGAGAAAAAGGAGTGATTATTTCTTCGCAAAATTACCAATGCAAGCCTGTGAAATGTTTGGAATATGAGAATTTCTTAAAAGGAGTAGAGATAATGAGAGAAGGTCTACTATTAGAGAAAAAAATAAAAAACATGGATCCAGACTTTGGAGATATTGGTTAGATGTAAAAAGGGAGATAAGTTCACAGAGACTTATCTCCTTTTACATATTTGGAAGCATTTCAACAGCCGATCATTAATCGAAGGCCACTCATAAAATGAATAAAGCCCAAAATTCGGAAGCCACGCCTCAAATTGGCACTTATCAAGCGGCTAAAGCCCAAAATGGAAGAGTCTGTCCTCAAAATGGCACTTATCAAGCGGCTAAAGCCCAAAATGGAAGAGTCTGTCCTCAAAATGGTACTTATCAAGCGGCTAAAGCCCAAAATGGAAGAGTTTGTCCTCAAAATGGTACTTATCAAGCGAATAAAGCCCAAAATAGAAGAGTCTGTCCTCAAAATGGCACTTATCAAGAGGCTAAAGCCCAAAATAGAAGAATCTGTCCTCAAAATGGCACTTATCAAGCGGCTAAAGCCCAAAATGGAAAAGTCTGTCCTCAAAATGGCACTTATCAAGCGGCTAAAGCCCAAAATGGAAGAGTCTGTCCTCAAAATGGTACTTATCAAGCGGCTAAAGCCCAAAATAGAAGAGTCTGTCCTCAAAATGGTACTTATAAATCGAATAAAGCCCATTTTGGAAACAGCAGGGTTAATCATCCACATCATACGGTTTTCAAGAATTAGCTGAAGAATAAGGCATTACCACAAGCGTGTCCGGGAAAAACACTTGCTTTTTATTTATGTTATTCTTATTACAATCAACGGTATAATCTATCATAAGTTGTTTCCTCATGTAGAAAATTAGTGTAATTGGAATGTTTACAATAGTACCCTGAATCCAATCACTCGAAAACTCGACGGTTGCTGTTTCTCCAGTTATTACATTAGTAAAAACAGCTTTTTTATCGTTGTCAAACGTATCTACGGCATAGTCTCCAACAGTAGTATTTGATTTAGCAAATGTAGCGTTTGTCGGTAAGATGTACATAATTGTTGGATTATCAATGTTTGTAAAATATAGAAAAAGTAAACATACAAAATGTGAATAAAACAATTTCAAGCGTTATAAAGAATATGTGTTGGATAATCGGTGGATATTGGTTGGGCTGCCTGTTCAGATTTACTTTCAAAAATGAATCATGCTGCAGATCTCCTATCCCATAATACCACCACTCATCATTCACCACATACCAACATCATCGATAATCCGTCGGACTGGCAAAATATTGTCATAATGCTCGATCTCGTCTAATACAATGGTACAAATCATTATCTCTTGTCTAAGGTGAGAATCTAGGACGTCTCTTTCTAGACATCCTATTATCCTCAGAACGTTTATTCGCTGAATGATTATTGGCTTATGAATAAAATAGATACCAAAAAATTTAAAACTCATTATCATACATGTTGATCACTCCATAGCTTGTCTCTGTTCACACCTTGGACTTACAACATAGGGAGGCGAGTGTAGTGCATGATTATATTAAGGATCGCACATTGAAAATTGGAAAATACCTGGTGGAAACCAAGAAAACGGTAAGGGTCATTGCCAAGGAATTTGGTGTATCCAAGAGCACCGTACACAAAGATCTTACAGAGCGATTACCAGAATTACACCCAGAATTAGCAAATGAAGTGAAGGAAATTTTAAACCATCATAAAGCAATCCGTCACTTAAGAGGAGGCGAAGCAACGAAAATGAAATACCAATTATATGAAAAAGATAGTCCATCGCTCCACAAGCCATTAGCCAAAACAGAGGCATAATGGTTCTAAATACCTATATAATCCGCAAGCCATCAAGGAAAAGGAAATTCTGACTGAGGATCCTCTCTAACCTATACATACCTTCCATTAGAGCCTGAATACGATGATGAAAATAGCAACTTCCATTTCTCGACACCAACCAAAACTCATAAAAGCAAATCTTGTATTTTTTCAACAAAAATAGTAACAATTTCTCAATTTTTGTGCTATTATATATAATCAGAGGCATTGTGTTCGACTATTGAAAAAGATATAGATACATATATAACAGTACGGATACGAAGCAATTAGAATCTTAGGGAGGATCGAGATTTCATGTTTTCAAGAGATATTGGAATAGATTTAGGAACGGCGAATGTCTTAATTCATGTGAAGGGTAAAGGCATTGTTTTAGACGAGCCATCTGTTGTGGCAATGGACCGTAATACCGGAAAAGTATTAGAAGTTGGAGAAGAAGCTAGACGCATGGTAGGGCGTACACCAGGAAATATTGAAGCGATTCGTCCATTAAAAGATGGCGTTATTGCTGATTTTGATGTAACCGAATCAATGCTTAAATATTTTATCAATAAAATTGATGTCAAAGGCTTTTTATCAAAGCCAAGAATGTTAATTTGCTGCCCAACAAACATCACAAAAGTCGAACAGAAAGCAATTAGAGAAGCGGCAGAAAAATCAGGTGGAAAAAAGGTTTACTTAGAAGAAGAGCCAAAAATTGCAGCAATCGGAGCAGGGATGGAAATCTTCCAACCGAGCGGTAATATGGTAGTGGATATTGGTGGTGGAACGACCGATATTGCGGTGCTATCAATGGGAGACATTGTAACAGCACAATCTGTAAAGATGGCTGGCGATAAATTTGATTCCGAAATCTTACAATATGTAAAAAGAAAATATAAATTACTTATCGGTGAGCGTACGGCAGAGGATATTAAAATCAATGTTGCGACAGTTTTTGAAGGGTCCCGAAATGAAGAAATTGACATTCGAGGACGCGATATGGTGACAGGCCTTCCGAGAACGATCACCATCTATTCAGGTGAAGTGGAAGAAGCACTTCGAGAATCTATTGCGCTTATTGTGCAAAGTGCGAAAACCGTACTGGAAAAAACACCTCCAGAATTATCAGCAGATATCATCGATCGCGGTGTCATTCTTACAGGTGGAGGCGCATTATTACACGGCTTAGACCAACTGTTAGCAGAGGAGCTTAAAGTACCTGTTTTGCTTGCAGAGGATCCAATGACATGTGTAGCAAAAGGAACAGGCATTATGTTAGACAATATCGATAAATTGGAACGTTCCATCGTCTAAAGGCAAAGAGGTGAGCGGAAATGTTAAGAGGTTTTTATACAGCGGCAACAGGTATGATGGCACAGCAACGGAAGCAGGAAGTTTTGTCCAATAATATGACGAATGCTCTTACCCCAGGGTATAAACAGGATCAAGCATCATTAAAAGCTTTTCCAGAGCTACTGATTCATCGTATGGAAAATCAGCAAATACCGACAAGATCGCAAAGTCAAGTTCGAACAATGTTGGAGATCGGTGCAATTAATACAGGAGTGTATGTTCATGAAACGATTCCTGATTTCTCACAGGGATCCCTTCAACAGACAGATATGACAACAGATATGGCATTAGTTCAAACAGAAACTCCTGATGAAAATGGCTCGATTTTTTTTACGATCCAAAATGGTGATGGAGATGTTCGCTATACGAGAAACGGTAACTTTACCGTTGATGGTGAAGGGAACCTAACTACGAATGCAGGATATTATGTGTTAGATAATGCAGGGAATCCGATCAATACAGATGGACTAGAATTTGAAGTAACGCCTGAGGGATTTGTTCAAATTGGAGAACAAAATATACCGCTCGGAGTCGTCTATAGCAATGACCCCAATCAATTAGTAAAAAATGAAGAGGATTTATTTGAATTAGCGGAAGATGCAGAGGCATTGGTTGATGCTAGAGAAACAGCAGGTTTACAATTTAATGTTCAACAAGGTTATCTAGAAGGCTCGAATGTGGACCAAGCGGAAACGATGACAGATATGATGCAGGCATACCGTGCTTTTGAAGCAAACCAAAAAGTTGTACAAGCATATGATCGAAGTCTAGACAAGGCAGTGAATGAGATAGCACGACTCGGATAATAGAAAAAGGAGAATAAATCCATGACGAGAATGACATTTCAAGCTGCAGCAATGATGACACAGCTTCAGCACAAACTCGATACGATTGGAAATAACTTAGCTAATTTAAATACAACCGGTTTTAAAAGTCGAGAGACTAATTTTTCTGCATTACTAACTCAACAGATTAATACAGAAGATGTGACAGATAATGGAGCAAGATTAACTCCTGAAGGTATTCGTGTTGGAGCAGGTGCTAAGCTAGGTCATACAAATCTTAATCTGCAAGAAGGATCTCTTCAGACAACAGAACGGGCATTGGATGTAGCTTTATTAGAAGCTAACCATCTATTTCAAGTAAACGTGGTGGAAAATGGCACCGAAGAAATTCGTTACACAAGAGCCGGGAATTTTTACTTAAGTCCTATTAATAATGAGCAAGTGATGCTTGTTACATCTGACGGTTATCCAGTGCTAGGAGAAGCTGGACCGATTATTTTAGCAAATGATATGGATAATGTAGCCATAGATGAAAATGGACGAATCAATGTAACAAGAAACGGGATGGAGCAAGTCGAAGGACAGCTTAATATTGTAGAGGCAGTACGTCCACGATTATTAGAAGGAACGGGTGATAGTTTATTTCGTCTTTCAGAAGAAACGTTAGCCAATTACAATCTGAATGAAATCATCAACGATGTAGAAGGGAATAATGTCCGCCTTCAAAGTGGCGCATTGGAGAGCTCCAATGTCAATATGTCCATTCAAATGACCGACATGATAGAAACACAGCGGGCCTATCAGTTTAATGCAAGAACGATTTCGATGCATGATCAAATGAAAGGTCTGATTAACCAACTACGTTAAAATAAAGATCAGATAAAGCGCAAGTTTTTCGAGTAAGGAGCCATTTCTTATGTCTAAGGAACAAAAAGCTGAACAACAAAAGAAGAATAACAACAACCAAGCTAAAGCTAAGCAAACAAAATCAACTAAGCCAGCAGCTAAAAAACAAAAAAATAGCAAAAAGCAGGATCCGTCAAAACAGAATCAATCTAAGCAAACACAAGAGCAAAAAAAAGCCAAAGCACGACGTGCCGAGAAGAAGCAAAATAAGCGCTACGTACGCCGTCTTATTCCTGTCTGGCTAAAATTGCTCATTACGATTGTTCTGAGCTTGTTTGCATTAATTATTGGCTTGATTGTAGGCTTTAGTATGGTCGGAGATGGAGAGGCATTAGATGTTCTGCGATTAGAAACATGGCAGCATATTTTAGATTTTGTCCGAAAAGGAACTTAATGGCACAGACAATGAGCTGTGCTTCTTTTTTTGGTATACTAAGGAAAGAAACCAGTTATGGGAAGGAGTATCTCTATGGATATAGAAGAAATTAAAGCAACTATTCCTCATCGCTATCCTTTTTTATTAGTAGATGCGATTACAGAACAAACAGAAAGCAAAATCAAAGGAATAAAAAATGTAACGATTAATGAACCCTTTTTCCAAGGGCATTTTCCTGATTACCCAGTAATGCCTGGTGTTTTAATTGTTGAGGCACTCGCGCAAGTGGGAGGAGCTGCCATTTTAAGTAAGGAAGAGAACAAAGGGAAGATCGGTTTCTTAGCTGGAATTGATAAATGTCGTTTTAAACGACAAGTGAAGCCTGGTGATCAGCTTTCACTAGAAGTAGAAATTATTCGTATTAAAGGACCAATTGGAAAAGGAAAGGCTATAGCAAGGGTTGGAGATGAATTAGCTTGTGAAGCAGAAATAACTTTTGCTGTAAAATAAACAAAAGGCTCTCGCAGAAAGACTTGGTGAGAGCCTTTGTATCTTAGAATATTCCATATTTAAAAGCAAATCTTTTATCCTCTTCTTCAAACCCTGCAAAAATTTTTACATAATAGCATAATATTTTAAAATTCTGGTTAAGCTACCTTTGAAAAGATTTTAAAAGGAGGAGCTTTCATGAATAAGAAATATATGAAGCTTTTAGGAACTTTAGCATTATCCACTGCACTTCTTTTCGGCTGTGCAGGAAATGATGAAGAGCAGCCAACAGAAGAACAACCAGACCAAGGTAACCAGCCAACAGAAGAAGAGCCTGATATGAACCAAGATCAAGATGCACCAAATCAAGATCAAGGTGAAGATAACATGGGTAATGGTAATGGTGACGAAAATCTTGGTGACAATGTCGAAGAAGATTTGGATCAAGCAGAGGAAGATATGCAAGACGCTATGGATAATGGCAACAACCAAGAAGAAAATAAGCAAAATCAAGATGATCAACAATAACGACGAGAAAAAGCCATTCACGAATGGCTTTTTCTATTGCCATAACCGGGCCAAACCATCAAGCTTTATGCATTGCGATGCCTCGACAAATTATGGTATGATCAACAAGTGACTGACTGGTCATTCCTATAAAAAAATGAAACCTTTATTTTTTTTGATTCGTACTATATGAGGGGGTTACCTATCCTTGCAAGAAGATAAGCGAAATAAATTGATTGAAGAAAGCATGAAGTTATTTTCAGAAAAAGGATTTCACGAAACATCGATACAAGAAATTGTCCAGAATAGTGGTGTATCGAAGGGGGCGTTCTATCTATATTTTGACTCGAAGGATGATTTATTGGTAGCGATATTCGATTATTATACCGCTGTCATTATCGAAAAGCTCCAACATGTAAATAGAGGTACAAATGATCCTTTTCAGAGGATGCAGGATCAAGTGGCGGAGATTTTTAAGCTATTTCGTGATCACAAGGAATATTTACTTGTACATTTTCGCGATAAGATTCATTTAGGAAATAAATTAGATGATGTTATCATTCGTGTACATAAGCAGAGCTATGAATGGGTGAGAGAAAGCCTGCTATCGATCTATGGAGAAGAATTGGTTCCTTATATGGCAGATATCGCCATCAACTTTGATGGAATCATGGCAGGTTATTTTAAATGGATTGCGATTTATGATTTTGTTTTTGATCCTGATCAATTAGCCGAAGCTACCGTAAGAAAAATCGATACGATAGTGAAGCAGCTTTTGGTAGAAAAGCCAGAACCAATATTTGATCCTAGTACAATAGAGGGATTGGACCTAACGAGTGAGTCATCCAATGTAGAGAATATTTTAGCAAAACTAAAACAGTATTTACAAAAAATGAAGCTTCCAAAAGGAAAGAAAGAACATCTATCAGAGGTTATCTCCGTAATGAAGGAAGAATTTCAAAAAGAAGAGCCTAAAGCCATTATTATAAATAGCATGCTTGAGCAAATTCAGCCATATTCTGAGCTGGATTTTTGGAGAAAACAGCTCGAAAACATTTTACAAAAATAAAACCTTAGGGAGGGGACAAATGTAATGAAACGAATATTATTCATGCTCATCCTTGTCATGGGGGTACTCGTCGCATGTTCAGAGGATGATAAGGAAGAGAAAGAAACAGAAAGGGTAACACCAGTTGAATTAGGAGAGGTAACACAAGGTAATCTGACAATGGATCGAACCTTTTACGGCCGTACCACCCCAAATCAAACGACTCCAATTGTTCCAACAGTTGCAGGTAAGTTAGAAGAACTAGAAGTCGAAAATGGGGATCAAGTAGAAGAAGGGGATAGGCTTGCGCTTGTAGCGAGTCCACAAGGGAATATCGCAATAGATGCACCAATGGACGGAACGATCACAGGTCTTCAAACACAAGAAGGTGGATTAGTATCCAATCAAGAACCATTTGCCTCGATCGTTGATTTAGAGCAATTAACCGTGCAGTTACAAGTACCAGATGTACAGCTTGGCCTTTTTGAAGAAGGTAATCCGGTGCATGTAACTTTAAAGGCAGCAGAAAAGGAAGAGCATGAAGCAACGATCGAATATGTAGCATCTACTGCAAATGAGGCAGGACTTTTTCCGATTGATCTTTCCTTTGATAATGCAACCACTCATTACAATGCCGGAGTAACAGCGATAGTAAGCCTCGAAGAAACCGTGGTAGAAAATGCGCTTTTAATACCAACAGCAGCACTAGTGGAGGCTGATGATGAAACCTTTGTTTATACCGTAAACGATAATACGGCTAAAAAAGTTGCAATTACTGTACAAGCCACACAATCCGATTTAACAGCAGTGAAGGCGGAGTTAAATAAAGGAGATAAGGTGATCACAAGCGGGCAATTAACATTAGCAGATGGAAGTAAAATTAGTATCATAGGGGAGGAATAATCATGAAATTAGTGAAAACATCAGTAAAACGCCCAGTAGGGGTAATCATGATTGTTCTTGCTATTATTGCGCTCGGTGTGATCTCTGTTCGAAACCTGGCAATCGATTTATTCCCAGAAATAGATTTACCTGTGGCAGTTGTAGCGACAAACTATCAAGATGCCGCACCACAAGAAGTAGAACAGCTTGTCTCAGAGCCTTTGGAAGGCGCACTTAGCTCGATTGAAGGGGTCAATACGATCCAATCCCAATCACAGTCAGGTGCATCTCTCGTGATCATTATGTTTGAGAATGGAACTAATCTGGACAACGCAATGCTTGATGTTCGAGAAAGCGTCGATCAAGTAAAAAGTACTCTTCCAGAGGGGGCAAATGACCCGAGTGTCTTACGATTTAATCCGAATCAGCTTCCTATTATGTGGGTTGGCTTAACAGGAAGTGATACAGCTAAATTACAGGAACTTGCTGAGGATAAGATTCAACCATATTTCGAACGTCAAGGTGGCGTGGCGTCAGTAGAAATTGAGGGTGGACAAGAACGAAAGATTGACCTTGTTCTAGATCGAGCAGCAATGAATCAATATGGTGTCAGCTCACAATTGATTCAACAAGCACTAGCCGGAGCTAATCAATCCACCTCCGCGGGATCGATACAAAAAGGCGATAAAGACCTTCAGCTTAGAGTAGAAGGAAGCTTTGAGTCTGTTAACGATATCGCCAATACAATTATACAAACACCTCAAGGCAGTAAAATTCGCGTACAAGATGTAGCGGATGTTCAGGATACCTTTAAGAAAAATGGCACAACATTAGTAAACAATGAAGAAGCGGTTGTTTTAAGCATACTAAAACAATCAGATGGAAATTCAGTCGACGTATCCAACAATATTATCGATGCAGTCGCGGACTTAAAAGAAGACTTACCAGATGATGTCGAATTAGAAGTCGTTGTCGATACATCAGAATTCATCAAACAATCGATTAATTCGGTTATTCAAAATATGATCTTTGGTGGAATCTTTGCATTATTTGTGTTATTACTCTTTTTGCGAAGTGTTCGTGCAACAATCGTCATCGGCGTATCGATTCCAATTGCTATTGTCTCCACCTTTGTTTTACTCTATTTTACTGGAGAAACGTTAAACATTCTGACAATGGGTGGCTTGGCATTAGGTATTGGGATGATGGTCGATAGCTCGATTGTTATTCTGGAAAATATTTATTCCTACAGGCAGCAGGGATATTCTTTGAAAGAGTCTGCAATTAAAGGGGCATCCGAGTTAGCACCAGCTGTTATTGCGTCAACTACCACAACATTGGTCGTATTCCTACCAATCGTGTTTGTAGAAGGAATCGCATCGGAATTGTTTACACCATTAGCAATCACGATCTCCTTTTCTCTACTCGCATCCTTAGTGGTTGCCGTTACCTTAGTACCAATGCTATCTTCTAAGCTTTTATCGAAAGCGATGAAGGATCATGGTAGAAGATACTGGTTTGATCGCATCCTTAACCGTGTAACAAATGGCTATGCGAAGGTACTGGCAAAAGCATTGAAGCTTCGCAAGACGACCATTGCTGTCACGATTATAGCAATTATTGGAAGCTTAGCGTTAATCCCTTTTATCGGAACCGCGTTTATACCAGAAGGGGATCAAGGGCAAATCAGCATTACGGTAGAAACACCAACTGGTACTTCAGAGGATAAAACACTAGAAGTTGTCGGTAAAGTGAATGACAAATTAGAAGATTATAAGGATATCATTGATGTTAGCTATGTAACCGTTGGGAGCGGGGACGCTAGCTCAGCTGTGATGTCAGGAGGTTCTGAAGGCTCCTTCACGATCCAACTCGTGCCGCAAGAAGAAAGATCGACAACAACAACAGCGGTAGTGCAAGAGCTAGACGAAAAGCTTTCGTCAATAGCAGGTGCAAAGATCACGGTTGGTGAGATGAGCTCGGGTGGTTTAAGCTCTTCTGATCCTATTCAAATACAGCTTTCAGGTCCAGAAAATGATGTGCTAATGGAGCTGTCCGATCAGGTAATGACAGCTATAGAAGATGTGGAAGGTGTATACAATCCATCATCCTCTATTGCCGATACACAACCAGAAATGAATATCCATATTGACCGAGAGCTAGCAGCGGAATATGGTCTAACCTATCAAGAGGTAATGAACCAAATTCAAGTTGGTTTCACTGGTCAAACGGTGATGCAATACCGTGAAGGTGGAGACGAAATGAATGTTAGTCTCATTTTCCCAGAAGATGAGCGCTCCACTATCAATGATTTAGAAAATTTATATATCCAAAACCAACAAGGCACACAAATACCGTTACTAACGATCGCTGATTTTGAACAAGTACAAAGTGCCGCAACCATTACAAGACAAAATCAGCAACGCCAGGTAAACATTTCCTCCGATGTTGTAGATAGGGATTTAGGTAGTGTCATGCAGGATGTTGAGGAAGTACTAGATAGCTTCCATTTCCCAAGTGATGAATATTCCTACTCCATTGGGGGTCAAGCAGAGGATATGGTCGAAGCATTTAGCGATTTAGCCGTTGCGTTAATCTTATCGATCTTTCTCGTATATGCCGTAATGGCCGTGCAATTCGAGAACTTTCTATATCCATTAATTATCATGTTCTCGATGCCAGCAACCGTTGTCGGTGTCCTCGGTGGACTATTTATTACCGGACAGCCACTATCGATCACCGCCTTTATTGGAATCATCATGCTAGCAGGTATCGTCGTCAACAATGCGATCGTGCTAGTAGATTACATCAATATCCTACGTAGTCGAGGAATCGACCGTCACGAAGCGATTATGGAAGCAGGAAAATCAAGGCTAAGACCAATTTTAATGACAACCCTAACGACCGTACTAGCCATGGTCCCACTAGCCTTAGGTTACGGAGAAGGCGCCGAAACGCAACAGCCAATGGCTATTACCGTCATCTTTGGTCTATCCGTATCCAGTTTATTTACCCTTGTGCTCATACCAGTCATCTACACTTATTTTGATAACCTATCAGAGCGAATCAAAGGTTGGTTTAAAAAAGAAGCATAAAGGAAGCGAGATCTCCCATTTTTTCGATGAGAGATCTCGTTTTTATGTGGAAATGAACGTTATATAAAAGTGATTTCATCATGGATTCTCGCTTGAAATGAGGTTTATAATGGTAATAACAGTCATTTCGGTGTGAACTGCTGGTTGAACTGCAGTTTACAGAGGCGATAAAGATTATTTTTACTTGAGATCTCGTTTAAAATGAAGTTTATAAGAGCGATAACAGTCATTTCGGTGTGAACTGCTGGTTGAACTGCAGTTTATAAAGGTGATAAAGATTATTTTTGCTTGAGATCTCGTTTGAAATGAAGTTTATAAGGTAGATAACAGTCATTTCGGTGTGAACTGCGGGTCGAACTGCAGTTTATAAATTTGATAAAGATTATTTTTGCTTGAGATCTCGTTTGAAATGAAGTTTATAAGGTAGATAACAGTCATTTCGGTGTGAACTGCTGGTTGAACTGCAGTTTACAGAGGCGATAAAGGTTATTTTTACTTGAGATCTCGTTTGAAATGAAGTTTATAAGAGTGATAACAGTCATTTCGGTGTGAACTGCTGATTGAGCTGCAGTTTATAAAGGTGATAAAGGTTATTTTTACTTGAGATCTCGTTTAAAATGAAGTTTATAAGGAAGATAACAGTCATTTCGAAGAGAACTACTAGTTGAACTGCAGTTTATAAAGGCACAAAGGTCACTTTAGCGCGAAAGCCTCCTGTTAAAATACTTAAGATCGAAAAAAACCCTTTCAGTGTGAAGTGCCATTTAAATGAAAAGCATACCAAAAGCAACCCAACCCTTAACCATCATTTCAATCCAGTTACAATTCTCTACTAAACAGCTAAAATGCTATCATTTTCGAACATTCTATGATCAAATTATTTCAAATTATGTAACATTATATTTGTCAATTGCCAATACCGTAAATTTATCGTAAAATGTAATATTGTGATAGATAAAATTGTGTCCTAATGTAGGAGATTGACAGATGCCAAAAAAAGTATTAATTTTAACGCAAAACTTCTATCCTGCTATTGGTAGTGCTGGTAATAGAATGAAGAATATTTTTCAATTACTATCAAAGGCAGATGTGCAAGTAGAGGTGTTAACAATAGAACCATCCTACCCCAATAAAAACATGTACAAGGATCGAACATTTTGGGACGATGAGGATGTAAATAAGCAAACAGATAAAATCACACGATTACCGATAAAGAGCAGGAAATTTACGAACAAACTAATTAGTAGGCTCTTTTTTTATTTAGAGATTATGTATCGTTTTATTTTCGAGCTATGGAGAAGAAGAAAGGATGGATATGACTATCTATATGTATCCACACCTCCAATTTTTATCGTGTTCTCTGCATGGCTGTTAAGAAGACCGATGAAAGCAAAAATAATCTTAGAGGTAAGAGATTTATGGCCTGATAGCTTAACAGGTGTTAAATCATTTGACCAAAAATGGATCATTCGATTTTTTCAGTTTGTTGAGAAAAAAATGTATCACATGGCAGATTTAATCGTTATTAATAGTAAGGGGTTTGCCTCCCATATACAAGAAAAGCTAAAAAAGCAAAAGAAAATTGTCTTTCTACCAAATGGACCTCGTCAAAAAGAATTAATTGAAAAAAGCCCTTTAGATGAAGAATTCCGTGTCGTCTATGCTGGAAATCTTGGACTCGCACAGGATATTGATCGTCTAAAGCAAGTAGCACAACAGCTACACGAGCATGGCATTCACTTTGATGTATTAGGCTATGGAATGAAAACAAAAGAATTCAAGCAATTTTTGACGGATAAACAATTAACCAATGTCCAAGTACACAAGCCAACCACGAGAAGAAAGAGCTTAGAGCTCATACGAAAAAGCCATGTCAGCATTGCCTTTTTAAATGATGTCGAGGTTTTTTCGACCGTATTACCAGGTAAGGTCTTAGACTATATGACCTGTCAAACACCGATAGTTGCAGGCGTTAAAGGAATCGCAGCAGATCTGATTAGGGAAAATCAGACAGGCTATGCCTTTTCGTCAAATGATACAACACTTATGCTAGAAAAAGTGTTAGAGTTAAAGGAAGATCAAGAGCTTTTAGCTAGAATGCAGGCAAACTGTTTAACAACAGTTACAAAACATTTCCTGTGGGAGCATAATATAGAACGATTGGTAGATATTATAGAATAAAGAGGGTTAAATAGATGAAAAGAGTAGGTATGTTTGTTTGGAATCACTTTACAAACGATGCTCGAGTTATGAGAGAATGCACATCCTTATCACAAAATGGCTATGATGTAGAGCTTATTTGTATAGATGATCCGAGTGATCCGAATGTAAAGAAATATGAAGAAATAAATGAGCATTTTCGTGTCTATCGTATGAAACGATATCCAAGTACATTATTAGCACTACAAAAGCTTTATCGATTTACAGTTGGCAAAAAGTGGCCTATCCTGCCAATGGCTATCATTTGGGCTTTTCTAGTCTATTTGCTGCCATGGGTGATTATCCCTTTAACCATTCTCGCAGGTGTATTATTAAAGACAAAAGCAAGAATCGTTTGGGTTCGAGGAGCACTCATCTTACGAATGATGTGGAAAGGTCATAGAGGAAACTATGATATTTATCATTCCAATGATTTAAATACAATGCCTCAAGGCTATGTTAGTGCGAAATGGCGTTTGAAGAAAAAACCACTAATCTATGATTCCCACGAGGTTCAGACAAGCCGTACAGGCTATGACAGTCCGTGGTATAAGAAATTTGAACAATTTTTCATTAATCGCATGGATGCGATGATGGTGGAGAATGACACAAGGGCGAAGTACAATGAAGATTTATATGGCTTCTATCCTTATGTATTGCACAACTATCCAACTGAACAAATTAGTGAAGAAACAGAAAAAGTAGATCTGCATAAAATATTAGGTCTGCCAGAAGATGAGAAGATTCTACTTTACCAGGGTGGTATCCAGACAGGACGAGGTCTAGAAAAATTAGTGGAAGCATACCCACAATTTGATGAAGGAACGCTCGTTTTTATTGGAGATGGTAGAATCAAGGAAGAGCTACAAGCAATGGTGAAAGAACGGAATTTAGAGGATGGTATTAAATTCTTGCCAAAAGTACCATTGAAAGAACTTCCAAAATATACGAAAAATGGCTACTTAGGATTCCAGGTGCTGAATAACGTATGCTTTAATCACTACTCTGCTTCCTCTAATAAGCTTTTTGAATATATGATGGCTCGCGTGCCTGTTGTGGCATGTGATTTTCCTGAAATCAAAAAAGTAGTAGAGGATAATGAGATTGGTGTGACCGTTGACTCTCATAATCCAGATGATATTGCAAGAGGAGTTAACTATATCTTAAATAATCCTGAAAAACGGGAATTGTTTAGCCAGAATTGTATTCCTGCGAGAAAGCAGTATAATTGGGAGAAGGAACAAGCTAATTTATTAGAGGTTTATCGACAGTTTTAATTATCGGAAAAAAGAAAGGAAGTACTATAAATGAATTTATGTACAGTAGGGTTAGGATATATCGGCTTACCAACATCTATCATGTTTGCAAAGCATGGCGTGAATGTTGTCGGAGTTGACGTAAGTGAGAATGTTATTGAATCATTAAATAATGGAAAAATTCATATAGAAGAGCCAGGTTTACAAGAAGCATTAGAAGAAGTAATCGATAAAGGTACATTTAAAGCACAGCTTAAACCAGAAAAAGCAGATACCTTTATCATTGCAGTTCCAACACCAAACAATGATGACGAGCATAAATCATGTGATCTAACGTATGTATTATCTGCAATAGAAAGCATTCTTCCTGTACTAGAAAAAGGAAATACGGTAATCGTAGAATCAACGATTGCACCGAGAACAATGGATGATAGTGTAAAGCCACGTCTAGAAGAAGCTGGTTATACTATTGGTGAGGACATTTTCTTAGTACACTGTCCAGAACGCGTTCTTCCTGGTCAAATTATGCATGAATTAATTTACAACAATCGTATTGTCGGTGGAATCACAGACGCATGTACAGAAAAAGGTGCTGAAGTTTATGAAACTTTTGTTCAAGGAGAAATTATTAAGACACAAGCCAAAACAGCTGAAATGTCGAAATTAATGGAAAATACTTTCCGTGATGTGAACATTGCTTTAGCAAATGAATTAGCAAAGGTTTCAACAGAATTAGGGATTAACGCGCTAGAAGTAATTGAAATGGCTAATAAACACCCACGTGTTAACTTGCACACACCTGGACCAGGTGTTGGGGGACACTGTCTTGCAGTCGATCCATATTTCATTATCGCAAAAGCACCAGAATCAGCTAAATTAATTAACTTGTCACGTCAAATCAACAATTCTATGCCAGAATACGTGATGGACGTAGCAGAAAAATTATTGGCGAAAAATAATGGAAAGAAAATTACCGTTTTCGGTTTAACTTATAAAGGTAACGTAGATGACATTCGTGAAAGTCCGGCGATGGATATCTATGAAGCATTACATGCAAAACCTGAATTAGACGTAGTAGCATATGACCCACATGTGCAGCTAAGCTTTGTAGAGAAAGATCTGGCAAAAGCGTTAGATGGATCGGACCTTGTGCTTGTCTTATCAGATCATAACGAGTTTAAAGCACTAACAAGTGAGCATTATGCCAAGATGAATACGAAACAGGTATTTGATACGAAAAATGTCGTGAAAGAATGGACAGATGAGATTAATTATATGAATTATGGGAACTTGTATAAGTTTTTGTAAAATAAGTTGAAGGAAGCATGTTAAATGAAGAATCCAGTAGTTCAAGTGTTAAAAGAACAAATAGATAATTGGGATCTAATTTACCGAATGGCTTTATTTGAAATTAAAGGAATGTACCAAATTCATTATTTAGGTACATTCTGGCAATTTCTAAACCCTGCAATACAGATAGCCATTTATTGGTTTGTGTTTGGTACTATAAGAGCAGGAAGTGACGTTGACGGTACACCATACTTTTTATGGTTGATAATTGGACTAATTCCTTGGTTTTTTATTAGTCCATCCATTGTTCAGAGTTCGAACAGTGTCCATCAAAAAATTGGCCTTGTTTCAAAAATGAATTTTCCGGTCAGTCTACTTCCTACTATTAGAATATTTAGTAATTCATTTCAATACATGATTATGACTGGTATATTAGCTTTAATAGCTATTCTATATGGTGTAGAGCCTTCAATAAAGATGTTTCAGTTTATTTATTATCTCATCTGTTTATACATTTTTTTATTTGCTTTTTCATTACTGAGCTCAACTATTTCAACATTAGTTAGGGATTTTCAAATGTTTCTTCAATCTATGATGCGGATGTTGTTATATTTAACTCCAATATTATGGGATACAAGTTTAGTAACGGACAAATTTGGGCCAGTAGTCGAAAATATTCTGAAACTTAATCCATTTTTTTACATTATAGATGGTTTTAGAAACTCTATATTAGGTGGGGAATGGTTTTTTGAAGATGTCGTTTATGGATTATATTTTTGGTCTCTGACCCTTGCTTTATTATATTTTGGATCGAAAATACATTTGAAATTCAGAAAAGATTTCGTAGATTACTTATAATTAAGGAGATTTTTAAGTGAATAAAAAAGTAGTGTTCGAAAATGTTGTTAAAGTCTTTGAATTATACTCAAAGAGGTCAGACAAAATCGCCAGTCTCATAATGCCTAAGAAGAGAGAAAATAAAAAATTTGTAGCATTAAATCAAGTTTCATTTGAAGTGAATCCTGGTGAAACCATTGGTATTGTTGGACTAAATGGTTCAGGGAAGTCAACTGTATCAAATATTCTTGGTGGGGTAATTCAACCAACAGAAGGTAAAGTGATAATGAATGGAGAACCTTCATTAATTGCGATTTCAGCTGGATTAAATGGAAGTTTGACTGGTTTGGAAAATGTGGAATTGAAATGTATGATGCATGGACTAACTAAAAAGCAAATAGAAGAAAGATTGCCAGACATATTAGATTTTGCTGATATTGGAGATTATATTTACCAACCTGTAAAAAATTATTCAAGTGGGATGAAATCTAGATTAGGATTTGCGATATCAGTACATACTGATCCAGACATCTTAATAATTGATGAGGCACTTTCTGTAGGTGATTCTACATTTACCGAAAAATGTTTGAATAAGATGAATGAATTCAAAGAACAAGGAAAAACAATATTTTTTATTAGTCACTCAGCTGGTCAAATGAGAAAGTTCTGTGACCGAGTAATATGGCTACATTATGGTACTATAAAAATGATGGGAGAATCTGATAAAATTATTGACCAATACGTTCGTTTTACTAAGTGGTTTAATAAATTATCAAAAGAAGAGAAGAAGAAGCATAAAAATGAAATGCTAGCTAAGCAAATTCAAGAAAATAAAGTACCTGTTAAAAATAAGCAAGAAAAATTAAGCTTTTTGGAGTTAATAAAAAATATTCTAATATTGATTCCACCAGTGGTTATGGCTATATTATTAATTCTGGGGGTGTAGTTTATGGGATTATTCGAACAATTGAATATCGAATATGAGGTACAACTTCATTCGAATCACAATGAAGATCAACCTAAACAGCTTTTAAGTTTAGAAGAGATTAATGATGGTTACAAAACAAACTTTATAATAGAACAAAGAAGTTATGTAGAAATTAGATTTACAATAGACGAAAAGGATTTTGATTATATTCATACTAGAGGGGATATAATAGAACTTTATAAAGATGATAGCAAGAAATTGGAAATCCATGTAAATAGTAAAGAAATAGTTAATATAGAATCGACGGTAAATTCGTTTACCGTCATATTATTTGGAGACAAAATTCATACCGAAATTACCTTTAGGAATAGAGATTTTTTGAATAGTAGACTTAAAAGTCCTAGTGAATTAGAAAGCGTATTTCAATCTAACCAAGATATTAGGTATCATTTTGTTCAGGCAAAAGAGGCACAGCATGCAAATCATTTGGTAGTAGTTTTCTCTGCTTTTTCTAAGGAATACGTGTATAACTATAATTATATTGACACCCTTAAAGATATTCCGATAAATAAGTTATTTATATTAGATGATTTTGGTGCTAAAGGATCCTATTATTTAGGTAGGAATAAGGACTTCTCTATCGAGAATTCGGTTATATCTCTTATACTTAATATATGTGCTAAGTATAATATACCAATGAAAAATATTATCTCAATGGGTTCGTCAAAAGGCGGGTACTCAGCTTTATATTTTGGAGCTAAATATTCATTTGGTCATATTATAACTCTGGCACCTTCTTTGTATTTAGGGACATTTCTAAAGAGATTTCATCCAGATATGTTAGATTATATTTTAGGAAATAACCTAGATGCCGATGAAACTTATCTTAATAATACTATTTATAAATTGTTTAATAATAGAAATGGTTTTAAAGGTAATATCAAGATAATGGTTGGGACAAAAGATTCACGTAAGGATTCTCATATTAAGCCTTTTATTAGTTACCTAGATAAGATAGATTATCCATACGATTTCGATTTAGTAGATGGTGTAGATCATTCACAATTGAAGTATTTTGCACCGGAATATTTCAAAGTTCAGTTATCTAAAGTATTAGATATACCGCAGGTCCCAGAAATGTATTTAACAGACATAGATTTTAAAATTGACAATAATAAAGCAAAGATAAAAGTAGACTCTATAGGTGAAAATTTGGAGTATGCTTTCTATTGGTATTGTGATAATATAGTAATAAAGAAAGTGCTCTATAGTAATAACGACTGCTCCGAATTACCTATTGAAAAGGCAGGCGCTTATCGAGTTAGAGTCTTTCTCCGTAATACCTCAAAGGAGATAGTAACAAAAACTAGCCACACTATTAACATTTAAAAGGAGGAGATTAAGCAGGTGTTAAAGAAAATTATTACTTGTTCTTTAATACTTTTTCTAGTCTTGAGTACGATAACTCCATCGTTTGCTACCACCGAATCAACACAGAATGAATCGGAAGAAGAGTATCAGCTTTATAGACTACTAGAAGAAGTATCGATTGATGATCTATTTGTTTTACCTAAAGATACGCTAATATTTGCCCAAGAAGAGGAAGGGCATTTACTCATTGAAACTAATGGTAACACCTTCCGTATTGATGCAAATGAGGTAACTAAACTGAACGATTCAAAAGAACTGGGTATAGACAAGGAATTCATTAATCAACTATTAGATACTGAACCTCTTGAGAAAAATGTTGAAAGCAAATCGACATTGCATTTTAATGAAACAGAATTTACGTTAAAAGAACAAGTAGATTTTGAGGTCTTTAGTTTAGAAGACTCTGAATATGTATTTATTGCTGGTATTCCTTATAAAATTAGTCAACCAAATGAAAAGGTATCGAATAGTGAAGGGGAATTGGTTGAAGAAGAGTCGAAGGTATCAGAGGAAGATCAAAAACAGCAACAAGAAAATAATACGTCAAATGAACTAGAGGATCCGTCATCAGATGATCACACTCAGAATAAAAACCAAGAGACTAACTCTGTTGAAGATGATTCTAATCAAGACTCAATAGAGGATGGACAAATTACTAAGGAAGATAAATCAAGTTCCACTACTTCCGAAAAAAAGGAAGCGGATAGTAGTACCTTCTCTGCTAAAAGTGTTGATATTTGGACACAATCTACTACAAATTACTTTAAAGTAAATGTCTATAGTTTACCTGTATATATTAATAAGAATGGTAATTTGATTAAAAAGGCAGAATTAAGAGAAGGTCAAGTGTACAAAAGAACTGGTTCTTTAAGTAATTGGCACATTATAGATTTTGGTGGTCAATCAGGTTATGTTTGGAAGGATTCTACTTCACCATTTAGTGGTAATCTCCCAAAGAATTTTACTAACAGTAATTATTATGGTGATCGAACCATAACAACGACTAATAATGCGGTTATTTATGACAACACTAGCGGTTCTCTAGTACCCTATGGAATGTTAGTTAAGAACATCAATTTTCCAGTTATTAGTGAGGCTGGAAACTGGTATAAAGTAAATTATGCTAATAGAGTGGGCTATATCCATAAGAACGGTGTAAAACCAAATTTTGTATCATCAGATAACTACTTTGAGGTTACGGTTCATAGTTTACCAATTTATGAGAGCAAAAATGGTAGTTTAGTTAAAGTTGGTGAATTGAGAAAAAACGAGGTATATAAAAGAATAGGAACTGCAGGTAATTGGCATGCAATTCAATTTGGGAATAAGCAAGGCTATGTCTGGTCCGATGATACCATTCCTGCAAATGAAAATGAAATGGCATCTATAGCTAACCCAAATAACACTAGTGGGACTTTTACAACTAAAGACCATACCGTAGTATATGATAATACTTCAGGTGAGATGATTCCAATTGGCCAAATAAGTAAAGGTAATTCTTATCCGTATGAGCTAATTGCAGGAAACTGGATAAAAATTTCTTTCGGTAATAGATATGGGTATGTATACAAAGAATGGGTAAATTTTAATTTTACTTCTAGCCAAAATTATTTTAGAGTAAACGAAGACTATCTTCCTGTATATCATAATGTAGGAGGATCACTTGAAAAAGTAGGTCACCTAGTAGAAAATCAAGTTTATAAAAGAACTGGTTCAAAAGGTGATTGGCATGAAATAAAATTCGGTAATAAAGTAGGATATGTGTGGAGTAAATCTACACAGCCTTCCTCGAGCAATGCAGCTTCAAATTGGAATACGAATTTGTCGGATTCTAATACACAATTAATTGCCAGAAATGGTTTGAAAATTTATGATAATACTAGCGGTATGGTACTTTTTGCAAGGGTAGAAGAAGGTACAACCATTCCAATTATTGATAAGGTTGGTAATTGGTACCGAGTATTAATTGGAAACAGAATTGGATATTTTTATGAGACTGGTGTTTCTGATCATGTTTATAACTATACCAATTATAACATCTCACTTAATGATATGGTGAATAGACAGTTAACTTATAATCCACAAACAGATGATCACACCTATGCATATGTTCATAAGGATTACATTAGGAGATCTGGAAGTGGATATCCTTTTACAGGAACTGTTAATGCAACAAGCCTACATATTAGAGATATTCCTAATGGGAATTCATACGGGACTATCCAATCAGGAGCAAAGGTAACGGTAGTTGGAATAAGTTCAATGAACAGTAGTTGGTATAAAATAAAAAATCCATATAATAATTATGGTGGCTGGATGAAAGCTGATAAAGATCAACTGAATTATTATATGAATCCAAAAAACTTTGTTAATAATCCAGTACAAAGGTTACAATTTTTGAGATTGGATTTATTTTCCAACACAAGCACAGCTCAATTAGCTAAATTATTAGTCAATAAAGGTATTCTAACTGGTAAACAATCAGTTTTTTATAATGCAGCAAAAGATGCAGGCATCAATGAAGTGTACTTAATTGCTCATTCATTATTAGAAACTGGTAACGGAACTAGTGAGCTTGCTACAGGTATCCCAGTAATGATTGAAAGAAATAGCTCAGGCAAACCAATTGTAGAGGATGGCGTTACTCAAGTAAGGTTAGCTACTACAGCAGAAAAGCCAGATAGTGTAGTTTATAATGTTTATGGCATAGGGGCATACGATGGGTGTGCAAAACGATGTGGAGCAGAATATGCCTTTAATGCTGGTTGGACTAATGTAGATAAAGCAATTTATGGTGGTGCAAAGTTTATAAGTACTGACTTTATTAAAAGTAGTGTCTATAAACAAAACACCCTCTATAAGATGAAATGGAATCCTGGTTTCTTTGTTGGTGAAAGCAATTCACCACATCAATATGCAACTGATATCGGATGGGCTTACAAGCAGGTTAATAGGATAAGTAAAACATTTGACCTATTAGATAATTACAATATGCATTTGGATATCCCGTCTTTTAAGTAATACTACTTACTCATTAATATCGAATCTTTTTAAAGATTCGATATTAATTTTTATGTACAGAAGTTAATAAAATAGTGTAAAACTATTTTTAATATGATATAATTTCGAGTGATTATAGTTTGAACTAACTTGGAGGTAAACATGAGTTCGTTAATAGAAAATGATCAGGACAACAAAGATAAGAACAATAAATATTTAATTATAACTAATGCGTATCCTCATGAGGATCAATTATATAGAAATGGTTTTATTCATAGAAGAGTAAAAGCATACCAAGCAAAAGGTCTCGATGTAGAAGTTTTTGTATTACATGGAGCCTTTCAAACTTTTGAAGAATACACTTTTGATGGTGTACACGTATCCAGAGGTCTAAAAAGTGACTTATATGCAACACTATCAGAGACAAAATATAGTAAGATTCTTATACACTTCGTTTCTCAAGATATGATTGATGCTATAATGGATTCTGCACAAGATGTGCCTATTATTATCTGGGTGCACGGATTTGAAGCAGAAGCTTGGCACCGCCGATGGTTTAATTTTATGAGTAGTAAAGATGATTTGAAAAGAATACTTCAAATGAAGGATTCTTTTTATGAGAATCAACTAAAATTAATGAATTGGCTATATCAAACCAAGGAATTGAACCTTCAATTTGTTCATGTGTCTAAATGGTTCAAAGAACATATTGCAGAGTGTGATGCAAGAGCAGTGAGTCAAAATGCGTCCATTATCCCAAATATAGTTGACTCTGACTTGTTCAATTATCAAGAGAAATCAGAAAAACAAAGATTTAAGGTGCTTTCTATTAGACCTTACGCTTCTCATAAGTATGCTAATGATCAATCCGTAGATGCCGTCTTAGAATTGTCTAAGAGACCGTATTTTGATCGTCTTGAGTTTGCCTTTTATGGTGAAGGTAAACTTTTTGAAAAGACTTTACTACCTTTAAGAAATTTCGAAAATGTCACACTCCATAAATCTTTCTTAAACCAGAATGAAATTTCTGAATTACACAAAGAATATGGAATATTCTTATGTCCAACAAGATTAGACTCACAAGGTGTTTCGATGTGTGAGGCAATGTCGAGTGGACTAGTTCCAATTTCATCTGATATTACCGCTATTCCTGAGTTTGTAACGCACAATTATTCGGGTTTATTAGCCAAACCAGAAGATCCAGTAGATTTAGCGGATATGATCGAGAGATTATTTTTTAATAGCTCCTTATTTAAAAAATTATCAAAAAATGCATCTGACAGCATAGAGAAAAAATGTAGTCAAGAGGTAGTAATAAATAAAGAATTGGAGTTGATTTTGTCTTGACTATTCAAAAAGAAGAGCAAAAGAATGAATTCCATCAATCGGTACAGGATGCAGAGTATTGGAGATTGATGTATGACGAATTAGAAGATCAAATGTATAAAATGATGAAACTAACTGTGGATTTATTGGAAAAAGAAGCACCAATGGATGAGAGAACATACAAACGAATAAAAGAATTGGAATTGGATTTAAGAAAATACAAATTATTTGAACATCGGGTAAAGGTAACATGGTTAGGAAAGCTCACGTTGAAATATATAAACTTTAAGAAGAAACTCAAAAGCATAATAAAGTGAGTCGGGGGAAGTTTAAATGACAACTATTAAAAAAAAAAAATAACCGTATAAATATTCTATTATTTGGCTATATAAACATGAATGTTATGGATGGATCGGCTGTATTTATATCAAGTTTTGCAACAATGCTATCCAAAAATCCAAACATTAATGTTGACCTTGTACTTGCAAATCCAATCAGAAGAGATCTTTTACTACAACCACTCTACGAATTGGATAATGTTAATATAATTTGTCCTTATGATGATAGTGACCTTTCGGAGAGCGAATATTCATGGAAGAATAAAAATAGAATGAGCTATTTGGAAGCTAGTGAGGTAATTAATTATTATTGGACTAAGAAGGATTATGATTGGTTTATTATTAGAGGTATAGAAGTAGCAATAAAATTAATTGATGTAAATCCAAATATTATAAGTAAATCCATGGTTTATATGACGGGGATTACGGACTCTACACAAGAAGTAACAAGTAGTAAGTTAACTGAATTTCAACGCTTAAGGGAATTAGATGCATACATCCTTTGTCAAACAGAAGAAATGAAAGAATTCCTTTTAACAAAAATGGATAAGGAACTTTTTGAGGATAAAATCATCCCACTTAATCCTATGGTTCCAGATACAGTGGATGAATTTGAGGATATATTTAATAAAAAAAGTAAGTATTATAAATTGTGTTATACTGGGAAGTTTGATAAAGGCTGGAACTCTATCCCGATGGTAGTGGGTTTTAAAGAATTAAAAGAGGATATCCCAGAAGCAACATTAGAAGTTGCTGGAGATAAATTTAATGTTGATAAGAATAATCCAAACTATGTTAAAGATTTAAAATATTTATTAAAATCGACCAAAAATTTAACTTGGTATGGAGCTGTTTCTAGAGATGAAGCAAGACAATTAATTATGGCAAGTGACATCGGAATTACTTGGCGAGACACTTCCATGGATACAAGCTTGGAATTGTCGACAAAACTTCTTGAATATGGAACATTAGGGAAGGCCGTGGTGTTAAATCCTACGCCAATGCATAAAAAAATATTCGGTGAAGAATATCCTTTATATGCAGAAACCTTAGATGATTATATCCATGTTGTGAAACAAGCGATGGAAGATCCAAGTGTATACGAAAAAGCGGCAAGAATTATGTTTGAAGGAAGTAAAAAGTTTACTTTTTCAGAGATATTGAATAATTTATTACCATATCTAATTAAGGACAAAGTTAAGGAAGTCTTAAAAGAAAAAGGTTTAGAAATTAGCGATACGGACACGGAAAATATTATAACGACTATTCAACTAGATCAAATATATAAATACGATTTGGATAACGGTAAACACTTATATATTTCAAACACTAAAGAGCATAAGAATATATTTAAGGTTTTAGAAGGAATCAGTGAACAAGGTGAAATTTTTGATATAGAACAAATAGGTGGTATATTGTTTCTCTTTGTGAATGATAATGATAAAAGTTTTTATGAAAATTACTATAAAAACTTTAATATTGATGTAATTAATAATATTGCCATTCGTGTGAACGATCAGAATGCAACAAGTAAGAATAATTACTTTAAACCAACATCTCTGAAGACACAACTATCGATTGCAGATAATGTGCAATCACAACAGAGTAGAAGTGATTCTTCACAATTAAACAAAAAATATATGACACTTCAAAGTAAATATAATGCTTTAGCAAAATCCAAATTAGGAAGAATTCAATTAAAATATTGGAAAATAAAAAATAAATAAGCAATCTTTCACATCAACCTAAGCCGAATAAAATGGACTTAGGTTTTTTAATAAGAAATAATGTGTTGTTTCTGAAAAATAGGATAAATTAACAATTAGTGCTGATGATAAACATATAACACTCTTCGAAGCTGATAAATGTCAAGGATTGTAAACAAATTATCTAATTGATATACTTAGTATGTTGATTATAATTAATTTGAATAATTATACAAGGGTGACTAAATTGGAAAAAATTTTAGATAGAATTGCTGAAGCTTATAAAGGAAATTTAGGGGAAGATTTCGGTGTTAAAACAAGAAATAGAATTAACTGGATCGTTAATAGAGTAAGCGGAAACAAAGTTTTAGATATCGGAACATCGCAAGGAATAGTACCTATTATTCTTGGACGTGAAGGTAAAAAAGTAGATGCTATCGATATAGAACAAGACTCTATAAATTATGCAAACGAGCAATTAGAAAAAGAACATAATTCTGTAAAGGATCTAATCAATTTTAAAGTGGCTAATTTTATGACAGATGATCAATTAGATAAAGATTATCATACAATCTTGCTCACTGAAGTGCTAGAACATATTGCAGATCCACACAGTTTTTTGAACAAAATCTGTAATCATTTATCCCCTGACGGCAAACTCATAGTAACCGTACCATTTGGAATAAATGACTTCATAGATCATAAAAGAACGTACTATTTAGTGCAATTAAATAATCATTTGGGTGAATTTTTTTCGATCAATGAAGTTGAATTTCTTGGAAAATGGACAGGGGTTATATGTTCAAAGAAAAACTCGGATATTTCTGAACATCATTCTTTCAGTGAAGAATTAATTACAAAACTTGAAGATGCTTTTTACTTTGTAGAGAGAGAATACATTAACAGAATCAAAAATATGCAAAACCATATAAGTAAGGAAACCTCTCAAAAGAGTCAGCAACAACAAAAAGAATCGGATAATACCATGGAATATTATAAAAAACAGTTACAAGAAGAAAGAATGATAAATGAAGGGTTATTAAAGGTTATTAATAAAGAACTAAAAACACTTGTTACGGCAAATAAGAATGCTGATGCAAGATATTTAAATGATATTAAATTTGAAGAAAAAGAAATAAACGATCCAACAATATATAAATTAATACAAAATACGGAAAGTTTAAGTAAAGAATTGCAGGAAAGTTTGAAAAGAGAAGAGAATATTCTCTCTGATTTGCTGACAGTAACAAATGAAAAAAATAGGCTGAAACAACAAATAAAGAGGCTTGAAAATAGATATTCTGCACTTAGAAATTCAAAATTGGGCAAATTAACAATTAATTATTGGAAGTTTAAGAATAAAAGTAAATAACTGTTTTGCTGGGGAGTAATAAAAATGATGGATAAATTAAAAATTGTAAATCTACAACAAGAAAATATAAAAAGACAGCAGCAGAATAAAGAGATACTGGACTATCTCTCAAGCTTAAAAAAAGAATATAAAAGAGACGATAACAGTATATTAAGGAAAAATTTTAGTAACTACGAGAAATATAAAAAAGGTATAACTGTAATTGTACCTTCTTATCAAGGCCAAAATGTGATAATTAATTGTTTAAAGTCCTTAGAGAATCAAACAATGGATAAAGATTTATTTGATATAATAATTGTACTCAATGGTGAATCTAGTTTAACACTTGAGGTTATCAACCAATTTAAAGAAAATCACGAAATGAATAATATATATGTTTATGAATCATCAATTGCCAACGCTTCCATCGCAAGAAATATTGCACTAGACAATGCAAATAGAGAATTTATTTTGTTTTTAGATGATGACGATTATCTATCTGAAAATTATTTAGAAAAAATGTATCAATATGCAGATTATGATACAGTAGTAATTTCACAAATAGTAGATGTCGATCAAAATAACAATAAAAATTATGATAATCCTATTAACAATCAAATTAAAAGTGTGTTGGAAAAAGAGATAAATGCTTTTTCAGACTTAAATATGGTTCTTACGATAAATGCATGCAAATTAATCCCCACCATTAAATTAAATAATCTTCGATATAATGAAGCTCTAAAAAATGGTGAGGATATAGTTTTTTTTACTGAATTTTTTGTTAAGAACTACATGAATGTTTATGTGATACCTGCTAGAGAGCAAGTATACTATTACAGATTAATAAGAGATAATTCTGTCTCTAGAAAACAAATGAGCTTTGAATTTAATGTAAATGATAGGCTTCGTGTGATTAAGCTTTTAAATGATCTGCTTAGGGAGATGAAATCGTATCAAAATGAAGAGTTCGATTTTATAATAAGTAAGATTAATGCACAATCATCTTTTATTAAAAGTTATTTAGAAATAAATTCAAACGAAAGAAAGAAAGTGTTTGATACTATAAGAGAAAAACAGCTGTCTTACTTCCCTTATCATATTATTAATCGTGGTCAGGCGAATAAATTGATTATTTCTTATTGTTTTCCACCGTATATAGACACTAGTGCAAATGTAATGGCAAAACGCATTAGAAATTCAGGAGAAGTGGTTGATGTTGTTTATAATGAAATGGATAGAGTGAGAGTAAAAGATGACAATACTAATATACTAGTGGAGGATTTGATTGAAGAAAGAATAGAGATATCATCCTACTCTAGTTTTTCCTCATGGAAACCAATAAATGATTTTTGTGAAGAAGGCTTGAGGAAAATTAGCAGTGAAAAACAATATAATGAGGTATATAGTAGAGCTTTATGGCCAGGCTCACACTTTTTAGCATATTTATTTAAAAGGCTTCATCCTAACATTAAATGGATTGCGGAATTCTCTGATCCAATACTATATGATATACATGGTAAAGAAAGATATGCTTCCATTGATTCAAAAAAATTTTTGCGGAATGTGCAAAAAATAACAAAGAAAAGATTTAAATTACCGAAAGTCAAAAATGATAACTTATTTTTCTGGTGTGAATATTTACCATATTTATTTGCAGATGAATTAGTTTTCACCAATGAGAATCAATTAAATTATATGATGGATAAATTTCCTGTAAAAAAAATTAAAAATATTATTTTAGAGAAAGTAAAAATAGATAGACACCCGACATTACCAGAAGATTTTTATACAATGTATAAGAGTAACTATTCATTAGATGAATCGAAAATAAACATTGCATATTTTGGTAATTTTTATAAGACTAGGAATTTGAATGAGTTATTCGAAGGCTTGGACAGGCTTGAGGGCAATGTTCGCAACAACTTTAAACTGCATATATTTACATCTAAACCGGATGAACTACAAGAGAACATTCAAAAATATGATTCTCGCTATAATATAGCTGTGAATAGTTATGTCAATTTTCTCGAATTCTTAAATCTTACAACTAAATTTGACTGTTTAGTTGTTAATGATGCAGTAACGAAAGATGAATTACCTATAAATCCATTCTTACCATCTAAATTAAGTGACTATTTAGGTAGCGATAAAAAAATATGGGCAATTTACGAGAGAGGTAGCGTATTAAGTAGTATGGATTTACATTATATGTCTGAATTAGGGGATGTCAATCAAGTAGTAAGAGTTTATAAAGAAATGATTACGGATGCTAAGTAAGTGCCAATACTTTCCGCCTATTGAGAAAGTTATAGTTAGGCACGGAGGTAACTTTATTATATAAGTCGCAGAAAAATTATAAATGACATTGGAGCAAGGACCTTACTAAAATTCAATCTCCACACATATTGAAAAGAACCGAAGGAAAACTACACCATTTGATTAAATACTAAGTCCCTAGCCTCTTTCTCGTGCTATGGACTTATTTAATGAAAATGTTAAAAACTTATTTCCCTTCAACCCTCAAATACAATAAGTAAGTGACAAATACTATAAATGTGATAAAATAAGATATTGACGGAACTTTTTAGGAATACTTATTTTAGAATCGATTATAGTAGTAATAACTTATAAATGGAAAGTCAGTACATTTTAACCAAGTAGGTGTATAGAATGTTTAATATAACGGAGTTAATTATAGCTTTCTTGATTTCGGCTATTGTAGCATTTGGAATAACTCCACTTATTAGAAGGCTCGCAATAAAAATAAATGCAATAGATGCACCAGAAGGTCGTAAACAACATGAAGGTACTAAGGCAAGAATAGGCGGTCTAGCGATTATACTTGGTGTAGTGGCGGGTTTAATCTATCTTCAGCCTCAGCATCCTCATATGCTGGAAATTATTATTGGTGGGTTAATTATTGCGATAACAGGATTATTGGATGATTTGATTTGTTTAAAGCCTTACCAGAAGCTAATTGGACAGCTTGCTGCGGCAATCGTTGTCGTGTCTTCTGGATTAGTGATAGATAAATTAACGATACCCTTTATGGGAACTGTAGAACTTACGCAATTTGGTTTTATTTTAACGATTTTGTGGATTGTCGGAGTGACGAATGCCATTAACCTTATCGACGGGTTGGATGGTTTAGCGGCAGGTGTATCTGCGATAGGACTAACGAGCATACTTATTATCGCGATTATGGATTATAGTATTATTGTCGTCTATTTAAGTATTATTGTAGTAGGAAGCTGTTTAGGCTTCCTTTATCATAATTTTTATCCCGCAAAAATCTTTATGGGAGATACAGGGGCATTGTTTCTTGGCTACTCGATATCTGTTATCTCGATGCTCGGGCTATTTAAAAATGTTGCCTTGTTCAGTTTTATTATCCCGATTATCATTATAGCGGTTCCGATTTTTGATACGATTTTTGCGATTATTCGAAGGCTCATTAATAAGCAAAGCATCGGACAAGCAGATCGCAAGCACATTCATTATCGTTTAATTGAGATGGGATATAGCCACCAAACAGCGGTGTTAATCATTTATGCCTTTAGCGGATTTTTTGGTGTAATGGCCATTGTATTTAGTAGTGCTACCATGCTTACATCGCTTATCATTATTGCTTTGATAACTCTTGGCATACAGATTATCGCTGAACTGTCTGGAATCGTATTAAACGGTCAACAGCCAATACTCAATGGCTTAAGGAAGCTAGCGGGTAAAAAAGAGAATATATAATAGAGAGAGCCAGCAACTAGTAGGTTGCTGGCTCTTCTTGATATCCTGAATTTTCGTTCGGATACTCATTTGTCTGCTGTTCGTTCATATCTGAAGTAGTAGAATCGGTTGTCGTTGGTTCTTCTAGCCCTAAATGGACTCTAAGTTCGTGTTGTACCTCTGCTAAAGATTGTTCATCAATGAAGTAGTAAGAGATTTGACCAAGATAATCACTGGCACCTTCTAATTTCAATTGATCAATATTAGATGTATCGAAGTTTTTATATTTTTTCAGGAAGTTCAATGCATCACTGAATTTCATATTGGTTTCAATGTTTGTGCCAAGGTCTTCTGCAAGATCATCCACCTTTGTTAAGGTTGATGGAGCAGCTAATTCCTTAATAATCGCTTGAACTACTTCCTTTTGACGTTCATTACGTCCGATATCCCCTCGAGGATCCTCGTAACGCATACGTGCATATGCTAAAGCATAGCGACCGTCAAGTTCCATTTCCCCTTCGTAAAATTGTAGCTTTTCTGCTACGCGATCATCACTGTTTTGTTCGAAGTCAAATGGAACATCTACGGTAATACCACCTAAAGTATCGACAATGTTTTTGAACCCTTCAAAGTTGACTGTTGCATAGTAATCAATTGGAATATTTAGAAGATCTTCCACTGTCTGGATTGTCAATTCCTTTCCACCAAATGCAAAGGAATGATTGATTTTGTCCTGTCCATTTTCAGGTATGTCTACATAACTATCACGAGGGATACTTAAAAGCTTGAGCTTCTCATCCTCGGGATTAAAGGTGGCTACCATCATCGTATCTGATCTGCCGTGTTCTCCACCTGTCGAATAATCCTCTACACCCATTAAAAGAATAGAGATTGGATCTTTACTTACCGTAACAGCTTCCTCTCGAAGCTTCGATTTCTCTCCTCTTTCCAAAGGCTCATAGGTTTTATCAGCTGCCTGATAAGCCTGTGTCAACACATATGCCCCTAAACCGATTCCAACTACAAGAATAGCTAAAATTGTTGTGACTATAAATTTTATTCTCTTTTTTCTTTTCTTTTTAACACGCAATTGCTTGCGTTTCATAAGCAATTCCCCTTAATTAAAATAAAAGTCAAAATTTCACTAACTTTGTCTATTATAATGAAAGATAGAGTGCTTGGCAATGCATGATAAACTATTTTTCTATTAATGTAATTATATTGTAATAATTTACAACATAATTACACACTTCTACTATTGATTATATGCTATAATGCATAATTATGAATAGAAATATCTCAGGAGGATATTCAATTGAACCAAATAGATAAAGAGCGTCAATTGTTGCAAAAAATTATGCAAAAAGCATACGAAAAAGGGACAAACGGTGCTTCATTAGAAGAAGTACTGAACCAATTAAAAGGTGAATTACCTCAATTGATGAACTTGAATAAATAGAAGGAAGGCATTCACTTAGGTGGGTGCTTTTCCATTTTACCGACAAGTATGTGTTCACTATAACGAATGCAAACTCACCATAAATGAAGATGAGCTAACAATTAATTGGGATGAACTCACAATATGGAGACGTGAAATTACAATATACTAAGCTGAACTCACTATCGGAAATAGGGACGCACAATAAGCTAAGTTGAACCCACAAATAGAGACGAGAATGTGTGAATATATTGTGGGCTTATCTCCCGATAATGTGTCGTGATGGTAGTTATTGTGCCCTGAACACCTCGTAATGTGAGTACAACCTTAAATATGTGTCGTGGCAATCGCTATTGTGATTTCATCGATTAATTATGTGTGCTCCTTCTCGGTATTGTGTCTTCATCTTCGTGTTTGTAAGTTAGGATAATACACTCTTCCCCGTGTTTCTCCACTACTTTCCAAATTCATATTTTTCAAAATCGCATGTGTGGTAAATCGATTATCGAGCTGAAGCCACCAACGGGCTTCCTTATTTGTGATGCTAGGCTTGAAAAAGGAGAAAAAATCTCTAAAGGCATCATGATGTGCATTCTTACTAATATGGTGACAGCTGTTACAGTACCAGCTGTACCTTTTTCTCTGCATGCCGATTCGAAAACAATTAGGGCAAATTACACCAGGCTGAATATCTTTAGTGTTTACTTCAAAATATTCGCACCAATTATATCTTGGGGGACAGTGGGCATTTGCTAGTGCATGAGCTAATCTTTTCAAATGGGGTATACTTACCTTTGATTTAGGGTCTTCTGTTTGAATAATTTTCATTCGTTTCTTCAAATAAGGAAAATGCATAATTTTTTGATGGATTTGTTCAGGGTTTGATTTAGCTATAACAGTAGATCTTGGATTGGCTAATGCGGCAATTCCGTAGATGGGATAATGATTGATCCCATATTCAGCTATCCACCATCTTAGCTGATCGACTTGTTCTTCTACTTGAGCAATTGGATCATTACCTGACACAAGATTACCAGCATTGTTCTCTAGTCGAAATTGATTGGCAGCTGGATTAAAGATAAAGTAATGTGGCTGACTTTTGACCTCTAGTATAAAAGCACACAGAGGGGTAAGAAGGAGGAAGTCGATTTGAAAAAAAGTGGATCCGTTCGCAGGAAGGCGTAGATCATGAAGGAGGAAGACGTCCTCTTTAAATACACGAGCTCGTTCTAAGTAATAGAGCAACTCTCTTTCAGCTCGGAATCCTTGATTTAGACCTTTTAGCATTGCTTCCAATCTGGGGGGAGGTTGTTTTAGACGATAAATCAGTGCTTCTAACAAGGCTATCGTAATCGGTTTTTCTACTACATTTTTTATGAACATCATGATCACCCCAAAAAAATTTTTTCAAAAAACGATACCTCACACCTCCCAATTTGGATTATAGAAGTGAAGGGAGGTGAGAGCATGGCAGCGACAGAAAGAATAGATTCTAGATTGCAGCTTGTTTTTGAAGATGGCATTGATCCTGTGAGTGGAGAAACCACTTACAAAACGCGTTCCTTCAACAATGTGAAGCTTGACGCTACTGCAGATCAATTGCTAGCAATAACGGAAGCTTTAGTTCCACTTCAGCAGCTTACGTTATTTTCCATCAAACGTAATGACACGGAACTGATTACAGCTGAGTAATCCATTAAAAAAAATAAAGACAGGGAGGTGAAGGCCTTGAAAACAATCGAATTAAAATTTGAAAATGAAGAGGGAAAAACAGTAACCATCTCGCTGGATGCGCCTGTTGAACCAGTTGATCCTGCAGCAGTCAATACAGCAATGGATGCTGTAATTGCACAGAATGCATTTTTCTCCTCTGGCGGAGATTTAGTAGGGAAGAAAAGCGCACGAGTGGTTGAGCGTAATGTAACCGAAATTGAACTCTAAAGAAGGAAAAGGGGAGTCGCTAATAAGGAGGCTCTCCTTTTATGATAGCATGGAAAGGAGCGAATAAAGTGGACCAAACATGGATGTCATTAATCACAGACGTGGGGTTTCCTGTTGCGGTAACATTTTATCTGTTACATCGAATTGAAACAAAGCTGAATACATTAATCGAGTCCATTGTCACATTACCTGAAAAGATGAAATAACGGTGAACCACAGCTAACCACCATGGTTAGCTGTGGTCATTAAAGAAGGTCTGCTTAGACGGTTGGTTCGAAGGTTTGGCAGTCGGTTTCTTTCTCATTCTTCGCCTGCTTTCCAGTATGACTAACGACATAGATCATATTAGCATGACATCTGTTACCTTCTGCCCAGTACTTACAGTTGTTAACCTCGCATTTTACATCTTTCGCCATGACACACACCTCCTACAATATCATTATTCGTTGAGATAAAGGAAAAAATGTGTGGTGATAATTGGTAAAGTGCAGAGCAAATGAAGCGGGACTAATCATCTCGTATCTTATACATTTCACATATTTCTGCAAGTTGAAAATCTTTAACAGCAGACTTTAGATGATCATACGATTTTTTATAGGATCGGTTCTCATAGGAAATACCTGCAAGCATTTTGTGACAATTGTCTATTTCTGGATGATCTCCGCGTAATTCAAAATGTGGTAGTAATTCCTCTTTTATTTTGTTTTCAAACGGTTCATGATGAAACTTATTTAAGATCATGGATTCTAGTGTGAACAGCTTATACTGGTATTTTTGATTGATATCAAGCTTCTGTCCAATCTTGATATAAACCAGGGCTTCTTGCTCACGCTTCAGTTTAGCATAAATATAAGCCATATAATAAGTATAGATAACTTTAAGAGAGTCAACAGATTCCAAACGAATGGCATCTTTCAAATAGGCAATCGCCTTGTTGTGTTCATGTAATCCTGTATAAGCTTTGGCAAGTAAGTATAAAATAGTGGCATGGTAATGTGCGTTTATTTGTTGAGAGGATTGATCTAGGAGGTTATTTAACTTTTTAATCGCTAAACTGTGGTCATCAGCCTCGACTTCATTGTTGCATATTACCATGCGACAAAGGATAATATTGCGATAATTTGCATCAGCTTCAAATAGTTTGAGGGCAGTTTGAGCATGCTCAGTGGATTTCTTTAGTTCGTGGAGTTGACTGAAAGCAATGGCAAAATATAGGTTGATTTCTGGATCTAGACGAGCTTGATTTGGATGATTTTTCATGGCTAAATCCAAATAATTTAGCCCATTGGCAAAATGGTAAGAATAGATATAGTAAAGCCCAAGAAGCTTATGACATCGAAAGTCCAGTTTTTGGTCAAGTGCTTCTGAAAGCCCGAGAATATTTGGAAGCATACTTGCCGCCTCCCTTAAATTATGTTGTAGTACAAATAGCTGGAATCTAGATAGGTCATATACCACTTTGTCATTAATGTGTGTAGTCACCGGTGCTAGTTGCTTCATTTCTAAAAAAATTTGTTCTGCTTCTGTGAGATTGCCATTCGCTATGGCATAATTCCATGAGGTTAATTGGATAGAGATTCCTTGACTGGAGGTGTGGAGATTTAGGAGTTCTTGAATGTCTAGGATAGTGGCAATTCTGGTACATAACTCTGGTGAAGGCTGGATAATGCCATTCTCTATTTTACTGATAAAGGTATGACAGCAGTCGAGTAATTTTGCTAATGTTACCTGTGTCATTTGTCGCTTTTTGCGATAGGACTTAATTAATTTTCCTGTATCGATATACAACATCCTATAAATACCCTCTTTCTACAATATAATCAATTTTTTCCAATATTTAATTAATTCGCCATAATAGGACTATTTCCTTCTTTTTATTTGAAAAATTTTAATATATAGTAATGACCATTAGACTATTATTCGAGTCCATTGGCTTATCGTCGGAGGAATGATTCTACAAAAAACCCTAGAATTAGCAAGAGGACGACAATGACAAAATTTCGCAATCCTATTAATGGTACCACATATATCAGAAATGGAATGAATATTAGAAAACCTATTACCATCACAAAAATAAAATAAAAATAAGTCCTCATACAGCTTCCTCCAGTGTAGAAATTGGGCTTTACTTTAATGTATGAAGGTAGCCTATTTTCGTGTGTAATCCAGATTTTTGAATTCGGTTCATGCTTCTTTTATAATAAAACTCTGAAGGGAGAGATAAAAATGAGTGATGTAAAAATAGATGAAGTACGTAAAGCAGATTACCCAATCGATGAAATGTTCTTAAATCGCTGGTCACCTCGCGCGTTTCAGGAAAAAGGAGTAGATGAGGAGACCTTGATGACCGTTTTAGAAGCAGCAAAATGGGCTCCATCTGGTGCGAATAAGCAGCCTTGGCGCTTCATTCTAGCAAATACAGAAGAGGATCTGGAAACATTTCATTCCTTCATTATGGAAGGGAACTTAGAGTGGGCAAAAAAAGCTCCTGCATATGTATTGATTATTTCCGATTCAAATGAGAGTGTGTCCCATGCGTTCGATGCGGGAACAGCCTGGGGTTATTTAGCATTACAAGCAATGAAAAGCGGCTTAATTACACACGCGATGGGTGGCATCCATAAAGACCAGGCACGGGAATTATTAGATATTCCAGACCATTTTGACATTCATGCACTTATAGCGATCGGATATCAGGATGATGTTAGTGTGTTAGAGGAAAGATATCAAGAACGTGAAATACCTTCGGAAAGAAAGCCATTAACGGAGACCGTTATGAAAGGGAAATTTGTGAGAGCCTGATGGAGATCAGGTTCTTTTTAAACCAAAAAAAGACACCTCTGGTGAGATGTCTAGTCCATATGAATATCTTCCTTGGTATTTCCATCTTTGAATAAATAATGGGTGACAACCTTACCATCTTCGCGAATATAAGTGTGACTTACTCTACTTACCTTTTTATTATCCCATGTAACAAAAACAACCATTTCTATTTCTTTGCTCTTAATCCCTTCAACATCGACTGTATCTAATACTCCTTGATCCTTAAGTAGCTCTTGTTCTTCGAAATAATATCCCTTGGATGAACCAATATTATAAAGCCAAACTGGTTCTGCGTTCTTGGCAGAGATTCCTTTATTAAATGGTGCTCCGAGTAAAGATAACAATTCCTGTTCTGTCATGCCAATTTTAATATTTTCTTTTATAAAATTACTATCTATTTCTTGTATAGCTACAGGTTCATTAGTTGTGTCATTCTTATCTGTTTGATGACTACTTTCTTTATTTTCATTCCCAGTGTTTGTATTTGTTTTTTGCGTTTTCTCTTTATCAGTAGTGACAGTTTCTAACTTTTCAACAGGTGCTTCCTCATTCGTTTCGATTGCTTTTTCTTCGGTTTCCCTTGTTTCCTCATTCTGTCCACACCCAATTAAAAAGCAAGCAATAAAGAAAATTAGACCCCATTTTTTCATTATACATAGCTCCTTCCATTTATAATATTTGAAAATTAGACGATCATGATTTTAAGATTTATTCAATTTATTAAAAAATATCGTCAAAAGTTATAATATTAAAGGATTGGAAAAATAATGAGGAAATTGGATAAATATTCTTCCTTGTTACGTCTAATTAATTGAAGGGGGTGCAGTTAGTGATAAATATAGGTCAATTTAGTGATGAAAACTCTAGAGAGCAATTATTAAATGAGTTGATAAGCGAATATGCAATGGATTTAAAACGTATCGCTTATATTTATGTAAAGGATAAAGCACAATGTGAAGATATTGTACAGGAAGTATTTATCTCAGCATATAAAAATCTGGTGAATTTTAGAGAAGATTCGAATTATAAAACGTGGTTAATTCGAATTACGTTAAACAAATGTAAGGACTATCACCGAAAATGGAGTATTAGAAATATAGCTTATAAGCCGTTACTTGATCCTTTTGTGAATAAGAAAGGAAATGTGAAATCAGCTGAAGAGGAATTAGAGACATCAGAACGAGCAGAACATATTATTCAGGCTATTTCCTGCCTTGGATTGAAGTATAAAGTTGTTCTCATATTATATTATTATCAAGATATGACATTGCAGGAGATAAGTGATACGACGAACATTAAGTTTAATACCGTAAAAACGAGATTTGTTAGAGGTAAAAGTCTATTGAAAACAGAGCTGGAAAGGAGGGGAATCTATTATGGATAACTTCGATAATGGAATCAAACGAGAATTAAAAAATCATGTACATCAAAACATTTATTTTACGGAAAATGAAAGAGAGAAAATATTAGAATCTGCTGTAAAAAAACATCAAAAGTATGTAGGGATTAAGTTATTGACTGTTACAGCATTTACTTTAGCAGTTTTTACCCTTCTAGCCATCCCTTTCTTCGCTAATCCTGAAGATAACATCATTCATAAAATCAGTTCCCTGCCATTCTCTGATAAAGAGCCTGATTCTAAGGGAGAACTTCCGGATAGTCTGTTTGAAAGAAAGAAAAAAGATAATAATCAACATTCAGAAAATGATAATTCGGAATCAGAAAAAAATGAAAATGCAGTAACTCAGGATGAAGAGCCTAATAAAGAGGTAGATATGCCAGAGAAACAAAATAATAGTGAAGAAGATCAAGAAAAAAATCAAGATGAATCTGAAAATAATCCAATTACTAACGAGACGAATGTTGAAGATAGTGCAAATAATGAGGCAAATCAAGAGAACGTAAATAAAGAGATTTTTCATGAATTAATTAAAAAATTTAATAACATGGATGCTCAAATAAGTAATTTAGTTGATTCTACAAATTATGCTAATAACGTAGGTGGTTATTATTTTAAAGAGCTAACAAAGAAAGAAGAAGTTTATAACCATCTCTTAAGTTACTTAACCCATGAGGAAGCAGAAGGCTTATGGTCTTACAGACTCGTAGAAAGTGAGAATGGGTTAATTGAACTTTCAATGGATGGGCACCCAGACTTTTATCTTGATCAACCATATACTATTAATAAAATAAATGATACTAAATTTGAATATGTACAAGAAATGGAGCCCGGGTTATTCGGACCGATTATATCTTTGACCTTTACAAAGATTGATGATCAGTGGCTCATAAGTAATGTGAGTTATTAAGCTAGGTAATTGTCAGCCATGTATCTGCAATGCCACCCAGAACTACAAGATTTCCAGAAGCAACTAAAAGTGCCATTTTTGATCGCACTTATTAGTTGCTTCTTTATTTTTTTATTTTCGATCAGATAAACTTTACAAGATAAAATGAGTATGATAATAATAAAAATACAATCAATCGACAATAAACAAAAGTAATTAATAATAAAAATCAATATATCATAATTTATAAGAATGGAGTGGAAATATGCTAGTACCTAGCCGAAGGAAAAAAATTATCCAGATCTTAAATGAAAGAAAACAATTAATTATTAGTCATATTTCGAAAGAGCTTGGCGTATCAGAGGGCACTTTACGGAATGATTTGAAGATTTTAGAGGAGGAAGGTTTTCTTGTTAAAACACATGGTGGTGCCGTGCTGCCAGCAAGATATGATTCCAGCTTAAAATTTAGTTCTCGATTAGAGCAGAATCAGTCCGAAAAAAATAAACTTAGTAATGCCGCATTGACATTAATTAAAGAGAAGACCTGTATTACGATTGATGCCAGTTCTACCTGTTTAGAATTAGCAAAGAAAGTAGCGGAAACGAGGAACAATTTAACGGTCATTACTAATGGACTAGTCACAGCTCAAATACTAGCAGAGAATCCAAAATTAAGCGTCATAATGGTGGGAGGATTAACGAGACCAGGCAGTACAGAAATAGAAGGTTCTTTGGGCAAGTCTATTCTATCAGAAATCAACTCGGATATATTTTTTACTTCTGCTCATGGTTGTACAGTGGAAAATGGTTTAAATGACTTTAGTATACACGAAGCACAATTGAAAAGGATGATGAGAGAAAGGGCAGATCAATGTATAGCCTTAATAGATCATACGAAGATAAATCGCAAGTCAGTCATTACTTCACTTGAGTTAGGACAAATTGATGTATTCATTACAAATGATAATACGCCAGACGATTTCTTAGCGCGAATGAAGGAGAATTACTCATCGATAAAAATAATAAAAGCAAAATAAGTTATAATGAATCATTAAAATAACATGAATAAATGAAAATAAACGAAATATATTGACATTAAAAGATAATAATGTAAAATAAAACGAAAGAAATAATAAAAACAAGTAAGGAGGCATGAAGGCAATCACCGATCAGTCAAAAGGAATTAGGTAATAAAACAAGGCTATTGTTGGGAGGAAATTTAAAATGAAAAAAACGCTATTTGCTTTAGTAGGTTTATTACTTTTAATGTTATTATTTGCATGCTCGAATGAAAGCGCTACAAAAGATGGTGGTGAAGATAGTGGGGCAGAATCAGCAAATAGAGAACCGTTTGATGAATTTGATTGGAAGCGCTTTGATGGTGAAGAAATTGAAGTTATGTTGAACCAGCATCCATATGCAGATGCGATGATTGAAAGAATCCCAGAATTTGAAGAGAAAACAGGAATTACTGTCAACCATTCTTTAACCCCGGAGGAGAATTATTTCGACAAGCTTACCACATCATTAAATGCACAGAACGGAAACCCTGATGTTTTTATGACGGGTGCATATCAGGTATGGGAATATGCAACTGCTGAGTATATCCAAGAATTAGATTCCTTTATCGAGGATGAAACTAGAACTTCTCCAGAGTATGATGTAGATGATTTCTATGAAGGCATTCTAGGTGCAGGACGTTGGGATGGTGTACCAGGACATCCTGTAGGGGAAGGAGATCTCTATACGGTCCCATTAGCATATGAATTTAATTTATTACATTATAATAAACGGGCGTTAGAATCGATTGGATTAGAGGCACCACCTCAAACTATGGAAGAATTAATAGAAGTAGGTGCTCAATTAGAGGGATGGAATGGGGAAGGTAGCTATGGTGTTGGTACTCGTGGAACTAGATCATGGGCAACCATTCACCCAGGATACATGACTTCATTCACCAACCATGGAGCCGTAGATTTTACAGTAGAAGACGGTTCTTTAGTCCCTCACCTTAATAGTGAAGAATCGATTGAGATTACTAATATGTTTGCAGAGTTAGTTAATGAAGCAGGACCTTCTGACTGGTCAAGTTATACATGGTATCAAGTCTCTAATGACTTAGCACAAGGTAAAGCAGCGATGACATATGACGCAAGTAACTGGGCGATCTTCCATAACGTACCAGGTGAAGCGCCTGAAGCTGGCAATATTGGTGTGACAACACCACCTAGAACGAAAGAAGGAGATCTTGGTACGAATATGTGGGTCTGGTCTATAGCCATGAATAAATCATCAGAGAAAAAAGACGCTGCATGGCTCTTCATGCAATACTTTACTGGTAAAGAGCATATGCAATGGGGTGCCATTGAAGCAAATGTGGTAGACCCTGTACGAAAATCTGTCTTTGAAAGTGAAGAATACCAACAAAGAATTGGTGACATTGAAGGTTATGTAGAGACATTTAATGAACTAATTGACGAATCAACCATTAAGTTTACACCTCAGCCAGAATTTTTTAATACGACAACAGAATGGGCTGCGGCATTACAAGATATTGTGAATGGAGCAGATGCGGAGGAACGCATGAACCAATTAAATGATGATATTGAAAAGAGAGTTTCTAGAATAAGGGCGGAATAAGCAATTACATAGGGCGGGTGGGCTATCCGCCCTGTTATACAAGGAGTGAAAGCACATGGCAACAGAGGCATATGAGAAACAAGCAATGAAAGAAAGGCAGTTAACAAATAAAGTACCTTGGAAAATCAAAATGAGATCTTTTCTTATCCTTAGTCCAGCATTTTTACTAACCATTGGCATTTTAATTCCATTTGGGATGGCTATATATTTTTCATTAACGAACTATTCCTTTAAATATGCTGAATATATGTTTGTTGGTTTGGAAAATTGGATAGCGATGTTTTCATCGCCAAGTTTTTGGCATAGTGTTGGCGTCACCTTATCCTATGCGGGTTTAGCAACTTTGATCGAAACATTACTAGGCATTGGAATTGCTCTCCTCTTGAATCGAGAGAATATGCTAGCAAGGTCTTTGCGGATTGTTTTAATCTTTCCATTAGTAATCGCTCCAGTAATTGCCACTATTATTTGGCAACTAATGACCAATAACTCAGTTGGTATTTATAGTGATTGGTTAAGACAATTAGGAATTACAAACTTTAATTGGGGAGCGGATCCTTCTACTGCGTTGATCACTGTATTAATTATTGATGCTTGGGTTTTTACACCTTTTGTAACCATTTTGGTTCTAGCAGGCTTACGTTCCTTACCGAAGGCGCCATTTGAATCGGCAATGATAGATGGAGGATCTGCTTGGTTTACCTTTAAGAATCTAACTTTACCTATGATTATGCCAATGTTAATCATTGCGGTATTATTCCGACTAATGTTGTCACTTCAAATGTTTGACATTATTTTTGCTTTAACAAGAGGTGGACCTGGAGATACCTTAATGACATTACCACTGACTGCTTATACAGAAGCATTTACCTATAAAGAATTAGGTGTATCCTTACCATTCATGTTGATTTTATATCTATTTGTCTATTTCTTAAGTCATTTCATCGTTAAATATTGGACATATACTCAAAATAAAGCGTCAGGAAAGTAGGATGAATATGAAGAAGAAAATCATAGCTTTTTTACAAAATGCAGCACTCGTCTTATATGCAATGTTTGCCATATTTCCACTACTATGGTTAGTAATTTTATCTTTTAAACACGATCGAGACATGTTTAACACTACTTTTATTTTCACACCAACATTAGAAAACTATCGAATGTTATTTTCGGATGGAGAATATATAGGATACTTTTTAGATAATATCATTGTTAGTTTTGGAGCCATTGCTTTATCGATTATAGTTGGTGTACCAGCAGCTTATGCACTTGCCCGTTTTGACTTTAAAGGAAGGGATGGGATTGCATTCACCTTCTTGTCCTTCCGTTTTGCTCCAGAAATATTAGTAGTTTTACCACTATTCCTACTCTATCAAGAATTAGGCCTCTATGACACTTATGTAGGATTAATTTGGGTATTTCAAGTATTGTCTTTACCCTTGTTGATTTGGATTTTACGGGGATATTTTGAAGATATTTCTGTGGAGGTGGAAAATGCAGCACGACTTGATGGATACTCCTGGTGGCAAGTTTTTATCAAAATTGTCATGCCTCTTATTCGTCCTGGTTTAGTTGCTTCTGCTTTATTATCATTAATTTTTGTTTGGAATAACTTTACGTTTTCGTTATTGTTAGCAGGTCAAGACGTCACCACGACAACAGTTGCCATGCTACAGTATGTAGCGTCAGATACTGTGCATTATGGACAAATGGCTGGAGCGGTTTTAATTGCTTCATTGCCAATTATTATATTAGCATTATCGATCCAAAAACACCTGGTAAGAGGGTTGAGTATGGGTTCGGTAAAAGGATAATCGAAAGGAGGCAGAGCATTGGCAGATGTAACTTTACAATCCGTTTCTAAGAAATTTAAAAAAGATATTGCGCTAGACAATATAAATTTGAAAATCAAAGATAAAGAGTTTTTTGTTATATTTGGCCCTGCTGGTGCAGGTAAAACCACCTTGTTAAATGTAATTGCAGGCTTGTATTTACCCGATTATGGTGATGTGTATCTAGATGGAGAGCATTATAACTATGTAGAACCCGAAGATAGAAACATAGCGATGGTTTTTGAAAATTATGCCTTATATCCGCACTTTACTGTTTTTGATAACATTGCTTCTCCATTAAGAAGCCCAAGATATAAAGAACCAAAAGCAGTAGTAGAAAAAGAAGTTAGTAGAGTAGCTAACATTTTAAAGATTGATCACCTATTAGAACGAGATATATCAGAATTATCGAATGGCCAAAGACAACGAGTAGGTTTAGGTAGAGCACTCGTAAGAAATCCGAATGTATTTTTAATGGATGAGCCAATCACCCATCTCGATGCTAAGCTTCGGCATCAAATGAGAGCAGAACTAAAGGAAATGCAGAAAAATTTAGACACTACCACTATTTATGTTACGCATGATTATCTAGAGGCGTTGAGCCTAGGAGACAAAATTGCCATTCTAAATGAAGGGAAAATAGAGCAGATAGGAACACCTGATGAAATTTATTATTACCCCCATAATGAATTTGTTGCGAGTTCATTTGGTGAACCAGAGATCAATTTTTTCCGCGCTAGTGTAACGAAGGATAACCAACTATCTATCTTTGAGGAAGCAAAAAATCAACCTCTACCGGAAACTATAAAAGGTTATGTAAAAGAGAATGTTACTTCAGTCAAGTTAGGTATACGACCTAAAAATATTCAGTATAGCTTTACAAAAGAAAATGAGAATTGTGTGGAGTGTATCCCTTATAGTTTTGAACCGTTGGGAGCAAAAGCGGTGTTGACGGTTGAAAAAGATGGCAATCAAATAAGGCTTACCGTACCATCTACCCTTCAAGTAGCTATGGATAAACCTGTTTATATTCAATTAGATGTTAACAAAGCAATCTTTTTTGGTCCTAATAAAATGAACCTTCTTTCCAAATATAGAGAAGATGCGAAGGGAGAGGTAGTATGGCAAAACTAACATTAAAAAATTTAAATAAAACATTCTATAAGAATAGAGAAGCGATACATGCAGTTAGTGATTTAAGTATAGAAACCAAAGATGGAGAGTTTGTTGCATTATTGGGTCCTTCGGGTTGTGGTAAATCGACCACTTTGCGAATGATAGCGGGTTTGGAAGATATCACAAGTGGAGAAGTATTGATTGGAGAACGGAAACTAAATGATCTACATCCAAAGGACCGAAATATCGGCTTGGCATTTGAAAACTATGCAATGTATCCACCTTTATCTGTGTATGACAACATTAGTTTTAACATGAGGGCAAAAAATGTACCAAAAGAAACGATAAAAAAAGAAATAGATAAAATGGCTAGTTTATTAGATCTAAAGGATTTATTAGCAATGAATCCTAGTGCTTTATCTGGTGGTCAGAAGCAAAGGGTAAATATTGCAAGGGCCCTAATTAGGAGACCAGAGGTTTTATTACTGGATGAACCACTTTCACATTTAGACGGAAAAGTTAGACAGAAAATGAGAACAGAAATTAAACATCTTCATAATGAAATAAATTGTACAACAATTATTGTTACACATGATCAGCTGGAAGCAATGGCCTTAGCTGATAGGATTGCCATTATAAAAGACGGTGTTCTTCAGCAATTTGGAACACCACTAGAGGTATTTAACCATCCTCAAAATGAGTTCGTGGCTGGTTTTATTGGGGAACCCCCTATGAATATATTTACTGTTTTCGCTACCTTTAAAGAAGGTTCTGTTTATTTAGTATCGAAAAATGGGAAATTGCGGTTTAATGTTCCTGACAAATATAAAGATTATTTGGAAGAGGGCAAGGAGTACCGCTTTGGTATTCGACCAACCGATATTTCTGTTGTAACAGATGACCAACCGTATTCTACGGAATTAAATGTCACTGTATTTGAAAATGTAGGGGAAGAATGTAGAATTCATATAAAAATTGAAGAAGATAACATTTTAAGTATTGTGTCGGAGGAAATTTATAAGCTTGATACGGGTGATGGTATCAAAATTAAATTCGATTCCGATCGTATTCATATCTTTGATGTGAATACAGGCGAACGTGTTGAAAAACAAAAAGTACTTATCTAATTTTTTAAGGAGGAATAGCAAATGACAAAAACAATGAAAGCCCTACCAGAGGAAATGAGAGCAGTTGTAGCTTATGCACCAGGTGATTATCGCTTAGAAGTAGTGGAAACACCTAAACTCGAGAATGATCAAGAGATTATTGTGGAAGTAGAAGCTTGCGGAATTTGCGCTGGAGATGCCAAAGCACATGCTGGAGCCGTTTCTTTTTGGGGAGATGACTATCAGCCAGCATATATTAAGGCGCCTGTCATTCCTGGACATGAATTTATTGGAAAAATCGTAGAATTAGGAGCGGCTGTTAAGGATTTTAAAGTGGGAGATAGAATTATCTCAGAACAAATTGTGCCTTGTTGGGAATGTCGTTTTTGTAAGAGTGGAAACTATTGGATGTGTGAAAAACACGACTTATATGGATTCCAATATAATGTCCATGGTGGAATGGCAGAATATATGAAGTTCACAAAAGAAGCTATTAACTATAAAGTGCCAGAAGACCTACCAATAGAAAAGGCCATTCTAATTGAACCATATGCCTGCTCTTTACATGCAGTCCAAAGAGCGCAAATCCAAATCGGTGACACGGTGGTGATCGCAGGTGCAGGAACGTTAGGGCTTGGAATGGTTGGAGCTGCTAAAAAAGCAGGTGCAGGTAAATTAATTGTCTTAGATTTATTAGAGGATAGGTTGAAGCTTGCTAAAAAATTCGGCGCTGATTTAACCATTAATCCTGCTAAGGAAGATGCAGTGAAAATAATTAAAGATCTGACGGATGGATATGGATGTGATATATATATTGAAGCAACAGGACATCCAAAATCGGTAGAACAAGGCTTATCTGCCATAAGAAAACTAGGGAGATTTGTTGAGTTTAGTGTCTTTAAAGACCCTGTAACGATTGATTGGAGTATTATCGGGGATCGTAAAGAGTTAGATGTATTAGGCTCACACCTTGGGCCATATTGTTATCCGATTGTTATCGATGGTATTGCTAAGGGAGATTTTCCGACAGAAGGTGTCGTAACCCATCAATTACCATTAGAAGATTTCGAGCAAGGATTTGAAATGGTTAAGAGCGGAAAAGATTCTCTCAAAGTAGTTTTAGTGCCTTAAATAGAATAGCAGATTCTACTGCAGGATCTGCTATTCCTACATAGCCCGTAATCAGAGGAGGAAATAATAATGAAAAAATTAATAAATAATCCAAATGATGTGGTGGATGAAATGATAGAAGGCTATATAAAAGCACATCCCAACCAAGTAAGAAGGTTGGAGGAAAATAAACGTTCTATTGTGATCGCAAGTGAAACGAAGGAGAGTAAAGTAGGTGTTCTAATCGGTGGAGGCTCAGGTCATGAACCTGCTTTTATGGGGTATGTCGGTCGAGGTATGGCAGATGGGGTAGCGGTTGGAAACATTTTTGCTTCTCCACCACCTGAGCCAATTGTCGAAGCAACAAAAGCCATCGACAAAGGCAATGGGGTTGTTTATATCTACGGAAATTATGCCGGTGACATCATGAATTTCGGGATGGCCGCAGAGCTTGCTGAAATGGAAGAAGATATCGATGTAGAGCTAGTAGTCGTGAATGATGATGTTGCTTCTGCCTCAAGTGAGGAAAAAGAAAAGAGAAGAGGAATTGCTGGGGAGTTCTTTGTCACGAAAGCAGCTGGAGCTGCCGCTGAGAAGGGGTACAGCTTAAAAGAAGTAGCGGATGTTGCGCGGAGGACAAATGAACGGACACGTACAATGGGAGTAGGCTTAACCCCGTGTTATTTACCACAAACGAATGAGCCGAGTTTCTCTCTGAAGGAAAATGAAATGGAAATTGGATTGGGTCATCATGGCGAGCCTGGTGTAGAGAAAGGCGAATTGCAGCAAGCAGATCAAGTTGCGGATCGATTAGTGCAAGATATTTTAAATGATATGGCTATGTCAAATGGAGATAAGGTTGCTGTACTTGTCAATGGTTTAGGGTCTACGACAAGAATGGAGCTTTATATTGTCTTCAGAAGAGTGGAACAAATATTGGCAAAACAAGGGATAGAAATATACCGATCCTATGTTGGCAACTATAGCACTTCCTTAGAAATGGGAGGATGTTCCGTTACGCTGACGAATTTAGATGAGGAGTTAATTAGCTTAATAGACGCTGAAGCAGATTGTCCGATGTATGCACAATTATAAGAGACGGGGGGAATATTTCATGACTTACACAATCGAAAACTATAAGCAATTTTTGTATGCTGTGATTGAGATGATGGAAAAGGAAAAAGATTACCTCTCAGAATTGGATCGAAAACTAGGAGATGGTGATCATGGTGTCACGATGTCAATTGGATGGCAAGCAGTAAAGGAGAAATTAGATAATGAACTACAAAATGAAAGAGATGGGGGAGAGATTAGTAAGGTAGTAGCTAAGACCTTCCTTAATGCTGTTGGATCGTCAGTTGGCCCGTTGTATGCCACGGGGTTTTTAAGAGGGAGTAAGGTTTTGAAGGGGAAAACGGCATTTAATCACACCGAATTATTAGATTTTTGGATTGCTTTCGGTGATGGGATTAAAGAACGTGGGCAGGCAGAAGTTGGAGATAAAACGATGATTGATACGATTCAACCCTTTATCCAGTCCTTAAGGAACAAAAGGGAGGATCAATCATTTTCGGAAATATTTGATCAAGCATTAGTATCTGCCGAAAATGGAATGCTATCGACTAAAGAAATGATCTCTAAAAAGGGGAGATCCAGCAGATTAGGAGAGCGCTCAAAAGGATTTTTGGATCCAGGTGCCACATCCATCTATTTCATACTGGAATGCTTTCAAAAAAGCTTATTTTCCGTAACTTAATCATTGCATTACTATTCTAATGAGTAAATAAAAAAACGAATTGGACAAAAGATGTTTCGTCCTTTTCGTTTTTTATGACTTCATAAATTGAACGTGATTTTTTTCAAAGACTTTTTTGAGATCTTGATTAATATCTTCATCAGAAATGAATAAATCAATATCCTCCACACTTGCAAAAGAAGCAATAGAGTTATCACCGATTTTCGTATGATCAACGATGGCTACCACTTTTTCTACCTTATTGACAATAACTTTTTTTAATTCCACCTCATAGACACTAAAATCCGTTAAACCTTCTTCCACCGTAAAGCCTCTTGCAGAGGTAAATAGGATATCTACATGGATTTGATTAAGAATACTTGTTCCAAATGGGCCTTCTAATGCCATGGATCCATTCCTTAACATTCCCCCTAGAAGAATAACGGTAATAGCGGGGTTATCTCGTAATTCGATGGCTGTAGAAATACCATTCGTTAAGACGGTTAGACGAATATTTTCTTCTTTTAATAAGCGTGCAATTTCCAAAGCGGTTGTACTAGCATCTAAGAAGATACAGTTCTTGTCATGTATTAGACTCATTGCTTTTTTTGCAATAGCTATCTTGCTTTCTTTATTTTTCTTTTCTCTTGCGGAAAATGTATTTTCTGCTTTGATAGGAGAATCAAGTACTGCTCCACCATGTGTTCTCGTTAATAATCCTTTTTTCTCCATCTGGGACAAATCACTTCGTAAAGTTGCCTCAGAAACATTTAACATTTGAGATAGCTCTTTCACCGTTATCCTTTTTTTGTCTTTTAATATTTCCAAAATGACGTTCCTGCGTTCCGCTGCAAACATTTTACTCAATATAATCACCCTTATACCAGTCTAATATCTCTGCATTTCTAATAAGTGTATCACATTATGATAACAAACGTAATCAAAATATATTGAAATATTTTCTTTTCTTAACATTATACGCTTAAAAACATTTCGCTTTTTATTGATTAAATTAAAAATGCAAATATTTATTCATAAATATAACTACATCACCGGGTGTAAATACGAAATTGAATAACGAAAACGAAAATAAACGAAAATAAATATTGAAATAAAACAAAAATTATAATAAAATGAAAACGAAAACAAATAATAATGAAAGGATGGTAAAATGAAAATTGCCATTGGTAGCGATCATAACGGCTTTAACATGAAAGAAGCGATAAAAGCTTACTTACAGGATGAAAATTATCAATTTGTCGATTATGGATGTTATACGTGTGATGCCATTGATTATCCTGATGTTGCTTTCCAGGTAGCTTCAGATATAAGGAAAGGAAAAGTAGATCGAGGGATATTGATATGCGGAACAGGTATTGGGGTTGCGATAGCTGCTTGCAAATATCCAGGGATTCGTGCTGCACTATGTCATGACACCTATTCGGCTGAAAGAGCACAACTCAGTAATAATGCTCAAATCATGACAATGGGTGGACAGATTATTGGAACAGAATTAGCTAAGAAAGTAGTAGCAACTTATTTAAATTCCTCATGGGCAGGTGGCTCTGAAAGAAAAGTAAACAAAATTACAGCAAAAGAAAAGGAGTTTATCGAAAAATCTACGAACTAGCCTTCCATCTGAAAATGCGGAGAAGGGAGTAATAGGATGCGAGACCTCACATTTGATTTTTTGCGAGTTACCGAACAGGCAGCTTTAGCAGCTTATCCATGGGTAGGCAGTGGAAATAAAATAAAGGCAGATGGTGCTGCAACGAATGCCATGCGAGATACACTAAATAAAATAAATTTTGATGGAAAGATCGTAATTGGTGAAGGAGAAATCGATAATGCTCCAATGCTATATATAGGGGAAGAAGTAGGGGCAGGTGTCAATCCGAAGGTAGATATTGCGGTAGATCCTATCGAAGGAACAACTTCTACCGTAAATGGACAAGAAAATGCTTTTACCGTTATTGCTGCAGCACCTAGAAACACACTCCTCCATGCGCCAGATATGTATATGGAAAAAATCGTTGTAGGAACAGAAGCCAAGGGAGAAATTGATCTTAATGCTTCATTAGTAGAAAATGTGCATGCCGTTGCAAAAGCAAATGAAAAAAATATAAAAGACATGAGAATTCTTATTCAAAATAGAGAACGCCATACCCAATTAATTGATGAGGTACGAAATATTGGGGCAAAAGTGTATCTATTTGATGAAGGAGACATAACTTATGCAGCTGCAACTTGTATGAAGAAACAAGGAATAGATTTATTTTATGGAATAGGGGGAGCCCCTGAAGGTGTTTTAGCTGCAGTTGCTGTTAAATGTCTTGGAGGAGACATGCAGGCAAAGCTACTCCCAAAAAATAAAACGGAGTATGAAAGATGTGTAGAAATGGGTTTATACAATCCTAATAAGATATTGAAGCTTCATAATTTAATCAGCTCGGATAAATGTTTGTTTGTAGCTACGGGAATTACGGAAAATATTTTGTTAAAAGGTATTGTATTAGATACTGATTCCAATTATGTTACTCATTCTCTACTATTAAATGGTCAAAATAAGCATATAAGATATATCGAGTGTAAACATTCTAATTATCAGGAGCTCGTTAAATGAGGTAAAAGCATATTTAATAGAATAGTAATTTCAGAGGAGGGCAAGGATGAAGTTTTTTCTTGATACTGCAGACATAAATGAAATTAAACGGATAAACCAATTAGGTCTTGTTGATGGGATTACGACTAATCCATCCATTATTGCTAAGGAAGGAAAGAATTTTGAAGAAGTCATCAAAGAAATTTGTAGTGTGGTGAAAGGACCAGTAAGTGCTGAAGTCATCGGAATGGAAACAGAAGAGATGTTGCAGGAAGCAAGAGAAATAGCTAAATGGGCCACCAATGTAGTAGTGAAAATTCCTATGACAGAAGCGGGATTACGGGCTGTTCATATTTTATCAAGAGAGGGCATCAAAACAAATGTAACACTAATTTTCTCGGTTGCCCAAGGCTTAATGGCTACAAAAGCGGGTGCGAATTATATCAGTCCATTTGTAGGGAGAATAGATGATACTGGTACAGATGGAATAAATCTAGTAAAGGATTTAAAACAAATTCTAAATGAATATCAATTCGATACAGAGATCATCACAGCGAGTATACGAAATATCAGTCATTTACAACATGCAGCGATTGCAGGGGCGGATATTGCTACCATTCCAGGATCATTATTTCCAAAATTATGGAGCCATCCATTAACCGATATCGGTATTGAAAAATTTTTAGCGGATTGGGAAAAGGTACCGAAATAAGAGAGGAGGAGTTATTTTGTCAGCTACGAGGGAAATAGACCAGTTAGCCATTGATACAATAAGAATGCTTTCTATTGATATGGTAGAAAAAGCAAATTCGGGACATCCTGGTCTACCGATGGGAGCTGCGCCAATGGCACATGTTTTGTGGACAAAGCATTTAAAGCATAGCCCAGCAAATCCTCATTGGTTTAATCGGGATCGATTCATTTTATCAGCAGGTCATGGATCTGCTTTATTATATAGTCTGTTATATTTGCATGGCTATGATATTCCATTAGAAGAATTAAGAAATTTTAGACAATGGGGAAGTAAGACACCTGGTCATCCGGAATATGGTCATACAGTAGGAGTAGAAGCTACAACAGGACCTCTCGGTCAAGGAATCTCAATGGCTGTTGGTATAGCGATGGCCGAACGTTTCCTTGCCTCCAAATACAATCAAAGAAGTCATTCCATTATCGATCATTTTACGTATAGTTTATGTAGCGATGGAGATTTAATGGAGGGGATTTCACATGAATCAGCTTCATTGGCGGGTCATTTAAAGCTAGGGAAGTTAATGGTTTTGTATGATTCCAATGATATTTCATTGGATGGTGAATTAGGTCGTTCCTTCTCAGAAAATGTCGCAAAGAGGTTTCAAGCTTACGGATGGCAAGTGTTACAGGTGGAGGATGGTAATGATTTGAATGAAATAGATGAAGCCATTCTACTAGCGAAACAAAATAGACAAAAACCTACCTTGATCGAAGTGAAAACCATCATTGGCTTTGGAGCTCCGAATAAAGCTGGTACGGCAGCTGCACATGGTACAGCCTTAGGGAAAGAGGAAAGAGAATTAGTGAAGAAGTATTACAACTGGCCATTTGATCAACCATTTACGATTCCTGAATCAATCAAGAATTTTTATCAAAGATTAAAAAAAGAAGCGCAAATAAAAGAGGAAAAGTGGAAGCGACAATGGGAAGCTTATCAAGTGGCTTATAATGAAAAGGCTTACGAATTAAAAGCAATCATGCAAGGCAAGCTACCTGATAATTGGCAACCAATATTGCCAAACTACTCCTTTACAGAACCTGTATCGACTAGAGATGCTTCTGGCAAAGTTTTAAATGAAATTGCTAAGAAGATCCCATTCTTTATAGGTGGTTCTGCAGATTTATCAGGGTCAACGAAAACAATGATTGAGCAAGAGCGAGACTTTCACCCAAATAGTTATGATGGACGAAATATTTGGTTTGGTGTGAGGGAATTTGCGATGGGTGCAGCATTAAATGGAATGGCATCGCATAGTGGAATGAAAGTATTCGGTGGTACCTTTTTTGTATTTTCGGACTATTTGCGTTCTGCTATTCGGACAGCGGCTTTAATGAAGGTTCCTGTCACCTATGTACTGACACATGATAGTATCGCGGTTGGGGAGGATGGTCCAACCCATCAGCCTATTGAACACTTAGCATCATTAAGAGCAATGCCTAACCTATGTGTGATAAGACCAGCGGATGGAAATGAAGTAGCCGCAGCTTGGCAATTAGCCATAGAAAGTAAAAACATTCCACACGTATTAGTACTAACTCGTCAAAAACTTCCTCCAGCAACTGTATCACGCGAGCAAGCGGAACAAGGGGTAAAAAGAGGTGCCTATATCATCTCTGAAGCACCTTACGCTCCTGCAGGACAACTATTAGCAACAGGCTCGGAAGTACATTTAGCTATCGAAGCACAAAAGGCATTACAAAAGGAAGGTATCTATGTATCGGTTGTCAGTATGCCATCCTGGGATCGATTCGAAAAACAATCGCTAGAATATAAGAATAAAATCTTACCTAGATCTATCCAAGCAAAATTAGCGATTGAAATGGCTTCCTCTTTAGGTTGGCACAAATATGTGGGAGATTCCGGTGATGTAATAAGTATGGAAACATTTGGTGCATCAGCAAAAGGGGAAGTGTTAGTAAAGGAATATGGCTTTACCGTGGAAAATATAGTCAAGCGAATGAAAGCAATCTTACAGAGTTAACAACGTCCTTGTATTCCTTATGTCATAAAAGGAGTGGATAAAGTGAAGATACAAAACTATGAGAAAATCAATCATGAAATCAAAAGCAAATTCGAGGAGCTTAAAGAGAAACATCCAAATCGACTAAAGAAAAAATTAAATGTATCATGGAGCAATTGGGGATTTGGTTTAGAGGATCTAGAAGATTCACTCACACGACTAAAGCAAGCAGGAGTTAATTATATCGAACTACATGGGAATCATTACGGGGATGACTTAGGATATAATATAGAAGAAACACAAAAACTATTGAAAAAATATGATATCAAAGTCTCCGGTGTTTGTGGAATGTTCTCTGTGGAAAATGATTTATCTAGTAATTCGCACATTAGTAGGCAAGCAGCAATAGATTATATAAGAAGAGAAGTAGAATTCACTTCTAAAATCGGTGGGCATTATTTATTAGTAGTTCCTGGTGCAGTAGGTCGTCCAAATAAATATGATGATGCTGAATTTTATCGTAGTGTACAAACCCTAAAGCTACTTGCCCCTCTTTTTAAAAAGCATCATGTTAAAGCAGCGATTGAACCAATCCGGTCTGCAGAAGTCAGCTTTATTCATACTTTTGAAGATGCTAAAAGATTTATTCGTGCAGTAGGCCATGAAGGTGTCATGCATATCAATGGAGATCTTTATCATATGCAAAGTGAAGAAGCACATATTAGTCAAGCGATTTTGGATGCGAGAAATCAATTAATAAATTTGCATTTAGCGGATAGTAACAGAAGGGCATTGGGAGAAGGCTTCCTAGATATCGATACAGTAATCATGGCTTTATACTTAATTGGCTTCAATCAAGATGGGAAATTTGTTACTCCAGAGCCTCTTGGACCAGGAGGAGATCCTTACCCCGCTATGAATTCCATCCCTAATAAGGATGAACTCAATAAATTAGTAAGGCAAACGATCGATTATTTCAGAGGAAGAGAAGCGGAATTATTGAAGTGACACCCCTTTTAAAAGATTGAGCTCTTTCCCTTTCTATAAGAAGGGAAAGAGTTTTTTGTTTTAGGTGTCAATAGATGTTAAACTAAAATATCGGAATCTATAATTTCGAATATTAAAACTTTACTTCGGAAGCTATTACTAGACTATGATCTTATTCGACAAAATATGACATAAAAAATTCCCAAATTTTTATGTCAAATTCTACAAGATTATGATATAATTCGCTTTATGGTGTGTCTACATCTTAATGAAAAGGACATGAATTTGGAGGTTTATACGTAATGGAGGAAACAATTTCGCTTAAGGAAATATTTAGCGTCTTAAAGAAGAGGTTAATGCTTATTGTATTGTTAGTGGTAGGAGCCATCTTAGTTAGTGCCATCGTAAGTTATTTTATCATCACGCCAACCTATCAAGCCAGTACGCAATTTATCGTTAATCAAGATACAAATGAAAATAATGCAGTAGATATTAATCAAATACGTTCCAATGTCGAGATTATTAATACATATAACGACATTATTAGTAGTAAAAGAATATTAGATCAAGTAGTAGAAGAATTAGATTTAACTATTTCTGCCGGTGCATTAGGTGAGAAAATCAGTATATCAAGCGCAGAGAGTTCACAAGTGGTAACATTATCCGCAACAGATGCTGATCCTGAGGTTGCAGCAGATATCGCCAATACAACGGTACAAATATTCCAAACAGATCTTCCGGAATTGATGAATGTCAATAATGTGAACGTATTAACGGAAGCGACCGTAGCGGCTGATCCAAGCCCCGTAAGTCCAAAGCCATTGCTAAATATTGCAATAGCAGTAGTTTTAGCACTTATGGTTGGTGTCGGATTAGCATTCTTGCTTGAGTATTTAGATAATACGATCAAAACAGAAGAAGATGTCGAGAATAAATTGGAGTTACCTATATTAGGGGTCATCTCCCATGTTACAGAAGATGATATTAAAGTCACGACCGTACCGCGTTCTAGTAATGTAAGAAGAGAAAGGGGGGCTATAAGTGGTCAGAGGAAGAAAACCGTTTAAGCAAACCAATATCCGTCATCTTATTACAAAGATTAATCCACGTTCACCTATTTCAGAGCAATATAAAACGGTAAGAACGAATTTACAATTTTCTGCTGTGGATGGAGATTTAAACAGTATGCTGATCACATCATCTGCCCCTTCAGAAGGGAAATCCTCTGTTACAGCGAACCTTGCTGTTGTTTTCGCACAGCAAGGGAAAAAGGTATTATTAATTGATGCGGATATGCGTAAACCAACCTTACATTATACGTTTAGACTGGATAATCGAAAAGGTCTTAGTAGTGTACTGGTAGGTGGCACCACATTTGAAGAATCCATTACGAAAAGTGATATACAAGGATTAGATTTACTACCTTGTGGCCCAGTGCCACCTAATCCGTCTGAACTACTCGGATCAAAATCAATGGAAAGATTACTATCTGAAGCTTCTTTACAATATGATTTAGTCATTTTCGACACCCCACCAGTATTAGCGGTAACGGACGCACAAATATTAGCTAATATTTGTGACGGAGTCGTCATGGTCGTAAGAAGTAAACAAACTGAATATGAATCCGCCCAAAAAGCGAAAGCCCTTCTAGAGGTTGGAAAAGCCAAATTACTAGGCGTCGTCTTAAACGACAAAGTAATGAAAAAGGGAAGCTACTATTATTATGGTGCGAATTAAGAGACTTGAGCCTATCAAGTCTCTTTTTATTGGTTTCATAATTCCTCCCAATCACCAAACTGAGCACACAAAAAAAGACCTCACCTCACAAAAGAGCGAATCGAACACACAATCAAACATGCTGAGCTCACAAAGAAAAAGATCACCCCACAAACCAAAGAGCTGAATCAACAAAAGCAAAGAAGGCAGCTCGACTTAGAAATATTGAACCCACCACCACTACTAAACAAAAAATACGCCTAACAACCTGATCACACGCAAACAATGATTACCCTATCCACGGAATGTTTTGACCATTTATTACATATGATTTGCAAAATGGAATGATTCTGGTATTCTTTATTAAGAACAATAAATGATAGAAAGGAGATAATGTGTAAGGGACAATCAGCAGAAAACTTTGAAATAAAGATAAACTTAATAGGAAGAAATAAAGAACAAAATATAAATACGATTCATTTACAGAGTCATATTTAAGTCACGGGATAGGAAATAGGAATTACTAATGTTATAAAATTGTAATATAATTAGTGTGTTTCTAATAGGCACAAAGTATAGTATTTATCAAAGCAAAGCATGTAAATACAAGCGTTGAAGAGTATTCGACAGTAACTACCAAAAATAAGTAGGAAATGCTATTTTTTTTTATGGTGTTTACTGCTATACTTTAGAAATGGATGGTTGATAAGTATTCTAATAGAATGATTGATTAAATAGGAAAGGGCGATGAATAACATGATTGATATTCATTGTCATATCCTGCCAGGTGTCGATGATGGTGCAAAGCATATGACAGAAAGCATAGAAATGGCGAAATCTGCTGTTTCTCAAGGAATTACCACGATTATTGCGACACCACATCACTTGAATGGCAGTTATGATAATTATAAGATTGATATAATTGAGGCTGTGAAGCAATTAAATGAACAATTACAAGCAGAAGATATTCCTCTTACTATACTACCCGGACAAGAAACACGAATAAATGGAGATATGTTAGCTGATTTAGAAGATGGTCACCTACTACCACTAAACGAAACAAGTGGTTATTTATTCGTGGAACTACCTTCCAACCATGTTCCACGCTATACGAACCAACTAATGTTTGATCTTCAAGTGCAAGGGGTCAAACCAATTATTGTGCATCCAGAACGCAACAAAGAATTAATGGAAAACCCAAATATTTTATATGAACTCGTCCGTGATGGGACATTAACCCAAATAACAGCAGCAAGTCTTGCCGGGAAATTCGGTAAGAAAATTAAGAAGTTCAGCCTGCAATTAATTGAATCCAACCTAACACACTTTATTGCATCAGATGCTCACAATGTCACGACAAGAGGCTTTGCGATGCAGGAAGCCCATTCTGAAATAAAAAATGCCTATGGAACTTCCCTGCTTTATTGGTTTATGGAGAATTCTCAGCTTCTAGCTGAAGGAGAATTAGTAGTAGGAGAAAGCCCAGTGAAAATTAAGAAAAAGAAAATCCTAGGCTTATTTTAGTTCTTAATGAGCTAACAAGCTTAATATACTATTTAATGTGTGAAAATTTTGATAATGAATTACTGGAGGATTAACCATGAAAAAAGTTAGAAAAGCGATCATACCTGCAGCAGGATTAGGCACACGATTTCTGCCAGCGACAAAGGCAATGCCAAAGGAGATGCTGCCTATTGTGGATAAGCCAACAATCCAATACATTGTAGAAGAAGCTATCGATTCTGGAATTGAGGATATCATCATCGTGACAGGTAAAGGGAAACGGGCAATAGAAGATCACTTTGATAACAATTTCGAGCTAGAGGATAACCTTTTAAAAAAGGGAAAACTAGAATTATTAGAAAAAGCAAAACAGCCAGCAAAAGTAGATATTCATTACATAAGACAAAAAGAACCATTAGGCTTAGGTCATGCGGTATGGTGTGCTCGTAAGTTTATTGGTGATGAGCCATTTGCGGTGCTACTTGGTGATGATATTGTGCAAGCAGAAACGCCATGCTTGAAGCAATTGATCACACAATATGAACAAACAGGTGGATCGATTATTGGTGTACAACAAGTAGCGGATCATGAAACGCACCGTTATGGGATTGTTGACCCGAGTGATAAAGCTGGTAGAAATTATTCGGTCAATCGTTTTGTGGAAAAACCAGCACAAGGAACGGCACCTTCTAATCTAGCTATTATGGGTCGATATGTCCTGTCACCGAAAATATTTAAATACTTAGATCAACAACAACTCGGTGCAGGTGGAGAAATCCAATTAACAGATGCTATTCAACAGTTAAATGAAACACAAAGCGTTTTTGCTTATGATTTTGTAGGCAAGCGTTACGATGTCGGAGAAAAATTCGGTTTTGTGAAAACAACCTTAGAATTTGCTCTGCAAAATGAAGAAATTGGTAACGAGGTTAGAAACTTGTTAGAAGAACTTGTAGAGCAAGTGAAAGTAAATTAATGAAGAGAGGAAGACCCAAATGGGTTATAAACTGAGAATCGCATTATTAGCAATATTAGATTCTGTCATTGTCAGTACAGCCATCTTTATTGCGGCATGGATCGTTTATCCATCAACAGAATTTGGAAGTCTTCATGCACTATGGATAAGTTCGATTGCGCTACTTGCCTTTCATCATCTATTTGCAGCCATTTATAAGCTATACAATAAGGTCTGGTCCTATGCAAGTGTGGGAGAATTAATGGCAATTGTAAAAGCTATTACCTTCTCTATTCTTGCGGCAGGAGTTGTTCAATACCTAGCCAATGATTTTAATCTCTATCGACGAGCACTTATTGTGACATGGCTCTTACATATCATTCTCATTGGTGGATCAAGATTTATTTGGAGAATTTTCCGTGATAGGTACATTGTGGAGCAGAAAAATAAGAAACGTACCTTAATCGTAGGCGCGGGCTCTGCTGGTGCCATGATTGCACGGCAATTAAAAAATGAACAACACCATACAGACTTGTGTCCAGTAGCATTTGTTGATGATGATTTAAATAAGCATAAAATGCAATTATACGATATTCCAGTTGTAGGAAATTCAAAGGATATTCAACAAATTGCAAAAGATTTGGAGATCGAACACATTGTCATCGCAATCCCATCATTAACTAATGGCGCATTAACAGAAATTATTTCGCATTGTAATGCGACTAATGCAAAAGTACAGATGGTACCAAAGATAGAGGATATTGTTTCAGGGAAAATTTCTGTGAGTAACCTCAAAAACGTGGATGTCGAGGATGTACTCGGTCGTGATCCTGTCGAGCTTGATATTAATTCGATCTCAGAATATGTCACAAGCAATACCGTAATGGTAACAGGTGCAGGTGGCTCCATTGGTTCAGAGATCTGTCGACAGCTAATGCGATTTACACCTGAACGTATTCTATTAGTAGGTCATGGTGAGTTTAGTATCTACTCGATAGATATGGAGTTGCGTCAAAAGTACGGAGAGAAAAATATTGAAATACTCCCAATTATCGCAGATGTACAAGATCGCAAAAGGATATTTGAAATTGTAGAGCAGTATAAGCCTGAAATTATCTATCATGCGGCTGCGCATAAGCATGTACCATTAATGGAATATAACCCTCACGAAGCTGTGAAAAATAATGTGATCGGAACTAAAAATGTAGCGGATGCAGCTGATACTTATGGCATACATACTTTTGTTTTAGTTTCTACTGATAAAGCTGTAAATCCTACAAATGTAATGGGTGCAACAAAGCGTGTGGCGGAAATGATTGTTCAAGATTTAGCAAGGCATAGTAAGACAAAGTTTGTAGCGGTTCGATTTGGTAATGTACTCGGAAGCCGTGGGAGTGTTATTCCTTTATTTAAGAAGCAAATCGAACAAGGTGGACCAGTAACCGTTACGCACCCTGATATGACAAGGTATTTTATGACAATACCTGAGGCATCAAGGCTAGTTATTCAAGCTGGTACAGTAGCTCGTGGCGGGGAGATTTTTGTACTAGATATGGGAGAACCAGTAAAAATAGTAGATTTAGCAAAGAACCTTATTAAACTATCAGGCTATAGTGAAGAGGAAATACCGATTAAGTTTTCTGGTATTAGACCTGGTGAGAAGATGTATGAGGAATTGCTGGGAGAAGATGAAGTGCATCCAGAGGCAGTATTTGAGAAAATATATATTGGTAAAACAGTTGATGTAGAATTTGAGCAAGTACTATCCTTAATTCAAGATTTCTCTAGTTTTTCAAGGGAAAAATTAAAAGAGAAATTGATGGGAATTGTTTATCTTGATTCACAAAAGAAATTAGATGTAGTCAATTAAATAACTCATAATGACAAGATTGTTTTTGGAGTAAAAACTGCGACTGTTATAAGACTACACTATAGTAAAAGAGGTGATGTAAATGTTTTATACCAAAATAAAGAGAATAGTTGACTTTGTATTAGCCTTAATAGGTTTGATTATCTTGTCACCAGTTTTTGTAATATTAATCATTGCCATAAAACTAGATTCTAAAGGTCCTATTTTATTTAAGCAAAAACGAGTAGGAATTAATAAAACATATTTTTATATTTTAAAATTTAGAACGATGAGAATTGACACACCTAAGGATACACCTACACACTTATTAGGTGATCCTGATGCATATATTACTAGAATAGGTAAATTTCTTAGGAAGACTAGTTTAGATGAACTGCCACAAATATTTAACATCTTAGCAGGTCAAATGGCAATTATTGGCCCCAGGCCGGCCTTGTGGAATCAATATGACTTAATCGCAGAGCGTGATAAGTATAATGCAAACGATGTTTTACCTGGCTTAACAGGGTGGGCGCAAATTAATGGGCGTGATGAATTACCTATCAATATTAAGGCAAAGTTGGACGGTGAATACATAGACCGAATTGGGATATTGTTTGATTTGAAGTGTTTTATTGGCACATTTATAAGTGTCTTAAAACGAGACGGGGTAGTCGAAGGCGGGACAGGTTCAACAGACTTTCAACAAAAGGAGTCAGCCTCTAAATGAAACGGGTATTAATCACAGGTAAGAATAGTTATGTAGGTAATTCATTTGAAAAATGGGTAACTGAACATTATTCTAGCAATTTTCAAATTGACAAAATAAGTTTACGGACGGATGAATGGAAAAATGCTGACTTTTCTGTTTATGATGTTGTGTTACATGTTGCCGGGGTAGCACATATTAAAGAAACAAAAAATAACGAGAATTTATATTTTAAAGTAAATAGCGATTTAACAAAGGATGTTGCTTTAAAAGCAAAAAGAGAAGGTGTGAAACACTTTATATATTTAAGCTCTATGAGCGTTTTTGGATTAGTAGAAGGAGTAATTGATAGAGATACTCTTGAAAAGCCAGTAAATGCCTATGGAAAATCTAAGTTACAGTCAGAAAAATTTCTGATGAATATTAAAAGTAAAAATTTCTATATTTCGATTTTACGCCCGCCTATGATATATGGACCAAACTGTGTAGGTAATTATAGGAAACTATCTAAAATAGCGAGATTATCATTCTTTTTTCCTAATATTAAAAATGAACGTAGTATGATTTTTATTGATAATCTTTCAGAAATGATTATAAGGCTCATTGAAAATAAACAGGAAGGAATTTTCCATCCGCAAAACGTTAATTATGTCAATACGACTAAAATGGTTGAATTAATTTCTAAATTTCACAGTCGAAGATTGGTCAAAGTGAAATTTATGAATTATTTGATCAAAAAAATTAATATTACCCCAATAAAAAAAGTATTTGGAGACCTAAAATATGATAAAGAAATGTCTCAAAATATGCATGATTATAACGTAGTCTCCTTTGAGGAATCTATAAAACTAACTGAACGGATGGAGAATTTATTATGAAATATGATAATTATAGTGTTCTAATGTCTGTTTATTATAATGAAGAGCCAGATTATCTTAAATTAAGTATTGAAAGTATGTTAAATCAGACGTATAAGCCGAATGAAATTATATTGGTAAAAGATGGTCCATTACCACCTGAATTAGATTACGTAATTGAATGTTATGTCACTTCTTATCCTAAACAATTTACTGTTGTATCATTAAAGAAAAACATAGGGCTTGGTTTAGCATTAAATGAAGGGTTAAGAGTTAGTAGAAATGAACTTATAGCAAGAATGGATACAGATGATATATCTATTCCTAGTAGATGTGAAATCCAAATCAATGAATTTAATAAGGATCCAGATTTAGTAATCTTAGGATCGCATATAGATGAATTTTATGATGATCCTAAGAATGTTGTTTCATCCCGTATAGTTCCTTTAACACATGAAAGTATATTATCATTTTCTCGAAGGAGAAATCCTTTTAACCATCCTACAGTTATGTATAAAAGATCCGACGTTCTACGTGTGGGTGGCTATGACAATTATAGAAGAAATCAAGATTTAGATTTATTTGTCAGGATGTTAAATTCAGGTTGTGTAGGAAGAAATATTAATAGGTCTTTGTTATTATTCAGAGCAAATAAAGATAATCTTAAAAGAAGAAAAAGTTGGGAAAAATGCAAAAGTTACATAGCAATGATTTATCGTTTTTGGAGAATGGGTTATTCTAGCTTCATAGATGTGCTAATGGTATTAGGTAGTCAAATAATAATTTATATTACACCAATAAAATTTTTAGAATGGTTTACAAATAAATATCTTAGAAAGAGTTACCACGGAAAAAATATACAGAAAACGTAACAATCAACCTTAATGAATTTATAGTAAAAGGGGTAACAAAAACTTGGAAATAATAAACAGAATATTAATCAAACTGAGTATTATTATACACAAGATTTTGAACTTTAGATTGTATAAAAGAAATGTAATATTATATGGAGTTCCAAAAATGATATATAGGAATCGAATAATATTTGGGAAGAATGTAAGGATAAACAATGGAGTTTTTTTACATGGAGCAGGTGGAATCGTTGTAGGTGAGAATACAACATTATCTTATGGTACTACTATTCTATCAACTGGATATGAAACTAATAATTGGAACCTAGATAATTCAGAAAAAATACACAAAGATGAACAAGTGAAAATTGGGGAAAATGTTTGGATTTGTGCGAATGTTACTCTTTTACCGGGAACAGAGGTTGCTGATAATTGTATAGTTGCAGCTGGTTCTGTTGTTAATAAAAAGTTATTAAGTCCAGGGTATTTATATGCTGGGGTTCCAGCAAGGAAAATAAAAAAAATATAAAATCTACGACTAAATTTAAGTTATTTAGGAGAATAAAAATGTTGAGTAAATTAATAACGGTTTTTACGCCAACTTATAACAGAAAAGATACTCTAAAAGAATGTTATGAAAGTTTATTAAAACAAAGAAACAAGAATTTTAGATGGCAAATAATTGATGATGGATCAACAGATGGTACGGAGAAGTTAGTTGATGAGTGGATCGGAGAGAAATTAATTGACATTGATTATATAAAAAAAAGAAATGGTGGTAAAGCTTCTGCAATAAATTTCAGCTTAAACAATTGCGACACTTTACTATGGTTTTGCCTAGATTCTGATGACTATTTATTTAGTGATGCAATAGATATTATAGTAGACAACTACAAACGTATAGAGAATAACGATGACCTTTGTGGAATGTTTGGGCTAAGATCAAACCCTGATGGTAGTCCAATGCAAAATAAAAAAATACCTAATGATACAAAATATACAACACAAAATTATGTACGGTATGATTTGAAAATTCCACCGGAGTATTACCATGTTTTTAAGACAGAAATTATAAAGAAGTATCCTTATCCATTAATAAAAGGAGAAAGATATATCCCTCTTAGTTTTATATTTGATCAACTTGATACTAAATATAAATATTTAGTTATCCAAGACCCTGTAATGGTTTGTGAATACCAAAGAGATGGAATTACTAAAAACAAAAGAAATTTAATTAAGAAAAACCCAAAAGGTTATGCTCTATATAAAAAACAATTAGTAGAACTAGCCCCTAATCTTTCAACTAGAATTAAATCGTGCATTACATACAACACAGCTTGTTTGTTAAGTAAAGAAAACCCATTAAAAGTTTCTTCATATAAAGCATTGGTTGCAATTTGTTTTCCATTAGGTGTAATAGATTATTTAATTCGATATCGATTTAAAATAAACATAAATATTGAGGCAATCAATAAAGTTAAAAATTAATATATTGTGACATAAGCTTTATTATTACAGGTGGAGGTTACTTGAATTAAATAATTTTAAGGAGTTTGAAATGGTTTACTTGTCTATAATAATTCCCCATTATAATTCAGCTTTATCATTAAAAAAATTACTTAATACAATTCCAAACAAAAAAGATATACAAGTAATTATAATTGATGACTACAGTGACGAAAAAAATAAACGTGAATTACTAGAAATAGCGGTTGAATATAAAGATACTAACGTGGAGATTTACCATAATTCAAAGAAAAAGGGGGCTGGAACTTGTAGAAATATCGGATTGGAAAGAGCAAGAGGTAAATGGTTATTATTCGCAGATTCTGATGATCTATTCCTTGATAACTTTTTTTATAAAGTGAATAAATATTTTGAATCTATTTATGATGTGATTTTTTTTAAACCCACAAGTATAGATTTAGTAACAGGGAGTATAACTCAACGCCATATACGCTATGAGGAATTAATAAATGAATATATAAATAAAAAAAAGAGAAAATCTGAATTGTCTTTACGATATAATTTCTTTGTACCATGGTCTAAATTAATTAAAGCAAGTCTGGTAAAAGAAAATAAAATTTTATTTGATGAAGTACTTGTATCAAATGATGTAATGTTTTCAACTAAAGTAGGATACTATTTAAAAGACTTTTATGTATCAGAGGAGGTAATTTATTGTGTGACTAGAAGAGAGGGTAGTCTTACAACGACTATAGACCAACGGTTATTCGATATCCGACTAAATGTATTTATAAATTATTGTAATTATTTAAAAGAGAAATTAGACAAAAAAGATTTTAAGGAATTAAATATAAATGGTACAGGTTATATTATGAAAGCTTCAGCGTTTGGTATTAATAAAATGAATAATGTTTTTCTTAAACTTAGAGCCAATAATATTAGCATTGTTAACAAGAATATATTTAATCCAAATAAACTTGTGAAAAAAATAGTTAAGAAAGTATAGAGAGATTTGTATGAAGTTTTAGACTATATTATAATGGAACAATGTGGCATTCCACAATAATATGGTGAAAATGGAGATCAATATGAGTGAATTACAAACGTACATTTTATATTATTTTATAATTTTTTTTACTACTATTTTAGTAGCAATTTCCGGCAGAATTAGTGTTGGGAAGTTTAGAAATATTGGTAAGTGCTTATTTTGGTTTGCAGTAATACTTCCAGTTATGATATCTGGTTTTAGATATGGTATTGGTGTTGATTATTTTAATTATTCAGATATCTATTATAGTTTGACATCAAATAATAATATACTAGATGACATATTAAATACTAGATATGAACCAGGATGGATTTTGTTAAACCATGTTGTGAAGCTTGTATTTAATGATGTTACATATGTTTTTATTATATCTTCCTTAATTATATGGGTGTGTAATTTTAAGGCTATATATGATAATAAAAATTGGATTAGATTAGGTACAGGGATGTTAATACTGCTCACAACTTTATATAATCCAAGTTTTAATATAATAAGAATCTCTGTTGGAGCTTCTATCATAATGCTTGCTGTTAAACCAATTATTGATAAGAAACCGCTCAAGTTTATATTCATGGTTCTAATTGCTGCATGTTTTCATTATACAGCATTAATATTTTTACCCGTATATTGGGTAGTAAATAGCAGTTCAAATAATATAGGTTTAATAAAAAGGGTCATAACCTTAATTTCAGCAGTTCTAGTTGTTATTCTAGCAAGACCTATCCTTTCCTTATTGACAAATTTTGAGATTTTTTCTCAATATAGTAACTATAAAATAACGTATAACGATATAGGTGTTGGTGCAATAGCATTTAAATTACCTATTATAGTAATTATATTGATGAATTTAAAAAAATTGAAACACAATAATGCAATCAGTGTTTTAGCGATTTTATACTTTGTGGGAGTAATTTTTGATTTCTTTAGCTATCTAGCTGATTATGCTGGTAGAATAGCAATCTACTTTGAAATGATGCAGGTATTTGTAGTAGCAGCTATAATTAAAGTTCAAAAAAATAAATACGAAAGATTTTTCTTTACTTTTATAGTAATAATTTATTATTTAGCTATGTATACGTATGAATTTATAATAAATAATGGTCATAAGACAATACCATACATGTGGGTTCCATAAGATATGATCATATTTAAAAATAATTTTAGGTTATGATCAAGGAGAGTTGGAAATGAAGTTTGTTAAACCAGAAATGGAAATCATGCATAATTGGAAAAGTGATATAAATAATCCTTTAGTAAGCATTTGTTGTATTACATATAACCATGAAAATTATATAGAAGATGCCATAATAGGTTTTTTAATGCAAGAGACTAACTTTCCCTTCGAAATATTAATTCATGAAGATGCTTCACTTGATAGAACACCTGAAATTATTAAAGAATACCATAAAAAATATCCAAGGATAATTAAACCTATTTATCAAAAAGTTAATCAATATTCACAAGGGATAGAGCCGAGTTTAAAGTATAATTTTCCAAGGGCAAGAGGAAAATATATTGCTAGTTGTGAAGGCGACGATTTTTGGATAGATCCTAAAAAATTAGCTAAACAGATTCAATTTTTAGAAAATAACAAAGAATTTATAGCGACAACTCATAAAGTTATTGTAGTTGATGAAAACAATAAAAAAAGAAGTAATCAGTTAAAAATGTATAATAACCCTTCTTCTATTTTTACATTGAGTGATTTTAATAAATCAAAATTACCTGGGCAAACGTCCTCATTAGTATATCGCAATATATGGAGAGAATTGGATGGAAAAACAATAGAACTTTATAGATTATGTAAAACTAATGGTGATAGAAAATTATCATTAATGCTAACTATAATGGGGAAAGTAAACTGTGCTTCTGAGGTTATGTCTTCTTATAGAAAGATAACTTCAGTTGGAACAAGTTGGTCTGCAAGGAATTTCGGAGGGAATTTAGCATTTAAAAAATATAAAGATTTAATAGCCTTGAATAACTTCTCACAGAAAGCATTCGGGGTAACTTTAAATAATAAGTCACAAAGATTGCATGCTTTTTATGAAGCTTTAGCAATTTTTATAAGCCGACCTAATAAAAAAAATTTGAAAGTTGTTAAGGAAATATTATTTCTGAAATATGATAAAGGTTATGAGTTGTTTGGGTATGGTTTTTTTAAAATCATACAGTGGCCATTAAAAAAGATATTACGTCAAAAGGCAACATAGTAAGATTGCTTTAAATGTAATTGAAAAGATTGGACGTTAAGCATGGAACAAACTAAGGGATTGAAATCAAAAACTATTAAAGGTCTCTTCTGGAGTTTTACTGAATTAATTTCGAAGCAAGGACTTCAGTTAGTTATTCAAATTATTTTAGCTAGATTGTTAGTACCTGAACACTTTGGCTTAATAGGTATGGTAATGATTTTTATTGCAATCTCTAATTCTCTTGTGGAAAGTGGATTAGATCAAGCACTAATTCGAGAAAGAAATCCTCAAAATAGAGATTTTTCGACTGTTTTTTATTTTAATTTGGCTGTTTCAATTCTTATATACTTATTATTATTTTTAAGTGCTCCGGTAGTTGCAAATTTTTTTGATGAACCACAGTTGGTTTTAATTTTAAGAGTAATAATGATTGTGGTTATAATTAACGCTTTCTCAGTAATTCAGCGAGTAATATTAATTAGAAAGATTGATTTTAAGACACAAACTAAAATAAGTATTATAGCAGGTGTAATATCGGGAGGAGTAGCAATTATACTGGCACTTTTCGGTGCTGGTGTTTGGAGTCTTGTTGCACAACAGGTCACATTGAAATTGGTCGAGATGGTATCTTTAATACTTTCTAATCGTTGGATCCCAATGTTAACTTTTAACGTGAAGTTATTCAAAAAATATTTTCAGTTTGGCTATAAATTATTGATATCTGGTTTAATAGATACTATATATAACAATATTTATTTCGTAATAATTGGTAAATTTTATTCTGTTACACAACTTGGATATTTTACTAATGCTACCAAGCTAAGAGATGTTTCATCAAAATCAATATCGACTGCAATCCAAAAAGTAACTTATCCAGTTTTAAGTAATATACAGGAAGATAATGAGAGATTAGCAGTTAACTACAAAAAATTGTTGAAATTAACAAGTTACATATATTTCCCATTTATTTTAGGATTAGCTTCAATAGCAAATAATCTTATCCCATTTTTACTTGGTGAACAGTGGAAACCGTCAGTAATTTACTTTCAACTCTTATGTATTGCGGGTTTATTGTATCCTATTCACTCAATTAACTTAAATATACTAAAAGTTAAAAATAGATCAGATTTATTTTTATTTCTAGAAATAGTGAAAAAAACAACTTTAACGATTTTAATAGTATTCGCGATTTTACTTGATTATGGAGTAATTGGGTTAATCTTAGCTGCTATTGCTAATTCATTTATCAGTTTATTCATTAATACTTATTATTCCTCTAAAGAAATCAATTATTCTTTCTTTCAACAAATAAAAGATATGTTACCTTCCTTTGTAATAACTATTTTTATGTTCTTAGTTGTTTATAAACTGGATTCAATTATTCAAATAAATATATTGGTTGATTTATTTGCTCAGATAACAATAGGAGTTGTTTTGTATTTAGGATTAAGTTGGATCCTAAGACTGGATGAGTTTAATATTATAAAAAGTCTGTTAAAGAGTTTAAAAGCAAGATAACCATAAACTAATGATATTCTTAAATTTGCATTTATAAAGAGGAGAGTAGCTTATATTGGGTATTAATGTTACGCAATCATCAATGCCACCCTTAGATGAATACATCGATGAAATAAGTGACTTATGGGAATCAAGGTGGCTTACCAATAATGGTTTAAAGCATAAAAAATTTGAAAAAAAGTTGAAAGAATTTTTAGCTGTTTCGAATCTAGATTTGTTTACAAATGGGCATCAAGCATTAGAGATAATACTCAATGCTTTTAATTTGTCAGGTGAAGTTATTACAACCCCCTTCACCTTTGCTTCTACTACACATGCAATTGTAAGGAATGGTTTGAAACCCGTTTTTTGTGATATTAATCCAAGTAATTTTACAATTGATCCATCTAGGATTGAAGAATTAATTTCAGAAAGAACCACTGCTATTGTTCCAGTACATGTATATGGGAATATTTGTGATGTTGACAAAATAGAAGAAATTGCAGAGAAGTATAATTTAAAAGTAATTTATGATGCAGCACATACATTTGGGGTTACCCTTAATGGACAAGGAATAGGTAATTTTGGCGATGCATCGATGTTTAGTTTTCACTCAACAAAAGTTTTTCATTCTATAGAGGGAGGTTTAGTTACATTTAAGGATAGTCAGTTATTAAGCACCTTGAAAGCTTTAAAGAATTTCGGAATAACGGATGAAGATGAGTATGGTTATATAGGGACAAACGCCAAAATGAATGAGTTCCAGGCTGCAATGGGTTTATGCAATTTACGCTACATAGAAAGTGAAATTAAAAAAAGAAAAATAGTATATGAGCGTTATCAAGAGAGGCTTGATAATATTAAAGGTATACAAATTAGACAAGATCAACCTGGTGTTCAGAATAATTATGCGTATTTTCCGATAGTATTAGAAAATTATAAATATTCTAGAGATGAATTACTAGATAAATTAAAAAAGGAAAATATACAAGCTAGAAAGTATTTTTATCCATTAACTAGTAAAATGAAATGTTATCACGGGATATTTAGAGATAGTGTTACACCAATTGCAGAAGAAATAGCAAGTAATGTTCTGACATTGCCTTTATATTCTGATTTAAGTTTAAGAGATGTCGACCGTATTTGTGAATTAATTATAAAATAATTTAGGAGAGATTCTTTTATGAAAGGTATAATTCTGGCTGGTGGCTCAGGTACAAGGCTATATCCACTAACAAAATCTGTTTCTAAACAAATATTGCCGGTGTATGACAAACCTTTGATTTATTACCCTCTTTCAGTATTAATGTTAGCTGGCATTCGTGATATTCTTATCATATCTACAGCGCGAGATTTGCCAGATTTCCAGGAATTATTGGGTACTGGAGAAAAACTTGGCATGCGTTTTGAGTATATGATTCAAGAAAAGCCAAATGGATTAGCGGAAGCTTTTATTTTAGGAGAGTCCTTTATAGGTGATGATAATGTTGCTCTAGTTCTTGGGGATAATGTTTTTTATGGATCGAATTTTAGTAATCAACTCCAAAGAGCTGCATCATTAAAGGAAGGAGGGCTTATTTTTGGGTGCTATGTTAGCGATCCTCGAGCGTACGGGGTAGTGGAAGTAGATGATGATAAAAATGCTATCTCGATAGAAGAAAAACCTAATAAACCAAAATCCTCTTATGCTGTACCTGGTTTATATTTCTTTGATAATAATGTTATTGAATATGCAAAAAATGTCCAACCCTCCGATAGAGGGGAGTTAGAAATTACTTCTGTTATTGATCAATACTTACAGAGGAAGAAATTAAAAGTAGAGATAACGGGACGAGGATTAGCATGGCTAGATACAGGTACGCATGAAGCATTACTTGAAGCATCTAACTTTGTGGAAGCTATCCAAAAAAGACAAGGCTTATATATAGCGTGTGTAGAGGAAATTGCATTTAGAAAGGGTTATATTGATACTGACCAATTAGAAAGGTTAGCCAAACCCTTATTGAAAACTGATTACGGTAAATATATCCAAGAAATAGTTAATGTAAATCAAGGAGGAAAGCCATGAATATTTTAGTTACAGGTGGGGCGGGATTTATAGGTGGTAATTTTGTGCATTATATGGTAGATAAATATCCAAGTTATAACATCTATAACCTCGATAATTTAACTTATGCTGGTGATTTAACGAAGCATAAAGATATTGAGAAGTTGCCAAACTATTATTTTTTAAAGGGCGATATTACTGATAGAAAAACAATTTCTGAATACTTTAAGAAGTATAGTTTTGATTTTGTAGTGCATTTTGCTGCGGAAAGTCATGTAGATCGCTCAATTTCTAATTCTGAAATTTTTGTAAGGACAAATGTTTTAGGCACCCAGGTATTATTAGATGCTGTAAAGGAATATAACATTCGTAGATTTGTCCATGTGTCAACTGATGAAGTTTACGGGGAATTAGACTTTAATCCCGATACATTCTTTACTGAAAATTCACCAATACAACCCAACAGCCCATATTCTGCCAGTAAGGCTTCTTCTGACTTGTTAGTACGGGCATACTATGAAACGTATGGTACCCCAGTAAATATAACAAGATGTTCAAACAACTATGGTCCATATCACTTTCCTGAAAAACTAATCCCATTAACAATCTCACGTGTCTTAAATGAAGAAAAAGTACCAGTATATGGAGATGGGAAGAACATTCGCGATTGGTTGCACGTCTATGATCATTGTAATGCTATCGACCTTATTATGCACAGATCTCCCGTTGGCGAGGTATATAACATAGGAGGTCATAATGAAAAAACAAATTTAGAGGTAGTAAAAACAATAATATCAACGCTAAATAAATCAGAAAGTTTAATAGAATTTGTTAAGGATCGATTAGGACATGACAAGAGATACGCGATAGATCCGAGTAAACTAGAAAAGTTAGGGTGGAAACCTCGCTATGATTTTAATTCGGGAATTAATCAAACTATTAATTGGTACCTTAATAATAAAGAATGGTGGGAAAGTATTATAAAGGGTGAATACCTCCAATACTTTAAAAATCAATATAATTTGAATAAATAAGCGTTATTAGCTATAGGAGAGTGTGTGTGTTGAAAAAAAAGATTGCAATTTTCCCCGCAGGTACAGAAATCGGTTTAGAGATTCAACGATCTCTATCTTATTCTACGCATTTCGAAGTGTTTGGCTTTTCAAGTATACCAGACCATGCAAGATATGTTTTTAAGAATTATGATGAGAGCTTACCTTACTATAATTCTGAATCTTTTCTTTTTAAATTAAATAAATTGCTTGATAAATATGAAATTGATTATCTATATCCGGCTCATGATGATGTACAACTATATTTGACCGAAAATGAATCAAGAATAAATGCAAAAATAATTACATCTGATTTAAACAGTGTGAGAATCTGTCGTTCTAAATTAAGTACTTATAAACTCTTTAATCAAGAAAGATTCGTACCAGAAGTATTTAGTGAAAGCCATATACCCCAAGAATATCCTGTCTTTGCAAAACCAAATATTGGACAAGGTTCGAAAGGGGTAAGGCTCATAAAGAGCAAAATAGAATTTGAAGAAGCTCTTAATTGTGAAAAAAAGATGGTAATTGTGGAGTATTTACCGGGTGAAGAATATACAGTCGATTGTTTTACAAATTATAAGGGAAACTTATTATCTGTGAACATGAGAAATAGAGAAAGGATAAGAAACGGTATTAGTGTCAATTCAAAATCCTTAACTCATCCGAGTGAAGTACAAGATATAGCTGAGCAAATAAATAAAAAATTAAAGTTAAACGGTGCTTGGTTTTTTCAGATTAAAAGAGATAAAGAAAATAATTTTAAATTATTAGAGATAGCCCCTCGAATATCAGGTACTATGGGATTAAGTCGAAACAAAGGTATTAATTTTCCATTACTATCATTGTTTAATTCTGAAAAAATAGACGTACATATAAATAGTAACAAATTTAATATAGAGGTAGATCGAGCGCTTATTAGTAGATACCATTTAAATATTAATTACGATACAGTTTACGTAGATTTAGATGATACTTTAATAGTAGATGGAAAAATCAACAATATCTTATTAATGTTTTTATATCAAGCTTTAAATTATGGAAAAGTGATAATTCTAATTTCTAAACATGACAGGGATATTAATAATACTTTAAACAAGTATAAAATAAATGAAGGTATATTTAGCGATATTATTCATTTAAAAAAGGGTGACAATAAGGCTGAACATATTAAAAGTGATGGAGCAATTTTTATTGATGATTCTTTTGCCGAAAGGGAAAATGTATCTAAATATCTTGATATTCCAGTATTTGATTGTAGTGAAGTGGAAGCCTTAATTGATTGGAGGCGTTAAAATTGACAAATATAAAACTAGGTGTAACGGGCCCTATGTCAGAAAGTAATTTTGGAGATTATGCAATGTTCATTAATAATTTGTATGACCTGAAGGTTAGTAAAATAGTAGCTTTTAGTTATAATAAAGGATTCTCTCAAAAAATAATTAATGATTATTTACAAAATTATAGCATTCAGAATATCGAAGTAATATTAAATAATTTGGAGCAAGATGAAAAAACTAATAAAGATAATAATAAAAAGGTAGGTCTATTACCTTTTAATCCCCCTACATTGACACCAATAGATATATTACATCAGGTTGAAAATTATAAAGAAATTGAATCTTCTATAGCAGAAATAGACGTTTTAATTGTTAATGGCGGAGGCTATTTTAATCACCTCTGGAATAATAGTCTTTGGCGGAATGATATGTTAAAAAAGATTATTGCTCCCATATTAGTAGCTAATCAATTAAATAAACCTATCTTTTTTACAGGAAATAGCTATGGGCCATTTGATCAAAGTGAAGAGTTCTTTTATTATATATTTAATTATTTGAAAAATGCACGCTTTGGAATAAGGGATAATATGTATTCAAAAGGATATCTTAATAGAATCGGGATAGAAAATGAAAAATGTGAATTTGTACCTGATGACTTACTTTTAATTAACTCTGATATATTAAACCTCCCAAAGAAGAGATGTAGTGATATTGATAAAATTGGAAAATATATTGTAGTTGAAATTTATTTTCCTTTAGAAGAATTGGAAGGAATTATTGAAGAATTAAAAACGTTTAGTAATGAAATATATAATAGATACGGTTATTCTATAGTGTTTTTACCGTTTGATACTAACAACGGTGGAATGAATCAAGGATCTTACTTGAAGGATAACCTGAAACACTTTTATTTATATGATATTTCCGAAAGAGGATATTTACCAATAGAGGATGCGACTCACATTATACGAAAAGCTGAAATGGTATTATGTACAAGATATCATGCACTTGTATTGTCAATCGGTGAAGGGACACCAGTATTAAATATGATGAAGAAAGTATGCAATGACCATCGTTACTATTTTAATAAAAATTATGGTTTATTGCAGTATGCTTTCGAAGGAATTCAATTTAATGAAATGGACTTCATTAAAAATGATTTTATAAAAACATTAGATTTATTAAAAAAGAATATTTTAGAAGTAATTGACACCCAAAAACAGGTATTTGGTAATAGCCACTATTTAGAAAATTTGAAGAACTTGAAAAGGAAAAGGTCGGATTATCTTAAAAAAATTTTAAACACTAATAAGTAAAAAATGAAATGAACAAAACCTTAATGAAGTTATTTCTCTAAAAAGAAAACTAATGATTAGTCTAATGTAGGTGTTGATAGATAAGGAGGGATTAGATGACAAATTTACCCAAGGGATTTCAGGTCAATAAATCTTATTTAGTGACAGGTTCTGCCGGTTTTATTGGTTATTATTTATGTAAAAAACTATTAGATCAAGGATACACATTAGTAGGAATAGATAATCTAAATGATTATTATGACGTGAATTTAAAATATACACGTTTAGAAATTCTAGAACAATATGATAATTTTACTTTTATCAAAGCAGATATTTCAGATAAAGCAGTTATAGAAAATTTTTTCGAGAAATATCGACCAAATGTAGTAGTGAATCTTGCAGCACAAGCGGGTGTTCGTTACTCATTAGAGAATCCCGACGTCTACATGCAAAGTAATGTAATAGGCTTCTATAATATTCTGGAAGCTTGTCGTCACTACCCAGTGGACCATTTAATCTATGCTTCTTCTAGCTCTGTCTATGGTGCAAATAAAAAAGTCCCATTTGAAGAGACAGACTTTGTTGATCATCCAGTTTCCCTATACGCATCGACAAAGAAATCTAATGAATTAATGGCACATACCTATAGCCATCTTTATAAAATCCCAGCAACTGGTTTACGTTTCTTTACTGTATATGGACCAATGGGTAGACCTGATATGGCATACTATGGTTTTACAGATAAATATTTTAATGGAGAACCTATTAAGATTTTTAATAATGGGGATTTTGAAAATGATCTATACCGTGACTTTACCTATATTGATGATATTGTCGAAGGAATCGTCAAGTTAATTCCAAGAACACCAAAAGGGAATGTTCAACACGAAGTTTTTAATATTGGAAACAATAATCCAGAGAAACTCATGCATTTTATTACTTCCTTAGAGAAAGCACTTAGTAATGCACTCGGAAAAGAAGTGGAGTTTAACAAAATCTATGAACCGATTAAACCAGGTGATGTTCCTAGAACTTATGCATCGACAGAACGATTGCATCGAGCAGTTGGGTTTAAACCACAAACACCAATTGAAGAGGGGCTACAAAGGTTTGCTGATTGGTACGTAGAGTATTACGATTTAGAGGATAAACAAGATCAGGTTTCTAGATCAGAACAATCAATTCAGTAATCTGAAATGAATGGGGTATCTAATATGCAGGAGCTCTTTAATAAATTTAAACAGTTGTTTGGTGAGAAAGAAATATTACAAGTTCGCTCTCCATTAAGAATTTGTCCACTAGGAGCACATGTAGATCATCAAGATGGAATGGTGACAGGGATGGCGTTAGACGCAAATGTAGATATGATATTTACACCGTCTAATGATGGATCTATTCGGATTGTTAGTATGGATTTCCCTGATGAGGAATATTTCCATATAGATCAAGTTCCAGGTATGCTACCAGGTTTCTGGGGCAATTATATTCGAGGTGCAGTTCTCTCACTGCAACAGGATTATAAATTAGATATCGGTATTCAAGCAGTGATAAGTGGTAAGCTTCCAATTGGTGGACTAAGTTCTTCTGCTGCTGTAACGACAGCATATTTAATGGCTTTGGCTGAAGTAAATGGTTTGAAAATTACAAGAAAGGACTTTGTTACATACAGTCACTGGGTTGAAACAGAATTTATTGGTTTAAAAAATGGTATCCTTGATCAATCAGCAAATATTCTAAGTGAAAATAATAGATTATTAATAATGGACTGTCAAACAAACGAACATCATTTAGTAGAAAAATCGCCTAATATGTCAGAACTAGAAGTAGTAATTGTATACTCGGGGGTAAGTAAAGCATTAATTGGGACTGATTATAATAACCGGGTTGATGAATGTAAAGTAGCTGGATGGTTAGTAGAGGAATTAGCTGGAATAGAAAGAACTCCACTACAAAATGTGAAATTACGGAATATTTCTGAAGAGCATTATCAGCAATATCGTGATCAAGTACCAGGTAAGTTTCGCAAGAGACTAGATCATTTTTTCACTGAACAAAGTAGAGTGATGGAAGGGATTAAAGCATGGGAACAAGGAGATATTGAAGGGTTTGGCAGGCTTATGTTTGAATCAGGAGAAAGCTCTATCTATCAATATGAATCTGGTTGTCCAGAGTTAGTAACTATATTTGAAATTTTAAAAGATACAGAAGGTGTCTATGGTGCCCGTTTTAGTGGTGCTGGATATAGAGGGTGTTGTATTGGCTTGATCGATCCTAAATATAGAGAAAGAATTAAAGAAAGCATTGATAATATTTATCCAGTTAAACATCCCAAATATAGTGATGTGTACAAGGTTCATTTCTGCAAAACTAGTGACGGAGCGCGGCTTGTAACAAATGAGTACAAAGGGAAAGTACTAAATTGAATAAAATCAGTTTTCTGTAATTTAGTAATTTTATTGGAGGGTAGAGTATGAAATGTATTATTCTAGCTGCGGGCTATGCGACAAGATTATATCCTTTGACCAAAAATAAAGCAAAACCGTTACTAGAAGTTGCAGGGAAACCAATCTTAAATCATATTATTGAGAAAGTTGAAAAAGTTGATGCAGTGGATGAAGTATATATTGTGACTAATGATAGATTCACTACAAGTTTTCAAAATTGGTCTACGACCTATTCTGGGGATAAAGAAATTATTATTGTAAATGATCATACTACAACTAATGATAATCGCCTTGGAGCCATTGCAGATATAGAATATGTTTTACACCAACATCAAATTGATGAAGACATTATGGTTTTGGCAGGGGATAACCTTTTTGATTTTGAATTGACTGATTTTGTTCATTTCTTTAAAGAAGTTAATGGTGATAGTATTACAACACATGAATTAAGTGACCTGGAAGAAATGAAACGAACAGGCATTGTCGAACTGAATGACGAGGGTATGGTTATATCTTTTGAAGAAAAGCCAGAACAACCGAGATCAAATTTAGCTGTACCACCATTTTATTTATATAAGTCAGATACATTACACTTACTAAAGAAATATTTATTAGAAGGAAATAATCCTGATGCTCCAGGAAACTTTATTCCATGGTTGATTCAACATAAGCCCGTTTTCGCATTTGAATTTGAGGGCTTACGATATGATATTGGTACTGTAGAAAGTTATCATAAAGTACAAGAATTATTTTAGAGGTGAATAAATAGATGAAAATTACAGTAGCGGGGACAGGCTATGTCGGATTATCGAATGCGATATTATTAGCACAACATAATGAAGTAGTAGCATTAGACATTGTGCAAGATAAAGTAGACATGATTAACAGCAAGAAATCGCCAATTGTAGATGAAGAGATTCAACAATTTCTTGAAACCAAGCCATTAAATCTACTAGCGACAACGGATGCTCGAGAAGCTTTTCAAGATACTGAGTTTGTCATTATCTCCACACCGACAAACTATGACCCAGACCGTAATTACTTCGATACATCATCAGTAGAAAATGTAATAGAAACAGTATTAGAGGTTAATCCGCAAGCAGTTATGATCATTAAATCTACTATTCCTGTTGGGTACACACTAGAGTTACGAGAAAAATATAGTACGGATAATATTATCTTCTCTCCAGAGTTCTTACGTGAGGGACAGGCTCTTTATGACAATTTATACCCGTCGCGAATCGTTGTAGGTGAAAGATCTGAACGTGCTAAAACATTTGCTGGATTATTGGCACAAGGAGCGATTAAGGAAGATATCGACATCCTGTATACTGATTCAACGGAAGCGGAAGCTATTAAACTATTTGCAAATACTTATTTAGCGATGCGAGTATCGTTTTTTAACGAGCTAGATACCTATGCAGAAGTGCGTGGCCTAAATACAAAACAAATTGTCGAAGGTGTTGGTTTAGATCCTCGTATTGGTAGCCATTATAATAATCCTTCCTTTGGATATGGTGGCTATTGCTTACCTAAGGATACGAAACAACTACTTGCCAATTATGAGGATGTTCCTAACAATATCATGAAGGCGATAGTAGATGCTAATCGAACAAGAAAGGACCATATTGCAGATAGTATCATAGCCAAAAAGCCTAATATCGTTGGAATTTATCGTCTAACCATGAAAACAAATTCTGATAACTTTAGACAATCTGCTATTCAGGGTGTCATGAAGCGCATAAAGGCTAAAGGTATCGAAGTAGTGGTCTATGAACCTGTCCTTCAAGAAGGTGAGTTTTATAGCTCCAGAGTAATCAAGAATTTCAAAGAATTTAAAGAAATATCGGATGTTATTGTGGCCAATCGTCTAACCGATGATATAAGAGATGTTTCCGAGAAGGTTTACACCAGAGATTTATTTAGTAGAGATTGATAAAGTTTTAACCTATTCAAAAATGATTCACATTCCAAGTAGATTCTCAGAGAATTGCGGGCAATTTACTTGGAGTGTGTCCTCATAAATCTTCATAATGATATACCTCCATGATTATTATCCTAATAAGAGTATCTGTATTGATAACATTCCTGTTTAAAATTACATATATTAAATAGTACCCCAAGTTCTCCGATATATAGGGTGTGTATATGACTCCAAAAATTAATGATTAATTAACACATTAGAATTTGAGAAGTATCTATTCAGAAATTATACTGAAAATGGAGAATATTTGTATCCATTGATGAATAAAATTAAGTTCTACATTGGAAAGGAAAACCCACAGGAGGACGTAAATCCATGACACAACTTACACACCTCGACCAACTCGAGGCAGAAGCAATCTACATAATACGCGAAGTAGCCGCAGAGTGTGAAAAACCAGTAATGCTTTACTCTATTGGTAAAGATAGCTCTGTTATGCTACATCTAGCCATGAAGGCTTTTTATCCGGAGAAACCACCATTTCCTTTTTTACATGTTAATACGACATGGAAATTCAAAGAAATGATTGAATTTCGTGATCGAAAAGCGAAGGAACTAGGGATTGAAATGATTGAACATATAAATCAAGAAGGGGTAGAGCAAGGAATCAACCCATTTGATCATGGCTCATCCTATACAGATATCATGAAAACACAAGCATTGAAGCAAGCGCTAGACATGCATCAATTCGATGCTGCCTTTGGTGGGGGACGACGTGATGAGGAAAAATCTCGTGCGAAAGAGCGTATCTTCTCCTTCCGTAATAAAAATCATGCATGGGATCCGAAAAATCAAAAACCGGAAATGTGGAAGCTATATAATACCAAAATTAATAAAGGTGAAAGTATGCGTGTTTTCCCACTCTCTAACTGGACAGAGAAGGATATTTGGCAGTATATTCGCCAAGAAAATATCGATATCGTTCCACTTTATTTCGCAAAGGAAAGACCAGTCGTCTACCGAGATGGAAATATCGTGATGGTAGATGATGATCGATTGAAATTAGAACCCGGTGAAAAGATTGAACAGAAAAAGGTTCGCTTCCGTACACTAGGCTGTTACCCTCTTACTGGTGGTATTGAATCAGAGGCGGATACGTTAGATGAAATCATCGACGAGACATTAGGTGCTGTTTCATCAGAACGTACGAGTCGGGTTATTGATCAAGAAGCTGCTGGTAGCATGGAACGTCGTAAGAGAGAGGGGTATTTCTAGAATGAAAGGTTTACTAAAATTTATTACATGTGGAAGTGTCGATGATGGTAAGTCAACTTTAATTGGACATATGCTGTATGATGCAAAGCTACTATTTGCAGATCAAGAAAAAGCTTTAGAACTAGATTCCAAGGTTGGTAGTCGAGGGGGAGAAATTGATTATTCACTCCTATTAGATGGGTTAATGGCAGAGCGTGAGCAAGGGATCACGATAGATGTCGCCTATCGCTACTTCACGACAGACAACCGTTCCTTTATTGTGGCCGATACTCCAGGTCATGAGGAATATACAAGAAATATGGCAGTAGGGGCATCCTTTGCTGATTTAGCAGTTATTCTCGTAGATGCAACGAAAGGTGTGATCTCTCAAACGAAACGTCATGCTCGAATTTGTTCATTAATGGGAATTAAGCATATCGTATTAGCCGTAAATAAAATGGACTTAATTGGCTACGACCAAAAACGCTTTGAAGAAATTAAAAATGACTTTCATCAATTAACCTATGGATTTCATTTAGAAAGTATTCAGGTTATCCCGGTTTCTGCAACAGAAGGGGATAATATTACTAAAAAGTCAGAGAATACGCCATGGTATGATGGCAAAGCTTTATTACCTCATTTAGAGGATATCGATGTCACAGATGATGCAGATCAAGAAGATTTCCTCTTACCTGTTCAACGTGTTAGCCGCCCGAACCATACCTTTAGAGGGTTCCAAGGGCAAATTGAAGCAGGAAAGATTAAAGTCGGGGATGAAATTGTTGCTCTCCCGAGTAGAGAAAAAGCTAAGGTGAAAAGCCTCCTCGTAACAGATCAAGAAGCAAAGGAAGCTGTGTATGGCCAGCCTGTGACGGTTCAATTAGATCGAGAGGTGGATGTCTCTCGTGGCTGTGTCTTGACTACCTCTGATCAGATTCAAGTTGCCGATATGTTTACCGCAACGATACTATGGATGGATGATACAGAACTAGTGGAAGGGCGTAATTACTTAGTGAAGGTAGGAACGAAATTACTACCTGGAACGGTTATGTCGATTAAGCATAAAATAGATAGTAATTCAGGAAAAGAAGTTCCTGCAGATCGTATCTTTAAAAATGAATTAGTCGCGTGCGATATTTCCCTTTCCGAAAATATGATATTTGATACCTTTGAAAATAATGAGTCATTAGGTGGTTTAATTCTGATTGATCGAGTGACCAATATGACCTCTGCCTGTGGTGTTATTAAGCATTCATTACGTCGTTCTACCAATGTGGTATGGCAAGAAACGGATATCACCCGAGAGATTAGAGCACAGCAAAAAGGTCAAAAGCCTCTTACCCTTTGGTTTACTGGCTTATCAGGCTCTGGTAAATCGACACTTGCTAATGAGGTAGAGAAACGTTTAGTTTCAACAGGACATCATACGATGCTTTTAGATGGAGATAATGTTCGCCATGGTTTAAATAAAAACTTGGGCTTCAAGGAACAGGATCGTGTCGAGAATATTCGTCGAATTTCAGAGGTAGCGAAGCTAATGAATGATGCGGGGCTAATCACCTTGACCTCGTTTATTTCTCCATATGAAAGTGATCGTCGTAATGCGAGAGAAATCATTGGAGAAGAATATATCGAAATCTATGTGAGTACACCTTTAGAGGAATGTGAAAAACGAGATGTCAAAGGATTATATAAGAAGGCAAGGGCAGGAGAGATCCCTAACTTTACTGGCATTTCTAGTCCATATGAAGCACCGAAGAACCCTGAGGTAGAAATTGATACAAGTAAGTATTCCCTAGAGGAAGCAACCGATTGTGTGGTAAAAGAGATCATGAAATATTTAGATTAGACATTAGAGAAAGCTACTATCAAAGGTAAAATGGTAGTAGCTTTCCTAGGATATACATAACCTTTTTGATAAAACATATGCCCGAAAGGGGTGATCTCCTTCGATGACTCTAGAAATGGTTTTTGTATTATCTATGATTATATTGATGTTTGCGGCACTTTTACTAGAATTGGCAAGGCCTGATATCATTGTTTTCTCGGCATTAGTCATTTTTGTACTAACAGGCTTATTAACACCAGAAGAAGCCTTTAATGGTTTTTCCAATCAAGGTATGCTGACGATTGCCCTTCTATTTATCGTAGCAGGGGCTGTACAGAAGCACGGAATCATTGACCGAATAATGAAAAAGTGGTTGAACAAAGGAAAGCATGTAAAAGGATCGATGATTCGTTTTTTTATCCCGTTATCTCTATCTTCTGCTTTTCTCAATAATACACCTATTGTCGTAACCTTTACCCCTATGATCAAAAAATGGTGTGAAGAGAAGGGGATTGCTCCTTCTAAATTTCTAATCCCCTTATCTTATTTTACGATATTAGGTGGAACGATTACATTGATGGGTACCTCTACGAATCTAGTTGTTCACGGGATGTTATTAGATTTTGATCTAGAAGGTTTTAGTCTCTTTCAATTAGCTATCGTCGGAATTCCAATTACGATCGTTGGCTTTCTTTATCTATTCACGGTCGGCTACCAGTTGCTACCATCTAATCGGGGTTTTCGTGATCAAATTCAGTCCGATACGAAGGAATATATGGCCGAAATGACGGTGAAAAAAGAGTTCCCTCATGTGAATAAATCGGTACAGGAAGCTGGATTGCGTGAATTAAAGGGCTTATATTTAGTAGAGATCATCCGAGAAAATGAACGTATCTCTCCAGTTAAATCGACAACGATTATCAAGGCTGGGGATCGATTAATCTTTACCGGACTTATTTCCACGATTGCAGAGCTACAACATATGAGAGGTCTTCAGCTAGAAACAGGTTCGCATTTAGAATTAGATGATTTAGAAAATAGCCATGTAGAATTGGTGGAGGCCGTGGTCTCTCATCAATCATCCTTACTATCAAAATCAATTAAGCAGTCCCAATTCCGATCCAAATACGATGCAGGTGTCATAGCCGTCCATCGAAATAATGAGCGAATTAAAAGTAAAATAGGCGATATTATTTTACGACCTGGGGATGTGCTACTTTTGCTAGCGGGCTCTGATTTTATTAGGACTTATCAGCAATCGTCCGACTTTTATGTCGTATCCTCTTTAGATACTCCTTCTAATCTGCAGGGAAATCAAAAGAAAGGTCTGTTTTCCATAGGTGTATTACTCTTGATGATTTTTATGGTGACGGTTGGTTGGTTAAGTATGTTCAAGGCAATGCTACTTGCCGTCCTCGTCCTGCTCGTTACGAAAACCATTACGGCAGAAGAAGCGAAGAAGAACATTCAGTTTCATGTTTTGCTGTTAATTGCTAGTGCTTTTGGGATTGGGATGGCGATGACAAAGTCTGGTCTCGCAAAATGGATTGCCGATGGGATCCTATCTATAGGCGAGCCTTATGGTATAGTGGTACTTATTTTACTCGTATATTTGCTAACTAATATTTTTACAGAATTAATCACTAATAGTGCCGCGGCTGTCTTGATGCTTCCGATTGGAATTGAAATGGCATCAAGCCTTGGGGTAGATTATATGGGATTTGCTGTCACGATCGCGATAGCAGCATCCGCAAGCTTTATTACCCCAATTGGTTATCAGACGAATTTAATTGTCTATGGACCTGGAGGCTATCGGTTCATTGACTATATCAAAGTCGGTACACCTTTGAGCTTGTTAGTAATGATTGTAACGGTAAGTATTGTCAATGTTGTTTGGTTTTAATCACATAATAAAGGTGGGCATAAAATGAAAAATCATATGTTCGATTTGTTTCAAGTGTGTCTAGACGCAGGAAAAGAAATATTAGATGTTTATGCACAGGATTTTTTTGATGTGGAATTTAAAGAAGATGACTCCCCGTTAACGCTAGCGGATAAGCGAGCACATCAAGCGATAGAAAGTGGATTGGCTAGAATCGATTCATCCATCCCTGTATTAAGTGAAGAAGGAAGAGCTATTTCTTATGAAGAGCGTAAGGGGTGGAAGCAATTTTGGCTAGTGGATCCACTCGATGGGACGAAGGAATTTGTGAAGAAGAATGGGGAATTTACCGTTAATATTGCATTAATAGATGATAAGTACCCTGTATTAGGAGTGATTTATGCTCCTGCTTTAGATACCTTCTACTTTGGAGAGCAAGGACAAGGTGCTTATAAGCTAGAAAAGGCATCAGAGCAAGAGATTACTAAGCTTGATGATTTACTAGAAAAAAGCATTCTATTGCCGAGTGTAAAAGATAAGGATGCCATTCATGTAGTGGCAAGTCGCTCCCATATGTCTAAGGAAACAGAGGATTTTATTAATGAATTAGATGGTAACGTGGACGTTGTATCATCTGGAAGCTCACTAAAATTTTGCTTAGTAGCGGAAGGAAAAGCGGATTACTATCCACGATATGCCCCAACCATGGAATGGGATACAGGAGCAGGTCAAGCGATTGTAGAAGCTTCTGGTGGAAGTGTTACAAGACATGAAGATGGAGAGCGATTCTACTATAATCGAGAAGAATTGTTGAATGGTTGGTTTTTAGCTAAAAGATAAAAAGGGTGAAGGTGATAATGATGAAAATAACAGTAGCGGGGACAGGCTATGTCGGATTATCGAATGCGGTTTTATTAGCACAGCATAATGAAGTAATCGCACTAGATATTGTGCAGGATAAAGTAGATATGATTAACAGCAAGAAATCGCCGATTGTAGATGAAGAGATTCAGCAATTTTTAGAGACAAAACCTCTCCATCTCGTAGCAACGACTGATGCTCAAAAAGCTTACCAGGATGCGGAGTTTGTCATTATATCGACACCGACAAACTATGATCCAGACCGCAATTACTTCGATACGTCATCTGTTGAAAATGTAATAGAAACAGTGCTCGACATTAACCGAGATGCAGTAATGGTGATTAAATCTACCATTCCTGTTGGCTATACACTAGAATTACGCAAAAAATATAAGACGAATAATATTATTTTCTCTCCAGAGTTTTTACGCGAAGGACAGGCATTATATGATAATCTATATCCGTCACGAATCGTTGTCGGAGAACAATCTGATCGAGCAAAGGTTTTTGCCAATCTATTGGCTGATGCAGCGATGAAGGAAAAGATTGATATCCTATTTACAGATTCCACCGAAGCGGAAGCTATTAAACTATTTGCGAATACGTATTTGGCCATGCGTGTTGCATTTTTTAATGAGTTAGATACCTATGCAGAGGTTCGTGGCTTAAATACGAAGCAGATCATTGAAGGAGTGGGCCTAGATCCACGTATTGGGACCCATTATAATAATCCTTCGTTTGGATATGGTGGCTACTGCCTGCCAAAGGATACGAAGCAGCTCCTAGCTAATTATGAGGATGTTCCTAACAATATTATGCAGGCCATCGTAGATGCCAATCGAACACGAAAGGACCATGTAGCAGACAGCATTATCGCCAAAAAGCCTAACATTGTCGGTATTTACCGTCTCACGATGAAAACGAACTCGGATAACTTTAGACAATCTGCTATTCAGGGTGTGATGAAGCGGATAAAAGCAGAGGGTATTGAAGTAGTTGTGTACGAACCTGTATTGCAGGAAGAAAAATTCTATGGATCGAGAGTAATCAAGGATTTTAAAGAGTTTAAGGAAATAGCTGATGTTATCGTGGCAAACCGACTAACAGATGATATAAAGGATGTTTCGGAGAAGGTTTATACTCGGGATTTGTTTAGTAGGGATTAACGCTGCATTAACTAGAGATATGCTTAATTAACCAATTGCTCATTCTTTTGAGTAATTGGTTAATTTTATAACAGGCAACTTAATGCAGTGGATGTAATTTGACGTTATACGAGAAATGGGGGATTTTAATGAGGATTTTTGATGCGCATTTTCATATTATTGATTTTGATTTTCCGATTATCGAAAATTAAGGGTATACACCACCTAGCTATGTTGTAACAGATTATCAAAAAGAAACTACGGATTTAAATGTATCAGGTGGAGCCATTGTGTCTGGATCTTTCCAAGGGTTTGACCAAAACTACTTATTAAAAGCACTTAAGCAAATGGGAGAGGCATTTTGTGGTGTTACACAATTGCCAGTTATCGGATATTGGACAAAAGGAGAGGAATCGCATTTCAAAACTGTCCAATAAAATAAGATATCGGACAAAAGAAGCGGAATCGCATTTCAAACTGTCCAATAAAAGCGGATATCGGACAAAAGGAAAGGAATCGCATCTCGAACTGTCCAATAAAATCGGATATCGAACAAAAGGAGAGGAATCGCATCTCGAACTGTCTAAAATAATCAGATATCAGACAAAGTGAGTGGAGCCGCACCTCAAACTGTTTTCGTTCCGTGAATAGTTATTACAATGTTGCCTTTTTGCAACAGACAAAAATCTAAATCAAATAATAAATGATTATAAAAATCCTTAAAGCCCCCACAAATAAATAACAATATCAAATCAAACCAGTTTTATTTTTATTTTTTTTCATTATTAAGAAGTACAGACCAGAAATAATATGTAATAATGTGATTACTATTATTAAAGCTATAAAATAGATACAGTTACAATCGCTCCCTCCTTTATTTAGAACGAAATAATTGCAACCTTCTGTGTCCTTGATACCATTTAAAGTAATTAGCTATCTGGCTGTAATTTCTTTTTGTTTATTCAATGTAACTCCCGATCTTCAAGGTATAGATTACCCTCGGATGACAAAATCTCCCTCAATCCCGCGATTTCTCCATCTGCATTTCATTCTGTAAAAATTTCCATAATCGTTGCATGCGTTGTAAGTCTGCTTCTGAAGCGCGAGATAATTCTTTTAATAGCCCAATTTGTTTCATAAGATAAACTGTGTCTAGTTCTTCATAGGTTAATTGTAAATCACTGATGGACTGGATATCAGATCTTTTATTATCTTTTAATCCGAGTAAATAATCAGTAGATACATGGAATGTTTCTGCTATCGCTTGAATCGTCTCCAAAGAAGGTTCATTTCTTCCCTGCTCATAATAACCATATGCACTAGTAGATATATTTAATTTTTTTGCCATTTCTTCTTGTTTAATATTATTTTGCTCTCTTAATTCTTTTAATCGTTCTTGAAAAACTAACATTCTAATCTCCTTTTTTGGTGCATTATACAACTTTATTTTGTGTATAAATGAAAATACAATTAAATGTTGGTAATTATATTTACAAACAACATTTTGTTGTGTATAATATAGTTTGAATTGATTTAATTAGACTGCAAACTAGCCTTTATATAAAAAATTAATAGGGAACTTATCTACATAGTGAAAAGCAGTAAATACAATACCTTAATAGAGAAATGGGTAGTGCAATAATAAGTGTATGAAAATGAAATCATCTTGTAATCAGTCCAAAGGGAAGCATTAACATACCAAAAGAAGTCATATTAATTGTTTTAGGGTCAATAACAGTGTTAACGACTTTAGATGTTCATATGCCTCTATTCGTGATATATAGTCAGGATTGCATAAAATTTATACGGAATCCGCAGAATATCGGGCACTTCGTGGAGCTAAAGAAGCATAGAAATACAAATATTAGGAATCACTGTTATGGATTGCTCCCCAATATGATCTTCGTCATCAAATGATTCCTTCTAATTTGTATCACAACTGTACATTACTGATTTGTTGCCTATTCTCTTCCTTACTTCTTCTATACCCTCTACTTTCGGGAGTGATAGCATCCCAAGATTCACTAGTAGGTATAATCTATACAAAATCCCTTTATCATATCTTCTTTAATAGTCTTCTTGCTGTTTGATATTACGTTATAACCAAAAATCTAGCAGACGAATTAAACTAATTAGTAAAATATTTAAACTGTACTATTAATTTATCCAGTTTTAGACGAAGGGAAAGCATGACAAATGAGTAAGGAAAGTAATGAGAAAATAGATGTAGAATCATTATTAGAACGAATTGAAGTAATGCGAAGAGAATTATTGGATATTGGCTTTCGGGACGGATTAACGGCTCCTACTACGATAAAATACAGTGAATTATTAGATGAACAAATTAAAGTTTATCAGAAAATGATAAGAGATATGTAGCTTAGTCAACACTAGAGAGAAGATCTATTTGATAGGTAATATTATGCTAGTTCCCCTGTTTGGAAAATAGCTTTAAATATATGATTATTAATCAAAGCTCCTATATGCTTGGCTTACCTTGGAATACAGGTAAGAATGCCTTTGCATATTGGGGCTTTTTTATGTCAAATTAAGCAGTTTCACAGTATTAGAAGGAAATGAGCAAATTATTTTTCAATTAAATCAATAAATATGGTAACCAAATATCGATGATGAACTCTATTATGAGGGAAACAATGGGTCATGGCACAAGTACGCCGAAATACGATTATACAAGGAAATGTTTATTAGCTATGCCTAGTTTATGTGTGAAAAGGCATAAATAAATCTATTGATTGACCATAGCCAATCAACGGATGACTGTACTATTAACAGCGAAAGTCTTTTTATATGAAATTTGTTCCCCAAATGTGTTAATCCCCTTTTTGACATACAATTCATGATTGTAATCTGCTGTAATCCAAAATTCCCATCCAAATTACTGTACAAAACTCCATGTGAATAGCACAAAAATCTACAACCGTCTATTTAGGAATGGAAGAAAGTATCAGTCTTGAGTCCAATGTAATCATTATTAACTCTAATAGTCGACATGACCGCCCAAGTACCGCTTAAGAGAGTAAACTCAAATAATGAGGGGTCATCGGTGATGATTCTGCTGAAGGTGAGGACGAGAACAGCCTCTGCTATGTTCAATACCAATTACTACATTATTAAAAGAAGGAAAAGTACATTATAAATAGTAACAAAAGCCCAAGGTGCCCGTATAGTTTCAGGTAGCTTGGGTTTAGGCATTGAAAACACGTTGATGGGATTAACTCCCAGATCAACGTGTTTTTTGTAATGTAGGCTTCAGGTAAGAGAACAGTCTGTCTATTTCACCCGACGATATGCTTTGATTGCTCTCTAGTTGCATACTTGAGTTCTAGTCAAAAATTAGTGATAGGCCCTTCTAATAACTATGATTAATATATTAATGTAATGAAACAAATCCTCATTAGCACGTGTAAGGACTTTTAATGGTTGTTTTACTAAAAAAAGCAATTTCCATCTATTGAAAGCAATTTCAGACAAGAAGCAAACAATTTTAAAACAGCACAAGGAGAAAGTGAATGTTATCTTTAATGCACAGATATAATCCCCTGCTTCGAAAATTGACTGACTATATTAAGCAATGAAGCAAGAATAAGGGTTTGACAGATATTGCCTTAGCTGTCTGATCAGGGAGCTTTTATGAAAGTGTTATTACCAATGCTACAAGTGAAAGGATCGATAAATGATGAGGGAGGTAGATTTTGAAAAATAATCGTGGTCTAGCCTAGGTATAATATAATTACGAAAAGTAACTTTTTCAAACAACTTATACGAGGGGTGTGTCTATGGATAAATTTGAAAATTTTCATTTCTTTTATCGAAGAATGGGCGCTAATTTGAATGAAAAAGACTATTTATTTCACTCACAAGATTTTTATGTCCACTCTCATGATTATTTTGAAATTTATATGTTTCATCGTGGTGATTGTAAGTATTTATTAAACAATCAAATTATTCAACTACACGAAAATGATATTATCGTGATGAATGGATCTGCTTTACACGGGCCTGCCCCTAACCATAACGTTCCCTATGAGCGGTCGGTAATCAACTTTTCGCCTGAATGGATAAGGGCCATTATTAATAGATTAAATGTTCCAGAAATATTGACCCCCTTTAACCAGTTAGAAAATATCTTACTACGTGATATTTGTCCCAAAAAGTTTGAGGAGATTCAGGGATTACTAAAAAAGATTCATGAAAAACAATTAACTATGATGAGCCATACCGAGCTAACCATTGAAAGGCGCATGCTAGAAGGTGTCACAACTACTTTGTTAATTGAACTCTTGTTTATTATTTATGAATTAACGAAGACTCAAGTAGTACCCGTTCCTACAGGGAAGAACCACAAGATTATGCAGGTAAATGAGATAATGACTTGGATTGATTATCACTACCATGAAAATCTCTCACTTGATCAAATTTCCGAGCAGCTTCATATCAGCAAATACTATATGTCAAGGATATTCAAAAGTGTCACTGGTATTACCATTATGCAATATATGATGCGACGCAAATTATTGCGTGCCAAATATTTATTGGATATATATCCGGAAAAATCAGTATTAGACGTTGCATTAGAATCTGGCTTTGTTAGTGCTGCCCATTTTAGTCGTAAATTTCGAAAATTTTATTATGTTACACCGTCAGAATATCGTAGTCGAGAAAATAAAGGAGATATGTCTAGTATGCTCAGAAACTATTATGAGCTCTAAGATTTCTTTGTAATAAATTTTTCAAGTATTGTAAGCGGTGCCAATCGGTAATGTTGCCATGTAATTCAAAAGGAGGGGAAAAAATTGGCGAAAGACAAGGTAAGTATGAACCATTCAATGTCGTCAAGTGTCCATGTTCAATCATTGAAAGCTAAGAAAAAGAACAATAGGTGGATTTGGTATGTCTTTTTACTCCCGAGCTTTTTAGGTATTTTGTTATTTATGGTCTATCCTATCGTAGAATCATTTCGTTTAAGTTTCTATCAATCTAATGGAACGATCGAGAATTTTATCGGACTTAAGAACTTTCAACAAGTATTAACCTCTACTTCATTTTGGAACTCGGTATGGAATACTTTTTATATCGCCTTTTTCCAAATTATTATTACGATCCCTTTAGGTTTTATTTTTGCTTCATTAATTAACTCCGTTAAGTTTGGACAAAATTTATTAAAAACTGTTTACTTTTTACCACACGTTACTTCTATCGTTGCGGCAGCTATGATTTTCCAATTCGTTTTACATCCTGATTTAGGGGTGGCAAATTACGCTTTAGAAGCCCTGGGGTTACCTGCTTCTTCATGGTTTTCCGATCCAGCTACCTCAAAATGGGGGGTTATTCTCTTAGCGATTTGGCATTGGATTGGCTTCGTCATTATTATCTGTCTAGCTAACTTGCAGGCTATCTCCCCAGAAATGTATGAAGCTTCTCGCATTGATGGAGCAAACAAATTTCAACAGTGGCTATTTATTACATTGCCTAACATGTCTGGAACATTTGCGTTTCTATTAATTACAGGCTGGATCGGTGGGTTACAACGCTTTAATGAAGTCTATGTGTTAGGTGGCCCGAGTGGTAGTCCGGCAAGGTCCATTCAAACAATGGGAGCCTTTATTTATGAGCGAGGCTTTACTGGTTTTGAGTTTGGTATTGCTTCAGCAGCCACCTACATTATGTTTATCATCATTCTTGTCTTTACCTTTATTAATTTAAAGGTATCAAAAATGAAGCTATAACGAGCGAAAGGGAGGTATTTCTATGAATCCAAAAATGAATGAAAAAGTAACAAATATTGCCCAGTTTGTCGTCTTACTTATTTTCGGTATATTACTTATGATTCCATTTCTTTGGATGGTAAGTGTTGGCTTTGATCGGACCGCTAATATTACTCTGCCTTTTCCACCAAGGTTGATTCCAGAAGAGGTAGCAAGCTTTAACTATAAAATTGTCTTTGAGAATGGCAGACTTGTCCAATCCTATCTTAATTCTGCTATTGTCACCATCAGTTCGGTTCTCTTACAGGTTTTTGCCTCATTGTTGGCAGGCTACGCCTTTTCCAAGGGTACCTTTAAGTATAAAAAATTACTTTTTTTACTTGTGCTATGTACATTGATGATCCCAATGGAGCCTCGATTGATTCCATTATATACACTATTTAACAAAGTGGATCTGCTTAACACCTTTTGGCCACTCATTCTACCGACCGTGATTAATGGGATGCTAATTTTTCTTTGTAAACAATTCTTTGATCAGCTACCATCAACACTTCGGGAGGCAGCACAAATTGACGGAGCCGGAGAATTTCGGATATTTTTCACTGTTTATTTACCTTTAGCAGGTCCAATTGCAGCGACAATGGTTATTTTATCCTTCATTTGGAGCTGGAATGACTTTATGTGGCCTCTTGTCGTTTTAAGTGATCAAGATTTGCATACGGTTCCTTTATATCTTTCAAGCTTCGCCTTAGAAAATGGAACCAGTCTAGCAGGGCTTACGATGGCTTTAGCTACGGTAAGTATCCTACCAATTATTGTCCTGTATCTCTTTTTACAGCGTTACATTATTCAAAGTATTGCTCTAAGTGGTGTAAAGGGTGAATAAATAATGAGAAAGAAGGAGGTTGGCGTCATGCAAGTACAAAAAAAGTGGCTAGTTGTTTGGTTCATAGTAATGTTAGGCATAATGGCTGGGTGTTCCTCAAGTGAAAGTGGAACAGAGAGTACATCGAAAAAAGAAGGAAAGTGGGCAGGGCAAACGTTGACCGTGCATTTAATAGGTGATTTTTCCATGGAGGATGCAACAGATCCTATTACAGGAAAAACAAATGAGGGTCTTAACTCAATAAAACAGGAATTTGAAAAGCAGCATCCTGGTGCAACAGTTGAATTTATTTTAATGCCATGGGAAGGGTATACGGAAAAAACACAAGCGATGATTACTTCCAATGAGGCTGATGTTTATCAGATGCCAGGCTTAGCAGATTTCGCTGCCCAAGGAGTGCTTGAACCGCTCCAATCATATATCGAAGAGGATCCCGAATTTAGCTTAGACGTATTTATTGAAAATCAAGTCAGTGGCTGGAAGGTGTTAGGACCTGACAGTGACGAGCTATCCATTTATGGACTTCCCTTAATCGGAGATGCGCGTTTTATTAATTACGATAAAAAACTGTTTGATCAATGGGGGGTAGAATATCTCTCGGATAATCCAACAATGGAGGAGATAGCTAGAAAAGCTAAACAAATGACAGGGATCAATCCTGTAACCGGTGAAGAAAACTACGGCATTTGGTTTCGAGGTGACTGGTCGTCTGCCTTCACCTTAGTAAACTTGGCAGAGGGGCAGAACGGACGCTGGGGCACAGGTTTTGCCTGGGATGAGATTCAATTTGAATATAACAGTCCAGAAATGGTCAATGGCCTAGAGTGGCTATTAGAGATGCAAGAATATGCTCCAGATGGCTTAATTAGTAATCAAGGGGCAGAAAGGTGGTTAACAGATCGTAACAATATTGCCATTATGCTGAATCAAGGACCAGGTGATTTAATTCTCCCAGTGTATGCACAAGGACTTGAAGATCGAATTGGAATAGCCCAAGAATTTAACAATGATGATGGTATTGGTGGTATGTTTGCGGGAAGCCCTGTGGCAATGGCAAAGGAAAGTGATAATAAGGAGTTAGCTTGGGAATGGATTAAATTTTCTGTAAGTGAAGATTTCCAAAGATATCTTTTTGAAGAAGCAAATGCTATGCCTGTTATTAAAGCAGCCGAAGACTGGGAGAGCTATAAGGAAGTAGAAAAAATGATGAATCCAACCATCGAAGCAATGCGAACACCATGGACACCGCGCTATCCTTGGGCATCCTCTCAGCCTCGTTTTATCTTAACCTCGGAAATTGAAGCAGCATTAGCTGGAAAAAGATCTGCCAAAGAAGCCTTAGATAAAGCACAGGCGGAAAGTAAGGCATGGCTAGACAATAGATAAAGGGAAGTATCTATTTTCTAAGATCCTTCACAAGCGAAGGCAAGAAAAAGTGGCTGCTATAGCAACAGCCCATGCATTTAGGGAGTTCAGATGATAGTTGTAGAGAGCACTACATCTTGCCCTTCGTTTTGTGCTTAGTGAAATTTTAGTTGCATATCAGTGATATAAGACAAAAAGAGCGAAATTGCAACTGAACTTGTCCAATAAAATAGGATAAAGGACAAAGTGAGCGAACCCGCAACTGAACTTGTTCAATAAAATAGGATATGGGACAAAATGAGAAAACCTGCAACTAAACTGTCCAATATATCCTTTACACTGGAAGGCACCTTGCAACTAAGTTAAAAAAGGCTTGCCAATCGAAAAAACGAGAGACGATACCGTTCTTTCATCGACTGAATCGGTCACGTCCTCTGACCAATGTTGATCCACCTGTGATGCACAGGCACAGTTATGTTTCTAGCTTTTGTAAAAATGTTTAAGAGAATGGGAGGAGAAGCTTCATGTACAATGGGGGAATCATATATACTTCAGCCACTTGGATTTCACGACTAGCGTTTCTTAATTTATTGTGGATTTGTTTTAGTATCTTTGGCCTTGTAGTCTTTGGCTTTTTCCCAGCAGTAGTTGCCATGCTTGCCATTGAACGAAAATGGATAAGAGGGGAAAAGGATGTTACTATCTTGAAAACATTCTGGCTAGAATTCAAGCAAAATTTTATCACAGCTAATATTATCGGCTATAGTTTAGTAGTAGCATGTTTTTTAATCTATTTGAATATGACGCTTGTCAGCTCACTTAATAATTGGCTGGAGCCTCTTTTGCTTTTTATCTTATATGGTTTCGCTTTTTTGTTCGCTATTCTTGCCATTTATATTTTTCCAGCCTTTGTTCATTATCAAGCGAGATTGATAGATTATTTTCTTCATGGAGTAATGATCGCGCTCATCTCTCCGGTCCATTCGCTTTTCATTCTAATTAATGTCATCGCCTTTTTCTTTATTGGTTATTTTTTTCCGGGAATAATCTGTGTATACTTAGGTAGTGGAATTACTTTTATTGTTATGTGGTTTGCCTATCAATCGATTCAAAAAATCGAGAACAAAATTGCTGTAGAAAAAAGGAGGAACATAGTCCATGACAGATGATCGATCTTATTGGTTGAATAATATGTTAGCGATTGCGGAGCCATTAATCACAGAGCTTGAACGTGAAACCCTAAAAGAAAACATGCCAGTAGAGCAAATTCCTGATAGTAATCGTGAGGCTTTTAGCCATTTAGAGGGTTTTGCTAGATTATTAAATGGGATGGCACCATGGTTAGAGCGGCAGGCAGAGGATCCAGCTGAGGAAAAACTTAGATTAACATATATTGCTCGGATCCAAAAGTGTTTGGAACATGCGACAGATCCTGCCTCAAAGGATTATATGAATTTCGGTGAAAGTGGTCAGCCTCTTGTTGACAGTGCCTTTTTAGCACAGGCGATCCATCGTGCTCCAGAAGTGTTATGGAAGCAGTTGGATGCAAGTGTCCAAAAAAATATCCTGCAGGCGTTAAAAGCCACGAGAAATACTAAACCGGTTTTTTCAAATTGGCTATTATTTTCTGCCATCATTGAAGCTGTTTTATATGAATTAGGCGAAGTGGATTGGGATGCCATGCGTATTGATTATGCGATCAAGCAATTTGAGCAGTGGTATGTTGGTGATGGTATGTATAGTGATGGGGCATCCTTTCATTTTGATTATTATAACAGCTATGTTATTCACCCGATGCTATTAGATATTGTCGATATAGTAGGTAAGCATGATCAAGGTTGGTCGGATAGTAAGAAAAAAATAAAGGAAAGAGCGCTTCAATATACACGTATTTTAGAACGTATGATTTCACCAGAAGGAACATTTCCTGTTATTGGTCGATCGATTGCTTATCGATTTGGTGCCTTCCATCATCTGGCTAATCAAGTCCTGCGTGAAGAGCTTCCAGAAGAATTGGCTTTCGGCCAATTAAGAGCTGGCTTAACAGCAGTGTTGCGCACTACTTTTCGTAACTCCGATTTGTTTGATGAAAAAGGCTGGTTACAGATTGGATTAGCAGGACATCAACCTGAGTTAGGGGAATTTTACATATCAACAGGCAGCTTGTATTTGTGTAGCTTTCTTTTCCTTCCATTAGGTTTGTCACAAAGACATCCATTTTGGCAAGGGGAAGCTGACATGTGGACGAATAAGAAAGCATGGAGCTCCCAACGTGTAGCTATTTATCATTCATTAGATTAATTGGAATGAAGGCTTATGATTATTCTAGACAAAGTAAAATTCTAGTTGCAAAATACTGACAGTAATTGGTGAATTATTTCGTCCGGGAGGTTAGCATTCGATATAAAATATTTTCTAGTAAGAAATAAAAGCAATGGACGTGGTTGTCTATGCAATGTTATATTATTTCATTGTATCGATAAACAATGCGGTGAGTGCTTGAAGGTCTGTCTAGCATTTTTGGGGTATCTTCTATAAGTTAATACCAATATACAATAAATCGACCTTCCAATAGCAGGGCATATACAGAATAGGATATATGCCTGCTACTATCGGATAAGTCTAAGACAAGATAATCATACTCGAGATTACTCAAATATAGGCAATTTTTCCAAAAAGATTAAATCATTCCGATCAGCAGCATCGCCTTCCGCTAGAATCGCTGCTTTAGCCACAACCATTGCTCCAGCCTGTTGTACAAGCTCCTCCAGCGCACGAATTGATTCCCCGGTACTGATCACATCATCAACGATAGCCACTTTCTTTCCTTTTAGTAATGCTGCATCTTTTCCATCTAAGCAAAGTAGTTGCTCATCCTTTGTCGTAATTGAATTTACTCGGTTGATAACTGGATTCTTCATATATGCTTTAACACTTTTACGTGCAATAATGTATTCTTTTTTATTCATGATTCTTGTTAATTCATGGATAAGTGGTATTCCTTTTGCTTCAGCTGTTACGATATAATCGACAGATGGTAGTTTTTCTGCTAGTAATGGAGCGACATGGCAAACAAGCTCTGTATCTCCTAAAATCACGAAGCTCGCAATACTTAGCTGATTATTGATCTCAATGATCGGTAATTCTCGTTCTAATCCGTTAATCGTAAGTTTATATGTTTCTGACATGGTTCTCCTCCTCGATTAAAATCCAAGTATTTTCATCAAAAATTCGATAACTACTCCTGACAACATGCCAAGAAACGGATCAGTTATAGCGGTGACAACCATCGTAATTGCCCCAACGATACTTTGTGATCCCTCTCCAGCAGTTAATGCTGCCGCTGCGTTTCCAGGAAGTGTCACAATAGCACCTAATACGAACAAAAAACCAGCAATAGAGGCTGTTGGTATATATTTACCGATTTTAGGTAAAAGCTTCAATAACAGAATAACGGCCATAATCGCCATCATTACGACACCAGACCAGACGGGATGGGGAGCGCTTGCGGTAGCGGAAATCACCACTTCGACTGGACCACCACCAAAGAAAGAGGATGCCATATCTGCTAAACTACTAATCATCGCAAGGGTATCTACATTTACATCTCGTCCTGCAATATCACTATTAATGTTTCCGAAGGCGATGTTTGCACCGATATTTAAACAAACCATTGCTAGAGCTCCACGAATAACCATTGGATTCATCACAAATTGTAATCGCTGAAAACGATCATTAACAAATGGTTTCTTTTCCTTCGTCTCTTTATCTCTACTAGTAAAAAAAGCAACAATACTAGATAAAATAACAGAAATGGTTATCGTGTATACTAAGTCTTGTGTCGCTAAATAGGTGATTAAACCTGTAGCGAAAGAAACGATTCCAGGGATTTTATCACCTTTCGCCATATCCCATGCAACTTTTGTAAGCATAATACCAACACCTGCCATCATGCCATTACTGATGACAGGGCCAATCCAATCAATGATCATTTCTAAAGCGCCAAAAGCGCCAATGACAAACATGATCAAGGCACCAAAAAAGATCATAGACAATCGTTCGCGCATATTTTTCCCCATCGAGCCTGCTACCGTAATGGTTTCTGCTTGGAAAGAGATAACCGCAACAGATCCAGTCAGACTATTCCCTAATGCACCTACAATAAAGGCCATTGCTGTTGGAACGGAGGCAAATCCAAATGCGAGTGCAAGTAGTCCTTGAGGCAAACCGTTTAGCACACCACTAAGGGCAGCTAAAATGTCTTTTAGTATTTCCATCGTACTCCTACCTTTCTGTTCTCTACGGAGCGAACCTCTATTACACTGCTACAGAAAATAGGAGAGAAAAACAATAAAACGCCTATGGTATCCATAGACGTTTGTATATAAAAATTTATACAGAACTAAAGAATGATAGCTTTTACAAGAATGAAGCATTCTAACATTCAACGTCCATAGTAGAGCAATTATCGGTTGCTCCGTAGAAACTCCCAGACCATATTACCAGGATTATATGATAAAGTTTTGTTTACTTTTGTAATTTATCATATTATGTCGAATGAGACAAGGTATTCTTTGAAGTTAAAATATGGAGTTTAAAATAGAGAGCACCTATAAGGCAGTTTCTCTTTAATATTGAGAGTAAAGATGTATATAAAAGGGTAGAGGAGATTAAGGAAAAAAAATAAGTCTATCATGAGCACTGAAATCAATAGAAATAATGCGCAAAGAATTATAAGATATCGTTTCTCGAGATCGATTAACGGCATCTTCTACGATAAGATACAGTGAATCATTAGACGAACATGCCCTAATCTTTACTTTCACATAATATATGTCATAAGGGGTATATTGTTGGAATTCAGAATGCGGACGCAGGGTATACGAGTCGTTAGGTCACGAATCAGAAAAAGGCTATATACTGATGAACGGGTAGAAACCAAGGAACTCCTTTGCTTGTAATTGAAGAGTTCCTTTTTATAAGCTTTAATTAAAAAATAATTTAAGGATCTTGAAAGCCAAAGATAGCTACAAATACGTAGGCTGAATTCAATATAAGGAAACTCACACCAAAGACAAGTAACAATGTCTTAACAGTCCCTTTTCTTGACACGAAACCGAACATTATACTAATTAATCCATAAATGATAGGGAGTAGCATCCCAATGAGTCCCTTTTGATCAAATGTCACTAATTTAACCCATTCGTAATCATACTGGACTATTAGTGGTACCATACTTAAAATCACAAATACTAAAGAAACTACAGAATAAAAATTTCGCATATACAGATCCTCCTTTTGCTCGAGTCCTTAGCTTATATATATGAAAATAAGGTAGGATTAAACACTTTATACTATTATATATATTTCCACATCGGGTCCTATCATTCCTTCTATTACTAATCTCTCAGATAGTTTAATTTCAAATTTTTAATTTTTTTTGAGGAATACTTTTACATACAAAAAACAGATATTATGGTAAGAGTTCCACGATTAAACTTAATAAATCTTTGAATGATGAACATATCAAATTTATCAGAAAATGAGCCATAGATAGGAACTTTGGGACGATTTTATTCATAATCTGTATACGAAAAATTTTAACTGTTGACATCGTTTTCTTTTGTTGATACTATTTTAGATACAACTTAGATCTAAGTTAGATTTTATGGTGGTGAGTGATTTGAAAAGACATATTTTAGGATTTTATGGTGATGACTTCACTGGTTCCACGGATGCAATGGAAGCGCTCGACCAATATGGTTTGAAAACGATACTATTTCTTAAGCTACCTGATCAGGAAAAGCTGAATCAATTTCAGGATGTGGATTGTATCGGGGTTGCAGGAACTGCGAGAGCAAAGGGATTGAAAGGCATGGAGGAAGAGATTTCTCCAGTGTTTGAATTTCTCAAGGAAATGAATCCATTCTTTGTTCATTATAAGGTTTGTTCGACTTTTGACTCTTCACCAGAGGTAGGGAGTATCGGTTTCGCGAGCGACTTGGCGAGAAAATACTTTCCAGATGGGAGCTACCCACTATTGGTAGCTGCACCTAATTTAGGTAGATATACAGTGTTTGGGAATCACTTTGCCAAATTTAAAGAGGAAATTTATCGATTGGACAGGCACCCAGTCATGGCAAAGCATCCTGTAACTCCTATGGATGAGGCAAACCTAGTAAAGCATCTAGCGAGACAAACGACTCAAAAAGTAGTAAATGTAAATATTATGGATTTGGAAACAAAGTCTGTATCTGAAATTAATCAACAAGAGAATAAGGAAGCTGATATTGTACTATATGATGCATTGAATAATTCACATATGGAGAAGGTTTCCGAGGTATTATGGGAAAAACGCGATGAAGAAATTCAATTTATCGTGGGCTCTTCAGGAGTAGAATATGCACTTGGAGATGCGATGCAGCGTCATGGGGACGTCCAGAGAAAGGAACGCGATACCAAGCCGACTAAAGTGAAGAAGATTTTTGCTGTTTCCGGTAGTGTATCTGAGGTTACAAAGCAACAATTAGATAAAGCGGAAAAGGCTGGCTTTCATCTTTTAAGAATACCATATGAATTATTTTCAGATGACTCAAAGGTACATTCATTTTTATTAAAAGTTGCAAAAAGAATAGAAGAAGATAAAAAAGTAATAATCTACACAGCTAGGGGTGCAGATGATCCTCATATTTCGAAAACGCGAGAGCATTTAATGAACCATGGTGTTAAAAGAGAGGATATAGGTATTTTTATTGGGGAGAAGCTAGGAAAATGGACCAAGCAATTGCTTGATATAGTTGAACTTCAAAGAGTAATTATTTCTGGTGGGGATACATCTGGCTTTGTTACATCGAATTTGGATATTTATGCTTTAGAAGTAATCGATTCTATTGCGCCAGGAGCTCCTTTATGTTTAGCATATTCAGAGAGAGCAAAATTTGATAGATTAGAAATATCATTAAAAAGTGGTCAGCTAGGTGGTCCAGAGTATTTTGAAAAAGTCTATCAATCTGGCTCCAAATAAAAATCTAAAGGATGGAAAAGAATATGTTATTAAAAGACGTTGCCTACCAAAAAATAAAAGAGAGAATTTTAGAAGAACATTATGAAGCAGGACAATTCTTATCAGAACGAACCTTAATTGATGAATTAGGGATGAGTAAGACACCAATTAAAAATGCACTTGTTCGATTAGAATCGGAAGGTTTTGTTACCGTTTCATCTAAGCAAGGAATCATCGTAAATGATATTTCGATTGAGAAAATTAATGATATTTATAGCTTGCGAATTGCTTTGGAAACATTTAATTGTCAAGAAATCTATCAGCGCATTACAGATGAACAATTAAAAGAATTGCAGGAAAATATAGAAGCGACGAAAAAGGCGGCTGCAGATAAAGATGTACGATTGTTTGCCACTTTAGATCATGAGTTTCACTTAGCAATAAGTGAGTTTAGTGGAAATAATGAAATCACGAGAGTGTTATTAAACTATCAAGATCATTTGCGACGTATTACGTTACGTCATTTAAAAAAGGAACCGGCAAGGGTACAGAAATTTTACTCTGAGCATTTAGAAATTCTACAAGCATTAAAAGATAGAGATGAAAGATGCTCTGAGTTAATGAAAAGGCATCTTTTGGAATCCAAAATGATGTACTTTCAATAACATCGATAGTATATAAGGGAGAGATCATATATGAAAGCGGTATTTGTAGAGGCAGCAGAGCAAATTAGCATCAAAGATATTGAGGTACCGGTATTAAAAGAAGATGAAGTGCTTATTAAAGTGGCAGTTGCAGGAATTTGTGGATCGGACATCCATACGTATAAAGGATTACATCCATTCCGTAAACCACCAGTTGTTATTGGACATGAGGTTGCGGGTGAGGTAGTACAAATTGGAGAGTCTGTGACGAATTTTAAAGTGGGAGACCGTGTTACAGTGGAGCCACAAATCGGTACTGGTGAGAGTGAAGGAATCATGACAGGAAATGTGAATTATTCCGATGAGCGCTTGGCTCCTGGAATGGGTGATTGGTTAGGGACAATGGCAGAATTTTTTGTCTCACCAGAAGCTCAGGCGGTTAAATTACCTGACTCTGTTAGTTATGATCAGGGAGTTTTGGTAGAGCCATTAGCAGTTGGGGTCCATGCTGCTTATAAGGCAGATATTAAGTCAACGGATCGTGTAGCCATTTTAGGTGCAGGCCCAATTGGTTTACTTACACTTATCGCGGTGAAAGCAAAAGGGGTAACAGATATTGTAGTTACAGATGTTTTAGATTACTCTTTAGATGTAGCAAAAGAGATGGGGGCATCTAATGTTATAAATATCAAGGATAATGCGAATTGGATTCAGGAAGCAAAACTGACGTTAGACAAGGGGTCTTTCGACAAAGTATTCATCACTGCTGGTGTCCCTGGCATTATTAATGATTCCTTGAATTTATTGAGAAAAGGAGGCCGTGTAGTTACTGTAGCTATGTTCCATGGCCAACAGTCTGTTGATATTGAACAACTACAACAAAATGAAAAAGAAATAGTTGGATGCATGACATATAATCGTCCAGATACAGAGGAAGCCTTGGAGATTATTGCAAAGGGAGAATTAGATGTTGAGAAAGTGATTTCTCATAAATTACCTTATCAACAAGCCGACAAAGGCTTCACCATCGTAAACAAAAAGCAAGATAATTCTGTGAAAGTACTTGTTTCATTCGAGTAGGTGAATAAAGATGAAAACCAAAATCATTTTATTACTATTAACACTAGTTGCTTTGTTAGTAACAGCATGTGATCAAGGAACAGCGAGTGCGCAAGATCCGAAGGTTTTGCGATTGGGGCATATTCAAAGTGAATCAAACGCTTGGCATAAAGGTTCAGTTAAATTTGCTGAACTAGTAGAAGAGAAAACGAATGGTACAGTCAAAGTAGAGGTTTATCCAAGCTCTACTTTGGGTGCGGACCGTGATCTCATAGAAGGAATGCAAATTGGCTCAGTTGATTTTGCGCTTGTTGCTGGTGTAATGTCGAACTTTTATCAACCTTATTCTATTTTAGAATTACCGTATTTATTTGAAGATTTAGATCACTTGGAAGAGTTTGTATACGGTACCAAAGGCGAGCAATTGCAGGAGGATATGTTAGAAGCGACGGGAGTACGAGGATTAGAATTCTGGTTGCGTGGTCCTAGAGAATTAACGACAAATAAACGAGTAGAATCTCCAGAAGATTTAAAAGGTGTGAAAATTCGTGTTCCAAATATAGAAGCTTCTGTAGAGGGATGGACAGCAATGGGCGCTAGCCCAACTCCAATGAACTTTGGAGAAGTATATTCCTCGTTACAAACAGGGGTAATTGATGCCCAAGAGAATCCCATTGCATTTACGGCAAGTGCGAGAATTCATGAAGTGCAGGATTATCTGGTGAAAACCGATCATGTATTCGGTTATGTACAATTGTTAATGAGTGAAAAGACATTTCAAGGATTAACAGAGGAAGAAAGAGAAGCTGTAATAGAAGCTGCTAAAGAAGCTCGAGAATACCAAAATGAACTCGTTTTCTCAGAAGAGGAAGCGGCACTTCAAGAAATGTTGGATCAAGGAGTAGAGGTTATTGAAGTAGATCAAGAACCTTTTAGAAAAGCTGTACAAGAAGTTAATGAAAAATTAGCAAATAAGTATGGTAGAGAACTTTATGACACTATTCAGGAAATGAGGGAGTGAAGCCAATGAATACGTATGTGAAAATCATGGACAATATCAATCAGTGGGTAAAATATTTGGTTTCATTCTTGTTAGTTGTATTAGCAATATTAGTTGTCTTACAAGTCACTACTCGATTTGTTATCAATATACCGCTTAGCTGGACAGAAGAGTTAGCAAAGTATTTAATGATTTATATTGTCTTTTTAGGATCGGGCCTAGCAATGAGACATAATCAGCATATTGCAATCGACTTTTTGTGGGAGATTGTTAATGCAAAAAATAAGCAAAGATTGCAAAAAATTGTTTTATGGATTAGCGCAACCTTCTGCCTTGTATTATCTTATTATGGTGCACATTTAACGTATATTGTAATCGGGCAAACAACACCAACATTACAATATTCGATGGCTTTTGCTTATGCTGCCATCCCACTTGGCTCATTTTTCATGCTTTGCAATATTGTTGCTGCATTGTTGAGTCCAAACAATGATGATACAGACGAAATGGCAGGTGAGCTTCGATGATATTTGTATTACTTATATCGTTAGTCATATTATTTCTAATAGGGGTTCCTGTAGCGATTTCCTTAGGGTTATCTTCAAGCCTAGCACTATTAGTTGCAGGTGATATTCCTTTGCTTACATTAGCGCAACGTGCCTTTGTTTCACTTGATTCGTTTCCTTTATTGGCTATCCCGTTATTTATTCTTGCAGGAGCATTAATGGAATATGGGGGGATCTCGCAACGTTTGATAAATTTAGCGAATGCGATTACAGGACATGTCCCTGGTGGACTAGCTATTGTAACCGTTGTAACTACGATGTTTTTTGCTGCTATATCAGGCTCAAGTGTTGCCGCTACAGCTGCACTAGGGGCGATTTTAATACCAGCTATGACTAAACGTGGTTATGATAAAGAGCTTGCCTCCGGTGTTCAAGCGGTCTCTGGTACGTTAGGAATCATTATTCCACCGAGTATTCCGTTAATTTTATATGGTACAGCGGTTGGTGCTTCCATTGGAGATTTATTCATTGCTGGTATGGTACCTGGAGTTATTATTGGAATTGGACTCGTCATCACCGTATATATTCTCGCGAAAAAACGAAATTATTTAAAAGAACCAAAAAAATCAGGAAAAGAAATAGGCAAGGCGTTTGTAGAAGCAATACCAGCAATCATTATGCCTGTTATCATATTAGGTGGTATCTACAGTGGTATTTTTACTGCAACAGAAGCAGCAGGTGTAGCTGTAGCGTATGCATTTGTAATTAGTGTATTTTTCTATAAAGCGATTACTAGAGAAAACATTAAGGAAATTTTGACACAAGCTTCCGTAACGACATCTACTATTATGTTTATTCTTGCTACAGCAGGATTGTTTAGTTGGATTTTAACTATCGAGAATATACCACAACAGGTTGCTGGTATTATCACTTCTATTTCAGACAGTCCGATGATATTCTTAGGAATTGTCGTGATCCTACTACTATTAGTCGGAATGTTTATGGAGACGAATGCTTCTATCATTATTTTAGCACCAATCCTAGTACCTGTAGCAGTAGAGCTAGGGCTTGATCCGGTCCACTTTGGTATCGTAATGATTGTAACGTTAGCTATCGGTATGGTCACTCCACCACTTGGACTAAATCTTTTTGTAGTATCTAAAATCGGTAATGTGAGAATTGATCATTTAACGAAAGGATTAATCCCATTCTATATGGCCATACTCATTTGTTTAATTATTATTACCTTTATTCCTTCTGTGACAATGAGTCTTGTGGAATGGCTGAAATAAATAAACTAACGAGGAGTGGGAAAATGGATAATCAACTATTAATGGAACTTCAACGAACAGGGAAATTCATGATGGATAAGGATTTGGCCTGGGGAACTGCAGGCAATATTAGTGGAAGAAGCGACGATGGTTATATAATATCTGCGACAGGAACTTATTTAGGGGAACTAGAGATGGAAGACTTTTCTTACTGTAAAGAAGGAGAGCATATGGAGGGGAAAAAGCCATCCAAAGAATTTTTGATGCATGAAGGAATTTATCAAGAACGGCCAGAGATTAATGCCGTTTTGCATGCTTCACCATTTTACAGTACATTAATCGCTAATTCGAACTTAGAGCTTCCTTCCAATTACTTTGTGGAATCTATGTATTATTTAGAGCGTGTTACGAGAGTGCCTTTTTATAATCCTGGCAGTAAGGAACTTGCGAATGCGGTAAAAGATAGAGCAAAAGAGGCGAATATATTTTTACTAGAAAATCATGGGATCATCGTTTGTGATGTGAACCTTAAAGAAGCTCGTACTGCATTACAGACATTAGAGTATTCTGCCAAAATGCATATAACTGCATTAGAGAAAGGGATACCGATGAATGGCCTTAGTGAAGAAACTGTACATGATTTTATCCATCATTCAGGTTACAAACCAGTTCGAAACTGGGAAAAATAAAGTGGGTGCTTGTGCTTTAAAAACTAATTTCATTGATGTGCTAACGTAATCATTGGCATAATTAAGCTTTAAAAAAGTCTCCATCTAATGATAGGTGGGGATTTTTTTGGATGTATGTTAGATCTAACATAAATTTTTTTCTCAAGAATAAGAAGGTTTATGCCGATATTAATAGAAAGAAGAACTTTTATATAGAAAAAGTTTCTTTTTTATATCATATATTATTGGGGGCAATTAAATTGAAAAAAAAGAAAAAGATGAAGCTTAATTTAAGTTTAAGAAACAAACTTATCGCATCTTTTGTACTAATTTTATTAGTGCCAAGCTTGTGTATTAGTTTGTTCTCCTATCAAAGTGCAAAGGACAAAACTGAGAAAACATTAATGGCTTCTGCACAGAAAAATGTAAGTATTGTTGAGGATACGATTAGTGAATTTATATCAGCCCAAATGGAAAGTGTTGAATATTTATCAAACACGATTCAACCTGAGAATATTGAACAAGACAAAGATGCACAAACAAGAAATATTCTAGATACGATTCAATCAGCTAAGGAGGATGTAGCAGAACAACACTATGTTGGTACCGTAACAGGGGAATTTATGAATGCACCGACATCATTTCAAAATCCGCCAGGTTATGACCCACGTGAACGACCATGGTACAAGCAAGCAATGGAAAATAAAGACCAGATTATTATTACCGATCCATATATATCTAATTCATCAGGTGAAGTGGTTGTAACAATAGCAAAAACAACTCCAAACAATCAAGGTGTTGTTGCAATGAACTTAGAGCTAGAAAGCTTAGCGAAGATTATTAGTAGTGTGACAGTCGGGAACGAAGGATACCTTTTTCTTTTGGATGGAACAAGTCATGTGATCAGTCACCCGACATTAGACGCTGGAGCGGAGGCTGAGGAAGATTTTTATCAGAATTTATATACATCCGATTCTGGTCAGTTTGATTATGTGATGGACGGAGATAAAAAGAAAATGGCTTTTGCAACAAATGAACTTACTGGCTGGAAAATTAGTGGAACGATGTTATATAGTGAAGTTGACCAAGAAGTGCGCCCGATTTTCAATACAACGATTACGGTAATCACAATTTCTATTGTTATAAGTGGATTCATCGTTTTCTTTATTATCCGTTCCATTATCATGCCTATAAACAGGCTAGTTAAAGCAAGTGATCAAATAAGTCAAGGAGACTTAAGTGTTGAAATTAGTATGGAAGGCAATAGTGAGCTAGGTCAGTTAGCACAATCCTTTAATCGCATGAGAAAACATTTAAATCAACTCATTAAAGATATACGGGATAAAGCTAATAATTTGTCGAATTCTAGTGACGAATTAAATGCCAGCACAGAACAAAATACCACCGCAACAGAACAAATTTCAACCTCTATTCAGGATATTGTTGTTGGTATGGATAATCAGTCTAGCGGAATATCCACGAGTGAAAAAACGGCTGAAGAAATGGTTGTTTCGATTCAAGATATTGCAACTAGCTCGAATGAAGTCTCTACTACATCTAATCGTACAATGGATGCGGTCAAAGAAGGCAACAAGGCAATCGAGACAACTTTAACTCAAATGGAATCTATTAAGAAAAATACGCTTCAGCTATCAAATAGAATTGAAGGATTAGGGAATCTTTCTCAACAAATAAGTAATATTATTGATGTTATTACGAATATCTCTGAACAAACGAATTTACTTGCATTAAATGCAGCAATAGAGGCTGCTCGAGCTGGAGAGCATGGAAAGGGATTTGCCGTAGTTGCGGATGAGGTGAGAAATTTAGCAGAAGAATCCTCTCATTCTGCCGAGCAAATTAAAGAAATGATTGGAAAAATCCAAAATGAGACGACTCAAACCGTCGAATCGATGAATACAACTAACAAACAGGTGGAAAAAGGGATGGAAGTTGCTAACAATGCAGGGGAGTCCTTTACAGATATTACTGGTTATGTAGATACTATTACAGCTCAAATTAAAAATGTTGTATCAAAGGTAGAAGCTATCTCAGATGGCGCAGAAGAGTTCACTCAAGCGTTTAAGAAAATAAGTGATATTGCAGAAAATACTACAGCGGAAACCCAGAATGTCTCTGCTGCGACAGAACAACAGCTAGCATCCATGGAAGAAATATCAAACTTCGCTACATCACTTACCGAAATTGCTAGGGAATTAGAACAAACGGTGGAACAATTTAAATTATCATGATAGATGGAGGTACTTTATTTCCTTCGTAAATAAAGGCCAGCCTTGATAAAAGGCTGGTCTTTGTTCTTTTAATGGTTGTCTCCTTGATTATGTATTTTTCCTTTTCCTAATTTAGCTTTATTAAGAAGCAATATTTCTTAACTAAATAATTGTTCAAATAACCTTGATGTATTTAGTTTTCAATAGTAATATAAAAGTGTAAATAATTTTCACTATATATGAAGGAATGAGGTGAAATGATGAAAAAAAAATAATTCTTTCTTTGAAAAAGCACAAAGATTTGGTAAATCATTTATGTTGCCGATTGCAGTATTACCTGCAGCAGGTTTGTTATTAGGAATTGGTGGGGCTTTCAGTAATGCTGCCACAATAAAGGCATATCCTTTTCTAAATGTAGGTTGGCTACAAGCAATCTACCATTATGAGTTCAGCGGGAAATATAGTGTTTGCTAATAAGTAGTGTACGGGCCAGAAGTTTCTGGAATAAAAAATGAAGTGGAAGAAGCGTTAGGAGATAGTTAATATGAGAGTATTCGAACAGTTGAAAAATAAACTAGTTGTATCATGTCAAGCATTAGAGGAGGAGCCACTCCATTCACCCATGATAATGGGTAGAATGGCTGTTGCTGCCCAGCAAGGCGGTGCATCAGGTATTCGTGCAAACTCCGTTGTAGATATACAAGAAATAAAAAGGAATGTGGACTTGCCAATTATCGGAATTATTAAACAGGACTATCCAGATAGCGAAGTGTTTATTACTCCGACCTTGAAAGAAGTAAAAGCACTAATGGAGGTGGGGGTAGAAATGATCGCAATGGATGCAACCGACCATGAAAGACCTCATGGAGAGAGCTTAAATGATATTGTTCAATATGCTAAACTCCATGCACAGGATATTGCATTAATGGCAGATATATCAACAGTGGAAGAAGCCATTATGGCGGAGCAACTAGGATTTGATTGTGTATCCACCACTTTGGTAGGGTACACAAAGGAGACAAAAGGTCAAAATATTGCAGATGGCGATTTTGCTATGATAAAACAAATCAGAGAGAGTGTCTCTATCCCCGTAGTAGCGGAGGGGAAAGTGGATAATCCTAATAAGGCTAGACATGTATTGGAAGCGGGTGCTGATTTCACAGTGGTAGGTAGTGCTATTACCCGTCCGCAATTGATAACAGAAAAATTTGCAAATGCAATCAAGGAATTAGAGTAAAGAAAAAATGGCAGTTCGCTTATGAATTGCCATTTTTTTATATTTTCTTGTATTCATCAAGAGCGTGAAGGGTATGTTGATAGGTTTTCATCGTGTCTTGGTGATTGGTGAGTAGTATGCTTAAAACATCTAGTGCGTAAAGAATGGAAAGCTGACTATTCAAAAAGCCTTGTGCTAGATAAGGTTTAATACTTGCCGTGTACAACATGAGATCAGACAAATTCGCTAGGGGTGTTTCTGAATAGTTGGAGATAGAGATTACTTTGGCATTTTTTCTTTTGGCTAGCTCACTTGCATCAATAATTTCCTTTGTTTGCCCTGAACTAGAGATGGCAATCACAAGATCTTCTTCTGTTAAAAAGGATGAGGCAATAATCATCGCATGGGAGTCTTTATGTGTATCTATCGTTAGTCCCATTCTTGATAATCTTAACTTTAATTCTTCAGCCGACAATCCTGAGCTCCCCAGTCCATATGCATGAATACGTTTTGCCTTTAAAATCCATTGACAAGCTTTTTGAAAAGTGGAAAGGTTAGATAAGGAGTTAGTAGAGTTAATGACAGATTCATAAAATTGATGAACACTGTTAATAACATCTTCTGTTACTTCCTGAACTTTTACAGCATCCCGTAATAAAATTTTAAATTCAACAAAACTAGATGCCCCAATTTTCCTACAAAAACGTGTAATCGTAGCAACAGACACATCTATTTGATGGGCAAGCTCTTTAATATGTATATTCAATAATTCCTCATTGTACGTTAAAACATAATCAGCTACTTTTTTTTCTGTTTTACTAAGTGTTTGATAATTGAGTTGGATTTGATCCAAGATTGAACTCATGTGATGCTTCCCCCAATACCATAGTTATCTTGATTATAACATAGATTTTAATGGCAGCTTTTCGATGTAAATGTATTGCTGATATTGATTCGAGGTTGGTACTTAGTAAGTTTAAGAATCACTTTGCATCTTGATCAATGTTCGTGCATTAGCAACACTCAAACATCTATTTTAATTGATCGCCATTCTATGCTTTAATGACTCAAAATGTACTGAAAAACTAAAATATCTATAAACAATCAATAACTATTGAAACATTGAAAGGGTTATGATAAAGTTAATGAAGGGAGGTGGTATGGTGGATAGAAATGATATTGTGAAATTAGTAAATGATTTATTTTTTAGTAAGGAGGCTGCAGAATATCTTGGTATTAGCAGTCAAAGATTAAATCAACTTGTGCATGGTGGTCAAGTTCATCCTATAAAAAGGACGCCTGCAGGATCATTATTTTTACGACAAGATTTAGATGAGCGTAAAAGAAATTTAAAAACAATAGCCCCAGAATTAGCAAAGGGTAATCAACGTCAACAAATGGAACTAAAAAAACCTTTTATTTATGAAGTAATGAATTATTATACGATTCAATCTTTCTATAATTTTTCGGATAAGAAGACTGAACCAGTTTTTGAAAAACTGTACAAAACAATTAATATGCAACAAGAATTCACCAGAATTGCACAGAAGATCAGTAATGCTATAAGTATAGATGAAGTTGAATTACAGAAAGCTTATAAGAAGGTAGAAAAGGGATTTCAATCTTTAAATAAAGAAGACATAATTGTTAAGAGGGGATCGAAGGATTACCCTAAATTATTAGCCTTAACAAAGGAAGCTCCTCCTTATTTATTTCTACGCGGTAATATTCATTTATTGAAGGAGAAGATAGTTTCAGTTGTGGGGAGTCGTGGAGCATCAAATGATGGTTTGAAAAAAGCACATAGATTGGCAAGGCATTTAGGGAATGCTGGTATTGTGGTGGCTTCGGGGTTGGCAAGAGGAATTGATACAGCTGCACACCAGTCTGCAATTCAAAACCAATATCCAACCATTGCTGTTCTAGGTACACCTATTACACGAGCATATCCGAAAGAAAACGAAAAGATCCAGCAATTAATAAGTAAAGAGGGATTAGTTGTATCACAATTTCCGCCTTCGAGCCCAGTGCAACGTTGGTTTTTTCCGATGAGAAATGCTGTAATGAGCGGTATTTCGCTTGCCACAGCAATCGTGGAAGCTGGTGAAACTAGTGGTGCCTTAAAGCAAGCTGATTATGCATTAAAACAAAAGAGAATGATATTTATTCCTCAAAGTGCCTTAGATAATGATAATATTTCATGGCCTAAAAAATACATTAAGCGAGAAGGTGCAGAAAAGTTTACAAAAATAGAAGATCTATTCAAAGCACTTGAAAAAGCTAAAATTATTTCTGTTGCTAAGGAAGAACAAATGAGTTTGCTTGATGAAGGGATGGAAAAGGTTTATGTTCGTCAGTTTAAATAGATTAAATGGACTTGTTATTGACCTAGATTCTTTTCCAGAAGATTTTAATGAACCTTGGAACCAAATTGACTCCACTGTTACTATCTTGTTTATAAGTAAAAGTGGAAAGAGACTTTCTGCCATCAAACGAATCGATCCAGACTTTTTGATTTATAATGGAACATTCAGTGGATTTTTAATAAAACGTAAAAGTCTTATAGAAGTGCACCTTTATCTAGGGATGGAATCTTATGAGTTAGCTGTTTTATCCCGAGATCTTGATGTCTTAAAGTATATTCAAGGAATGAATGTCTCAACCATTTACTTCTCCAAAAACTATTTGAGTAGATATGAGGAAGTTGGAAATTTACCAGATTTTTTAGTTAATTCAATTACAGGTATTAACCAAGTGATTACCGGAGATTTAAAGGGTTATTATTCAGAAGTGGTATCAACAATTTTGAATAAGAGTGAAGACTTTAATCGGGGATTGGTAATTGTTACTTATAAAGAATATGAGGGGAGAAGATCTACTATTGTAAGCGGAGGGAGATATTTCTCTATAAATGATATTCGCTATCCGATTCACCAACTTTCCCAACGTATTATAAAGAATAAGGACTATCCGAAGTCACAGGAAAAGTTATTTAAAACCATCTATAATAATTTAATTCGTTTCATAGAAGAACATTTCGAAAAAGTTGATATTTTATCTCGAATTCCACCAAGACCATCGCAAAAAGTCGATCGATTATATGAATGTGTTAATTTTATATGTAATCAAAAATCTCACATTCAAAATGGAGCAGAATTACTGACTTGTTCAAAGGATTATGAGAGTCAGAAGTATTTAAATCAAGAGGAAAGGATATCCAATATTAAAGGTGTTTTCGAAGCGAATGGAAACTTTGAAGGTAAGCATGTTGTGATTCTAGATGATGTAATGACTACTGGTTCAACAGCATTGGAAGCTGCTAAAGAGTATTATGAAGCTGGTGCGATGAGAGTTACTATATTAGTTCTTGCAATCAATCAGTTTAGAAATACCCTAATTACCAGTCCTCACCATTTAGAATGTCAGTGTGGTAATGACTTAAAAATGCGATTTAATAGCCGCAATAATGCAGCATTTTTTGGCTGTAGTAATTATCGAGTTTGTAATAGCAGGCCCCTTAATTTTCTGAAAGGCTTAGAAGAATATAATCATTTAAACAAAGTGGATTTAAATGAGGAAGAGTTTGATGATACAGAATGGTTTTAATATAGAATTAGCAATAACAAATAGACTTGATGATAGAGATTTACTCTTCTTATGTGCGTTTTATACCAATGTTCGTTCTGTATAATTTTTAACTAATATTTCAAATTAAGAGTGAATTCCCCTAATACTGATGACATTTCCACATAACAGTTGTTACGATATAGCCTACAAGCGATAATTTTCTCATGTTTAAATGAACTTCATAGCGGATAAGCTTGCTTTATAATTATAAAGCTTGCAAATTTTCACACAATTGAATAATCTATAATTCGGGTAATATTTACTATTTATTGATATAATATAAGTGAATTGACACTGGTTAATCTTATTAATCGTGTCTAGGCTATACGTAAATATTAATTTCGGAAGCGCTTTTACGATGATTAATCTTGTTGTGAAAATAAAAATAGGAATTGTTAACGATGAAGATGAAAGAATTTATTGTTAAATACTATGTGCCGCTTAAGAACGAATTATGTCATTCGTTGTTTAGTTTGTTTATACATTGAATTTGCATTACATATAAGATTGGATTGGCGAAATTTTAATGTTTCGTATACATTAATACTTAATAGATGATTTTCTGCTTTGTGGGTTCATTTATTAAAGCGCATTCATTTAATGTACCTAAGAAATATTCTGTTTAACCTCTGACTTAATAAAATCATCATTTTTTGTATAAATCGTAAGTCCGGTAGTGTTTTTGTTGTAAGCTGGGAAAAAGAAGCTTGCAACATATCCAAAAATGTACGATGAAAAGAAAGCCATCACACTAACTGCAAATGGTGAAAAACTAGTCTGTTGAATAAAGTAGGAGGTAATGGCACTTAATATTAAACCAATCAGTACTCCAGGGGCATTCGCTCTCTTCGTGAAAATACCAAGAGCAAATATTCCTGCAATCGGAACTCCAAATAGCCCAGTCATAGCCAAAAAGAGATTCCATGTTTCCGCTTGATTTGTAGAAACAAGATATAGTGCAGCGATCATACCAAGAGTTCCTGTAACGATAATAACTAGTCTCGCTATGATCACATCAGTGAGCCTAAATGCTTTGTCAAAAAATCGTTGTTTAAAGTCGACCGTTATACAAGCAGAGATACTATTTAAACTAGACGATATCGTTGACTGACAGGCAGCAAAAATGGCAGCAATCAATAAACCAGCTATACCAACTGGTAAGGTTGTTACAATGAAGTAAGGAACGATAGCAGACGTATTAAATCCTTCTGGAAGCGTCTCCATATTTGAATAATAACTGAAAAGAACGGTACCCATTCCATAGAATATCGGTATGGTGATTAATGCTAGAATACCATTTGTCCATAAGGATCGATTCGTTTCTTTTATTGATTTTGTTTTTTGATAACGCTGAACAACATCTTGACTAGCAGTATATTGATGTAAATTATTGAAGATGGATCCAATAAATATAATAGGTATGGCAGCAGCTGCTGTTCCCAGTTTAAAATTATCGGCTGTGATTAATTTATCATTGGCTAATGCATCGTTTATGACAGTTGACCATCCACCATTTATCGTTAATATACCTAGAACGAGCACTAAAATTGCTCCTCCAATTAATAAAATGCCTTGGATGACATCACTCCAAATAACACCTTCCATTCCCCCTAAGAAGGTATAGATAATACACAGCCCGCCAACTACAGAAGCGATTATAATTGGGTTTATATTAGAAACCGATGTAATGGCCAGAGTAGGTAAATAAATAACAATCGCTACCCTACCTATATGATATAGCACAAATAATAGGCTACCAACTACTCTTAATGAAGGACCAAAACGCTCTTCTAAATATTCATAGGCCGTAGTTACGTTGAGTTTTCTGAAAAAGGGGATATATGATGAAATATTTATCGATCGATATAGGTGGAACGTATATTAAGTACGCCATTTTAAATGAGAACCTAGTGTTAACAGATCACCGGAAGAAGCAAACCAAAACAACTAGTAAACGAGCTTTATTTCAACAAATAGAACAAATTATTAAAGAGATAAGGGAAAAATACAACATATCTGGAATTGGAATTAGTACTGCTGGTATTGTGGATAGAGCCCTTGGAAAGATTGTTTATGCAGGACCAACATTACCCTTCTATAAAGGAATGGAATGGAAGCAACCTTTAATCGAGAAATTCAGCGTACCAGTAGTTGTTGAGAATGACGTGAATGCAGCATTATTGGGGGAAAAATGGAAAGGCTCCATGATAGATAAAAATAATATTTTTTGCATCACTATTGGCACTGGAATTGGTGGAGCTTACTATAATCATCAATTGATAGATGGTGCATTTCAACAAGCGAATTCTGTTGGCTATTTATTATATGATCCAGCTACAGGCACAAACTATGAGTCCAGAGCTTCTACCAATGCATTAATCTCAAAAATAAAGGAATCTCTTGATGATACAGTTACACCAGAAACGTTATTTGAACGTGCAAAATTGGGGTGTCATGAATGCTTAACTATCATTCATAACTGGGCAAAGGAAATAGCGAATGGACTAGCGCAAATTATATTGCTTTATGATCCAAAATATATCGTAATTGGTGGGGGAATTTCTCAGCAAGGTGATTATCTCTTAGATTTTATTCAGAAAGAAATACCCTACTATTTACCAGAGAATTTCCTGAAAACAAAAGTAAGAATGGCTACTTTACATAATCATGCGGCATTGTATGGTGCGATTTATCCTTTTTTAAAAGAATCGCAAGCACCCAAGGATGCTATATGAAGGTCGGTTGGTGGACTACCCTCCTTACTTTTGGAGGGTAGTTTTTATGATATCTAAGTCGGGTTCCATAATGGAGAGATGCATTCTCGCAGGAAGTATCTTTTTGGATATTGAACAAAATGAATGAATCTCTGGCTTGAGTTGTCCGATATAATAAGATATTGGACAAAATGAATGAATACCTAGCGTGAGTTGTCGGATATAATAGGATATTGGAACAAAATGAGCGAATCTTTAGCTCAAGCACTCTATTAATTTATTATTATTTAAACACCTATACAATGTTGCTCGATTAATATCCTGTGTGATAAAGATTCATCACCTTTTTATATTACTTTTTTTACCATTGGTCTTCCGCCTTTCCTTCCAAGTGCTCTAGCACTTTTAAGACCTTCCTTCGTCCTTACTACCATTAAATCTCTTTCAAACTGAAAAAACGTCTTATAAAACAATGGGCCAAATAGTGGAGAAAAAAGATTTTGAGCAATCGAGAAGAAATCTTTTGGAGTCGTATGTGTTAAATTATAATGGAATTATAAAGAGGAGGTTTATTAATGAATGAAGATCAAAATAACCCCCAACCTGGTACGATTATTTCTGCTGATGTAACTGTTAACCAATCAGAGGAGGTACGCGATTTCTACAAGAAAGTTATCGGATGGGAACATAGTGAATACAAAAGAGGAGACTATACCGACTATTTTATGACAACTTCCGATGGGCAACCAGTGGCGGGTATTTGTCAAAGAGCTGGAAGCCTTGCTGAACTTCCCTCAGTCTGGCTTGTTTATTTTGGAGTCAATGATTTAGCAGCAAGTCTTGAAGAGTGTAGAAATCTTGGGGGCAAAGTACTCACTGAGCCTCAAAGTGTAGGGAGAGGCAGTTATGCTGTCATAGAATATCCAGTTGGTTCTATCTGTGCACTTAGCCAAATATAAGGTTTCCTTGTTTACTAGTGTACTTTACTGTTTTCTCTATTGAAGGGCGTAAGAACGGAATAAGTATTGGATAAAAATATATCGTTTGTTTTTTCAAAATGAAGTAAACGACAGAGGGGGAGTGTAATGAGCCATTTAGTGCTTCGGAATGTGATAGAGGATGACCTTCCTATTTTTTTTAAACATCAGCAGGACAGTGAGGCAAACCAAATGGCCGCCTTTACAAGTAAGGACCCTAATGATTGGAATAGCTTTACTGAACACTGGAACAAAATACTTACGAATAAGAATATTATTAAGCAAACGATTCTCGTTGAGAACACCGTTGTTGGCCATCTTGTACACTTTGAGCAGTTTGGAGAACCAGAAGTAACCTATTGGATTGGAAAGGAATACTGGGGAAAGGGAATCGCAACCAAAGCTTTACGGGAATTTCTAAAAAAAATAACCATTCGTCCACTTTATGCTCGTGCAGCAAAAGACAATACTGGATCCATAAAGGTTTTAAAACGATGTGGTTTCATGATTTCGGGTGAAGATAGCGGATATGCAAACGCGCGTGGCAAGGATATTGAAGAGTTTATTCTCACCCTCAACTAAAAAACTAGAATTCAAAAATTAAGGGGTACCCAGACGAATATCTCTGGACACCCCTTACCACTTAAACCTGTAATGAATCTAATTTATACTCATTCGAATATGCCTTTTCCTTTATCTCAGGTGCTTTTCCGGCACAACCTACTAAGATCATTTTACTCTTTGCGAGTTCTTTCGCAACATCTTTTGCTTTGGCTAGATACTTTCTAGGATCCAATGAATCTGGTGCTTCTAGAAAGTGTTCTTTAATCGCTTCTGAGTAGGCATTTTTTAATTCTGTTGAGACATTCATTTTTGCCATCCCTAATGCTATACATTGCTTTACATCATCTTCAGGTATAGCAGATCCACCATGTAGAACAAGTGGTTCATCGACAAGGCTGGCGATTTCCGCTATACGGTCAAAGTCGATATCGGGATCACCACTGTAAATTCCGTGTGCTGTTCCAATGGCTGGTGCTAAGGTTGGTACACTGGTCCGTTCTATAAATTCTTTACATTCAGCTGGTACCGCCTTTTCAGCATCTTTATCGGAGACAACGATATTATCTTCTACACCACCAACTTTCCCTAGTTCTGCCTCAACATTCACATCGATATATTTGGCAATATCCATTACTTGATTGGTAAGTCGGATATTTTCTTCAAATGGATGCATCGAAGCATCAATCATGACAGAGGTGTAGCCTGCGCGAATACATTGGATGATAACATCTAAATCCGTGCAATGGTCCAAATGAAGTGCCATTGGAACATGAAATTTTTCTGCAGCAGCACGTGCTGTTTTTACAATACTATCTGGTCCTAGATTTTGCACAGTGCCAACAGTTGTTTGAATAATGACTGGTGCATCAAGCTCTGCTGCTGCTTCTGCGACCGAGTAAAGCATATCGAATGAGTGGATATTAAAAGCGACGATTCCATAACCAGCTTTTCTCGCTTCTTTTAGCATTGGTGTGGATGATACGAGTGTCATTTGAATCTCTCCTTAAGTGAAATTTTATGCGAACGCCCCTGCGAGCTCTTCCATTACGGTTGTCGTGTTTTCGGCACTTGCGAGCACTTCACGTTTTTCTTTGTGAATCAACATTCTCGAAATAGAGGCAAGTGCTTGAAGATGAGTAGTACCTGCTTCCTTTTTGGGAACTAATAGCGAGATAAAAAAGGAAGCTGGTTTTCCATCAAGTGCGTTCCATTCTACTCCAGAACTTGAAGATACGATGATGATAGCTGGGCGTTTAATCGCATCTACCTGTACATGAGGAATCGCGAATCCGTCTTGAAAGCCCGTTGTACCTTCTTGCTCACGCTTCAATAATCCATCAATAACTTCATCAGGGTCAGATGTGATTCCTTGATCTACAGCGATTGCTGCAATCTGTTGGAATACTTCCTTCTGTGTCGTAAGCGGTTGTTTTATTTTGATTTGATCTTTATTAAGCAATTTGCTGTTCATCGTTTTCACTTCCTTTCGATTGTTGATCTTTTGAATAACTACGTTTCTTATAGAAGCCGTAGAGGAATGCTCCAACTAGTGAGCCGATTAATATAGCGATTATCCATTGTATTGCACCCGTCACAACAGGTAATACGAGGAATCCACCATGTGGTGCTGGCACTTGGATTTTCATCATATAGGTCAAAATAGCTGATACAGAAGAGCCAATCATTAAGATGGGAATGACCACAATTGGATTCTTTGCTGCAAATGGAATCGCTCCTTCTGTAATGTGAGTGGATCCAAGGATAAAGTTGACTCCACCGGCATTGCGCTCTGCTTGGTTAAAGTATTTTTTGAAAAATAATGTGGCAAATGCTGTAATCAGCGGTGGCGTAATACACGCAGCAGAAACGCCTGCCATAAAGTAATAATTTCCTTCGCCTAGTAAAGCAGTGCCTGTTACATAAGCAGCTTTATTAACTGGTCCACCCATATCGAAGGCACTCATGGAGCCCACAATGATACCGAGTAGAATAGGGTTGGCATTCTGGAAATTACTTAAGAAAGAGATCATACCTTCATTAATTGCGGTCATTGGCTCTACTAACAATGTCATGATCACACCGACGAACAGGATACCAATTAAAGGATATAAAAAGATCGATTTTAATCCATTGAGTGATTTCGGCATTTTTTCAAGTAGTTTACCGAGTAATACGATAATGAAGCCACCGATGAAACCAGCTGCAATACCGCCTAAAAATCCGGCTCCCCCATTACTTGCTATTAGCCCACCGATAAAACCAACGACCATCCCTGGTCTTTTGGCAATGGATTCAGCGATAAAGGCAGCCAAGATCGGTACCATCATTTGAAAGCCAAGACTTCCAATATCATTTAACATGGCTGCGATCGGATGATAGCTTTCATGATCTGGATTAGCGGAATGGATTCCAAATAAAAAGGATATGGCAATTAGGACCCCGCCTCCAACCACAAATGGAAGCATATGAGAGACACCGTTCATGAGGTGCTTGTAAATAGAATGAGCAAAATTATTATTTCCTTTTTCTGATGCTTCTTTCTCTTCCTCATCAGAAGTGTCACTTTTCTTCGCTTTATATACTGTTGCTTTTCCATCAATGATGGTTTGAATGAGCTCTTCTGCTTCATGTATTCCTTTTGCGACAGATACTTCTACGGTTGGCTTTCCATGGAAACGGTAGGCATACACATCTTTGTCCGCTGCAAGAATAACGCCATCCGCTTCAGCAATATCTTTTTTGGTAAGTTCATTTTCTACCCCAACTTGTCCATGTGTTTCTACCTTAATTTCTACTCCAAGCTTGCTTGCGGCTTTCTTCAATGCTTCTTCTGCCATAAAGGTATGTGCTATACCTGTGGGACAACCTGTTGCTGCAACAATTTTAATAGGTGCCATCAAAACTCTCCTCCTTTATTTTCTCTAATTGAATAGCTGGAATAAGTGCTTGAATATGTGAAAGGCTACAAAGTCCTTTACTAAAAGCTGTAGCTGCTCCTGCAGCAGAGGAATAGATTAACGCGTCTTCCAGTGAGTGATTTTGTTCTAATTTTCCAATGAAAGTACTTAGCATAGCATCCCCAGCACAAGCCGTATTTACTACTTGTCCGTTTGCGGAACTCACTTTTAACGTGTGGTGAGGAGAAGTATAAATCGCTCCTTTTTCCCCTCGTGAAACGAGTACTTGCTGAGCTCCCCTGTCTAAAAGTTCTTGACTTAGCTCGAAGATTTTCTCAGAGTAAAGATCAGCTGTTGATAATTGAAAGAAAGATGCTAGCTCGTCCTCATTCGGTTTGATTAGAAATGGTTTGTATTTCAAGCATTCTAGTAAAGCATGGGAACTAATATCTAAAATCAACTTAATTTTTTTGTGGTGACATATTTTTGCGAGATGAATGTAAAACTCATCCTGGATTCCTCTCGGTAAGCTACCTGAGACGAATAGTGTGCTATTTGCTGGTATTTGTTCAATTTTTTCAAGCATCTCTGCCTTTTTTTCTTTGGATATTAGTGGTCCTTTATTCACAATTTTGTATTCTCGATCTGCATTAGCGAATACATTTATTCTCGTAATGCCCTCGACATCGACCATGGATGTGTGAATCGACAATTTCTTTAATTCTTGTTCAATAAATTTTCCAGAGAATCCACCGATAAAGCCCATGGCCGTATTGGTAATTCCTAGCTTGCTCAGCATAATCGATACATTAATCGCTTTCCCATTTGGCTGATAATCTTCTTCATATGTCCGATTCACAACTTCAGGGGTTAATTGGTCTAATCCTACATAGAGATCTATGGCTGGGTTTGGTGTTAGTGTATATATCATGTGCTCACCTACCTTGTTGTCTTGTTAATTTCATTATGGCACAGGATATGTTGTAAATGTTTTCAGGATATGTAAAGGTTTTCGCTTATTGTAAAAGAAAAAAAGCTTGGCGTATTTGCCAAGCTTTATAGCATTCGTATTGCATATGCGTCTAATAATATTCTGGAAATAACACTCAAAGGTAGACGAGAACGGACTTCATAATCTGGAAAATAGGACTGGGTTCCTTTATAGCCAACAAACGTCATTTCTGACATCTGTCCGAGACTTGATTCCATTCTTGTCGTGAGGGTGATGGTGGTAATTTGTCTAATATTTAAGTTTTTACAAGCCTCTACTAGTTCCTCTGTTTCGCCATTTAGAGAAACAAAGATAGCTATTTCATTGGCTTGGATGCTTCTTGATTTAATTCGAATGATATTCGGGTCAGTATGTTCCTCACAATTTTTCCCCATCAGCTGTAGTTTGATCGTCATTTCCTTTGCAATCATTTCAGAGAACCCACGACCAAATACGAAAATTTTCTCCGCATCATGGATCTTTTGAACGGCATCTTCAATTTGTCCAATACTTTGTAATTGTATCGTCTTGCTTACTTCATGCTCATTTTTTTGGATAGCTTGTTTAATTTTTTGATCGATATTTTCCATTTCATTATTCTCATCAGAAAGTTTTACTTTTTCTTTCAGGCTATATTTAAAGGAAGTGTAGCCATCATACCCAATTTTTTTCATTAATCGAACAATCGTGGCAGTGGATACATTCGCATGTTCGCTAAGCTTGACGATCGACATAGAAGAGATCTCATCTAGATGATTGTGAATATACTCTAGTAAATATTTTTCTGTTTCGCTCAATGTTTTATAGGTATTGGCTGGAATATCGAATAGTATATTGCTCATCCGTTTGCCCCCTTTAGTTGTAAATGGGATGTTCTTCTATCTCTTATTGAATCATGTTAGACGGGAGAATGGAAGCAGTAGGTACAATTTTTAGGAAGAATGTGCTATTTAGTATGAGAAAGAAAACAAGTGATTGTTTAAATTTAACATTAATAAAATGGATAAAAGCGTAATATGTTTAATAAAAACAAGAAAATGTTTACTTTGAACAATGGAAAGGGTTTAGATTATGAGACACCATTTAACCTTAAATAATAGACAAAAAAAGATATTAGAGCAGTTAAGGGTAAAGCAAGAAGTAAAAGTTAGTGATTTAAGAGAACTGTTTGATGTCACCGATATGACAATAAGACGAGATTTAGAGAAATTAGAAAAAATAGGGGTAGCTAGGCGTACGTTTGGCGGAGCCATCTATATTTCACAACAAAACAAATCAAATAAGGATATCCTTTTTACGCAAAGACAATTATTAAACAAAGAAGCTAAAGCGGCAATTGGCCGCATTGCCGCAACTTATGTAGAAGAAGGAGATTCCATTTTTGTGGATGCTGGCACGACGACATCCCATTTTCTGAGATATTTACCACGCAATATGAATATAACAGTTGTAACAAATGGAGTGAATATACTAGAGAGTATCGACAATGAAAAAATAGAGAAAATTTTGATAGGTGGGCTGTTAAGAGACTCCACCTTATCCTTAGTAGGACCAATCGCTGAGGCCTCATTAGATAATCTATATTTTAATAAAGCCTTTTTATCAGCTTCGGGCTTTACTATTAATGATGGATTTAGTAACAGTAATAACTTTGAGGTTCAAATTAAACAAAAAGTCATTACAAAATCCACAGAAGTAACCTTTTTAGTGGATAGTAGTAAATTCGGTCAACAGTTTCTGCATAAGATAACCTCTTTAGATAAAGCCGACAGGTTAATCACAGATAACTTTCGTTTTTTTGAAGAGATAAAAAAAATAGAAGATCTAGGTGTGAGACTGGTGGTATGCAAATGCTTGAATTAGTAAGCGTACACAATGGTATGTTAGACCCTTTATTGGGTTTGATATAAATAAAAAACGAAAAGGAGTGGTCAACCATGAAAGGACGTTTCATAAAGCTTTTAGGGATTTTGTTAGTTGTTTTTATTCCTTTATTTTTATTTGCATGTAGCCCGGAAGAAAGTAGCAATGTTAGTGAAGAAACAAATAATAACGAAGAATCAGAAGGAAATGACTCGGATGGTTATGTATTTGGTTATACATCCATGACACAAAACAATCCCTTTTTTCAAGTAATCGAGGAGACAATGAGAGAGGAAATTGAAGCGAATGGCGATGAGTTAATCACAATGAATCCTGCCATGGATGTTTCTTTACAAATTAGTCAAATTGAAGACATGATCTCCCAAGATATCGATGCCATCTTCTTAAATCCAGTTGATTGGGAAGGTATTAGACCTGCTTTAGAGCAACTTGATAAAGCGGGTATTCCCATTATTAATTATGACACAGAAGTAAAGGCATTCGAATATGTTACAGCTTACGTCGGTTCTGATAACAAAAATGCTGGAAGAGTAGCAGGTGAAGATCTAGTGAAACGTTTCCCGGATGGGGGAAAGATTGCTATTTTAGATAGTCCAACAATGAATTCCATTAATGATAGAATTGATGGCTTTATGGAGGCAATTGAGGGTCATGAATTTGACGTGGTGGCACAACAGGATGCAAAAGGAGATTTAGAAACAGCATTAAGTATTACAGAAGATATATTTACTTCCAATCCAGATATTGACGCTATCATGGCTGGTAATGATCCTTCTGCTTTAGGTGCACTTGCTGCTGCAAAAGCAAACAATGTTACGGATATAGCCATATACGGTGTAGACGGTTCTCCAGATGCTAAAGCAGAAATTGCGAAGGGTGAGCAGTTTGTAGGAACAGGTGCTCAATCACCCGTATCTATTGCCGAGCAGTCTGTGGAAGTAGGCTATAAGATTTTAAATGGGGAAGATGTTCCAGAGAGAGTGCCAGTAGATACGTTTCTTATCAATGAAGAAAATGTGGAGGAATATGGCGTAGAGGGCTGGCAATAGTAAGTCCGATCATAGGAGAAGGGCTTTAACTGTATTCCGTTTTGTCCTTCTCTTGAAAAGAGGTGCTAGAATGTCTAATCAATTGCTGAAAATGTCAAAAATCACTAAGAAGTTTCCAGGGGTCTATGCGTTGAAAGGAGTAGACTTTTCCTTGCGAAGAGGGGAAGTGCATGCTCTATTAGGAGAAAACGGTGCAGGGAAATCAACATTAATGAAGGTATTAGGTGGCATTTATGAATTGGATGATGGAAACATATCGATTGAAGGCAAGCAGGCTACTACCACAAGTGTGAAAGAGGCTCAACGATTTGGGATTAGTATCATTCATCAGGAAATTGCCCTTATTCCTTATTTAACAATTGCTGAAAACATTTTTCTCGGTAAAGAACCTCTAAAAAAAGGTGGTTTTATAGATAAGGAAAAAATGATTGAAAATGCCCAGAGGTTTATAGATAGCTTTGATTTAGGTTTGAATGCAACAATGCTGATAAAAAATCTAACCGTTGCTCAACAGCAAATGATTGAGATCATTAAGGCCGTTTACTTCCATTCTCAAATTATCGTGATGGATGAACCAACTTCTTCTTTAACAGATAAGGAAGTAGATTTTCTTTTTAAAACGATAAAACAATTGAAGGAAAATAAAGTAGGTATCATTTATATTTCTCACCGTATGAACGAACTTTTTGAGATTACCGATCGAATAACGGTCATGCGAGATGGTGAGTATATAGGAACCGTTCATACGAGAGAAACCACCGACAAAGAACTGATTAAGATGATGGTGGGAAGAGAACTAAATCAATTATATAAAAGAACAGAAGTAGAAAAAACTGGTGTAAAAACCTTGGAAGTGAAAGGATTGTCTCGTGAAGGGGTGATAGAGGATGTAAGCTTTTCATTAGAGAAAGGGGAAATTCTTGGTTTCTCTGGATTAGTAGGTGCAGGGAGATCGGAAGTAATGAAATGTATTTTTGGTATTGATGAAATTGATGAGGGCGAAATCCTAGTGAACAATCAAAAGGTCCAGATTAGAAATCCCAATGATGCTATAGAAAAAGGAATTGCTTACGTCCCTGAAAATAGAAAAGAAGAGGGCTTATTTCTTATAAAATCTGTGGATTATAATATATCGATCAAAATTCTTGATCAATTCATCCAAATGTTAAGGGTGAATAAAAACTATGAAAGTAAACTAGCAGATAACTATATCAAGAATCTATCGATTAAGACACCTAATAAAGAACAAATCGTCCATCATCTTAGTGGAGGAAATCAACAAAAGGTTCTATTTTCTAGATGGCTAGCAACGAAACCAAACATACTCATCCTAGATGAACCGACACGTGGTGTTGATGTGGCAGCCAAATCCGAGATCTACGCTATGATGAATGAATTAGTTCAAAAGGGTGTTTCGATCATTATGGTTTCCTCTGAATTACCAGAAGTCATTAATATGAGTGATCGAGTAGCTGTCATGTATAAAGGACGAATCCAAAAAATCCTAGAGAAGGATAACCTAACTCAAGAGACGATTATGTATTATGCGACAGGGGGGGATTAACCATGTCAGACATCACTTATGAAACAAAAAATCAATTTTTTGTAAAGGTAAGCAATGCTTTCATGCAATATATACAAGAGAATAAAGGAATCTTAATAGGCCTAGTTGTACTGTGTATAGCAATATCTATCATGAATCCTGATTTTCTTAGCATTCATAATATCATGAATGTTCTTAGGCAAACCTCTACTAATATGTATCTTGCTATTGCCATGACAATGGTGATTATCTTAGGAGGTATTGATTTATCTGTTGGTTCCATTATTGCGGTAACGGGTGTTGTCACCACTATGCTTATTGCAGTGGTTGGTTTTCCTATTTGGTTAGCAGTATCAATTGGTATTTTGGTAGGTATGTTATTCGGTACCTTTAACGGGTATGTTTCCGCAACAACGATTATTCCACCGTTTATCGTCACATTAGCCACCATGAATATTGCTAGAGGTGCTGCCTATGTGATATCAGATGGTAAGCCAGTACGGGTGATGGAGGATTCCTTTAATGTGATTGGATCTGGTTATGTTGGTCCTATTCCATTGCAGGTAATCTACCTCATCTTTTTCTTAATAATCGCCTATATCATCATGAATAAAACAAAGCTTGGTAGATATATGTATGCAGTTGGTGGTAATCAAGAGGCAGCAAGGTTTTCAGGAATTAATATTAAGAAAGTGAAATTATTTGCTTATACGTTTAGTGGATTAATGGCTGGTATCGCTGGGGTGGTCTTATCTGCACGTATGTTCTCTGGTCAACCTACAGCTGGGGACATGGCTGAATTAGACGCCATTGCTGCTGTAGTATTAGGCGGAACGAGTATGACAGGTGGACGAGGTAAGATAGGCGGTACCGTTATCGGTGCTCTTATTATCGGTGTTTTAAGTAATGGTCTGAACCTAATGGGAGTTAGCTCATTCTGGCAATATATTATTAAGGGTGTAGTGATTTTAGTAGCGGTTTATGCAGATGTGTTCAGAAAAAAATAAAGCATGGATCTGCAGACACTAGGGAGTGATCAGATGAAAAAGGGTATTGCAATTGCTGGAACCATTGCAGTAGATGAGATCAAGCAGGTAGAAGGATATCCCAATAAAACAGAGCTTGCAACAATATCTTCGATGAATAGATCGTTAGGTGGAGCCGTAGCGAATTGCTCGCTCGCTTTAACGAGAATAGACCCAACTCTACCAATAGAGACATGGTGTATATTAGGGAAAGATGAAAAGGGAAGGTTTATTTATGACCAATTGAAGGAGAACAGCAATATGGATGTTAGTAAGGTAGTGTTTGCCGGAACTACCCCATTTACAGATGTCATTCAAGATCAAACGGACAAAACAAGAACCTTTTATCACTATAAAGGAAATGCATCGTTATTCAATGAGCACACTATCGATCTAGCAAATATAAAATCTGAGATTCTTCATATTGCTTATTTATTGCTCTTAGATGGATTAGATAGATACGACAAGGAATATGGAACGAAAATGGCACGTTTATTAAAAAAGGCTCAAGAGCATGGCTTGAAGACCTCTATTGATATGGTTAGTGAAAATCAAAATAGGTATCAACAAATGGTGCCTCCAAGTTTAAAATTCACAAACTTTTGTGTAATCAATGAGTATGAAGCTGGTAAAACAATAGGAATCGATTTGCGTCAAGACGGAAGATTATTAGCTTCTAACATCAAGGAAACTCTTTATATGTTGAAAGCTTATGGTGTTAAGGATTGGGTTATTATTCATGCCCCTGAAGGTAGTTTTGGATTTGATGGAAGGAATTATTATAGTTTACCTTCATTGAAGATCAACAGAGATAAGATAAAAGGGACGGTGGGGGCAGGAGATGCTTACGTTTCCGGTATATTGTATGGAGCACATCAGGGTCTTGAAATACTGGAAGCAATGCAATTAGGTACGGTAACCGCCGCAACATCCTTATTTAGGGAAGATTCTCATTCGGGAATAGAGGCTTATGAAAAGTTATTAAATATCTATAAAAGTTATCCCAAGCGTGAAACTTTGGCGTTATAAAGGAGGCATAGCTATGTTAGTGACTTTAAAAGAGAATTTAAGAAAAGCAGATGAGGGTAAATATGCCGTAGGGCAATTTAATTGTCCCACACTCGAGTCAGCACGAGCTGCAATAGAAGCTGCTGAGGAGCTGAATGCCCCCATTATTCTTGCCCATGCAGAGGTTCATGACGAATTGATTCCAATAGAAATGATTGGTCCGCTCTTAATTCATTTAGCTACCCAAGCAAGTGTACCTGTCACTGTACATTTAGATCATGGCACGAACTTAAGCATGATAAAAAAAGCGATCGATATTGGTTTCAGTTCTGTCATGATAGATGCTTCTATTCTATCGTATGAAGATAATATTAATGTAGTAAAAGAAGTGGTGGATTATGCACAGAAGTATGATGTGTCAGTGGAGGCTGAATTAGGTGTGATGACCTCTTCTGGTATTGGAGGAGAAGATACTGGCGGAAAGCATGACGGAGAGTTATACACGGATCCAGGTATTGCCAAAGATTTTGTGGAGAAAACCAATATTGATGCCTTAGCAGCAGCTTTTGGAACCGTTCATGGAATTTATGTAAGCCAACCTAATCTAGATTACGAAAGACTTCGTAGCATCCACGAAAATATTCATAGACCAGTCGTAATGCATGGTGGATCAGGTTTGAGCAAAGAAGAATATATAAAGACTATTAATAATGGGGTACGAAAAATTAATTACTACAGTTATGCGGCTAAAGCAGGTGGAGAAGCTGTAAAAAAATATGTAACGCAAAATGAGGTTGTTTTTTATCATGATGTAACGACAGTAGCAAAACAAGCATTGAAGGAAGATTACAAGAATGCTATTTCTATTTTTACGATGAAGGATGTGTGATGGATGAAGCAAGAGATCTATCAGGAGATAAAGGAATACTTTTTATCCAAGTTTAAGGAACTAAATATTGTGTTAACAGAGGAAGAGAAGAGAAATATAGAAATTGCCGATTTTGGCTTAAATAATATAAAGGTAAGCGGATTACAATTAATTACTTATATAAATACGAAGAAAGTCTGCTCGAAGGACTTAGTACTTTTACCAAATCAGACTTGTCCTGAACATAAACATCCAAAACGATCATTTGACGACGGGAAAGAAGAAACATTTAGGTGCAGATCAGGAGTGGTATTTTTATATGTAGAAGGGAAGAAGACGGTAAATCCAGCTGTACGCCCTCCAAGTGGTGACGAAAAATATTATACCGTTTTTCATGAAGTAATCTTACACCCTGGAGATCAGTACACGATTCCACCTGATACGCTTCATTGGTTTAAGGCTGGTAACAACGGTGCCGTTGTATCTGAATTCTCTACGACAAGTACGGATGAAGAAGATGAGTTTACAGATCCGCGGGTAAGAAGGGTTTAGGTTTGTGTTTATGGCTTAGGACCAATCACAAGAAATAGTGGTTGGATTCTTTTTTTAATGTGGACAGATCTCTTGACTAACCTACTCTCCGTAACATAAACTTACATGTAAATAATAGCAGAAAGGTTGTAAAGTATGATCATAAAAGAAAGAGGAGAACCTAAAGAATTACGTATATTTTCCTATCTAAATCAGCGTGAATTCTTATCAGAAAAGGAAAAGCAATATTACAGAAATATACAAAAAGGCTATAAGGGAGAGAAATATTTTGATTCCTTATTAAAGGAACAGTTAACGTGCCATTATTATTTGTTGAATGACTTGCTGTTAAAACATAATAACACACTATTTCAAATCGATTCACTAATGGTATTGCTAGGAGAGGTTTTTATATTCGAAGTAAAGAATTATGGAGGCGATTTTTATTACGAATCGGAAAGATTGTATCATAAATCGCACGGAGAAAGGAATAACCCACTGCTTCAATTGCAAAAAAGCGAATCATTACTCCGACAGCTACTTCATTCTCGCGGCTACACCCCTCAGATTCGAGCATTTGTTATTTTTGTTAATCCAGAATTCACTTTATATCAAGCCCCATTAGATAAACCATTTGTATTTCCCACGCAGATTAATCGATACCTTCAACGCTTTAACAAAATCAATTCCATATTAAACAAACAAGATTATCATATTGCCCTACTTTTAAAATCTATGCATATTGAAAACTCACCAATCACCCAATTACCGAACTATAGTTACAATCAATTAAGGAAAGGTATCACCTGTTATAAATGCCACTCCTTCTCTTTATTTGTACAAGGTCAAAAATGTATTTGTAAGAAATGTGGAAAAGAAGAAATAGTTGAAAATGCTGTCTTGCGCAATGTAGAAGAATTCAGGATACTTTTCCCTTCCATGAAAATTACGACAAATATAATACAAGAATGGTGTGCAATCATCAGATTGAAGCAAAGAATCCAAAGAATTTTGAATAAACATTTAAAAAAATTTTATCAGAGTAAATGGACTTACTATGAATAAATTACATTTCTGAGTTATAGCGTTTATTTAGGACGGATTGTTCGATTGGAATGACGTAATGGAAATGCCCTCAAGAAGAGGTTATAAATGCATTTGGACCGAATATTATGATGGAAATGCATTCGAGAAGAGGTTATAAATGCATTTGGACCGAATACTATGATGGAAATGCATTCGAGAAGAGGTTATAAATGCATTTGGATCGAATACTGTGATGGAAATGCAATCAAGAAGAGATTATAAATGCATTTGGACCGAATACTGTGATGGAAATGCATTCAAGAAGTAGTTATAAATGCAATAAGAAGGGAGTTAATGTTTATGTCACAAAACAGTCATCCTAACTTAATTGTTTTTTTACTGATCAACAACGATGGGATACAACAAGAGTGCATGGTAAGCCAGTAACAAAAGAACGAAGAGGAGGGATGATTATTGGCTTGCTGCAAATGGTTTGAAACACACATCAGAACCATACCACACTACAAGGGATAGAAGAAATTCATCACACGGTGGAAGATGGAGAAGTTGTAAGTATATTCTGGAAGTAGACAAGCAGATGCTATCGGTGACTATAACCAGATTGTATATGTATCCGATCCGTATGTAAGTATTCAAGATGATAGGGAGGCGACAAGTGTAGGAGATATCGCATTTGGTCTTCATTCTGAAACAGGTATAACGTATCTTCCTGAATTATGTAAAGAGGAACAAGATATTAAGACAGAAATCATTATCAGAAGTGAACCACTTTCTGCTTCGGATGAATTTGTAGAAAGTAAGGAAGATGATCCTAACAAGCACGCATCAACAGAAGAAATAAATGAAGCTTACAAAAATCGATAAAATGAGGGAGTGTAATATTAACTGTGTAAGTAAGAAATGCGTACGGTTTCTTACTCACACAGTTTTTTATTTGGTAGAATAATAACTATAAAGCTAAAGGAGTGTTTTAAATGGGCAAACCCAAAAGAGATCCTAACTCCGTAGAATTAGCTAACAAGATTATTGAACAGTATCAACCAAAGTCTGTAGAAGATATGCAACATGCATTAAAGGACATATTCGGACCGATGTTTGAATCGATGTTAAAAGGTGAAATGAATCATCATTTGGGCTATGAATCCAATGATAAAGGAGAAAAGGAAACAAACAATAGACGGAACGGGTACGGAAAAAAGACAGTCAAAACGACTGCTGGCGAAGTGGATATTGCTGTACCTCGTGATCGTGACGGTTCATTTGAACCACACCTCATTCCCAAGCGTAAAAGAGATGTTTCTGCCATCGAGGATAAAGTCATCTCCATGTATGCAAGAGGAATGTCTCAGCGAGATATTTCATCCACGATTGAAGATATCTATGGATTCTCCGTGTCTCATGAAATGATATCCGATATTACGGATACAGTGCTTCCTGATTTAGAAGAGTGGCAAAGTCGTCCTTTAAGCAACTGTTATCCTTTTGTGTTCGTAGATTGTCTTTATACGACCGTACGTAACGACTACGAAACCAAGAAATACGCTGTTTATACCATGTTAGGCTATACCATGGAAGGAAAGAAAGACATTCTTGGTTTATGGTTAAATGAAACGGAAAGTAAGCATAAATGGATGCAAATCTTTGATGAAATAAAAGCTCGTGGTGTAGAAGATATTTTCTTTATTTCTATGGATGGAGTAAGTGGATTAGAAGATGGAGCTCGTGCCATTTTCCCACAAGTTGTCGTACAACGCTGTATGGTTCATCTCATTAGAAATTCGATTAAGTATGTTCCAAGTAAAGACTATAAAGCTTTTACTGCTGCATTAAAAAAGGTTTACGCAGCACCAAGCCTTAAAGCATGTCATAGTGCATTTGAAACCTTTCAACAACAATGGGCTACCTATCCTGGAGCAGTTGACGTTTGGAAACGAAACTTCTCCCATGTGGAACAATTATTTGATTATGGAAGTGCGATACGCAAAATTATGTACACTACGAATGCCGTAGAAAGTATACATTCCAGCTTTAGAAAAGTGACAAAAAAAGGAGCATTCCCAAACGAGAACGCCCTTCTAAAAGTATTATATTTACGAACCAAAGAACTTGAAAATAAATGGGAAGGCGGCCATATTCAACAATGGGCAATGGTCATGAATCAGCTGTTAATTCATGATCACCTTAATGAACGTGTGCTGAAGTATTTAGAATAACTTACACACTTTTCTTGACAAGCCCTAAAATATGATGTGAAAATGCACTCTCTAATTGTTGAAGAGTGCATCTTTCTTTATAAACTATTTGGAACCAGCCAGTTGTCTATATTTGTTGGCATTAACGCCTGTATATGTTTTGAATTTTTTGTAAAACCAATCTAGTTCAACATATCCAACCTCTTGAGCAACCTCATAAATCTTCATATCTGTTTTTTCTAATAATAATTTTGCTTTTTCCATTCTTTGTTTTAATAAAAATTCATTGAAGGTCATGTTCTCTCGACATTTAAATTTATGGCTTAAATAGGAGCAATTATAGTTTAATTGATCGGCTATTTCTTTTAAGGTGATTTTTTTACTTAACGACTCATTTAATGATCGATTCACATAATTTTTTACCTTCTCAATAATATCACTTGTTTGGTTTGAAATCGGCTTGGCAAGATGGAGTAGAGTATTAGATTTATAATGAGCAGAGGAAAGTGTTTCTTTTATTAATAGTAAGGATGATTTCAATTCAGTAGGATTCACTGGATCAGGAATATAATCATTGACCTGGAGATTCAAGGCTTTTCTTATGATTTGAAAATTTTTGTTCCCACCAATTAACAAAATAGGTATGGAGCTTATTTTTCGTAGGGCTTCACAAAGCTGGAGACCTTTATCCTTTAAATCTGTCATATTGATGATTATGAAGGAAAACCTATCCTTATTGAATAACTCCATTACAGAATTTGGTGTTTCTAAGCACACCGTAAGACAGAATCCTAATTGGTTCCAGTCAACCATATGTCGAAATGCCTCTGTTGAATGCTTGTTTGAGCCAATAAGTAAAATTTTATACATATTATACCCCCTATTTTGGAATTCTCTTAAGGAACAAGACAGCAACAACTAATGTATGCGATTTCATTATATGTAATATTTGAAAACAATAAAATGTGCATTTCTTTATATAATACCCAAATGTTTGTAACATTTCTTTATGTCCTGTACTGATCATATGAAAGTTTGTCTTTCTAAGGTCAATATTGCTAGAAAACTAGCTGATGGTAATTAATAACATCCATAATTTCACAGGTGGAAATACTAGTATGCAACAGGTTGTGAACAAATTTGCCCGATGCTAAATTTAAAATTATAAGAAATAAACTTTATAAGGAGGGCTTTAGTTATGGACAGAAGGAAATTGTTATTATCACTTTTTTTGTGTTTTTTATTTGTTTTAGTAGCTTGTAACAGTGATAATGAGAGCGTTAACAGTGGTGTGGGGAATTCTAGTGAGGAGAACGATCAAGATACGGAAAATGACGCTCCAGAAGAACCGGCAGAAGAATCGGAAGCTGACTATTATCAGACACCTGAGATGGACTTTGATTTAGGTGGTAAAACAATAAAGATTGTTTCTTGGTGGGATATGACTATACCTGATGATAATCCAGACAATATCCAACGTCGTGAGAATTTAGAAGCATTGATGGAAAAACATAATTTTAAAGTGGAATATATTGCGATTGATTATGGCGAGTACCAAGAAAAAGTTACCGCATCTCTAATTGCTGGTGAACCAATTGGTGATATCGTAAGACTCGGTAAAACCTATACAGTACCGGCATTAGTGAAACAAGATTTATTATGGCCCATCGATGAATATACAAAGAATCCAAATGCTTTTAATCAGAATATGACAAGTAATCTATATACGTATGAAGGAAAAGGTTATGGCTTTACAGAGGATCACAAAAACTTAGCACAAGGAATTTTCTACAATCGAACGTTAATGAATGAATTAGGGCTTAAACCACTTCAAGAATATGTGGATGAAGACAATTGGAATTGGGATACTTTTCTTGAAGTAGCGAAGGCAGCGAATAAGGATACAAATAATGATGGAAAATTGGATACATGGGGACTAGCCAATGCATCCTTAATGCAATTTGCATTAATGTCCAATAACACGGATTTAGTAAAAGGCAACGAACATAATTTAGATGATCCTGCAACGATAGAAGCTCTGGAATTTGAATCACAGCTTGTAACAGAGCAAATTCCACGCCCTACTGAAGGTGGAGATTGGACAGAGCCAGGGCAGTTTTTCCGTCAAGGTAATACGTTAATGTATGCTGGTGCTGATTGGGAGATTGATGGACTTTCAACGGATATGCCGGATTATGATATTGGTTTTATTCCATTTCCTAAAGGTCCAAGTGTAGATAAATATTATTCAGCTGAAGCATTACTGCAAGCATTAACGATTCCAAAAACAGTAGAAAACCCTGAACAATTAATGTATATCTGGGAGAAAATAAATGATATTGAATCGATTTATGATTATCCAGGCCAGGCAAGTTATGAAAGTCATTACACGAATGAAGAAGATATTAATAATCTACGTATGGTATCTGAAAATCTACTAGTATTGGATTATAATACTTATCCTAACTTAGGCTACTACGATTTTGTAGCTGAAATTGGAAGTGGTACATCTGTATCAACAGTTGTGGAGAAATACAAACCACTCTTCCAATCAGCAATTGATGAAGTATGGGGAAATTAAAAGGCATGTGAAATAGTATGAAAGTTTTAGGGTACTTGTCATTTATCAAGTACCTTAAAACAATTAAAAAAGTCAAAACGGATGTACCTTGCTACAGGAGGGGAAAGTGTGAAGAAAATAAAAAAGAATAAGATAAAAATTCTATCTTTCGTAGCAATTTTACTTTTCTTATTGTGGGCATTGAAGCCTTCTGATTCACCAGCTTCTAATCAAGTAAAGGCTGTGGATGATTTTGAAGCAATTACGAATAAGACTAATGAAAATAGTTATGATTCTTACTTGAAGAAGTACATTTCTGAAGCCAAACCTGAAAAAACAATAAAGATTGAGGGAGAAAATTTTATTTACGCAAGTAATGATAAGTTTTTAATCGAAGAGAATTTCGAGGGACTTAATGGTAAAGCGGTTTTGACACCAGAAGAAGGCACGATAAAATGGGAAATTCCAATAGATGAAACGGGACTATATAATGTAAGGATTCACTATTATCCAATGGAAGGAAAGAGTTCTGCCATTGAAAGAGAGCTTGCTATAAATGATCAAGTGCCTTTTGAAGGGGCAGATTTATTGTTATTTCATCGAATATGGGATAACAGATTCGATAAAATCCAAGTAGATGATAGGGGAAATGAATTACGACCTCGTCAGGTGGAAAAACCGGAATGGATTACACGGCCATTTATAGATAGTGAGGGTTATTATGAAGAGCCTTATAAATTCTATTTTCATCAAGGTGTTCAAGAGATCTCCTTGACATCTCTACGTGAACCAATGGCTATTGACTATATTGAATTATATCAAGATAAACCATCAAAGAATTATGAACAAGTAGTGGACGAATATAAAACAAAAGAATTAGAGCCTACTAAAGGTCAATCCATTGTTATACAAGCAGAGGATGCTGTACGAAAATCATCACCTACGTTGTATCCTTTATCCGACCGATCAAGCCCAACGGTAGAACCATATCATGTTTCAAAATTAAGAATGAATACAATTGGCGGATTGAATTGGAAAATGCCTGGCCAATGGATGGAATGGGAATTTGATGTAGAAGAAGATGGGTTGTATCAGATTGCATTAAAGCGTAAACAAGATCAACTTCAAGGCGTATATGCAACTAGAAGCCTAACCATTGATGGGGAAACACCTTTTAAAGAAGTAGAAAGAATTCGCTTTCATCATAATATGAACTGGCAGTTGGATCTGCTCGGAGAAGAGGAACCGTATTTATTTCATTTAACAAAAGGAACACATCGAATCCGTTTGATGGTTTCTTTAGGTGATATGGCGCCACTTCTACAAACCATTGAATCAAGTGTACTTGAATTAAATGAAATGTACCGAAAGATCTTAATGATTACCTCCAATACACCAGATCCATATCGTGATTATCAATTAGAAAAAAGGATTCCAGATATGATTGATGTGTTTACGAAACAAAGTGAAATTATTAACAGTGTCGCTGATTATTTGGAAGAATCGACAGGTGAACGAAGTGATAAGGTGGCTATTCTCCATTCGCTGGTAAGGCAGCTTAATGACATGGTGGAAAAACCAGATACGATAGCAAGAAGATTAGATGATTTTAAAGTGAACGTTGGTGGGCTAGGTACCTGGATGCTAACCGTTCGTGAGCAACCACTAACCCTTGATTATTTAGTTATATCTTCCCCAGATGTAGAGCTTCCAGAGGCAAGTGCGACAATAATGGAAACTGTTCAACATGAGACAGGTGCATTATTAGCTTCTTATACGGAAGATTATGACAGTATCGGTAATATTGCAGAAAGTGAACAGTCTATTACAGTTTGGATCACCACTGGACGAGATCAAGCTCAAGTTTTGAAATCACTTATTGATGACATGTTTACCCCACAGACTAATATTTCTGTGAGATTAAGATTGGTGCCACCAAATATTCTCCTCCCAGCAACATTAGCAAGAGAAGGACCTGATGTTGCCATGCAAATTGGAGAAGAAGTACCAGTTAATTATGCGATGAGAAACGCAGCTGCAGATTTATCCCAGTTCGATGATTTTGAAAAAGTGGCAGGTCGCTTTAGGGAAAGTGGACTAACACCATATCAATTTGATGGTGGAGTATATGCATTGCCGGAACAACAAATTTTCCCAATGCTTTTTTATAGAAAAGATATTTTGAATGAACTTGGATTAACCCCACCTGAAACATGGGAGGATGTCTATAATATGATTTCTGTCCTACAAAAGCATAATTTAGAATTCTTTTTACCAATCGATGATCCCCAAGCACAAGAGCAAACAAACATGGTACCGAATGCTACTTTTTCGATGTTGCTTTATCAAAATGGGGGACAGTTCTATGCGAACGATCAGAAGTCAAGTGCTTTAGACTCAGAGGTTTCGATGAAACAATTCAAAAAATGGACTCAGTTCTACACTAATTACAAGTTCCCATTGATGGCAGATTTCCCTAATCGGTTCCGTGTTGGTGAAATGCCAATTGGGATTGCTGATTACACCACTTATAATATGTTAACAGTGCTTGCACCAGAAATAAAAGGCTTATGGGACTTTACCGTTGTTCCTGGCACTAAAGCGAACGATGACACCATTAACCATGAAGTTGCAAGCCACACGACAGCAGTAATGATGTTAGAAAACGCTTCTGATAAAAAGTCTTCGTGGGAGTTTATGAAGTGGTGGACAGATAAAGAAACTCAAATTGCCTTCGGACGGGAAATGGAAGGATTAATGGGAGAAGCGGCACGTTATCCAACAGCAAATATAGAAGCTCTGAAGGAATTGCCATGGCCTGTGGATGACTATAATAACCTCGAAAGTCAGTGGAAGTGGGTTAGAGGTATCCCGCAAGTCCCAGGAGGATACTTTACAGGCCGTCATTTAGATAATGCGTTTAGAAAAGTGGTAAATGCAAATGAAAATCCAAGGGAAGCTTTATCTGATTATATTTTGTATATGAATGATGAAATTGAAATGAAAAGAGATGAATTTAATTTACCGAATTAGGAAGGGAGGAAGGAAATGCAATCGAAAATTATCGAGCAATTATTAGAAGAATCTCGCTATCCGAAAAAGAAATCTCGTATAGCAAACTTAATGAAGGAAATAAGTAAAAACAAGCATTACTATGTTTTAATGGCACCATATTTAACTATTTTTCTTCTGTTTACAGTTATCCCTGTAATCATCTCTTTTGGACTTAGCTTTACGTATTTTAACATGCTAGAGTTTCCTAGATTTATCGGATGGTCTAACTATACACGGTTGTTCTTAAACGATGATATTTTCAGTATTGCTTTAAAAAATACGTTTATGTTTGCTATTATAACAGGCCCGATTAGTTATATAGCCTGCTTTATATTTGCGTGGATTATTAATGAGTTATCTCCCAAAATTCGTGCATTTATGACTGTCGTATTCTATGCGCCATCTATTTCAGGAAATGTATTCTTTATATGGCTCATTATATTTTCAGGTGACAGTTATGGTTATCTTAATGGATTTCTTATGAATTTAGGGATTATTCTGGAGCCCATTCAATGGTTAAAGGATGAACAATACATCTTAGCAGTAGTTATTATTGTTCAATTATGGCTTAGCTTAGGTACTGGTTTCCTTGCATTTATTGCAGGTCTTCAAACAATTGATCGCTCATTAATAGAAGCAGGAGCAATTGATGGAATCAAAAACAGGTGGCAAGAGCTTTGGTTTATTACACTTCCATCTATGCGTCCGATGCTTATGTTTGGTGCTGTCATGCAAATTACTCAGTCATTTGCTGTTGCGGAAATTTCTATTGCTTTAGCTGGCTTTCCAAGTGTCAATTATGCTGCACATACTGTAGTGACTCATTTGATCGATTATGGAACGATTCGATTTGAAATGGGTTATGCATCCGCAATTGCAACCGTACTATTTACCATCATGGTTGGTACAAATATAATTGTGCAGAAATTACTTAAAAAGGTAGGTGCATAGCATTGTCTGTAACAACATTGAGAATTTTTCGAGCTAATAAGAAATTAAATCGATCATTTATCGTTACTTTTATCATGTTTGGCTTATTAGCTTTATTTGGTGCATTTATGGCATTGCCATTGGTGTATGCGATAAACAATGCCTTTAAACCATTAGATGAATTATTTATTTTTCCGCCGAGATTTTTTGTCCGAAATCCAACTCTTGATAATTTCTTTGACCTCGTTTCATTAATGGGGAATTCGTGGGTCCCATTGTCTCGTTATATCACGAACACATTACTAATTACCATCATCGGAACTGCAGGACATATCTTATTGGCATCTGCAGCTGCATATCCACTAGCAAAATACCGATTCATCGGATCTAAAACCATCTTCTCTATCGTTGTATTATCCTTGATGTTTTCACCACATGTCACTGCGATTCCAAACTATATGGTGATGTCTTGGCTAGGGTGGATCAATACGCAAGCTTCGATTATCGTACCTTCCTTGGCATTTCCTTTAGGTTTATTTCTAATGAAACAATTTATGGAGCAGATTCCGAATCCATTATTAGAAGCAGCGAAGATAGATGGGGCAAGTGAGTATCGGATTTTCTGGAGCATTGTAATGCCGAATGTGAAGCCAGCGTGGTTAACCTTGATGATATTACAATTTCCTATGTTATGGGGAACAGATGGTGGTAACTTCATTTATAGTGAAAATCTGAAAACCCTTCATTATGCATTAGGACAAATTATACAGGGTGGGATAGCAAGAGCTGGAGTGGGTGCAGCTGTTGCTTTATTCCTAATGATTGTGCCAATAACCCTATTCATTTTTTCACAGAGTAGTGTCATGCAAACAATGGCGAATTCAGGAATTAAAGATTAGGAAAGGGGCTGAAAAAATTTTGGGTAAGACGGAGAGATCGTTTAAATTACTTGTCGCTTCCATCGTGATTTTTACTGGTATAAGTATGGGAGCTTTCCACGTTCAGGCAAATGGGCAAGCACCTTCCTATAATTATTCCTATTGGGGTGATTCGATTTCAGCTCCTGATGCATATAAACCTACGACACTAGTAAATGGGGAAGACTTAGGGATTGGCCCTTTTATAGAACCTAGTGATATACACGTCACTGAAGATCAGATGATCTATGTAGTAGATTCAGGTAACAATCGAGTAGTTATGCTGAACCATCGATTCCAGTTAATCGATACGGTTGCTTCTTTTGATAATAATGGGAAAAAGGATCAGTTATCTAATCCACAGGGTATTTTTGTTACAAAAGAAAAGCAAATTTTTATCGCAGATACGGGAAATAATCGAATTGTTCAATTGGATCAGAATTATCAACTAGTAACAATTATTGAACAACCAAGCTCGGATCTATTAAAGGATGATTTTGTGTTCCAGCCATTAAGGGTGGTTGTCGATAATGCTGGAAGAGTTTATACAATGGCAGAAGGTGTATTTGATGGATTTATGGAGTTCAATGTGAACGGGGAGTTTAATACCTTTATCGGAGCAAATCGTGTCCAAGTAGATCCTATTGAATTGTTATGGAAGCGATTATCGACACAAGCTCAACGTAGTCAAATGGTGATGTTTATTCCAACAGAATTTACCAATCTAGATATAAATGAAGAAGGCTTTATTTATGCAACAAATGGAGATAACAGTAGTGATAAAATCAAAAAATTAAATGCAAGAGGGACGGATATTCTGAGAAGAGAGGGTTATTTTGATCCGATCGGAGATATTCGTTATCCGATAGATATTGGTCCATCTAGATTAATTGATATCGATGTATCAGACAGTGAAATGTATTCCGTTCTTGATAGTAAACGTGGTCGAATTTTTACTTACAATAATGATGGTCATTTAATGTATGTTTTTGGCGGAATAGGAAATAGAAGTGGATTGTTTCATACGCCTGTAGCTATTGAAAGAGTTAGCGAGCAATTTTTAGTATTAGACAAAGCTCTAGGTGAAATTACGGTTTTTAAGGCAACAAATTATGGACATATGATTAATCAAGCGGTTCGTAGTTACTATGAAGGTGATGAGGAGTCAGCATATCATTTTTTTAAAGAAGTAATTGAGATGAATGCTAATTTAGAGTTTGCTTATGCAGGTATTGGAAAAGCATTGCTAAGACAAGGTGACTACAAAGGGGCAATGGAAAATTTTAAAAAAAGCTTAGATCAAAAAAATTATTCGAAAGCGTTTCTGCTGTATCGTAAAGAAGTGTTAAAGGATTATTTTCCAACCATTTTAACAACGATATTGGTAGCTGTAATCGGATTGTTTGTATGGAGGTTTTATAGAAAATTAATAAAGAGAAGGAAGGAGATAACTATTGAATAAGGAGATAATGAAATTCCCATTCTATTTAATTGTTCACCCATTTAATGGATACTGGGACTTGAAATATGAAATGAATAAACGAATTAATTTAATTATTTCATTTCTCGTTATATTTTTAATGGTATTAACCAATATTTTGCGCACACAATACAGTGGCTTTTTAGTGAATATTTATAACCCAAATCATATGAATAGCTTCCTAGAGATCTTATATGTCATCGTTCCATTGTTATTTTGGTGTATAGCTAATTGGTCACTTACGACATTAATGGATGGTGAAGGAAAATTTGTAGAGATTTTCACTTCCACTTGCTTTGCACTAATTCCATTAATTCTCTTAAATTTTCCTTGGATCTGGATCAGCAATTTAATTTCTATGGAAGAAACAGCTTTTTACTATTTCACCAATAGCTTTGCATTAATTTGGTTTCTCTTCTTGTTATTTATCGGGAATATGACCGTACATCAATTTACCCCATTGAAATCGATAACCATCATGATACTTACTGTAATTGCTATGGGATTTATGGCATTTTTGTGTTTATTGTTTTTTAGTTTGATTCAACAAATCATTGCATTTATTTCCGCCATTTATCAAGAAATTGTCATTAGATATTGAGAAAGGAGGGGGTAGAGTGAACAAATTAATTCCATTGCTAGCTACCATAGCCTTTACCTTGTTTCTATTAATAGGCTGCTCTACTTCGGCATCAAAGGAACAAAAGGGAAGTGAAGCAGAGAGTATTGAACCATTCGAACAAGGGCAGGTATTTCTGTCTAAATTTACAGATGAGAAAGTCGCAGGGATGAAAGGTGTTATAGAAAATGAGAATTTACAGTTATTTATAGATGATAAGAATGGTAATATAGCTATTCATCATAAAAAGACAGGAAAGGTTTGGTACAGTAATCCGCCTGAAAGAGCGAATGATGCAATTGCGACGGGTGTAAATAAATCCTTACTATCAGCACAGATGCAAATAGATTTTTATAACAGATTTAATCAGCTTAATTCTGTGAATACATTTTCAGATAGTGTAGCTAATGAACAGATAAGAGTAGAAGAAGTGAATGATGGAATTCGAGTTACTTATCGTTTTGGAAAAACCGAAAAATCTGTAGAGGATCTACCATTAATGCTTAGTAAGGATAGGTATGAAGAATTAAATAATAAATTAGACAAGAATGGGCAACGATCGTTAATGATTGCTTATAAAGAGAACAAGGAGACGAATGTCTATGAACGAAATGATAGTGCATTAAACGGTATGCAATTGGAAAAGGCATTACAAGCGTTTGAAGATGCTGGTTATACAGAGGAGCATCTACAGGAGGATATGGCCGAATTAAATTTTACTCAGGAAAATGCATCTTCGAGTGTCTTTGAAGCAGCAATAGAATATACACTTGAAGAGAACAGTTTAGTAGTGAATGTGCCGATAGAGAGAATTCATTATCCAGAGAATTATCCAATTAACAGAATTTCCTTGTTGAATTTTTTTGGTGCTGCGGGAACCGAAGATGAAGGTTCGTTATTGGTACCAGATGGGTCTGGTGCGCTAATTCATTTTAACAATGGGAAAACAGAGTATCCTTCTTATCAACAGCCAGTTTACGGAGAGGATTTAGCACTGAATGTTCGAGAAAACCAATCGATGGAACAAGAGGTAAGGTTACCGGTATTCGGTATTTTGTATGATACAGATGCTGTACTAGGAATCATTGAAAAAGGGGCACCTGTAGCAAATATTCATGCAGATATAAGTGGAAGGCTAAATAGTTATAATTATATTTATCCAAGTTTTTCCGTTATTAATAAGGATGAAGTGACACTCCAAGCGAATGAACAAGAACGCACTTTACCAAAATTTCAGGAAAAACCAATGAAAACAGATTATACAGTTAGATATATATTTTTAAATGGAGATAAAGCAACTTATAGTGGGATGGCAAAGTCTTATCAAGAATATTTGGCAAGGCGAGATGGATTGCCTCAGTTTAAGAGTAAAAACAATAAAAAAGATGTACCTTTCTTTTTAGATCTTGTAGGGGCAATTAATAAACAAAAGCATTTTGTAGGTATCCCTTATCATGCACTTGAATCATTGACCAGCTTTGAAGAAGCAAAAGTAATTTTAGCTAAGTTAAAGTCAAAAAATATCAATCATATTCAATTAAAGTATTCAGGATGGTTTAATGGTGGCGTTAATCACAAGAAACCTACGAAAATAAAGGTAGATGATGTAATAGGTGGTAGTAAAGGATTGAAACGATTAATGGAGTATACAAACGAGAATGATATTCTTTTGTTCCCAGATGTCGCGCTTCTATCGATTTATAATGGTGGTGGTTTCGATGCGGAATCTGAAGCCTCAAGAACTTTAAAAGGTGTGTCAGCAGCAGTCTATCCCATTGATATAACACTTAATCGTAGAGACAGAGATAAGTCGCCTTCGTATGTTGTTTCACCTAAACAAATAGAAAAGTACACAGTAGATATGCTTCAAAATATAGAAGAAATCGGTTTGAGAGGCTTGTCTTTACGAGATTTAGCGGATCAATTAAATAGTGATTTTAGAAAGAATAAACAAATTTATCGGAACGAATCGAAAGAAATGGTGAGTAAGGCATTTCAAGCAATACGAGCCCAAGAGCTTGATTTATTGGCGAACGGTGGAAATGCTTATACATTACCATATATAACAAGTCTGACCAATGCTCCAATGAGTAATAGTGGATACAAGCTAGAAGATGAAGAGATTCCATTTTACCAAATGGTTATCCGTGGGTTTATTAATTATACTGGGAATCCCTATAACCTTTCCGAGTTTACCGATACAAGGGAATATATTTTAAAAAGTATAGAGTACGGTTCAGGTGTCCATTTTAAATGGGGTTATGCACCGAACCATGAGGTAAAGGATACGGAATTTGATTATTTATATTCTATTAATTATGCTGCATGGATGAAGGAAGCAGTAGAAATTTACCAAGAAATAAATCAAGTGTTGAGCCAGGTAGTTAATGAACAAATACAAACACATGAAAAATTACAAGATGGAGTTTTCAAAACAGTATACGGAAATGGTGTAGCTATTATCGTGAACTATAATCAGACAGAAGTAACGGTAGATGGGAAAAAAATTGAAGCAATGAATTATGTAACAGTAACTGGGGGTGATGAGAAATGAAAGCGATGCAAAAACTAACAATAATGCCAAAGTCTTATGAAGGACAAAAGGCCTTTTGGGGTTTTCTATTTGTTCTACCCTGGTTACTTGGGTTTATCTTTTTCTTTTTAATTCCTTTACTTACTTCCTTACGATTTAGCTTTAGCGAGATACAAGCAAGCTCGGAAGGAATGAAAATTACCTTCATTGGTTTGAAAAATTATATCGAAGCCCTTACTGTAAACACAAATTTTAACAGGACACTAATAGAATCTATTATTAACATGGTGGTAAACATCCCATTAATCATTATATTCAGTTTGTTTTTAGCGGTGCTATTAAACCAAAAATTCCTTGGTAGATCGTTTGCGAGAGGTGTTTTCTTTCTCCCAGTTATTCTTGCCTCAGGTGTCATTTTAAACTTGGAATCAACTAGCTTGGTGCAAGCCATTAATGAGCAAAATGCGAACTCAGGTGGCGTTACTAGCGGTTTTGGGGCATTTGAATTAGAGAGAATTATGCTTCGTTCTGGAGTAAATGAAACGATTGTAGCTTATCTTACAGGTGCAGTTGACAGAATTTATCAGATTGTGAGCCAGTCAGGTGTCCAAATATTAATTTTTTTAGCCGGTATTCAAACTGTCCCTCCTGCACTCTATGAAGCTGCCAAGATGGAAGGCGCAACAGGCTATGAAGCATTTTGGAAAATCACTTTTCCACTGGTTACACCACTGATTTTAGTTAATATGATTTATACGATTATTGATTCTTTTTCGCGTAGCTCGATCACAGAATTGATCCTATCAACAGGGTTTGATAACAGTAATTTCGGATTAAGCTCAGCAATGGCTTGGCTCTATTTTGTTGCGATAATGATCATTCTAATGGTAAGTACGTATGTTATATCTAAAAAAGTATTCTATCAGGAATAGAGGGGGGAAGGATAATGATAGTAAAATTATTATCGTTGGAAAATTGGAAGCGGTGGCTATGGGCAATGGTTCGATTTGTTTTAATTGTCGGTTTATCTTTTGTGATTTTGTATCCAATTCTACAAAAAATAGCGACTGCCATTAAACATAAAAGTGATTTATACTCCCCTGTTGTTGTTTGGATTCCAGAACATTTCACATTAGAGAATTTTAAGAATGCTATAAAGATTATGGATTATTGGGACACTCTATTGAATACTTTTTTGTTAGCGAGCATTACAACCATTCTAACAACTGCTTCTTGTGCCCTAGCAGGCTATGCTTTTGCTAGACTTAGCTTTAAAGGAAGTAAACTGTTATTTGCTGGTGTCATACTAACTATTTTAGTACCACCAACGACTATTTTAATTCCAATTTATATGAATTTAAAAGATTTCACACTGATGGGAATTATTCCGTTATTGACAGGTGATTCTGCAAATTTATTAAATTCATATTGGCCCTTTATTTTAACATCTGTTACGGCAAATTCGCTAAAAGCCGGATTGTATATTTTTATCTTCCGGCAATTTTTTAGAGGGATTCCAAAGGTAATTGAAGAAGCTGCTTATATTGATGGAGCTGGTGTGGGAAAGACTTTTTTACGTATTATGCTACCTAATGCCTTTCCGGCAATTGTTACAGTAATGCTTTTTTCATTTGTTTGGCAGTGGAATGATAGCTTCTTTACAACAACCTATTTAACATCAAGTAATGTAATGGCTACACAATTGTCCTCATTACCTTATAATTTGTCAATTCAGCTTGAAGGTGGAGTTGCGACAAATAAAGATCCATTTTATATGAGTATGGTACAAGATACGGGGATATTGCTTGCTATCTTACCACTTATTATTATTTACTTATTCGTTCAACGTTATTTTGTTGAAAGTATCGAACGATCTGGGATTGTAGGGTAATCATGGTCTGAATAGTATCTTGCGAATGAGTCGCAAAACTTCTTTCGTAAGGACATTCATTTTTATCGAAAAATTACTAACTATATAAGAGGAGGAATTACATTGGGTAATTCAAAGGATAATCAAATGCAACTTTATAAAGTGATGAAGGACTATTTTAAAATCGGAGCTGCAGTGAACCCGATGACTATAAAAAGTCAAGAAAGTTTAATCAAGAAGCATTTTAATAGTTTAACAGCAGAAAATGAAATGAAGTTTAGTCATATACAACCATCCGAGAGGAATTTTACATTCGATTCCGCAGACCAAGTGGTTACTTTTGCTGAACAAAATAAAAAGGTAGTAAGAGGACATACTTTGGTTTGGCATAATCAAACTCCTGATTGGGTATTTCATGATAAAGACGGTGGCTTAATTGATCGTGATACATTGTTTAATAGAATGAAGAATCATATTGATACGGTGATAAATCGATATAAAGATAACATTTACGCATGGGATGTTGTGAATGAAGCGGTATCAGATAAGGATGGTGAATTTATACGGCCTTCCAAATGGCTTGATATCGCTGGTGAAAAATTTATCGAAAAAGCATTTCAGTTTGCTCATGAAGCTGATCCAAAGGCAAAGTTATTTTATAATGATTATAATGAATCTGTACCTAGCAAGAGAGAGAAGATAGTTAGGTTAGTTAAATCTTTAAAAGAAAAAGATGTACCCATTCACGGAATCGGCCTGCAAGCTCATTGGAATTTACACTCACCTTCCCTAGAGCATATTAAGCGAGCAATAGAATCATATGCAAGTTTAGATGTGCAATTGCATATTACAGAGCTTGATCTATCCGTTTTCGATCATCATGATAGCCGAACAGATTTAAAGCAACCAACTGAACAGATGATGCAGCTTCAGGCAGAAAGGTACTATCAAATCTTTCAACTATTCAAAGAGTATAAGGATTATATCGATTCTGTGACTTTTTGGGGAGTAGCTGATGATTATACGTGGTTAGATAATTTTCCAGTAAGAGGAAGAAGAAACTGGCCGTTTCTATTCGATACTAACCATCAACCTAAACAAGCATTTTGGCGGGTTATGGAAAAGAATTAATTTGCTTGTTAATATTGTATAAACAATGGAGGTATAGAAATGAAAGAATCCTTTGTCACCAATCCAATCCTTTGGGCAGATGTACCTGATCCAAGTGTAATTAGGGTAGATGATATTTATTATATGGTTAGTACTAGCATGCATTCCATGCCAGGGTGTCCCATCATGAAGTCAAAAAATTTGAAGGATTGGGAAATCATCAATTATGTTTTTCAAACATTAGAAGATAACGATGCTCACAATTTAATGAATGGTCAACACATTTATGGAAAAGGTTCCTGGGCGGTAAGCCTAAGGTATCATCAGAAAACTTTCTATGTATGTTTTTCCAGTAATGATATGCAACAATTTTATATTTACACAACAAAAAACCTTGAAGCTGGTGATTGGAATCGGGTTGTTTTTGATGGTCTTTATCATGATCCAAGCTTGTTGTTTGATAATGATCGTTTATTTGTTATATACGGTAATGGAGATATTCGAATTACAGAACTAACACCAGAAGCAACAAAAGTCAAAGAGAACGGTATTCATCGATTATTATTGTCAACTGCCTCCAAAAATATAAGGCTAAGGTGTGAAGGGTGTCATGCCTATAAAAGAAATGGCTATTATTATTTGTTCTTTATTGAATGGCCTGCGGATGGTAACCAAAGACGTAGACAAATTTGTTACCGATCAAAGGATCTACTTGGTCCATATGAGATGCGTGTTGTATTAGATGATGATATGGGCTATCACAATAAAGGAATAGCACAAGGAGGTATTGTAGATACAAAAGAAGGAAGGTGGTTTGCTTTATTGTTTCAAGATCATGATGCGGTTGGGCGTATTCCTCATCTAGTCCCAGTTAGTTGGGAGGATGATTGGCCTATATTTGGGACCTGTGGAAAGGTACCAAGTGAATTTATTTCTCCTTTGCCTGAAACTCAACAAGCGCCATTGGTTCTTAGTGATGAGTTCCAATATGAAACGAATAAACTGGCCTTAAATTGGCAATGGAACCATAACCCGAACAACGAGTTATGGTCATTAACGGAACGAAAAGGGTATTTACGTCTTAGAACAGGACACATTACAAAAAGTGTAGAATTTGCTAGAAATACTTTAACTCAAAGAACGGAAGGACCACGTTGCACTGCAATTACAAAGCTTGACTTTAAACAAATGAAGCCTGGTGATCGAGCAGGGTTAGTTGCTCTACAATCACATTATGCTTGGATCGGTGTACTAGCAGGTAATGAGCAGGATTTTTATATTGGGATCGGTGAAAAAGGAGATTTGGGAGAAGAGGATATTACAGCATCAACCTTGTATACTTCGGATACTGTTTATTTGAAGGCTTCTTTTGACTTTGAAAATAGTAAAGATTTTGTTGAATTTTCTTATTCAAATGATGGAATCACTTGGGAAATGATTGGTCAAAAAATTAAATTACATTATACATTAGATCACTTTATGGGATGTAGGGTTGGTTTATTCAACTATGCAACACAAAATATAAATGGAATGGTTGATTTTGATTTCTTTCATTATAAAAAGAGATAGATTTATAGTGCATTTGTTCCCTCTGTAAGGGCTTTATTAACGGAGGTTGATAAATAAGTAATCAAATAGGATAATGAATTATAAATTAATGGATTAATTATGAAATGGAGGAAACAGTTTGCATAAGCGGAATATATCCATTTATATCATTCTATTCCTATTTATCGTTGCCTCAGTTACTTTAATGTCATGTGATGATGATTCAATTGATACAAAGGAAGACTCTCTTATACAGGTACAACCCCAAGAAAGTAAATTTTACGCACATAAAGGATTGGCGAAGTATGAACCAGAGATTGAACTTCATTTTGTAAGAGAAACAGGACAAGGCTTGAACGAACTAATCAATCATTTACCTGGAGAAACCCTAGAAAAAAATAGATGGACTGAACTCTATAAACAAATGCTAGGCATTAACATTATATATGATTGGAAAGCGGAAGGAGATGTATTTTCTCGTAAATTAGGAAGTGTTATTACTTCTGGAAATATACCTGATGTAGTGTGGGTTAATGATCAACAATTAAGACAACTGTATCGTGCTGGACTGATAGAGGATTTAACAGCAGTGTACGAGGAATATGCAACATCATTCACAAAAGAAGTGTACACAATGGAAGGGTCTAGATTAATAGAAAGTGCAACAATAGATGGTAAAATGATAGGAATTCCCCAAATCGATTCCCCCATTGAAAAAGCGCAGTATATTTGGATACGAACGGATTGGCTTGAATATTTAGAACTAGCTGAGCCTAAAACGATGAATGATCTGATTGAGATTTCGAAAGCGTTTACTTTTGAAGATCCTGATCAAAACAATATTGACGACACGTTAGGCCTAGCTATTACTAAACATTTATGGGATCCAGTAATGGGAATAACTAATTTTATGGCTGGGTTTGGTGCTTATCCAGGTATTTGGATAGAAAATGAATATGGTGAGCTTGTGCATGGAGGAGTTCAAGAGGAGGTGAAAGAAGCTCTATCTGTTTTACAAAACATGTATAAAGCAGGTATTTTAGATGATGAATTTTTTCTAAAAGATGGGAACAAGGTGAAGAAACAAATTGCAGCAGGTAAAATTGGAATATTATATGGAGAACAGTGGGGATCATTTGTAGCAGGTGTTAGTCGAGAACAGAATCCTGATGCACAATGGAAACCCCTCCCTATTGTCTCCGTAACGGGTAAAGAAGTGAAAGTTCCCTTAAAGTATAATTCGAATAGTTACCTAGTTGTGAAAAAAGGTACCACTCACCCTGAGGCAATAATGAAGATGATTAATCTTTATTTAGAGAAAAATTGGGGAGAAACCTCAGAGTACGAATTGTTTTATAGCACTCCTTATCCAGTCTGGCAGTTGTCGCCAATAAACCCTTATCCCGCTTCCAAAAATTTAGATGCCTTTCGCCAATTGGAAGCTGTAAGAGCAAGTGGTAATTTTGCAGAGCTTGAGCAAGAGGCAAAATCAATCTATGAAAATATCATTCATTATTTTACAGAGAATAACGAAGCGGGCTGGGGCTGGGAAAAAACTTACGGAGTAAATGGGGCCTTTTCCATACTAGAACAATATATTAAAAATGATAGCTTGTTATATGATCGTTTTTATGGGCCACCTACTACCACAATGGTTGAGATGAAAACCATTTTAGATAATTATATACATGATTCCTATGTGGAATTTATTTTAGGTCGTTCGATGAATGAATTTGATTTATTTGTAGAAAAGTGGAAGGAAATGGGGGGGAGGAAAATGACAGAAGAGGTAAACGAATGGTATCAAAATCAAAGTGAAAATACTGTTCAAGTAAATCAATAGAGTATGGTTTAATCGTACTATTGGAGGGCAGGAATGCTAAAAATTCCAGTTAATTCATTGCGTAAAACTATCTTTGCAAGACTACTTATTATGTTTTTTATATTAATCTTACCTATTATCGTTTTCGGTATTTATTTGTACAATTGGACCTATCAAAATACAAGCCAGGAAATTTCAAAGAATACAGTAGTACAATTAACATCATATCTAGGGAACCTAAATCGTGAAATCGAATGGATTGAAATTCAGCAATTTGATATTTTACAAGAAACGGAACTAAGAAAGATTGCGTATACGTGGGATATGATGGACAATATCGAACGAAAAGATAGTGTGAACTATATCATACATCGACTTACCTCCATAAAAAACACAAATATATATATTAAAGATATCTCGATCCATTTACCATCCATTGACAAAACCATTTCTGTGATGAATGCAGCACAAGATTTTAATAAATTAGAGTATGAGAAAATACGCACTAGCAAATCACAAACAGGATTACGATTAATACAAACTGAGGATACGTTAAGTTTAAGTGCTTCAATAATCGGGAATGATCTGCAGGAACATCCCCAAATCGTAGTACACATCGAATTAGATAAACAAAAGATGAGTGAGGATTTAAACACATTAAATATGTATCCAAATAGTTCTACATTTCTAGTGTCTGATGACAAGGAATTACTGTTAGAAAGTGGCGAAAAAACAAGTAATGCTTTTAACATTTATTATCACACCATGAGGTCAAAAGAAAATAATGACAATGTAACTTTTTTTGAGGATAAAAGATTTCATATAAATAGTGCTTATTCTAAGGATTTAAAGCTTTCTGTTGTAACCTTTATTCCTGAAGACATAGTTAAACTCCCATTAAAAAAGTTTAGTAGGTGGGCTTGGGGATTTGCCATTACCTCTTTAGTGGTCATCATCCTTTACTCTTACTTGATATATAGAATGGTCCATAAACCCTTAGTCTTATTAGTTGATGGCTTTCGACGAATGGAAGATGGGGAACTAAATAATCCCATTGAGCATGAACAGGAGGATGAGTTTGGCTTTCTATATAATCGTTATAATATTATGCTATATAAACTTAGACGACTTATTGAGCAGGATTATAAACAAAAGCTAATGATGCAAAAAGCGGAATTAAAACAATTACAATCTCAAATAAATCCGCACTTTTTATATAATAGTTTTTTTATATTAAATTCCTTAGCAAAGACAGAGGACACGGAACGTATGGAACAATTTACTAGTATGCTAGGAGAGTATTTTAAATTTATTACCCGGAATGAGGAAGAGCACGTAACATTATCCGAAGAAATGAAGCATGCTAGAATGTACACAGAAATTCAACAGCTTCGATTTTCAAGAAGAATCAAGGTTCAGTTTGATGAATTACCAGAAGAAATGGAACACATAAAGGTACCTAAACTAATTGTCCAACCTATTATCGAAAATGCATTCGAACATAGTCTAGAAAAGAAAGTCGACGAAGGACTTTTGTGGGTTCATTTTAAAAAAGAGCATCACACGATTTATATAGTTGTAGAAGATAATGGTGATGGAATTAGTACCTCGAAAATAGAGGATATGCGTTCTCTTTTAAATGAAGCAAGAGATTATCAAGAACAAACAGGAATGACAAATATTCATAGAAGGATTTTATTAACTTATGGTGCTAATAGTGGTCTATATCTGTCGCGAAGTGAAACAAATGGTTTAAAGGTAGAAATTCGAATAAATCTAGAGGAGGATGATTCGAATGTATAGACTATTAATTGTGGATGATGAGGAAATTATTACAGATGGACTGTATGAGGTATTCAGTAGTTATAATCCTGAACAACTAGATGTATATAAAGCATACTCGGCTACGGAAGCTTTAGAATGGCTCGCACGCAGTAGAATTGATATTATTCTTACAGATATTGCTATGCCAGGGATGAATGGATTAGAATTAATCGAGAAGGTACAAAACTTTTGGCCTAAATGTAAAGTAGTTTTTTTAACTGGTCATAATAATTTTGAGTATACCTATAGAGCGATACAGATGACAAATGTTAGATATCTATTAAAAACGGAAGGTTATGATAAGATAATTGACACAGTTGAAGTTGTGATGAATGAAATTTATCAAGAGAAATTTACAAGTAAATGGATAGAACGATCTAGAGAGCAACTATATGCCTATCAGTTCATGGCACAAGGTGAATATATGAGGCATTTATTACAAGATAGTAAGTATTTGGGGAAGGATATGGAAATATTACGTAATGAGTTTAATGAGCTCGAAATAAGCTTAGATCTAAACAAAGGTGTCTGGTTAGTATTAGGACGTTTAACATATCCTAAAGGGAAAACATATCTAGAAAAATCAAATATTCTATCTGCAGTTAGAGATATGTGGGAATATCACCTTTCTGAAAAATTACAAAGTATGGATATTATAGATAAGTATGGTGATATTCTGTGGTTTATTCAACCATGCCTTGACACGAATGATGATTTAGATGGCCGATTTTCAAAATATTTGGAAGGCTCTTTAGAATTGGTCCAACAAGAAAGTATACATTTGTTAGAGTTGCCCATCATATTTACTGTAAGTAGTCATTCATGTCAATGGAATAGAATTACGGAAAAATATGAGCAGTTGCGACAGTTACAGCAATTTAAAGTTGGAAGGAATATTCCAATGATTATATGGGATACTCATAATGAACAAAATCAAAAATCTCCAGCTGATAAAACGACGCAAAAATATAGAATGGAGAGTATGGTTGCAAATTTAGATTCCAATAAAATTGAAGAATTTTTTATCCATCTTAAGACATTTATAACTTCTGAGATAGCAACAGATGATGTTCATCAATTGATGGAAGCTTATTATGCTATTGCGTTGAGTTTATATTCCTATATTAATCGCTTAGAATTAAGTACACACATTTTTAACTATGATAAATTGTTGCGCATAGATGACCATCGATCTATAATGGATGGATTTCATTTTTTAAAAGATACTACAGAGAAAATCCTTCATATACATAAAATAAGAGAACGAGATAAAGCTTCTTGCATAATAGAAAATATTTGCAAATACATAGAAGATCACTTAAATGAGGATTTATCACTTGTTAAATTAGCCGAGATTCACTTCTTTAATCCTTCCTATTTATCTTATTTTTTCAAGCAAGAGTATGGAATGAATTTATCAGAGTATATTGAAAAATGTAGAGTTCTTAAGGCAAAGGAACTTCTAGAAAATCGAAAACTAAAAATTCGAGATGTAGGTGTTGCAGTTGGTTATGCCTCTGCACATTCCTTTACTCGTTTTTTTAAGAAAGTAACAGGTATGACACCCAAAGAATATCGAGGAAATTTAATAAGGAAATGATTCATAGCAGTGGGAACAACTTACAAGTTCCTACTGTTTTTTATAGGAGTTAAGTATAAATACTCTTTGTCTTTGTCATTTTACTCACTTTATCGAAATTTCTTTTGCATATTTTGAAAATTAAAAATGCCATTGGACTAAATATAATACAGCTGACGATAGGAATAATGGCCACAATGAAAATAGCAACACTAACAATAATTAAACACAGTAAAGTGGATGGGAAATACAGCATTGAGAATAAAATGGAGTTTCTCATTAAATTTTTGAAAGAAAGATCGTAACTAACCATAAGCGGAAAAATATACATACTAATAAACAAAGTAAATATGGTGACAAGGAATAATAATGCCGTTATTAATGAGATCATGATTGGTGAGTTTAATTCATTAAGTATGGCATAATCTAAAACTAAAATAACAATAAAAATCAAAAATAATACTTTAAAGAATATACTATGCTTAAAATGATTTTTAAGGTTGATTAAAAACTGTTTGAAAATCCCTACGTTTTCGTTATTTTCCCAATCTCGAATCACCCCAAACATTGCAGCAGTAGCAGGGAATAAAGTAATGATGGGAAGAGAACAGAGCAACCATAATATGTTTAATAGTATGAAATTAGTGATCGTTTCTAAAACAGCATACCATTTTGAATGAATCAAGTTCTTTCGTCTCCTTCATTTGTAATCGTTTACAAAGATTATAGCATATTGCGAGGGGTAGCAGTATACTATTTACGGATTTCATTTCTTGTTACTATTAGAAAAAAAGTTCAGCTACACCCCTTAAGGGATAGCTGAACCATGGATGGTAATAACCTTTAAACATTCGCCGATTCTAACTGCATCAGCTCATCTCGATTTTTGATCTCCAGTTTCTTATAAATAATAGAAACATAATTCTTAACGGTACCTTCTTTTAAATTAATCTCATTTGCAATCATTTTATTAGACCAGCCTTTTCTAAGCAAACGGAAAATCTGAAATTCCCTGTCTGTAAAGATGGACTTTTGTAACACGATTTCTTCGATATCTATGTTTAATTCTACATCTTCAAGCATTAGTAAATGCTTTAATTGATCTCTATCCTCATGGGTAGCTATATAATGTAATTTGCTTACATACTGTTGGATCATTGTTTGTGGTGCAACAAACATACCATCCATAATCAAACGAATAATAGATTGAAAATCACTTAATCCCATATCTGCTACTAAATAACCATCTAAATTAGTACTTGGAAAAGCCTCGATCGCATCATCATCTTTATCAGATGCTACTAATACTACCTTCATAAGTGGCTGCATAGCTTTCAATTGCTTAGCAAAGGCAATTCGATCCTCTTTTGATAAATAGGTACCAATAATACATAACGAAGGGATATTTGAAATTTCTAGAAACTGTATTGCCTTTGCTTCATTGTCAAAAGCTTCGAGAACGTGAAAGTTCTCCATATCATTAATCATATTCGAAATCATTTCTCGAAACAAAGTACTATGTTCTACTATTACAACATTTTGCAAAATTATCACCTCCAGTGATCAGTAGAGAGCTATATAAATAATAAAGAAATTATTTAAATCAAATAAGAGCATATTGTTATTATCGGCAGAAAAGGATTCGTTATTAAGAATAATGTCGAAAAAAATTTGAAAATTTAGTGGTAATATATTCTAATTAGAATGAGAGAGGGTTAGTAATGAATATATGTTGGGAATAATCGAAGTACTAAGGGAGAAAGCCCAAGGCAAGAGGTGATATCTTGGTCATCCTGTCTGTGCTAAGCGAGATAGCCAAGATAAAAGCATATATCTTGGCCAATATGCATATGTCAAGAGAAGTAGCCAAGATAAAAAATGCATGGATGCAAGTTTAATAAACTAGCTCCATGCAAAAATCTCAGCTTTGCTAACGCGTAATAACGATATCTGCTACTATTGGTAGATGATCGGAAGCTTCTGTATAAATTACCTGACTATCCAGGTGGTAAACGGACGGAGAGGTGAGGATGTAATCAATTCGTTTCGTTGGGTTTATTACTGGAAAGGTGTTTGATTCATCCCCATTTGCAAAGACATCTACTAAGTTACCTTCTTGTAATAATAATTGAAGCTCTTTACTATCTGGCTCTGCGTTTAAATCACCAACTAGAACACTAGGACCTGAAAAGGACGACTTCACCTCATTGATTTCTGCTATTTGGGCAAGTCTTTCGGCTACATTTAAACCTAGATGTGTGTTATAGAAATGGACGTGAATTCCTTTTACGTTAATTTTGGTACGCAGAAGACCTCGTTGTTCATTGCCAAAACTACTTAAATGAATATTCTCTGAATCGATGATGGGATACTTGCTGAGAACGGCAGTACCATATTGTCTATTTTTATTGCTGGTTTCTGGTTCTAGATTTAGATTGGCGCCAAATACATAATGGTAGCCTAATAACTTTGCAAGTTTCCTTGCTTGATCTTGAAAATCACTTCTGTCACCATAAAATCGGTCCACCTCTTGAATGCCAATGATTTCTGCGCCTGTATCCTTCATAACTTTGGCAGTACGCTTAATATCCAATTCTCCATCTAAGCCTTCACCATGATGGATATTGAATGACATTACCTTGAGGTTTACTTCTTTTCCTTTACCTGTAGCAGCTACACTGCTGGAAAAAACAATTACCAAAAACATACTTAACAGCAAACATACAACACCTTTTTTCAATATCAATCTCTCCTTTCAGTGGTCTGGAGAATAATCTCTATTGAATTCAATGTAATCTTTTTTTTACTATCGATCAATCCTTTTTCATAGAATTTACAATTCTTTAAGAAAGTATCAAATCAATGTGCCATCATCTCATGCGCAATATCATGTCCATCCATTTCAGAGGGGTAATAGGTTGGCCAATTCGTTACTTCCTCTAATAGAGCTTCGCGATCATCGCCCCAATAAAGGTGGTAGTGGCTAGCTTTCGTTGGATAGATGCTATGGTCACTGAATTGGATATACTGTGGGAGGTTTTCTGCTTCCTCTGCTAATTTAAATATGTATCTAACTCCTCTATTACCAGCATCATAGGTGAGTATCTCATATCCATCTGAGATATATTGGGCTGTGTTTTCCTCCCCATTCTCAACAAAGGTTACCATCTCTCCATCAATCACAATGCGTTCCACTTCTGTCTGATATCCTGTATCATAATAAGCCTTATATTCTTCCGCTGTTTTGTCCCCTTCATGCTCTGCTTTGTGAGTGAATACCTCGTCAAGCGTACCGTCCTGTAAATAAGGATAGACTGATTGCCAATCTCCTTCCCAATCAGAAAGTGTGCGGTCTTGAACTTGACTATCCTCGAAATAACCATTGTAAATTTCTTCTGTTTCTTCGTCATGTGCATGATGATGTTCATGCTCGTGCTCGTCGTGGTCGTGATCATGATCGTGATCATGTTCGTCCTTATCTTTTGTTTCTTGTTCTGCTTCCGTTGTTTCTGTTTGAGATTCGCTTGATGCATCAGTATCTTCTGTGGACGAGTCTTCCGATTGACAGCCTACTAAAATTACTAACACACCAACCATGATGAAACCAAATCTTTTTAATAATGAAACCAAAATAAACACTCCTTATCAAATCGTAATAATTACGATTTAAATTATAACCATATATTGGTTTGGTCGTCAAGGAAAAAATTATAAATAAAAGAAGACTAAACCAAATTCGGCTTAGCCTTCTGAAAAAGTGGGTACTAGATATTCTCAATGGATGTTTTAACAGAATCCATAATCTTTAAAAAAGCGTCAGATGCTTTATTAGGGTTCTGCTCTTTTATTGCTTGAAGTAATTCCTCATGAAAGGGATAGCTTTTATCAAATATGTCCTCAATCCCAAATGGTTCATTCCAAAATTGGTTAAAAGTATCCCCGACAGAGTCAATAATACTAGTTAATAAATCATTGTCAGCAGCTTCATAAATAGTTTGATGAAACAATGAATCAGACTCGTTTGCTTTATCCCGCTCTTTATTGTTGATATACATCACATATTCTTTTAGATAACCTTCCATTTTTTTAATATCATCCTGTGTGGCTTTTTTTGCTGCTAGATCCACTGCTTTTCCTTCTAAAGCAATTCTAACTTCTAGAGCATCTAATAAAAATTTCCGTTCATTTTCAATATCAAAAGAAGTTTGAATATGAAAAGCTTTATTGTTTTTTACGAAAGTACCTTTTCCGTTTAAAATTTCAACATATCCCTGTGTTTCTAACAACTGGAGAGCTTCTCTAAGGGAGGATCTTCCGATACCCAGGGTTTCGATGAGTGTGGATATAGATGGAAGACGATCTCCTTCTTTCAGTTTTTCTTTTTTAATATATCTCTTTATTTCATCTGCAACAATTTCTGATAATCGTTTCTTCTTTAACGTTTTCATACGGTTCACCTCGAAATGATTATGCTCTAAGTTTATTATATTATCAACGATTAATCCAATAATAGATGTGTACTTACATTTCAAAATAATATAACCTTTCATACAGGTTGATAGTATGATAGAATGAAAAAGAAATGAAGTTCATCATGAGAAAGAAGGGATTAATTATGCAATATACGGATGAAGAAATTTGTACACAATTTTGGGATGATCCCTCCCAATATCATGGATCGGTTTCTCCTCCTATCTATCAAACTAGTCTTTTTGCCTTCAAGAGCTTTAAAGAGTTTACGGAAGCACAGAAGCTAGAAAGAGAAAATTATGTATATTCAAGAGGGGTTAATCCTACCGTACAAATTCTAGAGCAAAAATTAGCAGCATTAGAGAGAGGAGAAAAATGTAAGTGCTTTAGCTCAGGGATGGGCGCAATTAGTGCGGTGTTTCATACACTTTTGCGAAGTGGAGATCATGTTGTTGTAATCAATAATATTTATGGTCCTACAACCGAGTTAATTCATTATTTATCGAAGTTCCATATATCATATAGTGTGGTAGATCACCAATTAACCAATATTTATGAAGCGATACAAGAAAATACTAAATTGATTTATGTAGAAAGCCCGGGAACGATGCTAATGAAAGTAGTTGATCTGCAGGCAGTAACAAAAATAGCAAAAGAGCAGGGGATCGTCACTGCGATAGATAACACATGGTCCACTCCGATTTTTCAGAAACCGTTAACATTAGGGTTTGATTTGTCGATCCATTCCTTGACAAAATATATTGGTGGTCATAGTGATGTTATTGGTGGAGCAGTGATCGGTGATCAGGATCTAGTGGACGAAATTTTTCAATATGGGTATCAGTTGAATGGAGCAGTTTTAGGGGCACATGACGCTTATCTGATAAATCGTGGTTTGCGTACATTACCTATCCGTCTGAAGCAACATCAGGAAAATGCTTTGAATGTTATTGAGTATTTACAAACAAAAGTTGAGGTTGCAAGTATTTATCATCCCAGCCTAGTAAAGAAGGATTCTCCTTATCTAGATAAACAGATGAAAGGATTCACAGGACTGCTGAGTTTTGAGCTTAAAGAAGCGAATTTTTTGAGTGTTTCTCGTTTCATTGATGCCTTATCTTTATTTAAAATTGGCGTCAGCTGGGGAGGATATGAAAGCTTAGTAAACTCTCCTGTAAAAGATAATAATGAACAACAACTAAATGAGCAAGGAATTTCACCAGGCTTAATTCGTTTATCTATTGGGCTGGAAGGCTCTGAATTGCAAATTGATGATTTAGAAAAGGCATTTCAACAATTATGATAAAAATCCTTGAAAGGGAGAGTTAAACGATGAATACAGATAATTTGAAACGTCCCTCCTTGGGTATGGCTTTAATTCCGATCGTTATTTCATTAGCTATTTTTATTTTGGGTATTGGAATAATGAAATATCCCGCAGAGTTAATGCTATTATTTGCAGGAATAGTTTTTGCGATTTTTGCTATATTTCATGGAAATCGGTGGGAGACAATAATAGAGGTGATGGGGTCCAAAATAAAAAAGGCACTTCCAGCCATTCTCATCTTGTTTTGTATTGGGTTACTAATCGGGACATGGATGATATCCGGAACGATCCCTTTATTTGTATATTATGGTCTTAAAATTATTGATCCAAACTATTTATATTTACTCGCATTCTTAGTTACTGCGATTGTATCAACCTGTGTAGGAACCTCATGGGGTTCAGCGGGAACTATCGGGGTAGCAATAATGAGTATTGCTCAAACAATGGATTTATCATTAGCGATAACAGCTGGAGCTGTCGTATCTGGTGCTTATTTTGGTGATAAGTTATCTCCTTTATCGGATACGACCAATATGAGTTCGATTGCCGCTGGTTCCAATTTATATGAGCACATAAAACACATGCTTTATACAGCCATTCCATCCTCTATACTTGCTATTATCATCTTTTCCATAGTTGGTTTAGGGATTGAAACCGATTCTGCCCAATTATCGAATATTCAAGAAATGGTTGCAAATCTTGATCAGTTATTTCAGTTGAATCTCTGGCTATTAATACCTGCTGTGGTGGTCATTGTGGGATCCTTAATGAAAAAACCACCACTTATTGTGCTATTTACTTCATCTGTTACTGCCATGATTATAGCAATTTTATTCCAAGGTGCGTCATTAGCTAATTTATTCGCTTCTGCCGTATCTGGATTTAATGTGGATATGCTGGTAGGAGTCGACATCGGCGATGATTTACAAGAGTTGTTAAATCGAGGTGGACTATATTCGATGTATAATGCCACATTCTTTGTCTTTGTAGCGTTTTTCTTCGCATCGGCATTAGAAGTATCACAGGCATTAAATACAATCCTAGAGAGTATTATTAAGCATTTAAAAACAGTCGGAAGTATAACTTTTTCAGCACTTGTAACAGGTTTTGCTGTAATTAACTGTACTTCCAACGCCTTAGTATCTTATTTCTTAATTCAGGATATCTATGGAAGGGTATACAAGAAAAATAATTTGCACCCAGTCAATTTGTCTCGTAATATGGAGGACTCTATTACCATTACCGAAGTGTTAATGCCTTGGACTGTTTCGGGGGTATTTATGGCAACCACTTTAGGAGTTGACAATTTTGAATTTTTACCTTGGGCGATTTTTAATCTTGGAGGCTTTGTATTTTCAGCACTGTATGGATTTTTGGCACCGATTACAGGAGGTTTTGGAGTTCGTAAATTGGAGGGGTCAGTTGGAGATGACAATCGTTAACGTGAGGAAAAGCTAGTGGATTGTAGCACATATTAAGGCTCACCTATGTATGGTTGAATTAACCTACATAGGTGATTTGATCTTTTAGAATATCTCCTCGCTTAGTTCAATACTCCTTCCATTGCTTTCAGCATTTCATTCCAAGCATTTTCTGTTTGAGGGATATATTGTGCCCAATTAGGATCTATTTCATGTGTTAACGTAGCAATGGCACCGTTTTTTGATGGTTGAATTTCCACAGTAACCATATCTATATCAGGCAGGTCATCCACTGTTGCCCACGTGAATTTAATTAGATTTGGTTTATCCAGTTCTAAATATTGCCCAATATGCTCAATATCATCACCTTCTCGTCTGTCTACAAAAATGAAATAACCTCCTACTTTAGGATTGTTTTCACACCTTACTATATTTCCATTAGGGAACATCCACTTCTTTATTTTTTCAGGATTTATCCATGCATCATAAACTTTTTCTGGTAAAGCGTTAAATTGGTAGGTAACAACTGCCTTTGATTTTGTCATACTAATCAACTCCTATTATAATTATTTGGGTTTAATTCGTGCCATTCGATAAATTAATCTTCTGCTTCCTCCTTTTCAAGAAATTCATCCAATGAAGCAAGATTGTCCTTCCAAAAATTTCGATAAGGCTCTAACCATTTATCCACCTCAGATAAGGGAAGAGGACATAAATAATAAACACGTTTTTGAGCCTCGCTCTGTACCTCTACTAATCCTGCTTCTTTCAATATACGAAGATGTTTGGAAACTCCTGGTTGGCTCATTCCTGTTAATTGAACTAGCTCATTCACTGAATTTGCTTTTTTTCTTAACAAATCTAATATCAATCGGCGGTTAGGTTCTGAAATGATATCAAAAATACTCCTAGTTGTTTTCATGAGTTTATATTATCATGCAGTTATATAACTGTAAAGGGATATTAGTATAACCTTTTATTGTAAAAAATATTTGTGGTGAATTTGTAATTGGGTAGTAGAAATGATGTTTTTGTTAGATAATTTATAAAAATTCAAGCATGAAAATCGCATTTTCTCTATTTTCAGCTAAATAAGGGAAGATGACGCTCCATCTAAGCAACGTTATGCTTGTCTTACCGCGGAATACAAGTAAGGGCGCCTTTACATATGGGGCTTTGAATAATGGAAGATTTCGAAAAGGTATTGAAGCATCATGAACGCATTATTTTTCATTTAATTCATAAATATGGGATTCGAGATGAAGACGGGGAGTTTTATCAATTGGGGTTAATCGCACTATGGCAGGCCTGGCGGGAATATGATAGTAGCAAATCCAAGTTTTCGAGCTATGCTTATCTATGTGTTAGGAGGGAGTTATTGCACTTAATCGATCACAACAGACGCGTACAGGAAAAGCATGAAAAATGGCTAAACACTGTTCGTATAGAAGATTTAATGGTAGAGGATTTAGCCCACGAATTAGACCCACAATTACTTCATAAAATACAGAATACTTTAACGAAGAAACAATGGAAATGGTTTGAGGGTTGTTTGTTACATGGGTATCCATTAAAAGAATTTGCACAGAAGGAATCCGAAACATACGGAGCAGTGAAAAATTGTGGCAAGCGGGCGAGAGCAAAGCTTCGAATGCTTTTAACAGAGGAGGGATATGCTCTGTAATGCAGAGAAAGGTGCAGAAATTCCCTATCTATTTAGTTGTTTTCGCAAGCTTTTTCTTCATTACTCTTTTATCGCTTGCGATTTATACGTTCTTTTATTTACCACTTGATATTGATGAAAGCGTGGGGAGGGGAATATTTTATTTAAAAGGACATTATCTGATAGGGGAAGAATCAGATGGGGAAATTCGGAGAAAAGAATTAGGGATGGGACTAGTGACGATTCCATTGTTTTCGAGTTTTGCCTTTACCTGTTTCTATTGGATAGTGGACAAAATTCTGTATAAGAAGTAAAAAGCTGCTTCCATTAGGTAATTACCTTTTGGGAAGCAGCTTTTCTAATATTATTCTACGCCTTCTGTCCATTTATCTACTTTATCTTGGTTTTCTTCTACCCAAGCCTCAGCAGCATCCTCTGGATTTTCTCCGTTTACAATGATTTCAACCATTACGGAGTTCATATCATCTTGCGTCCATTCGAATTGATCAAGTACTTTGTAGGCATTTGGCAGATCTTCTTCAAGTCCTTCGCGAACCATTGTTTCAATCGTTTCTGCTTCACCAAATCCACCATTCGGATCCTCTAAATATTTAAGATCATATTCTGAGAACATCCAGTGTGGAGACCAGCCTGTAATAACAATATCTTCTTCATTCTTAATCGCATCACCAAGTGCTGTAGTCATGGCGCCACTAGAAGAAGTTTGTAATGTCCAGTCACTAAGGTTGTCATATTCTTTAATTGCTGCTTCTGTTGCTGCAGTTACACCAGCACCTGGTTCAATACCAGTAATCGTTTTTTCTGCTTGATCTTTTAAGTCGGCAATAGAATTAACATCCATATAAGAAGGTACAACGAGTCCAGTTTTTGCTCCTTCTAGATTTGGTCCTAATTGCACTACTTTATCGCCAAACTCTTCATATTGTGATGCATGTGTCAATGGTAACCAAGCTGCTACCATACCATCAGCTTCCCCATTTGCTACAGCTTCCCACATTGCCGCATTTTCTAGAGAAGTTAATTTAACATCATAGCCTAAATTTTCTAAAACCTGACCAATCACGTGAGTAGATGCAATTTCTGTATCCCAGTTAACATAGACTAGTTCGATTTCTTTGCCTTGACCAACAGTGTCTTCACCTGAAGCATCGCCATTATCACTGCCACCACATGCAGCAAGGACTAATGCTAAAGATATTAGTACAGCCATCAATCCAAAAGTTTTACGTGTTTTAAACATACTAAATGATCTCCCCTTTTTTATAAATTTTATTGAAACTTCCCGGAGGAAACCGGGAAAGTTTTTAGCCTTTGTTTAAATTTTGAGAAATTCGGTCAATAATAATTGCTAGAATAACAATACCTAAACCTGCCACAAAACCAGGGCCTTCCTGTGAGCGTTGTAGGGCAGTTAAAACATCATTTCCAAGACCAGGTGCACCGATCATTGATGCGATAACAACCATGGATAATGAAAGCATAATGGTTTGGTTTACCCCTGCCATGATCGTTTTTCGTGCCATTGGCAGTTCAACCTTAAATAGTTTCTGTGATCCAGTTGAACCAAATGCATCCGCAGCTTCCACGAGTTCCTGTGACACTTGACGAATACCAAGGTTCGTAAACCGGACAACAGGTGGTGTTGCGAAGACTACAGAAGCAAAAACACCTGGCACCATTCCTATCCCAAAGAATAAAATTGCCGGAATAAGGTAGACGAATGCAGGCATTGTCTGCATAAAGTCTAAGATTGGTGTAATAATGGTTTGTGCCCATTTACTTTTAGACATCCAAATACCGGTAGGAATTCCGATAATGACCGATATAATACTTGCAAATAACACAAGAGAAAATGTATACATCAAATGCTCCCACAAGCCTTGGTTGTAAATGAACCAAAGTCCAACGATAGAAAAAACAGCTAAGCCAAACTTCTTCCCTGTAATAAAGAAGGCGAGTATGGCCACAATTAAAATCACTACAATTGGTGGAATAGTGCTTAATGAAGCGGATGTCCATTCAATGAATTCACCAAAATCTTCTTTAATTGGGTCGAATATAAATTCAAATGTATTTTGCACCCATTCTACAAATAAAGTAATCCAATCAGCTACTGGAATCTCAGGTACGAAATCAAGCATTCTCTAGCACCTCACTTCCATTTCCATTCGCTAATGCCGCGATAACAGCACCTCTTACAATAATTCCTTTTAATTTTCCATCTTCTACAACAGCAACTGGCACTGGTGCATCATGAATAATTTCAAATATTTCATGAATTGGTGATTCTAGTTCTGCTGTTCGCATATCTGTACGAAGAATGCCTTGTAAGTCTTTCTCACCGTTTTCGCGAGCTTGCTTGACATCATCCGCTGTTACATATCCTCTTAATTTTCTAGAGCGATCTACAACGTAAATACTGGATAATCCTTGCTCACGTATCCGTTCTAGGGCAACCCTTGGACCGTGTTTTTCAATATCTACCGTTTCTGGACGCTTCATAATATGGCTTGCCGTTAAAATCTTCGAACGGTCTACATCTTCCACAAAGCGCTCCACATAATCATTCGCTGGGTTTACGAGAATTTCTTCAGGAGTACCGATTTGAACAATGGCACCATCCTTCATAAGAGCGATTCGATCGCCAATTCTTAATGCTTCATCTAAATCGTGGGTAATAAAAATGATGGTTTTCTTCATTTTTTGCTGAAGGTCTAAGAGTTCGTCTTGCATTTCTTTACGAATTAATGGGTCTAACGCGGAAAAGGCTTCGTCCATTAACAGGACCTCTGGATCATTAGCAAGTGCACGCGCTAAACCAACACGCTGCTGCATACCACCTGATAATTGATCCGGATATTGGTGAATAAAATTTCCTAATCCTACTAATTCTAATGCTTCCTGTGCTTTCTTTGTTCGTTCTTCCTTACCGATGCCTTGAATTTCAAGACCGAATGCAGCATTATCTAAAACCGTACGGAATGGAAAGAGACCAAATTTTTGGAATACCATACTAATTTTTTTGCGTCGGACTTTGCGTAGAGCATCTTTACCAACTTTGGCAAGATTTTCCCCGCTGATTTCGACATCGCCTTCTGTAGGCTCAATCAAACGATTCATCAAGCGAACGAGGGTGGATTTCCCACTACCAGAAAGTCCCATGATCACAAAGACTTCTCCTTCTTCTACCTCGAAGCTTGCTTGATTGACACCGACTGTACAGCCAGTTTTCTTCAAAATTTCTTCTTTTGAGTGTCCCTCTCTGAGTAAGGAGAGAGCACTTTTTGTTTTCTTACCAAAGATCTTCGATAAGTTTGTAACCTTAATTAAAGACATGAATTTATATCTCCTCATTTTCTTCGATTTTTTCTAGGAAATTATACTCACTTTTATAATGCTACAGATTTTGTCGAAACATTTCAAGTGATATGATTAGATTTTTCAGAATGTTTTGTTTGTAAAGTTAAAACTTTACAAACTTTATTTTGATCCTATACGATAGTTTTAATGTTCCCATTGATTTTGAAGCTATGTAGTGTAAATTAGACAGTAGGAGAATTTAAGGAGGATTACTTTCACTTATGACAAATGAAAATGAGCGATTAGAGCTTGAAAAAATTAATAATCAGATTATTTCTGAATTTTCCAAAACATTAGAGATGTTTTCTTTAAATAAAACAGAGGCGCAATTATTCGTCACCTTATATCTAAATGGAGCACCCATGACTCTAAATGAGATGAGGGACGCGTTAGGGAAGAGTAAGACTGCAATGAGTTACTCGATTAGAAGATTATTGGAGTTCAATTTAGTCGAACGTGTTTTTCAGAAGGGAGTTCGTCAAGATTTATATGAGGCTCGTCAAGATTTATATAAAAAATTTATGAAAACGTACGTCAATCGCTGGCTGGATTCTCTTAATCTACAAATTGATAATTTAGCGGATATTCAAGATACTATGGGGAATTGTCCAAATGATGAGAAAAAATTACTTGAGCACAAAATCGAGGAGGCCATTTCGTTTCATCGATCGTTGGAGACCGTTTTTACGAAAATTAAGAAGAATGATTTTTTGTGAAATTTTATGGTGGAGCCTTCTGGCAATAGCAACAAGAAAACCGTTACTGTGAGGTGACGGTTTTCTTATTTGATCAATAGACTACTGTGGATCAGATATATTATTTTCGATAAAATATTCTGCCTGACTCTTAAACATGTCTAAGTAAGATTCTTGATCCATTGAAATATTTTGTAATTCGTCAACACTACCTTTGATTTCCACTGTATCCTTTTTTAAATCGATATGAACCGTCATATAGACCTTCCCTTTGTATGTAACAGTTCCGGTTACGCGTTTATTTTGTAAATCAATTAGAGGAAAAGCATGTGTTACACCTGTTGGTTTGAATAGTGTAAACCCCGTGTTTGAATGATGATCATTGGTTTTCAATTTTGAACCACCTTTCTAATGTTTTTTTAACACCCAAATTCCTTTCTTTAAGAAAATGCACGGTGTACTTATTCAGAGGAATTACTAATTTATACTTTTATACGATTTGCACGAAGGAAATCCGTTTTGTTTACACTTTTTATCATAACATATAATTTTAGGGAGGATATTTAATCAACAACCATACCTGTCTCTTCCTCTCTTTGATTCATATTGACCAATGTGGTCATTTGTGTTATATTAGAAATGACCACATTGGTCAATGTAGTCGTAGCAGAAAAGAGGTAATCACTATCAATTCCAAATTTAACAGTCTAAAATCAGAAAAACAACAGCATATTATCAATGCTGCAATAAAAGAATTTGTAAAAAGTGGTTTTGAAAAAGCATCTACAAATGAAATTGTCAAAGAGGCGAACATCTCTAAAGGTTCATTATTTAACTATTTTAATAGCAAGAAGGATCTTTATTATTATTTAATCGACCACAGTATTCAAGTTATCGAAAAGATTTATGAACAGATTGACTATAATGAAACAGATCTTTTTAAAAGAATCCAAAATATTGGATTACAGAAATTTCATATCCAACAAAAGTTCCCACATGTATTTGATTTCCTGGCCTCTTCCATTCAAGAAGAATCGGCTGAGGTAAAGGATATTATTAAGCAAAAAGTTGATCCAATCTATGACGAGGGCAAGGAGAAAATATATAAAGATATTGATTACTCTAAATTCCGGGAAGGGATGGATATTGAAAAGGCGATGGAAATCTTGAATTGGACGATGTTTGGATTTGTAGAGAAAGCGCTCCAACAAATAGATTCCTTTGAAAATATTGGTGAATTTGGAGAGCAATATCTCAAAGAATGGAAGAATTATTCTGAAATACTGAAGTACAGCTTTTATAAATAAGGATTAAATATCAGTGCATAAGAAGTAAGCTATTTAACGAAGAAGGAGTTTTTATCTAGAATTTTAAACTTCTCTTGTAACAAACACTCTTTTTGTGTTACTAAAAACGGGCTTAACTGTTAGGATCTAAGAGAAGGGGAAGTGTAAAAATAATGAGTCTCATTTGGTATTTAAACCTCGCCTAAGTACCAAAAATAAAAATAATGAGTCTCATTTGGTACTTAAACCTCGCCTAAGTACCAAAAATAAAAATAATGAGTCTCAATTGGTACTTAAACCTTGCCTAAGTACCAAAAATAAAAATAATCAGTCTCAATTGGCACTTAAACCTCGCCTAAGTACCAAAAATAAAAATAATGAGTCTCAATTGGCACTTAAACCTCGCCTAAGTACCGAAAATAAAAATAATGAGTCTCATTTGGCACTTAAACCTCGCCTAAGTACCGAAAATAAAAATAATGAGTCTCATTTGGTACTTAAACCCCGGCCCCAAAGCGCCAAGATGAACTCTCATGCCCTTCATTTCGCACTTATTCTTATCTCAGCTAATTTATGTTAAATATAAAAGTATACTATCAAATTTTTCAAAAAGAAGGAGTGGCAGTGTCGTGACAAAAATTATAGAGGTGCAAGGTTTGCAAAAAAAATTTGGTAAGTTTCAAGCATTAAGTGACGTGACCTTCACGGTAGATGCTGGAGAAGTTGTTGGTTTTATTGGTCCAAATGGTGCTGGTAAATCGACAACTATCCGTACTTTATTGGGAATTATCAAGCGAGATGCTGGCAATGTGGAAATATTCGGTAAGGACGTTTGGAAAGACAGTCTTGAAATTCATAAGCGTATTTCTTATGTCCCTGGGGATGTCTCTCTGTGGGGAAGTCTAACAGGTGGTGAAATTATTGATTTGTTTATTAAATTGCATGGTGGGGGAGATAAGCAAAAACGCGATTATTTAATTAGACGCTTTGAATTGGATCCTAAGAAAAAAGCCAAAGGATATTCGAAAGGAAATCGTCAGTTGGTTTGATTGCGGCATTATCTGTTGATTCGGATTTATATATATTTGATGAACCAACCTCTGGTCTTGACCCTTTGATGGAGGCTGTCTTCCAAGAAGAAGTGGAAAAAATCAAAGAATCAGGTAAAGCGATCCTGCTATCCTCTCACATATTGAGTGAGGTAGAACGTTTAGCAGATAAGGTTGTCATCATTCGCCAAGGTGAAATTGTGGAAACTGGTACTCTTGATGAATTGCGTCACTTGACCCGTTCTACTGTAACTTTAGCAACAGAAGGTGATGTAGCTAAAATGGCCACCGTAAATGGAGTTTTTGATTTCAAACAAAAGGATAATCAAGCAACCTTCTCTGCGGATAATCAATATCTCAACGATATTTTAATGGAAGCAAGCAAATTAGGTGTCAGAAAATTTGAATCTATACCGCCAACTCTTGAAGATTTGTTTATGCGTCATTATGAAGGTTAAGTGCCTGAAAGGAGGATGGAATACGATGAAGGAAAAATTTGCTCGTTGGGATATACTGTTTTTACAATATCTTAAACGAGATTGGAAAAAATTATTGTGTGGGTTTTAGGACTTGGCCTGTTTTCAGCTGCTTATGTTCCAGCTTTTGAAGAAATAGCAAAAGGGAATGGTTTGCTCGGAATGTATGAAACTATGCAAAATCCTGCTATGATATCTATGGTGGGCACAACTCCAGTAGATACTGCAAGTGATTATACTTTAGGAGCAATGTATGCGCAAGAAATGTTACTGTTCTGTGGTTTATTTGCGATGGTAATAGCTGTTTTACACATGGTAGGTCACACACGTAAAGAAGAAGATCTTGGTCTAATGGAGCTTGTGCGGTCATTTCAAATAGGTCGTCAAGCAAACTCTCTTGCTGCAACTATAGAGATAGTTTTCATTAATGTCTTATTAGCACTTTTTATTGCTGGGATTATGATGAGTTTCGGTACCGATACCATTTCTGCTGAAGGTTCCTTTTTATTTGGTGCATCAGTCGGAATGTCTGGTATTATTGGTGCTGGAATTGCTCTGTTTATGGCACAAATTATGTCAACTTCATCTGGGGCAACAGGTTCAGCACTTGGAATTATAGGATTACTTTATATTGTTCGTGCGGGAACAGGTGTATCTAACGTTGACTTATCCATGATCAATCCCCTTGGTTGGACATATTTAACTTATCCCTTTACGGAAAATAACTGGTTTCCACTTATCCTTGCAACAATTTTTAGTGTAATTGTTGTGATTATTGCTTTCGCCCTTGAAGAGGCTCGTGATATGGGAGCTGGTTATCTTCCAGAAAGAGAAGGTCGAGAAAGCGCCAAAAAATCCTTGTTGTCTGTCCGTGGTTTACTTATCAAGATTAATAAAGGCGTAATAATTGGTTGGTTGATTGCTTTTGTTATTATGGGGGCAGCTTATGGTTCGATATATGGAGACATGCAGACCTTCTTGGAAAGTAACGAAATGATGCAACAGATGTTTACTCAATCAGGCGTTTCCATTGAAGAATCATTTACTAGCACGATTATGATAGTAATGATTGGTTTGGTTTCGATTTTACCAATTGCCATTGTCAATAAATTGTTTTCTGAAGAAAGAAGCTTGCATTTAAGTCAGCTTTATGTAACAAAAGTGTCTCGCAGCCAATGGTATTGGACCAGTATTATTTTAGCGACCTTTGCGGGTGTAATAGGAGTATTATTAGCTGCAGTAGGACTCGGTGGGACAGCTATCTCAGTCATGGGGGATAGTAGGTAGATGGATATATTTGATTTTCTGGCTGCTGGCTACAATTTTTTACCCTCCGTATTATTTTTTACAGGTCTTGCAGCTTTAGCACTTGGTTGGGCTCCGAAGCTAGGAAAAGTGGTTTATGTTTACCTCGCCTACTCCTTTTTGCTTAACTACTTTGGTGGTATTTTAGATTTACCAGAATGGTTTTCGAAAACAGCCATTCAAAGCTGGATTCCACAAATGCCGATGGAAGAATTTGATGCACCAATTTTTATTACTATAACTGTGATTAGTATTTCATTGATGGTAATAGGTTACCTTGGTTATAATAGACGGGATATGAATGAAGGAGCTTAATATTGATTTAGAAGTATTTGAAATTAGTCAATGACCTAAATCTGGCTTAGAAGGAGCTTTTCTGGGATAGTAGTAGCATATTCTAGTTTTGCCAGTCTTCTCATTACTTGCTATATGCTTTCGTTATCCATTATTCCAATCATTAATTGGTCCGGAATTCATCAACAGTGTTCTGAGAAGTTGCCAAAATGAAATTCTAAAAATGGAAAATTGGATCAACATAGTAACCGAAAATTAAGCCTTAATTCATGAATTTTCTCGTAACTTATTTTGAATTAAGGCGTTCCTTTTAACCTAAAAATTAAGCAAAACCATCAATATATAATGGGTAGGATAATGGGTAGGAGAAAAACTGTGAAAAAGATGGTGAGATAATTTACTCCTTTCTATCGTAGAGCTTTATGAGAATATTCTAAAATATCTTCTAATCTATTTTTCACATCACTCCATTCACTGTCAATAATGCTGTAATAAACAGAATTACGGTAGGTTCCATTGGCACGGACCATATGATTTCTTAGGATGCCTTCTTTCACTGCACCTAATTTTTCAATAGCCTTTTGTGATCGAATATTTTGTTCATCTGTTTTAAATTGTATTCGAATCAGATTCATGGTTTCAAAACAGTGCTTTAATAATAAATATTTACATTCGGTATTTGTATTTGTTCCCCAAACAGAAGGACTATACCAGGTCCAACCGATTTCCAGGCTTTTATTTGTATTTGATATATTAAGAAAACGTGTAGATCCAATAATTTGTTCGTTATGGCTTAAGACAACAAAGGGAAATTCCTTTTTACTTTCTTTACCTTCTAATGCTTTTTCCACGAAGGACTGCATATCATTTATTGTTTGTACGTTTTCAGGTAAATGATTCCAAACGTCTTGTTCTACTGCAATTTCATATAAACCTTGTACATGTTTTTTTTCCATTGGAACAATTTTTACTTTCTCACCAATTAGTTGATCAAACATTTTATAGCTCCTATCTGTTTAACCATTTTACTTTCTGAGATTAAGTTAGTTTAATTAGGCTCGATCATTACTCATTGACAAAAATCTTTTCCGCAGGCTCTTTTTCTTTTTCTTGAACCCAAACTTTAACATTGTCTCCTTTTGCTAACTCATCAAGATTATTTTTATAGCCCACTATCTGTGTCGTTTCATCCACATATATTTCATACACAGGATATGATGCTTCTAGATCTGTTGCAGGTGGAGTAATGAAAAGAGACGTCTCTTTCACATCTTCGATAATAAAATTTCGGTAATCAGGACTTCTCCCTTTTTGTTGATGCACTTGTTGTTCATATGTGCTCTTCTTCCGAGGTAATAACGGTTCTTCTTCACTATATCTTGAGTATGTCCAGCCTTCATTTATAACTTCTGAACATTCTTTATCCATACAAGTAAATATATAAGATTCGTTATCGGTTTGAACACTGACTTCATAGTGGAAAACAGAAGAAGGATCACCAACATTAAATCGACTAACACCTTGTTTAATGGCATAAACCGTCTCTTTTAAGTCAATTTCCTGATATTGTTCACTTTCTAGCACCATTTTTGTCATTTCAGCTAAAATTTCTAAATCTTCTGAATCAGGAGTATAAGTGCTTTTTATATAACTACTGATTCCTAAGTAGATATTCAATGCTATGCTAACGAAAAATAGAAAGATGAGAATAGATAATTTGTAATTTTTCATATATACCTCACTTTGGGATATGGTAAACTCAAAAGTAATTTCTAATTAAGCTTTTCTACTTCAAATTTTAAATTATTCAAATCCCAGCTATCTCCATCATCATTTTTGGTAGCATTAACTTTCACGCGTTGTCCTATCTCATAATCTTCTGGATTGGATAAGCTTATCACATGTGATATAGAATTTTGTACAATTTCAAAGGACTCTGATGGGGACACAGCTTCTTTGATTATCATTTCCCCATACACTTCCATATCCCCACTGTTCTCATCAATAAGAGTTATTGTCCCATTAATAACCATTTCTTCTTTGTTTTGGGAGCAACCGATCAATAGGAATGTTAAGAGTGCGAAAAGAAAGATTACTTTATTTGTTGTCATCTAAATTCTCCTTTGATCTCAACCTAAAATTCGCTATAATCCTATGAAGATATCAAATATTATTTTAACATAAAATTCCATTATAATTCTCAAATAATAAGAATTCACCTATCACCGGCACCCAAATAGAAAGATATTAATATTACTCACCAATCTGTAACAAATATCTATTTTCCATTCCATCATATTCAACAATTAAGATGTCTCCTCTTTCTTCTGTTGTGTAGATTGTTGCACCAACTGGTAGCTTAGTTGCCGACCATTTCGATATTTCTCCAACTCTCTCCCCTTTTGTTAATTCCTTTTTTTCTATCCAACCTATACCTGTACGATAAACTTTCCCATTAAATTCAAAGAGATCAGCCACTGGGTCTCGTTTTAACACTTGCTCCTTGCTTAAGATACCACCTTCCTTTTCCCCTGGACTTTGTATACAGCCTAATAAAGTGATGGGCACCATAAATAAAAGAAGAAAAGTCAAAAGCAATCTCATGTAGAACCTCCAGTAGTGTTAATTCTTGATTAAACTTCGCTTTCTTTTTTTTCTACATGTTTTTCGTAAGATTTTTCCAAAAGATTCTTTCTAGGTAATGCATCTGATATTCTCTTATGAATATCATTCAGAATATAAAGTGCCCGAAATAGAGAACCAATAACAATTCCAAAGCTAAGGATGATTCCTATATAGGGTGGAATGAAAAATAACGAAATTCCCAATATTGTGCACAAAAAAATTGATAGTAATAAATACATAATAGTTCCTCCAATAAAAGTAAAGTTACACCAAAAATCTCTAGTCGAATTGGCTGTTAAGCTACATCACTTTGAATGTTAAGCATATAACATTTTTGGTAATTTTTAAATAATTTCTGGGGAACGCTAAGAATGAATTTGATTAAAAGGAGGCAATATCTGTGGACAGTCAAATGAATTACGGTAGTGATTATAAGTACATTCCCGTTACTTCGGTTGGAAGTGGTATGGGGATGGAGGTTTTACCTGATATTTTTCATTACACGATACAAATAGTGAATATTTTCTTAGTAGGGAAGCCGGACACTAATGATTTTGTGCTCGTTGATGCGGGGATGCCAGGTTCAGCAGAAAAGATTATCTCTGTAACAGAAGAACGGTTTGGTGTAAATAGTAGACCAAAGGCTATTATATTAACCCATGGTCATTTTGATCATGTTGGTGCCATTATAGAGTTAGTCGAACATTGGAAGGTTCCAGTCTATGCACACGAGAATGAGATTCCTTATTTAATTGGCCAAAAGAGTTATCCAGAACCAGACCCAACTGTTGAAGGAGGAATGGTTGCTAAAATGTCTCCATTCTTTCCTAATGAAGCCATTAACTTAGGGAAGAATGTAATGCCATTACCTACTGATGGATCTATACCATCTATGCCAGAATTCAAATGGATCTATACTCCTGGTCATTCACCTGGTCATGTTTCCTTTTTTAGGGAAAGTGATAGGGTCTTGATTGCAGGAGATGCATTTATTACGGTAAAACAAGAAAATCTTTTTAAGGTCTTAACACAAGATAAAGAAATTAGTGGTCCACCAAGATATTTAACAACAGATTGGAAAGCAGCCAAGGAATCTGTTCACAAATTAGCTTCTCTAAAACCAACGATAGCCCTTACTGGTCATGGATCACCACTTTCCGGCGAATTACTAACAGAGAGTTTAGATAAATTGGATAAGAACTTTGATAAAATTGCGAAACCAGATTATGGAAAGTATATTAACTAAGAGATATCTTTTTTAGGTTAGAGGGAATTACTGCAACAGGTATTAATTAAGCAATTTGGCACCACTCTCTAATTGTGAATAGATTAAAGAGTGGTGGTTCCTTTAATCTACTTGTCAATTGCTTTCGTCGTTATCCCTTTTATTAAAGTAGCGTCTATATAGTCATTTTCAATTTTCCTATTTCCATTAACCATATCGATCAGTCGTTTAGTTGTCATCTTGCCTAACTTTTGTTCATTTTGTTTTAAATGAGTGAAGTTGCTTTCCATGTCATTGAATGGCGTACTGTCAAAGCAGATAATCGATATGTCATTTGGGACTTGCAAATACAACTCCTCCACAGCTTTCTTAGCAAGTAAAGCAATATTATATTCTAGAGCGAAAATGGCAGTAATTTTTGGATGGCATTGAATGTGATGTTTTATTCTTTCCACATCTTCGGATTTCGCTGAAAGTGGATAGGGGAGAGTGCTGTGGATTTCCGAGTACCATAATTGTCTGTCCACAATCAGATTATTTTCTGCGTAAGCTTGAACAATTCCGGTTATTCGGTCTTCAATAGAAGTAGTCTTATAATTAGAGGGCATGAGAATCGCAATGTGTTCATGCCCTAGTTGAAATAGGTAATTAACTCCCATTTGAGCTGCTGCTTCGTTATCTGTTGAGACAGTTGTGACACCGATCCCTTTAATAGACCTGTCAATAAGAACAAGTGGAAATTTATTGACAACCATCTTTAATATTTCGGAATTGTAATGCTCAGAATGTGCAGGTGCTATGGCAATGCCATCAATACCTAGCTCTCTTAATTCTTGAATTATTCTTTTTTCGTTTTCAGGAATACCTAAAGAAACTCTAAGAATAAAGTTGTGTGATTCCTCAGGTCCTTGCAATAGGGAGGTAACTAATTCATTACCAAAACTTGCATCAAGACTTGTCATAATTAGTCCAAACAAAGGTTTTTTGCTTGGTTTTTTATGATCAGGAGAATGTTTGTCTTTATCTGAAACAAAGGTACCTTTCCCACGTTGTCGATAAACTAAACCCTCTATCATCAGTTTTTCAATTGCTTTTTTACTTGTAATTCTGCTTACTTGAAACTGCTCTGCTAGATCTTTTTCAGATGGAATTCGGTCTCCTGGTTTGAATTTTCCGTTTAATATATCATGTTTTATGGAACGATATACTTGCTGATAAAGTGCAGTCATACTTCAACTCCTTGATTATGTTTTTCGCTAAAATACATTTCATTCTCTCCAATAACTTTATCCTTTCGTTGCACCGCCGAAGCTAAAACCTTGTGACATGAATTTTTGTGAAAATAAATAAAGAATAACAGCTGGCATCGTATAAAGTAATGAAAATGCAGCTAGCTTTCCATATTCGACCATTCCGTAAGTCCCGAAGAATTGATAAATGGTAACAGATGCCGGAAACTTATCGGGTGATTGAATTAAAATATAAGGTACAAAAAAGTTTCCCCAGCTCATCGAAAAGGTGAAAATTCCAACAGTACAAATTCCTGGAATCATTAAAGGGGCAACTACTTTTCTAAGACAGGTCCAAATAGAAGCTCCATCGACCCAAGCTGATTCCTCCAATTCTAGAGGGACAGCATCCATAAAGTTCTTTAGCATCCATATTCCATAGGGCAATCCAGAAGCTGTTAAAAACAACGTAGTAGCGACCAAGGAATCTTGTAAATTTAAGAACATAAATAATTGATAAACTGGCACCATAACAGCGGTAATAGGTAATGAAGTCATGAATAAAATCGTCAACATAAAAGGTTTTTTATATTTAAGTGCATATCGTGAAAGTGGGTATGCTGCGAGGCCCCCCACTGCAACTACAAGAATAGATTGGCCTAGAGATATAAATAACCCAATAATAAAGGAACGAATAGTTGCTGGATCAGATAAAATAGCCGTAAAGTTATCTAGCGTAAATTCAGAAGGTATCGTTAACGCCTGTTTTGCATTTGCATCAATGGAAGCAAGGAGTACCCACAAAAGTGGTAAAATAAACAAAATACCAATAAACGTCAATACAATATAGGAGAGTTTTTTTTCTAATTTAAATCGATTCACAATTGACCTCCTTCCTATATTTGAACCTTCATTGAACGAATATAAAAAAGGCTAGCTATTACTCCAATAAGTAACAGGACGAGTGATATGGCAGTACCATAGCCAAGCTGGTAATTGACAAATGCCTGATTGTACATAAAGATTGGCAATGTCTGAGTTGACGTTCCTGGTCCGCCTCCAGTCATTGCATAAATTAGAGTAAATACACCAAGTGTTTGCAAAGTAACTAGAATCATATTCGTTACAATCGAACCCTTCATCGTTGGTAAGATAATTCGGATTAATATTTGGAATTTGGATGCTCCATCAATCATAGCTGCCTCTTCAATGGTTTTAGGTACATCGTCAAGCGATGCTTGGAAAACTAACATAGAAAAAGCAGTTCCATGCCAAATATTTGCTACACATACACTTATAAGAGGGAAGGTGTACAACCAAGTGATCGTCTCAAGGCCAAAGGATTGCAGGATAGCATTCAGTGTACCGCTATCGTTTAGAAAAGCAACCCAGCAGAATGCAACGACAATCTCTGGTGTTACCCATCCCGCAATGACGACAATTCCAATAATTCTTCGGAATGTCGTGTTTTTTTCTTTCATTAAATATGCCAGCAAAAATCCTAGAACCTGCTGTCCAATTATGGCAGAGATAAACAAAAATAGAATGGTCTTCGTTACACTGATTCGAAAATTAGGATCCTGAAACATTTCGATGAAGTTATCAAAGCCGACGAATGCCATTTGTTGTGCTTGTGCCCCTGTTAGGGCTAGGTCAGTGAATGAAAAATAGAAGGTTAATAATATTGGTCCGATAAAGAATATTAATAGAAGTATCCATGATGGTAATAAAAAAAATATCGATCTTAATGTAATCGCCCTTGACGCAGTATTCACAAGATCACCTCACATATAGAATTGTCTAGAAAGGCACTACCATGATGTATTCTTGCAATAGCTTACCACCTGACAACTACAAGTGAACAAAGAGTAGAAACAATCAGCCATAAGGGCAATCTATCGCGGATCACATTTTGTTTATTTTTAGAAGAGTAGTAGTATAGTAAAAAATGTAAGCAAAGACTTGGAAGCTTACGATTATCCAAGCTAGTTGAAACCATTTTGAGGCAACTGGAAAATTATATCTGATCTTAGGAATGAATTATTTTTCCATAATCTTATCAGCACCAACGATTTCAGTAACTTGAACTTTATACTGTTCTGCTGCTTCTTCAGGAGAAATGGCATCTGTCACTACTTGTTCTACCAATGATTGAATGACAGTAGAAACATTTGGATATTTATCAACAGCAGGTCGAAAGTTGGTATTTTCTAGGAAAGAGGTTGCTTCTTCAAAAAACGGTAATTCTTGATATTTAGGATTTTCGGCTACCTCTTTGTATGGTGAAATATTACGATCATTTAGCTGTAATTCCAAATTCATTTCTGGAGTAGATGCCATTTTAATAAACTCCCATGCCAAATCCTTATTGTCTGATTTTGCCGGAATAGATAACGCCCAGCCACCAGACATCGAAGTAGTTCCAGGATCATTCCCGTCTTGAGTAGGCATCGCGGCAAAACCTAATTTATCTTCAAATTCTGGCCATGGTGCAGAACCATTTTCGTGCCAGTTACCTGTTTGCCACATACCGTCCAGCCCAATTGCCAGTTTTCCCTCTGGCATTAGTTGCTGGTAGGCAATACTACTACCTTGGCCATTAAGAACTTGTGATAAATTAGGTCCAAGCCCCTCTTCATAAATGGTATCTATAAATTTAAAGGCATCGACTAATCCATCACTCTTGACAATCCATTTTTCCTCTTCATAATCATATAGCGGATCATCTGTTCCGTATAAAAGCATCTCAAATGTCTGCATCGAGGTGGCTTCTCCAGTAGCTTTACCAGAATTCATCCACATCGGTACAACATCATCCCCGAATGTTTCTTTGACAGCCTTTGCCGCGTTAATAATGTCATCCCAGTTTTTTGGTTCCCATGGAACGGACACGCCAGCGTCTGCTAATAATTCCTTGTTATACCAGAGTCCTCTAGTGTCTGTATTATAGGGGACACCATAAATATTTCCATCCTCCGCTATAACACCTTTTTTGACTGTGTCGGTAACTTTATCCCAGCCATCCCATGACTCCATGCGATCATCAAGTGCTTCAAGATAGCCAGCACTGGCATCGGAATTGACCATAAAAGTGTCTTCGGTAACAATATCTGGAGCTGTATCCTCTGACTGAAGTAATAATGCAACCTTAGCAAAATAATCGCCTTCACTAACTTCTAAAGGAGATAATTGAACATTTACCTCCGGATTTTCTTCATTGAATTTAGGGATAACCATATCATTTAACCAATTTATTAAACCTTGGTTGGTACTTCCACCAGATCGGAAGGTTATAGTGAGTTCATTATTTTTCGCTTTTTTGGGATCATTTTCCTTATCAGTAGAACCAGCATCGGAATCACTATTTGAACAAGCTGCTGTAAAAAGAATAAGCAGAATAAGTAATCCTGCTAACAACACTTTTTTTCCAATGTTTCTATCCATAATAACTCTCCTTTAATTGTCATTTTGTGTGAAATCAACACATGCACCATAAACTGTAAGCGCTTAGATATGATGTTATACCTCCTCTTTTCTGAGAAACTGTATTCCTTAATAAAATTATGTCAATATATATTGTCATATTCTATTTAATTGAAATTCTTAAGATTTTAATAGGGAATTAAAATTAGTCATTGCCATTCTTTTAAGGATATCGTGGAATATTAAACCAAAGACAGAAAAAGTAGTTTAAAGGCAAAGAGGTATGAGATGAAGATTCTTTACATATATGATATAACATGATATAACAACAAGTAAGGTTTTACTGGTAGGAAAGTAGGTGTTTCGGTTGTCGAAGCCATTGTATAAGGTTTTGTATGAAAATATTAAAAAAGATATTGTTTCAGGAGTTTACAAAGAAGGGGATCGAGTGCCGTCAGAGAAGGAATTATCACAGCAATATGGTGTTAGTCGCATTACAACTAAAAAAGCACTTGAATTATTAGCTGGAGATGATTTGATTACAAGACAGCCTGGTAGAGGTTCTTTTGTCAAACGGGCTTCAGGATTTAATCATAAATTGAAGGTGAATAACCAAAAAGGTGAACAGACTGCTTTACTGTTCGGTTTAGTGATAACCGATTTTGATGATAGCTATGGTACCGAATTAATTTCGTCACTGGAGAAATGCTCAACAAAGCATTCGAGTTTTTTAATCCTTAGAAGGTCCTTCGGAAAACCAGAATTGGAAGAAAGAGCAATCAAAGAATTAGTGGAATTAGGAGTCGATGGACTTATTGTTTTCCCATCTCAAGCTGAGTATTTTAGTGAGGAAATATTAAAATTAGTAATTAAAAAATTTCCACTTGTTCTGGTTGATCGCCATTTGAAAGGTATTTCCACTGCATCCGTTAGTACTGACAATGTTGCAGCAGCGAAAAAAGGGACTGAGCACCTTTTGGAACTGGGGCATAAGCATATAGCTCTCCTCACTCCACCGCCAACAGATACAACAGCATTAGAGGATCGAATTGAGGGTTTTGTCCAGGCACATGCGGAGAAAGGGGTTATGGTTGACCGTAACTTATGGTTGAATAATATAACTTCCACACTGCCCAATGCATTTAGACCGCCTAATTTTACTCAAGATATTAAAAAGATAAAAGACCATTTGGTGAAATTTCCTTATATTACAGCCTTATTTGCGGCAGAATATTATATTGCTCTGATGGCAAAGAAAGCGGTAAAGGAATTAGGAATGAGAGTACCAGAGGACATTTCTATTATTTGTTTTGATAGTCCTCCGCGTCGAATAGGGGATTTTCATTTAACTTATTTATCTCAGGACCAGGAAAAAATGGGCCAAAAAGTATTTGATCTTTTATTGAAGCTGAAAAGTAAAGAGGAGCAAGAAGAAACTCCAAAGCGTTTGTTACTGGATGCCAGTCTGGTAGTTGGAGATTCTACAGCAGAGGTTTCATCGAAAAAGCAGAATAAGCTATCATGAAAGGTAACAGATAGGAGCTGCCCTTAATTAATAGGTGGCTCTATTTTTTTATTTTTCTTTAAATGATATATACATGTAATATTAAATTTCTATTGACATATCATTAGTATATCAATTATATTATTTGTAAGCGCTTTTGCAAAGGGGGGAGGTGAATGAAAGGATGAATCAATCTCAAATAACCATTCCAGAATCCATGATTAAGAAGATGGATCAAGTAAGAGCATATTTTAGAAATCGCCCTAAGCTAGGAGAGATATTTTGCAACTGTTTTAAAAATACTTTATTAACAACGGTCGAACAGCTTGAAGACAATTCTGTTTTTATTATCACTGGAGATATACCTGCAATGTGGCTAAGAGATTCTACCGCACAAATCAAACCGTATTTAACGCTTGCCAAAAAGGATCCACTGCTCGCCTCTATCATCGAGGGAGTGATTAAAAGGCAGATTGATTATATTAATCTTGATCCTTATGCGAATGCATTCAATAAAGAAGCTTCAGGCGCTGGGCAACAAAGTGATATAACTGATATGTCAGATTGGGTCTGGGAACGGAAATATGAAATTGATTCACTATGCTACCCTATCCAGTTATCCTATTTATTTTGGAAAGAAACTGGTAGTGTTTATCACTTTGATAAGAACTTTCTTGAAGCAATGCAAAAAATTATCACTGTATGGCAAACAGAACAGTATCACGAGGAAAAATCTTCTTATCGCTTTCAACGACCAGACTGTCCCCCATCGGATACTCTAATTAGAGAAGGTCTTGGGCATCCAGTTCAATATACGGGAATGACCTGGTCTGGATTTCGTCCAAGTGATGATGCATGTATTTATGGATATTTAATACCTTCTAATATGTTCGCAAGTGTGGTTCTAGGATATATGGAAGAGATTCTAAGTAAAGTCTATCATGAGCACCAATTAATCGAACATGTCCATAAACTTAAGCAAGAAATACAAGCTGGGATAGAAAAATATGGGATCGTAGAACATCCAGTATATGGAACGATATATGCATACGAAACGGATGGGTATGGCAATTATAATCTAATGGATGATGCAAATGTCCCAAGTTTATTGTCCATCCCTTATCTGGGCTATGGCAATAGAGAAGACGAAATTTACCAAAATACGAGAGCCTTTATTTTAAGTGAAGATAATCCTTACTATTACCACGGGAAATATGCCAAAGGAATCGGCAGTCCGCATACACCCGACCAATATGTTTGGCATATAGCACTAGCTATACAAGGTCTTACTGCTAAATCTATGGAAGAAAAAAATGAAATCTTGACACTCTTTGAAAATACGGATGCTAATACTGGCTATATGCATGAAGGCTTCCATGTAGATGATCCAACAAAGTTTACGCGCAAGTGGTTTTCATGGGCGAATTCCATGTACTGTGAATTTATATTGGACTATATTGAAAAATCTCTAAAAAATGATTGATTAAAAAAGAGGTGCTGAGATGAATAAGAGTCGTTTTATTTGTATGTTGCTGTTAGGTTTGCTGATCAGTCTAGTAATAGTGGGATGTAGTAGTGATAACGATGCGAGCTCTGATGGAAATAGTGGTTCAGATGAAGAAGTAAAGCTTACCTTTTGGGGAGATTGGACAGGGGATGGTGAAGAACAAATCAATCACATGGTGGAAATGTTTAACGAATCACAAGATCGCATCGAAGTAGAGTACGTTATTCAGGAGGATTTAATCACTAAATTTATGACAGGTATCACTTCAGGTCAAGTTCCTGACGTCATGATCTGGGATCGATGGAGAACAGCTCTTTATGCACCAAAGGGTGTACTACATCCAATTAATGATTTTATGGACGAAGACAGTGTTTCAGATGGTGACTTTTACGACGAAGCTTTAAAGGAACTGAGTTATGGTGATAAGTTATATGGCCTTCCCCTTACAGTTGATGCAAGAGCACTTTTCTATAATAAAGATCATTTTGAAGAGGCTGGTTTAGAGCCTCCTACCAATTGGGATGAATTACGGGAAGTTGCAAAAAAGTTAACGATAAAAGATGGAAATGATCTTGAACGGGCAGGTTTTTCTTTAATGGATTTAGGCTTGTTCAGTATGTGGTTACAACAAGCGGGCGGACAGATGATGACAGAAGATTTATCAGCTACTGCCTACAATAGTGAAGATGGTCTAGAAGTATTAAATTTTTGGAATCAATTAATCTATGAAGATGGAGTATATAAGCCAGGATTTGATAAAGGGCTAGAAGGTGCACAGCACCCATTTATTACAGGAAAAGTTTCGATGCATTATACCGGGCCGTGGGATGTGCAAACTTACAATCAATATTCTGATCAATTAAATTACGGGGTTGTTCCACCACCTGCTGGACCGGATGGCGACAAAGGTGCGGTAATGGGTGGTTACGGTCTAGCGATAACGGAAGCCTCAGAGAAGAAAGAGGCTGCATGGGAGTTTATCAAATGGTGGTTAGCAGATCCTGAGATTGCGTTAGAATGGGGAAAAACAAGTTTGAACCTCCCTGGTAATAAAGTTGCGCTGGAAGACCCGTTTTTCCAAGACGATCCGTTCTGGAAGCCATTTGTTGATACGTTAGAATTTGCAACGATTCGTCCTCAGCACCCCGGTTATCCTGTTGCAGAGGTGGATGCCTTAATTCCGAATTTAGAGAAATTCGTTTTAAAGGAGCAATCCGCAGAAGAAACTTTGGAAAAAGCCCAAGAAGCGGGAGATAGGATGCTAGAAGAAAATGAAGCTGAATAAGCAATATAGAGTCCATGAAAATGTACTCTCCATTGACTCTATTCCTAGAAAAAGCTCCTTTAACCGCTATCAGTCTCGAGCTGCGTATATTCTAATTGCTCCTGCTTTGATCCTTTTTATCATTTTTATGGTGATACCAATCGGGATGGCGATAGTTCTAAGCTTTATGGAATACGATATTATCAGTCAAATGAATTGGGTAGGCATTGAAAATTTTAAAAGATTAATAGATGACAGTATTCTTTGGCAGACATTTCGTAATGTCGGTCTACTAGCTTTTTTTTATGTACCGTTGATGGTTATTATTTCTTTATTGTTAGCAGTTTTAGTAACACAGCCCTATCGTGGAGTGACTTTTTTCAGACTTGCCTTCTATATGCCGACTGTAACTTCTGCTGTTGCAGCATCGATCGTTTGGTTGTGGCTCTTGAATTCTGAGTTTGGTTTAATTAATCAAATTCTAAGTTATGTCGGTATTTCGGGACCAGCATGGCTATCTGAGTCAGGACCGGCAATGGCATCCGTTATAGGGGTAACTCTCTGGCTAGGGGTAGGTGGAAACATGATTATTTATATGGCTGGGATTAAAGGAATCCCTGCACAGCTGTATGAAGCGGCCAAAATTGATGGTGCATCAGCATTTAAGCAATTGATTTATATCACTATCCCCATGTTGAGGCCAACGACATTGCTGATAAGTACGATGACGATTATCGGTGCTTTACAAATATTTGATCAGGCATATGTATTAACTCAAGGTGGGCCGGCAAATTCAACCAAGACAATTGTTTATCACATATATACCACTGGATTTGAGCAATTGCAGATGGGTTATGCTTCGGCTCAGGCGCTAGTACTTACATTGGCAATATTAATCTTTACTGCTATTAACTTTAAAATTAATCAAAGTAATGATTACTAGAAGGAGGGGAAAGAATTGAGGAGAAGAGAAAATCTTAAGAAGCTACTGTTTTATATCCTAGGTTCAGCCATTACCGTCATTATGGTAATGCCATTTATTTGGAGCTTATTAACATCCATTAAACCCAATGATGAAATATTCCGCATTCCTTTGCAGTGGCTCCCTTCGATCATCACCTTTGATCATTATATCGAAGCATTCGAAGCAGTTCCATTTGGGCGTTATCTGATTAATTCCCTTTATCTTGCTGTCATGGGGGTGTTTTTTAATCTATTATTTGGTTCGATGAGTGGCTATGCTTTTGCCAAGTTAAAATTTAAAGGGAGAAAGGTAATATTTGCTATTCTGCTCGCAGCAATGATGATACCAGGAGTTGTTGTGATGATCCCACAGTATATCGTATTAAATCACATACCCTTAATGGGTGGAAACAATATTCTTGGTCAAGGTGGACACGGCTTATTAAATAACTTTTGGGCGGTTATCCTCCCAGGTGCAGCGGGTTCATTTGCCGTCTTTTTTATGAGGCAGTTTTTTAAAACATTGCCAGATGAATATATGGAGTCTGCTAGAATTGATGGTTGCAGTGAATTCAGGATCTACTGGAATCTATATCTACCGTTAACAAAGCCAGCTCTTGCTACACTTGGAATTTTTACCTTCCAGGCAGGCTGGAATAGTTTCCTTTGGCCTTTAATTGTTTTAAATGATAGATCGCTTTATACCGTACAAATCGGATTGCAGGCATTTACCTTCGACAAACAAACTGCTTATGGACCTATGATGGCGGCAACTATTGTGATCATTCTACCAATTATCCTTATTTTCATGTATTTACAAAAATACTTCATTGAAGGTGCAAATTTTTCTGGAATTAAAAGTTAAGATTAATTCCTCTGTAATGAAAGTAGGTGTATGTGGTGTATAAGTTAATGGAGTGGACTGCTAAAATCTCCTTGATGAATATCATGTGGATTCTACTAACATTGGCTGGGTTTATCTTATTCGGTTTTTTCCCTGCGACAGTTGCTTTACTAATGGTTTGTAGAGATTTAACACAGAACAATAACAAGGTTGTATGGTCCTCCTTCCTAACCTATTTTGTGGAGAATTTCATAAAAGCTAATGGTTACGGATATTTTGTAACAACGCTCAATGTCTGTTTTATTTCATTAGCCATTCATTCCCTCAATAATTTGTCTATGGTAATTAGAGTGCCTGTATTGGTAATTGCCGTATTGACATTTATTGTCTCATTATATGTCCTGCCCGTCTTTTCTTACTTTAAAGGAACTTTTATTAACCATTTAAAGCTTTCCGTATTTATTGCTTTAGGGCATCCGGTAGTATCATTTGTTCTATTTTCCTTATTTGTCTTAAATTTCAGTGTGATTTTTTATTCCAACATTCTCATCGTTTTTCCCGCTTTATTCTTATTTTTTATGGTTAGTGTTTCAGCTTATTTGACCATGATCGTTTTAAAGCCGGTGTTTAATAAATTTAGTTATTCCAAAGATAAGAGCATATTTCCAGTTAAAAAGGTGTCGGGTAGTAATGGTTAATATATTATCTAAAGCTTTAAGAATAAACGATAAAAGGGAGTGTTAGTCTTGTTTTTGAAGTCAAATCAATTGATTGTTGCCACGATCTTAGTACCTCTAAGTACATTGTTTTTCGTAAATATTTCTAATCCTTTGGAGGTAAAAGCAGCAACGGAATGGAGTGAAGAGTATGATGCAACAGAAGGTAAACTGCATAATGTTGCAGTCGAAAACTCCGAAGCTGGTTACTTTGGCAATGGATACATTGCGAGTTGGAATGGTAATGGGCAGTTTGTACAACTTGAAGTGAGTGTCCCTAGTGCAGGTGCTTACACTTTCGTATTTAACTATTCAGCTGCTGCAGGATCAGCTACTCGCTACTTATCTGTTAATAGTGAGGTTGTGATCGAAGAGGTGCGTTTCTCTGGAACAGGTAGCTGGGGGGACTGGCAAACAACTTATGTAAAGGATGTTTATCTAACCTCGGGGGTGAATACCATTACTCTTGGTTTTGATTCCGCAAAAGGTAGTACCAATTGGCTGAATTACGACAGTTTAATTGTAAAAGAACCTAGTGAAAAAAAGTCTGTAGAATGGGATTTAAAAGAGGAAGCAGAGCTAGCCCAACAATCACTCGAGGATAACTTTTGGGATAATGAAACGAGTATGTTTCGCAACCAATATCCAGATGATGAGGAGAATAACCGCTTTCATTATTGGTGGCTGGCACATGGTATAGACACACTAATGGATGGCTATGAGCGAACTGGTAATAGTCAATATATTGACAAGGCGACTGCTTTATATGCAGCAGTAAAAGAGAGAAATGGGGGAGATATCCGCAACGATTTTTATGATGACATGCTTTGGATGGCACTTGCTTTACAACGCCTCCATCAATTCACGAATGATCCTGAACATGAACAAGCTGTTTTTACATTGTGGGAGGATATAAAGACAGGATGGAGTAATGAATATGGTGGCGGAATTGCCTGGAATAAATCTCAGTTAGACTATAAAAACACACCTTCGAACGCACCTGCAGTAATACTAGCGACTAGACTTTATCAAAACTACGGAAATGATGAAGATTTACAATGGGCTAAGAAAATTTACAACTGGCTCACTGATACACTAGTGGATCCGACAAATGGATTTGTTTGGGATGGAATTAACAGAACTGGTGATGGGAAGATCGATAAAGAATGGGAATTCACTTATAACCAAGGAGTTTATATCGGGGCATCTGTAGAGCTCTATCAAGTAACAGGTGAGGAAAAGTATTTAAATTCAGCTGTCAGAACTGCCAATACAGCCAAAAATATATTTTCCAATCACAACCATATTATTTACGAAGGAGGTTCCGGTGATGGTGGACTATTTAAAGGAATCCTTGTCCGTTATGTAACCGATTTAGTCAAGGTTGATCCGTCACAGGAACAGTTAGCACAATGGATAGTAGATAATGCAAAAAACGTCTGGAAAAAGGTTAAATTAGATCCTGAAATCTTATTTGGGTCCTCTTGGGAAGGAAAAAATAAATTACCAATTGAGCTAAGCCAACAACTAAGTGGTGTCATGCTGATGGAGCATGCTGCACAATTAGAACCAATTATTTTAAAACAAACTACCTCGTCATTAGAGGAACATATTGCCAATTATCAGGAAAATAATCAGCTTGATAAAGTACTAGCTAAAAAGCTTGGCAATCAAGTAAAGCAAGCGAACGATCACCTTGATAAAGGTCGCCTTAAACAAACAGTAAATCACTTAGAATTATTTAAGAAGCATTTAGAAAAAGGGTTAGACAAAGGAGCAATAACGAACAAAGTATATAAAGCAATACAAGAAATCTTAAATAAATCCCTTTAACATAGAATAAAGTGTTCTTAAGACCTTCATTTGCTAAATGTTAAGTTTCGCTAACCATCAGTGAACAACTGATGGAGATCACCCTAAAATAAGGATCGTTGAGGAGTGAAAACTGTGAGAGAAATTCGTATTGGTTTTATTGGTACAGGGGGAATGGCTCAAGTACATGCCGAACAACTTTTAGAGTTAGAAAATGTAGAGATTAAATCAATTGCTGACATTAGTGAAACAGCACGAAATCAATTTATAGTAAGGAATGATTTACAAAGGGTCGAGCAATTTACTGATTATCAAGACATGCTTGAACAGGTTGAATTAGATGGTGTAGTGATCTGTTCGCCACATACCCTTCATTTTGAACAAGCAACCGCTGTATTAGAAAAAGGTTTACATGTGTTAATCGAAAAGCCGATGACTTGCTCTTCAAAAGAGGCAAGACAATTAATGGAAACAGCAAATCGGACGGGTAAAATGATGCAAGTTTCGTACCAACGTCACTTTCAACCAGAATTTATTTATATCCATGATATCATTCAAAGTGGAAAACTTGGTAAAGTAACATCTATAACGGCATCTCTGTACCAACAGTGGTGGAGGGGAAGACAGGATAAGTACGTATGGAGGCAAGACCCGAAATTATCAGGTGGAGGATTTTTGATGGATTCTGGCAGTCATATCATCGATGTTCTCCTCTGGACAACTGGTTTAACACCAATAGAAATATCTACAAAGCTCTCTCAACAGGGTGCGCCAGTAGAAATTGATACTTTTACCTCGATTCGTTTTAAAGAAGGAGCCATTGCTGGACTAAATCTTGTTGGTTATGCTCCTATATGGCATGAAACATATGTTTTTTGTGGAGAGAAAGGTGCTCTTTTTTACGATAATGATCAAATAAAGGTGTACTTATCCAATGGGGAAATGATTATCCCAGAACTTCCTAAGCAAACTACTAATCAAGACAAGAGCTTTATTGATGCAATCCTAGGTAAACATGAGGTAAAGGTACCTGGAGATTTTGCATTAAAAGTAGTCGAATTTTCGGAAATGGTTTATAAATCTGCAGGCTACAAGCCTTATGAAATGGATGAAGAATAGGAGAGAGGCTAAACATATGAATTTTCAAATTGGAATGCGTATTCCAGGGCAGATTGGTCAACAAGGTATGGAAAAGGTGGCTAATTGGGCGGCAGAGGTTGGCTTAGATTCCCTTGATGTCCCAGAACTAACCCCAGACGTAATAAAAGCATGTGATCATGCAGGTATTACTGTCGGAACAGTTGATGTAAAAAATGTAGGACAATTGCTTAGTATAAATGAAGAAAGTCGAGCTAATGCTGTAAACAGCTTAAAACAGCAAATGGATCACATATCATCGTTAGGAGCACGAACAATATTTATATGTCTCGTGCCAGAGGATCCTCAATTATCTCGAAAAAAGGGCTTTGCTATTTGGAAGGAGACATTTCCCGAAATTGTAAAACATGCTGAACAAACAGGTCTTTATATTGCAATCGAAGGATGGCCAGGACCAGCTCCGTATTATCCTACGCTTGGCTGTACACCTGAAATGTTACGAGCAATGTTTGAGACCATTCCATCTCAACACTTTGGAATGACTTATGATCCATCACATTTAGTACGACTAGGTATTGATTATATTCGAGTATTAAATGAATTTGGTGAGAGAGTCAACCATTGTCACGGTAAAGATACGGAGATTCTACATGATGAGCTTTATGAATGTGGTGTCCTGCCATCAACTTTTGGCGAAAAATATCTGTTTTCTGAAGGTTCATGGCGCTATACCATTCCTGGAGATGGTGAAATTAATTGGGGGAAGATTGCTCTTCGTCTGGAACGAATAGGATATAAAGGACCTATCAGTATTGAATTAGAAGATCATCGTTATAGTGAATCCCTTGAGGCAGAACAACAGGGAATTATTAAGGCGGTTAAACATTTACGACATTATTTTAAACGATAGCAAGGGATTAAAATATAGCCATCATGCTCGAGTAACAGTGAGGAGTGGACACAAATACTTGATAAAGGATGAAACAAATGCGGCATGTTAAGTTTAAGTTTGCGCTAAATTCCTCGACCTTGTTCCCATTTAATTTGAACATTCTAGAACAAATCAGAATTGCAACAGAAGCAGGTTATGACGGAATAGAACTTTGGATGAAGGATATAGTAACTTTCTTGGAAAGTGGAGGCTCATTACGAGAATTAAGAGATTGTATTACGGATCATGGAATTTCCTTAGTGAATACGATTACCTTTTTCAACTGGTCAGATGAGGATGAACAAAGAATGAAAGAAGGATTGAAGGAAGCAAAAGAAGAGATGAGAATACTGAAAGAAATAGGAAGTAGAGCTGTCGCAGCGCCTCCTTGTGAGAATATGGAGAATCTAAGCTTAGCTGAAATTGCAGACCATTTTGTAACATTAACTACTTTATCAGAACAAATTGGTTTGGATGTCTATTTAGAATTTTGGGGGCATGCTAAGAAATTAGCAACATTAAGCGAGGCAATGTTTATCGCATTGGAAAGCGGACTTCCCAATGTTAAATTTTTATTAGACACTTTTCATATGTATAAAGGTGGAAGTTCATTTGATAATTTAGCCTACTTAAAACGGGAAAACATCGGTATCTTTCATGTCAATGATTATCCAAAATATCCTACAAGAAATCAAATTACAGATAGAGAGCGTCTGTTTCCAGGTGACGGGGTGATAACAACAGAAAAAGTTGTCAGCTATTTAGAAAACATAAATTATCAGGGGTATTTATCACTTGAGCTTTTTATGGAAAGCTTTGAAAATCAAACGCCAACAGCTGTTGCTGCATATGGATTAAAAAAAATGAAACAGGCATATCTAGGAAAATCAGTGGGGGGATAAATCCTCCCACTGATTGATGTTTTAATAGTTTTATTCGTCCTATTACGACTTTGTTAAGGAATTGTTAAACAATGTTAAATTTGGAAAATAACCTTGATTGCTTATTTTTAGGTTGTTATAATCACTTTAGAAAATTCCTTCAGATTAAATCCTCCATGAATGAAACAGGAGACTTTCGAATGACTATTTTTAACTCTTGCCTAAGGAGGTAAATGTCATGCTAGAAATTCAACAACTTCACTTCTCTTATGATAAAAAAACACCGGTACTGAATGGCCTTAACCTAACTGTCCAACAAGGTGACTTTCTAGCATTAATTGGTCCGAATGGCTGTGGAAAAACAACCTTAATCAAGTTGATTTGTGACCTTTTAGAAAAACAAAAAGGTTCGATTAAGCTTGACGGACTTGATCATAATGATTTTAAAGTTAAGAATGCTGTATTGTATTTACCGAGTGATGATGTCCTTCCAGAGTTTCTAACTGGAAAAGAATACATAAATCTTATGCTAAAAATGTATAATGCCTCTATGGATGAAGAACGTTTTCACCGTTTAGTCAAATATTATTCCTTTGATTCAGCATTAGATGTCCTCATAGAGGAATATTCCAATGGGATGAAAAAGAAGGTTCAGCTCATTGCTGCGATGTTGATTGATCCTGAAATATTAATTATTGATGAAACATTGAATGGAATGGATGTCGAATCAAGAGAAATTACGAAACTACTATTAATGAATTTTTCTGGGCCGAATAAGATCGTGATTATGTGCTCACATGATCTGCATCTATTAGAAGAAATGTGTAATAAGGTCGTTATTCTCTACCAAGGAAAAATTCATACCGAAAAGAAGATTGACGATGTCCGCCAAACTACGAGCTTGCTCTCTATTTTTAGAGGGATAATGAATCATGAAGATTTAAAAAATGAGATTATCTCGAGCTAAGTAAATAAAAATCTAAAAGCTATTAGTGAGGGCAAAAATGAGATTATATCCAATTAAGCATCTAGTTCATTTATATAGCACCTTTTTTATGCGAAAAGTACTAAACTTTGGCATATTAAAAAATCCACTTATTCGTATTTTGTTACTTGTTGCCTTTCTTATTTTAATGACAGTCATTACGGTGTCTGTATTTATATTTTTCTCTGAAGCATTACAGACAGAAGAAATCGTTTTATTTCTGTTGAATACATACTCTAGTACAATCATACTTTGGACGATTGTTGTCACGATTTTTCTCAAAGTGATCTTCTCCAAAGTGGATGGATTTTTACGGATGACGATTAATTTTCCGATTAGTAGTAAGGAGCGGAATTTCTCTGTTTTTCTTTATGAGACATTGATTTCCTTTGTAGTAATATTTCTACTTTCCTTTTCCGTTGTCCTGTCTATGGTATTGATCCATCAATTCGCATTTATCGATGTATTAATGGTGAATTTGTTATATGTCAGTACTTTTGCTTATCTCTCGTTACAGGTGATTTCCAAGCTAGTTTCCTTTGCTTGCACCTTTTTCAAAATAGAAAAGCTCTTCCACATTATTAATCTATCTATTCTTGTTTTTATTTTTGCGGTTTTCTTGAGAAAAGCACAAACATTGGTACAGGAGCTTGCTAATGATTTGATTCAAGAAACCAATACAACGGAGAGTATACTCTTATTCTTTCAACAATTTCATGAGAATTATGGTTTTTGGTTAACGACTCTCTTGTATGTCGGTCTTGTCGTTATAATGACTGGACTCATTATTGTGATCCCTGACCAATCTCATATGTCGAACTCCAAGCATCTTCTTGCCTTTCAAGCAAAAAACGTTTCTGTTATGAAAGCATATGTATTAAGCACTTTTCGAAATATGAATACATTGAATACGATAGCACTTGTGTATTTAGCAGCAATTATACTTATTCTTTTTAATTTAAGTGAATATATCCTTTATACGATGATTTTACTTAGTTTTAATGGTATCTATAGCTTTATCCATTCACAAAATCTGAGACAAATGATGTATAAATTTGATTATGTGGCATGGAAGGATTATTTATATTTATTAGTCTCACAGCTAATTATTATTTATCTTGTTTCGATCCCCTTATTATTATCTGGATTTATCATGATTACAGCGGTTATTCATTTCATCATTCCATATGTTGTCGTTACATTCGGTGTGCTAATCTTCGTGTTAGCAGGGATATTATTTCCCCCCTATAATGACAATCCATTTTCCGTTATCACGAGTATTGCTGTTGTGATGATTCCGATACTTGTGATAGGAATTTCGCTAACCTTCATGAATTTGGGCCTTTGGATGAATATAGCTATTCTGATTTTTTTCTACTTGGTCATGATATTATTCAGTATTCAGGGCTTAATCAATCTGAGAAGGAGTTTTCGAAATGAAAAATTTGTTGACATACATTAATAGTTTAATAGCAGCTATTATCACGACATTATTTATTTTAACGGCTAGTTTCCTAATCATGCTTTTTAGTAGCGGGGAGGAAGGTTATCGAACTACCTATTTTGGTAGTCTCTTCTTTAACAGTACCCCAACATCGGAGGATACATTGGAAATGCAATTTGGTGTTGCTAATGGTATTCCAATTTTTATAACGATAGCTATTTTGTTTGTCCTATTTATTTTTATCCTATCATTGTTTAAGCGAAAGTCGGCAGCTTCATGAAGGTTGTCTATTCGCTAGATCGTGTGAACTTTTGGCTTTTTGTCCAACTATTCCTTGGACATTACAAAAAATTACTTGTGGCAATGGTAGTATTCAGTCTACTTCCATTAGTAATACATACAAGCTGGACAATGGCTCGATACATCCTTCAATTTTATGTTATTTTTTTTGGTGGCTTATTTCTTTCCTTTATTATTCATGAATACTTGCATGCAATCTTATTGAAAAAGAGTAGGGAGGAAGGAGAGTTGGAGGTAGAATTCACCTTTGCCAAAATTACTATCTATCCGAAATTCACTTTAACATCGAAGGAAATGATGAAGGTAGCAGCGATGCCACTTTTTATTCTACTAGTTATCGGACTTGTTCTGATTATTTTTGCGAAATGGACAAACCAGAATTTCCTCATGTTTACCGGTTTTTTGTATGTGTTCCATGTTATTAACATCATTCCACCACTTGGTGATGGAATGATGATAATAAAAGCAATATTTCATAAAGACTCTACACTTGAAAGGAGGTGAAAAAAATGGCATTAGTTAATCGTTTATCTTTATTAGTTGTACTTACTCTTGCATCTTTGAAAAGCAATCTTACTGCAATGGTTGAAAATCGTAAAGTGCAATTCGATGGTTGGTTTATCGTGTTATTAGCAGTACTTTTAACACTTGCATTCACTATCTTTGCTGGTTTAACTATCTGGTGTCTTGTATACCAAGGTGGTTCTTTCAGTGGTAACTGGAGCTGGCACAAGTGGGGTGTTAGTGTAAAAGCTGAATGTGTGTAATGGGGGGCCTTCTAAAGCTATTAGCTTTAGAAGGCTTATTATACTATCAGTAAGATAAAATTCTTATTTGTTGATAGTATAAGAAAAACTTCGGCACTCGGTATTGGACATGGCGAATGCCGAGTTTTTCTAATATGCAAATAGGATGTACTCCTATAATGCAACAATCTAACATTTGATAGTATATATGCTTCTTTGTAGGATTTTATTTCATAAAATCCCAAATCACTTTATAATAAAGGAAATAATGAATCGTCAAAATACTTAAGAGAACATATACTACCATATTTGCACTTAATTCAAAGGAAATCATGTGCAAATAAAACGCAATCAATGTAAGAATCGGAATCACGGTTGTATAAAACATATAGATTCGTTTCGTAGCGATCGTATAAATATGTTGGGTTCCTTCATCTTCTTCATTGATTTCTGGTGGTTTAAGTGACAAAGGATTCCCTTTATTCCACTTTTGATAATAGTACGTATAGACAATTAAAAAGCTAGAAAAACCAATGAATCCAATGATTAGTATGACCATAAATAAGTGGATTCTAAACCCATTTATGGTTAAGATGGCTTGGTCGGGATTATTCATAATGAAATCAACATATCCGAAGAATAGTAATAAGGCAAAGTAGAAACATGCCATAATTAGTGGGTGATAGAGCTTAAATTTATTCACAAGTCCTCATCTCCCTCTTCTAGCAAAAATAACTCCTCCACTTTACATTGGAAAACCTTTGCTAGCTTCATTGCTAGTAATACGGATGGGAGCATCTTTTGTTTTTCAATAAATCCAATCGTTTGCCGCGTTACACCAATAAGAGTTGCCAGCTTTTCCTGTGAATAGCCATAACGCGCTCGATACTCCTTAAGCCGATTCTTCATTATGATCTCTCCTTATATACCATTGTAAAGGATCGTTTGCATTTTGTAAAGTATACTTACGTATAGAAGGATGCTTTTTTTCGTGATAGAAATAGGAGACTATTCTCCTTAGAAAAAACCTCTGATTTTTCAATAAGTTTCACTGATTTTTTAATGGTGTAACCAAGCTATGTTGGTATAATCGAAAACAGGAAGGGAGGTAAATTTTTCTTAATCTAAAATTTGTAAGCGATTTCAAAAAGGAGTGATTATTTGTTAAAGCAATCATGGGCAAAAAAGACACTAGTTTCCATTAGTACGTTAGTATTACTATTTTCGGGTGTGATTAATATTTCAGCAGTAGAGAAAAAAGGTACAATGAACAGTATCCAGCTAGAAAAATTAGATCGAGGCTTAGTAGCTGCATCTACTTCGGAAGGTGTCTTCTTGAGCTGGCGTTTACTAGCTAATGAAGTCACTGGCTATTCTGAAACAGGGCTAACAGGTGTGAATTTCCATGTGTATCGAGATGGTGAAAAGATTGCAACAGTCGAGGAAAGCACGAACTATTTGGATAAAGCAGGCTCTAGCAATCATGAATATGCGGTTCATGCCGTAATAAATGGAAAAGAGGTCGAAGAAAGTAAAACGATTCTCCCGTGGGACAAAGCGTATTATGATTTACCATTACAAAAGCCTGCAGATGGAATAACACTAGCAGGGGAATCTTTTACTTACCACGCGAATGATATGAGTGTTGGGGACATGAACGGAGATGGTCAATACGAGTATGTTGTCAAATGGGAGCCGTCTAATGCTAAGGATGTATCTCAGGTTGGCTATACTGGAAAAACCTATCTTGATACGTACACTCTTGATGGAAAACTTCTTTACCGAATCGATTTAGGTGTCAATATCCGCTCAGGAGCACATTATACACAGTTTTTAGTATATGATTTTGACGGCAATGGTAAGTCAGAAATAATGTTAAAGACAGCTCCTGGTACGAAGGTACTCAGATATGATGAAAACGGTGAAGTAATATCGGAAGAATTTATCACGATGCCAGAAGAGGATAAGGAACAGGGGTACAGTCATCATGATGATTATCGCATGAGTAGTGAGGATTATTATGCACATATCGTAGACTTATTTAGAAACTGGCATGAGCAAGAAGAGGTTATTAGTGGAGAGTGGCCTGCTACATTAGAGGAATGCTTTGGAATAGAATCGAAATATGCTTATCCTTTATCACAGGAGGACGCAGAAAATCTAGCTGATTATTTTATCGATGTCTATGCTCCAGAAAGAAGTAGTCGTAACGATTTACGCAATTTTGAAGGCTTTATCCTAGAAGGACCAGAGTATGTGACGGTTTTTGATGGAGAAACTGGTGGAGAGTTAGAGACAATTCATTACAAGCCTGGGCGTCGAGATGATGGATTAAGATGGGGAGATTATGCTATGTCCCGTATCGAGCCTGGTAATCGTGTCGATCGTTTTCTAGCAGGTGTTGCGTATTTAGATGGGCAACGGCCTTCTGCCGTTTTTGCTAGAGGTTATTATACAAGAGCTACGATTGTCACTTACAACTGGGACGGGGAGCATCTTCGTGAAAATTGGTATGTAGACAGTGGTTGGACACCGATGAGCAACCCATTTAATGATGGTCCACACGGCGTGGATGGAACGGACAAGGAATTTGGAAGTATTACCACTCAAGGCTTTCATTCCTTAAGTGCAGCAGACGTTGATGGAGATGGAAAACAAGAAATTGTTTATGGCTCGGCTACGATTGATCATGATGGCTCTTTATTGTATAGCTCGATGGATGAGATGCCGGAGGAAGCAGCTGGAGAAGGAATCGCTCGTTTAGGTCATGGAGATGCCATGCATGTTGCCGATATTGATCCGAACAGACCTGGTTTGGAAATGTATATGGTTTTTGAAGGCGGTGCTTGGGCTCCTTATGGTTATGCACTAAGAGATGCTTCGACTGGTGAGGTTCTTTATGGTGATTACACAGGAAAAGATACTGGCCGCGGAATGATCGGTGATATAGTTCCAACGAAACCAGGCTTAGAAACATGGGCTGTTAAATTACAAACGGCTGAGGGGGAAGACGTTACTGAATCCAAGGGGCTTCCTGGAACCAACATGAGCATTAAATGGTCTGCTGATATGACGACGCAACTTATTAATGGATCTAGAGACCAAACTCCAACCATTGATGATTGGCAGAAGGGTACTGTGTTAACGGCAGAAGGTACGAGAACCAATAACTGGACGAAAGGAAATCCAAGCCTTGTTGCAGATATATTTGGTGACTGGCGTGAGGAGTTACTAGTAAGAACAGAGGATAGCTCAGCTATTCGTATTTACTTGAGTACAGAAGTAACAGATCACAAGCTTTATACGTTAATGCATGATCCACAGTATCGTGCAGAGGTGGCGAGACAAAATACGTCCTATAATCAACCATCCTATACGAGCTTTTATTTTGGTTCGGATATGGATTGGTCAACAGTTCCCGTTCCCACTGTTGAATTTCCTGTTCAGCTGTCTAGCCTACAAGATTTAATGGATGGATACATCGAGTCGGGAGACCTGCGAGGTCCATTGGCAAAACAATTGACCAATACGTATAGGCAAATGATCCACCATTATGAAAAAGACTCCATTAAACAAGCGCGTAAGTTCCTTGCCAAGTTCGAAAGACAAGTAGAGAAACGGTCGATGGAACGCTTTATTTCGGCAAGTGCAAAGGAACAATTAACGAAAAGAGTAAAGCAATTAATAGAACAGCTAAGCTAAGTTTGAAACCTACCACCTCTGGTTAAGAAGTGGTAGGTTTTTTGATGGTTTTAAGAGATGTTTTTCCTGAAATTAATTCTGTTTTGAATATTTTGCAAATTTTGAAAGGGCTTTCTTTTTTGAGCGCTTTTTTGATATGATAGAGAAAATAACAAGTTAGGGGGAAATACAGTGGTATTCGTTAACGGATTTTTTAAATATCTATATACGTTTGGCTTTTGGTTAGCTAGAATGATGATTTTAAATATTTGTTGGATTATCTTAACCTTGTTAGGTGTCGGGGTATTTGGGATTGCTCCTGCTACAGTAGCAATGGCATCTATTATACATAAGTGGTTTTCAGAGAATAAGGAAGTTCCAATTGTAAAAGAGTTTTGGAATACATACAAGAAAAGTTTTATAAAAACAAATGTTTTATTTTTAGGTTGGTTATTGATTGGTCTATTCTTATATGTCGATTATTTTGTATCTAAAACATATATCCAATCTTTTTATTTTCATTTAGTATTAATGTTTTTCATAATCGTTGGCTTGGCGAGTTTTTGTCACTTTCTTATTGTCTATGTACGTTATGATCTAACCCTATTACAGTATTATAAACAATCCATCCTTATAGCCTTAGCTAGACCCTTTGAAGCGATCGCTATGTTTATCTCCCTTATTATTTTGTATTATTTATATTGGTATCTTCCGGTATTAACGGCTTTTGTAGGCGTGCCTTTAACCTTGTACCCCATTCTTTGGTTTTCGTATAGGGCGTGTGTAGGTGTGGAAGAAAATCAGCAAAAAATAAAACAAAAAAGTAAAACCCCCTCCTATGGAAGGAGTTAATTGCTTGTATAGGGAGAAGGTGGTATTTTGATTAAATCTAAATTGTTTATTAATTATATTGTTTCCTATCTAATCGTTTTCTTTGTCCCTTTTGTAATTATGAGTTCCATTATTTATTTAAATTCTGTAAGTAATTTAAAGGAAGAAATCGAACAATCCAATTTAGCCAAATTGGAACAGGTTGCAGCTATTACAAATGAGAGAATGAGTGAATTAGAATCCATTTCGAATAGGATTGCACATGATCCACGATTGACTCCATATATGATTCATCACCCGTATTATGGGCTCGAGGCAGTAGCTGAGTTGAAAAAGTATAAAGCAAATAGTTCGATATTAGAAGAATTGTTAATTTTTTATCATCAAAGTAACACGATTTATTCATCAGAAGGGTCATTTAGTCTCCCAGCATTTTTGAATAAATACCAATTTTATTACATCGAATTAAATCAAAACCACCAGTGTGAACTGGTGGTTTTGATTTCCAATCCATTTCATTTTCTATTTTAAATGTTTCAAGCATTTTTTCTATTTTCTCTTTTTTTGCAATGAATTCTTTAAGCAATACATTATCTTCTCTCGTTTTTAGTTCTAATGATTGATATAACTCGATATCCTTCTTCGTTTCTTTTAATAGAAATTCTAGTCCTTTTTTTAGATATATGTGTTCTTCAATATCTGACATCTCTATTTTTGACTGATGGTAGATTTGGACTTTATCTCTTTTAACATAAATGAACAATTAAATCACTCCAACATTGATTGAAAATAAAAGGGTATGGTTAATAAAAATATCAAGTAATCGGAGCAATAGTATTAAACTAATTTTTAAAATATGAAATTAAACCTTGTGTAATGGCTTCAGCTATACTAGATTGATAATCTTTTGATTGAATTTTTAGTAAGTCACTTGGATTTGTAATAAAGCCCATCTCTATCAAAATAGCCGGATTTTGATTATTCCTTAGCACATAAAACTATCTTGCCTTATTCCTCTATCAGAAAGGTTGAGGTGCTGTGCTATTGCATTTTGAACCTGATAGGCAAGGTTCTGATTGCTGTAATAATGTGTACTTATCCCATTAGCTGATATTATTGGACTAGCATTAAAGTGAAGACTAATAAATGCATGTGTTTGATAGGCATGACTTATCGCAACCCTTTTTGGCAGCTCAATCCTTGTATCATTACTTCTGGTTAGAAGAACAGTTGCTCCTTCTTGCTTCAAGCGATTTGTGATATCATCAACAACTTCCATCACCATGTCTTTTTCGTAGACATTTCCCACACCGATAGCACCTGAATCATTCCCTCCATGACCTGGGTCTAAGATAATATTGTAGCCACTTAAGCTTGCATTACCCGATATTGATTTTGAAGGCTCTTGAATGGATTTATTTGATCGAGCTTTAGGTATAGCTTCTGATGCTTGTTGATTGGTTAACCATGAAGCAATCCACCCAATATTACCATTAGGAAGAGACACTTTGATCCAATCATTATTTTTGTCTAATACGGAAAAGGTTTCACCAAGTGTTGTGAAGCCAATGATGCTATAGCTTGTGCCAGGTCCCGACCGAATTCTCACACCTGTCGCACTAATGGAGACAGATTCCGAACTTGGGGAGGTTACTGATTTTTGTTTACCTTGAAATAAAAATTGAGAAGCTACCCAAGCTTCCTTTCCGTTATAATACGTTTGATACCATCCGTTTGATTCATCAAAAACCTTCACCTGATCTCCTGGATTTAATTTTCCTAGAACTTCGCTTTCAATGGATGGCCCAGATCGAATGAGTAGGTTTGTTGTTCCGACATCATAAGTCTTTTCATTTGCACTTATCATGGTAGGAAATAGTATGAGTAATAGAAAAATAATGGTGGTGGTAATGAATATCGACCTTTTTCTCAAAAAAACCTTCCTTTCTAAGTGACGTTAGTCTTGTTTGTTATAAGGATATTTTATGTAAAAATGCAAGCAGATAATTTAATAATACTCATATAAATTTAAATTTAGTATGATTTTTTGTCAACTTCTATCTGTTTTTATATAGGTTAATAGAACTAATTATTGAAGGGAAAAATTGGAGAAGTGAAATTTAATTCACTTCTCCAATGGGAGCATATTAGCATCGAGATGTACGTCAACTCCATATTCTGAAGGCAGACGTATCATGTGATATATATTTTTGACCTTCCCAACAAGGCCATTATGTCTATCACTGAATTTCAGAAAATTTTAAAGCTTTTTTAGCATTCATATTTCAATCTCTTTAATGATCTTCGCAGGATTACCGCCAACAACTACATTATCTGGAATATCCTTAGTTACGACTGATCCTGAGGCGATGACAACATTGTCCCCTATAGTCACGCCAGGATTAATGATTGCACCACCACCAATCCAAGCATTGTTACCAATCGTAATAGGTTTTCCAAATTCCTTCCCAGAATTTCTAACCACTGGCTGGAGTGGATGTGTGGCTGTATAAATTTTTACGTTAGGGCCAAGCATGCAATTGTCACCAAAGCGTACTTCACAAACATCTAATATGGTGCAATCAAAATTAGCGAAAAAATTTTCCCCTACATATGTATTATAGCCATAATCAAAGCGTATATTTGGTTCCATATAAACAGTTTCACCTGTTGAACCGAGTAGTCGCTTCAATAGGTTAATTCGCTTTTCCTCCTCGGTTTCTGTCGTTTGATTATATAACCTAACCATACGTCTCGCTTCTTTCTGATCTTGTGCAAGCTCCGGGTCAGCTGGATTATACATTTCACCAGCTAGCATCCTTTCTTTTTCTGTTTTCATAATTAAACTCCTCTATTTAGGTTTTTGTCACAAATATCCTACTATCAGTCATACAATATTCTAAATGATAAAAACAGGAGGGATAATATGTATCAAGATTTTTATAACCCTTATCCTATGTATTCAAATGCTCCTTACCCATATTATCAAGAAAAAGTCTATCGTCAAAATTATATTCAAGGGAGAGCAACATGGACAAATGGGGGAAATGTAACGCAATGTGGGATTCCGTGGTCCTATGGGCAATATTTGACGGCAGCTGTCAGTGAAAATTCTCCATACCAGTGTGGACAAACATTGAAAATACGTAATCCTCAAAATGGAAGAGAGATTATTGTCACCATCGTAGATAAAGTTCCTGGATCTCCTCAAACAACGATCAATTTACATCGTAGAGCCTTTGAAACATTAGGAGCAAACCCTTCCGTAGGAGTTATTTCTATTGAGTTTCAGCCATCGCCGCCGTTAGAGCAACAAAAGTGGGGTAAATATTTGCTAGAGGTCGTTCAAGTAGCCTATCCGGGTTATAATGTGACAAATTACAATTCCATTTCTAAGACACAGCCAGCAACAAATCAAACGAGAGAGGTATATGAATACACACTACAATCTCCACAGGAGCAAATCAAGGTGAGAGGAACCGTCCTTTATAATCCTGCTACGGAACGAATTCTTTCCTTTGATATTCAGGAAGTCTCTTCATAATGGAGGGGAAGCCTATATCGTTGTATGATTAGGCTTTTCTTCTATACAAAAATTTCGAAGATACAAGTAGTTTTTAAATGAATCACCAGAGTTTAGCTTTGGTGATTTACTCTTGAAGACAACAAGTATTTACCGAAGTCCAGAATTTGAATGAAATGAAAGATACCAGACAAACAGCTGAGACCCCGCGTTAGAGGTGGCTAATAAACGAAGATATTGGACAAAGCGTTGGAATCCCGTGATGGAATGGCTAATAAACGAATATATTGGACAAGAATTTAGAATTTCACGGTGGAAGTGACTGATAAACAAAGATATTGGACAGGGAGCTAATTACCTGTCCAATATCTCTGTTGCAATTAAAACTGTCGATGCAACAAAAGCTTAAGTTAAATTCCTCGATCTGAGATTTCCTGATATGTTTCCTCTTGCTGTGCTAATTCCCTTCGAACTAAGTCTAGTGCATTATCGTCATCGGTTACACTCTCAGCTTGTGCTAGTGATTTTTTCGCTCGTTCTAGAGAATGCTTTATTTGTTGCATGATCTCCTCATTTGGGTGACTTTGTGCTTGGTGAATGGCATGCTGCAAATGCAAAATCGATTGCTGTGCTTGTGCCAATTGGTTTTGATCCTGCATGCTTGAGATATTGTTACCCTTTTTCATATCAATTCCTCCTCAAATGATAGTGTAGTCTTCTCTAATATGATGGAAAAATAGACAAATTATTCATTAATGGTTAAAGAACTAATTGCGATATTGCACTCTGTAAATGTTAATTAATACCACCTTATGATATAATAGGAATAAATATTGTATGTAGATAATAAGCTAGTATTAATAATCAACTGATTAAAAAGTAGATTTGCTCGATAATGTTTATATCTTCTCTATCTTCTGATGTAGAATTACCTAAAAATGTTAAATGTATATGCTATAAACTTTAATATATTTTAGAAGGAGGAGGAAGATGGTGGAAAATAAAGTTAAATTGATACCTTATACCATTCAGTCGATTGAGGATAGTACAAATGAAACACCAGAAGGGGTCCAACTTATACAGGCACCTGCCATTTGGGAGAAAAGCAATGAGGGTGAAGGCATTGTGGTTGCTGTTATAGACACTGGGGTCGACACCGATCATCCGGATCTTAAGGATCGAATAATTGGTGGAAGGAATTTTACAACAGATCATAATGGAGATGTTAACAACTTTGAAGACAATAATGGTCATGGAACACATGTGTCGGGTATCGTTGCAGCAAGCCTTAATGGTGATGGGGTCGTTGGGGTAGCTCCAAAAGCAAAAATTTTAAGTATAAAGGCATTAACAGAAGATGGTGCTGGTGATTATGGATGGATCATAAATGCGATCAATTATGCAGTGGAATGGCGAGGTCCAAAAAATGAACAAGCTCGAGTGATTTGCATGTCACTAGGTGGTCCTAATGATGTACCTGAAATGCGTGAGGCGATTCAAAATGCTGTTAATCATAATGTATCCGTTGTAGTAGCTGCAGGAAATGAAGGGGATGGCCAAGAGGATACATTTGAATATGCCTATCCTGGAGCATATAATGAAGTTATTTCCGTCGGTGCGGTGAATACGAACTTACAGCTTGCTCCATTTTCGAATAGTCATAATGAAGTAGATCTTGTAGCTCCTGGTGTAAATGTTTTATCAACATACCTAGATAATAAATTTGCAAAACTGTCAGGAACCTCCATGGCTGCACCTTTTGTAGCAGGTGCTTTAGCCTTAATCATTAATTTAAGTGAAAAAGAATTTGATCGGTCCCTCATCGAATCAGAGATCTATGCTCAACTAATTAGACGAACTCTGCCACTTGGAAATGGGAAAAGTGCTGAAGGTAATGGCTTTCTTCTACTAAACTTGGTTGAACAATTAGATAGGATCAGTGCTCCGAGATTAAATGTGAATGATAAACAGTCATAATAGATAACTCAATCTCAAGGGAGGGGAAGAGGGAGTATACTCCTATCAAGAATAATGACTAAAAAATACCTCTTGCCCTTTTTTTCTTCTCTCCCAGCAAATACCCCCACTCATATTTTTCTGCAAATCCAATATAACAATAGCGAATTATAATTAAAACAGAGTAAATACAATACCAGCCACACTTTTCCCCTCTATGTTGTACAAGTCTCATGAGATTGTTTAGTCCTTTAATTTTATTCTTATGTCCCAACTAATAGCATTGGAGCATAATTTTATTTAAATCTATAGTATAATAGATTAAAAAAAATGAAAGCGCTTGCTATAAAAGTGATGGATTTGGAATTAGCAGTAAGGTGTGATGTTCGATATAGGGGGAAAACGAATGAGAGATAAGCTCCTTAAGAAACCGGGAATTAAAAAGCTAAGAACTCGTTTTTGGGTTGCATTGATCCTACTATCCATCCCTTCTATGTTCTTGTTAGGTGCTGTTTCCTATCACATATCCAAACAAACAATTGTGGAAAATCATATTCAAAATTATCAAGATCTATTAAGGACTTCTAGCGAAATGTCAGAGCTCACATATGAAAGTGTTATTAATTTACATAGGTTAATTTTATCGAATGAAGAGATTAGAAACGAACTCTTGCTTGTGGCAAATGGTTCAACTGATTACTATGAAACTGCCATTATTCTAAATGATATTCTTTCACAATATACATTAAATACTAAATATATCGAATCTGTATGCCTTTTTGATGTCGAGGATAAGTCGTATTGCTATGGTATATCTAGAAAAGGATCTTATTTTTTCAATAATGTTCAAGAGATCAAAACAAAGGATTGGTACCATCGTGCTAAAGAGGCAAGGGGGAAAGAGATTTTTCTTAGCCATAATATACTAAATGGAAGTAATGATAGTTTTTCTTCTGTGAAATTATTACGAAATCCAAATGATTTATCTAGGGATGCACTGGGTGTGCTCGTTATCAATTTAAGTAAGAAAATGTTTGAGGCAATTTCCATGAATTATGGAGAAACTACCTTTATGATAGTAGATCGTAGCGAGCGTTCTTCTCCTGTATCAGTTTACATTAATAATCAAAACAAGGAGTTTTCTAATACAGTACTCAACGAGTTGGAGAATTCACAATTTGAAGCGCTAGAGAATAAGGGATTCTTAAGTAGTAGCTATACGAACCCGATCACTGGCTGGTCTTATATCCATTTAATTAATGAGGATTATTTATTGAAAGATTCTAATAAAATTGGGGTAATTACCTTTACCTTCGCTGGATTAATGGTTATCATTGCCGTTTTTATTTCTATCTATCTGTCCGACACTATCCTTCAGCCATTGATAAAGTTAAAAAAAATGGTTGCAAATATAACTCATTATCAACAAGATTTGGGGGGATTAGGTAATGATGAAGTTGGAAATATTGGTAAGCAAATTAAAATACTTGTAAAAAATAATATCGACTTAAATGAAAAGTTGTTACAATCCAGATTGAAAGAGAAAGAATCAGAATTAAGAGCATTGCAGGCACAAATAAAGCCACATTTTTTATACAATACCCTTTCCGCCATTTATTGGATGGCAATCAAAAACAATGTTCGTGAGATTGCAACAATGACAATTTCCTTATCTGAAAGCTTTAAATTAAGTTTAAACAGAGGAAAAGAATTACTTACTGTTCAAGAAGAGTTGGATCATATTCAACACTATAGTTCTATCCAGACCATACGTTATGGAAATCGATTCAAATATATTGAAAATGTTCAGACTAGAATGAAGAATAAGATGATATTAAAATTAATACTTCAACCTTTTGTAGAGAACGCATATTACCACGGTTTAGAAGCAAAAATGGGAGAAGGATACGTAAAGCTAACAGGTTATATGGAAAACGACCAAATGATTTTTATAATCGAGGATAATGGTATAGGGATGAAAAATACAAATCTTTTGAATAAAGGATATGGTATTAAAAATGTAAAAGAGCGTTTGGAACTTTTATATGGAAAGAATTATTCGTTGGAAATTGAAAGTGAACACGATAAAGGCACGATCGTAACGATTAGAATTTCATTGGATCAGGAGGTAAAATAATGGTTAAAGTAGTTATCTTTGATGATGAGATTTTAGTGCTGGATGCCGTTCAAGATCTTATTGATTGGGCTAGATGGGAACTAACATTAGTTGGTACAGCTACCAATGGTATAGATGCATTGGAACTGATAGAAGACCATCAGCCTGATATTATTTTGACTGATATACGTATGCCTGGTCTAGATGGCTTAACTTTAATAGAGAAAATAAGTAAAATAGTTCCGTCCACATATTGCATTATTATGAGCGGCTTTAATGAGATAGAATATTATAAGAAGGCAATACAACTTGATGTGATTGACTATCTTGAAAAGCCAATAACCATAGAAAGAATCGAAAATTGCTTGGACAAGGCAATGAAAAAAATTCAAGCCAATAATGAATTAAAGGATTTAAAACAGAAGTGGCATGACTCCCAAAGTCTTATCACAGCGAAAAAAGTAATAGATATTTTAAATCAAGATATGTTAACAGAGGATCAGTGGTACGAGGTAGTTGGAATGAAGGCATCAGAAATCACTGGAGTTACTGTTGGGGTATGTCAGCCGAATTGCTCATTTAATATTGAGAAAGCTTTAATGTCATCTAGAAAAATTCTAGATATTAAGACATTACTTGTTACTGAAGGAAAAAAAACGATCATTATTTGGATTCAAAGTGGAGACAAGAATCAACTATCAGATTTCTTAGCAGGCTTAACGGAATTAAATGTTTTAATTGGTATTGGTGCCACTTATCGCCATCCTAAGGATATAAGAAGGTCTTACGTTGAAGCACAGGATGCTTTGAAAATGGGTGGGTTCGTTAAAGAAACTGGGATCATAGCCTTCAATGAACTGGATTTTAATCATCGACTATCTGATACATTAACAACTTTAGAACGAAGCATTATCTTTAGCATTAGGTCAGCTAATAGTGAAAGTATCTCAACACTTGTAGAAAAATTTCTAAATGATATAAAGCACAATAATTTATCACCAGATGTCATGAAACAAGAATGTTTAAGGCTGATTTATTTAGGTTTAGAAGTAGTGAAAGAAACAGGCGTTGAGTACACGTGGAAAAAAGACAATTATATACCACATGTTGAACTGGAAAAATTAAATTCATTAGATGCAATTGAAAAATGGCTAAAGTGTCATTTTATGGAAATGCTTGATTGGATGAAAGTATTACGGAGTAAACAAAAACATATATCTGTCCAGAAAGCATGTGCATATATTGACAAAAACTTTTCGAAGGATATATCTCTTGAAGAGGTAGCTTCCATTGTTCAAATGAACCCTTCCTATTTTAGTATTCTATTTAAAGAAGAAGTCGGGCTAACTTATATTAAATATATAACAAAAATCAGGATAGAAAAAGCAAAAGTAATGCTAAAAGAAGGAAAGAGTGTAGCAGAAGTTAGTGAAGAAGTTGGTTATTTTAATCATCGTTATTTTAGTGAATTGTTTAAAAAAATGACTGGATTAACTCCTGGGCAATTTAAAAAGCAACCAAGTAGCACCTTTATCATATAGGTGTTTTTTTTTATCCAAAAAAAACAGAATAAATACAAAAAAGTTAGCGCTTACAGATAGAGTTAACGGATGCTATGCTAAATAACGAAGCATGGTACCAGGCTTTCATTTTATTAATATAGGGAGGTGAATCATATTGAATTGGTGGTCAGAAAATCATCTTAGGCTTATACAAACCAATATTAGTGAAGAAAATGCTGATTTAGATGTAGATTTATTAATTACACAGCTCAAGGATTTTTCAGCAAATACACTTATGTTAAATACTGGGGGGATAGAGGCTTTTTATCCAACAAAACTAGAATACCATTATAAATCACCTTATCTAAAGAAAGATCTGGTTCAAGAAGTGGTTCAAAAATGTCATGAAAATAAGATTAAATTTATCGCAAGATTTGATTTCAGTAAGGCGCATGAAAGCATTTTTCTAGAACAGCCCGATTGGTTTTATAGAACCAAAGATAAAGAAATAGTTAATTACAACCAAATGGTTCATACATGTGTAAATGGTTTTTATCAGAGGGAATATTCTTTAAAAATAATGGAAGAGGTTATCGAGCAGTATGCCGTGGACGGAATATTTTTTAATATGTTTGGTTATCAAACTAGGGATTACAGCAATAATTATTACGGCATTTGCCATTGTGAAAGTTGCCGGAAAAGGTTTAAGGCCATGTTTGGCCATGACTTACCAGTTGACGAGAATCTAGAGGATAAGGTATTTCAAGATTATCTTACATTTAAAAGCGTAACGACAAAAGAAATGTTAGAACGAATTCATCATTTAGTAAAAACTAAAAATAACAACATAGCAATCTCAACATACCACGATCATAAGGTAGATATTGTGCGAAAGGAGTCAAATACAGCAATAGATAGACACTATCCCAAATGGTTATATTCTGCTTCAGAAAATGTACAATCAGTTGAGAATTCGTGGAAAAATAAGTTGATAAGTAACTGTGTCATTAATGCAGTCGATATTTTTTATCGTTTTGTTGGTGTTTCCAAACATGAGGTCAAGATAAGATTGTATGAGAGTTTAGCAAGTGGTTCAGGATTGGATTTTTGTATCATAGGTGTATTCGAAGATTATCCTGATCGAAATAATCTTGAGGCGGTAAAAGAAATATTTGCATTTCATCAAAAAAACCAAGAGTATTTTGGAAATTTTTCTTCTATGGCAGACGTACTACTAATTAAGCCTAATGAAAGCAGTTCGATGAAGGAATACTTGGGTATTTATAAAATGCTAAAGGAAGAGCATGTTATATTCGACGTTATAAAGAAAGATAATTTATTAGCTCCTATACAACCACTCGACAAATATAAGCTTATTATTTTTCCTAATCTAAGTAGTTTAAGTGAAAATGAGTGGAAAGTAGTAAAAAATGTTCAAGGTAATGGAGTTTCACTTATTGCAACAGGGCAATCTTTTATAAAAGATGAAGCTAATCAAAATATGCTCCATTATTTTTTTGGTGGTCGTTATCAAGGAGTAAAGTCAAAAACGCGTGCAGACTATTTGGAAGTGAGGAACAAAAAAATGTTTCCGAGCTTTCATGATCGAGATTGGATTTTCCTTGATGGGAAGTTTACCAAACTAGTATTTGATCAAAATGTCAGATTATTATTGCCCTATATAAAAACTTCTCGTTTTGGTCCCCCTGAAAGAGTTGGAGGTCATTACAAGGGTGAACATTATGGGATGGGCTGGAATCACAAAGATAGTAGCACAAATGTTTATCTTCCATGGGATATTGGTAACCTCTATTACCAGCATGGATTTGAGGACCATAAAAGAATTCTATCAGACATAATGGATCAGATAATTGGAAGGGATTACATTTTGGAAACAAATGCTCCTGAAAATGTAGAGATTTTTTTAAACAAATATGATAATCAGAACTATATTTTGCAAGTATTAAATCTCTCTGGATTTAATGGGACTACGTATCATGAGCCGATTGTAATGAATGAAATTAATCTAGCCATAAATCTTAAGGAAATGGAACATGTTTATAGCTTAGTGCACGAAAGTGACATTTCCTATGAAAGGCACAATAATCAGTTATCGATTAAGATCGATAAATTAACTAGTTATGAGGCACTTATACTAAAAGCATGAATCTGTAGGAGGGAAATAATTTGAATCGTTCAGTAAAAAGGTTGCTTTTATGTGGATTCATTGTTGTTATATCCATTTTTATTCTAGCTAGCTGCGGTAATGAAAAAGTGACGAGTAATAATGAAGATCAAGAGAATAGCAAGAATACGGAAGAAAACGATGATACCTTAAAGATTGAAATGATGGCAGGATTGTTTACAGAAGTTCCTGATATGGATAATGAATTTTTTTCGGAGCTACAAGAAAGGACAAATACAGAATTAGAAATGGTATGGGTACCGGATGCTGAATATGATACAAGGTTTGACTTAGTTCTGGCTTCAGGAGATATACCAGAGGTTATTTGGCAACTAGATTTTACAAAACCAACATTACTTCAATCTATTGATCAGGGGGCTTTTTGGGACTTAGCTCCTTTTCTAGATGACTTCTCTGAATTTCCTAATTTAAAAAATAATATCACGCCAGGTATATGGGATTATGTCACTAGGGATGGTCATATCTGGGGAATCCCTAGGTCAAGAGCTTTAATTGAGCCGGGTATCAAGATAAGAAAGGATTGGCTAGAAAAATATGATATTGCCATTCCAAAAACATTAGAGGAGTATAAGGAAGCACTTTCCTTAATTGTGGAGAATGATCCTAGTGGACAAGGAACTATTGGTGTAGCAGAAGGGGTTACAAGTCCATTAATGATCGCATTTGGTGCCGCAACTCCAACCTATAATGAAGAAGGTGGCATGATAAAAGATACTTTAACACCTCAGTATACCGATATGGTGGAATGGCTGAGGGGACTTTATAAAGATGGACTTGTTGCAGAGGAATTCTCGGGTCTGAATGGTTTCCAAAGACAAGATATGCTTCGATCAGGAAGACTTGCTAGTTATACCTACAGTATTTATAGGGACTTTCCTTGGACGGAAGATATCAAAAAAATACAGCCAGAAGGAGAGCTGATGACACTTCCACCTTTAGAAGGGCCAGGTGGTTATACAGCGCAATTAGCTGTTGGTTCGAGTGGAGCATTTTATATTTCTAAAAAGGTTCCAGAGGAAAAGGTAATGGAAATACTTCATTATTTTGAAAAAACAGCAAGTGAAGAATTGACAGAGCTTGCATATTACGGAATAGAAGGGGTGCATCATGAAATAAAAGATGGCATGAAGGTATTAAATGATTTAGGAACGGAGCAAATAAATACAACTTCTATGCAGCCTTTTACTCCTGGATATAAAAAGTGGGCTGAGGTACATTATCCAGGTGCGTCTAAAGAGGAGAATCTCGCAAAACAAGAGGAAGTAGCAGGGTATGAAAAGTTGGGTAAACAGAATCCATTTGATTGGTTATATTCCTCTACTTGGGTAGATGTTTGGCCGAATTATCAAAGTGAATTTGATAGTAAAGTAACACAAGCAATTGTTGGAGATATTTCGATGGATGACTTTAGAGCATATGTGGAGGGATTACGAAATGATGCCCAAATAAAACAAGCATTTTTAGAGTTTGCTGAAGCTTATGAACCATATAAGGAGCGGGAATTGCAATTAGACTAATTTGCTATGGGCTAAGCATTTGATAATTATCCATGGATAAGGCTTGTTTGTAAAACAAGTCACTTCTAATAAACGTGCGTTTCTTGTCAATTTCTGATTAAGTAAGATCTTTTCAATTAAATGGATAGCCCGTCTTAAAGAAGGTTATCCATTTAATTTTTGTATAGAAAGGAGAAAGGTAGATGAACGAATTTGGAGTGGAAACAAAGCTTTCCTCTAAATCTAATGAGCTATTAAAAAAGCTGATAAGATATAGATATGTATACCTTTTGATCTTACCTGGTTTACTGTTTTTAATTGTCTTTAAATTTATTCCTATGTGGGGATTAATACTATCTTTTCAAGAGTATAATCCGTTTCAAGGGATTTTAGGTAGTGAATGGGTAGGATTTAAGAATTTTACTGATTTGTTTTCAAGTGAACAGTTTTATATGATGTTCCGAAATACTTTATTAATTAATCTTTTTAGCCTTGTATTTTACTTCCCTCTCCCTATTATTCTTGCATTAATGCTTAATGAAGTGAGGCATGAAGTATTTAAACGAGTAAATCAATCGATCGTTTATTTACCTCATTTTCTATCTTGGGTTGTTGTAGTAAGTATAACTTACTTCATGCTGTCAGCAGATGTAGGGGTACTAAATAAATTGTTAAATCAATGGGATATGGAACAAGCTGCTCTGATGTCAAATCCTAAATTCTTTTGGATTTTATTAACTCTTCAAAGCATCTGGAAGGATGCTGGGTGGGGGACCATTATCTTCTTAGCCGCAATTGCAGGAGTAGACCCGCAAAGATACGAAGCAGCAGTAATGGATGGAGCAAATAGATGGAGACAGATCTGGCATATAACACTACCAGCCATAAGGCCAACGATCATTATCTTATTAATTTTGCGTCTTGGTAGCATGATGGATGTAGGTTTTGAACAGGTATTGCTAATGTACAGTCCAGTAGTTCGCGAAGTAGCAGAGGTATTTGATACTTATGCCTATACGCAAGGTATATTACGGGGCCAAATAAGTGTTGGTGTAACAGTTGGAATGTTTAAAGGGATTGTCGGATTACTTTTAGTTGTTTCCTCAAACTGGATTGTCAAGAGATTTGGTTATGAAGGGCTATATTAAATCCTGTGAAGGAGGTTGTAAGGTTGAGCTTTGTCTATAAAAATAAATTAACAGTTAGTGATTGGGTTAATTACATTTTGCTTGTGATTATAGCTGTTATCTGTTTATTTCCATTTATATATGTTTTAAGTGTTTCTTTTACAGATCCTAATTCTTATATACCATTAAAGTTTTATCTTTTTCCTGAAAATTGGTCTTTAGCGGCCTATGAATATATATTATCTACGGCTAGCTTCATTAATTCATTGCTAAGTACAACTTTTATTACGGTTGTTGGAACAATACTAAATTTAGTATTTACTTTAACGATGGCTTACGCCTTAACAAAAAGAAAAGTACCAGGGATCAAATTTATAATGGGATGTGTAATTTTTACACTTGTTTTTAGTGCGGGGATCGTACCAAATTACTTACTCGTAAAGGAACTAGGTTTATTGAATTCCTTATGGGCATTGATTTTACCTAATTTAACAAATGCTTGGAGTTTAATTGTGGTAAAAAGTTTTATAGATAATCTACCTGCAGAGCTTCAAGAAGCAGCAATTATGGATGGTTGTAACGAATTAGGCGTTTTTTTTAGAATAATCTTGCCATTGAGCATGCCTGTTATAGCAGCGTTCACCCTGTTTTTCGCTGTAGCCCATTGGAATCAATATTTCCAAGCTTTAGTTTATCTAACGGATTCCGATAAATGGACATTGCAGGTTTTAGTCAAGTCTCTTGTTATTGACTCTGAGACAATTGGTGCTGCCTCAAGGGGTGCTGTAGCCGGTGACTCTACACAGCCACCGTCTGAAACTATTCGAATGGCTTCCATTATTTTGTCGATGTTACCTATTTTAGTTGTTTATCCATTTTTACAAAAGCATTTTGCTAAAGGTGTGATGTTAGGTTCTGTGAAAGGTTAATAATCATTTAGGGGTGATAGAATGAAACGAATTGGATTCATTGGTCTTGGGATTATGGGAAAACCAATGGCTATAAACCTAATAAAAAGTGGATATGACTTGGTCGTATATAATAGAAGTCAAGCTTCTGTTCAAGAGCTGAGCAAGCAGGGAGTAGAAGTAGCATTTTCTCCGATGGATGTGGCAAAAAAGGTTGATGTACTTATTACCATGCTCCCAAATGGACCAGAGGTTAAGGAAGTGCTTCTTGGAGACAATGGAGCTATTTATGGATTATCAAAAGGGAAAATGGTAATTGATATGAGCTCCATTTCTCCTGTAACTACAAAGAAGATTGCTTCAATACTTGCTAAAAAGGGTATTCGTATGATGGATGCCCCAGTGAGTGGTGGAGAAACAAGAGCGATAGATGGCACATTATCCATAATGGTAGGTGCTTATAAAGAGGATTTTTCAAATTATTATGATCTTTTGTCAGCGATGGGAAGCAATGTAACATTAGTTGGAGAAATTGGTAGTGGTAATGTGGCAAAACTTGTTAACCAGTCAATTGTTGCCGTAAATATAGCTGTGGTTTCAGAAGCTTTCTTATTGGGAGCGAAATGTGAGGTGAATCCAGAAAGCATTTATGAAGCAATTCATTCTGGCTTAGCAGGAAGTAATGCATTACAAAGTAAGTTTCCACTTATGATGGAGGGTAATTTTGAGCCAGGATTTACTCTTGAACTACACAGAAAAGATTTAAAAAACATCTTAGAAACTGCCCAATCTTTAGATGTGAAAATGCCATTAACTAAAATGGTAACAGAATTTATCGAGAAGCTAATAAGTGATGGAGAAGCAGATAAGGATCACAGTGCAATACTGAAATATTATGAAAAAATATCCTCATTTAATTTAGTCTAAAATGGGGCTTGGGGCAAAAGAGTAGTAAAAAAGGAAAATCCGAACATTTATATTTGTGCACTAAAACTGCTTTGTCAAAATACTTCGCTTTTATCCATGGGCATAAGTCAACACCTGCTCAAGTAAACTTTCACAGTGTTTCCTATACCGTGGGTACTGCGATCAGCTAACTTTGTATAGAAAACCGCTTTGCAAAGTGGATCTTCAGCTCGTGCTGTTCCCGCAGGAGTTTGCGTATTTTGACTACGCTCAGTCAGAAGATTGTTCGGATTCTCCTTCTTCCTATTTAGTTATGTACGAGGCACTTACTTTTTATCTGTTACAACAAAGACTCAGCTCCATCAATAAACATTTCTGTCCCCGTTATATGACTAGAATCATCTGAAGCAAGGAATGTGACAAGATCAGCTACTTGTTCTGGTTTTCCGGGTTTATGCTCTAACGGTTTATCCCCTTCAGGATATTCAACAGGAATATTAATCTTTTTTAGCTCTGGGGTTTTTTCCGTGTTTTTACCTATATTGGTTTCGATAGCACCAGGGCAAATAATATTCACTCTTATTTGATACTGTGCTAGCTCCAATGCTGCCATTTTACCAAATGCCATTTGACCTGCTTTTGAAGTGCTGTAAGCGGACATGCCAAAATTGGAAAAAACACGATTACCATTAACAGAGCTTGTAATAATAACACTACCACCGTTTTCTTTCATTAAAGGGATAGCGTATTTGATCGTGTGGAAGGTTCCTTTTAGATTCGTATGGATCGTCTTGTCCCAATCCTCAGGAGATAAATCCTCGATAGGTGCGAGAACTCCATTTATTCCTCCATTTGCGAATACAATATCAAGCTTTCCCCATTTATTTTCAACCTCTTTCATTCCTTGTTGTACTCGTTGGGAATCAGATAGATCGACATCGATAACCATTGCTTGTCCACCTAATGCTTCTATTTCTTCTTTCACCTTTTCGGCATTTTCCTCTTTTATATCCATTAAACAAACCTTTGCGCCCTCTGTTGCAAGGGCCAAAGCGGAAGCACGTCCAATTCCGGAGCTTCCTCCAGTGACGATGGCGACTTTATTAGTAAATCGATTGCTCATCCGTTATCCTCCTATCATTATTCTATGTTAGAAAAACTTAGCCATCACTTGTCCCTTAGCGAATGCCTAGTTTTGCTTATACTTCTTTTATAATCATCCAAAAAACCTATTCATTATATTAATGATTCCCGATTTTGCATGAGGGAAAACATATAAAGTAATTTTTTCCATTCTAATCTTAACGTATAGCTTCCATTTTTTGTATGGAGATTGGGAGAGATGGTCGTTTTTGCTAATTTCAAGACTAAGATCCATAGATTTCAAATGTTGATATGGTAGGTATTTCTAGTTAATTTACTTTTGTTTCATTTTATTTACGTTTGTTTAGGTTGACTTTTTTGGCGGTAGGTTTTATTCTTACTTATAGAATCATAGATTATATTGAAACTAATGAAAGCGATAACAACAATTTAGAGAGGTGAGAAAATGATTCGTAAAGGGTTTTTGATGAAAGTATATCCAGATAAGTACGAGGAATATGAGAAAAAACACCAAGAGATATGGCCAGAAATGGTGGAGGAATTACACAATCATGGGGCGAAGAACTATTCTATTTTCTTGGATAAAGCTACGAGCACCTTATTTGGCTATGTGGAAATCGAAGATGAGGAGAAGTGGAGTAAAATGGCCACAACCGAGATCAATCAAAAATGGTGGGCTTTTATGGAACCATTAATGGAAACGAATTCAGATAAAAGTCCTGTTACGATCGATCTTAAAGAAGTATTTCATATGGATTAACATTACATCAAGAGAGTAGGGGGAACAACCATGAGAAATGGTAAAAAAAGAGTAACAACAGGCTGGAAAGCAACCATTGCTATAGCGATGGCCAATTATATTGAAGCTGGTGCCATCATTGCTGCTGCAAGTAGTTTAACATTATGGCAAGCTTATTTAAATATTGATAGTGTCGGTGTCGGACTATTGAGTGCGCTAAGTGCCAATGCTTTAGGTGCAGCAATTGGGGCATTGCTAGGTGGATATATTACCGACAAATTTGGTAGAAAGATTGTCTTTAATTATGATTTGCTTGTTTATATGTTTGGTATTTTATTGATTATGCTGTCTTTCAATTTCCCGATGCTCCTCATTGGTACGATCATCACTGGAATAGCAGTCGGGGTAGCGGTTCCTGTTTCATGGACATACATTGCAGAGGAAGCACCATCCAAACAACGAGCCGCACGTGTCGGAGCTGCCCAATTAGCTTGGTCCATTGGCCCGACCATTACGTTTTTCTTAGCTGTTTTACTTGAGCCACTTGAATTGCTTGGTTCAAGACTAATCTTCTTCCATTTATTCGTCGTTGCGTTTATTACGTGGTATTTAAGGCGAGATTTACCTGAATCACAAATTTGGTCTGAGGATAATAAAAAGAAGAAATTAGAACTGAAAGAAGCCAAGTTGAAGAAAAGCTCTGTCAAAGATCTCTTTGCTTTGAAAGTGAATCGTCAAGCTCTTTTTTTATTGATCGGTATTTACCTATTTTGGAATTTAACGGCAGGAGCGATGGGTTATTTTATGCCGTACATTTACGAAAATGTAGGTGGCTTGAGTAATGGTCAAGCTAATTTATTGCAAGCATTTCTATGGCTCCTTACTGTACTCACCACCTATTTTGGCTTTATGAAGCTAGGGGATAAGGTAAGTCAACGCTTCCTATTTGGGTTAGGTGCAGTTATGGGAGTGGTGGCTTGGCTAATCTTAACCTTTATGCCAATGAATTGGGTAACCTTAATATTATTTGTAGTGCTATGGGGATCTGCAGCAGGGATTGGAGCTCAAGCCTTCTATGCATTATGGACTAGCGAATTATTTATCACTAGATATCGTGCAACGGCTCAAGGGCTCATGTATTTTATTGTGCGAAGTGGTATTGCTGTTTGGTCTTTCATCCTACCTATCTTAATGGAAAAGCTAAGCTTTACTGTAGCAGGAATGGTGATGATCATCTTCTTAGCAATCCATTTAGTTATTGGTATAGGAATGACACCGAACACCCGTGGGAAAACATTAGAACAAATCGAGGAAGAGCGATATGGTGCATAAATATTCATTCTATTATAAACTGTCTCTGTAGGAAAACTTACAGGGGCAGTACGATCGATAAAAAACATACGAATTCACAATCCCATTTAAGGAATGCCACAATCATCATAATGACCGCACAATCCTACCATTCGATTTCACAATATAAATAGATTACACCACATTCCATGCTTTAAGCTCACACATTATCATCAAACACCTATCCAAAAAAACAGCGAGAGAGCAACTCTCTCGCTGTTTCCATATCACTTCTTATCTCGCCCAAATAATTTATCACCTGTTACAATATCTGGTCTTTGTGCTTCTTTCATGTTGTAGCCTAAGAAGAAACCAGTGTGTGGAGGTTGATTATAAGCGACATTTTGCCATGCAACAGATAATCGATAGACAGGATCGTGCATTAGTGTATAAATTTTTTCCTCTGTTAAATCGGTTGTCGTATATATTCGTAATTCTTCACTATCTGAAGATGGCCAAATCACTTCCTCACGCCAATCGCCAAAAATGTCGGCTTGGAGAGACGGGTTACCTTTCGTCCAGTTATTAGTTCTTGTTCCTTCTGGTGTTAGTAAGTTTACAAGCTCCTCTTTTTCATAGTCCCATTTATCAATCCGACCTACACCATGTGGATCATTGTCTGGATCAAAGGTATGGTCCAGTAATTCACGGCCGAGGTCTCCATCCCACCAAACAGCATGATTGATCGAGCGTGGCTTTTCTTGTGAAATAAGTTCTCCGTTTGCTGCATGTAGTCCATTTCCCGCACTTCCATCCCAGCTAGTCGAGGCCCAAAATTCTGCACCATCATAACGTGGGTCGATATCTGCTGCTAAGCCTCGACCAACATCAGATCTAAGGTCAACGCCGAATAGCTTTTCACCTGTTGCTGCATCACGTATCCCATAGCCAATGGGGATTTGCGTGCTTTCGTGTGGCTGAAAAATTTCTAATCCGGGGTGATTAGGATCTAGGTCACTGACATGTAGGGCATCCCCATGTCCCCAGCCAGTTGAATACAAGCCTGTACCATCATCATCAATGACAGAGGCTCCATAGATGATTTCATCTTTTTTATCCTGATCAACATCGGCTACTGCTAATTGGTGATTCCCTTGGCCTGCATATTCTTCATTTCCTTCGTCATCACTATCAAAAACCCATTCAAGTGACAATTCACCATCACGCCAGTTGTAGGCTGCAAGTACGGCTCTCGTATAATAGCCACGAGCCATAATAATACTTGGACGTTCTCCATCAAGATAGGCAACGCCAGCTAAGAAGCGGTCTGCTCTATTACCATAGTTATCTCCCCAGTCATTCAAATTCCCTCTTGGGGGAGTGTAATCAACAGTCGAAAGTGCTTTTCCTGTTGCTCCTTCGAATACGGTTAAGTATTCCGGTCCTTCAAGAACAAAGCCGCTACTATTACGATAATCTGCTTCTTGATCGCCAATGACATTCCCTTGCCCATCAATGGTTCCATCTCCTGTTTTCAATACAACCTCAGACTTTCCGTTACCATCAAAATCATAGACAAGGAATTGGGTATAGTGGGCGCCAGCACGAATGTTTTTTCCTAAATCTAAACGCCACAATTTCGTTCCATCTAGCTCATATGCATCAAGATAAACATTTCCGGTATAGCCGCTTTGGGAGTTGTCCTTCGAATTCGATGGATCCCATTTTAAGACGATTTCATATTCTCCATCACCATCAAGGTCCCCAACACTTGCGTCATTGGCACTATAGGTATATTCCACACCGTCTGGGGTAGTGCCACCCTCTGGTTTATCTAGTGCGACACTTAAATAATTTTTCGACCAAACCTTTGCCTTTTTCGTTAATTTGGAGCCACTACCTTTGATTACTCGTACTTGATAAGTGGAATCTGCAGTTCCGTTTTCATCTAAAAAGTTCGTACTGTTTTCAATTGGCTTTTTATTTACTTTTTTACCATCACGGAACAGATGAAACTTCACATCCTTTGGATCGGTTCCAAGCATCTTCCAGCCAACATAAACCCCATCATCGGATTCGACTGCAACTAATGCACGGTCTAATTGCTCCATTTGTCGTTTTAACACTTCTGTAATAGGAGATTCCACCACTTCTGATGCTTCTGATACCCCGCCATCATTGATCGCTCGCACCTGGTAATAATAGTGGTTATAGGTTAAAACACTTTCATCAGTAAAGCTTGTCTTTGTTGTAGATCCAATTCTTTCAAATGTAACCGCACCTTCTGGATAATCATCAGGATCATAGCTAGCCCGATAAATATAATATTGGTTTGCATTTTCTTCCGGATCCCAGCTTAATGCTACTTTTTCTAGCTCTAAATCCTCCACAGATATTCCAGTTGGTGCTTGAGGTGGTGCTACCTCATCATTTACTATTTTGGCGGTTACTTCATTACTTTTTTCTGATTCTATTCCCGACTGATGTACACTTGTTACAGCATACGTATAGGAATAACCAATTTCTACAGATGTGTCGGTGAAGCTTGTATCAGTTGTTTCATCGATTTTCTCATACGTGTCAGCATCTTTTGGTTTACGATAAATAGTATAATAGCTTGCAGCGGAGTTTGGCTCCCATGATAAGCTTACAGTGCTATCGGGGGAATAGGTAATCGCATCGATTGCTAAGGTATCAATGGCTGTCATTGGCACAATTTCTAAGCCATTAATTCGTCCATTCTCCCCAATATTAATCGTTAATTTCTCGTCTGTAATGGTTACATTTGTTGTTAATTCAGCAAATTCCCCACCATCTGAGGTAATGTTTCCATGATCTTGACCATTAATGATAAAGCTGGAACGATTAAAGGCAATCTCATCACCTGCAATGATTCGGACAAAATATTCGCCATTCGGTATATCAAGCGTAAAAGTGTAATCCTCCCCAATGATAAAATCACGTCTCACGTCATCGGGCTTTCCTCTGTCACGTTGGTCAACTGTTTTATCCAAGCCATAACCTCTTGCTTCCTCATATAGCATGGAATTGCTCACTTGTTCATAACCTTCTGCTACAGGACTATCCTCTGAACCGAAATCAAATAGATAAGCATCATCCATCTCTGCATAAATCTCGGGTTTGGATACGGGTAGAAGGCTTACCATCATGACGATAATCAGTAATACAGAAATTCTCTTCATTCCAAAAATCCCTCCTGTTATCATTGATCTATATGTAAGTCTGAGGTGTAGGTCAAAATCTCTAACTTTTCCATTTATCACCTCCTTAAGGCATACCAACCATCTAGTCCTTTAGTTTGATAACGCTTTCATTTTAAGGGAGTCACAAACATAGAAGTTATGCTTAGCTTAATAACCGACTAATTTCCGGTCAATAGCATCTCTGATTTTTAAACAAAGACCACTGATTTTTAATGGTTAGGATGGAATGTAAGAAAACCCCCAGTTTCAGGGTGATGAATTCGAATTTATAAGGGACGATTATTTTTACATTCACGCATGACTCCTAGAGAAGGGAGCCTAGAGCTCAACGGAGAAGAGGAGGTATTCTGGTGGAATGGTTAAAGAAAATAATAAAATGTAAAATGAGAGGTATTCATAAAATTTCAATATATGATGACCATTGTGTAAGATGTGGCAAAAAGTTAAAGAAGTAAGACAAAGAAAGGAAGTAGGAGCACAGTAAGTCTTGGCTCCTGCTAAAATTTTTAGAGATAGACGAACAGGATAGAACTCTGTTCTGGTCCAAAATATATGTAGCTTCGCACTCCTTTTAGAATAAGATAAAACTTTTGATGGATGTTGGTTACTTTATCGATCTTTAAAGAACAGTCTAAAGTAACTGACTTAACTCTTCAGTCATTTCCTCAACTAGCTCGGGTCTACCATGAAATTGAGCGGGGGTATTTTGAAAGAGCTCAATACGCCAATCACTCCCCTTTTTCACGGCAACTAGTGTTTGATGAGCATTCGTTGCAGGCTCAATATCTGTTTTTCCAGGTGGAACCATCCCGGAAATAGCATGTAAAATTACGGTATTACTCCCCAAAGATCTTATATTCTTAACCTTAGTAATAAAAGGGGCAGTAGGATGATCCTCAAAGATGGGGGTAAGGTGTGAAAATATTTCCTCTTGTCCAATTACCTTGCTTCCGTCAAAGCCAATTTGTACTCCCTGTTCTGTGAATTGTTCAGCCATTTTTTTTGCATCACGATTATTCCAAGCATCTATTAGTGTTTGATAAAGCTTTAGGACATTATCATGAACTGAATTATTCATGTTCTAACCTCCTTAACAAAAGATAATAAAATTCATTCACCAACAGTTTATCATAAACGACCACCAAGGATTTCTTCTCGATTGCTCAAGATATACTTAGATTATTCATCCTCTGTATACTCCAACAAATCACCAGGCTGACATTCCAACACTCTACAAAGTGCATCAAGCGTACTGATTCGAATCGCTTTCCCTTTTTCATTTTTTAAAATGGATAAATTGGCAGGGGTGATCCCTACCTTTTCAGATAATTCATTTAACGACATTTTACGCTCTGCCATCATGACATCTAATCTAATTCTAATCATTTCGATCGCTCACTTTATATCGTGTATTTGTTTTCCTCGATTGCTTTTACGGCTGTCTTAAGTGCTGCCCCGATCAATAGACAGGTAATACCAGAGAATATGGATTCAATATAATCTATATTTGAAAAGGAAACAGTCGCATTTTCAATCTCTAGCATTGCTAATGTTTTGTCAAAGAGAAGCCCATCCAAATAAAAAGAAATAGTACCTAAAATAAGCATGGTCCATCCTAACCAATAAAATAAAATGACATTTTTATCGACAAATAGGCTTTCCTTGTGAATGTTTTGAAACAGTTTATACAAAACCCAAAAGAGAATTAAACCTGTCAAAAAAAGTGTAATAGAGCTGAAAAAGGATAGGATCTGATAATTTTCTTCCATGATAAGCTCTGGTTGTTCGGTAAATGTAATCGTTAAATAACTAACCATGGGTTCATAAATACCGAAGCTTTTCGTGAAGCTGGTTTCTGGAAACCAGATGTAGCCAATGTGATAGGCTATCACAAAAATTGTTATTGGAATAAATAAATAAAAACCTATTAGACAAATAATTGATGCCACTTTAAATAGCACTTTGAAATTCAATTTCTCCACCTCATCTAAATCTTTATATATCCTATTATACAATATAAATTTATCGTAAAACAATAAAAAAATATTGATTTTTAAAATATTATTCGTTATAGTTAAATGGAAAATAATGACCAACAAAGGAGCAACCTACCATGAATATAAAAACGGAAAGAATTTCGTTGATTGATGGTTTGAGAGGTTTCAGCCTATTTGGAATTTTGTTAGCCAATCTACTCATTTTTCAATATGGAATCTATGGCAAGGATGAAATAGCTTTTTTTGATTTACCAAAATGGGATTTAGCCGGCTATCATGTAACGAAGATTCTAGTGGAAACTTCCTTTATGCCAATCTTCGCATTTCTATTCGGATATGCACTTATTCTAATGATGACAAAGCTACAGCAAAGACAACTGCCGGTGAAACGATATTTTTTTAGACGCTTTCTAGCCTTAGTAGTTTTTGGACTTCTACATACTTTTTTCTTGTGGGAAGGGGATATTCTTTTCACTTATGGATTAATGGGTATCGTGCTATTGTTGTTTTTAAAAAGAAAAGCTAAGACCATCTTTATTTGGATGGTAATAACATTTGCGATCCTCTTTCTACTAAGCTTTGGTGGTGAGGATCTAGGTAATGATATCTTGTATTCAGAGGATACGATTCAAGAATATTTAAAGGAAACATTCACTATTTATCAAAACGGAAGCTATACGGAAATTATGAATCATCGCTTCCACGAAGATCCAATGGAATTAGGCGATATCGAAATATTCGTTGTGCTTTTGCTAGCACCTGTTACGATTTTGCCGCTGTTTTTGTTAGGGATGTACGCTGCTCATAAAGGCTGGCTAGTCGATTTTCAGAATAAAAGAAAAAATTATGCCATGACAGCCATTATCTTGATTCCGATTGGTATTTTAGCTAAGCTTTCCCCAGCATTCACTAGCTTTGTTGACTTCTCCCTTATTGGTGGGAGTATTCTAGCAATAGGGTATATTTTCTTGTTTGCTTATTTATATAGTAAGTTTCATGATCATAGGGTAATGAGGGCTTTTGAGAAGGTAGGGAAGCTTTCTCTCTCTAACTATATTTTACAGACGATGATCTGTACGACCGTCTTTTATGGATATGGACTTGGCTTGTTTGCGAAAATGGGTATCTGGCTTGGGATATTATTCGGATTAGCTGTTTATACGATCCAAGTCGTCGCAAGCCATTGGTATATGAAACGATTTAAGCAAGGTCCCTTAGAGAGAGTAATGAGAATGTTTGTATACTGGAATGTACGCTCCAAACCAAAAATTGAAGTAAAGGATGTTGTAAATGGTTGACCATTCATTACCTGGAAAAATATCAGAGAAAGCACCAAAGGTTTGGCGAATGACTGAATTGATCTCAGACCTTATAGGTATTATCATACTAGCCGTTATATTTTTTCTAGACGCTTACTTTGATTGGGTCTATTGGATTGGTTGGATTCTAATCGCATTAACGATCGTATTAGTGTTAGGGTCGATTTGGGGGGTTATAGAGCCAGATCTTCTTTATAAAAGCTGGTATTTTAAGGTGGATGAGGAATTTTTCCAAATCAAAAAAGGGATATGGAAGGAGCAATGGGTGACGATTCCTATGACAAAAATACAAGGTGTCTCCACTACACAGGGTCCTATTCTAAGGCGATATCAATTACGCTCCATTACGGTGGAAACAATGGGCTCCTCCTATTCGATTCCGGCATTAGAAGAAAAGGTTGCTTATGAGTTGAGAGATAACATTGCTGAATATGCCAAGATCAAGGAAGTGGAGCAAACATGAGATATCATCCCTTGACGATTTTATACCAAATCTATCAGTTGATCCGAAATTCTATTATTTTAGCATTACTTCTCTTTGTCTGGAAAAGGGGATCTGATTTTTGGTTATTTGAATATGGAAGATATATTTTTGTGTTATCTGTCCTTTACCAATTTCTTCATATATTTTTTAACTGGTGGACAAGGAAGTATGAAGTGAAGAATCAGAGTTTTTATTTGGAATCAGGTGTTTGGACGAAAAAGAACCAAACGATTCCATTCTCGAAGGTGCAAAATGTGCGAAGGGAAAAATCTTTCTTTCATGCGCTCTTAGGCCTCACTTCTCTTACATTTGAGACCGCAATGGACGGTGACGATGATTCCATCGTTTTTGAGGTGCTTACGAAGGAACAAGCAGCTCAGCTAATCGATTTAGTGGAAGTGGGAGAAGAAAAGGTAGAGATAGCTGAGGAGAAAGTAGTGGAAGAAAGCTCGGGTGTGGTAAAAGAAATGGTGGATGAAGATAATGAGTTAGATAATCGTACCATCCATTTTCAATCATCGAATAAGGATCTTATCAAGGCAAGCTTCACTTCACTAAGCTTTTTGGCGCTAATCCCAATCTTATCTGGACTCTATGAGAACTTACAGCCCTTTCTTCCTGATGACGAAAAAGTGCAAGGAATGTTAGAGAAGATATTAAACAATCAATGGTTCCTGCTTACAGTTCTTATTCTAGCCGTTATGATTTCCGTAGTTGTTGGAATGCTTCGAACAATGATTCGTTACGGGAAATTTGAAATATCCTCAAATGATACCCATATTTTTATCCAAAGGGGAGTTCTAGAGGAAACCTATTTTTCGATTGAGAAGAAAAAGGTACAAGCATTGGAGGTAAAGCAAACAATGCTGAAACGGGTCTTTGGTCTAGCGGAAGTAAAATTAATTAGCACTGCCAAAACGAGCGATGACGGGGTGGAGGTAGATGTCAATTCCTTGTACCCGTTTCTACCGATTGACAAGGCTATGCAACTTGTTTCGCAAATTCTCCCTTCTTATACCTTAAGTACAAGGGAGATGCAAAAGCTTCCTAAAATGTCGTTGTGGATGAGGATTATTAGACCAAGCTGGCTATGGATAGGGACTTTTATCGGATTGTATTTTTTTAAGCCAAGTCTTTATGGCGTCGAAGAAGCTTGGTGGATTATCGCCATCCTCGTATTTATCTGGCTAAATGCTAGTAGTGTGTTAGATTATTACCATACAAGCTTTGGTGTGGATAAAGACCAATTTCAATTTAGGAATGGTGGATTTTCGACAAGGTTGTTTATTTCAAAGAGAAGCAAAATTATTGAGCTCACTGTCTCCCGTAACTGGCTACAGCGAAAATGGGGAATGGGATCCATCAGCACCACCAATTGTTCCACTCCGGTTCATGTAGAGACAATCGATGATCTGCCACAAGCTTTTATCAAGCAATTTCATCAATGGTACTATGAACGGCAGAAATATGTACAATATGATAGAAACGAATCCAAAAGACTTGAAATATGGCAACTGCTAGATGTGGAGAAATAATGGTTAAAGGGTAGTACACATCACTATCCCGCCATAGAAAGGAGGAGCTTCCAAATAAAAATTCTACTTCCCTTCTTGTTTTGGTCCCTTTCCATAGTCTATCTTTTTTTAGAGGAATGGATGCTTGCGTATTGTTTTGTGTTGGTAGCCTATGTGTGGTTGGCATATGTCAGCAGTCGAAATAAACCGAATATGTATAAAGTGAGTTTTGTTGTACATAACCTGACGTTTGTTTTGCTAGTTATTTTGTTTCTTGTCAATGAGTTATTTGTAAAAATGAATGTAGAATTGGTATTACTTATTATCCTATTGTTTTCTGTATTCCTCGATGGGTGCTTTACTATTTTTCACCAAAGGAAACAAAAAATTATCACAAATTGATAAAGAGAGGGGCTGTTGCACAATGCAGAGTATGCATTAAACGACAGCTCTTTTTTTCCATTGGATTGTGTATTTAAGGTCGATCCTTTTTATTTCGGTTTGGTTGTTTGGTGATAATAGGATAATAGAACGGTTTTTGACACACTTAAATAAGCCTCCACTTTTTCAAAAAATTTTAAGCTGTCTTTAATGGATGGTAATAGAGAGGGATACGGTTCGATTGAATTTTTGTATGTATTTTATTGAGATTATAACCGAATGCCAGAATCATTAGCTCATTTCGCACATTGTTTATTCCTCTTGAATGAAACTTTTTCAAATGATAATCTTCCTTTATGACACCAAAGGTTCCTTCTACTTGTATGGAACGATTCATGCGATAGAGCGTGCCTGTTTCTGTTTGAATATTTTCCTGCGCTGTTTCTCGGTACGCCAGAAATTGCTTAGCTACGTGTAGTTGTCGATTGCCTTTGGCTTTTGTACATTTTTCCTTAAATGGACAACCTGTACAGTCTTCACATTCGTAGACGGTTACCAGAGATTGGTAGCCTGTCTGCGAGGTACGCTTATAGTTTCGAATCGCATGTAACTGCTTGTCATTTGCGCACGTGTACGTATCGGTACTTTTGTCGTAAGCCATATTTTCTCGGTGTTTGATTTCCTTTTGGAACGAAGCTTTTTTCTTTCGTTCATGATTTTGTGGCTTGATATAGGCAGTCTGCTTCTGCTTCTCTAAATACACATAATTTTCTTCGCTTTCGTATCCGGAATCCGCGACGATATGGCGATAGGTGAAAGGGAGATGTTCCTTTAGATAGCGAAGTAGCGGAATCAATGTCGTCGTGTCGTTACGATCTGAAAAAGCATCGATCCCCACGATGAATTCTGCATCCACGGCAGCTTGGACATTGTAAGCTGGTTTGAGTTGTCCGTTTCTCATATGATCGTCTTTCATTCGCATAAACGTGGCATCATGGTCTGTTTTGGAATAGCTGTTCCGTTTTTCTCCCATAATCTGCTTGGAAACGTCATATTGCTTTTTGCGTTGAAGCATGTCCTTTACTTGTTCATGGTATCGTTGAAGGACGGTTTTTCTTTTCCCTTTACCATAAACAAACACGATTTGTTCTTCTTCCTGTCGTTCTTCTAGGAAGGCAAAAACCTTTTTTAAATCCTTCTGAAATGTCTCATAAGAAGTGTGGAACATTGTACAGTAAGTTGTATTGATCTGTTCCAGGAGTGTTTGCCATTTCACGTACATGTTCGTTTCATATTTGGTGATGGCCTTTTTCCATACAAAGGAATACCGATTGGCATAGGCTTCGATTTTGGTACCATCAATATAGACGGTTTCTCCGGTAATCGCTTCTTGTTGGTAGAGCCACTCGATTTGTTGGAAAAAAAGCTTTGCCATCACGTCATCTGTCAGGTATTTTTTCTTGAATCGACTGATGGTCGCATGGTCAGGAACCGGGTACCCTTGGAGAAGCCAATGAAAATGAATGTCTCGACGACACGCTTTTTCAATGGCGCGTGAAGATATGATTTTTTGGGAAGCCGCGTACGTAATGACCTTAAATAAAATGACTGGATCGACTACCGGTTTTCTCCCTTTTGGAGAGTATGCCTGTAGTAAATCTCTATAATCCATCCTTTCGCATAAGAGGCAGTGGAGTCGGACCGAATCATCTAATGGGATCATTACTTCCAGATCCATCGGCAGATATAGTTGATAATTTGTCGATGGTTGCGTATACTTAGTTTGTGTTATTAGTTTATTCGTCATAAGGTAATAATACACGAAAGCAGGCCCTTTGTGGTCTGCTTTTTTTGTCTTCACAAAAAAACTGTTGCACAATCTAGATTCTTGATTGTGCAACAGCCCCTTTTTTTATTTTTATGAAATCTTGCTTAACCTATTGGAAAATCTCTAGCATTCGAGAGCAATATAGGAATATTTTTTCAACAATATTTAGATATAACGATGAAAATCACTGTGTTATAATACAGAATGTAACCGTTTTCTTTTAAAAACAAGGATGAGAAAGGAAGTGGGGATATTTAGATGAATAGAAAACAAGTGGCGATACCTTCTTTTAAAATTGAGGACAAAACAGGTAAGAAGACAGCGAAGGATTTTCACTCACATCTAGGCTATGAGATTGTCTGGGTCAAGCATGGAGAAGCGAAGTTTATTTTTGAAGAAAAGGTCTATCATGTCAAAAAAGATCAGGTACTTTTTTTAATAGTACAGAATTTCATAAAGTGCGATTGTTAGAGGATCAAGTATATGAAAGAGTCGTGATCATGTTCACTGATGATTTTCTTCTCTCCAATCAGCCTATTCTCAGCAAGTTCAGACAATTGTTAGATGATTTACCTGTTCCACACTGTTTACTCCACTTATTTATGTGGCGCAAAGGTCCATTTCGACATATTATGGATAAGCTTCTACGGGAATATAATGATATACATTCCTGGGGACAAAAAAGTGCTCTAGAGCTTTATTTAGCAGAATTACTTCTATATTTAAGCAGAGAGATACATACATCATTTGAGCCACATCCATCACAAAATACTTTACCCAAAAATGAAAGGGTAGAGCTTCAAGAAAGAATATTAAAAGAAATCAATGTTATTTGGTGCACAAATTGGCAGCTTGAAGAGCTTGCAGAAAAGCTTCATTTTAATAAGTATTATCTCTGTCATTTTTTTAAAAAAGAATTCGGCATGACGATCCATCAATATATTTTACAAAGGCGAATTTATGAAGCGAAAAAAATGCTGATTGATACGAAAATCTCGATCAATGATTTAGCACAACAAGTCGGGTTTTCTACTGCATCTAATTTTATTAGGTGTTTTAAGAAATATGTCAACATGACCCCAAAGCAGTACAGAGATGAAAAGATCTCTAATGGTTTATAAGAGGAAGGAGGTAATGGTTTAATTATTCATACTAAATTTATAGAGGAAGGGAGAAAGAAAGGAATGAGAACCTGGAAGCGGATTGGATATCTCTTTATGATATTCGTGTTATTAGTCACAACTATATTGCCTGCATTACCCACGAAAGTAGTAAAAGCGGAGAGTAATTTTAACAACGTTGTTATCCTGAACGAAAACTTTGATGACGAAGCGGTAGGTGAGACCCCAGCAGGATTAGATATTTCAGAGGCGGGTGGATCGGTAACGATTGCGGAAGACGAAACAGGAAATAAATTTGTCCAATTGGAGGATACGAGTGAGAGTGATTCTGTACAAATCTCTAAATCCTTTGAAGCGTTAACAGGAATAGTAACCATACAATTAAAATTCAAACAGCCTAGCTATAAAAGCTCTGCAAAGGTGTTACGTGTCAAAGGGGATGGAATCTCTGCCATCATTGAAACAAAGGATGGTCATATCGCCTATCGTAACAGTGATGATACCTATAAAAATCTGATAGAAGTAAAAGAAGGTCAGTGGTATGACGTAAAATTAGTAGTCAATCTACAAGCTCAAACTACTAGCACATATATCAATGACGAATTGAAGCTAGAAAATGCCAATTTTTATCGTCCTGCAACAACCATTGATTTTATCGAATCCTTTACACCAGGAAATGGAGCGTTTGGTCATCATATTGATAATCTATTGATTTCTCAACAAACAGAGGTAGAGGAAGAGGCCGATCCAGAAGGAGAAATAGTTTTTGAAAAGAATTTTAATGAAGATGCCGTAGGTGAAGAGCCGACAGATGTAACTGTTTCAGAAGCTGGTGGAACCGTATCGGTGGTTGATTTACCTTCTGCTGAGAATAAAAGTGTCTATTTAGAGGACACAAGTGAAGAAACGAATGTGATTTTAAGTAAATCGTTCGATGATCTTGTAGGAACCGTGACAGTTGATTTGAAATTTATGCAACCAAGCTATACGAGCTCTACGAAAATTGTCAGAGTTAAAGGGGATGCAACTCCTGTAATCATCGAAACAAAGAATAACAGTATCACTTATCGAACTGGTGATCATTATGAGCCTTTAGTAGAGGTAGTGGAAAATCAGTGGTATAACATTAAAGTGAAAATAGATTTAGATAATCAAAAAGCAAATGTCTTTATTGATGGGGAGTTGAAATTAGAAGATGCTGCCCTCAATGAATCGACAACGAAAGTGAATTTTATCGAGACCTTTACACCGAATAGTAGTGCACAGGGCCACTATGTGGATGATATAAGAGTGGCGGGATTCTTGCCGGAAGAACCGACAGACCCTGAGCCTCCGGAGGAACCGACTGATCCTGAACAAGATCCAGATTCGGATCAAGAGGAACCATCAGAATCAGCAGGTGGCATTTATGAAGCAGAGGATGCGGAGGTCCATCATGCAATTATCGATAATAAGCATGTCGGATTTACGGGTACAGGTTTTGTTGATTACAATCCAAATGCGCCAGGAGGCTGGATTGAGTGGACGGTTGAAGTTCCAGTTGATGGGGAATACACGTTAGATTTCCGTTATGCACATGGTGGTACAGATAAACGCCCTGCGGAGATTAAGGTAAATGGAGAGGTGGTCAATCCAGAATTAGCATTCGATCCTACAGGTGATTTTGCAGCATGGAAACATACTTCCACAAAAGCTAACTTAAAAGCAGGCGTAAATACGATTCGAGCAACAGGAATTGCGCCAAGTGGTGGAGCGAATATTGACCATTTGCGTGTTTTCATGGAGGTTGATGATACTTATGAAGCAGAGGATGCGGTTTTCGAATCTGATGGGGTTATTGTAGATAATAAGCATACAGGTTTTACGGGAACGGGCTTTATTGATTTTAGTCCAAATCAACCGGGAAGCTGGGTAGAATGGACAGTGAATGTTCCAGCTGATGGAGAGTATTATTTAGATTTTCGCTATGGTCATGGAGGAACCGATTCGCGTCCTGCAGAGATAAAGGTAAATGATCAGATAATAGAAGAAGAGCTAGCCTTCGATCCAACAGGTGGTTGGGCAGAATGGACGTATACTACAACGAAAGCGGAGCTAAAAGCTGGTGAAAATGTGATCCGAGCAACAGGAGTTGGTTCTAGTGGTGGTGCGAACATTGACCATCTACGTGTTCATAATTTAGCAGATGGTGGTGGAGAGGCCCCAGTAGAAGTAGAAGACTCCAATTTGGAAGAAGTAGCAGGTGGCTTATTAGTAAAGAAAATGAAACAGCTTGGTATGATTGATGAAGAGCCAGCAGCAAATGAGGAAGAAATCACAAGACTCGAATTTATGGCATTAGTCAATGATAGCTTTGGATTTGTTTATGAAGAGAAATTCAAGAACTTACAAAATAAAGAAAATGTTTGGGAAGTCTCAAGAGAGGAATGGTATGCCTATGTATTAGAAGCTGCGAAAGAACAAGGCTATGCCGATCATCTAGTGAAAAATGATAGCATTTCACCAGATCAAACGATAACGAAAAAAGAGGCTGCCCAAATGATCGAAAACATTACAGGAGATACTATCTCAACGAACAATGGGTCCCTAACTTGGGGAGAAGCAAGAGAATGGTTATCCGATCAAGAGGGTCGAGAGATAGAATTAGTAGGAGTTCATGCTGTATCCTCCAATGTGATGGCTGTGACGTTAAATGGCCATTTTGAAGAGTTTGACTACAATGATTTAGAAGTAGTGGTTCCAACAAGAAAATGGGATTTACTCTCACCAGGCTTTGAAAATTTACGTATCGATAAAGCGACACATACGACGAATAAATTTGGACAGACGGTAGTTATTCTTCACAGCCTAGACGATTGGAATGAATATGCTGAATATGAGCAAGAGATCGAAGAAACGAAATTTTCTGGTGACTTAGATACTGCCATTGAGGAAGCAAATAACTTACTTACATGGCAAATGGAGCATGGTGGTTGGACGAAAAACTGGTCCCACATCTATACACGTCCATGGGATGGGGAAGAGTCGCGTTCCGAGTGGGTAGAAGATGGTGTTGAGCTTGGTACGATCGATAATGATGCTACTATTTCTGAAATCATGTATTTAGCACAAGTCTACCAGGAGACAAAAGATGTGAAATATAAAGAAAGTATCGAAAAAGGACTAGAATTTCTTTTTAAATTACAATATGATACGGGTGGATTTGCACAGGTTTATCCAGAACGAGGTAACTACTCAGACTATGTGACATTTAATGATGAGGCTATGATAAATGTGCTAGAAATGATGGATTTAATTGTTGAACAAAAATATCCATTTAATTCTGATCTGATTAGTGAAGAATATGTGAGGAAAACAAAGGAATCGATTGATATCGCAATAGACTATATTCTAAATGCACAAATTGAAGTAGATGGTCAGTTAACAGCATGGTGTGCACAGCATGACCCATTCACTTATGAACCTAGAGGAGCCCGTTCCTATGAGCATCCTTCCATTTCTGGATCAGAATCTGTTGGAATCATTCGCTATTTGATGTCACGTCCTCCAACAGAAGAAATCAATCGTGCTATATTAGCTGCTCTAGAATGGCTTGATGAAGTGAAGCTTGAAAATACTCGTTATGTTAGTGGCGATCCAAACAATGAGTATTTTGTAGAAGACCCTAATTCTACTGCTTGGTATCGATTCTATGAAATTGGTACAAATAAGCCAATCTTCTCTGGTCGTGATGGTGTCATTAAGCATGACATTATGGAGATCGAAGAAGAGAGAAGAAATGGCTATGCTTGGGGTGGCCATTGGGGAGCACAGCTTCTAGAAATCGCTAAAAAGACGGGAAATTACACAAACAAGGTTTACGTTCAAGTGGCAAATACCAATTCAACAGATATAAATGGAAGAACGTTAGAAGCAAATAATATTCATCAATTGGAAGGACAAATGAAGCAAATGAATGAGATAGAAAGCCATATAACAGTAGCCAAGGATGGTAGTGGAGATTATGAAACCGTCCAAGCAGCAATCGATGCCGTTCCAGAAAACAATACAGACCCAGTTACCATTTTTATCAAGAATGGAATCTATAAAGAGGTTGTCACGATTCCTAACAACAAGCCATTTATTACCCTGTTAGGGGAAAGTGAAACAGATACGATCATTACGTACGACAATTATGCAGGTAGAGATAATGGAGTTGGTGGAACATTAGGTACAAGTGGCAGTGCAAGTGTTTATTTAAAAGCAGATGATTTAACGGTTCAAAACCTAACATTAGAAAATTCCTTTGATGAGAGTATTAATGTAGAAGGAAATCAAGCAGTCGCGGTTTATGCTAGTGGTGATCGTCAATATTATCGAAATGTTCGATTTATTGGAAACCAAGACACCTTATACACCCATTCTGGTACTCAATATTATTATCAGGTTTATATTGAAGGGGATGTTGATTTCATCTTCGGTGCCGCAAGTATTGTAATTGAGGATTCGATTATTCACTCTTATGATCGAGGCTCTGATTCAAATAATGGCTATGTTACTGCTGCGAGCACACTACTTTCTGAGAAATATGGCATGCTGATACTAGATAGTAAATTTACGAGTGATGCGGCGGATGGCACCGTCTATTTAGGGCGTCCGTGGCCAGCAGGTGGGAATCCACAAGCAAGAGGTAGTGTCTTGATCAAGCATAGTGAGCTTGGTGCTCATATTAAGGAAGAGGGCTGGACCTCGATGAGCGGTCTGGAACCAGAGGATGCTAGATTATATGAGTATGAGAATTATGGACCAGGCGCTGTGATTAATGAAAACCGTAGACAATTGACAGATGAAGAAGCTGCTAAATGGACGGTCCCTAATGTACTAAAAGGATGGGATGCACAAGCTTTAAATAATGATTCAGGGGAAGAAAATCCTGATGACGGTGGTGAGCAGCCTGATGATGGACAAGATGATGGAGATCAAGGGCAGGACGAAGAAGACAATGGGGATGATAATGGATCGGATCAAGATCAAGATCAAGAGGAAGATAATGGTGATGATGGGTCCGATCAAGATAAAGACGAGGAACACAATGATGATGAAGGATCAGATCAGGATCAAGGCAATGATCAGTCTAATCAAGATGGAGCTGGGTCTGGTGATAATAGTGAACTTGATGAAAAAATAGTAAAGCTTGGTGAAAAAGTGAGTGTAGCACCTGGCCAAACAATCGTAATAGAAGGTTCCAAAGTCAAAATAGGATTACCAGATGATTTACCTAACGGAACAAAGCTATTGATAAAAGAAGCATCACCAATCCATACGGATGGATTTAAAATAGCAGGGGATATTTATCAGTTTGATTTTGAATTCCCAGAAGGCTACGAGGATTATCGTGGAGATTATTCCTTAACACTTGAGTACGAAACTAGTAAATTTTCAAAAGAAGAGGTAGCTATTTATTACTACAATGAAGAATTAGAGCAATGGGAACATATTGGAGGAGAAGTAACAGATGGAACCATTACCGTAACCGTCGAGCATTTCTCAACTTATGGAGTCCTAGCAGAAGCGGAACAAGCTTCCACAGGGGGAACGGATCATTCAAACAATGAGCTACCATCGACGGCAACCAATACATTTAATTGGATTATCACTAGTCTTCTCTTCCTGTTGCTTGGAAGTATCATCCTAATCTTAAATCGAAAAAGTAAAAAATCATAATGATATGGAGCCAGCTTCTCGTAAGCTGGTTCTTTTTATGTGTTAGGAAAGCTAAAATTTTAGTACCAAGTATAAGCAAAATTAGGCATTCCGACCAAGGTCGAGCGAATGCAAGTTTTTCTAATGTCATAAGACAGAATCCAAAGCACTATCACAAAGTGAATAGACAAGGGAGGTTAGAAAAACGCATTCTCTAGCCTTGAAATACACGAGAGCTTACAATTACACTAATACCATCATCTCTCCAATCTCCTCCACCCAAAAATTTTTCCCCTCGTGTTATAATAAATTGGTTAATTAAGGGAAGTTAGGAGCAATGAAATGAATAACCAATCATTTTCCAGTTCTACATTAGAAACGATCCAATGGTTTGTTTTCCTACTTGCAAGCTCGGTAGCATTGCCAATCGTTATTGGTGCTATTTATCAATTAGATTTTGTAGAGGTTTCTGGCTTGATGCAAAGAACTTTTTTCACTGTTGGAGTCGCCTCTTTTTTACAAGGATGGTTGGGGCATAAGCTCCCTATTATGGAAGGACCAGCAGGGATATGGATAAGTATTTTTTCTGTGATGGCAGTAACTGGGGTGCAACAAGGAATTTCTTTAACGGAATCTTTGCAAATTTTAGAAACGACTATGATTATGACAGGAATTTTCTTATTTTTATTTGGTATTTTGAAAATATCACAATGGATTCTTCCGATATTTACCCCTCTCGTTACAGGAACGTTTTTCTTTTTACTAACGGTTCAATTAAGTGGGACTTTCCTTGAGGGGATGCTAGGATTGCAAGGTAATTCGGAAAAGATACAGCTAAATGCAGCAATGCTAGCATTTATTACTTTTTTTGTTGTGCTTGGCTTATCGATTTTTGCCAAAGGCTGGTTAAGTAGCTATGCAGTGCTAATTGGTATTGTAATAGGTTGGATCTTATATGCCTTGATGATTGGAGCGGAATCCTCTATTGGGGAGATGAAGCTATTCGCAATGCCTGAATGGTTTGCTTTTGGTATGCCTATTTTTGATTACAGTGTCATACCGATAGCTTTTGTTACTGCCATTATTTTAATTTCGAATGTGGTGGCATCGATTGTGGCTGTCAATCAAATATTAGGCATGAAGAAGCAACATTACAAGGACGAAGTAAATCGAGGTACCACCTTATCTGGAATGAACCATGGTATAGCAGGAATCTTTTCTGCCATTGCTAATGTTCCACTTGCGACATCTGCTGGATTTATTAGTTTAACAGGGCAAAAAAATAAAAGACCTTTTCTCTATGCTTCGATTCTATTGATTATCATTGCGTTTTTTCCGCCAATCGTCACCGTGATATCCAGTATTCCATCACCAATAGCGAATGCGGCACTAATGGCATCATTTGTCCAACTAGTCGGTCTTGCGATAAATAACGTAACACTAGAAAAGCTAGATAAAAGAAAAATAACAATCCTTGGTATTGCTTATTTGTTTGGAATGGGGACAATGTTTTTACCAACCGAGGTGTTTGCAGGGCTTCCATCCTATGTACAGAACCTTTTTAGTAATGGTCTATTAATCGGTACTGGGCTTGTCATTCTATTAGAACAGCTATGGAGAGAATGACGAATGAAATCTACTAGCAGAAAAAAAGCTAGTAGATTTTTTTATTTTACGTTAGGAAAGCATTCCTGTAATAAAGCAAAATGAGGATTGAATAAAAAATGCCCCCTTGGTATGATACGAGGTGTCCGATCACTGCAGTGTAAAAGGACCCTTAAATTAGAACCAAGGAGGACTATTATGTATTATAAACAAAATGACAAAATAGCACAACTAACGGAACAAACATTAATTATCGGAATTGATATTGCTAAGAACAAACACGTAGCTCGAGCACAAGATTTTCGTGGTATCCAGTTTGGAAAAGCTTTATACTTTGATAACTCATGGGAAGGCTTTGAATCCCTCATGTGTTGGAAAGATGAACTATGCGTTCAGCATGGAAAAATAAACATCATCATTGGGATGGAACCAACGGGACATTATTGGTTACCTTTAGCTCATTGGTTGAGAGAAAAGCAGATAAAAGTCGTCGTTGTCAACCCGGCGCATGTCAAGAAATCAAAAGAGTTGGATGACAATTCACCAACTAAAAATGATGTGAAAGATGCGAGAGTGATATCCCGTCTCATCCAAGATGGCCGTTATTCGGAACCGAATTTGCCAGAAGGCATCTATGCAGAACTTCGAGAAGGTATGAATTTGTATGAGCAATTAATGAAGGATTTTCAGACGATAAAAGGTCGTGTCCATCAATGGATTGACCGGTATTTCCCCGAATATACAACAGTCTTTTCCAAATGGGAAGGAAAAGCCTCTTTGGAAGTCCTGAAGATGGGATTGTTTCCGGATGAAATCGCCGAAACAGAGGACATAACCATCTTGAATGCAATCCGTAAAGCAGTTAAAAGAGGGGTGGGACTGAAAAAGGTTCGACAATTACAAGAAGTTGCAGGCCATTCTGTTGGCATACAAGAAGGAAAAATCCTAGCTAGGTTTAAACTGAAAACGCTAATGGAACAATATATGCTGATTCAAGAGAAAATAGAAGAGGCATGGGCAATGATAGAGCAATTTCTAGATACCATTCCAGGCGTAAACGAAATGGATGATATTGAAGGGATTGGCAAGGTAACAATAGCTGCATTCTATGCAGAAGTAGGTGATTTAGAAAACTATACACATCCAGAACAAATCACTAAATTGTCAGGATTAAATTTGAAACTGGCTACGTCTGGTAAATGGAAAGGCAGAACCATCATCACGAAGAGAGGGCGCCCTAAATTACGTGCTCTGTTGTTTAAAGTCATTCTGCCGTTAGTTAATCACAATCGTGCATTTAAGGCATTACATGAATATTTTACGACAAGAAAAGAAAATCCATTGAAGAAAAAACAATCCTTAATTGCATTATGTTGCAAGTTAATTCGAGTATTGTTTGCCATTGGAAAGAAACAAGTAGCATTTAGTCCAGAGAAGATGTTACAAGATATCCCGCATTTTCGTTTAAAAGATGCCGTTTAACAAAGGTTTGGTAATGTTCTCTTCATTGAGTGACATTTATACCTAAGTGGCTTGACATGGAGCCTCTATGGGCATGATCTCCTCGCCAAGGAACCAAATGGTAAAAAATTGGCTCAGTTGGATCAGGGTATCATGCCCACCTCTCCACATCAAGCCGTGCAATGAATAGAGTGTAGTGGAAGACTATTGACGATGGTAACGTATGAATAAAAGAATATCTTAATTAGAAGCTCATGTATTTCATCAAGAAAACAAACACAACATCTGAAGCACGGAGCAGCCGGCAAATTTATATACGATCGGGCAATGACCCTGTAGGAAAGCATCGCCGGCCCCACTTCATGGATAGACCGAACGAAGGAATGTATGCGCATCGGACGCTGTGAGATATGGGAGGGTTTGTCGCCATGAGTATTGTGGGAAAAGAGTGCGATCATAGCACAGTTAGTTACCATTTTTTTCAAAAATAAAGAAATGGCTTATTAAGTAAACCCTTTTTCACCATTATTTCATCCATCATTCGGTTGACCTAATTAAAGTTGTGAAATTACACTTGATATTTATATAATATTCTAAGAAAAATAGAGTAATCAAGAGAATTCGTTAGTATATAGAGGGAGTATAAAATTTCTGCACAGTAGCGTTTCGGCGTAGCTGAAATTTTAAGGTACCAAGTATAAGAAAAACTAGGCATTCGCTAAAGGATGAGCGAATGCGAGTTTTTCTAATAAACAAAAAAGCATCAAAAAATTACTAAATAAACACTTTTACAAACTTGCCTTAACCTTACTTACATGTGCTTTATGCATAAATTTGTGCAAAGAATATGGTATGTTTGCACAAATAAATACTAAAAAAATATTGAAAGCGTTTTATTTTCCTGTTATGATATTCGTAATTAGTAAGAATTATTTACTAAAATAACACTAAATATTTACGTGTTGAGGAGGAATGGAAATGAGAGGGAAATCAAGTTGGTTAGGAAAAGGATTATTAGCTATGGTATTGATTGTATTATTGTTGTCAGCTTGTAGCTCTGATTCAGGTGGCTCATCCTCAGGAGGTTCTAGTGATGGAAAGGTAAAGCTAACGATGACGGCATGGGGGAACCCAGCGGAAATCAAAGTATATCAAAAAGCGATTGATGCGTATCAAGAAGATAATCCAGATGTATCTATTAAATTAATACCAGGACCTGGTGATACGTATAAACAAAAATTATTAACACAGCTTCAAGGTAGTCAATCACCAGATCTGTTCTATGTTGGTGCTGAATACATGTCCCAGCTAATTGAAACAGGCCGTGTAGCAGAATTATCTGAGTTTTTGAATTCGGATGAAAGCTTTGTAAAACCAGAGGAATTTGCAGAAGGTTTATGGGGTGCCGCTAAGAAAGAGGAAGAGATCTACGGTACACCAGTGGATTCCAATCCAATGCTTCTGTATTACAACAAAACGGTATTAGAAGAGGCGGGCTTAGATCCCAATGAGCCACAGAAATTGTATGAAGCGGGGGAATGGAACTGGGAAAAATTTGCTGAGATAAATAAGCAAGTGACCGAATCTGGAAAATATGGCTTTGTCGCAGAAAATACTTCCTCCCACTTGTTTAGCTGGGTTTGGACAAATGGTGGAAAAATGTATGACGAAGAAGGAAATATCATCCTACAAGAAAATGAGAAGGCACAAGAAGCTATTGCTTATTTAAATGAAAATGTTTCAAATGGCAACTTTAAGTATGCGGGATCCTTACCTGAAGGACAGGGACCTGATGCCATGTTTATGTCCAATCAGACAGCCTTTGCAGCAGCAGGACGCTGGTATACACCGATGTTTAGTGAGAATAAAAACCTCGAATTTGATTATATTCCATGGCCAACGAATACAGGAGAAAAAATGGAGCCTGCTGTCATAGCAACAGCCTATTTATCTACGACGACGGATTCAGATAATTTAGAAGAAGCGAAGAAATTTCTCTCTTTCTATACCTCTGAAAAAGGCCAGAGAGCAAGGCTTGAAGGAAACGGAAATGCCGTACCATCTATTGCTAGTGTGGATGATATTATCGAAAATGCTGAAGTTCCAGAACATTCAAGTTATTTGATCGATGCTCGCGATATTGGAAAAGTGGAAGCAAATCAATCCGTTATTCCAGGACTAGACCAAGAAGTGATCGATATCTTTGATTTAATGTTTTTAGGTGAACAAACTCCAGAGGATACGATTACAAAGGTTTCTGAAAAAGCTAAGTCTATGATTGAGGATTATAAGAATCAGTGATGGAGTAGGGTGTCCTGCTCCTCCTTCCATATAATTTAAAAGAGGTGAGCAACATGCGAAAAAATAATGCCTTATGGGGGCTGGCTTTTTTAACACCACAGTTGATAGGTTTAATTTTCTTTGCAGTTATTCCACTCGTTTCTGCATTGGTTTTAAGTTTTATGAAATGGGATGGTTTTGGGGAGAGGTCATTTGTAGGACTTGATAACTTTATCTATCAATTTACGAATGCAGATTTTTGGACGGCAACCTATAACACGATATTATATACCGTTCTTACTGTACCATTTGGAATTCTATTGTCTATGCTACTTGCGATTGCTCTGAACAAAATTAAAGGAAAAGAGATCTATCGCTTGTTTTATTTCATGCCAGTTGTGACAAGCTCTGTTTCGATTGGGGTTATTTGGATGTGGATTTTAAATGGAGACCTGGGGATTCTTAATCAAGTTTTAGCCATGATCGGTATTAATGGCCCTGACTGGTTAACTAATACGAATCTTGTCATGATTTCCATTGCCATTTTAAGTATTTGGTGGCAGCTTGGCTATAATATGGTGATTTTTCTAGCAGGACTTCAAGGGATTTCCAAATCTTATTATGAGGCTGCGGAGATCGATGGAGCCTCTAAATTTCAGCAATTTCTTAAGATTACCCTCCCAATGCTGTCACCGACTACTTTTTTTGTCACGATCATGGCAATTATCGGTTCTTTCCAAGTGTTTGATCAAGCCTTTGTTATGACAAATGGAGGTCCAGGTAAGGCGAGTTATACGATGGTATTTCACATTTATGATAATGCTTTTGTAGATTTTCGTTTTGGCGAAAGCTCTGCAGCAGCGATGATACTGTTCGTAGTAATCCTTATCTTTACTCTTGTTCAATTCAAGCTTCAAAAAAGGTGGGTCCATTATGAAGACTAATACACAATCCATCAATCAAGTGATACCAGTGGCGAAGACAAAGAAAAAAATCGCACCATCTAGAATTCTGTTACACATTGCCTTAACAATTGGCGCGATAATTATGGTTTTTCCTTTTTTATGGACGATTAGTAGTTCATTGAAGGACATGTCTCAAATATTCGCCGTACCACCTGTTTGGATACCAGACCCAATCGTTTGGTCAAACTATGTTGATTCTTTTACGGCCATGCCATTTGGAAGAGCTTATTGGAACAGCTTTTACATTACGGTAGTTGTCGTGGTCGCCCAGCTTTTTACAGGGTCTATGGCTGCCTATGCATTTGCGAAGCTCCGTTTTCGCGGTTCTGGCTTATTGTTCATCCTGTTCCTAGCAACTATGATGATTCCAAAACAGGTAACGATGATTCCTTTATATTTAATTATGGATAAGATTAATTGGCTAGATACTCATTTAACGCTCATTGTGCCTGGAGCATTATTCAATGCTTTTGCGGTCTTTTTATTACGCCAGTTTATCAGAGGGATACCGAAGGAGTTAGAGGAAGCAGCAGTGATGGATGGTGCCAATCCATTTCGCATCTATTGGAGTGTGATCTTGCCGCTGATACGTCCTGCATTAGCTGCAGTCGGTATCTTTATCTTTATGGGGACATATAACAATTTCATTGACGCATTAATCTATTTGTCCACACCGGAAAATTTCACCGTTCCATTATTGCTTAACAATTTCAAAGGTTTATATGTTACAAATTGGTCCTATATGATGGCAGGAGCAACGATATCGGTAGTGCCAGTTATTATCGTTTACCTCTTTGCACAACGACATATTATCGAAGGTGTAACACTTACAGGTATAAAAGGTTAGATACTATATGCTCTAGGTTAGCCCCACTATGCTAGTAAAGGATAGTGGGGATTTTCTATCATTAGTCATATAAGATTGATAAGTTATACAAAGGCTGACAGATGCGAGCCATCGGTGGTAGGAGGAGAAATCTATACTGATGGAAGTCTCACTATATTGTTACAAATCTATCAACTGATCCAAAAGTCATCTATTCCTCTCGTTAACTTCTAATAGGTAAGTAAGTTATCAAAGATTAGTGTTATACTAATAGGAAGAGAAAAACATATATTAGTGAGGTTGTTTATATGGCTACGATAAAAGATATTGCATTACGCTCCAACGTATCAGCAACAACCGTTTCTAGAGTGTTAAATAATGATCAAACATTATCGGTTGCACCTGATACAAGAAAGCGTATTCTCGAAACAGCCAAGGAGCTTGGCTATAAAACGGTGAGAGAGCGAAGATTCGAGCAGCAATCAGCAGAAAAAACGAATCAAATAAAAATAGGAATTATTTTATGCCAATCACTAGAGGAGGAATTGAACGATCCTTATTTTCTTCCAATCCGACAAGGTATTGAAAAGGAATGCTTACAGCACGGAATCCATGTTACCGAGCTGTTCCGGATTAAATCATTTCAAGCAAGTCAGTTAACAGACGATTTCGATGGTTTAATTATCGTAGGAAGGTTCAGACCAGAAGCTATTCAAAACGCAAAAGAGAAAATAAAAAATATTGTCTATATTGACTATGCACCAGATGAAGAGACGTTTGATTCTGTTGTCATTGATTTTGAAGTAGCGACAAGTAACATCATTCATCATTTATTTCAGAATGGCTATCAACAACTCGGTTTTATCGGAGGAAAGCAATTAGAGCACACTTATACTGGTTATACCAATGTAGAAGACCCTCGAGAGAAAACCTTCAGAAAGATGATGGAACAGTATGGAACCTATAATCCCAATCATGTTTTTATAGGAGAATTTACGATTTCGAATGGATATCAATTAATGAAAAAGGCGATCAATAGAGGAGATTTACCAGAGGCCTTTTTCATTGCAAGTGATCCTATGGCAATCGGTGCGTTAAGAGCCATTCAAGAGGCGAATTTGCGAGTGCCTGAGGACATTGCGATTGTAAGCTTTGACGATATTGAAATGGCCCAATTTACAAGTACGCCGTTAACTACCATTAAAGTCTATACAGAAGAGATGGGGAGAACAGGCGTAAAGCTTTTATTGGATAAAATTAATGGAAGAAATCTCCCATTAAAAGTAGTCGTTCCAACAAAGCTTGTCGTTCGAGATAGCTGTGGAAGTAAATTAAATAGAGTCTGAGACGCAAAAAAAGAGTCGAAGAATAAAGAGGCCACTGAAAAAGTCCAAAATCTAATTAACGAGGGTTTTCTCGATGAAATTGAGAAGACCCTCGTTGTTATTTTCATGTATAATAGAAGCAACAATTTTTAGTGGTGGTGGTACATATGATTTCTGATCAACAGTCGCTTAATCTTAGTCCCTTCATGGCAATATACGATTTGGTAGTACCCAAAGACAATATGCTTCGACAAATAAACGAACTGGTGGACTTCTCTTTTATTTTAGAAGAACTAAGAGATAAATATTGTTTGGATAACGGTCGAAACGCTGTACCTCCTATTCGTCTTTTTAAATATCTATTACTTAAGACAATCTTCGATTTGTCTGATGTTGATGTCGTCGAGCGTTCGAAATATGATATGTCCTTCAAATATTTTTTAGAAATGGCACCAGAAGACCCAGTTATTCATTCAAGCACATTAACCAAATTCCGGAAATTACGACTAAAGGATACAAAGTTACTGGACATGTTAATTCAGAAATCCGTGAAGTTAGCTCTGGAAAAAGATCTTATTGCGAGTAATTCCATCATCGTTGATGCCACCCATACAAAAGCACGTTTTAACCAGAAATCACCGATCGAATTTCTGAGGGAAAAATCAAAGCTACTGCGTAAAGCTGTTTACCAGGTGGACGAACGTTTGAAAGAAAAGTTTCCTTCGAAGAGCGTTACAGAGGATTTAGCTGATGAACTTCAATACAATAAGGAACTTATTGAAGTGTTGGACCAAGAAGAGGCCGTATCCAGCTATCCGAAAGTGAAAGAAAAGCTAAATTACTTAAAAGAACTAGTGGAAGATCACGTAGAGAACCTGCCTTCCTCCGATGATCTTGATGCCCGAAAAGGGCATAAATCGGCCGATACCTCTTTTTTTGGATATAAAACACATATCGCTATGAGTGAAGAACGAGTGATTACAGCTGCGGTTGTCACTACTGGAGAAAAGAATGATGGTAAATATCTACAGACATTAATTGAAAATACGCAAAGTACAGGCATGAATGTGAAGTGTGTTATTGGAGATACAGCTTACTCGGAAAAATACAATATCCAATACGCAAACCAAAATGATTTAGAATTAGTGTCAAAGCTACATCCACTCATTACACAAGGCGTACGTCAGAAAGAAAACGAGTTTGAATTCAATAAGGATGCCGGCATGTATGTTTGTAAGGCAGGAAATATGGCCATACGGAAAGCACGTACTGGTAAGAAATCATCGAATCAAAGTTATACTTATTATTTTGATGTGGAAAAGTGTAAGGTCTGCCCGCTTCGGGATGGGTGTTATAAAGAGGGGGCGAAGTCGAAGACTTACTCCGTCACAATTAAATCCTCCGAACATATGGAGCAGCAAGTCTTTCAGGAAAGTCCTCATTTTCGTGAAAAAGCAAAAGAACGTTACAAAATTGAAGCGAAAAATAGTGAACTAAAACACAGACACGGGTATGATGTAGCATCTTCCTCGGGTCTCGTTGGCATGGAAATGCAGGGAGCAATGTCGATTTTCACCGTGAACTTGAAACGAATTATCAAACTAATGAACGAACCAAAGGAATAAAAGCAAGGAAAAAAGGGGTCTGTCCGTTCAATTCTGAACGGACAGACCCCTTTTCTTTATATTTTTCCGACACCATAAAACTAAAACGTTAGTTTTTCAGTGGCCTCAGAATAAATCGACTCTTTTCGCTTAGGGCATATATTAAATTGTCTTTTTTAAGACGAGATCCTCATGGCTTTCGTTTGCCGTTAATCCACTAATGATTCCCATTACAGCAAAGGCTGCTACAGAACTGAAGAACATCGCTAGATAGATGTTGCCAATGATTTCATAGGATGTGAAGATAACATATAAGCTGGCCCCAGTAATGAGAGCAGCAATCGCTCCATAGTTATTCGCCTTTTTCCAAAAGTAGCCCAAGGTGATTGGTGCAATGATACCAGAGATAATCGCTGAGAAACTAAACTGTATTAGAAAGGATAGAGAATCTGGGCGCTCCAAGGAAAAATATAAGGAGAGTAGCCCAACAAAGATAAGGGATCCCTTCGCGACATTTAGTGATTTTCTTTCTAATTCCTTTTCAGCTATTTTTTTCGATGAAAGAATTGGTGCTAGCACACGGTAAAAGTCATTCCCAATACTAGTCGTCACCCCTAAATAAAGACTATCCGTACTAGAAAGTATAGCCGATATAATCCCAACGATCATAATTGCTGCAATAATACTAGGGAATGATTCTAGTACATAGACTGGGATGGCTGCATCGACACTTTCCAAGTTGGGAAATAATACTCTTGCTGCAAGCCCGCCAATGACCATAAGTGTGGAAATAACACATAACACTAAACCAGCAGATAGGGTAAATGGAGCTAATTCCTCCTCTGTCTCGATCGATAGCACCTTGTTTAATAAGTGTGGCATTAAAATAAAACTAAATAGTAAAAATTGAACAGCCATGATGGCCAGCACACTATTGTAAGGACCATCTGCACCAACAGCACCAGTTAAATTCGGATCGATGGCATTCAGCCCATCCGTTAATTTGCCAAATACACCAAGGCCTCCCCCTATAGTCCAAAACAGGGAGATAACGATTAGAATGGAAGTAATCGCCATTAAAATCCCTTGAATACCATCTGTAATCATTTGAGCATAAGCCCCACCAAGACCGATATAAAGAATCGTAATCGTTACCCCTATAATAATTCCCCAGAAGTAGGGGATGCCGATCACTGTTTCAAAGATGGTAGCAAGTCCGACATTTTGTCCTACAATATAATAGACATTAAACAGGATTAAAATCGTAACAAGCACTTGTAGTGCTCTCGAGTTATATCGTTTCCCGAGCCATTCAGGCAGTGTGGATACTCGACCGAATTTCTTGCCATAGCGCCAAAAGGTCTTCGTGAATAACAATAGGGCCACCCATGAAACACCGAAGCATCCAAGTGTATACCAAAGCACAGATGTACCATATTGATAAGCTAAGCCTGGTACACCAATGAATAAATTTGCACTAGAATAGGATGCGGCAAAACTAGCCCCTACAAGCCAAGGATTCACCTTTCCTCTGGCTGTTGCAAATCCATTCATTGATTTACTATGAGCACTACCTCTTTTTCCAATCCATGTAACTACACCAAAATAAACAACTAATAAAATAATAACAGTCCAAAGTAATAAACTAGAGCTTGCAAGCATAATCTATTGTTCTCCCTTCTTTGAATAAATAATCTTCCATAAAATTAATCCAAGAATCCAAAATCCAGCAACGAAAATAAAGTATGTTAAAATCAATTGGTTTCCTCCTTTCTATTCGATTGAGCGAGGCTTAAAAAATGGTAATACGTGTTGGTTGATCTCTTCATAGGAAATCTCTACTTCCTTTTGGTATGCTAAATCCTTTTGGTCTACCCATAAATGAGTTAGCATTGATGGTCCTTCTTCTAGCGCGACAACTCCCACTACATAGGGGGTTCTCTCCTGCCATGCAGGGTGTCCTGCTCGTTGTACGACACTCCATGATTTGATTTTTGCTTTTCCTGAGGCTTCACGCCAAACAAGCGAAGTCCCAAAGCAGTATGGACAATGGTGACGCGGGTAAAAAATCCACTTATCGCATGACTGACACACTTGAAGGCTTAGCTTCTTTTGCTTCAGATTATCCCAAAAAGGCTGACTGATTGGGGTAATCGTAGGCTTTGGTAATGATATATTTGGTGCTGAACTCATTGTTCTCCTCCTAACACTAGTGCCGTTGTTTCACTTAATGTTGCTCCATTTCCTGTTACGAGTGCCCTTTTTGCATGAGCGATTTGCCTGTTTGCTGCCTCACCACGAAGCTGAATAACTGCTTCAATCACATGAGACATTCCTCCGGCTAAATCGGCTTGTCCGAATCCGAGCTGACCACCGTGTGTATTCAAAGGATAATCTCCATCATGACCGAAGCTATGCTTTTGGACAAAATCACCGAATTCCCCTGGCTTACACAGCCCCGTACTTTCTAATGTCACCGCAACAACGCTTGTGTAGCAGTCATATAAGGATAAAAGGTCGATGTCCGAGATCGCTATTTCTGCTTGTTTTAATGCATGTGGAATGCAGTAACTAAACGGCAAAGCATCAATTGCTGGAGCCTGACTCACCGCTCGATGTGTAATTTTTTCTCCTGCACCTTTTAGATAAACAGGTTTATTTTTTGCTTTTTTTGCTTTTTCCTCAGAGGTAACAATCACAGCAGCACCACCTGCCACAGGCATGACAATTTCCAATAAATGGAGAGGGCCCGAGATAATAGGAGAATTTAAAATATCCTCTACCTCCAATGGCTTTCCGTAAAAAATGGCGTTGGGGTTAAGCTGTGCGTTTTTTCTTGCCCAATAGGCAATTTGGACAAAATCTTCTTGTTTCGAACCATAAACCTCCATGTGCTGGCGCTTTAGTAAGGCATAGGAGGTATTAGCTCCTGATGCACCAAAAGGAACATCAAATTCTCGAATGGGATTTCTATTAGGAGAGCGCAATGCTTCACCTTTTTCATTTTTGTTAGCTAGCACACAAAGGACGGTTTCACACATTCCTGCTTCAATTGCTGCAGCAGCACGCCATACCATTCCAGCACCTGTTGCCCCACCTAGATCCACCGTATTGGACATCGTTGGTTCTAGCCCAATATATTCTGAGACTGTTGCTGGTACATGCTGAGGTGTTTCGCCAACCTGTGGTCCAACGAGTAATCCGTCAATATCCTCCTTCGAAATACCAGCATCCTTTATCGCTAATAGAGCTGCTTCTGTTAGGAGACTAAGGGTTGTTTTTCCTTCAGAGTATCTCGTAGGCTTTAATTCGCCGACACCGATGATTGCACCTTTTGGTCTTTTCGTCATTAGAAGCACTCCTTTTCTGTTAATCTCGTAAAATGTCGTAAACTATGAGGATTGCTTAGTGATGCTTTATTTTTTACTTCTTGCCCAATCGATTCTGTTTTGGCAGCACCTTCTACTTTCTTTCCATTAATTGTGTAGGGAATTTCATCTACTAGAAAAATTCGCTTCGGTACGTGTCTTGGGGAGGCCTTTGAACGAATTTGCTGGCGTATTTCTTGCGCGAATTCCTTCGTTAATTCATCCGCTACGATACATAGGACAATTTCCTCATCATTTTCACAAGGTAATCCAAACACGATGGAATCTTTAATTTGTTCGATTTGTTCGATAATTCTGTAAATTTCTGCTGTACCTATCCGAACACCGCCAGGATTTAAGGTCGTATCTGCACGTCCATAAATAATAAAGCTTTGGTCAATTGTTTGTTCCGCAAAATCTCCGTGTGTCCAAATTCCAGGACGCTTGGAAAAATAATTGTCACGATAGCGTTGATCACCATTTTCTCCATAGAAGGTGAGCGGCTTGCTTGGAAAAGGCTGTGTACAAACTAAATCTCCCTTTTGTGCAAAGACAGAGGCACCACGCTCATCTAAAACATCTACTGCCATCCCGAGTGCTTTACAAGTAATTTCACCACGTTTAATCGGGTGAGCGATTGTTCCCATCACGAAGCAGCCCATAATTTCTGTTCCACCAGATATTGAAGCAAGGTATAGATCGTCTTTGATCGTTTCATAAATCCAATCATATTGCTCTGCTGCTAATGGTGCACCACATGAAAGAATACTTTTCAGTCTGGGTAAAGAATGGGTTTCTTTAAGATGAACACCTGCACGCATTAAGGTATCTAAGTACTTAGGACTTGTGCCAAAATGAGTTAATCCAACTTCCTCGGCAATATCCCATAGATGGGTGAGCGATTCTTTGGTGATCGGTGAGCCATCATATAATAAAATGGATGCATCACTTGCTAAGCCAGAAATAAGCCATGGATACATCATCCATGCAGTGTTGGAATACCAAAATAGGACATCATTAGGTTGAAGATCACTGTGTAATTGATGCTCCTTTACATGCTGTAATAACGTTCCGCCTGTTGAATGAACAATGGCTTTTGGTAAACCTGTTGTTCCAGATGTATAGAGAATATAAAGTGGTTGATCAAAAGGAAATGACTCGTATTTAGGTTTAGTAGCACGATTATCGAGCAATTGATCCCACGAAATAGTTTCTGCTGATACTGTGTTAAGTTTTCCTGTAATGGTCACGATTTTTTCAATACTTTTCATTTGGTTACAAACATCTGTGATCTTTTCTGAAATTTGATAAGACTTTTGCTTATATTGATAATGTAAGGCAGTGATAAGAAGCTTCGGATTGACTTGTCCGATACGGTCCACCATTCCTTTTACACCAAAGTCTGGAGAACAAGACGTCCAGATTGCACCAATGGAAACTGTCGCAAGTACAGCCACTAATCCATCAAGGTTATTTGTCGTTACACCTGCGACACGATCTCCTTTTTGAACACCTAAATCGATTAAACCTCTCTGTGCTTTCGCGACGAGTGTTCGTAGCTCTCCCATTGTGACAGAACGTGTGACACCAGTCTCATTTGCCTCATAAACAGCTTTTCTTTCATCCGGTCCACGTAATAGATTTTCGGTAAAGTTAAGTGTCGCTTCTGAGAAGAAGGTGGCGTCTGCCATCGACTCAGCAGGGGTGTAAATGGTTTCTCCTTTATTTCCAATCACTTTTGCATAATCCCAAACATGGGACCAAAAATCGCCGATATGGGAAATCGACCAGCGATGGAAACGATCATAAGGAAAAAGAGACTGCCCACAAAATTTGGCAAATGCTTGTATATGTGAAGCTTGGATTTGTTCTTCTGTTGGTTCCCACAAATAAGGGGATTGATTTAACAAACGGGTACTCATGAAAAAATCTCCTTTCTAATTGGATACTTCTATTAAAATAGCGCCACCTTGGCCACCACCACCACAAAGGGAAGCAATACCAAGCCCACCTCCACGTCTTTTTAATTCATGGGCAAGGGTTAATACGAGACGAAGACCAGTGCCACCTAGTGGATGTCCAATAGCGATAGCACCACCGTTGACATTCACTTTACTGTAATCGATGTTTAGTTCACGACAGCTTGCAATCACGACACTAGCAAATGCTTCATTGATTTCGAACAAATCAATATCATCTATTGTTAGATCGTTTTTTTGGAGCAATTGCTCAATTGCTTTTGCTGGCTTTGTTTGTAAGCTCGTGTCAGGCCCTGCTATTTCTGTCCAATCCATGACTTTAGCAAGTGGCTGTTGCCCTAGTTCTTTTGCCTTTTGCTCCGAGGTGATGATTCCAAAGCTTGCCCCATCTGTCATTTGGGAGGCATTGCCTGCTGTAATCGTTCCATTCTTCGTAAAAGCAGAAGAGAGGCTCGCTAACTTTTCAAGACTAGTATTCTCACGGATGCCTTCATCTTTCGCTAAGACATTCTCAATCGGTGCAATTTCTGCTTGAAACAATTTGTCTGTTTGAGCTCTAGCTGCTCTTTGTTGAGATAGAAAAGCATATTCATCTTGCTCTTGGCGGTTAATTTGATAGATTTGATTGTGCTTCTCTGTTAATACACCCATCGACTGGTCACTTAGCGCACACCATAAACCGTCATGTAATAGGCTGTCTGTTAACTCCGTGTTCCCAATTCCTGTACCGAGTCTAACGGGAATGGTATGAGGAGCATTTGTCATCGAATCAAATCCACCTACCACATAATAATCTCCTTCATTTAACAGAATTCTTCTGGAAGCATCTGCAATCGAAGCAAGCCCCCCCAAACAGACATTATTTAAGGTAATAGCTGGAGTCGAAATATCGATGCCAGCTTGATAAGCAACCTGCCTTGCGGGATTCTGCCCCGCTCCTGCTTGGATTACTTGTGCTAGAATGACGCCATCTGGATGGTGTGCTTCTGTATTTTTTTGAATTAAGGCATGTAAGGCAGAAGCTCCTAATTCTGTTGCTGAATAGTTTGCCAATCCACCCTTCCATTTTCCAAAAGGTGTTCGGTTTCCGTCGAGAAGAATAGTCCCCATTGTCTTTAACTCCTTTTAAGTGAAATAAAAAAAGTCCCTCTATAAAAGATAGAGAGACTTTGGTCATCATGATCCGCTCTCTTATCTTTCTAAGCATAGCTTAGATGGAATTGGCACCTGTATTAAGTAAATACCACTTAATGGTTGCCGAGGCTTCTAAGGGCCAGTCCCTCCACCTCTCTTGATAAGACGTTATTTTGTATATAATTCCGAGTGAATTACTTTAATATTAGATTTTTAATATGCTTAACTTTAGCATTTGATGCTAGGTATGTCAATGGTTAATTAAGGGAATTATCAGGGATTTTTTTGCAAGCCCTTTCGTTTTTAACTTCCACCTATCTGTTGTACAATAGAAATATATTTCGAGTATCGAAAAAAAGGAGTAAGATAAATGCAACTTCTAGAAAAGGAAGTAAAAAAAGAAAAAATATGGACGAAGGATTTTGCCCTCATTTGTATGGCAAATTTTTTTATATTTTTAGGCTTTCAGATGACACTACCAACCATTCCTTTATTTGTGCAGCACCTTGGTGGAAATGATCAAATGATTGGAATTATTACTGGTGTGTTTACCTTTTCAGCATTGTTATTTCGTCCGAATGCAGGGCATTCCCTAGAATCCGTAGGGAGAAAATTTGTGTACATGCTAGGCTTAGGGATATTTGTTCTATCTGTTGGTTCATTTGCTTTTATTTCTAGTGTTATCCTGTTATTTTTTATTCGTTGTGTTCAAGGAATCGGTTGGGGCTATTCGACAACAGCTACTGGCACTATTGCAACAGATCTCATTCCACAGAAGCGAAGAGGAGAAGGGATGGGCTATTTCGGTTTATCTGGTAACATTGCACTGGCTATCGGTCCAGCTCTTGGTCTGTCCCTATATGGAGTCACCTCCTTTACGGTGTTGTTTTTAATCGCGTCAAGTCTTGGAATCATTGCCTTTATTCTCTCTACTCAGATTACATATAAAAAAGTAGAATCCCGTGAGAAGATAAAAAAAGCTAGATTTGATCTTTTTGAAAAGACAGCCCTACAGCCATCGATTCTATTATTTTTTATTACAACCGCATTTGGAGGGATTGCTTCTTATCTACCTTTATATACAGAGCAGGAGGGTATTGCTGGCATTGAGGTCTACTTTCTTATTTATGCACTTTTCTTAATGATTACTAGAGCCTTCGCTGGTAGATTATATGATCGTTATGGACATATCGTCGTTTTCCTACCGGGAACCTCCTTGATTCTTATCGCCATGCTATTGTTATTTTGGTTACCCAATTCCTTCATCCTGTTTTTAGCTGCAGCACTTTATGGATTAGGCTTTGGTACCGTTCAACCAGCATTACAAGCGTGGGCGATTGATAAAGCAAGCACCAATCGAAAAGGGATGGCAAATGCTACTTTTTTCTCGTTTTTTGATCTTGGTGTAGGTATTGGCGCCATTGTATTCGGACAAATCGCTTTCTTATTTTATTATGATTATATTTATTTAACTGCAGCATTTTCTATTTTCTCATCGATGGCCATCTATTTAGGCTTGCTAGTACGATTAAGATTTGTTAGTCGTCCCCATTAAAGCAAAAAGCAATGGCGTCATGAAGACAGTTATGATACGATTTAGCTAAAAATAGAGGAGGAATCTATGGTGATAAAGGGAATTGGTCATACAGCTTATTTTGTGCGGGATATGGAAAGATCGTTAAGCTTTTATTGTGATGTACTAGGACTGGAAAAAGCGTTTGAACTCCATAATGAACAGGATGAACCTTGGATTGTCTATCTTAAAATTAGTGAACGGCAATTTATCGAGCTTTTCTACCATGGGAAGGATGGCACTCTTCAACCAGAAAATGCTGCTGGTTATCATCATCTATGCTTAGAGGTGGAGGATATTCAACAGATAGCGGATCACTTGAACAAGAAAGGCTGGCCATTAGATGTGGAGCCTACAAAAGGTGTCGATCACAATTACCAGTGCTGGGCAACAGATCCTGATGGGAATAGGATTGAATTCATGCAACTAATGCCAGATTCTCCACATCTCAAAGGAAAGTAAAGAGGGATAAAAAATGCATGAGTTAATACAGTTATATAAGGATGTATATGGAGATGACACATTAAGCGCTGTTCTTTCCCCATTAAGGATATGTCCATTAGGTGCACATGTGGATCATCAAGGCGGTATCGTGACAGGACTCGCTTTAGATGAAAATGTAGAGATGGTTTTTTCTGCAAGTGATGATGGTTATGTTCGGATTCAAAGTGCTGATTTTCCTGATGAAGAGTATTTCCATATTGATCGTGTCCCGGAAATGCTACCAGGCTCTTGGGGAAATTATGCACGAGGTGCAGTGCTTGCCTTAAGCAAGGATCAGAAATTAACGACAGGTTTTCGTGCCGTAATTAGTGGCAGGCTACCAATTGGAGGATTAAGTTCCTCCGCTGCTGTAACTACCGCCTATTTATTGGCACTATGTCATGTGAATCAATTGAAGGTAAAAAAGGAGGACCTCGTTTACTATAGTCATGATGTAGAAACGAGCTATATCGGGCTAAAAAATGGGATTCTTGATCAATCAGCGAATTTATTAAGTAGGAAAGGGCATCTCTTGACTGTTGATTGTAAAATGGGAAATCATCAGTTAATGGATAGACCTAACGATATGCCTGAATTTGAGGTGATCGTTGTCTATTCAGGTGTTAGTAAGTCTTTAATTAGTACAGACTACAATAATCGAGTGGATGAATGTCGGGTTGGTGGTTGGCTTTTACAGGAATTAGGTACGCTTAATCAAACGAATCTTGCGGAGGTTAAACTTCGTGATATTCCAGATCAAATTTATCACACATATCGAGATCAAGTTCCTGGTAGATTTCAAAAAAGATTGGACCATTACTATTCAGAACAGGAACGAGTAATAGAAGGGATCAAGGCTTGGTCAGCTGGGGACATTCATCGATTTGGTCAGCTAATGTTTGCTTCAGGTCAAAGCTCGATCGATCAATATGAATGTGGTTGTCCAGAGCTCGTTACGATTTATCAAATTTTAAAGGAATTAAATGGTGTTTATGGTGCAAGATTCAGTGGAGCAGGCTATCGAGGTTGTTGTATTGGATTCATTAATCCTAAATATAAGCAGCAAATCAAACATGCGATCGAAACGATCTATCCAACACAGCATCCAAAATTTAAAGATGAGTACAAGGTTTATTTTTGTGAAATTGGTGATGGAGCAAGATTGATAGAGCAAGTAGAAGAGGGGTGACAATGATGAAAGCAATTATATTAGCAGCCGGTTATGCAACAAGGCTTTATCCACTCACAAAGCATACGGCAAAACCTTTACTAAAGATCGGGAAAAAAACGATTATCGATTACATTATCGATAAAATAGATGATGTACAACTAATCGATGAAGTGTTCATTGTCACGAATGCTCGATTTTATCAAGATTTCTTAACATGGGCAGATCGGTATAATGGGAAAAAGAAAATTATAGTCGTCAATGATCAAACAACCTCTAATGAAAACCGCTTAGGTGCGATAGCAGATCTTCAATTCGTATTAGAGGAAAAAGAAATCAATGATGATCTATTAATTTTAGCAGGGGACAATTTATTCGAATTTGCTTTAACCGATTTTATCGATTATTTTTTTGCTAAAGGAACGGATTGTATAACTGTTCACTCATTGGGGAGCCTAAAAGAGTTACAGCATACAGGGGTTGTCGAAGTGGATCAAAGCGGAAAGGTGTTGTCATTTGAAGAGAAGCCTAAAATACCAAAATCAAGTCTAGCGGCTCCACCTTTTTATCTATACAAAAAAGAGACAACCCCGCTCATTAAACAATATCTAGAAGAAGGAAATAATCCAGATGCACCTGGTCACTTTATCCCATGGCTTATTAGACAAAAGGATGTTTATGGATATACTTTTGAAGGGAAAAGGATCGATATTGGCACATTAGAAAGCTATGAAAAAGTGAAGCAAATATTTCAATAAGTGGATGTTGGAAGGAAGTGTTCCATAAATGAAAGGTGTAGTAGCGATAAATCCTGGGGGAGCTGATCAACTAGCATATGTAGAGAGACCGAAGCCAACAATAGAGGAAAATCAGCTATTAATTGAAGTACATGCAACAGCCATTAATCGAACAGATATACTTCAACGAGAGGGAAAATCAGGCTATGCGACGAATCCTATTATAGGAATTGAGGTAGCGGGAGTTGTCGTGGAGTCCTCTGATCCTCAGGTTTCAATTGGAGAGCGTGTAATGGGACTTGTTAATGGTGGAGCCTATGCGGAATATGCGATTATGCCAGCGAAACGGGCGATCAAGATTCCTAACTCCCTATCCTTTGAAGAGGCGGCGGCCATTCCTGAGGTATTTTTAACGGCATACCAAACCTTATATTGGATCGGTAAGCTGCAAGCGAGCGAATCAGTTCTTATCCATGCAGGGGGAAGCGGAGTTGGAACTGCTGCGATTCAACTAGCCAAACAGTTAAGCAAGGCCCAGGTGCTGGTAACAGCAGGATCTGCCAATAAATTAAAGGTATGTCGAGAGCTTGGAGCCGACGTTACCATCAATTATAAGGAACAAGACTTTGAAGAAGAAGTGAAAAAAGAGACAGATGGAAAAGGTGTTTCCTTAATTTTAGATTTTATTGGAGCCAGCTATTGGGAGAGAAATTACCAAAGCATTGCGGTCGATGGAAGATGGGTTTTAATTGGTGTGCTTGGTGGTAGTACTGTGGAAAAGGTTCGACTTATGGACATCATGGCAAAACGAGTTCAACTAACGGGGACATTACTAACACCTCGTAGTGATGTATACAAAGCAGAGCTGTCAGAGGATTTTTCATCAAGGGTCCTACCACTATTCGAAAATGGACGTATTCAACCAATTATCGATACGGTATTTCCTATAGAAGAGGTACAGAAAGCCCATGAGAGAATGGAAGCGAATCAGAATATCGGGAAGATTCTATTGAAGGTGAGATAATTTTTTGCATATTGCTAGCACGAGCGCGCACGTGATGTGCGCCTCGTTACTATTGTACTAATTGGTCAGAAGGTATCTTCCAAATTGCTTTACCAGAAGTAAATGGGTTCGAGAAATGTAATTCATACGTATCAGATGTAGGGACATCAAACGGGATTTCACCACGTAGAGTACCGCCTGGCTCAATTGATCCGTCTAACTGTGCTTTTATCCCTTCTGTCAGAAAGGTGGTACTATATGCATAACCCTCACTATCTTTTAACTCGACGTTTATGATGGATGAAATAACCTGTTCTTCCTCTGTAGTATTCTCAGCAGTCAAATTAACAACAATAAATTGGTCATTTTGTGGCTGATCAAATTCTCCACCTGGTTCAATTCTTGCTTCATTTAACGTGAGTTTTACACCATCAAAATCAACAGTATCACCAATAGAGAGATTTTGTGTTTCTGGCGCTTCTTTCTTCTCCGTAGTTTCGTTACTATTTTCTTCAGTAGACTCATCAGTTGTTTTTGAATCTACTTTTTCAATTTCTGATTCTCCACATGCAGTTAATAAAAAAACAAAAAATAATACCATTGCGATATGAAATAATTTTTTCAATGTACTTTTACCCCCAAAAATTTATGCTACTGATTCTTTTTTTTCTTGTTTGTCTTTTCTGAATAATCCCATAAACCCTGCAATAATTATTAGAATAGCAGGAACTAAGTAGAACATTGAAATACTGATGATACCTCCAATAGCAGATATTATTAATAAAATACCACCAGCTTTGGCCTTCGATTTAACAAGAACGGATCCAACAATGGCTAAAGCAGAGAAGAAAAATGCTAGCCAACCTAAGGCTGTTATTTCACTTGTTCCATCACTGCTGAATGCAGCATCGATTCCTCCAACGAATAGTGCTAAAATAGCACCAATAAAGCCAAAAATGCCACCTATTAATCCTAGAACAAATTCTGTTGTTCTCTTCATATTTAGTCCTCCTTTTTTTATTTTTATCAAAATCACTTTCAAATAAGTAATTATGATTATAACAAATTACTGTTTACCCAGGCTTTCACTCTCTAAGTCATACTAATTGCGTATGCCACCCTTATTATTATAGTTATATAAACCTAAATATTCAAGAGTGTTTCATGATATTATAGACCTATAATGATTAGAAGTGAAAGAAATGGCATATCTTCTATCAAAGAAAGACAGAGAAATAAATATAAAAAATGGGGCTGGGACATAACTAAACAGCAAGCGCTATAATCGAACATTATTCTACTTTAGCGTAGTCAAAATACGGAGACTCCTGTGGGAACAGCACGAGCTGAAGATCCACTTTGCAAAGCGGTTTTCTTTGCAAAGTTAGCTGAAGACGTGCCCACGGAAAGCGGAGTATTTTGACGGAGCGGTATCCGTGCAGAAATATTAACGTTCGGGTTTTCCTTTCTTTACTTACTCTTTCGTCCCAGCCTCATTCTACCATTCTTTCTTTTTTGACCATTATCTATATTTATCTTGCATGAAAGTTAAAGTCTCCTATTTTGCCTTACCTTATACAACACTCTCCATATGGTAACAGCCAATCCTGTGATAAAAATGATCGATAATAGAACCATGGCAGCAGGGTAGAGGCCGAATGCGTCGGTTGTGGTTGAACTATTATTTTGTAAAGCTGGAACAATAAAGAACAACCATCCAATCCCGAGAACAGGAACGATTTGAGGGGTGAGTCTTGCATAAAATCTCCAAGCCGGTTGTTCTTGTCGTTTAGCCACCCATTTTCCGCTTCGTAGAACTCCTCTTATCCCCAGAACTAACCAAATCACTGTAAGGAAACCGATTGAAAGGTCAATAATTGTTGGGACAGGGGCTTTTAATTCTGGTTTTTGTTCCTCTGTTAGTTGAATAATTCCTGAACTAATTTCATAAGCGTGCTCAAGTGTAGGGGTAAAGCTATTGAGTAAAACTGCTACAGCGTAACCGCTACTCGGCACGATATCTTGTTGTGCTTGATAAGTCGTTAACGCACCACTATGCGATAGACGGGCAGGCTTTGTATTGGAAGAACTTAAGGACCAGCCAAGTCCATATTTCTCACTCTTAGGTTGTGAGGAATAGGATTCATCTAATAGCTTTTGTGATAATAGCTGTTCTCCTGCTTGGTTTTTCCCCTGGTTCGTATGCATCGATAGCCATTTTCCCATATCTGATGCTGTAGAAACTACGCCTCCTGACCCCATGAACATTTTTTCAAGCTCTTTCCAAGGTATGGCAGTTCCGTAAGCAGTTACATATCCTTTAGGTAATCCTTTTACAAAATCCCCAGAATTTATAGCTGTAAAGGAATCATGCATCCCAAGTGGTTGGAAAACTTGCTGGTTAAGATAATCTACAAAATCCATACCACTTACTTTTTCTACTAAAAAAGCTAGGAGCCAGTAATTAGGATTGCTATAGGCATATTTCGTTCCAGGATCTGACTGAAGCTTCCAGTCCTGTAGCCGTTTTACACCTTCCTTTAACGTATTAGCAGGTGCGACAATCGTTGGATTCGGTAGACCTGAAGTGTGACTTAAAAGCTGTCGTATCGTTACATCTTTCCATCTGGGATCATCGAGTTTAACCGTTGATAGATATTTTACTACTGGCTCATCTAACTGAATTTTACCTTGTTCCACTAGTTGTAATACAGCAAATGCTGTAAATGTTTTCGAAACAGAACCAATTCTCATCAACGACTTTTCTGTGATGGGATTGCCATCAGAATCGTGACCATATCCTTTTTCGTATACTAGCTTACCGTCCTTTACGACTACAATTGAAGCTCCAGGAAGTCCATTTCTTTCAAGGTAATTGGTCACATATTGATCCACTTCTGATGTATTGAAGGACTCAGACGCTAGAACGAGTAAAGGTTGATTCCACAAAATAATTAATATTAAAAGAAAACCTATTTTCTTACACATATCGTACACTCCCATGGTCATTTATTCTTTGCTAACTCCCATTCACAGATGATTGACAGCTGATCCTGATCTAAACGTCCAGAAATGGTCCCATTCATTTTTTTCATTAAAGCTTTGGCAATCGACAAGCCGAGTCCAGTGTTTTTGCCTGAACGGGACTGATCTGCCATATAAAATCGGTCAAACATTCGCTCGATATCCTTATCCGTTAATGAAGGGGCGTCATTTATAACTAGTAATCTTACGTTTGATTCTTTTTCTTCTAAACTAATCATAATAGTGCCATCTGAGTGGGTTATGGCATTGGAAATTAGATTTTCCATCACTCTCGTAACGGCTATTTCATCAGAGATAATGAATATATCCTGTTTTGGCAAATGAAGGATGGGTTCCATCCCTTTTTCACTAAAACGATCATAAAAGCTCATTAAGATATCAATGGTAAGGTTTCTCAAATTGATTGTTTTTGTTTCTAGTAGATGGTCCTTTGATTCGATAATGCTTAGCTCGAAAAAGTCATTTAACAATGCTTCCAATCTTTTGGCACGATTTTTTGCGGTGGTTAACCATTCTTTTTTTTCAAGATCTGTAGCGTTGTTGGATTCAGCCATCTGAATGTATCCTAAAATAGAAGTTAATGGTGTTCGTAAATCATGCGACATATTCGCAATTGCCTGTTGCTGCTCGTTTTCAAAATGAACTCTTTTTCTATACTCGTTCATGTACAAATCAATAAGCTTATTCATTTCGAATGCGAGGTTTTCGATATCTTGATCGAAAAGGGCTAAATCGATTTTTTTATTAGTTTTTCGATTACGATAGATTTGTAGCTGTTTGGTTAGCTTTTTCACTTCTTTTTTAAAAGCAATGAAGCGACTGAGTAAATAAATAGTTACACATAGTATAATGATGGTTACAACTAACATCTTCCCACCCGCTTACCTTTCATTATTTGATTTCTTTTCGGTTAAAAACAAACATTCCCCCGATAAGGATGACAATTAGTGATATGATGGCAATGACAATCGACTTTAGAATCTCACCGGTGGTCATAGAATAGTGGAAAACTTCACTAAATTGATAGAAGAAGCTATTCTCGTACAACAGCTGAATAACTGGATAGGTTAGAAATTTTTCGATGATAAACATTATAATGGATAATAACAGTGTAAAAATAATGGTTTGTCCACTATCTCCTGTACCAATAGCTATCCATAACACAACTGCTGTAAAACAAAGAAATTGTAATGTAAATAAACTAAATGCTCTTCCTAGATACGTGAAATTGGAAAGGTTTATAAGGTCCCCGTGGCCAAATAGTAAGACTAAAATAATTGCTGTCAAAAGTGGTATTAGTATGGTCACGATAATAGAGCCAAGTGAAAAAACAAGATATTTCGCCATATAAATGTAGGCTCTATGATGACCACTTATTATTTGGTTTTTGATTACACCGCTTTGTGAAAACTCGGTTGAGACATGAAAACCAGCTAATGCACTGACGATGAAGCTAAACAGTAATGGTAAGGTAAAAGCCGATAATGCATTTAGTTCACTTAATTGTGCTCGATCAAACTCTGTTCCCGATAATTGCCACCAGTCTGTTATCACTAGAGAATGTAACAGTGTACTTAATCCTGTTATGATTATAATGAGTAACCAAAGCGTTTTGCTTTGTACTAATTTGAAAATTTCGGCCCTGATTAAATTAGTCATGCTCTCCCCCTCCTATAAGCATGGAAAAATAGCCTTCCAGACTGTCCCCATTTTGTGAGAGATGCTGTATTACAAGCCCATTGTTTGTTAATGCACGCGAAACGGTAACGACATCCTCAAGATAAGCGTATAGTTTAATGGACCCATCTGGCATTACCTCAAAATCGTTCGTGGCTAATGTGTTTTCCAATACTGTAGCCCCTAGAGCTGGGCGATCGACTTTAATTCGTAAATGCTGTCTGCATTTTTCGTCCAGTTCTTCTGAGGAGAGTTCTTCTAACCGTTTTCCGTCATGGATGATACAGAAACTCGTTGCTAACTGATGGAGCTCACTTAATATGTGGCTTGAAATTAAAACCGTCAGTCCTTTTTCGCGATTTAATTTCTTTATTAATCTTCTCAGTTCAACAATTCCCATAGGGTCCAATCCATTAGTTGGTTCATCAAGAATTAAGAATTCTGGATCACTTAATAATGCCATTCCAAGCCCAAGCCTCTGCTTCATTCCAAGGGAAAAGTCCTTCACCTTTTTCTTACCAGTCTCCTTAAGATCCACAAGCTCTAATGTTTGATAAATACACTCTTTTCCAGGAACACCTTTTTGAAGTCTTTGGACCTCCAAGTTTTCAGTAGCAGTCATATTTGGGAACAGGGCTGGATTTTCGATAATCGCACCAATTCTTTTTTGTGCACTTCTTAAATATTTTGGATTATCGTTTCCAAATAACTCGATAGATCCACTTGTTGGAAAGGTGAGTCCAGTTACTAACCGTAACATCGTTGATTTTCCTGCACCATTCAAACCAATGAATCCATAAATTTCTCCTTTTCTGATCGTAATATCAATATCCTTCAGTGCGAAATGATTTTTGTACTTTTTGGAGAGTTTGTTGGTTCTTAAAATGTATTCATTCATCTTGATTAGCCTCCCTGTCTCTACTAAAAATAGTATAAACATTAAACCATAAGAAAGGCTTAAGATAAACCTTAAGAAAACCTTAAGATTTCAGACGATATCCCATTCCCCAAATAGTTTCTATATATTCTTCTTCTGGATTCGCCTTACTGAGCTTATGCCGTAAATTACTCATATGGACATTTATTGTATTATCATCCCCATGATAAGGTTCGTTCCATACACTTTCGAATAAATTCGATTTTGAAAAGACCTTTTGGGGAGATGACAAAAGAAGGGTTAATATCGCATATTCACGGACTGTCAAAGGTAGAGTAATATCATTCACTATTACTGATTTGGCATCTAAATCAATCTGGATATCTTTATACATCAACTTGCTTCTTCTATTTGTTTTATGACTATATCTATATCTTCGTAATAGTGAATCAATACGGGCAGATACTTCTTCTACATCAAATGGCTTTGAAATAAAATCATCTGCACCAGCTCGAAGACTATTAATTTTTGTCTTTTGTTCATTTTTTGCTGAAATGATGATGACAGGAATAGATCTCTTAAACATGATTTCTAGGATTTCTTCTCCATTCATGCCTGGAAGCATTAAATCTAGCAGTACCAAATCCCATTTTTGCTTATCTAAATAGATCATTGCCTCTGTACCAGAATAAGCAGGTTGTGGGAAATAGCTGCTTTTTTTAATAATTTTGCATAAAAGCTGGTTAATATCATTATCATCCTCTACTACTAATATGTTAATGTGCTGGTCCACTTATGTTCCCCTTTCTTTTTACTAAGAAAATCATTTATATTTCAGCTTCAGTTTACCATGATAAAATAGAGAAATCTCTAGAAAAGTAATGATGCCATCAACTGGATTTTGGAAGCTGAGTATTGTTAAGCAAGCCCTTACTTTTCTTTTAATGAAAGGAATCATACTCTGGTGAACATTTTTTGTTTTCAGATATGTTTATAATACCTTTGCAGTTATAATAACATTGTCACTATAAAGATGGAGGATTTAATGGGGGATATTGGAAGTGAGTTATTGTTTATTTGGGACCGAGTAAATGACTGGTTAAAATTTGGAGAGACTAAAAACACTGGTATTTTAATATTTTCTGGTGCTACTATTGCAGCATTGATGAGTGTGTTAGGATCTTCTTTAAAAATTACTATAGAACGGAAAATAGGAATTTATACAGATATAGGCTTTCTTATATAGCCTGTCTGTTTACAATTTACTCGTTTATTCCAAATACGGAAGAAAAATTTTAAAAGTTGGAGGTAATGATATGAATTCAGATCGAAATATTACTTTCTCATCTGTATTGTTCGTAGTGGGATATTGTTTAGGTATTTTGGTATTTTTATATCAGGTATTTATATCATCTGACATCCCTATTTCATTTACAACAACAGAAGCTCTGCAAGTTCAAATTCTTCATTTTATTTCTACCTTTTTTATCTTTGTTGCATATTTTTCATCTAACAATAAAATCTTACATTATATAATGCTAGGTTTTATTACAATAGCCCTAGTGATTCAGATTATAATTAATAGGAATATGATGCTTCACGAACAAACAGCGGTAGTAATTTTAAGTTTAGCACCATTACTACACTTATCACTTCTTTTACTAACTTTGATTTATAAGTTCTGTCTAAGGAGTTTCTCTCAAAAAAGGGATTAAAAGAGTTACATATTTACTATTAGATACTAAACCTAATTTCAATCTTAAAGAAATGAAATTAGGTTTTTATTTGCTAAATAATATCTGAAATCCCTTTTTTGTCTATCGATTCCTCTGATAGTAGCACCTTTTTTACATTTGCTCATATAAATTAATTGCTGCATAGTAAAACCTAAACTTTACCAGAAAAAATAACTCATATGGTTGTTTTTTTCGAATTGTAACTTCCTTTAAGTGTAAGTAAGAATAAAAGAGAGGAGTTAAATGGGAATAGTGTATTTCGAAAGAGAACGCACAGAATTTGACGGCAGCTTAAGTAAAAGGTTTACAAGCTACTTTTGGTACATGGAGTATTAGTGGTATTTCCTAATGATTTACAGCAATTGAAATTGTTGGACATGCTGATCTTGATGTTTTGGTAGCTGCAACTAAAACATTTAATCTTCCGGACAGTGTCCAAAACACTCTAGATAAAATAGATAAGCATGCAAATTGGGCTGACATTGGCACCGACAGTGAAGACAAGACTGCTGGCTTTGAGATTACCTAGCTACAGTGATGCCTGCATTTGCCATTTCTCATTATTAAGTTATTATTCTGTCTTTGTTTTGAAAAGTCATGGTCTGGACTTTATTTTTAAATCGCTAGAAGTGTTAAGCAGATATTTGGCCGGAGTTCAGCCAATAGCAAAGATGATTGCTACAAATGGATTCCCAGAAGGCTGGAGAGTGAGGGCCGAGCAAATTGCCAACTGGATACCATAAGAAAAAAAGATGAGGACCTCTAGTCATTTTCCTCATCTTTTTCTATAATTTCCTGACTAGACTCCGTTAGGTAAGCTTGGCTGGAAAAGTTAGGTTTAGATTTTCTTGCTGCATAACGTAATCTTATATGAACAAATGGCTCAAGTATTGTCAAAAAAGTGGCCCCCATTAGTGGAATGCCGTATGTTTCTAATATATCAGCAAATAAGAAAAAGTCACAAGAGATCCATAATAGCAATAAATAGAGAGGAAAATCGATAATGGTAGCCGTGATACTACTTACTTTTCGTAGAATAACTAAATCACCAATTAAAAAGGAAACAGCAAAAACAAATAGGGTGATTCCTATCATACTACGTAGATTTGCTTCACTAAAAATAGCAAGCAATGACAATATGGTAATAACTGTAAATAACAATTTTAATCCGATTGCTCTCCAAAACTCCATTTCTTCACCTCTTCTTCCCAATCTGTCTCACACATTATAATGTGTTTTAAAGAAAGGAAATATACATCCTCTTCTAAATAAACTACGTATTGTGACAATATTCCCCAGGAAATAATTCCATCATTTAATTTTGTCGAGAATGAAATGAATATCTTGAATAATCTTTCGCGTAGATGAATGAGGAATTTCCTTGTTCTTTACAAATATTTTACTTTTTCTACATAATAGCTTCATTTTCGAGCGTTAAAATTGTAGAGATATATGAAATAGAGGAGTGGAGCTTTTATGTTGAAATTCTTTCGTGCTCTCATCGTTAGTTGTCTGTTTTTTACTATCTTTACTTTCAAGCCACTCATGATAAATGCAGCAGAGAATGAATTAAGTTATTATTCGGATAAGGAACAGTCGCTAGCGGTTAATTTTATCGGAAGGTATAACAGTGGTGCCCCGATCGATGATGGTGGAACAGAAATAGTGGCATATGATCCTACAACTAAACATGCTTTTTCGGTTAATGGTTCTGAGAAATCATTAGACATCATGGATTTGTCTGTACTCGGTGAAGGTAAGAAGGAAATCCCTTTGCTAAAGAGGATTACCTTAAGTGATTTAGGGATTGAAGCCGGTGATGTTACAAGCGTGGTAAACGATCCAGCTGGTCGCTTTATTGCGATAAGCGTTCCTGCAGTGAATAAAGTAAATCCAGGCCATGTTGTTTTTTTGACTACATCCGGTGATGTCCTAACAACAGTAGAAGTTGGAGCTTTACCAGATATGGTCACAATTACCCCTGATGGAAAAAAGGTTTTAGTTGCTAATGAAGGAGAGCCGAGTGATGATTATTCAGTAAACCCTGAAGGCTCTGTAAGCATTATTGATGTGTCAGGTGGAGTGAAAAAGGGTGTGGAGCTAAAAGTCACTACTGCAAGATTTTCTGACCAAATAGTGGAAGAGGATGTTCGAAAGGTACACCCTGAAAGTACATATGCGGAGGATCTTGAACCAGAATACATTGTCGTAGAGCCAACAAGTGATTATGCTTATATTGTTTTACAGGAAGCAAATGCCATGGCCAAGCTAAATCTAATAACAGGAAAATTTACTACAGTGAAAAGCCTTGGGTATAAGGATTATTCTATTTCATCCAATCAATTAGATGGTTCCGATAAAGATGATCAGGTCAATATCCGTAATTGGCCGGTTCTATCCCTTTATCAGCCGGATGGAATGGATTTGATCGAAATAAACGGAAAATCCTATATCCTAACAGCAAATGAAGGGGATGCCCAGGATTGGGATGCTTTTTCAGAGGAAGCTCGTGTGAAGGATTTACAGGATAAATATGAGCTTCGTGGAGACCTATATCAAGGTTATACACAAAAGGAATTAGATAGCTTAGTCGAAAATGGATTGTTTGAAGAAGAGCAGCTTGGTCGTTTAAAAACCTCTATTTCTCATCCAATGAATGAAACTGGTAAGTACGAAGCGATCTATGGCTTTGGCGGACGCTCTTTTTCCTTATGGAGTGCAGATACGCTGGAACTCGTATATGATAGTGGATCTGAGTTTGAACGATATATAGCCGAATTTAACCCAACCTATTTTCATTCGAATAATGATGACGATAGCTTTGAATCGAGGAGTGATGATAAAGGCGTAGAACCAGAAAGTGTCATCACTGGGCGTGTTAATGGAACAGATTATGCCTTCATCGGTTTAGAGCGTCAAGGTGGCATCATGGTGTATGATTTAACAAATCCAAATGCGCCAACTTTTGATTCCTATTTTACAACAAGAAATTTTCAGTCATTAGATATGGAGGTAACAAGGGATAGTGGAGATATTGCACCAGAGGGATTGACCTTTATTCCTGGAGAGAAAAGTCCAACAGGGAATCCAGTTTTATTAGTTGCACATGAAGTTAGTGGAACGATAGCAGCTTATGAACTGGGAAAGAGCTCAGATGCCAGCCTAGAAGATTTGAAGCTAGATAATGGAAAGCTTACGCCAAGCTTTTCTCCTGATGTAAAAAAATATGAGGTAGAAGTAGCAGAGACAATCGAAGAACTGACCCTTTCTCCAATTGCTCATTCCAGTTCCGCAACGGTTACGATAAATGGAGAAAAAGATCTCACAAAAGTTCAGAAGCTAGCACCGGGCGATAATTTTTTCCAGATCGAGGTAACGGCAGAAGACGGCACAAAAGAGCTATATGAGTTACATGTAACGAGATTAGCAAGCTTCATTACGACAGATCTTGTATCAGAAAAGGATGGGTTTTTTCTACAAGAGGAAGCCACCAATAATTTAGCTGACAATGGAGTGCTAGAGTTACATGTACCAGTGGAAAAGGACCAGACAAAAGTTGTCTTTTCACCAGAACAGTTGAAGAGGTTAAAGGATAGAAATAGTCAAGTTCATATTATAAAACCGGATGTTCGTTTGAAATTTGATTTGAAATCGTTCCAGACAGATAAGTCGCTAACCTTGTATATGAACAAAGTTAAAGCATCCGAGCTTGAAAAAGCAGAGCAAGCGGAGACAAATGTGTATGAGGTAATATTTGAACAAGAAGGTCAAGCTGTTACATCGCTATTTCAACTATCCTTTTTACTAGAAGACCCAGATCAAGATCATCAAATATACCATTGGGATCAAAACTCCTCTTCCTGGAAGGAAATGGGCGGTGTGATAGACCAGAGCTGGCTTACAGTAGATAGTACCCGATTAGCGAAGTTTGCTGTTTTTTTACCAGAAAATCTTATGGAATCGACCAATCAGGTAGCACAAGAAAAAAAGGAAGAACCGATAGTGAAGAATGAAGAAAACAAAACGGATAAAGTGACGTCAGAGGAGCATTACCTTCCTAATACTGCTACATTTACGTATAACTGGTTGTTAATTGGTGGATTGATACTTGTGATCGGGATTAGTCTTGTTATTCTAACAGCTGCTAGAAGAAAAAGAATCGAGCAAGAAAAGTAAAAAACAGATGACATATGGATAAGAAATTGGTACACTATAAAAAGTAAAATTATATGATAGATAAAACAGTGATAGAATAAATACTATTGCTGTTTTTTTTTCTGTATCAATTGGAATGAAAGAACGTGGAGGTTATCAATTTGGAAGGAACACTTTATTCATTAATTCCTGCAGTATTAATGCTTGTATTAGTCCTGTGGACAAGGAAATTATTATTATCATTAGGAACAGGCATCATCGTTGGTGCATTACTCATACATGATTTCGATATTCTTCTTGCGATACAACAAATATGGCTTGTGTTTCGTGATATTTTTTATACTACAGATGGATGGAATGTTGGGAATTTTTATTTATTAGTTTTTCTCATCCTGCTTGGTATCATGACCGTTTTTATGACGGCATCTGGTGGAAGCAAGGCCTTCGGGGATTGGGCAATAAATAAAATCAAAACACGAAAAAATGCACAAATTATGCCATTTGCATTAGGGATCCTTATTTTCATTGATGATTATTTCAATAGCTTGGCAGTAGGGCAAATAGCTAGACCTGTCACCGATCGTCATAAAATATCCCGCGCGAAGCTTGCTTATTTTATTGATTCGACCTCCGCACCTGTAACGGTTATTACACCGATATCCAGCTGGGGCGCTTATATTATTGGCACACTAGGCTCTATTTTTGTCGCAAACGAAATCGTCGAATATCAGCCATTAGAGGCATTTGTGAAAATGATTCCTTATAATATTTATGCACTAGTAGCGATCGTGTTCGTTCTTCTTGTAGCCTTATTGAATATTAATATAGGGGCAATGAAAAAACATGAGAAGCGCGCTCTTCGTACTGGAGAAGTGTTAGATCCTGCAAAGAATATAGCCGCAGTACAAGCAAAGGAAGTTCATATTTTCAATAAGCATGGAAAAATAATCGATCTTGTTATTCCTATTGCCGTTCTTATTGTTGCAACGGTTGCAGCTATGTTAGTAACGGGCAAAATGGCATTAGATGAAGAGGCAACGGTGCTCAAGCTTTTTGAAAATACGAACGTGAATCTCTCGTTATTTGTTGGAGGATTATTTTCTGTAATAACAGCATTGTTGCTCTATTTACGATTACCAAACCGCCAGCTTTCTATTGCGAAAATTAGCTGGAAGGGCACACTGTCCATGATGCCAGCAATTTATATTTTAGTATTAGCATGGATGATTGGTGCCATCATTGAAATTATTGATACTGGTGGTTTCTTGGCGCAATTAATCGATAAGGTTGCCTTTAATCCTGACTATTTAGCTTTATTATTATTTATTCTAGCCGGATTTATGGCATTAGCCACTGGGACATCATGGGGAACTTTTGGAATTATGCTTCCGATCGCCGCACAAATAGCTGTTTTATATGATGTATCTTATGTGATCCCTGCAATGGCAGCAGTGCTTGCAGGCTCTGTCTTTGGAGATCATTGTTCACCAATCTCTGATACGTCGATCTTATCCTCAACCGGTGCTGGTTCGGATCACATGGATCATGTAATCACCCAACTACCATATGCCTTTATCAGTGCATTAGCGGCTGGAATCGGCTATTTATTCTTAGGAATAACCGATCAAATTGGCATTGCTTTACTTATGGCTTTTGTTACGATACTATTATTTGTAGTTTGGTTTATTTGGAATAAAAGACAAAGTGAATAAATAAGGTCTTCTAGGGTTCCGCAATAAAAATTGGTCAGGTCCGAGAGAAGACACACAGCTGCTGCTAGCTGTGACACGGAGGGATAAAAGCCTGGGAGATGAATCAATCTCTTAGGCTTTTTTATTTTAAGAAGAGGGGGTTTTTTTATGTATAAGGAATGGTTAAAGGTTTTTATTGCAGCAATTTTCGAGGTAATATGGGTGATCGGTTTAAAACATGCGGATAGTGTTCTGGAGTGGTCAGGCACATTTGTTGCTATTGTTATCAGCTTTTATTTTCTGATAATGAGTGGACAAAAGCTTCCTGCAGGTACGAGCTATGCAGTGTTTGTTGGGCTCGGGACAGCAGGAACTGTTTCCATGGAGATGCTCGTTTTTGGCGGAGAATTCCATCTCGGAAAGATTTTGCTTATTGTGCTTCTTTTAGTGGGAGTAATTGGTTTGAAAATAACGACAGATCAGCATGCGGATAAAGGAGGAGAAGCGTAATGGACTGGATTATACTTGTTCTTTCAGGTTTATTCGAAACAGCGGGTGTGATGATGATTAGCAGATGGCATATGACGAAAAAGGGATTCGATTTATTGGGGATGATCGTAAGCTTTATGATTAGCTTTGTTGGCTTAACCTATGCTCTAGAAACGATCTCCATGGGTACCGCTTATGCAATTTGGACAGGAATAGGTGCAGCAGGTGGAGTACTAGTTGGTATGTTGTTCTTTCATGAACCGAAGGATAGAAAACGAATCTTCTTCCTTTTATTAATCATCGGATCGGTTGTTGGCTTGAAATTGATTTCTTGATTAAAGGCGTTTAAGGGGGAGCAGGGGGTTGGTCTATTAGGGCGAGATAACCAAGATAATAATGGTTGTATCAAACGATCAAACGAGATAACCAAAATAAAAATAACAAACGATGCTCTGAGTAAAAAAATACTCCCTTCAGCTATCTAAAGGGAGTGTAACAGCAGCATTTTAATAAAGTGGTAAAACATATAATAGTACACTAAAGAAGTGTGTAATGCTACCACCTAATACAAATAAATGCCAAATTGCATGATGGTATTTGAAGCCTCGCCAAACATAGAAGACAGCCCCAACTGTGTACAGCACACCGCCGATAATTAAAAGCATTAACCCATTGGGATGTAGGTTGTCGACAAGTGGTGGCCATACAAATACAATTAGCCAGCCCATCAGAACATAAAGAAGGGTAGAAATCATTAAAAATTTCTTGACGAAAAACACCTTGAAAACAGTCCCGCCAATGGCTAGCCCCCAAATGACGCCAAAAAGTGTCCAGCCTTCCCAGCCTTTAACAATGATGAATAAGAATGGGGTGTAAGATCCGGCAATAAAAAAATAAATCGAAGAATGATCCAGTATTTCAAAAATATTTTTCGCTCTTCCCTTTGGTAAGCTATGTACAAGAGTCGAGGATGTATAAAGTAATACCATCGTCACACCAAATAAAGTAAAGCTAACAATATGCCATGGTGTTCCGAATAGTGAGGCATTTACGATCAAAATGACTAATCCCGCAATACTTAATACCATTCCAATGCCATGGGTAATAGCATTGGCGATTTCTTCTCCTAGCGTAAATTCATGTGTAGATCCCATTATTTGCTTCCTTTCTCTACTTTCTCTATCCTATTATCTTCCTATCTAGAGTGGAATGCAAATAGATCGCTATCCTAAGAAATAAATCCACTGTATACTTGGTCATTTTCCATTAGATCAATAATTTTTAGAAAATGCTCCTCTTTTTTGTAGATGATTTTATACTGTTTCTCTTTATCCCCATTGACAAGAAACATAATTCGACTCCCGGGATTATCTTTTTCCAAATGGAATGTTAATCCGTTTGTGTCGACTTGTTCGACGACTGTACTATACTCAGTAAAGGATGTTAGATTGGCTGGCTTATTTGGATAATGCGTATCATCATACTCTTCTGCATCTTCCTTGGTACGATCCTGTGATTTCAGTAGTTTTCCAGTAGAGGCATCGACTTGAAATTCATATTCACCGGTTCTGCTTTCGATTTCTACTTCGTAATAATGATCATCCTCTTCGAAGGAAAGATCAACTTCCTCGATAAATCCGTCAGCCTGCGCAAATGCTGTTTTCAAAGCTTGTTCGGCCGTTATCGCTTCCTGATTATCAGTGGAAGCCCATGCAATCGTGACTCCACCAAAAATAACGGTTGTGACAGCTGCTCCTACTAATAGTACTTTTTTCATGTTTTCTTCCTCCTTCATTTCTATTCATCTTCACTATACCTTTTAGAAATGAGAGAAGAATAAGAGAAAAATGAGAATTTGATTAGAATTCACAATAAGTCTATCTTATAAATTCTGCAATTCATCCACTGTAATAAAGGAGTAGCCTTGACTCGTTAATAATTGAAGGATTTCTTCCAATAGCTGAAGCTCTTCACCTGATTGATCATACATCGGGTGTAAAAGGATAATGGAGCCTGGTTCTATTTTTTCTTGCACATACGCTAACTTATCCTCTGCTGTATCTGGTTCTATGTTCCATGTAATCGTTTCTCGATCGTGCTTCGATAAATAATAGGGTAGACCGAAAAGCTTTTTGCCAAAAGGAGGACGGAAATCAATTTCTTCTTGATAGCCTGCCTCGCGAATTAATTGATCTGTCTTCGTTATTTCCTGCTTAATAAATTGTTGTGATTGGAATATCATTCTTTCATGAGAAAAGGTGTGATTTCCAATTTGATGGCCAGCCTCTACAATTTTTCTAGTTTGTTGTGGGTTGTTCTTCATATCCTTCCCTATTAAAAAGAACGTAGCTTTTGCTTGATAATCATCCAATAATGCGAGAATAGCATCTACCTTTTCAGTCGGCCCATCATCAAAGGTTAGAGCCACCACCAACTCATCTGTTTCTACTTGATTGGTTAGTCCTCCAAAAATCTGAAAACTTCTTGCATTCATAAGGTAATAGGCTGAAGCAAACAGAAGGCATACTATTCCAATAAAACAACAGACTATCAGCGTGATTTTTCGTTTCATCCTATCGCTTCCTTTTTATTTTTATTATATTATAAGTTCTAGTTTGGTAGGATAGTACATAAAATAAAAAAAATTCGTCATAAATATGGCAAAATAGTTTGTTGTTTGGATAAACTTAGTTATAATAGAATATAGAAAAACAGAAAGAACCATGATAAAATATGATAACGCTATCAATTAGAGGCGGAAGGAAGGAGAGTCAACCATGAAAATGATTCAAAATCCTGTATTACTTGGGTTTAATCCGGATCCATCGATACTTCGAGTAGAGGATAATTATTACATAGCTGTATCTACTTTTGAATGGTTTCCAGGTGTACAAATCTATCATTCTAGGGACTTAGTGAACTGGGAACTGATAGGTTATCCTCTTACACGTTCCTCCCAGCTTAACATGCTAGGAAATTTGAACTCAGGCGGTGTTTGGGCACCATGTCTTTCCTATTCAGATGGAACTTATTATCTTATTTTTACGGATGTGAAGAGTAGAAAGGGAGCATTTAAGGATACCCATAACTATTTAGTGACAGCAGAAAGTATTACAGGGCCATGGTCAGACCCAATTTATCTAAATAGTAGTGGCTTTGATCCATCCTTATTCCATGATGAGGATGGGAAGAAGTGGTTAGTCAATATGATTTGGGATCATCGCAAGGGCACGAACTCTTTTGCGGGTATCGCTCTACAGGAATATTCCGTTAAAGAGCAAAAATTAGTCGGACCAATACGAAATATCTTTAAAGGGACAGAGTTAAGAAAAACGGAAGCACCACACGTATACAAAAGAAATGGCTACTACTATTTATTAACAGCCGAAGGTGGCACAGAATATGATCATGCAGCAACAATGGCTCGCTCTCGATCGCTTTTTGGTCCATATGAGGTGGATCCAATGAACCCGATCTTAACCTCTGATAAGTCTGATGAAGATCAGTTGCAAAAAGCGGGACATGGTTGCTTGGTCGAAACACAAAATGGAGAATGGTATATGGCACATTTATGTGGGCGACCTGTGATCGATAAAAAATGTATTTTAGGTAGAGAAACGGCTATACAAAAATGCTACTGGACAGACGATGATTGGCTTCGTATCGAAAATGGTCCAAACCCAAGCAAGGAAGTACCGGCACCTGATCTGCCAGTGTCAGAAGCAGTAACCATTCCGCTTCACGATGATTTTAATGAAGAGACACTAGCTTTACATTGGAATGCATTAAGAAGGACCTTTGAAGAAAAATGGTATTCGCTTAAAGACCGTCCTGGTTATCTCCGTCTATATGGGGAAGAATCGATGAATTCGTTTCATCGTCAGAGTATGGTAATGAGGCGACTTGAGCATTTCCAAGTAGAATTAGAGACCTCTGTAGAATTTGAACCAGAAAATTTCCAGCAAATGGCAGGATTGATGATTTATTATGATACAGAGGATCATGTGTATTTACGCATAACAGAACACGAAACCTTAGGAAAATGTATTGGAATCATCGAAACAAAATATGGAAGCTATGAAGAATTGCTAGAAAAGGATATCGCACTTCCTAACGATCAACCAATCTATTTAAAAGCAGTCATTCATGATCATTTATTACAATTTTACTACCGATTAGATACAGATGAATGGCAGCAGATTGGCGAAAAAATAGACATTGGTCACTTATCAGACGACGATTCTGATTATGTACGATTTACAGGAACGTTTGTCGGTATGGCCGCACAGGATCTGAGTGGACAGCATAAAAAAGCTGATTTTGATTATTTTAACTATAATATTTTAACATAGGAGGTAATTTTCTTGAAAAAAGCATTAATCTTTCAAGGTGGTTGGGAAGGACATGAACCAAAACAAGTAGCAGATATACTAGCAGGTTTATTAGAAGAAAAGGATTTTCAGGTTAAAATCACGGATACGTTAGAGACACTGAAAGAAGATGATCTGACAGAATATGATTTGATTGTACCAAACTGGACACAAGGTACAATCGAACAGGATCAGCTACAGCCGTTATTGAAAGCAGTTGAACAGGGCACAGGATTGGCAGGACTTCATGGTGGAATGGGTGATTCCTTTCGGATGGAGGTAGACTATCAATTTATGGTTGGTGGCCAATGGGTCGCACACCCTGGTAATGATGGAGTAGAATACAAGGTGCATATCAAGGATCCAGATCATCCGTTAACAGAAGGAATGGAGGATTTTACAGTAGTATCTGAGCAATATTATATGCATGTTGATCCGGCCATTCATGTTCATGCAACGACTCGCTTCCCTGTTGCAGAAGGACCATATCAAACAAACGGAGAAGTGGATATGCCAGTTGTATGGACGAAAAAATGGGGAGAGGGAAAGGTTTATTACTGTGGGTTAGGTCATGTCGCGGAAATTGTCAAAATGCCAGAGGTACTTCAATTAATGCAAAGAGGTATGACTTGGGCAAGCAGATAGGAGTGGAAGCATGAATCAATTAAATGTAGGTATTATTGGTTGTGGAAATATTAGTCGAATCTATTTGGAAAATGCAAAACGCTTTAAGAATTACACGATTCAAGCCGTGGCAGATTTGGTGCTTGATCGTGCCAAAAGTCATGCAGCGGAATATGGCGTTCCAAAGGCCTATACGACAGAGGAGCTTTTGTTAGATCCTGAAATTGATTTCGTTATTAATTTGACGATACCAGCTGTTCATGCGGAGATAGCGATAAAGGCATTGGAAAATGGCAAGCATGTATATGGCGAAAAGCCTCTAGCAGTTACAAGAGAAGAAGCGAATAAAATGCTAGAGTTAGCCAAAGAAAAAGGATTATATATCGGAAATGCACCTGATACCTTCTTAGGGGGAGGGATTCAAACATGTAAGAAGCTTTTGGATGATGGTGTGATTGGCAAGCCTATTTCAGCTACGGCGTTTATGATGATCCCAGGACACGAGCGTTGGCATCCGGATCCTGCCTTTTATTATCAGGTAGGTGGTGGTCCTTTATTCGATATGGGTCCTTATTATTTAACAGCCCTTATTGCATTAATTGGGCCAATCAGTCGCGTAACAGGGTCTGCCCAAATGACCTATAAGGAACGTACGATTACTAGTAAACAAAAGTATGGCGAGAAGATTAAGGTCGAAACTCCAACACAGATTAATAGTGTTTTAGATTTTGAAAATGGTGCCGTCGCTTCCATGGTCATGAGCTTTGATACATGGCATCATGGATTACCACATATCGAGATATATGGGACAGAAGGAAGCATGATCGTTCCAGATCCGAATACATTCGGTGGCCCTGTTATGATTCGGAGAAAAGACGACAGTGATTGGACTGAGGTTCCTTTAACACATGGGTTTACCGATAATAGTCGGGGCTTAGGGGTTGCTGAGATGGTCGATGCTATTTTAGCCAAACGAACTGCAAGAACAGATGGAACGCTCGCCTACCATGTGTTAGATATTATGCATGGGATACATGATGCCTCATCAGATGGGAAGCATTATATTGTTCCAAGCCATTGCAAACAGCCAGAGCCGTTACCAGAAGGAATAGCTGAGGACTATTTTGCATAAAAACGATGAGTGAGTTTTACCAATCATTTTGCAGAAAGGATTAGGTGATGGAAATGAAGTTAGGTGTATTTGCTGTACTATTTGGTGATAAGTCATTGGAGGAAGCTTTGGATAAGGTAGCAGAAGCAGGTCTTGAGACGGTGGAGATTGGCACAGGGGGCTATCCAGGTAATGCCCATTGTAATCCCGATGAATTATTAGCAGATGAAGGAAAGCTATCTGCCTTTAAAGAAGCATTTGAGCAAAGAAACTTAGAAATTAGTGCCCTTAGCTGTCATGGAAACCCCCTTCACCCGAACAAAGCAATAAGCGAACAGCATCATAAGCAATTTGAAAAAACCGTCCTACTTGCTGAAAAGATCGGGGTAAATACGGTGATCACCTTCTCAGGATGCCCAGGAGAATCAGAGCATTCGAAGTATCCAGTATGGGTAACTGCTGCATGGCCAGATGATCACCCTGAAGTACTCGAATGGCAATGGCAAGAGCGCGTCATTCCGTATTGGAAGAAGCAAAATGACTTCTTGGCGGAACACGGTGTACGAGTAGCGATTGAGCCACATCCTGGCTTTGTTGTCTACAATAATGAAACCGCCCTAAAATTAAGAGAAGTCTGTGGAAACCAAATTGGTGTTAACTTTGACCCAAGCCATTTATATTGGCAGCAGATGGATCCTGTTGTCAGCATTAAAGAGTTAGGGAAGCATAAGGCACTGTACCATTTTCATGCAAAGGATACAGGAATGGATGAGCAAAATACAAAAGCAAACGGTGTACTTGATACGAAACCATACAGTGATGAATTAAATAGGGCATGGATATTCCGAACCGTTGGCTATGGTCATGGAGAGGAAGAGTGGAAGCGAATCATCAGTGCATTACAGCTGATCGGTTATGAAGGAGCTATCTCGATCGAGCATGAGGATAGTTTAATGTCTGTTGAGGAAGGGTTTCATAAAGCCGTAGAAGTATTGAAAAATGCATTAATCAAAGAAAAGGTTGGTGAAATGTGGTGGGCATAACAAGTAAACCTGTAAGAATTGGAATGATAGGATATCAATTTATGGGAAAAGCACATAGTCATGCTTATCGTGATTTACCATTTTATTTTGACAATCCATTAAAGCCTGAGCTAAAAGTCATTGCTGGAAGAAATGAAGAGGCCGTGAAGGAAGCACGAGAAAAAATGGGCTGGGAAAGCTATGAAACCGATTGGCGAAAAGTAGTGGAGCGAGACGATATTGATGTGATTGATATTGTGACACCGAACCATACACATGCCGAAATTGCGATTGCGGCAGCAGAAGCGGGTAAGCATATCATTACAGAAAAGCCTCTTGCGCTAACTGTGGAAGAAGCAGAGCAAATGCTAGCAGCAGTGAAGAAGAACGGGGTAAAGCACATGATTTGTCATAATTATCGCTTTGCCCCTGCTGTACAGTTTGCCAAAAAGCTGATCGAACAAGGCAAGCTTGGACGTATTTTCCATTATCGTGCTCATTATTTACAGGATTTCATCATTGATCCTAGCTTTCCACTAGTCTGGCGCTTGAAAAAGGAAGTGTCTGGATCTGGTGCCTTAGGGGATATCGGTGCACATAGTATTGACCTTGCTCGTTTTTTGATTGGAGAATTCACCGAAATTGTTGCGACAATGGAAACCTTTATTAAAGAACGTCCAATTGGTGAAATGACGGGTGGTTTAAGTGCGAAAGGCGATTCAACGAAAATGGGTGAGGTCACGGTGGATGATGCTGTAGCGTTTCTCGCTCGGTTTGAGAATGGAGCACTAGGGACATTTGAAGCAACTCGTTTTGCTAATGGTAATCGCAATAAGAATAAATTTGAAATCAATGGGGAGAAAGGCTCTGTTCGTTGGGATATGGAAAATATGAATAACCTAGAACTCTACTTAGCGAGTGATGAAGAAGGAGAGCAAGGCTTCCGTTTAATCAATTGTACCGAGGAAGTGCATCCATATGTTGGAGCGTACTGGCCTGCTGGGCATATCATTGGCTATGAGCATACGTTTATTCATTTAATTGACGAATTTTTCCGAGGGATTGCAGAGGATTACCAACCAGCACCGAATTTTGAGGATGGTGTCCAAAATCAAAAATTGCTTGATGCGATTGAACAATCTGCGGAGGAAAGACGTTGGATTAAGCTCTGATGAAAAAGAATCCTGTAATTTAGCATACAAGGAGTGACAGATGTGAGCAATAGGATGAAGGCTGCCGTATTAAATAAACCTTTGGATATAGAAGTGAAAGAAGTACCGATTCCAGAAATCCAAGCAGATCAGGTCCTAATCAAAGTACACTGTATAGGAATTTGTGGTTCGGATGTTCATTACTATGAGCATGGAAAAATTGGTCGATATGAGGTAAAGGAGCCAATCATTTTAGGTCATGAAATGGCTGGCGATATAGTGGCAGTTGGTGACAGTGTCAGAAATCTAACAGTTGGAGAAAGGGTTGCGGTAGAGCCAGGTGTGACCTGTGGTAGATGTGATTATTGCAAGGAAGGTCGCTACAATTTATGTCCAGATGTGGTTTTTATGGCAACACCACCAGTTGATGGTGCATGGGCGGAATATGTCGCTGTCCGTAGTGATTTTGTCTTTCCATTACCTGATGGGATGAGCTATGAAACGGGGGCATTACTCGAACCGTTTTCCGTTGGGATGCATGCCATGAACCGGGGAAAGGTAAAGCCTAGTGATCGTATGCTCATTACAGGACTTGGCCCAATAGGACTGTTGACAATACAAGCGGCTCGGCTATATGGGGTAAAAGAGATTTATGCAACAGATGTTGTACCATTTCGCTTAGAATTAGCCAAGAAATTAGGAGTAGCTGCTGTGATTGACCCATCTAAGGAATCATTAGCTGAGAGATTAGAGCAATTGACAGCTGGAAAAGGTATGGATGTATCAATAGAAACGTCTGGAAATCCGCGGGCAGTACAGGACGTCTTGACCGTGACAAGAAGAGGTGGAAGGATAGTTCTCGTCGGTCTGCCGGCAGCAGAGGAAATTGGCATCGATATTACGCATTTAGTTGACTCAGAGTATGATGTTCATGGACTTTTTCGATATGTCAACACCTATCCCGCGGCAATCCAAGGCTTGAGTGATCAGGAAATGAATATAGAACAGATCGTTACCCATCAATATTCTCTGGATCAAATAGAAGAAGCCGTTGAAAAAGCTAGAATTGAAAAGGATACGAGTATTAAAATTATGATCTATCCTGATCGTAGTCTTTTAAACTCTTAATTTGTTGAACATGAGAACAGCTTATTTTGGGATTCGCAAAATAAGCTGTTTTTTGACAACTTTAGAAAAATACTTACTTTTTCTGGGCGATGTGCTATAATTTATGTGAGAATAATGACTAAAGTTAAGAGAATAGGATGAAGACCAGGTGGAAACGAGAGCTAATCGAAAAAAGTCTAAAAAAAAGTGGTGGCTTTTGACACCATTAATCATTATCTTTCTTATTATTGTTGGGGTAGGCATATATGCTTGGACTATTATTAACAATGTAGAGAAAACGGTTGATACGAAAATGCATGAGCCAGTTGATTCGATTGATTTGCAAGAGGTTAAGAAAAAGCTAAATGCGACAGAGCCTCTTAATATTCTACTTCTAGGAGTAGACCAAAGAGGAAATGATAAAGGAAGATCGGATGCATTAATGGTGCTAACTTTAAAGCCAGAGAAGGATGAAATGCAGATTGTTAGTATTCCTCGTGATACACGTACGTTAATTGTAGGTGAAGGTTATGAGGATAAGATTAATCATGCCTATGCCTTTGGTGGAGCAGATATGTCTGTTCAGACGGTAGAAAACTTCCTAGGGATAGAGCTTGATTATTTTGTTCGAATTAATATGGAAGGTTTAAAGGAGTTAGTAGATGTTGTCGGTACGATTACGGTAAATAACGAAATTGAGTGGTCTGACGGAAAATATAATTTTACAAAAGGTCCTATTGAGATGGATGGCGAAAAAACTTTGGCCTATGTTCGAATGAGAAAACAAGATCCAGCAGGTGATTTTGGCCGAACAGAAAGACAACGTAAGGTGATTGCTGGCATTATCGATGGTGGAGCAAACATTGCCAATGTCACTAAAATTCATGAAGTCATCGAGGTGATGGGAAATAACATGACGACAAGTCTCCAGTTCGATGATATGAAAGCATTACTTGATGGCTATAGTGATACAAGGAAAAAAATAACCAACTATCAGGTACAAGGATCTGGTACAAAAATTGATGGTATCTATTATTACATTGTGCCACAAGAAGAAGTAGAAAAGGTTCGAAATATGATTCAGGAATAGATAAAAAACAGTCTAGCGTATTTGCTAGACTGTTTTTACTTATAATAGGAATGAATGCTGATATTTTGATATATATTTTGCCCAGCATGCTAAGCCTGCTCCATGCTTAAATCTGCCATCTGTAATCATCCCGCTCATTTCCTCTGGAGTAATCAAGGAAACAGAGATATCCTCTGTAGGGTCTAATGCTTGGTCTCTCACCTTAAACGCATTTTTAGCAAAAAACAAATGAATTTTCTCCGTTGTAGACCCAGGGGATGGGAAAAAGTAGTCGAAGGATTCCCATTCCAGTGATTGATAACCCGTTTCTTCTAACAGTTCGCGTTTGGCAGCATAAAGAGCCTCTTCCTCGTCCTCTATCATGCCAGCAGGGAGTTCAAATTCCCATGACTGAACAGCATGCCTGTATTGCTTCAACAGAATAATTTCTTGATCCTCTGTTATGGCCAGAATACATACACCATCACGAAACTGTATATAAGAGAAATTTTTTGCCTCTTCATTTGCGAGCATGATCTCATCGATGGTTATCTTGAACCGATCAATTTGGGTTGTTTGCGTTGATGTGATCTTCCAAGGGTTAGCTGTCACTGATTTTCACTCCTCACTTTTTTGTCGGATAAATGATTATCATTTGATAGACAAGTACATATAACCAGATAGCACATAGCGTAATTGATGCCATATTTGGCAATGGGGTAAAATATAAGACAACATAGGCTAATAGCGGTAGAAAAGAAGCAAACCCTGTCATTTTCCATAGCTGCTGGTATTTAAGCTTTCTCCTTAGCATAAAACAAATAAGCCATGCGCCTAATGCTAATATCGAAATACCCGAAATTACGAGAAACATCATCAAAAATGGATAAAAAACGATTACCTGTAGCAAATATTGAGAATACGAGAGTTGTGACACACTCGGATCAAATTGGATGATAATAAGAATGGCATTCGGTAAAAAGGAAAAAAAGAATAATAAAAACAAAAACACTAGTGTATCTCGCATACTTACACGATTCAATTGAAAAAGAGATTTCTTCCTTGGTAATGTTGCACATAATTTAATGATTGAGAGAATTGTCATGATTTTTCATTTCCTTATCCTGCTTAAGGATTTTCTAGTTTGTGATAATTACTATTATAATAGAGTATAGGTTTTCCTTCATCTAGTTTTATCTCATCCACTTTGGCGATTAATAGTAAATGATCGCCAGCTTCCACTGTATTAATCACCGTACATGCCAGTGTGGTTAAGGCGTCATTTATAACAGGGATCTGATCAAGCATTGTAAAATCATGAAACGCTTTATCGATTTGTTTGGCAAAAATCATAGAAATTTCCTGTTGCTCCTCACGAAGAATACTTACACCAAATCGCTTTATTTTATCTGCATTTTCATAAAAATTAGTTCGATGATCTAATGAAATAGTAATTAATTGAGGGTCCAAGGAAACAGACATAAATGCATTCACTGTCATTCCTTGAACACTACCGTCAAATTCCGTTGTCACAACCGTTATTCCGGTAGCAAATTTACTCATCGCCTTGCGGAATTCTTGTGCCCCCATAGATACGCCTCCTTAAGATGTTTTAAACAATGTTAACCATCGGGAAAATTGGAAGTCTCACTTTAACATAATCATAACACAATATTTTTCTAATCACGATAAATGTTAGTTTGTCCCACTTTAAAAAAAAGCGGGACAATGGTGCCAAAATTAGTGGATCTCTTCATAATCATAAACGACTTCATCTAATTCTGCGTCATAATTGACTAATAAATGATATCCCTCGAAATACCACGCATCTGTTGTATCTATAAAGAAGGTGATGCCGTCCTTCTCTACTTGAGAGATAGGTTCCACCGGTTCCTCCTTCACTTGAAATGCTAGGGAGAAACCTTCGTGAATAGGGCTTGATCCCCCGTATTTTGCTTGAAACTTTACGGTATCACCTTCCGTTAACTCGACTTCCTCTTTAAACCAATTTAATGCATCATCTGATATTTTTATTTCCATTTATGTTCACTCCTCACCAAAGCCTATAATATTACAATAACGTGAAAAACGTCTAAAGTGTAATGATTTGTTCGAACATCTTAAGGGCTATATAGGTAGGATTCCCATAATTTGCTTGCTTCACACTTCTTCATGATAATTTTAACTAAATAGGAGATAACTAGTTTTAGAGAGATGAATAGAAGCATTTTCTTTGTAGCTTCGGAAAATGCTTGCTAGGGCTTGGAGATTTTTTCTAAGGTAGGGATTAGGTTATGAAAATATGGCTTGATAATAAAATCCTTTGCTCCGTGCTGAAGGGCGACCATCACATTTTCTTTTGTAGCGAGGGAGGATACGATAATGATATTCGCACACTGGTCCAGCTGTTTAATCTTTTTTAATGCCGTTAAGCCATCCGTAACCGGCATGATGATGTCTAGTAATACCATGTCTGGGTGGTGTTTTTGGTAAAGCCTCACCGCATCAATTCCATTCGCAGCTTCTGCGATGACGACATAGGCGTGCTTTTCTAAGATATTTCGTAGCCATTTGCGCATAAAGGCGGAATCATCAGCGATAAGGATCGTTTTCATCGGTTTTCTACCCCTCCCTTCATTATCCTACTGATCTTTTTATATTTTACCTTATGAATGAACTATTTTGAAGAAAATTCGACTAATTTCTAGCTTATTTTTTAGGGAAACCCGCATTCGCTGGGTTCTTTAGCGGATGCGTTAGCTTTTCTTATACTTTGGACTTCAAAATTTTCGTATCGTTGCATTATTTCCGGCAAGAATGTTATGGTTTCCTAACGTATAAAAAAAGAACCTGATAGGCCCTACCAGGTTCTCCATACTAAATATTGAGCGTTTACATTGTTGATTAAATATAATAAAGCTTAAAATTAATATCTTGATTATGATTACCAAATTCTCGGCCAAACAAGGTTACCCCGCCTACATTTTCTGCCTCTTTTTTTACTTCGATTCTAAGCTTCCAGCCTTCTGTTCTTGTATCTAAGTCAGAGATAGTTACATCTGACATAGGCTCTCCATCCATATACGTACCGTGCGGGGTAATACGAATCGTTTTTAGTAGCCCATATTGATTAATATTGTGTGGCCACCATTCTGGGGTATACTTCCCACGTGTATCAGCAAAGTCTCCAGGGCTTACCCATGTTCCGAGCTCGACATTGTTTAAGGTAAACGTAATATCAGATGGCCAAACTTCATTGGAAAACGGGAACTCAGATGAAATCTCCATACTGATGTCTAACTGTTGTAGCTCGTCCTCTTCCTTTAAAAAATTCGGGGTTTTATATTCTATAAATCCTTGAGTGAACCATAAAATCCGTGCATCCATACGTTTTGGGTCCATAAAATATTTTGTTTCATCTACTGGTCCTATGAAATCCTTTATTGTTGCCAGTCCACAGGTTGGCAACACATGATAATCTGTATAATGACCGACAGGAACCGAAGTTTCATAGGTAGCAAAGGAATGATAGATTTTTTTCGGAAAATTAATTTCGATATGGTCAACCTTAAGGATCGAAATTCTTTGTAAGCCTGATTTTCCTGGAATTTTTTCTGTCCGAATAATCCCTGCTTTTTCTAACTTTTCAATGTGTTTGGTGACGATGGGACTGCTGATGCCTAATGCCTTCGATAAATCTTTTATGTTCATTTTGTTTTTCGATAATAATTGGATAATTTCTAATCTAACATCACTTGCTAATGCTTCATATACCGGTAAAGAAGATTTATCTATCTCTAACTGCATCTGATACCAACTTCTTTCTATATTATTTCTGCTTTAATTATCACATATATTGGCTTTTTTTGCTATGTAAAACTAATGGAATCAGGTGTCATCATAAACATTCTATGGTTGTATTTTAAACAATTTAGGGTATACCAATAATAACAGTTTTATTTGGAGGTTGAGGATATGGTATTAGCGATTACCGTACTAGTTATTCTTATTCTTATCAATGCATTCTTCGCTGCATCCGAGATTGCGCTAGTCGCATTAAATGATAATAAAATTCAAAAAAGAGCAAAAGAAAAGGATAAAAAATCGATGAAGCTTCAGACTTTACTAGCGGAGCCTGGTCGTTTTCTTGCTACGATTCAAATTGGTATTACGCTTGCTGGCTTCTTAGCAAGTGCCTTTGCCGCAGATAGCTTTGCAGACCCTTTAGCAAAATGGCTAGTATCGATTGGAATCCCCCTTTCTGAGGCCTTATTAAGAACGATATCAGTTGTAGGAATTACGATTTTACTATCTTATTTTACGCTAGTGATTGGCGAGCTTGTCCCAAAGCAATTGGCATTGCAAAAGGCCGAAAAAATTGCTTATCTCGTTGTCTCTCCATTAATGATACTATTTAAAATAAGTTCACCATTTGTGAAGATCCTTAATTTCTCTACAAATGTTGTCGTGAAATTGTTTGGAGTTGACCCAAATGCCAAAGAAGAAGAGGCGAATGAAGAGGAAATTCGCATGCTAGTAGATATTGGTGGTGAACGAGGTACGATCGAAGTAGATGAAAAACAGATGATTCATAACATATTTGAATTAAATGATAAAGAAGTATCAGATATTATGACACACCGTACGGAAATAAGTGCAATTGATATCACCATGTCGATACAAGAAATCTATCAGCTCATGAACGATAAGCGTTTCACGCGATTTCCTGTATATGAAGGAGATATCGACCATATCATCGGTGTCCTACATACAAAAGATATGATTTCTCTCATGACTAGTAGTGACTCTCCATCGATTAAGCCTATCTTGAGAAAGCCACTGTTTGTTCTCGAATCACAGTCAATCGACGAAGCATTTCGTGAGATGAAAAGGAATAATGTTCATATTGCTATGGTTGTCGATGAATATGGGGGAATTGATGGTATGGTAACAATTGAAGATATCATCGAGGAAATCGTTGGGGAAATTAGTAGTGAGCATCATCTCCCAGGAGAGCAGGAGAACTTTGGCTGGAAAAAAATAAATTCGCATCAGTTTGAGGTAGATGGTACAACACATCTCTATTTACTAGAGGAGATGTTCGGGGTGGAGCTTCCTACAGAAGAATTTGAAACATTAAATGGTTTTCTTTTGAGCCAATTAGGGTATATACCGCAAAAGGAAGAGTTACCGACTATTACCTATAAAAATTTAGTCTTTGAGATTGTGGAAATCACGGATTATCGAATTGAAAGAGTATGTGTAACATTAGAAAACGACAAGGGGGATTAACTATTGAAACACCATTACCAGACTACAAAGGAAGATGTTTTAAAACAATTAGAGGTTGATAAGAAAGGACTCCAGGAGGATCAAGTCAAAAAACGATTAGAAGAAGAGGGATATAATGAAATAGCAGATAGAGAGAAGGTCCCCACATGGAAATTGTTTTTAGAAACCTTCAAGGATGCAATGGTTGTAGTTCTTCTCATTGCAGCGATCGTCCAGCTCGTGTTAGGTGAAGTGATCGAATCGATCATTATTTTCCTCGTTATTTTGTTAAATTCCATTATCAGTGTTGTTCAGACAAAAAAAGCAGAGAGCTCATTGGATGCATTAAGGGATATGTCCGCACCTGAAGCAAAGGTCGTACGCAATGGCTCGACGAAAACCATTATGGCACGAGAGCTAGTACCAGGAGACATTGTAAAGCTCGAGGCTGGTGATTACATTCCGGCAGATGGTCGTTTATTAGAAGCAGAGTCTCTTAAAGTAAACGAAGGGATGCTAACAGGTGAATCAGATGCAGTTGAAAAGACAACAGCCCCGTTAGAGGAAGAAGTGACGATTGGGGATCAAGTGAACATGGTTTTTAGTAGTTCTCTCGTCGTCAATGGCAGGGGGACATTTGTTGTCACTGCTACAGGAGAAAAAGCGGAAATTGGTAAAATTGCCGAAATGATCGAAACAGCAGAAGCGAAACAAACCCCATTACAACGTAAATTGGATTCCTTTAGTAAGAAGCTAGGGATTGCCATACTGTTGATTTGTATCATTATTTTTGCAGTTCAAGTTGGAAGACTGTGGTTTAGTGATGCAGATGTAGATATGACAAAGGCCATTCTAGATGCACTGATGTTCTCTGTTGCCATTGCGGTTGCAGCGATTCCAGAGGCATTGCAATCGATTGTAACGATTGTGTTATCTGTTGGGACGAATAAAATGGCTAAGCAGCATGCGATAATTCGCCGTTTACCTGCTGTCGAAACATTAGGCTCGACTCGTGTCATTTGTACAGATAAAACAGGTACGTTAACAGAAAATAAAATGACCGTGACCGATTTTTATTTACCTGAAGTGGATAAGCCTTTTTCCGATAATAAATGGGATAAAAGTGAACAATTATTAATGCAAACAGCCGTCTTATGTAATGACTCCTATATTAATGAAGATAAAAAGGAAATAGGAGACCCTACAGAGATTGCCTTGATTCATTTGGCAGAGGATAAAAAGCAATCCTATAAGGAGATGAGGGACAAGTACCCTCGAAAAGCAGAGCTACCGTTTGATTCAGATCGAAAAATGATGTCAACCGTACACGAAATCGATAAAGAAATCCTTATGCTCATCAAGGGTGGTCCTGATGTTATGCTTGAGCGTGCTCAGTATATATTAGTAAATGGAGAAAGGCGAGAGCTGTCAGCAGAATGGTTGCAAAAATTACAAGAGCAAAATGAATCTTATTCGAAGCAAGCGCTAAGAGTATTAGCATTTGGGTATAAAAAAATAGACGAAGAAAATCCAAGCTTATCGGTAGAAGATGAAAAAGATTTTGTTTTAATCGGACTAATGGCGATGATGGATCCACCTCGTGAAGCAGTGTATGGGTCGATTGAAGAAGCAAAAAAGGCAGGTATACAGCCTGTTATGATCACAGGGGACCACAAGACAACAGCGGAAGCGATTGGTCGCGAAATTGGTTTGATGGAGGAAGGCGACATTGCTGTTACTGGTAAAGAGTTAGATAAAATGTCAGAACAAGAGCTTGATGAAAAGCTTGAGAGGATTACCGTTTATGCCCGCGTATCCCCAGAGAACAAAATTCGCATCGTGAAGGCATGGCAGGAAAAAGGACAAATTACGGCAATGACCGGGGATGGTGTTAACGACGCCCCTGCTCTGAAGCAAGCGGATATTGGCATTGGTATGGGAAGCGGAACGGATGTGGCGAAGGATTCTGCTGCGATGATTTTAACCGATGATAATTTTGTCTCCATTGTGAAGGCAGTCGGTGTCGGTAGAACGGTATTTGATAATATTAAAAAAGCCATTGCCTATTTGTTTGCCGGAAATTTAGGGGCGATCATTGCTATCTTATTCGCGGTGATTATGAATTGGGCAAATCCATTTACCGCCTTACAGTTACTTTTTATAAATCTAGTCAATGATTCACTTCCTGCTATTGCATTAGGGGTAGAAAAACCAGAACCGAATGTGATGAAGCGAAAGCCTCGCGATATTAAGGAAGGAATATTTGCTGGTGGCACCTTACGATCTGTGACGATAAGAGGGATATTAATCGGCGTTGCGGTCATAATCTCTCATTATATCGGTTTACAGCACTCGGATGAGATGGGAGTCGCTATGGCCTTTACGACACTCATCTTATCGCGTACGTTACAAACATTCCCAGCAAGGTCCAATGTTCAAACAGCCATTGGTGCAGGCATTTTTCAAAATAAGTATGTGATTGGTGCTGTACTCGTTGGGTTTTTACTTTATACGATTACGATTCTACCGTTTGCCCGTGATATCTTCCATATACCTGCTGAATTTGGCTTGAGCAAATTCGCCATTGCTTTTGGCCTAGCATTAGCGAGTATGATTTTAATGGAAGTAGTGAAACTGATCCGAAATAAGAAATGATATGGAATAGAGAGGCGGTTGTGCTTCTTATGTAACTGGTATGAAAGGCAATTTGAAAAAGAGGGGAAGCTTGGAGATAAACCGCATTTTGACTTAGGAAGGCGATCGGAAGCACAAATTGTCTAATATATGGAGATTTTGAAGCAAGAAAAAGTTCGAAACTGTCTAATGTAGCGAGGCACAGTGAAGAGGAAGCTTAACTAGTTAAATCTGTCAGCCATTTGTTGCAGTTTCCTCGCTACCATTACTACCTATTGGAAGGGAATCGATATTGTGAAAAAATTGGTAATTTTAGGTGGGGCGGGTGTAGTTGGCGAAGCATTATTTCATGGCTTGAAAAGCAGCTACAATATCCTGAACCTTGACAGAGCGATTGGCCAAGCTGATGCATCCCACCAATATGTGGATGCTACCAAATATCAAGAGCTTTTGGAAAAAATTCCTGAAGATACTGATGTGATCATTAATTTATTACGGATGGAGACAAGTCAGGCAATTGAGGAAGTGGACACTTTTGATCAAATGACCGACGTGTTTTTTAAAGCGACCTATTATACGATGCATGTTGCTAACACAAAGAAAATACCGAAAGTGATTTTTGCTAGTAGTAATCATGTCACAGATTATATGGAAGAGAATGGATTATCTAAATTGGGAAGAGAAATTACAACAGAGGATTATCCATATGCAAAGGGCTTATACGGGGTACTGAAGCTTGCCTCTGAGCAGGCTGGCTTTATCTTTTCCTTAAACACAGAGCTTTCTGTTATTAATATACGAATTGGATCTGTACCGAAGGAGGAGGAGCTGAAGGCAGTAGAAGGAAATGAACGGTTAAAAAGGACGTTATTGTCAAAAGTAGATTTAATTAATCTTTTTACTGCAGCAATCGAATCAGATAGAAGGTTTGGTACCTACTATGGGGTTTCTGATAATCCCGATAAACCATGGGATCTCACCAATGCGATAAAGGAATTGGGGTACCGACCAAAGCAAAATACGAGTGAACTAAAGAGTAGTGGACTCTAGTCGTGATAGGAGAGCACAGCCTGCATTTTTTATAAAAGGCTGTGCTTTTCACCTTATTTCAATGGATGAACAATCGTAATCGAGGTTCCCCATCCTTCCTTACTGAGAATACGTAATGTATAGCGACTATTGAAGATGAGATCGAGGCGCTTATTAATATTTGCTAAGCCGATGTGCTTGGATGACAATGCCTCAGTGTTGATAGCACGTCTTAATTGATGCAGATTTTCCCTTTGTATCCCTTTTCCATTATCCAAAACGGTAACATGAACATGGTTCTTGATAGCTTGGATTTTTATTTTAATTATTAGTTTTTGATTGGCTTGATGATCGATTCCATGAGACAAGCTATTTTCTATTATCGGTTGCAGCATAAATTTTAGCACCTGTTTATCCAACAGCTTTTCTTCGATATCCCAAATAATTGAAAAAGGATGATCCGAACGTATTTTGATAATTTCAATATAATTTTGCGTGTGATGTATTTCCTCCTTTAAGGTGACGGTATGTTGCTTCATTCGTATCGAGAAATGGAGTATATCTGTTAGGGTTTCTACCATTTTGGTTACTTTGTTCGGTTGTCCTGTTAATGCCATCGCTCTCCAATAGATGATCGTAAGTGTATTCGATAAAAAATGAGGATTAATTTGATTTTGAAGGGCTAACAATTCAGCAGTTTGGAGCTGATACTTCTTCTCCTTCAATTCCTTTTCTAAATTGCTTTGGTTCACATAATTTTTTAAAATTCTTTCGACAATAAGCTGATATTCGTTATCCTTAAACGATAGCTTCTTCGTCCAATTTCCATTTTGACTCGTCGTATTTAAGATAGAGATGATTTTTTGAACATGCTTGGCGTTTTTTTGAGATAAATAATAAATGGTTGTAGCCCCTAAGATCAAGGACAATAGAACTAATAGTATCGTAAACCATGTTAATTGATTCGGGATATAGTAGATAATACGGTCTTCAATGACAGAAATATAGCGAAGCTCGTATTCTTCAGAGAATAATTGATGGACAATATATCTGCGTCCATCTAGCGTGATGGAATAGTGTTCATCCTGATTCTCTAAATCTAATTCAGATGGATCGATTCGATTACTCGTCTTATTCTCATATAGTTTCTGCTGATGTTTATCTAAGACGAAAATATTCTGATCCTCATAATGATTTAGTTCATTCATTAAATCTTCGAAATAGCTTTGGTAAATATTTAATACAATAATGCCTTCCGCTTGCTTCGCATTTGTTTTAAAGATATTTTTATAAATCGAAATAACAGGCTCAGGTGTTTCAAATGAAAACTCTGAAATGCTTCGGGTCTTCATCCATAGCTCCTCCTGATTAGAGGAAGGATCAAACTCCTTCAACCATTCCGTGTCATGCATGGAGCTGATAGAGATAACCCCATTGGTAGAGGTGAGCACACGATTCTTTTCATTCTTATAATAAATATAGATGGAATGAATATAAGGTGTGGCGATTTCCTTTCGTCGTAATGTCCCTTCACCATATTCGAGATTCCGCTTCTGTTGAAGGGATAAATATTCTGAGTCTAGTATATTTTGAAGGGATAAAATGATCTCAGGATTCCAATTATAGTCCAAGTGTAATAGGTGCATGTCGTTTAGAACAAGGCTTGTCTGTTGGTCTAGCTGCTGTAGTAGGTTCAGGTTATTGGTTGTAATCGATTCTTTCATATATTTGTCGGTAATAAAAATAGCAAATGATCCGAGTAAGAATACCGGTATTAACACAGGAAACAAAAAAAGAACGATATTTTTGATTAATATTTTTTTCATTGTAAGCTAGCGTGATGATCGCTTGATTGGCGGTATTCTCTCGGAGTTATTCCATAAAATTTCTTAAACGTTCTCGTGAAGTTTTTGGGATTGCTATATCCGACAAGCTGGCTGATTTCATACGTTTTATAGTCATAATCATTTAACATTTGTGATGCTTTTTTCATTCTAATTTCGGTTAAATAGGTGGAAAAATTAGTCCCTGTCTTTTCCTTAAAGAAGGTACTCAAATAATTTGGAGACATTTTGCATAGACTAGCTAGATCGTCGAGTGAGATGCTAGCATAATGCTCCTCCACATATTTCTTTATCGTATGAATGATATTATCGGTATAATTTCCTTTCATAGATTGAACTGTTAAGGTCGAATCTAGTTTCTTCTTTAGGGTGGAAAATACCTCGTGAATCTCCTCATATTTACCTGGTTTAACGATATAGTCTACCACGCCAAATTTTAACGCTTCCTTCGCATATTGAAAATCACGATACCCACTCAAAATAACGGTATAAACGGGTTGGTGTTGCTGATAGATCTGTTTCGCAAGTTCAAGCCCGTCTATAACAGGCATTCTAATATCAGTAAGAACAACATCAATCGGATTTTGCGATAGATATTCGAGTGCTTTTTCACCGTTCTCACAATCATGGACCATTTCAAAGCCGAGGTGATTCCAAGGGAAATAGTTCTTCAGACCATAACGGATTTCTTTCTCATCATCTACAAGTAATATGTTGTACACTTCTTTTTTCTCCTTTCATGGACCGAAAAGTATCTTATTTTACGAAATCATAAGGAAGGATACTTAATTATGTAAACGCTTAACTTTTTAGTGAAAATATTAATTGTAACCCCTTTTTTAAACAAATGGTCACTATATACTTAATGTAATGATTAATTTATTCATTCATTTTAAAAGATAACAGAAAAAATAACAACCATAGAAGGGAGGGGTGCCAAGGCGTATGGAAAAGTTAACAGACATCATAAGGGTCTTCTGCATTTATCTTTTACAATTAGTTTATTTGAATCTGTTATGGTTCCTTTTTACGATTTTTGGATTGATTGTATTCGGAATCGTCCCCGCGACTTTGGCGGTTTGTAAAGTGCAGCAGCATCTATTAACAGAAAAACATGTACCATCGATATGGAGGCTATTTTGGAGAAGCTATCGCTCTCATTTCGTTAAGGTTAATCAACTCGCCATTGTACTCGGATTAATCGGTTTTGTTATTTATTTTGATATGCAGTTTTTTATGAATCAAGATAGTCTTTTCGGTTATATCATTAGTGTTGGTATGTACATTATGTCGGTGTGGTTCATGATTACCCTTTTGTACATTATTCCAACTTATTTGCGTTATCAACTAAGTCTGTTCGGATATATGAAATATGCTTTTATAGTAGGTATGTTAAATCCTATCAAAACGATTGGCTTTGCCATAGCACTTATCGGTGTGATCTATGTATCCTTAGCATTTCCACAGCTGTTATTCTCTATTGGGGTAAGCTTGACATTTTTTATCGTAATGATCATCGGAAATCATGCCATTGATCATATTCATGGCTTGAAACAAGCATAATTATTTTATGAAAAGGGGAGAATGCACATGATCAAAAAGAGGTATTTTTTATTTCTAGCTTTAGCATTCATTAGTTTATTAGTTGCCTGCTCGAATGATGAAGCATCAAACGGCTCGGAGGAAGCAGGTGGAGATAGCGAGAAAGTAGAATTGCGGATGCTGTGGTGGGGCTCACAGGACAGGCATGACCGCACATTAGAAGTGATTGATTTATATATGAAGGAAAATCCCAATGTAACGATTTCTGCGGAATTTACTGGCTGGGATGGATATTGGGAGAAGATGGCTACACAAGCTGCAGGTGGCAACTTACCTGATATTGTTCAAATGGATTATAAATATTTAGCAGAATATGTGGCGAAGGACTTGTTAGCCGATTTAAACTCTTTCGTCGATAGTAATGCGCTTGATTTAAGTGATGTTGAGGATACCTATATTGATGGTGGAATTATCGATGACAAGCTGTATGCCGTAAATATTGGCGCAAATGCACATGCCATAGTAGTGGATAATGCCATGTTTGAAAAAGCAGGGGTAGCTCCATTAGAGCCTGGTTATACGTGGGAGGAGTTAAAGGAAAAGGCAAAACAGCTCTCTGATAAATTAGGTGATGGTGTGTATGGGGTTCATCCTAATGCAGGAGTCATGGGATTTAAACATTATTTGAGACAGCATGGCAAGTGGCTATATAGTGAGGACGGGACAGAGCTTGGGTATGAGGATGATCAATTATTAGTGGATTACCTACAGATTACTGTAGATATGCTGGAATCTGGAGGTGCAGCCCCACCGGATGTATTTGAGACAGCGGGTACGAATGTCGAGCAATTCCCGATAGTGAATGAAGAAACAGCGATCGTGATGGATATGCACAGCAATCAAATTATCGCCATCGAATCTGCGGCTGGGAGACCATTGGATTTAATGCTCCAACCTACTTTAGAGGGTGGCGAACTTGGTCATTATATTAAGCCAGGCCAATTTTTATCGGTATCGGAGAGCTCAGAACATAAGGAGGAAGCAGCAAAATTTATTAGCTTTTTTACGAATAGTATCGAAGCAAATGAAATTTTAAATGCAGAGCGGGGAGTACCTATTGCCGGAGAAGTACGTAAGCACTTAAAGGAAAATGCAACAGATGCAGGAAGGAAAATGTTTGAGTATGTAGAATTAGCACAGGAATATAGTCGTGAAATTGATCCACCAGATCCACAAGGTTCAACAGAGATTGAATCATTATTTGAAAATGAAGTACAGGATCCGATTCATTACGGTGAAATCACGCCTGAAGAGGCAGCAGAGAACTTTCGAACAAAAGCATCAGAAATATTAGCCAAAAATAAATAATCAACATATGAAGTCATCTTATGAGGAGGTGGCTTCTACCTTAATGGTTGGAGGTGTCTAAATGAAAGAGCAAGCAGATGTCGTTAAATATCATCAGAATCGTCGCAAGCTACATAAGCAATGGAAGGTTGATTTGGTTGGTTTCACCTTTATTGCACCATGGTTAATAGGTTTTTTAGGCTTTATTGTAGGACCTATGCTTGCATCCTTGTACTTTTCGTTTACGGATTATGATTTATTATCCTCCCCAACGTGGATTGGATTGGATAATTACCTAAACATGTTCACAAATGACAGTCGATTTTGGCAAGCGATAAAGGTAACGTTTATTTTTGTCTTTGGTAGTGTACCACTTAAATTAGCCTTTGCCTTATTTGTTGCCATGTTGTTCCATACGAAGCGTCGTGGTGTAGGGTTATATCGAACCTTATACTATGTGCCGTCCATCCTCGGTGGAAGTGTAGCAATAGCAGTAGTGTGGAAACAGCTATTTGGTCGTGATGGTGCGATTAATGATATTTTATCATTGTTCGGGATCCCGTCGATTAGCTGGGTAACGAGCCCTGATTTTGCCCTTTCCACCTTAATCCTTTTAGTAGTGTGGCAATTCGGCTCCCCCATGCTTATTTTTCTTGCAGGTTTGAAGGCAATACCAAGAGAATTGTATGAAGCAGCAGCGGTTGATGGCGCTAGTCCGTTTCGCCAATTTCTCAAAATAACGATTCCTATGCTATCACCTGTTATCTTCTTTAATTTAGTGATGCAGACAATTCAAGGGTTCATGGCATTTACCCAAAGCTTCTTGATCACTCAGGGTGGGCCAATGGATCGAACATTATTTTATGCAGTTTATTTGTATGAAAAAGCCTTCGCTCATTTCGATATGGGATATGCATCGGCATTAGCGTGGATATTATTGCTGATTTGTGCCATTTTTACGGCATTTATCTTCCGGACAGCGAAAAGCTGGGTATATTATGAATCGGAAGGAGGTAATGAAGGTGAATAGTAGTAAACGGAAAACAGTCATTTATCATGGATCGATCTGGGGATTAGGTCTATTGATGATATATCCCATTTTGTGGACCATTGCAAGCTCCTTAAAGCCTGAGAGTGAAATTTTTCGGAATGCAGCATCCTTGATTCCTTCAGAAATCAGGTGGGATAATTATTTAAAGGGCTGGGAAGGCTTCGGTGATTTAAGCTTTGCTACCTTTTTCGTTAACTCGACATTTGTCACTACATTAGTGGTGATTGGAACCTTATTTTCGTCCACTCTTGTTGCTTTTGGATTTGCTAGGGTGAACTTCCGGTTTAGAACACCGTTATTTGTTTGTATGATTATTACCTTAATGCTACCTCAACAAATAACGCTAATCCCACAATATATTTTATTCCATAATATTGGCTGGGTAAATACTTACTTACCATTAATTGTCCCGGCGTTTATTGGAGGGGTGCCATTTTTTATCTTTTTAATGATTCAGTTTATCCGTGGTATTCCTCGGGAATTGGACGAAGCGGCATATATGGATGGGTGTAGCACATTCGGGATCTTTTGGCGTGTCGTCTTGCCTTTAACCATCCCAGCATTAGCGACTGTAGCAATCTTCTCCTTCTATTGGACTTGGGATGACTTTATGACACCATTAGTTTATTTGAATGATACGAAGCTTTATACGGTTGCGTTAGGCTTACAGATGTTTTCCGATCCTTCCTCTGTATCTGCTTGGGGGCCAATGTTTGCCATGTCTGTCGCATCGATTATTCCGCAATTATTAGTGTTTTTATTCTTTCAAAAATATCTAGTAGAAGGAATTACAGCAGGTGGTGTCAAAGGATAACCTTTTTGCTAACCCCTAGTGACTTCAAAAAAGCTTTTTGAGGTGACTGGGGGGTTTGTTTTGTTTGAATAATTGTATGAATAGTATTCCCTTCATGAAAATAGTATAATTAGTTTAAAATAATGGAAGGGGTAATCATCATGATGAATGCATTAGTGTTACAATCTGACTTCGGATTAGAGGATGGGGCAGTGAGTGCAATGAAGGGTGTTGCACACAATGTCAGTAAAGTAATCCCGATTTTTGACAATACCCATGATATTCCACCATTTGATATTTGGGCTGGATCCTATCGCCTTTGGCAAACGGTGAACTATTGGCCAGCTGGGACGGTATTCGTATCCGTAGTGGACCCTGGGGTCGGATCTGACCGTAAAAGTGTTGTCGTTAAAACAAAGGCTAACCAATATATTGTGACACCTGATAACGGAACATTGACACATATCGCTGAAAATATCGGGATCGAGGCGATTCGTGAAATTGATGAAAAGGTCAATCGCCTACCAACGTCTGGTGCATCACATACCTTTCATGGAAGAGATATTTATGCCTATACAGGGGCAAGGCTTGCTGCTGGAGTCATCACGTTCACCGAGGTAGGACAGGAACTCGCTGTAGACAATATCGTTCACTTACCTTATTTTTCACCAAAGGTTATCGAGCAATCGATTCATGGTACGATCGATATTCTAGACGTACGATTTGGTAATCTCTGGACAAATATAAGCCGTGAGCTTTTTTTGAGCCTAGATATTCAATATGGTGATAAAATAGAAGTGAAGATTCTCCACGAGAGTCGTAAGGTATATAGTAATATTATCGCTTTTGAAAGGTCATTTGCTGCTATTCATGTAGGAGAACCGCTGTTATATGTGAATTCTTTAGATAATATGGCAATTGCAATTAACCAAGGATCCTTTGCGAAAGCTTATAATATTGGGACAGGCACAAGCTGGCAAATTATGATTCGAAAAGTGGAATAAGAAAAATTAATGGTTTGGTAAATATCAAGGGGTAGAGAAAATGATTTTGCGTTACTTGTTAGATTTAAAGCATCTTTTTAAGCGTTTTGTATTGATTGCAAATGTGATGCCAGCATTGTTTGGTTTCTTTATTGCATTAAAATATTATGAGCTCTCTTTTATGGAGTATATCGGGGATTTTGTCTTATTAACGATTGGCAGTAATTTGTTAGTAGCCGGTTCGCTAGCATTAAATAATTGGCTTGAAGCAGATGTCGATCGATTAATGGAAAGGACAAAGGACCGACCGACTGTAACAGGATCGATGTCACTACGATCGATTCTAACAATAGGGATTGTTCTTAGTATTATTGGGGAAATATTACTTTTCACAATTAATATAGAGGTAGGGTTGTTAGGCTTTATTGGTTGGTATACGTATGTGGTCGTTTATACCGTTTGGACCAAAAGGCGTTTTACATGGAATACGCATGTTGGAAGCTTTTCTGGTGCGGTAACACCAGTGATGGGATGGGCAGTGGTTGAAACAAGTACACTGCATGTGATCCCTTTTTCGTTGTTTTTGATTATGTTCCTCTGGCAAATGCCACATACTTATGCGATTGCCATTAGAAAGTCGGAAGATTATGCACGGTCAGGATTGCAGATGCTTCCTGTCATAAAGGGCTATCAGACCACGATTCGCCGAACGGCTATTTATATCGGGTTATTAGTGATCTTACCATTTATGCTAGATTCCTTTAGCATGTCCTTTTATCTTGTTATTTCTGTTTTGAATATCGGCTGGTTTATTGTCGCATTAATAGGATTTAAGGCAAGTGATAAGAAAAAATGGGCTAGAGTGTTGTTCGTCAGCTCACTAATTTATTTACTTAGTGTTTTTATTATTTATTTAATTTTTGTCTGATAAGAAGCCATCCATATACATTCAGCTCTTTGATATATTCTTATCACTAAATGACCCCCAGATTAGATTGTTCGTCTAATTCTGGGGGTATTCGGTCTCTTTCGCGACACTAATTGTAGCTACACTGTCATTTCATTCAAACAACCACTCTTGCTGAGTAGCATTTAGGATGGTTATTTTCTAGTCGCTCCCTTAGGCTGTGCACTTACCGTTGTTGTTCCCGCACCAGACGGTTTGATGTTCTATTCTTAATCATATACCCGATTTTCAGCATTTAAACAATAACAGAGTCAGCTATTTGATTATCTCTTAATTTATTTTAGTGATCTATTTTTTGACACACATATTAGAAAATGCTAATATGATATCACATATTAGTCAAAACTAATATATAAGGAGGGAGCATATGAGAACGATTGATGTGGATACGAAAGTGAAATTTTTACATGGATTTTCTCATAAAACACGAATTCAAATACTTGATTGCATAAAAAATAAAGAAAAAACGGTATCACAAATTGTAGATGATATTGCCACAAGTCAATCGAATATTTCACAACACCTTGCATGTTTAAAAGGTTGCGGCATAATTGTTGGAAGACAGCAAGGAAAATATATCTATTACAGCTTGCGTAACCAGCAGGTCCGTGACTTGCTGTCGATGTTTGATGAAGTCTTGTTGGATGTTCAAAATGAAGTTGCTTCTTGTGAAAATCATATAAAAGGAGGCCATTGCTAATGGCCGAAAAATGTTGTAGCAGTTCACAAACAAAGAATTTAGCAAAGCCTTGTTGTCATACACAGTTTGAAGAAATGACGACACAAGTGAGTGAAATAGATTCATGTTGTAGTAGTGAAGAGAAAGCTATAAATGAAGAAGATGAATGTTGTGGTCACACAAAAGATCAAGAAACGACTGCATGCTACAGCAGTGAAATTGAAGAAGCTCCAAGCATGTTAACAAACGTCCATGCTGAAAGGAAGGAATTTCGTATTTACGGCATGGACTGCCCGTCTTGTGCGTTAACGATAGAAAAAGGACTGAGTGGTCTAAAAGAAGTCCAAGAGGCAAAGGTAAATTACAGTACAGCAAAATTACAAGTGCTTGGTTCTTTTAATCAAGTTGAAGAAACCGTCCAAAAGCTAGGTTTTACGGTTGAGCCATTACATCAAAACGAAAAATTAAGAACATATCTTGTGGAAGGCATGGATTGTGGAAGCTGTGCTCAAAGTATAGAAAATCACTTAAATAACATTCCTGCAGTGAATAGTGCAAGTGTCAGTTTTTCTACAGGAAAAATGAAAGTCGAGCATGAAAACAGTGTAGCGGATATCGTTTCAGAGATTTCAAAGATTGGTTACCATGCATCATTACTAGAAAACAATACCGATTCCAAACAAGCAATGAAATCAAAAGGGGAATTTGGCTCTATTACCATTTCTGGTATATTCATTGTAATGGGATTTATTGGCACTCATACTGTATTACCTCCATTTCTAACAACGATTTTTTATGCTTTGGCAATCGTAATCAGTGGATATAAACCTGTAAAAAGTGCTTATTTTGCTGTGAAAAGTCGTTCACTAGATATGAATGTATTGATGTCCACTGCTGTGATAGGAGCAGCAATGATTGGGGAATGGTTTGAAGGGGCCACGGTTGTCTGGTTATTCGCATTAGGGACTGCCTTACAGAATCTATCTATGGAACGCACGAGAAAATCAATTCGAGGCTTGATGGATCTTTCTCCATCAGAAGCTTGGATCAAGATTGGTTCAGAGCTTGTTAAAAAACCTGTCGATCAAGTGTCTATTGGGGATATTATCGTCGTCAAGCCTGGTGATAGAATTCCATTAGATGGGGAAATGCTCCAAGGTGAAACAAGCGTCAACGAAGCACCTATTACAGGGGAGTCTATCCCTATTGATAAAACAGTTGGTGATACGGTTTATGCTGGTACGATTAATGAGAGTGGTTCCATTGAAGTAAAAGTGACGAAGGTGATAGAGGATACGACGATATCTAAAATTATTCATTTAGTAGAAGAAGCACAGGAACAACGAGCACCTACCCAGGCATTTATCGATAAATTTGCAAGCATCTACACTCCGGTCGTATTTGCTGTTGCACTAGCTGTTATTGTTCTACCACCATTAGCTGGCATGGGTAGCTGGAGTGAGTGGGTGTATAAAGGTCTTGCTTTATTAGTGGTGGCATGTCCATGTGCGTTAGTTATCTCTACACCGGTCGCGATCGTTTCGGCTATCGGTAATGCGGCGAAGCACGGTGTATTAATTAAGGGAGGAACGTTTTTAGAAAAAGCAGGGGCTTTAAAAGCAATTGCCTTTGACAAAACTGGGACATTAACGGAAGGTAAACCACAAGTTGGAGGGATATCGGCTTACACGGCTACAAGAGAAGAACTATTATCTATTGCCTATACCTTAGAAGATTACTCTACACATCCAATTGGAAGAGCGATTGTGCATTATGCTAAGGAGAACGGAATTCAAACTAAAAAAGGAGAACAATTTAAAAATATTGTAGGAAAAGGTGTCCAAGCAACAATAGATGGCAAAGTGTATTACGCTGGAAATACGAAGCTATTTGAAGAGCGGAATATATCTCTGGATTCGGTCAAAAATGAATTGGAAGAGATACAGATTCAAGGGAAAACGGGTGTCATTATCGGCACAGAAACAGAAATAGTAGGGGTAATCTCTGTTGCTGATACTATTCGAAAAGCAACGATTAATGCCTTGAATGGTTTAAAAAATGTAGGCATAAACCATGTCGTTATGCTGACAGGAGATAATGAAGGTACAGCAAAAAGGATCTCGAAAGAAGCCAATGTAAGTCGTTATTTTGCGGAATTAATGCCAGAGGATAAGGTGGATGCTATCAAACAATTGCAAGAAGAAGGCTACAAGGTAGCAATGGTAGGCGATGGTATTAATGATGCCCCTGCATTAGCCACATCCGATTTAGGAATTGCTATGGGTGGTGCAGGAACAGATACCGCTATGGAAACAGCAGATATCGTGTTAATGGCGGATAATTTAGAAAAATTACCACACACGATTAAACTAAGTAGAAAAGCTTTAGCCATTATTAAACAAAATATTTGGTTTTCCTTAATAGTAAAATTCATCGCATTAGTTTTTATCTTTCCAGGATGGCTTACACTGTGGATGGCAGTACTAAGTGATACAGGCGCAGCGGTCCTTGTCATCTTGAATGCTTTACGACTATTAAGAGTGGAAGAATAATAGAAGAAGGCTTCCCATTATAGGGAAAGCCTTCTTTTTCATCTAACTTAGTATTTAATCATCCAGCTCGTCTTTTGAAATAGAGATTATATCACCAGTATAGGCATCGATTTCTAGATCGACCTCTTCGGATTTTGTTTGTACCTCAATTTCGTATACACTTTTGCCATCATCTTCATCTAGTTCAAAATCGGTAATCGTGCCATTGTATTCTTCGAGTGCTATCTTTTTCGCCTCATCATAAGAGATGAGAGTGGTTTGCTTAGTGGAATTAGTCTCCTCTTTGTTATCGGAGGAGGTATTATTTTGTTGCTCCTCCTTTGATTTTGATGAATTAGTATTTGATGAGTTAGCAAGTTTCTTTTCTTCTAGCTTTAAAATTTCGCCAGTCTCTGCATCTAAATGTAACTCATAGTACTTATCCTGACCTTCTATTTCAATTTCATAGACCTTTTTGTTTCCATCTTCCTCTAACTCTAATTCCTTAATCTCACCCGCGTATTGTTCTTGGACCTTTGCTTTTGCTTCTTCTTCTGATAAGTAGGCACTGGCAGGGCTTGACGTGAATTGTAGAATAGCAAAGATACCGCCTATTAAAATGACCCCAGATAGAATAAGATAAAATGTTTTGTTTTTCATATAACCACTCCTCTAGTTGATATACTTCGATTATATTCGTTCAAACTGAGTAGCTAATGAGAGAAAAATGAGAATTTGATGAGAAAATGCAGTGTGTTATCTCATTTAGGCAAATGAATCGTAAAGGTGGAGCCTTCGTTTAGTTCACTTTCAATCGTAATCGTACCACCATGTGCTTGAATAATCGAATGACAAATGGCAAGTCCAAGCCCTGTTCCACCTGACTTTCTGCTTCTTGCTTTGTCAACCCGATAAAACCTGTCAAAGATATGTTGTTGGTCCTCTTTACTTAGACCTTCCCCGAAATCCTTGACGGAAATCGTAAGCTCAGTTGGCCCTTCCTTTACTTGAAGGTGGATATCGCTATCACTATACTTACACGCATTGTCCACTAAAATATAGATTGCCTGATAAATCTTCTGTTTATCCGCACTAATTTCTGTATTCACTTGATCCGTATATAAAATAATCTCTCGATCGTAAGCGACAGACAAGGAGCGAATAATGCTTCGGATAATGGATGATATATCCACAAGCTCAAAACGAATGTTTTCCTGCTCTTGATTTTTAGCTAGAAGAAGCATTTGCTCGGTTAATTGCTTCATTCGCTCTGCCTCTGAAAGAATAGCATTTGTTGCCTCCTCCCAAAGTTCTGGGCGATCCTTTCCTCGTCTTTGTAATAACTCGGTATAGCTTGTGATCACAGAGAGTGGTGTTTTTAATTCATGAGAAGCATCTGAAACAAATCGCTCTTGTTTTTCGATATTTTCGTAAATGCGATCAATCATCTTATTATAGGAGAGTTGCATTTCTCCGAGTTCATCCTTTGTGGAATGGAGATTCGTAAGCTTTTCCCATCTTCCGTTTTTCGGATTGTTTTTCATTTCATTCGTTAACTTTTTAATAGGAATCGTGATATATCGAGCGAGCACAATGCCTGCAATAATCGCAGGAATCAGCATGAAAAAGGATGCAACAAATAAAACGAATTGAAGTGTGCTTAAGGTATCATCCATCGAATACAATGCTTCACTTACTTGAAGTGTTACGACAGAGCCATCATTCCAAATAATCGGTGTGGCGACTTGCACATAACTGTTGCCATTTTTATCTTTACTTAACGTGATCTCTTCTTTGGTTGTATAGTGATAGGGCCAGTCAAAGAATTTACCGTCTGCTGTTGTTCGGTTGAGAAATTCCCCATCTTCTCTAAAAATCCGAATCAATCCATTGGCTGGAAGAAACGCCTGCAGTAGTTCCTTTGTATTCGTGTCGGCTGCAATCTTATCCTGCTTGGCAAGTGCCTCCATAATTTGAATGGCATCGCTTTTGACACGATCGATTTCATTCTCACTCATCCTATTCTGGTAAAGAAAATAGACAGATCCATTTAACAGCAAAATAAATACAATCATTAAAGCAGATAAGAAAATTTGTATTTTCGTTCGTAATGTCATAGCGCAGAATCCTTTACCGTATAGCCTACGCCTCGGACTGTATGAATCGTGTTTTTATCGAAAGGCTTATCGATTTTATTTCGTAAATATCGAATATAAACATCTACGACATTCGTGTCGCCAACATAATCAAATCCCCATACCTTGTCTAACAACTGATCACGGCTAAATACTTGGTTTTTATTTTCGACTAAAAAACAGAGAAGGTCGAATTCTCTTCGAGTTAACTCGATAAAGGAATCCCCGCGTTTTACATCTCTCGAATTTTTATCAACTGTTAAATCATCGATACTGACGAAGGAAGTGGATCGAGGCTTTTGATTTCGTAATTGTGCACGGATTCTTGCTAAAAGTTCCTCTAATTGAAATGGTTTGGTAATATAATCATTTGCTCCAAGGTCAAGTCCTGATACCTTGTCATGCACTTCATCCTTTGCGGTTAAAAGAATAACAGGGGTAGATGGGTCTATTTTTCGGAATCGTCGAAGTACTTCCAATCCACTCATACTTGGAAGCATAATGTCTAGTAGTACTAGTGCATATTTATTTTGTTGCAATAGTTCTAATGCTATTCTTCCGTCAGGAGCAATCGTTGTTTGATAATCCTCATATTGTAATTCGAGCTCTAACACTCGTGCTAATTTTTCTTCATCTTCTACAATTAAGATCTCCGTCATGTGTTCACCACCTTATTCTTTAATATAGCATATGGAAAAATATCTGCCCATCCTTTTTCATAACCTTAGTATTTTCATCGGTTTAATCAAAAATAGAAATTTCCATAAAAAATGTTGACTTTTTCCAAAGGGTAAGTTAGCATTGATAATATCAATTAAATAACGATTCTTATCCAGAGAGGTGGAGGGACTGGCCCTTTGAAGCCTCAGCAACAGACTATTCCAAGTACTGTGCTAATTCCAGTAGCGATCGCTAGAAGATAAGAAGAGCAGTGAGTAAAAGTATAAACCTCTTCTTATTTTTAAGAAGAGGTTTTTTGCGCGTTGGAAGGATAAGATTCGGGATTCTAAAATACATATGGAGAGAGGTAGAAAAATGACAACTATTACAAAAACAGCACCATTTCGCGCCGACCATGTTGGTAGTTTATTAAGACCAGCATCCTTACATGAGGCAATCGCCAAATACCGAAAAGGAAATCTTCCCTATGACGAGTTAAAAGAGATTCAAAGATCTGAAGTGAAAAGAATCGTCGATAAGCAGATTGAAGTAGGTTTAACAGCTGTAACTGATGGGGAATTCCAGAGACTATGGTGGCATACGGATTTTATGGAATACATCAATGGGGTAGAGGGCTATGTGCCAGAGCAAGGCTATCAATTTGCTAACCAAGTAACCGATGCGTATAATGTGCGTTTAACAGGCAAGGTTTCTTGGAATGAAAACCACCCATTTATTGAGGATGCTAAATTCCTAATCAAACAAATCGACGGAAGAGCCGTACCGAAGTTCACCATTCCAAGTCCTAACCAGTTCTTCAATACTGGAATTATTGGAGAAGAGTACTATGCAAGCTGGGACGAGTTTGCAGAAGATATTATTAAGGTATATCAGGATGCTGTGAAAGCATTTTATGATGTAGGTATCAGATATTTACAATTTGACGATGTTTATATTGCTGGTTTATCGTCTCCGAATCTACCATTTGCTGAATCAGATCAAGATAGACAATCCCTGATTGATCTTGCATTAAAGGTAGTAAATGGTGTGCTTGAGGTGAAGCCTGAAGATATGCAAATTACGACACATCTATGTCGTGGGAATTACCGATCTGATTGGGCATTTTCGGGAAGCTATGATTTGATCGCTCCTACTTTATTTGCCAAGGAAAAGGTTGATGGATTTTTCCTTGAATATGATGATGAGCGTTCCGGAGATTTCCAAGCATTAAAGCATATTCCGAGAAATGGGGCAAAGGTTGTTATAGGGGTATTTACTTCTAAAAATGGAGAGCTTGAGGATAAAGAAGAGATTAAAAGAAGAATTCAAGAGGCATCCGAATTTGTACCACTTGACCAAATTTGCCTTAGCCCACAATGTGGCTTTGCCTCCACTCACCATGGAAATGAGCTGTCTGAAGAACAACAATGGAATAAATTAAAATATATTGTAGATATCTCCAAAGAAATCTGGGGATAAAGAAAAAACATCGCTCCAGCCAAAGGGGCGATGTTTTTTAAATACGTTAGGAAAGCTTAAAATTTATAGCAACGAAGCGAAAATTTTGAAGTCCAACGTATAAGAAAAGCTAACGCATTCGCTAAAAGACGAGCGAATGCGAGTTTTACTAATATTTAAACTAGGTAGGAAGTAATTTTATGGTTTATTACAAGGTTCCGATATTTGTACGTAATGAGTTAGTGTCCTCTACGGTTTCGCTTAATAGTTTGGCAATTTCTTGATTACTTTCTGTCAGGATCGTAATCGTTGCACTCATTTCTTCTAAGCTAGCAGATGATTGTTGAATAATCGCTGCTAGATCATTGGTGGATGATTCTACGCCATTAGATTGCTGCTGAACATCCTCGGCAAGCATGGTGAAGTTTTGTAAGGCACTGTTTAATGTTTCAATCGTTGATGTGAGATCCTCGAAATAACCAGTAACCTCGTTCGATATTTCCATTCCATTAACAAAATTAAGCATGCTTTCATCCATTTGGTTTACGGCTGAATTATTCGACTGGTTCAAGGAAGCGAGGTTCCCGGTAATTTTCTCCGTTGTTTCTCCCGTTAAATCAGCAAGCTTACGAATCTCATCCGCTACGACAGCAAAGCCTTTTCCAGCTTCTCCAGCACGTGCTGCTTCAATAGAGGCATTTAATGCTAGTAGGTTCGTTTGTTCGGTAATTTCTTTAATGTTGTCTGCAAATTGATTCGTTTCTTTAATCTTTTCGGTTAGTTCGGCAAAGGTGCGACTTAGCTGACCAATCGTTTTCTCTAATGTTTCGTTATGGTGATTTAATGTATCCATCTTTTCTTTTCCGGTAGCGGCTAAACTACTTGCTTTGTTCGAATCCTCATATAAGCTCTGGGATGTTTGATGTACGATATCAATATTTTGACGTGTGTCATTGGTAGCGTCTGATATGTTCGAAATCTGTTCCGCCTGTGTTTGACTGCCTTGCGATATTTCTTGAATGGTCGTATTTAGTTCATTTTGTGCGTACACATTTTCTTGTAATTGTGTGTTAATGGTGGTAATTTTTTCTAAGATAGTCGAAATGGAGCTTTCAATGAGTTGATTCTGCTCTTGCTTGGAGTTGTTGTGTTGCTGAGAAGTTTGCAATAACTCGGTAAGCTGCTCCATTTGTCCATTAGCCATCTTGATCACAAAATGAAAAATAAGAAGAATTAACAATTGGATAAGGACCGTATATTGAAAAATCTGCATCATTTCTGTATTAGAAGGGTCCATTCTAATAAAGTTGTAAGCAATCACAACGATCCCTAACGAGTATCCAGTATAAAAAATCTTCTTGTTCATATGGATCGCAGAGAAGATATTTAAAAAGATAACAATCAGAAATAGGGCAGAGGTAGCACCATTTAATGCAATATAAACTAGGTCTGAAAGATAGAAAATTACGATAAAAATATAAGGCAAAAGAAATGCCTTCTGATCGAATTTTTTAAAGCTGAAATAGATTAGGATAATAAGAGCTAATTGCACCCCATAAAAAATAACTGATAACGTGACGTTTTGTAGGATGGATAGTATCAGCCCAGCTATCAACGAGATCCCCATCGTAAGGAACATTAGCGTGTTCTTGTGCTTGAGGTCATTTTGTTTCATCGATTGTATGATTTCCATGATTGTGATTCCTTCCTTTGCTATTATGTTACTAATTGTCTATCTATAGTATAAGTTCATAGGTTAAAAGTATCAATATATTTTTGTGAAAATTGTCTTATTTTTTAAAAATATGGTCTATCGTGGTAATTCCTTCTCATACTTTTTCCTCAAATCAGACAAATGCTCTAGCTTTTTGATATTATCCTGTTTATTTTCCATTCCGAGTGCAAGGACAAGGTTTTCGACTAGTAGTGTCGGGGCAATCATGGAATGAAATTCATTAACATCGCCTCTGCTTGCAAACAATGTCATGGTGGCAAGAGAGGTGAAATCCGCGATCAGCTGATCTGTGATTAATAGACTGTGATAATGGATTTCTCTTTGATAGGATAGTAAGACCTTTGCCTCTGGTAAGAGTCTCGTAAAGGCAAAAATAATAAGGAGATCCTCTCTTTTTAAATGGATCATATCTTCAAAAAGCTCATTGCCTTGATTTCGAATGAGTTGAATGTCCATGCCGAACCTCGTCATTCGATAGACTAGTAATTCTCCTAATCCCTTTGAAGGACCTAGAGCGAGCACTCTAATTCTTCTCGCACGTCTTAGTAGAGAAATAGCTTGCTTAAATTGATCGGATTCTAGGTGGTCGATGGTTTCCTGCAATAGCCCGATACTTTTTTCCATCGTTAAATATAGATTCGATGCACTGTCGGTTATTTTTACCTTTTTGATTTTTCCTGCTGGCGAGACTTCTAATTCATGTCTTATCGCTGTTTTAAAGCTTTTTAGATTTTGGAAGCCGATCACACGCCAGAATCTTGAAACGGTGGCAATACTGACACCTACCTCCCTTGCAATTTCTTGCTCTGTTGAAATTAGAACATGCTGGATATGCTTTTGAATATAATTCGCTATTTTTACTTGGCTTTCGGTGAATGTGTGCTCATTCCAATCAAAATTTATCATTAAATGCTCCCCGCTCTCTATCCTTTTTTCTCATCGTATCAAATAAAGAATGACTTTCTGCTTATGTGAAAGAAAATTTACATAATGATAAAAAAAGTTAACAAATTTACACGTAATTAACCTTGGCGAAAGATTAGATTAACAATGTTTCTTTACAATGAAGGTATCCATTAAGAGGAGGTTAGAAAAATGAGTACTATAGAAGAGCGTTACACTTTAACGCAATCCCAAAAAATGATGGTGTTTATTTTGTCGATGTCCTTGTACGGGCTATCCAATATGATTACAGAGCTAGTACCAAGTGCCTATTTAGGACCGATCGAGTTTTCGATTGAATATTTCGCTTTTATTCCATTAACATTATGTATTTTGTTCCATCCTTTATATGCGGCGATTGGTGCATCGTTAGGGGAAGTGATTTTTGGGGAAATTATGCTCGGTCAATTCGGAGGATTTGGTGAACTGGAGAAGTTTATTGCTTTCTCGTTGGCGATGTATATCGCAGGTACCTTTGTCCGTGATCCTAAGAACAAGGTTCAGGTTGGTATCGCAGCAATGCTAGGTGTTGCCATTCATCAGGCCATAAGTGTAACAGTAGATATATTAAAGGTCTGGATTGGTGTCGAGGAATTAGAGGCAGTGCCAGGCTTAGCAGAGAGTGTGGTTATCGTAGAGGGCTTTGCTTTCTTCAATGACCTATTATTCTCGGGTATTTTATTTGCCCTTATCCCTACCGTTTATTTAGTACCAAGATTGTATGGGAAAATAGAACCATTACTAGGAATGAAGCCTCGTGATCGGAATGACAAGTATTCCTTAAAGGAAATTATCGGTCTACGACTTGTCGTCCTTGCCGTTTTCTTAGCGATATCTGCCTTCTTCTTCGAATATTTATCTGAATCTGACTTCAATATGGAATGGGAAGCAGACTTTTTAGAAATGTTTGGTGAATGGTATATATGGGTGAGTATGGCAGTAGCGGCAATGGTTGCAATCATCACTATCGTCGTAATGCTACGTAAGAAAACAAATTGGAATGATAAAGAAAAGAAGGTATCTTAATGATCGAAATAAATGATGTAACCTTTCAGTATCCAGGTGCGGACAAGCCTGTACTTCGTAATGTGTCTTTACAGATTGATAAGGGGGAGTTTGTTGCCATTCTAGGTGGAAATGGGAGTGGAAAGTCTACCCTATGTAAATTGATCAATGGGTTGATTCCACATTATTATGTTGGAGATTATTCTGGTGAGGTAGTTGTCCATGGATTAAAAACGTCAGAGCACAAGGTAGCAGCCCTATCTCAGCATGTTGGCTATGTTTATCAAGATTTTGAAAATCAAATCGTCAGCCCAAGGGTGATAGAGGATACCTGCTTTGCGCCATTGCATTATGGGTTTGCCGATTATAAAGAACGAGCATACAAGGCGCTCGAATTAGTAGGTTTATTAGAAAATGAGAATGACTTTATTTGGCAGTTAAGTGGTGGGCAAAAGCATTTGTTAGCATTAGCTAGTGTTTTATCACTAAACCCAGAAATAATTATTATCGATGAGCCCATTGCCCAGCTCGATCCCCAGCATGCAAAAGAGATCTATGAAATTTTAAAGTATTTAAATGAAGAATTAGGCAAAACGATTATTGTGATTGAACACCATACCGAATTTGTAGCCACCTATGCGAAGGAAGTGGTGTTAATGAATCAAGGCTCGATTCATTTTAAGAAACCAGTAAAGAACGCATTAAATGAGGTGGATTTATTACTACAGCATCATATTTATCCTCCACAAGTAACACAAGCGGCACATACACTGGATGTTCGTCAGCCGCTACCAATTACACTAGAGGAGGCCTATCCATTGTTTGATAAAGTGAACAAGGAGGAAAGCTCTCTCCCCACAAAACCGTGGGATCCTCAGCCATTAGTCACTTTTAATGAGGTGTGTTTTTCTTATAAAACGATTAAGCGGGAGAAAAAGCGTGTGTTACATGAGATTGATTTTACGATAAACGAAGGAGATTATGTCGCTTTAGTCGGAAATAATGGGGCAGGCAAATCCTCCCTGATGCGTTTAATGACAGGGCTTGTCAAACAAGAATCTGGAGAGGTGCTAGTTGCTGGGAATGATACTAAGCGTACATCACCAGAGTTCTTGGCAGAGCTCGTTACTTATATCCATCAAAACCCTGAGCAAATGTTCATTGATGATTCTGTACAGAAGGATATCGGATTTTATATGAAGGCAAGAAAAATACCTCACTATGAAGCAAGAGTACAGGAATTAATGGAGCAGTTCGAATTAGTTGAACTACGACAGAGAGATAGCAGGTTGTTAAGTGGTGGACAACAGCGAAGAGCCTCACTCGCCATTGGTGTTGGGATGAATCCAGAAATCATGCTATTGGATGAGCCGACTACCAATCTTGATATTGCAACAAGAAAGCATATTTCGAGGTTTCTTGATCAATTAAAGCATCAATTAAAGGCCGTTGTCATTGCCACACACGATATGCAGCTTGCTTGTGAGTTTGCTAATCGAATCGTCGTCATGCATGAAGGACGGATTATTCATGATGGTGATCGGGAATCTGTTTTTGAGAATTATAGATTGTTAGAAAAGGCGGGATTATCTGCCCCACAAATTTATGAGCTCTCCCGTGGATTAGGATGGGAACAGCCAGTCTATACAGTAGATGATTTTGTACAACATTATCAAAAGAAGGATGTAAAAGATGGACTATACGCGTAAATTTACAGAAAAGCTGTCGGTAGAGCAAGCCAAAATTGAATTATTAAACATTGCTTATGGGAATGGCGACACTTTTTTTGCGAGATTGGATCCCCGTACGTTATTCCTATGGTATTGTTATTTTGGCATTGCTCCATGGTTTATTCATCAGGAATATATTTTGATAGGCATGCTTGTCTTTATGGTCATTACAACATATATAGCAAAAGTTAGTCCATTGATTATCGTGATATTATGTCTCGGGCTACTTGGGCAAGGTGGTTATTTGTTAATTATTGCTTTATTTTTTGGCGGGAACTTAACCACGATGCTACCACTCTTGATTTTAACGACAAAACTTTCTGTCATTACATTAGCAAGTGTGACCGTATTTTGCTCCATGAATCCCGATAAGCTGAGCAATGGTTTATTAAAGATTGGTGTGCCTGGCCAGGTATCATTTAGTATTGCTTATGGCTATCGAATGCTTCCATCGTTATTGGAGGAATACCACCACGTATTTCAATCCTTCCGATTACGCGGGAAAGCACCAGATAAAAAAGGCTTTCTCTTTATTCGGTCCATCGCCTATTTTGTTAAGCTCGCTGTTCTTTCTTTTTATCCATTGCTCCTATCCACAGCGAAAAGGGCGAGAACGACGGTAGAAGCCTTAGAAACGAAAGGAAGTATGTATGGCTTTAATCACCCCGAGGTAAAACGATTAAAGCTAGAAGAATTACAAATGACTCGGAAGGACTATCTTTTTTTAATCGGTTCATTTCTATACGTCGTTTGTTTATTTATATTTTTGTAAAAATCTCATACAGGAGTTGTCTAGATGATCATTGATTTTCACAGTCATGTTAAAATATCCAAAAAATCGAGCTTCATGCCAGAATATTTCCAAGAAATGATGTGTGAGGCAAAGAGTAATGGCTTGACGGCACTTGCCATGACAGAGCATTTTAATACAAGTCGCTTCTATGAAATTTATGATTATTTAAATCATCATTTTTCTTATCAGCATGGTTATTATGATATAGAAGGGTTGAAGCTTTTTCCTGGAATCGAGGTCGACGTCAAAGAAAATGGACATATTTTGCTGATCGGCGATCGAGAAGAAATTCTTTATATAAGAAGGGAGTTAAACAATCATTTAGCAGAGGATAAGTTTATTTCCTTTCAAGCCTTAATGGATCTAGCGGATTCTAAAAAAATTCTTAAGATTGGTGCACATCCTTTTCGTGACAGTACACCACTTGCTAGAAATGTGGGATATGAGGAGTTAACGCGCTTAGATGCCCTTGATTTGAATGGGAAGGACTTGTTTGCAAAAGGAGTTGAAGCATGTAGCACTGAGCTAAAGGCACTTGCAGATCAAATTCATCTACCTATAGTAGGTGGAAGTGATACTCATCAGTTTTTACAGTATGGCTGTATCGCAAATGTTTTTGATAAAGAGTGTCATTCCGCAGCAGATTTAAAAGAAGCGATTCAGGAAGGGAACTTTCACTATTCGATTTCTGAGCAATTACCTTTAAAGGTAAAGGCAGCTACACTTGTGAAAAAATATATGAAGAAAACAATCAAAGAATCCTTAACGGTTTAAAGGCTTACCTCGTTGTAAGTCTTTTTTTATACGTTTTTGCAGGAAGTAAAGCGATGTAGCAAATACCGAGTTTGTCTAATTGGAAAAGGATGATTGAGGTAAGAAGAAGAAGGGTAAATAAAAAGCAATTTTTAAAATATTTTGAAAATGGAAAAGGGATTCGCTGTCTTTATAGCGAAATAAAATAGTACAAAAGACTGAAGGAGGAGTATGCTTGGAGGACATTTTACGACCGATTTATCAGGAAAGAGCCAGCAATGACAACACATTAGGCATTCTGATAATGGAAAGGAATGAGGAAGTTAGCCCAGAAACAGATAATTTTGATTCGATTCTGTTAGTGATTGTAGAAGATTTAGCAGAGAACTGGTTAGTAAAGCATTATGAACATGAGCAGAAATCTGCAGCCTTACATATTATCGATCGCAAGCTTTTGGAGGAATGGATCGATACGAGCTCCTATCGTCGAGCGATAGAGTGGATTATTGATGGACGAGTTATATATGATAGAAACTTATATGTAAAAAATTTAAAGGAGAGTCTAAATGCTTTTCCTGAAGACAAACGTAAGTTAAGGCTCACGATAGAATTTTCCAAACTAACAAGAAGCTATAGTGAGGCCAAAAATTTGCATGGTACTGGTGATAATTTAGATGCATATAGCCGATTGTTACGATCTTTACACTATTTAGGCAGAATCGCAATTATCGAAAGGGGCTACTATCCTGAGGTAATGGTCTGGAGTCAGGTGAAGAGAATAGATCCGGAAGTGTATAAGTTATATGAAGAATTAATTCGAAGCACAGAAGAAACGGAAAAACGAGTGGCCCTTATGTTAATTGCCATTGAATTTTCGATAAACAGTAGACTGGATAGCTGTGCGGAGCATTTAATGGAATTGTTATCGACTAGAGAAGAGCCTTGGGGGTTTGGTGAAATAAAAACCTTGCCGGAAGTGGAGCCATATACTTATAACTTAGTTAGCTTGATCGAATATTTAGTAGGGAAAGATAAGATTTCCGTTGTATTAGAGAAAACGAAAGGGAATCAAATTTATCATCGTAAATATCAAGTGAAGAAATAAAGGCTTGTAGAGGGAGTAGCTGCTTTCTCTACAAGCCTTTTTTGTACGTTAGGAAAGCATTAAATTTTTGCAGGAAGTAAAGCGACGAAATGAAGTCCAAATAATAAGAAAAGCTAATGTATCCGAGTTTTTCTAATTTGGGAAAAGAACCATAGAGAAATAATGACCCATTGCTTTGAAATCTCTGTTACTCGCCCTTACTAAAAAGCGAAGGTGTACATACTGTACTATGGAAGAAATGAAAGCAATGTAGGAAGCAATAGCAAATGAAATAGGCTATCTGCAGGCATCATACTCACTTATAATCCTAGAAAAACTACCACGGGTTCATTAGAGGAGGTGATAGTGTGAGTAACGATGATTTTAAAAATGTTTCTTCTCAAATCATCGATATGTTAGTAGGCGCAACGCTTAAACGTCATAAAGTTCAACTAGATGGTAGTAGCCTATCAGAAGAAGAGAAAGTACAGCTAAAAGAGCTTGTAGAAGAATTAAAACACAATGTTCAAACACTTCAAAAAAATGCAAAAAAAGATGAAGAGTAACCATTTTTGATGAAGATGTATCAATAGATTCGCCTTCTCCAATTGTTGAACTGCGTCATATGTTAGTAGTATATCAAGGAAGGGATTGATCATATGAGAGATGTACAATATTTGAATAGTAGACCTGTTTATAATACAGGTAGAAAACCTGCTGCAAAAAAATGGAATGCACTAGACCCTAAGTCTTGTCACCCGTTTGATGATTCTGATACGCAAGATGGAAACCAAGAAATTAAATCTGTTCAACATTCCTTTGAAACCATTGTGGTAAAGGATTCTTGTGATGTAGAAGTTAAAACAACCGACACGCAAGCTGCAATTAATGTTCAGGTTGGTTTGCAAGCAGCGATTGCTTTGATTCTTAGTATCTCTATCTTGGATGGGGATAAGGCTGACAAAGTTTCTCAGGACTTATTTGAAAAAATTAAGTCTAGTCAAGTAAATAAACAACACACTTATATTGAGAATTCTCGAGGTGTAAAAGTTTCTACAAATGACACGGATATTGCGGTTAATGCTCAAGTTCTATTACAAGTATTAATTGCATTGATTGCTCGTTTAGACATTCTATAGTAGGAGAGCAGTCTATTTTCTATCATGTCTATTTCTATTATGTAGAAAAATAAGGGGATCAACCAATCATTAATTGTAGGGCATTGAATAGAGGGGTTTAGGAAGGGCAGAAGATATCTTTCTTCTGTTCTTTTTTTTGGATGTACAAGCAATTTAAAATTATTAGGGAAAAGAATGAACATATTGCCTAAAGCTGCATATGATGTGGAAGTGTCCTCTTTCTTGTATAATTTTAAATTTAATGTTGACATGGATTTTGAACCATGTTACATTTATATCTGTCGCTTAAACGGCGTCACCATTTTATTGGGAAATCACATAAAAAAACATTCAGAAAATGTATTGACAATATTATGTGATGATGATATTATGTAAAAGCTGTCGCAAAAAGACGGCGAACATTGATCATTGAAAACTGAACAAAACAACCAGTACAAAAAAGTAAGAACATGCTAGCTTTAAGCGAGCTTGATCAACACAAGCACTTCGGTGCATCTATTTTATGGAGAGTTTGATCTTGGCTCAGGACGAACGCTGGCGGCGTGCCTAATACATGCAAGTCGAGCGCGGGAAGCTGACTGAATCCTTCGGGAGGACGTGAGTGGAACGAGCGGCGGACGGGTGAGTAACACGTGGGCAACCTGCCTGTAAGACTGGGATAACTCCGGGAAACCGGGGCTAATACCGGATAGTACTTTGGTTCATAGGAACCGAAGTGGAAAGGTGGCGCAAGCTACCACTTACAGATGGGCCCGCGGTGCATTAGCTAGTTGGTGAGGTAACGGCTCACCAAGGCAACGATGCATAGCCGACCTGAGAGGGTGATCGGCCACACTGGGACTGAGACACGGCCCAGACTCCTACGGGAGGCAGCAGTAGGGAATCTTCCGCAATGGACGAAAGTCTGACGGAGCAACGCCGCGTGAACGAAGAAGGTTTTCGGATCGTAAAGTTCTGTTGTTAGGGAAGAACAAGTACCGTTCGAATAGGGCGGTACCTTGACGGTACCTATCGAGGAAGCCCCGGCTAACTACGTGCCAGCAGCCGCGGTAATACGTAGGGGGCAAGCGTTGTCCGGAATTATTGGGCGTAAAGCGCGCGTAGGCGGTTTCTTAAGTCTGATGTGAAATCTTGCGGCTCAACCGCAAGCGGTCATTGGAAACTGGGGAACTTGAGTATAGAAGAGGAGAGCGGAATTCCACGTGTAGCGGTGAAATGCGTAGAGATGTGGAGGAACACCAGTGGCGAAGGCGGCTCTCTGGTCTGTAACTGACGCTGAGGTGCGAAAGCGTGGGGAGCGAACAGGATTAGATACCCTGGTAGTCCACGCCGTAAACGATGAGTGCTAGGTGTTAGGGGGTTTCCGCCCCTTAGTGCTGCAGTTAACGCATTAAGCACTCCGCCTGGGGAGTACGGCCGCAAGGCTGAAACTCAAAAGAATTGACGGGGGCCCGCACAAGCGGTGGAGCATGTGGTTTAATTCGAAGCAACGCGAAGAACCTTACCAGGTCTTGACATCTTCGGATGTCCCTAGAGATAGGGAGTTCCCTTCGGGGACCGAATGACAGGTGGTGCATGGTTGTCGTCAGCTCGTGTCGTGAGATGTTGGGTTAAGTCCCGCAACGAGCGCAACCCTTGATCTTAGTTGCCAGCATTGAGTTGGGCACTCTAAGGTGACTGCCGGTGACAAACCGGAGGAAGGTGGGGATGACGTCAAATCATCATGCCCCTTATGACCTGGGCTACACACGTGCTACAATGGATGGTACAAAGGGCAGCGAAGCCGTAAGGTGAAGCCAATCCCATAAAACCATTCTCAGTTCGGATTGTAGGCTGCAACTCGCCTACATGAAGCCGGAATCGCTAGTAATCGCGGATCAGCATGCCGCGGTGAATACGTTCCCGGGCCTTGTACACACCGCCCGTCACACCACGAGAGTTGGCAACACCCGAAGTCGGTGGGGTAACCTTTGGAGCCAGCCGCCGAAGGTGGGGCCAATGATTGGGGTGAAGTCGTAACAAGGTAGCCGTATCGGAAGGTGCGGCTGGATCACCTCCTTTCTAAGGATATAAGGAAATGGTCTACTAGTGTAGATCATCATAGATTGTACTTGGTTGTTTGGTTCAGTTTTGAGCGATTGATGCTCAGAGGATCTTCTGTCAAAACCCGTCACGTCCTGTGACGAACACAGAAGTCACCACCTCGTGTGGAAGCTGTACCTTGAAAACTAGATAAGAAGAAATCAGGACGTGAAGGCACCAACAGGCGCCAACACGAAACTGATGACAAGACATCAAATAAAAACCAACGACTTTTTCATCTGAAGCATGAGTATAGTTAAGTGAAAAAGGGCGCACGGTGGATGCCTTGGCACTAGGAGCCGAAGAAGGACGGGACAAACACCGATATGTCTCGGGGAGCTGTACGTAAGCATTGATCCGAGAATTTCCGAATGGGGAAACCCTCTACTCGTCATGGAGTAGAACCTCTATCTGAATCCATAGGATAGAGGAGGCAGACCCGGGGAACTGAAACATCTCATTACCCGGAGGAAGAGAAAGCAAACGCGATTTCCCGAGTAGCGGCGAGCGAAACGGAATTAGCCCAAACCAAAAAGCTTGCTTTTTGGGGTTGTAGGACACTCTATACGGAGTTACCAAGAAATACGTTAGACGAATCGATCTGGAAAGGTCAGCCACAGCGGGTAACAGCCCTGTAGTCGAAAGCGTGTTTCCTCCAGAGTGGATCCTGAGTACGGCGGAACACGTGAAATTCCGTCGGAATCCGGGAGGACCATCTCCCAAGGCTAAATACTCCCTAGTGACCGATAGTGAACCAGTACCGTGAGGGAAAGGTGAAAAGCACCCCGGGAGGGGAGTGAAAGAGAACCTGAAACCGTGTGCCTACAAGTAGTCGAAGCCCTTTTATGGGTGACGGCGTACCTTTTGTAGAATGGACCGGCGAGTTACGATCTCCTGCAAGGTTAAGTGGAAGACACGGAGCCGCAGCGAAAGCGAGTCTGAATAGGGCGAGATAGTAGGGGGTCGTAGACCCGAAACCGTGTGATCTACCCATGTCCAGGGTGAAGGTCAGGTAACACTGACTGGAGGCCCGAACCCACGTACGTTGAAAAGTGCGGGGATGAGGTGTGGGTAGGGGTGAAATGCCAATCGAACACGGAGATAGCTGGTTCTCTCCGAAATAGCTTTAGGGCTAGCCTCAAGGGATGTATGTTGGAGGTAGAGCACTGATTGGACTAGGGGCCCTCACCGGGTTACCGAATTCAGTCAAACTCCGAATGCCAATCATATTACCTTGGGAGTCAGACTATGGGTGATAAGGTTCATAGTCGAAAGGGAAACAGCCCAGACCGTCAGCTAAGGTCCCCAAGTATACGTTAAGTGGAAAAGGATGTGGCGTTGCTTAGACAACCAGGATGTTGGCTTAGAAGCAGCCATCATTTAAAGAGTGCGTAATAGCTCACTGGTCGAGTGACGCTGCGCCGAAAATGTACCGGGGCTAAACGTATCACCGAAGCTACGGATTGTTCTACGAACAATGGTAGGAGAGCGTTCTAAGTGCAGTGAAGTCAGACCGTGAGGACTGGTGGAGCGCTTAGAAGTGAGAATGCCGGTATGAGTAGCGAAATAGAAGTGAGAATCTTCTACACCGAATGCCTAAGGTTTCCTGAGGAAGGCTCGTCCGCTCAGGGTTAGTCGGGGCCTAAGCCGAGGCCGAAAGGCGTAGGCGATGGACAACAGGTGGATATTCCTGTACCACCCAATTCCGTTTGAGTGATGGGGGGACGCAGTAGGATAAGGAAAGCGCACGACTGGACGTGTGCGTCGAAGCAGTGAGTGAGTCAGATAGGCAAATCCGTCTGGCAATCACAAGCTGTGATCGGGAGGGAAAAAGAGTACCGAAGTTCCGGATTTCACACTGCCAAGAAAAGCCTCTAGCAAGGAAAAGGGTGCCCGTACCGCAAACCGACACAGGTAGGCGAGGAGAGAATCCTAAGGTGATCGGGAGAACTCTCGTTAAGGAACTCGGCAAAATGACCCCGTAACTTCGGGAGAAGGGGTGCTTACTTACGAGTAAGCCGCAGTGAAAAGGCCCAAGCGACTGTTTAGCAAAAACACAGGTCTCTGCGAAGCCGAAAGGCGAAGTATAGGGGCTGACACCTGCCCGGTGCTGGAAGGTTAAGGGGATGCGTTAGCGTAAGCGAAGCGTTGAACTGAAGCCCCAGTAAACGGCGGCCGTAACTATAACGGTCCTAAGGTAGCGAAATTCCTTGTCGGGTAAGTTCCGACCCGCACGAAAGGTGCAACGACTTGGGCACTGTCTCAACGAGAGACCCGGTGAAATTATACTATGCGTGAAGATGCGCATTACCCGCGACAGGACGGAAAGACCCCGTGGAGCTTTACTGTAGCCTGATATGGAATGTTTGTACAGCTTGTACAGGATAGGTGGGAGCCTTGGAAACGTGAGCGCTAGCTTACGTGGAGGCGCCGGTGGGATACCACCCTGGCTGTATGAACCTTCTAACCCAGAACCGTGATCCGGTTCGGAGACAGTGTCAGGTGGGCAGTTTGACTGGGGCGGTCGCCTCCTAAAGAGTAACGGAGGCGCCCAAAGGTTCCCTCAGAATGGTTGGAAATCATTCGAAGAGTGTAAAGGCAGAAGGGAGCTTGACTGCGAGACCTACAAGTCGAGCAGGGACGAAAGTCGGGCTTAGTGATCCGGCGGTACCGAATGGAAGGGCCGTCGCTCAACGGATAAAAGCTACCCCGGGGATAACAGGCTTATCTCCCCCAAGAGTCCACATCGACGGGGAGGTTTGGCACCTCGATGTCGGCTCATCGCATCCTGGGGCTGTAGTCGGTCCCAAGGGTTGGGCTGTTCGCCCATTAAAGCGGTACGCGAGCTGGGTTCAGAACGTCGTGAGACAGTTCGGTCCCTATCCGTCGTGGGCGTTGGAAGTTTGAGAGGAGCTGTCCTTAGTACGAGAGGACCGGGATGGACACACCGCTGGTGCACCAGTTGTTCCGCCAGGAGCATCGCTGGGTAGCTACGTGTGGAAGGGATAAGTGCTGAAAGCATCTAAGCATGAAGCCCCCCTCAAGATGAGACTTCCCCACACTTTAAGTGAGTAAGATCCCTCAGAGACGATGAGGTAGATAGGTTCGAGGTGGAAGCATGGTGACATGTGGAGCTGACGAATACTAATCGATCGAGGACTTATCTATACGTTCTTTGGATGAAAAACCGATGGTTTGTCTACTTCTTATCTAGTTTTGAAAGTATATTATAATTTAGCTTGATTTTTTTGAAATACATAGTATAATATTCTTTGTCACTAAAAATATTTAAATACTTATTAACCATAAGCAGTACAAGCTTGGTAGCAATAGCGGAGAGGTCACACCTGTTCCCATACCGAACACAGTAGTTAAGCTCTCCAGCGCCCATGGTAGTTGGGGCTCACGCCCCTGCAAGAGTAGGACGTTGCCAAGCAATTTATTTCCATTCCACAGTAGCTCAGTGGTAGAGCAATCGGCTGTTAACCGATCGGTCGTAGGTTCGAATCCTACCTGTGGAGCCAATGGAGAGCTGTCCGAGTGGTCGAAGGAGCACGATTGGAAATCGTGTGTGCGGTCAACGCCGTACCGAGGGTTCGAATCCCTCGCTCTCCGCCACTTTAAATATAGGCCCGTTGGTCAAGTGGTTAAGACACCGCCCTTTCACGGCGGTAACACGGGTTCGAATCCCGTACGGGTCACCATAATAACCACAGTAATCATTAGTTATTGCTACTTTATTAAGGATGGCATGCTAAGATCGCGACGTCCTGTCGCAATGCATGCACTTGCACATCCTGTGCGGCGGAGGATTAGCTCAGCTGGGAGAGCACTTGCCTTACAAGCAAGGGGTCGCAGGTTCGAGCCCTGCATCCTCCACCATTTAATTAAATATTTCATATCATCGCGGGGTGGAGCAACGAGTAAAACATCCACCGAATAAACTTCGAGTAACCTCGAAGCACCCTACATCTAAGAGTAAGCTAGTAGATGCAGAGGTCACCGTAGACTACACTATTTGTAACATTATGGATTTCAATTTAATATTTCTTATCATCGCGGGGTGGAGCAGTCTGGTAGCTCGTCGGGCTCATAACCCGAAGGTCGTAGGTTCAAATCCTGCCCCCGCAACCAAAATACTTTCAAGTATTTTCTACAATGGTCCGGTAGTTCAGTTGGTTAGAATGCCTGCCTGTCACGCAGGAGGTCGCGGGTTCGAGTCCCGTCCGGACCGCCACTAAATTTACTTATCAAAATTAAATCATTCATTGAAAATGGCTCGGTAGCTCAGTCGGTAGAGCAACGGACTGAAAATCCGTGTGTCGGCGGTTCGATTCCGTCCCGAGCCACCACCTTTTATTTTTTCTCAATTAATTTATTTTATTTGGAGGGATAGCGAAGTTGGCCAAACGCGGCGGACTGTAAATCCGCTCCCATCGGGTTCGTAGGTTCGAGTCCTACTCCCTCCACCATTTTATTAATATATGTATTATTTTTCGTAGGGGTATAGTTTAACGGTAGAACAGAGGTCTCCAAAACCTCCAGTGTGGGTTCGATTCCTACTACCCCTGTTTTTTGTATGATGGCGGTCATGGCGAAGTGGTTAACGCACCGGATTGTGGTTCCGGCATGCGTGGGTTCGATCCCCACTGGCCGCCCCATTTACTTTCAAATGTTGGGCTATAGCCAAGCGGTAAGGCAACGGTTTTTGGTACCGTCATGCGCTGGTTCGAATCCAGCTAGCCCAGCCATTTTGCGGAAGTAGTTCAGTGGTAGAACATCACCTTGCCAAGGTGGGGGTCGCGGGTTCGAATCCCGTCTTCCGCTCCATTATTAATTAACATTTTCACCTAATAACCATATAATGATTTTATCGAGGCGGCATAGCCAAGTGGTAAGGCAGAGGTCTGCAAAACCTTTATCACCGGTTCAAATCCGGTTGCCGCCTCCATTTTATTTATGCCGGTGTGGCGGAATTGGCAGACGCGCGGGACTCAAAATCCCGTGTCCTCACGGACGTGTCGGTTCGACCCCGACCACCGGTATCATTAGATTAATTTATGCTAAGATTAATCATTCGAAAAAGCTCATGAATCCTTGATATGAAAGGGTTTGTGAGCTTTTTATTTTATTGTACTTTACGATAGAAATCGATAGAATTTCAAATTATTTTACACATTTTTTACACAATCATTTTCTCGAAAGTATTGATAGTTCCAAGCTCATCTTTTTCTCGTAACTCTTTAATGACGTGCGTGTATGCCCTTAACGTTGTATCAATGTCACTATGTCCAAGTCGTTCACTTACATAATAAAGTGAAACCTTTTTATACAACAGAACACTGGCATGAGTATGTCGTAATCCATGCATGGTAATTGGATCTATCTTAAGCTCAGTTAATATCTTCCTTAGCAGCTTATTTGCATTCGTATTGCTGATTACTTTGTATTTAGACGAGGAGCTATAAAAAACTAGTTGGTGTATATTTGTAGGGATACTTCTAAATAGTTTTTTAAAGTGCCCCATGGTCTTGGAATCCATTTTTATTGTTCGATTCGATTGCTCATTTTTTGTTGGCCCGAATCCTTCAGGATGTCTTTTCAAATAGCCCCATGTTTTATTGATTCTGATTGTATTATTAACAAAATCAAAATCGCTTCTCGTCAGTCCCACAAGCTCTCCAAAGCGCATTCCAGAAGTTAATCCTAGGAGTAATAAGGAGTAGCCTAATCCTTGACCAAGGCGATTCCAGATCTCTTTTAACAGCAATTCACTTTCTTTGTAGTGTAAGTGCTTTTCATCAGATTTTTTAGCAGGCGTTGTAAAGGTTATTTTAGCATTTCTCGTAAAGTCACGATGTATGATTTGTTCATCCACTGCATCCTTCACACAAGCCCGGATATGAGTATTGACTTTTTCTACGGTTTCCTTTGCTTTATTGGAACCGAACTCATTGATAAACATCTGATAATCATGTCTAGTGATTTTCTGCAATGGTTTACTGCCGAAAAATGTTCTTATTGCCCTAGATGTGTATTCATAATGCATACGAGTAGTAACACTTATATTTGTCTTATATAGATTCACCCATTTGTCAAAATACTCATCTATTGGAACTGGAGTTAGGTGCGGAAGCAAACCTTTGCTTAGTTGTGATTCTATTTCTGCAGCTGCTATTTGAGCTTCTTTCTTTGTGCGAAATCCTCCTTTACGAATAGGTTTTGATTTTCCATTTACAGTACGACTGACGGTAAACTGATATGTTTTACCTCTCTTTTGAATGCTAGCCATATTATCCCCTCACTTAATTGATAAGGGTGTCTGGCCGATAATAGGTCACCCTTATCTTAACAAGTTTTACTCAATTTTTGTAGTTATGAATGATTGCAATTAATTAGAAAATATTCGGTGAAAATTTTTCTCCAAAAAATCAGCCATTTTTGTTGCCTGAAAAGACCATGTTTGACCTTTTTTGGGGGGATAAAATACAAATCCGCCATATTCTACATCGAGCAATTTTCGGAACTTAGGTGAATAGAGAATATTCTCTTTAATCCATTCATGTTTTCGATTGATTCTTGCTTCAAGATCTTTCATTGACCAATAAACTCCGGTTAATTGTTGTTGTTTTAGTTCCTCTAGTTCAATTTTTGTAATAAGGACTGAATCAGATGGGATTGGGATTGTTAAGTTAACTGATAGTTGTTGCATATGGTTCTCCTCCAGATTTAATATGAATTTTTTTCAAAACGTTTTTATCTGAAGTGTTTTAGGTTCCTTGAATGTTCATTAGAGAAGCAATCAGAGTATCCTATCCTTGTCACATAACCATAAAATTACTTATGTGTTTTTATAAACAAATAGCGCATCCGCTGATAAGTGCAGACTCCAAGTAGGAAGTCTAACAGTGTCTTATCGCGAATGCGCTTTATCATAGTGTGTATTAGTTTTAGTGTCTAAGTATTATTCAGTTTGTAAATATAATTTATAGGATTTATTATTTTTTGTCAATACGGTTTGCTCAGAGGGATAATTAACACTTATATTTCAATTGTTCTAGAATATTAGCATTACAAGATGACGAGACTTATGAAACTTGTTTTGCTGCTTTAAGCTCTTGACTGTAAGACTACTATTACAGTTAAAATTAATTTATAGAATTCTAGAACAAATTAGAGGGTGAATTTATGTCTAAGAAATTAAGAATATCTGATGCTATGAGGATTACTGGATTAAAAAGACATCGAATAACTGAAATGAGAGAACGAAAAGTTATAAATCCGGAGAGAGAGAGTTGGGGGTATGGATATACTGATGAACTAATAGGTCTGCTCTCTATGTATAGTGGTTTAAAAGATGATATTAAGATGCCATACTCTACAATTAAAACACTTAATAAATTTCTTGTGGAATCACCTTCATTTACTGAGAGAATTCAAGAAATTTATAGGGTCTTTCAAAACTATGATTGTACAGAAAATAACATAGCTTCCAAGAAATACTTCTATATTTATTGTAGCAGTGTGCTAGAGTTGGATGACGAATTTGAAGAGTTACTAGAAGAAATAATTAGTGAAAAAATCGTATATCCTGAGAATGAAACTCTAAAATCTATGTATAATTATTATCTATACAAAGCGAATGTAATTGATGTATATAGGGATCTTTATAATATTGAACATGAATTTGAGTCGGAATTTTGGAGTTTAGATGTAGTGAAGGGTTTTGATGACTATATCTTCAATATTGTTTTAGATAAGCCTTTAATTACTGAAAGAATAGATGAACACCTCATGTGTATCTTGATGAAGGTTCAATATAATTCTGAATCAAAAAACAACCCTCTCATAAAAAAGTTGACTCTGTTGTTAAAGAAGGTTAATAAATTCCATGATGAAACAAATAATGACTATGATACTTGTCAACATATATTTTTACATGCAATCATGTTATTAAGTTTTAATATCTTTGACAATCAGAAATTAATTACCCTTTGGAAAGACTGAGATCATAATGATCATTAGTATTGGAGGTTAAGTTAATATGTCAATAATTAAAGGTGGTGCAGCAGGGTTTAAAAGTGTGGCTTTTTATTCCGAGAATTTTAGTTCAAAAGCTATAAGAAATAAAGATGGAACAATTATTATAGATATTTCTAAACGAAAGATTGCTTCTAAGTTCGAGGAATTAGTTAGTGTTGTACCGTTCCTTCGTGGATTATACTTATTTGCAAGGCCTATAATCGTTATGTGGAAAATTTATTTAATGGTATTTCTTCCACTTTTTATTTTCCTTAAATCGGTAAGTTATGATAGTGAAAAAAATTCAGAGGGTTCATCGATTCTTCCGGTATCGATTATTGTTGAATGGATTCAAAATCACTCATTATTTCTAATAGCTATCATATTGGTTATTTTTACAATTGTTATCAAATTGAGTAACCTTGGGAAGTATCATGGAGCTGAACATATGACGGATACATCGTACAACAGATTTTCTAGCCTTGCTTTGACTGATGTAGTTAAACAGTCAAGAATACATAAACGTTGTGGAACGCATCTTGCTGTTTTTATATTAATTACTTATTTTATATCTTCATTTTTTATCTCAGATATTTTTGTATTAATTATTTTAAGTTTCTGTTTGGGATTTGAAATCTTTCTTATTCAATCAAAATTTATGACACCTTTTTATTGGGTTGGAGGACTTTTACAGTATCTATTCTTTACTTCTAAGCCGTCTATAGAACATTTAGAAGTTGCTATAGCATCATATAAAGCGCTGTTAGAAGCTGAAAAAAATTATAATATGTCATAGCTTTAAATTAAAAACAGTAAATACCAAAGGCTCTTAGAGGCTTTTAGTAATAAATAAAAAATATTGACCTTTTAATATAAACTTTGTATGCTATATTTACACGAATAGAAAAATGAAAAATATAAAACACTTTCAGATAAAACGCTCAGGCGTCAAGTATAGGTAGTTCAACTGTTTTGTTGTGCTATCGATTATATTTTGACGTACTGGGCGTTTTTTGTTTTTAGTAATTAAAAATCAAAAGGAGGAATATTGAAATGAAGAAAGCTTATCTACAATTTTCTGACGAGGAATCGAAAGAAGGGTCGGAATCAGTTCAAAGAACGAGACAAAAGTGGTTCAAAGAAGGTGATCAGCTACTAAAGTGGCGAGAAAAGTTAGGTTTATCAAGAGCATTTGTTGCTCGAGAAACAGGAGTGGACTATGGTAGATTAACCAGGTTAGAGCATGGGGAGCCGGTCAAAGAAGCGAAGTTAATAAGTCAAGTCTATAAATTGACGCTAGAAAAGATAGAAACATATAGAGCGCTTGATAGATTACTAGAAAGTATAGGTATCAGAAAGTAAAGGCAAAGCTGTTTTATCATTTCTATTTTCTCTTAGCAAAGTCAGGAGATTAATCACTGAACGACAATAATAAAAGTCTTTTACAAAATGAAACAGATATTAGTTCTAATCATATTCAAACTAGGTGTAAGCGAAGCAATTTATATCTTTTTATAAAAACGAAGAGAACGTAATAAAATCAACGTTTTTATAAAGGGAGAATTCAAACGTTAAAGCCTTGGCAATAAAGGGATTAGAATCTGTTGATTTCTCTATATCTAGTAAATTCAAAAGTAAGTGATTTGTTGAAGATGTTGAGATAAGCAAAAATCAACGGTAATACTATTAATTTGCGATTCAACTACCATTTTTCAACAAAATATTATATATAGCTCAAAATCCAAGTAATGAAACTATTAGAAGTTAATGAAAGGATTTGATGCTATGAAATTTAATCACAACAAGCTAAGAGAAGCAAGAGGACAAAAGAAACTAACGCTTGAAGAAATGGCTAAATCTATGGATATGGATCTTTCAGCTTACTGGCGGTTAGAAACAGGAAAAACCAAGGTGAAAGCAGAGCAATTAGTCATGTTCATGGAGATCTTTGATCGACCATATGCTTATTTCTTTGAATCAAACAATTCTATTCGTTCCATTAAGGTAGAGGTGGAGTGCATACCTGATAGACTGCAGATAATGTATGATTTCCTAATAGCTCATCCAGGAATCATCAAGGATTGGGAGCAAAGTGTACTGAAAATGGAACAAGAGTTACATTCCATAAGCTTTTAAAAAATGAAAAAAATTATTATTAAGCACTGAATAAAGCAAAGAAAATGAGGTAAAGAAAAAAGAATCACAGTAGGTTGCACAAATTAACGACTACTTTATAGGGTATTATTGCTATTGTATCAAGTGTTACAGCGATAATACTCTTATCTGGATATATATACTAATAGGAGTGATTATATGGTCCATACATTTGAATTGACCCACATAACCAATGAAAAAAAGGTCATTAAGGTGCTTACAGACCACTATGAGCTGCATGAAATACCAGAATTGCTTGTTAAGTCAAAAATGAAAAAGGATACACTAGAAATACCTTTGAGCATACCTGGACTGATCATTGCATCCATTTCTTATATTGGGAATGAATACTTCAGATTCTACCTTAGAGTTGAGCCACAGGCTCTTATAATTGGCAGAAGAACAATAGATGTGTTTGATTGTTCATTTGGTTCGGTTGAAAAGTTGAGAAATGTATTGGATGATGCTATAGAAGGTTTATCAAGTACACTTCCTCAATCTGACAGATGGTTTGTATCACGTATAGACTTTACCAAGAACCTAACTTCTGAGTATGTAAAAGAGTGTGTGTCGCTAGCTAAGAAAGGAAAAGATCCATATCGCTATAAAGACACTATTAACAAGCCCGGCAGCTCTTACAGGGAGTCTAAGACTGTTGTATTAAATTATTATGACAAGTTAGATCATATTACAAAAAAGATAGATAACTACTTTTTTGATAAACATCTGTTAGAAGAAGCTCTGAACATTTATCGTATCGAAGTACAGTGCTTAAATCATAACAAATTAAAGCATATACGAAAAAAGTTTTATTTGCCTGACAAGAGTAATTTATATGATTATCTAAGACCAGATATTGCAGAATGGGCTTTTTTCTCTTACTACGACAGAGTTATTGGCAGAGGGGATTACTATTCATTAGCCGAGGCTTTAAAGAAAGTGGAGGAGACTCAGTGGATTCGGAGGAAAAAGGAAAATATTAAAAGTTGGCTTAAGCTGATAGCTCAGGTTAAGGGTATGACAAATGCGAAGAAGCAGTTTGTAGAAGGAGCAATACTTACTAGCACACAAACAGTTGTCCAAGGAAATAGGAATACCTTTAGAAACTATGAAAATGCTTGTAAAGAAATAAGAATGAATCCTGTAACAATTCCAAAAGACTGGGGGATCGACTATATCCCTAATCCAATAAAATCAATAGATATTAGTGAGATGACTGAGGTTAAATAATGAGCGAAGAAAGGATTAATACAATGTTTGAATATTTAATTGAGAAGCATCAGGCGAATACGAAAAGGATTGTGAGCCGATGGTTGAAGGCATACATAGTAGAACCAACTCTACTGCAACGTACACTACCAGAAGCATATTTAAAAGGATTTGATCGCAAAAAAGCAGCCGAGAGTTGTTACGAGTATATGGTACTTACTAAAGAACTGAACGATTCTATTTTGCAAGTTGATAAGACGAAACTGGTTAAAGATATCGCCATGTATATCGATCTTCGTACGCCATTTATATATAGTCATAAACAATTTGGAACACTTGACTATCAAATTGATAAGCAATTACTTGAAGAGATGCCATTTCACTTTAAATCGAATAATCGTAAAGCTATATCATTAATACAAGAGGCTCAAAAGGGCATGGTACTTAACCATAAGACAAAATGGATTAGTGAGATGCCTTCTGTTAAACAGATAAAACTTATTGAGAATAAGCTAAAAAATAAAAAGCAAGTACTTAGTATAAATATCGAGGAAATTAATAAGTACCAAGCTGCTATTCTGATCCCTTATCTATTGGAGAAACAAACTTATGATCAAGAAGAGCTTCAAGGATTATTGGAGTAACTTGCTCATTGTGAAAAGAACCTAAAATTAAATTGGGAATAATATTCCCACAATTTTATAATGTATCAGTAAATAAATGGACTTAGAACGGGCATTTAGTGCCCGTTTTGTCTTTATTCTGTTAATCGAATATCAAAAGGTTCAATAAGTAATATAAAATCCTCAGTTGCTATCTCTGTATCTTGAGCTAGTTCTTCTTTCAAATAGCTTAAAAACCCTTCGTCATATGACTTTAAATAGACCGTAGCAAGTTCGTTCCCTTCTTTGTCATAAAAGACGACAGAGTCGTCAGGTTGAATCTCACGTATGCCAAACATAGGGTAGTAAACAAGCTCCTCATCAAACTTAAAAGGCTTCAGAGTTTGTATGAAGCATTTAAAGCAAGAGTAGACCTTTCCTTCGTTGTTTGAACCTACAAAGGCTTCAATAATGCTAGAGTGACAGAAGTGACAAGTGTGCATGAATCATTCATCCTTTCAATGGTTTTAGTTGCAATAATGTTATAGATATTGAAATGAGTATGGAATAGCTCCTGTCTCCTTTCGTAATGAGGTAGAACAAAGTTAGAAAAATGTAATAAGTAAATTTAACTCATCTCAATAGAAAGTATGAGGGGAAGGTTTTGAGGTTTTAAAAAGCCTTTTCTAATCAAAGGTAAAGAGATCTTTCTGGAATTGGTGTTCGGAGGACGTCTTCGTTTACCCCGAAGGGATTTAGTCTCACATAGCTACAATGTAAACCTTTCAAGATTGACATACCCGGGGCACGAATTTTTACAGACAGAATAATAACTAATACCTAGTAGGGGCAGAAAAATTTTTATTATTTTGCCTTTCTATATGGGGTTTTTAAAAATGTATTAAACATATGGATAGACTACTTAAGGGTATACTGATAGAAGATACGTACTACAAATTTGTTACTTGTTGGAAGAAAATGTGTAGTTTAGTAGAATAAATGTAAGAGGGCTCTAAATAAAAGATAATAAAGTATAAGAGAATAGAATATACACATTTAGAAAAGGGGGGCAAATACAAATGTTTGAAATTGAGGGCAGAGATATTAGTGAATTGAGTGACAGTGATTTAAGGTCACTTATAGGACTTCTTTGTGAGGCCGAACTTCGTTCTATGAATTTACCAACAGCAGGCGTTACATGGGGTGGTCACCAAAATGCGAAAGACGGAGGGATTGATGTACGCGTTGAATTAACATCCTCAGTTCATAGTGACGGGTTTATTCCTAGGTCTAATACAGGTTATCAGGTCAAAAAGCCAGATATGCCTCGTAGTGCTATTTATAAAGAGATGACGGTAAATGGTGAGCTGAAACAAGTTATTAAGGATTTAATAGCTTTAAATGGTGCATATATTATTGTTAGTAGTCAAGGATCAACTGCTGACTCTGCTCTAAAAGATAGAAAAGATGCAATGCAGGAAGTGGTTGAAGATTTTTCAAATACGTCTAATTTAAAAGTTGATTTTTATGATCGTGAACGAATAGCCGGGTGGGTACGAAGCTTTCCAGCTCTAGGTATCTGGGTAAGGGAAAAAGTCGGAAGGCCTATCCAGGGATGGAGGACTTTTGGGAATTGGGCTCGGTCTCCTGGGGGACTTAAAGAAGAATACCTTTTAGATGAACAAATACGGCTATATAGTAGTGGTAATTCCAACTTCGATGGGGTATCTGCTTTAGAAGGGTTAAATAAACTAAGAGCAATACTAGAACGGCCAAAGTCGAATATTCGTTTAGTCGGCCTCTCGGGTGTTGGAAAAACTAGATTAGTACAAGCCTTATTTGATGATAGAATTGGAAATAGCCCGTTAAATCCTTCTACTGTTTTCTATACTGATATAAGTGATGGTCCTAATCCTGATCCATGTACTCTTGCTGAACGTTTAGTAAATCAAAATAGCCGCGCTACACTTATTGTCGATAATTGTCCACCAGAATTACATAATCGTTTAGTAGCAGTTGGTGGAAAACCAAATAGTTTATTAAGTATAATTACCGTTGAATATGATGTTCGGGAGGATCAACCTGAGGAAACCGAAGTCTTTCGCTTAGAGCCAGCATCTAAAGAGTTAATTGGCCATATCTTGATGTTGCGCTTTTCTCATATAAGTGAAGTAAATGCCCGGACTATAGCAGAATTCTCAGGAGGAAATGCACGTATTGCTATAGCTTTAGCCAATACTGTTAAAAGAGGAGAAAATCTAACAGGGTTAAGAGATAATGTTCTTTTCAATAGGTTGTTTGAACAAAGAAATGAACCCAATCACCGTTTATTACAAGCTGCAGAAGTTTGTTCATTGGTTTATTCATTTGATAGTTCAATAGATGATACAGGTAATAATGAGCTAAGTATATTAGGGTCATTAGTTGAAATGTCAACACGGGAAATATATGAAAATGTCAGTGAACTTATACGACGAGATCTTGTGCAAAAAAGAAGTATATGGAGAGCAGTTTTACCTCATGCAATAGCAAATAAGCTTGCACAAAGGGCTCTGGAAAATATACCTATTAATATTATCTGTAACACGTTTGAAAAAGGAGAAAATGATAGATTATTAAAATCTTTCTCAAGAAGGTTAAGTTTTCTACACGATTCAGAGGAAGCAAAAGAAATTTCAAATAGATGGCTGAATGAAGGAGGACTTTTAGGTAGTGTTAGTAATTTAAATGAGTTTGGTATTAGTCTTCTCAAAAACATTGCTCCTGTAAATCAAGAATTAGTTCTTGCTTCTATTGAAAAGGTTTTACTTTTAGAAGAAGCAAATACCTTTTTTTCTCGTGATAACCCTAATTACAATGAATTTACTAGGCTTCTTTGCTCTATTGCTTATGAACAAGATTACTTTGAGCGGTCTTCAAATTTACTTTGCCTATTTGCACTGTCTGAAAGGCCAGACGAAAATTATAATTCAATTAGAAAAATGTTGAAGACACTGTTCCAGTTATATTTATCTGGTACAAAAGCTACTCCCGAACAAAGACTAAATATAATTGATAAATTAGTGGTATCAAATATTCACAACGAGAGGGAACTAGGTCTTTTATTGTTAGAAGTTGCACTTAAAACTGATAGTTTTATATCCGATCATTATTTTGAGTTTGGAGCTCACTCTAGAGATTATGGATTTTATCCTAAAAATATTAGGGAAATTCAGCATTGGTATAAGATTTTTATTCAATTTTCTCTAAAACATATTATGAATGATGGACCAGTTGCAAATAAAGTAAAAGTTATTCTCGGGGAAAAATTTAGTGGCTTATGGCTTAAAACAGGTTTGTATGATGAACTCGAACATTGTGCAAAAACAATTTCCGCGAAAGGATTTTGGGGTGAAGCATGGGTAGCTGTTAAGTCTATTAAGAAACATAACAAAGAAGATTTGGAAACTGGTATTTTATCTCGCTTAGACGAATTAGATAAGCTTCTAAAACCAACAAGTTTAGTTGAACATGTAAGACTTTATGTTTTATACGAAGACTCTTTTTCTTTAGTCGATACCTTTGACGAAACTAACAGTGATGAATTTATCCAAATTGAGGATACTGCTAAATCTTTAGGTAATGAAGTTGGTTCCAATAATGAAATTTTAAATGAATTATTGCCTGATATCTTAAGTTGTAATAATTGGTTGATGTTTAATTTTGGACAAGGATTGGCAGAGGGGACATTAAACTCTGAAATAATCTGGGAGGAATTTGTAAGCAAATTAAATGATACAGAAAAATCAAACGTAAATTATCAAGTAATTCGTGGTTTTTTAAATACGCTTTCAAAGAATAATCCAAGTTTTTGTAATAAAATTTTAGATGATGCTTTGAAGAACAAAACTACAGCGAGAGTATTTCCTTTGTTACAGACAAGTATTGAAATTGATGAAAGAGGTGTGAAAAGGTTAATTGAATCTCTTGAAAGTGGTTCCTCACCAATCTGGCAATATAGTAATTTAGCATATGGAAGAGTGCACGAAACTATTAATGATGGCGACTTTTATAAATTGATAAAATTAATCTCTTCCCAACCCAATGGCTTAGAAGTAGCAATTAAAATACTTCATATGAGACTTCATGGACAAAAAAAGAATGAACAACATAATAAAACAATAATTGGATTAGGTCAAGAGTTGCTTACTATGTTTCAATTTCAAAGAAAGACTTCAAGAAACGACAGAAGTGATTATGAACTTTCAGAGATTATTAAAACTAGTTATGTTACTAATTCTGCTAAAGAGAATGCAAAAATCCTAGGTGATAAGTTATTACAGGGTTTTATGAGTTATGATATTTACCCTTGGGATTATAGTAGAGTATTAGAAGCATTGGCTTCCACCCAACCGCAAGCTTTTCTTGAGACATTTCTAGAAAGTAATGAAAATAATAGAGAAATAGATATTCCATTTCTTGATGAGATACGTACCAGGTCGAATCCAATTTCTAAGATTAATGAGCAAGTTATTATTGAATGGTGTGAAGCTAATCCTAAAACAAGATACTTATCATTGGCGAGAATAATTATGCCTTACTGCACTTGTAAAAGTGATAATAATTTACAATGGACGCCTTTAGCACTGAAGATCATTGATAGGTCCAATGAACCTATCAAAATATTGGATATTTTTAGGTATTCTTTTTTACCAAGCTCCTGGAGTGGGTCTCTAGCAGCAGAAATGGAAAGGCGTTTACCTTTAATTTATGAGTTAAAGGAACATCAGGATATGTCTGTGGCAAATTGGGCAACCAGACAACAAGTAATATTAGAGGGTGCAATTATACAAGAGCGTGAGAAAGAGTTAGCCGAAGAAAGAAGGAGAAATGAGCGGTTTGAATAGTGTCCAGTGGTTCATATAATATGAGGTTTCAAATATAAGGGAATTAATATAAAATAAAGTTAAAAAGGAAGGAGCGATTAATTTGCTAGAGTGGGATCAACTTTTAAACACAGATAGACAAAGGGAATCGTTAGGAAAAAGCTTACCACATAGAAATGAGTTTGATAAAGATTATGAAAGAATTATATATTCCTCTTCACTAAGAAGACTTCAGGATAAAGCTCAAGTATTTCCATTACAAAATAATGATTTTATTCGTACTAGACTCACTCATTCACTTGAAGTAGCCTCTTTAGGACGATCTTTAGCTTGGAATATAGGTAGTTGGCTAATAGAAGAAGGAATATTCGAAAACTTTTATAGAGCAAAAGAATTAGCTTCTCTAGTTGAGGTATCATGCTTGGTACATGACTTAGGAAACCCACCTTTTGGCCATTATGGTGAAGATATTATTAGAAAGTGGTTTGAAGATTGGTTTGATAAAGATTCTTTCAAAATTGCACAAGAAAGTTTTGGAGAACTTAATGAGCAACAAAAAAATGACTTTATGTATTTTGAGGGAAATTCACAGGCAATAAGGATTTTATCTAAGTTACAATTTTTAAATGACCCATTTGGTGCTAATTTTACATACGGAACTTTAGCAACATTAATGAAATATCCATGGGCATCAAATGATGAAAATGTAATTAAAAAAGGAAAGAAAAAATTCGGCTATTTCTATGCTGAGAATGATTTATTTGAAAAAATATCTGAGAAGGTGGGAATTGGAGAATGTAGACATCCTGCTACCTTCATATTAGAGGCTGCAGATGATATAGCTTATTTAACTGCAGATATAGAAGATGCAGTAAAAAAAGGTGTTTTTAATTGGGAGGAAGAATATTTAAAAATAAAGGAAAAATTTAGCGATACATATGAGTCTGCATTTAAAAATCTAGAGGAGTACAGGCAAGAAGCAATTAACAATAAAGTTCCTAATAAAAGCCTTATAGATGTTCAAAATTTTAAAGTTTCTATTCAAGGAATTATGATTTTTGCAGTAGTAGAGTGTTTTAAATCCAATTATGATCAAATAATGAGTGGTAGTTTTAAAGGAGATTTATTAACTAATTCATCTGCAAAAGAGTTAGCTGATGAATTAAGAAATTTAGCTTTTAAATATGTATATCCAAATAAGGAAGTTTTAACATTAGAATTAGTTGGGGATAGAGTATTATCTGATCTATTATCGTTATTTGTAGAAGCGGTTACTAATGTTAACAAATTAGAAAGATCAAAAAGCAAGCATGAAAAATTAATTCATATTATATCAGAAAATTTCAGACACATTCAGCGGTTTTCTAATGAAGGAAAACTTGAAGTGGACTTTTCAGAATTAACATTATACAATAGACTTTTATTAGTTACTGACTTTATTTCTGGTATGACTGATGGTTATGCTGTTAATTTACACCAAGAACTATTAGGAATAAAGCTACCGTAAAGGAGAGTTGGAGATGAGTAAACTTGAAAACAATATAAAAAATGATTTATTAAGTTTGCTTGGAAAATACTCAGAAACTCTAGAATTCGTTGAAAGGTTATCTGAAACAGGAGAACTATTATTTTTTGGAGGAGCTATTCGTGATATTTTTATCAAAAATGAACAGTATCCCAGAGATTTTGATATTGCTGTAAAGTTTAAAGATGAATTAGAATTTAACAAACTCATAAAAAATTATGAATATAAAAGAAATAGATTTGGTGGATATAAAATTAAAGTTTCTGGAATAGATTTTGATATTTGGGACTTAAATAATACTTGGGCATTTAAAAATACTGAATTAAAACCAAGTGAAGAAAACTTAGCAAAATCTGTTTATCTAAATATAGATGGTGTAGTATATAACTTTAATTCTAATAGCTTGTATGCAGATTTGTTACGGGATTCTCTAATAAAGGCAGAATTAGATATTAGCTTAGAAAAAAATCCGCATGTAGAGCTTAATTTGTTACGAGCTTTAGTTTTTAAAAAGAAATATAACATGAATATGTCAAATAAATTAAAGAGAGTTTTTAGGTTTTATTTAGATTCATTAAAGGAAGAAAATTTAATTAGTAATTTGTTAGAAGTGCAAATCACACATTATAAAACTGAGAAAATTTCTGAGTCGGAAATTAAGAAAGAATTACAGTTTATATAAAAAATTATTAGTATCTTTAACAAAGGCAATCCTCAGGATCTGCCTTTTTTTTAACATTTTAGCAGGAAATATAATCAAACATGTACAATAATTTTCTACAGTATAAGAACTTATTAATTTATTATATTTAATAAACTTGTGCTTGTTTTGAAAAATAACAAGTAAAAGTTATCATGAATACCAACAGGGACGGTTCCCGTTTGCCATTATATATTGTTATAGGCAGTTAATAATGCACAGTAGGCTCAAACTGTCCGCAATACTTAATTCAGAATTTTTTTCAATTATGCCCTCCGATTCCTTTGCACTTTCCTCTTTGGTATGTGATTAGATATCTAAAATGATACCTACTTGTGCATGTCCCACTGACGACTTTTGGATTTTCATCCAGACGCATAAGTATTTTTGCATGTGTATGGTGTAATTTGTAAAATGGGATATATGGGACATTAGCTACTTCGATAAATCGTTTGTATTTTCGAAGCAGATTCTAGGAACAAGGTATTTACTATTTCTTGAAGTAACGATTAAAATGGGGAGAAGGACTTTATTTTACATGGTAGATTCTCATTAATGATATTTTAGACACTTGAATAAGGATGTATGTACAAACAGGGAGGAAAAGAAATGATTACATCAGATGATATTAAAAGAAGATTATGGGATGGTGCTAATGATCTTAGAGGTTCAATGGATGCCAGTCGATATAAAGATTATATGTTGGGATTAATGTTCTATAAGTTCCTTAGTGATAAAACACTTGAAACATTTGTAAAAACAAGTGGTGCTAAAGGGAATGAAGAAGAAATCGTCCAAGCTTATGAAGAGGCTTATGAAAGTTATGGCGACAATCTTATCAATATGATACAAAACGTCCTTGGATATTATGTTTTACCTAAACACTTATACCAGACATGGTTAAAAGATATTCGTGAAGGCACATTTGAATTAGAGAAGGTAACAGAGAGCTTACAAAGTTTCGAACGAACAGTTGCTACAACTGGAGATATCGATGATTTTAAAGGACTTTTTTCTAGTTCTACGATTGATTTAACAGACACTGCTTTAGGAAGTAACTTGAACGCTCGAAGTAAAAACATTCGAAAATTAATTGAGTTATTCGCCGATTTAGATATGGTTGCACTTCAAAAAGGTGATGTGTTAGGAGATGCTTACGAATATTTAATCGGTCAGTTTGCGATGGAATCGGGAAAAAAAGCTGGAGAGTTCTATACGCCACGTCAAGTAAGTGAAGTCATGGCACAAATTGTTGCCAAAACGACGGAAGTAAAATCGATTTATGATCCTACTGTTGGTTCGGGTTCATTACTTTTAACGGTTAGTCGATATTTAACAGAAGATAACCGAAAAGATCTCCATTATTATGGGCAAGAAAAAAATACGGCTACATATAACTTAACACGAATGAATCTATTATTACATGGAGTTCGACCAGAAAAAATGACGGTGAAAAATGGCGATACACTAGGGCAAGATTGGCCTGAAGATCCAGAACGCCCAAATGAAGGTGTTCAGTTTGATGCGGTCGTGATGAACCCACCATACTCAGTTAAAAATTGGAATCAAGAAGACTTAAAAGTAACAGACCCGCGATTTGAAGTTGCAGGAGTGTTACCACCAGATTCTAAAGGTGATTATGCCTTTTTATTACACGGTTTATTCCATTTAGGTCAAGAAGGTACGATGGCAATTGTACTTCCACATGGTGTATTATTCCGTGGAGGGGCAGAAGGGGAAATTCGTAAACGACTATTAGAGAAAAACTATATTGATACAGTCATTGGCTTGCCAGATAAACTGTTTACCAATACAGGCATTCCTGTAACGGTGTTGATTTTGAAAAAGAACCGAAAGTTAGATGACCCTGTTCTTATGATTGATGCTTCTAAATCGTTTGTAAAAGAAGGAAAGCAACACGTCTTACAAGAGAAGGATATCGCTAAAATTGTTGATACTTATATCGAACGGACGAGTGAACCAGGGTATAGTTATCTTGCAACAAAAAAAGACATCATAGAAAATGAATATAACTTAAATATCCCACGTTATATTGAAGTGGTCGAAGAAGATATTGCCCATGATGTAGATGCACATTTGTATGGCGGTATTCCGTTAAGCCAGATTAAAAAACTAACTGTGCTAAACGAGATGACGAAAGATGTTTTATATAATGCGCTTACTGAAGTACGTCCAGGCTATGTGGAATTAACACAATCAGTAAAAGATTTAAGAGAAGAAGTGCTAACACATGTAAACGTACAAAATAAAATTAAGGCAATAAAAGAAGTAACAGAGTCCTATATAGATACATATTGGGAAAAGTTAAAAACAGTGGCTGATGTGAACGATATTGAACCGTTAAAAGAAGAAATGTTATCGGAAATTAAAGAGCTATTAAAACAATTTAATCACGTTAATACGTATGATGGTTATCAAATTATTGCGGAGTTATGGGAAAATATACTATCCCAAGATACAGAGAAAATTGCTATTAGTGACTTTTACACAGTCGGAAAAACACGCGAAGCGAATATGGTTACAAAAGGTTCTGGTAAAACAAAGCGAACAGAACAAGATGGTTGGGTTGGAGCAATTGTACCGAATGAACTTATATTAAAGGAACTCTATACAGAAGAACTACGTGATGTGGAAACACAAAAAGAAGCTTTAGCAGCTATTAATGAAGAAATAAATGAACTCGTTGAAGCGGCAAAAGTAGAAGAAAGTGAAGAAGCGCAAATCTTAGGAGATGCTTTAAATGCTAGAGAAGACGACTTTACTTTATCAGCGGTAAAAGCAGAATTAAAGAAGGTTGCAAAAGATACAGAAGAATATGTTTTATTAGATAAGGTTAGAAAACTATTGGATGAAAGATCATCTTTAAACAAAGCGATTAGAGAAAAAGAAAAAGCATTAACTGAACAAGTTGAAGAAAGAATTGTAAATTTAACGAATGAAGAAATCGATCAACTCATGTATCAAAAGTGGTTTGGTCAATTAACAGGAGACATCACAAAACTTGTAGAAGTACCTTTGAAAAATGAACTGGATATATTAAAAGAATTAAAGGAAAGATATGCTGATACGTTAAAAACTATTGAAGCAGAAAGTAATTCACTAGAAGCGCAATTTGAAGCAATGCTTTCAGAACTGGTGGTGATGGAATGATGAAAGAAAAGAAGTTAGTGCCGAAGAGAAGGTTTAAGGGGTTTGAAGGAGAATGGAGAACATATAATCTTGGTGAAAAGGTAGAGTTTTTTTCTGGATTAACATATTCACCAAACAATGTTGTTTCAAAGGGTGGAACGCTTGTTATAAGGTCTTCGAACATAAAAAACAATCAAATAATAGATGCTGACAATGTTTTTGTAGATAAAAAAATTGTTAACTCTGAACAAGTTAAATTTGGAGATATAATTGTTGTTGTAAGGAATGGATCAAGAGACTTAATAGGGAAAAATGCAGTTGTGAGAAAAAATATGCCAGATACTGTAATTGGTGCTTTTATGACTGGTATAAGATCTAAATATTATGATTTTAATAACACCTTATTAAATACTAAGTTATTTAAAAGGCAAGTGGCTGAAAACTTGGGTGCTACAATTAACCAAATCACTACTGGTATGTTTAAAAAAATGGAGTTTAATTTTCCGGAAGTTGAAGAACAACAAAAAATCGGTGAGTTTTTTAAGGTTTTAGATGAAAGAATTTCAAAACAAGAACGGAAGCTTGAGAAAGTAAAAGCATTAAAGTCTGCTTATTTAACCGAAATGTTCCCACAAGAAGGCGAAACCCTACCGAAAAGAAGATTTGAGGGATTTGAAGAGAAATGGGTAAGACGAAGAGTAGGGGATATATTTCAAGTGACAAGAGGTAATGTACTTTCAACAACAAAAATCGAAAAAAAACAAAGTAAGATTTCACATTATCCGGTATATTCCTCACAAACCCAAAATAATGGTCTATTAGGTTATTATTCTGATTATTTATTTGACACAGCTATTACCTGGACTACTGATGGAGCTAATGCGGGTACAGTTAATTACAGAGAAGGTAAATTCTATAGTACAAATGTTAATGGTGTCCTTATTTCTAAAGAAGGATATGCTTGTAAAGCTGTCGCTGAAATACTTGATTTAGAGGCATGGAAACATGTTTCTAAGGTTGGAAATCCAAAGCTTATGAATAATGTAATGTCAAACATAGAAATACTTATTTCAAACAATATAAAAGAGCTAGAAATGTTATCGTTGTTCTTTACAAACTTAGATGATCAAATTAAAACAGAAGAAAAAAGGCTAGAAAAACTAAAGAAAATGAAAGAGGCTTATTTAGAAGAAATGTTTGTGTAGAGAGGAAGCTATTCAATGAGTAATGGGCGAAAAAACGCGGCAGAGAAAGCTTTTCAAGATAAGTTCGTTGCAAAACTACAACAATATAAATGGAAAGCACCAGATTTTCTTAATGGAAATAAACAAAAGGTTACTGTACAAGATTTAGTCAATCATTGGCGCAAGGAACTAAACCGAATGAATGCGGATGTCTTGGAAAGTGTTCCTTTAACGGATAATGAATTTGCACAAGTGATGGCAAAAGTATCGCAAATTGAAAACAGTTATGAAGCAGCAAAGTTATTAGCAATGGAACAATCGACTGGGAAAATTGATGGCATTTATCGAGATTCTCATCCAGACATTACACGCGAACAAATTACATTGACTATCTTTAAAAAGGCACAAGTGCGTGGTGGAGATTCAAGCTATACTATTGCAAGAGAAGTAGAAACACCGAATGGAAATCGTTTTGATATTGTTTTACTCATTAATGGTCTACCACTCATTAACATTGAACAAAAGCGTACAGATAAATCGTTAGACGAAGCATTTAATCAGTTTAAACGGTATTATGCTGATGGTGAATATGTGAACAATTTCATGGCGTTTTCTCAAATGATGGTGATGACTTCGGAAGTAGCTACACGTTACTTTGCAACACCAAAGTCCATTAAAGCCTTTAATTCAAGTTTTGTTTTTCATTGGGCAGACAAATATAATAAACCGATTAATCATTGGGAAGATGTCATTGGTCATTTCTTAATGATTCCGATGGCACACCAAATGGTTGGCGATTATTTAGTCATTGATGAAGCAAGAGAAGAGGAAAATCGTAAACATATGTTATTACGGTCTTATCAAGTACATGCCTTGCAAGCTGTCGAAGGTGCTGCCCTAGGGTGGGATAATGATGATAAAATTCCTCATGGGGGATTTGTTTGGCATACAACAGGTTCTGGTAAAACGATTACGAGTTTTAAAACAGCTTTATTTTTATCAACTAGAGCAGGATTTGATAACGTTGTATTCTTAGTAGACCGGAGGGAACTCGACAGTCGTACGAGTGATAATTTCAAAGCGTATGCACAATATGAGTCAGTAACCGTTGATGATACAGCGCACACTTTTCAACTACGTAAACTTTTATCATCTGCTAGTACTGGTATCGTTGTAACGACCACGTTTAAGTTAAATAATCTTGTAAAAGATTTAGTTGAGGCGAAGGATGAAAGTTTAGCAAATAAGAAAATCGTCTTTATTATTGATGAAGCTCACCGAACGACAATGGGTGACATGATGGTAACCATTAAAAATTACTTCCGAAAAAATGGTCTGTTCTATGGTTTTACTGGTACACCCTTATTTGATGAGAATAAGATTAAAGGAATGATCAATGAGAAGAGTGAACTCATCGATACAACAGAAAAGCTGTTCGGACCACTATTGCATCAATATACGATAGATGAAGCAATTGCAGATAAAAACGTATTAGGATTTCATGTTGACTACATAAATACCGGAGAATTTGAAAGTTACGATACATTACGCGAGCAAATTGTGGCATATAAACTGGCGGAACAACCTGACACACCAAAAAGAAAAATCGAACGAGAAGTATATGAACTTTCTGAGTTAGAAGTAGAAAAGGAAGCAAAAAAACGGAAAATATTGTTCTATCATGATGAGACACATATTCCAAGAGTGGTAGAGGAAATATTAAACAATTGGGAAGAACAGTCACAACATAAGGTTTTCAATGCCATTTTAACGGTGGCATTTAAACATCGAGTAATAGCATATTATGAAGAGTTTAAAAAGCAATTAGCTGAACGAGATGATATTGCTATTAACGTAGCAATGACATTTAGTTTTGGAACAGATGCAGATAAAGAACCTACTGACCCAGACTTAATTAAAACGATGTTCAAAGATTATGCGGCATTCACTGGAATTGAATATGCTCACGGAGATAAACGGCGAGGGGAAGATGCATATTATGAAGATGTCGTTGAACGAGCAACACGCGGTGGAAGTGGGCGGAATCCGAAAAATATTGACCTTGTTATTGTTGCGGATCAGTTACTAACGGGTTATGATTCAAAATTCATTAACACGTTATATGTGGATCGTTCACTGGCACTACAAGGATTAATCCAAGCCTATTCACGCACAAACCGAATTTATGGGAAAGAAAAGGAATTTGGCACAATTGTCAACTTCCAGTACCCAAGAATAACAGAAGAAACAGTAAATGATGCATTAATTTTATATGGAAGTGGCGGAAAGAGTAGTAAAGCAATTGTAGAGCCCTATCCTGTAGCAGTAGATGAATTTGTAAAATACTCACAAGAAGTGATGGAGATTCTACAAGATCCAACGGCATGGCAAGCATTAGAAAGAGATGAAGAGGCAAAGGACATCTTCATAAAAGCTTTTAAAAAGGCAAACAGTCAATTAAATACGATTCAACAATATTATGAATTTGCTTGGGTAGATGAAGCATTCGGTATATCAGAGCATGAATGGATGCGTTATGTCGGTGCCTATCGTAACGTAACGAGAGATGATAATCAGGATGCTCCTGAAGATTTACCAGTATTACCTTTAGGTGAAGCAAAGCTAGCTGGTACACAAAAAATTGATGCGTATTATATTATTCAATTAATCGGGGATAAAGCCACTTCAACAAATGGAAAACAAACAGTGGATGCAGAAACATTACGTATTATTTATCAACATATTGAAGAATTAAGTAATATGGGTGATTTTGATCAAGCAGAGTTATTGAAGCGATTTGTTGAAGAGGAATTAGAACCTGGGAATGTAGCAAGTGATGTGAACTTTGATGAAGCATATGAAGAATGGAAGCGAAACAAATTAAAAGCTGAAATTTATAAAGTGTCCCGAGAGTGGGGACTTGATGAAATAATTTTTGAAAAATCGGTAGTAACCTATACATCAGCCAACCCAAAGGAAATTCCTTATATCGATGAATTAACAAGTAATGTTGATTATAACTCGATTGATAACCCAAAAACTAGTAACTTATTGGAACATAATATGGAACTCATGAAAGTACTACCGGAGATTGTACCGAAAATTAAAAGGAAGTATAAATAGAAAGAGCTATTCTTGTTCACAATTCATAAAGGGGACGCAGTGACAGGTGAATTTTTCGACAAATTTGTATATAACAATGTGGGACAAGTTTCTGATATGACCCCAAAAAGTTAGATTTTTATATTAAGCAGCTAGTTAGCTGGTGTGATTGCGCTATTGAACTGGACTTATACCAGCTAATTTTTGCTTGATACATATATTATTATAGTAAACTATATATTTCTCAATCTTGTGTTTTAGTTTCTCATAAGAACACAATACTTCCCCATGATACATCTCTTGTTAAAGTAAACCAAAGAAATTCTCCATTGGTGAATTATCTAAACAATTTCCTTTTCTAGACATACTTTGAAATATCTTATTCACTTTCAGTGTTTCTACCCATTTTCTTTCCTGATAGTGCAACCTTGGTAAGAATGAATGGTTGTTCTGATTTTGAGCCTTTGACCACTTCTAGAGTTTTATCTAGAGGTTTCTTCACTAGTTCCAAATTCGGACGCTTAAGGTTTCAAATTTTTACACAAATTTTACACATTACTTTTAGAAAATCAGTATTATCAAGGATTAGAGACCTATTTCGACCCCGACCACCGGTATTTGAAACATCGATATGGCGGTATTCTCTACGGAGCGTATCGCCTTTTTTGTGTTCTTTTTTTTCACTGATCGATTTTTATCACGCGATTGTAGAACCAAATTTCACTGAAACGCTATTATATGAGCAGCTTGGTCAACTTGTCCTTTAATGTCACTTTTCATCTAGAATCTGTAAAGATTCGATTCCATTGGTAAATTTGATAATCAAGGAATTCTCACATATTACTATCACATAAATACTGCCTTAACTCTGGGCCGATATTTTCATAGAGGTAACATGTCCTTCTAATTTACGAGAAATCAAATTAATTAAGAAAAATGCTAAACTTCGACAATCGTACTTAGAAAAATCAAAGTTGAAAGAGGGATTATGCTAAAGGTTAATGGGCCGATCAGTTTACTTTAAGGATCTATTAGAGAAGAGAATATTGACAGTTATAAGACATGCCAGAATGTAGCAACTTAGTTATGACGGGGAATGAGATGAAAAATTAGAAAATAAACTTTTGATTTTGGATAACTAGAATACAAATTGGATTATAATCATTGCTAAATAAAACAGCCTTAAAGTGAAACATTTAACTTTAAGACTGTTTTTATAGAATAGGTAGCGATAGTTATTAAGACACTCCACTAGCTATTTTACTATTAGAAACAGATTCTTCACTATCTTCTACCTTAATAAATTGACCTGATCCAATCCATGCTGCTAACGCAAAGAGTAGATAAATTGCCTGTGTTGCGTAAGCACCTTGAAGCAGAATTTGCAGTCCCATCCCTAGCCCTAAAGATGGAATGATGATTAAAAATGTTCGAAAGATCCGCTCAAACCCTTTATGAAGCGGTAAAGGCCAAATTTTTGAAAAACAGACTCCTAACGCCACACCTAGGCCAGACACGACTAATAACTGCAATAATATTATCGGTGTTGGAAACGGCCATTCCATAATGTAGTGGCCGGAGAGATAGAAGATCTCAAGAAATAATGTTATGCCAATCACCCGTTGCACTGTTTTTATATTCATCCAAGGACTTAATAAATACACAAGTATCGCTAAACAACCAAATATGAGTGTCCAATTCATCACGCTACCCCTTTCGTTTATCTAAAGTTTTTAGCTTACATCCTCATCAATCTCTGGTGCTCTTACATCTTCAATAAGCTCTTGAATTTCTTGAGGTGGCTCTGTTGTCATTCTTGACACAATAAAGCTCACAATGAAGTTTAATAACATTCCGACAACTCCGACACCTTGAGCATTAATGCCAAAGAAACTATCAATGAGTGCCCCTTCTGTACCAAAAATGGATTCGGATAGAATAGTTCCGATCATAAACAATGTAAAGACCAAACCGGTTAGAATACCTGCGATCGCGCCTTCCTTATTCATTCGTTTATCAAAAATCCCAAGTAAGATGACTGGGAATAAACTTGCAGCCCCAAGCCCAAAGGCAAGGGCAACCACTTCACCTGCGAATCCTGGTGGGTTAATACCAACATAGGCCGCAACGAGTAAAGCAATTAATAACGTGATCCTTCCGACACGCAATCTCTGCGCCTCGCTTGCTGATTTATTAAAAATCCTATAGTAAATATCATGCGAGACGGCACTGGTCATCGTGATCAGTAATCCTGAGGCGGTTGATAAGGCGGCTGCAAGCCCACCTGCAGCAACCAGGGCGATAATAAATGGCGCTAGGTTCGCAATTTCTGGTGTCGATAATACAATGATATCTCCATCAATCATCACTTCATTATCATCACCAGCTGTATAATTGACGTTGCCATCGCCGTTTTTATCATCAAACTGAAGTAAGCCCGTTGTCTCCCATTTATTCACCCATTCGATGTCTTGAACTTCTTCAATTGGTTTATCCGCAATCGTATCAATTAAATTATACTTTGCGAATGCCCCAACTGCAGGAGCTGTTAAGTATAATAGTCCAATAAAGATAATCGCCCAAACAGCAGACCATCTAGCAGCACGTACACTTTTAACTGTGTAAAAACGGACGATGACGTGAGGTAAACCTGCTGTACCAGCCATAAGAGCTAACGTCATCATGAATACATTTAACATCGACAAATTCGTAAATGGTGCCATATATTCCGTCATCCCAAGATCAATTTGAATTTGGCTAAGTCGCTCTACAATATCGCTTGTAATAAAGCTTAATTGCGGTACAGGATTACCTGTTAACTGAGCTGAAATCGCACAAGCCGGGATTAGGAATGCGATAATAATAACGAAATATTGAACTGCCTGAGTCCAAGTAACACCTTTCATTCCGCCAAGTAGTGCGAAGAAACCAACAACCGCCATCCCGATTAGAACACCGACAATGATGTCGACTTGTAAGTACCGACTAAAGACAATCCCTACACCACGCATCTGTCCTGATATATAGGTTAATGAAATGAAAATTGTCGCAATCGCGGCAACAGCGCGAGCACTACTTGAGTAGAAACGATCACCAATAAAATCTGGAACCGTAAACTTCCCAAACTTACGTAAATAAGGAGCAAGCAGTAATGCTAATAAAACATAACCACCTGTCCATCCCATTAAGTAGATCGTTCCATCATAGCCTAAAAAGGCAACAAGGCCAGCCATCGAAATAAAGGATGCTGCCGACATCCAGTCAGCCGCAATCGCTGCCCCGTTTGCGACGGTCGGAACATTTTGACCTGCCACATAGAAGCTTGATGTATCCTTAACCCGTGACCACCAGCCAATCCCTGTATAAATAATGAACGTAATAACAACCAAAGTAATCGTAATCGCTTCAACACTCAATCCTTATCCCTCCCTATCCTCTTTAAGTAACTTGGCATATTCTCGGTCCAGCCGGTCCATTCTGATTGCATAAGTTAAAATAAGCAAGAAAAAGACGATGATCGCACCTTGGTGTGCAATCCAAAAGGAAAAGGAGACACCGAATAACTGAATATTAGATAACGGTTTTGCGAATAGAATACCACCGCCATAAGCAACGGCTGCCCAAACAACCAATAAACTTATAATGAATCGAATATTTTTTTTCCAATACCACTTTTGTCTCTCATTGAGCTGCTTCTTTTGATTCAATTTCCTCACCCTTTCGCTTTGATAGAGTATCCGATATGGAAAACGCTTTCAATCAATTAGAAAAAAATACGGAATACTCTAACTTTTGTATTCAGTATATTAACAGAGTCCTTTATTCAATTGTAGACATGCTTAAATTGTAGAAATTCTTGTTTGAAATGTAGAATAGCTGGTTTAAAATGTTGGTATTAAAAATATTAATATTACTACAAATAGCTTTCGTTATTACCTTTTTCTCTCACCTTTATATATTTTCAAGTACTTCAAAAAACTCTTTCGCAGCGGTTCGGCTTACTGGGATTTTTGAGTGGAGTGGTTCCCGAATGACGACATTATAAGCTCCGTTAAACCAAGGAGTGATTTCCTCAATGGCATCCAAATTCACAAGATAACTACGATGAGGGCGATAAAAAGGAAATGCACTTAACTTCTCTTCTAATTCTTTCAAGCTCATTTTCGTTATAATGACTTCATTTTTTAATGTGTAAATTTTAATCATACGATCAATACGCTCCGCATAGCCAATATCACTCGGATTTAATACGACCATCTTTTCATCAGTTTGTATAATTAATTTATCCACTTTTGCTTTAGTCTTAGGGGACCGTGCCTTCAGAGCATGCCTCACTCTTTGCATGGTGACACTGAATCGCTCTTGATCAAAAGGTTTTAGTAAATAATCAATGGCTTGAAGTTCAAAAGCTTGAACGGCGTAATGGTCATATGCCGTAGTAAAAACAATCAGGGGCTGCTTGAGCGGATTTGCTCGTCGGATAGTTTCCGCTATTTCAATACCGTTCATACCAGGCATGTGTATATCTAAAAATAACACGTCAGGTACATGATCTTGGTAATGCTTCATTAACTCATCTCCATTTCTCGCACTTGGACAAAGGACGACATCCTGTTCATTTTCTAAAAGATAGATTAATTCTTCCCTTGCTAAACGTTCATCTTCTGCAATTAACACATGTATACTCAAGTGACCTCACGCTCCTTTCTATCGTTTAGTATTCCTCAATCGGAATGGTAAATGACACCGAACTACCTTGTTTTAAATTACGGAACATTAGCTGTGCCTCGTCTCCAAGTAAGCCTTTAAGTCGTTCGTTCACGTTATATAAAGCAGTACCATTTCCAGTTCGATTTGAATAAGGCTTCTTCCCGATTGTTGTGAGTAATGATTCAGGAAAGCCAACCCCATTATCGGAAACCTCCATCGTTATTCCTTCCAAGCTTTGTCCAATATGAATGTTGATAACACCTGTATATGTCACATTTTTTAACCCATGCTCTATACAGTTTTCGACTAGTGGCTGCAAGGTTGCTGAAGGTATGAGAACATCCATAATTCTATCATCAATTTTTCGATAGATTTTTAGACGATCAGGAAAGCGAGCCTTCACAATATCCAAATAGGCATCGACATGATCCATTTCCTCTGTTAACGGAATAAGTGATTTACTTGCGGTATTTAGATTAGCTCTCATATATTGACTAAACCGAACAAGAATGCGACGAGCTTCCTCATAATCAACCCTCATTAGTGAATGGATTAAGTTAAATGTGTTAAATAAAAAATGTGGATTAATTTGCGCCTGGAGATTTCTAATTTCAGTCTCTTTTAATAGTTCTTTCATTCTCTCTGCTTCAAACCCACTCAGCTGATTAGAAATGATGGTTCCAAGTCCTTTTGCCAATTCCACTTCAACAGCGCGGATTTGTTGGGAGTGTTTAAAATACAAATTAATTAAGCCAATCACTTCTCTTGAGCGATAAAGGGGTATCATAATGGCCGTCTGAAGTGGACATGATTCATGCAAACACTGAAGTTCACTTTGATTATACGCTACCTGAATTTCTCCTGTATTTAACGCTACTTGTGACAACCGCATCTTGATTGGATCTCCAACTTGGTGATGATCCTGTCCTTCCCCAACAAAACTTAGCACCTTATGTTGATCCGCAATAGCAATTGCCGCAGCATTTAACTCTTCATACAGTAAATCAGCCATCGCTTTGGCATTACTGTCTAGTGTCGCATCCTTTAAATGTGGAAGAGTTTTCTCCGCAATGGATAGCGCCCGGTTTGTCTCGAGCGCCGCTTCACGTTCCATTTCTTTTAAAGCAGAACGAATCATCATCGTAATAATCGCAAGGGCAATTGCATTTGTAAGGACGAGCGGAATTCCAATATGATTGACAATTCTAATTCCTGCCTCTTGATCTGGGATAAACATTAAGATCAAGCCCATGTACAATACAGGCGGGAACATCCCAATAAATAACGCCTTTACAGGAGCTATGACCCTTTCATCTGAAAAAAACTGACCCGTCCATCCCGTAATCAACCCGGCAAATGGATGGATCAGACTATTAGCAAACCACGCACCTCCGCCAATATAAACCATATATAAACTGACTATTAATCCAGACCCAAGACCCACATAAGGACCACCAAGAAGCCCTGCAATCATCACGATAACCATTCCAGAACTTATTAAAATTTCATGATGATCCACCGTTAGCTTCCATGATTCGATGACTAATGATTCCTGATCCATAATGACTCCTGTGTGTGCACCTAAGATGCCCATAAGACCAAAAATGAGTGCATGATAAAATACGGTGTCCCAAGCTATGTCCCGATCCAACAATGACCGGAATCCTGGAATTTGGGTTAACATAAACGCAACTAATAATAGAAGTCCAATACGTTCAAGTAATATCACCATCAACTCAATCATGTGGTGAAACCTCCTGCTTGTCAATATGCACACGTAACATAAAGGATTCATCATTGTAGCTTGGCTTTTGTTTCGCCCATAATGTTCCTATAAGTCCTCCTAAAAAGCCTAAGGGAACGGAAAAAATCGCAGGGTTACTTAATGGCAAAATACCCGCACCTTCAGTACCGAGGAAAATAAACAGGATAGCAGCAACAAAACCTGTTAATAATGTTGAATATGCCCCTATTATATTGAAGCGCTTCCAATAAAACGTTAGAATAAGTAGTGGGAACATACTAGATGCCGCAATTGCAAACGTCATAGAGACTAAAAAAGCAACATTCACACCCTCCATCCCAATCGATAGAATAATAGAAATGAGCCCAATGGCGACAGCGCCACTACGAGCAACTAGTAATAATTCTTTCTCACCTGTCTGTTCTCGTTTCCAAATGTGATGATAAAGATCATAAGAAAAAGCTGATGTCGCAGCAAAAATAAGTCCCGTCACTACTGCAATAATCGTGGCAAAAGCAACAGCCATCACAAATGCTACTAAAAAGTCACCACCCACCACTTCTGCAAGTAAAAGTGCCGCTAGATTTCCACTAGGATCAGAACTGACTAAGGAATCCCATCCTACAATCGCAATGGTTCCAACTCCTAACACAAGGGCCATTAAATAGAATAGCCCAATCCCCCAAGTGGCTGACATGGCGGACATACGAGCTTCCTTCGCATTTTTTACGGTTAAAAATCGAAGCAAAATATGAGGTAAGCCTGAAGTGCCTAGAATTAATGACAAGGTAAGGGATGCTTTTTCCATCGAATGATCAAATAAATGCCCAGGATAAAAGAACGGCTCACCGTGAGGGCTTTGAGTTTTGGCATCATGAATCAACTGTGGAATATCCCAATTCACCCATGAGAGTAAGATCAGTACGACAAGTAATGTGCCACCCATAAGCAGCACTGTTTTAATGATCTGTACCCAAGAAGTCGCAACCATCCCGCCTGAAACGACGTATAAAGTCATTAATATACCGATGATCCAGACAGAGGCTGTATAATCAACACCTAACAATAATCGAACGAGAAGACCTGATGCGACAAGCTGTGGAATCATATATAAAATGGAAATGAGAATACTGCTAATCGCGACCATTACCCGAATCCCCCGCTTCGGAAACCGTTCATACACTACATCTGCAACTGAGTAGGTTCCAAGACGCTGAACAGGCTCTGCCACCCAAAGAAGCAACACCACATACGAAATGAGAAAACCCGTTGCATATAAAAAACCATCATATCCATAAAAGGCAATTAATCCTGTAATTCCAAGAAAAGATGCTGAACTAATGTAATCCCCTGCAATTGCTAGACCATTTTGAAAACCTGTTAAACTACCGGAGACCACATAGAATTGGTGGGTAGTCCGGCTACGCGCCGCCGCCCAATGTGTAATAACTAATGTTCCAATTAAGATAATCGCAAAGAATACAAGGTAGGTAACATTCATAATTAGACGCTCCTAATCCTTAGCTTGTTCACTTAAGGATTTGCGGTCAACTGCTTTCATGTAATACGTATAAAACAGCCCAATGCTCCACGTCAAAACAAATATGGAAAAAACATACCCCCAGGCAAGGGGCAGGTACATCGAATGCTGCTTGGACAACATGCTTGATAATAGAAGTGGGAAAAAAATATAGAAACTAATTAATAGAATGGAGATTATAAGTAAGATCAACACTTTCTGTTTGATTAACTGTTGAATGGCGATCACTCCTAATGAGACTAAATGTAAGGTTATTATATAGGAGTTTTTATAATTGGGTCAATATTGGAAAAATGAGAGTGAAAAATATTTTGTGTAAAAAGACATGCATGAAAGGATGTTCATAGAGAAAAGAGGCCTCTTTCTGTAGAATAAAGTATTTGATTTATCTGTCTAAACATTTAGGAACATACCTGCAAGGATCACCATTTTGTACATTTTTATAATTATAGAAAATTAAAATTCCCCTTCCGAAATATGCGTCTGATCTGCTTTTTTCTTTTTAAAGGTAAAGTAGAATAATCTTTTGTATAAGTATACTTTACTTTTATAATGAAATATTTTATAATTTGAGACAAGAGGTGATGTTCATGAAGAAAGATTTTGGCGATTCGATATCAAATAGGGTTTATGAATATCGTGTACTTGCCAGAATGTCTCAGCAAGAGTTGGCAGAGAAAGTCGGGGTTTCCAAACAAACCATCTTCGTCATGGAGAAAGGAAATTATGTTCCGACTCTGCTGTTAGCTTATCGAATTGCTGAATATTTTAAAGTCGATATAAACGATATTTTTACTTATGTGAAAGGAAATGATCAAAATGATAATTAATATCTCGGATATCTCTAACACAATGTTTAACCCATTAAAGTCTTGGGCGGAACAATCGCAAGGAAATTGGAATATTCTCATTGTTAGCGGTTTTGTGTTGTTATTTGTTGCGGGAATTCTATCCTACGTATTACAGAAAAAAATGGGTAAAGCTGATGAGAGAACAGATCAAATAAAATTAAAAAGTGCCCTCCTAATCTTATGTGTAATTGTTTTGTGTGATGTGATTTTCCCAAAAGAATATATGTGGCAAATTTTCTTCTTATATAAATATTCTTTTGCATTCCTTGCCTCAGCAATCTACTTAGCTGTTCGGTACAAAAAGGATTTTTTCTAATTGTAGCTCTTCTACGAGGAGATGAAGTGAAACAAAGACAGACGAGACATGGCTCCATAGCGCAAATGAATAACTCAGGTACACTCAAAATTCTGATTGAAAATAAAATGGGGAATCACAGAAGTCTCAACATTAGAAGGGTTTTGGGAGAGAAGAATACTTTGTTCAAGTATGTTAAATAACCGTTTAGCTTTAAATACGTTTATTTCAGTACTATCTAAGTAAGAAATAGTGATACGTCTAAGATACAAACCTTGCTCTACACCCATGACGATCTTTTAATGATCGTCTTTTTTTTGTCTAAAATTAAAAGCGTATTGGGATATTATGTTAAAATGGTAAAAAAATAATGCTAAGGGATAGTATAGGTGAAGTTTAAGTAGGCTAGAGTTCTGTTTAAAATTATACAAAAACATCACAGAGGAGATACTAAATAATGAAAGAAATATATGAATTTATAAGTGAAGTACAGTTAAAAAAATATGCAGAACTTGCTGTACGAGCTGGTGTAAATCTGCAAAAAAATCAATTATTGATTATTCATAGTGATATACAAAATGCTACGTTTGCACGTCTAATCCAAACTGTTGCCTATGAGTCAGGAGCTTCCGATGTGTTTATCGATTGGACAGATGAACAATCAACCAAAGAATTCTACTTACATGCAGCTGATAGTGCCATCGATCACTTTCCTGATTGGAAGGCTGCCCGTTTTAAGGAATGGGACGATGCAGGTGCTGCTTACATCCATATTATTTCTGAAAACTTAGATGTCTTTAAGGAGGTTCCCGCAGAAAGGATAAGTCGTTTCCAAAAAGCTTCTCGTACCAAATTGAGTGATTATTATGCGAAAATTAGATCCCACGAGATACGTTGGTGCCTTCTAGCTGTCCCGTACGCTGCATGGGCAACTAAAGTGTTTCCCGACTTAAGTAAAGAAGAAGCTGTCCAATCATTATGGAAGTTAATTTTAAAAGGATCTCGAGCAGATGGGGGAAATCCTATAAATGATTGGGAGAGTCACAATAGGGCCTTTGAGTCCCGAAAAAAATTCTTAAACGAGAGCCGATTGGAAGCACTACATTTTACAAATAGCCGTGGAACGAATTTATTAATCGGTCTACCGAAAAATCACCTTTATCTCGGTGGAGGTGTCATAGATAAAAATGGAATACCTTTCTTTCCAAACATACCTACGGAAGAAATATTTACTGCTCCACATAAAAATAAGGTAAACGGTAAACTGGTAGGTACTAAACCTCTTATCTATGGGGGAAGGGTCATTGATGATTTTTATTTCACCTTTCAAGAGGGACGGATTACCGACTATTATGCCGCAAAGGGACAGGAAGTATTACAACAGCTAATCGAAACAGACGAGGGTTCACGTTATCTAGGTGAAATTGCCCTAGTCTCTAATCAATCACCTCTTGCTCAGACAGATACTCTTTTTTACAATACCTTGTTTGATGAAAATACGTCCTGTCATATTGGAATCGGAAATGCCTCTCCTTCCAATATTCAAAATGGCATTAGCCAATCTGAGGAAGAGTTGAAGGCAGCGGGTCTCAATGCTTCACTTTTGTTAGTCAATGTGACCTTTGGTACCGAAGATATGAAAGTGGTGGGGATAGAAGGAGATGGAACTGAAGTCCTGCTAATGAAGAATGGGGATTTTCAATTCTAAATCTTTTTAACTTAAAAAAAGGGACTGCTGATTTCAATTGGATTATATCTGGTGTTAGTTATTGTGAAAATATACTGTGCAAAATCCCTTTAAAGAATATACTTAAACCTGTGAAAATGATAAAGTTTTAAGAATGAGAGTTACAAATAAAGGGGTTGGGTGGAAAATGAAAAAATCTATCGGTACGGAGGAAGCTATTGAGAGGTGGGATAGGTATGCCGATACATATTCTGAGAGTCATGCAGAACAAGGAGACCTTCATAAGGAGGTTTTTCTAAATCCAACATTGTTATCACTGATTGGCAAAGAAAGCGACAAAAAGATTTTAGATGCTGGCTGTGGAGAAGGATATTTTAGTAGAATTTTAGCCAAATCTGGGGCTCATGTTACAGCAGTTGATTATTCAAAAAAGATGATAGAAATTGCTAGGAAACGAACTTCTCCTAATTTATCAATTGATTATAGACATGGGAATTGTGAGGATTTAAATTTTTTAGAAAACGAGAGCTTTGATCTAATTGTTTCGAATATGGTCATACAAGACCTTGCTAATTATGAAAAGGTTTTCAAAGAAATGTATCGTTTATTACTAAACAATGGCAGTTTTATTTTCTCGATTTTACATCCCTGTTTTATTACTCCAGTTAGTGGATGGGAGAAAAAAGATGACGGCGAAAAATTGCACTGGAATGTAGATCAATATTTCTATGAAGGTGCCTATGAACAAAGGATGGGAGGACAGGAAAAAATCCTATTATTCCACCGAACCCTAACCAGTTACGTGAATGCCTTCCTCAAAGCGGGTTTTACATTAGAAGGATTAGTTGAGCCCAAGCCAAGTGAAGAGATGTTAAATAAATATCCAACATTCGAAGAGGATTTTAGATGTCCTGATTTTATTGTTTTTAAATTGAAAAAGAGATAAACGAGGTCGGCAATATAAGCCGTACCTTATCTGGCAATGAAATTAGAATGGAAAGTGGTAATTTATCTAATTACCGGCGTAAAAGAGAAGATACAAACAAAAAAGGGGGATTATAATGGAGGGTTTAGCATTTATTTGGATTTTGTTTGTATATATCGGTTTACCTGTTGCGGTAGTTTTGTTATTGATATAAATTTACAAAATCAAATCAAATAGTGAAACTCAAGTGAAACAGAACCAAAAGATAATACAATTATTAGATGAACGTTATAAGTAGATGCTCGTTGAATATAACGAAGTAGAAGAGGGGGATGCATATTGGGTATTGATTTTCATAGTAAGAAGAATAGCGTTACTAATTCAATCCTTCTTTTGAACACGGAAATGAAATGCTTTTGAAACAAGCTTAAAAAGTAACAATTATGATTTACTACTTCATCTGTACCATCTTTTTTAATTTAGAAAAAGTCAAATTGTATGTGATTTCGACAAACTTTACCGATTATTAGAAATAAAGGTATGCATAGTTCATTATTAAAGCAACACGTTACTCGCATAGATGAAGTTATTAAGAATTTTGGTTATATAGATATTTGTTCGAATATTTTCGTTAAAGTATTGTCTGTACCCCATAATTAAAAATAAAAAGGATGTCTGCCATGATTCCAGCCCAATCAGCATTTAGTCTAAAAGGAATTGGTATGTTATTACGTCTAGTTGCCGTTGTATTCTCCAGTGCAGCAACGATCCTATCTACGCTCCTGCCATTGATTTTCTATTATCAAATTTCGTGGTTAACCTTATTGGGAAACACCTCTGTGCTTTTGGTAGGTGCTATTTTGATTCATGGTGTATTAACGCATGTGTTAAATGATATAGCGGACCATCAATCGGGAACAGATCAATATAGTCCAGGTATACTTTCTGGTGGAAGTAGAGTGATCCAAACGAATACAATGACGGTCACCATGCTAAAACAGCTTGGTGCAATGATGAGTGTTTTCTTAATTTTAATGGCTTTTCTCTTTACTATATTCGGTTATCTAGAATTCGCCATTTTAACCTTAGTTGGTATATGGGGTGCAGTGTCGTATTCTTTGAAGCCATTTCAATTTGCTTATATTCCTTTTATAGGAGAATGGTTCAGCTTATTTCCTACCATGCTAGCGATAGCCATTGCCTTGCCATGGATAATGCTAGAATCTATACCAGTTTGGGCATGGCAAAATGCGCTCGTTAATGCCGTTTGGTGCATGGCATGGGTCATGTTTCATCATATTCCTGACAGACATGCAGACCAAAAAGCAAAACCAATGAAACGAACGTCTGTCGTATGGGCAGTAGAACGTATGGGAACTAAAGGAGCCAAATTTCCTGTTTTACTTTACTTCATGATTGTAGGATTGCTATTCATCTGGATTGCTTGTACACGTCCGATTGCCGCAATAGGTGTTGGTATGATCTTAGTTTATGCAATCAGGATTGTCTTAAGAGTAAATGGTGAGAACGTAGAGGAATTAACAGCAGTTGAGAAGCGGCTGCTTTGCCTCGCTCTTGCTATCGCAATATGGTTAGGTATTTTTGTATAATAAAGTGAGACTTCCATCGGTCGGTGTTAGCGCCACAAGTTGGGGTCCTTCGGGCTGAAATGCATTCTATTCGTCCTCCTGCTGAGCGAGTGCTGACTGGTATAAAAATGAAGTTACGATTAAGAGTTACAATTTCCCCAATATGGCAGGGGTTTAATATTAAAGTGGTGATTTAGATGCAAAGCGTGCGAGTGACACAATAAGGTGTTTGTTGCTGCGTATTTTTTTGGAAATGAGAAGGGTTGTTAATAAAATTAATTAAAAATATTTAGAGATAGAAAGGAAATATGGATGAATCCAATTAAAAAGGCTTATGGTTATGTAACAAGAATAAAAGATGGGAAAACACAGGTACTAGTTTTTCAACATCCAATCACCGAAGCAGGCATACAGGTGCCTAAAGGAACAGTTAAGCCTAATGAGGATACAAAAAATGCAGTTATTAGGGAAATGAAAGAGGAAACGGGACTAAGGAATTTTAAGGTTGTAGATTTAATCACTGAAGACTTTTGGGAGAATGATGATGGTGCGATACATAATCGATTTTTTTATAAGCTAACTGTAGACGTTGTCGAAGATAAATGGGATTATAAACCTACTGGTGGAGACAAAGAAGAAGGTCTAACATTTCATTACTTTTGGATTTCTTCTGAAAATGAAATTGAACTCATAAGAGGACATGGAGATTATTTAAACCTTATATTCAATTAGATGAGCTAATAGAAACGTTTCTTACTGCCTTAACGGGTATGATTGTTTAATAAGGAAGTCGCTTTATTGTACGAGCGAGCAGTAGAGTTCAACAAGAATTAGTTAAATTTAGAGAAATAAAAATGGTAGGGGGAAGTTAAGATGAATAAAATTCTTTTTTTCTTTTGCAATCTAATAGCTGTTATAGGAATTTGTATATTGTTTATAACAAATATTTTGGATGAGGTATTTCCTATGATGGGACGGATTGCTTTTCAGGCTGCAATGGCAGGTAGCTATTCTCGAAGTGACTATATAGTTAATTTCACTGTTATAAACCTATTCGCTATTTTATTGATTTTGGTAGGTATACTAGCAGGATATAAGATTTATAAAAAAGGTGATATCTTATCAAAATAAATATAAAACTATTAACAAAGGGGGGAAAAGTTTAGAAGGCAATCAGTTAAAATGATTGCCTTCTTATTTAAATTCTATGTTGTCTCTTGGAATATTATGTTAGCATGGAGTTATTAAAGTAACGAAACAGATTTGTTCAATAAGCAATTACAAAAGGATTGAGCATTTACTGTGAGATAAGATTAGCCGTATTAAGTGTCCAATAAAAAAGTAATGCAAAAAATTGAGTGAAGCACATTAGTATTATTACAGGACATAAATAAAACTATAGGGAGGTATCGTTATGTGGGTAATATTAGGGGTGATTGCTATAGTAGCAACTTTTATAAATCTTTATATGTATAAAGCAGGAAAGGATTATAAGCTTGCTATGGCGATGGGATTATCATTTACAGCATTAACACTTTGTGCAGAATACAGTCTTGTATCTCGGTGGGTAAAAGTGGAAGATTGGGCAGCTTTATCAGATGTAGTACCTGGTATGGAAAGGGCATTATGGTTTTTGACAATTGTTTCTATCTTACTAAATATAGCACCTATACTTTTAGAACTAAAAGGTAAGAAATAATTCCTTATTGTCACATTATTTATATAATATGCAATTAATGTGTAAGTTTTTATGTATAACTAACGGGGGCGTTAATTCAAGAAGGATTAATGCTATTTTTGTAGAACTTATGCTTGAGTCAAAAGCGATGCTGGCTCAACAGGTTGGGGGTGGTGCTGTTATATTCCATGATTTAAAGAACTATCGTTTAAATGATATTGAATTCTCATTGGAAGATATGTTGAGATTTGAAGGAGAAACAGGTCCATATGTCATGCACGAGCATCATCCCTATTAAGGAAAGGAAATTATCAGGAAAGTAATGGAGAGATAGATATAGTTGATGGAAAACTTGGTCCATTATAACGAATTTAATTGCTTTTCCAGATATAATTGAACGAGCATTTAAAGGGAATGACCTATCACAAATAGCAAAATATGTACTTGAACTTTCCAAGGCGTTTAATAAATATTATTATGGCTCCGTTCGTATTTTAGAAGATCATGAGCAAAAACAATCAAGTCTCTTGTACATTCCGTTCATAAATTGTATTAAAAGAAGGGTTGAAATTATTAGGTATTGAAGCACCTTATGAGGTGTAACTTAGTAAAAGGGTTCTTATGTTGAATGAGCAATACACGTTTTAAACATAGTAGAATAATAAGGCAAACCCTCTAAATCCGTTTATAGTCAAGAAATTTTGAGGGTTTGCCTTTTTGAATATCAGGAAGTAAAGTACTTTTGATGATAAATTGTGTTGAATAATTCCTACTCCAGAATTCTCACATATCATGTGATGCATCATTTTTTTGACGGGTATGATTTTTATTTTTTACTTTATGTGATCCTGCTAATGGTTCACCATAGGGCTGTTGAGCACTTTTAGGTAAATCAGGTTGTTCCTGTTGTTTCGGTCCTTTACGATTTTTGGTCATATTTTCATCCTCCATGATTTATTTATCGTGTTTGGGCATGCTTAATAAAGGTGTTTTCATCTTCAATTAAGCCACATATACCGCATTGTATTCTCCTGTTAGGACCGTTGTACGCGACATGAAAAGCCTCTAACGTTTCCTGCTCGTAATTATTAATCACTTCTCCAGTAGCTGCGTTTAATTTCACTGGTTTGGCTACTTGTTCGATTACATTAAAACGAGAACGGTTTGTTTTACATTTAGGGCACTGGTAAGGCTGATTCAAGTAAAACACCTCCATTTGTATAATTAGTTTGACGGATACTTTCCTTTTATTTTCTCTAATTTCTGTTAAATTATACAGAGGCCTTCACTTAACAGTAAGAGTAAAATTGTTATAAACTCCCTCAATATAGGTTGTTAAGTGATGACAATCACAGTAAATATCCATCTTTTTGTTTATAATTGTTTTAATAAATAGTGGAGGTGGAGTTGATTTGAAAGCCCTTAACCTAAGCCTGTTACTTATAATGATGTCTTTTTTTCTGTATGCTATTATTGAATTTTTCATGGCATTAACCATAAATAAGCCTCCTGTGGGCAATCTGAGCAGTAGTATGAACAAGGCAATACTATCGTTTATTATCTCTGTTTTCGTTTTAGATATATGGCTATTGATTAAAGAGAGACCAAAAATAAAAATTAAATGGAAACTAATTAAGTAGCTTCAACAATCGGGAGTGAGTATGTGTTACGTTTAGTAAAGTACAATTTAAAAAATTTTTTCCCTGGTTATTTTGCACTTGTAATGGCTACAGGTGCATTGTCTATCGGTGCCTATCTCCTTGATATGGTTTTATTTTCCACTATCCTGTTATACATGAATGTGTTCGCCTATATTACTTTATGGGTGCTCACTATTTTCCGGATAATATTCTTTTTTCCAAGGGTACTGGCCGACATAACTAGCCACACTCTCGGACCTGGTTTTTTTACTTTTGTTGCTGGGACTTGTGTATTCGGAAGTCAACTAATCATAATTGCTGAACAATTTGCTATTGCTATTTATTTATGGGGACTTGCCATAATACTATGGTTATTAATTATGTACACATTCTTTACAGCTGTCACCATTAGAAAGGATAAGCCTTCCATTACGGAGGGGATAAATGGGGCTTGGTTGATCGCAGCTGTTGCAACACAATCCATTTCCATACTCGGTACGCTTCTAACACCATCTATGGAAAATGGTCAAGTCATTGTATTATTTTTGACATTATGCATGTATTTCCTTGGCTGTATGCTCTATTTAAATATTATTACGCTTATTTTTTACAGGTTCACTTTTTTAAAATTGGAATTCGCAGCACTTACACCACCGTATTGGATTAACATGGGGGCAGTTGCAATTACTACATTAGCTGGTTCTACACTAATTCTTCATGCAGAAAAATGGTCTTTGCTGGTTGAAATTACCCCTTTTTTAAAAGGCTTTACACTATTCTTTTGGATTACAGGTACATGGTGGATACCATTATTGTTTATACTGATGATATGGAGACATTTATATAATCGCTATCCACTTTCTTATGAACCACAATTATGGGGAATGGTTTTCCCAATTGCCATGTATACAACTAGTACATTGCAACTATCCAAAGCCATAAATTTACCAATATTAATGGTGATTCCTAGGTTTATGGTGTATATAGCAATCATTGCTTGGACTTATGTATTCATTAGTCTTTTGTACCACCTTTATAAAAATTCTAAGGTTGATTTTAAATCAATTAGTGGGGAGAGAGTATAATAGGCAACACACGACAAAAAAGAACGCAATGTACGCTGTGGTTACCTGATCCTCTAAAAAATATTAATAAAAGAGCCTTTCTTGAGACGCATGTTCTTCCATAGAGCATGCGTTTGTATACTCTGTAAAGACTTCTTCAGGTATCCATATGGATGATACTAATGATACTTCTCACTCATAATAATGATCCTTTTATAAATCCATAGGCTTTGACCAGTACTCTCACTATTATTTTTATTGGGATAAGTAATTTTTTATTATAGCTAATACCATTAGAAAGTGAAGGAATTCACTTAAAACTCCCTCAGTTAGCTTCTATTTAATCACAAATGCTCGCTTATTCGCAGGATTTCAAACCACTTCTAAGAACAATGACCGATGGATGGAATGAATATTGATAATAAAGGCTACATGAAGGCATGTGGGAATAGAGGAGCCTTTAAAAACTCTCCATTTATCTCCAAAATATACTGCACGCATTCTCCAAGCCGTCCTTGGAGACTATCCCTCCCATGCCTCAACGGATCTATTGCCCTTTCATTCCTTCATTATGCCTATCCAAGGGGTGGGGGAAGGTTTTGCTATCGGGTAACGTTAATTCAGGAAGGAAGGATTAACGCTTTTTTTGTAGAACTTATTATATTATCGAGGCAGTTTGGCAGTATGTTTTTGACTTATTTTCCTCACTAATCTATAATTTATTGTCTGTGTTTAAATACATATAAATTTATCTTTAACTTTTTTGAATTAATAAGTTTATGGATAAAGGACACGAATAATAAGTGACATAAAAAGTTATGTGGTGGATTTATTATAGGAGGAAAAGAATGGATGACCATACTAGGAAGAAGAAAAGATTGGATTGGATAACCTTAATTGTAAGTGGAGGACTGCTTGTTCTATTCGTCATCGCTTCCATTTTAAATGAAAAATTAGTGGGGCAGTGGATCAGTGAATCCTTCTTTTTTGCAGTAAAGTATTTTGGTGCCTATTGGCAAGTGTTACTGCTCGTGATGTTTGTCATTGGATTGATACTAGCTTTTAGCAATTATGGAAGAGTACGGCTTGGCAAAATGGAGAAACCGGAGAATAGCAATTTTCGTTGGATTGCTATGATTTTGTGTACACTTTTAGCTAGTGGGGGAGTCTTTTGGGCCGCGGCTGGACCAATGTTTCACTTTTTGACTACGCCACCGCTATTTACAGGTATTGAAGAAGGAACAATGGTAGCTTCATTTCCTGCAATGGCACAAAGCTACCTACACTGGGGCTTCACAGCATGGGCAAGCTTGGGTACTTTAGCGACGATTGTGCTTATGTATGCCCATTATCACAAAGGCTATCCACTTAAGCCGCGCACCTTTTTATACCCAATGTTTGGTAAGAGAATATTTAAAAATAGTTTTATTGGCTCTTCGGCTGACATTGTCTCCATTATAGCAACAGCAGCTGGAACAATAGGACCAATCGGTTTCCTTGGGCTTCAAGTTGGTTATGGATTGGAGGCGGTATGGGGTATTCCAAATACTTTTATCACACAGTCTTTGATCATTATTTTTTTAGCTGTGATTGCTTCGATTTCGGCGGCAACTGGTATTGAGCGTGGTATCCAATGGCTAAGCCGAGTAAATGTTAGTTTGGTTGTTGTTTTAATGTTTGCTATGTTAATTCTCGGACCAACCTTATTTATTATCGATCTATTTATCGGTTCGGAAGCCTTTTATCTGCAAAACTTTTTGACTATGAGCTTATATCGGGTAGATCAGGCTTGGCTAGGGTCATGGACGATTTTTTTCTGGGGTTGGTTTATCGGCTATGGTCCAATGATGGCTATTTTTATCAGCAGGATATCTCGAGGAAGAACAATAAGAGAATTGATTATCGCAGTATCCATTATTGCTCCGATTGTTAGTAATTTTTGGTTCACTGTAGTTGGTGGTTCAGGTATTTTTTATGAAATGGAAAACCCTGGTTCTGTTTCAACTGCACTAAATGAAAGTGGTATGCCGGCAACTGTGATGGCAATCATGAATCAAATCCCATTTGGCATCGTACTGGCGATTGGTTTTATCATTGTATCGATTATTTTTGTTGCGACAACGGCCGATTCAATGTCCTATACTGTTGCGGTGACTTTAAGTGGTACCGATGAGCCTAGTCGTTTAATTCGCGTCTTTTGGGCACTAATGTTTGGAGTTGTTGCTGTTTCCTTATTAGCGATTGGCGAAGAAACGGTCGATATGTTGCAAAACTTTATTGTTGTAACAGCAGCGCCAGTTTCATTACTTCTTCTCCCATCACTATGGGATGCACCAAGGATAGCGAAGAAAATGGCAAAAGAGCAAAATATTATTGGAAAAAAATAATGAGAAACTGCCTCCGAAAGTTAGAGTGAAAAATCTAACTTCCGGGGGTGATTTTATGGCTCTAAAGTAAGGCGTTAAAATATATGTGGGGTAAAGGCAAAAACGATGTGAAAGGGACGGAAAGTTAGTTGATTTTCCTCTCTACTCGATCTTAAATATGTATTTAATTTATATTGCAATGAGGCTAAACGTTTATTGGTGGACAGTATCTTTTCTGAGACCTTAACTACTCGAGTTAATCTTATTAATTTTTTGTGGTCTAATCATTACTAGCTCTCAACTTGCTATTCCAAAATTTATTCAATATTTTATTGATAAGGTGCAATTAGAACAGGAGACACAGACGTTTATCTGGTTCCTCATTGTTATTGTCATTCTAATTGTACTTATCATTACTTTATCAGCCATCCGAAACATCACCCAGCGTTCTCTACAAGAAAAATCCTCACGAGATATGCAATTTTCCATTTATTCACACCTAAGAAATTTAGGATTTGCTTATTTTGAAAAGCATCGAGTTGGAGAGAGCCTTGCTTTAATGAACACAGAGGTTACTTCTTTAAAAAACTTCTACAGAAATCTATTGCCATGGATGATTAATAATTTTATTTTTTCTATCATATCCATTACTTTGATGATTTCAATTAGTTGGAAGTTAAGCTTGATTCTAATCCCAAGCTTATTACTTTACTACATATTTGGTCCCTATCTTGAGAGAAAAGCATCGAAATATGGAAAAATAATGGCGGACGATCGAGTTCGTTTTAATTTTAAGGAAAAGTATTTATCATAAGTTGATAAATTCAGAAGAAGAGTATGGATTAATACAAAGCTAGAAAGTCTAGTGATTCTACTTTAGTTAGTATTTAATCTTATACTTTAAACAGCCACTATCCAAAAATAGGAGTAGTAGCTGTTTTTTGTGAGAAAAGTCAGGTAAGTCCAAGGACCTTAATTCGACAAATAAACATTATCTACATAAACAGCTGTTACTCCTGATGAATTACTGCCGTCAATAAACTGCACACCGTATTCACGAATATCGGATTTATGGACCCCTGATAAATTTAAACTAAGATTCATTTCTTCCCCTGCACGGATGGTTTGCCAATCACTTGCTTTCCAGTCATAATTTTCTCCATGCTTCACAAATAATTTTACGCCAAGTCCATTACCATAGTTACCCCAAGCGGCGCCCTTTACAGTTGCTCTTAGCTCATTTCCGGCAAAGGAGAATGGTCCTTTTCTAGATAAATAATGTTGATCACCGCTAGACATATTAATATCACCCTGTAATGAACGCAAATCCTTAGAGCTCCATGCATCAGTCGACCACGGGCCAGCGTTTAAATTCGTGCCACTCCAACCATCTAAACCCGATTCGAAATTAGCGTACGCACCAGTTTCTCCTGATGAGCTAAAATATTGCTTTAGCCATTGGAGCGCTGGCCGTTCCTCGCCTGAACTCGTGATTAAATGCGTATCCTGTGCCCATGTTTCGCCTTCCTTGTATCCCCATAATGTCACTCCTTTAACTGCTGGATGCTCCCAGAGGACGGGGAATTTTTCCTGGTATCTCGCTAATTGTGTTTGATCATCACCACTCATATCCAATTCAGACACATAAATCGGAACTCCACTAGTAGCAAGCATATCTAATACTTGGTTCATGGTACTGACACTGACGTTATTCATATTAAAATGGTGTGATTGAATACCAATTCCATCGATTAAACCTCTGTCGTTTAACAGATTAACAATCTCTACATATTGCGCAGCAGCATTGGGATCGCTAATGATGCCATAATCGTTTAAATGCAATTCTGCATTTGGGAAGGCTTGTCTTGCTTGTTCAAAAGACCATATCACCCAATCCCATCCAGTTGCTCCATCGCCTCCTATCGCATTTTTATAAGAGGGAGGGGCATGTAATGGCTCATTAACGACATCAATATATTCTGCATCACCATACCTTTGGGCAGATGCATGAATCCACTCTAGTAATTCTGCCCTTTGCTCGGAGGCAGATAAACCACTAACCCAACTTGGCTCCTGGCTCCCCCAAACTAATGTGTGAAATTTAAATGGGTAACCATTACTTTTGGCAAAATTGTAGCTTGTGTCCGCATTCGTCCAGTTCATATTATCTCTTGTTGATTCCACACTTCCCCATTTAGTTGAGTTCTCGGGTGTAACCTGATCCCAATAAACACCAAAGTCAGATGGCACATAATGGCTAATAATATTCCCAAGAAACTTTTTATCTGCTATCCCTGCCGAAACTTCTTTCGTAAAACTTAAGGAAAAAGCTGAAAACATGAGAATTACTATAATGCTAACCTTCGATAATTTTTTCATTATAAAACCTCCTGTTCATCGTTAATCTATCAAACCCATAAATGAAACGCTTACATTAAATGGTTTGTATTTACCATCTCCTTCCATTACCTTTGGTCACATCATAGCATAATTATTGCCAGGTTTTACTTTAATTTGTTTAGGTTTCACTTTGAAAAATATAGGGATTTGAGAGGGGAGTAGGATAACGAAATCAATTAGCCTCTTTAATTGCAATGTTGTACCAGCATTTATATTTGTATATTACTTGCAAGTTTAGATAGTCATATCCCAATCAACAAACGTAAAGCTCTATCTATATGGTTATATGCTATTTTTAACACTATCAATTAAAAACGATAGAACCTATAGCTTTCAATGGTTTTTAAAATTTTATAGAAAAGTGGAATTAATTAAAAATTAATCAATATAAATGGGAATATAACCTTTTTAATTATGTTTTTATCTCTGTTTAGAAATCGATTTCCAAAACAAATGATCTAATAAACGGCTTAGAGGAAATGAAAAAGTCTTATTATACTTGCATTCAAATAGCGAAAATGATGTAGCAAACGTAAATGGAAAAGGTTTTTGGAAAACGATAAATTGAAAAAGGAGCGATAGGAAATGAGTAAATTTAATCGTAAAGAAATACTAGATTTGTACAAAGACTTACGAGTAACCGACGTACGTGATGGGATGGACTGGGTAGGGCTACATGGTTATGGCACCGTAGATCATCATATTCGTCCACTGTTCCGTACGAAAGTAGTAGGGATAGCTAGGACTGCCCGTTATTTACCTTTTGAAGGGCCTGTCCCAAACGTGACGGGGGACGAATATACGAAGTGGGTGAAATGGTATTACAGTGAAGTTTGTACAGATGAGTGGGCAAACGATATCGAAGAAGGGGATTTCATCGTCATGGATGTAGCTGGAACAGATGTAGGGATATTAGGTTCCAATAATACCTTAGACCATCTCCATAAAGGGGTAGTAGGTTACCTTACAAATGGTGGAGGGATCCGTGATACCGATGAAGTAATCATGCAAAGGATTCCCGTATGGTCAAGGTTTGTCTCGCAAGGAATGGACCAGACGCGAATCCGTTATTATGAGAAAGATGTTCCCGTCGCTATTGGTGGTGTGGCTGTTTATCCTAATGATGTCATCGTAGCAGATGGGGATGGGGTAGTAGTGGTACCAAGTAAATATGCCAAGGAAGTTGCCAAATATGCTCATCAGGAATTAACCGGGGATAAAGCAGGACGTAAAAGGTTATATGAGAAACTTGGCTGGGAATTAGACGATACGGTTCAATAGTAATCTAATAGGTGAGGGGATAATCATGAAAAAGGTAGGATTTATTGGGTTAGGAGCTATGGGATTACCAATGGCGCAAAATTTACTAAAACAAGGGTTTGAACTACAGGTTGCTCAACATGTAAATCCCGACCCTGTAATAGTTCTCCAAAAACAAGGCGCACAAGTTCATTCTAATTTAGTAGAAGTAATACGAAGCAGCGAGGTTGTTATTTCGATTCTGCCAACAGATCAAGAGTTAAATGAAGTTTTACTTTCAGAGGAAATAATAGCAGCCTTTCAGGAAAATGCTATTTTAATAGAAATGACCTCTGGATCGCCTGATGCCATCAAAAATTTGGATAGAGTCTATCGCGAAAATGGGATTCGAATACTAGATGCTCCTGTTAGCGGGGGAACCTCTGGTGCAGAAAATGGAACATTAACCGCGATGGTGGGAGGTGATCCATTTACACTAAATGAAGTAGAGGAAGTAATAGGTGCCATGGCGAAGAATGTCTATTCTGTTGGTGATGTAGGTACTGGTAATGCAATCAAAGCGATCAATCAAATGCTAGCAGGCATTCATATGATTGCAACATCTGAAGCTATTAGCCTAGCAAAAGAACTAGATGTAGATACTGCCATACTGAAGGAAGTAGTTGGGGATAGCTCTGGTCAGTCATGGATATTAATGAATAAACTTGATTCCATTGTAAATCAACAATTTGATCCTGGTTTTAAGTTGAAATTAATGAAAAAGGATGTACAAATAGCAGTAGATGAAGGCAGAACATCGGTATTACCAATAGCATCCCTGGCTTTACAATTGTATAAATTAGCAGAAAAGGAAGATGGAGAATTAGATTTCGCAGCAATAAGTAAAAACCTTATTCATTAGAATGTGTTTGATCTGTGTCGTTTACTGATAGCTTGGCTAAGTTTGTGGATCAATTTTTTCTATTTATTTGTATTGTTTGGCTAATGTATTGAAAAAGGGGAGATCAAACAATGAAGAAAAGTTTATGGTTGTTCATCATGATAACATTTACCTTTTTATTACTATTAGGTTGTTCTAGTAATAATGAGGAAGCAGATAAAGGTGAATCAGATGACGATAGTACGAAGTCTGGTGAGCAAATTGAGATAAGTTTTTCCTGGTGGGGAGATACAGGCCGTCATGAAAAATACAATGAAATCATTGATTTATTCGAAGAAGCGTATCCTAATATAAAAGTAGATAGACAATTTGGAGGCTGGGAAGATTACTGGGATCGGTTAACTACACAAGTTTCGGGAGGGAATGCTCCAGATGTTGTTAGTATGCACCAATTTTATGTATCAGATTATGCTAGGAGAGGTGCACTGCATGTACTGAATGATAAGGTGGAAAATGGAGAACTAGATTTATCAGATTTTCCAGAGGCTGCTCTAGATAGTGGGAAGGTTGGGGAAGATATTGTTATGGTTGCCAAAGGAATTACCATGCCTGGTTTTGTGTATAATACAGCAGTCTTTGATGACTTAGGAATTGACTATCCTGAATCTGATTGGACTTGGGATGACTTTGTCGATAAGGCCTATGAAATTAAAGAAGCAATGGGCGGAGATGGATGGGCTGTGGAGGATGGAAGTGGTGGCCAGCTACAACCATTGTTTCGATATTTTGCACGGCAAAGTGGTCAAGATCTCTTTACTGAGGATGGAAAATTAGGCTTTGATGAACAAGTATTAACAGATTGGTGGACAATGTGGGATCAAATGAGACAAGATGGTGTGATACCAGATGCCGCTACTAGCAATGAGTATGAGGGGTTGCCATTAGAAGCGAATATGTTCGCCACAAAAAAAGTAGCGTTACTTGGATTACCAGCCAATCAGATGTATTTATATGAAGAACAGATGGCAGAAGGTGAAATTAATATAGTACGTCATCCACATATTGAAGGTGGTCCAAATGGTGAATATATCGAAGGGGCCTATCTCAGTATTACAGAAGACTCTCCTCATAAAGATGCCGCTGCCAAATTTATTGAGTTTTTTGTCAGTAATGATGAAGCTATAAAAATATTCAAAACGGAACAAGGTCCTCCAGCAGGTACAAAGGCTTCTAATTTAGTGTTGGAAGAACTTACCCTACCAGAGCAAAGAGCAGTGGAATATATTCAAACTACTGTGGAATTAGCTGAACCTGCTGCTTATGCTCCAGAAGGGGTAAATCAAGTGGAAACCCTATTTTCCGACAATGCAGAAGCAATTGCTTTCGGTCAAAAATCGGTAGAACAGGCAGTGGCAGACTTCTTGAATGAGGCAAGAAGTATATTGGAACAATAGCCAAGTTTAACAGTTAAAGATCAGATTCAATTATGCTAAAAAATCTCTTTATTCTTAATTGAATCTGATTTTTTATAACACGTTAAATGTTGAGATTCTGGGGATAAGGAGTATTCGCTATGGGAAAATTCAAATTATTTTGGAAGAATAATGGGATAGGCTACCTATTTCTAACTCCTTGGATAATAGGTATTTTAACATTAACTGCAATTCCGATGGGGGCATCCCTTTACTTTTCATTTACTAGTTATGACATGTTTAATGCTCCTACTTGGATTGGTCTTGAAAATTATGAGGCGCTTTTCTCAGATCCGAAGTGGTTGCAAAGTGTAAAAGTCACCTTTATTTATGTGTTAATAGGCGTCCCTTTACAGTTGGCCTTTGCCTTATTTATAGCGGTATTGTTAAATAAGGGAATTGGTGGCTTGAGAATATATCGGGCCGTTTACTATGTCCCATCATTATTTGGTGGCAGTGTAGCTATTGCCATTCTGTGGAGACAAATATTTGGAGGCAATGGCTTAGTGAATAATATTCTAGATAAGTTCGGATTGGAGGGCATTAACTGGATATCTACTCCAGATACTGCACTTTACACTTTGATTATATTAATGGTTTGGCAATTTGGAGCATCTATGGTGATTTTTTTAGCGGGACTGAAGCAAGTACCAATCGAGCTTTATGAGTCAGCAAAGATTGACGGCGCGGGGCCATTAAAGCAATTTTTTATGATAACTCTGCCTTTGATTACTCCGGTTGTCTTTTTCAACTTAGTAATGGGGATTATTGGAGCATTCCAAGCATTCACTCCTGCCTATATTGTCTCAGGTGGAACTGGTGGTCCTCTAAATTCAACTTTATTCTATACATTATACCTTTATCAAAAAGGGTTTACTCAATTTGCGATGGGATATGCTTCAGCAATGGCTTGGATTTTACTAATTGTTATTGCACTTGCAACTGCTATTGTTTTTGCTACATCGAAAAAGTGGGTCTATTATCAAGGCTAGAGGTGATAAAAATGGAAAGTAGTTCCAGAGTAGTACTGAAGTCTAAGCAATCCAAACATAAGAGGGAGATAAAGAAAATTGTTATCCATAGTTTTATTATCATTTTAGGGATAGTGATGCTTTATCCATTGTTTTGGATGGTTAGCAGTTCCTTTAAGCAACCTTCAGATATTTTTAATTCTGTATCATTTTTTCCGTCAGAATGGACAATGGATAATTACACACAGGGCTGGAAAGGTGTGTCTGGATATACATTTGGATTATTTTTTGGCAACACGCTGTTGATTGTGGTATTAGCGATTATTGGTAATGTGATGGCTTGTTCCATGGCAGCATATGCTTTTGCCAAATTGAAGTTTAAATTTAAATCTATTCTATTTGCATTGATGCTGATGACTCTTATGCTACCATTCCATGTTACTGTCATCCCGCAATACATCGTGTTTAATCATTTAGACTGGATCAATACGTATTATCCACTGGTATTACCGAAATTCTTTGCAGTGGAAGGGTTTTTTGTCTTTTTAATGGTTCAATTTATACGAGGGATTCCAAATGAATTGGTACAAGCAGCAGAGATAGATGGATGTGGAAAGATTAAGACATATTGGTATCTAATTTTACCATTGTCTATTCCCGCTCTTGTAACTACAATGATTTTTACTTTTATATGGACATGGAATGATTTCTTCGGTCAGTTGTTATACATTAGCGACATCAAATTATATACGGTGGCCCTGGGACTTAGAATGTTCTTGGATTCCGCTGGAGAGAGTGCCTGGGGGCCAATGTTCGCTATGTCTACTTTATCGTTAATTCCTTTATTCGGTGTATTTATATTTTTTCAGAAGTATTTAATCGAAGGAATCACTACAGGCGGTTTAAAGGGATAATTTAGGAGATATGTATTTATTATGATATGATAAGTGCATGGAATTGGAAAATAATGAATAAATGGGAAATTGGTGATAGCTGTGAGGGTGACAATAGCTGATGTTGCTGAAAAAGCCGGAGTGTCCAAAACAACAGTTTCGCGGATCTTAAATGGTAATCTTGATCATAATACCCCTGAAACTATTAAAACAGTATTAAAAGTAGTAGAAGAGTTAGAGTATCGACCTAATGCGTTAGCAAAAGGGTTAAAGTCAATGAAAACGAATGTAATTGGCATTGTTTTGTCTAATTTTCGAAACGAATTTTGGTTTAAAGTACTAGAAGGTGTTGAGGATACTTGTAAAGAGCAAGGTTATAACCTCATGATATGTAACTCTGATGGTGATCCAAAACTTGAAGAGCAATATATTAAAGAATTTCAGATGAGGCAGGTTGATGGAATAGTTATTAACCCAACCGTTAGAAATCAATCCCTATATGAAAAATTAGTAGCAAATAAGTATCCCATGGTCGTCATCAATAGAAAAATACCTAGCATCCATGCAAACAATGTCGTTGTTGATAATATTAAAGGTGGTTTTATGGCAGTCAATCACTTGTTGGAAAATGGTCGAAAGCATATATTGGCAATTACTTTTAAACATGAAAATATTAGTACCTGGCAGGAAAGAATAGAGGGTTATCAAGAAGCACTTACTTCTCATGGTTTGACGGAAAACTTTTATTATATTTTAGAAATTACAAGTCTTAGAAAAGCAAACCAACAAATAAAAAAATATTTAGTAGATCATGCCATGATAGATGGGGTATTTTCCACTAACAATATGTTAACGCTTGAATTGATAGAGGCATTAAAAAAATTAGATAAAAAAGTGCCTGAAGATATTGGTATTGTAGGCTACGATGATACGATATGGGCGAAACATATTAATCCTCCTTTAACTACTATTAGGCAACCTTCATATGATATAGGAAAAGAATCAGCAAAGCTTCTCATTAATGAAATTAAATCTAAGGAATCTCCCACTATTAAAGATATTATCTTTCAACCAGAGCTTGTAGTAAGAGAATCTTCACAAGAAATTAAAATGATAGACTAACTTTATCTAGAATAAAATTGTGTTAGAGAAGCTATGATTCAATCATCTTGCAATCCTCTATCATTCTTCTTACTCTGTTATCTTATTAGAAGAATGCTAAAATAGAGACGAAGCATAAGATAATAAATGGTTGGTCGTCAGTTATATTTGTACGGAAATAAGCGAAAAACAAAAAGATAGAGATGGATCTAAATGATCTATCTTCTATCTTTTTTTGATTGATAAGAATGGGTGATGAAATCGTAAAGCTATGGGCAGAAATAAAGGAAATTAAACGGAATAAATCTATTTAAAAAGAGTCTGTGATTTTTTAAAAAAATTGTAAGGGTTAGTCTCTCTCCTTACGTATCTCGTACAGGTTTCTTTTTTGTACTTTGTGGAAATATGGAAATATCTACTTAGACCAATGAGGGGTTTGATTCTCGAAGTTGTTCAAGTAAAGATGCTGCTTTATCGGTACGTTCCCAAGGAAGAACAATATCTGTACGACCAAAGTGACCATAGGCTGCGGTTTGTCTATAGATTGGACGAAGTAGGTCTAACATTTTAATGATACCTACTGGACGAAGGTCAAAGTTACTTCTGATTAAATTAACAAGGATATCCTCACTTATTTTACCAGTTCCAAAAGTATCGACCATAATGGATACAGGTTGTGCTACCCCAATTGCATATGCTAGCTGGACTTCTGCTTTTTCTGCTAAACCTGCAGCTATGATGTTTTTTGCAACATAGCGGGCCGCATAAGCCGCGGAACGGTCAACTTTTGTAGGATCCTTACCTGAAAATGCACCACCGCCATGGCGAGCATATCCACCATATGTATCGACGATAATTTTACGACCAGTTAAACCGGCATCCCCTTGAGGTCCACCTACAACAAAGCGGCCAGTCGGATTAATAAAATATTTTGTTTCGTTATCTAGTAATTCTTTCGGTATGACAGGTTGAATAACTTGTTCGTTAATGTCACGTTTAATTTTCTCTAGTGAAACTTCAGGATCATGCTGGGTTGAAATAACAATCGTGTCGACTCTGACAGGATGGTTATTTATATCATATTCTACAGTAACTTGCGTTTTGCCATCTGGACGAAGGTAAGGAAGAGCTTCTTTTTTACGTACTTCTGTTAAACGACGAGATAATTGATGTGCTAAAGATATGGAAATTGGCATAAGCTCTTCCGTTTCGTTACAAGCAAAACCAAACATTAGACCTTGATCGCCAGCACCGATTGCCTCGATTTCCTCATTACTCATTTTGCCTTCTCGAGCTTCCAATGAGTTGTCTACACCCATAGCAATATCGGATGATTGTTCATCAATAGAGGTTAATACAGCACAAGTATCGGCATCAAAACCGTATTTCGCACGAGTATATCCAATTTCTTTCACCGTTTTACGAACAATTTTAGGAATATCAACGTAAATAGACGTTGTAATTTCCCCAGTGACTAAAATAAGCCCTGTTGTAACAGAAGTTTCTGCTGCAACACGTGCATTTGGATCTTTCGTTAGAATGGCATCTAAAATAGCGTCTGAAATTTGGTCGCAAATTTTATCTGGATGTCCTTCAGTAACTGATTCAGAAGTAAAGAAACGACGATTTGTTAACATCTGTCATCCTCCTCATAAAGAGATATAGTTAATTAAATAAAAAAAGCTATTTGAAATATGCAATACAATGAAAGGTTAGTTATTGATAAACATTAGATTTGATAGGGTTGTCGATGAATTTCGATATATTTTCTTCTTGTAATACCTCCTTTGCTTTTATTAAAGCTCTTTCTGTCAATTGGTTTATTACTTAATAAACTATAAACCATAGCACATCCCAACACACTCAACATTACTATTTTCTTCTTTTTCATAGGTTATCTCTCCTTCATTGTATATGAAAGCTTATTAAGCTTTTCAGTGAACAACTAAGTATTCCAAATTAACTTAATAGAAAAAACACATTCTATAGGCAATTGAATGTGTTTTGGATATAGTGATATATTATGCACTTTTTTTGATCTAAGTAATTCAAAGGAGAATAAGGAAAATTTCTATATAAAGCCAAACCTCATAAAAACATGGCTTCGCCTATTCATGTACAAATCTATTAGAACCAGTACACTACAAAATAAAATATAACAACATATCTTAACTAAAGTGCCGAAACAACTTTAGTTTTATCCATGTTTTCTATATATTAACATTATTTTACTTAAATTGCACCTTTTTTTGATAAATTAATAGTTTAATATATTTTTTTAAATGTTATTTTAAGAAAAAGTTAAATGCCATAAATTCTCTTGACTAATAATTAATGGATGTTATAATAATTTTTGTAATAAACTATAATCATTTTTAGCGGTCTAATCGATGTTTCGGCACGTTAGATAAAGCTAGAATGTACATATTTGCAAATTGCAAAGTGCAGTTATAGATAACATAATATTAAAGCATCTGTGAACAAACTGATAGCTGGTATGACGGTTCCACTTCCGCCTTCAGGTAGGTCTTAAAAAAGAGGGGGAGTGAGTGGACTAGTATTCAGTTTGCCATTTTTACTGTTCATCTCTGCACTATTTTTCCCCGTAGAGAATTTCCACTGTTTCTCGACGGGCAGTAATGCATTGTTAAATAATTGCACTAGGTCTCCCCAATATAATTGGAGGGGGCTTTTTTAGTATCAGTAAAACGATAATTAAGCTCCTTTCCATTGCGACTGTGGAACATGTGCATATGAAAAATGCTAAATAGTAACTTTAGTAGTTCCGGTAATTTCCTATTTATCTTTTATGAAGGTACTCCTTCTATTAGTCTATTTGAATAATTACATCCATAGTAGAGTGATGTCGAAAGTAAGGTGTGATGAAATCATGAAGGACCAAATTATTTTTATGTTTTCAGGACAAGGATCTCAATTTTTTCAAATGGGAAAGGAGCTGTATGAACAGGGATCAATTTTTAAAGAGAACTTGGATCAGTTGGATGCTACTTTTCAAAGGGCCACAGGGAATTCGGTAATAAAGTATATCTATGATGAACATCGATTGAAAAGCGATGAATTTAGTGATTTGTTCTACACGCAACCGGCTATTTTTATGATTGAAGTTGCTTTAGCTAATTTACTGATCAAAAAAGGAATACGTCCACATGCGGTAATAGGATCAAGCTTAGGGGAATATGCAGCTGGAGTAGTGGCCAATGTATTTCACCAAGAAGACGTCTTAAATAGTTTAATTGATCAAGTGCTTTTTATAAAGAAATTTAGTCAGCCAGGGGGAATGATTGCGATCTTAGCTTCTCCAAGTCTTTATGAAGAGGTACCTCTTCTTCATCATCATTCCTATCTCGCCGCGATTAACAATGAATCTCATTTTGTAATCGCTTCCAATTTGGAGGGGGTAAAAAAGATAGAGCAATATCTTCGTACAAAAGAAATTACTTTTCTTAGGCTACCTGTAACCTTTCCGTTCCATTCTAGTTACATTGATGTGGCTGGTAAGGCTATCCAAAATCGCTTGTCGGAATTACATTATCAGATACCAACTATCCCATTCTATTCCTCTGTGACTGGATATAGGAAGGAAAATATGAATGCTACCTATTTTTGGGAAGTGCTAAGAGAACCAATTCGATTTACTAGTGCTTTAACAGAAGTGGTGGATCATGATGGGGCGATCTTAATAGATTTAGGTCCATCGGGTACTCTAGCTAATCTAGCAAAAGCTCAATTTAAGCAACAAAATGATCTATCCATTTTTAGTATTCTTTCACCATACGCGGATAATGTCAAAGCGTTGGAAAGTGTATATTCCAAATTGTCAATTCATGATGTAGGGAAAAGTAGTAAACAAAAAATCCAAGGAGTTCATGGAGGGAGAAGGTAGAGTGAGAGGTAAAATTATAAAGTTGGCTTTCCCAATTTTTATTGAAAGTGCATTAGTGATGGTAGATGGCCTTATACATATTATATGGGTCGGCCATTTGATAGGAAGCCAGGCTGTCGCAGCTGTAGGGGCATGCTTTCCTATCGTTTTAGCAATGTCCGCAATTGCTAATGGAGCAGCCAAATTAACTTCAAAGCCAATGTTACAAGGTTTTCAAAAAAAGATAGATCGAGATAATAACCAAAAACAAATTAATGTGTCATGGACCTTTTCAGTTTTAAGCGTGTTGTTGGTGACCATAGGGGTATTTTTAGCTGCTCGAGGGATTCTTACCATATTGGGGACTCCTGGAAGCGTTATGGAGCTAGCTACAGGATACTTACGGATTATGGCATTAGGGTTCACGATTATGTATTTCTCATTTTTAATTACATCCTTATTGAAAGATGTAGGGTATACCTTTGCGAGAATGCTCTTTATAGCGATTGCTACAGCTGGAAATTTACTATTAGTACCTATGTGGATCGTCGGGTTTGGGCCTTTCCCTGAGTTAGGATTGTATGGGGCTGTATTTGCTTCTTTTATTGTCTCAGTAGTGGCGTTTTTTATTTCATTGGGATATCTCTTGCGTAATTATAAGGGCCTATTCATTAAACCGACACAATGGAGATTAGATCGTGATATTCTATTCTCCTTATTACCTGTGAGTATGCCTGTTTTTATTCAACAATCTCTGTTAGCTTTAGGATACACGTGCATTATTATTTTTGTTAACCCTTTTGGAAGTGACGCAACTGCAGCGTTTTATGTTATTAGCCGAATTGATTCCATTGTCGCTTTACCGGCGATTGCGGTAATGATAGCTATAACAATTTTAACAAAGCAATTTGTACATGGGAAAAAAATGGAGGGAATCAAAAGCCTTTTTCGTGGAGGATTACTTGTTAATATTCCTTTTACGTTTTTAATTGCTCTATCCTGTTTTCTCTTCCCAGATTATATTATTAAAATCTTTATCACTACCCCATCAGTCGTCAATATTGGTGTAGATTATTTGAAAATCATTAGCTTAGGGTATCTCTTCTTTGCACTTTTATATGCTTGCAATGGCATTATTAATGGAGCTGGAAAAAGCGGAGTTACGCTATTATTTTCTTTAGTTTCTCTCATTGTTATAAGGGTACCAGTAGCTGCAATACTTACACAAGTGGGCTTGAATGTAACGGGTGTATGGTACGCTGTTTTAGCCAGCTTTATCGTACTAGCAGTAGGTAGTTGGTTATATTATCGATCAGGTAAATGGAAATGGGGAATAACAGAGATGAAAGAACACAAGGCTATGCCATCTTGAAATGGTTGTATTGTACGTCGATCTATTGCCATTAGGAAAGGAATAATACTATTTGAAGGAGTGAAAAGAAATGTCTGTAAATCCTACTAAAAGTTATAAGGGACCAGAAATGAACGGTTTTATAGGTAAGTGGTATGCTAAAAACACTAAGAAAAAAATCAAAAAATACACACAAGATGCAAATAAGGTATTAAAAGCCTTATCTGATGGAGATTCTGTGCTTGATCTTGCTCCTGGTCCTGGATATTTATCGATGGAATTGGCTAAATTAGGCGATTTTCAAATTACCGGGTTGGATATTAGTGATAAGTTAGTGCAAATGGCACAAAACAATGCTGATAAAGCAGGTTTAAATATTGATTTCCGTCATGGTGATGCAGCAAATATGCCATTTGATGATCAAAGCTTTCATTTAATCGTTTGTCGTGCCGCTTTTAAGAATTTTGCTCAACCGGTTAAATGTTTAAATGAAATGAGAAGGGTTTTAAAACCTGGAGGAAAAGTAGTCATTATCGATTTTAAAGGGGATGTGCCTAAAGCTGACATTAATAAATTTGTAACGAAAGATATGGGCTTCAAAGGGTTGAATGCTATGATTATCAAGTGGATGTTTCGGAATGTAGTGATTAAGCAAGCCTATACGAAGGAGAAATTTCTGGGATTTGTTAAAGAGAGTGATTTTGAAACATGTGATTTACATGAGGGTCTTATTGGAATAGAGGCATGGTTTGAGAGATAACGTGATAGCTCCAAAAAATAGGATAAGAAGAGACGAATTGGCTAACTTCATACTCCTTTTTGCTACTATCCATCTATTCTATTAATGTAAAGCATATTTTATTGGTGAAAGGATGGCCTTGATGTACATCGAAAGCTTGCCGATGCTGTGGACAACCCATCTCGTATTTAAAGAAGAGGAAGAACGAAATTTTCTATCGACTTGTTGCCTTTGCTATTCCAATTCTTATGATGATTACCTACAAACAAAAGTATTTCTGCATCCGAAGGAAATTGCCTATTTAGATAAATTGACGTTTAAAAATAGAATCAAAAGCTATTTAGCGGGCAGATATGCAGGGAAAAATGCTGTTTCTTTACTTAGTGGTGAAGAAAGGTTAAGTTCTATAGAAATTGAACCAGGCATTTTCCACCAACCGATTGTTCATGGGTTAGAAACTCAAGTCACTATCTCCCATTGCGATGATTTAGGTATGGCATTAGCCTATGGTGATGTCTGCCCCCTAGGTGTGGATATTGAGAGAATTCAAACAGATAAAGAAGTAGTATTAGCTGGACAGATGACGGATGAAGAACATATGGTGATGAAATCACTACCTTTTTCTTCGGTTCATTCGCTCACACTTTTCTGGTCAGTCAAAGAAAGCTTGTCCAAAGTATTAAAAACGGGATTTACATCCCCAATTGATATTTTTTCGATCCGTACAGTAGAAGTAGCTCAACCAGTTATAACAAGTTATTTCAATTACTTTCCACAGTTTTGTACGACATCGTTTTTCTTTTCATCCTATGTTTGTTCGATTACTCATCCTAAAGGGGTTCATTGGTCAAAGGACTCTATTTATCAATTATTATGCCAAGGTATTCCTATATTAGATGGGATTAATACATAACTTGATATGGTTCTACTCCATTCAATGGAGTTAGCAAAACAAAATGAAGGAGATGAGAGAATGACCGTTTATGTTTTTCCGGGGCAAGGGTCCCAGCAAAAGGGGATGGGTAAAGAATTATTTGCAGAGTTCTCCCGCTTAACGAAGCTTGCTGATGACATATTAGGGTATTCTATTCGAACAGTTTGTTTGGAAAACCCAGATGAGATTTTAGGACAAACTCAATACACACAACCAGCATTGTATACCGTTAATGCATTTCACTATCTTAAAAAGACTAGAGAAACAGATGAAAAGCCAAATTATGTGGCAGGTCATAGTCTTGGGGAGTATAATGCTCTTTTTGCGGCAGGGGTATTTGACTTCGAAACAGGTCTTAAGCTAGTTAAAAAAAGAGGAGAGTTGATGAGCCAATGCTACGGTGGTGGCATGGCTGCAGTTCTCGGTTTGAATGAACAACAAATTGCGGAAGTATTAGCATTAAACGGATTGGATCAATTGGATATTGCTAACTTCAACTCACCTACACAAATAGTTTTATCTGGTCCGAAGGAGGAGATAAAACAAGCAGAGGGAATTTTCGAAAAAACGCCCAATGTGCAGATGTTTATCCCTTTAAAAACAAGTGGTGCTTTTCATTCTCGTTATATGCAACAAGTAAAATCGGAATTTTCCTCTTATTTAAATGAGTTTCACTTCTTTCCCCCAGCTATCCCTATCATATCCAATGTTGAGGCTAGGCCTTATGGGGAGAATATAAAAGCTAATCTTATTGCTCAAATTGATCATCCGGTGAAATGGACCGAAAGTATCCGTTATTTAATGGGGAAGGGAGAGATAGATTTTCTAGAGCTAGGCCCGGGTCATGTATTAACCAGTTTAATTGGTCAAATTAAAAATAAATCAAAGCCTTTGATCGTAGAGGATAGGTTGACAAAGGATAAAGAAGCTATGGGAAGAAGGACTGAACAAAATGTTCCACCTTCCGATTCACCTCCTCGGTTATGCTTGACGGCCTCTTCCTTAGGAAGTGATAGTTTTAAGAGGGATTACAACCTTAAGTATGCATACTTAACTGGTGGGATGTACCGAGGCATTTCTTCTACCGATTTAGTGGTGAAAGTAGGCAAAGCAGGAATGATGGGCTTTTTTGGTAGTGGTGGATTAAAACCAGTGGAAATTGAACAAGCGATTATCACTATCCAAAAGGGATTAAATCAAGGGGAAGCATATGGTATTAATCTAGTCCATCAGTTTAATCATCCCCAAAGGGAAGAAGAAATCGTCCATCTACTATTAAAATATAACGTGACAGTTATGGAGGCATCCGCTTTTCTCGGTATAACACCTGCCTTAATTATCTATCGGGCTAAAGGATTAAAGCCTTCTTCAGATAATTCCATTCGATGTCATTATCGTATTATTGCTAAAGTCTCGAGGCCGGAAGTCGCTGAGGCTTTTTTAAGTCCTCCACCTGAACGTCTACTCAATAAGCTACAGATGGAAGGGAAAATTACTTCCCAGGAGGCCAAATGGCTTCGACAAATTCCAATGGCAGATGACCTTACCGTTGAAGCTGATTCCGGTGGGCATACAGATGCTGGTGTGGCCTATGCATTACTTCCGACCATTATTCGGTTGCGGGATCGCCTTCAAACAAAATACTCTTATAATAGAGAGATTCGTATTGGGGCAGCAGGTGGGATTGGAACCCCTGAAGCAGCAGCAGCGGCCTTTACCCTCGGTGCTGCATATATTCTAACAGGTTCCATTAATCAATGTACCATCGAAGCGAATACTAGTGATTCTGCAAAAAATTTGTTGCAACAAATGAATGTACAGGATACGGAATATGCACCTGCTGGTGATCTTTTTGAACTGGGTGCCAAAATTCAAGTCTTGAAAAAAGGAGTATTTTTCCCTGCGCGTGCCAATAAGCTTTGGGAATTGTACCGTCATTATGAGTCGTGGGAATCTATAGATAAGCATGTGCGGGAGCATATTGAAGAAATATATTTTAAGTGCAAATACGAAGAGGTTTATGCAAAAGTTAGAGACCACTACACGACAGAAGATTTGCAGAAGTTCGAAAAAAACCCTAAACAAAAAATGGCTGCAATATTTAAATGGTATTTCCATTATACCAATCAATTGACACTAAACGATCAGCAGGAATCTAAAGTAGATTTTCAGATTCATTGCGGACCTGCTTTAGGGTCCTTTAATGAATGGGTCAAAGGAACCGATTTAGAAAATTGGCATAACCGTCATGTGGATCATATTGGAAAATATTTAATGGATGAGACGGCGCAGCTACTAACCGAACGTTTTCAACAGCTTTTGGCTGTAAAAGAATCAGGATCACTACAAACGGTTACTATCTAAGGAGGAAATAATATGAGTAAAGAAGACATTTTTTCTATATTAGTACAGCATACACGTGAAATTGTACCAGAACTTGAACAACATCATTTTGAGTGGGAAGACAGGTTGGCGGATTTAGGTGCCAATTCTGTTGATCGAGCGGAAATTATTATGATGACATTAGAAGCACTTTCCTTACAAATTCCTAGTATTGAGTTGTCAGAAGCGAGAAATCTCGGAGGTTTGGCTGAAATCCTTTTCGAAAAAAGCAACAAGAATGCTTTATAAACAATATTCTCTGAAAATGAGTTATCAATTTTTTATTAATTACTCTTATTTAATTGTGGAGCCAAACTCAAGAAATGCTATTGTGATTGATCCGGCATGGGAATTAGAAAAAATAACCAAGTTACTGAAAAAAAATAATGCTAAACTTCGAGCGATTCTTTTGACTCATTCTCATTACGACCATACGAATCTGGTACCAACATTAAGTGAAGCTATGCAACCGGATGTATTTTTGTCGCAAAAGGAGATTAATGCTTCCGGTTTTCGATGTGAGCGACTGCACGCTATCAACGATAACGACTCTCTTTCATTGGGAGGATTATCGTTTCGTTGTCTATTAACCCCGGGCCATACAACGGGTAGCATGTGTTTTTACCTAGGAAACAGCCTTTTTACAGGAGATACCCTGTTTACAGAAGGCTGTGGTGTCTGCATAAGACCTGGAGGTTCACCGGAAGCCATGTATTCTAGCATTCAACGATTGAAAAGAGAAATAAAAAATGATGTTTGTATCTTTCCCGGACACTCATTTGGGATGCCACCGGGACAAACGATGGAGCATCTTCGTAAGAATAATATTTATCTTCAACTAAATCGTGAGCATTTTATTAAATTTCGTATGCGAAAAAATCAACTAGGTTTATTTGATTTTCAATAGAAGGGAAAGGACCATATGGGAGAAATAGAAGTCATTCAAACTACCTCCTCGGAGTGGAATGAAACACCACCACTCCTTTTTGTTCATGGGGCAAATCATGCTGCCTGGTGCTGGAAGGAATATTTCCTTCCTTTTTTCCAAGCTCATGGTTTCCAGTCCTATGCCATGAGCTTTCGGGGACATGGCCAAAGTGATGGGTATGAAAAACTACATACCTATACAATGGATGATTATGTAGAAGATGCCTACCGTGTATTACAAACCTTTGAACAAAAACCTATTATTATTGGTCATTCCATGGGAGGAGCAGTCGTACAAAAAATCATGCATCAGCATCCGGATAGGATGGATTCAGCTGTTTTACTGGCTTCGATTCCGCCTGGAGGAATGCTGAAGGATTTAATACGGCTGTTGTTCAAGCACCCTAAGAAATTTTTTCAACTGCAACTATATAATCAGGGCAAAACCACCAACTTTCCAGTGGATTTATTTTTATATGACGAAAAGCCTGCCGAAAAATACGACTTAAACCAGAAGCTTCAACCGGAATCAATAAAAGCTAGCAGTGATTGCCTAAAACGAGTAGTACCTAAGAATACAATAGCCCAAGTTCCCCTTTTAGTGCTAGGAACGGATGAGGATGCTATGATCTCAAAAAAGACCACTCATTCGATTGGGCGATTTTACCGAACAGAACCGATAATCTTTCCTGAAATGGGCCATGACATGATGTTGGGTTCTCGTTGGCAAGAGGTTGCGGAACATATCCTTGCTTTTACTATAAAAAGGAGGACTGAATGGAAAAATGAGGCGTAATCAAGGAACGGAACATTCGATTAAAGAGAAATTAATTGAAAAGTTTATTCAAGTGGTTGGTACAGATCAGCCTTTGGATCTCAATAAAAGTTTTCTAGAGCTAGGTATGAATTCCATTATGGCAGTAGACTTTGTTGAAGCGGTAAATGATAGTCTAGATTTAGAATTAGGGGTTGAAGTAATCTTTGATTTTCGTGGTATTCCTGAGCTAGCTGAACATATAGAAAAGCAATACTTTATAGAAGAAAAAAGCGCCACCTCTGTGAATGCTATAAGTGACGACTCATCTACGGATATTGCAATTATCGGAATAGCTGGTAAGTTTGCAGACTCTGAAAATATTGAGGAGTTGTGGACACATCTTAAAGCAGGAGATTGTTGTGTGAAAGAAATTCAACGCCCTGGATGGGATGAAAAGGTGTACTTCACAACACAGGCGAACCAAAAAAATCGCTCAGTCAGTAAATGGGGCGGAATGTTATCGCATATTGATCAATTTGATGCAGACTTTTTTGATATTTCCACAGAGGAAGCAGAAAGGATGGATCCACAACAGCGCATATGTTTGGAGGAAACCTATAAGGCTTTTGAGGATGCTGATTACCCTGCTGAAAAACTGGCTGGAAAAAAGGTTGGCGTATTTATTGGAGGAAGAACATCTGACTACAGGTCAAAATTAAAGGATGAGATGGATACATACACCTTTTGGGGGAATGAGATGTCAATGCTTGCATCTCGCATTTCGTATTTCTTTAATTTTAAGGGTCCTTGTCTGACAGTGGACACAGCTTGTTCTTCCTCTTTGGTTGCCATTCATTTAGCTTGTGATAGTATTTGCAAGGGTGAATCGGAAATGGCACTAGCTGGTGGAGTTTTTATTGCAAGTACGCCTGAATTTTTTAAGATGTCTTCTCAGGCTGGTTTATTATCACCGGAGGGGCAATGTAAAGCGTTTGATCCAGAGGCCAATGGAATGGTTTTGGGAGAAGGTGCAGGCATGGCTGTGCTAAAAAGGCTAGATGCTGCAGTTCGAGATCAGGACCATATCTATGGGGTTATTAAGGGATCTGCTATTAATCAAGCTGGTAAAACTAATGGAATGACAGCACCAAGTGTTGCTTCCCAAAAGCAATTAATTAAAGAAGTCTATACTAAATCACAGATTAACCCTGAAACGATAGGCTATATTGAAGCACATGGTACTGGTACCGTATTGGGTGATCGAATGGAGCTAAAGGCTTTTTCCGAAGTGTTTGAAGAATTTACAGATAAAACTCAATATTGTGTTATCGGATCTCATAAACCTAACATTGGCCATGCTACACTGGCAGCTGGTATGGCTGGATTATTTAAAATTCTGATGGCAATGAAAAATCAAGTTTTACCTCCAAACCGTTTAATAGAACTAGATCAAGAGGATCCATTAAGAAACAGTCCTTTTGTGTTTAATACTACATTGGCTCCATGGAAAGCTTCTTCTGGTGCACCTTTAAGGGCAGGGTTAAATGCGTTGGGCTCCAATGGGACCAATGCTCATATAATTATTGAAGAATGGGTAGACCAATCACCGCAATCAATATCATCCATCCCTAAGCCATATTATCTATTTTTATTATCTGCTAAAAACATAGAAGCCTTACGTCAAAAGCTAGTCGATCTTGCTTTCTGGATAAAGAGTGAAGGCGAGCATTACTCTGCTGAAGAAGTAGCTTATACCTTATCGGTGGCACGAAGTCATTATGATGTTCGTTGTACCTTTATTGCTAGTAATTTGACGGAACTTAGGCAACAACTGTTTAAAGTGATAGAAGCGGGGCTTGAGGAAGACGAGACGTGGTGTCATCGGGTTACTACTTATCAATCAGATCTCGAACGGATAAATTATGGACAACAGTTAATTCATACTTTGTCTAATCAAACGATATTACATATGGATCGATATCAGGATTATGTTGTGAAATTATCCGAGTTGTATGTACAAGGCCATCCTATGGATTGGACAGGCTTATATCAAAAAAATAGAAAGGTACCGCTTCCTCTTTATCCATTTTGTAGAACGAGTTATTGGGTACAAGAGAAGGATGCAACTACTGATCAAGAACCTACAAATCTATCATCATTTGGTCTTCAAATGGAGGATATGGAAGAACTACTTACGAAATTATTGTTACGGCAATTACAGTCTCTTGGCATTTTAAATGATCAAAAGTTGACATTAGAGGATATGCAAAAGAAACTGGGGTTGAAATCAATTTATGCTAAATGGTTGAAACGCAGTCTCCAGTTTTTAATGGATAATCACTGTGTATTTTGTGATGAGTCCAATCGCTATAGTGTGAACCCTGCTTTTACGCAGGAAATGGATGATTGGGAGGATTGGGAAAGGAAAAAACAGTATTGGTTGACTAATCAAGATGCTAAGGCACAGACGATTTTGTTAGAACATACCCTTCGTTCCTTACCACGGATTTTGACTGGTGAGATACTGGCAACAGATATTATGTTTCCTAATTCCTCCATGGAACTGGTGGAAGGAATATACCAAAATAATGACATTGCTGATTATTTTAATAATATTCTTGCTCAGAAAGTCGTTGAATATATACAGGAGCTTTTACATCAGGATCCGAATGCGCGTATAAGGATCATTGAAATCGGAGCAGGTACAGGGGCCACAAGTTCCTCTGTGTTGAAAAATTTAGAGCCCTATAGGGACAATGTAGAAGAATATTGCTATACCGACATTTCCAAAGCTTTTCTTGTTTATGCGGAAAAAAGGTTTAAAGAAGCTTATCCTTATGTCAATTATGCCGTATACAATGTAGAGGCTGAAGCTTTGGAGCAAGGCATTCGAATTGATACATATGATATTGCCATTGCGACCAATGTGTTTCATGCCACAAAAGAGATTGCGCAATCTTTGCAACAGGTTAAAGCGGTATTAAAGAAGGATGGTATGCTGATTTTAAATGAGCTTAGTGAAAACTCTCTTTTTCTACACTTGACCTTTGGTCTTTTGGAAGGCTGGTGGTTATTCCAAGACGATACATTGCGCCTATCTGGTGGTCCAGCTATATCTGCAAATGGATGGAAGGAAGTATTGAAGCAAGAAGGCTTTAAACAGGTTCAATTTCCTGTAGCAGAAGACCATGAAAAAGGTCAACAGATTATTATGGGTTTAAGTGATGGCCAACTGCGCCAAGTAGCCATGCTAAAACAACCTTTTAAACAAGGGGAGCAAAAACAACCAGCTGTCACCACCGTAAAGAATGATCACATTGCGAGGGCATTGAAAGACTGGATGGCAGAACATTTATCACATGCCTTATCAACTGATGCTCAAAACATTAATTTTGGGGCAGCATTTCGCGATTACGGTGTTGATTCAATTAGTGGAATTAACCTCATTCAAACAATTAACAGCACCTTTTCACTTGAGTTAGGAACAACCATACTTTTTGACTTTACGACCATTGATCAATTAACGGATTTTCTTTTGACCCATTACAATGAAGCTATTACTACTTCTTTTGGACAGGAGACGCCATCATCTATGGAAGAAACCTCTTCAGAACAAGTGGTAGGAGCAAAAGAAGAGAAGAGAAGCTATAAAGAACGTGGGTCAGATGTTGAAAAGAAAGGCCCGATAGCTATTGTAGGGATAAGTGGCAGGTTTGCTAATTCTGAAAATGTGCATGAATTATGGGAGCATTTATCTAAGGGAACTAATTTGGTTGACCATACAACTCGCTGGAGGGAGCAAAATGATAAAGATGAAACTGTAAAGAGGTGGGAAATAGGTAGCTTTATTGAGAATATTGATCAGTTTGACCCCTTCTTCTTTAATATTTCAGGCGTAGAAGCAAACCATATGGACCCTCAGCAACGTCTATTTTTAATGGCATGTTGGCAAGCCCTAGAGGATGCTGGTTATGCTGGAAAAAGTATACAAGGTCGGTCGTGTGGTGTATATGTAGGAGGTAGTGAGGGTGATTATCACCATCTAATGCATAATTACCCCTCCAATGAGGTACCCCAAGCCTTTTGGGGGAATCTAGGTTCTGTCATTCCAGCTCGGATTGCCTATTATCTGAATCTACAGGGTCCAGCTATTGCGATAGACACAGCTTGTTCCAGTTCATTGGTAGCGATGCATGTGGCCTGTCAAGGATTATGGACGGGTGAAATAGAGGTGGCATTAGCTGGTGGAGTATCTATACGCTGCACACCTGAGTTATATAAAGCAGAACATCAGGCTGGAATGTTATCTCCTTCAGGACAATGCTATACGTTTGATGATCGAGCCAATGGATTTGTTCCTGGTGAAGGAGTTGGTGTAGTCTTACTGAAACGATTAGAAGATGCCCTTGCTAATGGTGACCACATTTATGGTGTCATCCGGGGTTCTGGTATAAATCAAGACGGTACAACTAATGGTATTACAGCACCCAGCCTTCGTTCCCAGGTTCAGTTAGAGCAGAATATTTATAAACAATTTGGTATCAACCCGAAGGATATTCAGATGGTAGAGGCACATGGAACGGGAACAAAATTGGGGGATCCAATTGAATATCAAGCGTTGACACAGGCATTTAAACACTACACAGATAAGAAGTCCTACTGTGCTATAGGCTCGATTAAAACCAATATTGGTCATACGCAAATGGCTGCAGGAATTGCTGGTGTTATTAAGGTTCTTTTGGCCTTAAAACATCGCAAAATCCCCCCTTCACTACACTTTGATCAAGGAAATAGCAATATTGAATTTAAAGATAGTCCTTTTTATGTCAATACTGAATTAAAGGAGTGGGAAGTTAAATCAGGTGCTAAACGCTGTGCCGCAGTAAGCTCATTTGGAGTGAGTGGCACGAATGCTCATATGGTGATTGAAGAGGCACCAGAAGTAGTCCGCAATCATCCGGATATGCCTGGTTATTTATTAGTTTTGTCGGCTCGATCTGAGGAGGCTTTGCAAAAGCAAGCTCAACAACTGATTGATTATAGTAAGAGCAATACAGAGGATGTTGGGAATATTTGCTACACCTTAATGGTAGGTCGAAAGCATTTTAATCATCGTTTAGCCTGTGTAGTACGTAATCAGCAGGATATGGTTGCTCAATTAGCACAATGGCTTGAGCGAAAATCTACTTCTTCTATATTTACTCATGTTATATATGAAAGGGAACAGAGGGAACTGCCGGCATTAAAGAAATTTGGTAACCATTGTATTGCTCAGTGCAAAATTAATAAGGAAGACTATATGGACAACCTTTCTACCGTGGCCGATTTATATGTTCAGGGATATGAATTAGATTATCTCGCTTTGTTTAAGGAAGGTCGATATGGCCGGGTGCCACTACCTACGTATCCTTTTTCGCTCGATCGGTATTGGGTACCGCAACCAGAGACGGCTAAGGCTCCTACGAAGGAAGCCTCTTTTGTGTCCGATTCCTCCCAGACTCCAGTAGCGGAAGCGATGGGAAAATCGGCGGAGGAAACCCGGTTAATGACATTTGCGGAAAACTGGCAACAACAAGAGCTACCGGATGAGCGATGGGCCCCACCGAAGGTGTGGGTCTGCTTTCTATCTGATCCTAGCTATCAATCATTATGGCGTACAGGCCTTCAAACCCGTTATCCTGGGACAGAGGTCATTTTTATTGCGCAAGGATCGACAGCTTCTCGGGAAAATGCCCATTCTTACCAGCTCCCTCGAGAGGATGGAGCGGCTTACCGCCAAACCCTTCAGCGCATAGCGGCTGACTGGGGGACGGGCTTTGCTTTACTCTATCTGTGGCCATTGGAGGAACCGCACTTCCTAAGCGATTATAGGCCCCTTTTCCACCTATTCCAGGCAACGCAGGAAGCGAAGCCAGCCCGTTTCGTCTGGGCAGGGGAGTGGACGAGTCCACTGGAACGCAGCTATCTCGAATCTTGGATGGGCTGGGAGCGATCCCTGGGTTTCCTGTTCCCTCAGATGGAGGTCGCAGGAATCCTACAAAAAGCCACCTCCGAAGCGCTGGACATAACGAAGTGGCTGGATAGGCTCGCGGACGAGCTCGGAACCCCTGATCTAGAGAGTGTGCTCTATGACGGAGGGAAACGGCATGTTTGCCGAATAAAGTCGACGGATATCACGGAAGGGGAAGGGCAGATTCAAGAAGGTGGTACGTATCTTATCACCGGCGGTGGAGGGGGTTTAGGCCGTTCATTGGCGGCTAACCTCACTCGCTCGCGATCTGTCAATTTGGTGTTAACAGGACGGTCCCCGTTATCCGATTCCTTAGCGGCGGAGATCAAGCAATGGGAAGAAACAGGCAGCCAAGTGGTGTACTGCGAGGCGGATGTTTGTGATCGAGCGGCAATGGAAGCGGTCCTTGCAGAGGCTAAGACTCGATTCGGAGGAATCGACGGGGTCATTCATACGGCGGGGGTAGCGAGTACAGCACCTCTTCTGGCAAAGTCTGCGGCTGATTTTGCACGTGTGTTAGCTCCGAAGGTGCAAGGGGTCCAGGTCTTGGATGAGGTTTTCGCCTCGGAATCCCTTGATTTTGTCTGTTATTTTTCCTCCTCCTCGGCAATTTTGGGAGATATGGGGGCAGGAGATTATGCGATCGCTAACCGTTTCCTCCTGGCCTATGCTGATCAAAGGCAAGCAATATACCCTGGGAAGACGCTCGTGATCCATTGGCCTCTATGGAAAGAAGGGGGAATGGGGCTAGGAGACGAGGAACAGACCCATCTCTATCTCGCTTCTAGTGGCCAACGAGCCTTGGAAACAGAGGAAGGATTCGCTCTTTTTGAGCGCTTACTCGGTCAGTCCTCCACTCAGCATTTGGTTCTGGCTGGTCAACCGGAGCGAGTCTACCGATTTCTAGGGATAGACCAGCCGGAGACAGTGGAGCCATTACCGAAGCAACCTGATGTCTTGGATGTGCCAGCCGGGCAAGGACGGCGCGAAGAAATGAAGGGGTTAAGTGTTCCCCAATGTGTAGAGTGGGATTTAAAGGAAATCGCCTCCCAGCTATTACAAATCCCGCGGCACCAATTGCAGGTAGAGAGTAACCTGGCGGACTTTGGCTTTGATTCGATTACCTTAGCCACCTTTGCCGAACAATTGACCGATCATTATCAGGTGGAGATTACCCCGGCTCTCTTTTTTGGCTACCCTACGTTAGGGAAGTTGACGGACTATTATATGACGGAACACAAAGAAGCCATGGCCGACTTTTACAGGGAAGGGACGACAAGGGAAAAGCCATCCTTGCGTTTATCAACCGAGGACCAGCCAGCGCCGAAGGAATCGTCTCAGCCAGCCATGCCAGAAAAGCTAGAAGAGCAAAAATCCCAACCAACCCAGCCAGATACGGAACCTATTGCCGTGATAGGGATGAGTGGGCGATTTCCTGGGGCACGAAATATTGCGCAACTGTGGGAGCATCTGGTCCAAGGAGAAGAGCAGGTTCAACCAACGACCCGTTGGTCGGAAGAGGGGGAACCATGGCGCCTCGGCATGGTGCCAGGCGTACGGGAATTTGATCCAACGTTTTTTGGGATTTCTCCACGGGAAGCGCAGAACATGGACCCGCGCCAGCGTTTATTACTCCAGGAAGCTTGGAAAGCATTAGAGGATGCAGGCTATGGGGAAAAGCAATTAGCGCGTCAACAGATTGGCATGTTTGTTGGGGTAGAAAATGGCGATTACCAGTATCTCAGTGGCTTCGATGGTCCGATTACCTCTAATCATGATGCGATATTGGCCGCACGGCTTTCCTATGTGCTCAATCTTAGTGGCCCGAATATGGCGATCAATACCGCTTGTTCCTCTGGATTAGTCGGATTGCATCAGGCGTGTCAAAGCCTACGTATGGGGGATTGTGACACAGCCATTGCCGCTGGGGTGAATCTAGTGCTCCTGCCACAGACGCTAGAAGCGATTGATCAAGCTGGCATGTTATCCCCAGATGGGCGATGTTATGCCTTTGATGAACGTGCAAATGGGATGGTACCAGGAGAAGCGGTGGCAGCGGTGGTGCTTAAGCGCCTTTCACAAGCGCAAGCGGATCAAGATCCGATCTATGCGGTAATCCGGGGGAGTGGTATGAACTATGATGGCAAAACCAACGGTATTACCGCCCCGAACGGGGTGGTCCAATCCCAGCTTTACCGTTCGGTGTATGATCGGTATGGTATTGATCCGGAAACCTTATCCTATATTGTCACCCATGGCACGGGGACAAGGTTGGGAGACCCAGTGGAAGTCAATGGCCTACGGGAAGCCTTCCAAAGCTATACGAAAAAAGAAGGGTTTTGTGCGATTACGTCCACCAAAACCAACTTTGGACATACCTTTGCGGCCTCCGGACTGGTGAGTCTCATTAGTATGGTGCAGGCACTAAGACATGAAACCATTCCAGCTAGCTTGCACTGTGAACAGGAAAATAAATATATCCAATGGGAAAATAGCCCTTTTTATGTCAATAAGACCAATCAAGATTGGAAAGACAGCCCGGGAAAACCTCGTCGAGGAGCGGTAAGCGCCTTTGGAATGAGTGGAACCAATGTGCATTTGGTAGTAGAGAGCTATTCAAAAGAGGAACGGGACGAGAAGGGAACATCGCTCCCATATTATTTGTTGGCACTGTCGGCAAAGACCGAAGAGGCGTTGGCTGAAAAGGTAACCGATTTAATCGCCTATTTGGAAGGCCCGGAGGGGCAGAAGGCGGATCTTTTACAAGTCAGTTATACCCTTTTACATGGTCGCCAGCATTTTCGTCATCGTTATGTAGTAGTAGTAAAAGACAAGACGGATGCTCTATACCTAATGAAAAGGTTTAATGTTGGGGAATCCTTGCCTAATAGCTATAGGAATATCGTTTCAGAAGAATTTATTGGTCAAAAGGTTATGGAATTGTTTGGGCGTGATCTTATACAACGACTCGAAAAAGTAGAAACTTCAGATCAATATCAAGAGATTATGCAAGGGCTGTCTAACCTTTACTGTCAAGGTTATGATATACCATGGGAGCAAATGTGGAAGGAAGAGCCTGGCAGAATTCATTTGCCTTCTTATCCGTTTGCGCGGGATTCTTATTGGGTTCCTACAGAAGTAGTAGAGGCTAAACAGAATTATATAGAAGATTATTCTGATTCAAAAAATATTGACACATTATCTACTAATGTAGATGATAATAAAATTAATGAAACGACTTCTCTTCCTGTTGAAAATGTATCGATAGATGATGTTGAGCAAGATAGTTTAGAAGTGCAGTCCCGTGAGAAAGAGGACTTGGAAGAGTTGGAGGAAGAATTAGCAGATAGTTTAGCAGAAGCCTTATATATTGATCGTGAGATGATTTTACCAGGTAAAAAATTCATCGAATTAGGATTAGATTCTATAGTTGGCGTTGAGTGGATTAAGAGTTTAAATAAAACTTATGGAATAGATGTTAAAGCTACCAAAGTGTACGACTACCCGACCATACGTGACTTTGCTCAATATGTTTCTAGTGAGCTGAATCACCGAAAAAAGCGACCTTCTAAACAGAATTCCTTGTTACCTAACGAAAAAGGGGATAAGAAAAGGAGTTTAGAGATACAGACTATAAATAAAGCATCCGCCACTTCCTTTTTAAAGGGACCTTCTCTACCTAAGCAGAATACAAATGGTTCAGAAATGGCAAATAGTCCGAAAAGTCTTGGAAACCCGTTGTTTCAATCCCGCTATCGTTGCAAATCGAACTATATGGCGGGTTCAATGGCACAAGGGGTCGCTTCAGAAGCCATGGTGATTTCAATGGGAGAAGCTGAATTGCTAAGCTTTTTTGGTAGTGCTGGTTTAGATGGGGACAGGGTAGCATCACATATTCAAAATATTCAATCTGCTTTAGGACCACATAAGCCCTATGGCATGTGCCTGATTGCTAATATGAATAATCAGCAAGAAGAATGGGAGCAAGCAAGATTATTTATCAACCATGAGGTTCCTTTTATTGAAGCATCCGCTTATTCTACCATAACGGCACCATTCGTTTATGCTCGTATCAAAGGGATAAAGAAGCAGAGGGATGGCAGTCTATATTTTCCTAGAAGAATCATAGGCAAATGCTCTCGATTGGAAATAGCCAAACAATTGATGGCACCACCACCTGAGGACTTAGTGGAACAATTGTTAGAAGAAAAGTGGATTACAGAAGAAGAGGCGGTATTATCGAAATCTATACCAATGGTTGATGATATTGCTTTAGAGGCAGACTCTGGTGGTCATACCGACCAAGGTGTGTTGTCTGCACTTGTTCCTTCTGTACTAGCACTTCGAAAGAAAATTCAGAAAAACCATTTATATCCTGAACCGATCCTTGTTGGATGTGGAGGTGGGATAGGTACTCCAGAGGCGGTGGCATCAGCCTTTATGATGGGAGCAGACTTTGTTTTCACAGGCTCCATCAACCAGTGTACGGTTGAAAGCGGAGCACACGATGTAATTAAAGAGTTACTAAGTTCTATTTCCATTCATGATACAGCTGTAACAGCTGCTGGAGATATGTTTGAAATTGGTGCTAAAGCCCAAGTAGTTAGTAAGCATACCCAATTTTCTAACCGGGCTAATAAGCTCTATGAACTGTTTATGCAGTATAATTCAATTGAAGAAATCCCTCAAGAGATTAAACAAGAAATTGAAAGTCATTATTTTAAACGCACTTTTGCAGAAGTATGGGAATTAGTTTGTGAATACAAGAAAAAGAAAAACCCGCAGCATTTAGCCGAAGCGCAGGTGAATCCGCGCTTTAAGCTGGTGCTTATTTTTAAATGGTATTTTGCTTATTGTAACAGGGCCACACTTAATGGGGATCTATCTGAAAAAGATAACTTCCAAATATTTTGTGGGCCAGCCTTAGGGGCGTTTAATCAATGGGTAAAAGGTACACCTTATGAAGACTGGAAAAATCGTCATGTGGTAGATATTGCTGTTATGCTGATGGAACAGGCTGCCGAACATTTACAAACTCGATATAGCTCTAAAGATGTTGCTACCAGTCCACAACGAGTTCATGAGAAACAGCATTCTAAGGAGACAGATATTGCAATTGTAGGTATTTCAGGGCAGTTTCCTAAAGCAGATAATATAGGTACATTTTGGGATAACATTATCAATGGCAGAGATTGTATTTCAGAAATTCCTTCTACTAGGTGGCCTATTGCACACTATTATGATACTGATCCTGAAGCACCGGGGAAGAGCACAAGCAAATGGATGGGAAGTCTTGAAGATTTTGATAAATTTGATCCGACATTTTTCAACATCCCACCAGTGGATGCAATGACTATGGATCCACAACAAAGACTGTTTTTAGAAAGCTGTTGGAGTTGTATAGAGGATGCCGGTATAAAGCCTTCAGACCTTTCAAACAGCAAATGTGGTGTATTTGCGGGTTGTGCAACAAGTGATTATGAAAAATTATTCAGTGAAAAAGACTTAAATTCACGTATTCTCATGGGTAGTACGACATCCATTTTAGCTGCTCGAATTTCCTATTTGCTCAACTTGCGTGGCCCTGCCTTAGCAATTGAAACTGCCTGTTCATCCTCCTTAGTAGCCGTTGCTGAGGCTTGTAACAGCATCGTATTGGGCAACAGTGATATGGCACTTGCTGGAGGGGTATGTATGATAGCTGATCCTTCCCTCCATATTATGACTAGTAAGGCCGGGATGCTGTCACAACAGGGGCATTGTCGGACATTTGATCAACAGGCGGATGGATTTGTTCCTGGTGAGGGAGTGGGAGTGGTTCTGCTAAAAAGATTAAGTGATGCAGTTCGAGATAAGGATACAATTTATGGTGTTATTAAGGGTTGGGGTGTCAATCAGGATGGCAAAACAAACGGAATAACGGCACCTAATGGGCAGGCACAGATGGAATTGGAAAAAGCAGTTTATAAAAAATTTGACATTAACCCAACCGATATCACACTGGTTGAGGCACATGGAACGGGTACTAAACTAGGTGATCCCATTGAAGTAGATGCACTGACAGAGGCCTTTAAATCCTTCACTACTAAAAAACAGTATTGCGCATTAGGGTCTGTTAAAAGCAATATTGGCCATTTGCTGCCAGCAGCAGGTATTGCGGGATTGATTAAAACGCTTATGGCTATCAAACACCAGACCCTTCCACCAACAATCCATTATGATCGTTTAAATGAGCACATTCATTTAACGGATAGCCCTTTTTATATCAATACGAAAAAACAACCGTGGAAAACGCTCCAAGGAAAACCACGCTGTGCTGCTGTCAGCTCATTCGGTTTTAGTGGAACAAATGCTCATCTTGTAGTGGAAGAGTATCTGCCGCAGAAAGTATTAGATAAGAACGATAATCATAATAAGCCAAATCAACCAGTAATGATAGTGCTTTCAGCTAAAAATGAGAAACAATTGAAAGTCTATGCGGATCGGATATTCCATTTTATTCAAAATAACTCCGAAATAGATTTGCGACAGTTGGCCTATACCTTGCAGGTTGGTCGTGAGTCTATGGAGTATAGAATGGCATTCACCGCCCATTCTTTGGAAGAGGTTTTACAAACTCTTAGAATCTATCACCAAGGAAAATCACCATCCAATCTGTTGACAGGTACGTTAACTAAAGAAAATGAGAAGATAAAGAAACATATGAACAATTTTGAAAAAGGACAATGGCAAGAAGCTGTTATTTGTTGGATAAAAGGTGGCGAGGTGAATTGGAAGCTGTTATATGGGGATAACCTACCACAACGGATTAATTTACCTACATATCCCTTTGAACGTAAAAGCTTTTGGCCGAAAAAAAACAATCAATCATCGAAGAAAGAGCCTAGTGTCAATACCTCACCGCTGCCAGAAGAATTGGTTAGTCTATCACCTAAAACAAAGCCATCATTTAGTTTGACGAATACTAAACAACAAGAGTTAAAACAGGAACAGATTCAACTACCATCGTTGACAAACATGCCTAAATGGTCTGATCGTCAACGGGTCCAGGCTTTATCACAACAAACTTTATCAAAGATTGATCAACCTGTAGTTGAACATCAGGTCTCCCAATATTCAGAAGAAGATGGGTTAAAACTGCAAGATATGCTTATCGACAGTCTAGTTCAGACCTTATTTATGGAGGAAACAACGGTGGATATTAATCGGAACTTTTATGATATGGGCTTAGACTCTATATTGGGCGTGGAATGGATGCGTCTTATTAATAAGACGTTGAATCTATCACTAGATGCTACAACTCTTTATGATTATCCGACCATTCACGAATTAACACAGTATATCCAGTCTATTCATGAGGGAGATCAACAGCCATCAACCGCTAATGGGACTTTAATAACCGAATTGGCGGAAAGTCTGGCTGAAATTATGTACCTAGATCCTAGTGATATTGATGAAGATGTTCAATTTTCAGACTTGGGTCTAGACTCTATTTTGGGTGTAGAATGGATCCGAGTTTTAAATAAGCGTTATGGGGTCACAATGGAGGCAACCACCTTATATGACTATCCGACCTTACGTGAGTTTGCCAATTGGATGCAGCATCAAAACAAACAAGATGATGAAGAATCAGTGCTATTATCGTCACCTACATTGGAGGAGATTTTGGAAAAAGTGGAGCAAGGCACATTGGAAATGAACAAGGCGTATAATCTTTTGCAAGAATACAATCTGGTTTAAGGGGGGAAGGGAAATGGTAAACAAAAAAGCTATCTTAAAAGCCTTACAAGAGGGAAAGATTTCATCCAAAGAGGCAAAAAATCAATTAAAAAATCATATGGCTAGCAATAATCATCGAGAAGCTGTTGCCATCGTTGGAATGTCTGGAAAATATCCAGATGCCGATAATCTCAACGCCTATTGGTCAAACCTTGTAGCAGGTCGTGATTCCATTCGCGAAATTCCTTCCTCTCGTTGGGATGTTGCCTCATACTATCAACCTTACCCTAGTGATGAGGGGAAAATATATAGTAAGTGGTTAGGGATGATAGATGATGTTGCCAGCTTTGACCCCCGGTTTTTCAATATAGCCCCTTCAGAAGCGGAAACCATGGATCCACAACAACGCCTCTTTCTTCAGGAGGGCTATCAGGCTTTTGTGGATGCTGGTTATACGCCAGAGTCATTGAATGGTCAGAATTGTGGGGTATACCTAGGAATTATGGCAAATGAATATTATCGAATGTTATGTGAACAGCAATATGGTTTAACTGATATGACTGGTAATTATGCTTCCATTGCATCGGCGCGTATTGCCTATTTTCTTAATCTAAAAGGTCCGGCCCTTTCTATTGATACTGCCTGCTCGTCTTCCTTGGTAGCAATTAACCTTGCTTGCGAGGCGTTACTTAATCGAGAAATTGATATGGCTCTTGCTGGTGGGGTAACATTGTACCTCACCCCTAAGCCTTATATTGAAATGTGCGCGACACAAATGCTCTCACCAGAGGGGCGGTGCAAGGCTTTTGATCAATCTAGTGATGGCATGGTTCCTGGTGAAGGCGTTGGTACTCTGGTGTTAAAACGTTTACAGGATGCTGAGGCAGATAATGACTTAATTTATGGCGTGATTATAGGATTTGGAAGTAATCAAGATGGAAAAACAAATGGTTTAACTGCCCCTAGTGTAAAAAGCCAAATAGATTTAGAACGTAGTATTTACCAAAAGTACAATATTGACCCATCTACTATTAGTTATGCAGAAATGCACGGGACGGGTACTCAATTGGGTGATCCTATAGAACTTAAAGCGTTATCAACTGTCTTTCAGGAAAAAACCGATAAAAAGCAATATTGCGCGATTGGTTCCGTTAAATCTAATATTGGCCATACATCTGCAGCTGCTGGTGTAGCAAGCATACAGAAGGTACTGTTATGTATGCAGAATAAGAAATTGGTGCCTACTCTTCACTTTAAAGAACCTAATGAACACTTTGATTTTAATACCTCCCCTTTTTATGTAAATACACAAACACGCCCTTGGGATGCGAATTCACCAAGACGGGCTTGTGTTAGTTCATTTGGATTTAGTGGTACCAATGCTCATTTGGTAATAGAGGCTTATGAAACAAAGAATGAAAGAGGGTCAAAACCGATTATCGACGACAGTAGGCCTACCTTATTTGTTTTATCTGCCAAAACAGAAAAACAACTTAAAGAATATGCAGGCATCATGAAAGAATGGTTAGAATTACAAGAAAATGTTAATCTCACCGATATGTGCTTTACTCTACAAACCAGTCGGGAGGCAATGGTTTATCGTCTTGCGTTTTGGATGGATGATAAACGTACAGCTATTGATATGTTAGCAGCATATCTCCATGATGAGCAACCTAAAGGATTATACACGAGCTATGTAAAAAAGAGGAAGAGTATGAAAGATACTCCTCGACAAGCTGATCCTGAAACACTTATCTCACATTGGTTAGCAGGTCAAATGATAGATTGGCAGATACTCTACAAAGAGGATCGTCCTCGGCGCCTTCGTTTACCAGGCTATCCCTTTGCTAAGGAACACTACTGGCTTCCTAAACAAAGTATACCTACACTAAGTAAAACTTCACTACACCCTTTAGTTCATCGTAATACATCTGATCTGTCGACTCAAAGGTTTACAACGATTATGACTGGACAAGAACCCTATTTAGCCGATCACCACGTGCAGGGGAAGAAGATGCTCCCTGGATCGGTATATTTGGAAATGGCGAGAGCTGCCCTTGAGCAGGGGATAGATCGAGAGATTGCGAGTACTTTAGAAGAAGGTACAACTTCTATTTATTTACAAGAGCATATATGGATGGAACCTTTAGTGGTCGATGATGAGCAAGTAGAGGTACATATTGCCTTGATATCAAAAGAGGATGGATTGGTAGAATATGATATTTACAGCGGATCAGATTATTTTGATGATCAAACAGCTATAACACATGCTCAAGGTATGATGAAGGTATCTGAGTTAAAGCATCCTAAAAGGGAAAACCTTGAAAAAATAAAGTCTCAATATCCTTGGAATATCCTTTCATCAGAGCAAATTTATCCATCTTTTCGTGCAGCTGGTCTAAATTATGGTCCTTCCCATCGTGGAATAGAATGTCTTTATCTCCACAAGAATCAGACCATCGCGAAGTTAGCAGTACCACCAGAGTCTATTGGTAGCGAGTGTTACCTTAATCCGGGATTGTTGGATGCTGTTTTCCAAGCGACCGCAGGTTTTACTATTGTATTAAAAGCTCCATTAGATAGGCTGCCTTTTAGGCTTAAAGCTATCTTTATTTATCAACCCTGTCCCAACCAGGTGTGGGTACATATCCAGCGTAATGAAAATGATCAACTGTTCGATATCGATGTATATGATGAGGATGGCATGGTATGTGTACGTATCTTAGGTTTTGAAACAAGACAGACTGCTGGTTTAATGGCACAAGAGGCTTTTTATCGTCAACTTTCCGAGAGAATTTGGAAAGGAGAATTATCGGAAGAAGATGTTGAGAAAATTCTAATGACTTCAAGATAAGGGGGAGGAAAAAAATGGATGAAAAGTGGAGACATATCTATCGACAATTAAAAGAAAAAGAGATTAGACCAGAAGAAGCTTCTAAGCAATTTAAACAGTTGTACCAACATAAGGAGAGAGACTCTGAAACTAGTGATCTATTGTTGGAATTAAAAAAAATAGCTGCAGAAGTGTTGGCTATTGATGCCAAAGAGATTCATCATGATGTCCCTTTGAGTGAAAATGGATTTGATCCTTTAAAGTTAACCCAATTAGCAGATCGGTTAAATAACAAATTTGGGTTAGAGTTAACCACTTTGGATTTTGCAGAGAAGAGTACGCTTTATGATCTTGTACAGTTTTTGCAGTCAACCAAACCTTCTAAAGAAAATTCGCGTTTATGGGAAAAAACGATTGACTATTTAAAAGAGAACCTCTCCTTGTTGTTTAAGGTTAATGCAGAAGAAATAGCTCATGATATGGACTTAGAGAAGTATGGTATTAACTCCATTATGGTATTAAAACTGAACCAGCAGCTAGAAGAATTCTTTGGTCCATTACCTAAAACCTTGTTCTTTGAATATAAAACGCTGGAGGAACTAACAGGCTATTTCCTTCAACATCATCGGGAGGCATTGACAAAAGTCTTGGGCGACAGTCAGCCTAAGCCTGCTTCCCCACCAGTGGTCACAGAAAAACATCAGAGGCGTTCGCGCAGGCGACCGAAAAGCTTTCGGACGACGTCCACCCTTACCTCCACCTCTTCGCCTGATATTGCCATTGTCGGTTTGGCAGGGCGTTATCCAGGTGCTCGTAATATGCAGGAGTTCTGGGCTAACTTAAAAGCTGGAAAAGACTGTGTGACCCCCGTGCCAGAGGAACGCTTAGACCTTTGGCAAACGCCGAAAAACGGAGAGATGTGGGGGGGTTTCCTCCAGGATGTCGATCGATTTGATCCGTTGTTTTTTCATATTTCCCCACGAGAAGCAGAACGGATGGATCCACAGGAGCGCCTCTTTTTAGAATGTGTGTATGAAACGCTGCAGGATGCTGGATATACCCGCCAAACGCTTGGCCAAGGGCAAGGAGATGCTGGGAAGGTGGGGGTATTTGTCGGCGTAATGTATGAAGAGTACCAATTATATGGAGCACAAGAGCAGCTGAAGGGCCGACCGGTGGCGGTTAACGGGAACGCTGCCTCGATAGCGAACCGGGTCTCCTACTTTTGTAATTTTCATGGCCCGAGTATGGCGGTGGATACCATGTGTTCTTCCTCTTTAACGGCGATCCATTTAGCCTGCCAGCACATACAACAGGGCAGTTGTGAAGCGGCCATTGCAGGAGGAGTGAATATCTCCATTCATCCTAATAAGTATATCGCCTTAAATCAGGGGGAATTTTTATCAAGCAAGGGACGTTGTGAAAGCTTTGGCGAAGGAGGGGACGGTTACGTCCCTGGTGAAGGCGTAGGGGCAGTTCTCTTAAAACCTTTCACTCAAGCAGTAGAGGATGGCGACCATATCTATGGTGTGATCAAAGGAACGGCGGTTAATCATGGAGGGAAGACCCATGGTTATACGGTTCCTAATCCTAATGCTCAGACAGAGGTGATTCAACACGCATTGTGGGAGGCAAAGATTGATCCCCAGACTATAGACTACATTGAAGCTCATGGTACAGGGACCGCTCTTGGTGACCCGATAGAAATTGCCGGATTAACGAAGGCCTTTGAGGCCTATACCCAAGAACGCCAGTATTGTGCCATAGGGTCAGTGAAATCCAATATTGGACATGCAGAGAGTGCTGCTGGGATTGCGGGAATCAGTAAAATCCTCCTTCAGCTGAAATATGGACAATTCGTGCCATCCCTTCATTCGGAGGTCTTAAATCAGCATATTGATTTTGCCTCGACTCCTTTTGCGGTACAACAAACATTAGCTGAATGGAAACAGCCCTCCGAGCGTCCGCGACGGGCAGGTATTTCCTCCTTTGGTGCCGGTGGCGCCAATGCCCATGTGGTAATTGAAGAATATAAACCAGAAGTGGAAAAAGAGACAACGAATGTTTATCCAGGCCCATATTTAATCGTTCTTTCCGCCCAAAGTGAAGGACAGCTGTTGGAGCAGGCGAAGCAATTGCTTTCCGCCATCACCGAAGAAGGCTGGACCGATCAGGAACTAGGGGATATTGCCTATACGTTACAAGTAGGTCGAGAAGCAATGGATGAACGGTTGGCAGTGGTGGTAACTTCTGTGGCTGATCTTCAGACCAAATTGACCGATATTATCACCCCAAAATCGGATAGGACCGATTATTATCGAGGGGAAGTGAAAGCACATAAAGCGGCCATGGCGGTTCTGGCAGATGAGGATATGGGGGCGACCCTAGAGACTTGGCAGCAAAAGGGCAAATATGACAAGCTCCTAAAGCTGTGGGTAAGGGGAATGCCGATTGATTGGGACCGATTATACCGCAAGGTTAAGCCACGACGAATCAGTCTGCCAACTTATCCTTTTACGCGCGAGCGGTATTGGCTACCAGTGAAAGAGCAGAAGGGAATAACGGAAGTTATTCATCCCCTCTTGCATCGAAATACATCGGACTTCTATGAACAGCGGTTTACAGCGCGTTTCACAGGGGAAGAACCTTTTCTATCCGATCATGTGGTCAAAGGAGAGCGGATGTTGTCAGGAAGCGCCTATTTGGAAATGGTGCGAGCAGCTATTTCTCAGGCAGTTGGCGGGCGGCTGGAGGAAGAAGGACTCTGCCTCCGGAAGATAAGCTGGCTACGTCCCCTCATTGTCGGAGAAGTACCGGTAGAGATACATATGGGATTAATGGTGGAAAAGGACCAGACTATCCATTTCGAGGTCTATCGGGAATCGGAGGAAGGGGAAGAAGTAGTCTATAGTGAAGGAAGCGCGGAGCTCATCACAGAGGTAGCTTCGCCACCAGTGGATATTTCAAAAATAAAGCAAACCTGTGGAGACAAAGTGCTAGACAAGGAAGACGTGTATACAGCCTTTACTAACATTGGCATTCAGTATGGCGAAAGCCATCGAGGCATCGAAAAACTATATATAGGAAAGGAAGAGGTGCTGGCTCAGCTTATGCTTTCTTCTCCATGGGTGGAGGAAGGACTTCATCCGGGAATGGTGGATGCAGCCATTCAGGCAGCCATAGGACTTGAGGCAGACTTCACCCAGCTTCAAACATCCGTGCCCGTTGCGATGGAGGAAGCGACCATCTATAGGGAGACGAAAGAAGCCATGTGGGCATGGATTCGTCGGGAGACTGATGGCCAGCTGACCATTGTCCTTTGTGATAAGGAGGGACATCCTTGTCTTGAAATCAAAGGTCTAGCAGTTGAAGTAATGGGGGTTCCTAGTATCGAGGACTCCATTGACCATCTTTTACTTCATCCACAATGGCAAGAGCAGTCAGTGAAAGCAACGGCTGCAAGTTATGATGAACACAAGATCATCCTTTGTGGTATGGCAGACCTTTCTTCGGATCATTTACCGCAATTTCTGGAAAAGGGAAAATGTATAGAACTACAGACGATTAAAGGTTATCATAGTGAACGCTTCCAACAACATGCTCTTCAGCTATTTGAAGTTTTACAGCAAATGATGAAAGCAGACCATAAACAGAAAATATTGGTTCAAGTGGTTATTCCACTTCAAGAAAAGGAACTATATGATGGGTTGTGGGCAATTCTTCAGACAGCGCATCTTGAAAATCCGCATATGATTGGGCAAATGATCGCTGTGGAGACGAATAAGTCAGCGAAAGAGGTTGCAGAGAAGTTAAAGGAGAATGCACTTTCTTCTCATCCAGACAATATTCGCTATGAGAATGGAAAACGTTATATCGCCAATTGGCAAGTTCTAGAGACAACCTCCAAATCATCTGTTCTTCCTTGGAAAGAGGGAGGAGTATATTTAATAACAGGGGGTATGGGAGGTTTGGGACTCCTATTTGCTAAAGAAATAGCGCGACATACTTCAAAAAGTACGTTAATTCTTACAGGTCGTTCCCCTATGGATAAGAAAAAGGAGGTAAACATTCAAGCATTAACGGCAATGGGGATGCAGGTGGTCTATCGTCAGATAGATGTGACCGACCGCTTAGCAGTGAAACACTTCGTAGAGGATATTCTGAAAGTATATGGTCAGCTCCATGGTGTCATTCACAGTGCAGGTATTATTAGGGATAACTTTATTATTAAAAAGTCTTCCTCACAATTCATGGAAGTGATGGCTCCTAAAACCCATGGATTGGTCAATCTAGATCTAGCTTGCCAAGATTGCCCGCTTGACTTCTTTATTATCTTCTCATCATTAGCAGGTGGGATGGGAAATGTAGGACAGTCGGATTATGCGGGGGCGAGTGCGTTTATGGATGCTTATGCTCACTATCGCCAACGACTAGTAGAAGAAAAGAAACGACAAGGACGCACTATCTCCTTTAATTGGCCGTTATGGCAGGATGGTGGTATGCACCTCGATTCGGAAACGGAAGATATGATGCGCAAAAGTACTGGAATGGTCGCGATGGAGACCACTCGGGGGATGAAGGCATTCTATGAAGGACTTACCCTCCCCTATTCACAAATAATGGTTATGGCAGGAGAGCGTAGTCGATTTCAGGAGATGCTTTCTCGTCTTCCTATTCAAAAAGCTCCTCAAGTAGATGATATGTCAGTAATTAATTTGACACCAGATCAAGATTCGATGACTGAGAAGGCGACGGATTATATTAAAAGCTTTCTTTCAGCGGGATTAAAGTTACCTACAGAGCAAATAGAATCGGATGCTGATTTTATGACATATGGTATGGATTCAGTGGTGGTATTAAAACTAACTCAGCAGTTAGAAGAATTCTTTGGTCCATTACCTAAAACCTTGTTCTTTGAATATAAAACGCTGGAGGAACTAACAGGCTATTTCCTTCAACATCATCGGGAGGCATTGACAAAAGTCTTGGGCGACAGTCAGCCTAAGCCTGCTTCCCCACCAGTGGTCACAGAAAAACATCAAAGGCGTTCGCGCAGGCGACCGAAAAGCTTTCGGACGACCCCCACCTCTTCATCTGATATTGCCATTGTCGGTTTGGCAGGGCGTTATCCAGGTGCTCGTAATATGCAGGAGTTCTGGGCTAACTTAAAAGCTGGAAAAGACTGTGTGACCCCCGTGCCAGAGGAACGCTTAGACCTTTGGCAAACGCCGAAAAACGGAGAGATGTGGGGGGGGTTCCTCCAGGATGTCGACCGATTTGATCCGTTGTTTTTTCATATTTCCCCACGAGAAGCAGAACGGATGGATCCACAGGAGCGCCTCTTTTTAGAATGTGTGTATGAAACGCTGCAGGATGCTGGATATACCCGCCAAACGCTTGGCCAAGGGCAAGGAGATGCTGGGAAGGTGGGGGTATTTGTCGGCGTAATGTATGAAGAGTACCAATTATATGGAGCACAAGAGCAGCTGAAGGGCCGACCGGTGGCGGTTAACGGGAACGCTGCCTCGATAGCGAACCGGGTCTCCTACTTTTGTAATTTTCATGGCCCGAGTATGGCGGTGGATACCATGTGTTCTTCCTCTTTAACGGCGATCCATTTAGCCTGCCAGCACATACAACAGGGCAGTTGTGAAGCGGCTATTGCAGGAGGAGTGAATATCTCCATTCATCCTAATAAGTATATCGCCTTAAATCAGGGGGAATTTTTATCAAGCAAGGGACGTTGTGAAAGCTTTGGCGAAGGAGGGGACGGTTACGTCCCTGGTGAAGGCGTAGGGGCAGTTCTCTTAAAACCTTTCACTCAAGCAGTAGAGGATGGCGACCATATCTATGGTGTGATCAAAGGAACGGCGGTTAATCATGGAGGGAAGACCCATGGTTATACGGTTCCTAATCCTAATGCTCAGACAGAGGTGATTCAACACGCATTGCGGGAGGCAAAGATTGATCCCCAGACTATAGACTACATTGAAGCTCATGGTACAGGGACCGCTCTTGGTGACCCGATAGAAATTGCCGGATTAACGAAGGCCTTTGAGGCCTATACTCAAGAACGCCAGTATTGTGCCATAGGGTCAGTGAAATCCAATATTGGACATGCAGAGAGTGCTGCTGGGATTGCGGGAATCAGTAAAATCCTCCTTCAGCTGAAATATGGACAATTCGTGCCATCCCTTCATTCGGAGGTCTTAAATCAGCATATTGATTTTGCCTCGACTCCTTTTGCGGTACAACAAACATTAGCTGAATGGAAACAGCCCTCCGAGCGTCCGCGACGGGCAGGTATTTCCTCCTTTGGTGCCGGTGGCGCCAATGCCCATGTGGTAATTGAAGAATATAAACCAGAAGTGGAAAAAGAGACAACGAATGTTTATCCAGGCCCATATTTAATCGTTCTTTCCGCCCAAAGTGAAGGACAGCTGTTGGAGCAGGCGAAGCAATTGCTTTCCGCCATCACCGAAGAAGGCTGGACCGATCAGGAACTAGGGGATATTGCCTATACGTTACAAGTAGGTCGAGAAGCAATGGATGAACGGTTGGCAGTGGTGGTAACTTCTGTGGCTGATCTTCAGACCAAATTGACCGATATTATCACCCCAAAATCGGATAGGACCGATTATTATCGAGGGGAAGTGAAAGCACATAAAGCGGCCATGGCGGTTCTGGCAGATGAGGATATGGGGGTGATCCTAGAGACTTGGCAGCAAAAGGGCAAATATGACAAGCTCCTAAAGCTGTGGGTAAGGGGAATGCCGGTTGATTGGGACCGATTATACCGCAAGGTTAAGCCACGACGAATCAGTCTGCCAACTTATCCTTTTACGCGCGAGCGGTATTGGCTACCAGTGAAAGAGCAGAAGGGAATAACGGAAGTTATTCATCCCCTCTTGCATCGAAATACATCGGACTTCTATGAACAGCGGTTTACAGCGTGTTTCACAGGGGAAGAACCTTTTCTATCCGATCATGTGGTCAAAGGAGAGCGGATGTTGTCAGGAAGCGCCTATTTGGAAATGGTGCGAGCAGCTGTTTCTCAGGCAGTTGGCGGGCGGCTGGAGGAAGAAGGACTCTGCCTCCGGCAGATAAGCTGGCTACGTCCCCTCATTGTCGGAGAAGTACCGGTAGAGATACATATGGGATTAATGGTGGAAAAGGACCAGACTATCCATTTCGAGGTCTATCGGGAATCGGAGGAAGGGGAAGAAGTAGTCTATAGTGAAGGAAGCGCGGAGCTCATCACAGAGGTAGCTTCGCCACCAGTGGATATTTCAAAAATAAAGCAAACCTGTGGAGACAAAGTGCTAGACAAGGAAGACGTGTATACAGCCTTTACTAACATTGGCATTCAGTATGGCGAAAGCCATCGAGGCATCGAAAAACTATATATAGGAAAGGAAGAGGTGCTGGCTCAGCTTATGCTTTCTTCTCCATGGGTGGAGGAAGGACTTCATCCGGGAATGGTGGATGCAGCCATTCAGGCAGCCATAGGACTTGAGGCAGACTTCACCCAGCTTCAAACATCCGTGCCCGTTGCGATGGAGGAAGCGACCATCTATAGGGAGACGAAAGAAGCCATGTGGGCATGGATTCGTCGGGAGACTGATGACCAGCTGACCATTGTCCTTTGTGATAAGGAGGGACATCTTTGTCTAACGATAAATGGTCTGATCACCCGCGTTATGACAGAAGAGGCGGAACCGAATAGATCACCAGGTCACCTTATGCTTACACCAGTCTGGGAACGAATTCAATACAATAGTGAACAGAAAGCAAATTCATCAAAACACCCTGTTGTTATTATTGGTCAAAAGGCAGATAAGAAAACAGCCTTTGTCGCACAACAATACCCACAGGCCCATGTGTTACATTTTGATGCTGAGACTACCATTAAAGGAATTATGGCCAAATTTAAACCAATTGATATGACTGAGTTAATCTGGTGCATGCCGGAACTACCAGTATCATTGGTAACAGATGATGCGTTAATTTCTGATCAAGAACAAACGGTGATGGCCATGTTTAAGGTGATTAAGGCATTACTTTTATTGGACTATGGACCGAAAGAATTGAAATGGACGATAGTGACAGTAAGGGCGCAACAGATTCATCCCCATGAGCCAATTCAGCCTAATCTTTCCGCTTTATACGGCTTGGCAGGTTCATTAGCAAATGAATATCCAGGTTGGCTAATTCGCCTATTGGACTTAGAAGAGGGAGATAATTTTCAGCCCCTTACCAATATACAAAGTCTACCACATAAAACGCTGGCTTACCGAGAAGAGGCCTGGTACCATCAGCGCTTAATTCAGATTGAGCAAACCGTAGTACCCAAAGCTCCTTACAAAAAAGGTGGCCTTTATGTAGTAATTGGAGGAGCAGGCGGCATTGGCGAAGTCTGGAGTGAGCATGTTATTCGTCACTATCAGGCGAGGGTGATATGGATTGGTAGGAGGGAAGAAGATGAAGCTATTCGTACCAAAATCAATCGATTAGCTACCATTGGTCCGGCTCCTAGATATATTACAGCTGATGCTTCTAATAGACAATCACTGGAAAAGGCATATCAACAAATTAAGCAGAAATATGGAGAGATACAGGGTGTGATTCATTCAGCCATTGTCTTAAGAGATCAGGCACTCGTAAAGATGGACGAAGAAACTTTTCGAGAGGCATTAACTGCCAAGGTAAATGTCAGTGTTCGAATGGCCCAAGTATTTGCCGATGAATCCCTTGATTTTGTGCTGTTCTTCTCCTCCATTCAATCTTTTGCAACCGCAGCTGGACAAAGTAATTATGCAACAGGTTGCAACTTTAAGGATGCGTTTGCTTTAGCGATGGAGAGGGAATGGTCTTGTCCAGTGAAGATTATGAACTGGGGTTATTGGGGGAGTGTCGGTGTAGTAGCGGAAGAAAAATATCAGAACAAAATGACTCAAGCTGGAATTGGTTCAATTGAAGGACCAGAGGGAATGGCTGCACTGGACTTTTTGCTGTCACACCCTCTTCCACAACTAGCTTATATTCATACCCTCCGTCCTTGGCAGGAGCAGAAAAAAGAAACAACTGAGATTCTCTCCATATTCCAGGAGGAGATTATGCCTTGTATGGATAGTCTCCTATCTACGGTGCCTAAGTTGGTAGAAACAGAAGGAAAAGCCGTTATGGAAATTATTCACCGTATGGATCAAGTTCAGCCCCTGTTGGTGAAATTGTTGTGGAGTCAGCTACAAAAGGCTGGATGGTTTCAGGACGAGCAGGGTAGTTTGACAGATTTAACCCGAGGGCTTCAACCTAATTATGGTCGATGGATGGAAGAAACTGCGACTCTCTTTGAGGAGTACAAATACCTCTCGAGGGAGGATCAAGTCTATTCAGTTGTAGCGAACTCGGTTGATAACAAGGCAAGCTGGCAGGAGTGGCATCATTTTAAGCGGATTTGGAGCGCTGAGCTAGCTATACATTCCCATCTCACCTTAATAGAGACTGCCTTGGAGAATATACCTGATATATTAATAGGAAAAGTTACGGCAACAGATATTTTGTTCCCTAATTCTTCCATTGAATTAGTGGAAGGGATATATAAGCAAAATGCAATTGCAGATTACTATAATCAGAACCTTGCTGCCATTTTGGTAAACTATCTTCAACAGAGACAGCTCCATCAGAATAATAAGCCCGTCCGAATCCTAGAAATTGGAGCAGGAACAGGTGGAAGTACTGAAGAAATATTAAAGCAAATTAAGCCATATGCTGAGATTATTGATGAGTATGCTTACACAGATATTTCGAAGGCGTTTTTGTTATCGGCTGAAAAGTACTTTGGTGACTGGAATAAGCGGATTAATTATCGGTTGTTTGATGTAACCAAACCCCTTGAGGATCAAAGGATGGAGCTTGGGAAATATGACGTAGTTATTGCCAGTAATGTCCTCCATGCCACCCCGGTACTGAGGGAGACATTACGAAATACGAAGGCGTTGTTAAAAAAGAATGGATTACTCTTATTAACAGAAACCACGGCCCGAACATTATTTAATCATTTTACCTTTGGTTTGTTGGATGGATGGTGGTTATACGAGGATGGTATATTGCGAATTCCGGGGTCCCCACTAGTTACAGTGGATCAGTGGAAAAGAATCTTAGCGTCAGAAGGTTTTCGTACGATGGTTCCCTCCCTTGTCAATGGGCAGCAACATATAATTCTAGCAGAAAGCAATGGCGTGATAAGGAAAAATAAACCGATCGATGAACAACCGAAACGTGTGGAGTCTCGACAAAAGCAAGTACCAGTGTCTTCCACACAGTCTACCAAGATGAAAGACACATTGCATAGTGCCTGTGTGGCATATATTAAACGTTTAGTCGGGGATATTTTACATCTATCATCCGAACAGATTGATAGTAGAGAGGCTTTGGAGAGGTATGGTTTTGACTCTATTTTGGTCACTCAATTGACCAGTGCTTTACGAAAAGATTTTGCAGATATCAGTAGCACGCTATTATTTGAGTATCAAACTTTGGATGAACTAGCCGACTATTTAATTAAAAATTATTCGCAGCAGGTGAAAGACTTATTGACAATAGCTGAAACAGTAGACCGACCGATTCATAAGGCTTCCTCACCACCACGCAAAGTAAAAAGAAGATTGAGACGTCAACATGATAGTTTACGACACGTCGAGAGGCAAGAGGCTAAATCTGGAACACCTCTTTTCGATGTTGCCATTATTGGCATCGCCGGACGCTATCCAAAGGCGAGTAATATCGATGAATATTGGCAGTTGTTAAGATCAGGTAAACAAGCTATTACTAAAATTCCAAAGGAGCGGTGGGATTGGCGCAAGTATTATGACAAGGAGCCTGGAAAAGATGATTATATGTATACTAAATGGGGTGGTTTTATTGACGGTATTGATCAATTTGATCCCTATTTCTTTCATCTTTCACCTGCAGAGGCTAAGCGAATGGACCCTCAAGAAAGGGTGTTCTTGGAAGCTTGCTATGAAAGTATCTCAGATGCAGGTTATACGCCGGCAAATCTTAGTAAAGACCGAAAAATAGGAGTATTTGTTGGAGCAATGAATGGTCATTATCCTTCTGGTGCGAGTTATTGGTCGATAGCCAACAGAGTATCTTATATGATGAATTTCCAAGGACCTAGTCTAGCGATTGACTCAGCATGTTCTTCCTCATTAACAGCTATTCATCTAGCGCTGGAGAGCCTTTATAGTGGTATCAGCACCTGCGCTATAGCTGGAGGTGTTAATTTAATTGTTCATCCAGATCATTTTCTTAAGCTGTCCGCAATGACTATGCTGTCCCCTGGATCCACAAGTCGGCCTTTTAGTCAAAAGGCGGATGGGATTGTAGATGGTGAAGGAATAGGTGCAGTTGTTTTAAAACCATTGGATCAAGCTGAAGCGGATGGTGATCATATCTATGGAGTCATTAAGGGCAGTATGATTAATGCAGGAGGGAAAACCAATGGATATACCGTACCTAATCCAAAATCTCAAGCACAGCTGGTCATGGAGGCATTAAAAAGAGCTAACTTGGATCCGCGTACTATCAGCTATATCGAAGCACATGGTACGGGAACAGCCCTTGGAGATCCCATTGAAATTCATGGCTTAACCACTGCCTTCGAAAAGTACACAGATGATCGTCAGTTTTGTGCGATTGGTTCCGTTAAGTCTAATATTGGGCATAGTGAGAGTGCGGCTGGGATTGCAGGTTTAACGAAAGTGCTATTACAAATGAAGCACCGTCAATTAGTTCCTTCCCTTCATGCTGAGGATCTTAATACTGATATTGACTTTAAAAGATCGCCTTTTATGGTTCAACAGAAACTAGCGAATTGGGAGAAACCAGTCATTTATAAGGATGGAAAAATGCAAGAATCCCCTAGACGAGCTGGTATTTCCTCCTTTGGTGCTGGAGGAGCGAATGCCCACCTGTTAATTGAGGAATATATTCCGCGCAACGCCCAGAATGACAACATGTCTATAACACCAAATCATCCGGTAATTATTGTCTTGTCTGCCAAAACAGAAGAACAGTTAACGGAACAAGCAAGGCGGTTAGTCAATGCTATCGAGCAGCATGCATATACAGATGGTCATTTGGGCAATATCGCTTTTACGTTGCAAACAGGACGTGAGGAAATGGAAGAGAGGCTGGCATTTGCAGTTAGTTCTATTGAGGATTTGCGTAAACAACTTGATTCTTTTATACATCAGGAAGAGGAACATGATTGGATAGCTGGAAGTTGTGCGGCTCATGGTGGTTCCTCTATTACCCCAGAAGAATCAATTACTCAATGGATAGAAATTGGGGAATATCGTTCTTTAATGGAGGCATGGGTTAACGGATCAACGATTAATTGGAACTTCCTCTATCAGCATGAAAAACCGTCACGTATTAGTTTGCCGACTTATCCTTTTGCAAGAGAGCGTTACTGGATAGAAGAAAAACGGGATACCTATCAGAATAATAGAATGGATCCATTCGTTTATCAAAATATCTCTGATGTTAAGGGCCTTAAGTATAGCGTGATGCTACAGGAAAAGGAATTTTATTTTCAAGATCATATCATTGATGGCATTGGTGTATTACCAGGTGTTGTTTTCTTAGAGATGGCCAGCTTTGTAGCTAAGTCTATGAAGAATGTGCAAGGTAATGGCGAGGTGTGTCTAAAAGATGTCATGTGGGCTAAACCTATTAGAAAACAAGACGTACAATCTCCATTAACTATTGGCATTTCTCCACAAGATGATCAATCGATGACCTATTCTATCTATCAGCAGATGGATGGGGAAGATAACATTTATTGTGATGGGAAAATAGAGCTAAATTCTTTTAGTCAGGAGACACATCGTTTGGACTTATACGAGCTACAGGAACAATGCCAACAGCGGATATGGACAGGTGAGGATTGCTATCAGGCTTTTCAATCGATGGGAATTGTATATGGTCCTCATTTTCAAGGTGTTGAAAAGATCTATATGGGAGAGAGGCAAGCGTTGGCCAAAATCCATTTGCCTGCATGCATGGAAAATAAACAGGATGCGTACACTTTACATCCTTGTTTACTGGATGTAGCTATACAATCTGCCGTTGGATTGACCTTATCAGAGGCGGGACAGGGTTTGTCATTACCATTTGCTATGGATGAATTGTTACTCATTGGAGACTGTCTAGAATCACAATGGGCTTTTGTTCGCCAAAGGAATAGTGGTAAGGGCATAATCAAAGTGGATATAGATGTTTGTGATCATAGGGGTGACTGTGTTCTACTCATTAAAGGTTTAACATTAAAAAAAGAGCCAGTACAAGATATGATACTCTTTTATCCGGATTGGGAGGAAAACGAAGACCTATCCACAAAGCACTCCTTTAAAGAGGAGAACGGTCATGTGATTATTTATGGGGCAGACCCAAAAAAAGCAAAGGAAATAAACGACCAATTATTAGATGAAGAGTGTCATGTAATTCCTTATGATCGTGACAAATCTGATCTGGCAAAACAATTTGTCCAAGATGCCTTACAGGCGTTTCATATTATACAAGGAGTCCTGAAGAAAAAACCGACCAATATTGTGCCTGTTCAAATTCTTCTATTTAACCAGTCGGAAAAATCCTTTGGTAAGGCACTTGGAGCGTTGTTGCAAACCGCACATTTAGAAAATCCAAATATTGTGGGACAGTGCGTGGTTTTAAATGATGAGATGAAAAGTGAACATATACGAAGTATTCTTCATGCTAATCGACAGTTAATGACGACACCACAGGTTGCCTATCAAGAGAGCGATAAACGGCACGTATTGACTTGGAAAGAGGTACCATCCTCGGAAAGGAAAGCATCACTGCCATGGCAAGAAAGGGGAGTATATCTGATTACCGGTGGAAATGGAGGAATTGCCAAAACCATGGTCCAAGAGATAGCACAACATGTTCGTCAGGGTGCTATTATTCTTGTAGGGCGTTCCCAGCCTACTATGGATATGCAACAATGGCTAAATGAATTCCAAGATAGCGAGTTAGAGCTAAGCTATTGTATGCTTGATGTGACAGATTTGCAAGCTGTTGAGCGTTGTATTGTGGATATAAAAGCGAAATATGGAGATCTTAGTGGAATTATTCATGGTGCTGGTGTAACTGATGATCAATTCTTCATCCAAAAATCAGAAGCACAGGTTTCCAAAGTGTTGGCCCCTAAAGTATTGGGTACCGTGAATCTGGATGAAGCTAGCAAGGATTGCCACCTGGATTTCTTTGTGATCTTTTCATCCATTGCAAGTGTGATGGGGAACATCGGACAAGCTGATTATGCCACCGCCAATGCTTTTGTGGATCAATATGCATACTATCGTCACTCCCTTGTCGAAAACGATAGAAGAAAAGGACGTACCATCTCGATTAACTGGCCACTATGGGAAGATGGTGGTATGAAAGTTACATCCGAACAGAAGAGACAGTGGAAAGAAACGGGTATGGTCGCATTAACGCCAAATTCGGGCATTCGTGCCTTTTATCAAGCATTGTCCACTCCTTATCAACAAGTGATGGTGCTTGCAGGTGATCGTGATAAGTTGTGTCATTTTGTAGGGGAGTGGGAAGAAACGAAGAATGATGATAAGTTCTATCTGAATTTGATAGAGCAGATTACTAGTAACGAACTGACAGAGAACCAGTTTATTGAACTGCTCCAATTCCACCGTTAGGCATAAACTATTTGGTAAGAGGTGAAGCATATGAATGATACGGTTAAGTCTTTATACCAGCAAATTAAAAATAATACCATTAACAAGGAAGAGGCCGTTAAAAGAATGTCTAAAATCTTTTCATCTAGTCCCAAGGTTGAAATACTGCAAGAATTGCAGCAAATCCTGGTAGATCTACTCAGTCTAGAGACAACCCTTATTAGTGAAGATGCAGAATGGTTAGAGCTGGGATTAGATCAGGTATTGCTTAAGCAATTAACCGAACGCCTCTTTCAGCAATACCGTATAGAGCTAACACCTGCTCAAATTATGGCAAAGGGCACTCTAAAAGAGCTGGCAGAGTATATATCACAGCATGTGGATAAGATACAAAGCAGTCCTAATTTAAAATCAAAAACGGATCAGCTTGAGTTGATTGCGCTTGACTATCTTAAAAAGCGCTTATCTGCTGTATTAGAAATACCTGTGGATCGATTAGATTCCAATGCGCCCATAGAGAATTATGGCATTGATTCCGTTATGATTATGAAACTAACTAGAAAACTAGAGGAACATTTTGGACCGTTATCTAAGACACTATTTTTTGAATATCAAACGATTCGTGAATTGGCTAACTATCTAGTAAACTCCCATTCGCAAATATTGGCCAAGCTTTACGGAATCGAGGAGACTTCGGCTGTAAGACAAGATGACTTGCAGCCGTCACTTTCTTCAAAGAAACGGAAGGAACCGAAAAACGATAAGCCAGAAACGGTCTCTTCGGAACAAAAGGATGGGATTGCCATCATTGGGTTAGCCGGTCGATATCCAGGTGCGAATAACATTGCGCAATTTTGGGAGAATCTTGAAGAAGGAATAGACAGTATCACCGAGATCAGCCCAAATCGATGGGATCATCAATTGTATTTTGATGAGGACAAGCATAAACCGGGTAAAGTCAACAGTAAATGGGGTGGATTTATCGAGGGAGTAGATCAATTTGATCCGCTCTTTTTTAATATTTCCCCAAGAGAGGCAGAAGTACTTGATCCACAGGAACGCCTATTCCTAGAATGTGTTTATGAAACATTGGAAGACGCTGGCTATTCCAAAGAAGGCTTACATACTGCTGATGCGGTTGGGGTATTTGTAGGCGCAATGTATGAGGAATATCCGTTGTATGGTTCCGAGGAGCAAGCTAAGGGAAATGCCCTTGCTCTAGGGAGTAATCTATCAGCGATCGCTAATCGGGTCTCCTATTTTTTCAACCTTACAGGGCCAAGTTTGGTAGTTAATACCATGTGTTCATCGTCCTTAACATCATTGCACCTTGCCTGTCAGAGCATCAAAAGTGGGGAATGTGAACTGGCAATTGCTGGAGGAGTTAATCTCTCCATTCACCCCAATAAGTATCTATTGCTTGGCCAAGGAAATTTTGCATCAAGTAATGGTCGGTGCCAGAGTTTTGGAAAGGATGGAGATGGCTATGTTCCCGGTGAGGGTGTAGGGGCAGTCTTATTAAAACCCTTGGCCGAGGCGATTCGCGATAAAGATAATATTTATGGTGTGATCAAAGGAACAGCAGTTAACCACGGTGGTAAGACTAATGGCTATACTGTTCCTAATCCAAATGCCCAGACAAAAGTAATAGAACGAGCTTTAAGGCAAGGGAATATTGATCCACGAACCATCACTTATCTCGAAGCCCATGGCACGGGAACAGTCCTAGGTGATCCGATTGAAATTACTGGTCTAAAAAAAGCTTTCGATAACTATACCAGTGATCGACAGTTTTGCTCGATTGGCTCGGTAAAATCGAATATCGGTCATTGCGAAGGGGCAGCAGGGATTGCTGGATTAACCAAAGTGTTACTACAAATGAAATATAAGAAGCGGGTCCCTTCCTTACATACCGAAGTCTTAAATCCGCACATTGATTTTGATCATACACCTTTTAAAGTACAACAAACCTTAGAAAATTGGGAAAGACCAGTAATTAATGTGGAAGGGGAGGAAAAAAAGTATCCAAGACGTGCGGGCATTTCCGCTTTTGGGGCTGGTGGTTCCAATGCGCATGTAGTGGTAGAGGAATTTAATCCAGACAAAATAATGGAGCATCATGAGCATGCTCACCCTGCCATTATTGTTCTCTCTGCTAAAGATCCCTCAGCACTCAGGCAGAGGGTTGAACGCCTGGTGGAAACGATGGAGTCTTTTGATGAACGCCATTTAATGGATGTGGCTTATACACTACAGATTGGTAGAGAGGTAATGGAAGAGAGACTAGCTTTAACTGCTGATTCCATAGAAAAACTTAAGAAGAAATTAACGGCATTTCTGGCTGGAGAAGAAAACAATGAAGTATTTCATGGAACAGCCCAGGCGGGAAAAGCAGTGTTATCGACGATATCATCGGATGATGAGATGAAGGTCATTATAGGTAATTGGTTAACAAAAGGAAAATATGAGAAATTGTTGGAATTGTGGGTGAAAGGCCTCGAGATTGATTGGAATATGCTTTATCGCGATGGTACTCCTCGTCGTATCAGCTTACCTACATATCCTTTTAATCGGCAAAAATGTTGGTTTTCAGATGTTGGAAAGGAAGTAGAACAACCTGATGTCACTCTAAATTCAAAGCAAACTTCTAATCAGAAGCAACCATCATCTTCTTTGAATGGATGTATGTATTTGCCGGTTTGGGAAGAGGCGCAAGTAGTCCCTAGTGAAAGACCACCTGATCAACAGGTTGTCATTGTTTATGAGAAATCAGCAGCTACTTTAAAAGAGGCAATAATTGACTATTACCATATGGGGATTACTAGGCCACATATTGTACAAATCTGTCTGGGCGACATCACTCGGCAACACGCCTCAGATCAATGGGAATGCGACATTTATGATGAATCAGCTTTCCATCACTGTCTCGCTGATTGTGGGTCGATAGATCGTCTTTTTTTTCTTGCGGAACATGCCGATAAAGAGGGTCGACTTGAACCCCAAAAAATAAAACAAAGCCAGGTCCGTAATGAGGTACAGCTATTACGTCTGTTGAAAGAGTTAAATGACAGTCAACCGATGAATAAGCCGATCGACTTTTATATAGTGACTACGGATAACTATACGTTAAGCAAACACCCAGTTAGTCCTTATGGTGGAGGCATTACTGGGCTTGTTTATTCCGCGGCACAGGGTGATCATCGGCTAAGGATACGTAACCTAGACCTTTCTACTAAAGATATTCAAGAGGTAAAAGAAGATGTCATCAAAAAGGTTGTCAGTGAACCACCTTCACATCGTGGTGAAGTAATTAAGTTAGACGATGGAAGGCGTTATCATCAAGTCTTTTATGAAATGGATGATAGGAGACACCTTGAAACGAACGGAATTAGGAACAAAGGGATTTATGTAATAGTTGGTGGAAGTGGTACCATCGGTCGGATTATTACCCGCTATTTAATTGCTGACTATGAAGCTCACGTCATTTGGATTGGAAGAACGCCAGAGAAGGATCAAGTAATCCAGCAGAAAATGGAGCCTTTTCAAGATTCACTGTCTTATATTCAAGCAGATGTGACGGATGAAGAGCAAATGAAGATGGCAGTAAACAGGATTAAAGAGCAATTTCACGTTATACATGGTGCAATCTTCTCCGGGGTAGTATTTTCCTTCGAAAATACAATTCGTCAGACAACAGAAGCGGAGTTTATGAATATTCTTAATGTGAAAACGATAGGGGGATTATCCTTTTATTCGGCTTTCGTGGATGAAGAGCTTGATTTTATGCTTTATTTTTCTTCAGGACAGGCCTATTCGTTCTCGGGTGCTTCACAGTTTTCTGCTTATGCGACAGGAGTGACATTTGCAGATACCTGGGTGCGTAGCCTAAAACATCGATCAAGGTTTCCGGTCGGTACAATTAATTGGGGTTTTTGGAATTCGTCAGTTGCAGGCACGTCTTTGGAAAATCACACTAGTTCATTGGAAGACCGAGAAGGGTTTGACTGTTTTGTCCAAAGTGTAAACCTTCTTACCAAAGGTCTGTTAGAGCAAAATCTATGTCTAAGACCTACCTCTGCTGTAAAGGAAATGATGAAGGTAAAATCAGGTAAAGTGGCGATTTATCGTCCGACGACGGAACCTATGCTTCATTCATTTTTACAATGGCCAGATAGAGTTTATCAAGGCGCGATTGAAGAAGGGCTGGTAACTCAGATGGAAGCGAGAGTGGCAGCCTTACTATTTGTACAGCTCTGTCCTCTTGGTCTTCCACCAAGAGGAACAACCGTTAACATTAAGGATATATACAACAAAAGTAATATCAAGACAAAATATCATAGCTGGCTGTCCGAGTGTTTACGTATCTTAGAGGGTCATGGTTATATTCATTACAAGGAAGATCAAGTGTCAACAGTAGCAGATATAAAGTCAGAGGATATAATATGGCAGGATTGGCAGAAAACGGTTTCTGAATATAGTGAAGATCAAGATTGGAAGGTTCAGATAAAACTGTTGGATTCCTGTCTTAGAAAGCTACCTGACATCTTAGAAGGTCGGATTTTAGCTACAGATGTGCTTTTTGCGAATTCTTCCATTCAAAACGTGGAGGGCATCTATAAAGAAAATGCCATTTCTGATTATTTTAATTCTATATTGGCAGATGTTATGGAGATGTATATTAAGGAAAGGGTCGCTAAGCATCCCCAGAAGCGCATTCGAATTATTGAAGCAGGAGCAGGAACTGGAGGAACGAGTGCTACTGTCTTAAAGCGAATCAAGCCTTACTCCAATCATATAGATTATGTCTATACGGATATTTCTAAGTCATTTCTTTTATTTGCAGAAGAGCAGTATGGCGAAGCTTATTCCAATTTGACTTTTCAAACCTGGAATGTGGAGCAACCGTTGTCTACGCAAGGGATTGAAACAGGTTCTTATGATATCGTAATTGCAAGCAATGTACTTCATGCCACTCAATCAATCAAAGAAACCCTTAAACAGGTGAAATCGGTTCTAAAACCAAATGGATTGATCCTTTTAAATGAAATGACCCAAAAGAATCTATTTGCCACGGTGACCTTTGGTCTATTGGATGGCTGGTGGCTTTTCAAAGATGACGATTTGCGAATAGACGGGTCTCCATTGATTGATCCCCCAACCTGGCAAAGGGTAATGGAGGAGGAAGGATTTAAACAAGTAACTTTCTTAGGAGAGCATGGCCCTAAAAATGGTCAGCGGATTATTGTAGCAGAAAGTGATGGTTGGATTAGACTACCTGCACCACAAGAAGTAAAAAGGGAAGTAGAGCATGTGGTCACGGAAGACTACTCAGTCGTCCCCAAAGCGGATACCAAGGTGAATCCTTCCGATAAAAAGATCACAGACTATGTAAAAGGTATCATGATAGAGCAGCTAGCCATCGCTCTTAAGGTGAACCGTGATCGAATTTCACCGGAAGTTGCCTTTTCTGAATATGGGGTGGACTCCATCCTAGGCGTAGCCTTTATTAACCAGTTAAATGAGTTTTTCAAAATTGATTTAAACAGTGCGATTTTATTTGACTATACATCGGTTCAACGTCTAACAGACTATATTGCGGATTTATATCATGATCATATATTAAGTCAACTGGATAATGATCAAGGACATTCATCTGAGGATGACTCTAGGCAAGAATTGTCACAGAGGAATCCATCGATTCCTCTTCAAAATAGTCAAAAAATTGAACCAAAAATGGTAAAAGATAACGCGCAGGCTATCGCTGTAGTAGGAATGACTGGCCAGTTTCCTGATGCACCAGATTTGGTTACCTTTTGGGAAAATCTCAAAAATGGACATGATGGTGTACATGAACTCCCCCCTAATTATCTCGATCAAGGACAGTATTTCGATAAGGTAAAACAGTCAGGGAAAACTTACAGTAAATGGGGTGGGATTTTAACGGAAAAGAATGCATTTGATCCACTCTTTTTTAATATTACACCCCGGGAGGCAGCATCGATGAGTCCTCACCAAAAGCTTATACTACAAGAAAGCTGGAAGGCATTGGAGGATGCAGGATATAATCCTAAAAAATTGTCAGAAGCACCTGTTGGGGTATTTATTGGGGCAGAGCCAGCAAATTATTATCATGAATCCTTTACAGGTTCGTCAGATGCAATTGTTGCCTCCCGTCTATCCTATTACTTAAACCTAATGGGACCGGCAATGGTCGTGAATACTGGCTGTTCCTCTTCAGCCACAGCTATTCATCTCGCCTGTGAAAGCTTACGTAAGGGGGAGACTGATCTGGCAATTGCTGGTGGCGTTTATGCTAACTTGGACACCTCTTCGCTTGTAGCATTGTCAGGGATAGATATGATATCTCCGACAGGGAAATGTTTTACTTTTGATGAAAAAGCAGATGGTACTGTTTTATCAGAGGGGGTAGGTATTGTTGTATTAAAACCGCTTCACCAGGCCGAAATAGACGGTGACCCTATTTATGGTGTCATTGTTGGATCGGGAATAAATCAGGATGGTGCTAGCAATGGGATTACTGCCCCAAATGGTTTAGCGCAAGAACGATTGTTAATGGATATATATAAAAAGTACGAAATTGATCCAAATGATATTTCCTATGTCGAAGCACATGGGACAGGAACAAAATTGGGTGATCCAATTGAGGTAAATGCACTTATCCGTGCCTTTAAAAGATATACGACGAAAGAGCATTATTGCGCCATAGGCAGTACCAAGTCTTCTATCGGTCATACTGGTGCGGCAGCGGGTGTCATCGGTTTAATACGAGTACTGTTATCCATTACTCAACGTCAAATTCCTAGGCTAATTAATTTTAAAACCTTAAATCCGCTAATTGACTTACATCGTTCTCCTTTTTACATTAACACAGAAACAGAGACATGGGTTTCCAAGCAAGGGAAACCATTGCTCGCTGCGATTAACTCGTTTGGCCATAGTGGAACCAATGCGCATCTAGTGGTACAGGAACATAAACCAAGTGAAGTAAAGGATTAAGGGGGGAGCTCTATGTTAATTCCGTTATCTGCACGAAAAAAGGATCGTTTACTTGCATATGCTGAGAAGTTGCTGTCTTTTCTTAACCAGAAGGAGCAACAAGGACAGTTACAACAGCTTTCAATATCATCATTAGCCTATACGCTGCAAACTGGTAGAGAGGCAATGGTAGAACGAGTCATATTTCAGGTAGATAGTATGAGTGAGCTTATTAGCGCCTTAAGGGATTTTGCTGCAGGAAAGCTTTCTGCTAATACCTTGCAAGGGCAAAAGAGTAAAGAGGCAAACGATGGATTACTTGAACAAGACAAGGAAGAAGTTCCAAAAGAAGTGGTGAGTCAATGGGTGTCAGATGGTGAGCTGAACAAGATTGCCAAGGCGTGGGTAGAAGGCACAGAAATCGATTGGGACGCATTATATGGGCTAGAAAAGCCGAAGCGTATCCACCTCCCATCATATCCGTTTGCTAAGAAGTATTATGAACGAAGTGATGAGAAGAAAAAGGCGGAGAAAAAAGTATTACACCAGACCAATATTCACCCCCTTCTACAGGATAATAATTCGGATCTTCAAGGTTTACAGTTTAGTTCCACGTTTTCTGGTGGTGAATGTTTTCTTAAAGACCATCTAGTGCATGAGAAACGAATGATGCCAGGGATGGCTTATTTAGAAATGGCAAGAGTGGCAATCGAACAGGTCGTTCAACCAGTGCCCTTAAGCATCCATTTATATAAAATGGTTTGGTTAAAGCCATTCTTGGTTGAAGACGGGCCTCAAAAGATGCATATGACTTTATCAGCTATAAAGGATGACGAGATAGTATATGAAATGCGGGATGATTTGTCAGATGATGTCATTTATCATCGAGGTCGTGCAGATATTTGTAAGACGGAAGAAACTGTCACACTGGATATACCTACTCTTAAGGAAGATTGTAGTCAGAAAGTATTATCACGAGATGAGACATATAAGGCTTTTCAAGAGGTTGGATTAACGTATGGACCAAGCCATCAGGGTATTGAAAAAATATATATGGGGAATGAGCAAATTCTAGCAAGACTGGAACTCCCACAAAAAGCAGTAACGACATTATCCGATTTTGAATTGCACCCTGGTTTGATGGATTCTGCATTACAGGCAGCAATAGGATTGATGAATAGTACGGAGAATGACATAACCCCTCGTATTCCCTTTGCTTTGGAGGAGGCCGTGATTCGTAGACCGTGTTCGCCACGTATGTGGTCATTTATCCAGTATAGTGAAGGAAGCAAAGCAGAGGATGACGTGATTAAACTAGATATACATCTTTGTGATGATCAGGGTCGTGTATGTACAAAACTTAAAGGCCTTTCCCTTAGAAAACTGACTCAAGGACAGGAGACTGAGAAGACAGACACCTTGTTACTAGCTCCACTTTGGTTTGAACAACCCGTTAATCAAAAGAAAGAAAAAGTACCATATGAAAAAAGTCTTGTATTGTTTTGTGGATTTGATAATCCAATAGAGGGAGATTTTCGTTGGTTACAATCTGAAAAAGTAGGGGTTGCTGAACGCTATATGGATTATGCTAATCAGATTCTCAAGGAATGGCAATCCATGATCGATGTACACGACAAGCAACCACAGTGTCTGCAATTAGTGATTCCGGCAGTCGATGATCAACACTCCCTCAAGGGTCTGGCTGCTATCTTAAAAACTGGTCAATTAGAACATCCGCATGTCTTTGGTCAGTTGATTGAAGTAGATGAGCTAACGGATATAAATAATATTCTTGAGGAAAATAGGCAATGCCAGGATCAGCATATCCGCTATAGACAAGGGTCAAGATCGGTTAGGAGATTGGATGAGATTACTGCCGATACTACTAATAATATTGTACCTTTTAGGGATGGTGGTACCTATTTGATTACGGGAGGCGCTGGTGGTTTAGGCCAGTTGTTTGCTAAAGAGATTGCCAAACAGGTTGAACAAGCGACAGTAATTCTTGTAGGTCGTTCTCCTTCAGGCCATGTCCTGAAAAATATGGAGATTCCTTCTAATATCCGAGTTGTATATGAACGTGCTGATGTAACGGATGGCCATGCTCTTAAAACCTTATTAAGGGAAATAAAACAAAAATATGGCGTCCCCAAAGGAATTATTCATAGTGCAGGTGTCGTTCAGGACAGTCTAATCCGTCATAAGACGAAAGCAGAGCTTGAAGCCGTAATGGCAGCCAAAGTTGACGGCTTAATTCATCTGGATCAAGCCACCCAAGACGTTCCGCTGGATTTTTTCATCTGCTTTTCATCAGGATCAGCGGTGTGGGGAAGTATTGGACAGGCCGACTATGCAGCTGCTAATGCTTTTATGGACCACTTTATGTACTGGCGTAATCGTTTAGTAGAAGACAAACAGCGTAGTGGTCGAACTCTTTCTATTAATTGGCCTTATTGGAAAAATGGTGGGATGACAATCAGCTCATCAAAGGAACAGATGATGGGTGGACAGCTTGGGATGACGCCATTATTGAATGAAGTAGGCATGAAAGCATTTTACCGAGCATTTGCATTAGACAATGAACAAGTACTTGTAACCGTAGGAGATACGAAGAGGATAAGACAACGATTACTAACTCCTCAAATAGAACAAGAGGTGATTCAAGCGAAAAAGAACAAAACCGAAAACCAAACCCAGGCTTCTGTTGATTTGAAGGAGCGTCTACAGACAGCCCTTTTTGATGTCGTTTCTCAGTTGATTCATGTTGAGATAGATGAGCTAGATAAGTATACAGGACTTGACGAATATGGATTTGATTCTATTACGTTTTCAGAGCTAGCAGATGAGTTAAATCAGTGTTATCAGTTGGAATTAATGCCTACGATTTTCTTTGAGCACAATACCTTGAATGATTTAGCAGATTATTTGATTCGTACTTACTATAACGTGTTACAAGCTCATTTTCAGCCAATAGGTACGGTTGGATCACAGCCCTTACCTATCGAAAATAAACAAGAGCAAGGTAATCAACATCGCTATTCTGAAGCAAAGTCTAACGAAAGAGTGGCAGACAAGTCCTCCGCCAAACAACAGAAAGCAAATGATCATATTGCCATAGTCGGTATGAGTGGCCTCTTCCCAGGGGGGCAAGATTTAGATGACTTTTGGGAAAATCTTGTGTTAGGTAAGGATTGTATTACAGAAATACCAAAAGAACGTTGGGACTGGCGGGAATATTACGGTGACCCTACTGAAACGAATAAAACGAATGTAAAATGGGGTGCTTTTATAGAGGGGATTGATCAGTTTGATCCACTGTTTTTTGGTATTTCACCACGCCAGGCTGAGTTAATGGATCCACAGCAACGCTTGCTGATGATGTATGCTTGGAAGGCAATTGAGGACGCAGGGTACGCTCCACAAAGTTTAACTGGTACAAAAACAGGCATCTTTGTGGGGATGGGATACAGTGGGTATGGCAATGTAATTAAAAACGCTGGCTCTAAACTGGAAGGCTATTCAGCAACTGGCATGGCTTCCGCTTTAGGCCCCAATCGTATGAGCTATTTTCTGAATATTCACGGGCCGAGTGAACCGATAGATACTGCTTGTTCCAGTTCCTTGGTGGCCATTGACCGTGCTGTTAATGCTATTCAAAACGGATACTGTGAAGGAGCCATTGTCGGAGGAGTTAATCTAATTTTGACACCAGAATTGCATATTAGCTTTAGCAAAGCAAATATGCTGTCAGAGGATGGACGTTGTAAAACCTTTTCCGATAAGGCGAATGGTTACGCGCGTGGAGAAGGAATCGGTATGATTTACATGAAGAAATTAGAAGATGCTGAGCGTGCAGGGGATCATATATATGGTGTGATTAAGGGGTCATCTGTGAATCATGGCGGACACGCTAATTCTTTGACAGCTCCTAATCCTAAGGCACAGAGTGAGGTGCTGATTGATGCCTATCAAAAAGCAGGTATTGATCCCAGAACAGTCACCTATATTGAAGCCCATGGTACTGGAACGGAATTGGGTGATCCTATTGAGGTCAATGGCTTAAAGACTGCCTTTTCCGAGCTCTACGAGACAACAGGAGAATCAACCGTGAAGGAGGCCCAATGTGGCTTAGGCTCAATCAAATCGAATATTGGGCATTTGGAGTTGGCAGCAGGAATTGCTGGTGTGATTAAACTATTATTGCAACTAAAGCATAAAAAGTTAGTTAAAACCTTGCATACGGACGTCATCAATCCTTATATTCAATTAGAAAATAGTCCCTTCTATATTGTTCAAAACAATCGAGAATGGACAGCCCTTCAGGATCAAGAGGGTAAGGAGCTTCCAAGACGTGCTGGTGTTAGTTCCTTTGGTTTTGGTGGAGTTAATGCACATGTGGTAATTGAAGAGTATGTAACATCAAAAGCTGTATTAATTGATAGAAGCACTCTCCCTCATTCCCCTGCGATCATTCTCTTATCTGCCAAAGATAAGAGCCGGTTGAAAGAGCAGGCACAAAACTTATGGTGGACTATTCGCAATTGGAAGCCTGATGATGGGGCACTGGCGGATCTGGCCTATACATTACAAGTAGGACGTGATGCCATGGAAGAACGTTTGGGGCTATTAGTAACGTCTATTCCAGAACTCAGAGAAAAATTAAAGGAGTTTTTGGATGGGAAACAAAGAATATCCGGATTGTACAGAGGTCAATTCACTAAGCAAAAAGGACCAATGGACGCTCTAAAAACGGATGATGATTTTCAAAAGATATTATCGCAATGGTGGCAAAAAGGCAAATGTCATAAGCTAGTCAGTATGTGGGTGTATGGAATGCCTATTGACTGGGAGGAGCTATATGCCACAAATCGTCCAAAACGTATCAGTCTCCCTACCTATCCTTTTGCCCAGGAAAGGTACTGGGTTAAGAGGGAAAGGAATAAAGAGGTGGAGACAGTACCATTCTCTAAGGAGAAAAAAATCCTTCATAAAACATGGAGCCCAGACCCTGTTCAGGAGGACAGCAAGTTATTAGTAGGGAAACTGATTGTTTTTACAACTTGTCGAGCGTTTCATTTGATCCATCCTATGTTGGAAGACCAAGATGTTCAAATTATTCCGGTTGTCCATGGTGAATCGGTGGGACAAGGCGTTTCAACGGATTTTTACAACGAAGGAGCAGGCGAAACATTATATCAACAGCTCAAAGGGACAATTGCAGACAAGGACTTCAAAGGAATGATTGATTTAACAGCTTATGATGCCATATATGAGCAAGAATCCAGAATCGAATGGGGTAAAATCACTTTTTTCCAACACTTACTATCCAATCATCGACAAGCTGATGGTTGGAAAGTGATACAAGTCACTCATTGTCTACAGTCCTGGAAGATAGAGCAACCAACCTTACAAGGTGCCCGTCTAGCGGGATTATATCGAATGCTAGGGGCAGAATATAAGCAAACGTCATTTATCACGATGGATAGTGATTGTCCCACTGATGAACCAAATCGACTGTGGGGACAAGTGAAGGATATGTTTGATCAACAAAAGAAGATGACGGAGTTTTGTTACCGTCAGGATCAACGCTTTGTCCCTGAAATGAAAGAAATATCAAAACCAAAAGAACAAGGTAGGACAGCTTTTAAGGAAGATGATGTGATTCTAATCACTGGGGGAACCCGAGGGATTGGGGAACAAATTGCGAAACGGGTTGTCAGTCAGGGTGTCAAACGACTTGTCATTATGGGGCGAGAGCCATTGCCAGACCAGTCTCTATGGGCTGAAGCTCTTACACGTGAGGAGGAAAGTCAACGTGCTGAGAAGATTCGTCACTTAAAAGCCTTAAACGATCAAGGAGTGCAAGTGTATTATGATCATACTGCATTAACAGACAGTGAGGGCCTAAATCTGATGGTAAACAAAATCCATCAACAGATGGGACCAATTACTGGTGTATTCCACTGTGCAGGTATAAAAGGAGAGAACCCTTCCTTTCTGAAAAAGACGATTCAGGAAATACAGGCGGTTTGTGAGCCAAAAATGATTGGATTAACTAATTTGCATCAAGCGTTATCAGATGAACCATTGAAGTTTTTCTTACTATTCTCTTCGGTTGCTAATGGTATTCCTTATTTGGGAGCGGGTCAAAGTGACTATGCAATGGCTAATGCCTATATGGACTTTTATGCCAATTATCAAGCTGGTCAAGGACAGGTTGGTATTCAATCGATCCAATGGCCGGCATGGAAGGAAACAGGTATGGTGGCAGGTGGTATAGATACCCCAGCATATGAGATGTCCGGGTTACAATCTCTCAATACGGCGGATGGATTACAACTTATAGAGATGGTAAGGCAACTTGATGAGCCGGTCTGTATGCCCGCTGTTATAGATCCAGGACGCTTTCAACTGGATGAACTCCTATATCGGAAAGAGCCAATAACCTGGAATCCAACAATCAAGGAAATAGATGGGCACAGCAAGGAAGAGACGGTCTTAGGAGAACGCGCGCAAGCGGTAAAATGGTTAAAAGAGATTTTTCAAAAAGAATTAAAGCTAATAAAAGCCCCAGATGAGCATATTTCCTTTACAGAATATGGGGTGGACTCCATTATTATTGCTCAAATTGTACAAGTCATTCAGCAGAAAATCGACCAGACGATATCCCCTTCGTTGCTTTTGGAACATGATAACATTGCTGCTTTAGCTAATTATCTAATGGAACACCATGGTACTGCTTTTCAAAAGGCATCTGCAACAAAAAGAGATAAGAAGGTAAAAATTTCACCAAAGGTGACTGTTCGAGATGGGCAAATGCAACAGAAAGAAGATATAGCAATCGTTGGCATTGCCTCACGCTTCCCAGATGCACCTACTAAAGAAGCCTACTGGCAATTATTGAAACAAGGAAAAAGTGCCTTGCGTTCTGTACCGAAAACACGCTGGATGGCTAAAAATGGTCGGGTGGACAAAGGGGGGTGGATTACGGGTATTGACCGATTTGATCCTGACTTTTTCCATATTAATCAGGCGGATGCTGCGATTATGGATCCACAGGCACGCTTGCTTTTGGAAGAAAGCCTTAAAACGATTTATGATGCAGGTTATGAACAAAGTGATTTACAAGGAAAATCGGTAGGGGTTTATATTGGTGGTCGTTCACAGCCGATGGCTCCATTAGATCAAGTTTTACAATCTACTAACCCCATTTTAGGGATGGGCCAAAACTATCTTGCTACCAATATATCTAAGTTTTTTGACTTTAAAGGACCTAGTTTAGTAGTTGATACGGCCTGTTCTTCAGGCATGTCTGGATTACTAATGGCCACAGATGCCCTGCAAGCTGGAAGAATCGATATGGCGTTGGTCGGCGCCGTTAGCTTATTGTTAAGCCCAACGGCCCATGATGTCTTTGCAGCTCGGAATATATTAAGTCAAAATGGTCGGTTTGAGATTATGGACAAACAGTCGACGGGGGAAGTTCTTGGAGAAGGAATTGGTGTAGTAATGGTTAAGCGATTATCAGATGCTATTCGAGATGGAAATCACATCTATGGAGTGGTGAAAGGCATCGCAGTCAATAATGATGGTCGTACGCTTGGTCCGGGGTCTCCTAGTCTTCATGCTCAAAAGCAGGTGATTAAAAAAGCATTAGAGCTAAGCGGTAAGAAGCCAAAGGACATTGGCTATATCGAATTGAATGGAGGTGGCACACCCATCATGGATACCATGGAAATCAAGGCACTATCCGAAGCTTATGATCTTACTAATCAGAAATTAGACCAAGTCTATTTAGGAGCTATAAAACCTAATATTGGTCATTTGCTTTTAGCATCAGGAATGGCTAGCTTTATTCGATGCGTATTAAGTGTTTATTATGGGGAAATACCTCCATTCTTATCTGCGAGAGAACCTTTTGAACATTATGACTTTGCTCAATCGAGAATTCAGTTTAACCGGGAATCCGTAAAATGGAAAACATCGGCTAATCTACCACGGAATGCTGCTTTAAGTTCATTTCCAGATGGGGGGACGAACTATCATGTCATCATTGAATCCTTTGCATCCAACAAAAATCGCCTTCTTTACCCGAAGGTGCCTCCGGTTTTACAGAATAAACTGATCAGTGGAAAAGCCTTTGTGAAAGAAAATGTTAAGCAGGATAATATAAAATTTGCAGGAAATGTTTGGGGGGAGATTCAATGACCAATGTGTTTCGTCTGACGTTAACAGTAGATCACCCTATCATCCAACATCATAAGGTATATGATCAACCATTGCTGCCAGGTCTCGCCTATATCGATCTTTTGTATCAATTGGCGGAACGGGTGGGATTAGGTCATCAAGATTATATGTTAAAACGTTTATCTATCTTACATCCATTAACAGTCAGTGCTGATCAACCTGTACCGCTAGCTTTTACCTTTGAAGAAAAAAATGGTCAATGGCATATACAGGTGAAAAGTGAATTCCAAGACAATGAAAAGAATTTCGTGTGTATCACTGCGGAATTACATCCAGAGACAGTTACCTTTAATGAGTCTATTCATTTAGATAAGCTTCAAAAAGAATCAAGTCATCATTTTGACTTAGATAAGGTATATGAACAAGCACGTGAGCAGGGGCTTGTTCATGGCGGGGCCATTAAAGCGAAAGGTGATGTCTATCAGGATGAAGAGGGGCTCCTTATTGCCATTAAGGTGGATGAAACACATCAGCAGGAAGCTGAACGATATTTGTTTCATCCAGCATTAATAGACGGCTCTGCCATGGCAGCAGGTGCGCTGTGGGAAATACCAGGTCAAGGGGAGGATCTCTATTTGCCTTTACATTATGCTTCCTTTTATTGTACAGCCCCTTTGCAGACAGAAGTATATGTAAGAGCATTGGCTACCTCTGTAAAGAAAGGGAATGATATTTGTTCACTGGATATGTTTTTCTATAACGAGGAAGGTAAACAGATAGGGCAACTTCTCGGGATCACTAGTAAAAAAATTCGAGCAAAAGAACAGATTACTGCTTCGTTACAAGGACGGGTTCCATCATCAGTTGTGGAAAAAGAGAAAGCAATAACAAAAATACCTAAACAACAAGGAAAGAAGGGTGCGAAGGAAGCGATATATGAACATATGCTACGAGATATTTTTGCTCATCATATGAATACATCGTCGTCTAAGGTTCGAACAAATCAGGGGTATTTTGAGCTTGGGTTGCAGTCTTCTCAACTTTTGGAAATTAGCCAAGAAGTAGAATCTAAGCTAGGGATCGTTGTTAGCCCTACCTTGTTCTTTGAGTATGGCACGATCCAGGAATTGTCTCGTTATTTTGCCGAACATGTCGCCTTGCCACCCGAGTGGGAGGAAGGGCAAGAGGAAGAAGTAGAAGTAGAGGATGAAGAAGTTAGTGATCCGGTTCTTCTAGCAAAAGAAGCACCAGATGTGCAGGAGCAGGATGAAGACATTGCGATAATTGGTATGGCGGGACGTTTTCCAGGTGCTGCTAACATCTCAGAGTTTTGGGCTAATTTAGTAGCTGGAAAAGATTGCGTTACAGAGGTACCACCTTCCCGCTGGGACTGGAAGAAATTTGACAATCTTACCTCTCCATCGGGAAAACCAATTTCTAGATGGGGTGGTTTCATTGATAATGCTGATTGTTTTGATCCTCATTTCTTTAGTATTGCCCCACGAGAAGCAGAAATCCTTGATCCTCAAGAACGTTTGTTTTTGGAAGTATGTTGGGAGTGTATAGAGGATGCAGGCTATACCCCACAAACATTGGCAGCCTATTCGGGAGGGAATCATTCAAGCTCTGTAGGGGTCTTTGCAGGTGTAATGCATAAAGATTACACCCTTATTGGGGCCGAAGCAGTAGCGGAGGGAATGCCGTTACCTCTATCGCTTAATTATGCACCTATTGCCAATCGAGTTTCTTATTTTTGTAACTTTAACGGCCCCAGCATGGCTATTGATACCGTATGTTCCTCTTCATTGGTTTCCGTCCATTTAGCCATCGACAGTATACGAAAAGGGGAAAGTGATGTTGCTTTAGCTGGAGGAGTGAACTTATCTCTTCATCCCAACAAATACTTAACCTATGGTATGGCAAATATGCATGCCTCAGATGGTTACTGTCATTCCTTTGGGAAAGGTGGGGATGGATATGTGTCAAGTGATGGGGTTGGTGTGGTGTTGTTAAAGCCTTTATCCAAGGCGAGAAAAGACAAGGACAATATCTATGCTGTCATTAAAGAAAGTGCCATTAATCATGGTGGGAGAGCTAATGGCATTACTGTGCCTAATCCAGTGGCACAGGGGGATTTGATTGCTTCATGTCTTGCGAAATCTGGAATTGATCCACGTACTATTAGTTATGTTGAAGCACATGGTACGGGTACATCTCTTGGTGATCCAATTGAAATTCAAGGGCTAATCAGGGCTTATCGACAATACACTTCTGATAAGCAGTATTGTTCTATTGGATCAGTTAAATCGAACATCGGTCATGCGGAATCGGCGGCTGGGATTAGTGGATTAATTAAGAACGCACTACAACTTTATCATAAAACTTTAGTGCCTTCCCTACATTCAGAAGAGTTAAATCCCTATATACACTTTGAGGACTCTCCCTTTTTTGTGCAACAAGAAAAAGAAAGCTGGAATAATCCAACTATCACAAAAGAAGATGAAACAGTCGTTTTGCCACGTAGGGCTGGCCTTAGCTCTTTTGGTGCAACAGGTACAAATGTGCATATTATTATGGAGGAGAATCCTTCCATTGTACCTCAAGAGAAATTTTCGAAATCATCCCAAAAGATCCTAGTGCCTATCTCTGCTAAGAGCGGGGAACGTCTTCTCGCTTATGGGCAGAAGCTTCTAAACTATCTTAATCAACTAGAGGAGGATGATAGTCTAAATATGACAGATCTTGCCTATACGCTTCAAGTTGGTCGAATAGCATTGGAGGAACGGGTTGCTTTCATGGTTAAGGACCGTAATGACTTTAAGCAGAAGCTGAAAAGCTTTTTGGCAGGCGAAGATAAAACGAATGGAATTTACCGCGGACATATCCGACAACAGGATGAGTTATTGGATTTGTTGACAGAGGATGAAGATGGACAAGAGATACTACAAAAATGGCAGCAAAAGGGCAAATCGCATTACATTGCTCGGTTATGGGTGATTGGTATGGATGTGGACTGGCATTGCTTTTATCCCAAAGGTCAGCCAAAGCGCATCAGTCTACCAACCTATCCATTTAAGCAGGAGCGTTTTTGGATTCCGAATGTTCCAAGTGCTACCAAGAAACCTACACACCTCCATCCATTATTGCATCAAAATACGTCAGATTTTTCTGGGGTGCGATTTACTTCTAATTTTACGGGTAAGGAGTCTTTGCTAAGTGAGTATAGGGTAAAGGGACAGCCTGCTTTATCTGTGACCACTTTTTTTGAAATGGTTCATAATGCCATCCTAAAAGCTTGGGAAGAGGAAACCCCAGAAATACCACAGATTGTGTTAAATAAGATAGACTGCCTTGAATCTCTGTTAATAGATTCGTCTGCAATCGAGGTTTATCTGCGATTATTTATGAACGAAAAAGATGTCATTGAATTTGTGATAGCAAGCGACACTAGACCGGATGAAACTATCTGTCAAGGGGAAGCATACTTACGCTCCCCGTTAGCTCCACCAACAGTGGATATTCAAACTCTAATCGACAATAGTAAGGAAACCGAACATAATCTAGAGAATCTATTAAGCTCAGTGGGGGTATCATTTGGCTCGGGATATCAAGTAATCGAAAAGATATATCAGGGATCTAACCAGTTGGTATTAAAATGTCATCTGTCTCAAGCTACTGAACAAATACAAGAACAAATGATAACACATCCTATCTTGTTAAATGTTTCTTTGCAAATTGCTAGAGTTCTATTAGTAGAGGATGATTTTCAGGATCAGTCATTTTTCTTACAAAGTGAGACCATTGAATATTTTAATACTGAAAACCCTAAATGGGCAGTCATCACACCAAATGATCAATTGGGGAGATGGGATGTAAGGCTTTGTGCGTCAGATGGTAGTGTCTGTGTTTATATGACTAACATTCATTGGGTAAATAAGCGTGGAGATCAGGTAAAGGGACAGGAGGTATTGTCGGATGATGAGATGGTGATGGTGTCTTCGTCCTATGAATCACAAATGGATAATTTACAACGTCTATTACCAGATATACCGTTGCCTAAGATAAAAGGCTAAGGAGCCGCAGTAAATGATGAGCAAGAGGTAGGTACAGGGTAACTAATTGACCAAACTATTCATTTATGGATGATGTCAAGGATGAGTATAGGAAGAGAGTTCGATGATAGTCAATGATGAAAGTGATCTTTTCATGAGTCAGGAGGTTTGGATATGGTAGAGTTGGAACGGATGTATTGTGAGCTCCTCTTACGACAATTACAGTCAATAGGGTTGTTTACAAACAAGCAATTTAATCTATTAGAATTAGTGGAACAATATGGGCTGCATGAAAGGTATAAAAATTGGCTAGAAGTAAGCATCCGCTTTTTAGAAGAGAAGAACTATCTAACGTGGAATGGTGAAACAGGTGTTGTGAAAGATCCTGATCCAAGACAAGCGGATATAGTTTGGAAGGAATGGGATGAACAAAAACAGCCATGGATAACGGAAGACAACACTCGTGCTCAGGTGGTTTTAGTCGAGACAATGATGCGCTCCCTGCCAGATATTCTCACAGGTAAGAAACTGGCTACGGATATTATGTTTCCCAAATCTTCCTTTGAGTTGGTAGAGGGAATCTATAAAAATAATGTGGTAGTTGATTATTTTAATGATGTATTATCCACCATGTTAATAAACTATTGTAATTTATTACGCCAGCAGCATCCAACTGTCAAGATCAACATATTAGAGATTGGAGCTGGAACTGGTGGTACCAGTGTAGGTATTTTTAAAAAGCTGGCCCCAATTCAGGACTCGATTGGAGAGTATTGTTATACGGATATTTCAAAGGCTTTTTTGCAAATGGCAAAGAGTACCTTTCATAAAAACTATCCATATACAACCTATCACACGCTTAATATAGAGAAATCTACTGAGCAACAAGGATTTCGACAAGGATATTATGATGTAGTCATTGCAGCAAATGTACTCCATGCCACTCGAGATATAAAGAGAACTCTAATCAATACAAAAACTCTATTACGTAAAAATGGATTATTATTAATCAATGAAATAAGTCAATTATCTCTTTTTACCCATTTAACCTTTGGTCTAACTGATGGTTGGTGGTTGTATGATGATGACTTACGCATTCCTGGCTGTCCTGGTTTATATCCTGAGACATGGAAAAAAGTATTGGAAGAGGAAGGGTTTCGTTCTGTTTTATTTCCGGCTGAGGCATCGCACGATTTGGGTCAACAAATCATTGCAACAGAAAGTGATGGTGTGATCCGTTTGGTAAAAACGCCTAGCGAGACTTTACAGAAGAAGAAACCGCAGGATAAAGAACTAGTTAAGTTTTCAAGTGAACCATCTACATCTACTACTGAAGTGGAAGTGTATATTGCGGATATGGTCTTAGAGCAGGTAGCTGATGCTCTTAAGATGAACCCGGGTAAGATAGACAAAGAGCTGTCTTTTGCAGAATATGGTGTTGATTCCATTATTGGGGTTCGACTCATACAAGCAATAAATGAAGCCTTGGAGATAGAATTAGAGACAACGGATTTGTTTGATTATACGTCTGTTAAATTATTAACAGATTATATTACCTCAAACTTCAAGGAAGAGATCGCTACTAGAGTTGAGGTAGCCGAACCACAGGGAAAGGAGGAGAAACCAGAGCAAGTGATCCATCCGAGCCCTTCTAAAGTTAGGACAAACGGTTACACTAAACGATCGACAATTCCGACTACCGAGTTAGATTCATCATCTAAGGACAAAGAAAAAGCACCCATTGCTATTATTGGAATGAGTGGCCGTTTTCCTCAGTCTCCAACGGTAGATGACTTGTGGGAACATCTTATGAAAGGCGAAAATCTGGTGAAAAAGGTCACTCGTTGGGATTTATCTCAATATTATGAGGAGAATGCTAAATTTTGTGACTATGGTGCCTATTTGGAAGATATCGACCAATTTGACCCCCTCTTTTTTAATATATCGGGAATGGAAGCAACATATATGGATCCGCAACAACGATTATTCTTAGAAGAGTCCTGGAAGGCAATGGAAAACGCCGGTTATGTTGGTGAAAGTGTGAAAGGTCGCAAATGTGGCATATATGTTGGCTGTGGTGGTGGGGATTATACCTCCTTATTTATGGACTCACCTCCACCCCAAGCGTTGTGGGGAGCATTGAATTCAGCGATACCTGCCCGAATTGCCTATCTATTAAACTTGAAGGGACCAGCGGTTGCGATTGATACAGCCTGTTCTAGTTCTTTGGTGGCCATTCATATGTCCTGCCAAAGCTTATGGTCAGGGGAAACGGAAATGGCGTTAGCTGGTGGTGTTTATATTAATAATACTCCTCAGTATCATCTATTAGCGGATAAAGCAGGGATGCTTTCGCAACAGGGGGGCTGCTTTACTTTTGATGACCGGGCCGATGGAATGGTACCAGGTGAGGCAGTGGGAGCGGTCGTACTCAAGCGCCTAGATGATGCACTCCGGGATGGAGATCACATTTATGGTGTTATTCGAGGGTCGGGTATGAATCAGGATGGAACGACTAATGGAATTACGGCACCTAGTCTGCGATCACAGCAGCAATTAGAAGAGTCCGTTTACGAAACGTTCGATATTAACCCAGAAGAAATTCAAATGGTAGAGGCACATGGTACAGGAACTAAATTAGGCGATCCTATTGAATTTCAAGGCTTAAGCAGATCTTTCCGTTCCTTTACAGATCAAAAGGGCTACTGTAGCCTAGGTTCTATTAAAACCAATATTGGTCATACACAGTTAGCCGCGGGTATATCTGGTCTTATTAAAATTCTATTGTCTCTATCCCATAAGCAAATACCTCCATCACTGAATTTTGAAAAGGAGAACGCTAATATTCGATTAGAGGACAGTCCTTTTTTGGTCAATACTGAGCTAAAAGAGTGGAAAGTCAAACCAGGTATTAAACGACGGGCTGCCCTTAGTTCCTTTGGAGCTACTGGGACGAATGCTCATATGGTGATTGAAGAGGCACCAGAAAGGACTTTGGAGCATCAGGAGAAACCAGCTTACCTTTTTGTCTTATCTGCCCGTAACGAGGAAGGGCTACAAAAACAGGTGGAGCAATTTATTACTTATTGTGAGCGTGAGGAATCTGGAGATTGTGGTAATATTAGCTTTACCCTTTTATTTGGTCGTCAACACTTTAAATACCGTCTTGCCTGTGTGGCTTCCGATTTAGTAACTGCCCGACAAGCATTATTAGCCTGGCTTCATGAAGATCACGCAGAGGATGTCTATGTAAGTGAAAATCAAGAGCAACGAGAGAAACCAGCCTTTAAACAGCTCGGTAATCAATGTATTCACCAATGTCAAACGTCGGATACAGGCTATAAGGACAATCTATCCACCGTGGCCGATTTATATGTTCAGGGATATGAATTAGATTATCCTGCTCTGTTTACGGAAGGTCAATATGGTCGGGTGCCCCTGCCTACGTATCCGTTTTCGCTCGATCGGTATTGGGTACCGCAACCAGAGACGGCTAAGGCTCCTACGAAGGAAGCCTCTTTTGTGTCCGATTCCTCCCAGACTCCAGTAGCGGAAGCGATAGGAAAATCGGCGGAGGAAACCCGGTTAATGACATTTGCGGAAAACTGGCAACAACAAGAGCTACCGGATGAGCGATGGGCCCCACCGAAGGTGTGGGTCTGCTTTCTATCTGATCCTAGCTATCAATCATTATGGCGTACAGGCCTTCAAACCCATTATCCTGGGACAGAGGTCATTTTTATTGCGCAAGGATCGACAGCTTCTCGGGAAAATGCCCATTCTTACCAGCTCCCTCGAGAGGATGGAGCGGCTTACCGCCAAACCCTTCAGCGCATAGCGGCTGACTGGGGGACGGGCTTTGCTTTACTCTATCTGTGGCCATTGGAGGAACCGCACTTCCTAAGCGATTATAGGCCCCTTTTCCACCTATTCCAGGCAACGCAGGAAGCGAAGCCAGCCCGTTTCGTCTGGGCAGGGGAGTGGACGAGTCCCCTGGAACGCAGCTATCTCGAATCTTGGATGGGCTGGGAGCGATCCCTGGGTTTCCTGTTCCCTCAGATGGAGGTCGCAGGAATCCTACAAAAAGCCACCTCCGAAGCGCTGGACATAACGAAGTGGCTGGATAGGCTCGCGGACGAGCTCGGAACCCCTGATCTAGAGAGTGTGCTCTATGACGGAGGAAAACGGCATGTTTGCCGAATAAAGTCGACGGATATCACGGAAGGGGAAGGGCAGATTCAAGAAGGTGGTACGTATCTTATCACCGGCGGTGGAGGGGGTTTAGGCCGTTCATTGGCGGCTAACCTCACTCGCTCGCGATCTGTCAATTTGGTGTTAACAGGACGGTCCCCGTTATCCGATTCCTTAGCGGCGGAGATCAAGCAATGGGAAGAAACAGGCAGCCAAGTGGTGTACTGCCAGGCGGATGTTTGTGATCGAGCGGCAATGGAAGCGGTCCTTGCAGAGGCTAAGACTCGATTCGGAGGAATCGACGGGGTCATTCATACGGCGGGGGTAGCGAGTACAGCACCTCTTTTGGCAAAGTCTGCGGCTGATTTTGCACATGTGTTAGCTCCGAAGGTGCAAGGGGTCCAGGTCTTGGATGAGGTTTTCGCCTCGGAATCCCTTGATTTTGTCTGTTATTTTTCCTCCTCCTCGGCAATTTTGGGAGATATGGGGGCAGGAGATTATGCGATCGCTAACCGTTTCCTCCTGGCCTATGCTGATCAAAGGCAAGCAATATACCCTGGGAAGACGCTCGTGATCCATTGGCCTCTATGGAAAGAAGGGGGAATGGGGCTAGGAGACGAGGAACAGACCCATCTCTATCTCGCTTCTAGTGGCCAACGAGCCTTGGAAACAGAGGAAGGATTCGCTCTTTTTGAGCACTTACTCGGTCAGTCCTCCACTCAGCATTTGGTTCTGGCTGGTCAACCGGAGCGAGTCTACCGATTTCTAGGGATAGACCAGCCGGAGACAGTGGAGCCATTACCGAAGCAACCTGATGTCTTGGATGTGCCAGCCGGGCAAGGAAGGCGCGAAGAAATGAAGGGGTTAAGTGTCCCCCAATGTGTAGAGTGGGATTTAAAGGAAATCGCGTCCCAGCTATTACAAATCCCGCGGCACCAATTGCAGGTAGAGAGTAACCTGGCGGACTTTGGCTTTGATTCGATTACCTTAGCCACCTTTGCCGAACAATTGACCGATCATTATCAGGTGGAGATTACCCCGGCTCTCTTTTTTGGCTACCCTACATTAGGGAAGTTGACGGACTATTATATGACGGAACACAAAGAAGCCATGGCCGACTTTTACAGGGAAGGGACGACAAGGGAAAAGCCATCCTTGCATTTATCAACCGAGGACCAGCCAGCGCCGAAGGAATCGTCTCAGCCAGTCAGATCAGAAAAGCTAGAGGAACGAAAATCTCCATCCGCTCCTCAGGTGCCAGCGGCACCAACCCAGCCAGATACGGAACCTATTGCCGTGATAGGGATGAGTGGCCGATTTCCTGGGGCACGAAATATTGCGCAACTGTGGGAGCATCTGGTCCAAGGAGAAGAGCAGGTTCAACCAACGACCCGTTGGTCGGAAGAGGGGGAACCATGGCGCCTCGGCATGGTGCCAGGCGTACGGGAATTTGATCCCACGTTTTTTGGGATTTCTCCACGGGAAGCGCAGAACATGGACCCGCGCCAGCGTTTATTACTCCAGGAAGCTTGGAAAGCATTAGAGGATGCAGGCTATGGGGAAAAGCAATTAGCGCGTCAACAGATTGGCATGTTTGTTGGGGTAGAAAATGGCGATTACCAGTATCTCAGTGGCTTCGATGGTCCGATTACCTCTAATCATGATGCGATATTGGCCGCACGGCTTTCCTATGTGCTCAATTTTAGTGGCCCGAATATGGCGATCAATACCGCTTGTTCCTCTGGATTAGTCGGATTGCATCAGGCGTGTCAAAGCCTACGTATGGGGGATTGTGACACAGCCATTGCCGCTGGGGTGAATCTAGTGCTCCTGCCACAGACGCTAGAAGCGATTGATCAAGCTGGCATGTTATCCCCAGATGGGCGATGTTATGCCTTTGATGAACGTGCAAATGGGATGGTACCAGGAGAAGCGGTGGCAGCGGTGGTGCTTAAGCGCCTTTCACAAGCGCAAGCGGACCAAGATCCGATCTATGCGGTAATCCGGGGGAGTGGTATGAACTATGATGGCAAAACCAACGGTATTACCGCCCCGAACGGGGTGGTCCAATCCCAGCTTTACCGTTCGGTGTATGATCGGTATGGTATTGATCCGGAAACCTTATCCTATATTGTCACCCATGGCACGGGGACAAGGTTGGGAGACCCAGTGGAAGTCAATGGCCTACGGGATGCCTTCCAAAGCTATACGAAAAAAGAAGAGTTTTGTGCGATTACGTCCACCAAAACCAACTTTGGACATACCTTTGCGGCCTCCGGACTGGTGAGTCTCATTAGTATGGTGCAGGCTTTAAGACATGAAACTATTCCAGCTAGCTTGCACTGTGAACAGGAAAATAAATATATTCAATGGGAAAATAGCCCTTTTTATGTCAATAAGACCAATCAAGAATGGAAAGACAGCCCGGGAAAACCTCGTCGAGGAGCAGTAAGCGCCTTTGGAATGAGTGGAACCAATGTGCATTTGGTAGTAGAGAGCTATTCAAAAGAGGAACGGGACGAGAAGGGAACATCGCTCCCATATTATTTGTTGGCACTGTCGGCAAAGACCGAAGAGGCGTTGGCTGAAAAGGTAACCGATTTAATCGCCTATTTGGAAGGCCCGGAGGGGCAGAAGGCGGATCTTTTACAAGTCAGTTATACCCTTTTACATGGTCGCCAGCATTTTCGTCATCGATGGGCAATGATCGTTCATCAAAAGGAAGACGCACTATATGCTTTAAAGCGAGCCATCAATAAAGAAAATACACCTAATCTATTTCATGGTGTGGTACCTTCGATGTTTACGAGTCAAACAGCGTTAATGAAATATATTACTAGTTTATTAGAACAGAACAAAGATGCACGGAAAGACCCTCAACAATATCAAGAGAACTTAATGGCGTTAGCTACGATGTATTGTCAGGGATATGAAATAGATTCGGAGGCTTTATTTTTTGGTACGAATGCTAAAAGTTTGCATATGCCAACTTATCCCTTTGCGAGAAATAATTACTGGGTAGAAAGTAAGGAACCAGATATGCGTTACTCTATTCGGGAAACGATCGATTCGCCTTCGCCAAATGAGGATCCGACGACAAAATCCTTAAGAAATGAACCGAAGAAGGATCATGGAGAGGCTTCCAAACAATATGCCTTACAACACTTGTCAACACCTGAGATAGATACATGGTCATCTGTCCCTATAGCGAAACCAGAATCGATCCAATTAACTGGAGTAAAAGATAAATCAAGGGGGAATGAGCATTCGGAAACTAGTGACATCGAGGAGATTGAAAAATCGATAGCCATGCTGTTAAAGGAAGTTTTAGATTTGGATCAAGAGAATGTCGATCGTGATATGCCATTTATTGAAATAGGGATGGATTCCATCGTTGGCGTAGAATGGATCCAAGCAGTAAATAACCAATACCAAACATCGTTTACTGCTAATAGCATTTACGAATTTCCTAATATTCGTAAATTTGCCACAGCCTTGGCGCAATCCTCATCAGGATTTGCGGAGGATGCGATAGATGGAGAGAACGAGTCAAAAATAGATTCTACTCTACCAATAGAACCGATAGATAAGCCCAACGATTCACCGACTTTAAATAACACGGAAGAGGTAATATCATACTTGGTTGAAAGCTTGGCAGAATCTCTTTCTATGGATAAGAAGGAGATTAAATTGGATAGTGAGCTTGTTGAATTAGGGTTAGATTCCATTATTGGTGTGGAATGGATTCAGGCAATTAATGAACGATATGGACTTACTCTTACGGCTAATAGTATCTATGAATACCCTTATCTTCGTGAGTTTGCAGATTTTATACTGAGTCAATTATCGATGGAAAATGAATTAGATAATTCATCACCACTCCATTTGCAACAGCTTGTTAAAAGTGTACAGGCTGGTGAAATCGATATAGAGCAAGCTGATCAGTTATTGCAAAGGGGAGATATTAAAAAATGAAAAATGATTTAGTGATTACTGGCATTGGTATCTTATCTGCTATCGGTCAAGGGAAATTGGACTTTTCTTCCGCTTTACTAGAGGGAAAGCATGTCTTCAATCAAATGAAACGTCCTGGTAGGAAAAAAGAGATAGATTTTATCGGAGCTGAAATAGATCAATTGAATTTTCCAGATGAGAATACCAAAAGGCAGTGGAGGAGGGCATCTTTAACAAGTCAGGTGGCCTTACTGACATTGATGGAAGCATGGCAGGAGGCGAAGTTAGCTCACATACCTGCTGAAAGGATTGGGCTTATTATAGGTGGGTCCAATGTACAACAAAGGGAAATGCTGCACATTTATGATCATTATCATGATAAACCGCATTTTATTTCACCCACCTATGGGATGTCCTTCATGGATAGTGATATCTGTGGTTGGTGTACAGAACAATTTGATATTAAAGGTCTAGCCTATACTATTGGTGGCTCTTCCGCTAGTGGACAGATGGCTGTAATCCAGGCATGTGAAGCAGTATTATCCGGAAAGGTGGATGCTTGTATTGCGCTAGGTGCATTAATGGATATCTCGTATATCGAGTGCCATGCCTTTCGGTCACTAGGGGCAATGGGAACGGATCTCTATGTCCACCAGCCTGAAAAGGCTGCCCGCCCCTTTGATCAAAACCGAGATGGATTTATTTATGGGGAAAACTGTGGAGCGGTAGTGATTGAACGAAGAGAGACAGCATTAAAACGAAGCATTCCATCTTATGCTCAAATTCTGAGCTGGGCTAGGGGAATGGATGGTAACCGAAATCCTAATCCTTCACGGGAAGGAGAAATGCTTGTTATTCAACAAGCATTGGAGCAGGCGGATCTCCTCCCTGATTCGATTGATTATATTAATCCACATGGTTCCGGATCTCTAATAGGAGATGAAACGGAGCTTCAAGCGTTAATCGACTGTGGACTGCCACATGCCTATATCAATACTACCAAATCGATTACTGGACATGGCTTAAGTGCAGCTGGGATAGTGGAATTAATTGCCACACTGTTACAAATGGAAGCAAGACAATTGCATCCAAGTCGCAATTTGCAAAACCCGATAAATGAATTCTTTAATTGGGTGCGCCAAGGAAAAAACGAGGTGTCCATTAACCATTCACTTAATCTAAGTTTTGGTTTTGGAGGAGTGAATACCGCTGTTTGTCTCAAAAATGAAAGATGATACTGGAGGGGATAGAACATGAATATAGTTGGAATTGAAGCAATGAACGCTTTTGGAGGAACAACTTATTTGGATGTGATGGAATTAGCAAAACATAGGGGATTAGATTTGACACGCTTTGAGAATTTACTAATGAAGGAGAAGGCTGTGGCTCTGCCATTCGAAGATCCCATCACATGTGGGGTAAATGCAGCTAAACCTATTGTCGATGGGCTATCCCCAGAGGAGAAGGATCGGATTGAGCTATTGATCACCTGTTCAGAATCTGGCATTGATTTTGGTAAATCAATGAGCACTTATATTCATCATTACTTAGGTCTAAATCGTAATTGTCGTATGTTTGAGTTGAAGCAGGCATGTTATTCAGGCACGGCTGGTTTGCAAATGGCCGTTCAATTTATTCTCGCCCAAACCTCTCCTGGGGCAAAAGCCCTTGTGATTGCCAGTGATATCTCACGATTTTTAGTAGCTGAAGGTGGTGAGGAATTGTCTCAAGATTGGTCCTATGCGGAACCAAGTGGTGGAGCGGGAGCTGTTGCGATGTTGATTAGTGAGACACCTTATTTGTTTCAGGTAGATGTAGGTGCCAATGGCTATTATGGATATGAGGTAATGGATACATGCCGGCCCATACCAGACAGTGAAGCAGGGAATGCAGATTTGTCTTTGTTGTCTTATCTGGATTGTTGTGAACAGACTTTTTTAGAATATCAACGGAGAGTTGCTGAGGTAGATTATCAACAAACCTTTCAATATCTCTGCTATCATACCCCTTTTGGTGGAATGGTCAAAGGTGCCCATCGAACAATGATGCGAAAAATGGTTAAAGCGAAATCCCAAGAAATTGAAATGGATTTTGAAGAACGTGTCTTACCAGGTTTGAAATATGGGCAAAGGGTGGGGAATATTATGGGGGGAAGTGTTCTCTTGTCCCTATTAAGCACCATTGACCAGGGCCGATTTGATTCACCAAAACGGATTGGTTGTTTTTCCTATGGATCTGGCTGTTGTTCAGAATTTTATAGTGGTATTGTATCACCCCAAGGTCAAGAAAAACTTAGACAGTTTAGGGTCGAAGAACAATTGAATAATCGTTACCATTTAACGATGGAAGAGTATGAAGAGCTGTTAGTGAGAAGCAATGAGGTTAAATTTGGGACACGAAATGTAAAGCTGGATCTTGACCTTATTCCGGGGGCGAAATCGCTGAGTGAGGATAAAGGTCTTTTGGTATTAGAAGAAATTCATGAATTCCATAGAAAATATCGGTGGTTATAATGGACTATCAAACGGTGAATGTCCAGATAGAACAAGCTATTTGTTATTTGCAGCTTTATCGTCCAAAAGCAAATAATACCATTAATGACCAGATGATTGAGGAATGTCATCATGTACTTGATTGTTATGAGAAATCGATCAACGTTGTGGTAATAGAAGGATTACCAGATGTCTTTTGTTTTGGTGCAGACTTTCAGGAACTGCATGACACGATGGCAAGTGGGCAAATACGTGAGCGAAACCCAGAACGGTTATATGATTTGTGGTTAAGGTTAGCCACTGGACCCTTTATTACCATTTCCCATGTCAGAGGGCGGGTTAACGCAGGAGGAATAGGATTTGTGGCTGCAAGTGATATTGTATTGGCAGAAAGTAATGCTCAATTTAGTTTATCAGAGTTGTTATTTGGGGTTTTCCCTGCAGCAGTACTTCCCTTTCTAATTCGTCGAATAGGTGTTGCAAAAGCCAACTATTTGACGATCATGACAAAGACCTTTACGGTTCAGCAGGCAGATGCATGGGGATTAGTTGATGCCTTTGAGGATAATAGCAAGTCACTTTTACGTAAACATCTGCTTCGCCTCAAACCGTTAACCAAAACAGCCATTACACGGTATAAACAGTATGTACATAAGCTTTATAGCCCGTTGCAAGAACAAAAATCACTGGCTGTGGAAGCGAATCAAGAAATGTTTTCAGACGAACAAAATTTGGCAGGGATTTACCGTTATATTGAAACAGGAAAATTTCCTTGGGAGTGATATAGGGATGAGAGGAGGGAATAGATGAAGTCTGTTGTGCACATTGAAGAGATTGAACCGGAAATTGTATTGCTGAGGATGCAGGATGATGTATACAAAAATACATTTTCAAAGGCATTAATTGACGAATTGATTGATGCCTTTGATGCAATACAAGCCAATCAAACCTATAAAGTGGTGATTTTAACTGGTTATGATACCTATTTTGCATCAGGAGGGACACGAGAAAGTTTATTGGCCATTCATGAAGGTAAAGAAAAGTTTACAGATAAAAATGTTTATAGCTTGGCATTGAATTGCGATATTCCGGTTATTGCTGCAATGCAAGGTCATGGAATCGGGGGTGGTCTCATAATGGGCTTATTTGCCGATTTTGTTATTTTAAGCAGGGAAAGTGTCTATACAACTAACTTTATGAAGTATGGTTTTACCCCGGGTATGGGGGCCACTTGTATCTTGCCAAGAAAACTAGGTATCAGCTTGTCTGAGGAGCTATTAATCACTTCCGCTAACTATAGGGGAGCTGATCTTGAAAAGAGGGGAGTGCCATTTCCTGTACTGCCACGAGTAGAGGTATTAAATCATGCGGTTGAATTAGCACGTGAGATTGCTGAAAAACCAAGGTATTCCCTTGTTCTTTTAAAAAATCACCTAGTTGCTCCGATACGTCAGGAATTACCTTCCATTATCGAACAAGAAGTGACCATGCATGAAAAAACCTTTCACCAACAGGAAGTAAGGGAACGGATTCATAATCTATTTGGGAAATGAGGGGAGGAATGGCATTTATGGATACAAAGGAAATATTTCGTGCGCTTCAATCAGATAAAATTACTGTTCAACAAGCTTATAATGAGCTTGCGACTTTTCTAGATCAATCACCTCAAGAGGAAGGGGGTGATCAAGGAAAACGGAAGGAAAAAGAAGCCTTAACTTTACAAGATTCAGTCGTCGATTGTCGAGAGATTGAACCAGGGATTGTCCAGGTTTCCATGCAAGATCGTAAACATAAAAATACTTTTTCTACAGAATTGATTTCTGGTCTTATGCAAGCTTTTGAATCGTTAAAAAACAATACAAATTGCAAAGTGGTTATCCTTACAGGTTATGATACGTATTTTGCCTGTGGTGGCACACAAGAAGGTTTGTTGGCACTGTATGAGGGCAAAGCGAAAATGACGGATCTTCATCTCTATAGTTTGTCGATGGAGTGTGATATTCCCGTTATTGCAGCAATGCAAGGGCATGGCTTGGGAGGAGGGTTATGCCTAGGTATGTTTTGTGATTTTGTTATTATGAGCCGGGAAAGTAAATATGCCTGTAATCATATGAGTTATGGTTTTACACCTGGTGATGGAGCAACGTTGATTTTGCCTCGTGTTTTGGGTCATCCTTTGGCACAGGAGTTTTTATTTACCGGAAAAAATTTCAAGGGTGCTGAACTGGCCGAGCGAGGGGCGTTGGTTCCTGTTCTTCCGAGAAAGGATGTCTTGCCTTATGCAATTAAGTTAGCGAGAGAATTGGCCGAGAAGCCGAGGGAATCCTTGACACTGTTAAAGCAACATATGGTGACAAACCTAAAGGAAGACTTAACGAAGGTAGTAGAAAAAGAATGGGTGATGCAAGAGAAAACCCTTGTCAATCGACCAGAAGTGATGGAAAAAATAATGCCAGCGTTTCATGTAGCCTCTGCCACATCCAAATTTCCAGAACTTCTTCATTTGAATCAGCATTTTAGTGGAAGACCGGTATTTTGGATACACGGGGAAGGTGGAGGAGTAGAAGGATTTCAAATGCTTGCAGAAAAAAGCAAACGACCATTTTATGGGATACAGGCGAAAGGACATTTGACAGAACATACTCCTATAAAAGGAGTGGAAGCAATAGCCGCCTATTATGTCAAAATAATCCAAAGCAAGCAGGCGAAAGGTCCCTATGATTTAGGTGGGTATTCTTTAGGAGGAGTATTGGCCTATGAAGTCATCCGTCAACTGCAGGAGGCAGGAGAGACCGTTAGCACTCTGGTATTGATAGATTCTCCTGATCTCTCTAGTTGGGAAAAAATACAGCTCAGTCCTCAAAGCAAAGCCTTGCAAGCAGTTAATATGGCATTGTTAAATCGTAACAAGAAGGAAGCAGATCACATTTTGAAAAACCTGATTCATAACAAAGAAATTCCTGAGTATAACGATGAGAAGTCATTTTTGATAGAACTAATCCGACTTGGAAGAGAACGAGGGCTTTCTTTAACGTTATCGGAGGAGGCATTATTGGATTTGTTTCTGCGGCATTTACGAATGCAGGAGGCATTTGAAATAGAGCAGTACACTTTATCGACCCTGCCGAATGCTTCCGAGGTTACTTGCTATTATGTCCGAAATCAAAGCGGTTTATTTTATGGTGAGCTTATGTCCTATATGACAACGGATAGAGATGACTTTAGTATTGATCATACAAGTTATTGGGAGGAGTGGGTGAGGGTTTTCCCTCGTTTTCACCTGTTAGATGTAGAATCTACTAGCCATATGACACTACTGTTCGATCCGGCTTCACAAGCGGATATTGTGTCGTTATGCAAGAAATTGTATGAATAATAATAGTTTAAATAAAGGGAAGGAATGAAGGTAAAATGAAATTTAGTTTAATGACATATTCACTAGTTTCTAAGATGCGTTCTGGAGAAATGAAGTTGGAGGATGTTATTGCATTTGCCGAAAATGAAGGATTTGATGCGATTGAGTTATTGATGTTTGATTTTAGTCGGCCAACCGGAGAAATTAAAACAATGTTGGAAAATCATCAGATGAAGATTTCATGTATCAATGCCTTTGTTGATTTAGCAGTACAGCAGGAGGATACCCATTCAGACAATATAGCACTCTGTCAGCAAATTATTGATAAGGCAGTGGAGCTTTCCGCACCAATGGTAATGCTGGTGCCGGCTATTCCACAGTTTATTGCCAGTGAAGAAGATAAACAAAAGGGGCTACCACGCATTATTTCTGCATTACAAAAGATTACACCTTATGCCGAATCGAAAGGTGTTGTGCTAACAATTGAAAATTATCCTGCACTCCAGACCCCTTTTTGCAGTGTAGCTGAAGTGACAAATATTTTGGATCAAGTCCCTGGACTCAAATTAACCTTTGACTATGGCAATATGTTAGTGGCAGGAGAGGATCCTCTTAAAGCCTATGAAATGCTAAAAAAATACACGGTGAATGTCCATTTAAAAGATTGGCAGTTCGTAACAGAGGAAACGGAGACCCAGTCTGTAGATGGGAGATATTTAAAATCAGTGGCTCATGGCCAAGGGGTAATGGATTATTCGTCGCTATTTACCAAAATGGTATCAGATGGTTATGAGGGATATTGTTCCTTTGAATATGAAGGAGAGCTAGATGCAATAGATGCCACAAGACAAGGAATGGAGCATTTAAGAAAGCAATTAGACCAAGTGATGGCTCGGGGATTACGTCATTAATATTTTAATATAACAGGGGAGTGGTATAAATGGCAAAGGTATTATTTTTAAATGGACCTTCACATGGCCATGTGAATCCAACGTTAGGCTTGGTGACGGAATTAGTCGATCAAGGAGACGAAGTGATTTACTTTTGTACAGATGATTATCAGAAGAAGATTGCTAAAACGGGAGCAATTTTTAGAAGTCTTGGAGAGCATGCCAAACTACCCAAAGAAAATTCTCATCTGAAGAAGAATGAGCAATTTTTTGATATAGCTTTAAGGATGGTGTTATCAACAGAAAAGGTGGTTCATCATATTTTGGATGAAATTGCTGATGAATCCATTGATTACCTCATTTATGATTCCATGTATCCTATTGGTCATATCATTGGTCAAATTTTAAAAGTTCCAACTGTCGCTTCTCATGCAGTTTTCGCTAGGCCTGAAGAATTATTGCCAGCAAATAAAAATATGGCTGGAATGGAGAAAATGTATGATCATCCAGCTTTTAAAGAATACAAAACCATGGTAAAGAGGATGAATGAGGCTTATCGTATAGAAGTTCCAAATTTAATGGGGATGTCCCCACATTATGCCGACCTGAATATTGCCTACACTTCTGATTACTTTGTTACTAATCCCGTCGATTATGATGAAAGTTTTCGATTTATTGGTGGACCTGTTAGTACATTAAAGGAAAAGATGGATTTTCCCTTTGATCAACTGAAAGATAAAAAAGTGATCTATATTTCCTTAGGAACAGCCTTTAATAAAGTGAATTTAGATGTTTACAACATATTTTTTGAAGCCTTTCGTCATGAAAAAGACACCGTTGTAGTCATCACTGCCTATAATACGGATCTTTCTCCATTTGATATTCCAGATAATGTGATTATGAGAAATTATGTTCCCCAAGATGAGATACTTAAATATACACAGGTTGCTGTTACGCATGGCGGTTTAAATACCACAAGTGATTTAGTCTATCAAGAAATTCCTTTTGTAGTGCTGCCTATTGGTGGGGATCAACCTTATATGGCTGATCGGTTTGCTAGGCTGGGGGCATCCATAACGCTAGATAAAGAAACATTAACCTCAGATATATTAAGAGAAGCACTCGACTCCGTGCAAAAGAGCCAATATCGTGACAATTTGAGAAGAATCAAACATTCTTTTGAGAAAGCGGGCGGCTATAAAAAAGCCGTTGAGATTTTAAATATTTTTAAGGAGGAAAGAAATATCTCATAATAGGTCTATGACAGCAATAACCCCCTGTTAGAATCACAAACAGGGGGTTCGTTTATGTAATGAGATGAATAAACCTATTGACATATGTAAACAAATGGGATAAATTCATAATACAATACATTAAAATGCTCCACTATAATCATATCATATTTTAATGTAAAAGTCAACACATTTTTTAGAAGTTTATAGAAAGGAAGAAAGGCTATGGATTTATCCCGTTTTTTGAATTCCGTCCAACTATCTCCTCAGTCGAAAACAATGACGGAATTACTCGATTTAAATAAAAAAATTAAAGAACACGGCCTTGTTCTTACACCAAATGATGTCAAAACACTGATTACCTCTAGAAATAAAGTCCTTCATGACTATGCACGAGTCGAATTAAGCACCGAAGTGTTAAAGGAATTAATTGAAGTATTTGCTGCCTCGCCTTATATGAACCAGGAACATTATGTGGAGACACTAAACGATCTTCAGGAGATTTTTTATCATCTTAGAAATGAAACGGAAGATAAGATCGGGGATGTGAAACTTATTCATCAGATGATGGAGGATTTTAATGGACCCTGTGCTGGATCGGTAGAGCTATTAAGAAGTAGAATGGAGCAACTCGCAGAAAATTTCAGAAGGGATTTGTTAAGTAATGAGTCCTCCTTTGAAGGTGATGATAAAACATGGAATTAGATAACTCGCAAGATGGTAAACGCTCCATTTCTAATATTAAGATTGATCGTTCACAGTTAACGCGAAATCAATATACCATGTCTCTTTTATATGAAGGACAGCGGGTGGGGCTTATTACAGGTCAGAAGGTTTACCAGATACAGATAGAGATTATGCAGATCCTGCAGCAATTAATACGGAAGCATACCCAAGGGGAAAGTACTTCCGTGACATCGGATAAAGCACAAGGGATTATGGTTTCTCTGATGTATGCCATGGATGCCTATACCCTTCATTTTAACGAACCAGAAGAGGCTATTTCTCATTTAAATACCGACAGTGTAAAAAAAATACATGAAAAAGGCCTAGAATTACTTAGTCAGTATTTTGAACAGTCCAAACAGCTGTATCGAGAGGTAGTAGAGATGCAACTAGATGTCCCAGTGGATGCTTATAATATGACCATCGATGAATCCTTACCTGTTTTTATGAACCATTATGATATTGTTTTTGAAGCCCAAAATACGATGGCAAGTATTGACTATCCTCTAGCCATTGATGATATGCGACTTCAAGGTGTTTTTTATATGAAACAGTATCTAGAACGATTGCTAATGGAGACAAAATTTTGTCATCTATTTAGTCATTCAGATTTAATGTATGTGTTGAAAAATTTCGGAAAAAAACACCGCTTTAACTATCAGATTGAGCTTTTTAATATCTTTGAATTAATCATAAACAATGCTGTATTCTCACTGCTTGCCGGAGGAAAGGCTAATGAGGTTAGAATTTCTGATTTTCAATATGAACAGTTGAACCGAATGTTTACAACATGTGATGCGGATCAAAGGATCAGGTTAATTCATGAAGCATTTAGCAGATTACAGGAGGAGCTTCAAACGGATCAAGCACTTAACCATTATATCGATTTGTATCGCGATGAATTAATTCAAAGGGTAAACAACGCAACCGAGATTGGTAATTTTGAAATGCTGATTATTCGAGAAGAGGAAGAACGCGAAAAACCAATGGTACTAATGTTAAATGAGAATGATCGTATGAGTGATATGAAAATGCGAGAATTGGTAGATCAGATCATGGAAAGCGACAATCTGGAAGAAAAAGTTCGAATCATTCGGGATCATTTCGTTTCTCTCCATGATTATTTAGACTTACTAAATTCGGGGAGCTTATTTGGTGACGAATATGATGCGCTTTTTGCTACATTCGGAGATATTGAATTGGCTATTTTTGCTAAAATTGTCTTTTATGAAGAATTACGAGGGGATGATCGTGAGTTTCTAGACATTGTTGCTGACGGTACAGAAGCAAGTGAGGAGTGGGAGGAAAAATATATGGAGTTTATGCAACAGTTGGATGAGGCCCGGATGAAGGAGGTAGGACGCCTAATTTACGATATTGATTATGAAGAAATATCATTTTATTGAAATAAAAAATTTTTAAAAAACGGGGGAGAAATATGGACAAAACAAAAGCTATGCTTGAGGAAAATACAGTTAAGTTACTCTTTACTTATTCATTACCTGTGATTATCGGTTTATTTGTTGGTGCCTCCTATAATATCGTTGATAGGATTTTTATTGGTAATGGGGTGGGTGACATTGGGATGGCCGGCATTGCTGTAGCCTTTCCAGTGATGATGACGATTATGGCCTTCTCCAATCTTATAGGTACAGGTGCAACCGCACTGACTTCTATTCGCCTAGGAGAGGAAAATAATGAAGAAGCCGAGCGAGTAATGGGGAATGCATTAACTCTTTTAATTTCGGTTTCCGTAGTATTCACGGTTCTCTGCTGGATTTTTTTGGAGCCCGTTCTAACAGCGTTTGGTGCAAATGAAGAAATATTGACACCTGCAGCAGATTATACGCGCATAATCCTCATAGCCAGTATTTTTATGATCGTGGGATCGGGCATGAATAATTTTCTCAGGGCTGATGGTAATCCCAAAAAATCGATGCTCACTTTGTTGATTGGTTCTATACTTAATGTCATTTTAGCTCCTATCTTTATTTTTGGCTTTGATTGGGGAATGGAAGGTGCAGCTCTGGCAACAGCAATTTCTCAATTGATATCCTTCATTTGGGTAATGTCTCACTTTTTTACAGGTAAAAGTGTATTAAAAATTCGTGTAAAAAACCTTCGGCTTAGCGGAACTTTGGTCGGGCGAATCTTTGCTTTGGGAGTAGGATCCTTTATTACACAGATGGCGACCAGCGTGCAGATGATTGTGTTGAATAATGTCCTGTTAAAGTATGGTGGAAGTACGGCAATTGCAGGAATGAATGTCGTTAATGCAGTACAAACCTTTATTATGCTCCCGATTTGGGGTATTAGCATGGGAATTCAGCCAATTATTGGCTATAATTTCGGGGCTAAGAACTATAAAAGAGTTAAAAGTATGCTAGTTTCGGCATTTGCATTATCCACCGTTTTTGCCGTGTTTGCTTCTCTTTTTATTTATTTTATGCCAGAAAGCCTAGTTTCTATATTTAACCAGAATGAAGAATTAGTTGAATTCGGTGGTCGTGCGATGGTGATTTTCCTGCTCTTTACTCCACTCATCGGTTTACAAATTATCGGGGCGGGGTATTTTCAAGCATTAGGTAAGGCCAAACAATCCATTTTTCTCAGCTTAGTCCGACAAGTGGTGATCCTAATCCCTGCGTTACTAATTCTACCACAATTTTTAGGTATCCAAGGAGTATTCATTTCTGGACCGATTTCAGATTTTTGCTCAGCAGTTGTTTCTGTGGCATTTGTTGCCTTCAGCTTAAAGCGACTACAAAATGAGATGGATCAAGAATTATCCCCAAGTCAAACATCAACATCCCACTCCCAATGATAGTGAACATTCAAAACTTTCAAGCAACTAATCTTTCTGGATGATAGTAAGATTAAATATATCTTTTTTGCATCTATTAGCATCTCTTGAAAGGGGGGAAGGCAGGAATATCCCATTTTCCTGCTAGAAAAATGATGAATTCGTCGGGTTCTTATCAGATTGCTTCTATAGCTAATGATGTTCAAGGTGAAATAAAACGGTTAAAGGCGCAGGTTAATTTATTTTGGGATAATGAATGGAGGCACTATCAAGAGCATGGATTGGCAAACGCAACAACGATTATTGAGTTAGGTTCTGGTCCAGGCTTTTTGATAGAGAAGCTATTAAACCATATCCCACAAGCAAATGTAACTGGACTAGAGATTGACCCCTTGTTAGCCAATTATGCCAAAGATTATTTAAGGGAAAATAACCAAAAAAAATGGCAAGTTCATGAAGGTAATATTATGCAAACAGGAATGGAGGATAACAGCTATGATGTTGCCATTACTCGCTTGGTGTTGGAACATTTACCCGAACCGATAAAAGCGGTTCAGGAGATATACCGTATATTGAAGCCAGGCGGAAAGTTAATGGTAGTGGATAATGATTTTGAAATGCATATTATGACCTACCCTCCTGTTCCGGGTTTAAGGGAGTTATATGATGCCTACTGTCAGGCAAGATTTGCAGAAGGAGGCAATCCTAAAATTGGAAGGGAATTGCCGATCCTTTTAAAAGATGGTGGGTTCTCCAATGTACAGTTTGATATTGTCAATGCTCATAGCAGTTTATTAGGGGATGAAATGTTCTTTCAATCAGAAGGTGTAGGTATTCCATATAAGTTAATGAAGGATGGTTTTTTATCCAGTAAAGATCTTGCAAAGGTTTCCGTTGGCTGGAGAAAGATGGTGCAAGATAAGCATCATGCCATTGTCCGCCAATTGTGCCTAGCCGTTGGTGAAAAACCGGTGGAATAGTTTAGCCGGGTAAGAAATTCTTACCCGGGAAATAATTTGCGTGAGCCCACCGATATTTCAACATTTAAGATGCAATGTTCATTGGTTACACTAAAAAATATTTAGGGATAGAAAAGGTTGGTATATCAAATGAAAGGAATTATATTAGCTGGTGGCAGTGGGACAAGACTTTATCCATTAACCAAATCCATTTCTAAGCAGTTACTTCCAGTATATGATAAACCTATGATCTATTACCCTTTATCAGTACTGATGTTAGCTGGAATTCGTGAGATTCTTATCATATCTACTCCTAAAGACATACCTAGATTCGAACAACTCTTCGGGAACGGCTCACATCTTGGAATTAATCTTTCTTATGCCGTACAGGATTCTCCTAATGGAATTGCACAAGCCTTTTTAATTGGGGAAAAATTTATTAACAATGATCATGTAGCATTAATATTAGGAGATAATATTTTTTATGGACATGGCTTTACTAAAATACTAGAAAGAATTTCTTTAAAACAAATGGGAGCGACGATTTTCGGATATTATGTCAGTGATCCTAATAGATTTGGTGTGGTTGAATTTAATAATGATGGTACTGTTCTGTCTATTGAAGAGAAGCCACCCTATCCTAAGTCAAACTATGCTGTAACTGGATTGTACTTTTATGATAACCAAGTCGTTGATATCGCTAAAACCCTCCAACCATCCAAAAGAGGGGAGTTAGAAATTACAGATGTGAATAAGGTATATTTAGAGTCCAATCAATTGACGGTCGAGCTATTAGGACGAGGATTTGCATGGTTAGATACGGGAACTCATGAATCATTAATAGAAGCATCATTGTTTATACAAACGATTGAAAAACGTCAGAGTTTAAAAGTTGCATGTATAGAAGAAATCTCTTTTCGAAAAGGATACATATCTAGGGACAAACTACTTAAATTAGCCATTCCTTTAGAAAAAAGTGAGTATGGAAAATATCTAATTCGGTTAGCCGAATATCATGAACCGTTTGCTAAAGCTAATATAGATGAAAGTATTCTAGAATTTTAATGGAGGAAAAATAGTGAAAGTATTAGTTACTGGTGGAGCAGGTTTTATTGGCAGTAATTTTTTAAATTATATGTCCAGTGAGCATCCTGATGATAAATTTATTATTCTAGATGCAATGACATATGCTGGAAACCATAAGCATTTAATTAATTTTAGAAAAAATCCAAATTTTCATTTCGTGAAAGGTAGTATAACGGATAGAGCTCTACTAGAAGATATATTCAAAATGGGCATTGATAGGATTGTAAATTTTGCTGCGGAATCTCATGTTGATCGAAGTATTCTCGATCCTGATATTTTTGTAAAAACGAATATCCTAGGTACTCAAATATTACTAGATACGGCAAAAAAATACGCAGTAGAACGATTTCTACAGATTTCAACAGATGAGGTATATGGTTCATTGGGAGAGACTGGGTTATTTACGGAAGAGACTCCATTGGCCCCAAGTAGCCCATACTCTGCAAGTAAAGCAGGCAGCGATTTGCTCGTAATTTCTTATTATCAAACTTATGGTTTACCTGTTACTATTATTCGTTGTTCCAATAATTACGGCCCTTATCAATTTCCAGAAAAATTAATTCCATTGGTTATTATGAATGCATTGAATCATAAACCTTTGCCGATTTATGGGGATGGTCTTAACGTACGTGATTGGTTATATGTGGAAGATCATTGTCGGGCTATCGATTTGGTTATGCAAAAGGGTAAAGTTGGATCTGTTTATAATGTTGGTGGTAACAACGAAAAGACCAATTTACAAATCGTAAAAATGATTTTGGCTGAATTAGAAAAACCGGAATCATTAATCACTTTTGTAAAAGATCGTCCAGGTCATGATCGCCGGTATGGAATTGATGCAACCAAAATTAAAAAATTGGGCTGGCAACCCCAATATACTCTCGAATTTGGTCTAAAGAAAACAATAAAATGGTATGTAGAAAATCAAGGCTGGGTGCAAGAGAATATGTAAGAAAAAAGAAAAAATCTAAGTACAATTTGATGTTTGTATAATAAAAAAGTGTAAAATTTATCAAAAAAAGGAGGAAATCGTAAATTGATGTAGAAATAGTCTTATAAGTAAAAAACTCCAAGTGATTTTTTCAGTTATATTAATGGGAAAGATATCGATGAATAGCATTTCCAGTAAATAAAAAACTCTCTTCTAAGTTACTTCATAAATGATTCCACTATTTAAAAGTTAAGCATGATTCCAGTTTTTAAGAACTTCAATTCTCTAATAAATAACACAATAATTATTTAAAGATCTCCCAAGTGGGAAGAGACAAAAGCATCATTCAATTCAAAAAAGATGTTTTACTCACGTTTATTGCATTTCAAAATGCCCAGAGCGTGAGATTTAAATATAAACAAAAGAGAGGTAGTTTATGATGGATTGGTATGCGCTTTTTGTAGAGTCTGGAAAGGAAGAAGAGGTTCAAAAAAATCTTAAATTAAATTTTGATAACACCATACTGGATTCGGTCATTCCTAAAAGGAAGATTCCTGAGAGGAGATCAGGTAAGGTCTATCATGTAAAAAGATACTTATTCCCCGGTTATGTTCTAGTAAAAACTAATATGAATTCTTATATCTACCACAAAATTAAAAAGATACCTAACTTTTATAGACTTGTAAACAGGGGCGGATATTATTCGAAAAATACGGGAGAAACGTTTACTAAGATAGATGAGGAAGAAATTATTCCTTTATTAAAGCTACTTAGTAAAGATGACATCATTGACTTTTCAAAAGTATATATTGAAAATTCAAAAGTATTGGTTAAATCTGGTCCTCTAAAAGGAATGGAAGGTATTATTAGGAAGATAGATAAACGTAAAAATAGAGCGAAAATATTATTAAATTTTATGGGAAGAGAGAAAACAATAGATGTAGGAATCGAAGTTCTCTCCAACCAGAAGTAATGCAAAAGGTGTGTGACATGATGGGGAAAAAAGAGAAACGACAAGCATTGCTAAAACAACTAATTTCGGAGACTCCGTTTATAAAGGATAAGGATATAGCAAAAAAACTTAACGTAAGTATACAAACCATAAGATTAGACCGACTTGAGTTATCTATTCCAGGATTAAGAGACCGCATAAAAGATATTGCCTATCATAATCTCAAGGAAGAGATTCGATCATTACCTATTGAAGAAGTAATCGGAGAGATTATTGATTTAGAACTGGAGAAATCTGCAGTATCTATTTTAGAAATAGAAGAAAAGAAACATGTGTTTAGTCGTAATCAGATTGTTCGAGGACATTACCTGTTTGCACAAGCTAATTCATTAGCGATAGCAGTTATAAATGATGAATTGGCTTTAACATCGAAGGCTAACATCCATTTTCTAAAACAGGTTAAACAAAATGAAATGATTATTGCGAAAGCGAAAGTAAAAGGCACAGATTTGGAAAAACGTCGTACAACGGTAGAAGTTGAAAGTTTCGTAAGGGACGAAATAGTATTTTCTTGTGAATTTGAAATTTACAGATCTAACTTGATTGGTTTAAAGGGTGAAGATAGAAAGGTAACTTCATTAATTTAATAGCAAAATAGAACGTAGTTTCACGGAATGGATGCTTATATTATATTTAAAACCTTTTAACAATAAAATTGACGAGGTGTTTTATACCCCTGACCACCGTATCTAATCCAAGCACACAAATAATTAAATATTATGATCCAAGTATTGGACAAGGTATTAAGCCTTGTCTTTTTTACGTTTAGGAAACTAATATAGAAATGTCCAAAGTAATAATATCCAATCAAAAAAATACTTTTTTTGTAACAAACACTCTTTTCGTGTTACTAATCATATGAACAGATAAAAACAGGCTTAACTGTTAGGATCTAAGAGAAGGGGAAGCGTTATGAAACTAGAGGAACTTTACAAAGAGGTGTATCCGAGAATTTATGCCTTCTTTTATGTGAAAACAGTTAATAAACAAATAGCTGAAGACCTGACCCAAGAGGTTTTTTATCAAGCGATTAAAAAGTTTCATACGTTTTCCTATGAGTCTACCTTAGATACTTGGCTCTTTGCGATTGCCAAAAATCGGTTAAGAAATTTTTATCGAAGCAAAAGGTATCAGAATCTTCTTCTAGAAAAGCTCCCCAAAGAGGAACGTAACCCGATTTCTCCTGAGGAACAACTGTTGGAAAAGGAAAAACAAAAAACGTTGAATGAGGCTATTAATCAATTAGAAGATGTCCCCAAAGAAATTGTTATGTTACGAGTTTATGGTGAATTGTCTTTTAAGGAAATTGCAACATTAGTCAATAAGAGTGAAAACCATACGCGGATTATTTTCCATCGAGCTAAGTTAATAATTCAAAAAGAATTGGATGATCAAAATGGATAAACATGTTGGACATATAGTAGAAGATCTCCTTCCTCTATATCAGGAAGGGTTGTTGAGTGATGCGACTAAGGAATGGATAGAAGAACAAATGGAGAAAAATGAAGAGCTTCAAAAACTTGCAAAAGTACTTCAGAATCCTTTAGAAAAAGAAGAGATCCCTGAGACATCGGAGTCTGATCGGGATAAGATGTTCAAAAAGATTAATCGAAGACTTTCCCTATACCAAATTATTTTCGTTGGACTTTCTTTCCTATTAGCGATTAAAACAGCATTAATAAACGATAGTTTTGGCTTCATTCTCTGGTATACTATACTAGGTCTATTGATTTATCTCTTTTATTCCGATATGAAAATGGTCTTTCTTTTTTCATTTATTCCGATTTTTATTTGGTCTGTAATAGAAGGGATTTCCGCTTATTTGGCCGGTCAAATCGATGCTGAATTTTCCATGTTAATGTATGGATTTGATGTACTCCAAGCGTCAGTTATGGTATCCGCTATACATTATTTGTTCGCATTAATTGGAAGTGTCATTGGACTTTTATTTAAAAAGCTGAAAAAAAAGGAGGACATCTTATGAATAAAAAGAAGCTATTCTTCGTTGTGCTTCTTGTGGTGATAATCGGATTTGTGCTTTTTTTATACAATGCGTTTAATGGAAATCCAATAAGCAAATATATCTCTAAAGAGGTTTTAGAAGACTATTTGGAAGAAACCTATTTCGACCAAGAGCTTCAAATTAAAGAAGGATTTTATAATTTTAAATTCAGTGAATATCAATATTCCGTCATTGAGGTTGGTTCTACAGACGAAAAAGGCAATGTAAAGCAATATGAATTTAAGGTCAGAGGCTTTTTCAATCCAACCGTCAGCTGGGATGGCATCTATTATGAAAATTTAGACCAAGAAATGGCGAATCGTTTAAGTAAACAGGCACATCAGGAAATTTCCCCACTGCTTTCGGAGAAAATGGACACAATTCATCTTGTGGAAATCCAATTGGAAGTATTAAAAGGAAAATTTGAAGATGATGTCAAATGGAGTAAGGAACTAGCACTAGACAAACCGATGGAAATTTTTGTACAACTAGATTCAACGGAACAAACAAAAGAAGATTTTCTTTCGGCAGCTAGAAAGGTAAAAAATATTCTCGATGAACAAGGTTATGAATATGAATCTGTATTATATAATGGAAGTGGATTTGATATGGAAGGATTGAAGGCAGAGACGCATGGTTATTTGAAATATTCGTTGAGGGTTGAAAAAGGTGGAGTACTGGATATGGGAGATGTTGAAGAACATAATAAGGAAATCTGGTAGTTTTTAAGAAAGGAAATCCCAAAATGAAACTAAGACTGGAATTATTCGTGAGGAATATAGAGAAGTCCATCGAATTTTATCATAATGTGCTAGGTTTTAGCTTGCCAGAAGATAGGAATAAAAATTACCTACCTGTAAGGAAAGGGGATGTGGTGCTAGGAATAAGTGAAATGGAAAATTTGCCGGGATGTCATCCCCTGAAAGCTCGTAGGGGACAGCCATTTGGTTTAGGCGTAGAAATCGTTTTAGAAGTAGAAGAAGTGAAAGATATTTATCAAAAAGTAGTCACAAGTGGGCATCCCATCGAAACGGAACTGACAAGTAGGCCATGGGGGCTGGATGATTTTAGAATTATCGATCCAGACGGATATTATCTAAGAATTTCTTCTAAGAGCTAAAATTCAAAAAGGCATTTAAAACCTCGCCTAAGTACCAAAAATAAAAATAATGAGTCTCATTTGGCACTTAAACCCCGCCTAAGTACCAAAAATAAAAATAATGAGTCTCATTTGGCACTTAAACCTCGCCTAAGTACCAAAAATAAAAATAATGAGTCTCATTTGGCACTTAAACCTCGCCTAAGTACCAAAAATAAAAATAATGAGTCTCATTTGGCACTTAAACCTCGCCTAAGTACCGAAAATAAAAATAATGAGTCTCATTTGGCACTTAAACCTCGCCTAAGTATCAAAAATAAAAATAATGAGTCTCACTTGGCATTTAAACCTCGCCTAAGTACCAAAAATAAAAATAATGAGTCTCACTTGGCATTTAAACCTCGCCTAAGTACCAAAAATAAAAATAATGAGTCTCACTTGGCACTTAAACCTCGCCTAAGTACCAAAAATAAAAATAATGAGTCTCATTTGGCACTTAAACCTTGCCTAAGTACCGAAAATAAAAATAATGAGTCTCATTTGGCACTTAAACCTCGCCTAAGTACCAAAAATAAAAATAATGAGTCTCATTTGGCACTTAAACCTCGCCTAAGTACCGAAAATAAAAATAATGAGTCTCATTTGGCACTTAAACCTCGCCTAAGTATCAAAAATAAAAATAATGAGTCTCACTTGGCATTTAAACCTCGCCTAAGTACCAAAAATAAAAATAATGAGTCTCATTTGGCACTTAAACCTCGCCTAAGTACCGAAAATAAAAATAATGAGTCTCATTTGGCACTTAAACCTCGCCTAAGTATCAAAAATAAAAATAATGAGTCTCACTTGGCATTTAAACCTCGCCTAAGTACCAAAAATAAAAATAATGAGTCTCACTTGGCATTTAAACCTCGCCTAAGTACCAAAAATAAAAATAATGAGTCTCATTTGGCACTTAAACCTCGCCTAAGTACCAAAAATAAAAATAATGAGTCTCATTTGGCACTTAAAACCCGGCCCTAAGCGCCAAAATGAACTCTCATGCCCTTCATTTCGCACTTATTCTTATCTCAGCTAATTTATGTTATCATATGTCATAAAAGGAGGTATACCTGATGATTGCAAAACCTAGAAAAAAACCTAATGAATTAATCGCTTACGAGTATTTGTCTAAACGCAAGCCACTAACCGAAGAAGAGAAAAAACGGTACCGAAGTTTAGCGAAAGGTTTTGAGGGGGAGGTGATGTTTGATACATACTTGGATAAGCTAAAGGGAGAGCATATCATCTTAAAAGACTTATTCCTACACCATAGTAAATATTGTCAAATCGATACTATTTTATTGAAAAACGGAAAGATCTTCTTGTTTGAGATAAAAAACTTCCAAGGGGAATATTATTGGCATGAGGATAAATTATGGCTGGTAAACGATGTGGAAATCGATAATCCGATAGCGCAGCGTGATCGAGCGCATTCCATACTCCGCCGCTTACTTCAGTCATTAAACATAAATCTTCCCTTACTATCCTATGTCATATTTGTAAACCCCGAGTGTTCCATCTTTCAAGCTCCACTAGATAAACAATTGATCTTACCAACACAAATCAAACGCTTTATCATGCATTTTCCAGCCACTGCTAAAATCACCTCTCAGGAAAAACAAGCTTCGGAAAAACTTCTAACAAATCACATCGAGCAACCTCCATTTAACCCATTTCCAACCTATCCATATGAAGAATTACAGAAAGGGATTCCTTGTGATCAGTGTGGTGAAATGAATACACATCCAAAAAAACAAAGCATCGAATGTCGATTATGTAATTATATCGAAAAAGGTAGTGATGCGATTATAAGAGTTTGTAAGGAGCATCAATTTCTCTTCCCTGAACGAAAAATAACTTCATCGGCTATTTATCATTGGTGTGGTAAATTGGTATCCAAGAGACGGATTTTTCGAATATTAGAACAGTATTATGACAAGAGAGGAGAGCATCGCTGGATCTATTTTGAAAAATAAAGAAGGGTCTCAGGGAGACACCTTCTATTAATCTACCACCTTTTTAAATTCCTCCGTTAGTAAAGGTACGACCTCAAACAGGTCTCCGACAATGCCATAATCAGCAATTTGGAAGATTGGGGCTTCCGGATCTTTGTTAATGGCAACAATAATCTTCGACTGACTCATTCCAGCGACGTGTTGTATCGCACCACTAATCCCGCAGGCAATGTAGACCTCTGGTGTAACAACTTTGCCGGTTTGCCCAATTTGCAAGGAATAGTCACAATAATCAGCATCACAAGCCCCCCTTGAGGCACCGACTGCTCCACCGAGGACATCGGCTAGCTCATCTAAAGGCTTAAAGCCCTCCGCACTTTTCACTCCGCGCCCGCCTGAGACAACAATTTTAGCTTCTGATAAATCGACTTTTCCAGATGTTTTTCGGACGACGTCTTTGATCACTGTTCGTAAAGATGCTGGCTTAGCGTATTCGATCTGTTCCATTTCCGCTTTTTCTCCCCTTAAATCAGCTGCTGGAATATTATTTGGTCGAATGGTGACCACCCAAGGAGAGCTTTGGAAAACCTTTTTCTCAAAGGCTTTTCCCGCATAGATTGGCCGGGTGAACACCACATGATCGTCGAGGTTCTCGATGCTAGTTACATCTGAAATTTGTCCGGCATCAAGCTTTGCTGAAATTTTCGGAGCGAGATCACGGCCGATCGCTGTATGTCCAAAAATGATACCGTCTGGATTCGAGATATCGATCACTTGTTTTAATGCATTCGAATAGGATTCTGGATTGTACTGCTCTAAATCTGGGTGGTCGATCACGTATATTTTTTCACAGGCCACATAGGAAAGTGATTCTATTAAGTCTTCTACTTGATGCCCAATCAAGGCAATATGGAGCTTATCGTTATTTGTTGAGGACAATCTTGCTGCCTGCATTGCTTCATAGGTGACCTGACGCAATGCTCCATCGAGGTGTTCCGCAACGACTAGAATGGTTTTACTCATAGGAATGCCTCCTTATTATAATAGTTTTGTCTCATGACGCAGTTTTTCCACAATCTCTTTCACCTGCTCAGCCGTATCGCCCTTTAGAATTTGCCCTGCTTCTTTCTGGGGAGGGAGAGAAAGTGCTATTCTCTCTGTTTTTGGAGCTAGCTCGGTTTCGTCTATATCAAGATCATCCAAAGTTAATTGCTTAAAAGGTTTCCTCTTCGCTTTCATAATGCCGGGGAGGCTAGGGTAACGTGGTTCATTTAACCCTTGCTGTGCAGTGAAAACAGCAGGAAGTGTTACTTCCACTTGTTCGAGGTCACCTTCTGCATCCCGATCTGCTATCGCTTTGTCATCACGAATATCGAGCTTCGTAATCGAGCCGACATGTGGGATGTCTAAGAGCTGTGCTAATCGAATGGCGACTTGACCAGCGCCATTATCAACGGAAAAATAACCCCCTAGAATCAAATCAACCTTTTGGCTGCCTAAGTAGGAAGCTAATACCTTGGATACAGTATTTTCGTCTGAGCAAATTCTTTCATCCGCTATTAATATGGCTTCATCGGCTCCCATTGCCAAAGCGGTACGGAGGGATTCTGATGTCCGCTCAGGACCTACCGCAATAACAAAAACGTTCCCTCCAAGCTCCTCTCTTTTTTGAATCGCTTCTTCCACGGCGTATTCATCATATGGATTGATGACATATTGCACACCGTCTTCGGTAACTTGACCATCTTCTATGATAATTTTTTCCTCGGTGTCAAAGGTTTGTTTCAGGATCACATAAATATCCATTCATCATTCTCCTTTCCAACACAAATGGTTAGCATTTTCTTCTAAACAGGTTCATATCCATATTTGTATGAGAGCCTTTACATTTTCATGTGTGTTTCTTGCAATGAAAAAATGGTCCAAAAACTCCATGTATCAGGAAGGGAGCGATCATTGTGGCTTGGCAATGGATGCAATTTCTAGCATTTCTTTTCGTAACTGGTTACGGCTTGTATTTGTTTGGAAAAGTCGTCTATCATCGCTACATTTATATGAAGCTAGGAAAGCAGGTGGAAATAGAAAAAAAGCTAGATGAACGCTTAAAGACGCTCGTCTTGCAAGTATTTGGTCAAACGAAATTGTTAAAGGACAAAAAAAGCGGGATCATGCATGTGATTATTTTCTATGGGTTTATCATTCTACAGTTTGGTGCCTTGGATATCATTGTGAAAGGTCTAGGGGCTGATAGACTTCCGGTTCCAGGCTATCACGTCTTTAACCTCTTTCAGGAAATGACGGTTTTTCTCATTTTTCTTGCCGTTGGCTATGCTGCCTATCGCCGTTATGGGGAGAAGCTATCGCGGTTAAAAAGAGGAAAGAAGCCTAGTATCGTGATTTATTTCATTTTTTCCTTAATGTTATCTATTTTACTCACACTAGGGTTGGAGCGGGTGATTCATGATCTGGCCTTTTCTTGGTATGCTCCGATTTCCTCGGTGATTGCAGCAGGATTCATGTCACTGAATGAGATCACTGCAATTATTCTCTATTACACGTTTTGGTGGGCACATTTGTTGATTTTACTCGCGTTTTTAGTGTATGTTCCGCAGTCGAAACATTTTCATCTGATGGTTGCTCCGATTAATATTTTTTTCAGGCGAACAGAGCCAGTTGGCCAATTGAGAAGCCTTGACTTGGAGGATGAAAATGCCGAATCGTTTGGTGTGGGAAAAATAGAAGATTTCACCCAGCAGCAAATGCTCGACTTCTATTCCTGTGTGGAATGTGGGCGCTGTACGGATGCGTGTCCTGCTTCTAATACGGGCAAGGTTCTTTCCCCAATGCACCTTATTGCAAAAATGCGAGACCACCTTACAGAAAAGGGTGCAGCCATTACCTCAAAGTCTCCTTGGGTACCAAAGCTTTCCTATGGAATACACAGTTTCCAAGAGGTGGATGGAGTACAGGCCGAGTGGGGAAAAGGAACAACGATTCAACCGACGATGACGCTCCAAGAGCAGATGTGGTCGACAACAGATAGGAAGGTAGAGGAGCTAAATCTTGTTGGTGATGTGATGACAGAGGAGGAGATTTGGGCATGTACGACCTGTCGGAATTGTGAGGATCAATGTCCAGTCGGCAATGAACATGTGGATAAAATCGTGGACTTGCGGAGACATTTGCTTCTTATGGAAGGACGGGTTCCTCATGAAGGCCAGCGTGCGATGCAAAACATTGAACGCCAAGGGAATCCATGGGGAATTAATCGAAAAGATCGGGCGAAGTGGACCGAAGATATTGAGGGGATTCCGGTGCCGACAGTAAAGGAAAACCCTGATTTTGATGTGCTTTACTTTGTCGGTTCGATGGGATCTTACGATAATCGTAGCCGCAAAGTGTCTAAAGCATTGGTAAGATTGCTACATGAAGCAGGTGTCAACTTTGCGATTCTCGGAAATGAGGAGAAAAACTCTGGAGATACGCCAAGAAGAATGGGTAATGAATTACTTTTCCAAGAGCTGTGCATGGAAAATATCGCGACATTGCAGAAATACCAGGTGAAAAAAATCGTGACTGCCTGTCCGCATACATTTAATACACTGAAAAATGAATACCCTGAGTTTGGCTTAGAAGGGGTGGAGATCCTTCATCATACCGAGCTTCTCGATCAGCTAGTGAAAGAGGGCCGGTTAACACCAATGTATGAATTGAACGAACGGATTACGTATCATGATTCCTGCTATCTCGGGCGCTACAACAATGTGTATGAACAGCCTCGAAATATTCTCCGTTCGATTAAAGGAGTGGAGTTAGTGGAGATGGATCGTAGCCGGGAGAATGGCATGTGCTGTGGCGCTGGAGGCGGGATGATGTGGATGGAGGAAACGGCCGGAAAGCGGGTGAATATCGCTCGTACGGAGCAGGCGCTTGACGTGAATCCAACGGTGATTAGTAGTGCATGTCCGTATTGCCTAACCATGCTTGATGATGGCACGAAGGCAATGGAGGTAGAGGAGCAGGTGGAGGCAAAGGATATTGCCGAAATCTTAGCGCAAGCTGTCTTTGGCGAGTCTAGCAAACTTACAGGATGATCTAGAACAGGAGGGTAATCGTATGGAAAGACAAATTCGACGTGCAGCTGTAATCGGTTCGGGTGTTATGGGAGCGAGTATTGCCGCCCACTTAGCAAACGTGGGGATTCCTTGTCTCTTGCTCGATATCGTTCCTAGTCAATTGACAGACGAGGAGAAAAAAAAGGGACTGACTCTAGATAGTAGCGAAGTCCATAATCGTTTAGCGGTAAATGCAATAAAAAAACTGAAAAAAAATAAGCCAGCCCCGCTGTATGATGAGGATTTGGCATCACTTATAACCCCTGGCAATATCGAGGATGATCTGGAACGAATAAAGGAAGTCGATTGGGTGGTGGAGGTGATTGTCGAAAATCTTTCCATCAAGAAGCAGCTGTTTGAGCGTGTGGAAAAAGTGTGGGAAAAAGGGATAATTGTTAGCTCCAACACATCGGGCATTTCCATCAATGCAATGGTCGACGGGCGTAGTACGGAATTTAAACAGCATTTTCTAGGCACACATTTTTTTAATCCACCTCGTTATATGAAGCTATTAGAAATTATTCCAGGTGATGAGACACTAACAGAAATCGTTGATGTGATGCGTCCATTTTGTGAGAATAAGCTCGGCAAAGGTGTCGTGATCGCAAAGGATACCCCGAACTTTATCGCTAACCGAATCGGAGCATACAGTATGCATGTCACCCTAAATGAAATGCTAGCAAAGGGTTATACGATTGAGGAGATCGATGCATGTACTGGACCGGCAATCGGGCGTCCGAAAAGTGCGACATTTCGAACATTAGACATAGTAGGACTCGATACGTTTGTGCATATTGCTAACAATATGTATGAAAAAGTAAGCGATGAAGCAGAGAAAAAGGTGTTTAAGGTCCCGGAAATTTTACAGCAGATGGTTGATAAAGGTTGGATTGGTGAAAAGGCAGAGCAGGGCTTTTATAAAAAGGTGAAGAACGAAAAAGGGAAGAAGATTCTCTCTCTTAATGTTCAAACAATGGAATATGAACCACAAAAGAAAATAGCCGGGGCATCCTTGGAAGCTGCCAAAATGGCAAAAGGAGCGAAGCAGAAGCTTAGAGCGCTCTTTAGTACAGAGGATCGTTACGCGGAACTAGCCTGGAATACGCTAAAAGAAGTCCTCCTTTATTCTGCCGAAAAGGTAGGAGAAATTGCCGATTCGATCGTGGAAATTGATGAAGCAATGAAATGGGGCTTTAATTGGGAGCTTGGTCCATTTGAGACATGGGATGCAATTGGATTGGAAAAATCAGTCCATCGGATGGAAAAAGAAGGATCAAGTGTTCCGCAATGGGTGAAAGATTGGATTGAGGCAGGGAATACATCCTTTTACAAAAGGAAGGAAGGTACGACATATTTCGTTTCAAATGATGCTTACAAACAGCTAGAGCCAAACCCTAAAGTGATCTCCCTACGTACACTAAAAGAGCAGAACAAGGTAATAAAAGCGAATAGCGGAGCAAGTCTGATCGATCTGGAAGATGGAATCGCATGTCTTGAATTTCATTCCCCCAACAATGCGATCGGTGCAGATATTTTAATGATGATTGAAGAAAGCATCAAGGAAGTCCGTAGCAATTACGATGGGCTCGTTATTGCCAATCAAGGAAGGAATTTTTGTGTCGGTGCCAACTTAATGATGCTCTTAATGGAAGCACAGGACGAAGAGTGGGACGAAGTCGAGCATATTATCCGCTTGTTCCAGAATACGATGTATCACTTAAAGCGGTTTGAAAAGCCGGTTATTGCAGCCCCACATCGTATGACTTTAGGTGGAGGAGTGGAGGTTTGTCTGCCTGCCGATCGGGTTGTTGCTTCAGCCGAAACTTACTACGGATTAGTCGAAGCTGGTGTTGGCTTAATTCCAGCAGGCGGAGGGTGTAAGGAGCTGATCTCTCGTCTTAGCCTCACTGTTACGAATCCAGAGGTGGATTTACAACCATATGTCAATAAAATTTTTGAAACGCTCGGTATGGCAAAGGTATCAACAAGTGCTCTCGATGCGAAAAAGCTAGGCTATTTGCGTGAGCAGGATACTGTTGTTGTCCATCAGGATCATCTTCTATTCGAAGCAAAGCAAGCTGCCCTAAGATTGGTTCAAGAGGACAATGCCACGAAGCCAGAAGAGGATATTCGTGTCGTCGGTAGTGAAGGGAAGGCATTGATGCAGCTAGGTGCTTATCAAATGAAACTGGCAGGTTATATCAGTGACCATGACCAGTTAATTGCCAATAAATTGGCCCACGTATTAGCGGGAGGGGATGTTCCAGCAGGGACGCGAGTGAGTGAACAATATATGCTTGATCTCGAGCGGGAAGCCTTTTTAAGCTTGTGCGGGGAGCCGAAAACTAGGCAGCGCATGCAGTATATGTTAAGTAAAGGGAAGCCATTACGTAATTAATTTTAGAAATGAGGTGAACCTTGTGAGAGAAGCAGTGATTGTATCGATTGCACGTACACCGGTAGGAAAGGCAAAGAAAGGCGGATTTGCCCAAACACGGATAGAGGATTTAGGAAGTACGGTTTTAAATGCGGTCATCAAGCGGGCCAACGGATTAAAAAAAGAGGATGTGGAGGATATCATTATTGGCTGTGCCATGCCAGAAGGAGAGCAGGGCTTAAATGTGGCAAGAATTATTTCCCTATACGCTGGTTTTCCGGCATCCACTCCAGCGATGACGATTAATCGTTTTTGTTCGTCCGGCTTGCAGTCGATTGCGTTTGCAGCAGAGCGTGTCATGCTTGGTCATGCTGATGTGGTGATCGGTGGAGGAGTAGAAAGTATGAGTCATGTCCCGATGTCAGGGTTTAAGATGTCCCCACATCCACAGATCGTTGAGGAAATGCCAGAAATCTATATGGGGATGGGTTTTACGGCAGAAGAAGTGGCAGAAAGATATCAAGTATCCCGAAAGGATCAGGATCACTTTGCCGTAGAAAGCCACCAGAAAGCAGCTGCAGCTGTGAAGGATGGGAAGTTTAAGGAAGAAATTGTCCCAGTCCACACAGTCCATAAGGGTGTCGATGAAAACGGCAAGCGCTGGGAAAAGCAATGCATTGTCGATACAGACGAAGGCATTCGATCAGATACAAGTGTTGACATACTAGCAGGGCTGAAGCCTGCATTCAAGCAGGGAGGGTCTGTAACAGCCGGAAATTCGTCGCAAATGAGTGATGGTGCAGCAGCGTGTGTGTTGATGAGTAAAGAGAAGGCCGAAGCACTTGGTTTAAAGCCTTTAGCAACGTTCCGCTCTTTTGCTGTCGCTGGAGTGGAGCCTGAGATTATGGGCATTGGTCCCATCAAGGCGATTCCAAAAGCCCTCGATATGGCAAAGGTTAGTCAGGATGAGATCAAGCTTTTTGAAATAAACGAAGCATTTGCAGCACAATGCTTACCAGTCATTCGCGAATTGAATATCGATAAGGAGAAGGTCAATGTAAATGGGGGAGCGATTGCACTTGGCCACCCTCTCGGATGTACAGGAGCTAAGTTAACCTCAACCTTACTTTATGAGCTGAAGCGACGAGGCGGTGGGTATGGGGTCGTTTCAATGTGTATAGGCGGCGGTATGGGGGCAGCTGGTGTGTTTGAAGTGCACCCAGATTGATACTCGCCGAATCTAAGCACCATGATAGAAAGGGGAACGAAAATGATGGGTGAAAAAATAATAGGTGGAAGCTTTATCATTAACGATGTCGATTATAACTCGGTGATCACACCGGAGGATTTTACCGAAGAGCAGCGAATGATTGGCGAAACAACAAAGGATTTTATCGAAGGCGAGATTTTGCCACAGGATGAAGCGATTGAAAGCTTAAATTATGATCTCACCGTCAAGCTCCTACAAAAAGCTGGAGAATTGGGGCTTCTTAGTGCAGATGTGCCAGAACAATATGAAGGCCTTGGTTTAGACAAAATAAGCTCGACATTAATTAGTGAGCGATTATCAAAGGCATCATCGTTTGGTCTATCCCTTGGTGCACATGTCGGGATTGGTACATTGCCGATCGTTTATTTTGGCACAGAGGAGCAAAAGAAAAAATACCTGCCTCTCTTAGCGAGTGGGGAAAAAATTGCCGCCTATTGCCTAACAGAGCCATCCTCTGGTTCGGACGCGCTTGGTGCCAAAACAACCGCCACATTATCGGAGGATGGGAAGCACTATATTTTAAATGGGACAAAGCAGTTTATTACGAACGCGGCTTTTGCTGATATTTTCATTGTTTATGCGAAAGTAAATGGCACAGATTTTAGTACATTTATTGTGGAGAGAACGATGGAAGGAGTTAGTGTCGGACCAGAAGAAGAGAAAATGGGGATCAAAGGCTCTTCCACCTGCCCCCTAATTTTAGAAGAGGTGAAGGTTCCCGCAGAAAATCTGTTGTGGGAGGTTGGAAAAGGTCATCTCATTGCCTTTAATATATTGAACATTGGTCGATTTAAGCTTGCCGCTGGTTGTCTCGGTTCGTCTAAGGATACGATTGAGGAAGCATCAGCCTACGCGAATGAAAGGGTTCAGTTCAAGCAGCCGATCTCATCCTTTTCTCTTATTCGAAGAAAAATAGCGGAAATGAATACAAAGGCATATGTTTTGGATAGTATGGTCTATCGGACTGCTGGATTAATAGATTCGAGTATGGAAGCGATTGATTTCAGCAGGTCTGATGCAGGAGTGGCGTCTGCCAAAGCGATTGCTGAATATGCGTTAGAATGCTCGATCAATAAAGTATTTGGTTCAGAGACGTTAGATTTTATTGCCGATGAGGGAGTTCAAATTCACGGTGGCTATGGATTTATCAAGGAATATAAAATCGAGCGCATCTATCGTGATTCACGCATCAATCGAATTTTTGAGGGAACGAATGAAATTAACCGTTTGCTCATACCAGGGACACTGATTAAGCGAGCAATGAAGGGCGAACTCCCACTTATGCAAAAAGCACAACAGCTACAAGAAGAGCTGCTTACCTTTATGCCACAACGGACGTTTACAGGGCTCTTGGAGCAAGAAGAGTACCTCATTAAGATGGCGAAAAAAATATTCCTCATGATTGGCGGTCTAGCCGTACAAAAATACCAGCAAAAGCTAGATTCAGAACAAGAAATCCTCAGTCACTTAGCTGACATCATGATCCAAGTGTATGCAGCGGAAAGTGCGTTTCTTAGAACGAAAAAGCGAGTTGCCAAAGAGGGCGAAGAGAAAGCGGCTAATGCCATCGCAATGACGCAAGTATTTGTCCACGAATCGTTTGAAACGATCGAAGCGCTCGCCAAGGATTCGTTAGCTCAGGTGGAGTCTGGAGATAGGCTAAGTACACAGCTATCTGTCTTAAAAAAGCTAGCGCGCAGAACACCGATCAATACGATAGAACGGAAAAGGCAAATTGCAGCACGTGTCATTGCAGCTGAGAAGTATGTCGTTTAAAGGCCCATAGCCAAAAAGGAGAGTTGGATATGTCTGAAAAAGTATGGTTAGAGTACTACCCCGAAGAAGTCGCACCGTCATACGAATATCCAAAGCAAAATTTGGCTCAATTTATGATAGACACAGCAAAAAAGTTCCCGCAACAAACCGCAATTTTTTTCTATGGAAAAAAGATCACTTATGAGCAGCTATTAAAAGAAACCTATCAATTCGCAAATAGCTTAAAAAAGTTAGGGCTCGAAAAGGGCGATCGGGTAGCAATTATGCTCCCGAATTGTCCTGCATCCATTATCGCATACTACGGAGCATTAATGATTGGTGCGATCGTCGTTCAAACCAATCCTCTTTATACAGAAAGAGAGCTGGAGCATCAATTGAATGATGCTGGTGTGAAAGTCGTTATTGCCTTGGATCATTTGTTTAAGCGTGTCCAAAACGTATTGCCGAAAGTAGAAGTAGAGCATACGATTTTTACCTCCATGAAGGACTACTTGCCCTTTCCTAAAAATATCCTGTACCCAATCAAGGCCAAAAAAGACGGTTTATCAATGGAGGTCAGCTATGATCAGCATACCCATTCGTTTAAGAAACTCCTATCTAATGCGCCAGCTAAGCCGATCAATGTCACGATAGATGTGGAAGAAGATTTGGCATTGCTTCAGTACACAGGAGGTACAACTGGCGTTTCCAAAGGTGTCATGCTTACTCACTATAATCTTGTCGCCAATACGTTGCAGACGAGAGCTTGGGTATATCGGAGTGAGGAGAAGAGAGAACGATACTTGGCGATGCTCCCCTTTTTTCACGTATTTGGAATGACTACACTCATGAACCTTTCTATAAAATTAGGTGGCATGCTTATTCTTCTCCCTAAGTTTGATGTAAACATGGCGCTCAAGCTAATTGACAAAATGAAGCCGACTACCTTTCCAGGAGCACCAACGATGTATCTATCATTAATCCATCATCCAAAAATAAAGAACTATGATTTATCGTCCATCAATGTATGTATTAGTGGTGCGGCCCCATTACCGGGTGAGGTCCAGGAAAGATTCGAAGAGATAACAGGTGGTAAGTTGATTGAAGGTTACGGATTAACCGAAGCCTCACCAGTCACCCATGCGAATAACATATGGGAAAAACGGAAGCTCGGCTCGATTGGGATCCCTTTTCCAGATACAATCGCAAAGGTAGTCGAGCCGGAAACAGGAAAAGAACTTGAAAACGGAGAAGTAGGGGAGCTGATCATTCAAGGACCACAAGTGATGAAAGGCTACTGGAAGCGACCGGAGGAAACGAGTAATACCTTAAAAGACGGCTGGCTTTATACAGGTGATATGGCCAAAATGGATGATCAAGGCTTCTTTTACATTGTCGATCGAAAAAAAGATCTCATCATCGCCGGTGGATTCAATATTTACCCTCGAGAAATTGAGGAGGTCTTGTTTGAACATCCAGCGATAATGGATGCAGCCGCAGTCGGAGTTCCGGATGAATACCGAGGCGAAACAGTGAAGGCTTACATTGTTTTGAAAAAAGGAGCGACCACAGACGAAAAGGAGCTGGAGAAGTTTTGCCGAGAAAGGCTTGCCGCCTACAAAATACCACGAATATACGAATTCCGAGATAGCCTTCCAAAATCATTAGTAGGAAAAACCTTACGCCGCCTGCTGGAAGAAGAATAATTATTGTAAGCGAATACAATGACGAATAAGAACCAAAACTAGAAAGCGAACAAGTAAAAATGGTACTTAAAACCGATTTAAGTACCAGAATTGCAACCCAAGATCATAAATTTGGTACTTAAAACCAATTTAAGTACCAAAAATGTAACCAAAGATTATAAAGTTGGTACTTATATAGCAAATATTGGAGGTCAAAACCCCACTCTTATCAAAAAGTGAAAACGTTCTTAGACAACCTGCCTTCGCCATAAATTAGTTACGAAGGGAGAGATTCTTTTGAGGCAAATAGATTGGACCTTGATATTGTTTGTTAGCTCTACCTTATTGCATGAATATTGGTTGTTATCGGGTCTGCCTCGTATTTACTTCTGGGATGGGAAAAGACAATTGAATGAGGGGGATGAGGATAGAAAAATTGCCTAATTCGACTTACAGCTTTTTAGCGATAGGTCGACGATATGAACTGCACGTACAGATTCGTTTACTCCTTCTCTCTTGATACTAAGCTTCTTTTGTAGTAAATAATCAGGATTTGCGGTCACAACAGTAGTTAACCTGTGTAGCTTTCGTGTGTTTCATTTTCGAATCTAATATTCTCATAGACATTTCTTTTTCAACTATATTATAGATACCCGCAGAGCCACAACAACCACTAGCGTACTCCATTTCGCAAAATTCAATATTATTAATCGATCACATGTTTTCAACATATTACGTAGTGACAAGAATTTTGATGGGTGATAATATGTTCTGGCAGTCGCCATTATTTCAAGTTGTTCTTTAAGAGTATGGTCGTTTAAAATTAAAGTGCCAATCCTTCCGTTTGCAAAAAAACATTGACATTTCGACAATATATTGTAATAATATTTGAGATAAGTTCATACGGTTACCTTTAATTCAGTCCTGTGAGACTGGCAAGGTGGAATAGATTCAAAGTCTGTGAAGTTCATAACCATAGCTAATCTGGTAGTCTATGGTTGTATCAATCCGCAAACACCTTGCTTTTTTTAGCAAGGTGTTTTTGTCTATTAAGCGGTAACTGTTTGAACCCTATATTTACTTCAAGGGGGAAAATAAAGTGGCAAAATATGATGAAATACAAGTTGACGAGCGTGTACCTTTTTTGCAGAGCTTACCATTAGGTCTTCAGCATTTATTTGCGATGTTCGGATCGACGGTTTTGGTTCCTGTACTGTTCGGTGTTAACCCTGCGACCATCTTATTGATGAATGGTGTCGGGACATTGCTCTATATTTTTATTACGAAAGGAAAGATTCCAGCTTATTTAGGCTCTAGCTTTGCCTTCATTTCACCAGTGCTTGTCGTATTAGGTCACTATTCGGGGATGGAGGGTTATAGTTATGCACTAGGCGGGTTCCTATTTGTCGGTATTATTTTATGCGTTGTTGCTCTTATCATCAAATTCGCCGGAACTGCTTGGATCGATGTCCTTTTCCCACCTGCAGCTATGGGAGCTATCGTCGCTGTTATTGGTCTTGAGCTTGTGCCGACTGCAGCAGAAATGGCAGGATGGATTGCGCCAGCAGATGCAGGGGCTTCATGGGCGATTGATCCTAAAGCGGCTATTGTATCATTCCTAACCTTGCTGATTACCATTATTTGTTGGGTAACCTTACGAGGATTTCTGAAAATTATTCCTATCTTGATTGGTATTATTGCAGGATATGTTATCGCCGCTATTTTTGGCTTAGTTGATTTAACAACTGTAAAGGAAGCGGCATGGATATCCATGCCAGAATTTTACCAAATAAAATTTGACTGGTCCCAAATCTTGATTATACTTCCTGCGGCAATTGTCCTTATTCCTGAGCATATTGGGCATTTATTTGTAACAGGAAATATTGTCAAAAAGGATTTGGCAAAGGAACCGGGCTTAGATCGTTCATTAGCGGGGAATGGGATTTCCACCATTATTTCTAGTCTTGTCGGTGCAACACCTAACACAACCTATGGAGAAAATATCGGGGTTTTAGCAATTACGAGAGTTTACTCCACGTGGATCATTGGTATGGCAGCTGTTATCGCTATTATATTATCTTTCTGTGGAAAATTAGCTGCACTGATCACATCGATTCCAACGCCTGTAATGGGTGGGATTTCACTATTATTGTTCGGTATAATCGCATCAAGTGGTATCCGCATGCTTGTGGAAGCGAAAATTGATTATAGCCGCTCACAGAATTTGATATTAACCTGTGTGGTGCTCGTCATTGGAATTAGTGGTGCTGCCATTAATATCGGGGATGTTTCCTTAACAGGTATGGGCTTAGCCACCATCATTGCCATTATTCTGAGCCTTTTCTTTAAAGTGCTTGATCAATTAAAACTGTCCAATGAATAATGTTAATAGCATGAGAAAAAGGATCTTAGGCTAAGATCCTTTTTCTATTTAGTAAATCAAAGGCATACACCACACCTACAGTAAAGAGGAGAAGAACTTAATCCTCCCCAATTTTTTTATCCTGAGTTTTAGGTAATCGCCCAGCTTTTTTGGCAGATTCTCGTAACAAAAATTCCACATGACTGTTTACACTACGAAATTCATCTTTGGCCCAACTGTGCAATATTTCATAGAGTTTAGGGTCTATTCGCAATGGGAAATGTTTTTTCTTCGTCATAGAAACCCTCTTTTTTAACAAATTTTATTGATATAGTGTGCCGGTATTAATGACAGGCTGTGCTCCATGGTCTGCTACGATCGAAACAAGTAAATTGTTAATCATGGCGACACGACGCTCCTCATCAAGGTCTACAATATTTTCTTTTTCCAATTGCTCGATGGCATCCTGTACCATTCCTACTGCTCCTTCAACGATTTTCCGTCTTGCTGCAATGATGGCATCTGCTTGCTGACGTTGTAACATAGCCTGGGCAATTTCAGTCGAATAAGCAAGATGGGTTAACCTTGTTTCGATAATTTCTACACCAGCAACTTCTAAACGATCCTGTAAGTCGGAAGCTAGTTCGCCGGACACCTCTTCGGCATTTCCTCTTAAGGTTAATTCCACGTTTTCAAAAGTGTCATAAGGGTATTTCGTTGCAACGGCACGAATGGCTGTTTCACTTTGAATTTCCACAAACTGCTCATAGCGGTCCACTTCAAATACTGCTTTTGCGGAATCTGTTACTTTAAAAACGATAACCGCAGCAATTTCAATCGGGTTCCCATTCACATCATTTACTTTTAATTTTTTACTATTAAAATTTCGAACGCGAAGGGAAACAACTCGTCTTGCAGTGAACGGTATCGTAATTACTACACCTTCCTGTCGAATACTACCCATGTATTTTCCTAAAAACGTAACGACCACTGATTGGTTAGGTTGGACTAACGTAATACCACTTCCAAGTAGGATGGCGATGAGAAGAGCTATGACTCCAACAACGAATTGTTCTTGAAAAAAGGTAAAAGCGGTTAAACCTAAGAGTAAAACGATAAGGAGAATACCTAGATAACCATTTATTGTCCATGCTTTTCGCTCCTGCAACATAATGAATATAACCACCTTTGTATGAAATATTTTTATATTATAATGATATCACTTATGTATATAAATGTAAATAATTATTAATATTTTCGGTCCTATATTAGAAAATGCAATACAATTGAGTCTGTGGACATTGATATTGCTTTAATGATACAAAGTATTACTTTTTGATAAAAAGAAGCCTGTGAAAAAGGATTTTTTGTTCATTATTCAAAATTTTAGCTCTATTCATTTATGGAAAACTTCAAAAAATGAATAGGATCACATAATGTGAGCGTTTATAAAACTCTTGTTCTAGGATACAAAAGTATTGTTAGTTCAGGCCATAAAGTAATATAATCACTCAAAAACTCAACATTCTGGATCGTAATGCAATAACCTTTAAGATCACCGAATTCTATCTCCTAAACATGCTGTTATCCTAAGAAATGTATCTTCAGATAATATTTCACGCCTAATAGTGGAATACTTATGTAAATGAAGATAGTAGATTGTTTAGGAGGATTTCGATGAATCAACTAAATAAAGCAAGTAGAATAAGCCCCTTTGAAATAAAAGAAAAACTTATTGAGCTTGCCAAAGGAAAAAAGAGGATAACTAGGACGATGCTTGATGCGGGTCGCGGTAATCCCAATTGGATTGCCGCCTCCCCAAGAGAAGCATTTTTTGCGCTTGGACAATTTGCGGTCTCTGAATCAAGACGAGTATGGGATGAAGGTGACTTAGCTGGCATGCCAAATCGTAATGGAATAGCAGAACGCTTCCAAAATTATGCGAAAGAAAATCCGCACATTCCAGGAATGCAGCTGCTAAAGGAAATCATTGATTACGGAATCAACAGAAAACAGTTTGAAAGAGATACCTGGGTCTATGAATTAGTAGATGGAATCATCGGGGATAACTATCCTAATCCTGGTCGGATGCTTGTTCGAACGGAAAAAGTAGTGCATGACTTTTTATCGAAGGAGCTATATGATCAGGAAAATACGTTTGATTTATTTGCAGTCGAAGGGGCCACGGCAGCGATGTGCTATATTTTTGAAACATTATATAAAAATCACCTACTTCCTAAGGGGTCCAAAATCGCGGTGATGGTTCCGATCTTTCCACCATACATAGAGATTCCAGAACTCCCGAATAATGCTTTTGAGCTCGTTAAAATTATGGCAACCGAAATAGATGAGGAGGGGAACCATACATGGCAATACCCTGCAGAGGAAATAGAAAAGTTAAAGGATAAGGAAATCAAGGCACTATTTCTAACCAATCCGAGCAATCCACCATCTGTCTCGATAAAAAAAGAAACCATAGATCAAATTGCACAAATTGTACAGCATGACAATCCTAATTTAATGATCATTTCTGATGACGTGTACGGAACCTTTGTAGAAGGCTTTCGCTCGATTATGGTGGATTTACCTTTTCATACGATTGGCGTGTATTCCTTTTCCAAATATTTTGGTGTGACAGGCTGGCGCTTAGGAACCATTGCTATAAGTGAGAATAATGTTTTTGATAAGTTATTGGAGGAATTACCTGAAAAAAAGAAAGAGGATTTAAATAGAAGGTATGCTTCTCTTACCCGAACTCCAGAACATACGAAGTTTATCGATCGAATCGTAGCAGACAGTAGAGATGTCGCCATGAATCACACCGCTGGACTATCGACACCACAGCAAGTACAAATGGCCTTATTTTCCATATTTGCCATGCTTGATACCAATAATGAGTATAAACAAAAAACCAACGACATTTTAGATCGAAGGATGCTTCGTTTATATGAAGGTCTAGGATTGCCGAAGAAGCATTTACCAAATAATGCAGACTATTATACAGAAATCGATCTGGAAATCTGGTGCAATCATTATTATGAAAAAGGCTTTACAGAATATCTTTTAGAAAATTATCAACCAGAAGATATTTTATACCGATTAGCCGAGAAATCATCGATTGTCCTATTAAGCGGTCAAGGATTTTTAGCACCAGAATGGTCGATTCGTGTATCACTTGCTAATCTTAATGATGAAGCCTATTCCCGTATAGGACAAGAATTAAAAGAAGTGATGGAGGAATATGTAATGGAATGGAAAGAGGGAAAAGGGTAGCTTATGTCCAATCCCCTGACTATTTTCCCAAGAAAATACACAAACTACCACCAGTGAGGTGGTTTTTTGGTACAGGGAGCTATTAATCAAAATACAAAACTAACAAAAGAATGGCTGCAAAATTATGTGGATGATTGGGTGACTTTTTACAGGAAACATACGAAGGAAGGGGAAGTCGCTTCCTACATACCACTTTTAGCGCAAGCTGATAAAAGACACTTAGGCATTTCCATCACGGGCATTAACGGGATGACCATAGAGTCTGGCAATGTTCAGATACCCTTTACGATACAAAGCATTTCCAAAGTGTTCACCTTTATTATTGCATGTATGGAAAGAGGCATTTCTTATGTACTGGATCGTGTCGATGTAGAGCCTACAGGTGCCGCTTTTAATTCCATTATGCACCTAGAAATGAAACAGCTCAAAAAGCCATTTAATCCATTTGTAAATGCTGGCGCTATAACAGTAACGTCACTATTAAACGGAAAAACATCGGATGAGAAACTAGTGCCCCTATTTCAGCTGTTAGAAAATATCCTAGGCTACCGTCCCAGATTAAACATGGATGTATTTGCATCTGAAAAAGAATCCTCGATGCGAAATCGAGCCATCGGCTACTATCTCGTCGAAATTGGCTCATTGGAATCAGACCTAGAGCTAACATTGGAAACCTACTTCAAGCAATGTTCGATCGAAATTTCCCTAAAGGATTTGGCCCGTATTGGGATGATATTAGCAAATGATGGCGAGGATCCAAAAACGGAGAAAAAAATTATTCCAAGACAAGTTGCCCGTTTAGCAAAGGCCTTGATGCTGACTTGCGGCATGTATAATGCCTCAGGAAAATTCGCTGCATATGTCGGAATCCCAGCAAAAAGTGGGGTGTCTGGTGGTATTATTGCAGTTTCACCACCAAGAGCTAGAAATGAGGAGCTCCCTTTTCTAGAAGGTTGCGGAATTGGGGTGTATGGTCCTGCGCTTGATGAGCAAGGCAATAGTATTGCAGGGATTAGGCTTCTTCGACATATCGCGAAGCAATGGGATTTGAGTATATTTTAGAGGGAGGGGTGTATTGTTGCCCTTCACTCACCATCAGTGGTCAAATCAATTTGGATAAGAAGTCGTTTATTAGTCTACTCAATACTATGGCAAATACCTAAAAATAAATAATTGTCTTAGTTAATTTAATATGTGGGTGTAACCTAATTCGTGAAGAACTATTCCAATAATGGAAAAGGTTATCCTCTATATAAATCTTTCATATCATCCAAGCACTTGGTAAACTTTTGCACCAACTCTTTCGGGTAAATAATACGGACTTTATTTCCAAAACGAAGAATTTGAATGATCGCTTTATCCATGGTGTAATATTTTTTCTTAACAATGAACGTCCCATCTGGATTAACCACTATTTCATCTTTTTGAAAGTTATCTAATACCTGTGCTCTCATCTCTCGGTTAAATTGGAAGCAGACGGTAAATGGCTTTATGCTGTTTCCAGATATTCCATCTTCTTTTTCATATATATCTTCCATTGTATACGGACGTCTCGTAAAATAGCGATTTGTAGGATGAATATTCAAGATCCGTGCTAGCTTAAAGATTCTGAGTTCTTTTCGTAGTAAACAATATGCCCACGAGTACCAGTGGTAGTCTTTTAAAAAAATCCCCATGGATTCTATCTCTCGCTCTGTTTCTTTTCCTTGATGATCCACATAGCGAATTTTAATTACATTACTATTTTGAATGGATTTGTATATTGTTTGAATATGTTGCGAACGATGATTCGAATGAGAAAGTTGTATTTGGATATTTTTATCTTGGGTGGGATCGGAGTCGATTAATTGATTAATTTTCGAAACCAATTCATTTATATCTTCGAAACCAGTAGCCTTTTCCATACTTTCTAACGCCCACCGTATAGAGAGTAATTCCTCTAGCGATAGATACTTTTTATCCCATTTGAACTGATCCGTTAATTCATAACCGCCTTCTTGACCAGGAAGCGATACGATCGGAATCCCTGCACGTTGAAGAGAATCAATATCTCTATATATCGTTCTCTCTGATACTTCGAAGTACCTCGATAAGTTCACCGCCTTCATTCTTTTCCTGTAAATCAGTAACACAATGATTCCTAATAAACGTTCGATTTTCAAGGTAAGTCCTCCTGTATATCATTTCTTAGATATTGTGCAGTTAGCGAGTTGCTCCTTGTTACTAAATTATGTGGAGTACCTACAAACATGATGTCTCCTCCATTTTTACCACCATCAGGTCCAAGGTCGATAATCCAATCCGCTTGTTTCATGATATCTAAATTGTGTTCAATCACTATGATGGTGCTGCCATTATCCACTAAACGATTTAGAATGGATAATAAATGGCTAATATCGAACATGTGAAGACCAGTTGTCGGCTCGTCCAAAACATAAATGTTGCCAGATTGGTGTAGCTCGCCAGCTAATTTCATTCTTTGACACTCACCACCCGATAAGGTGTTTAATGGCTGACCTAAAGTCATATAGTCTAATCCTACCTCTGAAAATGCTCTTAAGGTGGAAAGCACTTCTTCCTCCTGAAAAAAGGAAAGTGCCTCAAACACTGTCATGTCTAATACATCTGAAATGGATTTTCCGTCTAATTTATACTGAAGTACTTCGTCTTTAAACCGTTTTCCATTACATATTTTACAAGTTGTTCTCATACTTTCCAGAAATGCAAGGTCTGTATGAATAAATCCATTCCCTTGGCATTCTGGGCAGGCCCCCTCTGAATTAAAACTAAAAAGGGACTTACTTACTTTATTAGCAGAGGCAAACGAATTTCGAATGATATCCATTATGCCCGTATAAGTCGCAGGGGTAGACCGAATCGAGGTACCCACTGACTTTTGGTCGATTACAATCGCATTTGGATACTGTGCTAAAAATTCGTCTAAAATCAGTGTGCTTTTCCCCGAACCAGCTACGCCAGTAATAACAGTAAGAACACCACAAGGAATACGAGCAGTAACATTCTTTAGATTGTTTTTGGATGCTTTAACGATGGAAAGATACTCATTAAATGGACGGACTTCCTTTTTTAATAATTGTTTAGTTCTTAAATATCTTCCAGTCAATGTATCTGCTTCCAATAATCCTGTTAGATTTCCTTCATAGACAATTTCACCACCATTTGTACCTGCACCTGGTCCTACGTCCACTATATGATCAGCAATACGGATAACATCCTTGTCATGTTCAACCACTATAACCGTGTTTCCTTTGTCTCTAATTTTTTGGAGCATTCTATTAAGGCGGTGTACGTCGCAGGGATGCAATCCGATACTCGGTTCATCAAAAATATACATCATATCTGTTAAACTACTATTAAGATGTCTTATCATTTTTACACGTTGTGATTCTCCCCCAGACAAGGTGGATGTTTCGCGGTTTAAGGTAAGATAATAAAGTCCCATGTCAATGAGATGCTGTAATCGACTTGAAATGTTCGATAGGATAGGTTTAGCTATTGGATCTTTTATTGTTTTGATTACTTTTATTAATTCTCCGATTTCCATAGCAGTGAATTGAGCGATGTTATAGCCATCTATTTTGCAATTTAATACCTCTTGACTTAAACGAGCTCCATTGCATGTGGTGCAAGGTGTTATGGTAATGAATCTCTTAACATTATGCGATAATTGACGGATGTCTTTTTTTAAGTACATCCGTTTAAATCTGTCTATAACGCCTTCATAATATTTGGTGGGTTCGTCTTTTAAGGGTAATATAATTTTCTCATCTTTTCCATGTAGTAACATTTTCCATTCTGCATCCGTGTAATCCATTAACTTTTTATTCGGATTGAATAGGCCTGAGTTTAAATGCTTCTGCCAGTACCATGTTCCTACGGAAAACGTGGAAAACAAAATCGCTCCTTCGTTAAGGGATTTTGTATGGTCGAATAGTTTCTCTATATCTGGTTCAACCTTTCGTCCAATTCCCTGGCAGTTTGGACACATCCCTTTCGGATTGTTAAAAGAAAAAACATCGGATTCACCAATAAAGGGCTCTCCCACTCGAGAAAATAATAATCGCAATAATGAGTAAATATCTGTGATTGTACCAAGCGTTGAACGTACATTTCCTCCTAATCGTCTTTGATCAATCACCACGGCAGGGGATAGGTTCTCAATGGATAATGTATTTACTGGACTATAGGTTGGTAATCGATTTTGAATATATGTCGTAAATGTCTGATTTAACTGACGCTGAGCTTCCTTACTTATTGTGTCGAATACAATAGAAGATTTTCCAGATCCGGAAACGCCTGTAAACACAGTGATCTTCTTTTTTGGAATAGTGAGTGTTATATTTTTTAAGTTATTTTCCTTCAAGCCGACAAGTTTAACATAATGATTCTCAACCATTATTACCACTCCTGTAAGGTTAGCATAATATCATATAAAATCATTATACAGAAGTACCCTGACAACATTATGTCAGGATTGAAAAATAAATATAACTGGTTGCTGGGGTTTATGTTCGTTTATTTCTTGACCTAGAGTTAACTATAAGGAGTAACCTATTGTTAAAAGAGAATAATATCTCGAAATATAACTCAAAAGCTAGGTGAATGAATAATGAATATGGAAGAGTTTATTGAATTTTGCAAGAAAGGTAATCCGATTTCAGGTGTGGATCAAGAATTACATGAGCTTTTAACACAATGCAGCTATGATGCCCAAAAAATAACGATGAAATTGAACACATCCTATCATTCAAAAGAGGAGATAGTAGATATTTTTAGTGAGTTAACAGGATCGAAGGTTGATCCCTCTTTTATGTGCTTTCCACCGTTTTATACAGACTTTGGGAAAAATATCACGATCGGGAAGAATGTGTTTTTCAATACGGGTTGTTCCTTCCAAGATAGAGGAGGCATTACGATCGGTGACGGTACATTGATCGGCATGAATGTTACGATTGCCACACTTAATCATGGGCTATCCTTAGAATCTAGAAGCACGACATATCCATCTCCCGTTACGATTGGCGAAAATGTATGGATTGGTTCTAGCGCAACCATACTTCCTGGTGTTCATATTGGAAATAACGCCGTTGTCGCAGCAGGAGTAGTGGTGACTAAGGATGTTTCGGAGGATAGTGTGGTGGCGGGAGTGCCGGCGAAAGTTGTGAAGAGGGTGGATAGTGAAGGGGAGTGACACAGAGAAAAATAAGTTCTCTGTGTTTTCTCTGTTTATACATATGGTTTTCGATTGTAGATTTATGATATGGTGGTGTTATTCACGTAAACGAACAAGGCAGGATCAGAAGAGAGGAGTATTTACTTGAACAATTTGAGCAATGAAAAAATACCAGCACAAGCAATTCAAGCATTAAAAATCGTAGAGGAGTTATTTGGAAGTTCAATAATCGGAGTATATCTATATGGTTCAGCAGTAAAAGGTGGCTTACGCGTTAACAGTGATGTCGATGTCCTCGTGATAGTGAATAATCATTTACCTGAAGTAACTCGAAAGAAACTAATTGATAGACTAATGCTTATTTCTGGAAAGATAGGAAATAAAGATTCTTTGAGACCACTTGAACTCACGGTTATAAATCACAGTGATGTTATGCCTTGGCAATATCCACCAAAGAAAGAAATTGTCTATGGTGAGTGGCTTAGGGATGATTTTGAGAATGGTCAAATTCAGGATCCAGGCTATGATCCTGATTTGGCTATTGTTTTAGCACAAGCAAGAAAGAATAGTATTTCTCTATTTGGTCCTGATGCTTCAGATATACTTGCTCCCGTGCCTATGACAGATATTCGAGAGGCGATTAAGGATTCTTACCCAGAGTTGATGGAGGGTATCAAAGGTGATGAGCGTAATGTAATTTTGACCCTAGCTCGAATGTGGCAAACAATGACTACAGGTAAAATTTCTCCAAAAGATGTGGCTGCAGAATGGGCGATTCCCCTTTTACCTAAAGAGCATGCGACTTTAGTCGACATAGCAAGAAAAGCCTATCGAGGAGAGTGTATGGATAATTGGGAGGGACTAGAGAGTGAAGTAATAGCACTCATTAATTATATAAAAAATGCTATGAAATCTTATTTTTGTATCTGAAATGACCATTGTTATTCGGCTAAAACTTCCCGTTAGAATACAAGCAACACGAGTTAACTATCTATCATCATTTCGGTAACATAATCCTACTAAATTCATCTATAAAGGCTTCGTAATGAAGTTGGATGGCAATTCGTGTTTTTCCTGTTTTACTTGTTGGTCGATAATCAATATAAGACATTCCTTTTGCTTCTCCGCCTTCAACCACATTTGCATCATAGTATATGTAATCAACAATAGTAGGATGATTAATAACCATAATAGTAAGAAGATCGTGAATAGGCGCTCCGGAAATACCTGGTACTGATTTTTTATAAAATTCGTAGTAATATTCAAAGACAGGAGCAATCATGAAGGCATAGATGTTTTTCTTATTTTTAGAAATGGCGTCCACGATATCTGGGGTGAGAATTGCAAATTGAGTGGCATTTAAAGGCGTGATGGTCAAGTTGTGTGCGAACTTAAGAATATAATTAGATGACGTTGGATCTCCATAGAAGTTTGCTTCAGCTAGTGCTGTAACATTACCTGGAACAAAGAATGCTCCACCCATTACATAGAGGGAAGCCACCATTTTTAAATGGTCTGGAAATAGGATAAATGCCATGGCAAGGGTGGTAGAACGCCCTGTGTCTACAATGATAAGCTCATCTCTATATTTTTCTATAATATAACGAATCATATCAAAAGGATATGTTTGGTATTGCATATTACTAGGAGGATGTATCGGACCGATTCCATCACCGTGAATTTCGGGGTAAAACGTCACATCTTCCTGTTGCACCGGCTGAGAAGCACCAGGGATAATCGGAATGTCATTTCTCCCTGCTAACTGTACTAAATAAGCAGCATTAGCTGTAGCCTGTTCTTTTGTCACATTCCCATAACTAGTGACGATACCAACAAGCTCGATGTCAGGATGCAGCATGGTGTACATAATCGCTAAAGAATCATCAATTCCGGGATCACAAAATAATAGAATTTTTTTCGTTATAAGAGCCTCCTCCTTTCTGTTATATATTTATTCCAAAATTCATAAATCATGCACATGTATGACTTCTTCAACACCAGCTGCTTAAAGGACAATAAGCTGATGGGGAAACGTTAAGTACCAAAATAAAAAATGTCTTGTCAAAAATGGTACTTAAACCACAATTAAGTACCAAAACGAATAACCACACGACTAAAAGTGGCACTTATAACGATGATAAGTGCCAAAATCAAAGCTGAATTTAGCCAATTTGGTCTTTAACTTGAGAAGGAATTATTATTAAGGAGTGTAGCGAATGACACTTAATGTTCGGTTAGCAACGAAAAGGGATGCTGAAGATCTTTCCCAATTTCCCCTTAATACATAAAAAGAAATTGGGATTTCTATGTGCTTAACGTTGTAAATCGCATTTTCTGACGCTCCCGTGTAGGCAAAACGATCAATCTACTGAATCACCCTTGATTGAAGTCTGTTTTAAAAGGTAAGGATATTTGTGATAACATAATTATAAAAAGCCTTTGTTTTTGGAGGAGGGTCATATGAGCTTGATAGCACAGCACCCATATATAAAAATAGAAAGAAAAGTGACAAGTATTGAACAGTTTCATATTGAACATGACCGAATCATTTACTTATATTGCGATAAGGTCGTTACACACAATAGAGAGTTTCCGATTAAGGATGTGATGGATTTTTCTTATCGAGAAATTGCAAATAAAGGTGGTATTCTCTATTTGCATACGCTACAAGGTGTATATACGTATACCGTGAGATCTTCACCAGAAGCGTTCATCACAGCATATAGAGCATATTTTAAGTAAAAGTTGCATTAAAAAAAGCGCAGAGCTTCTGTTTTCTTGTTATCAATCCTGAATCGGTTACACTTAGTTGGACAAGTTAGTTAAGGTCAGTTAGACTTGGTTCAAATACAAACCGAGGAGCGTTTAAAATGACCAAAAGAGCGAGAAGAACTTTTTCAAAAGAATTCAAAGAGCAAATGGTAAAGTTGCATGCCTCCGGTAAACCCCGCGCGGAGATTATTAGAGAATATAAATTGACACCTTCTTCTTTTGATAAGTGGGTTCGCCAGTATCATGATAATGGATCGTTTCAGGAAAAAGACAATCGCACACCGGAACAAGAAGAGTTAATCAAACTTCGGAAAGAAAATCAAAAACTGGCCATGGAAAATGACATTTTAAAGCAAGCCGCGCTGATCATGGGACGAAAGTAGATGTGATCCGCAATAACCGTCACAAATACTCAGTATCAGCAATGTGCGGCGTCCTGCAAATTGCCAGAAGTACGTACTATTATGAAGCTAAGACTCGTGATGACCAAGAGGATGAATTAATCGATCTGATTGTGGACATTTTTAAGAAAAGTCGCCAAAATTATGGTCAACGAAAGATAAAAGTGGAGTTGAAGAAGCTTGGCTGGACCGTGTCCCGACGTCGGATCGGACGAATCATGAAAGAACAGGGACTTGTTTCTAAATATACCGTCGCTCAATTTAAGCCGTCCCAATCATCCTGTAACGAGTCAGAAGCAGGAAATATGCTTAATCGAGAGTTTGACCAGGACCAGGAACTAAAGGTAGTCGTAAGTGACTTAACCTATGTAAGAGTTGGGCAGAAATGGCATTATATTTGCGTGTTAGTAGATTTATATAATCGTGAAATTATTGGACACAGTGCAGGTCCTCACAAAAGTGCTGCCTTAGTTCAACGTGCCTTTGCATCCGTCCCATACAATCTACATCAGCTTGAATTGTTTCACACCGATAGAGGAAGTGAGTTTAAGAACCAGTTGATCGATCAGGCATTAGAAACGTTTGGCATCGAGCGCTCACTAAGCGAAAAAGGAACACCCTATGACAATGCCGTGGCAGAAGCTACTTTCAAAACCATCAAAACAGAGTTTGTCAAAGGGGCTTATTTTACTGACCAATACGAACTGGACCTTGAACTTTTTGATTATGTTCACTGGTTCAACCACATTCGAATTCACGGATCATTAAATTATTTAACACCGACTGAATACAAGTTAATCAACCTTTAAAAATTTGTTCGATTTAGTGTTGACATACCATCCAGCTGTTTGGTAATTGCTTTGAGTAAGGTTATCTTGAAACGAGCCTTCATGATAATGGCACTTTTCTTAGTTGGAAAGGGGCTATCATTTATTAATGAGCAGTTAAATATATTCTTATCAATACATCTTATAAGGTTGGACTGTTTTAACCCATAAATAAAAGATAGGCTAAGTACCAGAATAAAAAGTATCTTATCAAAATTAGTACTTAAACCACAAATAAGTACCAAAATTAATAACAACAAGATCAAAAGTGACACTTATAAAGATGATAAGTGCCAAAATCAAGACTAGATATAATAAATTTGGTAATTAACAGCTGAATAATAACCATATTAATTTAGACTGGTAATGAAAATTAGGATAGGATTTGTAATCTCGCAAAATGGTAATGCAAGTAGGGTTATTAGCTGTGTGGGACCCTAATCGTGCTAATTGAAGCAACAAACTGAATTTCTTAAGCCATGAAAGTACCTCCAACCTTCATATCAACAATGTTATTAATTAAATAGGATAGAAATATTAACAGCTGATAATGAGTAATTGAAGTTAAACAAACTGGGCTTATCAGAAGGGATACAGTCCTTATTTGTTAAATGGTCTTGATATTGAAAAATGAAAGGGTTGTTAGTAATGGATGTAATAGGTTTTTTGGTTGTGACTATTTTTATTATTGGAGTTTCATATAGTTTAGTTTTTCAAATCCAACAATTGTTAACTGTTAAACATAATGACAAAACTCCTCAATACCGAAGACTAATGTTTGCTCATTACCTAACCTGCTTCTCAATCGTAGGGTTTTTAGTATCCTTTATTCTGAATGTATTGGTTTATTTACAATTTATCTATTCACAACTTGTAACAAGTAACAGTACGAATATTAGCTGTCTTATATTCTTTTTGATGCTGTTTACCTCGAAATTCGTCATTACACCTAGGACTAATTGACGCTATACTGTCATTCCATCAAAAAATAACCAACCTAATAAGGTAATGACTGACCCCAAAAGTTAGATTTTTTACTCTCGCTTTTTGATGTATTATCTTCCTAGCTGAAGTATTATTCGTACCGATAAAAGGTCTCGTCACCGAAGTTGGTGGTCTCATAACCCATAGAGTAGTTATTTCACAGGATGCTAATCGTTTTGGAGGACAATGAAAAGAATTGGATTTGTATCTTAAGCCTCAGTATGTACAGAGGATAAATCAGATCTTACTAGATTATTAGAAAATCAGCATGACCCTTTATATTATTAGGTAAAGGTGGAAATTATATCATAAAGGTGGCGTCAGAGGAGTATGCGGGGTTTCATTATCACAAGGTTAAGTACCAGAATAAAAAAATCCTTTGTCAAAACAGTACTTAAACCACAATTAAGTACCAAAACTAATAACCACCCGATCAAAAATGACACTTATAACGATGATAAGTGCCAAAATCAAGACTAGATCTAATAAACTTGGTACTTAATAGCTCATAAAACCCAAATCAAAAGGTAACTCCAATTTATGTTCAGGGATAATAGGATCATCATCGTATGGAGAAGTAACTTCATGATTTAAAAAGGTATATTCTTCATCTAATTTCATTTTCTTACTTTAGAATGAGGGTGCTGACAAACAATAGCACGATAAAAGGGAGACAGACGTTCTATAGCCTAAAGATTGATGGGAATATTCAATTAAGTATATCTTTTTCTTCTACCCATAAAATCTACTTTAATATTTCCTCATTTCGTGTGTAGTTTCTTGGTACTTTATAATAGAAAATGTCCAAAGTAATTGACATATTTGTTGTGGTTGTTATAATATTAATGTCCAATATACTTGACATAGGTGATACTGTTGAAAAATAAAATTAAAGCAATACGTAAGAAACTGGGGTTAACACAAGAGCAACTTGCTAAGGAGTGTGGAGTTGTTAGACAGACGATAAATTGTATCGAGAATGATAAATATGACCCCACATTGGAGCTGGCTTTCAAATTATCACAAACATTAAAAGTAAAGGTGGATGAATTGTTTATTTATGAGTAAATTTCATTCAAATTACATGATCACAATGAAAGATATAGTAAGAGAAGGAAACGAAATCCTACATCGACCAACACAAGAAGTACTGGTACCTCCATCTGATGAAGATAAGGTAACATTAATTTGTATGATGAATTTCTTGAAAAATAGTCAAGATCCCGTTCTATCCAAAAAATATAAATTACGTGCAGGAGTAGGCTTATCAGCGAATCAGATTGGTTTGAATAAGCGTATGTTCGTAGCTTATTTGAGAGATGAGAAAGGTACAGAGCATGAATATACCCTTATTAATCCGAAAATAATCAGCCATTCTGTTTCTATGATTTATTTGCCACCAAGCGAAGGCTGCCTCTCTGTTGACCGGGATATAAAAGGGCTTATCCCAAGGTATGAGCGGATTAAAGTGAAAGGGTTTAATTTAGAGGGAGAAGAAATAGTGTTAAAACTTAAAGGCTATTCCTCTATTGTTATTCAGCATGAAATAGATCACCTAGATGGAATTATGTTTTATGATCGTATTGATACAGAAAATCCTTTTAAACTACCAAAAAACTGTAAAAGTTTATACTGAAATCTATATACATTAGGTTGACTTTCAAATGAGCTGTTGTTACGACAGCTCATTTTAATTTAATCCAGCTTTTTCCAGGTTGTAGATTAAAACCACCACGTCTTGTGGCAACGTCTGTATGAACAACATTAGTCAATACCATTCCAGTAACCAATCTTCTTCCATCACTACATAATTTTCCATCACGTTCCAAGCATGAAATGACAAATGTAACTACCGACGGGGAATAGGTATGGCGATAATGAAGGTAACAAGAAATGAAAGGGTGAACAATATGACGATTGCATCTATGCAAGGTGTTATTAAAAGGTATGGCTCTCATGTTGTCCTAGATTATATAGACTTAGATATCCAAGAAGGAGAAATTATTGGTCTGCTTGGTCCTAATGGGGCAGGTAAAACAACGTTAATCCAAACATTAACTGGAATGATTCCTTTCGATCGTGGGAAGATAGAGCTTTTCGGGAATTCGAAAAATCCATTCTCTAATCAAAATAAAGAAAGAATCGGACTTGTAACACAGGAGATTACGATATTTGAGGAATTAACAGCAAAGGAAAACTTGCAATTCTTTGCAGGTGTCTATGGGCTAAAAAGGCAAGAAAAAAAGAAAAGAGTAGAAGAAGCGTTGGAGTTTGTTGGTTTAGCAGATAAGGGGAATAAAGTACCAGCTAAATTTTCTGGAGGAATGAAGCGTAGGTTAAATATTGCTTGTGCACTAACACATCGGCCGAGATTTCTAATCATGGATGAACCCACTGTTGGAATTGATCCACAGTCAAGAAATTATATTTTAGAAGCAGTGAAAAAATTAAGAGAAAATGGTACGACTATTTTATATACGACCCACTATATGGAGGAGGTTCAAGCAATTGCTTCTAGCGTAACGATTATGGATCAAGGCCAAATCATAAAGAATGGTACGGTTGAGGAATTAATTCAAACAGTACAGCATGAAGAAAAAGTGAGGATTGACGTTACCGATCCTGACAGTGTCCCAGTGAATAGTCTGGAAAAGATTGCTGGGGTAAAGAAGGCTATCGTAGCTGGAAGCCAAATCATCATTATTTCAACATTTGGATCTGGCAATTTAGATCGAATCATCACACTTGTGAAGGAACATGCTGGAGTGCTTGGCATTCAAGCTGATAAACCAAACTTAGAGGATGTCTTTTTAACTTTAACGGGTAAGCAGCTAAGGGATAAGGAGGAGGAGTAATGAGAGTACTTTCAACAGTCAAATTTACTGTACTTAGAATGGCCAGGAACTATATTGTTTTGTTATTGCTTCTTGTCATTCCTATTATTCTCATCACGATTTTTTCATTTATTCTATCAGAATCTGTCACAGAAACAGGAGTGCCTTATCATTATCAAAATGCACTGACAATGGTGCTTGTGTTTCAGCTTTTTGCAGGTGCGATTGTCATGTATTTAATCGATCATGATTTATTTAAAGAAAACAGAATGAGAATATACACCTTACCCTTTAACCAAAGAATGTATGCTTTTTCGATCATGATATGTGGGGCTGGATATTCGATTTTACTTGGTGTTTTATTAATGATTTATACACAATTTGTTTTAGGCATCATTTGGGCTAATTGGGCATGGATGATTTATATCATTTCCTTAATGGCCATTTTATCGATCATTGTTTGTCTGATCTTCACCTTTTCTGTGAAAAAATATAAAATCGCGGAACGATTAAGTGAATTGTATGGTGTTGGATTTGTCGTCTTGGCAGGATTATTTTTTCCAATGCCTGAGAATATCTTTTTTGATTTTTTTGGAACGTATGGTAATCCACTAACCTTATCGATCATGTCAATTAATGAGATGGGCCAATCGAATACGGGAAAAGCGTGGTTTCAAGCGAATATCCTTTTAGTGGCGATCGTCCTCTTATTTATTGTGATGCTCAATCTAGGGAGGAGGAGAAAGTTGTGACTATTTTTCGTTTTGCTTTAAAAAGAGTTTTTGGTAATACGACCAATTTAATTTTTCTTACTATTTTTCCGATAGCTTGTATTTTTTTACCTAAAGGAGAGGGGTGGCCATTTCTTCCTTATGGTTATCAGTATTTTGGAATTTTAATTTTGTTTATCGGCATTCGTTTAGCCACCATTATTTTAGAGGATCGAGGAAAAGGTGTGGTTAAACGACTAGCGGTAGCACCAGTTAGCCATTTTCAATATTTAAGTCAAAATTTATTAGCTTACTCAGTTATCCTTATCCTACAATGTGCCATTGTTGTATATGGTGGCATTCTTTTTGGCCAAGAGCTATACCAGCCAAGCAGGCTCTTTTTGCTTTTTGTATCGTTTTGCTTTGCTTCACTGGCGATTGCTCTGGCATGGATTTCTTTTTATCGAAGGAAAGATACCTCCTTTCTCCTTTATATGTCCCTCATCTTTTTAATCGTAGTACTAGGAGGGCTAATAATACCGATAGAGATATTTCCAGATTTGCTAAAACGAATCGCTGTTATCTTTCCAACCTATTGGCTTGCGGAAGGGCTGAATTGGATTGTTTTTGGAGAAAATATCCTCGATTTTCTACTGATTAATAGTGTACTATGGTTATATACCATCGTATGTATCATTATTGGAAGTACAAGAAAAATCTATTAGTAAAGGTGTGGGAAGGTTGAAGCAAAAGGAACCAATGCTATTTATAAACGGTTGGCGCTTTCTAACTATCGGCTTTCTCATACATTTATGGATTATTGGTGAATCTACGAATGGATCCTTTATCCTTATTCTTCTTTTACTAATTGTGACAAGTTTACGTTGGAGATTTGCTTTACCGATTTGGTTTGTTTTATTGGATGTTTTTATTTGTTTTTTGTTCACCCCACATACAAATATTAGCTATTATGCTTTAGCACTGCCAATTTTTGAGCTAGCCCTTAAAGGCAAATGGCTATTATCTCTTCTTATCTTTATAAGTCTGTTTTTTGCGCAAGCAGCTTCTAGTCTATTATTTTGGTTTTATTTGCAGACCTTCTTCTTTGGTGTCTTTTCGTTCATCTCCTTAAAAAATCAAGTAGTATATAGACAGGAGGCAGATGAACAGCGAAAGGCTAGATATGAGCTAGAACGCATGAAGATAGATTTGTTGGAAGCGAATCAATCAGCTTCCCACCAAGCAAAACTAATGGAAAGGAACCGGATAGCTAGCGAGCTTCATGATCATTTAGGGCATGATTTAACAGGTGCATCCCTGGCTCTTCAAGCGTACGAGTATATTCAAGATTCGAGGGAAGCCGAGAAACTACTCCAGGAAGTGAAAAATCGTTTAAAGCGTAGTACGAAAAACTTAAGGGATACGGTTCATAATATGACTCCAACAACATGGATGGGTATTGAAAGCTTAGAAAATATCGTACACTATTTTCAACAGCTCGATATAAACCTTCAAAAATCTGGTGATATGCAAGCCGTTTCAGCTCATCAATGGGGGCTGTTAGAAGCTTGCTTAAAAGAGGCTTTGACAAATGTTGCTAGACATAGTAATGCCACAATAGTCGAGGTGGATTTACAAGTCACGGAATCGATTGTGCGCCTATTGATTCAGGATAATGGTACGGTTGAAAAAAATAGCCACACTGGAAGTGGTTTAAGAAGCTTGCAAATACGTTCCCGCTCTATGGGAGGAAGCTTATCCATTAATCGAAAAAATGGATTTTTGCTTGTTTGTGTCATTCCTTTAGAAAAAGGAGGTTAACAGATGAAGCTTTTAATCGTCGATGATGATCAACTTGTTTGCCAAAGTTTAAAGCTATTACTTGGGAAAGAAGAAGATTTGGAGGTCGTTGATATAGCAGCAAATGGACAAGAAGCGATTGAAGTATGTCAACGAGAATTACCAGATGTCATTTTAATGGATATACAAATGCCAATAATGGATGGAATCAAAAGTACAAAGAGAATAAAAGACCAGTGGCCTTCTGTTCAAATTATGATGTTAACAACGTTTCAGGATGAGAAGAATATTAGACTTGCGTTAAAAGCAGGAGCAGAGGGATATTTAATAAAGTCAGCAACGATTGAAAACATGGCCCAGCAAATCAGGGCATTAAGAGCAGGATCAACCGTCTTAGACGCAGATGTATTAAAAGCAATTATGGAACCAGATCGAGAAGCGTTGGAAGGACTGACGCAAAGAGAAACAGATATTGTGGATTTAGTTGCTCAAGGACTTTCGAACAAGGAAATCGCCGGACAGCTATTCTTAAGCGTTGGAACTGTCCGAAATATGCTATCCGTTATTTTAGATAAATTAGAAATTCGTGATAGGACACAACTTGCCATTTATTATTGGCAAAGAAAGCAAGGATGAAAAAGTTAGATTTTTTATAGTTAGTAGAAATGAAAACTCTACTTGGTAAAACAAAAGCTGACTATGAAAGTTCCAGTTTAACCCTTCTAGTCAGCCATACTTCGTTTACGCCACACCCCGAAAAGAAGGTGCCTCCATATCCACAATCAATTTCCCTTCCCTATTTTTATTCCCTTTCCAGAAGAATAAAGCAGTAATGAAAACCGTCATAACGATACCACCTGTATGTGCCGCCTGATAGGATAAGCCAAATCCGAGATTGCTATCATATAAGATATACGTTAGCACCATATCTGTGATGAATAGTGCAGGGACAAGTGAAATCACATAGTTTTTCCTCTTTACAAAAAGATACATGGTACCAATCCAAAGGGCTAGTGCTGCTGTACCTTGATTGGCGAACGAGAAGTAACGCCATAGAATGTTAAAATCGATCGTTGTTAACCAATAAGATACTACAAACATTGGGATGGCAATAACTAGCCGTTTTGCAAGCTTGGTTTGGCCTAGATTGATATAATCGGCAATGATATTACGTGCAGCACGAAATGCCGTATCGCCAGAAGTAATCGGTAGTACGACAGCACCTAAAACAGCAATGGTTCCACCAACTGCACCAAGTAATGTCATCGAAACTTCATTGACGACAAGCGAAGCGGTACCTTCACTTATCAAACCTTGAAGCCCTTGACCATCAAATAAACTCATGGCAGCAGCTGCCCAAATCATCGCAATAATCCCTTCTGCCACCATCATCCCGTAGAAAATGTAACGTCCTTGTTTTTCATTTTGAGCGGTTCTAGAAATAAGTGGTGATTGAGTGGCATGGAATCCAGATAGAGCACCACAAGTAATCGTTAAGAATAAAATAGGGAAAATCGGCAAGTCGCCAGGATGCATATTAGCAAGAGTTAATTCTGGAATCTGATAGTCTGAGAAAACTAAGGCAACTCCCACGGCAATTGTACCAATGAGTAAGATTGCACCAAGAAACGGATAAATTCGACCAATAATTTTATCAATTGGTAGAATAGTAGACAATATATAATAAGCAAAGATAGCGAGGATAATCACGATTAAAGCAACCCTGCCATCAATTAAATTATGCAATAACGATGCTGGTGTCGTGACAAATACGGTGCCGACAAGCAATAAAAGCAGTAACGCAAAGGCATTGACTAAATGACGAGAAATGTTCCCTAAAAATTTCCCAGCAAGCTCTGGAATATGTGCCCCTCGATTTCGAATAGAGATCATACCAGTTAAGTAGTCATGCACAGCTCCTGCAAAAATCGAGCCGAGAACTATCCACAAAAATGCTACAGGACCATATAAGGCTCCCATAATCGGACCAAAAATCGGACCAGTTCCGGCAATGTTCAATAGTTGGATAAGTGCGTTTTTTTGTTTGTGCATTGGGACATAGTCTACACCGTCCTGGTTCGCGTAGGCAGGTGTCTGTCGCTTTTTATTCGGCTCAAATATTTTCTCCACATATTTTCCATAGGTGAAATAAGCAAGAACTAAGGCTGATATTGCTATTAAGAAAGTAATCATGTTCATCCCACTCCAAACTATTATTTGTAAACGATTACAAATAATTTTACAGAGGATTATTTAAAAATACAATCCTTTTTACAAAAAAGTAAACATTTCCAATTTTCTGAAAATGTAATGGTAGGAATTTGTATATAGGAAAGAGTCGATCAGAGAGAAAATAGCTGATGATCACTATCTCCACTTACATTATAGCATATAAAAAATCGTAAATATAGACTGTTTATTGGTCTGTGCAGTTGCTACAATCATAGAGAATCTTATAGGTTAGGAGAGATGTGGAATGAGTGGTTTGGTTCTAGCTATTGATGAAATCGAAAAATCCCAGCACAAGCTCGTTGGTGGAAAAGGAGTGAATTTAGGAGAATTATCTAGAATCCACGGAATACAAGTACCAGAAGGCTTTTGCCTCACGACAGAGGCCTTTCAAAAAGCTATCGGACAAAAGGAAGGGATTCAAGCATTGTTGGAGCAACTTAGCCTGCTAACTGTTGAAGATCAAGAACAAATTGGTGAAGTCAGCAGGAAGCTCCGCCAAACCATTATCGAAATAGAAATTCCTCCAGAAATTAGAGAAGCAATAACTCACTATCTCACACAGTTTGGCGAGATGCATGCATATGCCGTTCGCTCTAGTGCAACGGCAGAGGATTTACCACATGCCTCTTTTGCCGGACAGCAAGACTCCTATTTGAACATTATCGGCAAAGAACACATCTTGAGCCATATTAGCAAATGCTGGGCATCCCTCTTTACCAATCGTGCTGTGATTTATCGGATGCAAAATGGATTTGATCATCAAAACGTGTACCTGTCTGTCATAGTTCAGCGGATGGTTTTTCCAAAAGCTTCTGGCATCTTATTTACCGCAGATCCGATTACATCAAATCGAAAGGTCACCTCGATCGATGCTAGCTTTGGACTTGGTGAAGCATTAGTATCAGGCATCGTTACGCCTGATTGCTATAAAGTACAGGATGATCAAATCGTCGAGAAAAGGATAGCAACTAAAGAATTAGCAATCCATACAAGAAAGGACGGTGGAACAGAAAGACAACAACTCGATCCAAACCGCCAAGTTTCTCCGACCCTTACGGAAAAGCAAATTTTACAATTGGCGCAAATCGGAAAGCAGATAGAACAACATTTTGGAGCTCCACAGGATATCGAATGGTGCTTGGTAGATCATGAATTTTATATCGTTCAGAGTCGGCCAATCACGACACTTTATCCGATCCCAGAAGTAGGTGAGACCGAAGAAAACCATTTTTATGTATCTGTCGGTCATCAACAAATGATGACAGCTGCTATGAAACCACTAGGATTGTCCTGTTTCTTGTTAACAACACCTGCACCGATGCATGTAGCAGGTGGAAGATTGTTTGTTGATATTACCCCTAGATTGGCTTCAGCTGAGAGCAGAGAAATGCTACTAAACACCTTAGGCCAATCGGATCCGCTCATTAAGGATGCATTGATGACGATCATCGAGCGAGAAGATCTACCTATTAAAGAAGAAGAGAGTCCCGATAAGCTATCACCTATAGGTTCTGAAGCCCCATTTGATAATGATCCATCTATCGTAACGGAATTGATGAAGCGAAACCAAACCTCTATGGAAGAGTTAAAACAAGTGATCCAAACAAAAGAAGGGTCAGACTTGTTCCATTTTATACTGGATGATATTCAGCGATTAAGGGAAATGTTATCAGATCCGCAAAGTATGGGTGTGCTTATGGCTGCAATGAATGCTGCCATGTGGATTAATGAAAAAATGCATAAGTGGCTAGGTGAAAAAAATGTAGCGGACACGCTCTCTCAATCTGTACCAAATAATATTACGTCAGAAATGGGCCTTGCACTATTAGATGTTGCCGATGTGATTCGGCCGTATCCCAACGTAATGGAATATTTACAAAAGGTTGAAGAAGAGGATAATTTTTTGGATGAGCTCCTTCAATTGGAAGGTGGGCAGGACACCAAAGACGCCATTTCTGCATTCCTTGAAAAGTATGGAATGCGATGTGCTGGAGAAATCGATTTAACGAAACCCCGCTGGAGCGAAAAACCTACAACACTTATTCCGTTGATTCTTAGTAATATCCAAAACTTTGAGCCCAATGCTAGTAAACAAAGATTTGAACAAGGCCGGCTAATAGCTTGGAAAAAGGAACAGGAGCTACTAGAGCGCTTGAAGCAGCTACCAGATGGGGAACAAAAGGCGAAGGAAACAAAGCAGAGGATCGACCTGATCCGAAATTTTAGCGGATATAGAGAATACCCAAAATACGGTATGGTTAATCGTTACTTTGTTTATAAGCAGGCATTGTTAAGAGAAGCAGAACGACTCGTCCCATTAGGGGTGATTCATGAAAAAAGTGATATATACTATCTCACTTTTGATGAGCTTCGTGAAGTAATCCAAACGAAAAAGCTAGATTATCAGATCATCAACCAGCGCAGGGATGAGTATCATTTATATGAAAAGCTCACCCCGCCACGAGTGATGACGTCGGATGGTGAAATTATTGTAGGAAAATACAAACGAGAGGATTTGCCAGCAGATGCTATTGCCGGCTTACCCGTTTCAACCGGAACGATAGAGGGACGTGCACGTGTGATTGTAGATTTAGAGGATGCTCATTTAGAAGAAGGAGATATATTAATTACGACCTTTACCGACCCAAGCTGGACTCCATTATTTGTATCAATAAAAGGTCTCGTTACCGAAGTTGGAGGTCTAATGACACATGGAGCAGTTATCGCACGGGAATATGGCTTGCCTGCAGTGGTTGGAGTAGAGAATGCGACCAAACAAATTAAAGACGGGCAGCGAATTCTTGTGAATGGGACAGAAGGGTATATACAAGTTTTGTGAGATTAATTAGAGGAGAAAGGGATAGCTCCTTTCTCCCATCAAGACCGATAATTCACTACTATAATCCCTGATGCCACCATCACGATAGCTCCGAAGATCATCACATTTAACGCTTCCCCATCGATAAACATCGCCGATAACAATACGCCAGCTACAGGAACAATAAATTTATACATACTGATTTTACCTGCAGCCTGATATTTTAATAACGAATACCATAATCCAAAGGCAATGGCTGACAATAAGGCGGAATAGAGTAACAATCCCCAACCTAAAGGGGTAAAAACAATAGCGCCCTCCTGCAATTGAGGGTAGCCGACCAAGAGTAATAAAATAGCGCCTATCGTTAACTGCCATCCAGTGATAGCAAAAGGATGAATACCAGTCGCTAATTCCTTTGCCATAATGGTCGCAATTGCACTAGTTAACCCTGCCAAAATCATGTACCCTTCTCCATTCCATTGAAAGGAGATTGCAAAGGATTGTCCCCAATTCGCGAGGACAATTCCAATAAATCCTGCGATAATGCCAAGCCATTTTTTTCGATCTAACCGATCATTGTTATAATAAAAATGGGCAAGCAATACAGTGAAAAAGATCCCACTTGAGGATAGGATAGCTCCCTGCATGCCAGATACGATGGCTAATCCATTATAAAAAAAGTAATATTGTAAAGCTGTTTGAATAATTCCTAATAGAGTTAATACTAGTAATTGTCTTTTCGTGATTTTTAATTTTCTAATATCCATAAAGGCTAGTAATACTAGCACAATGATACCTGCTATTAAAAAGCGAATCCCAGCGAAAACCATTTTAGCCATCACATCGTTCGGAGCCATTTGTAATTCGACATAGCTCACTTTCAAAACAGGAAAGGCACTTCCCCAAAGAATCGAACAAAAAATGGCAATCATGATCGCTGACCATGGCTTAATTAAGAACTTTTTCAACATAAGTCATCTCCATATTCTTATAGTGCAAATAATAATCATATCTCTTTGGTTTTGAATAGGCAAGCTTTCTGTTTATGATCTGGAAATTGGATTATTATGCTATAATTGTTTTCAGATTTTGGTAAAATTTCTAACTAAAAAACAGAAGAGAAATTAGTAGGGATGAGGTGTACAAATGAAAAATATTTTTAATCCATTACATTTACAAGAAATTTTAAACCGTATTGACAAATTAAGCCCAGATTCAAAATCCAAATGGGGTAAAATGGATGTTGCCCAAATGTTAGCACATTGCTCAGCCTTTCAAGATATTGCAATGGGACAATCTCATCCAGCGCGAGGTTGGTTAGGAATATTCATAGGAAATCTTGTGAAACCGATGTTTTATAACGACAAGCCATTAGCCCAAAATATGTCCACCATTCCGACCATTTTGATTGTCGAAGAAAAAGAATTTGAAACAGAGAAGGAAAAACTGAAGGGGAAAATAATAACCTTCCAGAATAATGGCCCAGATAAGTGTACGACTCATCCACATCCTTTTTTCGGTAAACTTACTCCTGAGCAATGGGGAAAAGGAATATATAAGCACCTTGATCATCATTTAAAACAGTTTGGAGTGGGAGAATAATCATCTTTTTCTCTATCACATTACACTATGATCATATAATCTTCTTCACATCCTCTTTCTTCTGTACGGGTACAGTGGCAAAAACCGAGCATATCGATCTTTTATTTCATTTATTATAATAGAATTTAAGGGTAGCAGTATGAGAAAGAAGGCCTTCTGACCCGTTTGTTTAGCTACCTAAACCAAAAAAGCACTTGGTAGAAAAGAGGTTAGATGATGAGGAGTTCATGGAGTAAATTTAAAAAAATTGGGCCAGTATTGCTTCTCCTATGTATCATGCTTATAGGTTGTTCAGAGGATAACTCTCAACCTACTCAACCTAAAGAAAATCAAGAAACCACAATTACAGAAGACCTTGCCAAACTGAATGATCAAGTAAATGCTGAAGCTGAAAAATCTCCTACCCATATTACTAGTCAAGACAAGTCTATTGGATTGACCCAATTAACTGACAAAGTATGGGTACATACATCCTATAATGAGTGGAAGGGCACCAAAATTCCCCACAATGGGTTAGTTGTTACCACTGACAAAGGGGCGGTCTTGATTGATACTGCATGGGATACAGAGGGGAATCATCCAAAAACGAAAGCTTTATTACAAATGATTCAAAAACATTTGAAGAAAAAAGTCGTTCTGGCGATTGTTACCCATGCACATGATGATAGCATTGGAGGAATTCAAGCATTATTAGATAAGAAGATAGAAGTGCGAAGTACAAGTTTGACAGCGAAACTAGCAAAAGAAAATGGATATCCTTCGCCAAAACCGATACTCGATGAAAAACCGATGATGAAAATAGGTGACACCGTTATAAAGACCATGTATCCTGGTGAAGGCCATTCAAAGGATAACATTACGGCTTGGCTACCCCAATATAAAATTTTATTTGGTGGATGCTTCATCAAATCATTAGATGCAAAGGATCTTGGAAATCTTTCTGATGCCAATGTAGAAAAATGGGATGACTCTGTTAAAAAAGTAATCGAGAAATATCCACAAGTGAAAATCGTTGTCCCAGGACATGGGGAATGGGGAAATAAGCGACTGCTTTTCCATACGATTGATTTGATCAAACAACATACTGACTAACGAAAGCTTAAAGGTAGCCCTTTTCTAAAATATGTAGGGCTACCGTATGAATATCAAACAGTCACGCATCTCCTGAAAAGTTAGAATTATTTCACCTTACTCCCGTACCGATCCGAAACCCATTTCACCAATTGCTCCTCCGCTTCCTCTACATTGGATGCAGTGAAAGCTGTCTTCTGACTCTCTGGATAATTGGTTGAATAATCATAGAGAGAATCATAATAATAAGTTAGTAGTAGCTCCACTGTCTTGGTAAAATCATGAGCATCTAGATATTCGCCTAGCTCTTTAGAGATGTTGGTTGGTAGCCTTTTTTTAATAATGTGAAAGGCTTCCTTAAATTGTTCTGGATTCAACCATGGCTGATAGTCGTCTAATATATTCCTCACCCGTTCCTCTACTGGCAAATGGACAAAAATCTGCTTGCTATTTTCTTTTTTCTGATCAAACCAGTCCGGAATGACTACTTTTCCAATCCGCTTGCTTTCCCCTTCGATAAATACAAAGCGTTCCTGCTGGACCTCAAGTAATTTTTCAAGTAAAGCAAAATCAAATGAGCGTTGATTGACAGGATTTCTTCCGATATGACCAAAAATCGAGCCACGGTGACCTGCCAATTTTTCCAGATCAATCACTGGATATCCCTTCGCCTTGAGCCGGTCCAGTAAAATGGTTTTACCACTGCCAGTATAACCATTTAAAACGAACAGCTCTGGTTTCATCTCAAACTGATTCAAGCGCTCGACCGTCCATTCTCGATAGGCACGGATTCCACCACTTAACCGCTGGACTTCGATTCCCATTAATCCTAAAACTGTTGCGGCCGTTTTACTCCGCATCCCACCACGCCAACAGAATACGGTAGCTTGCATATCGATTTTTTTAAATTCTCTAATAAAATCCGGCAGCTTTTTAGAAAAGATCTCAAGGCCTTTTTCTTTTGCTGCCTCTGGCCCTTTTTGTTTATAAATGGTACCAACTACTGCACGTTCTTGATCGGAAAATATCGGGATATTCACACTGCCAGGAATCGTCGCTTCCTGATATTCCTTAGGTGAACGTACATCTACTAACACATGATTGTTGTTTGTTTTAAGCTGATACAGTTCATCTGCCTGAATGTCCTCAATCATATTCTGACAATCCTTCCTAATTTGTTTCTAATGAACGGAGATAGTTCCTGATGCTCCATCTAATATTTCTCCAATTATCGCAGCTTCTACTTTTTGTTCCCGTAATTCTGTGAGTAGATCGTCGGCTTGGTCGTTAGAAACAGCGATCAGAAGTCCTCCTGATGTTACCGCATCTGCTAGAATCCATTTATCTATCTGGTCCATTTTTTCTGGGAAGGCTACGACATCTTTAATATGCTGGAAATTATTTTTCGTTCCACCAGGGATGACTCCTTGATCGGCTAATTCCCGTACTCTTGGTAAAACAGGCACCTGCTCCTGATTTATTCGGATTTCTACCTTGCTCTCCTTAGCCATTTCGACGGCATGTCCGAGTAATCCAAACCCTGTCACATCTGTACATGCATGGACCTGATAGTTTTTCATCGTTTCTGCAGCTGTTTTATTTAATGTTGCCATCACTTTTGAAACGCGTTCGATTTCCGTTTCATTTAAAAGATCGCGCTTAATTGCTGATGTCGATATTCCAACACCAATTGGTTTGGTTAAAATCAAACGATCTCCTCGTTTTGCGCCTGCATTTGTTTTGACATAATCTGGGTGTACTGTACCTGTTACGGCTAAACCAAATTTCGGCTCCTGATCGTCAATTGAATGTCCACCAACTAATGTCACGCCTGCCTCAGCCAATTTGTCACTTGCACCAAGCAAAATATCTGTAAGAATCGATTTATCTAAGGTGGAGATGGGGAATGCTACAATGTTTAATGCCGTAATAGGAGTGCCTCCCATTGCATAAACATCGCTAATCGCATTTGCTGCAGCAATTTGACCAAAATAATATGGATCATCTACAATCGGTGTGAAAAAATCTAAGGTTTGAACTAAAGCTGTTGTTTCGTTTAATTGGTATACCCCAGCATCATCCCCTGTTTCGAGCCCAACTAATAAATGAGGGTTCGCTTGAGCTGGTGGGAGCATTTTAAGCACTTGGCTTAGATCGGCTGGACCAATCTTACAGCCACAACCACCCTTTGAGCTTAAAGAGGTTAATTTTATTGAATTTGTCATGTTCACCGCACGCCCTTTCTACAATTTCTATTATGATTAGTTTATCATACCTATATATTTTGATCATTTTAAGTAGATTAAAGGTAGAATCGATTGCAATTTAACGAACTTATGTTCTTGATATGGAACAACTTTTATGCTATCTTTGTTATTAAGAAGAAGAGAGGGTTGTAGTACCATATTCACCTATGATCAAATTTGAGACGAACCAGACGTTTTTACCATGTCCTTTCCGTTCTATCACGTATTAACATTCAGTTTTTTGAGTCTTATTTAAAACTAGACCGTAATGAGGAGGAGCAGTTAATGGAACATTTACGCGATACAAAGGATGAGTCCTTAGAGGAATTTGTCAAAAAGTTACCAAATTCCTGGCGTGATAAAGGTTTAAGAGAAGGATTAAAAGAAGGAAAAAAAGAAGTTGCAAGAAAATTGATTAATAAAGGTTATAACACAGCTGAAATTTGTGATATTACTGAGCTATCTGAGAATGAAGTGGAAGAATTGAAGGCTTAATCATATCCGGGAGCGCAGGGAAGGTCACGCTCCCTATTTGTTTGAAGAGTTCCTTTTGCATACTGTTAAATTGTAAAATCTGCTCGGATTTTCCTAATACATAACTAGTTGCTATATTCCTATAACGAAGGATTAAAAGAAAAATGTAGCTGCTTTACGAATCATTTACATCTGGTAATTATCCCGGTGTGTAACTAGTTTCGGTTCTTGACGTACCATTGTGAGATCTATATTAAGCGCACACTAAACAAAGCCTCATATCTTTAGAATATATTAATATAGTGCGAGTTAAAGAGAATGTATGTTTGATACAAATGTGTTACAATTGAATAGGATAGCATTCTTTTAGGGAAAGGTCGGCTAATCCCCTTTATGAAAGGGGGTGATGCCTATGGGTATGTATGAAAGTTTAATGGTGTTATTTAGTTTTGGCACCTTCTTGATTGCATTGCTCGCTTTGATTGTATCACTGATCAAACGGAAATAGACCTCCCTATTAACCGCAAAAGAAGTAGGTGAGGTCTATCGATTACCGATAGCCGATCCCTCTAGGGGAACCGCTTATCTATAACCCGTAGTGACAGCTACGGGTTATTAGTATACGCATTTCTTATAATCATTATAACATAAAGAGCAATATCTGTCACAATGTTGCTTCCTTAAAGATTATACATACTTTTTTCCTATAACAAAGGATTAAAAGAAGAATAACTACCAAACTCCCATTCGAGCGGGAAACCTCCTATGACATTTCTTATTTGCTTCACATTCAAATGAATACACCTCTCGGTCCCCTCCCAATGTACTGTCGATTCTCCATTAATTTGAAGAAGGTTTCCTGCCTCGAAATCAAGAAACAACAAGCCGGTTTGTTTATTTTCTACTAGATTTCCTAGTGTATTAAACATATGATTTCCTGGATAATCTTTGATTAATAGAGTCTGGGGGTCAGCAATATGGACAAATCCAGGTAATCCTCCACGGTGAGAAGCATCTGCACCATGCTCTAAATGGTGGGTTGCAATAAAAAATGTATCTGCTTCACGTATCATTTCCTTCTGGTCTTTATCTAGGTGTGTAGCTAGTTTTGGTTCTTGACGTTTCATTGTTTGGAAGCCTAAAAAGGTACGCGATTGTATGAACTTTGGGCAGTTCGAGTACACTTCTCTTGTTTCTACAGTAAATCCAGTCCCGTGAGCCTTCGTAATGATCCCATTTACTCTCATCCGTTTTCTTGTTTCAAATTCAATGGCTAATATCCCTATCTTATTGCCTGTCTTCAAACCAGCAAATATGGGATCGGAAGATTGAGGAAGGGCTCGCACGGAAATTGTTTGTGAATCTACTACTTTCACAAAACCAGGCCTTTCATAAACTACAGAGGCCCATACCAAGCCATTGTCATCCTGTAATCCAATAATTAGCATCACCTGTTTTTCAATAAATCTCGCAGCAACATCCACGATATTTTCACGAACAATCTTACTTACACGGGACGCCTCTTCCCTTAAACAAGCTTTTTCTTGCACTTCGATTTCCCCTCGATGATATTTCATCATTAAAAGAACCCACAAGCAGGACCTTCCGTATTATTGTGAGCATGAGATAAGGTGCCTGAAGGAGTGTAAATCTCTAATCGAATCCCATCAGGATCTAAGAAAAAGATCCCACCTGATTCAGCTCCTTCTTCATGTGGCGTAAACCCTTGATAAATCATGTTAGTGTCTATATTAACTAGCTTTTCCTCGATCCTTTTGATTGTTTCAATTGAATCTGCCTCAAACGCTAAATGATGAAGTCCTGATTGGTCCTTGGAGAATTCTGTTTGGCTTTGTTCCCATAAGGTGATGGTTATCTTATCGTTATGTCCTAAGAATGCATATTTCTTTCCATTTTCCTTAGATTCTCTTACAATTTCTAGCCCGAAAATGTCTTTATAAAAGGAAAGAGATCTCTCCATGTTTCTTACATTTAGTCCTACATGTCCTGTTTTCATTTAACCAGCTCCCACCTAATTTATTTTTGGTATCGACGCTCAGATGCTTTAATTGGATAGTCATTTGCACTCATATCCCTACGCTTCATAAGCCCTTCATCATCGAATTCCCAATGTTCATTTCCATGGGTTCGCATCCACTGATCGGTTTCTGCATCTCGCCATTCGTATTCAAATCGAACCGATATGCGATTTTCTGTGTAACTCCAGAGTTCTTTCATTAAACGATAATCAAGCTCTTTTGCCCATTTTTTCCTAAGAAATTCCTTGATGGCTTCTCTTCCTTTAAAAAATTCAGTACGATTTCTCCATTGCGAATCCACGGTATAGGCTTGAGCTACCATTTCTGGATCCTTTGTGTTCCATGCTTCCTCTGCTGCCTTCACCTTAGCAAGTGCAGTTTCCTGCGTAAAAGGTGGTTTGATGGATTTTGACATTAACATCTACTCCTTTCAAACTAACCACTTATTTTGTTTATAGTGGTTAGTATAGATGATTTTAATTAACTTGTAAATAGGTTATAATATGGTTAGTTCAAAATTTTCAGGAGGATAGTAAATGCCAAACAATGAAACTTTCCCACTTACCTCAAATTACTTATCATTAGATCTAGTTAATACGGAAATTGTAAGAAGAGGAATTCGGCATGACCTGCTTAAGGGGAACTTCGCCGATTGGTTTCAAACAATGCTAAAGGAAGGAAATATAGTGGATGAGCAATTCGATAAAGAATATGTCATATCAGATGGACTCCATGCTCTTCTTGATTTGAGAGAGTTTTTACGAGAAGGGTTTGAACGTATTGTAGATAAGGGAGATCTTGATGACCAATGGGTATCCCATCTAGAATCATTAATCGAAAAAGCGCCCTTTTCTTATAAGCGGATAAAAGAAGGGAGTCTTGTGCCGATTCCAGTCGGGGATTCTTTGGATGCAATAGTTTCCTTAGTAGCATTTGATGCATTGCGATTGTATACCACAGGAGATCTACAAGCACTTAGACGTTGTGCTAACCCAGATTGTGTTTTACTGTTTATCGATAAAAGCGGTAGGCGCAAATGGTGTTCGATGAAAATATGTGGAAACAGAATGAAGGTTTCCCGGCATAATCAACGCAATGCTAGTGAGTAGGTGTGTTTGAAAAGCAATTATCTTGCAATTAATGGTACTGCCCGTTTACTAGTATCACTAATCAAAGCAAAATATTATCTTCTCGTTCCCAAACTAATTATAATAGAAAAGGAAACATTTGGGAGGTGTAAGGATGGATAAACAACAAATAAAAAAGGATATAATGGATGCAATGCATTTTCGGCATGCAACGAAAAAATTTGATCCAAATAAAAAGATAGCGGAAGAGGATTTCCGCTTTATTCTAGAAACGGGACACCTTTCTCCAAGCTCCTTTGGGATAGAGCCATGGAGATTCTTAGTTATTCAAAGTACGGTATTACGAAAAAAGATTAAAGACACTTCATGGGGTGCAAGAGGTAAAGTAATGGATGCGAGCCATTTTGTCATTTTCTTGGCTAGAACAGCAAAGGATATGAATTATCGTTCCAATTATTTAATGGATCACTACAAAAATGTTCACAACTATCCAGACGAGGCAATACAAAGCATGTTACCAATGATTGAAAACTTCCAAAAAGAGGATTTCGACCTGTTAGAGGATGATCGTCGTTTGGCAGACTGGGCATCTAAGCAAACCTATATTGCATTAGCAAACATGATGACAACAGCTGCACAAATAGGAATAGATTCTTGTCCGATTGAAGGATTTTCCATCGCAGCAATGAACGAATTGCTGCGTAAGGAAGGACTTTTAGAGGACGATCATTTCACGATTTCAGTAATGGCGGCATTTGGCTATCGAGTACAGGATGCCACGCCGAAAAGTAGACGGCCGTTTGAGGATGTTGTGAAATTTGTATAATTTTTTAGAGCCGTGGTAACGGGAGCCGCGGCTCTTCTTTTAGAATAAATTTGGTTGATTGTTTGGTTCTACCTGGGTTCCATTCAATCAGCGACCAAAGTATTGAATTAACCCACTTTGCCAAATATTAGCAGTCAGGTTGTCTAATAAATGATTTTAAAGCCCAGTTTGCAAGAGATCAGCGATCAGAGTGTCCAATATATGATTAAAAGAGCCCCCTCAAAGTGTCCATATAACTTGAGATCACTCGTTTAGTATTGATTTAAACCAGTTAGTCATGAATTGTCAGACACTTTCTATGCCAAAGCTTCCTTTTTGCAATAATAATTTTGCTAAAAAGTTAGTATTAGTTTCTCCAAAGCTAGAATATTTTATTTTTTCTATGTCCCACCACCTATAACCAACAACCCTCACAAAAGCCTATTCAACCGATCAATCTGCTCTCGATCCTCATTTAAATTTTCCTCTACTAAATCTCTACTGTCGGTATCTAAATCTCCTCGAACGATTTCTTCAGTCATTTTCATTCCCATTTCTTGCCCTTTAATCGCACTTTCTAAAATTTCTTCTATGGTATTAGGGATGCCTTTTAGCTTCATCATTCCTTCTTTCAGACTTAGCATTGCACCAGTATCATCGACTGCTTTTCCACCAAGATCCTGAATTCGTTCGGCTATTTTGGCGGCATGTTCTTTATGCTCTTGCTGAATACGCTGAAGCTCTGCTTTGATTTGAGGGTCTGTTACATGATGGATGTACTGTTCATAGGAATGAATCCCCATATATTCCCCCTTTAAATAGGCATTAAGCTCATTTATAACCTTTTGATTATCCAATTTGATTCGCCTCCTGTATTTCACATAATATAACCCTATTTTTTCTATAAAATCTCTTTTTATACTGTAAATGGACAAGTCATAATCCCCATCTATCTTCATATAATGGAATATCTAGACATTAGGGGGGAAGACGATGACGGTGGAGTCCTTTGAAATAACCGAGGAATATTTAAAACGGTATGCTGATCTAAATATCGAGAAGAAGACAATAGAAAAAGAATTAAATCTAATAAAAAAACAGCTTCATGAATACTTAGATGAAACCTTTGGAAAAAAACAAAAGGGCGAGGTAAGGCATGGAAAATATAAAGTTCAACGGGTCATTCGTTCAAAGGTTCAGTATGATGAAGAGAAAACGGTCGAAAAATTGGAAGAGCTAAATTTAGCAGATTTTCTAGTGAAACGACCAGATACAGAAAAATTAGAAGCCGCGATTAAGGTCGATTTAGTGAAAGAGAAGGACTTTGAAGGATGTAAAACAAATAAATTAACACAAGCCATTTCCGTCAAAGAAATAAACCCATAATCTCCCTCCTTTCAAGGAGGGAGTTATTTACATAGCAGTAAAGCTACCTCAAATTAACACTTGCGATTAATTGCTGCACAGCCTGTTCTCCAATTTCCTTCCACTTATGTTCATCGTCAATCAATCCATCCTTATCGACAGGATGTTGGAATTGGCTTAGACCAGAAACGGTCGTCACGCCGCTCGCAGTATCGTCCAAACCTAGACGAACAACGTGGTTGATCACGAAAGGTCTTTCAAATTCGATCAAAGCATTTGGATTTTCAAGTTCACCCTCTAGAACATGGAAAGGTATGCGCAGGTAAATGGACTCCCCTTCTTTTCTCGATAGAAGCGAATCCAAGTATCCCTTATCATAGTCCCAGTTTTCTCCTAATGTAAAGTTAAGCCCGCTCGATTGTTTTTGAATATTCCCATAAAATGTTTTTTTGCCTTCAAGTTCTGTTTGCAACTCGATCAAAAGAAATCTCCCCTATCTCCAATATACTATTTATTATTATGAACACATCCACCCTAATCATTCAAAAATCCTTTTATTGCTTCGATTTTCAATAAATTTATTATTATGTGTGCTAGCTTTCGTATGAATATTTAGGAATAGTGAAAAATAAAGGCGAAGAAATGAATCCATTTCTTTTCTATAAAATATGTTGGTTAGGAGGTGTAATCAAGTGAATACCTTAAAACGCGTAGCACTTGCCTTAACTATTATAGGTGGTATCAACTGGGGATTAATCGGGTTTTTCCAATTTGATTTAGTTGCAGCAATGTTTGGTGGTCAGGATAGTCTACTTTCCAGAGTGATTTATTCTTTAGTAGGTATCAGCAGTTTATATTGTTTAACCCTACTTTTTGAATCAGACGAAGAAACAGATACAGCCTCTGTTGAATCACGTAGCTTAAATTATGGAACAGAATTTAGTGAAGATACTGATATTTCTACTACAACTGAAGATAAAGAGTAGGTAAGGAAAAAGAGGCTGATTCTTCCATGGATCAGCCTCTTGCCTTACCATTCAACCGATGAGGCAGAAATTCTTTTTACACCGCGGATCGATGAAATCTCTTCCACTAGAGCATGCATAGCCAGATTTTTTTGCTTTGCTTCAATCATGATATCAAAATCCTGATTAAGCTCCTTTGCCATTTTAAAAAAAGGAAGAACAAAATCGAGTGCGACAAAATCCGCATGAGAACGAAACGCTTGTTCCGATTTGGGTGAAGAGAGATGGACTTTCGGAATGTTTCCAGAATGGCCCCATGATTGAAAAATTCTTGACAGATAGTGAGAAAGCCCCTGCTCTGATTGATTCGCTAAATGATGATGAAAATCGAGGATCATTGGAATGTTCTCTTTTTCACATGTATGTAACGTTTCCTCCACATTATAGGTTCTGTCATCATTTTCTAATGTCATCCGTTTTTTAATATGAGGTGGCAGCTTCTTTAAGTTTTGATGAAATCTTTTTAATGTAGCTTTTTTATCCCCGTAAGCTCCACCAATATGGATATTAATGATCCCTTTATCGTGAGCATTCATCGCTTCCAGCATCTTATAATGATATTCCATATCGATTACAGCACTTGTCGTGACATGCTCTTTTGGGCTTGTGAATAGTGTGAACTGACCTGGATGAAAGCTTGGCCGAATGTTATATTGCTCCATTAACTGACCAAGCTCCTGCCAATCCTTTTTAAATGGGGTAATAAAATCCCACATCACCTCCGGGTGGGTGGCTAAAGGGACAAGCAAGCTGGAAAAACGGTAAAGCTCTATTTCATGTGCAATATTGTAGTGTAATATTCTCTTGGTATGTTTTAGGTTTTGGGCTGTAATGAATAGGAGCTTCTCCCATCTTTCTTGCTTGGAAAGCTTAGAATAATTAGTAAAAGTAAAGCTTTTCGAGGGACTGGCATCCCATAATCCTAATACGTTAGCTACATAACCAAAGCGAATCTTCATCGATGTCTCTCCTAAGTATAAAATGGTAATCATGCTTATGATTCGTGATATTAGGTCTCATTATACCATTGCCACTATTTTTAACATAAAATGCATGGAAATGTTGATAGACTTTACCAGTTTTCTTTTATATATTTGACATAGAAGGAGCTGGTGACATGATAGGTAGGAATATTCGTACTTTAAGAAATCGAAAAAAAATGAGCCAGGAATCATTAGCCGAAAAGCTAGAAGTTTCAAGGCAAACGGTGGCAAAGTGGGAGAATGACGAGGCGCTACCAGATATTGATAAAAGCAAAAGAATGGCTGATATCTTCCAAATAAGCTTAGATCAGCTGTCTAGTGATGTGAGTGAAGAGGAGATCAAGCAGATGGGTCCCAAAGGAAAGCATTTTTTTGGAGTGGTGAAGGTAGGGGAGAGAGGGCAGGTCGTGATACCGAAGCATGCAAGAGATATGTATCAGATTCAGGCAGGAGATAAGCTTATTGTGCTAGGTGAAGATCTAACTAAAGGTATAGCAATATTAAAAAGTGATAGCTTTTTGGAATTTGCGGATATGATACGAAATACAGAACCACAAGAAGGTCATCCATATGAGTAAAATTGTGTTTTTTTCCATTCCAGCACATGGTCATACTAATCCAACCATTCCGGTAGTGTCTGAGCTGGTTCATCAAGGTCACAGCGTTCAATACTATTCTTTTAAGGAATTTCAAGAAAAAATAGAAGGAGCAGGGGCTTATTTCGTACCTTGTGATTCCTTTTTGCCACCAATGTCACAAAAGGAATTGGACCGTAAGGCAGGAAAGGACTTTGCGGCATTGATTGAAATGGTGGCAGATACGACCATCGCATTAGATGAAAAAGTCTGTACAGAACTAACCGCATTTAAGCCTGATTGCATCATCTCTGACTCCTTATGCTTTTGGGGCAAATTATTTGCCAATAAGTTAAACGTTCCATATATCTGTTCCACTACTACATTTGCTTTTAATAAATATACGGCACAACTAATGAAACGAGACATAAAAGAAATCGTGAAAATGATCATTGGAATGCCAAGAATTAAGCGGAAAATCAAGGAACTGAATAAGTATGGATATCCAGTAGATTCTTTTCTATCGTTAATTCAAAATGATAATGAGACAGATACCATTGTCTATACGACGAAAAAATTCCAACCCATGGCGAATACTTTTTCAAATAAATATTTATTTATCGGTCCTTCTATTGCTTCCTCATCGAAACTTCAGGAAGTGAGCAAGGAGCGAAAAGTTATCTATATTTCATTAGGAACAGTCCTTCATCAAAACCACGCATTTTACCAAAATTGCATCAAGGCATTTGCAAACAGTGGAGATGAAGTAGTCATGTCCGTTGGAGAAAAAACGAAGATCGAATCTTTAGGTGCTATACCCAATCATTTCACTGTAAAAAACAAGGTCGATCAGCCTGCTGTTCTACAGAAAGCAGATGTTTTTATTACACATTGTGGAATGAATAGTGTCCATGAAAGTCTTTATTTTGGTGTTCCCATGGTGCTATTTCCCCAGCATAGTGAACAAAGAATGATTGCTAATCGCGTCAAAGAGCTTGGTGCAGGAGTAGAATTAAAAGGGATTCATCCAAAGTATTTGGCAAAAGCAGTGGATACGCTGTTCAATAATCAGACATTTCTTGAGAATGCAGAAAAGCTCGCCGAAGACTTTCGTCATTCTGGTGGAGTAGAGGAGGCGGTTAGGGTAATTCAAGATAAGATAGACAACTCCCGTCTAGACTCGATACTTTGATTGAACTGTGCTTTATAACGCGGATAAACCGCATTTGGACTAGATGCCTTGATTAAAATGAACCAAAACTAGGGAAGCATTTATTCCATAGAGAGAGGTTGTCATAGACAACCTCGTAAAATACTTTCTAGAAAGCTGCGGTCCAACCACCATCTGCAGTAATAACTGTTCCATTCACAAAGCTTGATTCTTCTGATGCTAAGAATAAGGCTACTTGAGCGATTTCTTCAGGCTGGCCAACTCTTGGCATGACCGCTTGAACGGCTTTTGTGCGTTCCATCCCGAGTTCACTGACATTTTTCATTGAGCTCGCAATGTTTGTGGCAACTCCCCCTGGAGCAATGGCATTACAGCGGATACCTTTTGGTGCATACATATAGCCAGTATTTTTGGTTAGACCAATCACGGCATGCTTAGACGCTCCATATGCCGCACCTGCATGCGCACCATTTAACCCACCAGTAGATGCTGTATTAATGATAATTCCACTTTCCTTTTCTAAGAAAATCGGTAACGCTTTACGAATTGCTCTCATGACTCCTTTTGTATTGATATCAAAGATAAGATCCCATCGATCATCAAGGATATCTCCAACAGGCTCAAATCCGTCCATAATACCGGCATTGTTCACTAGAATATCCAATGTGCCGAATTCTTCTATAGCCGTATCGATCATGTGATTAATATCATCCTGTTTAGCGACATTAGTCTGAACAGACCTCGCCACACCGTCATTTTTATTAATCTCATTGGCGACAGCCTCTGCATCTTCTACATTTAAATCGGCAATGATTACTTTTGCCCCTTCTTTCGCATATAGTTTAGCTATTTCTTTCCCCATACCGGAAGCAGCACCTGTAATAACAGCAACTTTATCTTTCAATTTCACTTTTTGAACCTCCTCTAACAAATTTTATTGAACATGTGTACAATAAAAATTATAATGGATAGATAATAGAAGTACAAACAACGAAAAATACAGAATGTGACTAGTAATAAACATTTATGGAGGAATTTGTTCAATAATGAGAAAAAAAGATTTAAGAATTACCAAAACAGAGGAAAGTTTACGGCATGCCTTACTCCAATTACTTAAAAAGAAGCCTTTAGAAGCTATTACAATTGCAGAGCTATGTCGCTTGGCAAACATTAATCGAGGTACCTTTTACCTTCACTATAAGGATGTGCATGGCGTTTTCAAGCACTATTTAGAAGTAATTGTCGAGGATTTTCGATTATCCTATTCAGAGCCTTATTATAAAACGAACTTCCATATTAACAATCTTGAAGCAGATATGATCAAAATATTCGATCATGTCAAGAAATATCAGGATTTTTACCAAATTATTTTTGATGAGAATATTCCAATGATGTATTATTATTTACTTTTTGATACGATTCGTTCCTTTATGGAGGATTCGCTTCATGAAAATCATAATGAAATACAATCCGATATCCAAACAGATTATCTGATTAGCTATCAGTCCAATGCGATCCTTGGTATCTTAATGGAATGGCATCGGCAGCAATATAAGACATCGATTGAAGAACTGAACCAACAATTATTCCACATCTTATCGATTAATAGTACCTTTGACAAGGGATAGAATAAGTTGACACATCGAGGTTATGCTAGAAAAGAAAAAATAAAAGGTTGGAGGTGTAAAGATGACGAAGGATTCAAACGCACATAAGAAAAAGAGAACGGATGGAGATAGGATACCGAATGAACAAAAAAGAAGTAAAGCTAGGTCCAATTCTCGTGGAGGAAGAAATTAAGAAGAGCCATCAATGGGGGCGCGAAAACCCCCACTGATGGTAGCAGATTTTTTATTTCTGTTCGAGCACTGTTAATCCAAGAAGACCTGCTAAAACCTCATTACTAAGTGTTTGAAGCTCCACGCTTTCAATGTCCTTGGCTTTGCCTAAGTCGATACTTAGAATGTTACCATGTGCCCTGTCACCTAGCTCCTGGATAAATCCACTTTGTGCATAAGCACTTGAGGTATTTTCCTTTAACCAATCATCTATATTTTCAGGGTTCGTAAGTGGTAATATTTCTTGCGTACCATCCTCAAGGTTTACCGTGATCTTAGCATTTTCTATACGACTTTGCATGTGATTGGTAGCAACTGTCAGAAAGAAATAGAGTTTATTCCCCGTCACGTTCACAGGAATTTCGACCTTGTCTGGGAAGTTATCATAGAGTGAAGTAAACACAGCATTTTCCTTTCCTTTTGTAATTAAAAATGGAATCCCCATATCTGATTTAAAATGGTCCCCTTCATAATCAAGCTTCGTTAGGCTCGGTTTCACTTTATCTTGACCATCTCGATATTGCCACCAATTTAGCCCATATTCCGTTACCGTACTCGGGATATTATCCCAATAAAACAACTCAGGCTGTGGGGTATATTTGTTCTGATGTAAATTAGCTAAATCCTGGTTTACTAGGCTACTTAAATCAATAGGGTGGCTTTGGTAAGCATTGTGATAAGCACCAGATAGTTGATCATCTAATTCCCAGTTTACGATATTTGTCTTAATTTCTTGCTTGTTGTTTCCATAAATTGTCAGTAAATTCTCGCCAGGTGTCAGCATGGATGGGTTTTCGATTTTAAATGTTACCAGATCAGATGTTGTATTTGCTTTTATCATCCTGTGTAAAGGAAAATCGGTTCCAGCAATCTGTGCTGTCCCTTTCAGGTTGATGTTTTCCTGACTATTATTTTCGATCGCAAATTGAGCAAATGCTTCGTCATTTTTTATGACTAACTGTCCATCCACTATTTCTAATGGCTCCTTGAGGTTGAGATTGACAGGTAACCACATCTCGCTTTCCCCAGATTCCACGAGCACAAAGAACGTATGGGCACCAGGCTTATTTTTAAGGACAACCGATGCCTTTGAATTTTTTATCGACGACTGCTTTCTATCAAGTATTCCTTGAGGATCATGGAGACGAACAATTTTGCCTTTTTTTATGGAAAAATGATATGCTTCATCGATAGCTCCGACAGCGCTTGCCTTTAATTCCGGCATATGCTTCTTGTTCGGATGCTGATAGGTAATTTCCACTTCCGCCTTTTTGCCCTCAGGTGTCTCTATGGTCAGCCAAGGATGACCAATCCCTGGTTCGAGCGAATAATCCACGGCGCTTCCATTTATCTTCACGGACTTAATCTTCGTATCCTTGGCGATAAGTCTAATATCGTATGCTAATGATTTCTCGCTATGAATGACCATTGTTTCCTTTGCACCATCTTTGTGATAATCATAGGCTAAATAATCTGTATCAATGGAGGCATACTCCCAGTCTTGAGGGAACGCAGGCTGAATCGTCGCCCTTTGATTTGGAACATCCATCTTGATACCGAATAGACCTTCCACAGCTGTTCGTACATACATCGAGGTCACATCGGTAAAATCGACGTGCCCAGATTGAGATCCATCCTGATTCTGAATGTAGGAAAGAACACCAGGTCCTGGTCCTGCAAACAGGTTTGCATCAACGCCTGCCTGTAGATCTCGCGCTTGCTCAGTCAGTCCTAGACGATAATAGGTGAGCATTAAATTGATCGTTTCTGCTGTGTAGATACCTCTACTTGAATAGACATTAGGTAACCAATTGGAAGTCCAAGGTAAACGGCCATTTCTTGGAGTAGTCCCTAACTCGTTTTCTATACGGTTCTCTGAAAATTGTAGCATTTGATAGCTTTCAAATGGATCGGTGAATCCTAAATCGATTGGTGTATAAATACTGGAGAGGTCTGGTGATGCATGCACTCTTTTTAAGCCATAGACATCCTTGTATTCACCAAAAACGCCGATGTCATCCACCCAAAGCTTGTCTTTCATCGCTTGTTCGATTTGTTTTGTACGTTGTTCAAAGATCGTTGGGTCCTTGCCTAACTGTTTAGCGATAGTAGCCATTTCTTTATTGGCACGCCAGGTGTATACACTTGCGATAGTCGCTCCTCCGCCATTGTTCCATTTATTGTCTGTATTCCATGCATTGAGGTGACTTTCATATAATCCTTCATCCTCTGTTTCCATGTATTCATCCATCCAGCTTAAATGGTTGGCAATAAAATCAAAGCCACCATTCTTAAAAATATCGAGATTCCCTGTCCATTCCCAATTGTAGAGCATCATATCGACCAATACTTCCCCCATATTGTAATGGGAATCGCCATTTAGCTTAGATGGTATTCTCCCATTGGATGCTTGTTTTTCAAAATAGGCCTCAGCATTCTCAAAGGCTCGATCCTCCCAGCCTGCTGCGGTAACACCATAAGTAGACCTCCATCCAGGTAATGCGACAAACCAATTGATGGGACCGTGCATGAAGGTTGGTTTGCTCCAAGAGGCGTCCAAAGCTAGGCTTGCAGCAGGAAGTGCAGCATTCAAATAAGGATTAGGTGTATCCAACTTTATCGATTGAGAAAGCTGCTTATAGTAATCAAGGCTTTTTGCAAATACGGTTTCTGGCTCTGTTAAATAGGCATCCATTTCAGGAGACCCAATATCATCTGTTGTCATATTAAAATATATGTGATTATCATAATTTCCTTCTGTTGTACCAATTGCCATTGGCTGAGCTTCTGCTTCTTTTTCAAGGAGTGCGTCAGGCCCTTGAGAAAAAACGGATGCGTCTCCCTTCTGTAAGGCTAAAGGGATATTAGCTGTCCCATACAATGTCGGACCACCACCACGAATGGAAAAATAATTATTTTCGATGCTTACTTCGGTTCCTTCTGTATCTTCCGGATGGAATTTCATCGACTCATAATCTTGGGAACCATAGCTCCCATAATCACGACCACCAGAGGCCACCACTAAATCATCTGTATAGGCATCTGGTAGAGTAACCTTGATAAGTAATCCTTCCGAATCAGTAGGGCGAACAAAACTTAACCGTATTGTTCCATCAATAGATGGATCTCGTAGCTCATATTCTTGATGTCCGTAAACATATCGAGAGGTAATTGATTCGAAGTCAGCAAACCACTTCCCGTTTTTTAAACCAAAAAATACGTGACCTAATTTCTCTTGATCCTTATTTCCTCTATTTTGGAAGAGCAAACTATCAGGCTTATCCCCAACTAAGGCGATGATTCTTGGAGAGTGATGAGGGCCGTATAAAGGGCGATTATAGGATTCTTCGCCATTTTCCACCGTAAAACCGCCATCAATTGGTAAATATTTATAGTGCTTTGTCGTGAGGTGAAGCTTTTCTTTCTGGAAAAGCTTTTTATCATTCGCGGAAGTTACTTGAATCATAAAGGATTGTTCTTTGGCATTTGAAGAAACCGTTAGCTTCCCATCCCGACTCATTTTTACACCTTTAGGCGAATTACTAGCAATACTCCAATTTACCTCGGCATTTGGTATGATCGCACCAAATTGGTCCATGACCTGGGAACGATAACTAAAGGTATTCTTTCCTTTCTCCGGTAAGGCAATTCCTCTCGGGCCTATTATGATAATCCTTTCTTCTACAGGTCGATAAATCGTAATTTCTTGCTCTATTTTTACATCGGGGTTTGACTTGCTTATCGCTATTAAAACCATCGTTAACGGGGAAGAGGGAGGAGAATCAATAGTTAGTTCGCCATTTTGATCAAGACGAATGCTATTCGGAATTTTTCCAGCTAGCTCCCAGGTTACTCCTTCTTCTAAGAGCTCAAAGCCGAACTGATCCAACACTTCAGCTTGATACGAAATTTGCTTGCCTTCTTCATTCGATACTTGTATTTTATTCGGGCCATTGATTTTAATTTCCTCTGGTATCCGTTGTGTATGGGCAGTTGGTCCATTTTCTGTCCAATTGTCTGATGCATCTCCAGCCTCAATCCGTAGCTCTGTGTTCGTTAAATCTAGGTCGCTACCAGATAGATGATAGGAAATTTTATTTTGTTCTGCTTCGGTAGCCTCTGCGTCAATCACCTTGATCAATGTATTATTCTGATATATTCGATATTGCGTAACCGCTACATTATCTGTTGGCATTGTCCAGCTCAAGTCGACACTAGTTTCCGTAATGTTGGACAAGATAAGCTCACTATTCTCTGGCCATACTGGTGGACTAGTTTCCTTCGTTGAATAAATTTCCAGACTATTTACTCGACCATCCTCATCAAATGTGAGGTTTAATTGATGGTCCTTGACCTCTATTGGATAAATTTCTTCAGCAAATTGATTAGTGGTTGCCTCGATTCTATCCTGCTGTTCCCCTTCAATTGTGATATCGGTCTTATTGGCAGCAATATGATCACCAGAAATGATCTTGACAAAGTAACCGCCATTGGGGAGATCAACAATAAAGGAATAATCCTTTCCATTGGTAAAATCTCTCCTTAAATCATCAGGAGCACCACGATCTCGGCAGGATACTTCCTTATCTAACCCGTATCCTGTTTCTGCCTCATATAATAATTTATTGGAGATGGGAAGATATTCTTCCATTGTTGGGCTTGTTTCACAACCAAAATCAAATTTCAGTGGTGTAGCTAATTCCTCTGCAAATAAGCGATCGTAGGAATGCAGGGTCAATAGCATAATAAATAATAGAACGATTGCGGTCCATTTTGTTTTTGACATTTGATAACACCTTTCTATTTGTAATCGTTTTCAATAGAGGTGAAAAATTAAACCCCTATGTTCTTTTAAGGGTTTTCTCTAGATGTCTATTTGTCATTTGCTAAATACGTAAGGCCTATAATTTGTCACCTCCCCATAAGACTAATAGTGATATCGATAACAAAAAAATATCATACTTTGTTCGTCATGTCTATGGAACGTTTTGTCGAATAGAGTATAAACACAATTATTACAAACAGCGCCTTATTTAGAGTATAATATGGGCAACAAACCATGTGAAAAAAAGTGAGGGAGTCATGATGGAATATAATAAATCTGTGGTCAATCGTTTGAAAAGGATCGAGGGCCAGATCAAAGGTGTCTTAACAATGATCGAGCAAGGAAAGGATTGTCGCGATGTTATCACTCAATTATCTGCATCTAGAAGTGCGGTTGATCGTACGATTGGTCTTATCGTTAGTATGAACTTAGAGCAGTGTGTACGCGACAGTATCGAAAATGGAGAAGATACAGACAAGCTTGTAAAGGAAGCAGTAGAACTATTGGTGAAAAGTCGATAAAGCTAACGATAAACTGCCCTTGGAACTATCTCAAGGGCAGTCTTTTATTGAGAATTAGAGAAAATCTTTTCTCAATTCTTCTGCAGAACGTGGCGAGAGCTGTCCGAGTGTCACATCATAAACGGTTTTGGCACCATATTGTTTCTCCTTGCTTAACCTAAAAGCAGCTCTTGCATAAGCAACTAATACACTTGCTGTAAACTCAGGATTACTATCTAGCTGAAGGGAGAACTCATAGATCTGCTTGTTGTCTTGTCCTGTATTCCCACCACGGATAACAAACCCACCATGTGGCGCTTTGGCGTGATCGCGTTTTAGCTCCTTTTCGGTGATAAAGTGGACTTCAGTTTCATAATCTGCAAAATAATGAGGCATTGTTTTTATTTCCTGCTCGATTGCTCCAGTATCTGTACCTTCCTCTGGCACTACATAGCAAACACGAAGGTGCTTTTCCGCTGTCGCTAGCTCCGGATTAGAGCCACTTCTTACTTTTTCTATTGCCTGCTCGGACGGAATCGTATACTGGACACCATTTTTTACACCACTCACTCTTCTAACCGCATCGGAATGTCCTTGGCTTAAGCCCTTTCCCCAGAAGGTATAATTCGCCCCATTAGGCAAAATTGCATCAGCCATTACCCGATTAATCGAGAATAATCCCGGATCCCAGCCAACAGAGATAATTGCTGTTGTGTGATGCTCTGTCGCAACTTTATCAACAGATTGGTAAAATTCTGGGATTTTTGCATGGGTATCATAGCTATCCACTGTATTGAACATGCTAGCAAAATGGGGAGTTTGTTCCGGTAAATCTGTTGCTGAACCTCCACAAAGCAGCATGACATCAATGTCCTTTTGATACTCAACCGCATCTTTTATAGATAATACCTTTACACCAGGCTCGTTTAGAACTAGTGCTTCTGGATTTCTCCTAGTAAAAACGGCTACTAACTCCATATCAGGAGATTGCTTGATCGCTTCCACTGCTCCTTTACCTAAATTACCGTAACCTACGATCCCTAGTCTAATCTTATTGTCCATTTACATTTCTCCTTAATCAATGTTCTCTATTTTACTTTAAGCAATTATCCTAGAGAAATCAATTGACGAATTTACTATAGGAAAATCTTTTATCGAAATTTCAATATTTTTCATACATATTTGTTTAAGTATTGGAAAATATATACGTGAATTTTAAAACATGGGAGGTAAATGATTGTGCAAAATCAAAACCAAAATCAAATGCAAGGTGGTACACAAATGCCACAAAATATGACGAACCAAGGAATGGATGTAAACCGTGGTGCGCACGAGCTGTTTGATGCACACGAAGTGATTGGCTGTTTAATTGGAATTTTAGAACAGTACAAGCTTTATGATCAAAATATCCAAGATCCTCAATTGAAAAGCATTCTACAACGTCAATCAGCTTTTATGACACAAATGTATAACACCATTGTAGATTCTTTCCATACTGGTCAAGATCCTCAAGTACCCACACAACAATATAAGATGCAAGAAAGCAATGATGTAAAGTATGGCATGAATCCAGGACAACCGAAGCAACCAAAACAATCCGTTAGTGAGCTTACGGATGAATGCTATTCTTCCTTTATGTTAGGTCATACGAAATCTGCAGCTTCTGCATTAGCAATGGCAGCAGCAGAAATTAACAACCCAGTTTTGCGTAGAGTGATTGCAGATAGTGTACCAAACGCGATTGAGATGAGCTATGAGTTATTCCTCTATCAAAACAAAAATGGTTACTATCAAGTCCCTGAGCTTAGCGCTCAAGATACAAGTATGATGCTACAACAATATGGAAAAGCCCCACAACAAGGGATGCAGCATTAATCATAAATATGGAATAAGAGGATACCTCTTGTTCCATATTTTTTTGGATATGCCAATTTTTCTAATAAAAATTGTTCTAAAACCACCTCCGTAAATCTATAATCTTACTAAATGTATACTAAACCGATTTAGTAACATGCAAGCTTTAGGAGTGCCAGCCTTATATGAAAAAAATAACGATAACAGATGTAGCTAAGCACGCAGGAGTATCCAAAAGTACTGTATCTCAATACTTGAATGAAAGATATGACTACATGGGAGGGGAAACGAAAGCGCGCATTGAAGCTGCGATCAAGGAATTAAACTACAGTCCAAATTTTTTAGCAAGAAGCTTAAAACAGAAGAAGACCAACACGATCGGGGTGATTGTAGCCAATATTTTGCATGTGTTTTCCACACAAATTATTCGGGCGATTCAGGATTATTGTAGTGAGAGAAACTTTCATGTCATTGCTTGTAATGCAGACGATGATCCCAGAAAGGAAAAGCAGTTTATCGAAATGCTTCAAGCAAAACAGGTAGATGGCATTATCGTGTTTCCAACAGGTGCTAACAAAAGCTTATATCAAACATTGATAATGACCAATTATCCCACGGTTTTTATTGATCGAATGGTCTCAGGGGTCGGAATTGATACAGTGCTACTAGATAATGAAAAGGCAAGCAAATTAGCGATTCAAACGTTTTTGATGCAGGGATATCAGAGAATTGCTATGATCTCCCCACCATTGTTACCAAATATAACACCAAGGATGGAGAGAACCACTGGCTACAAGCAGACTATCACAGAAAATGGTCTATCCTTAAGGCCAGAATATATCGCCAATGTAGAAACGACTAATGTCCGAGATCACTTAAGGAAAATGCTAGCTCTTAGGGAGCCCCCAGATGCGATGCTTGCTTTAAACGATTTAGTATTAGTCGAAATCCTTCATTATATGAAAGAAAACCAGCTACAGATTCCAAAGGATTTGGCGATTATTGGCATTGATGATGTAACCTTTGCCAGTGTCTATAATCCTGCATTAACGACGATTGCTCAACCAGCTTTTGCGATGGGAAAAAAGGCAGCCGAATTATTGTTAGAGAAAATTAGCAACATTACGAAAAGACGGGAAGGGATTGTCTACCGTTTTGAGCCAAAAATTATGAGGAGGGATTCTGTTTAAGCTTAGGAGGGTGGTCGACCATTTTTAAAATAACTGAATAAAAGGGGGGAGAAACATGAAGGTGATCATTACCGATTGTGACCATGACCATATCGATATCGAAACAGAAATTTTCCGAGAAGCAGTAATTGATTTTGAAATGCAGCAATGCAAAACAGAAGAGGATGTGATCGCTAGCTGTCAACAAGCAGAAATAATCATGAACCAATATGCACCAATGACAGAAAAGGTTTTTCGTCATCTACCAAAGCTTCAGCTTATCGTCCGGTATGGGGTTGGTGTCAATAATATTGATGTTGATGCTGCGACTAGATATGGAATCCAGGTTTGCAATATTCCTGATTATGGAGTAGAGGAAGTGGCAGATCATGCCCTTGCCTTAATGCTCAATCTATCAAGAAAAATCATGCATATGAATGCTTCTGTTTTAAACGGTAATTGGGACTATCGGGAAAGCATTCCCATTTATCGTCATCGTGATCAAACGGTTGGTGTTATCGGATTAGGCCGAATTGGTAGTACCTTTGCGGAAAGAGTCCATGCCCTCGGCTCTCGAGTTATCGCCTATGATCCAAAATATCAGTACAAAAGGGACGAACTAGTCCTACCATTTATCGAAATAGTAGAGCTTGATGCATTACTAGAAACAGCAGATGTCATTAGTATCCATTGTCCATTAGAGGATGCCTATCATCTGATTGGAAGAGAACAATTAAGAAAAATGAAGAAAACGATTTATTTAATCAATGTCTCACGTGGTGGCATTGTCGATGAGGAGGCACTGGCTCATGCTATTACTCAAAAGTGGCTGGCAGGAGCTGCACTCGATGTTACGGAAATAGAACCACTGGATATTGATTCACCGTTACGAAATTCTGCAAACATTATTCTAACACCTCATATGGCTTGGTATTCCGAGCAAGCAGCATATGAGTTAAAATATAAGGTTGCCAGAGAAGTCGTTCGTTTTAAGAAAGAAAAGCTAGTGTCTTATCCTGTTAATCATGTAACTAATGGTAGGATGCGAGAATAAAAGGGGTGTTTCAAAATGAAAAGATTGTCTTATATTTCCGTCATTTTAGTAAGCGTTTTCCTAATTGTGTTCCTTTCTGCCTGTGGGAAAGCGGCGGATACAACAGAGAATGAAGGGGAAGAGTCGTCCGGAGCAACCGTACTGAAGGTAGCCTTCAACCAGCCAGAGAATCATCCTCAATTTAAAGCAATGGAGGAGTTTGGGGAGAAGTTGAAGGAACGAACAGATGGAAAATATGAAGTAGAGATATCACCAAACGAATTGTTAGGAGCCCAGCGTGAAACGATAGAACTTGTCCAATCTGGAACGATTGCGATGTCTATCGTAGGTGGAAGTTTAATGGAGAACTTTAATGAAGATTTCGTCGTGTTTAATTTGCCATATGTATTTGATTCCAAGGAACATCAGAAATCCGTTATCAATAATGAAGATATCGTAGGAGATTTATACCACTCTGTGGAGGATCAAGGGATGATCGTCCTTGGAGCATTTCATGGAGGCGTAAGAAATGTCTATAATAGCCAGTCTCCGATAGAAACACCTGAGGATTTGGCAGGAATGAAAATCCGTGTCATGGAAAGTGATACAAATGTGCAAATGATGGAGAAAATGGGCGGTGTCGGAACACCAATGGGGCAGGGGGAAGTGTATACGGCGATTCAATCAGGTGTGCTCGATGGCGCGGAAAATAATGAGCTTGTCTACAATGATCTCAAACATGTCGAGGTTGCCCCGTATTATAGCTATACCCAGCATGTGATGTTACCTGATTACTTGCTTATCAATGCAGATCTTTTTAAAGGAATGTCAGAAGAGCATCAAGCTATTTTTCGAGAGGAATTAGCGAATGCCATCGACTTAGAATATGATCTATTTGAAGAAGATGTCGATCAAGCAAAAAAAGCGGCCGAGGAAGCGGGAGCACAGTTTAATGAAGTTGATGTGAAGGTATTT